>NZ_WMFA01000002.1 GCF_009856445.1 Halobacillus litoralis
TTGGACGCAAGGGCTCCCATACCGCCATTCTTCCATTTCCTCATCCACCTTCGAACCATGGAATAATCGGGGATATGGAAGAGAGCTGAGGCCTCACGAATGGAATACCCTTCGTCTTCGATACATGCAATTACCTTCAGTTTAAATTCTGAGGAATAGTTTGTATAGGGAGGCGCAAAAGCTTGATCTCCGTGATACTCATATAATTTCACCCAATAACGTAAAACAGAGTTGTCTACGCCGATTTCTTTAGCTAGATGACGGTAGCTGATGGTTTCATCAAGATATCGATGGACGGCTTGAAATTTGTCTTCATTCGTAAATTTATTCAAGGTGTATCCCCCTTCGGTCAGAGTTAGAAGGTGTCCAACTCTTGGGGGTCACTTCACTGCGTCCTGTGGGGTCTCACCAAGCACTTTTTTCCCGCAGGAGTCTCGCCATTCCCCTCCGCCCCTTTGCCAAGGAAGATTCTCGAAAACACTACTTATAAAATTAGCTTATATGTTTATAGGAAATGGATAATATGTAATCTATCCAATGGACGTTTAGAATGCGTAATCGCTTGATACAAAGCCCTTTTTGCTTGCCTATAGGTGGGAAGGAGTAGAACCTTATTTATAAGTGCAGGGGTTCTATAATCTGCCTATCAAAATCATAAGAGCTGCCTTTTAGTGTTGGTTTCGAGAATCTATTCCATGGTAAAGGGGCGGAGGGAAACGGTGAGACTCCTATGGGACGTGTGGGACAGGTGAGACCCCGGAAGGCGTAGCCTGAGGAGGCTCACCGCCCGCCCCATGGAAAGCGAACCTTTTCCCGGAGCCCTAAACTCTCACAAAAATCTCGAAACGGAGTCTTCAAGAAACCTGCCATTTACTTTAATAGTGGGCAGAGTTTTGAATTTGAAAGTATGAGCTTCGCTGATTGTGTTTAAAATAACGGAACGATGGATGGAAGGGAGCGTAAAGTGGTGAAAAAATTAAAGGGTCAAGTGGTGTTGGTGACTGGTGCAAATCGTGGACAGGGAAAGGCCATTGCGGAATATTTATTGTCTCTTGGAGCATCGGTGGCGTTTGGAGCGCGAAATATCCACCTTGCTGAAGAGGTGGTGGCAGCGTTAGGGTCTTCGGAAGCATTGGCGGTACAGTTGGATGTAACTAAGAATGAGGAGTGGACGGCTGCAACAGCTGAGATCGTCCGTAGGTACGGGCGGTTGGATGTACTTGTTAACAATGCTGGTCTTTTAATCCGCAAGCCTTTTATAGAGATGACATCAGAGGAATACGAGCAATTGATCCAAGTGAATCAGCTGGGGGTCTTTTACGGAATGCAGGCAGCTGTCCCTTATATGATCGTACAGGGCGAGGGTTCTATCGTGAACAACTTATCCATTTCTTCTTTTGCTCCGATTAGCCAGTCATCCGCCTACGCGGCAACGAAAGCATCTGTGGTGGCCATGTCGAAAGCTGCAGCTATAGAACTCGGACCGTACGGAATTCGTGTCAATATGGTTCACCCAGGGGGAGTTGAAACCGAGATGGCGACAGAGGGGAAAGGGGTACCGGAATTTTATCATTCTATCCCGCTCGGTAGAATCGGGCAGCCCCTGGAAATAGCTAAAGCTATTGCTTTCCTTGCTTCTGACGACAGTTCCTATTGCACGGGAACAGAAATCGTTGTAGATGGTGGGATGACATTAGGGACGGCAGATCGGTGATCATTCAGGCTTTTTGTAGGTAATCATAAATTCTTCTTTTGTAAGATAAAAGTCACGTTCTGGTCTTCGTTGTAACAAATGATGATTTTCAAGCTTATAATAACTTATCCGTTTGTATGGGTCATCATCTATGATTGGCAGTTCCTGTGTCTGTTTCATATATTGGTCGACGGCATGTTGAACGAGATCGATATCCAATGCGAGATCCTGATCCTGTTCTTCAAACAATTCATAGGTTTCCCGGGACATGTAGAAGTTTTGAATGGGCACAGCTTTTAAGTAGGGGGATAAAAGTTCATAATCCAGTGTGAGGTCCTCTTTGATGATTACACTAAGAGGGACATCGCTGGGCTTGTCATCCGCGTAGGCATGGACGGCTTTTCGGACATCGTGTATGGATAAATCCTTCTTCTCCAGTTTCGACTTCTTGTTTTTTCGACTCCACATGTATATTCCTCCTAAAATGAATTTTGCTTGAGAGGTGTTTCAAATGAAAGATCAACCGGTTCAGCCTGAACTCGATTTCTTCACATTACTCAATCCTGACTTTGGTCGTGGTGAAGAGCAGAGAGGAAACAAAGGGCAGAAAGAAGAAAAGGTGTAATTGTAGTATAGCAGAATCGTTGAAATGAAACATTTTTTAAAATGTTTAGACTTTTGTCGGGCAATTTGGTAAATTAAAGAAGATGAGCGGTAGGTTCGACCTGAGTGTAGAGCTGCCGCCACTTGAAATGGAAGAGGTGTTGTAGTGGATGACATATGTTCATGGAAAAGAATACGAGATTAACCCTCAGACGATTGCTCTTATCGCCAAAAACCCAGAGGGTGGACAAGCTTTTACGGAAGTTATGGAGACGGATGAGCGCTTTGTCATTTCAAAATGTCCAAGTGGTCTTATCGATCGTTCCTGCCGTTACTTTGCAAGCAGCCTCGATGGTCGGATTGCTGGCACAAAGCAGCTGACCGGTTACACGCACAAACCCCCGATTGTCATATCAGAAGCGATGGGCATTTATTTCTTCCCGATTATCTCCCCGAAACGAAAAGACTGTTCCTGGATCGCCCACAAATATATTCGCTCCTACCGTGGAGAACCTAATAAAACAACGACTGTTCAATTCACGAACGGGATGTCTGTTAACCTTCCCGTTTCTGATGGCATGTTCGCCAATCAAGTTCAACGCACCGCTCATTTGCGCGTCATTCTTGAAGACCGTTTCCATTCGACACCTGTGGTTGCTGATCATCGTGCTGAACGGATTGCTGAGACCTTCTCATAAGCTCAAACAGAATATTTTCCACTTTTTTTCGAATGGCTGGATTGAAATAGTTGCGCTTCTCCTCATATCCATGAGCTAAAAAAAGGAAAGAGGTAAATGAATCGTTCCTCCCGGATTCAACGACCTGCAATTTCATATGGTCCATTTGTCTTCTTAGTTCTCTCCGTTCCTTTCGCGCTTCCAGCTCCATTTTTCCGAGCATCTCCATGTACGGCTCCTTGATTTTGAATTTCCCATGTTCCATGTGTTTCCGATCCTGCCTGATAACAGTGATGGCCATAGATAAAAACAAATAACGGGAAGCGAGATCCAATTCTTTTTGTTTTAGATACCTCATGTCATTCTCCTCCGAATACGAACAAGTGTTCTTGTTTGTATTATACCACGGAAAGGTCCAATGTATGCAAGATTGTTTTACAAAAAGGTTGAAAATGGCAGGAAGGGGAAAAGCTAGATAAGGACGCACATACTGGTAGGCATGGAGCGGGATTTCAGATAAAATAGAGAAAAGCATACACTGGTCACTAGTGTACATAAGGAGCAGCATCATGGATTCAGTGTTTGAAAAAATTAACCAATGGCGCCATTTAGCGGAGAATGATCAACTATTTGATTACATCATAAGGCAGCTTGAAGGATTGGAACGGTTTGGACCAATCCCGGGCATCCTATTCCCTCTTATTGAAGCGTTTTTGCCGATTTTGCCACTTGTCGCCTTTGTTTTGGCCAATGCTGTCGTGTATGGGTTGTTCAAAGGATTTCTTTATTCATGGCTTGGGGCTGTTTTTGGATCGTTGTGCGTATTTTTTATTATTCGCCGATTAGGGGACAAGCGTTTATTCAGGAAGATTACAAAGCAAAAGCAAGTGAAGAAAGTGACGAAGTGGGTGGAGGAGCATGGGTTTGGACCCTTGTTCTTGCTCATGTGTTTTCCCTTTTCCCCCTCATCGATCATTAATGTGGTTTCTGGATTATCCAATGTCAGTCGTCAGCAATTCATCCTAGCCGTCCTTTTGGGCAAAGCCGTCATGATTTTTACAATCGCCTATGTAGGTTCAAGCATTGCATCGTTTGCGCAGAATCCAGTGAAATCGATTGTTGTCGGTGTTTGCATTCTACTTTTCTGGGTGCTGGGGAAGTATATCGAGAAAAGAATACAAATAAAGGCGGAACAGAAAGCGTACAGCGGGGATTAAGTTTGTCTCCTCGAGGGTAAAATGTTTGTAGCATACCACCTGGAGGCGCAAACAATGAAAAAATATAAAAGAGCGATCAGAACAGTATTACTCGCCCTGTTGCTGGCTTTTGTGTTCCGCTCTTATTTATTCGCAAGCTACATTGTAGACGGCGAATCGATGGAGCCTACGCTCTATGACGGGAATTTACTAATGGTCAACAAAGCGGTTTATGATTGGCAGGATATCGGAAGACAGCAGGTCATCGTTTTCCATGCAAATGAAGAAGAGGATTATGTGAAGCGCGTCATAGGAATCGGTGGGGATGAGATTGCCGTTCGAGATGATCAGTTATACATCAATGGTAAACGTGTCGACGAAAGTTATCTCGATTCACTCCGTCCGAATGACGGTCTGCCTTTTACGGAAGATTTCACGTTGGAAGAGGTGACGGGGCATCAGACGGTCCCAGAAGGTCATTTGTTCGTCATGGGGGACAATAGACGGGACAGTCTGGATAGTAGGTATTTCGGGTTTGTACCTGCTGATACCGTCGTCGGAAAAGTGGATGTACGCTATTGGCCGATGAACCAACTCGGCGTACAGTTCTAAAACGCAACCGTCCTTAACGGGCGGTTTTTTTATGTCTATCTTTATTCAACTATATGGCAGGATAGTTGAAGACTCAGTTTCGAGACTTTCCGGGGTTCGTGGCCCGGGTTGAACGCCAGGGGTGGCTGGGAAGCTACTCGCTTTCCTGTGGGGGAGTGGCGAGACTCCTGCGTGAAAAAAGTGCTTGGTGAGACCCCACAGGACGCAGTCCGAGAAGGCTCACCGCGCTCCCGCGGAAAGCGAGCTATTCCCCGCAGCCCCCATCCACCCAACAGAAGTCTCGAAACTGAGTCTTCAAGAATAGGGAGCGATTGTGGAGGAGCGGGAGAGCATCATAAACGGTGGAAAAATGATAAAATAAATACAGAATGAGAAAGAAAGGAGCGGTCGGTATGGGGCTGCGATTTTTGCTCGGTCGTTCAGGAGCAGGAAAAAGTACGCGTTGCTTAAATGAAATAGAAGCAAAATTAAAAGATGACCCACGAGGTCCGGCGATTATTTACATCGTTCCGGATCAGATGACCTTCCAGCAGGAATATGGCCTCCTGAAAAGAGAAGGAGTGGAAGGGTCCATTCGTGCCCAAGTCTTCAGTTTTTCACGACTCGCCTGGAGAGTACTCCAGGAAACGGGAGGGGGAACGAAGAAGTTCATCACATCTACAGGGGTTCAAATGATGCTGCGTAAAATCGTAGAAGAACGGACGTCCGATTGGCGTGTTTTTCAAAAAGCGGTGGAGAAGCAGGGGTTCATTGAACAGCTGGAGGGAATGATTACGGAATTCAAGCGTTACCGCATTACGCCGGAAGATCTTCAAGCCCAGATGGACGCGCTTGATCAGTTTGTTCACACTACGAGTCAGGAACAGGGGTTGAGGGACAAGCTGGACGATATGACCTATATTTATGATCATCTTGTTGATGCGCTGAAAGATCAATACATAGATAGTGAGGATCAGCTCCAGCTTCTTGCCAGCAAAATTCCTGAAGCTTCTTTTTTAGAAGGAGCAGAAGTGTACATCGACGGTTTCCACAGCTTTACGCCTCAGGAGTATCAGGTCATTGAAACTCTTTTGAGAAAGGTGAAGACGGTTCATGTTACTTTGACCACAGAGGAACCGTCAGGAGAAGAGAACCCTGAGCTGGATCTTTTCCATGAAACGAAACAAACGTATCTTGATCTGAAAAAGGTTGCCGAGGAAGCTGGGGCCCGTTTGGAAGATGTGGAAGTGCTCGACCATACGTCAGGCCGAATGAAAGATCAGCCGGCATTCATGCACTTAGAAGAGTATTACGATGTACGACCGGCGTCCCCATTTGAAGGAGAAGTGCCGATTCAGATTGCAGAAGCGGTTCATCCCCGGGCAGAAGTCGAAGGGGTGGCACAGGAAATTCTTCATCTCGTTCGTGATCAAGGCTATCGCTATAAGGATATGGCCATTTTGATGCGTGAGCCGGACGTTTACCATAGTTTGATTGAAACCCTCTTTGATGATTATGACATCCCGGTGTTCATCGATGAAAAAAGGACGATGCTTAACCATCCGATGATTGAGCTCATTCGCTCTGGATTGGATGTTGTAGAGGGGAACTTCCGTTATGATTCTGTTTTCCGCTTGTTAAAAACCGGGTTTATCCCAAAGACAGACCGCACGCATCCATTGAATGAAGATGCAATAGATGAGCTGGAAAATTACGTGCTTGAGTACGGGATACGGGCGCGTAGCCAATGGTTTTCAGATGAACCATGGGTTTACCAGCGCTTTCGTGGATTTGAACAGTCCGCACAGACGGATGAAGAGAAAGCTAAACAAACGCGGATCAATGCGTACCGTAACCAAGTGCGCCAAGCGTTGCAGCCATTTGACGAGAATCTAAGAGCAGCCAAGACGATTGAAGACCGTGCTCGGGTCATCTACTTATGGCTGGAAGGTTTGCGCGTACCGGATCAACTCGAGTCCTGGCGTGCATTTTATGATGAAAAAGGGGAGATCGAACGCGGGCGTGAACAGGCACAGGTATGGGATGATTTCCTGCAGCTGCTCGATGAGATGGTGGAAATGGCCGGTGATGAAAAAATGTCGCTCCAAGTCTTCCGCAGTACCATCGACAGTGGTTTGGAATCCTTAACGTTTGCCCACGTTCCGCCAAGCATGGACCATGTCATCGTCGGAAGTGTCGATCGTTCAAGAATGACGGGCATTAAAGCGTCGTTCCTTCTCGGTGTTACCGATGGAATGTGGCCGATGAAGCCGCCAAGTGATGGCATGATTTCTGAACAGGAGCGTTCATTGCTTGCGGAGAATGGTATCCAGCTTGCTGATGGCAGCAACCGCCAGCTGCTGGATGATCGCTTTTATGTGTACTTGGCTTTGACGATGCCCGCAGATCAATTGTGGATCAGCTATCCGCTCAGTAATGAGGAAGGGAAGTCTAAGGTTCCGGCGACCCTCATTCAACGTATGGAGGAATTGTTTCCGAATACGAAGGAGCATGTGCTTTTGCAGGATCCTGATGATTTGTACGAGGCGGAGCGATTCATTACGAATCCTCAAAAGACGAGGTCAGCACTCACCTCGCAGTTTGCCCGTTATCTGAAAGGATATATGATGCAGCCGGTCTGGTGGGACCTGCTGAATTGGTATATTGAGCACGAGCCTTCCCATGGGTTGACGAATCGTGTATTACAAAGTCTTTTTTATAAGAACAAACCGGTGCCTCTTTCCAAAGAAACGACAGGGAAGCTGTTTGATAAACAAGTGAAAACGAGTGTTTCAAGACTTGAAACGTACCATCGTTGTTCGTATCAGTATTTTGCACAGCATAGTCTTGGACTTGAAGAACGAAGGACTTACAAGTTGGATGCGCCGGATATCGGTCAACTCTTCCACGAAGCCCTCAAGCAGATTACGGAATGGGTTCAGGCGGAAGGACGTGACTTTTCTCAATTAGGTCGTCAGGATACAGACCTCTACGCAGAAAAAGCGACCAATTCCCTGGCGCCGATTTTGCAAAATCAAATCTTAAAGAGCTCGAACCGCTATCAATATATTCAGAAGAAGCTGCAGCAGGTCATTGCACGAGCGGCGTTCGTTCTCAGTGAGCAGGCAAGGAGTAGTCAATTTTCTCCTGTAGGTCTGGAACTTGGCTTCGGTACTGGAGGAGATGCGAAACTTCCGCCATTATCTTTCGACTTGCCGAATGGATACGAACTCATGCTTCGCGGGCGTATCGACCGTGTAGATAAAGCTCTTTCGGAAGAAGATCTGTTTTTAAGAATCATTGATTACAAATCAAGCAGCAAAGGCTTGAGTCTCGTGGATGTTTTTTATGGTTTGTCGCTGCAGATGCTTGCTTACTTAGATGTTGTACTGACGAACGCTGAGCAGTGGCTTGGAAAGAATGCAACCCCTGGGGGCGTACTCTATTTCCATGTGCATAACCCGATGATTACAGGGAAACAGCTTCTTAAAGATGAGCAAATTGAAGAAGAGATTTTTAAGAAATTTAAAATGCAGGGCCTGCTTTTAGAAAATGAACGTGTTGTTCAGATGATGGATACAGGTCTTGAAAAAGGATACAGTCAAATTGTACCTGCCGCATTGAAGGCGAAGGGCGGATTTTATAAGAGTTCAAAAACAGCGGATGAGGAACGTTTCGAACAATTGAAACAGTATATCCGGGGGTTGATGACAGAAGCAGGAACGAGAATTACGGATGGAGCGGTCGATCTTGATCCATTTCAGAAAAACCAGCAGGTCGCCTGCGAATTTTGCTCGTACCGCTCTGTGTGTCAGTTCGATCCCACACTGGAAGAACACAATTATCGGAAACTTCAGGACTTAAAGGATGAAGATGTTCTGGAAAGACTGACGAAAGGGAAGGAGGATGCGTAATGGTCAGTTGGACAAAAGAACAGGAGAGGGCGATTTATTCTCATGGATCGAATATCCTCGTGGCTGCTGCTGCAGGATCAGGGAAGACAGCGGTACTGGTAGAGCGGATTATTCAAAAACTCCTTCATAAAGATGACCCTGTCGATATCGATTCCCTGCTTGTAGTGACGTTCACCAATGCCGCGGCACAGGAGATGAGGAACCGTGTAGGACACGCACTGGCGAAAGCGTTAGAAGAAAACCCAGGATCCCATCATTTGAAAAAACAGTTATCCTTGCTGCAAAACGCTTCCATCTCCACGCTCCACTCGTTCTGTATGGAAGTGGTACGTCGCTATGCCTACTTGCTTGATCTTGACCCTGGCTTCCGGATTGCCGATACGGTTGAATCGGATTTGATTCAGCAGGAGGTGCTTGAGGAGCTGTTTGAGGACTGGTACGGAAAAGAAGGCGAAGAACAGCAGCGCTTTTTTGATGTGGTTGAACGCTTTTCAAGCGACCGAAGTGACTTGGATGTAGAGAAATTAGTGCTTGATTTGTACACGTTCGCTACGCAAAATCCATGGCCGGACGCCTGGATCGATCAAATGGTAGAAATGTACAATGTAGGACAGGTCGAAAGTGAGATGGACCTGCCATGGCTCAACCTGCTGAAGCAGGAAGTGAAAAGCCAGTTAAAAGCCATGGAAACAGAAGCCAGGCAAGTGTTGGACCTTACTAGAGAACCGGATGGACCCTATGCGTATGCAGAAACCGCAGAGTCGGATCTTGAATTGATTCAGCAGGCAAAAGGAGCACTTACTCATTCCTGGTCAGAGATGCAAAGCTTTATGGGGGGGCAGAAGTTTGCCACGTTATCCCGTAAGAAAATGGACTGTGATGCGGATAAAAAAGAACAGGCGAAAAAGATCCGGGACCGTTATAAAAAACGTTGGAATGAGGTCCGTGATGAATGGTTCTCCCGTTCGCTGGAAAGCTATTTGAAGGATATGCAGGATCTGCACCCCGTCATGGAACAGCTTGCCGTCGTCGTGAAAGATTTTAAAGGACGCTATGAGCAGTTGAAAAAAGAAAAAGCGATCGTGGATTTTTCCGACCTGGAACACTACTGCCTGCATATTTTACTCGATGAAACAGCGACTCCAGTGGATCTTGTACCCTCCCAAGTTGCGGAAAGTTTCCAAAAGCAGTTTTCAGAGGTGTTGATTGATGAATATCAAGATACGAACCTTGTACAGGAAACGTTGCTTCGTCTGTTGACAGAAGGGAAAGATGCCGGCCACTTATTTATGGTTGGAGATGTGAAACAGAGCATCTACAGGTTCCGGCATGCCGAACCTTCCTTATTTCTAAACAAGTACAAACTTTACGGAAATGAAGAAAATGCTGGAGAGCGGATAGACTTGGCGCGCAACTTCCGGAGTCGTAAACAAGTACTGGACGCGACGAATTATATCTTCCGTCAAGTGCTTGATGAAGAAGTCGGTGAAATGGAATATGAAAAGGAAGCGGAGCTCATTTACAGCAACAAAATCTATGATGAGTTAACAGCTGATGATGCGGATGCGGAGCTTTTCCTCATCGACCGGGAATCCCAGGAAAGCGACAGTGATGAGGATGAGTCTTATAAAGATTTAGAAAAAGCCCAGCTCGAAGCGCGCGCTTATGGAAAAATGATTCGCAAATGGCTCGGGTATGAAGGCGGGGAACCGCTTCAAGTCGTGGATAAAGAAACCGGTGCAAAGCGTCCATTACAATACAGGGATATCGTCATCCTGATGCGTTCGATGACGTGGGCTTCGACCATCGTGGACGAACTGAAGCAGCAAGGCATCCCGATTTATGCAGAGCTCTCTACCGGGTACTTTGAAGCGATTGAAATTAAAGTGATGCTCAGCCTGCTCAAGGTCATTGATAACCCGATGCAGGATATCCCGCTTGCCTCTGTACTCAAGTCGCCGGTTGTTGGTCTTGATGAAGATGAGCTTGCCCGAATTCGTCTCTCTAAGAAGCGCGCGACCTATTACGAAGCGATGCAGGCATATGCAGCCAAGGATGATCTGGGACGGAAAGTGGACGAGTTTCTGGAACTGTTGAAAAGCTTTCGGGAACAGGCGCGCCAAGGGGCTTTGTCTGAACTCATTTGGGACATTTTCCGTGAAACGGGTTACTATGATTTCGTCGGCGGGATGCCGGGAGGGCGTCAGCGTCAGGCGAACTTAAGAGCTTTGTACGACCGTGCGCGCTCCTATGAAGCTACCTCCTTCCGTGGATTGTTCCGCTTTCTTCGGTTTATCGAGCGGATGGAAGAACGCGGAGATGATCTCGGAGCGGCTCGTGCCCTCGGTGAGCAGGAAGATGTTGTCCGAATCATGACGATTCACAAAAGTAAGGGGCTTGAGTTCCCGGTTGTCATTCTTGGAGCCATGGACAAACAATTCAATATGATGGACTTGAAGAATCGCTACTTACTTCATAAAGATTACGGGTTCGGCTCCCGCTATATCAATCCTGAGAAAAGGCTCATGTACCCGACGCTTGCTTATCACGCGTTGAAAGAAGCTAAACGTCGCGAACTTTTAGCGGAGGAAATGAGAGTCTTATACGTAGCGTTGACAAGAGCGAAAGAGAAGCTTGTCATGGTCGGAAATGTCGCTTCTTTTGAAAAGAAACAGGAGAAATGGCAGAGTTTTGTAGATGCCCGTGACTGGGTGCTCCCACCACACGATCGCCTGGAGGCAAAGTCTTACCTCGATTGGGTGGGCCCTGCGTTAATTCGTCACGAGCACACGTCCGATCTCCGGGGAGATGTGGAAGTGATAACCGCTGAAGAAATTCACTATGACGAATCTCAGTGGCGGGTCCGCATTGCTCATGGAAGCGAATTTAGTGTCCTTGACGAAGTGAAAGAAAAACGTGATGAACAACTGCAACAGGCAGTGGAGAAATGGAAACCAGTCGCCGTTCCTGAAACAGTGGATGAAGCCTATGTGAAGCGTCTCGATTTTGTGTATCCACATGAAAAAGCCGCAAATACCCGTGCCAAGCAGACCGTGACGGAAATTAAACGTCAACGTGAGACGAAGGACGAATACTCAAGCGATCAGCTGCTTGTCCCTTACCGTGCCCCGATCGTCAAGCGTCCACGTTTCATGCAGGAGGACAAACAGCTGACGGCAGCAGAACGCGGAACTGCCATGCATACCGTCATGCAACACTTGCCTTTTACAAAGCAATGGAAGAGGGACGAAGTGGAAGAGTACGTGGAGCACCTCGTTCTCAAAGAAGTGCTCCGGCGCGAAGAGGCGGATGTGATTGATTTCCAAGCCATTGCGGATTTTTTCAAGACCGATATAGGAGCATATGTATTGCAAACGGATCAGATTGAACGTGAAGTTCCATTCAGTCTGACTTTGCCTGCTAATGAAGTTTATGCTCACTGGGAAGAATCGACAGATGAGCAAGTTTTCATCCAGGGTGTTATTGACGCTATGATTCCGTATGAAGATGGCTGGATGATTCTGGATTATAAATCTGATGCGATTCCGGACGGAACAGAAGATGCTGCACCGAAATTGGCGGACAGATATCGAACACAATTGAGCTTGTATCAAAAGGCTCTCGAAAAGATATGGAAACAGCCCGTCCGCAAGAGTTGTTTATATTTCTTTGAAGGATCCTTCATGGTGGAGGTCGATACACATGGGAGAGACCTGTGATCTATGTTCCCGTTCACCGGTCAAGACGACAGAGCATCACTTGATTCCGAAACAATACGGAGGCGTGGAAGGACCGACGGCCATGCTTTGCAGTGCCTGTCACCGTCAGATTCATGCGTTATTCACAAACGAAGAACTGGCCGCTTTTTATCATAGTGTAGAGCGCTTGAAAGACCACCCGGATATGCAAAAATACTTACGCTGGGTGAAAAAGCAGGACCCGGAGAAGAAAATAACGACAAGAAAATCGAATCGAAGAAAGAGAAAGTGAAGACATCGGACACGCGTCCGGTGTCTTTTTTTTGATAAAAGGAGAGGTCCAGTCTAGCTTTCTAAACACATGAAGAGGAATGACATCTCGTAGGAAAGTGCTCTAACGCTGAGGGGAAGTAACTGAACTTAACAAGAAAAACAAAACGCGCCCTGACAATCAAGGGCGCATCCGTATCTAAGCATTTGCTGTAATATTTTGATCGGCAACGTCTGGGTCAAATGGGTTCGTCGAGCTGAGTCCATTGTTTGTAATGATCCAGTTTCCCGTATTTAGAGCTCCCGATCCGGCATTTGTTTTGCCTGTAGATTTAGGGGACAAATAAAAAGAATCTCCGAAGTTAACAACTCCACCACCGACGCTGTTGATACTGATGGGTCCGACAATAGCCGGCATCGCAATCGCCTCCTTTTTGGTGCGATTCAAGCATTATAGTTACAAGGTATGCAAAACGGGCCTTTATTGTTCTTCATTCTCGAGGATGCGGAAGTGTTTCGTGTAATTGATGGCATCAATATGATCAATGCCTCCAATTTGAAATACTCCAGCGGTAGAAACCCCGATTACACGTACGTGGTCAACTACAATCGGGCGGTTTTGATAGAAAAAAGAGTCGATCTGAACAGGGGATAACGGAGGGGAGCTCTCTTGGGAAAAGATAGGGAAATCTTCGAAATCATAAATGTCAGCTTTGAATTCTAAACCCTCTTTTTGTACAGCCAGCACTTTTGAAGAGGGGGCGGCACGGTAAACATCTCCGATATCAACGATGGAGCCGATGAGCACTGAGGTAATGTCGACGTCCTGACTGTAAACCATCCTCTTAATCATTTGGTTCCAACTCGACATTTGAATTTTCTTCAACATTCTCAAAAGGACCGATGATTAGAGATTCGGGAGGGGTGTCAAAAAAAGATTGGAGACGGATGGTTTTATTATCTCCAATCAAAAAAACGGATGAACCAGAAACGCCCGTCACGCGAATATTTCCTACGTGCAGGCCATAGTTGTGTACAATATGATTCAACGATCATCATCTCCTTGTAGAGTCTCGAAGTACTGCGCGATGGAGTGTTGGATTTCGGTTTGGATTTGATGGAAGAGGGTTTCAGGTGGAGCTTCTGGCTCTTGGTTACGGTAATACTCCATGCGCTGTGGCAGCTGTTTACGAACATCTGCAATCATCCGTTCTTTATGCTCCTCACTCACTTGGATGTCATGGTCACGACAATACTGATTCATCCAAACGGGGATGTCTGACACCATATATTCTTGTAAAAAGTGCAGCGCCTGATCATCTGTTTGTGGCAGTTGATTCCCTTGGTTGCTATATAAGTCACCGATCTCAGAGAGGTCGGATCCATTTGGAGTCAGTCCGATTTGCAGGGTTCCTTCGAGCGTCTCGATTTTCAGCTGATCAAATTTATATTCGATTTTTTCGATAACCGTCCTTGGTGGGTGTTCGATGGACTGGATCTGCTCGATTTTTTTTTGTAATTGCTCAATCATTTTCTGTTGTTGTTCCATCTGGTTCATCATTTGCTGGATCCATGACTGCCAGGAATTGTATTGGTTCAAGTGCGCTCACCCCCTAACCTAACTTTATGAAGAGAGGGGGACATCTATGTTATGGAAAGTGGAACGAGCGTGCCGCCTCCTGCTTCAGGGATGATGACCTCTCCGTCTTTCGGCTGTGCTTTGGGTCCAGGTCCTGTATAGCCGCCTGTGTTAAACAGATCAGCTTTTGACTGGATGACCCCGGAGCTTCCGATTTGAAGAACAGAAGAGTTTGCTACAGAGCCGATCCTTAGGACGTGAATATAGATGGACTGGTGGACAGTAAGATTCATAGACGCACCTCCTATGCATTATTCACAATGGGTTGATCAATAAACTCGGAGTCGTTAATGAACGTATCCGATCGATTAATGTTGATTCGGATGCCATCACCAGTATTGAAAGAACCCCCACCGGCAAAAGTTTTTGCTGTCGCCTCCGGAGCCATATTGTAGACGTCACCGATGTTAAAAATACTTGAAGACGATAGGGAAATCACTTTAACGGCTCCGACTTTTGCGGGCATAACAAAAACTCCTTTCTACAGTTTATGAAACTTCATTGTCTAAATGACGTAAGAAAAGTAAAATAACTATCATAGGGGGAATACATATGAAAAGGAAAGGTTCACCTCTCCGCGAATCTGAACGGCTTGACTGGGTCGATGCAGCCAGGGGGCTTGCGATTCTCGGAATCTTTATGGTCAATGTACCTGCATTTAACGCTCCATATTTTTTGTATGGGGGGGCAGCGGAATATTGGCCATCGCCTCTCAGTCATAGCGTGCAAAATTTCGTTGATATTTTCTTCCAAGCCAGTTTTTATACGTTGTTTTCCTTCATGTTCGGATTCGGTATCCAGATGATGAAGGACCGTCTTGTTGAAAAGCAACTTCCATACCAACGTGTGATTTTCAGGCGTCTCCTTGTACTTACAGGATTCGGTCTCATTCATGCTTTCCTGATCTGGCACGGGGATATTCTGCTTTCTTATGGAGTCCTCGGACTTGTTTTGTTGGCCTTTTTCAATGTTCATGAAAAATCGTTGCTGTACTGGGCGTTCGGAATGTTGACCTTCCTTGTGCTGCCACTGACTTTTGCGCTGTACATGATTAGGGATCAGATGCAGGGCATCGTCAACCGTCCGGCCATTCAGGAAGCCCTGGGGAACTATGGAAGCGGATCGCTCGTTGATATCTGGCGGCAAAACTTAGCCGACTGGGTATATGCAAATCAATGGGGGAACCTCCCATTTCTCGCTTTAAGTTTAATTCCGATGTTTTTATTCGGGATGTATTTTTGCCGGAAGCGATGGCTTCATAAACCGAACGACCATTTGCATTCCATTAAAAATATATGGGTGCTGACGGGTATATTGTTCCTCATTTTCAAAGCAGGGCCGCATCTATTCGGAAGTCCGGAATGGTTTCAGCTGGCTCAGGATAGCATCGGTGGTTCAGCATCAGCTATCTTTTATGTCTTATCTATTACTCTATTGTTCCAGACCTCAATTGGTGCCCGTATCGTTCATCCTTTAACATGGGTCGGCCGGATGTCTTTATCCAATTACATTCTGCAGTCTATAATCAGTTTCATTCTTTTTTATTCCGTCGGCTTTGGGTTATATGGTGACGTCCCACCGATTGGGAGTTTGATTCTCGTTATAGTTATATTCACCGGCCAAGTCTTCATAAGCAAGGCGTGGTTGAAAAAGTTCCGTTATGGACCGTTAGAATGGTTATGGCGGACGTTGACGTATGGGAAAAAGCAGCCATTGAAAAGAAAAAGAGAGGCAGTTTCATAAGAGAAGGGGGCAGATGTCTTGAATCGTGATCACCTCGTTAAAGAAAGCAAAAAATGGGTAGAAGATGCGATTATTAGTGAAGTCCAGCGTGATCAATTGTTGGAACGCTATCCTAAAAAGCAGAACAAACCCGTGCTGCTCACTTTTGCGGCTCTTTTCATAGGGCTGGCGTTTTTGACTTTCGTTGCATCAAACTGGTCTTATTTGACGGATCTTGGGAGAATGGTGATTCTTCTCACTTCACTAACCGTCTTTTATTTGTGCGGAGATTGGGTGTACAGGAAAAAATCCAAACGGGTCGGGATCAGTCTCATCCTGATTGCTCTTCTGATCTTTGGATCCAGTATTTTTCTTACCGGTCAAATGTATCACTATACATCCTACAGTGCTTTTCCATTTTTCTTATGGGCTATCGTCGCCTTTGGTTTGTTTTTGATTTTTAAAGACGATTCATTTTTTTACGCAACACTTGTGATTATGACGGTGGGACAGCTTTACAGTGGTCTTGTTTTTCAGCACTTCCACATATGGCTGGGCCTTCTGTTCATTGTTGGTTTAGGGTGGTTCGTATTGAGTTCAAGGAAAGTAACTCAATTAGCCGCATTTGGAACGAGTTACATGCTGAAAGCTGTCATTCTGGTATTTAGTGAAGGCATGCCCTACTATTGGTTGATCGCGTTTTTCTTACTGCTTTATGTTGTGGAGGATTTCCTTCTCGAAAAAGGGAAGGTGCATGTATTCAAAACCCTGAGTATTGTATCTGTCTTCACCATGCTGATCCTGCAGGTATTTTTCCTCGGAAACGAATATGTCGGTGAACTAACGGAGTCCTCGCTTTACTTCTTTTTAGCCTGGGCCATTCTATTCTTCTTTTCTGTGGTGAGGTCTGCGATGAGTTCGACCAACTACTACTGGATTGACTTGCTTTTGTTCGTCCCGGTTTTCCGCTTTGAAGCTGGAGATATGTTGTCCCTCTTCATTCTCTTTCTTTATTCCCTGCTATGGTTGATCTCAGGATATCAGCAGGAAGTGTCAAGGTGGGTCAATAAAGGGACGGTCGCTTTTCTCCTGACTACTTTTATAGCTTATTTTCAGCTCGCCTGGGATTTCATGGATCGTTCGTTGTTTTTCCTGATCGGCGGGGTTTTATTGTTTGCACTCAGTTACTTCCTTGAGAAAAAACGACGCACCATTCATAAAGGAGGAGAAGAGAGATGAAGCAGCGCTCGTGGTTTTATGGACTTGTTACTCTGCAAATCTTGTTTCTTCTTCTCATGTCCGCTTCTTACTATGTCATGGACATCTGGGGCCAAACTATTACTCTAAAGACGGCACCCGTGGACCCGCGTGATCCTTTTTATGGGGATTATGTAACACTGGACTATGCGATTGAACGAGTACCAGAAGAGAAATGGTCGGTCGATGAATCATTGAACCGAGGAGAAAAAGTGTTTTTGCTGCTCGAGGAAAATGATGAAAAAATCTACGAGCTTGTAGAAGCTTCTACCCTGTGGCCTGAAACAGAGGACAATCAAGTGGTGCTTACCGCTAAGTATCAATGGTCTGATCCTTCGCTCCAACAATACCAAGTGGATATCGGTCTTGGAAGGTACTATATTGAAGAAAATACAGGGGCGTTTTGGGAGCAGAGGGAGGAGCGGGAGGTGGAGGTTATTCTTGCCCCCTGGAAACAAAAGAAAATCGCTTCTCTTAAATAAAAAATACGACAGCCCCAAAGGGCTGTCGTATTTTTTTTGCTTAGCTTAAAACTGCTTTAATTTGACTGATGGCCCAGTCCAGGTCATCCTGCTCAATCACTAGAGGAGGAGCAAAACGAATGACATTTTCATGAGTTTCCTTACATAGTAATCCTTTTTCTTTTAATTCTTCGCAATATTTACGGGCAGGTTCTGTCATTTCAACACCGATAAAGAGACCTTTCCCACGTACCTCTTTAATTTTCGGGTTGTCGATCGATCTTAGCTCCTGCATCATATAATTTCCAAGCTTAAGAGAACGTTCTGCCAGTTTTTCTTCTTCAATCACTTCGAGGGAGGCGACTGAAACAGCGCACCCGAGTGGGTTACCACCGAACGTGGAACCATGGGAACCTGGATTGAAGACACCAAGGACTTCCCTGTTTGCAACCACACAAGAGATTGGGAAGACGCCACCGCCTAAAGCTTTCCCAAGAATGAGCATGTCTGGACTGACATTTTCCCAGTCACAAGCGAACATTTTCCCGCTGCGCCCAAGACCTGCCTGAATCTCATCAGCAATGAACAATACATTGTTTTCTTTACAAACGTCATAAGCTTCTTTTAGGAAGCCTTCCGGTGGCATGACGATGCCGGCTTCCCCTTGAATTGGCTCGAGCATAAAGCCGGCCGTGTTTTCTGTAATGGCTTCCTTAAGTGCTTCAATATCTCCGTATGGTACCAGTTTAATGCCTGGAAGCATTGGTCCGAACCCGCGTTTGTATTCCTTCTCAGAAGAAAGGGAAACAGCCGTCATCGTCCTTCCATGGAAGTTCCCTGTACAGGCGATGATTTCCGCTTGGTCTTCTTCCACTTTTTTAACATCATAGGCCCAGCGCCTTGCTGCTTTAATGGCTGTTTCCACAGCCTCTGCCCCAGTGTTCATCGGAAGAGCCATCTCTTTATTCGTCAGCTTGCAAATCTTCTCGTACCAAGGACCGAGCTGATCATTATGAAAAGCACGGGAAGTAAGAGTTACACGATTGGCCTGATCGGTCAGCGCCTGAATGATTTTCGGGTGACGATGCCCTTGGTTGACGGCAGAGTAAGCGCTTAACATATCCATATAACGATTGCCCTCAGGATCCTCCACCCATACACCTTCCGCTTTAGAAATAACGATTGGAAGTGGATGGTAGTTTTTCGCACCATACTCCTGGGTTTGATCAATAATGTTTTGACTACTAATTACAGACATGCAATCCCTCCATTTTCAATTCAGTCTTTCATCATTATAACAGGTTTGCTTCTTATTTTCTTATAATTTAGAAAATGAAGTCTGTAACAAAATAATAGGAATATGTCGAAGAGTCGTGGTATCATAACCGTAGATTCATATGAAAAGGAGGATAATAAAATATGGCGCACTTACATATTACTTCATGGGTCATCGCATTCGTGCTTGTCGGTCTAGTAGTCATGTTCACCCGTAAAGGCAGTGAAAAAGCGGCAAAGATTTCTCACATGATTCTTCGTCTTTTTTACTTGCTTATTCTTTATTCCGGTGGTTCGCTTTTCGCAAGTTATGCCGAATACGGCCCTCTTGTAATTATTAAACTGCTCGTTGGTCTTTGGACCATTGCTTCCATGGAAATGGTTGCTGTCAAATACAAGAAGAAGAAACCAACAGGAATCTGGTGGGCACAACTTGCCATTGCTGGAATCATTGCAATTATTCTTGGATTTGGTTTCTTACCAGCTGGAATATTGCCAGCATAAAAATAAAGCTGCATGCGTTAATCGCATGCAGCTTTTTAATATCGAAAAAAGGGGCTGTGTTTCTGTGTCTGATGTTCGTCCGTTATTTGGGGGGTAACGGTGATAACTATTATCATTTATAATGATAATCATTCTCAATTTATATGTCAACACATTTATGTAACTTTTTCTCTCTTCCATAAAAGCTCCCTTTAGTTGAGCACTCCGTTTCGAGACTATTGTTGGGTGGATGGGGGCTGCGGGGAATAGCTCGCTCACCGCCCGCCCCATGGAAAGCGAACCTTTTCCCGGAGATCTAAAACCACACAAAAGTCTCAAAACGGAGTCTTCAAGAAACCTTTTACTTTAATAGTGCAGGAGGGTTTCATAAGAAAAACGTTGCCATCATATAGTGAGTCATGATGGTTTTTTTATGTGAAAATCCAGCGCTGAAGCGTGACTTGCGCATTTCGTATTGGAAAAGGATGGTGAGGCTAGATGTGTGGAATTGTTGGATGGATCGATGCAGCCCATAAAACAGAAGAAAAGGCTTCGATATTGGATCGAATGGCAAACACGTTGCAGCACCGCGGACCGGATGATTACCAAAAATGGATCGAGGGCCCGGCTGCGTTCGGTCACCAACGTTTAATAGTTGTAGACCCTGCCGGAGGTAAACAGCCGATGATCCGCAAGGCGAGGGATGAAGAATACATTTTATGCTATAACGGAGAACTTTACAATACAGAGGATATCAGAGATCAACTGAAGGCAAAAGGATGGACGTTCCAATCTCATTCAGATACTGAAGTAGTTCTTGTCAGTTACATGGAGTGGGGAGGATCATGTGTTGACTATTTGAATGGGATCTTTGCATTCAGTGTCTGGGAGAAACACCGGAAACGCCTCTTTCTAGCTCGTGACCGTCTGGGGGTTAAGCCGCTTTTCTATAGTGACCGAGGGGACGGAGTGATGTTCGCCTCTGAAATGAAAGCTTTGTTAGCCCATCCGGAAGTTACATCCGCTGTGGACAGCAACGGTCTTCATGAATTATTGTCTTTGGGACCGTCGAGGACCCCGGGAGAGGGGATCTTTCAAGAAATTAATGAAATCCGTCCTGGTCACCGAGCCGTGTTTGAAAATGGAAAATTGAAGATCGACAGGTATTGGAATGTAGAAAGCGCTCCTCACGGAGATTCTTTTGATGAGACGGTTGCCCGCGTACGCGAATTATTTATGGACGCCTCGCAGAGACAGCTCGTATCAGATGTGAAACTGGGGACCTTTTTATCTGGAGGTGTCGATTCAAGTGCCATAACGGCCGTGGCTGCTGAAAAATATAAACAAGACCAGTTAGGTGCACTCCAGACATTTTCTATCGATTATAAAGATCAAGAGAAATTTTTCAAAAAGAATGCGTTCCAACCAGACCGGGATGAAGCGTTCATTAATCTTGTCAGTGCGCAAAATCAAACGAACCACACGGTCATGGAAGCGAGAACGGAGGATCTTGTGTCACGTTTGAAACGGGCCGTGGAACTTCGGGATCTGCCCGGGATGGCCGATGTGGATTCATCTTTACTTTGGTTTTGTGAGGAAATTAAAAATCATGTGACCGTTGCGCTTTCCGGAGAATGCGCGGACGAAATTTTTGGAGGATATCCTTGGTTTTACAGGAAAGAAGATAAAGAAAGAAAAGGATTTCCTTGGATTCGCTCTCTTAATGAGAGGGTTACGCTCGTCCGTCAAGATTTAAAAGGGGATATTGATATAGAATGGTACATGTTGAAGCGGTACCAGGAAACTATTGCAGAAACACCCCTGCTTGCAGGGGAGGATGAAGATAGTAAGAAGCATAGACAAATGTCATATTTGAATATGAACTGGTTTATGCAGACCTTACTTGAGCGTAAAGACCGTATGAGTATGGGGGCGAGCCTTGAGGTGCGTGTTCCATTCAGCGATCATCGTCTTGTGGAGTATGTGTGGAATGTGCCATGGAGCATGAAGTTTCATAATGATCAGGAGAAAGGTCTTCTGCGTCAGGCTTTGCGCGGAATATTACCGGATAAAGTACTCTTTCGGAAAAAAAATCCATATCCGAAAACTTTCCACCCTGATTATACAAAGGCTGTTTGTATGTGGATGGAAGAGACGCTTGCGGACCCGAATGCGCCACTTTTTGATATTTTTGATCGTAACCAAGTGAGGAAACTTAAGGATACAGAAGGGAAATCGATTGATACCCCGTGGTTCGGTCAGCTTATGACAGGTCCACAGTTAATTGCCCATCTTTGCCAGATTGACCACTGGCTCAGAACCTACAAAGTCACCTTCTAACCAAACCGCCCAATCCAGGGCGGTTTTTTCAATTCCTCCAATCCCACAATTGCTCCCTTTTCTTGAAGACTCAGTTTCGAGACTTCTGTTGGGTGGATGGGACTGCGGGGAATAGCTCGCTTTCCGCGGGAGCGCGGTGAGCCTCCTCGGACTGCGTCCTGTGGGGTCTCACCAAGCACTTTTTTCCCGCAGGAGTCTCGCCATTCCCCTCCGCCCCATCACCATAGAAGGTTCTCGAAACCACTTCTTTCATAATCAGCTATTCTGCGTGAAGAGAGTATAAGGATAATACTCCCAATTCGAGGTACTTGAACCCTGAAAGCTTAATACCGAGCGTTTTCTGCCTACAACAATCAGGAAAGTGGGAGACCTTCCAACTTGGTATAAGGGTTCGTTATAACCTTCATCGAATGGGGTGGTTGGGAAGCTGCGAGACTCCCGTGGGAGAAAGGAGATCGGCGAGATCCCGCAGGGCGTTGCCCGAGGAAGCTCGCCACTCCCCCACAGGAAAGCGAGTAGCTTCCCAGCCACCCCTGACGCTCAACCCGGGCAACGAACCCTGGAAAGTTTCGAAACTGAGTCTTCCACAATCCTGCCATTTTCTTTAATAAGGTTAAATCGTAGAAATGTGTAGAAAATGTAGGTAAGGAGAATATTTGATTGATGTTTTTATAGAATATTCAAACATCATTTACTGGTATAGACAACTATAAAACATGGTGGTAAGATGACTTCAGTAAAACGTTTTCAATTTGAAGGAGGTTAGCGACAATGCTAAGTTTTTTACAACGAATAGGTAAGTCATTAATGTTCCCAATCGCTACATTGCCGGCTGCGGCTTTGCTGGTGCGGTTAGGGATGGAAGATATGTTGAATATTCCGTTCATTACAGCAGCTGGTAACGGGATACTCGGAAATTTGGCTCTTATATTTGCTATCGGTATTGCGATGGGTTTTGCCAAAGATGGGAATGGCGCAGCTGCTTTAGCAGGTGCCATCGGTTATTTGGTCCTTGATGGTGGAATAGAGGCGATCAACAAGGACGTGGATATGGGTGTTTTTGCCGGTGTGATAGCTGGTGTCATCGCCGGGATGTTGTACAACAAGTACAATGATGTGAAATTCCCGGACTTCCTTTCTTTCTTTGGTGGAAAGCGTTTCGTTCCAATCATCACATCAGCAGTTATGGTCGTTCTTTCCTTTGTACTCGGCTATATATGGGTGTATCCACAAGCCGTCCTTGATTCAACGGCAAACTGGATTCTAAACGGGGGAGAACTGGGCGTAGGTGTCTATGGCGTGCTGAACCGTCTGCTTATCCCGGTCGGTTTACACCACGTTATGAATGCCTTGATCTGGTTTGATTTCGGTACATTTACAACAGAGGCCGGTGAAGTTGTGCGCGGAGAGATCAATCGCTTCCTGAATGGGGACCCTTCCGCTGGTTACTTCCTGGCTGGGTTTTTCCCAGTCATGATGTTCGGCCTGCCGGCTGCATGCCTAGCTATGTATGCCGCGGCGAAAAAAGAGAGAAAAGCAGCAGTTGGAGGAATGTTTTTGAGTATCGGTTTAACCTCCTTCATTACGGGAGTTACCGAACCAATTGAATTTTCTTTCATGTTCCTTTCTCCACTTTTATATGTCGTACACTCCTTGTTGACCGGTGTGTCTATGATCCTTGCTTTTGTATTTGATGTCAGACATGGTTTCGGTTTTTCAGCAGGATTAATTGACTATTTACTGAACTACAACATTGCGCAGAATCCGTTTACTCTGATTTTAATCGGCTTATTTATGGGAGCGGTCTATTTCGTAATTTTCTACTTCCTTATTGTTAAACTGGATTTGAAAACACCAGGTAGAGAAGACGAGGAAGTGGAAGAGGGAGTTACTGAAACAGAAAGCAGTGATTACGATGCGAAAGCTTCCTATTATCTAAACGCGTTAGGTGGTCCTGAAAATATAGAAACGTTGGATTATTGCACCACTCGACTTCGTCTTGAAATGAGAGACCGGGACAAAATCAATGAAAAAGAGTTGAAGCGTCAAGGGGCACGCGGTGTCATGAAACTTGGTAAAAGGAATCTACAAGTGATTGTGGGTACTTCTGTCGAGTTTGTCGCTGATGCAATGAAGAAACAAATGGAACATGGATATCGCTCTCCTGAAGGTGTCACGGATGAGAAAATTCCACTTGAAGAACAAGAGTCAAAAAAGGTTCCGTCAAGAAAAGTAGAAGAAGAAGATTTTCAAATGCCGTTGAATGGAAACGTTCTTCCTCTCTCTGAAGTCCCGGATGAAGTGTTTGCCAAAGGGATGATGGGACCAGGGTTTGCCATTGATCCGTCAGAGGGTACTTTCCATTCGCCTGTGAACGGGAAAGTCCTTCAAGTTTTCCCGACGAAACATGCCATCGGGCTTGAGTTGGAGAATGGAATGGAAATGTTGATTCACGTTGGTTTGGATACCGTTAAGCTAAATGGAGAAGGATTCGAAGCACTTGTTGAATCTGGACAAAAGGTGGAACAGGGAACGCCGTTGCTGCGTGTGGATCTTGATTTTGTCAAAGCGAATGCACCGTCTGTCGTAACTCCGTTTATTTTCACGAATGCGGAAGGAGCAAACGTGGAACTTCTTAAAGAAGGATACCTGGAACAGGGACAAAAAGGGGTAATGAAAATAGAGGAAGGAGGCAAAGGAAATGAATGATTTGGTCATTACGAATGTAACCATTGTTACGGAAGATAGGACCATACCCTCTGGTAGTGTAAGGGTAAGTGAGGGAAAAATAGAAGAAATTCAGAAAGAAATCATTGTTAAGGACGGGGCTTCTGTCATTGATGGGCATGGTAGAAACCTTACTCTCCTACCAGGTTTCATTGACGTACACATCCATGGGGCCAATGGTCATGACGTGATGGACGCTACTGAAGAAGCTTTGCATGGGGTGGCCGTTCAGCTTCCGATGGAAGGGACGACGAGTTTTCTGGCCACAACCATGACGCAATCCAGAGAAAGAATTTCTCAAGCCGTCACAAATGTGGGGACATATATGGAACAACAGCAGAGGAATGGACAAGCAGAAGTTCTTGGGATTCATCTCGAAGGGCCTTTTATTTCACCATCTAAAGCAGGGGCTCAGCCTTTGGAACACATTACGGAACCTTCCCTCCCCCTTTTTGAGCAATGGCAAAACGAAAGTCAACAGCAGATCAAACTCGTAACCTTGGCCCCTGAATTGAAAGGTGCTCTTCCTTTTATTGAAAAGGTCAGGGAAAAAGGTGTGATTTGTTCCTTGGGACATAGTGAAGCCTCTTTGGCGGAAGCGAACGATGCGGTTGAAAAAGGCGCGAGCCATGTGACACATTTATACAATCAAATGAGTGGTCTTCACCATAGGGAACCTGGCTTAGTTGGAACTGCTTTTACGAATCCTGACCTTTTCGTGGAAATGATTGTCGATCACATCCACATCCATCCGGAAGCGGTCCGCTTAGCTTATAAGGTTCTTGGAAGTGATCGAACAATCCTGATCACTGATGCGATGAGGGCCAAGTGTCTACCTTCTGGCACCTATGATCTTGCGGGACAAAATGTGACTGTGAAAAATGGAGAAGCCCGCCTTTCTGATGGCACGCTAGCAGGTAGTATTCTAACATTGGAAGAAGCGGCACGGAAAATGCGCACCTTTGCTGGAGTGGGTCTAAATGAATTAGTTAAAATGACTTCCGCTAATGCAGCCCGGGAGCTTGGGGTTTATGATCGGAAAGGGAGTATTGCCAAAGGGAAAGATGCAGATCTCGTCCTATTAGATGAAGAAGGCTGTGTAGTGACAACGATTTGTCGTGGAGTGATTAGTTATGATGGGAAGGGGGGAGTATCATGAATGTCATTGTTGCAAGAAATTATGAGGAAATGAGTCAGACGGCTTCCCGAATCATTGAAGAACAAATCACAAAAAAGCCGGATACTGTGCTAGGCTTAGCTACAGGTGGAACGCCTCTAGGTACCTATAAAGAATTGATTAAGGGCTATAATGAGGACCGTGCAGACTTTCGTCGTATAAGGACAATCAATTTAGATGAATATGTAGGTCTGGCTCCCGAACATCCTCAGAGCTACCGCTATTTTATGGATCATCACTTGTTCCAGTACATCAATATTGATCAAGAACACACGCACATACCTTTTGGAAAGAGCGAAGATCTGGAACAAGAATGCAAGCGTTATGAAAATGTGATTGACAGGATTGGTCCCCCTGATTTACAGCTCCTGGGGATTGGTGAAAATGGACATATCGGATTTAACGAACCTGGCACTTCGTTTGATAGTGAGACGCATTTTGTACACCTGACTGAGTCAACGAGGGAAGCCAATGCCCGTTTCTTTGAATCTATGGAAGACGTGCCAACGAAGGCGATTACCATGGGCATCCGTTCCATATTAAAAAGCCGTAAAATTGTTCTTTTGGCTTCCGGTGAACGAAAAGCGGAGGCCATTCTCCAACTGATTCAAGGGGAGCTTGATGAGCAGTTTCCTGCCTCTTCATTAAAAAGTCACGATGACATTACTTTACTGGTAGATGAAGATGCGTATAAGAAAGTTCAACGGAAAGGATGAATCCTTTGTTAAAGAAAAACGTTCCGTTACCATTGTATTATCAGATTGAAGAGTACTTGAAACAAAAGATAGAAGAAGAGGAGTTTGAGATCGGTAAAATGATCCCGTCCGAGCGGGAGCTTTCCGAGCGTTTTGAAGTCAGTCGTATGACTGTAAGACAGGCAGTGACAAATTTGGTGAACGCAGGTGTCCTATACCGTGAAAAGGGAAAAGGGACATATGTAGCAGAAAAGAAACTTGAACAACCGCTGAAAGGGTTAACAAGTTTTACGGAAGATATGAAGCAGAGGGGAATGTCATCGAGCAGTCAGCTGCTGGCCTTTGATGTTATTGCAGCTCCAAGAGATATCCGGGAAAAACTAGATCTGGAAGAAGAGGAAAAAGTGTACTGTATTCAGCGGATAAGGATAGCCGAGGACAAACCAATGGCCATCGAAACCACTTTTATGCCTCATGAATTACTGCCGAACTTGACGGAAGATATTGTGCATGGATCCATATATCAGTATGTAGAGCACGATTTAGGCATGGCCATCAGTCAGGCACGCCAGATCATCGAAGCACGTGCTGCCGATGAGGAAGAAGCAGAACACTTGAATATTTCTCCTCATTCCCCAGTGCTTCATATCGAACGGAAAAGTTTCCTTGCTCCAAGTGTTCCTTTCGAGGTCGTTAAATCCACCTATCGTGCCGATCGGTATAAATTTATCACGGATATTGATCGATAAGGAGTTCAAGATGAGCTATTTAACAAAAGTATCCCAGAAATTGTTGGATATTGATTCTTCCCAATTCCATAACTTTGAGAAAGTTGGTGAAAACCTCTCCAGAATCATTCAGGCAGGAGGGGTTATCCATACCTTTGGTTGTGGTCATTCCAGTTTACTTGCTCAGGATGTTTTCTATCGGGCGGGAGGACTTGTACCTGTGCATCCTATCTGGATTGAAGAATTAATGCTGCATCGAGGAGCAAGGCAGGCAAGTGAAAATGAACGTAAATCAGGAATAGTTCAACCGTATTTGGAAAAAGAAGACTTGCAAAGAAAAGATGCTGTCCTGATTATTTCTACTTCCGGTCGCAATCCTGCTCCTATTGAAACAGCCATTTTTTGTAAAGAAAAAGGTTTATACACCGTGGCTTTAACCTCTCTCGGTTATAAAGAAAGTCAACCGTCCCGTCATCCCAGTAACTCAAGGCTTGAGGATGTCGTCGATGATGTCGTTGACATGGAAGTTCCAGTTGGAGATACGATTATGCACAAAGATCGATCTTATTCTCCAGTTTCTTCTGTAGTAGGAGCAGGGATTTTACACGAACTCATGACGCGAACGATTGAGAGAATAGCAGAAAGTGGTGAAGCACCTCCTGTTTTCAAAAGCGGGAATGTCGATGGTTCTGATCAACATAACCAAAACATGATGGAAGCTTACAAACGTATCTCTTTCTAGAGAAATATTATTATTCAGTAATATTGTAGGATTGTGAAAAACTCAGTTTCGAGATGTTTCTGGGGTTCGTTGCCTTGGAGGAGCGGAAGGGGCGTCTGGAAAGCGAACCTTTTCCCGGAGCCACTGGAATCACACAATCGTCTCGAAACTGAGTCTTCAAGGAAAGGGAGCTTATTTTCAGTTAATATATTTGCGATTTGAATCAGCTCCATCCAGACCTATCGTAGGTCTGTTTTTTTTTTTTTTGAGAGGGGGAGAACTGTGTCAATTTCATGGAGAATCGGACAGGAGATTGACGGAGGAAGGTGGGAAAGGCTACTCTAGAATGAGGTATGACATCTGTAAGGGGGACACGGAAGATGAAAAGAGCAATACTACTGTTGGCATGCCTCCCGTTTATGCTTGGGTTGCCTTTGGCGGCAGAAGCTGAAGAAAACGGAGAGAAGCAATGGCAGGATGAAAGCGTTTATTATATTGTTGTCGATCGATTTATGAACGGAGACATGGACAATAATGAGGGCGTAGATCTGGAAGATTCAAACGCTTACCATGGCGGTGATTTATCAGGAATTGTCGATCAATTGGATTACATAAAAGAATTGGGATTTACTACGATTCAACTCTCCCCGATCATGCAGAATGATGAAGATAGCTACCACGGTTTCCATGTTTCAGACTTCCGCAATGTGGAAGAGCATTTCGGAACAGTTGAAGAAGCGAAACAAGTGGTGGAAGAGGCTCATGCGCGTGATATCCAAGTGATTTTTGATCTTCCTATTGGTTTTGTGTCTGAAAACCATCCGTGGACAGAGAACCAGGCAAGGTCCGAGTGGTTGACAGGGGAAGAGGTAGTAAACGAGCACCCCTGGTTTAATCAATTGCCTCAGGTTGATGTGAATGATGAAAGTGTAGCCGCTTATTTCAACGAAACGATGGAATTTTGGGAAGAAGAAACAGGGGTAGATGGTTTCAGGATCATAACGGATGGTTCGGATTTAAGTGAAACGTCCTTACAGGATAGTCCACTAATTGTGTACACCTCATCGATCGATGAAGATCACTTGTTCAGAACGGTGACAAGAGAAGCTTTTAGTCAAGCAGGAAACTCTTTAAACGATCTTTTAGTAGAAGAGAATCATACACAGCCGCACCAGCTGGACTTTTACGATGTATCCCGTTTTACACATGAAGCTGTTGAAGAAGGACAAAATCCTATCACCAGGTGGCAGCTGGCTTTGACACATGCATTTACGGCACCGGGCATTCCTGTGTTGTATTATGGAACGGAAACCCCGATAGATGATGGGGGAGATCCACAAAACCTCCCGATGATGAATTTTAAGGCCGGGGATGAAAAGCTGAAAAAACGGATAGAAAAACTGACTTCGATGAGAGAGCAGTTTCCAGCCCTCACAAGAGGAGATTACCGCGAATTGTATAATGAGGATGGACTTGCCGTTTTCAAACGCACCTATGAAGGTAATGCCATGATCATTGCCATCAATAATGCGGAAGAAACCCGAACAACGACTTTGGAAGGACTGGAGGATGATCACCAGTTGAGGGGCTTGCTTCATGATGGTCTTGTCCGTCAGCAAAGTGATGGCTCCTACCGGCTAGGAATGGAACGTGAAACAGCCGATGTCTTCATTGTTGAGTCAAATAGTGGCTACAACTGGTTGTTTATAGGGTTCGTTGGTGGAGTACTTTCTTTATTTGTTATAACTGTCACAGTAATCAGCTTGAAGAATCGTAAAGCAGATAAACAATAAACAAAAAACAGGCCTCGCTAAGGCCTGTTTTTTGTTTATTTTTCATTAGATTCGCTTTTTTTCTTTCGAAGCCATATCCAAATGGCCAAGGCAATGAGGATGACCGGTACAAGGATTGGAGAGTAACCTATGGCTGCTACGAACAACCAGGAAGCGACGTTGATGATCCCATTGATACTGTTGAAGAAGGCTTGCTTTGTCCGTTCCCAAGTATTCAAGTCTCCTTGATCAACTCCACCAACGAGGACTTTGGTTTCAGTAAAGGAAACAGTAATGGTGGAAAAGTCACTTTGATTTTCTAAGTAGTTCATCTCTCCTTTAAGAGATTCGATATCTGATTGGACACGTTCAAGATCCTGGGATATTTCCACTAAGTCTTCCGTTGCGCTGGCTTCTTCCAAGAAACTTAGAAGCCTTCCTTCGATTTTTTCCTTTGCTTTTAACCTGGATTCAAGGTCCACGTAATTCTTTGTCACGTCTCTACTGTTGACATTTCTGGATTTGATTTGATCTGATATCGTTTCGAACCCACTTAGTAAGTCTTCAAAATTTGGTTGAGGTACCCGAATGCGAATATGACCTTGTCTGTTCCCACGTTCGGTCTTTTGTACATTCGTTTCCACCATATAAGCTTCATGTTCATTCATTTGTGTCTGGAGCTTTTGCTGGAACTTATCGAAATCTTTGGTTTCAAGGTCGATGTGTGCTTCGTAAATCATCATTCTTTCCTGCTCAGCTTCCGTTTGCTCGGTTACATTTTCAGCTGCTTCAGGTGCATCGGCCAGCCCATTTTTTGATGCATCTTCTGCCACTGTGTTCATCGAGTCATTGGCACGGTCTAAATTACTTTCGCTGGTGGATTCTTCGCTGCTGTCTTCTCCGCTGCATGCGGCAAGCAGCATGATGAGGGTGAAAATAAGTAGGAATGGTAATCCTTTTCTGTACATAAAAAGCCCCCCTAATTAGACTTAGCAAGGCAGAAGAAGGAACGCTCCATAGAAAGAGCACCCCAACCTCCCTGCGCCTTTAGTTATTAGTCGTAATTAAGGGAGTAGGGTTACATCTATTTGGGAATGTTTATTTATAAGTGTCATTTAAGAAAAATAGGGCAATGGTGCCTGGTCCGGCGTGGGCTCCAATTGTCGCTCCCACATAATCAATGTGAATTTCTTTTGTTCCGTAGGTTTCTTTAATCATGTCTGCGAGCTGCTCGGCTCTCTCAACGTCGTCACCGTGGCTGATGGCTATGCGTTGGTTTTCTAGATCAGCTCCACGCTCATCCATGACTTCGAGCATGCGCTTTAATACTTTTTTTGACCCGCGGATTTTTTCAAGAGGAATGAGCTTTCCGTCCTCCATGTGTAAGAGAGGTTTGATTTTCAGCAAACCGCCTACAAATGCAGCCGTTCGGCTTACACGACCGCCACGCTGTAAGTATTCCAGGTCATCGACGGTGAAGATGTGTTCCATATGAGCCGCATGGTATTGTCCAAGTTCAAGAACCTCATTGTAGGATGCACCATCTTTCGCTAATTCTGCAGCCCTAAGAACTACCAATCCGTAGCCAAGGGAAGCGGCTTTTGTATCAATGACATCGAATTGGGCGTTCTCATATTGTTCTTTCACCTCTTGTTCAATCATTTTTGCCGTTTGGTATGTACCTGATAGTTCGGAAGAGAAAGCAAAATAAATGAAAGGCTGGCCTTTTTCAGCTAAAGTAGTGAACGTTTCTCGAAAAGCTTGTGGGGATACTTGGGCGGTTTTAGGTGCTTCCCCATTCCGCATCCGTTCGTAGACTTCCTTTGGAGTGATGTCGATTCCGTCTTCATATTCTTCTTCGTTAATGATGACTTTTAAAGGAAGCGAATGGACAGTAAGCTGTTGGAACATATCTTGGTTTAAATCACTTGCAGAATCACACAATACTTGTACATGCATACGCGTCACCTTCTATTTTTAGGATGTACTTTTAGTTTAGGCACAAACCGTGAGATAGTCAAAATATACTGATTGCAAACTATCCGACAAAACTTTACACGATTCTACCAAAATTATCTTGATTTTACTCTACTACGGTGATAAAAATGAATAGATGAAATTAGGCTAGGAGGTCCGCTTGTGTTTACTGTTGAAATAAAACGTATCTTGATTGTTCTGTTCGGCGCCGTGTTAAATGCGGTTTCGCTGAATTTATTCTTGATTGAAGCAAATGTTTATGCGAGTGGGTTTACAGGGGTTGCCCAGTTGCTCACAAGTATTTTAAATGATTTCGCCGGCATACCGGTTAGTACAGGTATTCTACTATTCTTACTTAACATTCCAGTCGCTATTCTAGGTTGGTTGAAGGTAGGAAAGGGGTTTACCGTTTACAGCGCCATATCAGTTGCTTTTACCACACTATTTCTTGAATTGATTCCTGTCCAGCAATTATCTGAGGACATCATTTTGAACGCTGTGTTTGGTGGAGTCATCGGCGGAATGGGTGTTGGAATTACCTTGAAGTGGGGTGCTTCCACCGGTGGTCTTGATATTGTAGCCATGGTATTGTCCCGGATGAAAGACCGCCCGATCGGCATTTATTTTCTTATACTTAATAGTGCAATTATTGCGATTGCAGGGTTATTGTACAAACCAGAGAATGCGCTCTATACGTTGCTGACTTTGTATGTGACTACACGGGTGATTGATGCTGTTCATACACGTCATGAGAAGCTGACGGCGATGATCATTACATCGAAAGCAGCCGACTTGGAAAAGGCGATCCATGGGCACATGGTGCGTGGAATTACTACATTGCCAGCGAGAGGAGCTTTCACTCAGCAGGATAAGAATATGCTCGTCATGGTTATCACGAGATATGAACTTTATGATTTACAGCATATTATTCAGGAAGTCGATCCTCAAGCATTCACGAACATTGTCCAAACCACAGGTATTTTCGGCTTCTTTAGAAAAGATGACCAATAGTGTAACTTTTTTCATAAACAAACGACTCATAAAATAAATAGAAAAGAATAGAGGAGTGGGGTCATGAAAAAGTTGTTGGCCATTTTGTTAGGAGCCCTGATGCTGTCGTTAGCAGCATGTGCTAATGAAACAGAAAATGAAGCAAGTGGAGAAGAAAAGGATGATCAAATGACGGAAGAACCATCTGAACAGGAACCAGAGGTGGATATGGAAGGTTTGATTGAACAAATAGCTATGGACGCAACGGTTGACCCGACATCAGACACCGCAACCTTCAATTTTTCCTTGGAAAATGCAGGGGAGGAGCCGGTTACGCTTGGATTTACTTCCAGTCAAAAGTATGAAGTGCAGGTGAAGGATGAAGCAGGAGAAAGTGTGTACACCTTCTCTGCTGATAAAATGTTCACACAGGCATTGACGACAGAAGAGTTGGCTCAAGGAGATGTCTTTGATGTGAAAGAAACGTGGACGGGGATTGAAAAACCTGGAACATATGAGGCGACCATGACGTTTCTTGTGAATACCATCAATGATCAGCCTTTAGAAGCGAATCCTTTCCAAGTGACTCAAAGCTTTACCATTGAAGAGGACGAAGAAAAGGGAAAGGGATCTGAAAAAGAAGCACCAACGTCTCACCATGATGGAGACGGCCAAGCTTTTCGTGATCTAACCGTCACAGGAGAAAATGGTTCCTATGTAGTTAATGGAGAGGCGCGCGTGTTTGAAGGAAGCTTCCTATACAGTGTAGAAGACGGTCATAATGTGCAAATAGAACCAACAGCTTTCCAAGTCGATGAAGGTGCTCCTTCATGGTCTGCATTTGAGCTTAAGATTGATATTCCCGAAGAAGACCTTCCGATGTTTGGGACTCTGACCCTTACATTGTTTGAAGAAAGTGCACAAGATGGAAGTCCGACCAATGTGAATTATATCCCATTAGAAAACTTCCAACCGGAAGAATAAAAAATCCGCCATAATGGCGGATTTTTTTAATAGCCGTATTCTTCTAGTGTACTCATCACTTTGGGAGTCAACTCATCCCATTCGGCCTGTGGGAGTTTATTGACTGTGATGAAGTTTTGGAAGCCGAAAACGTTATCGACGCCGTCAAGTTCCATCAAATCGTTCATAATTTTATGCTCGCTTGTTTGACCAGGCATGACAGAGACGCTTCCGTCTCCTTGAAAAATCATAGACTCAGTCGTGAATTTTCGCGCGTTAGGGTTGGGTGTTTCCTGTACTTGAATTGCCATTATAGTATCCTCCTCTATTCCGTCTCTTCTTATTCTATCAAAAAATAAAAACCTTCAAAACTATGAACCACCTAGTTACATGATTAGCCATCATATGTGGTACAATGAGAGCAATGTTTAGGAGGTGTGTGCGATGGAATCAAGACTGATTGAAGTGTTACAGCCGATCAAGGATAATGATTACACGCTGCCTGAAGGTCAAAACTTACAAGAGCTCACCACTATGATGCTACAAAAAATCGGATCTGTCCATCCTGTTCTACGAGATGATTTGATCCATTCCATATTCACGAAGTTTATTGAACGAGGTCATTATACAAATGAACAATTAAAGAATATTCTACAGTCGGTTTTGAATAAAAATTATTTATTCTACCGAATTGGCACCTCTAAAAAAGAAGAGGATGCCGTCTTTAAACGTAGTTTTTCTGTATTGTTAATTTCGCCCATCATGGAAAAACATAGAGATTCACCTTTTTTAAAGGAAGAAGAAGTCCATCGTGTATGGGACCATTTGAAAAAGTATATGCAGCAAGAAAAGGATCACCGCGGGTACGTGAAAGATAAAGGATGGGCACATGCCATGGCCCATGCAGCTGATGCCATTTACAGTGTGGCTGCCTGTGAAGAAATTACAAAAGAAGAAATTCTTGAGATGCTGCCAGTGATTAGAGAGCAGTTTCTTATCGATCACCCGTACCTTTTTGATGAGGAAGAGCGGATGGTGACCGCGGTTATGAAAATGTTTGGTAAGATCAGCCATGCCGAGCGGGTAGAGTGGCTGGAAACACTGCTTTATATCCGTGACAGCTGGCAAGACCCGAATGAAGATATCATTATCAATAACAGCAAGCACTTTATGAGGGCTCTTTACTTTCGTATGCTTGAAGGGGATTATCGAGAGCTCAGACAGGTTTTGGAGATGCTATTAAGGGAACTTAGGAAACAGGAAGCTTACTAAAACCTTGGAGGATGCTTATGATTCGATGGGGAGTCTTTATAGGAACAACATCAGGAATTGTTCTTGGTTTGTATATGTGGTTTGTAGAGCAGATAACAGGGAAGAAAGTGTACACACTGCTTATGAATGTGGACTTTATCCCGGTCATAGGTAACATTGATTGGCCGGTATTGATGGAATGGCTTTTCCACATGGTTATATCCTGGATCATTGGGATCCTGTATAGTTATGCCTTTATGCGTAAGTTGAAGGAAACCAACCGGAACCGGTGGGGGCTTGCCATTCTCCTTACAGCCATTGCTGCTACGACCTATGTACCGCTAACGATCCTAGCCATTAAAGAGACCCCTGCTTTAACAGATGGGACAGCGATATTATATTGGTTGATTGGGCATGTCCTATACGCCTTCACATTAAAGAAGTCGTATTACAGATTCGAGTAGAAGGCCGGGAATACTCCCGGCCTTTATGTATTTTATACTTACCTCCATTCCTGTTTAGTGATGGTAAGGGCTACTATAATAGCTCCGACCGCTTGAATCCAACTCCCAAGTGCAGAAAAATCAGCGGCCTCTATTCCTTCCAATTCACGTCCGGCAGCAATAGCCTGAATAGAATTTCCAACCACTTCTAATAATTCTCCATTTAATTTGTACGCATTTGTCAAAGAAGGGTCCGTCCCATACGTTTCAGAAAATCCAGCCAGGCCACCTAATGCTTGTAGCAAATTTCCTTTTATAACAAGGTTCAGTTCGGTTCTTCTCTCTAAATCATTTAGAATACTATAAACGATCGTAGAGTTTCCTGCTGCTTGAATGATATTCCCTGATGCAGATAGAGGGGAGTTTGTTTCATCCGCAATGATTCCATTTCCAGTGGCCTGCAGTGTATTACCGATAAGGTTAAGGCCCTCGTCATCGCTATCTGTATGAGCGTTGATCGAAGCATTTATGGCTGAAGCAACGGTTCCCGCCGCAACGACCCAGGAACCTATTAGAGTTTGGTCGTTCTTACTGCCCATGTTCATACCTCCTCTCTTTATGGTACTCCGGAATGGCATTAAGGTGATAAAGAAAAAAATGAGGATAGTCTAAAGCAACTGAAACCACTTTTTGGAAAGTGATGAAACCGGCCATCCCTGACGCTCAACTCGGGCAACTAACCCTGGAAAGTCTCAAAAAGTATTCTTTTACAACCCTGCCAGAATGTTGAAGAACTATGGGTAATAATAAGTGTTTTCGTTTGAGTGTAGTTTATGAGTTATAAACTTGTCTTTCCGGGTATATAATGAATACCCCCTAATGATTTTCTAAATACATCGAAGCGCCCGATTGAGTGCACAATCGGGCGCTTCGATGTATTTAGATATGCCAGAACCGGCTATCCAGGAGGGAAAAATGCATAGTGAGACCCTACAGTACGCAGTCCGAGGAGGCTCAGCATACACTCAATAAAAGTCTCGAACTGAGTCTTCAAGAAAAGGGGGCTTAGTATTAAAAAAGATCAGGCCGTTGACCGGCCTGATCTTCTACGATGGTTATCGTAAGTTGTTGTGATGAGCTTCCACTTCTTGTTCAAACTGCTGTAGCTGTTGTTTCTCCTCTTGAGAACATTGGCTATAGGCAGACTGAATCGCTTGTTTCGCGGCTTCCATATCATGTTGGCTAGTCGCGTCGTGTTTGCCCCCACGTTTTTGGGTGAAACGGTTGACCGCATCGCGTGCATTTTCAAAAAGGTTTTTCTCCATGGTTAAAACCCTCCTACCGTATGCTGGTCTGATTCGATTTCTTTACGATCCGCTTCTGAAAGCCTTTTCGGCTCCATCTCGCTCTCGTCGAATTTTCGAACTTCTGTCCAGCGATCCTGTTTACGATTGGTTTTCTTTTGCTGCTCCATGACAAGACCCTCCTGTCATAAAAAAGCCTGAACGCTTTCACGTTCAAGCTTAGTATGGCAGGAGGGCTGTTTTTTACGCTAGGAAAATTGTACCTTATATGGCATGTTTGTTTATTTTTAAATAGTCATCAAGAAAGGCACCTATTCCATCGTCTTCATTCGAATGGGTGACGTGGTTAGCGAGATCTTTCAGTTCATTGATAGCATTTCCCATTGCTACACCGACACCGGCATAATCAATCATCTCAAAATCATTGTCTTCATCTCCGAAAGCAATGATGCGTTCTTTAGGGACGTGGAAATAACGGGCGATCTTATCCAGACCGACAGCTTTGTTCATACCTGCCCGCACGATTTCAATGACGTGCCAGGGAGCGCCCCATTTACGGTGATCGATCAGAGAAGCGTGATCGTCCAGTTCTTTGCGAAGCATTTGGATTTTTTCTTCTTCCGGATGGATGAGAATGGATGTCGGATCATCTTTCAAGTTTGACTGAAGGCGACCGACAGTAATCGGATCATTTTTTGTTTGAAAAATACTCATGATTTCCTCATCATATTGATCCAGGTATACCTCATCTTTCACTTCAGCAAGAATGTTCTTAACACCGAGTTCCTGGCAGGTGTGTATGATTTTATGAGCGGTACGGATCCCTAAAGGTGAATGAATGGCATCCCAACGGTGGTCTTTCGGATGGTGAATCAGGGCTCCGTTGAAATTGACCATTGGTGTCTCAAGCCCGAGTTGATGATAATAATTAATGCTCGCTCTGTGTGGTCTGCCTGTCGCTATGACGACGATATGACCTTGCTCCATAGCCTTGAGGACGGTATTCTTCGTCTTTTCACTAATGACTTTATTATCGGTTAATAATGTGCCATCTAAATCTAAAGCAATCAGATGTCGTTCCATAATCCTTCACCTCATTTGTATGTATAGTTTATCGGGGAGAACGGTGGATTGTAAAGAATTTCCCTTGTGTTAACCTAACACTTTCCAATTAAAGAAGGCAGTGTTACGATACATATTATATATACTATTTATAAACACATCTTAAACAAAACGTAAAGTTTTTGCAGAAAGGAAATAGGAACAATGATTGGGATTTACCGTAATACTTATAAAAATGTACCCGCTCTAACTGTTGTCGATTCGACGAAACAAGACCAGCCATTGCCCGTGTTCGTTTACTTCCATGGGTTTACTTCCGCAAAAGAGCATAACTTGCCTCAAGCTTATCTCCTTGCACAGAAGGGGTATCGGGTCATTCTGCCTGATAGCGCTCATCATGGCGAGCGTGACGAAGAGCTGCCAAAGCAGGAGTTGAACTTCAAGTTTTGGGATATCGTGTATCAAAATTTAAAAGAGCTTCAAGATATAAAAGATGAACTCGATCGACAGGACCTAATCAAAGATCGACGCATCGGTGTAGGTGGAACGTCGATGGGTGGTATTACGACGAGTGCTGCATTGACCATGTATCCATGGATTCAAGCTTCTGCTGTTATGATGGGGTCACCCAAGCCCGTTGAATTTGCCCAAAAGCTTATACAGGATGTTGAGAATTCCGGGGTCAGACTTCCCTTGAAAGAAGCAGACCTTGAGGAACTATACCAGTCACTTGAAGGGATTGACCTTTCCAGGCAAATGGATAAACTTTATGGGCGTCCATTGTTTTTCTGGCATGGTGATGCGGATCCGGTTGTTCCATTTGAGCATTCCTATGATTTTTATAATGAAGCCATCGATCAATACAAGAATCCTGAGAACATTCGGTTTCTGAGAGAGGTGGGTCGTGATCATAAAGTCAGTCGTTTTGCCGTGCTCGAAATGGTCAATTGGTTGGAGTTAGTATTGTAACCAGTGGGAATATTTTATTCTCTTTGAAATTTTGTTTATAATAGAGTTTGAAGAATTGTGAAGGGGGAACTAATGTGAGTACAACAGCACTTGAAGAAAATGCAATGGGTGCCCTTGAGAATGTCATTGACCCGGAGCTCGGCATTGATATCGTCAACTTAGGCCTGGTCTATGGCGTCGATATAGATGACAATGGCGATACAACGGTAACGATGACACTAACTGCGATGGGCTGCCCGCTTGCGGGTCATATCGAACAGGATGTTAAACGATCTCTCGCTGACTTGCCTGAATTGAATGAAATTAAGGTCAACATCGTTTGGAATCCACCTTGGACCAAAGATCGTATGAGTCGTTATGCGAAGATAGCTCTTGGAATTCCAGATTGATTTATGGAAATTATGCCCCTGCCGTGTGAACGACGGTAGGGGTTTTTACATAGACAAAGGAAAATAGATCCGGCGGTTGCCTTTTCTGTTCCGTTCGCGGTCCAGTGCACATCATCCAAGCCCATTGTCATTGTACATGTGCGAGTGATTACCAAGGAGGGGAGACGAATGGCCAAAACGCCGGTTTTTCAGATTGTCGGGTACAAAAACAGTGGAAAGACCTCTTTACTCTCAGATTTGATTGCCTATGGTACGGATCGAGGAGAGAAAGTCGCCGCAATTAAGCATCATGGTCATGAGGAACCGCTGAAGGTCATGCATCTTGATACAGATAGTTACCGTCTGCATGAATCAGGCGCTTTTATGACAGGGGTGGACAGCCCTCGCAGGTTCCAGCTTGAATTATCACATGAAGATGATTTCCCACTGACACAGCTTGTTGAGATATATCAGCATTTTTCTCCGGATTTAATAGCGGTTGAAGGATACAAACAGGAACACTTTCCTAAAGCTGTCATTATAAAAAGGGAAGAGGACCTGCCTCTGCTTGGTCAGGTGACGAATATCCAATTAGTCATTTGCTGGGATGAACGCTTGATGAACCAAGTATCCTTACCTGCCATACCGCTCAGAGAGTGGAGAAAGCGCTTACCAGAAGTCTATCGTTTAGCGAAGGAGGGGGCATGATGGAGGAACGTTGTTGGATTACAACTGAACCTCTTAAGGTTGAAGAAGTGACGAAAAGGGTAATCAGAAGAGAAGCTGGTGCCATAAATACGTTTATTGGCACAGTTAGGGAATTTACGAAAGGTAAACGAACCCTTTATCTAGAGTATGAAACATATAAAGAGATGGCTGAAAAGAAACTGGAACAAATCGCCGTAGAAATTGAAAAACAATGGCCGAGCGCGCAAGTAGTCATTGCCCACCGGGTTGGACGTCTTGATATTACGGATATTGCTGTAATGATCGCTGTTTCCACACCACATCGGAACGACTCTTATGAAGCCAGTCGTTATGCAATTGAGAGAATTAAGGAGGTTGTTCCGATTTGGAAAAAAGAGCATTGGGAAGACGGTGAAGAGTGGATTGGAGACCAAAAAGAGGTGCGGCCGGGAGTTCCGTTAAAGGAGGAAATTAAATGAATACACTCTTATTTTTTGCGGGATTGAAGGAAGCGATTGGAACGGATGAAGTGAGACTCGCAGCTGCCGGAATGACTTTAGGAGAAGTGAAAGAAAAAGTACGCTCTGAATATTCTCTCGATCAAGTGACTAGCTGTATGATGGCAATCAATGAAGAATTTGCGCCGGAGGATACAACGATCTCAGAGGGAGATACGATTGCCTTTATTCCTCCGGTCAGTGGTGGATAACTCCTTCTATCCAGCCTGGGTGCATTAGAAAAAGCCAGTACAATCCTTAGAGTTGTACTGGCTTTTTTTGTCTTTATAAGAATAGCACTACAAGTCCGCCGACGATAAAACAGTAGAATGCGAAATACTTCAAATTACCGCGAGCCATGATGCCCATGAACCACTTTAATGAGAAATACGAAGCGACTACAGACCCCGCAAAGGCCATGATGTAGGCAAACCAGGCATTTTCATCACTGGCATGTCTAATCACATCTTCAATGGATAGTAGCATCGTTCCCAGACTGACTGGGATAAATAATAAAAAGGAAAAACGGAGCGCAGTTTCCTGTTTCATGCCTAAAAACATTGCAGCAACAATCGTCGCTCCTGAGCGGCTGATGCCTGGGATAAGTGCGACCGCTTGTCCAATTCCTACAATTAAAGCATCTTTCCACGTCAATTGTCCGTCGCCTTTACGTCCTCTCAAGTTACGAATAAGCCATAGGGCAATTCCTGTAATAATGAGGGTAATCCCCACTGTTTGAACGGTAGATAAAACTTCAATAGCATCTCCTAAAAGAACGCCAAGCACCCCGGCGGGGATCGTACCTATGATCAGGTAGATAATGAAATCAAAGTCATCTTTTTGCTGCTGATGGCGTTGGCTGCGATTGAATAAGTATCCGAATCCATTTTGAATCAATCGCATGAGATCTTCCCGGTAAATGATTAAAACTGCTACGAGAGACCCAAAGTTCACAAGCACTTCAAATGTAAGACCTTCCAGTTCAATCCCCAGTAATTCCTGTGCGATGACCAAATGACCACTGGATGAAATCGGTATGGGTTCTGTAAACCCTTGAAAAATTCCCAGAAATAAGTATTTAATGATCAACCATAGTTGTTCCATATTACGTGTTCCTCCTGCCCATCTGTATTCCTTTTTATATCTATATTTTTCGTATGTGTTGATAGAACAATTGTGATGATGTTCACGCACTCTCCGATTATATAGGAACCTTCTCTTTGTGGCTAGAGGAGGATTTCATCATTTTCCAAATGAAAAACGTTGCCTCCCGAAGGATAGCAACGCTTGAGTGTGGCTTATGCTTCTTCTTCTTTGATGATTCCATCCCCAAGAACAACTGCAGCAAGGGTGAAAAGAATTGTCATAATGATGACTTGGGAGAAAGAGAAACTGCTCCCAGCCATGTTGCTGACTACATAAGCGGACATGAAGCTCAATAGGAAAGCCCAAATGATTGTCCAAATCATCCGCATCATTATTCACCTCATTTTTTACACAATCTATCCTTATCTTATCAGAGAGTACAGGAAAAGGAAATATGAAATCGCTTCATGATTGAAGGATTCATTGAATAAAATGTAGGAAGACAAGGAAGAGGAGGATAGCCTATGATGGTGACCGTTAACCCTTGCTTTCATTGGATTGGATATCATTTGACGTCAAATCTTCTTCAAGAAGGGATCGAAGTCATCGGTATTGACCCCATCGAGGATCCGAAGAGTGATCTCTTATATATGTATGTCGGGAGGAACAGTAATTTTCAACATTTTTTTCAACGAAGCGATAAAGAAAATCACATTCAACAATCGAATGATGAGTGGGAAGTGGATTTAGTCGATAACGGCTTGCTGCTGAGGCACGGAGATAAAGAGAGCGAGTGGATTGAAATTCCTCTTCTCTATGGCGAATGGATGGACATAGGGAAAACAGGGATAAAGGAAAAAGGGGAGTTCGTGCAATGGATCATGGAGCACAAGGCGACCTATGTTGGAGATTTCATTGAGGCATTCCTCGGCATGTTCCTCAATCAGCAACCGCTTCGTGTAGAGCAGCGAGTCGAGGACAAGGATATCATTCTCGAAAGAGTGGAGGCTTTGTGGCGGTGTGAGCAACTGCTTCGTAAATTCTAGAGCTTTCCATGTTGGTCATTTACTTTTGTGATGAAAAAAATGTAGAATAGGGAGAGGATATAAGTAGGTACTTAGGAGTGCTTGAATGTGAAATTACAGTCCATCATGATCCTCTCTCTATTATTTTTTCTTGTTGCATGTCAAGGTCTTCCGGATTATAAAAAAGATATAAAGGTCGGCATGCTTGTCGAAACGACCATCCATGACAAAGCATGGGGGCAGCAAGGGTACAAAGGGTTGCAATCAATCCAGGAAGAATATGGAGTAGATATTTATTTTAAAGAGGGCATACGCACATATAAACATACAGCCGATGCCGTCGATGAGTTTGCATCTAAGGGCATTGATGTCATTTTCGGCCATAGCAGCTTATATGGAAATCACTTCAGAGAATTGCATGAGGTTTATCCGGAAATGGATTTCATCTATTTTAATGGCCAATTCTCAGCAGAAAATGTAACAAGTCTCAATTTTGATGCGCAAGCGATGGGATTTTTCGCAGGCATGGTAGCTGGTGAAATGACAAAAACGGATCGTGTTGGAATTATTGGAGCATTTGAATGGCAGCCGGAAATTGAAGGGTTTTACGAAGGTGTCATGTATCAAAACCCGAATTCCGAAGTGGATATTTCACTGACAAACAGCTGGGAAAATACGGAGATGGCCCTCATGTATTATGAATCCATGAAAGAAGAGGGTGCGGATGTTTTTTACCCGGCAGGAGATGTTTTTAATGTGGCGGTCATCGAACAGGCGCAGAATGACGGCAATTATGCCATCGGTTATGTAGAGGATCAATCTGTTGTTGCTGAAAATACGGTGCTCACGAGTACTGTACAAAAGGTTGATGAAGTATATAAATTAGCGATGGAGCGTTACATGAATGACGACTTACCTGGAGAAATGCTTACGTTCGATTTTCAGGAAGGCGCTATTAAGATGGGGGAATACAGTCCAAGTATTCCAGAAGACTTCCAGAGTAGAATGACGGAAGTCGTAGAAACTTATAAAGAAACGGGAGAGCTCCCTGAAAAAGACCTCTGAAGCATATCATTGCTTCAGAGGTTTTTCTTTTGAATCCATATCAAGTCCGATCACTTATATGAACAATATTTTTAAAAGAAGTTGGATGTTTATTTCTTGAATTTATCCATCATAGGTTTAATCATTGGTGATACAGACTTCCATGTTTTTGAAGCTTCTTGGAAGAGATCATTGAGTTTTGGCTGTGATTCTTTCTTCCCTTCATCTTCTTCTGGCTGACGGAACCCCCAAAAATCATCAAATGGGGATGATTTTCTTTTGCCCATACAAGCACACCTCCTCTGCTACAATTTATGAGAGATCCCCCTGTATTTTGTAGGCAGGTACCACAGAAATGAAAAAGAAGTACAGGTTCCAGGATGGACTTTTTCAAAACTTGCAGATTGGTCCAAGATGAATTAAAATTAGTACCAAGTCATAAGAATTGATATTAGATATTACCTTTAAGGGGATGAATATATGAATGCTGGATTCTTGGGCATTGGACACTATGCGCCGGAAAAAGTGCTGACGAATAAAGACTTGGAGAAAATGGTGGATACGAGTGATGAGTGGATTCGTACGCGAACTGGAATTGAGGAACGTCGTATCGCTTCAGACGAAATGGATACTTCTGATCTAGCTTTTCGTGCAGCGGAAGAAGCTTTAAGAGATGCAGATATGAAAGCAGAGGAACTTGATATGATCCTCGTTGCTACTGTTACTCCTGATACACCATTCCCATCTGTTGCGACCATGCTGCAACATAGACTTGGTGCTAACAAAGTAGCAGCTATGGACTTGAGTGCCGCCTGTGCTGGGTTCATGTATGGAGTCATTACGGCTAAACAATTCATTGAAACGAATGCCTACAAAAATGTTCTTGTCGTAGGGGTTGAGAAACTCTCGAAGATCACGGATTGGACGGACCGTAATACTTGCGTCCTTTTTGGTGATGGAGCCGGAGCTGCTGTCATTGGACCGGTAAGTGATGACAAGGGGATACTTTCGTTTGAACTGGGGGCTGATGGAGCAGGTGGACCTCATTTATATCAGACACCTGAAGACACATTGTCCATGAATGGCCGGGAAGTATTCAAGTTCGCAGTAAGGCAAATGCCTGAATCCTCGGTAAATGTTGTTAAAAAAATTGGGCTGAGTGAGCAGGATGTTGATTATTTAGTGCCACACCAGGCGAATATAAGAATCATGGAAGCAGCCAGACAACGCTTAGGAATCCCTGAAGAAAAAATGTCCACACAGGTGAAGCGTTATGGAAATACTTCTTCAGCGTCTATTCCGATTGCTTTGTCAGAGGACGTGAAGGCAGGTAAGATAAAAGATAATGATTTAGTGGTTCTTGTCGGATTTGGTGGCGGCCTCACATGGGGAGCCGTTGCCCTTCGATGGGGGAAGTAACCAAGGAGGAATGGAATGATGGATAAACATCGTGTTGTCATTACCGGAATGGGAGCGGTAACTCCTGTCGGTAATTCAGTAGAAGAAATGTGGAACAATATTAAAAATGGCGTCTCCGGTGTCGGGGAGATCACTAAAGTGAACAAGGAAGACTACCCTGTCCATGTGGCAGCTGAACTGAAAGACTTCGATCCTTCTGACTATGTGGATCGTAAAGATGCTCGTCGCATGGACCCGTTCGTCCAATATGCGATGGTCGCTGCTCATATGGCCGTGGAAGATGCGAAGCTTGAGATTACAGAAGATGTCGCTCCAAGAACAGGTGTATGGATTGGTTCTGGAATTGGTGGAATGGGCACGTATGAATCTCAATTCGAAACGTTCCAGAAAAAAGGTTATCGTCGAGTCAGTCCGTTTTTCATCCCTATGATGATTCCGGACATGGCAGCTGGTCAGGTATCCATTGCACTTGGCGCGAAAGGGATTAACTCCTGTACAGTGACAGCCTGTTCTTCTGGTGCCAACTCAATTGGTGACGCATTTAAAGTAATTCAACGCGGAGATGCTGACATTATGATTGCGGGTGGAACTGAAGCACCTATGAATAAAATGTCATTTGCAGGATTCGCCGCTGCACGTGCATTATCTCTCAATGAAGATCCACAAACAGCCAGCCGTCCCTTTGATAAAAACCGTGATGGTTTCGTTATGGGAGAAGGAGCAGGCATTCTCATTATGGAAACACTGGAATCTGCGAAAAAACGTGGAGCGAAAATCTATGGCGAGTTGAAGGGCTATGGTTCTACAGGAGATGCTTATCATATCACTTCACCGGCACCTGAAGGAGACGGAGCGGCTCGTGCGATGAGACAAGCGATTGATGATGCGGGTATGAAACCGGAAGACATCGATTACTTGAACGCTCACGGAACGTCTACAGAGCTGAATGATAAATTCGAAACTCATGCTGCGAAGACCGTATTCCAAGAGCATGCGAATAAATTTGCGATTTCTTCAACGAAATCCATGACTGGTCACCTTTTGGGTGCTGCAGGAGCGGTTGAAGCGGTCATTTCATTAAAAGCAATCAACGACGGAATACTGCCTCCGACGATTAACTACGAAACTCCAGATCCGGAGTGCGACCTTGATTACGTTCCGAATGAGGCACGTAAACAAGAGGTCAATACTGTGATGAGTAACTCGCTCGGATTTGGCGGTCACAATGCTAGTCTGATTTTCCAAAAGTTCGAAGAATAAAAAAAGCCCGATGTCTGCCACCCAGACATCGGGTTTTCTTTATTCTTGTTCAAAAAATTGCTGCAGTGTTTGTTTCGTAGATTCCTTATCGTGGTTAAGCACCAGGCCGATTGGATAAGGCTTACGTTCGTCCCATACGTTATCGGTTGTAGGGATGCTGATCATATCCATTGACTCCACAGGGTTCAGCAAAAGATCTTTACCGACTTGGACCATTTTACTACCACCGAGGTTCGTATCAATATATGGTTGGAGGTTTCCAATTAAACGAGGAGCTTTCATAACTCCTTGGAATGAGAGGAGTTCTTCTTTCATCAATTGTATAACCTTTTGTTGTCTCTCTACTCTGGCAAAATCCCCTCGGGCGTCACTTCGATACCTCACATAACCAAGAAGTTCTTTCCCGTTCAGTGTCTGTGGTCCTTCTTCTAATTGGATGTCTGTCGTTCCATCCCCGGAGCGGTACTGCATGTTCTTCTCTACATCCACTTTCATTCCATCCGGTGATAGAGTATCCACAATTTGTGTAAACCCTTGAAAGTCTACTATTGAGTAGTATTCCGTTTCAATTCCTAAATTCACTTCAATAGTTTCGCGAAGAAGTTCCGGTCCGCCTAGAGCGAAGGCGGCATTCAGTTTGTTGTAACCGTGTCCGGGGATATCTACGTAAAGGTCTCTCATCAAAGAAGCGACCTTCGCCTCTTTTTCAGCGGGATCATATTCTGCAACCATGATCGTGTCCGTTCTTGAAATCTCTGAGCCTCTCTGATCAACCCCTAATAGAAGAACGGTCATTTTCCCGTCTCCATTGTCTTTTCCGTTAAATTCTTCTTTGTACACACTTTCGACCGTCTCCACCTTATCAATACTTTCAGCAGCGGAAGCCTGTTGACTCATCGCCTGATGCTTACCTGCCAAGTACTCGTACCCGGAATAACTGATGATTATTAAAAAGATAAGTGCGTACATACCAATAAAAAGCTTGCGTTTTCGCCTTCTCCTGCTGCGTTTCCGCAAGGATCTCGACTGAGACACCGTCATCATCCTTTCAAAATCAACCCATAAAAAAGCTTGTTTATTAAAGTCTGTCTGTTATTAAATGTACCTGTTCTTTCCAATGAAGTAAAGACTAGGATTTAAAGAGGAATTCACCGCATGACAAAGCATTTGCTTTCATAAGATAGCAATAGGAGGACGAGCCGGAGGGGATGAAGCTATGTGGTACTGGATGCTGCTCTTAACTGGTTTCGGTTTTGCTGTCGCAGGCGGAACGGTAACGATCACGTATTTGAATCTCGTTCCTGCCGGGTTGAGTTGGATGGAATTCTTTATTCTGATTCATACACGTGTGGAATGCTATCTTTTTCCTGTCGGTTTGATATTCATTACGACAGCCTTGATTCTTATGGAAGATTAATTTTCTAAAATATGGATTCAAAGAATAAAAAAGCCAGCATTGGTCATAATGTAACCAAAAGAGATCACCGAGTGAAAGTGAGGGTCCGAAATGTTATACATGCATGATCTGTGGGTGAACTGGTTTGAAGGTGAAGAGAATGGGTATAACGTCTGTCGTTTTCATGAATGGCGCAAAGAGGATGGTATTGAACTGATCGATCAAATTCCTTTGATTTTAATCAGTGATGAACTTTTCAATTTTATTGAAAATGATTTGCAAGATCTACCAGCATCGCTGCTCCAGGATATCCACCGCAAAACGTATATGAAGAAGAATCAAGAACGTCACACGGTTGAATATGCAGCAGTCGTAACGAACGGCAAAGATGTAATGGTATTTGATACGATTGGATATACGCTTCCTGTTAAAAAGAGCCGTTTAATACCTCGACAAGAGCGTCTTGTATTTGAGATGGTCCAAGGAAAAGAACCCGAGCACTATTTAATAGAAGAAAGAGTATTAAAAGAACATCATATTTTATCATTAGATCCAAGGAAAATGTCAGGCTTGACGCGGAGAGAGAGACAGTTGAAGCAGCTTTTGATGATGGCACTCGATCAGTTGAAACAATCCGATCATCCTGAAGAAATACGATACTGGTTGACGGAATGGAATCCTGCACAATATCCGACCATCAAGCAATTCTCAAATGATGAAGCATGGGATCGTCTATATCATGGAACTTGTAATGGCTGGTCCACGGCTCACGAGGAACTGTGCAAAAAGATGGTGAAAGGGCAGCCCTTCTTTGAAACAATATGGCAAGGAGAGAATGAAGGGGTCTCTCAACATATGAAAAGCCAGAATTGAGGGATAACTCAATTCTGGCTTTTTGTCTGTTATTTCTTCTTCACGCGGCCAAGACCCATGGCTTTCTTCGCTTTACGAATCATTTTGTTGGCTTCATAGGATGCTTTATCAGCCCCTGCATCTAGGATCTCATCCAATTCCTCGGAATGGATCAATGTTTCGTAACGGTCCTGGATAGGTTTGAGAACGGCAATGACCGCCTCTGCGACCCCTACTTTGAAATCACCATATCCTTTTCCTTCATACTTCTGCTCCAACTCTTCAATACTTGCACCGCAGCAAGCAGACTCAATGGTCAACAGATTGGAAACACCAGGTTTGTTTTCTTTATCGTACTTCACGATTCCATCAGAATCAGTAACGGCACTCTTGATCTTCTTCATGATTTTCTTTTCATCATCCAGCATAGAAATGAACGCTTTTTGATTTTCATCAGATTTGCTCATTTTCTTCGTTGGCTCTTGAAGGGACATGATGCGGGCACCTTCTTTTGGAATGCTTACTTCAGGAACTGTGAAAATATCATTGAACTTATTGTTGAATCGCTGCGCCAAGTTTCTTGTAAGTTCCAAATGTTGTTTCTGGTCATCACCTACTGGGACGACATCTGTCTTATATAGGAGAATGTCTGCTGCCATCAATGGAGGATAGGTAAGGAGTCCGGAAGATACTGCTTCCTTTCCGCCTGATGATTTATCTTTGAACTGCGTCATTCGCTCAAGCTCCCCGATGTAGCTGACGCATTGTAACATCCAACCCAGCTGAGTGTGCGCAGGAACTTCTGATTGAATGAAAAGGGTCGCTTTTTCAGGATCAATTCCTGAGGCTAAGTATAGAGCGGCCAGAGCACGGATGTTATCTCTCAATTTCAACCGGTCCTGTGGAACTGTAATGGCATGCTCGTCGACAATACAAAAATAGCAGTGGTTATCATCCTGCAAATCTGTAAAGTGTTTCATGGCTCCAATGTAGTTTCCAAGCGTTAACGTACCACTTGGTTGAATGCCTGAGAAAATCGTTTTTGTCATCATCATCACCTCAACATTTATTTTTGAACGAAAAAAGATCATTCATCTCTTCCATTATGGAAGGGACGAATGATCCGCGGTGCCACCCTAATTACTTCTAAATATATAGAAGTCAACTTGAATCGTTAACGCCGATTTACGTCTATTGAAGCTCCAAAGGCCCAATTCCGTATGATATCCTCAGCTGTTTTCACCGACCACAGCCTCTCTGTAGAGGATCTACCCTACGTACTTATCCTTCTTCATTGCATTTCGTTCGATATTTGTAAGTCAGTATTATATCGGAATCCTTCAATATATGCAACCACTTATCCTGAATAGTAAAGGAAAAGTAAAGCTAATAGACTTATGCCTAACAACATCCCTTGAAATAAGAAAAATTTGGGTAATGATTGGTGGACAGTTTGAGAGGGAAGGGGTTTTTCCTCCCAATCGTCTAAATAATCTCTTTGTCTGGACATCCGGTTGGTGAATCGTCTGAATCCGTAAGTGATCCCGTCAAAGAATCCTCCGCGTACGACCCACATGATAATACCAATAAAAATATAGAAGTAAGCGATATAGAAAAGCAGGTTAATATAATGGAATAAATCGTAGGCGGGAGCAAGTGTGATAAACAGGATCGTTACAATCGCCAAATTTAAACCGAACATCAACCATTTATTTTTTATGATGATCACATCATTTCCACCTTTCATACAAACTCGACCTATATTATAGCACGTTTAATAAGTATGAAGGAATTGTTAACACATTAAATAAACAGAAAATTCAACTTTGGTAAAATATTGCATGGTCTATACAAACGCTTTAACGGATAACCGTAATAAATAACAATGTTTCAAAATCCCATATCTTTTTTTATGCATATGAGCTTATAAATAATAAGTTTATGCCTATAACATTGTAAAATAAACTAGGCATTTAGTCTCATTTTGTGTTACTGAAACGTAATAATGATGGGAATCCTGAGAGTTTTCAAAAAAAAAGGTAATGCAAAATAGTTAGAAAACTTGTATAATTCGATATGTGGACAAAACGCCACAACAAATTTTTAGAAAATTTTTAGGGGAGGTCATTTTCTATCATGAAAAAGACAAATTGGTTATTGCTAGTACTTGCACTAGTACTTAGCATGTTCCTCGCAGCTTGTTCTGGTGGATCAGACGATACGTCAAATTCCACAGACGATGCTGACTCCGGGGAAACAACAGAAACTGAAGACACTTCTGGTGAAGAGGGAGAAGCTTCAGGAGAACAAGTACTTAACATTACAGACGCTGCAGAGATCCCAACTATGGATGCATCTCTAGCAACTGATGCTGTAGCATTCCAATGGTTAGGTTCTACTACAGACGGTCTTTATCGTCTTGGTGAGAACGCTCAGCCAGAGCCAGGAATTGCTAAAGACCACGAAGTAAGTGAAGACGGTCTTACATGGACGTTCAACCTTCGTGAAGACGCTGTTTGGTCAAACGGCGATTCTGTCACAGCGAACGATTTCGTTTACGCTTGGCAACGTGCTGTAAACCCAGATACAGGTTCTGAGTACGGCCCATACATGATGGGTGGCGTAATCAAGAATGCACAAGCTGTTGTTGACGGTGAAGTTCCTGTCGAAGAGCTTGGTGTTAAAGCTGATGGCGACTATACACTAGTAGTAGAGCTTGAGAAGCCAGTTCCTTACTTCGAATCTCTAACTACTTTCGGTACATTCCTACCGCTAAATCAGGCTTTCGTTGAAGAGCATGGTGAAGACTACGCTCTTGAAGCAGATACACTTCTTTCAAACGGACCATTCAAGATTACTGAATGGAACCACGGAGAAGGCTGGACTGTTGAAAAGAACGAAGATTACTGGGATGCAGAAAATGTAAAACTTGATCAAATTAACGTTAAAGTTGTTAAAGAAACATCAACAGCTGTAAACCTTTATGACACTGGTGAAATCGACCGTACTGGTCTTTCTGCAGAGTTCGTAGACCAATACCGTACTTCTGATGAGTTCGTGGTTGAAGAAGAACCTACTTTGTTCTACTTGAAAATGAACCAGGAAAATGAAGTATTGGGTAACGTGAATGCTCGTAAAGCCATTCAAATGGTAATCGACCGTCAATCCATGGTTGATGTTATCTTGAACAATGGATCTATTCCATCTGCTGGTCACGTACCACAGAACTTTACGAAGCACCCTGAGACTGAAGAAGATTTCCGTGAGCTTAACGGTGATCTGATTGAAACGAATGTTGAAAAAGCTCAAGAACTATGGGCTACTGCTAAAGAAGAGCTTGGCATGGACACTGTTGAACTTGGCTACCTAGGTGGCGATAGTGAAGTGGCTATGAACATGGATGCTTACATCAAGGACCAGCTTGAGCAGCTTGAAGGTTTGACTGTAAAAGTTCAGTCTGTACCATTTAAAGAGCGTCTTCAGCGTGACGAGAACATGGAGTATGATATCCAGAACTCTGGTTGGGGTCCTGACTACATCGATCCGAACACATTCTTGAACATGTTCGTCACAGATGGCGGAAACAACAAAACTGGTTATTCTTCTGAAGCGTACGATGGTATGATTGAAAAAGCCAATAATGAGCTTGCTCAAGAACCAGTTGAGCGTTTCGAAACCTTCCTAGAAGCTGAAAAGATTCTAATCCAAGAAGATGCTGTACTTGCACCACTTTATCAGCGTGCTACAGCTAGACTTTGGAAGCCTTATGTTAAGGATGTAATCACTCAGCCAATGGGACCAGATTTCACTTACAAGTATGCTTATATTGAAGGTAAATAATTGAAATAGCAATTTCCAACCACATATAGGCTTGCTTTACAGGGGAAGAGAGTATATGTCCAACGTGTTGGCGTATGCTCTCTTTTTCCCTGCCATCAAATTATTCAGATTATAGAAAAATTTCTGTCAATTACAACAACAAGAAGAGAAAGTTTGTAGGTACAACATTCGGAGGTGTTGAAATGGCTCGTTATATTACCCAGCGTTTAATTTATATGGTTATAACGATGTTTTTAATTGCTACCTTAACGTTCTTTCTGATGAAGTTTTTACCAGGTACTCCCCTAAGTGCTGCAGATAAATTATCAGATGAACAGCAAGCGGTAGTTTTAGAAAAGTACGGATTGAATGATCCAGTTCCAGTGCAGTATTTTAACTATATGGTCAACTTAGCTCAAGGTGATTTAGGTATTTCTTTCCAGTTCGATAACCGAGAAGTAACAAACATCATCATGGAGCGTATTGGTCCTTCTATGCAGCTTGGTTTCCAAGCTATGTTCATAGGTACAATCATAGGAATGTTATTAGGGTTAGTGTCCGCCATTTACCATAATGGTATTATGGACTATACATCGACGTTCCTTGCCGTTTTAGGTCAGTCGGTTCCATCCTTTGTATTTGCTGGTTTGCTGCAATTCTATATCGGCGTTAAGTTCGGCTGGTTGCCAGTTGCCCTGTGGGAAGGCTGGGAATATACCATACTACCAACCGTATCGTTGGCCATCTTCCCAATTGCAATTGCTGCCCGTTTTATGAGAACAGAAATGCTTGAGGTAATGGGATCTGATTATATTGTGACAGCCCGTGCCAAAGGTGTGAACAAGGTCGGTGTAGTATTTAAACACGGTTTGAGAAACGCTTTAATTCCACTGATTACAGTGTTGGGACCGCTAGCTATATCGTTGATGACGGGTACACTTGTAATTGAAAATATTTTTGCCGTACCTGGAATTGGTGAGCAGTTCGTTAAGGCGATCAATATGAATGATTACCCAATCATTATGGGAACAACCCTTTTACTTGCTTTCCTATTCATATTCATCATCCTGGTCATCGACTTGCTTTATGGAGTCATTGACCCTAGAATTCGACTGGCGGAAGGAGAGTAATCGACTATGGATAACCACAAACCCTCGAAAGACTTATTTGTGCCCGTAGAAACGAAAGAGACAGAAATAGAGAAGATTTCGCGGCCGAGCCTTTCTTTCTGGCAGGATTCCTTCATCCGTCTACGTAAGAACGCAGGGGCGATGATTGGACTTGCTATTTTGATTATTTTAGGTTTAATGGCTGCTTTTGGTCCATATATGAATGATTATGGACAATATGAACAGGACCTTTCTCGTGCAAAAATGCCACCTAAGGTTGAAGGCCTAGGTTGGCTTGGAATGGATGGTACACTTTCTGATGTACAGTCCGCCGACACATTAGAAGATGCAGAACAGAAAGCTTTAATGCGTTTCAACAATCAGGAAGATTTTATCAAGACGGAAGTATTAAATGATGGCTCCAATGGTGAGCCGGCAGAAGTTAGAGCCACTTATGATGTCTATGGTGCGAAAGATATGGACGAGAACTTCTGGTTTGGTACAGACGGTCTTGGACGTGACCAATGGACACGTACATGGATGGGAACGCGTGTATCTCTGTATATCGCTTTCTTAGCTGCAGCAATTGATATGGTTATTGGTGTAGCATATGGCGGGATTTCTGCCTATTATGGTGGCCGTGTGGATAACTACATGCAGCGTTTCATTGAAATTCTTGTCGGTATTCCGAACCTTGTTCTCGTAATCTTGATGATTCTGATTCTTGAACCGGGGATCTTATCCATTACCATTGCCCTCGCAATAGCCGGTTGGATAGGGATGGCCAGGATTGTCCGAGGTCAAATTTTAAAACTGAAAAACCAGGAATTCGTACTGGCGTCCCGTACTTTAGGTGCGAAGGATAGCCGTATCCTGCAAAGACATTTGATTCCGAACACATTAGGATTGATTATCATCAATACGATGTTCTCAATTCCTGCAGCGATATTCTTTGAAGCGTTCTTAAGCTTTATCGGACTTGGTCTTCCAACACCGATGGCTTCTCTAGGAACATTGATCAATGCCGGATTCCAATCCTTGCAAATTTATCCGCACATTCTTTTGTTCCCGGCAATTATAATTTCCCTTATCATGATTGCCTTTAACGTCTTAGCTGATGGTCTTCGTGATGCATTTGATCCGAAGATGCGCGAATAGGAGGTAGGTGTACAATATGGAAAAACTACTAGATGTTAAAAACCTGCACGTCTCCTTTGACACCTACAGTGGTGAAGTCAAAGCAGTACGTGGCGTTAATTTTGATGTTAAAAAAGGTGAAACCTTAGCGATTGTAGGAGAGTCTGGTTCGGGTAAATCTGTTACAACCAAAGCTCTTATGCACTTGATTCCAAAGCCGCCAGGTCGTATCAAAGAAGGAGAAATCATCTTTGAAGGCCGTGACCTTGCAAAAATGACCGAGAAACAAATGCAAAAAATTCGTGGTAAAGAGATGTCGATGATCTTCCAGGATCCAATGACTTCTCTTAACCCGACGATGAAAGTCGGGAATCAGATCATGGAAGGTCTGATTAAACACCAGAAAATGAATAAGTCCCATGCACGTAAGCGTGTCTTGGAGTTACTTGAACTTGTTGGTATTCCGGATGCTGAAAATCGTATGAAACAATACCCGCACCAATTCTCGGGCGGGATGAGACAACGTGTGGTTGTTGCCATTGCATTGGCATGTAACCCAAAGCTTTTAATTGCTGATGAACCGACCACTGCCTTGGATGTAACGATTCAAGCTCAAATCCTGGAGTTGATGAAGGATATTCAAAAGAAAACAGATTCAGCAACCATCTTCATTACTCATGACCTTGGAGTTGTAGCCAACGTAGCCGACCGAGTGGCGGTTATGTATGCAGGTAAAATTGTTGAAATTGGTACAGTTGATGATATTTTCTACAATCCTCAACACCCATACACTTGGGGTTTGTTAGGGTCTATGCCTTCTCTTGATAGTGAAGATGAAGAGTTATTTGCTATCCCTGGTACACCACCAGATTTGTTGGATCCACCAAAAGGGGATGCTTTTGCTGCACGTAATAAATATGCGATGAAGATCGACTTTGAACAGGAACCACCAATGTTTAAGGTCAGCGATTCGCATTATGCAGCTACATGGCTACTTCATGAGCATGCACCCAAGGTTGAACCACCAGTAGCGGTGAAAAAGCGTATGGAAGGTATGGCGAATTCATCCAGCAGTTCGGAAGGTGAACGAGTATGAGTCAAGAAAAACTAGTCGAAATTAAAAATTTAAAACAACATTTCAAAACAGGCCGTCATAGTGTAGTAAAAGCCGTTGACGGATTGAATTTCAGCATCTACAAAGGAGAAACATTCGGTTTGGTTGGCGAATCTGGTTGTGGTAAGTCGACAACTGGACGAACAATCATCCGCTTGTACGATGCGACAGATGGAGAAGTCATTTTCGACGGTGAAAACGTACACGGGAAAAAATCTCGTGAAGATTTGAAAAAATTCAACCGTGAAATGCAAATGATTTTTCAGGATCCTTATGCATCCTTGAACCCACGTATGAAGGTTGAAGATATTATTGCAGAAGGAATGGACATCCATGGGCTGGCAAAAGATGTGAAAGCTCGTAAAGCAAGAGTCCAGGAGTTGTTGGAAACGGTAGGGTTAAATAAAGAGCACGCCAACCGTTATCCGCACGAGTTCAGTGGTGGGCAGCGACAACGTATCGGTATTGCACGTGCCCTTGCGGTAGATCCAAGCTTTATCATCGCTGATGAGCCGATTTCCGCCCTGGATGTTTCTATCCAGGCGCAAGTAGTTAACCTTTTGAAAAAGCTTCAAGAAGAAAAAGGTTTAACCTATTTGTTCATCGCCCACGATTTATCGATGGTCAAATATATCAGTGATCGGATTGGCGTTATGTACTTTGGTAAAATGGTTGAGCTTGCGGATGCAGATGAATTGTACAAGCACCCAATTCATCCTTATACCCAGTCTCTACTATCTGCCATTCCATTACCAGATCCGGACTATGAACGTTCTCGTGAGCGTTTCACTTATGATCCTACGAAACATGATACGAGTGAAGAACCCGAGTTCCGTGAAGTACGTCCTGGTCACTATGTTCTTTGTACTACTAAAGAATTCGAGCAGTACCAACGTGAGCATGGAACAGGAGAATAATAGGTATTAAGGCTCTGTCCAAGTGACAGAGCCTTTTTTCTATGTTTAGGGAAATAGTCTTGATATAGGGAAAAATTATGAAAAAATGCCAAGGAGCTCTGTTATATTTGGTCTTCCTCTTTTATAATAAAGATTAGAAGAAATTAGGATAGGAGTAGGATGCACATGGGGAAAAGACAACTATGGATGATCATCTTCACAGGGATTCTCTTTTTCGGAATGATGGGGTCATTACATAACGTAAATGCGGAAGATGGAGAAGGATCAAAAGAAGTCGCGATGCTTACGAAAAAACAATTGGGTTTGAAGGAATTGACCGTTCCAAGTCCAGCAGCAAGGTTTACATATAACTCAGGACTGTCTTTCGAATACCCAGATGCCGTCAGAGGTATTTTTGTAACGGGACCTTCGGCCGGTGGAGCGAAGATGGCGGAGCTTACGAAGCTTGTTGAAGATACAGAACTGAACGCCATGGTTATAGATATTAAAGAGGATAACGGAAACATTACATTTGAGCCTGAAGAGGGTTCCCCTTATGCGGATGTTGCCGAGGGTTTTATTGACGATCCTAGAGCCATGTTAGAAGAACTCGAGGAAAAAGGAATCTATCCAATTGCTCGTGTTGTAGTATTTAAGGATAGCTTACTTGCTGAAAAACGACCGGATTTATCTTTTACACAAAACGGTCAAGTTTGGAAGAATGGTAAAGGTGAATCCTTCGTCAATCCATTCATGGAGGAAGTCTGGGAATACAATGTAGAACTTGCTAAAATAGCAGCAGAGATGGGTTTTGAAGAAATTCAGTACGACTATGTCCGCTTCCCAGAAGGATTTGGAAGCCGTGACGATGTACTCGAGTATGGCCAAGGGAAGTACGGAGATATGGATATGGACAATGTCCAAAAACGTGTACAGGCTGTTACAGACTTTGTCGAATATGCCAGTAAAGAATTGGAGTACTATGGCGTGGATGTCTCCGTAGATATTTTTGGTTATGCAGCAACCATCACAGAAGCACCGAACATCGGACAGAACTTCTCTAAAATCTCATCAAATGTTGATGTTATATCTTCTATGATTTATCCAAGTCACTGGGGGCCGTATTTTGGAATCTCTAAACCGGATACTGAACCTTACCGTCTAATAAGCGAATATGCTAAAGTAGAGAACGAGGTATTGGCTGCGCTGGAAAACTCGCCAACGTCCCGTCCATGGCTGCAGGATTTTGAAGCACCATGGCTTTACTCCGGGCCGACGAAGCAATATGGAAAAGCAGAAGTCGAAGCTCAAATTCGTGCTCTGAATGAAAACGGAATTAACGAATTCCTTCTATGGAATGCTGGAAATAACTATACGAAAAACGTAGACTATACACCCTTAGATTAGTAAAAGGAGGTGTGGGATCATAAAGATCCCACACCTTTTTCCTTTTTAGAGATAATGGCAGGATTGTGGAAGACTCAGTTTCGAGACTTTTGTGAGAGTTTAGGGCTCCGGGAAAAGGTTCGGAGGTTCGCTTTCCATGGGGCGGGCGGTGTCTCACCTGTCCCACACGTCCCATAGGAGTCTCACCGTTTCCCTCCGCCCTTTACCATGGAATAGGTTCTCGAAACCAACACTAAAAGGCAGTTCTTATGATTTTGATAGGCGAATTATAGAACCTCTGCACTTATAAATAAGGTTCTAATCCTTCCCGCTTAGGCAGGCAAAAAGGGCTTTGTATCAAGCGATTACGCATTCTAAACGTCCATTGGACAGAGTACATATTATCCATTTCCTATAAACATATAAGTTAATTTTCTAAGTAGTGTTTTCGAGAATCTCCCTTGGCAAAGGGGCGGAGGGGAATGGCGAGACTCCTGCGGGAAAAAAGTGCTTGGTGAGACCCCACAGGACGCAGTCCGAGGAGGCTCACCGCGCTCCCGCGGAAAGCGAGCTATTCCCCGCAGCCCCCTTCCACCCACCAGAAGTCTCGAAACTGAGTCTTCAACTAAAGGGAGCTTACCTGTAATTTCTAAAGGGTGGACGGTGGAAGGACGTTTTTTCGAGGACATTTTAGGAAATGGATAAATAAAGCATACATTAAAGGAATCTTCCACATTCTATACACAGCTGACATTACAAATGCAAAAGAAGTGTTTAGAATAGCATTTAACAACTGAATGATTATTCGGTATAATAGAAGATGACTAATGATAAGGGAGTAGATCAATGAATTGGTATGAGAAGTTGAACGAGTATTTCCCAGTAGAGGAAATGAAATCGAAAGAACACATGGAAGCATTATTAAAAGAAAAAAGTAATGTGTACTACAAAGATGAAGGAGAAAACCACGTCCTTATGTACGCGGAATTCGATTCTTTTCTTTTTATCGACTATGTATACGTTTCCACTGCTTCGCGTGGTCAAGGACTTGGTCATAAACTCATCGAAAAAATGAAGGCGAAAGGGAAGCCGATCATCCTTGAAGTTGAACCTGTCGACTATGAGGACTCGGATACTGAAGCAAGACTCCGCTTTTATCAACGTGAAGGATTTAAGCACGCAAAATCCATCGGTTATACAAGGCGTTCTGTTGTTACAAACGAACTCAATCAGATGGAAATCCTTTACTGGTCTCCAGAAGATGCATCTGAAGAACAGATCTATGAGCAAATGAAAGAGATGTATACAGAAATCCACACGTATAAGGACAAAGAATTTTATGGAAAGTCCTATCAGCATGTTGATGAAGTTCTAACTCACGATGAAGATCGTGATACAAAGAACATTTTAGAACTGGATAAAACCAAAAACTGATCACACATACCCACCTTTCATTATGGTGGGTATTTTCAATGGAAGGCGAGTAGTTGAAAATAAAGTGTTTTTATATTTTCTATAAAAAAGGTGTTTATCACTACATAAAACGTGGTATAAGTACATGGAAACGATTTATAATTGCTTTCTGTAACATATGTTCGTGTTTTTATAGATAAAACTTGACAGGTGTGTTATAGTAGAATCATGGTTAGATTATATTGATTACAAATAAAAATAAGCAATTAAAGTTCTACCATAAAATATTGAGGAGTGAAGTTTCTGTATGGTTACACTTTATACCTCACCAAGTTGTACATCATGTCGAAAAGCTAAAGCATGGCTGGAAGAGCACGATATTCCTTATACTGAGCGAAATATCTTTTCTGAGCCGTTAACGTTGGATGAGATTAAGGAAATTCTCCGTATGACGGAGGATGGGACGGAAGAAATCATCTCTACACGCTCAAAAGTATTCCAAAAACTGAAGGTGGATTTCGATCAGCTGCCTATGCAGGATCTCTTTGACTTGATACAGGATAACCCTGGTTTGTTACGCCGCCCGATTATTCTGGATGACAAACGTCTGCAGGTAGGTTATAACGAAGATGAAATTCGACGTTTCTTACCTAGAAGTGTTCGCACATTCCAATTGAAAGAAGCACAACGCTTAGTCAATTAATAAATAAAAAAGCTGTGATGGTAATCTTACCATTACAGCTTTTTTTATTCCCTTATGCTTACTAAGAAAATGGGTGTTTTTTTCGTTAGAATGCCGTGCCTTTTCTTTTGTTGGAAAAATAACCTAGAGTAACGACTGCAATTACCATAACCACTGCAAACCACTGATGGATGAATGGGTATTCCTCCATGTATTGGAGGATGTAGCGGTCTTCCATGACCATCTCGGCAGCTGTGTAAGTTAGAATTCCTGCTCCGAAATAAATGAGGAGTGGAAACTTGTCCATGAGCACGAGGATGATACGACTTCCCCAAACGATAATAGGGACAGATACGAGAAGCCCAATCATGACAAGAATAATGTTGTTGTGAGAGGCTCCTGCTATGGCAAGTACATTATCAAAACCCATCACGATATCTGCAAACACAATGGTCTTTACAGCTGCTGCCAGACTGTCACCTGCTTTGATGTTGTCGGTCTCTTCTGTATCAGTTAGCAGTTTCATGGCAATATAAAAGAGAAGCAATCCCCCGATTAATTGAAGGAAAGGGATTTGGAGAAGATAAAGTGCAACCATAGTCAAAAGGACTCTGGCAGCGATCGCTAAGCCTGTCCCAAGAATAATCGCTTTGTTTCTTTGCTCAGGCGGTAAATTGCGGCTCGCCAGTGCTATGACTACGGCATTATCACCGCCAAGAATGATATCAATACTGATAATGATAAGTAATGGTTCAAGCAAGTCCCAGTTCATTAAAAAATCCTCCTGCTATGTAGTGACAAACCTAAGGGAATAAGCTAAAATAAAAAGTCAATCAACCGAATGAGGGCCTATTTCCATGTTTATTCATGACACAAATGGTTATATGCTGAATTCGAGCATTTTGTTTTCCAAACAGCCATTGCTGTCATACAATAGAATTACATCAACCCTTATCTCTACACATCATTACGGTTGAAGCTTTGGCCTAACGGGTAAGGTTTTATAAGCGACGCAAGGGTGAGTGTTCCCTTCCCCCTTAAAACATGACAAGAAGGGAGAGAAACGTATGGAAATCGAACGCATTAATGAAAATACCGTTAAATTTTACGTGACATATCAAGATGTAGAACAAAGAGGTTTTGACAGAGAAGAAATTTGGTATAACCGAGAACGCAGTGAACAGCTCTTTTGGGAAATGATGGATGAAGTGAACGATCAGGAAAACTTCCAGGCTGATGGTCCGTTGTGGATTCAGGTCCAGGCGATGGACAAAGGACTAGAAGTGATCGTGACGAAAGCCCAGGTATCCCAGGATGGCCAAAAGCTCGAACTTCCGAATGAGGACGGTAAGGCAATTGATGTTCCGGTGGATGAAAAGCTGGAATCACTGCTTGATGATAAATTCCATTCTTCCGAGGACTATGATCATAAGAATGAATATGATGAGGATCAGGAGGAGTCAGATGAACCTCTGACATTCACACTCAAGTTTAATGATTTTGAAGATGTGATCCAACTGAGCCACTACGTATTGCCTGCTGAAGCAATGGAGCAGCGCTTATTCCATTTTGAAGATCGTTACTATTTATATATTCAATTCAACGATGAAAATATGAGTGATGACGATCAAGAAAATGTGTTGAGTCAACTTATGGAATATGGACATGAGTCATCCCTTACGATTCACAGGTTAGAGGAGTATGGAAAGACGATATTCAACGAGCAAGCATTGGAATCAATAAAAGAATATTTTCCTGTCGATTAATTTAACGAGCACACAACTATGTGTGCTTATTTTTTTGATTTAAAAAGCTGTACCTAGTAAGGTTTTTCCGCTTATGTTTGAAAGTAATCAGTTTTTATGGAGCAGGAATATTGGAGGATTATGTCGAATAAGAGGGGAGGAGGTGTTTAAACAGGTGTTGTATGCTTTGGATACAAATGGAGACCTAAAATCATTGTATCAGCTGAGGCAAGAGGAGATTGAACTGGCAAGAAAGTCGCCTTATTTTTGTCCAGTCTGTCATGAAATGTTACAAATACGATCTGGGCCACGGACGATTCCTCACTTTTCCCATCTTCCCAAAAGCGATTGTACGATGATGAAAGGGGGAGAGACCGTCGAACACAGTCGAGGGAAATGGAGATTGTTTAATTGGTTGAAAAATCAAGGGTATGACGTTTACCTCGAACAGTACTTGCCAGAGATAAGACAACGACCGGACTTATATTTAATGGCCAATGATAAAAGAATCGCCATTGAGTATCAGTGTGCTTCGGTACCCAGGCGCGAAATTGAAAAAAGAACGCTCTCCTACCGGGATGCAGGGGTTTTTCCTCTTTGGATTCTTGGTGCAAAACATCTTCATTCCTCTAACTTCAATCATTATTCCCTCAGTGATTTTGCACGCTCTTTCCTTTATCACTTCAATGATGACTATCGACTGTACTTTTTTCATGCTTCAAAAAATATCATCTGGGTAACTTCGAATACTAAATCCGCAGGTGGACGACGGGTGTTTGCGAATACGTTCTCTTCCATTATCACTAGCCTCAATTTCCCTCAGTTATTTTCCTCTGTACCATCTAGTAACATGGAAGATCAATTCTTAAGTGAAGTGAAGAGGTTATGGTATAAAAATAGGACTGTTTATCAGAGCCAGGTAAGCTCTGAAGAACGGAACTATCGTCAATATCTTTATTTAAGAGGATATCATTTTTCGCTGATCCCAAGCATCTGTTATTTGCCTATCCCAGGCCAAGTGCAAACCGGGATAAGGCCTTATGTATGGCAGACACGCTTAATCCTTGATCACTTCTTACACCTCCCATTAGGTTCTCGTGTCGAATTCCCTTTCATCCAGATACCTTCCACTCCCAATGGATATACCCCTCATTTAAGTCAACAATATTTAGACTTACTTACTCAATTAAATATCATAGAAAAAACAGGGAAGAATAATTATATCAAGAGCAAACAGGTCTCCTTCCATAAACGAGTGGAAGATGCGTTGGAAGATGATCGCAGGACGTTGGAACAGTTGAAAAATTTACAAAGAATTAAGATTTAGGAAGGGATTTACACCTGAATAGAGAAATTTTTAGGGTGACGAATTATTTTGAAGGAGGATGTTGGATGTCGTCTGCGAAAGAGCTACCAAAACGAGAAGAAATACCTGTTGAAAAAACATGGGACCTTGAAGCCATGTTTGCAACAGATGAAGAATGGTATAAAGAATTAGAAGAAGCGAAGAAGCTGCTTCCTGAATTAGAAAAGTACCAGGGTAAACTTGGGGAATCAGCAGAACAGCTCTATGATCTGCTTTCTTTCCAGGATAAAATCTCCCATAAGATAGGCTTGTTATACACGTATGCTCATATGAGGAATGACCAGGATACAACCAATGCTCATTATCAGGAGATGAATGCTAAAGCTGAGAACTTATATACGAAGATCGCCTCGGCTATGAGCTTTATCGTTCCGGAGATTCTCGCTCTTCCTGAGGGGAAAGTGAAGAGCTTTATTGAATCTTATGAGCCCCTAGAGCTGTATGAACATACACTGGATGAAATCACACGCCAACGGGCACATGTATTGAGTGAGAAAGAAGAGAAATTGTTGGCTGGTTTCTCAGAGATTGGTGCCAATCCTTCACAGACATTCGGAGCTTTAAACAATGCGGATCTTACTTTTCCGACCATCAAAAATGAAAAAGGAGAAGAGGTGGACCTCACTCACGGGCGTTATATCAATTTTCTGAAGTCCGATAATCGGGAAGTGAGAAAATCTGCGTTTGATGCGATGTACGATACGTTTGGATCCTTCAAGAACACATTTGCCTCCACGCTGGGTGGTCATGTGAAGAAGAACAACTTCAATGCCTCTGTAAGGAAGTATGACCGGGCACGACAAGCGAAGCTGGACAGCAACAATATTCCTGAATCAGTTTATGATAACCTGTTGGAAGCGGTCAACGAGAGACTGCCTCTTCTGCATCGCTATGCAGAGCTGCGAAAAGAAGTGCTGGATCTTGATGAAGTTCATATGTATGACTTGTACACTCCGCTTGTGAAAGATGCAGAGATGGAAGTTTCATACGAAGAAGCTCAGGACTTAGTCATTAAAGGCCTGGAACCGTTAGGAGAAGAATACGTCAATATCTTAAAAGAGGGATTTGAAAATCGCTGGATTGATGTAGAAGAAAATAAGGGGAAACGAAGCGGTGCTTATTCATCCGGACACTATGGAACGAATCCATATATCCTTATGAACTGGCAGGATAATGTGAACAATTTATTCACCTTAGCTCATGAACTGGGGCATTCCCTTCATAGCTATTACACACATAAAAACCAGCCATATCGTTATGGCAATTATTCCATCTTCGTGGCCGAGGTAGCTTCCACTTGCAATGAAGCGCTTCTTAATGACTATATGATTAAGAAGACAAACAGTGAAAAAGAGAAACTTTATTTGTTGAATAACTTTTTAGAAGGATTCCGTGGGACGGTTTTCCGACAGACGATGTTTGCGGAGTTTGAACATGAGATTCACATGCAAGCCCAAAATGGAGAAGCTTTGACGGCTGAAAAACTAACAGGAATTTATTATGATCTCAATAAGAAATATTTCGGGGATAATATTGTCATTGATGAGAAAATCGGACTTGAATGGGCACGTATTCCACATTTCTATATGGGGTATTATGTGTATCAATACTCTACCGGCTATGCGGCTGCACAGGCATTGGCAGGTCAAATCCTTGAAGAAGGGGAACCGGCGGTGGAGCGTTATAAGAACTTCTTGAAAGCGGGTAGCAGCGATTATCCAATTGAGGTTCTCAAGCAGGCTGGCGTCGATATGACATCGAAAGATCCGATCTTATCAGCACTGGATGTCTTTGAAGAAAAGTTAAATGAAATGGAACAACTTCTAAGAAAGTAATACACAGATAAACCCACAGAACAAATGGTTCTGTGGGTTTATTTAAATCCACGAAAAGTTTTCTTATGGGATGGAATGGATACAATGAAGTAAATCGCCATGAGTAATAAAGGAGAGCTGATGTAAATTGGATATAAATTCATGAGTGCAAACAAATGAAAAGCAGATAGAAATACAACACTGATAACGAAGAGAAGGATCATCCAAATTTTCATCACCACATACACCTCCATGGTTCATTTTATGGAGGTGTATGGGTCCACATGACTCCTTGACATAGAAAAAAACTCCCGTTTCCGGGAGTTTGATCAACTTTCGATATATTGCCAGAATGCACCATGCTTAACAGGCACTTCCCGCACTTTCTGCTTCAGTACCAGCTTTTTCATTTCCCGTTTGGCTTCTTGTTCTGTCCAGTCATAAACGACTGCAATCTCTTTGTTGGCGACAAAGCGATAGTGTTGCAAGAAATCCTCCAAAGCTGGTTTTATGCCAGGCTTTGGATCTTTTTGCAGCATTTCTTTCAACACTTTCACATAAACGTCGTAAGTGTATAGTCCTGTAATTTTCAAGCCGGCATCTTCTTCTGATTCATTAAAGACGACAATAGTTGGAGTGGAATCCACATCCATCTCATGAGCTAATTTTAAATCGCACTGTAAAGCTCTTCTGGCAGCGTCTCCGTGGAGATCTTTTTTGAATTCAGTAACATCAAGATGGGATTTTTCTGCACACTCAATTAAAATCGATTCATCAGAGATGTTCTGTTTTTCCAAGAACACATATTCCTGTACCTTTCTTAAAAAGCGCATTCCCGCCTTTTTCCCTTGCAATTCAGCTGCTTTGACTGCTAGAGCCGTGGCAAGTGGGGAAGATACTGGGTTTTCAAGCCATACATCCCCATCACAGCACATACCTGTACGTGAACCGGTCTTGTCCCATGCCTCTTTTAAGTTTTCAGGCTTCTTTATCTTATTCTGGTGCAAAGAAGCAAGCTTTCCGCTGATGATCGGCCGGAGAGTAAAGAAACGTCCATATTCGATCGTGAGCTTTTTGAGGAATGGTTCCAGTGACCAGCACTCAGGGCACAAGGGATCAATGAAAACATAGATCTCAATCGGTCGTTTCAGTAAATCGAAAAAACCGCTAGCTGTTCCTGTTTTTCCGCTGTCACTGTTTAAACTTTTCCAACTCACATCGATTCTCCTTTCTCATCTTCTGGTGAATTCATCATATGATTTGCTGTCATCGTAAGCCTTTCAAACATGAAAGAACGATGTGGTTCTTGAATATCCACTTCACTCATAGCACCGGACATGCAGGATAACCATGCATCTCTTCTTGTAGGGGTGATCTTGAAGGGCAGGTGTCTTGCCCGTAACATCGGATGGCCATGTTCCTCAACGTACAGTGGAGGTCCACCGAAAAACTGGGTTAAAAACTGTTTTTGTTTTCGTATCGTTTCTGTAAGATCATCCGGAAAGATGGGAATTAAATCCGGATGTTTACTTACACGTTTATAAAAAGCTTCTACAAGCTCATCAATTTTTTCTTTTCCAATTTCCTCAAAAAACGTTTCTCGTGGTTGCATAACATCCCTTCCTGTCTGTTCATCATTTTAGCAATGAGGGCTAGAGCACGGCAACTATTCTGATTGTAGTTGCTTTCTGTCATAGAAACGTTTGATCTTATTATCTGTTTCACGGTTAGGAATATTGCATGTGCGCAGAATTTCTTCCATCACTTTCTTTCCAGCCTCTTTAGATCCGGCTTCTACTTCCAGTTCATAATCTTCCTTGTCATAATAAAGGCTGTGGTCAAGGACGACGGTGGTCCCTTTGTAGTCAAGTTCTTTCCGTCTCGTTGTAAGAGAACCGAGGTAGTAAAGATCTTCAAAGGAGATACCCAGATCATTCAGTTGTTTAGATACGTGAAGCTTTTCTGTCATTTTGTTTTGAATCCAAAGGTTAGCTTCTTCTTCTGTGAGTGAATCATGAGTTTCAAGCAGACCTTCTGTGTGGGGCTGTTTAAGAGTCAATGTCCATTGAGCATTTTTTTGACGAATCCTCAAAGCAGAACCTTGCTGTTTTAGCTTTAGGTCTTCTGTTTCAAAATAATAATTGGTTTGCTCCTTGAGTTCAACTGATTTGAATGGTAAAAAATGATAAACTTTTTCATATTCGTCTTTTGTTAATAAGTTTTTAAATTCGATTTCAATTTCCTGTGCCATAGTTAAGACCTCCTGATCGTAGTATAATGTCAGGCGCTCTGCTTATTCTGCAGGCTAACTTTATGATACAATGAATGATGAAGAAAACGCACATATTTACTATGAAGATTGGATACATAAAGGTGGTTGCTTGATGAATTGGGATATATTTATAGCACCTTATGCACAAGTAGTGGAGGAATTAAAAATTAAATTAAAAGGCATGCGCCGGCAGTTTGAATATGAGGAGGAGCAATCTCCTATTGAATTTGTAACCGGACGCGTGAAGCCGAAATCAAGCATTATTGAAAAGGCTAGACGAAAAGCCATTAATCCTGAAAACATCGAGGAAGAACTGCAGGATATAGCCGGAGTGAGAGTAGTCTGTCAATTTGTAGATGATATTTATGCCGTTGCCACTATGCTTCGGAACCGCCATGATTTTGAGATTGTCGAAGAGAAAGATTACGTTTCAAGGAAAAAGGAAAGCGGGTATAGATCTTTTCATGTCATTATTCGTTACCCTGTGGAAACCATTCATGGAGAGAAAAAAGTATTGGCAGAAATTCAAATTCGTACCCTTGCGATGAACTTTTGGGCAACCAATGAACACTCATTAAATTATAAATATTCGGGGAAAATACCATCAGAAATAAAATCACGGCTCAAACGTGCCGGTGAAGCTGCCTTTCAGCTCGATGAAGAGATGTCAAAAATTAAAAGTGAGATCCAAGAAGCCCAGCGAGCATTTTTGAGAAAAGAAGAACAAAAGAAGAACCCTAGAAAAACTTAAAGGAGTGGGTGGACCGATGAAGTTCTCGATCCTTTCCAAAGGTGATCAAAAATCGAACGAAATCCGTTCGAAAATCAAAAACTATTTGACGGAGTTTAAATTGGAATACGATGAAGATGAACCCGACCTTGCCATCTCTGTCGGTGGAGATGGTACATTGCTGGAAGCATTCCATACGTATGTTCACCGGTTGGATAAAACAGCTTTCATAGGAATACATACCGGGCACCTTGGTTTTTATGCTGATTGGATGCCCGAGGAATTAGAAAAGCTGATTATTGAGATTGCGAAGACACCGTTTCAGGTGGTCGAGTACCCACTTCTGGAAGTGACCATCCGTCCGAAAAGCGGGGGAGAAGAAGACCGATATCTTGCACTGAATGAGTGTACGATCAAAACCTCTGAAGGTTCGGTGGTTATGGACATTGAAATCAAAGGTGATCATTTTGAGACTTTTCGTGGAGATGGGCTCTGCGTATCTACACCATCTGGGAGTACAGCCTATAATAAGGCGCTGGGTGGAGCGATTCTGCATCCATCACTTGAAGCTTTTCAAATTGCAGAAATGGCTTCCATTAATAACCGTGTGTTCCGTACTATAGGTTCCCCGCTTATTTTACCCAGCCATCATACGTGCATGTTCAAGCCAAAGCATGATCGCAGCTTTCTTTTCACCATTGATCACATCACTCGTACTTATAAAGACGTAAAATCAATTCAGTGCCGCGTCGCTGAAGAAAAAGTGCGGTTTGCGCGGTTCCGTCCGTTCCCATTCTGGAAACGTGTCCACGATTCCTTTGTGGCCGATGACTACTCAGAGTAATGTGACAAAGAGTTGGCGGGTGACAGATGCTTACACTGGTTATTCCATTCGTGATTTTTTACTGCAGGCAGGTGAGTTTTCTAGGCAGTTGATCAAGAAGGTACGTATGGATGGTGTCGTGTTGATCAATGGAATTCAGGAGAAAATGTGGCGTACATTAGAAGCCGGCGATGAAGTTGTGGTCGTTTTTCCTGAAGAAGAAAAAGGAGCGATTCTCCCTCACCAGGGCCCATTACCGATTGTATTTGAGGATGAAGATATCATGGTCCTTAATAAGCCCGCCGGCATACCTGTAGTTCCTCCTTTTGACCAAAAAGAGCCTTCTATTGCAAGCTTCCTGTTATTTGAATATGAACAAAGAGGATATCCTTGTACCGCTCATATTGTCACAAGGCTGGACAGAGATACGTCAGGATTGATGTTGATTGCTAAACACGCTTATAGTCATAGACTTCTTACCCAGAACTTAGACTTGATTTCCCGGCAGTACGTGGCCATTGTCGAAGGGGAATTACAAGTTAAGGAAGGTTTGATTGATGAGCCAATCGACCGTGCAGAGGACTCGATCATCCGAAGGGTCGTATCTTCAAGAGGGAAGCCCTCAAAAACTCTATATCACCTTGTTCATCAAGAGGAAAGTTACTCAAGGGTCCGTTTTAAACTTCTCACCGGGCGGACGCACCAAATTCGTGTTCATATGGCTTATAAGGGGTACCCTTTAGCTGGAGACACATTGTATGGTGGGAAAAAGGTGGAAGGTATGGATGGGCAGGCGTTGCATTGTGAGCGGCTTCATTTCATCCACCCATGGACGAAGAAAAAGATGACTTTCACATCTGAACCACCAAGAGAATGGGAAGCATTTGCTTGAAAAGCAGGACTTCCGAGGAACAGACTAAAAAAGCAGGAGCCATAAGTGCTCCTGCTTTTTAATATCTGAACTTTTCTTCTACAAAAGGCATGCTTGATGGGACGCTGAGAATTTCTTCTTCGGGCAGTCGGAAAGCAGTCAGTCTGCCTCCGAACACGCACCCTGTATCTATGTTAACGGTTTTGTTAACAAAACGGGGTTCGCGGACTGGTGTATGTCCATAGACGATCCATCGTCCTCCTTTGTAATGCTGAGCCCAGTCTCTTCTGACGGGACGACCGTCTGGAAGCTTTTCACCAGTAATGTCCCCATAGAGGACGAACGTTTCGATACTTTTACTTTTATGACCGATATCTTCTTCTCGGATCCCGGCATGAGCAACAACGGCATCCACATCTTTTAAAATCAAATGCAGGGGGGCCTGTTCATACAAATGCTTGAATTGTTGTTTAACATCCATCTGTTCTTTTTTTGACAAGGAACGATACTCCTCAGCGGTCGTCTCTAATCCGTGCTTTTCCTTGACTGGATTCCCTAGAAAGAAACGATACAATTTGTTGCAATGATTTCCCGGGACATAATGGGCCCCTCTTTCCGTCACTAAACGATAGACGAAGGTAATACATTCTATGGAAGAAGGGCCTCGGTCCGTTATGTCCCCTACGAATACAGGTGTACGTCCCTCTGGATGTTCCGGCAGGCCATCGGTCCATTCGTAGCCGAGTTTTTCAAATAACTGAATTAACTCGTCCAAGCAGCCGTGGACATCCCCGATGATGTCGTAGTACATAGTCATTCTCCTTTTTACGCTCAATAATGGTCTTGGTTCTTTATAGATTGAACGCTGTCCTATATATGGAAGATATTTTTCCCAAGCCTTCGAAATACTAAACATACGGGGAGTATATTCCCTAACATTGATTCCTTCTGTTAAACTACATTTATGTGAGGAATTTGACTGTTGAAAAATTGAGTAACTTTCGTTGACAAACAGGTGTAACGCCATTAAGATTAAACGGTCAAAAACGAAATAGACACTGGGGAGGGTTGCTTATGGAACACTTAGATGACCAGGAGCGCCAAGAAGTTTGGACGAATATTAAAGATGCCTTGTTCAATGATCATATCGACCAGTTTCGTGCAGAATTTCTCGAATTGCATCCATATGACCAGGCCCGTATTTTTGAAGATTTGGATAAAGAAATCCGAATGCAGATTTATACCTACCTCTCTCCGGAAGAGGTTGCAGATGTCATGGAGCACATCGATTATGATGAAATTGAACCTTTCTTTACTGAAATGGACCCGACTTTTGCTGCGCAAGTCTTCGCTGAAATGTCGACGGATGATGCTGTTGATATTTTGAACGAATTAGATAAAGATAAAGTGGCGAGTTTCTTGACGATCATGGATGATGATGCAGCTGACGAAATTAAAGACCTGCTTCATTATGAAGAAAAAACCGCTGGTTCTATCATGACAACAGAATTCGTTGTCGTTAAAGCCGGTATGACGATCAAGGAAGCGATGGTTCATCTCAGAACAGAAGCCCCGGATGCCGAGACGATTTATTACACATATGTCATTAATGAAGATAAACGGCTCGTTGGTGTTATTTCGTTGAGGGATTTGATTATATCTGAAGAAGAATGGCTGATATCAGACGTTATGAATGAACGAGTGGTATCGGTCTCAGTCGGTGAAGACCAGGAAGAAGTGGCACGTATGGTGCGCGACTACGACTTTCTTGCCTTACCAGTCGTTGATTTCCAGGACCATCTTCTTGGAATCATCACCGTCGATGACATTATGGACGTCATGGAAGAAGAAGCAAGTGATGACTATTCTAAACTTGCTGCCGTTTCTGACGTAGACAGCCCTGATGACAATGCTTTTGCTTCAGCCAAAAAGCGTTTGCCCTGGCTTGTCATTCTACTTTTCTTGGGAAGTTTGACAGCCAGTCTTATTGGGCGTTTTGAGGACACCTTGGATCAAGTAGCTATTCTCGCTATTTTCATTCCGCTGATTGCCGGAATGGCGGGAAATACTGGAACGCAGGCACTAGCCGTTGCTGTCCGCGGTATCGCTACCGGGGAAATTGAAAAGCAAGGGAAATGGAAAATGATGATGAGAGAAGCAGGGACCGGCATCATTACCGGGCTTTCTTGTGGTGTATTGATTACTCTTATTGTATATATATGGCATGAAAACTTCTATCTAGGCGCATTAGTTGGATTGTCCATCTTTATGACCTTGGTTGTAGCAACATTGGCTGGCTCTCTCGTTCCCCTTCTTATGCATCGTTTAAAGATCGACCCTGCTGTTGCTTCAGGTCCATTCATCACAACGGTGAATGACTTGATTTCCATTTTGATTTACTTTGGACTCGCGACAGCTTTCATGAATTTATTGATTTAAGGAAGGAGGGCGAGTATGGAACATGGTGCATCAGTAACTTCTCTAGTTATTGTAATTATCGCAGCATTCATAACTCCCATTTTACTACACCGTTTTAAATTGAATATCATTCCGGTTGTAGTAGCAGAAATCATCGTAGGATTAATTATCGGCCAAAGTGGATTTGACATAGTAGAACAAGGAAGCTGGTTAGAGATCCTGTCAACATTAGGGTTCATTTTTCTGATGTTCCTCAGTGGGTTGGAAATTGATTTTTCTATATTTGCAAGTAGAAAGAAAAAAGCGAAGCCGGAAAACAAAGGAACAGGTGCTCCGAATCCTGTATGGGTTGCGACCCTTGTCTTTATAGGAATCTTCATTATCTCCTTAGCCCTTTCTTACATGTTTGTTTGGGCAGGTTTCATTGATAATGCATTCTTGATGACGCTGATCATTTCAACTATATCTTTAGGAGTGGTCGTGCCGACGTTGAAGGATGCACAGATGATGAAGACAACAATTGGTCAGACCATCCTTCTTATTGCGGTCATCGCCGACTTGGTAACCATGATTCTACTGGCTGTCTTCGTATCCATTTACGGAGAGAGTGGTGGAAACACATGGTTATTGCTCCTACTTTTTGCAGCGGGTGTTCTTTTCTATTACATCGGCAAAAAGTTCCGTCATCAGTCGTTTGTCGAGACGATGGCCAAAGGGACCATCCAGATCGATACGCGAGCTGTGTTCACACTCATCCTTCTGCTAGTCGCTTTATCGGAAACGGTAGGGGCAGAGAACATCCTTGGTGCTTTCTTAGCAGGTACTCTCGTTTCCCTGCTGTCTCCCAACCCGGAGATGGTCAAACGGTTGGACAGTTTCGGATATGGCTTTTTAATTCCAATCTTCTTCGTAATGGTTGGTGTGGAAATTGATATATGGAGTCTATTTACAGATTCCCGTGTTCTCATATTAATTCCACTGTTATTTATCGCCTTGCTCGTCTCTAAGATTGTCCCTGCGTTAATTTTGAGTAAGTGGTACGATAAGAAAACGGTGTTTGGATCAGGCTTTATTCTTACTTCCACACTCTCCCTTGTGATCGCTGCGGCAGCCATTGGGAAGCGGGAAGGAATGATCGATGACCAAATGGAAGGAGCCCTGATTCTAGTGGCTGTCCTGACATGTCTTGTGGCACCGATTGTCTTCAAAAAGATTTATGGACGTTTTGAGGATGAAGACCATAAGACGATCGTTTCCTTTATCGGTTCCAACCGCATGACCTTACCAGTGGTTCGAGAACTGGACATTCATGCTTATGAAACTCATCTATACCATACGAAAATGGATAAAATTGATGAGCGGATCAGCCGTAATTGCTTTGATATCAAAGAGTTAGATGGATATGATGTTGAAAAGATGAAAGAACTTGGAGTTTTCGAGGTAGACTTGTTAGTCGCTTCTACGGGCGATGAAGAAAGAAATGCTGAGATCGCCCGGTTTGCGAAAGAACAAGGAGTAGAGCGAATCATTGTCCGAGTGGAGTCACCAGACTTATCTCAGGAAATGAAAGATCTCAATATCAATGTTTTCTCCGTATTCTTATCATCAAAAGCACTTCTTAAAGCGATGATTGAAGCGCCAAATGTTGTCGATATATTAACCAAACAGGATAGTGCGCTTTATCAAATCAATATGAACAACTCGGTTTATAATGGTATTCACCTTCGTGAGTTTCCTTTTACTGGTGATGTGATCATGGTCCGTATTTTCCGCGGGAAAGATTCCATCGTCCCTCACGGGGATACAGAATTGAAAATGGGTGACCGTTTGATCGTTACAGGCTCTCATGAGTACGTGGAAGAACTGAAATTGGAACTGGAATATTGTGAATGGTGTTAACCTATAACCGCTCTTTCTCATCACGAGAAGGAGCGGTTTTTTATATTTCCCTTCTTCCACTATAGCTCCCTTTAGTTGAAGACTTGTGTTCTTGTTTTTGGATAGGGAGTGGGCTTATGTGAGTGGAAATAGGGAATGGATAAAGGGAGGTTTGTTTTTCGAAAGTTTATGGTTTAAAATAGGAGCAGGTACTAATAACAAATACTAATTCTTATACTACTACCTCAAGGAGGGTGTTCAATATGAACTTTTCACTAGAAGGACGCACGTATGTCGTCATGGGAGTGGCGAACAAACGAAGCATTGCCTGGGGAATTGCCCGCTCGCTTCACTCTGCTGGAGCACGTTTAATTTTTACAGTTGCATCAGAGCGTTTCAAAAAGTCGGTCCAGGATCTTGCTGACACTTTGGAAGGTGGCGAGGAGTCACTCGTCTATGAATGCGATGTAACAGACGATGAAGCGATCATCCAGACGTTTGAACAGATCAGCAAAGATGTAGGGACGATTCACGGCCTTGCGCACTGTATCGCATTCGCGAATCGTGAAGAATTAAAAGATGAGTTCTTAAACACAAGCCGGGACGGTTTTCTTACTGCCCACAACATCAGTTCTTACTCTCTCACTGCCGTCGCTCGTGCGGCTCAACCGTTAATGGCGGATGGAGGAAGTATCGTAACCCTTACTTATCTTGGTGGAGAACAAGTTGTGAAAAACTATAACGTCATGGGTGTAGCGAAAGCGAGCCTGGATGCCAGCGTCAAATACTTAGCGAACGACCTCGGTAAACATAACATTCGGGTGAATGCTATTTCCGCCGGTCCAATCCGTACCCTTTCCGCTAAGGGAGTCGGAGATTTCAATCAAATTCTTAAAGTGATTGAGGAACGGGCACCATTGGGACGTCCTGTTACCCAAGAAGAAGTCGGTGACACCGGTTATTATTTAATGAGTGATTTATCCCGAGGTGTGACCGGAGAAGTAATTCACGTAGATTCCGGATTCAGCATTGTAGCCTATTGATTCAATTCCAAAACCCCGTTTCTACCTGGTGTAGAAACGGGTTTTTTATGAGAATCACAATCGAAGATGCGGCCATATCTTTCCTTCCATTTTATTATCACAGGAGGCAACCAACCGCACCACTTCCGTTATGGGAAGCACTTTATTTCCATTAGATCCTTGGATGAGGGCGAAGTGGTTATCATAATTTCCATGATAAGAAGAGATCCATGTCAATATCTCAGAGTATGTAGTCCACTTATCAATTTTCAAAGGAAACTTTTTACTGTTTCTTTCTTGCTTCAATTGTGCAGTAATGGATCTTGGCAACGGGGGAGGGGGATAACTTGGCTTTGCAAAATAATATCCTTGCATAAAAGAGATTCCCATTTGAATTAAACGAAGACATTCGCCTTCTCTTTCCACTCCTTCTGCAATAATCCCTGCGCCTAACTTCTTTCCGATGTGTTGTAATGCCTCCACCATGTATTGTTTTTCCCGAAATTGATCGATATCGGTAATTAGAGACCGGTCAATTTTTAAATAATCCGGTTTTAATTCAGATATCATTTGCAGTGAGGAATACCCTGCACCCACGTCATCAATCGCTATTTTAAATCCTTGTTTCCTATAATGTTCAAGAAGCTTTCGGAAGCCTTGAAAATCAGAAATGGCGGAGTGTTCCGTAACTTCAAAGACGATCTGGTCTGCGGTGACCCCTGTATTTTTTAATACGGTATGTGTGAAACCTGGAGTGAAAGACTCGTCATGAATGACATTCGGAGTTAAATTCACCCACAATTGCTGTTCCTCATGCAGATGGTGGGCAATTGAATCGATGGCAAGCTCTCGTGTATGTTTTTCGAGTTGAAATAATCGGTTCGTTTGATCGGCAAACTGGAAAAGCTCGACGGGGTTGTTAAAGGAAGCGTTCGGTGGGAATCTTGTCAGCGCTTCGTAACCGATCACACATTCTTTATGTATATCGACGAGGGGTTGATAATGCATGAAAAGCTTGTCTTCCTTCATATATGTAGCAAATACATCTTCTGATGACATATGCTCTCGATGTTGAGCAAGGCTCATGAAAACACTCCTAATCTGTGGTCTACATTTACTTTATCAATCGTAAGATAAAAGAATAATCGGGTTCTGTTAAATTAGTGTAAAATTTTGAGAGGTTTTGTCAAATGAGGACAGAAGTGAACATGGTCTGCACCTTGGGCATATATATACAATGATGACCGAATGGAAAAGGAGAGATCTTGATGGCAGAAGAAAAGAGACTTGCTAAGCAGCCGATGCTTTATATTGTTCAGCCTAAAGGCTTGAAACCAGCGGAAGTTCCCATGCAAACAAGCTTTCGAAGCCAACGGCCTTCTAAAAAAGAAGAGAAGACAGAGCAGCCGCAGGCAGAAACTCCATCGACTGAGCATGAAATACGGATGCGCAGACAGAACTCCCCCCACCGTCAAGAGCTGGCCAAATTGAACAGATCCGATGAGGTGGAGACAAGTGGTAAAGAAAAGGGAGGTGACCCTTCCTCTGTAAGTACAGAAGAAAAGGATGCACCTCGCGACCGCAGGCAGCGCTTCCATGACATGACGCTTGAGGAAAAAGTTTTATATTTCTTCAATCTTTCCCCTCACGTACCGAAAATGAAGTGTGAAGTTTCTACAGAGGATGAAAGCTACCGAGGGTATATTACGGACTATGTAGATGGAGTCGTGCATATGAAGGTTTTCCAACGCCCATTTCAGCGGGAGGTAGTGTTTGAGGAAATTAAAGATATTAGGCTTCTAGGGTTTTAATGAATGATAAAAAAACCGCGCGTTTGTGCGCGGTTTTTTGTGAATCTTAAAGAGTTGCTGCTGCCGGTAGACATGTTACGTGGCAGAAGCAATTCAAGTCTACTGTGATACAGATTCCTGAAGCACGAAGGTTTCTGCAGCTTTGGTCAGCTGGTGATTTTGGATCGAAACCTCTGTGATGTCTGGATCCTTCCACGTCGTCATCGTCGTCATCATGCCAGCGGTCAGCAAAAAGAAGTTCAAGGATGGCGCAACCATCGTCATCTACAGATTTAACTCTGAAGAAGAAGCTTCCTTTCACTTCACAGTCGTCGCCACTTCGTTTTGAACCGTACCCTTTAAAAGGTGTGCATCCATCTTTGCAGTAAAGAATGACAGGAACCGTATCAAACCCGGAACCTCCACCAGTGTCACCTAAAAGGTCTGCGATTGAACGCTCACAGCTTGTTGTGCAATCGTGCATGACGTCATTCTGTGCATCGACGATATCTTTAAGAATATCAATCACACATGAACCTGAATCGTATTTTTTTCCACAGCTCATTTTCTAATTTCCCCTTTCCATACGCATTGACGTATTGTCTTTACTAGAATATGAATTGTGTCCGTGTCGGTGTGGGCATTTGTCTCTTTTCTCTTCATCCGGACTTTTTTTGTCTTTCATGGGCAGGAGACTATACCCAACAGGGGCAAACGCCATAGAGTAGAAGTGAATTCGAATAAGGAGTGAATGGAATGTCTGATAAAAAGAAGGTCATCCATGTGAAAGACCTTGTCATTAAAGCGGATAATGTCGTCATCGAGCCTCAGCGTCATGACCGTCATGACCGTGACGACCGTGTCGATCCATTTTTCGGCGGACCGAAACGACGTAGAGAAGAAGATGTAAGAGATGAAAGCAGTTCAAGTAAACGTCGCCATGAAGATGAATCTTCCGACCGCCGTGGGGGATTCCGTTGGTTCTAAGTAAATAAAGAATGGGCCACTACAAGGAACGTAGTGGCTTTTTCTTCATGGGAGAGAGGGAAAATGATGTTAAGTGTGATGGAAATCGTATTGCTGGCACTGGCCACTTTTCGTCTGACACGTCTCATTGTCAGAGATTACATCATGGAATGGGTACGCCGACCTTTTATAGACGTGAAGGTCATCCAGAATGAGCACGGCATTGAAGAAGAATGGGTGGAACCAAAAGGTTTTGTCGGTGAAGGACTCAGTTGTCAATGGTGTGTGGGTGTGTGGTCTGCTTTCATAATGCTTTTCTTCTATATAATAATTCCGTATGGAGAGTGGCTGGTGCTATTACTCGCTCTGGCTGGTTTGCAATCCATCATTTATACGTGGGTCGACCGACAGTGACGGATAAAAAAGAAAAGTCTTTGTTTGAAGTATTAAAGGAAATTGATATGGAAACGTCGAAAATGAATGGAATCATTAAACATCCTGAAAAGAAATTCAACGGATGGGAAAAGGACTTTCAGGCCTGGGATCGTCGCTTCTCGAAGCGGATGACGGATATGGAAAAGTTTCTAAACAAACAAATGGGAAAGATGGAACGTTTCTTTGAGTAGGAAAAAAGGTATAGATAATCAAAGGAGGCGTCGGGATGGGATATATTCTGCCTGTCAATCACTATCAGTACCAGGATTATCAAATCAGAACGACCCAGCATGAGCGTTCACCTTTTGTCCTTGAAAGAATTCTCAAAGCCACGTTGGATAACAAGATGAAACACAATCAAACTCGTGAACAGGACCCTTTGGGTAACCAGCGGAGGAGTTCAATCCACATACCCGCGAATACCCATGCAGTAAACGGCTTTTACCCTTCATTTCAGAGAAGTGGGACAGAGAAGATTCTTTCTCGTATGACAGGAAAAGGGCGTCACTTTAGCGAAACTGTATGAAAAAGCTAAAGGAGTCGTGGTTATGTCTTTTCAGCAGTTGAATGAATGGTGTTATTATTATCAGAGTTCCGTTAATATTGGATACGTACATGATGGGGAGGATGGGTTACTCATCGATGCAGGAATCGATGCTTCATCCGTGAAAAAGGTGCTCAAGGAACTTGAGAAAAGGAATCTTCCTTTGACGCACCTTTTTATTACCCATGCCCACGCAGATCATTATGGAGGAGCCCGCTTTGTTCAGGAAAATTATAATGTACATACCGTCGCTCCTGTATTTGAAGAAGCTATTTTAAGAAATCCAAGCATGGAACCTCTTTATTTATTCGGAGGGAATGACCCGCTTCCGGAGTTACATAATAAATTTTTGGAAGGTCCGGCGGTTCGGGTGGATGAAGTCGTGGGGGAAGGGAAAGTAGGGTTTGGTTCGCTAACAGCGGAAGCTTACCATCTTCCTGGTCATAGTTATCATCAGTTGGCCTTAAAAGTCCATGAAATTCTCTATGCGGCTGACTGCTATTTTAGTGTAGATACGCTGAAGAAGCACAAAATTCCTTTTTTGACGGATGTCAGTTTGACACTGGACAGTTTAGACCGTGTCTCTCAAATTCCATGCAGTGGGGCGGTTCCTGGTCATGGGAAGTTTGAAGCCAATCCTATGCTGACGATACAAAACAACATGGATTACCATGAACAGCTGTCTGCCTGGCTGCATCAATACCTTGCTGAAGAGGGACTGGTTGCACACGAAGTCATCGTCAGGGCGATGTGTAACCAATACAATGTCGAAGCCCAGGGTTTATCCCAATGGCTGTTATTCAGAACGGCGGTCACTGCCTATTTGATTGGATTAAAAAAAGCGGGCCTCGTAGAGGACCGCATCATGAACAATACGTGGAGTTTTTCTATCACAGACCAATAACGTATAAATCCGGCTCGCCTTCTTTGTGTTCCGCGTACATGATTTCAGCAGGATCGTTGAAGTTCTGTGCTCTCAGTTGATCTTTTAGCCACTTCTCATCCAAACCTGCTTCTTTGAGATTATCCCATACGACTTCTCCATCACTAATGATCGTACGAGGGAGAGGAACGGGTTGAGGGGCTAAGTTCATATCATCACGAGTGACATTTTGGTACTGGGATGATTTCAACACAGAAATTGTACCATCTGTTTCAAGGACAGCATATTGAACTTCCTGTATAGAAAAAACATCCTTAGAGCGCAGCAAGTGCTGGAGTTGATTAAGGTCCAGCTTATTCTTCTTCAACTGATCACGATCGATTTTTCCTTTATATATGACGAGGGAAGGGCTTCCTTCCAATATCTTACGTGTTCCTTTGAATTTTTGGGTGATCACTTCCGTGGTTAAGATGAGAATAGTCCACAACAGGATGGCAAAGCCGACATCAAGAATTCCGACTTCTTCATCGTATAAAGCATTACCGACCAGTTCTCCAAGGACGAGAGCAGAAATGAAGTCAAATGCCGTAATTTGGGTGATCTGTGTTTTTCCAAGCAATTTTGTCATAATAAATAGTGCAGTAAAACCAAAAAGTGTTTCCAAAGTAATTTGTAAGTATTCCATACTTCTCACGACCCTTATCTGTAGCCTATACGCATCATTTTAGACAAAAGGGTCTGAGGATAAACGAAAAAAACTCCGGAATCCCGGAGTTTTTTTCGTTTATCATTTTATAATTTTTTCACCATCGTTACGTGAGGGATGCCGGCATCCATGAATGTGTCTGAAATGGTCACATATCCAAGAGATTCATAGAATGACTCTGCTTGCGTTTGAGCGTTCAATTTGGCTTTATCATAAGCATAATCACGGATGACTTCTTCCATAGAATCAATGATTTGTTTACCTAACGATTGGCCCCGGTAATCCTTTAGGACACAAATTCGTTCAAGTTTTCCAAATCCATGAACAAAACGTAGTCGTGATGCGGCGACCGGCTGTTTTCCCTCATACCCTACAAAATGGATGGCGGAATCATCAAACTCATCGATTTCTATTTCCAAAGGAACCTGTTGTTCCTCTACAAAGACAACGCGTCTCACATAGAAAGCGTCGTCTTTCTGTTGTTTATTCTTAACTTTAATGATATCCAAGGAGCATCACCCTTTGCCGAGACGGAAGGTTTCGTACACACTCCATGCTCCGTTTTCGAGTTGATAAAGCAACTGGAAGCGGTCCACTTTATCATTCAAGTCGAACTTCAGCATGCGCAGGCTGCCATATACATCAGAAAACTCTTCATCCGAAAGTTTTTGTGCAATTGTAATATGTGGGACAAACGCGAAATCTTTTTCCTCGGGAAGTTCACCAGCGTGCAATTTGTCATTCAGTTCAAAGATCTCATCGGACGGTTCAATTTTTAAGTAAATCGTATTTGTAACGGGAGAGAAAGAGCTCACCTTGTACACGCCATACGAAAAAGGCTGTGTGTTTTTAGCAATTTCACTCAATTCAGGAATGATTCTATTTTCAATTTCTTCTTCTTCTGCTTCAAAAGCTTCTTTCATCGTGATATGTGGGGGAATCAATGCATAGTGGGGATCGTACCGCTTGCGGTATGAATTCGCCACATCCTGTACTTTTTTTGATGGAAAAACTGCTATTCCGTATCTCATTGGACTAACCCTCCTGTTTCCTTCTATATCGCTATTCCTTACCAAACATCTTCAATAAAGCACGTTCAAAATCCTTCTGCCAAGTGCCCCAAGTATGGTCACCGTCTAATTCATGATACGTGTAGGCGAGTGGCTGGCGATTTAAAAAATCGCGCAGTTCACGGTTAGGTACAAGAAAATTCTTTCTTGCTCCTTCAGTCGTTTCAACATCTGTTTCATCCAACCCAATGGTATGATAAATGGTCAAGGAAGAAAAGTCTTTGGTGGATTGCACGACCTCTTTTACATGTTCATCGACATAAGGACTCTGCATGATGACATTGCCGAATATGTTCGGGAACTTCACCGCTGTCATCAACGCGAGCGTTCCTGCTAAAGAGTCACCGACAAGCGTGCGTCCTCTGCCCATGCAGTAACCAGGCAATTCTTCATCTAAGAAAGGGACAACTTCGCGAATGAGAAAATTCACGTAATCGCTTTGTTTCTTTCCGTCTGGATGGTATTTGTCCTGGCGGTCATATTTGTCATTATAATGGATACCGATGAAAATAGTGTTCTCAATTTCTTGTTCTTTATGGAGCTTGTCACTCAATGTGGCCGCGCGTCCCATCGAGTAATAATCGTTTCCATCCTGCATGATACAGAAATGGTATTTGTATAATGGAGAGAAATTCTTCGGGGTGTACACCCTTAGTGTCATTGTCTCCTCTAAGTATTGACTATCAATGGTATATTCTGTCATGGATCCGTCTCTACCCATTTTCCGACCACCTCCTTACAGCATGGAAAGTTCCTTTAGGCATTCCCATAAAAATTTTCGTATAAACGTTCCACTATTCATTTTATCATATAATTGTCGAAAAAGTTGAAAAGATGATAGTTGGATTTTCAGGTAAAATGTTCTTATGTAATTTAATCATGTTTCGTTAACTAGAAGGTTTGTGGAAAACTGGATTTCGAGACTTTTACGGGTGTTAGGGACTCCGGAAAACGGTGCGCTTTCCATGGACGAGTGATGAGCCTCCTCGAGCTATGTATTAACCCCTTATCAATGGCCAGGAACCATTCATTATTTAAACGAGACATGGATTCCTTTGAGGATCCGGGGTAAGCGCTCCTGCGGAAAGCGATTCATTCTTTCGATCCCCATCCGCCCAACAACATCGTCTCTAAACGGATTCTTCCACAATCCGGAGCTTCAGTGAAGGAATGGGCCTGCTATTTAGCACGAGCTAGTTGACATGGTTCGCATTTCGTAGTATATTATTTCTTGTCAGCAAGTTAAACTTCTTACATACGATTCCGTAGCTCAGCTGGGAGAGCGCCACCTTGACAGGGTGGAGGTCGTTGGTTCGAGCCCAATCGGAATCACTAATAAAAAAGAGAGCATTCATATGAATGCTCTCTTTTTTTGTGCCTTTTAAAATGATGGAGTTTAAAGTGGAAACGAATTAGTCTATGGGTTACTGTCAGGCTCGGGACGTCCCGAGCCTTGTTTAACTATGACTTTTGTAAACGGAAGTTTTTATTACAGGCTTCTGCTAATTTTTTCACTTCATGATTAAACCTCTTGAAGTCGAGGTTATCCAATTCCTCTACTATTACAGCATTGATAATTGTTTTTCCGAAGATCCAAACATCCTCCTGAATGGCCTGATCGTGCATGGCGGCGATTTTGTACAAAGATTCGACGACACTATTCATAACAGATATGTCATGATAGCCATATATTTTGATTTGGTAGAAACTTTTATACAAATACTCTTCAAAGGATTTCGGTTGTGCTATTAAGCGAAGTTTCTCATCACTATCAATGTAGTAGCGGATCGGCTCATAAACAGAGGCGAGCTCTATAAGAAGAGAACCAATACGGTTTATGCAGTTGGTCGCTGTATGAGGATCGTTCAGACTTGGAGAGATGGCTCTGACTGCAATCTCCACAAGTTTTTGGATAGAGAACTCGACATCCTGTGTATCAATCCGCTCATTGCCGATTAAGACATAGGCTGCGCATGACCCAGGGTTTTCAAGATCTCGATCTGAATCTTTCCAATAATAAAAAAGGGGCATTCCTTTTTGGATATAGTCTCCCATTAAAAAGCTTGTTTCGAGAATGAGAGAGTGGTTTTTTGCCCACTTAATAAGGGCACCGTACTGAACATTCTGAATATAACCCGATTTCTCAGCTGGAATGACCCGGGCTTTTGATTGGTCTAGCGCTTTTAGTTCGTTGTCATCCCATTCGGTGGCTGTATGATAATTTTTTTCTTCAAATGTTTTTTCAATAAGGGCAGAGGTGCTTTTTCTTATGGAGCCAATTAAGTTATTCACTTTTAGGAAACGAGACGAATGGTGAATGAACAATATGAAGAACGCTAAACAAATAATAGAGACGATAACCGTAAAGAGGGGACTGACCAAACCTAGGCCCGGTTCTTTACCCAATAGAAACAGGTTGATGAGAGAAAAAATAAAGCCAAAAGAAAAGACACCTAACACATGTTGAGTGACACGACTCTTCATGAAGTCTTGTAAGGTGCGTGGTGAAAACTGAGTAGTGTACGTTGTCAGTACCACCATGATGGTCGAAAAACTAATCGTGGTCATCGTTAAGATAGAGGTCACCATCGAGCCATATAACGTTTGGGCAACCGATGCCTTCGTCAAAAAGAGAGAAGGGATGTTGTTCTTATATTCTGAAATGATCCATTGATCAATCAGAGCGGTTATCGCCACAGCAATGATTGAAAGGATACTGTATATCGTAGGGAGAAACCAAAAACTGTCTCTAATATTTATCCAAACCTTACCTTTGTTCATTGAAAAACCTACTTCCTCGTATAGTGTATGTTTCTTAGTATGACCGAATTTGGCCGGCATAAAAAGATGCATTTACGTAAACTTAAAAAACTCTTAAAATTTTATTGACACTTTATTTGTTCCGTAGTATATTATTATTTGTCAGCAAAACAGCCGACAAATTTCTACATACGATTCCGTAGCTCAGCTGGGAGAGCGCCACCTTGACAGGGTGGAGGTCGTTGGTTCGAGCCCAATCGGAATCATCCATACTAAGTGCCGGAATGGCGTAGTTTCTCATCCAGGGAGAGGCTGCGTCATTTCTTTTTTTAGGATGGAATATCTATTTACTCTCAAAAGAAAAGAGACAGATCTGTACTGTCTCTGTAATACTTCAAACCTTTTATACTTCGTTGAAGTTGATTGATATGATTCGGTCTGTCGATGGGTTATAGATGACCGTCCCTTCGATACTCATTGTTTCCTGAGGGGATTCCATAACAAACTTGTAAACTTCCTTCACGTTACCGTTCTGCTGGGTTTGGCTCACTTTACTGTAATCGGTAGCATTATAATTCGGGTAGGCCGATTGAGCAATCTCTAAAAGATATTTGCCCCATTTTTCTTCTTCTAATTGAGGGTTCGGTGTGATTTCTACATTGATGACACCAAGCTCTACACTTGCACCTAGGGCTTCAAAGGCTTTTCTGTGAAGGTTGATTTTATTTTCCGGGTAGTTAGGGACCTGGTCTACGACCGTGACTAACACGACTCTTTGATTGGTGACATTCTTCACTTTGATTGTCTGTCCGCATTGGTAAGGTGAATTCAGACCGACAGCCGCTGTCATGTATCGGTTATTCGACCATGGAATGCCACATTTGGTTACTTCTCCGCCTTCTGTCCAGCTGGCCTGGCCGCGCACCGGTTGTCTTACACTATAGCCATAGGAGTATGCTGGGTTTCTGTTGGCTTGAGGATAGGCATAGCGAGAATAAGCCTGATAGGGATTTGCCCCATAAGGATAGCCATAACCATATGGGCCATGATTAAAATTGGCGTACATTCATTTTCCCCCTGTCATTACTTTAGATCCTCAATAGCCTATGTCATTTTTGGTTTTTGTGTGAACATTCAATATGTACTCCGGTTTTCCGTTGAAACAACATATGTAAAGCAGGTTAATCTATGAGTACTACCCAGTGATCATCTTTTAATGCATCAGGTGGATATTTAAAGATGCTCTTATATACAGCCTTCATTTCATCGTACAGTTTTTTTGAATGGATGGTCCTTAAGTACTTGTTTGGATTGTCTTCAAATGATTGAAGCTTATCTAAATCAAGTCCTATCTTATAGGAGTAGAAGCGTTCAGGAGATCGCAAAAAAGATTTTTCTGTTGGCTCCGCATCACCCTGGGCAAGAGGGTTTTTGCTGTGAACCCTTATTCTTCTTGACATCTTGTTATCCTCCTCAAGTTCCTCACAAACGTCGTAAAATTTCATGAAGGGTGCGGCCGAATCACGATCGATATAACTGGTACGAAAACTGAACTCTACAGCTCCATGCTCACCAGATACGACACAAAAAGCCAGATATGTAACCTGATCTTTGATTCCTTGATCAATTTCTTCCTTGTTACTAAAGCAGTGACAAAAGCTTTTCCTCATGATTACACACCCTCTTTAATAGATTTTGACCTATTATATCACGCCTAACCTATCATTCGGTGATAATTAACTTCCAAACCATGTACCTATTCCAATTGTCTTAATTTGTTAATTAACGCTAGATTTACAGTTTTTTAACCATTGTTTCATATTCTCCAAGTAATATGCGTATTGCATCGACATATAACGAGGAGGAATACATTTGTTTAGTAAAAAGTATATGAAAAAATTATTGCCTGTGGCTCTATCCACATCTTTGATTCTTGGAGGGGCTGCTTTTACCTTTAACGATGAAGTTCTTGCAAAACCTAATAAAGATAAAGGAAAGGTAGAGAATATTATTTTTCTAATTGGGGATGGTATGGGGCCTAACTACACATCCGCTTACCGTTACTTCAAGGATGATCCTGCTACTCCTTATACAGAAAACACGGCATTTGATGAACATTTAATTGGAATGCAGGAGACTTATTCCTGGGATCCGGAAGAGAGTATTACAGATTCCGCTGCTGCTGCAACTTCAATGGCAGCCGGAATTAAAACCTACAACAATGCAATCGCGGTGGACATGCAGAAGAATGAAGTGAAAACTGCTCTTGAACTGGCGAAGGAAAAAGGAAAAGCAACAGGTCTTGTAGCTACATCTCAAGTCAATCATGCTACACCTGCATCATTCGGTGCTCACGATGAATCCCGACACAATTATAATGATATCGCCGATGATTACTTTGATGAAAAAGTGAATGGTGAACATAAAATTGACGTATTGCTTGGGGGAGGTACTTCTTATTTCGAAAGGGAGGACCGCGATCTGACCAATGACTTCCAGAAAGATGGATACAGCTACGTGGAATCTCGTGAGGAACTAATGGAAGATTCCAATGAACAAATCGTCGGTTTGTTTGCACCTAAAGGGATGGACAAAATGATCGACCGTTCTTCAGATGCTCCTTCTTTGGAGGAAATGACTTCTACCGCCCTGGAAAGGCTGAGTAAAGACAAAGATGGGTTCTTCCTCATGGTTGAAGGCAGTCAGATTGACTGGGCTGGTCATGATAATGATGTAGTAGCGGCTATGAGTGATATGCAGGATTTTGAAGCTGCCTACGAAGAAGCTATTGAGTTTGCAAAGAACAACAAGAATACATTGGTTGTTACGACAGCTGACCACTCAACAGGCGGAATGACCATGGGTCGTGATGGAGAATATCAGTGGAATCCTGAACCTTTAAAAGCTGCAGAACGTACACCTGACTTTATGGCTTCTGAGATTGCAGAAGGTGCAGGGGTTGAAGAAACGTTACAGCAATATATTGACCTTGAATTAACAGACGATGAAGTTCAATCCGTCAAAGATGCAGCAGAAAATGGATCAGTCACGGAGATTGATAATGCCATTGAGCACATTTTTGATATTCGCTCCGGTACAGGTTGGACAACAGGCGGCCACACAGGGGAAGATGTAATTGTTTACGGTTATGGGCCTCAGTCTCAACAATTCGCAGGACTGCATGATAACCATGAAGTTGGACAAAAGGTCATGAACTTGATTGAGAATGGAAAGATGAAAAAGCAGGCACATAAATAAAGGAAAAAGCTTCCCTTCCATAGGGAGGCTTTTTTAGAAAAAGGAGAGAAAACCGTTGAAATATATACTGCTATTCTTGAGTTTAACTATTTCCATTATCCTCACTGGTTGTTCAAACCAGGTGGCTGGAGAAGGGAATGAGTCGGAGAATCAAGCTCCATTATTTGAAATCCCGGAACAAACGAAGTATAAAAATAATCCCCAAGCCCCTGATGATCAGGAGCTAAAGGAAGTAGGGGACCAGGCGGAGGATATGGATGGGCAGATAGCCCTTAAAGCTATTAAAGAGATGGAGAAGTATGTAGAAGTGGGAGCGGTCCAAATGGTGGTAAAGGATGTGAAAGTGCTCAATTACTCTCCATCGCCTGACTTGGTGGATTATTTCCATGCCTTTACTCACAATGAAACCAATTTTAATTATATAAAGTTTACCGTCGCTATAAAAAATACGGGAGATCAGAAAGTGAATGTAGCGCCTGTGGAAGTCTTGAAGACGAATACCGGTGAGAAGCTGGGATTCAATGACGACTTTTATTTGGAAAAGCTGAAAGGAGAGTACGAACCAGGCGAAACACGAGTAGGGCAAATGGGATTCGTCCTCGAACAGGATTGGGAAGAATTAGAGACTGTGATCATAGAGACCAGTGATGTTTTGGATGAGGAAGGTAATACGGTGGCAGAAGGAGAAAAAATAGAAGTAGAATGGGAAAAAACATTTAAGTTTGGCAAACAATAGAATAGAAGAAATAAGCGGTCCTCCATCTTCTTAAGATGGAGGACCGCTTATTTTTGTTGCTCATCATAGGTTACCCATTCACCGGTATGCCGCCATTCACGTGGATCATTTGACCTGTCACGTAACTGGAATCATTGCTTGCTAAATAGACATAAGCAGGAGCGAGCTCATACGGTTGTCCTGGGCGGCCCATGGGGTTTGTGGAACCGAATTCCGCCACTTTTTGTTTATCAAAACTGGCAGGGATCAATGGTGTCCAAATAGGTCCAGGGGCGACGCCGTTCACACGGATGCCTTTACTTACCAATGACTTGGCTAGAGAACGCGTAAATGTCGTAATGGCTCCCTTGGTTGAAGAGTAATCAATCAATTGTTCATTGCCTTCATAGGCAGTAACTGATGATGTGTTAATGATCGTGCTTCCTTTTTGTAAGTGAGGGAGAACTGCTTTAGCAATATAGACATAGGAGAAGAAATTCACGCGAAAGGTCTTTTCAAGCTGCTGATTCGTAATAGCCATGAGGTCTTTTTGTGGAAATTGCATCGCTGCATTGTTTACAAGCACATCAATCTTTCCGAAGTCTGATTTGATCCGTTGGACGGTTTCCTCACAGAACGCTGCACTTCCGATATCTCCATTATATAGGTGACACGTGCGACCTTCCGATTCAATCAGCTGTTTGGTTTTATCAGCATCTTCCTGTTCGTTGAGGTATAACACAGCAACATCTGCGCCTTCCTTAGCGAAATAAAGGCTTACTGCCCGTCCAATTCCACTATCTCCTCCAGTAATCACCGCTACTTTCCCTTTTAATTTTCCACTTCCTTTATAGTTTGGATCCACATATTCCGGATGCGGCTTCATTTCATGTTCAAAACCTGGCTGCCGATCCTGATGCTGCTTAGGCTGAATTTCCTTCTTTTGCTTGCTCATCATACTCCTCCTGTATGTAAAATACTGGATGACCTGGTCACCCAATATTAGGATGCCCAGGTCATCCAGTTTTACCCAAATCGTAAATATCCCTTACCAAAAGGTCATTGTGTTAAAATGGGAGGATTTTGATTTGACACTTCGTCCATTGATGTGTAAATTTTCTGAATTTATAATATATTTTGAAGGGTGTAAAGGAACAGAATCTACGAGTAGAGGTGAAAAAATGGAGACAACTTTCTCGAAAAAGAACCAGGTAACGATTCAGAACTTCATTGGTGGCGAGTGGGTTTCGTCGGAAAGCGGGCAAGTGGAGGACGTACCCAATCCTGCAACAGGAGAGGTCATTGCACAAGTTCCCATTTCGTCGAAAGAAGATGTAGATAAAGCGGTTCAATCAGCAAGAGAGGCATTCAAGACTTGGAAAAAGGTGCCGGTTCCGAAGCGGGCAAGAGTGATGTTTAAGTATCATCAATTATTAGTAGAAAATCGTGAGGAACTGGCGAAAGCACTCACACAGGAAAATGGAAAGACCATGAAAGATGCGACAGGGGAAGTGCAGCGAGGCATTGAATGTGTCGAATTCGCAGCCGGCGCTCCAAGTCTTATGATGGGCGACGTTCTTCCTGATATTGCGGAAGGCATTGACTCTGGAATGTATCGTTATCCCGTTGGGGTTGTAGGTGGAATCACACCATTTAACTTCCCGATGATGGTGCCATTGTGGATGTTCCCACTCGCGATCGTGTGTGGAAATACATTTGTATTGAAGCCATCCGAACGTACTCCGATTCTTGCAAAAATGCTAGTAGAGCTCATTCATGAAGCGGGTCTTCCAAAGGGCGTTCTCAACGTTGTCAATGGTGCGCATGACGTCGTGAACGGATTGCTTGAGCATGACGAAGTCGACGCGATTTCCTTCGTCGGTTCCCAGCCTGTAGCTGAATATGTGTACAAAACAGCGGCCAACCACGGCAAGCGTGTTCAAGCACTAGCTGGAGCGAAAAACCACTCCATTGTTCTTCCGGACTGTAACTTAGATAAGTCGGTAGAAGGGATCATCAATGCCGCTTTCGGAAGCGCGGGCGAGCGTTGCATGGCTTGTTCTGTCGTTGTAGCCGTCGGCGATGTAGCTGATGATCTTGTCGCTAAATTAAAAGAAGCCGCTGATCAATTGAATGTAGGAAATGGGTTAGATGAGGAAACAAACCTCGGACCGTTGATCCGTGACTCCCACCGCGAGCGTGTTCTAAGCTATATCGAAGCCGGGGAGCAGGATAATGCAAAGCTTGTCCGTGATGGTCGAGTAGAACTTCGAGAGAATGAGTCCGGCTATTTCCTTGGTGCAACGATTTTTGACTACGTCACTGATGAGATGAAGATCTGGAAAGATGAGATTTTTGCTCCTGTTCTTAGTATTGTTCGTGCCGATACACTTGATGAAGCGATCGAAACGTCCAACAAATCTGAGTTCGCTAACGGTGCTGTTATTTACACATCAAGCGGAAAAGCTGTACAACAATTCAGAGAAGAGATGGATGCCGGAATGCTTGGTGTCAATGTCAACGTTCCTGCCCCAATGGCGTTCTTCCCGTTCTCTGGAAATAAAAAGTCCTTCTATGGCGATCTCCATGCCAATGGTAAGGATGGGTTGAATTTCTATACGAAGCGTAAAATGCTGACTCAACGCTGGTACTGATGATCTGGTGCGCGGACTTTTTTGAACATTCCGCGCACCTTCCACTTGACATCCACAAATTTCCTGCCAATCTTACAAAAAATCTAAACAAAGCATGCAACATTTAACATTATGTATAATGGAATTTTTCAATTTTTCATGTAAAGTGAAAATAGTTATTTAAAAATTCAGTAAATAAAGAAAATTCAATTATAGGAGGTGAGTCTGAATTTAAGAAATCACAATCTTGGGGGATTTGATTTCAAGATGAATGGACAACAAAACAGGATTACATAAGGAGGAATTATAGTGTCTGATAAAGTCCAAATAGGTTTGATCCAGGCATCTCATGATGTGGATGGAAGTGAGCCTGTAGAAGTTCACAAACAACATTCCATAGAGAAGCATATCAAACTAGTGAAAGAAGCAGCGGAAAAAGGGGCGCAGATCATCTGTCTTCAGGAAATCTTCTATGGTCCATATTTTTGCTCGGAGCAAAACCCGAAGTGGTACGATTCCGCGGAAGAAATTCCAAATGGTCCAACGACGATACGTTTCCAGGAGCTTGCGAAGGAGTTAGGCGTTGTCATTGTTCTTCCTATCTATGAAAAAGAGGGGATTTCAACGTACTACAATACAGCTGCGGTCATAGATGCGGATGGATCTTATTTAGGAAAATACCGTAAGCACCATATTCCACAAGTAGCTGTAGGGGACAAGGGGCACGGATTTTGGGAGAAATATTACTTCAAGCCAGGAAACCTCGGCTATCCTGTATTCGACACGGCCTTTGCCAAAGTTGGAGTCTATATCTGTTATGACCGCCACTTCCCAGAGGGGGCTCGATTACTGGGATTGAACGGCGCTGAAGTAGTCTTCAACCCATCAGCGACTGTAGCCGGACTTTCTGAATACTTATGGAAGCTTGAGCAGCCTGCTCATGCGGTAGCCAATGGGTATTACCTTGGTGCCATCAACCGTGTCGGTTATGAAGGGCCGTGGAATATGGGTGAATTTTATGGACAGTCTTATCTTGTCGACCCGCGCGGAAACTTCGTCGAAACGGCCAGCCGTGATCAAGATGAAGTCCTTATTGCAGAAATGGACAAGAAGTTTATCCGTGAAGTACGTGACACATGGCAGTTCTATCGGGACCGTCGTCCGGAAACTTACGAAAACATGGTTGAGCTTCTCCCTTAAAACCTATCCATCAGACACAAAGTAGAAGTTCTGCATAGAGCAAAAGAAAATGAACCATTTTCTCTATGTGGAACTTTTTTATTAAGAGGCCTATCCAAAAGCCTCTCTTTTATTAAAGGAGGGAAACATCTTGACCCAGTTAAAGAGCAAAGGAATTTCATTAGAAAATCTGAAGGTGAACTTCGAGGAAGTCCATGACGGACTGAATGCTCAGGAAGCGATGGAAGAATCGAACCGATGTCTGTATTGTTACGACGCACCTTGTATCCAAGCTTGTCCGACAGGGATCGATATCCCGAAATTCATTAAAAAGATTGCCTCTGGCAACTTAAAAGGATCGGCGACAACCATCATGTCTTCCAACCCTGTGGGAGCGACCTGCGCCCGTGTTTGTCCCACGGAAGAGTTGTGCGAAGGCGCTTGTGTATTGAACCATTCCACTGAACCGATTTTAATTGGTGATTTACAACGATTTGCGACAGACTGGGCGATCAAAAACGAACAATTATTGTTCAAGCCTGGCAAGAAGAACGGGAAAAAAGTTGCGGTTGTGGGAGGAGGCCCTGCGGGGTTAGCGGCAGCCAGAGAACTTGCCAGGTTTGGTTATGACGTGACAATTTTTGAAGCCGAAGCTGAAGCAGGCGGTCTTGACACCTACGGAATTGTTTCTTTCCGGCTTCCACAAGATATATCCCGCTGGGAAGTCGACCAAGTCGAGAAGCTTGATGTCGAAATCCGCACCAATACTCGTGTAGGCACAGATGTTGCTTTTGAAGAGCTGACCAATAATTATGATTCGATCGTTTTGACAATCGGAATGGGAAATGTTCCGATGCTCGGTATTGATGGAGAGGATCTGGAGGGTGTGCACGACGCGATAGATTTCGTGAAAAGTACGAAATCGGGTCCAATCACCGATGAACTCCTTGGGAAAAATGTCGTCGTTGTCGGAGCTGGTAACACAGCTATTGATGCAGCGACCTGCGCCGCTCGAAAAGGTGCTGGCGATGTAAAGATCGTCTACCGCCGGACAAGGAATGAAATGACCGCATATGAGTTCGAATATGATTTTGCGAAGCAGGACGATGTCGAATTCAACTGGCTCACTCAACCTGTTGAAATTATCGGCGATGAAAACGGAAAAGTCACACACCTGAAATGTGTGAAGATGGCCCTCGGTGAACCGGATGCAGATGGGAGACGACGACCTTCTCCTGTTGAAAACTCTGAATTTGTCATGAAAGTGGATGCTGTTATCAAAGCGATTGGTCAAAGCCGTTATACCGATCTTATTGAAGGGTTCGGGCTGGATCATGAAGGTGGCGTGGTCACAGTAAATCCAGAAACAATGCAGACATCGAACCCGAAAGTTTTTTCAGCGGGTGATGTCATCTTTGCCAAAGGGCAGGGAGAAGCGATGGTGGTAACCGCCGCTCAACAAGGAAAAGAAGCAGCGATGGCGATTCACAAACAACTGGCACCTGAACCGACGAACGCCTATAAATCTTTCAACAAGGAGGAACATACATGGCTGACTTAAGTTTGAATCTTGCAGGAATTAAATCACCGAATCCATACTGGCTCGCATCTGCGCCTCCCACAAACTCAGGCTATCAGGTCCAGCGCGCCTTTGAAGCAGGGTGGGGTGGTGCTGTTTGGAAAACGTTAGGTGAACCGATCTTGAACGTATCCTCCCGTTTTGCTGCCGTAGGGTTTAACGGAAAACAGGTGGCTGGTTTCAATAATATCGAGCTGATTACAGACCGTCCATTAGAAGTGAACTTGAAAGAAATTTACGAAACGAAAAAAAGGTTCCCGGATCATGCGATCATTGCTTCATTGATGGTGGAACCGACACAGGAGAAATGGCATGAAATTGTCAAACGTGTCGAAGATGTCGGCGTGGATGGATTGGAGTTGAACTTCGGGTGTCCACACGGGATGGCGGAGCGCGGCATGGGCGCAGCGTCCGGGCAGGTTCCTGAACTCGTTGAAAAGCAGACAATGTGGGCGAAAGAAGTCGCGCAAACGCCTGTCATCGTAAAGCTTACCCCGAACATTACAGATATTACTTTTACAGCGGAAGCAGCTGTTAATGGCGGTGCGGATGCGGTCAGTATGATTAACACAATCAACAGTCTAGCTGGGGTTGATATCGATTCATGGGATACAATTCCGAACGTAGCTGGAAAAGGAGCCCACGGAGGGTATTGTGGTCCTGCCGTTAAGCCTATTGCATTAAACATGGTAGCTGAATGTGCCCGTCATCCGAAAATCAATGTTCCAATTTCCGGAATGGGCGGCGTATCGAGCTGGAGAGAAGCGGTCGAGTTCATGCTGATGGGCGCAACAGGTGTCCAGGTCTGTACAGCTGCGATGCATCACGGTTTCAGCATCATTGAGGATATGGTCGATGGGCTCGACAATTATCTCGATGAAAAAGGCATTGATTCCGTCATGGATCTTGTCGGGAAGTCAGTTGAGAAGTACAGCGACTGGGGCAATTTGGACCTTAATCATCAGGTCGTTGCACAAATCAATAACGATGTGTGTATCAACTGTAATAAGTGCCACATTGCTTGTGAGGACACTTCCCACCAGTGTATCGATATGTTAAAAGATGCTGATGGGAATGACATTTTGAAAGTGCGTGAAGAGGATTGTGTCGGCTGTAACCTCTGCAGCATTGTTTGTCCTGTTGATGGCGCGATAGACATGGTCGAGTATGCGAACGGCAAGCCACCGATGACATGGAATGAAAGACAAGCAGCCATCGGTGCCGCCTCTTCATGTGATGTGAATTTAATAAAATAAAACATAACGGAGGGATAAGATGAAGAAAATCATCAAAAATGGAACGATTGTGACAGCCGCTGATACGTATAAAGCAGATATTCTTATCGAAAATGAAAAGATTGCCTTAATCGGTCAAGACTTGAACGACTCAGCAGCGGAAGTTGTAGATGCGGAAGGAAACTACATATTCCCTGGTGGAATAGATCCGCATACGCACCTTGAAATGCCATTTGGAGGAACAGTCAGTAAAGATGATTTTGAAACGGGTACGATTGCGGCTGCGCACGGGGGAACGACCACAGTCATCGACTTCTGTCTGACAGACAAAGGAAAACCTCTACAAAATTCCATTGATCAGTGGCACGCGAAATCAAAGGATAAATCCGTTATCGATTACAGTTTCCATTTAATGATTGGTGAAATGAACGATGATGTTCTCGAGCAGCTCTCAAGTGTCATAGAAGATGAAGGGATTACCTCATTCAAGGTTTTCATGGCCTATAAAAATGTGTTCCAGGCGGATGATGGCACCCTATTCCGTACATTAGAACAAGCAAAAAAACTAGGCGCCTTAGTCATGGTCCATGCTGAAAACGGTGATGTGATCGATCATTTGGTCAATAAGGCATTGGAAGCAGGGCAAACCGACCCGATTTATCATGCACTGACTCGTCCGCCGGAAGTGGAAGGGGAAGCGACAGGACGTGCTGCAGAATTAACGGGTCTCGCTGACTCCCAACTCTATGTGGTTCACGTCACGTGCGAAGAAGCGGTGGAGGCCATCGCGAAAGCACGTAAAAAAGGGTATAACGTTATGGGTGAAACGTGCCCGCAATACCTGGTCCTCGATCAAAGTTACTTAGAAAAACCGGATTTCGAAGGCGCGAAGTATGTATGGTCTCCGCCTCTTCGTGAAAAGCACCACCAGGAAGTGTTATGGAAGGCGCTTAAAACAGGAGATCTGCAAACGCTTGGTTCCGACCAGTGCTCCTTCGACTTTAAGGGTCAGAAAGACTTAGGAAAAGGCGACTTCACAAAGATTCCGAACGGTGGACCGATCATTGAGGATCGTGTCAGCATCCTTTTCTCTGAAGGGGTCAAAAAAGGAAGAATTTCTCTAAACGAGTTTGTAGACATTACGTCAACGAAAATTGCAAAGACATTCGGTCTTTTCCCACAAAAAGGTACGATTTCAGTCGGTGCAGATGCGGACATCGTCATTTTCGATCCGAATGTGGAACGCACAATCTCTGTAGAAACGAGTCACATGGCTGCGGATTACAATCCTTTTGAAGGAATGAAAGTGACTGGGCAGCCGGTCAGTGTCCTGTCCCGTGGTGACTATGTCATTAAGAACAAAGAATTTGTAGGGAAACTAGGGAAAGGAAATTACTTGAAACGTTCCCGTTACGGGGAACTGACATCCTCCAAAGAAGAACTTTATCAGAAGTAACCTGTCCGATTGCCATGAATTGTAGGCTGCCTCGCTTCAATGAAAGCCAGGCAGCCTTTTAAAAAACAGGTATAGGTAGGAGGAGTCCAAAACATGGACAAAAAGACAAACCATTTAATGTCCCCTGATTTAATGCCCATTCCTCACAACGAGAAAAAAATCAGCACTCTTGGTTTTTCGTTTATGTGGGTCGGGATGGCTGTTGTACTGGCAGCTTTTGCTATAGGCGGAGCAGGTGTACAGGAAATATCTTTGATCTGGGTCGTGCTTGGTACATTGTTGGGAACGATTTTAATCGGTCTTGCCATTTCAGTAACGGCTGATATTGGTATTGAACACGGGATATCTTTCCCTGTTTACATGAGAGCCCCTTTTGGGACGATAGGTACCCATTTTCCATCTATCGTTCGTGGAGTGGCTGCATCCATGTGGTTCGGGATTAATACGTTCTTCGGTTCAACAGCTATCAATGGAATTTTAAACATTTTATTCGGTTTTGATAATTGGTTTGTTTGTTATATTCTTTTTGCTTTATTCCAATTATTCAACACGGCATTAGGAATCAAAGCGGTAGAAAAGTTCGCCGACCTGGCAGCCCCGATCATCATTTTGATTGGAGTATGGATGTATTTTACTCTTGCAGGAACAGCTTCTGAACAGGGGAAAGACATATGGAGCTGGGTGGAAAGCCCTGTAACCGGAGGAGCAGCTTTTACAGCTTTTGTGGTCGTCGTTGTTGGGAATATGGGCTATTGGTCAACACTCGCAGCTGATATAGCTTCCATCTCCCGTTTTATAAAAGCACCGAAACTGGAACGTAACTGGGTAAAAAGAAACAAAGGGGCTCTCGTAGGAAGCCTTGTAGCCCTGCCTTTGACACAAACATTCATCGTGGTTCTAGGTGCCGTCTCCTACATTGCTGTCTCCAACTTTGACCCTGTCGTCGCTTTACAGGAATCAGCCAGTGGACTTGTCTTAGGTATCCTTCTGTTAATGATCGTTCTTGCCCAGTGGTCGACAAACGTATCAGCAAACATCGTACCTGCGGCTACCATCTTTTCAAATGTCGGTGGACCGAAGCTGCCATTCTGGGCCGGCGTTTTCATTGCTGGTCTTGTAGGAACAGTCATTCAGCCCTGGAGTATTTTCAATTTATTGATTCCGGTATTATTAATAGCCGCAGCCATTCTCTCTGTTATCGTAGGCATCATTTTTGCCGATTATTATTTATTGAGAAAACGAAGAATGAACGTCTATGATTTGTATAAACAAGGGGGGCAATTCCGTTACGATGGAGGTGTCAACTGGGCCGGTATCATTTCATGGGTCATTGGAAGTGCTTTTGCGTACACTTTCTCCACATATTCTTTCTTCGTCGGATTTGGCGTAGGTGCCCTGTGTTATTACTTATTAGCCAAGCATTGGTATTTCAAAAAGCATCCCCAGGCAGAAATCGATAACCCAAGCGACGATGAATACCTTGGCATAACCGTCGGTCGTGACTGGGTAATCGGTGAGAAATTCGTAGAAGAAAAGCTGGGGCGTAAGACAGGAACAGAAGGATCCACACAAAAAATGGATGCATAACAAGGAGGAATTGAAATGTCTGACCATCGCGAGTTTGAAGCAGAACGCGAAAAGATCGACTTTTTATTGGAACAGGGCTATGTCATTAGTGGAGTCACTGAAAATTTAAGTGGGGCATTCGTCGAGTTTCAATATAAAGGAAACGAATCTGATAAAAGTGAGAAAGAACGGCTGCACATCCTGCACCCGGATACGAGGAAGTATTTCTCTACCATTCTCGTCCAGCAACAGAAAAAACAAAGTGTTAAATAGAAAAAGAGGATTGGCTCCCTGCCAATCCTCTTTTTCTATTTCATCTACATCTTCCGTATAAGCTTCAGATTGTGGAAGACTCGGCTTCGAGACTTTTGTTGAGTGGATGGGGCTGCGGGGGATGAATCGCTTTCCGCGGGAGTGCGGTGAGTCTCCTCGGACTGCGTCCAGTGGGGTCTCACCAAGCACTTTTTTCCTCCTAGTTATCCGGTTCCGGCGCCTGCACACTTAAGGTAGGAGTCTCGTCATCCCCCTCCACTCCTTTGCTATATCAGTGTCTCGAAACCACTTCCTGAATAATCAGCTATTCTTTGTGATGAGAGCATAAGGATCATACTCCCAATCCGAGTTACTTGAACCCTGAAAGCTTGATACAAAGCGTTTTTCACCTATACCAAGTAGGATAGTGGGAGACCTTCCTACTTGGTATAAGGGTTCGTTAGCCCCTTCACTGAATGGGGTGGTTGGGAAGCTGAAAGACTTCCGTGGGAGAAAGGAGCTCGGGGCTCCCCCACAGGAAAGCAAGTAGCTTCCCAGCCACCCCTGAGGCTCAACCCGGGCAACGAACCCTGGAAAGTCTCGAAAATGAATCTTCCACCATCCTGCCAGTTTGTTGAAGATCAGGCACGTGTTAGATTCACTAGGACTATTAAACTTTTTTGTAAGAAAATCTCACAATCTATTAGATTTTTCTGACAAATTGTTGTACTTTAAAAGAGGGGTCATTCAATGAACGAACACATGTCGATTGAAAACATCCTGAAAAGGGACCATTTCGCTTCTGCTGAAGTTATTGCTGGTCATAAGGGCATCGACCGGCTGGTCAAATGGGTTCACGTTTATGAGATGATCGAAGTGAGAAAGAACCTGAAAGGTGGAGAGCTTGTCCTTTCAACAGGATTTGGTTGGAAGGATGATGATGAGCTTTTTCTCCACTTATTAAAACAATTGATAGAAAAAGAAGTAGCCGGAATTTGTATCGAAATCGGGAGTTTCGTTGATTACATAAGCCAGGAAGCAATCGATTTTGCCGAAGCCAACGATTTTCCGATCATCTTATTCCGGGAAGAGGTTTCTTTTGTGGAAATCACCCAGGATATTCATGCGGATCTCATCAATCAGCAATATGAGTTTATTACGAATTTAGAAGATTATTCGCAGCGTCTGAACAAACGGTTATTATCCATTGATAATTACTTTGAGATTCTAAAAAACTTGCAGCAATATGTGAATTGCCAACTCGTCTATATTGCCAAAGATCATACGGTCGTTACGATCCCGACCTTGAGAGAGAAAGAACGCGAGCAAGTATTGATGGAGCTGAGCAAGCCTGACATCGGATCGAGAAGGGTTTTAAAACAACCAGTGCAAGTATTCGATCGGGAATTTGCGAATATTTACTTATTGTCCAACCGTAGAGAGTTCGGTGAATTCGAATCTTTATTATTAGATAGGACGGGGACTGCGCTTGCACAATACTTGTTAAGGGAACTTTATACTGAAGAAAAAAGAAAAGCAAAAGAAACGGAATGGCTGACGGAATGGTTGCAGGGAGAGCATGAGGAAGAGGAGATTCGTGATCGGCTCGCTGTGTACAAATTGGATAAAACCGTTAAAGGAGCCATTGTTCTAACCATTAAGTTAAATATGGTGGATAGACAGAAATCGAACCCTGATGTGACATATATGAATATGCTCATTCACAATATCTTTGATCAAAACGGCTATTATGTTTTTCCGGTGGAGAAGAGACATCAGCTCACTTTTATTCTGTTGAATAGAAAAGAAGCAGAAGATTGGAAGGAAAGGATCAGACGCGGGGTTGTAAGGCTGCAGAAGATTAGTCTATTGAATGACTCTAGTATCTCATCTTTTCAAATTGCCGGGGGGAAATACGTCAAAGAACTTTCCAAGCTTCATGAAAGCTTTCAAACCGCCCAGGAGACTTTAACTTTACAGGAGAAGCTTCCGGAAAGTCAGTCCAAATTCTTTTATGATGACTTACACATGTACAGATTGATTTCCCTTGTCCATCAGCACAGTAACCTCGATGGATTGGTGGAGGAGTACTTAGAACCGATTATCAAGTATGATGAAAAGAATAACACGAACCTCCTTGAGACATTAAGGGTCTATTTGGCGTGCAATGGATCTAAAAAAGAAACCGCTTCCAAAGTATTTGTAGTGCGTCAAACGTTATATCATCGCCTTGAGAAGTTAGAAAAACTGCTGGGACCTGACTTTATGGAATGTGAAAAAAGGCAGGTCATCGAATTTGCACTTCTCGCTCATGAATATCAAAGAGCCGTAACCTAACCACCACCCTTAACACTTATTCTTTTCTTCTGAATAAGTGTTTTTTCACCCCTCTTTTCCTACTAAGGCTTCCTCTAGTTGAAGACTGTCTCACCGTTTCCCTCCGCCCCTTTACCTTATAAGTGTCTCGAAACTGAGTCTTCAACAATAAGTTCTCTTGTCATTATGTGAAAGTGGGGAGTTGACTGTTTGACACTATGTCTAATGAAAGCGCATCTCAGATGTTAGATAATTAAGATAATTCTAACAAAAGAACATTGAGGAGGAATCTCCGTTGACTAAAGCTGATGTGAAAAGCGAAATGCTTTCAAAAGACGAGAAATATGTATGGCACTCCATGAAACCTTATAATCCTGATGCAACAATGGTAGCAAAAAGTGCAAAAGGTTCCTGGATCACTGATATAGACGGGAACCGGTTCTTAGACGCCATGTCAGGCTTATGGTGTGTGAACGTAGGATATGGACGAGAAGAACTTGCGAAAGCAGCTTACGAACAGATCAAGGATCTTTCTTATATGCCACTTACACAAAGTCATGAAGCAGCGATTCAGTTAGGAGAAAAAATCAATCAGCTGCTGGGGGATGATTATGTTGTCTTTTTCTCAAACAGTGGATCGGAAGCAAATGAAGCTGCATTTAAAATGGTTCGTCAGTATCATCAGCAAAAAGGAGACCATTACCGCACGAAATTCATTTCAAGGTATCGAGCTTATCATGGAAATTCCACTAGTGCGTTAGCAGCAACGGGTCAAGCACAGCGGAAGTACAAATATGAGCCTCTTGGACCCGGTTTTCTACACGTGTCTCCACCTGATGAATATCGGAATGATCATAGTGAAAAAGATCGGTGGGGAGCAAAGGAAATTGATGATGTGATGACATGGGAATATAGTGAATCGATTGCCGGGGTGATTATGGAGCCGATCATAACTGGGGGTGGAGTGATTGTCCCACCGGAACAGTATATGAAAGAGGTTCAATCCATTTGTGAAAAACATGGGGCCCTCATGATTGTGGATGAAGTGATTTGTGGGTTCGGCCGTACAGGTAAGCCGTTCGGTTTTATGAACTATGGGGTGAAGCCCGATATCATTACGATGGCGAAAGGAATTACGAGTGCCTATCTTCCTCTTTCAGCAACGGCCGTCAAACGGGAAGTGTATGAAGCATTTTGTGGAGATGATACGTATGACTTTTTCCGTCACATTAATACCTTCGGTGGTCACCCGGCAGCGTGCGCCGTTGCACTTAAAAATATTGAAATAATGGAAAGAGAAAACTTGTTTGAGCGTTCGCGCGATTTGGGAGAATCGGCAATCAATGATTTGCACAACCGTCTTCAGAACCATAACCATGTGGGTAATGTGAGAGGGAAGGGCTTGCTCATTGGAATTGAGATGGTGGAGAGCAAAGAAACGAAGGAATCACTGGCCGTGGAGAAAGTGAATCAAATCATCGCTTATTGTAAAAATAAGGGTATTCTGATTGGGAAAAATGGGATGACAGTGGCTGGATTTAACAATGTTATAACTCTATCTCCTCCATTATCTATTGAAGAAGAGGATTTGACTTATTTGCTTGATAACGTGGTAGAAGCGATTCATTCGATATGACCTTGATGGGAGGTTCCTAACATGCAGATAGGGATACCGAAAGAAATTAAAAATAATGAAAACCGCGTAGCAATCACTCCAGCTGGTGCGGTTAACTTAATCAGCGAAGGGCACGAAGTTTTTCTGGAGTCCAATGCTGGGGAGCGTTCTGGTTTTTCTAATCAGCACTATGAAGAAGTTGGAGTGAAAATTGTAGGTACAGCGGCAGAAGCATGGAGTAAGCAAATGGTCCTGAAGGTCAAAGAGCCGCTTGCAGAAGAGTACCGATATTTTTATGAGGGATTGATTTTGTTTACGTATTTGCACCTTGCTGCCGATGAAGAATTGACAAAGGCATTGGCAGAAAAAAAAGTGGTCGCTATTGCTTATGAGACCGTTCAATCTGAAAATGGATCCCTCCCCCTGCTCACACCAATGAGTGAAGTGGCCGGAAGGATGGCCACTCAAAAAGGTGCACAGTATTTAGAGCGTACCCATGGTGGAAAAGGCATTCTTCTTGGGGGTGTTCCCGGGGTGAGACGAGGGAAAGTAACCATTATTGGTGGTGGAGTTGTAGGGACAAACGCTGCAAAAATTGCGATCGGGCTGGGGGCAGACGTGACGATGATCGATCTAAGCCCAGACCGGCTAAGGCAGCTGGATGATATATTCGGATCTTCGATCAACACACTTATGTCGAACCCTTTGAACTTGAGTGAAGCTGTCAGAGAATCCGATTTAGTGATCGGAGCTGTCTTGATTCCAGGGGCAAAAGCGCCAAAACTTGTGACAGAGGATATGGTGAAGTCGATGAGTCGGGGAAGTGTGATTGTAGATGTTGCTGTGGACCAGGGTGGGATTGTCGAAACGGTTAATCACGTCACCACTCATGATGATCCAATTTATGTGAAACATGGAGTTGTCCATTATGCAGTTGGTAATATGCCAGGAGCTGTTCCGCAAACATCAACCCTCGCACTGACGAATGTCACGGTTCCTTATGCTATGCAGATTGCGAACAAAGGGTTTCAAAAAGCATGCATGGAAAACGGCTCCTTACTGAAAGGAGTCAATGTTGTCAATGGAAGTGTAACTTATCGTGAAGTGGCAGAAGCTCATGGGCTGGACTATATGGAAGTGGAGAAAGCACTTGGACCGAAGTCATTTGTTTCATGAAGAATAGCGTCTCGCCAAAATGTTAGGCGGGACGTTATTTTTTTGCAGAAAGTACTTCAATCTTCTTATCATGAATAACATGGAATAAGCCCTTATTCTATATTAAAGGAGATCATCCCATGGATTTCATGATTGACTTCACCCCATATGCGGGACTTGCTGTGTTGTTATATGCAGTGAGGCAGACTAAACGCGTGCCAAACCGGTACATCCCCATCATAGCTGTTGTCCTGGGAGTTGCTTTTTCCTATTGGCAGCAGGGCATCTCTCCTTCAGCAACGGTGGAAGGATTGAAGTATGCATTGCTTGGCATCGGAACCGTGGCAGGAGTTAAGTATTTTTTAGAGAAAAATGAAGATGGGAAAAAGGACTGAGTACTTGTAGCTCAGTCCTTTTTGTCTTAAAAATATAGAAAACAGATCGCAGCAATTTTAGAGAGAAACGAATAGATAAGAGAGCAAAAAGAAAAGCACATAGGAAACCGACTGCAAAATAAGGATCAAATGACCATTGGAAATAGGCTGGTTGATTAACAAGGGACAGCATACTCGCTACGAGCATAATTGGGACCGCCTTGATGAAAGTGAAATTCGTTGCAGTTCCTTGGCTCAATCCCATACTGATGATTAATAAACTGGATCATCTCCATAAACGGACACCTTTTCCCTTACGCATCCACCAAATGGTAAGGAAAGCGACTGCAGTGATGATGCCATACGTCCATATGGAGTACACCTTCATATAGTGCACAATATCACGCCACGAATCTTCAAGAACGACCCCAGTGTAGATTAGAGCTGTATTCCAAATCAAACTGCCCCGAAAAGGTAAGGAAAAGAAAAGGGATGAGGGAGAAACGTGCCATTCCACCAGGGAATGAAATAAAACTTCTGACAAGTGGAAGCATACGGCAGAAAAAGACTGCCCAATATCCATAATTCTCGAACCATTGGAATGTTTTGTTTACATCTTTTTTCGTGAGCCGCAGATATTTTCCGTAACGATCCACCCATTCTTCCAATTTGTGTTTACTGATGGACATCCCGATTCCATATAAAAGAAGAGAACCGGTCAAAGAACCTGAAGTCGCATAAATGACGACAGCCGTCACCGTTAAATCCGTCCTAACTGACATAAACCCACTGAGTGGCAGAATAACTTCTGATGGAATAGGTGGAAAGAGGTTTTCGATCGCCATCAATGCGTAAACCCCCAGATACCCGAACTGTTCCATCATCCAAATGATCCATTCTTCCATGAACTTCTCCTCCAAAAGATGATCGATGTATTGTATAGGACAAGCTCACAAAATAGAACCTGAAATCAATTTGTGAATATATCTTTAAGTGCATCAGTATTCAACATACTCCAACTGAATTCAATGGAATAGGTGTCCCAGTCAGCACCTGACAGCCATCCTGCCAAAAAAATGACACCAAAAAACGTCGCGAGCGTTATTACTGAAAACAGATAGTACAGGGTCTGGCGATCATCATTTTGTTTCAACGTTATACCCCTTTCATTATTTGCGAACGCATATTCCCTTCATGATTGAGAATATTATAGCAGTTGAAAATGCGGATAGATATATAATATTTAATTTTGATTGAACAGAATAAACCGTTTTAAAAAGTACTTTCCTTCGTTGGAACAGATGCTTTCTGAAGTAAATGACAGGAATTGTATCATTCATCTTTACATCCAAGTGCATCTGTGTATAATTAAAGTGAGTAATCACTCACACAGGAGGGGTCGAATTGAATTCCATGGTTGAAATGCAGAATGTCATCCATCGTTATAGTAAAAACACCATTATTGATAAGGTGAATCTTTCCATTCAAAGCGGAGAAATTTTTGGGTTACTGGGCCCTTCTGGAGCAGGGAAGACTACACTAGTCAAGTTGATAGCAGGAATATTAAAACCTACAGAAGGAACCATTTCACTTAAAGGGACAGCATTACGTCATCTTGCGCAGATGAAGAATTATGGATTCATGGCGCAATCGGATGCTTTATATCAAGAATTGACAGCATGGGAGAATCTTGATTTTTTCGCCTCCATTTATAACCTATCCAGAAAAAGAAGGAAGGAAAGAATCAGAGATGTACTAGAAATGGTTGACTTGTCCTCTTTCAAAGATCAACCCGTCGAAACATTTTCCGGAGGTATGAAAAGGCGGTTGTCCTTAGCGGCAGCTCTTGTTCATGAACCTGAACTGATCATTCTTGATGAGCCCACTGTCGGGATAGATCCTGTGCTGCGACGTTCCATTTGGGAAGAACTCTATGAGTTAAAGGAAAAAGGAGTGACGATTATCGTAACCACGCATGTCATGGACGAGGCGGAAAAGTGTGATCGTCTGGCTCTGATTAAAAGTGGTAAAGTCATTGCCCTTGATACTCCGCAGAAATTAAAGGAAAAGGTGAATGTAACATCTATGGAAGAAGTGTTTCTGCATTATGGAGGTGAAACAAAATGAATACCTTCCATGTAATGAAAAGAATCCTTATCCAGTTTAAACGAGATAAAAGAAGCGTTGCCCTTATGGTGGTGGCACCACTCCTTGTTTTGTCACTTATGTGGATGGTCCTGGATCATGATGATTCCAAACTGGAACTAGGAGCCGTAGACGTTCCAGAAACCATGCTTGAACAATTGTCGTCTGACACTCTTGATATTGAAACGCTATCTTCTTCTAAAGCAGAAGGAAAGCTGGAAGAAGGGACATTGGACGCGGTATTATATTTTGAGAATAAGGAAATGTCACTGCTTCTTGAGGGGAGTAACCCAAATGCTGCAGGCGCCATACAAAAAGAATTGCAATCCCTACGGGAGGATCAGCAAAACATGGTGGACGTAGAGTATTACCATGGGTCAGAGGATCTGGGGTTGTTTGATTACGTAGGACCTGTCCTCATCGGCTTTTTTGTCTTTTTCTTCGTATTTATCGTAGGCGGTGTTTCTTTTTTAAGAGAACGCACACAGGGCACATTGGAAAGGTTGTTGGCTACACCAATCAGACGGTCTGAAATCGTGTTCGGTTATCTCGCAGGATTTGGGTTGTTCACTATTGTTCAGTCCCTCATCATCGCGTTGTTTTCCATTTACATCCTGGAGGTCTTTATGGACGGTAATTTCCTATATGTGCTCATTGTCACCATATTACTTGCTTTAGCTGCTTTAAGCCTGGGTACATTGGTCTCGGCATTTGCCAAAAATGAGTTTCAGATGATTCAGTTCATTCCTATAATTATTGTTCCTCAAGTGTTCTTTTCCGGTCTTTTCCCGACAGAAGGCCTTGGAACATGGGTACAGATAATTGGTGATATAATGCCTTTGACGCATGGTGCCGAAGCTATGAGAGGGATTATGCTGCGTGATGCTTCTTTTGCGGATATCCAATGGGAAATTTACATTCTGCTTGGATTTACCGCTCTGTTCACGACGTTAAATATATTCGCATTGAAGAAGCATCGCCGTTTATAATGGTACAAGGAAAGCCTTAGGAGGATGCTTGTATGACTGATTTTAAGAAGTTGGTGGAGACATTGGATCAGACTACAGAGGAAGATCGGAAGTTAACACCAAAACAGGAACAAATATTAAAAGCAGCCGTAGAGATTTTCGCTGAGAAGGGGTACGCATCTTCTTCCACAAGTGAAATTGCGGCCAGAGCGAATGTTGCAGAAGGCACGATTTTTCGTCATTATAAGACGAAGAAAGAACTCTTGATTTCAATTGTGACACCATTTATGACAAAGTTTACACTCCCATTTTTTGCTTCTCACTTTGCCAATAAAGTGTTTGAAGAGCCTCCCGAGGAGTTAGAAGGGTTATTGAGAACGCTGTTGAAGAATCGGTTTGAATTTGCCAGGGAAAACGCTCCGCTTTTGCGAATTGTGATTCAGGAAATGGCTTTTCATCCTGAGCTTCAGGAAAGGTTTCAAGATGTGTTCCTTGAAGAAATCTTTCCGAAATTCGAAAACGCTTTGAACCAATTGAAAGCAAAAGGGAAGCTTGTAGAAATCCCTAATACTTCCATCATACGTATGATCATATCCACCGTCATGGGTTTTTTGGTTACGCGTTTTATTATTGCGCCTGATCTGAATTGGGATGACGAAAATGAAATCGATTATACCATCGATTTCATCATGCACGGTTTGGCAAAGAGCTGAAAAAAGGTCTATCCTATAATAGGATAGACCTTCTTCTGGTTTTGTTCATTTTCACAGCAGCGAATGGGTTGATTGTTTCACGTTCAAATTATTGCTCCTTGACTTTACCTGATTTCTGGAGTGCTTGCCATTTGCTTGGGTATCTTAAGATCTTAAGGTGGATTTTTGTTTTTTATTGTCAGGATAAATAAAATACAGTAAAAGAAAAAGCGAACCATAATGGTCCGCTGAATTAGGGGGATGGTTAAAGCCATTTAATTTTCCCTACGTACAAACAACAGTCCACCACTCAATAGAAACAGCCCCATCCCGAGTAATGCATATGTAGCATACGGTGTTGCAGTTTCAGGGAGCTCACCGCCTTCTTCCTCTGAGGATTCCTCCTGAGTCCCGTTTTCTTCAGAATCTTCCATGGCTTCATCTTCTGATGCTTCTGACTCACCATAGTCGTCAGCTGAAGAGCTGCCACCTAAACTTTCACATGGGACGCCATCTTTATCTCGGTCCAGTCTATCCGGATCGTTGTTTTCATCGTAACCATTTTCTTCCCAATATTTTTCTGCTTCTGCTGTCGTGTCAAAATCGCTGCAGTCCTTGTCTCCATCATGACTGTCCGCACTTACGAACCCTGCGCTGCCAAAAGTCAAAGTCAAAACAAACAAAAAAATCAAGAATCTTTTCATTACGTGAAAACCCCTTTTTGATAGATTTCCATCACCCCTTGGATATTTTTGTATATCATTCTATTGCCTATATTTTTACAAATAAAACCATATTTTGAGTATTTGTTGAATTTTATTCAATATAAAATGATAATAGGTTCTCTTAATGTGAAGGGGCGACTGTCTGAATAAACATATAGGCTTAAAAAAGCATGGGGCCTGAGCCCCATGCTTTTAGTTCATTGGCATTTTTTTCTTTTTGCGTGCTTTTTCTTTTTCGATCTGCTTACTGCGCAGCTGTCCGCAGGCGGCATCGATATCAGTTCCATGTTCCGTACGCACCCCGCATTTAATTCCGCGGTCCATCAACGTTTGATAGAACGTAAGGATCGCTTCTTTTTCACTTCGCTCATAAGGGTTGTCCGCGACTGGGTTATATGGAATCAAGTTGACGTAGGATAAATGACGTTTATCCTTCAACAATTCAGCAAGCTCTTCCGCTTCTTTCTTATGGTCATTGACGTCCTTGAGTAGAATGTACTCGAAGGTAATGCGTCTGTTTGTTTTTTCGAGATAGTAATCAATCGCCGGCATCAATTTTTCGAGTGGGTAGGCACGGTTGATTTTCATAATCTGTGTACGCAGTTCATTATTTGGTGCATGAATGGAAAGGGCCAGATTAATCTGGATACCTTCATCTGCGAACTCATACATTTTAGGTGCAATTCCACTTGTGGAGACGGTGATATGACGTGCTCCAATGGAAAGGCCTTTTTGATCGTTTACGACCTTCAAGAAGTCAATCAAGTTGTCATAGTTGTCGAACGGTTCACCAATTCCCATAACCACAATGTGGCTGACGCGTTCATCGTTACCCTGTTGATCCAAGTGCTGTTGGACCTGCATGATCTGTTCAACAATTTCACCACTGGAGAGGTCCCGGTTCTTACGAAGAATTCCACTTGCACAGAAGGAGCACCCGATGTTACAGCCTACCTGTGTGGTTACGCATACGGACAGTCCATAGTTGAAACGCATCAGAACAGTTTCAATGACGTTACCATCATCCAATTTGAATAGGAACTTGACGGTACCATCCTTTGATTCTTGTTTTATTTCTTCAGAAAGTGTCTCAATCGTAAAATGTTCATTAAGAACATCAATACAAGATTGATTCACGTTTTTCATTTGTGAAAAATCAGTCACACGCTTTTGGTAGAGCCAGTCCCATACTTGCTTGGAACGGAACTTTTTCTCACCATGATCTATAAGCCAATCAGTCAGTTGGTCAAACGTCAATCCGTAAATGGATCGTTTCATAAATACGCTCCTCTTTAAAAAAAATCGCTATTCCCATCATACTCGAAATGGGCAACTTAAACAACAGGATGAGGAATGTTGAAATTTTGCAAACATTTGCAGGCAGGGATTGTTCTGAGTGAAGAAATGTAAAGAGAAAGAGGTTACTTCAACAGTTCTATGTGCAATGACCGTAAATCAAAACCTATGATGTCCATTGTCCCCTTACTGAGGCTATGGAAGCAATTTTCTGCAATTGCGTTATCTTTTTAAAATAAAGGGAAGGTGTTTTTTCAGAACTTCAATTCACACCATAACGGAGGAACGCTTATGTTTACTTTGAATGATATTCCTATGTTTATCATAAATTTCTTTCTGATTCTACCTCTTGTCACACTCGTTCATGAAACAGGTCATGTCCTAGTCGCTCGTTTATTTGGAGGGAAGATACGTTACTGTATCGGTACGGGGAAATTATTGTTCTATGTGGGTCCTTTGGAAGTGAGACGTATGTACTTTATGGAGGGCTGGTGTCAGTATGAGAAGCTTTCCTACAATAAGACATGGGCGCATGTGTCTATCTATCTTGCTGGAAGTATCTTTAATTTGGCCATCATTCTGATGTTGAATGTACTGATCACCCAGGATGTTCTTCCTGTTGATTTGTTCTTCTACCAGTATTCCTATTTCTCTGTATACTTCATCTTCTTTTCACTATTTCCTTATCGAAATGGGGATGGCAAGCCGAGCGACGGCATGGCCATCTATGATGTCATTCGTTATGGAAAAGCTGAAGATCCGATTGATTAATAGAAAGAGGGGAAAGCCATGCAGGCTTTCCCCTTACCTATGATCACTCGTCTTCAATATCCAGAAGCATGGTACGATTATGGAAAGCTCCACGCTCTTTTCTGCGATGTTGGCGAATGTGTTCAAGTTCTTCGAAGGTTGCCCCATGTGTATAAGATAAGGCATGAATAACTTCCAGAAGGTCAGCAAGTTTGGTCAATGATTCTTCGTTTTCAACCGTGTGGAAATATTCTTCAACTTCATCTTTTCATTTGTTTTTCAATGAATCATCATACTCCTTTTTATTAAGAGTTCGAGTACGGATATTTCTCCCCGAATCTCTCAGTAAGTTAGGAATGTGATCTCGAACTAGTTTGTTGTGCTCTGTCAATGTTCCACTCTCCTTTCGGCTATACCCATCCTTAACCGTTTCCAGGAAAAAGAAAACAATAAAATGTTCATACCGTTTTATATAGTTGGTGATATAGGTTATCTTTTGAAAAAATGCAGACAAGTGGGAGGGCACTTGTCTGCATTTTTTCAATCATTAATAGGGTCGTTTTTCCCATGAATCACTTTTTACCTCTATTGCTTTTCCGTTTATTTCTAGATCGTCAATGTACCAGCCGCGGTTGTTAACACTTCCATCGGTTTCATAGATGAAGCGGATATGTGTAGTATCGGATGGTAGTTCAACATTTTGTGAGACCCATCCATTACTGTCGCCTGTAAATCGATCCAGTGTTGTCCAGGTCTTCCCATCGTTTGATACTTCTAATGTACCGAAGTCATACCCACTTTCAATTTCAAACCATGTACGGAAGGAAAGGGAAGCCGTTCCGCTGAGATTCACTTTTGCGAGCAGCTGTTTCTTCGCTTGGTCTCCGTAACCTGCAAACCATGGATTCGCTTTTTTATCCACTTCAATTGGAATAGCATCCGCTACTTTTCGTGCAAACCCTCTTCGCGCCCCATTCGTAGAAACTGTGTCCCTTGTAGGATGGACACGATTCGTTAATAATATAGCGATTGTTTCATTTGCAGGGTTGACCACGATGGAGGTTCCTGTGTACCCCGTATGTCCATATGTGCTTGGACTCGAGAGGGCATCCATATACCACCCTTGTTGGAGTTCCCACCCTAACCCGTGGTCATCACCTGGAAATTGGGGAATACGATTTTCAGTAAGCAGCTTAACGGTTTCAGGCTTAAGAATCTCGGTGTTTCCATAAGTACCTTCATTTAAAAACATATGCGCGAGTTTGGCTAAATCATTGGCCGTGGAAAAAACTCCTGCATGACCAGCTACACCATCCAGTGACCAGGCACTTTCATCATGCACTTCTCCCCACACAAGTCCCCGATTCGTCCATGGTTGGTCTTCCGTTGCAGCAATACGGGATTTTAATTTCTCATCTGGATTATACATCGTATCTTCCATTTTTAATGGTGTGGTAATATATTTTTCTACAAATTCATCTAATCGCATATGAGAGAGGCGTTCGACGAGAGCTCCTAATGTAATCATATTTAAGTCGCTGTAAGTATAGGTTGATCCAGGCTCATTAGAGAGGGGATATTGTAAGACATGTTGTAAACGGTCGTTTCTGTCACCTTCTACTTTATAAAGGGGAATCCAGGGTTTGAAGCCTGAGGTATGTGTCAGAAGCTGTTCAATCGTTACGCTCTCCTTACCATTTTCGGCAAATTCAGGGAGGTACTTTGCGACTGGGTCGCTTAGTTCGAACGCGTCTTGTTCATATAAAATCATAGCGGCGGTGGATGTGAAAATTTTGCTAATGGAAGCGAGATCAAATATGGTATCTTTCGTCATGGGGACGGGATTCTCTGATTGAGTGAATTCATCGTCTTCATACTTCATCGCGTACCCGTAGGCTTCTTCTTTAACGATATGCCCTCTCCTTGCGACAAGAGCTACGGCTCCGGGCATCACGTTGTCTTCTATAGCAGAGAGTAGAAGAGGATCAATTTCTTGTAAAGGCTCTTTTCTCATGCCAGCTCCTCGAACGGATCCTGGATGCAGGATGGGTGAGGAAGGCCCTGGTTGATCCCAGGAAAATGCAGGATGGACAGTGCTTGAGTTTGTATGGACATTTGTTTTTACTCCTTTCTCTATATTCGGACCAGGTCCTGCGAGAATCGTATTCGGGATTAACAGGGTGGCTCCCAGAGTCGTTATTAACAGAGGGGATACTTTTTTCTTTTTCAACTCAAAACCTCCTTTTTCAGATAATTCAATCATAAGGTTTTGGATTCTAGTTGTCTATACCACTTATGGTAAAATGGTAATTTATACCGAAAAGGGTAAGAATGGCATGGGCTGAAGGGATTGGGAAGGACCTTTCGTTGATCAAACGCAATAATAATCCTTCGAGACTTTCATCAGCTATGAGAGACAATTCCGGACTTTCACTCCCATTTCTTCCTATATGGGGAGGTTTCATTTGATTTTGGGTCCATTTACCCTAAATGTCGCTGTGGAGTTTCACCTTTCTAAAACTGAGGTATGTATTTATATATTCAAATAAAGGAGGAATGAAAATGAAACTGATTCGCTCGGTAATCCATACTATCGTAGATATTCTCTTATTCATTCCACGTACGATAGGAAGATTGATTAAGAGAATCGTATAATTCCTAAACATAGAAAAGGGCCGCTCTTTTAGAGAGGGGCCTTTTTTAATGGAAATGAAGGTTGATATGGTGGGGCGAAAGTAGAGACTGCCGTAGAAAGGGGGAAGGGAACAAATGAAAGGGAAAGGGATTACTCTGGTTCTCATAGGGGCTGCCAGCTTTGGGCTCACCCCGATTTTTGTGAAAACAGGTTTTTCTTTCGGCTACACACTTGGTGAACTGAATATTGTCCAAATGTTGATTGCCTTTGTATTTTTGTGGGGAATCAGCCTATTTAAAAAGATTTCATGGAGAGGGACAAGCAGAGGCGATCTGTTCAAAATTATGTTGACGGGCACATCCGTTGGTTTGACCAGTATCTTCTATTATGGTGCTATGCAGTATTTGCCAGCATCTATTGCTATCATTCTACTTTTCCAGTTCGTGTGGATTGGAATGATTTACGAATGGATCTTTACAAAAGTTATCCCTACCTCCATCAATTTTCTTTCATTGGTGGTCACACTCTTAGGGGTTGTTTGTGCGTCAGGTGTAATCGGAGGCGGCTTCTTTGAGCTTCCAATGGCTGGGCTTCTGCTTGGGCTGCTTTCAGGCTTTTCTTATGCGGGGTTTGTTTTTTTCAGCGGGCAGGTGGCGACAAAGACCAACCCTATTGTAAGAAGTGCCCTGATGGTAACTGGATCGTTGGTTCTTGTGCTGGTTGTATTTGTACAAGACCTGCCCACACTGCCGTTATTCGATATGCAATTATGGAGCATCGGTGCAGGAGTGGCTTTCGTAGGAGCAGTCATCCCGCCATTATTTTTTGCTCAGGGTGCTCCGTTGATTTCTGGGAGACTTGCCAATGTCTTGAGTTCTATTGAACTTCCAGTTGCCATCATTTCAGCCATGATCATCCTATCAGAATCTGTATCTTTGGTTCAGTGGGCGGGGGTGGGTTTAATCATAGCTGCCATTTTCCTTAATGAGCTAGGGGGATTATGGTTGAAAAGGAAATCGGCAGAAAAAAGCCAGACCTTATAAAGGCCTGGCTTTCAATCATACGACAGCTTTTTGTTTGGATGAATCTTCTTTTTTGTTCTTTACATATTGGAAAGCAGAAACGGCTCCAAAAATTCCTAAACCAATGAGAGATATGATTAGGTTCGGATACACGAGCATGAGTCCACAAAAGACAAGGGCGATTCGTTCGATCCACGTGACTTTTGTTGCGAAATATCCGATCAGTGCAGAGCTGATGGCTGCCATGCCTAATAAGGCTGTAAGGACACTGATGGTTAAGTTAAATGCGTTGACGTCTCCTTGCAGCAATAAAATTGGATTGGTAACGAACACATAAGGAATGATAAAAGCGGCAATCGCAAGTTTTACCGCGGTTACACCAGCTTTCATCGGATTGGCTCCGGCAATACCCGCTCCAGCATAAGCTGCGAGACAAACGGGAGGAGTGATATCTGCGACGATTCCGAAATAGAAGACAAACATGTGAACGGCAATGACTGGCACATCAAACGCTAACAAAGCTGGCGCTGCCATTGTAGCAGTTACGACATAGTTTGCTGTGGTAGGCAGACCCATTCCCAGAATAATACAGGCAATCATGGTAAAGAACATGACCAGGAAAAACTGCCCTTGAGCAAGATCAATGATACCTCCTGCGATTTTAGGTCCGAGACCGGTAGTCGTTACGGTTCCTGCTATGATTCCTGCAGTCGCACAGGCAGCAATGACGGGAAGGGCGACACGAGCTCCTTCTTCAAGCAATTTAATGATCCCTTTCCAGGACATGCGTGTTTCTTTACGGAAAAAGCTGATAACAAAAGCCGTGACGATTGCAAATAAAGCGGCATAAGTAGGTGTACGTCCGGCAAGTAGAAATCCGATAATGATGACGAGCGGAAGAAATAAGTCCAGACGTTTGACAAGCTTATTTGTTTTAGGAAGTTCTTCTTTTGAAAGTCCGCGGATGTTTTGTTTTCTTGCCTCAAAGTGTGTACCTAAAAAGACCCCTGAAAAATACAAAAGAGCGGGTACAATCGCAATGACGATGATTTCGTTATAAGGGATCCCCGTGTAAGACGCCATGATGAATGCGGCAGCACCCATGATCGGCGGCATAAGCTGTCCACCGGTGGAGGCGGAAGCTTCTGATGCTGCGGCGAAGTGAGGTTTGAACCCTGCATTTTTCATCATCGGAATCGTAAATGATCCAGAGCCCACGGTATTAGCGACTGAGCTTCCACTTACCATTCCTTGAAGCCCGCTTGCTGCGACAGCAGCTTTTGCTGTTCCGCCCGTATATTTTCCTGTTAAGCGGAGGGCAAGATCATTAAAAAACTGACCAATGTTCGTTTTGACGAGAATGACTCCGAAAAAAAGGAAGAGAAAAATATAGGTCGACGATATTTGAATGGGAATACCGAATATAGCACTGGAACTGAAAAACATTTTCGTTGCGAGCGTAGGCCAGTCATTGCCTGCGTGACCAATGATAGGAATGAAATTTCCAAACATCCCATAGAGCAGGGCGACGATCGCAATGATGACAATAGGAAGGCCGACGACTCGCCTTGTCGCTTCAAGCAACAAAAGAATGCCGGCTGTTGCAACAAATTGATCCATATAGGTGAATCCGAAGATAATCGCATCGTTAATGAGACGGTCATAATTTTGAATGATATAAAAGTTCGCATAAAGAGCGATGGCAGCAAAAATAAGATCATACCATGGAATGCCTCGTCTGCCCGTTAAAGAAGATTTAATCGGATAGAGGAGGTAGACTAAGCATAGAGCGGCACCCAGGTGAATGGCACCCTGTATAAGTGAAACATAGGCTCCACGGTAAGCGGTGTAAAGCTGAAAAATAGTCAGGGCACTCCCAAGGATCAAAGTCACCCAGCCCCAGGGTCCGAGGTTGGTACGGAATGTGCTCTCTTTGTCGTATTTTTTCATCATTTCCTGTTTGTCTACTTCTTTGTTATCTTTTTTCGTCACGCCTCTTACCTCCATTCTTTTCTAAATCAACGTTATAAAGAACCGGACAAAAACAATGTCCGGTTCCGCTTGCTTTCTTTATTCTAAAATGCCTGCTTCTTTGAAATATTTCTCTGATCCAGGGTGAAGCGGGAGTTCTTGAGCACCTGTCAAAGCACTATCCTGCGTGATCAGCTTCGCTTGAGCGATTGACATATCACCCGCATTTTCATAAAGTGTTTTCGTCATTTCATATGCTAGATCTTCACTGACCTGACTTGTTGAACCAAGAAGAAGCGCTAATGCAGTAATGGTTTCCACAGGCTCTTCCTGCCACTCATACGTACCAGGTTCGACTGTATAAGCTTCGTACTGACTATTGGAAGTCACTTCTTCTAAAGCATCGCCTTCAACGTTCAGAAACTTAACTTCTCCTGTAGCCGCTTCTAATTCATCTGTCGTTGAGGAAGGGACTCCTACAACGGCGAAAGAGGCGTCAATCGTATTATTTTGAAGTTTACTCTTCGCATCTCCAAAACCTTCTTCAAACGCTTCATAGTCACCTTCTTCGATGCCGTATGCGGAAAGAACCATCTCAGCCGCTTCACGAGTTGCCCCGCCTGGAGGTCCGACAGCTACTTTTTTTCCTTTTAAATCTTCAATGGACTCAATACCTGTAGAATCCAATGTGACCACTTGTAGTGCCTCAGGATACAGGGAACCGATGACGCCGACATTACCGACATCTTTACCTTCAAATTCACCCATTCCTTCAACCGCATTGATCATGGTCGTATTCTGAGCAATCCCCAGTTGGAAGTCCCCTGATTGGATTTTGGCGATGTTTTCGACAGAAGCTCCAGATTCAACGGAACTAACGTCAAAACCCTCCATATCAATATTGTCTGCAAAGAGGTTTGCCATTTCTCCTCCAAGCGGATAGTAGACTCCACCGACACTACCTGTTCCCATTGTCAGGTTTGTCATTTCTTCGCCACCATCACTTCCGCCGTCATCTCCTGAGGAACCGCTTGTCCCACTTTCACCACAAGCGCTCAAGAAAAGGCTTACAGTGAAGAGGAGAATGAACATTAGCCATGAATACTTTTTCATTTGAAGACCCCCTATTATGAAATTAGATTGATTTAAAAGGTTATTTTTACCCCATTTAAATCAAAAAGTTCCTTATATTTACATGATTTTACCTTGTTTATGGATGAATTACAATAATATTACAAAAATTGAGACAATTGAAACCCAGTAAAGATTAAAAGAAAGGAGCTCCCCTTAAGGGCTCCTTTTAATGAACCAAAATGAGAGAAGCCCTTATTTGGCATCCTCCTTTGGCTTCCTTTATAAACTTTCACAAACAACCCCATCCTGATCGTTCCCATCTAAGCGGTGGGGGTCTTGAGCAGGTCCTCCAGCAGCTTCATAAAAGGCTTGTGCTGCTTTTTGTGATGAGAAGTCACTACAGTCCCGATCTGGTCCGTGAAGGTCATAGGGGAGATTTCCCTCATAGGAGGAGGCTGGCAACTCCTCAGAACTAAAGGATTCTCTTTCGCTAAATCCTTCGTTCGTAACGTAACCGTCGATGCTCCAAATTCCTTTCTCTTGTTGTTTGGCACGCGTTTCTGCTTTTTTCATAGATACTGAATGAACGTAAGGTGGATCATATTCATAAGCATATCGAGCAAGTCCTTTTTCTAGCAATTGCTGGTTGAAATTCTCACCATTCACCCAAATATAACCAAGAAGCCGGTCATAATGATCGCGCTTCGGTCCGTCATATTCGAAACGTACTTCTTTCCCCGACAGCTTTTCTTCTGCAAATTCACTTGCCTCAGGTCCAAACCGCTGGACAGGCTTGTCAGGATGAACGGTTTCGGGCGTGTCGACAAGTAACAAACGAACACGCTCCTCTTTGCCATTCATCATAATGTCGATGGTGTCTCCGTCTACTACATTCGTAACGGTGCCCACAACATCTCCGGGCAGGTTTTCTTCTTTTGCGGAAGCGTTAGATCCCTTTTCTGTAGGTGCATCATCTTCTTTTTCTATGGAAGCACCCTCTACAGAATCTTGGGAGTGTTCGTTTTGACTTTCAGAGATTTCTTCAGGCTTGGTGTCGGTACAGCCGGTAAGTATGGAAATAGAGAGGACCAACAAAACGATAAGACCACGAAAAGGCTGTATCCATGAACACATGGATATCCCTCCTTCCTTTTCAATTAAAAGAGCTGAGACAGGATGGATTCATAAACGACGAGTGAAACATACATTCGTAAATCAGACTTCTTGCGTTTTCATCACCGCCCAGGCCTTTCAACTGTTTTTATTCTACTAGCCTCTACTACCTTTGACAAAGGTACAAAGGAGTGCCTTTTTCCTATCCTTCGACCTGTCCGTTGAGATATGATAAAAATGTAGGACAAAGATTGACAAAACCACCTGCTTTTCGAGAAACTAGATATATTAAGGAAATAGGGAGAGATACATATGGCATTTGTCATTACACAACCGTGCCAGGGCGAACAAGCCGGCGAATGCGTTGACGTTTGTCCTGTTGATTGTATTGAAAAAGGGGAAGACCAGTACTACATCAACCCTGATATTTGTATAGACTGCGGTGCGTGTGTATCGGTGTGTCCGGTAGATGCGATTGTTGAAGAGTATGAGCTCACGCCCGAGGAAGAGCCGTTTCTGGAAAAAGCGGAAAAGTTCTTCGGCAACATATAAAGAAAAAAGCCCTCTCATGGGCTTTTTTTTATTTCCCCTATTATTCGGTGCTATAGGATCTCTGAAAATTACTTATTCAACTAAATGGCAGGTTTCTTGAAGACTCAGTTTCGAGATGTTTTTTGAGTGGATGGGGGCTGCGGGGAATAACTCGCTTTCCGCGGGAGCGCGGTGAGCCTCCTCGGACTGCGTCCTGTGGGGTCTCACCAAGCACTTTTTTCCCGCAGGAGTCTCGCCATTCCCCTCCGCCCCTTTATCATAGTAGGTTCTCGAAACCACTACTTAGAAAATTAGCTTATATGTTTAAGGAAATGGATAATATGTACTCTATCCAATGGACGTTTAGAAAGCGTAATCGCTTGATACAAAGCCCTTTTTGCCTGCCTGGGTGGGAAGGATTAGAACCTTACTTATAAGTCCAGGGGTTCTAAAATCCGCCTATCAAAATCATAAGAGCTGCCCTTTTAGTGTAGGTTTCGAGAATCTATTCCATGATAAAGGGGCGGAGGGAAACGGTGAGACTCCTATGGGACGTGTGGGACAGGTGAGACCCCGGAAGGCGGAGCCTGAGGAGGCTTACCGCCCGCCCCATGGAAAGCGAATCGTTTCCCGGAGCCCCTAGAATTACACAAAAGTCTCGAAACTGAGTCTTCCACTAAAGGGAGCTTATGTGAAAATACAACTTAACAAAATTTAATAAAGAGGAAGAACTTATTAAAGATTGTTGATCTAGTGCTTCTTTGAGAGGTCCATATCTAATCCTTTTATTAAAATCAGATAATTTAGATAACTTTGTGTGATTTAAAAGAGGAATAAGGGGTATGAGAATAGAAAGAACTTATAAAATAATCTTTGTGCAGGAGTTGATTGGATGCTCACGTCAGTTTATCCCCCCGAAGGTGCATATCAAGAGAGGTTCTATTTGATTGATCAATTGCGGGATTTAGGTTACACGGAGGATGCCTTTGGAAAAAGGACGATGGAGATGACTTTGCCTGAGTTGCAGCAGATTTTCATCAACTTGGAGTATCAAAGAGAGAGTGCGGTGGAAAATTAAAACCCAGCCATTCCATAATGGGCGTTACATAAAAAAAGAAGCGAACCGGCCATCGATCATTGGCGAATCGCTTCTTTTTTTATTTTGTTTCATCGTTATCGTTGAAAATCATGGATATCCTACCTATGCTTACTATGCAGGCCGGTGTGCGGCGATGAAATACATGATGAAACCGGCCTACAAAAAAGAGTATGCTCATTATATTGATATAATAAACATTTGTGTACATAAAAAAAGCCAGAGCGTAGACGCTCTGGTTTTGAAAGAGGGAGACATTCTACAGGTAGAGGTTGTAGAGAATATGTCTCGACGTCTATTATAACCAAACCTATATTGAGAAAACAATTTTTCTCCCGAATTCTTTCAATTGCAAAGATAACGAACAATGAACCAGAAGGTGGTGATGACCTCTGGTTCTTTTTTATACACACCTGATCAGCGGAAAGGTGTTTGGATACCATCCGCTTTTGTGTGAACCACTTATAACGGGTAAAGGTGGTTCACACGAAAAGGTTTTTTAGTTGTAGAAAGATGCTCCTACGATAATCAAAAGGATGAACAATACAACGATCAATACGAAAGTGCTTCCGTATCCACCGCCGTAACCGCCGCCGTAACCGCCGCAGCCACCATACCAGCCCATATCTTTCACCACCTTTTTTAATCCTATACGACACAGTATGAGGGGACAGGCTTCGAAGGCAGGGCGGATGTCTACTTTTATTAATTTGAGACATTCTTTGACAGAAAGTGTTTTATAAAAAGAAGATGAATGGCCCCTTTGACACCCTGCTGATGATTGGAAATTTTCCACTGGATTTCGCCTCATTTGAGATAAAAAAGAAAAAAAGAAAAGAGAAAAAGACACGTGATGCCAAGCCTCCCAACGGTGTAAGCGCTTCACCTATTCATCGAATCTTTAGAGTGTTCAGAAAATTTGAAGAAAACCTGTTGACCTTCCCTCGAAATGGGTTTAAAGTAGTCCTCAATCAACCACATCGATTACTTCAATCGTCAGGTTGATTCATGTGAAAGACCTGAGATTGGGACCCTGAAAATGTAAGATCATCACTTACCAGAAGGGTCCACATTTTCTTTATCATTCTTTAGTCATTTCAAACATTAAACTATAAAAGAAAGGAGTGCTGAAAATGAGCAGCCAATGGATTTATATGAGCGGCGAATACGTGAAGAAAGAAGAAGCCGTCGTTTCCGTTTATGATCACGGTTTCTTATATGGAGATGGGGTGTTCGAAGGAATTCGCGTATACGAAGGCAACATCTTCAAGCTTGATGAACATTTGAACCGTCTCTATGATTCAGCGAAGTCGATCATGCTCGAGATTCCACAAAGCAAGGAGGAACTCGAAGAGATTATTGCTGAAACCGTCCGCCGCAACCAGTTGGAAACCGCATATATCCGTGTCGTCGTTTCCAGAGGCGCCGGCAATCTGGGTCTGGACCCTTCCAGCTGTGCAAATCCACGCTTGGTTGTCATTGCTGAAGCACTCGCTTTGTTTCCGAAAGAATTATATGAACGCGGGGTCCGGCTAGCTTCTGTATCAAGCAGAAGAAATCGCCCGGACGTGTTACCGCCCCAAGTGAAATCGTTGAATTACTTAAATAACATCCTTGTAAAAATGGAAGCCAATCAGGCTGGGGTTGATGAAGCGCTTATGCTCAATGACCAAGGTTATGTGACCGAGGGTTCTGCTGACAACATCTTCATCGTGAAGAATGGAACGATTTTGACACCCCCGACTTATCTAGGTGCTTTGGAAGGAATCACGAGAAACGCCATCATCGATTTAGCTGAAGAAAAAGGCTACAAAGTCAAAGAGCAGCCGTTTACGAGACACGATGTCTACGTCGCTGATGAAGTATTTTTGACAGGCACTGCGGCAGAAGTGATCGCTGTCGTAGAAGTCGACCAGCGAAAAGTTGGAGATGGGAAGCCAGGTGTTGTCACAAACCACTTGCTTTCAGAATTCAGAAAAGTAACAACTACAGATGGATACAAAGTGTACAGCAAAGATCAAGCGAACGTTAGTTAGTAGAGGAACGCCGAGCAGAGTTGAGGCATTTGAAAATTAAATCACATGAACACGATGAAAGGAATAAAGGAATAAGTGCATGTATTCCCAGAGAGCCGGGGTTGCTGGAAGCCCGGAAATACATCTTATTCTGACATCATCCTTGAGTGTCCACGCCGAACGTTCATCCAGTAGGCGGGACCAGGTGTCTCACCGCACCTGTTATCAAAAGGGGTTCATATTGAATCCCATGAGGTGGAGCTTAATACAAATAGCTTCACGAATGAGGGTGGTACCGTGGAAGTAAAGAGAGACCTTTTCACCCCTCATATTCTTACGACACTGTTGTTGTGTTGCGGGAATCTGAGGAGGAAGAAGGTCTCTTTTTTGTTCGAAAGGCGAAAGGTTTGAATCGGAAAGGCACCAATGGTCATTTCGATTTTCATAAAAAGATAGGGTCAATACAGGAGGGATGAAAAAATGAAGGCACAGGCAAGTGCGGAACAGCAGACCGCGACGAAGACAGGAGCCGATTTACTCGTGGAAGCTTTAATCGGTCAAGGTGTCGAAACGTTATTCGGATATCCAGGTGGCGCAGTTTTACCAATCTATGATGCCATCTACCGGGCGGAAGGAAGCTTTGATCATATTCTGCCAAGACATGAACAAGGAGCGATTCATGCAGCAGAGGGATATGCCCGGGTATCCGGAAAAGCAGGAGTTGTGATCGGGACGTCCGGCCCAGGAGCGACAAACCTAGTTACTGGGATTGCGGATGCGATGATGGACTCCATTCCACTCGTTATTTTTACCGGTCAGGTAGCGAAAGGTGTTATCGGAACCGATGCATTCCAAGAATCAGACATCATGGGAATTACGACTCCAATTACCAAACATAATTATCAAGTTCAGGAGATTGAGGACCTGCCAAGAATTGTGAATGAAGCTTTTCATATCGCGACGACTGGAAGACCAGGGCCAGTCGTTGTGGATATACCGAAAGACATCAGTTCAACGGTTTATGCAAAGGAAGTAAAGCGTGACTTTCATTTGCCGGGCTACCAGCCGACCGTCAAGCCGAATCCTCTTCAGATCAGCAAATTGCACGACGCTCTGGTCGAAGCAAAAAAACCAGTGGTCCTTGCAGGGTCTGGTGTTATTCATGCCGGCGCTTCAGAAGAGTTGAAAACCTTTGTTCAAAACTATCAACTGCCTGTTACGACTACGCTACTCGGACTTGGAAGTTACCCGGGTTCCTGTGATTTGTCCCTTGGAATGGCTGGGATGCACGGAACTTATTCCGCAAACACCGCTCTATACGAATGCGATCTGCTGATCAATATTGGCTCGCGGTTTGACGACAGACTGACAGGTAATCTAAAGCACTTCGCACCGAACGCGATGGTTGCTCATATTGATATTGACCCTGCTGAGATTGGGAAAAACATTCCGACTCACATTCCTATCGTATCGGATGGTAAAGCAGCGTTGGAAGCTTTAAACGCTAAGACTGTGAAAGGGCTGAACCACAAAGGGTGGATGGATGCAATCAGTCAGAACAAAATCGATTATCCACTCTGGCACGATCAGCCGGATGAACTCATCGTTCCTCAATGGCTCATGCAGAAAGTCTATGAATATACCGGGGGAGAGGCGGTTGTTACGACAGATGTCGGGCAGCACCAAATGTGGGCCGCCCAATATTATCAATTTGACCGGCCGAACCGCTGGGTCACCTCAGGCGGACTTGGAACGATGGGCTATGGGTTCCCGGCAGCCATCGGAGCACAGCTGGCCGACATGGATTCCACCTGCGTAGCTGTTGTCGGAGACGGTGGTTTTCAAATGACACTTCAGGAACTGTCGGTTCTGCAGGAACGTCGACTGCCTGTCAAAGTGCTCATTGTCAACAATCAGGCGTTAGGAATGGTAAGGCAGTGGCAGGAGAAGTTTTATAGTGAAAGATACTCAGAATCCATCATCGATGTACAGCCGGACTTTGTGAAACTAGCAGAAAGCTATCAAGTCCCAGGCTATAAGATTGAAACCCAGGAACAACTTTTAGAAGTATTGCCTAAAGTACTGGGGGATGACCAACCGGCAGTCATTGATTGCCGTGTCCTTCAAAAAGAGAATGTCTATCCGATGATTGCACCAGGAAAAGGACTACACGAAATGATTGGGGTGAAACGATGAAGCGAATCGTCACAGCAACCGTCCATAATCGAAGCGGCGTGCTGAACCGAGTGACAGGATTACTTGCCAAAAGGCAATTCAACATTGAAAGCATTTCTGTCGGACGTACAGAGACCGAAGGCGTCTCGAAAATGACGTTCGTCGTGGAAGTGGAGGATGACCGCAAGCTCGAGCAGCTGACTAAACAGCTGAACAAGCAAATCGATGTTCTGAAAGTCTCCGACATCACAGACAAAGCGATTGTCGCCCGTGAGCTCGCGATGGTGAAAGTGATCAGCAACCCACAGATCCGCAGCGAAATCCAGGGCATCATCGAACCGTTCCGTGCATCAATCATTGATGTCAGTAAAGAAAGCGTCACGGTTCAGGTGACAGGTAAATCGGATAAGGTCGATGCGCTCATCGATCTGTTAAGGCCTTATGGCATAAAAGAACTTGCCAGAACAGGCTTAACCGCATTCACCCGCGGTCATCAGCCGCAAGTAGCAGAATTCAAATCTTACTCTCTATTAAAATAAATTCCCGAAAGGATGGATGTAAAAATGGCACACGTATATTATCACAACGATATCAAAGACGAGGTACTAAAAAATAAGAAGGTAGCTGTTGTAGGTTACGGATCTCAAGGTCATGCCCACGCACAAAACTTGAAGGAAAGCGGACATAACGTTGTTGTTGGTCTTCGTAAAGGTAAGTCCTGGGATAAAGCAGAACAGGACGGACTTGAAGTGAAAAGTGTGGCCGATGCTGTAGCGGAATCTGACGTGGTCATGGTTCTTCTGCCGGATGAATATCAGCCGAGAGTCTATGAAGAGTCCATCAAACCGAATTTGAAGTCCGGAGCAGCACTCGCTTTCGCTCACGGATTCAATGTCCACTTCAACCAGGTTGTTCCTCCATCAGATGTTGATGTGTTCCTTGTAGCGCCAAAAGGACCAGGACACCTTGTCCGCCGTACATTTGAAGAAGGCGCAGGGGTACCGGCACTGATTGGTGTCGAGCAAGACGTCACTGGGGAAGCGAAAGAAATTGCGCTTGCTTATGCGAAAGGAATTGGCGGTGGCCGGGCAGGCGTCCTTGAAACATCCTTCCAGGAAGAAACGGAAACGGATCTATTCGGTGAGCAGGCGGTCCTTTGCGGAGGACTTTCAAGTCTTGTGAAAGCTGGTTTTGAAACGTTGACAGAAGCCGGCTATCAACCGGAAGTAGCCTACTTCGAATGTATGCACGAGCTCAAATTGATCGTTGACCTGATGTACGAAGGCGGACTTGAGGGTATGCGTTATTCCATCTCCGATACAGCCCAGTGGGGTGACTTCGTATCCGGTCCACGTGTCGTTGATGAAAGTACAAAAGCACGCATGAAAGATGTACTGACAGACATCCAGACAGGGAAATTTGCCAAAGGATGGATCTTGGAGAACCAGGTAAACCGTCCGGAGTTCAATGCAATCAATGCGCGCGAAAACAATCATCAAATCGAGAAGGTGGGTAGAGAGCTCCGTGAACTGATGCCGTTTGTCAAGAAGTCCCAATCCAAAGAAAAGGATGTGGTCACACATGGCTCACGTTAATGTTTTCGATACAACCTTGAGAGACGGAGAACAATCCGCTGGTGTCAATTTGGATCGTTTGGAAAAAGTGGAAATTGCCAAACAGCTGGAACGTTTAGGTGTAGATATCATGGAGGCGGGTTTTCCCGCTTCCTCTCAAGCCGATTTTGAAGCGGTCAAAGAGATTGCTGATACCGTCCGTGGTTGCTCGGTAACAGGCTTAGCGAGAGCCAACAAACGTGACATTGACATTGCATGGGAAGCATTAAAAGGCGGAGCGGAGCCAAGGTTGCACGTGTTTATCGCTACCTCCCCGATTCACATGACTCACAAACTGAAGAAGACACCCGATGAGGTGGTGGAAAAAGCGGTGGAAATGGTCGCTTATGCGAAAGAGAAGTTTCCACACGTGCAGTTTTCCGCAGAAGATGCGCTCCGATCCGATCAAGATTTTCTCGTCCGAATCATTGAAAAGGTGATCGACGCAGGAGCGAGTGTCATCAACCTGCCGGATACGGTCGGCTTTACCACACCTGACGAAATTGGCCGTCTTTTCCGATATGTAAGAGAAAACGTACCCAACATCGACAAGGCAATCTTGTCGACACACAATCACGATGATTTGGGAATGGCGGTAAGCAATTCCCTTGCCGCGATTGAAAACGGAGCGAGGCAAATTGAAGGGACGATTAACGGAATTGGCGAGCGTGCGGGGAACGCAGCACTTGAAGAAATTGCTGTTGCATTGAAAATCCGTCAAGATCGTTTCGACTTTGAAACAGGTCTTGTGCTGAAAGAAATCAAACGTACCAGTGATCTCGTCAGCCGCCTGACAGGGATGCAGGTGCCAGGCAACAAAGCCGTCGTAGGACGAAACGCTTTTGCTCACGAATCCGGGATCCATCAGGACGGCATGTTGAAGGAGTCCACGACTTACGAAATTATCACCCCAGCGATGGTTGGCATCGATTCCAATCGAATGGTGTTAGGAAAACACTCCGGAAGGCATGCGTTCAAACAAAAAGCGGAAGAACTCGGATTTGATCTTAACGAAAACAAGCTGAAGGAAGCTTTTGAATCATTCAAGACACTGACAGGTAAGAAGAAAGAAGTAACGGATGATGATCTATTCGCCATTTTGACAGATACTCAGACGGAAAACGAAGATCAGCCTAAATACGAGTTGAAAGCCTTCCAGGTTCAATATGGCAGCATCAACCGTCCGACCGCGACCGTCCTTTTGACACGACCGGATGGAGAAGAAGTCGAGAAAGCCAATACCGGTGAAGGAAGCGTAGAAGCGATTTACAATACGCTGGATGACTTGATTGATGCAGATGTTCATTTGCAGGACTATCAATTGAGTTCGATTGGTAAAGGACGCGACGCTTTAGCAGAAGTCCACGTTCAACTAACGGTTGATGGAGTCAAAGCATCCGGCCGGGGATCTGCGCAGGATGTTCTGGAAGCATCGGCTCATGCCTTCTTGAACGCTGTGAACCGCACATTATATAGAAGTAAAATGGTGAATTATCAAAAAGTCCAAGTATAACTAAAGGGGGATGCACATGGAAAAACATATCGTACTTTTGCCAGGAGACGGAATCGGTCCAGAAGTGACAAAAGCAGCAAAGAATGTGTTGCAGTCGGTCGCAGATCGATACCAGCACACTTTTACTTTTGAGAATCATGACATCGGGGGAGTGGCGATCGACAATCATGAAACTCCTCTCCCGGAGGATACAGTCGAAGCTGCAAGAAAAGCAGATGCCATCTTCCTTGGAGCGGTCGGTGGTCCGAAGTGGGATCAGCTTCCTGGTCATATGAGGCCGGAAAAAGGGCTGCTCGGGATTCGTAAACAACTCGGGTTGTTTGCAAATCTCCGTCCTGTCAAAGCGTTTCCGCAGTTGCTCCATGCATCACCCTTGAAACAGGAGGTCGTCGCGGCAAGCGATCTATTGATCGTCCGCGAGCTGACCGGAGGGTTGTACTTTGGTGAACCAAGAGAAAGACGAAACAACGGGAACTCGGTTGTGGATACACTGGCCTACGATCGACAGGAGATTGAAAGAATCGTGGAGCAGGCTTTCCAAAGTGCCAAAGTGAGGAGAAAGCACCTCACATCTGTCGATAAAGCGAATGTTCTCGAGTCCAGCCGGATGTGGCGGGAAGTTGTGGAGGAGAAAAAAGCGCAGTACCCAGATGTAGAGGTTGAACATATGCTTGTAGATGCCGCTGCAATGAAGTTAGTAACGAATCCCGCTTACTTTGATGTCATTGTGACAGAGAATATGTTCGGAGATATCTTGAGTGACGAAGCCTCTGTATTGACGGGATCGCTCGGCATGCTGCCATCTGCCAGTTTAAATGAAACAGGCGTCGGACTTTACGAACCGGTGCACGGTTCTGCTCCTGATATCGCTGGAGAGAATAAAGCGAATCCTCTCGCCAGTATTCTTTCTATAGCCATGATGCTGAAGCATTCTTTCGGAATGGAAGAGGAAGCAGAACAAGTGGAAGCGGCTGTACAGGAAGTGTTGAATGAGGGATACCACACGGCAGATATTGATCTTGTCGGGGGTACCGTCGTCAGTGGAAGTGAATTGGCTCGACGAGTGGTTGATCAAATCAGCACAAGTGATACCACAGAAAATATCATGCGTTGTTACGTATAAACAGGAAGGGAGCGGAACGGAATGAGTCATCCAAAAACGATCGTAGAAAAAATTTGGGATCAGCATGTCGTCCATGAAGAAGAAGGGAAGCCGAACCTCCTCTACATCGACTTGCATCTGATTCATGAGGTGACCTCTCCCCAGGCGTTTGAAGGATTGCGGATGGCCGGAAGGAAAGTGAGGAGACCGGATCGTACGTATGCGACGATGGATCATAACGTACCGACGGTCCATCGGAATGTCATCAAAGATGAAGTTTCCAAGAAACAGATGGAAACCTTGAAAGCGAACTGCGAAGAATTCGGGGTTCGTCTGGCGGACATCAACCACCCGGACCAGGGAATCGTACACGTCATCGGGCCTGAACTTGGGCTTACTCAACCGGGGAAAACGATCGTCTGTGGGGATAGTCATACTTCCACGCATGGCGCGTTTGGTGCACTGGCTTTCGGAATAGGTACGAGTGAGGTGGAGCATGTGCTTGCGACCCAATCCTTATGGCAGGCACCACCGAAAACCCTGCAAGTCAATGTTGATGGGGTGCTTGGAACAGGCGTTACTGCGAAGGACTTAATCCTTGCTATTATCGGGAAGTATGGTGTCCGATTCGGCACAGGCCATGTGATTGAATACACCGGTGAAGCGGTCCGTAATCTTTCAATGGAGGAACGCATGACGGTATGCAATATGTCTATCGAAGCAGGAGCAAGAGCTGGATTGATTAGTCCTGATGCAACGACGGTCGATTACATGCGAGGCAAACGCTATGTGCCGGAAGGGGAAGCTTTTGATGAAGCAGCTGAGCAGTGGCTTGCTTTAGCTTCTGATGAAGGTGCAGAATATGACCAGACGCTTACTATTCATGCCGACGAGATTGAACCACAGGTGACATGGGGAACGAATCCTTCCCAATGTGTTCCTGTCGGTGGTCGCGTCCCTGATCCTGATTCCGTGGAAGAGGATCGTGATGGAATCGAACGTGCTATCGAATATATGGGGCTTGAAGCAAACCAGAGCATCGAATCGATTCCTGTCGAGCACGTGTTCATCGGTTCATGCACAAACTCCAGATTAAGCGATTTGCGCAAAGCGGCTGAAATTGTGCGTGGCGGTCACGTTCATGAAGGTGTGAGAGCTCTTGTCGTTCCTGGTTCCAAATCCGTCAAAGATGCAGCAGAAGCGGAAGGTTTGGATACAATTTTCTTGACTGCAGGATTTGAATGGCGCGATGCCGGCTGCAGCATGTGTCTAGCGATGAATGATGATATCGTCCCACCTGGCGAACGCTGTGCTTCCACTTCCAATCGTAATTTCGAGGGACGCCAGGGAAATGGTGCCCGTACCCATCTGGTCAGTCCGGAAATGGCAGTAGCGGCAGCGTTGGAAGGTCATTTTGTCGATGTTAGAAAATACGCCAGTACGGTAGGAGGGTGAAGAGATGGAACCGATCAAACAACATCGTGGTCTGGTTTACCCTATGGATCGATCGAATGTCGATACCGACCAGATCATTCCGAAGCAATTTTTGAAAAGGATTGAACGCCAGGGGTTCGGCCAGTTCCTCTTCTATAACTGGCGATTTAACGAGGATGGAACACTTCGGGAAGATTTTTCTTTGAATGACCCAAAGTATGATGGTGCTTCTGTTCTTGTCGGCGGTGAAAACTTCGGGTGCGGTTCCTCCAGGGAACACGCACCATGGGCGATTCAGGACTATGGCTTTAAAGTGGTCATCGCCCCGAGTTTCGCCGACATTTTCTACAACAACTGCTTCAAAAACGGAATCCTCCCGATTCAGTTGCCGAAGCCGGTTGTAGATCAGCTGATGGAAAAGGCGACGAAAGAGAAGTATGAAGTGAAGGTCGATTTGGAAGAACAGATCATTGATGACGGTGACCTTGAAGTGTCCTTCGACATCCAGTCCTATCACAAGGAAATGCTTTTGAACGGCTGGGATGAAATTGCTGTCACTTTGACGTATGAAGTCAAAATCGACCAGTATGAAAAACAAAACAAAGGAGTGAAGACGTTGGGGATTTCTTAACGCTAGCTAAAGTAATGGATGCACAGGAACAATTGCAGGAGGTGGTGCACCGCACCCCATTGCAAACATCAACAACCTTCAATGAGAAAACCGGGCAGCACGTCTACTTGAAGATGGAGAATCAGCAAAAAACAGGTGCTTTCAAAGTACGAGGGGCGTCCTATAAGGTTGCCTGTCTAACAGAAGTCGAAGCGTCCCGCGGTGTCATCGCAGCATCTGCCGGTAACCATGCCCAAGGCGTTGCTCTTGCTGCAGCGAAACGGGGCATCCAGGCGCAGATTTTCATGCCGGAAGGAACACCGAGAGCGAAAGTGGAAGCGACGCAAGGGTACGGAGCGAAGGTCGTTCTTACCGGCGAGTCCTTCCAGGAAGCTTACCAGGCCGCTTTGCTTGAACAGGAAAGAACAGGTGCTACCTTTCTCCATCCGTTCGACGATTATGATGTCATGGCAGGACAAGCGACAGTCGCTGTTGAAATGCTGCAGCAGCAGCCGGATCTAAACCGTCTGTTCGTTCCGATCGGGGGAGGCGGGCTGATCGCAGGCATTGCGTTCGCAGCCAAACAGCTGAAGCCGGACATCAAAGTCATTGGTGTCCAGTCCGCAAAAGCTCCGTCCATGTACAATGCTCTGTACAAAAAAGGACCTGAAAAACTGACATCTGTCTCGACGATTGCTGACGGAATTGCCGTGAAGGAAAGAGGTAAACTCACTTACACGTGTATCCAAAAATACGTGGATCAAGTGATTACGGTGGAAGAACATGAAATCGCAAAAGCCATGCTGATGCTGCTCGAACGTGAAAAAACGTTGGTCGAAGGAGCAGGAGCAACTGCGCTCGCCGGCCTTCTTAGTACGTGTGACACGTTTGAACAACAGCAATGCGGAGTTGTCTTGAGTGGAGGAAACATGGATCTATCCCGATTGCCGCTGATCCAGAAGCTAGCCAATCCGAAGAAAGTGGTCATCGCTTAAGATGGCAGCCAGGAAGAGTGTCTGTGCTCTTCCTGGCTTTTTTAGTTGAGGACCCATAGTTATCAGTCGTTTTGGAGATTTATCAGTGGTTTTTGTCTATTTATCGATGACTTTGATGCTTTTATCAGCGGGTTTTGGACATTTATTGGTTTTTTCAATGTTGTTATCGGTATGATATTAATTAGTCCACGGATAAAAAAGAAAAGGAGAACCAGCACGAGAAGTTGGCTCTCCTTTTCTTTTATTTCAACAAATCAAGCAGTGTTTGATTGAATTTTTCTTTTTCATCATAAACCATTCCATGTCCACTGTTCTCAAAAGGAACGAGTGTACTGTTCGGAATCTTCTCATTCAATATTTCGGAAAATGCATAATCGCAGATTTCATCATGTTTGCCGTGAATCAAGAGGGTAGGGACTTCGATTTGACTTACTTCTTTCCGCAGGTCTTCATCTCTTAAAGACTCGGCACATGCGAGAGTAGCGTGTGCGGATGCCTCAAGACCAAGAATGTGGAACCATTCCCCGAAAGGTTTCGAGATATCAGAATGGTAGAAACCTTCGCCGAAGTCTTTCAATGCAGCTGGACGGTCGTTTTGGAGTGCTTCGATTAAACCGTCCACTTCATCTTTATTCATGCCGTAGGAATAGCCTTCTCTTTGAGTGAAGCTCGGAGCAGCAGGGCCTGCAAGAATCAACTGTGCCAATTCCTTGTTGGCGAATTTAGTAGCGTAGCGTATAGCAATCGGGCCGCCCATAGAAAAGCCGGTTAAATAGAAGTTTTCCAGTTGCAGGTACTCTACAACGGTTTTTACATCGTGGGCAAGTGTATCGTAATCATAACCAAAAGCAGGCTTATCTGATTTACCAAAGCCCCTAAGGTCGATGCCGATGAAGCGGTAGCCTTTTTGAGGTAGTTCGTTCATCTGATATTCGAACATTTGATGGTTGAGTGGCCACCCGTGGAGGAATACGATAGGCTGGCCATCTCCGATATCTTCAACGAATAAGTCGATATGTCGGTCATGATCTACTTCGATATAGAGTGACATTTGTATAAAAACTCCTTTTTTTATGTTATGAAGAATATTCCCCGTTTCTTCCATTTAAAACAGCACAATGGGAGGTCATCAAAAATTTAGATAAGTACCATCAAAATTCATCGATATCTGCTTTTATTATGGAATGATACAATAGATAAGCTATAAAAATAGATGAGGTGAAACGATGAATAATTTTTTACAATATAACCCTACCAAACTTTACTTCGGCGAGGGACAACTTAATCAAATTTCTAATGAGATAGTTCAAAAAGCAAAGGTTCTTGTTGTTTATGGTGGTGGCAGTATTAAGCGGAATGGTGTGTACGATGAGGTGATGAAACAGATGGAAAAGCTTGAGGCTGTTGTTTATGAACTATCGGGCGTTGAGCCGAATCCACGACTGACAACAGTGCGAAAAGGTGTCGATATCTGTAAAAACGAAGGCATCGACTTTTTGCTTGCTGTTGGTGGTGGAAGCGTCATCGATTGTACAAAAGCTATTGCTGCTGGGGCAGTAAGTGACGTGGATGCATGGAAGTTAATCACACAGGAGGCTCCTATTAAAAAAGCTCTGCCGATTGGTACGGTTTTGACCCTTGCAGCTACAGGGTCTGAAATGAATGCTGTTTCTGTCATTACGAACTGGGAAACGAAAGACAAACTCCGATGGGGGTCCCCTCATGTGTACCCGACGTTTTCAATCCTTGATCCGACATACACCTTCTCTGTACCTGAAAACCAGACCGTTTACGGAATTGTCGACAGCATGTCCCATGCTTTGGAGCACTACTTCCATAGGACTGCAAACACACCAATGATTGATGGTTTCATTGAGTCTCTTTTGCGAACGGCAATTCAAACCGGCCCGAAGTTGATCGCTGACCTTCATTCCTATGAACACCGTGAAACGATGATGTACTTAAGTACAACTGCATTTAATGGAACTTTGATGAATGGGACAGATGGCGGGGATTGGGCTACACATCGTATCGAACACGCTGTATCCGCCATTTATGATATTCCTCATGGCGGAGGGCTTGCCATTCTGTTCCCGAACTGGCTTGAGCATGTATTGGAAGATGATCCAAGCCGAGTGAAACAGCTGGCCACCAATGTTTTCGACATTGACCCTGAAGGCAAGACAGATGTAGAGGTTGCGCGAGAAGGGGCGAAGGCACTCCGCCACTTTTGGAATTCCCTTGGAGCACCTAGGACTCTTCAGGACTATGACATCAATGATGAAGCTTTTAATGATATTGTTGAAAAAACATTTATCAAACCAGGAGTCGGGACGTACAAAGAAATGAACCGTGAAACAGTTGTAGATATTCTGCAACGCTCACTTTAATCACAAATGGAGGGGCTCAGATAGAGCCCCTCCATTTATTTATCATTATTTCTGTGTGGACCGAGTGGGGCTTCACAAATCAGAACCGCCACGATACGGAGGATGATTGTCACACCCTTGAAGAAACAACTGTTGGAAAATTTTCAGGAAATAGCCAAGTAGTTTACAGAGGGATTACAATTTATTTAAAAATCCGTGTGTTTTCTTCAAATTGCGACAATTATGTTTATACTGATACATGGTTTAAATCAGAGCGGATTTAAGGAAATCAATATCTGTGTATGGGGAGTCATCATTATAATGAAGAAACTTATGATAATCATTGCAGCAATATATACCACATTTAGTATAAATCCAAACATAACGGTGGCACAGTCTAAAACGGATCGTCCATCCATTAATAGTGAAGCGGCCATGGTTCTTGAAGCGAATACTGGAAAAGTTCTATATGAAAAGAATGCAGAGGCGAGCATGTACCCGGCCAGTTTAACAAAGATTGCCACAGCCATTTATGCCATTGAAAATGGGGATCTCAACGAGACAGTCACGGTTAGTGAAAAGGCTTATGAAACAGGAGGTTCCAGTGTTTTTCTTGAAGAAGGCGATCAGGCAACATTAAAGGAGCTTATCCAGGGGCTGCTTTTAAACTCTGGAAATGATGCTGGTGTTGCGATTGCCGAGCATTTGAGCGGGAGTGTCGAACAGTTCTCTATAGACTTGAATGCTTATCTTGAAGAAAAGGCCGGGGTGGAGCAGACGGATTTCAAGAACCCACACGGTTTGTTCAACGCAGAACATAGGACGACAGCGGAAGATCTGGCTCAAATTACAAAATATGCCCAAAAAAATGAGACGTTCAATGAGATTTATGGGTTAGAGACTTTGGATTGGGACGGAGAGAAGTGGGACGCCACGCTATACACGCATCACCGTTTAATGAGGGAAGACCCATATGAGGGTGTGACTGGTGGGAAGACAGGATATGTTCCTCAATCCGGTTTCACGTTGGCTACGAGTGCGAGCAGGGATCATATGGATTTGATTGTGATCACAATGAAAAGCCGCACGAAGGATTTGTCCTATGAAGATACGAAGAAACTTCTGGACTATGGATTTGAACACTATCAAACGTCTACTTTAAAACCGGAGGAAAAATTTCCGGGTGTAAAAGAAGACTATCAACTGCCTGAGGAGATTTCTTACACCCATCAGAAAGGAAAGACTGTTCGGGCGGAAATCGATGAGTCAGGAATGCTCTCCGTTACCGATTCAGATGGTGATGAGATCTATTCATCTCAGATGGAAAAGGTAAAGGAAAAACCCACACCTCCTGCGGAAAAACAAGAGCTCGAAACACCGGGATGGCAGGATTATTGGACTTTATTCATTTTCCCGCGTCACTTTTGGGTGACTGAAATTTATGAAGAACTTCATGGATCATGATAAACCTCCACATTCAGGAGGTTTATTTTTTTTGACTAGGGATATATATTAGAGCGGGAAAAGCTTTGAATTCAAAGTTTTATCCTTTATTGGTACTTGTAATCCAAAGTCTTATCATTTGAGGGTGGTTAGTATGGAAGAAAAAAAGAATCGGACGATGCTCATGTTTGGAGCTGTTGGCTTATTGTTGATGATGGTCATTCATCTGACTCACAGAAATTTGCAACTGAACTGGAGTGTAGATGATTTTAAGGCTTATACTCCTTTTTTATATACATACCTGGCTGTGCCATTTCTTTTATATGGCATGACATTCTTCATCTATCTGAAAAAACGGAACCACGCAGCAATCCCGTGGTTCATGAGTCTCTTATTCACGTTCATTAGCATAGGGATGATTACGAATGGTGAAGGAATGGTTGTCTATCATTTTTCTATCTTTCTTGTGGTTGCATTGATTGCTTTTTATGATCGAACAGAAATCATAGCAGTGATGACGCTCCTTTTTGCACTCTTTCATTTTGTGACCATGTTTTGGGGAATGGATTTCTTTTATGGAACGGAAAATTATTCATGGTTCATGTTCTCTCTTCATGCTTTTTATTTGATTTTGACGAGTGCCGGAACCTCCTATCAAATACTCCAGAAGAACACACATGTAAAAGAGTTAACCGAACTTTCTCAGAAAAAACAAGCAGAAGCGGATCAGCTCCTTCATCAATTGCAGTCGGTTGGGAAGTCGTTGAAAAATACAACAGATGTTATGAATCAAACTTCACACCAATCTTCACGATCGTTTAATGAGATGGAAGGTTTGTTGCAAAGGCGGAGTCAGAACGCTGAGGAACAAGTGAAGGAGGCAGAGAACCGCGCTCTGAATTTATCGGATATACAAGCCGCTGTGGAACAGATTACAAGCAGTATTGAGGTTGTATCCGGTCAGGCGAAAAAGACCTCAGCAGCAACCCAGGAGGGAAAGGCTTCCCTTGCAGAAATTTCGACCCACCTTCATTCTACAGAAAACAGCTTCACGGAAACGAGTGATAACATCCAAGCCTTACAAACCTACTCGAATCACATCAGTGAACTGACAAAGGAAATCGCCTCGATCACGGACCATACGAAATTGCTGGCCTTGAATGCTTCTATTGAAGCAGCCAGGGCGGGTGAACATGGAAAAGGTTTCAGCGTTGTTGCACAAGAAGTGCAGAAGCTTGCGGAACAGTCTGGTCATGCAACGAAACGCATCTTCTCGATTGTTGATGCGATTGGTGAGCATGTAACAAAAGCGAGTATTCATGCGAGTGATGGAAGAAGGAAAATGGAAACGAGCCTCGAGCATGTGACGAATATGGAAGGAAATTTCAAGGGAATCCTAGTGCAGTCAGAAGAGGTTGAAAAGCAGACAGATGAAATCAGTGCATCGAGTCAACAGCTTTTGTCAACGGTCGATCTATTCTCCCATTCTTTTGAAAGTTTACTCCAGTTTACAAAAGAAGGAAAAGGTCAAAACCAAAACATTTTGCGCCTCTCCAAACAGCAGCTGGAGCGTGTTGACAAAATGGCCTCAGAAACAAGGAAAATGACGAAGATGGTTCAGGACGTCCAGCATATTACAAAAGTAATGGGTGGAAGCCAAGAGGGTGGAAAACCGAAGTTGAAAGTTGTCAGTTGATGAGTGAAAAGGGGGTTCCGTTGCAGGGGCTCTTTTTTTCTTTTGTTTTTTAACAGGAGATAGAGGGCAGATGGTGGAACTAGTATAGAACATGGGGAAAGGGGTGGGAGAAATGGCTTATGAACAAAAGACAAAGCAGAATGAGCGAAGTGTGATGTCATTCATTGAAGAAGTGGATCATTCAAAAAAGCGGGAAGACGCCTACCGATTGTTGGATATTTTTACTGAAACAACGGGGTATGAGGCGAAGATGTGGGGATCTTCCATCATTGGCTTCGGTTCTTATCATTATAAATATAAGTCGGGACATGAAGGTGACGCCCCTCTGGTAGGCTTTTCTCCAAGAAAAGCGAAAATCAGTCTTTATTTTGCAACGGGTGATCCGGAACGTGAAGAGCTTCTTGAGAAATTCGGGAAACACAAGAGTGGTAAAGCGTGTGTGTACATTAACAAGGTGGAAGACATTGATGAAGAGGTTTTAAAGAAATTGATCCTTCAATCTGTCTCCTTCTTGCAGCGAATGTATCCGGAGGAATAATCAATGTATCAATATTTCCATGGATTAACGATTCGTGAAGGCACCAGTGGATTGCCTGCCAAACGCGTGAAACAGCTGTTTGAAGAGGTGGGCTGGTCCCAGGGAGGCCCTTCATGGCAGGAAGAAAAATTTTCTCTCATCTTTGAGAACTCGACTTGGGCGTTTACGGTTTGGGATCAGGAAGAAATGGTAGGAATGGTTCGAGTCGTTTCTGATCGGGTCATGATGGCAACAATAATGGACTTGGTTGTTTCAAAACCATACCGTGGAAAAGGACTAGCTCATAAACTCATTTCTCTATGTATGGAAAAACTTCCACATGGGGATTGGTTTGCGCATACGTCGAATGAGAATTTTTCTTTCTATGAGTCTTGTGGTTTTCAAGTAGAAGAGAACTGTTCCTTTTACGGCTATCGAAAAGCGAGAGAAGAAGGACATCGTCTATGATCAAAGCTGTCATTTTCGACTTGGACCGGACGCTTTTGGATCGTGATGCTTCTGTCGAACAATTTATTACTCATCAATACCTCCGTTATAAGAAGTCTCTCAAGTCTGTACCGAGAAAAACTTACGTCTCAAGATTCATAGCATTGGATGAGCAAGGGTACGTGGCTAAGGATTATGTTTATCAACAACTTGCACAAGAACTCGAGTTCGGCAAGGAAACAGAAGAAGAACTCTATCAGGATTATCATGCGTCTTTCAGTCAACATTGTATTTCTTTTCAAGGACTGCAGGAAGTATTACTGGACTTAATCGCAAACCACTTTCGCCTGGGGCTCATTACAAATGGAAAAGGACGTTTCCAAATGGACAACATCAAGGCTTTGGGTATTCAATCTTTTTTCGAAACCATCCTCATCTCAGAATGGGAAGGTGTGAAAAAGCCTGATCCCATACTATTTGAACGAGCGATGGAACAGATGAAAATGCCACCAGAAGCGTGTGTATATGTGGGGGATCATTTGGAAAACGATGTCCAGGCCGCAGAAAAAGTGGGGATGACAGCCGTTTGGAAAAGGATAGGAAAGAGGAAGAATCATTGGGTTTCCATTCCATTTCCCAACTGACTGAACTCCCAGCACTTTTACAAAAGATGAATACTAAGGAGGAACGCTCGTGCTATTCGAAGTAACCAACCAAATTCGTGTGCCTGATCTATTAGAAGGACAACAATGGTATGAGAAATTGTTAGGAAAGAAGCCTGATTTCATCCCTCATGAAGGTTTCGTTGAATGGGAGGTCATTCCTGGATTCTGGCTGCAATTGGCAGAGGGCACACCCTCAAAGAATAGTGGGCCTTTTCGAATAGGTGTTACAGATCTTGAGGCGACAAGAGACCTTTTGGTTCAGGAATTGAACATTGCCCGCTTTGAGATCCATTCACGTGAAGAGGTTCCTGTCAAATGGGGGACTTTTGTAGATCCTTGGGGTAACGGGGTAGGTTTTTATGAGTATCATGACAAGAAAGAAGAGGAAGAGCGATTGAATCTTCTTTATAAATAAGATAAACGGGGCTGCCATGACGGGGCTCCTTTTTGAAGCCGTGATTGGGTGGGAGAGGAAATGAACATTATTCTATTGAAAACGGGCGACGTTCACATTCACATGCTTGATTCTTTTGACCGTTATCAAAAAACGGACCGTGTATGGGTGTTACAATCGGGCAGGTTTAACGAAAAACCGGATTCATTTGAAGAGCATTGGAGTGAAGAAGATAAACAGAGAATCATCCACCACATCCGGATGGTGATAAAAAGTGGAGGAGCTGTAGTAGCAGCAATGAAGGGACATAATGTCCATGGGTTTGCTGTGATTGAAGCGGCTCCATTTGGAGAAATGTCCATATACCGGGAACTTTCCTACATACACGTGACCAGGGAGCTTAGGGGAACCGGTTTAGGGAGTCGGCTCTTTCAGGAAGCTTGCGCGGCTGCTAAAGCATTGGGGGCGGAGAAACTGTATATTGGCGCCCATCCCTCTCTGGAAACCCAGAAGTTTTACCGGAAAATGGGATGTCTACCAGCTCAGGAACTGAACTCAGCTATTTATTATCGCGAACCCAGAGATATCCAACTGGAATTTACCTTATGAAAAACCCATACGCCTGAACGGCGTATGGGTTTAAAATTATTTTTTGCTGAAGAATTCTAGGAAAGCATGGTAGATCTCTGTTCCCTGGTAGGATAACAAGGACATGGCTGTTAAGGAGAACATACCGATCATAATCATTCTGAACCATAACATAGGTGAAACCTCCTTTGAGTGTTGGCTTATTTGGACAACATCAAAGGTATTGGATCACATAATTGGATTGATAGAATACCGGATTCAGAAAAAATAACTTGCGAAAAGTCCTCACGAATGTTGGTGTGACTTTGGTACACAAATGTACAATCAAAAGAAGACCAAATAAAGCTGGGAGGACAAATGTTTTGTCCGTTGGATCATCGTTTGAGGACGGTGTTTCAAGTAGAGTGCTTTCCTGGACGTCGCCTTTGAAATAGCCGCTGTGGTGTTCACCGTATGTGAACGGCAAAGAGAAACTAAGAAGCAGGATGACTATGAACAAGGCCGAGTGTCTCTTCATTCCACGCACTCCCTTTGTATCTATGAATATATCCATTTTACATGATGCAGACAGTAAAGCAAGCAAAAGTTTTCTTAATTAAAAATAGACATGTTTCTTATTTATTAAAGTGGAAGGATTGTGGAAGACTCAGTTTCGAGACGTTTGTTGAGTGCATGGGGGCTGCGGGGAATGACTCGCTTTCCGCGGGAGCGCGGTGAGCCTCCTCGGACTGCGTCCTGTGGGGTCTCACCCTGCACTTTTTTCCCGCAGGAGTCTCGCCATTCCCCTTCGCCCCTTTGCTATATCAGAGTCTCGAAACCACTACTGGAAAACTTAGCTTGTATGGTTATGAGAAGTGAATGATGTAAACTCTACCCCATTGCCGTTTAGCAAACGGAAATGTTTGATACAACACACTATACGCCCGCCTAGGGGAGAAGAATTGGAACCTTGTTTAAGAATACATGTTGTCTAATCATCCACTTCCCTCAACCATACAAGCTGCCCTTTTAGAAGTGGTTTCGAGACACTTAAAAGGTAAAGGGGTGGAGGGAAACGGTGAGACTCCTATGGGACGTGTGGGACAGGTGAGACCCCGGAAGGCGTAGCCTGAGGAGGCTCACCGCCCGCCCCATGGAAAGCGAACCTTTTCCCGGAGCCCCTAGAACCTTACAATCATCTCGAAACTGAGTCTTCCACTAAAGGGAGCTTATCTTTAAAAATGGAACATTCATACTTTATGTTTGAAATGGGAGGAGTAGCACGTATTTATGAAAAAAAGGGTGCAGACAGACCAGTGATTTTTCGGTAAGCTTGGAAAAGAAGAAAACATGAATGCATCAATGGAAGAAATACAGGAATAGGTAGACGTTCGGTTAGGCAAGGGGGAATATTCTATGAATCATCAAGATAAGCGGATGGAAGATCCGCGGTACAAAATTGCGAATAAAGAAGCATTGATTGGAGTTACTCTGGTTGTGGTGAACTTCGTTCTTTGGTATGGATTTGCTTATGGCCTCGGCTCGGGTCCTGTGGAGGAGTATGACTACATCTTCGGCTTTCCCGCCTGGTTTTTTTATAGTTGTATTGCCGTCACAGTCCTGATCTTCCTTCTCGTCATTCTCGCAGTCAAATTTTTATTCAAAGAAGTTCAGCTGGATGAGGAGGAGGAAGAATGAACTGGGGCGTTGTCTTACCACTGTTACTATTTTTAGTCATCATCTTTTTTATTGGCTTTTATGCTTCGAAATACTTAAAGTCCAGTGCAGATTTTGTACAGGAATATTTTTTAGGAAGCCGCCAGCTTGGTGGGTTCATATTAGCGATGACGATGGTTGCCACCTATGGAAGTGCCAGCAGTTTTGTCGGTGGCCCCGGAGTCGCTTACACAGTCGGTCTAGGATGGGTGCTGCTTTCCATGACCCAGCTTGCGACGGGCTATTTCGTCCTGTCCGTCCTTGGAAAGAAATTTGCCATTATGGCAAGGAAAATCCGTGCCGTCACACTTGTGGACTTCCTGAAGGAACGCTATCAGAGTAAATGGGTGGTCATCCTATCAGCGGCAAGTATTATTATTTTCTTGTTCTCCGCAATGGCGGCGCAGTGGGTCGGAGGTGCCCGCCTGATTGAATCCTTTACAGGGCTTTCCTACACGGCTGCTTTGTTCATTTTCGCCGTTTCCGTGCTTGTGTACGTCATTATCGGCGGGTTCCGTGCTGTAGCGATTACGGATACTGTGCAGGGAGTCATCATGTTTTTCGGTACGATGATTATCCTGATTGGTACGATTCTCGCAGGAGGGGGTATTGGAAATATTATCTCTGATCTTGCTGCAGAAAATCCGGATTTAATTTCACCATACGGTGCGGATCGTTCCCTTACGCCGGCTTATGTATCTTCTTTCTGGATCCTTGTCGGGGTTGGTGTCGTGGGTCTGCCGCAAGTCGCCGTCCGTGCCATGAGTTATAAAAGCTCACGAGGGATGCACCGCGCCTTAATTATTGGAACTGTGGTTGTTGGTGTAATCATGCTGGGCATGCATTTGACAGGGGTTTTCGCAAGGTCTGTCCTTCCAGGAATTGAAGTCGGTGACACGGTGATGCCGCGGATTGCAATGGAGGTGCTCCCGGCGTGGCTGGCAGGCATTGTTCTTGCAGCCCCAATGGCTGCGATCATGTCGACCGTCGATTCACTGCTCCTGCTTGTTAGTTCAGCGGTGGTGAAAGATGTGTATATGAATTATGTAAATCCTGAAGCAAGTGCGAAGAAGGTGAAACGACTGAGTATTTCCGTCACTGCTGTCATAGGTATTCTCGTATTTGCCATGGCGATTCAGCCGCCGGATTTACTAATTTGGTTAAATTTATTTGCTTTTGGTGGGCTGGAAGCAGCTTTCATCTGGCCTGTCATCATGGGGTTATATTGGAAAAAAGGAAATGCCAGCGGAGCCATTGCTTCTATTTTGACCGGGGTGGGAAGCTATATTCTATTTCACAGCTTTATGCCGCAGGCGTTTGGGATGCATACAGTGGTCCTGCCCGTACTTTTAAGTCTGCTTGCTTATGTTCTGTTTAGCTTATTGACTATGAAACGGCATGAGAAAATCCAGGAACGTGTGTTCCAAAAAATGTGGAGTGCATAAATAGGAAAGAGGATGGAGGTTGCTCCATCCTTTTTTTTTGTGGAAAACAATGGATAGACTGTGTTACGGTTTGGATAAATATTGCTCGGGAAATAACACCTTAGGTTCTAAAGTCAGGACGGAGGTTTAATGAATGAAGAACATTTATACGGGGGTTTTAGCTGCTTTTATTTCGTCCACTATCGTAGCCATTGCTTTGAACGTACTATCTGCAGGAGATCTTAATGTTTCAACTCTTATTTTTTTGTACACTCTCCTCGTTTACTTTTTACTGGGAATCCCTCTGTCTATATTCATCGAACGTGTACGGTGTAAGCGAAGATGGTGGCAAAGCTTTTCTTATTATATGTTCATAGGTTTGGTGTTAAGCGGCATCGTTCTGCTCACTTCCTCGCTGGAAATGAGAGAGGGATTATGGGTTTCGGCTTTTATCGTAGGGTGTGTTTTTGTGTATGTCATCGTACATCATATTCTTAGTTATGTAAGGAAAATGGGTAGAAAGTATAAAAAGGAGGCCAATGATGGAGCTGGTATTCGTACGCCACGGGGAAGGGGAACATACTGAAAAACCTGATCGATTACATAACCTGCACCCGGAATTGACCATTCGTGGAGAGAACCAGGCGAGAAAGTTGCAGGAAACGTGGCCGCTGGTTTCTGAAGATTTTCTCATCGTCAGTCCGACAGTGAGGACTTTGCAAACAGCTGCTCATTGGAGTGAAGGTATTCCATGCAGGGTGATGGTGAATCCTGCTGTGGGCCCACGTATGTTTCCGCAAAAAAAAGAGTGGGAGATTTTACCCTGTGATCAGATTTTGACTAAAGACCGGGTGGCTGGGGAATTTCCGGACTTCCATTTAGGTGGAAAGTGATGGGCGGAGGGGATCAATGCAATCCCTGAAAAGGAATTTGTAGATGCTGCTTCTGAATTGATTCATTGGTGTAAGCAGCTAGGGAAAGACCGTGTTTTCGTGGTCACACATGATGGTACAATGACAGCTTACAGGCAATGGATGGAAAGAAAAACATTGACTCGTAAAGACTTTCCGAAAGAGACGGGCTGGATAAGGGTAAACGTGTAATAAAGAAGACCGGCTTATCTCTTTGTATTCGTCAGCCAATTCTTTATTTATATGAGAAGACTCAGAGCTTATTAAGCGCTGAGTCCTTTTTATTATGAACCTATTTTTCTATATTCCTCTGCCATTGGCATCTCTTTTCCTTGAGAAAAGGCACTGATTAGAACGACGAGTCCAACGTTAACGATCAAGCCAAGGATACCTGGATTAATATCCAATGGTGGGGAGTCCGCGACAAGCTGGAAGTAGTAGTTGACGACAGTCCCCGATATTAACCCGGTAATGACAGCAGGTGCCGTGATTTTTTTGGAATACAAAGCACCATAGACACCTGGGGCGAATTGAACGATAGATCCGTAGGCTCCAAGTAGGAGGGCAATCAATCCCTGCCCACCAAACACAGTAATAAAATAGGCAAGACCTCCGATGACGAAGACGCCGATTCTCATAATTAAAAGCGTCGTTTTTGATGAAAGGTCTCTTTTTACGTTGCGGATCAAACCATCTGTGAACTCAAGGGAAGCACTGTGCGTGATAGCATCCGCAGTACTCATAGCAGCAGCAAGGGCCCCAGCTCCGACAAGACCGTACACCCACCCCGGCAACGTGAGAACGGTTGTGATCAGGTAGGGCAGGATTTCATCCGGAGAACCGATTTGATCGGCTTGGATGACGTTAACGGCAGAGAATCCGACAAAAAGAAGCGGGATTAGGAACAAGGCGAACATCGGATAGACGAGTACGGTTTTTTTAATCGTCCGCGCTTTGGTAGCGTAGGATTTTGAAAACAAGTGCGGCCACATGAGAAAACCGATGGTCGATACAAGAATCGTGGTGGTGTAAGCCATGGTAGACATCGTAGAACCTTCCGCACCGATTTGCAGAAACCCTGGATTGTCCTGCGTCAAATTCCGGAACATGTTCGGGACACTGTCATGAAGCTGATTGACGATCGTTAGTCCGACTGTCCAGGAGATGACGATCATGAGAATCCCTTGAAATACATCAGACCAAGCAGCAGCACGCAGCCCGCCTGTAGCTACGTAAACGACGACAATTCCATAAGAAAGCAATGCTCCAAGCCAAAAAGGAATTCGTCCTTCTGTCATGATGTTGAAGATATAGGCCATCCCTTTCATTTGTGTGGCCAAGTACTGGATGGAAGCCAGGAGAGCGACGATACCGATAATCATGGCGATCACACGACTGGAGTAGCGCAGCTGTAAAAAACTAGCGACTGTATAAATGTTATGTTTGCGGCCGATGGCTCCAATTTTCGGTCCAATGATATACCAAGGTAAGATGGCGAAAGCGGTGTATGTGATGATGTACAAGGCAGGTGCACCGCGTGAAAAAGCCCACCCTGGTGCCCCAAGGAAAGAGAATGCACTGAAAACGGCTCCACCCATGAGGAACCACATGACGAACAACCCGAGATTCCCTTTTGCTGTCGTGAACTCTTCTAGTGAACTTTTGTCCTGGTTACGTCCGGCTAATACACCGATGAATAAAGCGACGACGAGATAACCGATCATCATGATCATTGCAATTTGCCATTGTGCCATTTAGTGGACCTCCTTTTCGTCTTTGTCAGGGTCGATTTTGTAAAGGAATAAGACGATGATGAATGTGACAACGATCCAAAAAATGACCCAGAATACCGAAAAAGGTAAACCGATAATGAATGGGGTTTCCCTGTTGGCGATGGAGAACAACGGGAAGACGAGAAGTAAAAATGGAATGGCTAGAGAAAGACAATAAATTTTAATAAACTTTTGCTTCGTCAATGGGCATCCTCCTTTTGTTTTTCATACACGATATCTCCGTTTAAAATTGTCATTTCTACTTGGATGTCTTTTATTTTCTGTGAGGGACAACGCAAAATGGATTGGTCGAGAATAACGAAATCTGCGTACTTGACTGGTTCTAAGGTTCCTTTCAAATCTTCTTCACCGCTGGCATAAGCCCCTGCCCATGTATAAGCGCGGATCGCTTCTTCGACCGTAATGGATTGGTTTTGACCGACAGGGTGGCCGTGTTTGCTTGTCCGATTGACAGCTGCATGGATACCGATCAGTGGATTCACCGTTGTTATGGGACTATCGGAACCGATGGCAAAAGGGATATCCTGCTCTATATAGCTTTTTAACGGGAAGAAGTAGTGGACTCTTTCACCATAATCGTTGATATATCCATCTCCGAATTCGTAAAGAAATGCAGGGTTTGGAATGGGAACAGCACGCGTCGCTTTTATCCTTTCTACAAGGTCAGGAGGAGTGATTCCTGCATGCTCAAGTCGGTGACGGTGATCGGTAGATGGCTTGTGATTGAGCGCTCGCTCAATTGTGGTCAGCAGCATATGTACGGCTTCATCCCCCATGGCATGGGCGGTAATCTGCCAGCCTTTTTTATGGGCGGGCAGGAGGTGTTGGTCCAATTCGTTTTGGTCCATATACAAAATGCCAGAATCATTTGGGTTACTTGTATACGGCTCCCGGGTTTTGCATGTGGGGCCGCTGCTGCTTCCATCAATGAAAACTTTCGCAGGACCGATTTTAAACGTGTCGTCACCGAGTCCTGTCATGATTCCGCTTTCGACTCCGGCTTTGACAACGGATGGAGAATCAAAGAGGGAGGCATACATGACATAAACGCGTTGTCTGATCTTTCCTTCTTGTGCACCCTTTTGTAAATAACGGATATGTTTTGTGCCATATCCACCTGCATCATGTAGACTTGTTATTCCATTTTGCAAAAAGCGATCCGAGGCCATTTGGAGCCCGAGCATGACCTCGTCTTCTGAATAATCGGCAAGCTGGAACATCTTCATATGAGCGGCTTCCAATAATAGTCCAGTAAGCTCGTCACCATCCCTGTGATAGGTCCCACCAGGTGGGTTTGGTGTTTGTAAATGGATACCTGCCATTTCCAGAGCTTTGCTGTTTACACATGAGATATGACCACAGGTCCGCACAACAATGATTGGATGGGAGGTGGACACTTTGTCCAAATCCCATTTGGTCAAATGGCGATCCTCGAGCAGGTTGTTTTGATTGTATCCCCAGCCGCGAACCCATTCTCCTGAAGGTGTTTGCTCTGCCCGTGTTTGAAGTTTCTCAATGATAGAGTCTATGGAATTCACCTGCTTCATGTTTACCCCGAGCTGATTGGTACCGTACAACTCAAGGTGGGCATGGGCATCATTGAATCCGGGAAGCAGACTTTTCCCATTCAAATTAATAATCTCTGTGTTATCATCGGACCGTTCCATAACTTCGGACGTCGTTCCAACCTGGAGAATCCGCTCTCCTCTGATAGCAAGAGCTTCATAAACCGTACCCGATTGATCGGCGGTTATGACTTCTCCGTTGATGAATACTTTGGTTGCTCTCATTTTTTCTCCCTCCATCTAGGACTGAGCGATTTTCAGAGCGGTATGATAAAGAAGCTCCACCCCTTTTTGCATGTCTTCCATTTCGGCATATTCCAGCGGGTTGTGGCTGATCCCTTTTTCACATCGTACGAAAATCATTCCGTAATCACTGATGTAGGACATGAATAAGGCATCGTGAAAAGGACCGCTCATTAAAGTTGGCGAATCGTAACCGAGTTGTTCGTCTTCTGTTTTCATGATGTCTTTGATCCAGTCTGCGCAATAGCGTGGATCACTGCGGGTATCTTCACTGATCGAGTATTCAAGGTTCAGTTCTTTGCTCGTATGTTCGATGACTTCGTAGAGTTTCTTTTCGAGTTTTGTGCGGGCATCCAAGTCTATATCACGAAGGTCAATCGTGAACTCGACTTTTTCAGGGATGATGTTGCGGGAATTCGGGAAAGTCTGGACACTGCCGACGGTACCGACTGTATTCGGCGTGCCTTCATTGCGGACAAGTTCATTAAACTCTTTTGTAATAATGGAGGCTCCTAAGAATGCATCCTGCCTTAAATTCATCGGGACGGATCCTGCGTGTCCGGCAAATCCTTCAAGCGTCACGGTCAGCCAGATCGGACCGGAAATGGCGGATACGATTCCCACAGGTTTGTCTTGTGATTCGAGAACAGGTCCCTGCTCAATGTGGAGTTCAAGAAATGCTTCAATGTCCCCGGGTTTGTAGACAGGGCTTTGACTCAGATCAGGCTCGACACCAAATTCTCTGAGTGCTTCCAACCGGGTGACCCCATTTTTGTCTTTTCGCTCGAGTTCACCATCTTCAAGCTGACCGATGATCCCGCGAACGCCGAAGACGCCTTTATTGAATCGGGAACCTTCTTCGTCTGCAAAGCAGATGACTTCAATCGAGCGATTGGGAGTAATGCCTTCTTCTTTCATGGTATGTACAACTTCGATAGCACCTAAAGCACCTAGCGTTCCGTCAAAGCGGCCGCCATAGGGCTGGGAGTCGATATGTGAACCTAACATGAGAATCGGTTTATCTTTTTCTTTTCCTTCGATACGACCAACTAAGTTTCCAAATCCATCGATATGGGCATCCAGTCCGGCTTCTTCCATCCAAACGCGGACAACATCGACAGCTTCTCGGTCTTCTTTTGAATGTGCGAGTCGACAGACCCCTGTTTCTCCAATCTTTCCGATTTTGGCCAGGGTTTCGATGTGTTCCTGAAATCTTTTTTGATTAATCTTCAAGTTGGATCTCCTCCTTGTTTTAACTAACTATATCAAGTTCATAATTGTCTGACAATTGACAAAATGTTAAATGGTTCGTTAGGAAGGAGCGGTAGAAAGAGGTCATTTTGTACAAGTTGTCGGTTAGGAGGCCAAGTTTATAGAGGACTGGTTTTTTGAGAGGAGGAAGAGTGCCGTTTATTGAAGAAGAGATATAAAGAGGGGGATCAAGAATGAATGCTCAAGAGAATGCCACACGATTGAAGCAATGGGCGCACAAAGCAGGACTTGGATTGCATACTGAAAAAATCATCATTCGGTATATATGGAATCCTGGTGGTTTTGTGAACCAGTCCTATCAAATTAGCGATGGGAAGAAACGCATGCATGTGAAATTCGCCAAAGAGAACCATATGGACAGGCTGAAACAATGGACACGTCTTCATGATTATTTGAGAGAAAATTACCATGCACCTAAGCTGCTGCTGGAAATCCATAAAACCGTCATCCCGGGCCGCCCTTATGGCCTTGTGTTTGACTTTTTCGAAGGAAAAGCGTGGGACGGGGGTGCGGGTACGGATGAAATCCTATCAAAAGTAAGTCAGCTGCATGGAGATTCAAAGCTGAAAAAAGAGCTTGAAGCGGGGGAGCAGACTTGTGCTGATGCCATGACCGAAACGTATATCCGTCGATTACGGGAAGATCTGCATATCATCAATTCTCATAGAGCAAGCTTACCTTTTGTAAAAAAGAACACCTTTGATTGGTTTCACGAAGTGACAGATGATTTGGAAAAGGAAATTCAACAGTCCATTCATTTTCAACGTCCAGCAGAAGATGTCGTTCACAATGACCTGAGTCAGCAAAATATCTTAGTGAATGAGAAGGAGTTCTGTATCATTGACTGGGATGATCTTACTCTTGGTGACGCCGCAGCGGATTATGCATCTTTGCTTTGGCCTTGGTTTGGTACCGATGAGTGGCCGATGTGGGAGGAAAAAGTGAGAGTACTTGCAGGTGATGCTGTGGTTAAGCGGATGAAGCTTTATTTTAAAGCGAAATTATTAGATGACATCATAGATGTGCTTGCGGATTATGTAGAAGCTGAGAAATTTCCTGAGGTAAAAGAGCAAACACAACAAAGAGCAAAAGCCACTCATCTTATGGCGCTTGAAATATATAAGGCCCGTTATGAGAAGTCTCCTCTATGATTAATCGCCTACTTAAGAAGGGTCACAGAATTAACGAGCATGTTTGTCTCTCTTTTTACATATCCTACTAGTAATAGAGGATCATTTAGGGAGTGACAAAATGGGTTTCACATATGGAAAAGATGAACTGATCGGAGACCTGCAGCAGGTGTTTGCCAGACACAATGTCCAATCCATCCGAGTCAAAGAGCCCGGTACGTTGTTCCGTGTGGAGTCAGATGGTTCACTCACCATTGGAATCGGGGCGACGATTACATCGTTCGAGCGTCAGCCAGACGAAAAACAGGCGCCAGCATTAAAAGTGATAAATGGGAAAAAAAAATGACGAAAAGTCCTGGGCAGGGGGATGTCCAGGACTTTTCTATGTGACATAGTGTGTATGATTATGCTTTTTTCCAGTACGCGGCTTCCTTACTGGAGCGAAGAGGTGGGAACGTATCGCCATTGCTTAATTCGATATGTTTCTCATCCTCTGTTACATTGTTATTTTTACGACCATCCACTAAACCATCAAATTCGTAAGTACCTGCTTCTGGAGCTTGTTCACCTGTTTTGTAACGATCAGCCATTTAGAAATACATCCTTTCTAATTTGTTTTTGTTGTGCGCACATAAGCTATATATCCGCATTCGTCAGAGTGAAAACCTCTTTTTGTAAAAATGTTACATTTGGAGGAGTTTTTAATTCCAGGACTTGTCGTTTGACAACTACACCATAAGTTTATAAGATGTATCACGTTGGATAGTTTGTGTAGCAACATCTCGAATTACGGACATAAAAATGATCCTGTGTTCGAACAGCTATCATTCGTTTCCTTTTCACTTACAGTTGCTGTAACAACTAATATATATAAATGGAGGTTCACACCATGACAAAAGTACTTTTCGTAAAAGCTAATTCCAGACCAATGGAACAGTCTGTGAGCGTCAAACTTTATCACACATTCTTGGATAACTATAGAAAGGTCCACCCGGAACATGAAATAGAGGAACTCGACTTGTTCGAGGAAAACCTGGACTACTATGACAATGATAAGATCAATGGCATGTTTAAGCTTGCTAAAGGTATGGAGCTTACTCAAGCCGAAATCGAAGCGACGAATACGGTGACAGCCTACTTGGATCAGTTCCTTGAAGCTGACAAAGTCGTTTTTGCCTTCCCGCTTTGGAATTTCACCATTCCTGCTGTGCTGCACACGTATTTCGACTACCTTGCTCAGGCTGGTCAGACGTTCCGCTATACAGAAGAAGGACCTGAGGGACTGCTTCCGGATAAAAAGGTAGCCCTGTTAAATGCACGCGGCGGTGTTTATTCAGAAGGTCCGGCGAAATCTGCAGAGATGGCTGTGAATTATGTTGAAAATATCCTGCAATTCTGGGGAGTTAAAGATATTACGACCCTAGTGGTAGAAGGGCATAACCAATTCCCTAATCGCGCAGAAAAAATCATCGAAGAAGGCTTGGAAGAAGCCGCATCTACAGCTGCTTCCTTCTAATTCATGATCAAGAATAAAAAAAGGCATCCTAATCGGGATGCCTTTTTTTATTTGGTTTTTTAATTGGGATAAAATGTAATACCTGGTGCGGAAGAATCTGTAAGACCTGGTCAGACATTTTATGGAATGATTTCCGTACAATCTTGGGAAACTATGGGGAGAAGCTGGGGTCGGAAAGGGGTTAGAGATGAGAGAGTTGTTTGTCTTATTGAAAAAAGGAAATAAACCGGCATTATGGGCAAGCATCATTAACGCTACGATTGCCGTGATCAAGGGCATAGCATACTTCATTACTGGAAATGTGGCGATGTTTGCGGAGATGATGCACAGCATAGGCGACATGGCCAATCAATTCTTTGTATTTATAGGCTCTGCCCTTAGTAAAAAAGCACCGACTGACAAATTTCCAAATGGGTTTGCCCGGCTTGTAAACCTGGTTTTGCTTGGTGCTGTCATTATCGTTGGCATTTTGGCTTATGAAACGATCAAAGAAGGTATTCATCACATTCTTCATCCTCCTGAAGCAGGCTCCTGGCTGTGGCTGAACTTAACGGTGTTAGGAGTTGCTGCAATTCTAGAGTCTTTTGTTTTGTACAAAGCCATGAAAGAAGTTGTCAAAGACATCGGAGAGGCAGATGTCAAAGGAATGGAGGTTGTAAAAGTGAGCCTCGCCAATCTCGGTCGAGCAAAACCGGCGACAAAGCTGGTTTTCCTTGAAGATATGGTCGCGACATCGGGGGCGCTCATTGCGATGATTTCCATTCTTATTGCCACCTATACACCATTTCATACAGCTGAAGGTTATGCGTCTGTCATCATCGGTGTGATGCTGTTTTATGTAGTTGGGCGTATATTCTTAGACAATGCAGCCGGCGTGTTAGGGGTGGCGGATGAAGAAATGGAAGAGAAAATCGGAGAGTTTGTCTTTGAGCACCCTGAAGTTCGCGATATCAAAAAGCTAATGGTGATGAAAGAAGGGGAAGAACTGCATGTCGAATTGAAACTGGAGTTCGATCCGGAAATGTCCATAGAAAAAATCGATCAAGTTCTTGGTGGCCTTGAGAAAAAAATTCTAAACCAGCGCGGGGTAAAAGAAGTGATTATTGAATCAGATGAAGATGATCATCAATTATCTTGGGACCCAGATAAAAATGAAGTTTAATGGTTTGGGAATTACTGTAAGACCTGGTGTGGAAGAAAATGTATGACTTGGTAAGGAAAAATATGGAAGGATGAGGTGGGAGTATGGGTAAGGATCAGTACGATAAGGTGGAGTCGGATATTATGACGCATGGTCACAATCCTTATGAGATTGTGAAGGGTCTACTGAAGGAATCGGTGGAGACGTTGGGGCTTCATGAAAACATCTATCATTTGTTGAAAAAACCGATGCGGGTGTTTGAAGTTTCCATTCCGGTTAGGATGGACGATGGACGGATTGAAAATTTCACCGGGTACCGGTCACAGCATATGGATATTCTCGGACCGACCAAGGGTGGGATTCGTTTCCATCCAGATGTAAATTTAGATGAAGTGAAGGCTCTCTCTATCTGGATGTCATTGAAATCAGCGATTATCGACCTTCCTTTAGGAGGAGGGAAAGGTGGGGTTATTGTTGATCCTGATCAGTTATCAGAAAATGAATTGGAAAGCCTGAGTCGAAACTACATCAAGAAAATCACTCCAATCATCGGACCTCAGAAAGATATCCCGGCCCCGGACGTGAATACAAATCCGAAAGTCATGGGATGGATGATTGACGAGTTCGATCAGCTTCGAGGATACAACATTCCGGGTATGCTGACTGGGAAACCTGTTGTTTTAGGTGGATCGCTTGGCCGTCTTCAAGCAACGGGGCGCGGGGTCGTATTTACGATACGGGAAGCATGTAAAGTTCTGGGAATTGAAATGACAGAAGCCACCGCGGCCATTCAAGGGTTTGGGAACGTAGGTAGCATGACGGCAAAATTCTTGCATGAACTGGGTGTGAAAATTGTAGCGGTCACCGATGCTAAAGGGGGCGTCTATAAAGAAGGTGGTCTCGATATTCCGGATTTGCTTGCTTTCACGAACAATGGAGAAAACTATGCTTCCTCTTATGAAAAAGCAGAACCGATCACGAATGAAAAGATGTTCAGCCTTCCTGTTGATATTCTCATCCCTGCAGCCATTGAAAATCAGGTGACAGAAGAAACGGCACCGACCATTCAGGCGAAAATTCTCGCCGAAGCAGCCAATGGTCCCACAACCCCGGCTGGCGATAAAATCCTTGAAGAAAAAGGGATCTTCGTCATTCCTGATATTCTTTGCAATGCTGGCGGCGTGACGGTTTCCTATTTCGAATGGGTCCAGAATAATATGAATTACTACTGGAAAGTAGATGAAATCAATAAGCAATTAGAAGAGAAAATGTTGACAGGCTTTGAAAAGGTCATACAGATGAAAGAAGAAAAAGGGTGCCGGATGCGTGATGCTGCATATATGGTAGGCATCAGCCATCTCGTCAAAGCGATGGATGCTCGTGGCTGGATTGGAGAAAAAGATCGTACTTCATAAAAAAAGCTGCTGTCCGGATTGTCGGACAGCAGCTTTTTTACCCATTCAGCCTTATTCCATAAAACTTCAGTTCAGTCATATCCTCAAGCGCGTATTGGACACCTTCCCGGCCGATACCGCTCTTTTTCACACCACCATACGGATGGTTGTCCTGACGGTAGGTGGACATTTCATTGATCCAGACTCCACCCATTTCCAGTTGATCGGCTACACGAAAGGCCCGATCAATATCCCTGGTGAAAATGCCGGCCTGCAGTCCATAAATGGAGTCGTTGGACTGGTGGACGACTTGGTTTTCTGATGAAAATGGAATGACAGAAACGATGGGAGCGAAAACTTCTTCTGCGATAATCTTCATGTCGCTTTTGACGTTTGTCATAATGGTTGGTTTCAATAACGTACCATCCCGTTCACCACCTGTTTCCACTTTCGCGCCATTGTCTACCGCATCATCGATCCACATTTTCGCTCGTTGTGCTTCATCTTCATTAATCATTGGTCCAAAGTCCGTATCCTCGTTCATTGGGTCACCGATCTTCAGCGCTTCTGTTTTCTCAATAAACGCACTCAAAAAACGTTCGTAGATATTCTGGTGCACATAAATTCGCTGAGCCGATATACAAACCTGTCCTGAAAAAGCAAAAGCCCCTTTGACTAGACTAGAAACTGCATAATCCAGGTCAGCATCTTCAAAGAGTATATTCGGACTGTTGGAGCCAAGTTCTAGCGTTACCTTTTTAAATCCGGCATTCTCACGGATCGTTCGTCCGACAGGTAGGCTTCCGGTAAACGTAACCTTATGGATTTTATCATGCTTGACAAGAGGGTCCCCGATTTCTTTTCCTGTTCCGAGCAGGAAGTTCAGCGCGCCTTTGGGAAGTCCGGCTTCATGAAGAAGCTGAACAAGTTTATAGGCCGAGACCGGCGTTTTCTCTGCTGGTTTCAATACAATTGTGTTGCCCGCTGCAATGGCAGGAGCCACTTTATGCAAGGTTAAGTTTAAAGGGAAATTGAACGGTGTGATGGCTGCGACCACACCGAGCGGGACACGTTTCGTGAACCCGATCCGGTTTTCGCCGCCAATCGCTGCATCCATCGGAATCACTTTCCCTTCGATGTGCTTCGCTTCTTCTGCAGCAAAGCGGAGGACCTGAACCGAACGCTGCACTTCCCCCTGGCTGAATTGTAGTGGTTTGCCAGCCTCTTTCGTGATGGTTTCGGCAAAATCATCTTTACGCTCTTCTAAAAGTTCCGATGCTCTTAAAAGAATATCTGCCCGGTCATGGGCAGGCATTTTTTTCATCGTCTGATGGAAAGTGTCGTAGCTAATATCAATCGCTTTGTTCAAGTCGTCTTCGTTAGCTAAAGCGAGTTCTGCCACGATTTCCTCGTTGTAAGGATTTTTAACAATCATGATTTCCCGAGAGTCTTCCTGATATTCTTCACCATTGATAATGGAACCGATTTTCATGTGTTCACCTCATTCACATGTTATATTTTTTAATTTCTCTGTGAGCTTCATGTTTTCACTGTAGTCCACCGGGCAGTCAATCAACACAGGTTTGTTCATGGAAACGGCCTTTTCCAGCGCATGACGCAGGTCTGCCGTTTGATCTACTCTCAACGCTTCCATGCCGAAAGATTGTGCCAGTTTGATAAAATCCGGGTTTCCGAATTCAATGTTGGAAGGTCTCTCGAACTTTTTCAGCTGATGCCATTCAATCAAACCATAGCCATCGTCTCTCCATAGGAGAATGATGATCGGGAGGTTCAGTCTTACGGCTGTCTCGAGTTCTGCACCTGTCATTAGAAAGGAACCGTCCCCGCAAACTGCGACAACGTTACGGTCAGGAGAGGCCATTTTGGCTGCAATCGCACCCGGCACCGCTACCCCCATCGAAGCCAGTCCATTCGAGATGAGGCAGGTATTCGGCTCTGAGGTATGATACATGCGGGCCATCCACATTTTGTGAGCCCCTACATCTGAAATTACGATATCTTCATCACCCATGATGCTCCTCAAGTCCGCAATGATTTTCTGTGGTTTAAGCGGAAAGGCTTCGTCCTCTTTATATTGTTCATACTCATCGAGGATATTTTTGCGAATGGATTTCGCCCACTCAAGGTTTCTTTCTTTTGCCGGAACTGCTTCAACTAATTGTCTCAGGTTTTCTTTGATATTACCTACGACGTTTAAGGCTACAGGGTAATAGGCATCGATTTCAGCTTCTTCTGTATCGATATGCAAAATTGGTGTTTTACCGGTCGGATTCCAGTTTTGAGGTGGCGTTTCGGCCATGTCAAAACCGATGGGAATGATCAGGTCAGATGCCTGAAATCCACATGTAATATGGTCCTTTCCGCTTAAACCTGCTGTAAGAAGGCTGAGTTCATGCTTCCAGGATAGAGCTCCTTTCCCCATAAACGAGTGAACGACGGGGATGTTTGCTTTCTCTGCTAACGCTTGAAGTTCACCTGTTGCCTTTTCCCTGGTAATTCCATTCCCGGCTAAAATCAGAGGCTTTTCTGCCTTGGAAAGCAGGCTGACGGCTTCTTTAATAACCTTTTCATCGGCTTGCGGAAGGGAATGGCCGGTGATGGGAAGTGGTTCTCCCGTCACTTCCATGCTTGCCACATCTTCAGGTAGATCAATATGTGTCGCTCCTGGTTTTTCCTGTATCGCCAGCTGATACGCTTTTCTCACGACTTCAGGGACGATTTCACCTGTTTTAATCTGTGCATTCCATTTGGTTACAGGTGCGTAGATGTCGACAAGATCGTAGTATTGATGGGAGATTTTGTGTTGACGATTCAACCCCGCCTGACCAGTAATTGCAATCAATGGACAATGATCCATATTTGCGTTCGCCACACCAGTCAAAAGGTTCGTTGCCCCAGGGCCAAGCGTGGCCAGGCAAACGCCGGGCTTACCTGTCAACCTGCCGTAGGTGCCCGCCATAAAAGCTGCGCTCGTTTCGTGACGTGTTGTAATGAATTCGATAGAAGAGTCCAGAAGGGCATCCATAACATCGATGTTTTCTTCTCCTGGCACACCAAAGATATATTCGACCCCTTCGTTTTCCAAGCATTTGATCAAAAGTTGTGCAACGTTCATGTTTTTTCCTCCTTGTCGCTCTTATTTTGCGTAAGGACGAGTCAACTTATGAGAAAAAAGAATCCTGATTTGACAAGGGATGAATTGGTTATTTTAGATTTGTCATGTCTCCTTTGACAAAGCTGCATTTAGATTGTCTTGAGAACAGGGGTGTAACCGCTTTATCATAAAAGTACAGAAAAAGAGAACAAACGAGACGAGGAGGAACTCTCATGAGTGAGAAAAAACAAACAGGTGCAAGAGCACGTGTTCAGCGGTTCGGAAGCTTTTTGAGCGGAATGATCATGCCGAACATCGGAGCATTTATTGCCTGGGGTATAATCACGGCTTTATTTATTCCAGATGGATACCTTCCTAATGAAGATTTAGCAGAAATGGTCGGTCCGATGATCACTTACTTGCTGCCATTATTGATCGGTTTTACAGGTGGACGATTGGTTCACGGACTTCGCGGTGGTGTCGTCGGTGCGACTGCTACGATGGGGGTCATCGTAGGTGCGGACATTCCGATGTTCCTTGGTGCGATGTTGATTGGTCCACTTGGTGGTCTTGCGATCAAATGGGTGGATAAACTTTTTGAAGGTAAAATCAAGTCCGGATTTGAAATGCTTATAAACAACTTCTCTGCTGGAATTGTTGGAGCAATTCTTGCGATGATCGGCTATTATGTAATCGGGCCGATTATGTCAGGACTGACGAACATCTTAGGTTCTGCCGTTGAAGCATTAGTCAATGCGGGTTTACTGCCGCTTGTTAACATTTTCATAGAACCAGCGAAAATTTTATTCTTAAACAATGCGATTAACCACGGAATTCTAAGTCCTATTGCTGTGGATCAGACACAGGAATTAGGAAAATCAATTCTATTCTTACTTGAAACAAACCCGGGTCCTGGATTAGGAATTCTTCTGGCCTTCAGTATCTTTGGAAAAGGGATTTCCCGCCAGACTGCTCCAGGGGCTGCCATCATTCACTTCTTTGGTGGTATTCATGAAATTTATTTCCCATATATCTTGTCGAAGCCGGCCTTGATTTTAGCGGCTATTGCCGGTGGTGTAACTGGAACAACAACATTCGTAGCTTTCGGTGTCGGTTTGACGGCGACTCCATCCCCAGGAAGTATTGTCGCGCTTATGCCATTGACCGCCAGAGGCGATCACCTTGGTGTAATTGCAGGTGTTCTGCTTGCGACACTGGCATCATTCATCGTCGCTTCCTTGATTCTTAAATTCAGTAAGAACGATGAGGAAGAAGATTTGAACGAAGCTACAGCGAAGATGGAACAGATGAAAGGAAAGAAAAGCTCTGTTTCCGGTCAGTTGAATTCTCAACAGGAAGAACAAAAAGAAGAGGCAACGGCAGGGGTTTCGGATAGAAAAACAGAGGTCGTTCCATCTGTAGACCGCAGCAATGTTGATAAAATCATTTTTGCTTGTGATGCGGGAATGGGATCCAGTGCCATGGGTGCATCTCTCTTGAAAAACAAATTCAAGAAAGCCGGCATTCAAATTGATGTCACGAACATGGCAATCAATGATCTGCCAAGTGATGTGGATATCGTAATCACCCACAAGGATTTGACGGAACGTGCCGTACAAAGGGTACCAAATGCTCACCACATCTCTGTTGATAATTTCCTGAACAGTCCGAAGTATGATGAACTCGTGAACGAACTTAAGTCTGAATAAAATGACAAAGGCCTGATCGCATGATCAGGCCTTTAGGTTCTGTTTCAAGGTTTGAACTTTTAAAATAGTCCTGAAATCGCTAATAAGAGTTCAAAGGGTATTTTCAAATGTCGAAGTCACCGATAAATGTCAATAACCCGCTGATAAACGTAGGAAAGTCACCGATAACTAACCAACAGTCACTGATAAATGCATGAAACCCACCGATAAATGTTCAATAACCATGGATACATGCCACGGACGTTGATTACCTAAATAGTGCCATTTTTAATAGGTTTTTAAATTTTGTCACATCGGTTGTGACGAAGATGACTTTTCTAATCATTGAAAACCCTTACGACGCAACCTATGATGGAGATATAGAAACAATAGTTATTAAATCTTGTCCTTGAAGGAGGTGGATCGGAGATGTATGTAACAGGTCGTGAAAGAAAAATTATAGATCGCCTGCTGGACCAGGAAAATCAAGTGACTTTGAAACAATTAGCCGAAGAGCTGGATATCAGCACAAGAACAGTTCATCGGGATCTAAAGGGGATTGAGGACCTTCTTGCCGAAAGAGACATGTCGCTCAGGAAAGAGTCCGGGGGCGTTCTTTTGGTAAAAGGTTCTGTAGATAAGAAGAATGCACTGAGGCTGGAGTTAAGCAAGCAGGCTTCCGTGGATTATACGCCTGAGGAACGTCATGTCTTGATTTTGTCGAAGCTCTTGGAAACCCGGGAACCTGTCAAGCTTGTAGCAATAGCAAATGATCTCGGTGTCACGGTAGCCACCGTCAGTCACGACCTCGATAAAATTGAAGATTACCTCAAGGACTTTCAGCTGAAGCTTGTACGAAAAAGAGGGTATGGCGTCGAAGTAATCGGGGAAGAGTCAGGCATACGAGAAGCCATCAGTCAGTTGATTATGACTCATATGAACGAGCTGGATTTTTTCTCCATGGTCAGACAGAACATCCAGGGAGGGAATCAAGCGGTTGAAGATTCTTTATCTGCGCAGATGCTGGATATCGTAAATAAAGAAACCCTGGCTCTGATTGAATACCATGTCGATGAGTTGCGCAATGATTTATCGTATCCTCTGGCTGATAGCGCTTATATTGCATTAGTTGTCCACCTTGCTTTAGCGATTGAACGCATGCAGCAGGGGGAAAAGATTCACATTGATGATACGCAGTTGGAAAAGCTTCGCTCTACCAAGGAATATTCTTTTGCAGAAGGTTTGATTGCTCAACTGGCTGGAGAGTTTCAACTTTCCATACCAGAAGCTGAGACAGGATATATTACGATGCATTTGATGGGGGCGAAGGCGAGATACAACCGTGATTCTTTGCTTGAAGAATCAAGTATGAGCATTGCTTTTAAGGCGAAACAGCTGATTGCTAAGGTCTCACGGCGTGTAGGGATGGATTTCAACAAATATGATCGATTAATGAATGACCTGGTTGTTCATCTGAAACCTAGCGTTTACCGATTGCAGCATAACATGGAAATTGAAAATTCATTTACTGATCAAATGGAGGAAGATTACCCGGTCTTGTTTGAGGAAGTCCAAAAATCGATACAGGAAGTCTTTCCAGAATTGCATTTTCCGCGTGAAGAAACCGCTTTTGTCGTCATGCATTTTGCATCTGCACTTTTAAACATGGAAGGCGTGGCTGGAATCCATGTACTCGTGGTTTGTTCAAGTGGAATTGGAACGGCGAAAATACTGGCCGCTAAGCTTCAAAAGAAGTTTAACGAAATTGAACAGATTGAACATCACTCTTTATTTGATCTGAAGGGAATGGATATTTCTCAATATGACTTAATCGTTTCGACCATTCCTCTTGCTGACGTAGAGTCGTATGTCCAGGTAAGTCCTGTTTTACCTCAGAAGGACATTCACAAAATCGAGCATGCGATCAGAAGAGTGCGTGTGACGAAACAATTGAAAAAACCGGTGGAGACTCAGCCGAACGAAAATAAAGAGTCGCTACAGGTCATTAAAGATAAAGTAAGGGCTTATGAACGCTATGCCAGTAACATTGGAAAAGTTCTTGACCACCTTCTTGTAACAAATATAGGAGCTGCCCATGTGGAAAGTGCACTTGATGAGGCGGTTCACCTTTTGAAAGAAAATGGAACCGTTATAGAAGTAAATCCTATCGTCAACCATTTATTGGAAAGGGAAAAAGCGGGTGGATTGGGTATCCCGGACACAAGACTTGCGTTGTATCACGCACGTAGCTCTTCCATTGAACAACCTTCCTTTTCTGTTCATATTTTGAGGGAACCACTGAAAGTTCTGGGGATGGACGGAGAAGAGATGCCCATTAAAACAATGCTGCTTATGATCGCTCCTGAAGCTCCGAGTCAGGAAGGGTTGGAAACGCTTAGCTTCATAAGTTCTCTGATTATAGAAGATGCAGAGTGTACCACGATTTTAGAATCCGAAAATGAGGAGAACATCCTCCATTATATAGCTAATAAACTTTACACATTTTTAAAATCTAAAGAATAAGGGAGTTTTTATAATGTCTACAAACATTTTGAAAAAAGAGAACATCGAGTTGAACAAGAGCTTGTCAACGAAAGAAGAAGCCATCCGCTATGTAGGCGGCATTCTGAATGAACAAGGCTATGTAGATAAGGCTTACATCGAAGAAATGCTGAAACGGGAGGAAATCACTTCCACTTTCATGGGGAACTTCGTAGCGATTCCACACGGTACAGAAGATGCGAAGAAATCCGTCAATGAGACAGGAATTTCTGTCGTCACGGTACCAGAAGGCGTCGATTTCGGAGACGGAAACATCGTAAAGCTGCTGATTGGTATTGCAGGAAAAGGAAATGAACATTTGGAAATCCTTTCTCAAATCGCTATTGTATGTTCAGAGGAAGAAAATGTTGAAAAGCTCATTCAAGCAGAAACGAAGGAAGAAGTTCTTCAGACGTTCAGCGAGGTGGAGTAAGATGAAAGCTGTTCACTTCGGAGCAGGGAATATAGGACGAGGGTTCATCGGTGCGCTTCTTGATCAGTCTGGTTACGAGACCGTTTTTGTTGATGTGAATGAAACGCTGATTCATTTATTGAATGAACGTAATCAGTATCAAGTGAAACTGGCCGGAGACGATTCTGAGATTGAGGTTAGGAATGTCAGTGGTTTGAATAGTATAAAACAGCCACAAGAGGTTGTGAAAGCTATCACTCAAGCTGATTTTGTCACGACCGCGGTTGGACCTAACATTCTTCCGGTCATTTCAAGGCTGCTGGCAGAAGGGTTAGAAAAGCGCATGGAGGATCAAGCGGGCCCCTTGAACGTCATTGCTTGCGAAAACATGATCGGGGGGTCTGAAGTACTGAAGCAGCATGTCATGGAAAACATGGATGAATCCTTCCATAATCAATTGGAAGATTCAATCGGATTTCCGAATGCAGCCGTTGACAGGATCGTTCCGGATCAGCACAATGAAGATCCTTTGACAGTTAAAGTGGAACCGTATTATGAATGGGTGGTTGAAACTCCCACAATAAAAGGCACACAGCCTAAAGTGGAAGGGATCACCTATGTGGAGGACCTGACACCATACATTGAGCGGAAATTGTTCACGGTCAATACAGGTCATGCAGCAGCAGCCTATCTTGGAAGCTATTATGGTCATTCGACGATTAAAGACGCGATGGATGATCAAAGGGTTAAGGAAAAGGTTGAAGGCGCATTGAGTGAAACAGGTGCCGTACTTATCGAGAAGTATGGATTCGGCAAGGACCAGCATGGAGGCTATATAGAACAAATCATCAAACGTTTCTTGAATCCGGATTTGTCAGACGAAGTAACACGTGTTGGTCGTGGTCCGATTCGTAAGCTGGGGCCTAAAGACCGTCTTGTACAGCCGGCTTTAGAATATTTAGAGCGGCTGAAAAAGGATCCGAACCATTTAGTAGAAGTTATTGCTGCAGCATTGAGCTACAGAAATGAAGCAGATCCTGAAGCTAAAGAGCTGCAGGATAAAGTCCAGGAGAATGGACCTGGATATGCTTTTCAGGATATTTCTGAACTAAGCCAAGATCATCGTTTAGTCCAATTGGTAGATGGAAAGTACAAAGAGATGAACGAATAAAACAAACTCCCTACAGATAACTCTGTGGGGAGTTTTTTTCTTACATATTTTGGTGTACCAGGTCTTACATATTATCCCAATTAATACACAGGTTCTCTGCAAAGAAAATAAAGCCCTGAGCTGTTGGCTCGGGCTTTATTTGATCCGGTCGTCCCGTTCTTCATCGGGGATGAGGGGACAGGTAGGGCAACATTTGGATTTGTCAGCGTCATGAAGCATATATTTCATGCAGCAGTGCCGTCGGACATAAGTTTCTTTTCCATTCGCCGCCTGATAGAATCGGAATTTGAAATGAAGAGGGTTCCTGTGGTTTTCCTCGAACAGTTCATGGGTAGTGAACCAGCGGAACACCGTTTCTGTCCATTCGTCTTCCTGGTCTTTCATAATCGCATATTTTCGTTGATGAAGGTTGTGAGAGACAATGGAACGCATATGTGTCGTTTTGCATTTGGACACTTGAGCAACGGTTTGGAACAATGGCTGCAGGTGCTGAGTAATGAAAGTGTGTACATATTCTTTTATTTTGTCTTCCGACAAGTCCGCGATTTTGTGAACAGCCGAATCGTCGATCATGTAATTCATTACGTTTTTTTCTCTCATTTCAATGCTGATATTTTCCGGGCTTGCATCAATCACTATTCCATGGTTGATCATCGTTTCAAACAACCCCATGGTGAGGACGGAATACATTTTTCCAAACAAAAGGCCAGTGATGGCCAGGTTAGGGGCATCCAGCCGACCTTTTTGTATATCAAGCAACTCTTTCATCATTTTTTTATTTTTTATGAGCTCATCGACTTTGTAATGAGAACGGTCCTTGTACTCAGAACCAACAAAGATGCGATGATCGTTCTGAATTTGTTCAAATACTCGTTTCATATCGATGTCTCCCGTTAGTAAGCTTTATTTTTGCTGATAACTGTTTTCAATTATAAAATAAAACCAATCTTACAACAACTTCAATAGCATAATGGACATGGACTTAGGAGTAAGCTAAGGTTATGAACGCGAGTAAGTCCGATTATGATTCACTGTTTTAGGGAATAGGAGGATTTACAATACTACATCATTCCTCCACGGAGGTGAACTTCATGGAAGTCATGAAACTTCTACAAAGAAAATTACCTGGTTACGAAATAACCTTTTTAGAAAAATTGAAAGAAGCGGATACCCTTACTTTACATCAGTTGATTCAAGCGGTTTTTCGGGAGCGTGTCGTGCCTCACGAGTGGAAGAACCATGGAAATACTTTAGTTCTTTCCGTTAACGATGGAGAACTTCACGTACCTGTTTCCAATCTTTACATATTTCAACACATTGATATTGATGGAGACCTCCAGTTTGTGAATCGAGAGGGAAATCAAGCCTTGGTCGATAAGTCCGAAACTTGCTTAGAACTGCTTTTCCCGGGAAATGATCGATCTGATTTTTATAGAGAAATTCTCAACAGTGTGACGAACCTGGCGCTGGCTTTTACAGTTGCGGAGCATAGAAGAAAACAAATCGAAAACCTGGCAGAAGATGCACTTTCTTATGCAGCTTCTCAAAAGAGCCCGCTGACTTTTTTCGAGCAGTGGGTCATCCAGGGGCATACCATTCACCCATGCAGCCGAACAAGAATGGGCCTGACACCTGAGGATGTCACCCGGTATGCTCCGGAATGGGAAGGCAAACCGAACGTGCTGCCCCTGCTCGTTCATAAAGACCGTTATCACATGACATCAAAAAATGGTGAGAGCACAAAGTCCATCCTTTTGGAGGAATACCCACCGTTGAAAAAAGCTTTTCAAAACGTTTGTGAAACTCATGATTTAGTGGCTGATGATTATGAAATTATTCCGATTCACCCATGGCAGTGGGAACATACCATCACAACCTATTATAAGGAAGATATAGAAGGAAAATTACTTCTTCTGCTTAATGAAGTCACGCTTCCGACATCCGCGCTGATTTCATTCCGGTCGCTTGCACCTCTCAATGATCGCGCTAAGCATCACATTAAGACAGCGGTCAATGTCCAGATGACAAGCGCGGTCCGGACTGTTTCAGCGGCATCAACAAAGAATGGACCGACACTATCCCGACTCTTGCAAACCATCTTCGATCGTGATGAGGGGTTGTCACGTTCTCTCTCTGTCATGGGGGAGGATGTCGGTATTCACTATAAGCCCGCCCGGGAAGAAGACAGGGATTTCCTTCAAAAAAATGCGGCGGCAATTTTGCGAGAAAACCCGGAGAAAGGTATGGGGCGGGATGAAGTAGCGCTGCCAGCCGCATCTTTACTGGCGCCTTCTCCATTTTCAGGCAAGCTGATTGTTGAAGAAGCGGCGGGTGCCTATTCTTCCCCTGATGCGTTCATCTATGATTATGCGAAGACAGTACTGCCGGGTGTGCTTCAGTTAATTACAAAATATGGCATCAGCATGGAGGCCCACCTGCAGAACTGTGTCGTCATTTTTGAAAAAGGAACACCCAAAAAGGCGGTACTTCGTGATTACGGAGGCATCCGTATCATGAACGAACGCTTAGAGCAGTACTTTGATCAACAACCGATCGATCCAAGCACGAATTTACTGACAAAAGATCGGTCTGAGTTATTGGATGTTTTCTCGCATGCGCTTTTCCATAATCATTTAGGAGAGATCATCGTCGCACTTGCCAGACGAACTTCTGTAAAGGAAGAAAAAATGTGGAGGAAAGTCGAGCAGGTCATCCACGAAACTTATGAACAAATGAAAGAGGATGAACAAATTCATGCGGAAGCTCTGCTTGATAAAGAGGAAATTCTTACGAAACCGACGAAAATGAAGGCCTTGGTGAAAATGCGTTTGTCAGACCAATATACTGACAATCTATATGTGGAAATCCCTCATCCTTTTGCCAGGCGAAAAGAGGTGACACAGAGTGATTCTGCCCTTAACTGAGCGTATGAAAGACCTTGGCCTGCATAAAGAAGAGGACAAGGTTTATCAATTCTTAAAGAGTGCGCATCCTGCTCATGCCGAGCGTTTCTGGGGGTGCCGGGACGAAGCAAGAAAAAGCCTCCTGTTAAAGCTCGCGAATTCCATTATTCGTGAGAACATTGATGAGGTTTATTCGGATGCTGTTATGTCGGATGAGAAAGGTTCCTCTTTGTCTAGAAAAATGAATGAAGGTGGAGATGCTAAGCGGGATAAAGAGCAACCCCATTTGATGGTGGAAAAACAGGGGAATAAAATCTTGTTCCCTGTTTTGAATCGATCGGCATTCCGCTTTGTCGAAGTGGATGTGCCTTTGCTTATGGAGGCCAAGCGGGTTCGTCCTGTATCTTCTGCTACAGAGCTTTTGTTTCTATTGTTTAACAAAAAAGATTACTCCAATCTTGAAACCTTTGTCGAGGAGTTAAATAATGGCACCGCAAATCTTGCGCTGGCCCTCACTTTTTATGAGGAATGGAAACAGACGGTCCGAAGGGAAGCGGTGAGCCTTGATGTGGGAACGTCCATTGAATACGTGTTGGAAAAAGGGGAAGAAGCCCATCTGTTTTTCGAGCAGCTCGTTGTTGAAGGGCACCATCTTCATCCTGGGGCTAAGACGAAACTTGGGTTGACTTATGAAGATACTTTTCGTTATTCCCCGGAGTTTCATCAGACGTTTCCTATCCGTATGGCTGCCGTGAAAAAACCATTGGTGTTGAGTACAGGTACATCGTTCGAAGCCAGTTTTCCTGAAGCATCTGAAGAAGGGAAAAAGGAGCTAAAGGATCGTGGATACGTGGAGGATTTATACACGATTTTACCTGTTCATCCCTGGCAGTTCGAACATGCCATCCCTGATATTTATCAAAAGGAAATTAAAGAAGGAGAAGTGGTCCTGTTATCTTCAAAGCCGATGAATGCAGAGGCGACTTCATCGTTCCGGACGGTGGCTCCCAGAAAGAATGAAGCACCAGTATTGAAGCTTGCGGTAAACAGCCAGATGACATCTACCGTCCGTTCGATCTCGACTCAGACAGCGATGAATTCCACTGTATTTTCAAAAATGATTCAGGAAATCAAAGATAGGGAACCTCTCTTGGGTTCTTTTGTCCCCTTAAATGAATGGGGCGGGGCGGCTTTCCGATCTGAGGAGCAGTTGAAAAGCCGTAATTTGACGACGTTAATCCGTGAATCTCTTCATCCACACCTGGAAGATGGGGAAGTAGCGGTTGCAGGGATGAGCTTGTATGCGCAATCTCCAGTTAGTGGCCTGACGATTCTTCATGAGCTTGTCAAGGAATTTCAGAAGAAGCATCACCTTAGTCGGAACGAAGCGTCCAAGGAGTTTTTCTGTCATTATATTCAAAAGGTCCTCCCCGGCTATATGACAATGATGGTGAAGTATGGCGTTGCGTTGGAAGGGCATCTGCAGAACAGTGTTCCTGTGTTCAGGAATGGTCGTTTAACCCGCTTTTTTTTCCGGGACTGGGGAGGAACGAGAGTTTATCCGGAACGTCTTCGGAAACAAGGGATTCGTCCGAAGTTTGCCGCTGATTCAGTGAGTGTGACGAACGATCGTTCTTCGATGCATAATAAGTTGTATTACACCGTATTTCAAAACCATTTGGGAGAAATCATCCGTCAGCTCGTTCGATATTCAGGATTAGCGGAAGAAACCTTTTGGTTAGAAGTGAAAAGAGTGGTAAAGGAAGAGTTGGATCGGCTGTCCCGAGTGAAGGATCTGGCCACCCAAGTGGCCGAAGATCGAACCTTTTTATTCCAGCCGACGGTCATGCATAAGTCATTGACTCAAATGAGGTTGAGCAATAGTAAAGGGGATGCTTACACGGAAGTGCCGAATCCTTTAGCTTAAAAGGAAATGTGAGGATGCAGTGATGAGAATTGAACAATATATAGAAAATAAAAAGCGTAAACAAGACGGCCCCGTATGTGCCTATGTTTATGATTTAGGTCAGTTACGGAAGCATGTGGAAACATTGAAAAACAGTCTTCCGGGTTTTTGCCGGCTTTTTTATGCAGTAAAAGCGAATCCGGATCCGCGTATTCTCGGAACTCTCGCTACGATGGTCGACGGATTTGAAGTCGCTTCAGGAGGCGAGCTGCAGAAGGTGCCCCATCAAAAACCTATGCTCTTCGGCGCTCCCGCAAAAAAACAGGAGGAGATAGAGGAAGCGATTGATGCAGGAGTGGAAGCCATTAACGTTGAAAGTTTCCATGATTTGAACCGTATCGAATGGTTATCCAACCAAAAAGGTGTCATCACTCCGATACTGATTCGTGTCAATTTGAGTCGTGATGTTCCGGAAAGTCATCATATGATGTCCGGCGTCCCGACTCAATTTGGTGTGGATGAACGTGAGGTGCCGCTGATCATTCAAAAAGCGCTGGAGATGAATCATGTGAGTATTGACGGGTTCCATTTCCATGCCATGTCCAACAATCTGAAAGCTCAGGCCCATGTGCAATTTGTTTCTATGTGCTTGGAAAAAGCGAAGAGTTGGAGGACACGTTTTGGATTGAGCATCCGTACGGTCGATATTGGTGGAGGCATCGGCATCAATTATTGGAACCCGGAAGAACCTTTTGATTGGGACACGTTCGCCACAGGACTTCATAAATTGGAACCCCGAATGGACGGGCTTGCTTTGGTGCTGGAACTTGGGAGATTCATGACGTCTGCGGCTGGTTCGTACGTAACCGAAGTCATCGATGTAAAAGCGAACCATGATCAGCATTTTGCCCTCATTCGTGGGGGATCGCATCATCTCCGGCTGCCTGCTGCCTGGAAAATGAATCACCCCTTCCGCATTCATCCGGTTGAAGAATGGGAGGCTCCTTATGAAAGACCGGGGGTGAAAGAGGCAGAAGTGACGATTGCCGGAGAGCTATGTACGCCTAATGATGTTCTAGTGAGAAGGGAACATGTGGAGGAACTAAGAGCAGGAGATGTTGTGATTTTTGATTATGCTGGTGCGTATGCGTGGACGATTTCGCATCATGAATTTTTAAGTCATCCCACACCGGAATTTATCTATTTGGATGAAAAGAAATAGCCGTCACATTTCGTGGCGGTTTTTTGATTTTCAAAAAAAGAATGGGAGAGCGCTTGCCGCAATCGGCTCTATGGAATGCTTATGGAAAGTTAATTCTATCAGGAAATGGTAAGATATAAATAGAATCTAGTCGAAGGGAGGGGGAGAAGGATGAATAAGAAGAGTCATAGAAACACAGGACGCTCGTGGGGAGCCTTTCTTCTCCCTCTCTTTCTGCTCGGACTCGTATTTTTCACAATGAAAAGTCAGCTTGGAGATGGAATCATGAGCAGCTGGACGACGGAAGAGGCAAAGGAACCGGATCTGCCACAGCAGGTGCTGCAGTATGAAGATGAAATGGCAACATATGCGGAACAGGAAGGCATCAGGGAATACAAGGATATCCTGTTGGCTTTGATGACGCAGGAGTCTGGTGGACGGGGGGACGACCCGATGCAGGCATCTGAATCTCATTGTGGGGAAGTAGGCTGTATTGAAGATCCTGAAACGTCCATCGAGCAGGGAGTGGCCTATTTCGCAAAAACATTGGAACGCGCTGACGGAGATGTGAAACTTGCTCTGCAGTCGTACAATTTTGGTGCAGGGTTCATTGATTTTGTAAAAAAGAATGGTGGCGAATATACGCAGGAACTGGTCATTGAATTTTCATCTAAGAAATATGAGGAATTAAAACATACAGGCAAATACAGCTGCATCCGAGAGGAAGCGGAACAATACGACGCCTGTTATGGAGATATTTATTACGTAGATGCTGTGCTTGACCACTATGAAGAAGATGGCGACCTGCTTGCGACCTCTTCCTGATTCCGTAAAAAAACGCCTTGAACCTTTGATAGGTTCGAGGCGCTTTTTTATTCGATATGATTCAGTTCTTCATTCAATTTCCTGGATTCGGACCTGAAATATAGATAGAATCCAATCCAGATTAAGAGATAGATGATCAAGAACGCAAGGATGGAGATCATAGCTGTGGTCATTTGAAATGAAATCCATCCGATGCCGAAGCTGATGATGAAATAAAGCAGAGAGACCGTGATGAAATGTAAGAGCGTTTGCTGCCACAGTTTGAGCGTTGTGATTTCAAAATATAAAGGCGTGACGGAGAAGAACCAGCCGCAGAACATGCTCCCGAGCGAGTTTCGAATGAACCCTTCTGCAGCGAGTGTTTCCACATCCCCGAACCAAATGACAGCATAAGTCATCATAATCGCAAGAAATGCCCCGAAGAAGATGCCGATCATGCTTCTAAATAAAAACGTTCTCATTTTTCTTTCCTCCTGTTCATTTTTAAGATGTTTTTGATTTCTTTTACATAATGCCTGGATGCAAATTCTTTGTTGCCTGACTGAAAATGAACGACCAGTGTTCCGTGAAAGGAAGGCTCAAAATGACTGATTTTATATAGGTTGGCAATGGTTGATTTCGATAGGCGGATAAACTGGTCGGATGGTAGAGATTCGTGCAGCTCATAAAGCTTTTCTCTTATTCTGTACTTTCCTTTTGTGTGAGAGGCGTAGACGGTTTCTTTTTCTGTGTAGAAATACTCAACGTCCCGCGGTTTAAGAAGGTGCTGCCGGTCTTCTTTATAACCAATTACTAAATCATGTTTTTCTTCCTCCAAAACATCGAGTATTTTTCTAACGGATGGATCCACTTTTTTACACTCTACGGTCACTTTTGTTTCTTCGTACGTGTCATTGATATCTACGATTAATTTCATTAACCCTTTAACCTCCCGTCTGTCTTTCTATTGATAGTATAGATGTGCATGTGATTTCTGTCATGAAAAGAAAGGTATGTGGCAGAAGGGGGAAGGTGAGTGGTGTGATCGGCGGAGTCACCTGTGATGGAAAATTGTACAAGTATAGATGAATTCCGTAGAATGGTCTTAAGATGAGTTTAAGTATAAAAGGGAGTTTTGCGCCGTGAAAAAAGTAATTCTAGCTGGAGGAACTGGTTTTATAGGAGAGTATTTTCAAAAAAGATTCGAGGATCTCGGCTATGAAGTCCATGTCATCTCGAGAGGCAATGGGAACATTCAATGGCAGGATCAAAAAGGGATTGTAGAGGCACTTGAAGGGGCAGACCTGCTTATAAACCTTGCCGGAAAATCCGTCAATTGCCGATATAACACAAATAATAAAAATGAAATTATGATTTCCAGAGTGGTGACGACGAATATCCTTGGGGAAGCTGTCCAGAAATGTTCTGTTCCCCCGGAAGTTTGGCTGAACTCAAGTACGGCCACCATTTATCGGCATGCGGATGACAAACCGATGACGGAGGAAGATGGAGAGATCGGAACCGGCTTTTCGGTGAATGTGGCTACGAATTGGGAAGACAACTTCTTCGCCTTACCCACACCCGGAACGAGAAAAGTAGCCCTTCGAACAGCCATTGTCTTAGGAAAGCATGGAGGAGTGATGACCCCATACGAAAATTTAGTGAAGTTCGGACTTGGCGGGCCCCAAGGTTCCGGAAAGCAAATGTTTAGCTGGATTCATGTGGAAGACCTGCATCGGGTGTGTTTGTTTATAGAAGATAACAAACAGTTAGAGGGTGTATTCAATTGCGCCGCACCAAACCCTGTCTCCAATGAAGAACTCATGCGTCTGCTCCGTGAAAGGTCGAACCGGTCTTTCGGTTTACCAGCACCTAAATGGATGCTCGAGATAGGTTCAGCCCTTATTCGGACAGAATCGGAGCTCGTATTGAAGAGCAGATGGGTGATACCTGCAAGATTAGAGGAATCAGGTTTCACGTTCCAATATCCAACTCTTGAATCTACGTTGGAAGAAATCTTAAGGAAATAAACGATCAAAAGTCCTGGGAGAATATTTTAAATATGTTACAATGGAGTTACATAAAATGGAAGTATAGCTTATGGATATATGTGCCGAAAGAAGGCAGTGGTTGCTCTGTAATGAGCAGCCTTCTTTTTTTTGATTGGCTTCTTTTATGGAAGTGAGTTTAATGGAAAATGTTGCAAGAAATATTTTTTAGGTGTAAAATTACACAAAAGGAGTAGTTGGGAGGGGAAAGAAATGGCCGCCTTATCAAAGGAAGAGAAACAGAGGGTATTCAGAGAGCAATTGAATCATCTGAAGGAAAATGGGTACATAACAGATCAAGAATACAAGAAACTTCTGCAGGCGCAGGGCGCGTATCTCGCAGACTATGAATCGATAGATAGAAAGCAGTCGTTCATTAAACAAGAGGATCAACTAGACTCAGCTCCAGCCCAGAAGAAAAAGTCGAAACCAGCACCGAAACCCAAACCTGTCAAAAAGAAAAAAGAACGCTCACCGGAACAAATCCGCGAACGGAACATCACGTGGACGTTGATCTTAGGTGTTTCCATCCTGCTTATTACAGGTTTGATCGTTGCGACGAGCCAGTGGGATCAGCTGGGAGCGGCTACGAAGGTCGTTTCAATCTCGTGCGTATCGCTGTTTTTTTTCGCTTTAAGCTATGGAACCGGCCGTTTCTTGAAGATCAAACAGACAGCTTTCGCATTTTTAACACTTGGAAGTCTGCTCATTCCCATCGTGATTGTAGCTATCGGTTACTTTGAGCTCTTCGGTACCTATTTATCCTTGAATGGCGAAGGAAGGTACCTGCTCGGTTTAATGGGGACGGCGATTCCGCTCCCTTTATACGTGAGGCATGCGTTTGTCCATCGTTCGCGTCTTTATGTATGGATTTCGCTCTTGTTTCTATCGCTTTCGGTAGGTTTCATGCTTGGAACACTCCCGTTATCATTGGATGCTTTTTATCTTGGATTAATGTTGTATAATGCCGGTTTGCTTGTCGTCTATATTCAGTTGAAAAGTAGGAGTTACCTCCAGTTATTCCTCAAGGAGGTGCCATTTTTCGCCCAATTGAATCTCGTGATCTCAACCTCGTTGATGCTGTTTTTCTATGAAAACGAAGTGTTTTACAGTTTCAACCTGTTATTAACCGCCAGTGTCTATATGGCGATGGTTTTTGTTTATAAAACGAAAGAATATCAGTTTGTCTTTTCTGTGATGCTCGTGTATGCCGTCTACCAGCTTGTCGAGAATACGCCGTTGTATGCCATCAATTCTCTTGTGTATGCGGTTGTCGGCCTGCTTTACCTCGGATTCGCATATGCTTTTAGACACCATACATTCATTGAAAAGGTATTCCGTTTGACGAGCGGGATCGTTTCATTTTTGGCTTTCATCTATATTACTTATGAAAGCATCTTGATCAAGGAGCAGACCAGTTCATGGCTACTGCTACTCGCCTATATTGTCATCATGATCAACTATCTTGTCTTATCGAATGTGACGAATCATGTGATTTTCACGTATTTAGCACCTGTGTTCTTTTTTGTATCTGCGGCTCAGCTGTGGGATTTAAGTCAGACGGGACCTTTGTTCTTTTTCCTATTTACAGCCGCTTCTCTCCTGTTTTTATATGTAGGAATCTGGACGAAAATCAAGTGGCTGCATGCAGTGAAGGATAGCAGTTTTTATACGTCTTTATTCGTCCTGACGGGGTGTTTATACTTCGCCCTTTATGATCTGCAGTACGGGTATAGTGCGGTCATGCTGCTTATTTTCAGTCTGCTTGCTTATTTTGTGAAAAAGAGCTCCCCACATGCCGATATGACTCGTACGGCTGTCTGGGTGCATCCATCTGGATTGGTAGCTGCTTCCGTCATTTTTTATCAAAAGTTACTCGAATGGGTGCCTGCCTACAGTGAAGGCTATTCCATTTCATTCCATATCGCATTAACAGGTATCCTTTTACTTGGCCTTCATTATGTTTGGAAAAAGATTGGGGAAAATGATTTTGCATGGTCGACGTTTTATATCGCTGAGGGAACCTACGTGGCGGCTATGCTGCTCCTGCTAACAGATGACGGTGTGGACCCAAATCTTGTCCGGCCGCTCTTGTTACTCGGAGGCATCGGGATGATGTACCTGCTTGTCCACTATTCAAAAAAAACGTACTATTGGAGTTTAGTATCTGTCGCATCACTCGCCTTTTACACATCATTGATTGCTCCACTGCGTATAGATTCATTTTCCAGCGTCCTGTTGTTTATGGTTTTCGCACCAGTGATCTTGATTGCCGTTGGTGAATGGGGGGGACAGATATCAAAAGGGATGCGCCCGCATTTCTATTTGCTGGGACATATTGTTCAGCCGTTTATTATCCTTCTCATTTTACTGGATCAGTTGGGTCCAGAACATGTTCACCCGGTCCTGTTAATGATTCCTTTAGCGGTGTATGTCTTCAGCGCTTTGAAAGCAGGAAGAGAATCAGGAATTAAAACGATGTTGTACGCTGCACTAACGACTGGATATTTTCTGGTTGTTACCCTTCCGATAGAACTAGGATGGAATGAGATGCCTTATGAGTATGCGTTTTTGGCCAGCAGTGTCTTGTTTGCAATCCTCTGGTTTTTCGTATCTCCCGAGTGGAAAAAACGTATAGAATGGTACATCATTCCCTTTTCCATTTTAGGTCTGTTCGTCGTGATTTCCAACGTTTCTCTGGTGGCGGAGGGAGAATGGCTGATGGTGATTGGCTACACCGTTTTCACCCTCTTTTTCCTGCATCAGAGGTCATGGCCGATCGTCCGCTTTGTTCCATTGCTTTTGACCTTCGGGTTATGGGAAAAACTGCGGGTGTTTTGGACCGATATGGACGTGATTCTTGTCCTGGCTTTAGGTACACTGGTTCTTCTTGCAGCAGGAATGCTTCTGCAAAAAAGACTGTTCGGACCTGCACTCCGTGCTGATGCCTATACGTGGACAGCACTTTTGTATATTGGATATTTAAATTTGTACACTTTGTGGGATGAAAGTGTCTGGATACGGATTCTCCCTGTAGGACTTCTTAGCTTATGGTTCTACCTTGGCGGTAAGAAATGTTCCGAAAAATTCCTTCAGAATGTCTTTTATACAGGTACCATAGTCAGTATCTATGGAGGATACTTGATGATCATTGCCGCCTACAATGAATTCATCCCTGACTTGATCATGGCAGAGGTTCAGACCCTCCCGGTGTTGATGGTCCTTGTGTTTGTCAGAAAAAAACTATGGTCTGCGTCTCGAGAGGTGATGTCCTATGTTCAGTTGGCTGCTTTGCTTTTAATCGCGGGCTATCTTGTGCTTGATGCCATTCAGAGCCACACGATCTGGGATGCCTGGATCATCGGAGGTTTGTCACTCGTTTCAATGATTACAGGTATGCAGCTCCGGATCAAATCGTACTTTCTTGTCGGGATGGGTGTCCTCATTTTTAACATCATTTACCAGACACGCCCGTATTGGGGCAATCTTCCGTGGTGGGTCTATCTATTGATTGCAGGACTCGTTCTGATCGGGATCGCGAGCTATAATGAATGGCAGAAACAACGCTCAGAATCAGAGAAGCCCATGGAACAGAAGTGGAAGAAACTTTGGAAAGCATTTAAGAAATGGCAGTAGTGAAGGAGTCGTCACATGAATTTTATGTTATGCACAATAAAAAACATGGCCCTTGATATCCTCTCCATGCTCAAAGGATTCATCTACGGATTTATCATGGTTGGATTAATGATTGGGCTTTTGGGTGGAGCCCTCTATGGAGTGTTGTACTTGAGAAATCTTTTTCTGTAAGGGGGGAGTTATGCGCTGATCAACGCTGCTATTCGTTTGTAATGTTCGAATAGAGCCTCCTTAATTTTCTATCACCTTCCTGGGCGCTTTGCATAAAATGTGAAGAGTCAAAGGAGGGTGATGTGATGAACAATACAGGTAACCCACAGATGCAGGGAAGTGGAAACCAGTCTAAAAACATCCATGACTTTTGCAGGCAAAACCTTTATCAAATGGTTCAAATCGAAATGGCGGATGGGCAGACACATACAGGGCTGCTGCACAGCTATGATCATAATCAAATGAATTTGATTATGCCAACAGGCCAGCAAGGCCAGCAAGGCCAGCAAGGACAACAAGGACAAAACCGAGATGTAAACCAGGAGGACAGCCGGCTGTTCTTCCCATTCTTTGGACCGTTCGGGCTGTTCGGCTTTCCGTTTTGGGGGATCCGAAGATGGTGGCCGTATTATTATCCATACTCATACTGGTGGTAAAAGCAGAAAAGTCACTGAAAAGTTTCAGTGGCTTTTTTGTTCTGTCTGACGGATTTTATGATACGATGAGTAAAAGGAATCATTTACCATAGGAGAGTGGGGATGGGATGAAAGAAAACCTGACGTTTGCCTGGATTGCTTCATGGTTTGCCCTTGTGGGGCAGCTCGCCTTTTTTGTTGTGGTCGCTTTAATTACAGGGGATTGGCGCTACGTGATGTGGAGTTTACTGGTCAGTTTGAGTGTCGGGGTTCCCCATATGATTCGGACGTGGAAGTCGCAGCAAAAGGCCCATGCGAGAAAAATATATGAGCAGGGAGAAGGTTCGGTATGATTGAAAAGATCGATACGATGTGTCTGACCGTGAAAGACGCTGAGAGAGCGGGGTCATGGTATGAGGAAAAGCTGGGGTTTACCATTTCTTTTAAAGGGGAAGGATACCGCGTGCTTTCCATCGGCAATCATCCGGTCCCCTTGACGATTGAAGAAGCAAACGTGGAGTCGCCAAGTCGGAGCTACCCGATTTTTTACTCGAGGAATATTGATGAGACTTATGAACAATTAAAAGAGAAACAGGTAGACGTAGGGGACAAGCACACCGACGCAGATAATTATTATTTCGATTTTTACGATTTGGATGGCAATCGTCTCCAGGTTTGTTGCTATTCATAGACTTATGAGTTTTTCTTCTAATGAAATGTGAATTTACAGGATGATTCAAGGCTGAAAGGGGGAGTGAAAAATGAAAAGATCGTTGACAAATCAATCCCTGCATGGGGTCTGTGCAGGGATTGCTCATCATTTTGGGCTTTTTCCTATGGCCGTTCGTCTTTTGTTTGTCCTTACATTTCCGGTCTCTCTTTTCCTTTACATCTTTCTTGCCAATACACTCCCGAGTGACCATCCGTCTCTGTAATAGTAGGTTCGCTTTCACGCGATCCATCTTTTCCTAAGCATAGGAGACCAGCTCCGAGGGGGAGGGGAAGATTGAGAAGGAGGATAAAGAATGATGAAAATCTTTTTTCTATTAGCATCCATCACTATTCCGGTTTCTCTTTTGATGAATCAGGCGGCGACAGGTATGCTTGCGTCCCTTTTATTCCTACTTACAGGTGCTTACTTCAGTAAACCACGCTTCCGACAGTACACGGATGAATCATAGTCATGACTATAGGTAACAGGAAGCGGTAAAAAGTAAAACCCCTGGAAATACCACCCTGTTTTTTGAAGGAGAATGATACATGGAAGATAATCAAAGAGAGTCTAAACACACCAAATGGTATCTTTATGCGGTGCTTTTTTACTGGCTTTTGTATACGATGAAAACGTTCTTCATAGAGGAGCGATGGTTCGATTTTGTTTTTTATGGACTAACGATATTAGGAATTGCAGCATTTGCGTTTATAGAATACAAGAAACGGAAGCTGGCCGTTTCTTTAGTAGCCATTGCCTTGTTTTTTGCGTATCTGTTTGAATTTATTCCTGTTCCTGTTCCATGAATATGTTGGAGAGCGTGTTGAGCTAAAGTCATCACAATCCCCAATATCCACGTTTTAGCGAATCATCGACTCCTCTTAGAATGAAGATTTCTGCACGACTTATTGTTCAATAACCATTCCCTTTTCTATCCCCCAATGAGTATTCTTCTCTAAAGACCCTTGTTTGTTGATGTGTCCTTTGACAGTAATGGGATCTCCTCTTTTTATGTTTAAATCCAACGATTGCCCCTCAACGTTCTGAGTTTTGACGACAACGATGTGAGGCAGCATCTCTTGGCTGGTCGTCTCAATATTCATCCAATTTTCTCCATTGTAGGAGTCTCCTGCATAAAGGACGAGAAAATCAGGGAACGTTTGGACAAGCGTGCCTTTCCATGTCACCTCTTTTTGATACATGAATCTTGTAAACGTGTCAGACTTCAACGAATCATCCAGCTTATAAAATTGATCCACCGTCTCTTTGAGTCCATTGAATTCGTCATCGCGAAATTGGCGGACAAAAGACTGTTGTGCTGCAGAGTTATAGTAGCCTCTATAGAGTCCATCAAGGGGCTTTCTAGCTTCTAAAACCTCACGGAAGCTGTCTTTTTGTGACATCTGTCCGAGAAACATGAGGACAATGTTCTCATGAGCAAGGGCGATTGGGTGATCTTTGAGGTGCTCTGTGCCTTCAGCCGTTTCATATTCAATAATGTCGATATCCCCTATGGAATAGCCGTTCACGAATTGCTCGTGTTCCTGGACACTTTCAGATAATGGTTCCTTCTCACCGTCCAGAAGGTTTGATTCATTGAGCCATTGGTAGACGTTATCTGCAGTGTAAGTTTTATTTTTTTCTTTGGTCTCTTCATTGTTTGAGGATTCATTCATGCAGCCGGTGAGAACGGTTAGAAGCATGAGAATCGTAAGTGCTGCTTTTTTCACATTCGACCTCCTTGTGTTTCATCTTCATTCATTGTAAACCAATGAATCTATGCGTGTAAGGGAGAGAATATGTTTTAATAGAAGAACAACGAATCATTAGAGACTCCCATATATAAAGAAAAGATTCCGAAAACTATAGCATGGGAAATTTGGCGGAGGAAATCATTCAGGTTATGTAGGGAAAGGGGAGGCAGTCATGGTGGTTACATTTGAAAAACTGACAGAGCCAACGATACAAATCGCATCGGCCTATCATCGATGGGAAAATGATACCGAACTTATTCCGATGGTCCGTCCAAATCCGAATCAGGAGGCACTGGAGAAAAGATATGAAGTAACAAAGGAAAGTTTGAAACAGCGGATGAAAAACCATGAAATTTTCCTTATCTATATGGATGGTGAACTTGTTGGAGAAATGAATTACATGGTCAATCCTAGTCATTTACATAGGAAAGATAAAGATACAGCCTGGATTGGAATCACCATCGGGGAGGCAGCCGGTCGGGGAAAAGGAATTGGATATGAGGCCATCCGTTATTTGGAGGATCGTATCAAAGCGGAAGGGTTAGGCAGGGTAGAGCTCGGGGTATTCGAATTCAATAAAAAGGCACAGAAGCTGTACAGAAACCTTGGGTATGAAGAGATTGCGAGAATCCCGGATTTTACATATTGGAACGGAAGCAAATGGGCGGACATCCGCATGGAGAAGTTTTTGTGATGGTAAACAAGCGCGGAACTTCATGGTGAAAAATAAAACCGAATGTGGATGGGCAGAAAGTCGAAAAACTTTTATAATAGAAGTAGTATTTAATCTATAGGTAGAAAAGGAGGCCCGATATGCGCCACGATATACAACCGAACGAACGCGCTTTCTCTACGAAGGAAGTAGCTGAAGAAGTCGGGATCGCCACAACGACGGTCAGACGGTATGGGCAGCTACTTGAACAGAACGGGTACGAATTTTTCAAAGACGGCGACCGGAGGATTTTTGTGAGGTCAGATGTCGAGGCTCTTAAAACAATCCGCGATTCTGAATTGCCGAAAGAAGATAAAATCAAAGAAATTGTAGAAGAACAGCGGGAGCTTCTCGCAGGCTATGAGTCGCGCGAACTCGCGCTTTCCGATACATATGACGGGACAGGCCTTGAGGATTCCGATCAGATGAAAGAAATGTTTCGTTTCCTTGCCAGTGAGCTTGCCGCCTCAAGAGAAATGAACGTTCAGTTGAAAAATGATATGGCTGAATTGAAAACGACCGTTTCCCGCTTGAAACAGGATCACCATGTCATCAGCTCCGGGGTCGGTAATTTTTCACAGAAGACGCATACGAAAATGGACAAGATGATGCAGCAGCAGAAAGAGCAGTATGAAGAATTGCTGCGTGAAGAGCAGGAGAAGTCGGAATATCTTCAAAAAGAAATCCGTGAGATGCGTGAAGAACAGAAAAAAGAGTGGCGCTCCCAAAGTGAGTTCAATGAACGGTTGGAACATTCCGTCAAACATTCCCGCGGGACACTTGGTAAGATTATGTCCATATTTAAAAAATAGCAGCGAGAGACGCTTGAATCGGTGAAGGTTCAAGTGTTTTTTGTATAAAACTCCAGGAAGGGTGAGTGGATGAAGAGGTTGGCTTTCGTCATGGTACTGGTGCTGTTTGGTGCGATGCCCGTGGATGCTGTTGTCGTCAAAGAGGAAAAAGCGGTTGAGCGGTCGAAAAACGTTGACGTCACACAGGTTCCATCTACCCTCGTTCTTTATGATACGGAGATGAAGCGAAGGATACAGATTGAATCTGTGGAGGGAATCATGAGAATCACTGAAGGGGTAAACAAAGCCGCTCCTGTAAAAGGAAGATGGACAAAATCAGAAAAACTGGGAACCTTGGATTTTGGAGATGAAGAGATGATCCACATCTATTATGGAGACGAGCGGGAGAACGTCTATTTGATTTCAGAAGAAGAAACGGTATTCATGTCCAGAATACACTTCTTCGATCTCTTTTATCGGTCTGTGAACAGTCTTCCTCTTCCACCAGGAGAAGGCGGGGATGTCCAACCTCTTCCCCCGGGCCAGCCCGTTCAACCGGATGATTTTCTTCCCTTATAAACGAACGTATGTTTTCGGTCCAATGGTGTAGATGATGTTCGTACCATCCTCGGATTCAAGACGATGCCTTTTCCCATAACCTAGAAGGAAGGAGGTTATCAAAATGAGTATCGTGATTTTTAGTGGAACACCGAGGAAGAATGGGCGGACAAAAATTGTCGCTCAGATTTTACAGCATAAATTGGGGGGCACGTTGGTCGACTTAAGTATGCTTGATCTTCCATTATTCAATGGAGAAGAGTCGCAGGGAAATCACCCTTCTGTGCAGTGGCTGCGAAGGGTTGTCTCAGAAGCGGACCGTTTTATTTGGGTGTCACCGGAATATCATAATGGTATGAGCGGTGCGTTAAAAAATGCACTGGAGTATTTGAGTGGGGGGCATTTTAAAGGGAAACCTACACTGCTGTTTGCTGTTTCAGGAGGCGGGAAAGGCGGCATCAATGCACTGAATCAAATGCGTACCGTCGGCCGTGGACTTTACGCAACCGTGGCTCCAGAGCAGTTGATTTTTGATCCGGAACACTTTGAAGGAAACCGATTGAAGTCGGAAATGGAAGAAAAGCTTGATCTATTGCTGTCGGAATCGATAGGGCAACGCTTTATGGACGTGAAGAGCAGTTGAATGGGGGTTATTTGAGCATTCGAAATAGCTACTTAAGAATACGGGCTGGATATTAAGTGATTCGACAAACTTAATAGAGGTTCGACATGACTAAGCAGAAGGAGGTGCCTAAATGAGTGGATATGAACGGGTGGAAGAATTGAACATTATGAAAGTGATCGCTGAAACGCTGAACCGGTGTAATGACATGACAGTGATGCTTCAGACGGTCCTCGAGAAGTTGCTCGAACTGACAAAGCTTGATACGGGCTGGGTTTTCCTCATCGACAGTCCGGAAGAATATGTACTCGCTGCTCATCATGGACTTCCTCCAGCTTTAGCTTGGGGGGAGTACGAGCCGATGTGCAGCGGAGGCTGTCACTGTTTAAGCCGTTACCGCAATGGAACGCTGACGCATCCAGTCAACATCATCGAATGCAAACGGCTGAATAAAGCGATCGAGAATGCCTGGGGAGATACGAATGGGATTACCCACCACGCTACGATTCCTCTAGGGGATGGAGAAGAATCTTTCGGTTTGTTGAACGTGGCTTCCCCTCGAAAAGAAAAGTTTTCGCAGGAAGAATTGACCATGCTTCAATCCCTCGGCTTTCAAATCGGGACAGCAATCCGCAGGACGCGCTTGTATCAAGAGGAGCAGAGACGTGCCGAGAGTTTTGAAAAATTGAATCAGTTTGCCGGGTTTTTATGGTCTGCGGATGATTTTTATGATTTGCAAGATATATTGGAAAAGGAAGGAAAAAAGATATTTGGCTGGTCTTCGGTCGATTGTTACATAAAAAATCAAATGGGCAAAAATTCGGCTTCTGGGTTATTAGAAGAAGTCAGGGTCGACGATTCCCTTGCTGTCATTCCAATCGCAAGAGAGAAGGTTGTGCAGGGGGGCGTTTGGATTACACCACCGGAAGGTACCTCGTTTCAGCCTGGGGATGGGGAATTTCTGAGAGCCCTGGCACGCCATTTGACCCTCGTTTATGAGAGCATCGCCCTTAAAGAAAAACGGCAGGAACTGCTGCTTCATGAAGAGCGGAAAAGGCTCGCGCGCGATTTGCACGACTCTGTAAATCAGAAACTTTTTTCCTTATCGTTGACGGCAAAAGGTGCAAAGGAAATGGTGTCAAAGTATGATTCCTCTCTGGGGGAATTGATGGATGACATGCTGTCCATGTCCCAGCAGTCCTTAAAAGAGATGCGTTCATTGATTTGGCAGCTGCGCCCGGTAGGACTGGAAGAGGGACTGCTTTCTGCCATGAAAAAATATGGAGAGCATCTTGGTCTCTGTGTCCAGTTTGATATGGAACGTCTCCCCGACTGGTCACGTCAGGCAGAAGAAACGCTGTGGCGAATCGGACAGGAAGCGATGAACAATGTTGGGAAACACGCAAATACGAGAGAGGTTACCGTCCGACTTTTTGATACAAAAGAAGGAGCGGGCATGACTGTGACGGACCATGGGGATGGTTTTCTGGTAGAAGCGGGCGAAAATAGGCATACGCTCGGATTAATCAGCATGAAAGAACGGGCGGAATTATTAGCTGGAGAACTTTCTGTGAGAAGCGAACCGGGGGCGGGAACGACGGTCGAGGTCTTTTTACCGCACAGAAAGGAGAGGAGGGGTGAGCATGAAGATTAGAGTGATGCTGGTCGATGATCATCTTGTAGTTTTAAGAGGGTTGAAGTTTTTTTTGAATACACAGGAGGATATCGAGGTCATCGGAGAAGTGGAAAACGGGGAAAAAGCACTGCACGCGTATGAAAAATGGAACCCTGATGTCGTGCTGATGGATTTGATGATGCCGGTGATGGATGGTGTGGAAGCGACGAAAAAGTTGCGTGAAGCCCATCCGGAGGTGAAAGTGGTCGTTCTGACAAGTTATTCTGATCAGGATCATGTCATTCCTGCGCTCCAGGCCGGGGCTGTCGGATACCAACTGAAAGATGTCGATCCTGACGAACTTGTTAAAACAATCAAAGCCGCCTCCAAAGGGGAGAAGCTGCTCCATCCGAAAGCGACGAACCTCCTTTTGGAGCAAATGAGTAATGGAACAAATAAGAAGGAACCTGGTGTCCATTTCAAGCTGACGACCAGGGAGAAAGATGTGTTATATCAAATCACGCTTGGGAAAAGCAACAAAGAAATTGCGAGCGATTTGTACATCACAGAAAAAACGGTTAAGACGCATGTGAGTAATCTATTAAGCAAGCTGCAGGTCCATGATCGTACACAGGCGGCGATTTATGCTATGAAAGAAAACCTATTTGCTGACCGTTCAATAGAAAATTAGTTTGATTAGAAGTCTCCTCCCTCAGGGCAGAGGCTTTTTTTCATATTCTCAAATTATCTGAGACTTCGAATTCAGGCGCAAGAGGAAAGAAGGTTGTTTCTTTATTTTTTTGGAAGTATTTATGAAACCGTTTGGATTCACAGTCGTATAGGATAGTGGAAGAAATGACTTCTTCCTACACGATAAGCTTATGAGGAGAGATGGAGATGCAGGCGTTGATGGAAGCTCCCAAACAACAATTATCGAAGGACAGTATGAAAGTATGGATCATTAGTGAAACCATAGGGAATCTGATTGGGTTCGTGATCCTTGGAGCTCTGTTCGTCGCTGACCATTATTTGTCCTGGTATGACTGGGTTGTATGGATCCTTATCGCTCTCACTGTACTCTCCGTTGTGTCAACCATCTGGTCGTTCTTTAGAGTATCATTGTTATATAAAAATTGGCGGTATGACGTGAACGAAGAATATTTACAATTGAAATCGGGCGCTCTTCATGAACAGCATCACATCATTCCGATGACTAAAATACAGTCGGTTTCAACTCATCAGGGGCCGTTACTCAAAAAGTACAATCTCTACTCTCTCAAAATAAACACGGTAGGATCTGATCATGAAATCCTTGCCCTTCCTAAACAGAAAGCCTTTGAATTAAGGGATCGAATCGCGGTTTATGCCAAAGTGGAAGAGGTGGAAAGATGAACAGAAAGCGAAATCATCCAATGATGATGGTTTATGAGTTAGGAAAATTAATTAAAAACAGCCTGTTTTTGTTCATCTTTTTCTTTGTGGTAAAAGCAGGTTCTGAAACGTGGTTTTTTGTATACGGGCGTTATGGTGTCGTTGTTTTATTTATGTTGACGGTGCTTTATCTTCCTTTCAAATGGTATTCTCGTACCTATCAATTAGATGACAAAGCTGTACATATGGCAAGCCGGTTGTTTACAACCACGCAGAAGACGGTTCCTTATTCTAAAATTCAAAATGTACAAAAGGAATTGAAATGGTTTCACCGGGTTTTCGGTATGACTTCCCTAACACTTGAAACGAGCATGCAGGGAGGGGAGAGTTCGATCCGCTTCCCTGTTTTAAAAAAGGAAGAGGCAGCGAGGATCGAGCAGAGGGTGCAAGGGAAGGTGCCTCCAGAATTAAAACAGCAAAAAGAAACATCAGAAGAGGTTGATGTTCCTATACTGAAAGAGCGGAAGAAGGGGACTGAGAGTGAGTGCAATCCAATAGATTCTCATAAAAGGATTCATTTCACTCCTAAGAAAAGGGAACTTTTTAAGGCTTCGTTTGCCTCTCTCAGTTTTTTGGCCCTCACCCCAGTGATTGGTTCATTCTTGTCCAAATTAGATGATTTCCATTTTGAGAAGCAGGTGGATGGTTTTCTTTCTTTTCTATTTGAATCGACGACGGTACTTGTCACGACTATTCTCCTGTTCGTGATCCTTTCTGCTGTATTTGGTATAGGAAGTACGATTTTAAAATACGGGAAATATGAAATTGCTTCTGACAAGGACACGATTTATATTACGAAGGGAATGGTTGAAGAGAAATATGTATCGATTTCCAAAGGCAAAGTACAGGCGGTTCTTGTTGAGCAATCATTGATGAAACGAATCCTTGGCCTTGCTATGGTGAAGTTTGTGACTGCGGGAGGAAGTGGAGAGGAATCGGAAGTGACCGCGCTTTACCCATACCTTCCTGTAAGTCGGGCGTCTTCCTTAATTGAGGAGCTACTCGCTGATTATCGTATATCCTCACGCATGAACCGCCTGCCAAAGCAGGCGGCTTGGATAAGAATGCTGAAACCGAGCTGGCTATGGTTGGTTTCAACAGTCCTTATATTTTTTGTCAAACCAGAACCATTAGGGATATCTCAAGCCTGGTGGATCTTTTCCATCGTCCTGTTTATCCTTATTATGATTTCTCGTGTTCTGAGTTATTATCATTCCAGCTACGCAATTCATGACCAATACATTCAGTTTCGTTCAGGTGGATTTACGACAAGCCTTTATTTATCTAAAAGAAGCAGAATTATTGAAATGGAAGCTTCGCAAACATTTATACAAAAAAAGGTGGGCCTTGCATCGTTAAATATCGTTAATCAGGCGAACCCTGTCCGGTTTACTTCAATGGAGGATTTGCCGGCACAGTTTGCAGGCGAAGCCTATCAATGGTACACAGGAAGGAAAGAAGAAGTTCATCTTGTAACGGAAGGGGAGGAAAACCATGAACAAATGGGCCTGGGTGTCCTTGGGGATGGTTATCATTAATTTAATTATGTTTCTCTTGGTGCGGGGACCGGACGTCAATCTGCCCATGGTGGTGATTGTTGGAAGCTCTCTTTCCCTCGTAGGTATTGCCTGTGCAATTCTCTCTAAGAAAGTTATCGCAGGTACAGCTGGGTCCGTATTGAACGGCGGGGTGCTGATTGTAATGTTCTTTCTACTTCTTTCGATGGGAATCAGCAGCTCTTAAAGAAAGGAGTGGACACTATTCGTCAGGTGATTCATATGACGAACCTTGTTTTATTCGTGCTCTTGTTAGCTTGGGGATTTCTTCTTTATTTTGGACTTCACTTCGTGGAACAGGAAGATCCGTATATAGGTGAAAATATGGCGATCTTCTTGGTCTATGTCATCTGGGGCGCCGGTTATTTCATGCAGTTGAAACAACCGACGGTGAAGCGTGTGGTAGTGGTACTGCTTATATCTTTAGGAATGCAGGTGCTGCTTTTTTACAGTCTTTATTATGTGGTTACATTTTTTGAATGGATCTTTGAATAATTAAATATGGAGGGAATAGGTATGAAAAAATTGTATCGCTCTACAGATGACAGCCAACTGTCTGGAGTTCTTGGTGGTCTGAGTGAAACGTTTAACATTGATGCAAGCATTTTGAGGATCATCGTGGTCGTTTCCGGATTTTTCACAGGTGGTTTGACGTGGCTGATTTATATTGTGGCTGCCATAGTCATGCCGACGGATCAGGAGGTAAGGAAATAGCAGGCGGGGACGCTTATTTCAGAGTGTTTCCAATAGGCAGATTCTCATCCTTGTTAAACAGAGGTGCTAAATGACGAAGTTAAACAAACAAACCCAGTATATTCGTTCCATTGATCTAAAACGTGAAAAGATACAATCCTATAAGGATTTCCCGCTCAATCTACCCGTCATTCGTAATTTTGAAAAATTGCAGTTACATCCCCATGTTACCTATATTATCGGTGAAAACGGGATGGGGAAATCGACATTGCTGGAAGGAATGGCGATTGCGCTCGGTTTTAATCCGGAGGGCGGGACGCTCAACTTCAATTTTTCAAACTATGACTCTCACTCCAATCTGGATGAATACCTTCGTCTCGCCAAAGGGGTGCATCGTCCAAAGGATTCCTTCTTTTTCCGAGCGGAGAGTTTTTATAATGTCGCCACGAACATTGAAGAGCTGGACAGAGAAATAGGCGGAAGGAAAATCATCGATTCGTTCGGAGGCAAATCTCTGCATGAGCAGTCTCATGGCGAATCTTTTTTTGCAGCGTTCACTGAGCGTTTTCAAGGCGGAGGGTTATACATACTGGATGAGCCAGAAGCTGCCCTGTCTCCTTTACGTCAATTGTCGATGCTGCGAAGGATTCATGATCTTGTTCTTGAAGGCTCCCAGTTCATTATCTCCACCCATTCTCCTTTGTTGATGGCCTATCCTGATGCGAAAATCATGGAGTTAACCGAGAGAGGAATGGGCGAGACCTCACTTGAAGAGACCAACCACCACACGATAATGAAGCAGTTTTTTGACGACAAAGAACGGTTGCTGCATCATTTATTTCAATGAAAGGGGAATGATTGATGGATTTAGCTTTGCTGTTTGGCGTTCTATTGACTTTGCTTCCGCTCGTGACGATAAAAAAAGTGAAAGAAGAAACATTCATGCAGCGAGTAATCCATATCGGGTGTCTTCTTGTAGGGATCCTGCTTCTCGTCGGATTTTCCATTCAGTTTATGGCATACATGGATAATTTTTAAGAAAGAAGAAGGGGGTGAATGTGGTGAAAATACTTATCTCAAGCTTTATGCTTCTATCACTCTTTGCATCGATAACCTTTTTGGTACATAAGCGAAGGAAGACAGGCGTGAAGGGGTGGAAAACAGCTTTGACATCTATCTGCTTTTACGCCATTGCTTTAATAAACCTTGCTGCCTACTGGTGGGATGGCCTGGGTATCCTCAGTTGGATGATTACGCTCTCCCTTCTTATGTTAGGTGCATATTTTACGAGATATATGGCTCTCCCTTCAGAACCGGCTTCATGATTATAATCAAACTTATTTATTGAGTTTGACAAGGAGGAAAAAATGGAGGTTTACTCATTTAAAAAAGAAACCGGTAAAAAGATTACAAAGTTCCAATCGGATTTCATCATGAGACGCATAACCAGGACGCAAAAAGTCGCGCATATCGGCGGCATGCATTTAGATGAACATGGGGTGATCGGTTACCACCAGGCTGTCGTTCCGCAGCTTTTGCTGGTGGTTGAAGGAGAAGGGGTAGTCAGGGGTGAAGCGGAAAAGTTTACGCCTGTGAAAACTGGTGACGCCGTTTATTGGGGAAAAAACGAATGGCATGAAACGAGAACGGACACAGGAATGACCGCCATTGTCATTGAAAGTGAAGAGTTGGACCTTTCTGCTTTAAAACCGTACTAAATCTTGAAGTGGACCATAACATCTGAACCTATATAGGGGTGATCTTATTCAAAGGTTTTTTAAGTCCTGGATTGGCTGGTTGGTAGGTGTTCTTGCAGGGATCTTCCTTATAAGCTTATGGGAGGGCAGAGAGATTGATTGGAGGCTTTTCATCGGTCTCGGTGCCGGCGGTCTCATTGGCACGTCAATAGGGTTGGGGATGAAAAGAGCGCTGGAAAAAGAGGAAAACTAATCCTGTACTTGAATATACATAGGAGGTCTTTATTTTGAAAAAGTTGATGGCGGGGTGGTTTTGTGTAGTATCCCACTTCCATATTTCATCAGCTTCTTTGAAATGATAGAAGGGATCACTGAAGTCTTTATAAAACGCGCAAGAAGGGAGCGGTCACCATCGAACACGTCATCCAGGTCGCCAACTTATCCAAGTCTTATGGAGCTACACAAGCGGTTAAGAATCTTTCTTTTTCGGTAAGAAAGGGAGAAATCTTTGGAATTATTGGACCGAATGGAGCGGGTAAGACGACGACACTTGAAATTTTAGAGGGCATTCAGAAACCTACTTCAGGAGAAGTGGAGGTGTTGGGTCTGAACCCGGAGAAGCAGCTGCGTGAACTCAATCGAAGGATTGGGGTGCAGTTTCAGGCGACCTCCATCCAGAAGAAAATGAAGGTGAAAGAGGCGCTGGATTTGTTTTCAAGCTTTTACAAAGGAAGTACTCAAAAGGATACATTGATTGAGATGCTGGACCTTGGAGAAAAGCTTAATGTCCACTTCGAAGATCTCTCTGGTGGCTGGAAGCAGCGGGTCACCCTTGCTCTGGCAACGCTCCACCAGCCTGAGCTGTTGTTTCTGGATGAACCGAGCATGGGGCTTGACCCTCATGCAAGGCGTGAAATGTGGGGGATGATTCGTACCTTGCGGGATAAAGGGAGCACGGTTGTTGTAACCACGCATTACATGGAGGAAGCGGAAAAACTGTGTGATCGTGTCGCCATGATTTACAGCGGGGAGCTCAAAGCCTTGAACAACCCTGATGCTCTTCTTGACGATGTGGCGACCCATTATATCGGTTTTGAAAGTGAACGGATGTCCTATGAATACTTGTTGACATTAGGCGAAGTGGTTCGGGTGGAGCATGAGGGCAGCGACTTCAAAGTGTTCAGTGAGGACCTCCAACAAACGGCCTATCAAATTTTCACTTATTGTCACGAGGAAGACATAGCATTAAAAAATTTTAAGTTTGATCGAGGGTCTCTAGATGATCTGTTCGTGCAATATTTAGAAAAGGAGAAAACAGGATGAATACGGTAGTGAAATTAGCAAACTTGGAAACTAAAATGTTTTTCCGTGATCGTCTCAGTGTTTTCTGGACGTTCCTCTTTCCTGTTGTGATGATCTGGTTGTTCGGCTCGATGTTCAGTGGTGACATGGCCGGTCCATTTACATTCGCTGAAGTTTTCATCCCGTCCTGGATCGGTGTCAATATAGTCACGACCTCGTTTTTCACGTTAGGAACGGTTCTCGCTGGCTATAGAGAAACAGGTGTCCTGCGCAGGTATCAATCGACGCCGCTCCAACCATGGAAGATTCTCGCAGCCCATACGATCCAGGGGACAGTGATCTTCATCATATCCGCCCTCCTGCTTATGGTTTTCGGGATGGTCATGTACGACCTTCAGCCCCCGGTGTATATCGGAAGTACACTTCTTGCTTTATTGATCAGCATCCTTGCTTTTTTCCCGTTCGCGTTATTTGTTACGTCACTGGCTAAAAATACACAGTCGGCAGCGGCCATCAGCTCGCTTTTTTTGAACCTGATGCTTTTTCTCTCGGGGGCTACGTTTCCTTTGGAGATGATGCCGACGATTCTTCAGTACGTAGCGAAGGTTTTACCGTTGTACTATGTCATTCAATTGCTCCGCGGCACTTGGAATGAAGCTCCTATTTCAGACTATGGCCTGGAAGTAGGTATTTTGCTGGGAATTGCGGTTGCTTCCATTGTGCTTGCTTCCCGTTATTTTAAATGGAGTGAAAAATAGAAGATAGGAAAGCTTAGTGGTGATAAAGGAAGAGGGGTGGACGTGATTAAACTTGTTTTATTATTCGGCCCTCAAGCTGTCGGTAAAATGACAGTCGGGCAGGAATTAGAAGAAATAACGGGGTTGAAGCTTCTTCACAATCACATGACCATTGAACTGCTTCAGCCTTTTTTTGGTTTCACTGATGAGATGTGGCGTTTGTCTCAAATGTTCAGAGAAGAAATCTTCCGTACTTATGCAAAAAGTGATGAATATGGAATGATCTTTACGTTTATATGGGCATTTAATAAGCGGGAAGATTGGGCGTTTGTCGAAACGATCGTTGATATCTTCGAAAGGCAAGGTGGAGATGTTTATTTCGTAGAACTGGAGGCAGATTCGGATGAAAGAATCAGGAGGAATCGTACGCCCAACAGACTTGATCATAAACCTTCCAAAAGAGATGTAGAAGAATCGGAGAAAAGGATGATTGCTTCGATGGACCACTTGCGGATGAATACCGAAGATGGTGAAATAACAGAGGAGAACTACATCAAGATCGCGAATACAGAACTTGAACCGAGAGTTGTTGCAAAGAAAATCCAAGAAACGTTTGGTCTGTAGAAGATGGAGGATGGGTTTGTGAAGAAGATGGTTTTGTTTTTGTTTGGCCATCCTTATAGGGAATCGAAGCTTTTGACTTTATATTATTGGGTGGCTGTTTCAATGTACATAATCGCTGTTGCTTTATTGTTAATCACCGCTATTTTGACAGGGGATATAGGATTTTGGATGAGTTTCATTATGAATATCGTTGGATTTCCGATCATATTTCGAGTTGTTTACGGACTGGTTACCCGTGTGAATCAAATGATATGAAAGTCATGAAAAAAGCAGCAGCTGGGAGACAGCTGCTGCTTTTATTAATCTTCGACGACGAGGTTTTTTTCAAAGCGGTTGACGTCTTTATCGGCTCCGATGACAATCAGAATGTCGCTTGCATTCACTTGTTCGGTGGCCATCGGGGAAACGATGACATCTTTTCCTCGTTTGATGGCTACGATGTTACACCCGTACTGGGCGCGGATATCCAAATCGATCAGCGTCTTTCCACTCATTTTTCTTCCTGCTTTCACCTCAACGACGCTGTGATCATCGGAAAGCTCAATATAATCAAGGATATTATCGGAGATGATGTGATGAGCGATACGTTTTCCCATATCTCGTTCCGGGTGCACGACTTGATCGGCCCCGATTTTGTTCAGTATTTTCTCATGATAATCGTTTTGTGCTTTGACGGTGATCATGCGTATGCCCATCTCTTTTAAGATCAAGGTCGTCAGCATGCTTGCCTGGATGTTATCTCCGATTGCTACGATGACGTGATCAATATTTCTGAATCCTAACTCTTTGAGTACGAGCTCATCGGTAGAATCAGCCATGACAGCATGAGAAACGATGTCCCGGTACTCATTGACCTTGTTTTCATCAAGGTCCAAAGCCAGGACTTCCATGCCTTCCCGGCTGAGCTCTCTGCAAATGCTCCCACCAAAACGGCCGAGTCCTACAACAGCAAATGTTTTCTTCATCGTTGGTTTCCTCCTGTTAGCCGATAATCATCGGTTCTTTCGGGTAATGATATTTGTCTTTGATGCCTTTCCCTCTAATGATGAACAAGAAGGAGAAGATGCCGATCCTTCCGATAAACATGAGGGTGATGATAATGATTTTTCCGGATGTATGGAAGTCAGGAGTGATTCCCATCGACAGCCCGGTTGTACCAAATGCGGAACACGCTTCAAATAAGATCTGCATCAAAGAAAACTGCGGTTCGAAATAATTCAATAGTATAACGGCAATGCCTGTAATGGCAATCGCTGTATTAATGACGATGAACGAACGGAAGATATCATCCGGATCGATTTCACGTCTGAATACACGGACATGGCTTTTTCCACGGGCATAAGCGATGACTGTTAATACACTAATGGCGAAGGTCGTTGTCCGAATTCCTCCTCCTACACTACTCGGAGAAGCACCAATGAACATGAGAATGCAGATGACCAGCAAGGTCGGTGCACTGAATTCTGCTACATCCATGGTTGCGAGTCCTCCGTTCCTTGTGGTCACGGATTGGAAGAGGGAATAAAAGAGGGCTTCGTGCCAGGATTTGTCTGCAAAGAAATGGTTTCGGTCCAATAGGTAGATCAGAACCGTACCTACGACCACGAGCACTCCGAATGTGGCGGATGTCAATTTTGCAAACAGGGAAAAGTGAATGACGTCCTTCTGCTTATGGGTCAGGTAGTCTTTGATCTCAATGAGCACAGGGAAACCGATGGCTCCAAGTGTCAATAAAAGCATATTGATGAATTGAACAAAATAATCATTTTCAAACATTACAAGCGACACACCCGTAATGTCAAAGCCTGCATTCGTCGTCGCACTGACAGATGCAAACATTCCTTGAACAATCGCTTCTCCTGTTGTTGGAAAGTATTGGGTGAAGTACGTGCTTAAAATGATCGCACCTACGGTTTCAATCAGTAGAACAATCAATAAAATCTGTTTAATCAACTTGACCATTCCTGCAAATGTCGAGCGGTTCTGGTCGGTTTTTATTAGTTGTCTTCTCTTTAAGCCGATTTTCTTTCCAAGCATCAGCCAGATGAATGTTCCCAGCGTCATGACACCGATACCACCGAACTGGAGGATGAACATCAAAACAAAGTATCCCGCAGTGTTGAACGTATCCATCGTAGATACAACGGTCAATCCAGTTACACTCACGGCACTGACGGCAGTGAAAAGAGCGTCAATAAAGCTTAAACTTACGCCTTCCTTATGTAAAAACGGCAGGCTTACGAGAATGGTGGAAACAATGACGGCAGAAGCGTAGAACAATACGATTACCTGAAAAGGAGTTAGACGGTCAAAGTATTGATTGAATCTTGTTTTTAGGTTATTGAACATAAAGAAGCTCCTTCAGGGACAGATATCAAGGTATATATGGATTTTATATGTTCTCTATTATTTTTACAACTCCCTTTATCATTAGCGGGTGTGGGTTAAATTTACAGAAAATAAAGAAAGTGGGATAATGACTGGAGTAGGTCAAGAAGGCGGAAAGAAGGTGAAACATGAATAGGCTCTTACTATTGATCGGCTTGTGCATCCTAACCGGCTGTGCAATGGCTGAGGGAACAGATCCCTTCATAAAGGCGAATCCTGACTCAGAATATGAAACCACTTACAAAGAATTAGGAATTGGTCAAATTCATGATTTTCATTTCACCCTGCCAAACGCAGATGAACGATGGGTGAGAGTTTGGATGGAAGGGTATAAAAATGGTGAAAAAATAAACGAACCATTAGCCGAGCTTTCCTATGGACAAAGTCCCGGGCAGGACGAAGAAGGGCACTTAGGAATTGGAATCATTAGAGGCGGAGGAGATGGAGCGATGCTGCACGTATATGCTCCAGGTGTTTCCTTGATACCCAGGGAGAGTCCCCTTCCGCTGAATGAAACGGGCATCAGTACGTGGGAGCACGCGGTTGATGAAGAAGGTGTCAATCTTGTATTAGGCGAAGAAGTCTTATTGGGTGCTTACCGTCAGTCTACATCCGGGTCGATACAAACGTTTGATTTGCAGGATAACGAACAGGTCAAGCAGATGATTCATGATGATACAGTGGTCCTTTTACTGAAAATGAAAGTAGGAACTTCCGAAGAGCAGATGAAAGAGTAAGGGTCCCTACTTGATTTATGATTTTGCAATCTCTAAGAGATTTCCTGAAGGGTCCACCACATAGAAGGCTTTTTGGTCGGCGTTCAGTCTATAATTTCCGGACTCTAATAAACGATAATAGTAAAAGATCTTTTCAGGATGCTGGGCTTTCAGAGCATGGGCAAACTTTTGGATGGCAGGACCTGCAGCGCGGATTTCTGTTTTTAATGGGTCCATGCGAGTTAATTGTTTCCTCGTACGGTGAAGGGTTGTTTTCACTGAAGCATTACTGATTCGAAGCATGGTTGAGATTTCTTTTGATGAATAGTGGAAGACATCTTTTAGAGTCAGGAGCATGGCCTGTTTGAGAGGTAAAGCTGTCAGTAGAAGTTCGATAAGGCTCTCGTACTCAACAAAATCTTCCTGTGGCTGGTGGATCAATTCATCAAAAGGAAAGGATGGCTTACTCTTTCTTTTTTCATCAATCCATAAATGCTTGGCTGTCGTCTTTACATATGAAAAAGAGTGGTCAGGAACAGCGTCAGCCTCTTGCTTTTGATAGAGTTTTAACACGGTTTCCTGAACGAGGTCTTCCGCATGATGGGGGTCTTTCGTAACAACAAGGCAGTACTTATATAACTTGGTAACTAGATTTTTATCAATGTTCATAAAAAAGTTGCTCCCTTATGTAACTTTTTGTCTCTCAGAATCGTTAGAGTGTTGAATGAAAAATAGGAGGGGTTCGCATGTTTCAAGTTGGTAGTGTATTCGTCCCCGTGACGAATCTTAAGAAATCGAAAAGATGGTATGAAGAACATTTGGATGTACGGGAAATAGACAGTTGGGAGGGAGGCGCCGGATTTTTCTTTCCTTATGGATCCGCCCAGCTTGGTCTTATTGAGGTGTCTGAACCTCAGCCTACGGAATTCATTATAGAAAAGAACCAAAGGAATGTCTATTTCAACTTTGTCGTAGCTGATATAGATGCTGCATATAAAAGATTGAATGATTCCGGGGTTGAGACGACAGATATTCACGAATTTGGGGGAATGAAGCACTTCGACTTCTTCGACCCGGATCAAAATGCATTCAGTGTGGTTGATGAGGATTTGAATTCACCTTTTCACAAAGAGAATGTTAGGAAAATGCAGCAAAAATGAGTATTTGAGATACTAAACCGGAAGGGACTTGTGGGACGTCTAGAGCTATCTTACTCTAGACGTTTTACTTTGATCGTTTAGGTGATCCGTTCTATCTTCGATGTTTATCCTTATAGCTGCATGATAAAAATCCTTCTCTCTATGAAACATGTGAACGATTTGTTCGTATAAACAGATAAAGGGAGTGTTAACAAGTGGCTGTATTCATAAGTATTATCATTATTCTTTCCTTATGGTCGATCACGAAAACGTTGGAAAAAATGACGAATCGGATAACAGATAAACAAGAGGAGCAAATCGAACATTTAAAAGAAATCAAGGAACGGCTTGTTGAGAAGAAAGAATAGAGGAGGATCATTTTGAGAAAAAAGTGGTTGCGTTTATCTCCAATTTTGGTGATTCCTTGCCTTTTGGTCATCCATTCCTACCTTTCTTTAGGAGGTTATGTTGTTCCTTTTGGCATCGCGCTGGTGGAGGATGATGGTGCGGTAGAAAAATATAATTGGAGCGGTGATATTGTGCAAAAGGTTTCCACCCCAAAGCTCACCTCAGGAGAAAAGGTACAAATCTACTTAATGGATAGTCATTTTAAACAGACGTTCGCTTCGCTCATTATGCTTATATTAGTCGCCGTGTATGCAATCTTGCTGGAATGGTTGTCGAAAGTATGGAAAGTGTCCTTGGAAGGTGTAATAAAAACCCCGGAAAAATGGAAACCGGTGATGATCGGTGTAGTTCTTTCTTTCTATATTTTTGCAGCTTTTCATGTGGGTGCTCAATACGTTGAACTCGTTCAGGAGAGTGAAAGACTCTTACATAGACTTGTACCATGATCGTTGGTCCCCGTAACGTTAGAGGGGGTACAGGAAAGGGTATAAATTCTGTATTGTAAATGTTTTACATAGGGGGTGCGTCTTGAACATGAAGCCTTTCCTTGTTATAGGAAATATTGTGGGAAGTGGTTTGTCTGCTTTTTGGATTTTTTATTATTTCTCAAATGGGCCTTTGGTCAAAAGCCGTCCGCGTACAACCGTAGTAGAACCGGACTTTTTCCTCCTTCTTCTAATATGGGGAGCCGGGGCTTATTTTGTCTGGCGTTACTTTTCAAAAAGAGAGTGGGAAACCGTCCCGTATGTGGACATTGTGATGACCAGTCTTACGTTGTGGTTGACGATTCCGCTTGGCTTTTTTATTACCACCTCGTTTGTCCATTAAAAGGAGGAGTGAAAGGTGAAGAGATTCAATCCAATCGCAAAGCTTTTGAATTATTGTGGTTTTGGGATTATAGGTCTCGGCGTGATTTCGTTCATGATCATCATTCTTGACCAGAGGTTAGGCGCAGGAGTTCAAGGTACGACCGTTTTAATCAGCAGTCTGGTGACAGGGCTTTTGTTCTTAGGTTTTGCGGAAGTCATCCATTTGCTGCAGGGCATCTATGATCAAAGGAATGAGCCTGACGCGGTAGAGGTCGATTTTACATATCAAGGAGATGGTGAAAAGACTGGCAGGATTGACCGTGAAGACGAACGTGAAATCCGTTCCTTTTTCAAAGGAAGGAACCAAAAGGTAGGAGCCATCCATCCCACGGATGAACCTTTCATTTATATCGTAGAAGTAGAAGGGAGAAAGAAAAGAGTAGAAGCGGGCGGCTTTACTGTGAAAATACTGGATGAATAAAAGAGGGCCTCCAAAGGAGAGGAGCCCTCACGTTTTCTTCACTTTGAAATGGCGTTGAAGGATCGGCCAATTTTGTGGAAAAGGGCTGCCCAGCACCCAGTAACTAGCGCCTCTCAGTCCATATTCTTCCACAGTATCATATTTTGCCTGCACACTTCTTGCGTCTTCAAACCATACTTCATGCTGCTGTCCATTTTCGTCTGTATATCGGAAGAAGGGAGATTGGTATTCTTCATTATATTGGATAGGCACCCCGTACCTTGCAGCAAGTTGAACGGCTTCTTGTGGGTTGACCGTTCGTGCAGAAGTCCCTTGGACCCAGGGGATTTCCCACTCCCTTCCATACAAAGGCATTCCCATCAGAATTTTATCGCGGGGAATGACCGTGACAGCGTAATCGAGTACTTCACGGACTTTGTTGATTGGTGCGATGGCCCACGGTCTTCCACCGGACCATCCCCATTCATACGTCATAAGCACCACGAAATCGACAATGTCACCATGCGCTTCATAATCATGCGCCTCATAAAGCAGCCCCTGCTGATCTTCACGGACTTTAGGTGCTAGGGCGGTGGAGACGCTGAAACCTTCAGGACGCAGGCGACTGACGACTTTCCTGAGAAAAGCATTGTAGTTATCTTTATCTTCCGGGTACACATATTCAAAGTCAAAGTTTACACCCGAGTAACCTTTCGAACGCATCTGTGCCAAAAGATTATTAATGAAGGTATCTTGAATTCCTGGATTACGTAAGAAGGTAGCCGCAAGGTCCGAATCGAAACTGCCTCCAATGAAATTGGTGACGACCAGTAGTGGAGAAATGTTCTGAGCGGCGGCCGCTTGTAAAACAGCTGCATCATCTAAATTTGTCAGACTTCCATCAGCCTGGATGGTGCGTGTGAAAGGAGAGAGGTAGGTGAAATGGCTGCCAAGTGTGTTCACTTCACTTGCTCCTTCTGCGTTGGTCCTCGTAATGTAGGCGTTGATTTCCTTCACTGGACGAAGAGGAGATGGGATGACCAGGGGCATACCTACAGAAATGACGGATGGGTTCTGAATACCGTTTGCTTCAGCAATCTCTGAAACAGAGACCCCGAACTGATTGGCGATCTGCCAGAGGCTGTCACCTGGCTGCACCGTGTAGTTTGTAAAGGGGATAAGGAGCATTTGACCGACAAAAATGAGCGCAGGGTTTGCAATGTTGTTTTTCTCAGCAAGGTCCTGTACACGGACGCCGTAGCGGCTGGCAATGTTCCATAGATTGTCTCCCGGTTGGACGACGTATTCTTTATCCGGCTCAGGGATGACCAATGCCTGCCCGACCACGACTACATCGGGGTTGTTCAATTGATTGAGTAAGATGATTTGATTGAGATCGGCCCCATATCGCTGGGCAATTTTCCATAAGGAATCACCATTCTCTACCTCGTGTATAATCATTTCGCCCCTCCTTTTGTGCTTTTTTATGAAGATATGCTGGGGGGGATTGTCCTTATGTATAAGCAGTACAGGACGCAGAAGTCTGATCGCTCTTTTTAAACTTTCGAAAAGGATCGGTTTTTAATTTTTTTATCATAAAACGTTAGGTCACCTTCAATTCTTATTTTTTAAAGCGGGGGATTAGAAATGAATGATTATTTGTTTACGAATAGAATGGAGCGAATCCTCCAAATAGCAAATCAAATGAGTAAGGAGGGGATTATTACTTCTGTTGATTTGTTTATTGCTGCCTGCAGAGAAGCTACAGGTATTTGTAGTGAACTGTATTTGTACTTATATCACCAGCTGGGTAAAGATTTCGATGTGAAGATCTTAAACCAATGGAGTAGAAACGCTGGTGCTGACTTCAATTTCATCGGTCATTATAAAATTTCTATGGATGCTGTCTTAATCTTCGAAGAATCCAATAAAAAAAGAAAAAACTATGGTCAAATGCTTATAAATGAAGGGCATATGATTCAAAGCATTCTTCAGTCGGATGCTCAATTGCGATTTATGTTAACGGAGGGTGTTGTGGATGGGATTGTAAATATCGCCTGTGTCCCGAGAGATCTATTCGTTAACTTAGATCATTTTAAAAAACTGTATGGAAATCGGATTTCCAAACACTGTATGAGAAGGGCAGCTCATTCGGATTTGATAGAGTTAAAGTCCTTTGTCATTCATGAGTTTGGTGAACGATGGCTTCAGCATATAAATGCGATGACTGAAAAAGAAGTTCTGCCCATTTATATTGCCATTTATGGTGAGGAGATCATAGGTTTTGCCTGCTATGATACGGTGCGGAATAAAAAAGGGCTGTTCGGTCCTATGGGTACTTCACATAAAAAGCGTGGGAATGCCGTTGGAAGAGATTTATTGTTTAAATGTTTAAACGAGATGGCGGAATTAGGCTACGAATATGCTGTGATCGGTGAAGCAGGTCCTATAGAATTTTATGAAAAGGCTTGTGACGCTAAACTGCTTCAAACATGTTAACCTTTTTAAGTTATATAAGATGGGGGAACGGACGTCCTTGTGATCTGATCCGTAGGGCGTTAGAGGCAGATATGGGGGAGTTTGTACTGAGTCCATTAATAGTGGGGTGATCAGCTTTGTCGGAGATGATTCGAGGAAATGAACATTTTTATATTGTGCTCTACTCCCTAATTGTTTTGATTTTGAATCTTGACTTTCTAAGAGATTTCAAAAATATAAAAAAGGGACTTGCCACACTTTCCTCTGATGAGGAGTTGGAAATTAACCCGCAGTCGATGTCCTTGCTTATGATTGTTTTGATTTTTAACTTTTTTCGAAGATGGTTCATTTATTTGCTTGCCGTGTTAATCACAGTGAATGCATGGGTTATTGTTGTATCATTCATTTTGTTTGCCGTAAGTTTATACGACTGTTTCTTTCATTACAGTTTGGAAAAAGTGAAAAAATCGAATATAGCCTTATACCTTGCTGTCATTGATTCCATGTACATCATCATTTTTGTTACTTATCTATTAAATTCATATAATATATAAAGGAAGAATGAGTGTGTGGATGAAAGCTTAATTTCCTGATGAAGACTTTCATCTGTGAGGATTATTCAAACCATTCATAGTAGAAAGTCTAGTCCACTTTTTCTACAATCCATTCATAATGAGGGGATGATGAATTTGTATTAAGCTGGTTTTTCAACAAAACGGCTTCTTCGTAATCATGAATGTATTTGGTGGTAGATGAGCTTGAATTCTTTAAGGTTTCTTTATCGTTGTCTATGTGTCTAATAATCCTATACATGTTTTCTCACCTCACGTTAAAGTTAAGGTCATTATAACATGTAGAATAACTAAAAATATTACCCTTTTGTGTTATGATTCAAACATTTCTGTGTCTGTTTTTTTACAAAATTTAAAGTGTGTTCATAACCATTGGTAAAAGTAAAACAGCGATCATCTATCATTCTTCCCAAAATAAATCATCTAACGTTTTATTTAACGCTTTACATATGGCCGTACATAATTTCAGACTCGGGTTGTAGTTACCAGCTTCGATTAAATTTATCGTTTGTCTTGTAACTCCGACAATATCTGCTAACTTTTCTTGAGAAAGATCCGCTTCTGCACGGGCAATCTTCATTTTCTTGTTTTTCAAAGGTGTTCATCTCCTCCTTCTCTAGATTTATACTATGTAACACACGACATAATGTCAATTATATTTTACGTTTGGTGAAGTGTAGAACACCTCCATTTTGCATTATAAAATAACTTAATAAAATCAGTCATCCAAAAATGATTCGTTTTAGAGAAGTTTTTTATGTCATAGGGTGATATTTAGAGGGAATTATCATTTTAATTTGGGGTGATAGAGTGTGATACCTATAAAAAAGTATATGGATACGTGACAAGGCAAAAAGATGGGAAACCCCAAGTGTTAGTCTTTCAACATCCTTGTGCTGAAGCCGGAATTCAAATACCAAAAGGGACGGTCCAGCGTGATGAAGCCACCATATACGCAGTAAGAAGAGAAGTGGAAGAAGAAACAGGCTTAAGGAATTTTCAAGTGGAACACATCCTTGCTGAAGATTTATGGGAGAATGATGACGGGACGGTACATCACCGATTCTTTTATAAAATAACGGTCTCAAATGCTGCTGATGAATGGGATTATGAACCTACAGGTGGGGGAGAAGAAGAAGGACTGATTTTTCGCTTTTTTTGGATTTCATCTGAAGGTGAGGTTGAACTTATCAGGGGACATGGAGATTATTTACATTTTATTTTTGCGGAAACAGATTAATTCAAAAGTACTCAATCAAAATGGACATGTGGCAACAGGTTGGATCAGGCGATATTTTGACATGATTGAACGTTTAATAGGAACATCCTGAAGCGGATGTTCCTATTATTTTTAACCTCTGCATACGAAGCACTGTACATCGGTCACAGATGCTTGGATTTCTGTACCTTCCGGGTAACAGAGAACGAAGGTTTCTACATAACAGACGGTTATATCAAATGCGCAGATTTGTTCTCCATTACATGAATACTGGATTTGTACAGGGATTTGGAACCGGATGGGTACAATCTCCACACCAGGCCTGTCAGGAAATGGACGGAGGAAATCGAGCACAGTAATGATGGTGGCCTCTGGATCAGGCTCGCAAACTATGGTGATTTCTTGCCCTGCATTTTCACATTCGACAATGGCTAAGTTGCATTCAGCTGACACTGGAAAGTTACGGTTTATTTCTCTACAAAAGACTACCCAATCGTACACTCGCTCTACGTTGATACATTCTCTTATATCGTGATTAGGGAGGGGTATTGCAGAGACATCGTTATTTAGAGGCTGAGATTGTATTTCCAGTACAACGTCAGATACGACCTGCACATTTAAGGTGAGCCATAAGTTTAGGGATAGAGTATTCGGCGGTGCTTGTTCTACTGTAACAGTAAACATACAAGTAGTGACTCTACCTGCAATGTCTTCGGCCGTACAAGTGACTTCAGTCGAGCCTACCGGGAAAAAGGATCCTGAGGCCGGTGTACAGAAACAGGCGACAACCGGGCAATTATCTGAAACCACAGGTTCCGGGTAGGTGACGACTGTACCCGCTTCATCTGTCTCAATAAAGACAACCTTGTCTTCCGGACAGATAATCGTAGGTGATTCTGTATCTCTGACAGTAATGGCGAGTGTAATCGTATCCGTCTGTCCATCAATATTGGTCACCGTGATAGGAATGTTTGTTGTTCCAACAGGGAACACTCCTTCTTCTTCGACAGTAACGTCATCCTGTGGGGGAGAAAAGGTGTATGTCTCTCCTGCTGAGGTTAATTCATTGATTGGGAAAAAAGAGCTGGAGGCAGAAATGGTATAGCTTACGAAAGCAGAACATTCCCCTGGGTCATTATCAACGATGATTTCATTCGTACTGGTTATAGCCGGTTGACTGAGGCAGGTGGGACCAGGTTCTGTTAGAAACGGGATATAGTCCACATTACCAACCACTGAATCACTCTGTCCTGCCATTGTATTTGGACCGTTCGGACTCCCCCACCAGTTATTTTCAGCATCCAGAGGTCCGGGTGGAGGCTGAGGAGGAATGGGGTTAAAGATGAGACCGCCATCAATATTGTTGAAAATATTATTTTGGTTTACTTGAACATTTGTAGAGATATTGTTTAATGCTCCGATTCGGACTCCGTAAGTTTCCCTCCCATCACCAAGGACACCATTATCATGGATGCAATTATTTGTGATTTGAATATTCGTTAGGTTACGATCTACAAAAACTGCACCATTCGTACTCCGGCTTCGATAAACATCGTTTCCATCCACAACCGCATCCCTTGAAATGACGGTTATGCCATCCTGTTCCAAATCACGTACCACGTTATTAAGCACCCGGCCTACAAAGCGGTTGACATCAAAAGGGGCAGAGGAAGAACCAAGTTTAATCCCGTCATTGACTAAAACATTTTGAACAAGGTTCCATTGGATCGTAATATTATCTGCGTTGTAAACATAAATCGCTGCATTAATGGAGCTATTGTCATTAACCTCATTATATTGAATGAAACCATCCCTGGAGTCACAACAAATGTTGATCGCGTCACCAGTAGTATCAAAAACATAATTATACTCAACCACCGCATTCACAGTATTTCTTAGCTGAGTTCCTTCGTCTCCTGCCTGATGGATGATACTATAACTGAGCGTTGGGTTTAATTTATCAGGAAGAACTCCTGGTGAATCGATTAAATCCGATAGTCCATTGCGAATTTCAAATCCATTGATGGTTATATCATTCGCTGAAATTCTAAAAATTGTACCGAGAATGCCACGACCATCTACAATAGCCTCATCCGTGCTTCCTGGTGTACGAGTGGATAAAAAGGCAGGTCTAGGGTCTACATTGGCTTGTGGTCCTGAAAATGTGACACCATTTTTTGAAATGACGATTGTAGCTGCTGGTTCATATAAACCTGGATAAACAATTACGGTTCCAGGTGAATCAACCGCAGTATAACCGTCTTCAATGGTAGCAAAAGCATTCGTTCCTATAACCTGGCCTGGTCCGACTACCGTACCTGGGGGCAGACCAGTCCAGTCATCATTAACATAAACGGGTGAAGGCATCATAAATCCGCCCTTCATTTTAGTGATTACCTCATCCTATGAATGAATAGAAGAAATGGTAAGGATAAATGCCTTGCCTCTAGCCTTAGTAGCAGGTGATCAAAGAAACACATTCCTTAGTGCTTAGCTGCTGACACACTCAACAGGTATATGAATTCAATCGTATGTAAGCCAGACTCTTTTATCAGGCCCCGGCTTGTGTGTAGGGGAGATTTGGTAACAGAAAGAGCCCCGACTTTTTTGAGTACCGGGGCTAAGGTTGAAGAATCGGTGACTTAATCATGTAATGATCTCCAACCTCTGCGTCTTAAATGAATAGGAAACGCAAAGGGAGTCAAAGAAAGAAAATACGATAAGAAATCACAAAATATAGAGTAATGACGACTAAAGAAGGCATGATATAATTCCATGAACTCCACGAACGATCCACTTGCCTTGTCCTCATCAGTGTATAAATAAAGAATAAAGTCATAGCGATCCCAAGTAAAGCCAGGTAGATGTGGGTCCCTTGGATGGATTTTAATATCGGTCCTTTTTGATACAACAAGTCAGTCAATACCAGTAACTTTATATTATATAAGTTACTTCCCAGGATGGAGCCGATCGCCATATTATAGTTCGCCAGTTTAAAAGCGGCCAGGACGCTTACTAATTCAGGTAATGAGGTGGAGGCTGCAATTAAAAAACTGCCTACAAAACTAGCATTCATTCCTGTTACTTCCGCCATTTTGTCTCCAGCAATGGAAAGGATGCTGCCGGATATAAAGACCGCCACGACGGCTAATATAAAACCCTTAATTGCCGTTGGAAGAGGGATATCCTTAGCTGGAAGGGGGTGATCACCGTCATCATCATCACTGGTAAGGTATTTCATTACGAATAGATAAAAGAGAACAATGATATACATTTCCATTCCTATATTAAAAAATTGAATAGGTACAGGGAACAGAAGAGATAGGGAAAGGATGATTAAAAAAGCAAGGCCTGTCCATGCTGAGGGCAGGTTAGCGTTGGGATTGATTCTTTGAAAGAATCGTTTCTTTCGATAAATCAGATCCATGGAAGCGAGAATTAATAAGTTGAATACGTTACTGCCAAGCATATTTCCTACCGCAATATCGGGGTTATCTATATAAACAGCAGTAAGACTGGTCGTCAATTCCGGCAGGGAAGTCGCGCCGGCAATTAAAAAGGTACCCACAACAGCCCCGCTCAAGGAACTCTTTTTACTAATGACGTCACCGAGCTGGTTTAGATACACAGCAGCGGTCACCACCAGAATGGCAGCAAGAAAGAAAATGATAAAGATCATCGATTTACCCCCCTATCTTATAGTGAGTATATGAATAGCTTGTTTGAAATATCCTTTCCATTCCGGAAGTACTCGAACTTACTAGGTTGAGTACCCTTACAAAGGTTCTCGTTGATGGTCGTTCTACCATTAAGGGTCTGTTTGTTTTGTAGATTTATTGTTATGGTAAGGTCAATGACGCTTCCTGGCCTTTTTTGAGTATGATTTTAACGAGATGTCAGGATGTAGTTAGAATATTTCACTACCAGAGGTGACTTAGATATACCTCTATATATTACGTGGAATCAAGCATAGAAAGGGGATTTTCATGTCTGAAGGTTTACTGCATCATGTAGAAGTCTATGTATCCAATTTAAAAAGGTCCGAAAAATTTTGGGGCTGGTTCCTTGAGGAGCTAGGTTACAAGCCTTATCAGCAATGGGCGGAAGGGCAAAGTTGGAAGTTAGGCGAAACTTACTTAGTTTTTGTCCAGACAGAAACGGAGTTTTTAGACATTCCTTATCATAGACGAAGGACTGGTTTGAATCACTTAGCTTTTCATGCTTCCTCACGTGAAAGAGTAGATGAGATGACCATGATGCTTAAGGAGCGAGGTGTGAACGTTTTATACGAAAACCAACACCCATTTGCTGGGGGAGAAGATTACTATGCGGTTTATTTCGAGGATCCGGACCGGATAAAAGTGGAGTTTGTTGCGTCATCACCGTCATAACAATCTCATGATACTGTTAAGAGTCTTACATAATCAAGGTGAAAACTGCTAAGGTATTTGAGGAACATTTTAACCGGGAATGGGGTAGGCGAATATGAAAATAGGAAGAAGGAGAATCGCGTGGAAGGATGTTTGGATTGGTGTCTCTTTCATCGTCGTCCTCTATTTCACGCTGCCGCAATTTGGTGTGAATCCCTATGTTATTGTAATCACACTGATGGCAATGGTGGAATGGGTGACCAAATACATCCTTCCCTGGATCGTTTTGTATTGGGCTGTTCGATGGATAAAGCAATTAGAATCCAGGTAAAAAAGCGCCAGGCGTAATGCCGGCGCTTTTTTTTAGTGATGGGAGTTTCTCACTTCTTCCGTTACGTCTGTTAAATCCATCTGGCCCTGTGATTGAATGAATGAAATGGCGAGTTTGTTGAACGGCTCTGTTTTATCTAAGTTAACGACATGCCCACTCCCTGATAGAAGGACGAAGGATGTGTTCGGCATGTGACGTGTATCTTTCATCACATCGTCTCTGAACATATGGTCGCCTTCCCCTGTGATGTATAGCTTCGGGATAGATGCGCCTTTCTCATTCACGTGTGTAAATGTGTCCGGAACAGAGTAGACGATGTTATACCAGCCTAAGAAATCTTCCCTCTTCATTTGGGAGGCCTCATGGATAAAGGCGTCTCTTGATTCTTTATGATTCTTCCTGGGCATTAAAATGCGTGCGCACAATGAATAAAGATACAAGTGCGGAGTAACATTTTTAAGCATTGTACCCAGCATGAGAAGAAACTTTGCCAAAAGATTGATCCGTGTGATCGCTCCTCCTAAGACAGCTGTTTGGATACGGTGCGGAGCGGTGGACAAGACATGTTGGATGACGACTGAACCTAAAGAAATTCCTACAAAATGGGCCTTTTCTACACCCACATCATCAAGGACTGCGAGTACTTCGTCGGTCACGGATTCAAAGGAAAATTTCTCGTTATAACTCGACACGCTTGGTGAATTTTTGTGACCGGGTAAATTCACGACAATGATATTGAAAGACTTTCGGAAGGCTTTCATTTGTGGAAAGAAGATGTTGACGCTTCCACCGATGCCATGGAGGAAGATGACATACTCCTTCGTCGGGTCGGAGCCTAAGACTTTATATTCTAACAATGGATCACCTGCTTTAATAAAACTCAATACGACACTAATCGTCATTATAAGTCAAAAAGCAGGGGGGAGCAAAGGATAATCGGTAAGGTTTTGTTACGATTCTGTGACCTGGCGAAGCGTTTTTGCGATGATTCTCCAGGCTTCTTCTGCTTGATCCCGTGGTCCCTGGTGGGTGAAAGCGTGGTTGCAGCCTTCAAAGATGTTGACATCTACCTCAACATCCGCTTGTTTTAATTTTTCTGCGTAGGCTTTTCCTTCCATAGTAAAAGCATCAAATTCAGGAATGATGAATAGCGCTCGAGCCAGTCCTTCCACCTTTTCTGCTTTTACAGGGGAGGCGAGCGGATCTTCCGCTTGATTTTTTTCCGGGACATAACAATAGTTGAGGAAATGAGCAGCCTCCGGGTATTTGGCCCGCCATTTGTCAGGTTCCGGTTTTTCACTATGCGGCGTGACGAAGTCGAGCATAGGGTAGGCCAGCACTTGAAGAAGCGGCTGGCTCTCAGAGCGTTCTTTCAAAAGAAGACAAAGGGCAGCGGCCATGTTCCCACCCGAACTCTGCCCACCGACCATCATTTGTTCACGATCAAGGTGGAGTTCTTCGGCATGCGCCTTCAGCCATTGATAGATCTCGTAACACTGCTCCACAGGTTTTGGAAAAGGGTATTCCGGAGCCTTTGCATAGTCAACATTGACGATGACGCATCCCGTTTCATTCGCAAGAAACCGGCAGTACGGATCGTCCATCCTCTTTTCATTCATAATAAAGGCGCCCCCGTGCATGTTCATATAGACCGGAAAAATATTTCCATCTGGTGCATCCGGGTAGTACAAGCTGATGGGTGTCGGTTTAACCTCTGTATCTACAATCATGTTTACTTTCCTATGTACATATCGAAACGGGACCATCAGGTTTCTTTCCGCCTGATTGGGGAAAAGTCGCAGTAATCGTGCCATCCATAACTTAAGCATCATTGAACCCTCTTTTTTTAATAACCATTGTACCCGGTCTTGTCTTTGTATAATCACGAGTTTCTAAGGTGACAATGGAAGTACATATGGAGGTGATCGGAATGTGGGTGATGATTCTGGCTGTTTTATCCACCCTGCTTCTTTTTTGGCATAAATTATCGTTTCCTATAGAAAAACGTAAGAATACAGAGATGTACACATTTATCATTCCAGCGAGGAACGAAGCGTTAAACCTCAAACGCCTGCTTCCGACGTTATTGTCTTATGACCTGCTTCGAGAGGTCATTGTCGTCGATGATGATTCAGAGGACGAGACGAGGCAAGTGGCTGAGAGTTTCGGCGTGAAAGTGGTGGACACTCCACCTTTACCTTCTGGCTGGATGGGCAAGTCGTGGGCGTGTTATAACGGAGCGAAAGCAGCGATTGGGGAGACGCTCGTTTTCCTGGATGCGGACACGTGGTTTTCTGAGGGAGGGTCTGAGCAATTGGTGCAATCTTTTGGAGAAGGAAGGGAAGTCATGACCGTACATCCCTATCACGTAATGCAGTCTTTTTGGGAAAAGTTCTCCGCTGTCTTTCACCTGGTCGTTACGGCATCTTCCGGTTTGACCACCCTCTTTAAGGAAAAACTCGGTACGCAGGGAGGGTTCGGTCCATGTCTGGTTATCGGTGCTGATACTTACTGGAGCCTTGGTGGTCATAAAGCGATTAAAGGAGAGATCGTCGAACATCTGGCTTTTACCAGAATGGCATCGTCTCAAGGGTTAACAACAAAAGCCTGTAGCGGGCGTGGCGTATTGAATATGCGGATGTATGACTCCGATCTGAAACAAGTGATGGAGGGTTGGGCCAAAAGCTTTTCGACTGGGGCGAAAACAGCTTCCCCGATCATGACGCTTGCGAATGTCGTGTGGCTCACTGCCGTCTTATCTTTTTTGGTAAACCTCCCTGCCTTGGGGTGGTGGGGCGTCCTGGGGTATATAGTTTTAGCCTTTCTGTTATCACGGATCTGGAGAGAAATCGGTAACTTCAGGTGGTATGATGTGCTCCTGTTTCCGCTTTACTTCTTCTTTTTCGTACTCGTTTTTGCTTACTCTTTGTGGAAGACCTTTTTCATGAAACAAACGACATGGAAAGGCCGTTCGATTGTTGAGAAGAAAAGGAGTTCACCTTAATGATCGGCAATATCTTAGCCTGGCTGTGCATCCATCTTGGCGTGAGCAGCCTTGTCTCAGTTGCGCCGGAGGCCTTTGTAAATGTCTTTGAAGGCATCTATCGTGTGAAGAGGTGGGAAACGGGTACAAAACTCTATGAACGTCTGGGTGTGAGAAAATGGAAAGACCGGCTTCCGGAAGCGCGGAAGTGGTTTCGAAAAGGGAAAACAGCGGCTCATTTACGGGAGCCAACACAGTGGGAGCGCTTTGAAAAGCAGACGAATCGGTCGGAATTATCCCACTGGCTTCAGATGCTCACGGCTCCTTTTTTCTTCCTGTTCAATCCACCGTGGGCGGGATGGGTCATGGTGGCTTATGCGATTATGTTTAACTTTCCTTTTATCATCGTTCAAAGGTATAACCGCATCCGTATCATGAGGATGAAAAATCATTTGTACATGCGGGGATAACCATTGTGCAAGAGTTACAGGGCGTGGGAGCTCGAGAACATATAAAAACAATTGGAAAAATCCCTGTTCTATATAGAACAGGGATTTTTTTCTGTGACTGGGAGGGAATTGGAAAGTTTTGTCGAATTTTCAGAGAGGGTAGAAGTGAGTCTGGAATATAAAGGAGTAATTTTTATGGAATGGATTCTTATTTTAATGGTAGCGGTTGTTGGTGCTGCTCTTCTTTATCAGTGGTCAAATGGAAAGAAGACCTATCACATAAATGAACAGGCAAGTTTTCATGAGAGAATTAAAAATCTTCAGGTAGAATCGACGTCTGTGGATGTGGAGATTGTGAAAGCGGACGGTGACGAGTGGAAGGTCACTCTATCTGGTACGGTTCATGAAAACGACAGGAAACACTTCGTCCTTTTCCATGAGCAGGAAGCGGAGAACTTGACTGTGAAAGTGATGGAAGAAAAAACGAAGTTCGGGATTCAAATGAGAAAAAATATGAAACTATTGATAGAAGTTCCCGCCGAAACCATAAGGTCGATCAAGGTAGAAACGTCCTCTGCTGATATAGATGTCGACGGTTTGGCAGCCAACCATTCCACCTTTACCGCAAGCTCGGGAGATGTGACGATCGCAGAGGTGGTCCAAGAGAATCTACATATTCAAACGTCAAGTGGCGATGTTTTACTGAAAAAAGTTCAAAGCAGGAACACAGACATTCATACAAGCAGCGGTGAACTGTTTGGGGAGAAGTTTGACTATGGCACAGGCATGTTCGGTTCCTCGTCCGGCGAAATTCGGGTGCAAGCAACAAAGATGCATGGCGATGTGAAAGCTGCTACTTCCAGTGGGGATATCCGTTTCTTCTATGAGGAAGAACCAAGTTCTTGTACACTCATTTACCACTCGAATTCAGGAGAGGCAAAGATTAACTGGACGGGCTTTCATTATGATGTGAAAAAGGAAAATGAAGTGCGAGGCATAAAAGCAGAGGGTGAGTTCCATTTAACGGCTGAAACGAGCTCAGGAGATTTGAGAGTAGGTTAGGGATGAATCATCTTTATGAACGGATGAAAAATGGAAGTGCGAAGCAGCGGAGGGCCTATGAAGCTATAGAACGCTTGGGGATCTTAAGCCAATATCGATCTTTTCAACCTGTTGTATGTGGCACCGTTCCCATAGGGGTTTACGTAGTAAATTCGGACTTGGACATCATTATGGAAGCTTATCATCTCCCTCTCTTAGAGCACAGCTTGATTAACGATTATGGTCGTATGGCAGGATTCCAATTACAGAGGAAAATGATCCGAGAACGGAAGGTTGTAAAGGTGAACTTTTCGTATGGAAATTTTAACTCTTTCAAAAAGAGTGGGCCGGAACGATGATTACAAAAGTCGTCGAGCCTCATATCACCTTAAAGGCTCAAGGAGGTTTAACTTCAGATCGGAAATGGTTGGATCGAGTGAGAGAGGCGTGTCTGGAAACGAACCCTTTTCGTGTTGAATTAGGGGCACCCGCATTCTTTGGGGAAGATGTCCTTTATTTGAGTGTACACTCTGCAGAACTTTATGGTCTTCATAAGAAAATGGTACAAATGGCTGCCCCTTCAAAGCATCAAATCGATGCTTATTTTGAACTGGATCATTTCGTTCCTCATTTGACACTGGCGAAAACGTCCCATGGTTTATCTAAACAAGAGCTAGTCGATATGGCTGCGGCTGCTGAGAGGGAGTTTCATCCTTCCCTATCATTTAAGGTGGACCAGGTCAGAGTTTATGAGGAAAGTCGGTCGCATACATATACGAAACTGGAAGACATGGTGTTAGGTGGTAAAACAGATACCTGCTAAAGCCCTAGCACCAGAAAGAAGAAGGGTAGCTTCAATTTTTTTGTTCAGCATCAATCTCCAGTTTAGCGTTCTCGCTTTTTATCACCTCAATAAATGCTTGTTCATTTTGAGGGGATATGAACGTGGTCTTGTTATTTTTATGGAAGATTTCGAGTTTTTCCAATGATAAGGCTGGCGCAGACATTGGACTTTTAATCGATTTGACTTTTGTGATGTCCCTGATTTTAATCCGCTTACGTAATGGTCCCGAATGGATGAGAAGATCACCATTTTTTACTTTGTAGCCGGTTTGGAACCAAATCCATAACAAAACGACGATGGAAAGCCCTCCAAATACATAACCTAAGGGGTCACGATAAGTAACAAGTTGGAATCCTACAGGCTCCCCTCCAAAGAGGTAGATGAATACAATAAAAAGGATGACACCCCAAATAGTAATGGTGTAAAAAGTGTCTTTTTTTGATGGAAAATACATAGAAACCCTTCCTTTCATCTATACATACGGTCTTTGCTGTATAAAAGTTTCGAAAAACATCGGGATTCATACGGTCGGGAATAAAGGAGGAGTCTTCCATAAATTGAACACTTCTCCACCTTAAGTCTTAGGTGAAATCCTTCCGCTACCTGAGGTGTTTTTTGTGAATCAGCGTTATTCTTGATTTATAGAAAAGGAAGGGTGAGGGGTTTGGAGAATGATAATAAATGTTAGAAGGCAGAAAGTACGGGTTCATTGAACAATTCCTATGGGAAAGGAATGCAGGGGGCTTTCAACAGGACAGCAGGCAGTACTACGACTTAACTTTAAGAGACAACGAACGGATTTACAGGCCATAACTTAAATAAGGGGGCGGAAGAGATGAAGGGTATTTTAGCGATGTGGTTAGATGAAGAGGGCATACTGGGTGTCATTGAACGAAAAGATCAACGTTTTGGATCTTCCTTCCATCCGATTAAAAAGGATGAGAAAACAAAAGAGATGATGATCATCAATAATCTTTGGTACACCACTTATACAGGGGCCCGTCATTATTTCCGCTTAAATACGAACGAGTATCGCGTATCAGGACGAATGCAGAAGGTGAATGTGGTGAATAGGGAGTTAAGAGAATCTTCATAAAAAGGAGGCAATTATGGATTATATTCGTCATTTACGGTCCATGGTCGGCCATGAGAAGGTGCTGATGGTCGTTGCAGGAGCGCTCGTTTTTAACGAAAAGAACCAATTATTGCTGCAGTTGCGGACCGATTCCGAAAGCTGGGGACTGCCTGGCGGTTTTATGGAATTGGATGAGTCGGTTCAAGAGACAGCGCGGCGGGAAGTTTTTGAAGAAACAGGGTTGGTTTTAAACGAGATGGAACTATTCGGTATTTATTCTGGTCCTCATAAGCATAGGGTTTTTGAAAATGGAGATCAGGCGGCTATCGTAGAAATTTGTTTTATCTGTCGTTCCTATGAAGGTGAGTTGGTGAAGGACAATGAAGAGTCTTACAATAATCATTTCTTTGGGCTGGATGATCTACCCGCTTACATATTTCAAGAGCATCAGCAGGCCATCGAAGATGTGAAGAATAAACGGGATACACCGGTTGTTGGGTAAGGGTTTGAAAAGAACTACCTATACATATAGGGAGTTCTTTTTTTATAAAAGGAGGTCAAACGTACGTTCGTGTCGAATGTAAAGAGTAGAAAGGGAGAGGGTTAGATCTATGGAATTGCGAATACATAAAAGTATATTGGAGGAAGCGGTGTCTGAAACAGCCTCTGTTCTTGGTAAAAAGTCGCTGTTTCCTGCCTTGAGTGGAATAAAGATGGAGGTAAGGGAGAGGGAGCTCGTACTCGTAGGGTGTGACGGAGAGCTCATGATCAAGAAAGTCATACCCGTCCATAAAGGTGGATTCGAATCGATTGAAACAGGTGCTTGTGTATTACCAGCCGATTTCTTTCAGGATTTGGTCAAGAAAATGCCTGGTCCTGTACACATGAAGAAAGTAAACGGACGTATGATGATGGAATCCGGGGAAGTGAAAACTTCCTTATCCGCCCTCTCAACCGAAGAGTATCTCCATATCCCTGATGTCGATGGGGACGGCTCCATTTCAATGGATAGTATGGATTTAGTGGAATTGGTTCGTCAAACGCTTTTTGCTGCCGCTAAAGAAGGAAGTCGTCCCGTATTAACAGGCATTCATTTGAATTTTTCAGGAAATCATGTGCAAGCGATAGCCACGGACTCCTACCGGTTAGCTTTTGTGAAAAAAAGACTAAACAGCGGGAAGGATCATTCATGTACAATTCCTACGAAAACGGTGAGAGAGCTGTTGAAACTTTTTAAGAATACAAAGGAATGTTTGAAGATCCACATCACCGACCAACTTTTCAAAGTAGAATCGAGCCAAGTAACATTGATTTCAAAGTTGCTTGAAGGACCATTCCCTGATATGGAAGCTCTTTTATCTAAATCTTCAAAAGTAGAACTGGTCATAGATAAGAATCGTATGATGTATAGTGTGGACAGAGCCGGTTTGTTTGCGAAAGATAGTGGAAATCACCAAATTAAATTGCGTTTAACAAAAGAGAAGACACTGAACATTTCTTCCTTTTCCCCTCAAGTGGGTATGATTGAGGAAAACATCCCTTTGATAAAGGCTCCCGGGGAAGGTGAGATGGAGATTTACATCGACAGTGTTTTTTTGTTGGAAGCATTAAAAGCTATAAAAGGAGATGACATCCAACTCTTTTACAACGGGGCAATGAGTCCACTGATCCTTCGCAGTCGTGGAAATGATGAGCAGATTCATGTGGTTTCGCCTGTCCGCGCTTAGAGATGGAAAGAGTGTCGACACAATAGAGAAATGTAAAATTTTTAAAAAGATATTTATAAAACACAAGGTCCGCTATACAATAAGTATCATCCTATAAAAGAATTGGCGGTCTGAAAATGAAAGATCATTCATGGTCTCCCCCTCAAATTTTAATTGTGACGTTTGTGAGCCTCATTATTTTCGGGGCTGCATTGCTTATGCTTCCTTTTGCGACAACGAATGGGATAAGCTTTATTGATGCGCTTTTTACATCCACCTCTGCAATGACAGTGACGGGCTTGATCGTTCTGGATACTGCGACAGCCTTTACAATGTTTGGCCAAGTAGTGATCATGCTCCTCATTCAGCTCGGGGGCCTTGGTATAATGACATTTGCCGTCTTTATCTATATTGCGATCGGGAAAAAAATCGGGTTGAAGCAACGGCTCATTATTAAACAGGCATTAAATCAGTCAACCATTGGCGGTGTAGTGAAGCTTGCCAAAAGGTTGTTGCTTTTTTCACTGGTTGTAGAATGTATCGCTGTCGTTTTCTTATCTGTACGCTGGGTCCCTGAGTATGGATGGTTTCAAGGTATTTATGCCAGTGTGTTCCATTCCATTTCAGCCTTTAATAATGCTGGATTTTCGATTTGGTCTGACAGTCTATCCGGATATGTAATCGATCCTGTCGTCAATGTTGTCATCACGCTATTATTCATGATAGGCGGAATCGGATTCACAGTAGTCTTTGATCTTTGGAAGACGAAAAAGTTCAAGCGATTGGCTTTGCAAACCAAGTTAATGATTGTAGGTACCCTGATCCTGAATATACTTAGTTTCTTTGTCATCTTTTTACTGGAATTCAACAATCCTGCAACCATTGCTGATTTTTCGACGCTCGGGAAAATTCATGCCTCTTACTTTCAAGCGGTGACTCCTCGAACCGCCGGCTTTAACACTTTGGATATTGGTCAAATGGAAGAGTCTACTTTGTTCTATATGATTACTCTCATGTTTATCGGGGGCGGGAGTGCTTCCACGGCCGGTGGAATCAAACTCACGACGACTTTGGCGATTTTACTTGCCACAATAGCCTTTTTTATTATCAAAGCTTTGGCGCTCACCATTGCGGGAATGTGTGTGGTCATCTTCACAACATTTGTTTTGAATTTGACGGAAGATGCACCATTTTTAACGATCTTGTTTGAGAGTGTCTCTGCTTTTGGTACTGTCGGGCTTTCCATGGGTTTGACAGGTGATTTGACTTTCATTGGTAAAGTGATGATCATAGGTACCATGCTGATTGGTAAACTGGGACCTTTGACCTTTGCTTTCGCTTTTGCCACACAGTCTCCTGATCTTGTAAAAGCACCTGAAGAGGACATCCTGACTGGTTAAAAGAAAAGATGGAAGCCCTGTATAGGTCTTCCATCTATATTTATAGGGCTATTAAACTTTTCTGCCAATGATTTTATTGTAGAGGGTTAAAATAAAACGTTAGGAAAAGCTTTGTTTACAAGTTGGACACTATGGAGCCACACAAACACTCCAACAGCAGTCCCTCACCGTTCGCCGTCAGTGTCAAGAAAAGGTAATCCAGAGCTTTCTCTTAGCCATGCTGGTGCCCCTCTCCGTGAATACACACCTCCTGTTATCCCAAATAAAGGCATCTCATTCCACTGGCTATGGAACTATCTATTTAAAAAGCTGAAGAGGACAGCCTCTTCAGCATTAGGCATCTGTAATTATTTATCGAAAGAATAACTGACGCCTGTCAGATCTTCTGATATTTTCCACAATTGATCGGCGTCCATGACATCGTATGATTTCGTTATCGGAGAAACTTTGACAGGGGCACCTTTCATTTCCCATCTGCCTCCGGGGCCGAAGTATTCTCCACCTTGTACATCGGGGTCTGTTGCCGCCCTTAAACCGGGAAGCGCCCCCTCTGTAGCTTCCTGTGTCATCGGTGCGAGCAAACGACCGAGGATCTTAAAGAGGAATTTATCTTCAATGTGCCTCATAAGATTGGTGCTTGCTATACCGGGATGGGCGGCTGTTACGGTCATGTCTAAGCCATTTTCCTCGATTTTCCGCTGCAGTTCTTGAGTGAATAATAGATTGGCAAGCTTAGACTGTGCATAAGCCTTCATCGGTGTGTACCCTTTACCCCCTTCAAACATGAGGTTATCGAAGTTCATTTTTCCGGATTTGTGTGCATTGCTTGAAATATTGACTATTCTTGAGCCTGGCGATTTCTTTAACGTATCGAACAAATGCCCTGTTAAAGCAAAGTGACCGAGGTGATTGATGCCGAGCTGTTGTTCAAAGCCATCCTGAGTCTTGCCGTAAGGCGTCGTCATTACCCCCGCATTGTTCAGCAGAAGATCAAGTTTGTCATACTTTTCTTTATAGGCCTCTGCGAAGTCTTTGACTGATTGTAAGTCACTTAAGTCGAGAGCCATGACATCAATTTCTGCGTTCGGGTTTTCTTTTTGAATGGATAAAAAGGCTTCTTGACCTTTTTCCATCGACCTTGATCCCAGAACGACGGTCGCCCCCCGTTTGGAAAGAACTTTCACAGATTCATATCCTAAACCGCTATTCCCTCCAGTAACAATTACAGTTTGCCCCTTTAAGGAAGGAATCTCCTCTTTCGTCCACGCTTGTTCTTTCATCCTTATCACTCCTTATGACTTTCATAGTAAGAAATTTCCTTATGTATGTAAAAAGAATTGCCTTGAAATGAGCATATAGGAATTTTATGGAACCTCAGAGTAGCTGATTTCGTCAAACAAAATGACAAAGGGGGGAAGGTGTATGAGTGAGGAACAAATGAAGCGAAGAACAGATAAAGAGATCTTAGTCGACTTGATGGAATCTTATGGGGATATGGTCGTGAGAGTTGCTTTTACCTATGTGAAAGATCAGCAACTTGCCGAAGACTTAGCCCAGGAAGTATTCATCCGTTGCTATCAACACCTACATACATTTGAACATCGTTCGAGTTATAAAACTTGGGTGTATCGCATAACTGTCAACCATTGTAAAGACCACGTCAGAAGTTGGTCGTTTCGGAACCTGATTCCATTTGAACCGATGAAGATAGAAAAAGGGGACCAATCACACAGTGTTAGTGAAGAAATTTTAAAAGAAGAGGAAAACCAGGTTCTTTTTCAAAAAGTGCTGAAGCTTTCGTTGAAGTTAAGAGAAGTTATCATCTTTTATTATTACGAAGAATTATCAGTAGAAGAAATCGCTGATTTGTTAAGTGTCAATGTCAATACAGTTAAAACCCGGCTTTACAGGGCAAGGAACAGCTTGAAGAGAATGTTGAAAGGAGGAGGGGTCATTGAGTAACAAATGGAGATATCCCGAAAAAATTCAGCAGATGAAGTTACAAAAAGAACATCAGGAGCAGGTGTTGGATCGATTGCAAAAACCGGAAGCTCGTCCGAAAAGAACGATTGGTCGAATGTGGATGGCAGCTGCTGTAGTCATTCTTTTTTTAGGTGGCTTGATATTCACACCAGCTATGGAACATGTCATTGCAAAAATTCCATATATCAGTCAGTTTGTTGCACAGGAAGAAGATCGAATGGGAAGGATGGAAACGTTTTTCGGTGAGACCAACCAATCTTTGGAACAAAAAGGATATCAAATTGGAAACATGCAGGTCAGTAGGGACGACAAAGAAGTGACCGTTGAATTGATGGAAATGAGTCATGGGAAAGAAGTTCTCACAATCGTTGAGGAGCATTTGAAAGAGAATGGTTTTCAGAACTACACGGTCTCTGTAAAACCTTTTGAAGAAAGAGCTCAGGCGTCGGATGTAAGCGAAGAGGAAATGGAACAGTTTTATAAAAATACGAAAGAACTTGAAGAAAAGTTAACGTCACGATTGCAAAAAGAAGAGTTTGAGCTGATGTTTCCTGTCCATGTTCAGATGAACCCGACTCAAGGAGTCTATATTAATGTAATTGTTTCTGAAACAGAAACGCGATTAGACCTCTTGGAAGAGATTATGTTAGAAGAAGGGCGTGAATATAACGCATCACCTGAACTTGATATTCGTCAAGTAGAAAAGAAAGCGAGAGAGCAGGAAATTCGTTGGGAACAAACGGGAGCCATCCATGATATTGCCCAGGCAATGATGGAATCAGAGCAATATCCAGTCACAGGCTTTGCTTCCTCGTTCCATCCATATCCACTGCAGATCAAAATCAAAACTTCCCTTGACCGCTCCGATGAAAGCTCGAAGGCAATGGCTGAAGAAATAAGAGAGGAAATTGACCTTTTCATACAGACGGGAGAAAAAACAGCACCGATCAAAGATGATGAGTATGAGGTCCATGTCCTTGGTAAAGACAAGAAGAATATCGACTGATCACGACGCCACTGGGTGGTTCCGTCTATATATTGAAGGTGTGGATGTGGTTTGAAATAATAAGAATAGATGTAGCACAAGGAAGGGGAGGTTTGATGCTTGCGAACATGTTATGGGGATTGTTTCTTATTCTATTTATAGCTTTTATGATTTTCTTAGACAGGAGAAAGACCAAAAAACACAAAGGGCAGTCTCCCATTCGAAAAACCGAGCAGGAAAAAGAAGTAGAACGAGCGATAGCACGGGAAAAAGGTTTTCGTGGTGGGCCTGGAGGAGGAGATGGGTTATGATAAAAGCCCTCTTTTAAGAGGGCTTTGCCATTCAGCTTTGTCCGGGTTTATTGTGAGTAACATAGGTGCCGGCAATGAAGTCGTGAATCCCACGTTTGTCCTTGCGTAACCCAATCATGATGGCGCTGACGACTACGGCGATTCCGAAAGTGAATGAATAGATCATACCACCGATGATTTCTCTTAAGAGCATTGTACCGATATGTACGTTCTTATTAGCATCGACGCGAACGATGCGGTTATCTGCTGCTCGTTTCCCTAGTGTGTACCCTGACCACAGAACAGGTAAGCCTACAACATAGGCGATTCCTAGGATATCCACCCACGTCCATTTTTCATAAAGAAAGTCTCCATAAAAAAGAGAAAAAAGAACACCTAAAGTGACAGTGATCAGAATCCCGTCTATGACCCTCGCAAAAACACGGACCCAAAGGCCCGCTGGGTTTTGTATGTTCATTCCTAAACCTCCTAACAAATCGACATGTGAATCAACTGTAACATAGAGAGAATCTATGGCTCTAGAAAAATATTGAAACTATTCCTGATGGTGTTACGTATATGTATGAAGACGAAAAGGAGGGTTTCACAGATGTGGGGTTTTTTAGGCCTTGTCGGTTTATTGGCTGTGCCGCTCTTGATCGGGTATTTGCGTGATGCTTTCGGTTGGAACAGAAACAAATTTTACGGAGATGAAATGAATAAACAAAAACGTAATTCTGTTGAAAAACGTTATGATCAAGCAGAAATTCGTAAGGAGAAAGTTCATCAGCACTCTAGAAATCAAGGAAACCATGGAGGATTCGGAGGCTTTCATTGATGAAATTTAAACTTTCCTTAAAAGTCAGCTGTAATGCTGGCTTTTTTCATAGGGTGAGTTATTCTTTTGAATGTAAGAACGGTATAGGTGCCGTATTGGAAAGGGTGAAAAAAATGAATGAAAGAGTCGTTCTTGGAGCGGGTCCCTATGACAACAATCCAGGGTGGATCCATACACAGGAATACGAACTGGACCTCTTAAATGAACGAACCTGGCAGGACAAATTCGAGCCAGCGTCTCTTTCTGCTCTCCTGGCAGAACATGTATGGGAACACTTGACCAAAGATGAGGGGTATCAGGTAGCAGCTATTTGCTGGAAGTACTTGAAGCCGGGAGGATATTTGCGCTGTGCGGTTCCTGATGGATATTTCCCGGATAAATCCTACCAGGCGAATGTACAAGTGGGTGGACCTGGCCCTTTGGATCATCCTGCGGCATCTCATCAAGTCGTTTTTCACTATCAATCACTCACGGAAGTATTTGAAAAAGCTGGTTTTCGGGTGAATCTTTTAGAATATCATGATGAGCAGGGGCGTTTTCATGAACACGAGTGGAAAGGAGCGGACGGTGTTATTTACCGTTCGAAGCAGTATGATCCAAGGAATCAGCATGGACGATTGGCTGCTCCTTCGTTAATTTTAGATGCAATCAAAGAATAGGTGTACATAAAGGAGGAAGATGGTGAAGAAATTAATGATACAACTGGGAATGGAAGAATTTAGGTATCTTATAATTAGTGGAGAGAGCTTGAATGATGAGAAGGAAATTGGAGATGCTCTGCTTTTCATTCAAGAGGTCGGTGGGTGAGACCGTTGGATGGTGTTCCAGGGGTGTTTTTTGTTAGTGGCATTGTCTTTATTAGTGAACAATTGTGGGGGATGACGCTCTTTCTATATTTCCTCTTCTTCTTCGTTCGAAAAATGGATCTGGGTGACAAGGTAATCACAGATATTTTTATTGGTTTTCTCAGCGGCTTTGCTCTGTGGCAGGTGATCACAAATCAATGGGTTATTGGCCAAGGAAGTCATGTGTTAGAGAGGGCTCTGCTGATCTTGATTCTCATAGGCATTTATATTCCTCTCAAGGTTCATAAAAAAGAAGTGGGGCTTCCCTTACAGTTACCGGATTGGGGAAGACGTCTTAACTTTCCTTATCATTCAATAAAAACCTCTTCCTTTTTACTGATTGGATTACTGATTTCTTCGCTGGTTTTTGTTCCATCTCTGTTGGGGGCCACGGAGATGAATTGGAAATTATTATTCGGTTATGGTCTTTTATTTTCAATAGTTAACGCTCTTCTTGAAGAATGGATTTGGAGAGGAGCTTTATTTGGTGTTCTGAAAAAGTATGGATCTGCCTTTTATGCCATAACCATCACGAGTCTGGGTTTTGGGTTGATTCACCTGTCTATCAATTTTTCACTCCTCATGAGTTTGCTTTTTATAGGTGCGGGTTTCTATTATGCCGTCCTCGTTTGGAAGACGGATAGTTTATACCCGCCTATCGTTTTTCATTGGATATGGAATATGGGAATGGTTTCGAATGGTTGGATTTTTTCATAAGAGGAGAGGGTACTTTGAAGAAGTTTGAATGGGGAGAAAGAAGAAAGGAGACCATCGTTTTTTTACATGGTTTAGGGAGCACAGGGTTGTCGGTTGGGGAAATGGCAGCAAAACTGCCGGAGTATCATATCGTTTCTTTCCATCTGCCAGGTCATGGTGGGACAACCCCGAAAACATCCGAAGAAGAATATTATCCATCTCAACTGGTTGATGAAATTGATACATATATAGAGCAGGAAGCATTCTATATAGCTGGCCATTCGTGGGGGGCCCATTTAGGTTGTTATTACGCTGCGGCGTATCCTGAAAAGGTGAAAGGGTTAATTTTGCTGGATGGTGGATATTTACCTATAGAAAAAGAAGGTCTTGATGATGAATTGCGTATGGTCGAATCATTCTATGAAAACATTCGCTTTGAAAATGAACATGAATTTTTGACCGCAGAAAAAGAAGAATTGGGCCGTTGGTCGAATGACTTACAGAAAGCATCACTAGCTCAAGTGAAGGAAGTTGATGGGAAAATTCGATTAGCTGTTTCTCTTTTTACCGCTCAATCCGTGATTAAGGGAATGGTGGAGGAGCCCGTGGGAAAAGTGCTTCCAAATATAAATTGTCCAGTTCTTTTGCTTAGAGGGACGTTACCTGAAGATATGGAAGAAACCCGCCGATCTGCTGCTGAACAAATGGGTGAAAGCGTAAAACATTTGGACATCATTGGTGTCCAAGAGGCTGGTCATGACCTTTACCGTGATAAACCGGGACGAGTCTCTATGGAATGGAAGAGGTGGCTTCAAAGCAGCTTTTAAGCGTTCATAGGACTGAACATAATTCTTGGTTTCATCAGGCTTCGAGAAAACGGAGGAATAGAAGTCGTCTATTCAATCAGCTGAATCAGTGATTGATAGGTTGATAAAGGTATCCCCGATATTCAGAAGTCCGGATTCCACATCCTGTGGTTTCCGGACTTCTTCTTGTAGTTGAGGGCACGTTTCCATAACATTCAGAAGTTGAAGGGAGAAAGAGCCTCTAGAAAGGTTTTGAATGTTTAGAATCCCCTGCTCGATCTCTGGCAGAAGAGTGACGGTACATATCCTCGAAAGTTCCTCTATTCGCGATACGGCTGTTTCCAATGTTTCTGCGTCGGTCGAAAAAAATCGTGACAAAGATCAACAGTCCTGGAATAGCAAAAATCAACCACAACATGGATATCCTCCTTCAACGGTATGACGTGCTTTTCCTATGGTTTCTACACTTTTTCGACAGGTTCTTGGTTTGTCCTGCCTGGATTAGGAGATTATTGGTTATTTTTTTAAAATATTACGTTTAGATGACAAAGAAAACCGAAACACAAATACTGAAAGCATTTTTACCTTAAGGAGGGTCCAAGGATGAACAAGAAGAAGCTATTGGTACCTGTACTCGCTTTAGGGATGACGTTTGGGGCTGGGGCTGCCAGTGTTTCTGCGGAAACTTATCAAGTCACTTTTGAAAAAGGAGACACACTCTGGAGCCTTGCCGAACAATATGAAGATGTGACCGTTGATGATTTATTCAGGTGGAATCCAGGGATTGATGCAGACATTATTCAACCTGGATCTCAAATTACCGTGAAAACAGACGAAGTGGTTGATGAAGAGGAATATCCGAATGAAGAATTTCATACCGTTACTCCAGGAAGTACGCTGTACAGCATTGCCAATCTTCATGAAGGGCTGACGCTTTCAGAGTTGTTCGAATTAAATCCCGGTATTGATCCATGGAATTTGCAGCCAGGTCAGGAAGTCCGGGTTTCCCCGACTGAAGAAGGGAATGCCCACTACCACACAATCGCTCCTTACGATACGTTGTACGGAATAGCTGGTATTCATGAAGGAGTTACCGTGCAGGACCTGTACGAATTGAATCCTGGAATTGATGCGAGAAATCTCCAAATCGGTACGACCATTCGTGTGAAATAATGAAGGAAGCCCGGGACTTTTCGTGATCCCGGGCTTTTCTCATGTCCTGATTAATCTTCCAGCCACTTATGGATGGTACGGGCGATGATTTCCTGCTGAGTTTTTGCTGCGATTTCAGCAGGTTGGTCGCCTTTTTGTGGTCCATACATACCGAACTGGGCATGATTCCCTTCCTCAATTTTATAAAGAATCGTGTCGCGAGAAAGCAACGGCTTCGTTTCCTCTATTTTTTCTTCTGTTGTTAACCCGTCATTCTCCGCATAAATCGGCAGGATTGGAGTTTCCGTATCTTTGAAGCTGCTTCCCTCAGTCGGATAGGAGGCAAGAAGGATCAACCCCTGTGTTTCATCAGGATTCTCTTTTACAAAAGAAGCAGCGGCAACACCACCGAGAGAATGGCCTCCTACATACCATGATTCAACTTCAGGGTAGCGGTCGATCATTTCCTCTGCTTTGTTGGTGTTCAATATAGGTAAGTTCAAGGTTACATCAGGAATCCCTGTGATATAGCCGTTGTCCGCCAATTGTTGAGCCAGATAGCTGTAGGACTCTGGTTCCACTTTTGCTCCAGGATATAAGATGATTCCCGCCTTAGTTTTGTCTTTGGGTTCATGGATAACCCATCCGTCTTTTTCCTGGCTTTCTTCCACTAGTGATATCATTTCTTCTGAAGGTTCATAGGTTTGTTGAGTCCAGATGAAAAAGGAGAGAAATCCAATAATGATTAGGGCAAGGAGGCCAAGCAATGAATATTTGAGCCACTTTTTCATGTTCACGACTTCCTTTCTATTCCATACAAATCTTTTTTTATCATTTCTTCACATGAGGGTTGTTCAATGTAATATCTGAATAAATCTGTGCCATTTCCTCAGGGGTTTCCACGGCTCCATGACGAATCCACTTTTCGAGCATATGCCAAATGCCTGCGGAATTGAAGGCCGTATAGTATTGGAGAAATGTTTCATCGAAACCCTCTATTAAATCTGCTTTGTATCTTTCGTTCAAGGATGGCAAATAGTCGTCCAACTGTTTGAGCAGAATGACAAATAAGTCGTTTTTCTGAATCAGGTTCAGAAATTCAATATGCTCCTGCCAAAATTCAAAATACAGCTTAGCCATGGCGTATGGAGTTAAGGCATCCATCGCTTCGAACTCTTTTTCAACCTCTTTCATCAAGCCGGTGATGTATTCCTGGAGCACTTCCTCCTTGGTCTGGAAGTTGCGTTAAAAGGTCTTCCTTACAAGTTCTGCCGTCTCTGTGATTTCCTTGACTGAGATCTTGTGATAAGGCTTTTCTTCCATAAGTCTGAGTAAAGCTTCAATGATCCATTTTCTCGACCTCAACGAGATCGGGTTCATGCTTTTATCATTCATCCTGTCTGTTCTCCTCTCTATTCAGTGCTTTAAGAAGTGTCACACTTTCCTTCATCTGTATCACTTGTTCAGAAACCATTGACCATAAGATGATATTCTCATTATAATTTGCTTACATAAGTGACACAAGTGTGTATCTATATACATGTGTAACTTTGGAGTGGAATGGGAGGATATGAAATGAAGAACAAGAAAAAAGGTGTGGTGTTGATTACAGGGGCATCTTCCGGGATGGGAATGGAAACGGCAAAACTGCTGCTGGAAGAAGGCTACATCGTCTATGGAGCGGCGAGGCGTTTGGACAAAATGAAAGAGATCGAGTCGAAAGGAGCGCACATTCTCGCTATGGATGTCACTGACGAAAAGTCCATGATCGAAGGGGTGGACCGGATCATTCAGGAACAGGGAAGAATCGATGTCCTATTCAACAATGCTGGATATGGATCTTATGGAGCTGTGGAAGACGTGAGCATTGAGGAAGCAAAGCATCAGTTCGACGTCAACTTATTTGGGTTGAGTCGATTGACTCAACTCGTTTTACCTCATATGAGAAAACAGCAGTCCGGCAGAATCATCAACAACTCGTCCATGGGAGGAAGGATTTTCACACCGATGGGCTCCTGGTATCATGCATCCAAGCATGCGTTAGAAGGCTACTCGGATTGTCTCCGGTTGGAAGTGGCTCCGTTCGGGATTGATGTGGTCGTTATCCAGCCTGGCAGTATTGAGAGTGAATGGACAGGGATTATGCTTGAGAACCTGCAGAAAACTTCTGGAACATCTGCCTACCAGGATATGACCCGATCGTTCGTGAGTATGACGAAAAAGATGACAGGAGCTTCTTCCTCACCAGTAGTGATTGCGCAAACCGTTAAAAAAGCGATAGAAGCGCAAAAACCGAAAACACGCTATGCGGCCGGTAAATATGCTAAAGCCTATATGTTCCTTAGAAAAGTGGTGCCTGATCGGATGTTTGATTCCATTTTCCATACCATGATGAAAAGGTAGAATGGATAGAAATGGAACTTTAAAAATGAATGAAAAAGACGATGAAAAGGGTGGGACATAAGCGTGTCATCCCTTTTTTTGTCTAAATAGAAGGGGTACTTATTACGAAAGCGAAGGTAGAATGGACAGAAGCTTTTTAATAAATGGTGGAATAATGACATTTTGTAGGTGGATGCTAAGGAAAATGGCGTGAAGGAGGCGGGAGAATGAAAGACAACCCTTTTCATTACGATGGACGTTCCCTTGTGAACCATGAGAGAACAACTGACGAAGCTTTTGTCATGACAGATGAAACACGCATGAACATAGCGGGAAATCCTTATCTGCATGAGGTTACTGAAGAACAGGATTAACGGAGAATATAAGAATTCACCTTGAACAAGGTGAATTCTTTTTTTATAAGTAAAAATGGTTGTTTTTATACAAACTATACTATCTTGAATGGAAAGGTAGGATCCTATGGCAAAGGTTTTATACATTACCGCACACCCCCATGATGAAACGGCTTCTTACAGTATGAGAGTGGGCAAGGCATTCATCGACACCTACAAAGAAGTGAACAAAGGTGACGAAATCATTCATATCGACCTGTATAGAGAAGATATCCCGCAAATTGACGCGGACATTTTTAGTGGATGGGGAAAATTACAGTCCGGAGACCATCTTTCTGATGAAGAAAAAAGGAAGGTCGAGCGTCTAGGAGAGTTGAGTGACCAGTTCATTTCTGCAGACAAATACGTTTTTGTCACCCCGATGTGGAACTTCTCATTTCCTCCTGTCATGAAGGCATATATCGATGCCGTGGCCGTAGCGGGCAAAGCATTTAAATATACAGAACAGGGCCCGGTCGGTTTATTGACAGATAAAAAAGCATTCCATATTCAGGCGTGTGGAGGGATTTATTCGAAGGGACCTGCAGCGGGCATGGAGATGGGCCATCGGTACTTGAACATTCTTATGCAATTTTTCGGTGTCCCATCCTTCGATGGCCTTTTTGTCGAAGGACATGCGGCGAATCCGGATCAGGCGGATGAAATCAGGGAACATGCGGTAGCAAGAGCGAAAGATGCTGCCCAGACATTCTAAAGTTTAGATTCAATCCAATTGTGCTCACATGGAAACACTTCTAGGGCAAGTGTCTTTGTCTGGGCATTTTTTATGTTCAGTATGATATGTGGTAGGGTGGATATAAAATGTTTGGTAGAATATGGTTAAAAAGGGATGGATGTAATGGAAACCTGCTCGAGACAAAACAATCGCCTGGACGGGAGGCTCTAAATCCTTGACCAGCGTCCTTTTCCTCGTGCTTTCAATTTAGGTGGGGCGCTTTTATTAAACAAGAGAAACCACCCGGCAGGTTATCCATGAAAAAATATTCAGAAAAAAACGTTGACATCTTCTTCCTTTCCGCGTAACATAATCCTAACTTTAATACCTACGGCAATGACAGAAATCCAGTAGTGAAGAGATCCCTGTCGTCAGAGAGTCGACGGTTGCTGCGAGTCGATACACATCTCTTCATGAATTACCTTCTTGAGCTTCTTTTACGAAAACTCACGTGAGTAGTGGAAGACGGTAAATCCGTTATCTTTTTAAGGGGAAGATGAGGCATTCATTTTCAACTTGGGTGGTAACGCGTGTAAAGACACGTCCCATGAGGGGGCGTGTCTTTTTTTGTATTCTAAAAAAATGGAGGGCTGTAAGATGATGGAACAACTGAATGATGTGCAAAAAAGAGAGTTGGAAAAACAGTGGGAGGTCCTGTCTTATGGCGTATCCTCTATCATTCCGGAAGGTGAGTTCAAAGAGAAGATTGCAAAGTCGATTAAAAATGAGCAGCCCTTGAAAGTGAAGTTGGGGCTCGATCCGACCGCCCCGGATGTCCACCTCGGTCATACCGTTGTATTGAATAAACTGAAACAGTTCCAGGGATTCGGGCACACGGTTCAGCTGATCATCGGCGATTTTACCGGGAAGATTGGAGATCCGACGGGCAAATCTATCGCCCGTACGGCTTTGACGGATGAAGAGGTGAAGCATAACGCGAGGACTTACTTCGAGCAGTTCGGCAAAGTGATCGATATGGAAAAAGTAGAACTCCATTACAACTCGAAGTGGCTCTCTCAAATAGGGTTTGCAGAAGTTTTAAAACTCGCGAGTACGGTGACGGTTGCGAGGGTGCTCGAGCGTAATGACTTTCATCATCGATATAAAGAAAACAAGCCAATTCACCTTCACGAGTTTTTCTACCCCGTCATGCAAGGATATGATTCATTCGCTTTGGAGTCAGACATCGAACTTGGTGGGACCGACCAGGAATTCAACGTGTTGTTCGGCCGGCAGGTGCAGGAGCATTTCGACCGGGAAAAACAAGTCGTCCTGCTCATGCCGTTGATCGAGGGTCTTGACGGTGTTGAAAAAATGTCGAAATCGAGAGGCAACTACATTGGTGTCAACGAACGGCCGGAGGATATTTTCGGAAAAACGATGTCGATTCCTGATGCGTTGATTACGAAGTATTTTGAGCTCGTGTCTCCGCTATCCATGGAAGAAGTCCAGGAAGTGAAAAGGACCCTTGATGACGGGACGCTTCACCCTCGCGATGCCAAAATGAAGCTTGCTGCCTCTTTTGTTGACATGCTTTATGGAAAAGAAGCGGCCCACCAAAGCCGACAACAGTTCATCAACGTTTTTCAGAAAAAAGTGATGCCTGATGTGATTCATGAAGTAATGTGGGAAGGAGAAGATGAAATACTCATTGTCGATCTCCTAAAGGAACTCGGACTACTACCTTCCAAGAGTGAGGTGAGAAGGATGATAAAAAATGGAGGTGTCCGGATCGATCAGGAAAAAGTGATGGATGCCTTTCAGACAGTTCAGGTGACAGACAGAATGGTGGTTCAAGTAGGGAAGAGGAAGTTTGTGAAGCTGAGAAGATCTTAAAAGGAAAAGGGGATATGAAGGAATGGAACGTCAGCAATTTTTAAATAAAGCAACCGAACATATGAAAGAGACATATAAATGTCATACCGTATTCTTGTACGGTTCCTATCAGACTGGTGATTCTACGGAAGAAAGTGACGTCGATCTGATCGGTTTCTCCGATGAGCTGGAAACGCAGAATAAGGTGGAAACGTTCAGCGGCAAGCTTTTAGATGTATGGATCCACGGGACGGATGATATGAAAAAGCCGGCCGACTTTTTGAAAGTCCATCGAGCCGAGGTGCTTGTCGATGACCATGGTTTGGCACAGCCGTGGATGACAGAGATCGATTCCATTTTTACTAAGGGACCGGCGTCTTTACAGCCGAAGGAGAAGCAGTTTCTGAAAGATTGGCTGATCAAGATGAAGATACGCTCGAGAAAAGGGGATATGGAAGGTCGCTACCGCTTTCACTGGCTTGTGAAGGAAAGTCTTGAAATCTATTTCGAGATGATCGGACGCTGGTATCTCGGACCGAAAAAGTCACTGAACTGGTTACGTGAGCACGATATGGAAGGGTATCGGATTTACGATAAGCTGCTGGAAGGGCCGGGAGATCGCAGACGGTTGGATGCGTGGATCGATCACTTGCAGAAGCTGTAGTCTATCATAGGGATATCGGCTGAATTGAACATATATCGGCTGAATTCACAAGATATCAATTAAAATTAAGATATATCAACTGAATTCTCAAGATATCAATAAAAATCAAGGTATATCAATTGAATCAAACATATATCAACGAAATCATCTATAGATCGCAGTCAATAAAAAGAGGGCGGGGTTTTATGAGACAAATTCAAGCATGGCTGGATGAAGGAGAGATCGAGAAAGCAAGAAAGGAAGCTTTGCACCGATTAAACAGGGAGGATGACATCGCAGGTTTACATTATTGGTGTGCGGTGTCCCATGATGCGCAGGGAATGGAGCGGGAAGCCATTCCCTTTTATGAAAAAGCGGTCTGCAAAGGCATTCAAGGTGAGCTTAGAGCTCAGGCTTATATTTAGTGGGGAAGCAGTCTGCGGTGTATCGGGAAGTATCACGAAGCAAGGGAAGTCCTGGAAAAGGGAAAACGGGAATTTCCAGACAACCCCGCTATTCAGGTTTTTCACGCGATGACCTTGTATAACTTAAAGGAGTCCCCACAAGCGGTGGAATCATTGCTGAAGGTTTTGGGTTCATATTCAAATCATCCTTGGATCAAAAAGTACAAGGATGCCATAAGCTTTTATGCAAGGCAACTGGATCAAACTTGGTAACGGCTCCTTTTCATGGATGAGCGGCCAGTCTTTTATTAGGCTGAGCAGATTGGTACCACTGCAGACAGAGAATGAAAATTAGAACGGCGTCGATAGCATCACCACCGTAGTACATAATCATGGAACCTGTTTCCGCCTGATTTACACTTACTCCTTCAGGTGGAGAGGCGTACAAATATTTCGAAAGGATGCCATGACCTGCAAGAGCGAAGATGAATACGATACTCCGATACAGATAGCTGTAACGATGGGCGACAGGATCTATGTAAATCATGCTCATGGTAAAAAGGTAGCCAGCCAGAAAGACATGAAGGTGGACCAGCACATGGACCCCCAGGCTGTTATGCATCATGTGATACAAGTCTGTTGTGTAGAGTACCCATAATCCGCCGATGTTGAGAATGGACGTGGTGACCGGATGGCTGATGACACGGACATAAGAACTTCTAAGGAGAAGAGTCATCTTTTTGGCGGCGGAAACGGGAAGCGTTCTTAACAAAAGGGTCATCGGTGCAGCGAGTACCAGCAGTAGCGGAGCCAGCATGCCGAGGAGCAGGTGCCCGACCATGTGGGCACGAAAGTCGATCCGCGCTTGGTCTGCAAGCGGTCCGATGACAGCTATCCCGGCACATAATACTCCTATGGACCATAAAACATAACGCCAATATGGCCATTTCTGCAGGTGAGGGGAACGGTTGGAGACTAAGCCCGCTCCTATGTACAAAAGAATGATCAGCAGGAAAGGAATGGCCAGCATCAAATCAAAGAGGAGTCCACCATGCGTCTCATGCATGGGAAGGTTCTCCTTTTTTGCTGGCACGTTTTAAAAGGAACAGGCCGGTAGCAATCATAACCACAGCAGATAGATTCCAGACAAGGTCGTATGGGATAACATTCTCCACATAGCGGATTTGGTGCAGACCCATCAGTTTATGCTGGATGATTCCGTCATACAATTGAAAAGACCCCGCTCCGAGCAGCACGCCGCCCCACCACCGTATCAGTGATAAACGGTTCCTGCGTTTGAGGTCGGCAAATAGAAACAGTCCGCCGATGGTTGCGAACCAGCTGAACGCGTGGAAAAAACCATCTGAAATCAATCCGATATCCGTGGTGGATTTGTCGTAAAAGTGGTGCCATCGCAGCAGTTGGTGAAATATCGTTTCATCGATAAAGGCAGCAAGTCCGATCCCGAACAGAACGCCGGACCACAGATTACGCTTTTCCCCCATAAAACAGCCTCCTATTTTTCAAAATTCTTCCTATGTTGTACCCATCCGTTGAAATAAACAAACGTATTTGGCATCAAATAGGACGTTTGACTATAAGGTCAGAGACGACGCATGTTTTGATACTCATCCTTATGTAAATCTGTAACGGTCCCTTGATGAAAATACAGTTGCCAACGGCCGGCGATCATTTTCCAAATCGAACTGCGGAGCGTGTTTCTCTTTCTTGTCGGGTCTTCAAGATAATACGTGGCGAGAACTGTATCCTCAGAGAGTGACTGAATTTCATAATGATGAAGAGTCATCTCTGATAAGACCACCCCTTGATCCAGGCAGAACTTTTTATCATAGGGCATACCGGAACTGCCGATTTCCCAGAAGTCGTCAGCCAATATGTGGTCAAGTCTTTCTGTGGATTCGCGAGTGCTCAATAGAAGGTGTTGGTTTTCCATGTTCTTCAGTTCTTTCTTTAATGACATAAAGATTCTCCTTTGTGTTAAAATTTTCTATGGGAATATTATACTATTAAAAAGGCTGAAGAAACGATTTTTATGAAGGAGGGAAAAGGCGGTGAAAGATAGGATCATCCAGCAGGAAAATCCTTTATTGGTTTACTTGTTTTTCTCTATATTATCTTGGGTCTGCCTGAAGAAAGCAGCTTACCTGGAAATGAAGAGAATGGATTGGAAGGAACGATATGAGCGTTATATAGATCATAAATATGGACTGTAAAGGTGGGAAAGAAATGAGATCAGAAAAGGAAATGATGGATTTGATATTGTCTGTCGCAAAAAAGAATCAGCGAATTCGTGCCGTTTACATGAACGGTTCCCGGACAAATCCTACCTTAGAAGAAGATCTGTTTCAGGATTATGACATCGTTTACGTCGTGACGGAAACCTCCTCTTTCCTGAAAGATGAGCTGTGGGTGGATGTCTTTGGTGAAAGACTGATGATGCAGGAGCCGGATAAAAATGACCAGGGTACGGAGGGGGATTTTTCTGATTTCTACGGTTATTTGATGCTTTTTACGGATGGGAACCGAATGGATTTACATATAGAAACCATCCCCCATATGCAGGCATACTACGGGAAGGACAAGCTGACCGTTCCGTTGCTCGACAAGGACGATTTGCTGCCAGTGATTCCGGAGGCGACAGACGAAGATTATCACGTACGGAAGCCGACGGAGGAGGAGTATCACGCCTGCTGCAATAATTTCTGGTGGTGTCAGCAGAACGTCGCGAAAAGTCTGTGGCGTGATGAAATGCCCTATGCACAGTTCATGCTGGAGTGTATCATCCGCAGGGACTTGGATCAGATGGTTTCCTGGTGGATTGGCATAGAGAACGGATTTCAAGTCTCGACAGGAAAAGCCGGGAACTATTTTAAAAAGCTTCTGCCGGAAGAAAAGTGGGAAATGTACACATCGACTTATGCAGACGGGGATTCTGAACATATTTGGGAAGCGCTGTTTGCTGCCGGAGAATTATTCCGTACCCTTGCGAATGATGTAGCGGATGAGTTTGCTTACACATATAAACGGGATGAGGATGAAAACATGACGCGTTACTTGAAGCAGGTGAGAAAATTACCTTCATCAGCTGATCGCATTTTTTAAAAAGCTTGTTTGGAAGAAAGGAAAGCTCTCGGTAAAAGGTGTCTATCTATCTGCAAAGGCGTTCTTAGAGAGCATAGAATAAACAGGGGGGATGGAGTATGAAATACAACGGGTTTCCATTGTTCTTAATCCTGGCTTTCTTTTTGACAGGGTGTCTTGGGCAGAAAACTTTGCACTTTGAAGGTGAAAGCGAAGATTGGAAGGTAGAATACATAGCGGATGTAAAGTCCGAAGACAGTGAATCGACAGGTCTTCACATTAACTATGCAGGTGAAGGGGAAGCTCCGGAACATATCAATTACACCCTGGATAGTCCTGCAGGTGGTAAAGAAGGAGAATACGTTTTGTTGAATAATGGAAGGGTCCAGCAAATGGGCAATTTCTGTTCCGGGTGTGCGGTGACGAGCGAAGATCACGACATCCAGGTCACGATCGAATGGGGAGAAAAGGAAGAGACACTGCATTTGGAGTACATAGAATAATGATAGAATAATAGGCCTATGGAAGTGGAGAACAAAAAAAGAGTGACTTCCATCACAGGGGAGAGAAGGCTTTCGTAGGAACCCTTCTCTCTTTTTATTTTATAATCATCACGCCAAGAATAATGAGGATGATAAAGAGGAACTTTCTACGGCTTGCTTTTTCATTGAAAAGTAGAATTCCAAAGATCGTGGTGGCCATAATCGAGACCCCGCTCCAAATGGCATAAGCAATGCCGACTTCGAGTGTCTGGACACTCAGCGTGAGAAAATACAGGCATGCGCCGATGAAAACGAAGGCTGTAATGCTGGGGATGACTCGCTGGAAGCCGGATGATAGTTTTACGGAAATGTTGCCGATGGTCGCGAATACTAGAGAAAGTATCAAATAACCCATGGTTATACGCTCCTTTCTTTTCCTGGTACTGTCAAGCCCACCATTCCTGCCAGGATCAACATCAGTCCTAGAAGTTTGGACATCGTCACCGATTCCCCCAGCAAACCAACACCTAATAGTGTAACAAGCAACGTCCCACCGCCCGACCATAAGGCGTTGATCAACCCGATTTCATGATTTTTAGTAATAAATATATAGAAGGAAACGGCAAGTGCATAGCAGAAAATAACGACAAGGCTGGCTGTGATATTCGTAAAGCCTTCCGAATATTTCATCGCCGTCGCTCCGGCAGCTTCAAACAAAATGGAGATTCCTAATAAAAGATAGGTTTTCATCATTCTGTCCTCCTTTTTTCTTTCGTCTATTCTCAGAATAAAAGAAAACGGAGGTAGTAGGAACAATCAAATTGTCATACCATCATAACCTGAGGTTATAATGGAGATATCCTACAAAGATTGAAAGGAGGAAAGAGAGTGCTGCAAAAATTAAACGCCTTTATCGAAGTCGCCAAACAACAGAGTTTTACGAAAGCAGCGGAAGCTTTGTACATTTCTCAACCGGCACTGAGTAAACAGATGAGAAGGTTGGAAGACGAACTGGGATTTTCGCTCTTCAACAGAGCTTCCTACGGTGTGGAGCTTACAGAGAAAGGAAAAGGAATGGCGGAGGAGCTGACTCCGCTGTTCGGGCGTATTCATCAAACGGTGAAACAATATCAGTCCCACGAAGATAAAATTCGTTTTGGTTCCACGCCTGTCCTTACCTCGTATTATCTGCCCAAGTATTTCGATAAGCTGGCAAGAGGAAATCTTCATGTGACTGAAATCAAAGATGATAGTGAAGAACTTCTTCCCCTGTTAGAAGAAGGTGACATTGACGCGGCCATTATACAGGATACCTCTTCTTATAAAACGCTGCGGTCTGCCTATCTGTTCACCGATTATTTTATAGCTGCGATTCCTGTTTCTTCTCCATTAGCAGAAAAACAGGAAGTCACGCTTGAGGAATGTTTGGAGGAATCGCAAATCATCCCGACAAAAGGCCCTTTATCTGAGAAGGTGCGGTCCGTTATGCATGAGCATGATTTCACAGGTGAAGTGATAGAATCCCAGTATCACGCTATGGCGGGGTTGGTGGCGCTTGGAATGGGAATCGCTTATCTTCCGGAGATGATGGTCCAGCAAGTCGAATACCGCGGCGTCGTGTTTTTACCGATTCAAGATCATCCTTTTAAAAGGGACATGTATCTTTACGCACGGTCAGAAGAGAATCTTGATTACTTGAACGGCCTATTTACAGATATCCAATAAAAAACAGCACCTCTATGAGGCGCTGTTTTTTAAGTGTCACACGTGGAGATTTTCTATTTTACGAATCACTTCGTCCAGGGAAGAAAAGTCATCAATGACGTGATCGGCTTCAGCGAGCTCTTGTTCTTGAGCAAAATCAAAACGACAGCCTATGGAAGACATGCCATTTTTCTTAGCTGCATGAATATCGGAGAGACGGTCTCCGACCACAGCTCCTTGTTTGATGTTGTATTTTTCCAGAATGGTGCCTACTAAATCGGCTTTGTCCAGGGATTCGATCTGTTCAATACTGAACGTTTCGGTCACCCAGCGGTCCAGACGATAATAGTTGACGATGGCATGCAGATAATCGGTCAGTCCATTGCTGGCTATGTAAAGGGAGTATCCTTCTTTATGAAACGCTTCAAGGGTTTCTTCAACCTGTGGATAGAGCGCGCCTTTTCCTTTTTGAATGTTGAGGATGAGCTTTTCCAGAAAGTACGCGTTTACCTGTTTTCTTATCTCCTCCGAGTGGTGGGGGAGCAGGGTTTTCCAAACAGTAGGGAGAGGAACACCCATGATTTCCTTGTACGTTTGAAGTGGTGTTTCACCTTTCCATTCATCAGAATCCCTTAAGTAATCAAACGTTTCTACCAGGGATACTTCAAGGATCTTCTCTGTCTGGAACAAGGTTCCATCCATATCAAAAATGATCGCATGTGGCATATGTAAGCGCTCCTTTTCATCATTTATGAGTTTCATCATATCAGTTTTATGAGAAAACATGTCTCATCTCGATAAAAAAGTTCTTGCAAACGATTACAAAGATGTGGTACTTTATCTGTAACCGGTTACACATAGAGGTGAATGTATGGTAACAATTAAAGATGTGGCACGTGAAGCAGGCGTTTCAGTGGCCACCGTTTCACGTGTATTGAATGATAACGGCTATGTTGGAGCAGATACGAGAAAGAAAGTGATGGAAGCCATTGCGGAACTAAACTACAGCCCGAACGAAGTGGCACGCTCTCTTTACAAAAGGGAGTCCCGTCTGATCGGTCTGCTGTTACCTGATATTACAAACCCGTTCTTTCCACAGCTTGCGAGAGGTGTGGAAGATGAGTTGAGTGAGGCTGGATATCGGCTTCTGCTCGGCAACAGTGATGAAAATATACAAAAAGAATTGGATTATATACAAACGTTCGTCCAGAACAATGTGGTGGGCATCATTACAGCTACCAATCATGTCGATTATAAAATCTATGAAGCCCTTGACCTGCCACTTGTACTCCTGGACCGGGCGTCGGAAAATTATCCTGCTGTCTATGCAGATGGAAGAGAAGGCGGCCTTCTTGCAGCGAAGACGCTCATCAAAAAAGGAGCGCAGAGAATTACGCTTGTAAAGGGACCAACCAATATCAAACCTGCCCAGGACCGCTACAAGGGTGCCATCGAAGAGTTGAGTCAGGCAGATGTTGATTTTTCTGTATTGTCTACGACCTCTTATTCTTTCGAAGACGCCCAAGGATGGGCAGAAGAACTGTTTGATAAATTTCCTGATACAGATGGAATCATTGCGAGTAACGACATTGTCGGAATCGCGATTGTTCATGAGGCCCTGGAGCGTGGAAAGCGCATTCCGGAAGATGTACAAATCATCGGCTATGACGATATTCCGCAAAGCCGTTTGTCCTATCCGACCCTTTCCACGATCCGTCAGCCCGCCTATGAAATGGGCAGAGAAGCAGCAAAGCTGTTAATCCGTACGATAAAAAAAGAACCAGGTGTGGAACAAACCATTCAAATGCCTGTGGAACTAGTAGAAAGAAAGACGACACGAAAGGAATGAGATCAATGAGAAAACCTAAAATAGCTGTGATCGGCAGCTCTTCCATGGATTTAGTCGTGACATCCAAACGACGGCCTGGGGCAGGGGAAACGGTCCTCGGTGAATCTTTTAAAACGGTCTCCGGAGGTAAAGGAGCGAACCAGGCCGTGGCCGCCGCCCGCCTTGGAGCAGAAGTCTACATGATCGGATGTGTGGGAGAGGATGCTTACGGGACGGAAATCTTAAATAATTTTGCATCTAATGGTGTCCACACCGACTATGTGGAACCGGTTACACAAGAAAAGAGTGGAACGGCTCATATCATTTTAGCGGAAGGGGATAACAGCATAGTTGTCGTCAAAGGAGCTAACGATCACGTCACTCCTGAGTATGTGAAGGAGAAGAGGGACTTTATTGCAACGTGTGACCTTGTCATGATTCAGCAGGAGGTTCCTGAAGAAACCGTGATTGAGGCGGCACAACTATGTCACGCACTTGGTGTACCTTTGTTATTGAATCCGGCTCCAGCGAGGGAAATCCCGGATGTGGTGGTGGAACAAGTGAGCTATCTTACGCCGAATGAGCATGAAGCGGCTCTTCTTTTTAAGAAAGAGGAACTTGCATCGGCATTAAGGAAGCATCCGAACAAACTGTTCATTACAGAAGGAGCCGCAGGTGTCCGTTATTTTGATGGAGAAGAAGAGATGCTCGTGCCTTCTTTTCCTGTGAAACCGATCGACACCACGGGTGCGGGTGATACCTTCAATGCGGCTTTTGGAACAGCGATTGCCGAAGGGATGGATGTGAAAGAAAGTCTGCGCTTCGCGAATCGAGCGGCTTCCTTATCCGTTACAGGGTTCGGAGCGCAAGGCGGTATGCCATCGCGGGAAGAAGTGGAAAGGGGACTCGGGGAATGAAAAGACACGGTATGTTAAACAGTCATCTATCCAAAGTTTTGGCCGATCTTGGTCACACCGATACCATCGTTGTTGCTGATGCGGGACTTCCCGTGCCGGAAGGAGTAAAGAAGATTGACCTCTCCTTAAAGGAGGGCGTTCCTTCATTCCTTGACATCGTAGAGGTATTGAAAGAAGAAATGGTTGTCGAACGTGTGACTGTCGCAGAGGAAATGGAGCAGAACCCTTCTATTCAGAACGAGATGAGAGAATGGTTTGGGGAAATGGACGCTCTCACTCATGAAGCACTGAAAGGTCAGTTGAAACAGGCGAAAGCGGTGGTGCGGACAGGGGAAGTCAGCCCATATGCGAACTGCATCCTTCACGCTGGAGTAACTTTTTAAAGAGGTGAGCAATTATGGAAATCCGTATGAACGAGATTCATAAAGCTTTCGGAAAAAACAAAGTCCTTGAGGGCGTTGATATTCATATTAAAGATGGAGAAGTTCACGCGCTGATGGGAGAGAACGGTGCCGGGAAATCCACGCTTATGAATATCCTGACAGGTCTTCATAAAAAGGACCAGGGAACGATTGAAATCGATGGAAAGGAAAAAACGTTTGCCAACCCAAAGGAAGCGGAAGAATTCGGGGTGGCTTTCATCCACCAGGAGTTGAATGTATGGCCGGACATGACGGTGCTTGAAAATTTATTCATCAATAAGGAACCGGTTACACATTTCGGACTCATCCATACCAATAAAATGAAAGCGGTTGCGAATGAGCAGTTTGAGAAGCTTTCCATTTCGATTCCACTCCAGAAAGAAGCGGGGCAGTGTTCGGTGGGGGAACAGCAGATGATCGAGATTGCGAAAGCGCTCATGACCGATGCGAAAGTCATCATCATGGACGAGCCGACAGCCGCTTTGACAGACAGGGAAATAGAGAAACTTTTTGATGTCATCCGGTCATTGAAAGAATCCGGTGTATCCATCGTTTATATCTCTCACCGGATGGAGGAGATCTTTACGATCTGCGATACGATTACGGTCATGCGTGATGGGCAGACGGTGGATACCACACCGATCCCTGAAACCAATTTTGATGATGTCGTCCGGAAGATGGTCGGCCGTGAACTGACCGATCGTTTTCCTGCCAGAGAGGCAAAACCCGGAGAAACGATGCTGGAAGTGAAAAGTCTGACCAGAAAAGGACTCTTCGAGGATGTGAGTTTCCGGGCAAGATCGGGTGAAATCGTTGGCGTCGCAGGACTAATGGGCGCAGGCCGTACAGAAATCATGCGCACCATTTTTGGTTTGGATGGCAAGTATGAAGGTGACATTTTCATCAATGGAGAAAAAGTGACAGTGAAAAGCCCGAGCCAGGCGGTCAAGCTAGGTCTTGGTTTCATTACGGAAGATCGAAAAGAAGAAGGACTTGTTCTTGATTTCCCGATTCAGGACAACATCGCCCTTCCGAGTTTGTACAGTTTCACAGACAAAGGTCTCATCGGAGAAAAACGCGAACGCGAATTTGTCGATATGCTCATCAAAAGGCTGACGATCAAAACCGAATCAGCCAAAACAGAAGCGAAGAACTTGTCCGGTGGAAACCAGCAGAAGGTGGTCATTGCCAAATGGATCGGAATCGGTCCAAAGGTCCTCATTTTGGATGAGCCGACCCGCGGTGTCGATGTTGGGGCGAAACGGGAGATTTATCAGTTGATGAATGAGCTTACAGACAGAGGCGTAGCGATCATCATGGTTTCTTCTGAACTTCCGGAAGTGTTAGGCATGAGTGACCGGTTGCTCGTCGTCCATGAAGGAACCATTGCTGGAGAACTTTCCAAAGAAGAAGCCGATCAGGAAAAAATTATGACACTGGCAACAGGAGGTAATGTCAATGATTAATGCAGTCAAAAAAACGAATCACATCGGAAACGTGATGCAGAAGTTAGGACCATTCGTCGGTTTACTTGTATTGATGGCGACAGTTTCCATTATTAACCCCAGTTTTCTTGAACCCTTGAACTTATTGAATCTATTAAGACAAGTCGCGATCAATGCTCTGATTGCCTATGGAATGACGTTCGTCATCTTAACCGGGGGCATCGATTTATCTGTCGGATCGATTCTCGCCTTATCCAGTGCTTTAATGGCGGGAATGATGGTCTCAGGTGTGGATCCGATTTTAGCGATATTGATTGGATGTCTGCTTGGTGCTTTGATGGGAGCGGTCAACGGTCTGCTTATTACCAAAGGGAAGATGGCTCCGTTCATCGCGACACTAGCAACGATGACGATGTTTCGTGGACTGACGCTTGTTTATACTGATGGTAACCCGATCACCGGTCTTGGTGACAGCTATGCTTTCCAACTGTTCGGAAGAGGATACTTCCTGGGTATTCCGGTACCAGCGATTACGATGCTGCTTGCTTTCGCTGTCCTGTGGGTGATTCTTCATAAAACCCCATTCGGCCGTAAAACGTATGCAATCGGGGGCAACGAGAAAGCTGCACTTATTTCGGGTATCAAAGTCTCAAGAATCAAAGTAATGGTTTATTCCCTAGCCGGTCTGCTTTCAGCGCTTGCCGGAGCCATTCTTACATCACGCTTGAACTCGGCCCAGCCGACAGCAGGTACCTCGTATGAACTTGATGCGATTGCTGCTGTTGTCCTTGGCGGGACAAGCCTTTCCGGTGGACGTGGTTTGATTATCGGGACATTGATTGGTGCCCTGATTATCGGAACGTTGAATAACGGTTTGAACCTTCTCGGCGTGTCGTCCTTTTTCCAAATGGTGGTCAAAGGTGTCGTCATCATCATCGCCGTACTAATCGATCGAAAGAAAGCAGCATAGGAGGGGTAACATGAAGAAGCTAGTCGTATTATTGATGAGTTTATCCTTGGTATTCCTTGGTGCCTGCTCGCTCCAGCCACCGGAATGGGCCAAACCCAAAGGGGATAAAAATCCAGATGATATAAAAGTTGGTTTGTCTGTGTCTACATTGAATAATCCATTCTTCGTTTCTATGAAAGAAGGGGTGGAAAATGAGGCGGCAGCTCAAGGAATGGAAGTTGTTGTGGTAGATGCGCAGAATGATGCCGCAAAACAAATCAATGACGTGGAGGATTTGATCCAGCAAGGTGTGGATGTATTACTGATCAACCCTACCGATTCTTCCGCCATCTCAACCGCTGTCCAGTCAGCTAACAGCTTGGGAATTCCGGTCGTGACGCTTGACCGTTCTGCGGAAAAAGGGGAAGTCGCAACATTGGTCAGCTCGGATAACGAAAAAGGCGGCGAAATGGCAGGAGAATATTTGGTTGAACAGCTTGGGGAAGGTGCCAAAGTCGCTGAACTCGAAGGTGTCCCAGGTGCGTCCGCTACACGTGAACGCGGAGCTGGTTTCCACAACATTGCGGATGAAAAACTGGATGTCGTGGCTAAACAAACGGCGAACTTTGACAGGACAGAAGGATTGAATACGATGGAAAACATCATCCAGGGAAATCCGGACATCAAAGCTGTTTTTGCTCATAACGATGAAATGGCTCTAGGTGCCTACCAGGCCATCCAGAGTTCGGGACGGGATGTGCTTGTCGTCGGTTTTGATGGGAACGATGATGCGATGACTAGTATTCAGAATGGAAATCTGTCCGCTACCGTTGCTCAGCAGCCGGAGGAAATCGGGAAGCTTGCCGTACAGGCCGGTGCCGATGTGCTGCAAGGGGAGGAAGTGGAAGAGACGATTCCCGTTCCTTTGAAGCTCGTCACGCAGGAGTCGGATTTGGAAACAGAGGAATAAAGATAAAAAAAGAGACTCGTGATGAGTCTCTTTTTTTATACTCCGAAAGTTGTAGAAATTCTTCCATCCATGGCAGGTGCTCTCTTTCTCATTTTCCAGCTAAGCTAAAGATAGAACAAAAGCGGAACAATTCAAGGAGGAAGATTCATGGAGAAGTATATTTGCCAGACCTGTGGCGTTCAGTATTCAGAAAGGGAAGAGGGACCAGATCGTTGTGAAATATGCAGTGAAGAAAGGCAGTATGTAAACCCGGAGGGACAGACATGGACGACACATAAAGAGCTGGTTCAGTCCAGCGTTTATAGAAACATCATTCACGAAGAGGAAGAAGGCGTGTACAGCATAACCACAACTCCAAAACTAGGGATCGGCCAAACGGCCTACCTTATTCAAAAAGATGGGCTGAATATTCTCTGGGACTGCATCACTTACCTTGATCAGGAGACGGTGGATGTCATTCGCGGTCTGGGCGGCATCGATGCGATTGCTATTTCTCACCCACATTATTATTCGCGGATGACCGATTGGGCGGAAGCCTTTGATGCCCCCGTGTATCTTCATCAGGATGATAAGGAATGGGTGATGGAAAAGAGTTCAAGGCTCCATCTTTGGGAAGGGGAATCTATGAAACTCTCAGAAAACCTTTCTCTTCATCGCCTGGGGGGACATTTCAAAGGGGGAGCGGTTCTACACATAGAAAAAGGGACGGAGGGCCTTCTGATGACAGGGGATATCATCCAGGTTGTGGCCGATCATCGATGGGTGAGCTTCATGTACAGTTATCCAAACTTGATTCCTCTCCCGGCATTTAAAGTCGCGGAAATTGTGGAGAAAGTAAATGGACTTGCTTTCAACCGTATTTATAATGCTTTTCATCACGTTGTTAAATCAAGGGCGGATGAGGTTGTTCGGGATTCAGCTGAACGCTACATTCGTGCACTAAAGGGAACGTTGTTTACAACATGAATGGGCTTTTATAGAGGAAATATAGAAAGGGGAATGGGGATGAACATCGATGAATTCGGTTTGATTTTGTTTGTTGAACGTTATGATCAGTGTGTAAGCTTCTATGGCAATCTTTTGCGATTGCCTGTAAGAAAGAGGAAAGAGAAGCTAGTTTGTTTCGATCTTCCCTCTGGAGGCTATTTGATGGTCGAAAAAGGCGGGGTGGCTCAGTGTGAAGAGAAAAAGAGGAACCAGAACCCATCCGTTCTTCGTTTTGATGTGGAAGATCTCAGTAGAGAAGTCCATCTCCTGAAGAGTCGTGGCCTTTACTTTTTAGAAGAAGCGTGTGTGTTTGAATGGGGGACGATTGCGGTTCTTCTGGACCCAGATGGAAACCGTATAGAATTAGGCGAAGTTCATTCGTCCAGCGCCTCCAACCCTACATAAGAAAGAGCCTCCGGATGAAATCCGGAGAGTTTTTTCGATTACAATAAAGGCCTCGCCCCTTTCCGTTGAAAAGAGCGAGGAGGTTGTTGACTTGTCCGTTATTTAATGAACATGGAACCTTTCAAAAGCTCTGGCTTAGCTCCCAAGATTAAGAGGAAGAGTTTCGCATCTCCTACTTTTCTGTGTTGATTCAATATGTCTTTGACGACATGGAAATCTTCATGCTTTTTCAGTTTGTCCACTTCTTTTTTATAAACCGACAGGATCGATCCTTTAATGAAGGATGGATACGTCGTGTTCAAGTCTTCCTCCATTAACATCGCTCCCATATACCCATATTTGATTTGAAGCTGTCGTGTGAAGCTGACCACATGAGTCAACGTTTCATAGACATCCGGATAGTGGCGGCTGACTTCTTCCAACCCTTTTTTTGCTTCGTACAATTCATCCAAACTGGCTAACTTCAACATGTTCATCCGCTCCTTTTTCCCATGGTTTTTCAAGTCCGATAATATCCGTGAGCTGAGCACTGTGTTCCCGGCGGATTCGTCTGGTTTTGGCACGTTCTTCCCCGGATTGGTAGAGGAATTTCTCTTCATCCGTTTCTGGGATTATCCTCGGAACTTTGACGGCTTTTTTGTTTTCATCGAGAGCGACAAAGGTTAAAAAGGCGGTCGCGGCCATGCGGCGGTGACCGGTGATCATATCTTCAGCGATGACTTTGCAGAAGATCTCCATCGACTTGTTTCCGGTATAGGAGACGAATGATTCCACACACACCGAATCGGTCTGATGAATGGGATGGAGGAAATCAATAGAATCGGTCGAAGCGGTCACGCATTCTTTCACACGGGCATGGCGCCTCGCGGATAAGGTAGCGTTATTGTCCAGTTTTTTCATGAGGACACCGCCGAATAGGGTGTTGTAATTGTTTAAATCGTTGATCATTACTTGATCTGTATTGATGACTAAACTTTCTTTTGTGCGTTTTGCTTCCATGAGTCTGCCTCCCGTTTCGATTTATTTCTTCTCTTAACATCAGGGCATGTCTTTGAGTTGGTGATAATTTCAGTGTACGAGCGTTGTCTTCATAAGTGAAATAGCGAATCGTCATGGGTAGCATAGCTTTTATCAATGGAAGTGTTTTCAAGTATTGATTTGACGCATGCAAAAGACCAGCCTCAGGAGGAAGCTGGTCCGTCTTTATTCCATACTCAATCGATCTTGTGTATAAGCAAGCCATTCTTTCGTAGCGTAGGATATGTATTGAGACTTCGGCCAAATGATGGCGAGCTCCCAGGCGATTGTAGGCTGGATGACCTTTAATCGCTTTACATCCTGTGTAAGCAGACGGGCCACACTTTTGGGAAGGATGGAAATCCCGAGATTGGAAGCGATCATCTTGCCGATAAAGTCCCACTGAGAGCTCTCGGAGATGACCTTCGGTATAAAGCCTGCTTCTTTGCACGAGGAGGTGATCCGGTCGTTTAACACGAAGTCTTTACTGAACAGGATAAAGGAATCGTCTTTGAGCTCTTCCAGCCGGATCTGTTTTCGCCCGGCTAACGGGTGGGCAGGAGGGAGAATGACTTCGAGCTCCTCACTTAAAAGGAAGAAATGGTCAAATTTGTCTTCCTGCGTCGGCAATACGGTAATACCGACATCCAGTTCCTCCTGAAGGATATTCTCCTCAATTCTTTTCGCGCCATCTTCTACGAGCTGATAAGTAATGTGTGGGTGTTTCGCATGAAAGCCTCCGATAATGTTGATGATCTGCTCGGCGTCCATGATCGGGGGCAGTCCTACTCGAATGTGCCCCTTTTTTAGCCCGAGCAGATCATTGAGCTGGGTGTTAAGGTTCTCGAATGCCTTATCAATGGTTTTCGCCTGCATGAGAATCAGCCGCCCGGCATCAGTGAGGATGACTTTTTTTCGTGTACGTTCGAATAATTCCACACCAAGGTCTTCTTCCAGGTTCTTAATCATTTTGCTGATGGTTGGTTGTGAGATGAATAAATGTTCAGCTGCTTTAGTAAAACTTTGGAAACGCGCGACTTCGATGAAGTATTGCAAATGACGGATGTCCATGGTTTTGTACTCCTTTTTGAATCTTATGGGTTAAGTTTCATCATAAAGAGAGGAATGCATCTTATCAATGGGAATCTTCATTGGAGGTATTCAGGGTATCAGTGGAGGAGAAAAGATTTCCAGGGAAATAAAAGGTAGGGGGTGTAGAGAAAATAACCTGACTCCAGTACTCAGTCTCCACTTTTGGGGTAGGATTACACGCACGGTTTGACGGGGCAGTCCATAAGTGACCCATGGACGTTTATATGGAAATCATATACTATGAAATTATAATTAGGGACTATTCTGAATTCTTCCCATGCAAAAAAGCGGTTCACTTTTTCCGCCATTTTTTTGGAGGAGGGTATAAGTAAGTGATTCCGGAAATAAATCCGCCTGTAGCAAGCCCCAAAATGAGGGATAGGTTGGGTTCACCAAAAACAATAAAGCCGAGAATCGTTGAAACGACTATGTATCCGAAAGCTGTGATGAGTCCCCATTGCACTCTCCGCCACATAAAAATACCTCCTTACCCATGATTTTTCCTTTTGAAAAACCACTGCAGCACGAAGCGGGTAATGAATCCACATCCCAGAGCAATGAGAATGATGACGATCCATTGATCAGAAACGGCTAATCCCAGCTGGAATCCTAGAAAGAGGGCGAATCCAAGGGCTAGTCCAAGAAAAATTTGTTGGCTCCGGGTCATTTGATCAGCTCCATAAATGGTTTACTTCCTGTTATTACCTTTTTCATCAAATCAAAAACATGAAGAAAGGATGATGGATATGGATTTGACACATGTACGATTACTTGTCGATGACTATGTGACTTGTTTTCATTTCTACCGCGATACACTCGGGTTCGAGGTGACATGGGGGGATGAAAACTCCAACTATGCTGATTTTAGATTCCAAGGGGTGACGCTCGGTGTCTTTGAACGGAAGCAGATGGTGGAAGCACTGGGGGATGTGTATGCAAAAAGCGGAAGCAGAGAGGATAGAGCTGCCCTCATCTTTAAAGTAGATGACGTAGAAGATATGTATGAAGAATGGAAAAGAAAAGTGACGTTCATAACTGAACCTGTGGAGCAGAAGGACTGGGGAATCAAAGTGGCGCACTTCAGGGATCCGGACGGGAACCTTCTTGAAATCTATGAATCTATTCGTTGAAGGGATGAAGACGGAACGGTTAACCTTCCGAAAGTATGAGGATGCTGATTTTCCTTTTTTGTTCTCCATGTTAACAGATCCGGAAACTGTGCGCTTTATTGGGGACGGAAGAGTGAAAGGTGTAAAAGGCGCCACGGATTTTCTGCAGTGGATCTATCGTACATATAACGTTTTTGATGGGTATGGACTGCACGTACTCGTCCGCAAATCGGATGGGATGAAGGTTGGACATGCGGGACTTGTTCCCAAGTTCATTGAGGGAAAAGAGGAACTTGAAGTGGGTTACTGGATAGGGCGGGAGTATTGGGGTCGTGGATATGCAACAGAAGCGGCTGCTGCTCTTTTGAAACATGGAAAGAGAGAGCGGGGCCGCTTGGTTTCATTGATCCAGTGCGGAAATACAGCTTCTCAACGTGTGGCTGAAAAAGTGGGTATGGGGAAAGAGAAATGCGTCGTTCTGGATGGAAAAGACGTGTGGATCTATACCGCTTCATTCAAGGACTTTAAAGGAGGCGTTGTTTTATGACAAGTAACAGAGGTAATTTTGGGGACATTTCAAGGGTGAGCGTATCATAACCCCTATAAACTACGTGAAATCCCTCTAACAGGGAGGAAATTATGAAAACAAAAAAGATGGGTGAGGTGTCCTTTTCTGTGCAGGAGGACCATGATTTCAGTTGGTTGGAAGAGATGGGACATGTGTTCTGCGTCTTTGATGAACAGGATTCGGGAAACATCAGCTTTGGGGTGGAAAGGGAAGATGGAAAGTTTTTCGTTAAATATGCAGGAGCGAAGCCGATGGATTTTTCCGGAGAGCCGAAAGAAGCGGTGGAGCGGCTTCGAACAGCCATGTCTGTTTATCAGCAATTGAAACACCCTTCCGTGATCAGGCTTAAACATCATTTTGCCTTAAAGGAAGGGTATGCTGCTGTGTTCAACTGGGCGGAGGGAGAATGTCTTCATTCGCATTGGTCGCATGGCGGGCCAGCGAAATATACAGACCCTACGTCTCCTTATTATCGATTCAGGAAGCTGAGTGTGCCCTCGCGATTACAGGCGCTGGATACGATTTTTTCTTTTCATGCTTTTGTCGAGGAACAGGGATTCGTGGCCATTGATTTTTATGATGGCAGCATTCTCTATGATTTTAATAACGATGTCACGACCCTATGTGATATCGATTTCTATCGGAAGTCACCGACGGTCAATGATATAGGTGAAGAGTTCTGGGGAGCGGATCGATCAAAGTCTAAAGAAGAATATGAACTCGGGGCTGTGATCGATGAACGCACCAATGAGTACACCATGGGAGCGATTGCGTTCGGACTTTTGGGTGGGGAGACCGACCATTCTTTTTCCAAATGGGAAGCTGGTGAAGGTCTCTTTGAAGTGGCTGGAAAAGCAGTGGGTGAAGATAGAGGAACAAGGTATAGCAGCGTTCGAGCATTCAAGGAAGCCTGGGAAGAGGCAAGGAGACGATGTTAAGAGGGCATAGCTCTCAAGAATTAGGAAGGGGTGCTTTTTGTGAAAATCCAGGGGCTCAATCACTTACTGTTTTCAGTATCTGACTTAGATACATCCATCACTTTCTATGAAAAAGTTTTTGGAGCTCAATTATTAGTGAGAGGAAAGACGACGGCCTATTTTGATTTGCAGGGCATGTGGCTGGCATTGAATGAAGAGAAAGATATACCCAGAAATGAAATGTCCGCTTCTTACACCCACACCGCTTTTACGATAAAAGAATGTGATTTTGATGCCGCCTATGATGAGCTTGTCCGTCTGAGTGTGAATATCCTGCCGGGGCGGGAGCGTGATCAGAGAGATAAACGGTCCATCTATTTTACAGATCCCGATGGTCATAAATTCGAATTTCATACAGGGACGAGGAAAGAACGGATCGACTATTATAAAGAGGCTAAACCTCATATGACTTTTTATGATTCATGAGAGTACATAGTCCAAAAAGGAGACGTTTGATGGTCTATTTAAAAGCTGAGCCTATGAATGAGGAGCAACTGAAAAAGGTTTTATCAGAAGTGAAAAAGGGAGAAATTCCATGGGCCGAGGTTCATGAACAAGAGCTCATCTCCTCGATGATGGCTCATATCGGCTCGCTGGATGCTGCGCTTCGAGATGATTTGATTTTCTCCACCTTCGCCCAGTTGATTGTAGAAAAGAATCAGCTGAAAGAGGAGCTAATGGAAGAAATGATGGATCTGTGTCTGCGGGAGCTGCTTTTCAAAGGGATTGGAGAAAAGGATACAGACACTGTGTTCACCAGAACTTTCACTTCTTTACTGATGGCCCTTCTTTTGTACCGTGATAAGGAAGATGATTTTTTGAGCAGAACGAATATCGTCGATGTGAAAGAAGCGTTTCTTCGTTACCTTTCGTTAGAGGAAGACTATCGGGGATATGTCAACGATAGAGGTTGGGCTCACAGCATGGCCCATGTGGCCGATGCCGTTGATGAACTGGTCAGAAACGAAAAAACGGACAGTGCCGTTTATCCAGAGCTATTTCGCGCTTTATGGTCGAAGATCTTCATTTATGAACATGCCTATATTCATGGGGAAGAGGAGCGGATCCTGACGCCGATCATGGAAATGTTGAACCGTGGATTGGAGATCAACCTCGTGGAGGATCACTTGAAAGAGTTATCCTTAGATTGGCACGAGCATAAAAACAAAGCCACTATGGAGCAGTATTTAATCTTCCGAAACAACGCCAAAGCTTTTTTGAAAAGCCTGTACATCCAATTAAACCAGCAGTCTAATTATATGCAGCTTCAAAAACAAGTGGTAGTATTGCTTGGGAAATGAGTGATGACATCAGTGAGGTACCCCTGCCACCACTTACGGCTAGTAATCAACCGATCGTTTCCCGTTACTTCGGAATGGAATATTCCAAATGTAAGGATGATTCAAAAACATAGAATCGAGTGCTGTTAGTTTTAAGATGTAGAGGTGATTGAGGTGGAAGTAAAAGTAGAACCGCTGAAGGGATTTTCCCCGCAAATAGGTTTGTTGGTCTCTCAAATGAACTATGCTAGAAAAACTACCCGGCAAGCAGTAGAGGGACTGACTATGGATCAGTTGGATTTTTTACCAGGTCATGACGGCAATACTATAGGAGCGCTATTGTTACATATCGCAGCCGTAGAGAAAGGGTTCCAAATCGAGATTTTCGATGGAAGAGCGCCAAATGAACAGGAAATGCAGGAATGGGGGGCTGCTTACAGTCTTGGAGAAAAAGGAAGAGAAAACATTCAGGGGCACCCCCTTGAATACTATCTTTCTAAACTTGAAGAAGTGAGAGAACGTACTATTTATGAGCTATCCCAACGGGCGGATGACTGGTTATACGAAGAGCGTATGTGGGATCACCATCTTTCGAACAACTATTTTATCTGGTTTCACGTGTTGGAGGATGAGATCAATCATAGAGGACAGATGAGAGTGATAAGGAAGATGATTGCCAACTGTTAACCGTTTATCTGATATGATTAGTTAAAAAAAGCGCGTCTAAGGAGATCCTTAGACGCGCTTTTGCTGTGAGTACTCTTGTTAAATTGTATCTCTGCAATAATTTTTTAATAGACTCCTACATTATCCCATGCTTGAGATACTGCGTTTGATGCAGACGTACCATAAAGGTCCAGAGCCGATTGTTCCAATGCTTCTCTAGCATTTGTAAAGGTGCTGCCCGGTGTCAAATAGACGGTCAATGCACGATAATAAATCTGTTCGGATTGTGCAATGCCTAAACTGTTGATCGTATAATAAGCGGCTTTGTTCGGGATCCCACTGTTGATGTGCACGCCGCCCCAGTCACCGGCCTCTGTGTTCGGAAGGTTCTGGTATTCATTCATATGATCCGGCTGATTGTAAGCATTCGGATTGGACATGGAGCGCAGGGCATCCCCCGGTTGTCCTGGTGTATAAACATCTTCACCCATCAACCAATCCTCTGAATCTACAAAGTACCCAAACACATCAGAGAAGGATTCATTCAACGCACCGGATTGGTTTTCGTAAATCAGTTCGGCCGTCGTATCCGTTACAGCGTGTGTCAATTCATGAGCGACGATATCATCAGCTCCTGAAAGATAAGTGAAAGTAGAACCATCGCCATCCCCGTAAATCATCTGGTTTCCAGTCCAGGCCGCATTGTTATAATTGCTGCCATAGTGGACAGTTGAACGGATGTCTGCTCCCTGGTCATCATAACTCACACGTCCGAACTGATCATAGTAATAATCAAAGACTTCCCCTGCATAATAATGAGCATCAACTGCAGCCTTTTGTCGTTCACTGTAAAAGGTGTTTCCAGAGTCTGTAACATAAGAACCAGGCAGGCTGTAATACTCGCCGCCATAGTTATCAAAGGTTTCAATGACGCCGTTCATCGGTTTTGTTGTATCAAAAAGATAGTACGTATTGTTATAGAAATAAGTATTCAAAGATTTCGAATCTCCTAAAACACCTGTGCCTGTCCCCGTCGCTTCATGAACAAGGTTCATAGATTTCAAAACCTCTCCATTTTCAGCGTTGATATAGATCTGCCAGTTGGCAGGGTAGGGCTTGGAGAACTGCAGTTCCACATGATAGGCCAGTGTGTACGTGCCATCTTCATAATGAACGACAAGGTTTGAGTTCTCTGTCAACGTTTGAAAGTCTTCACCCTTCAGACTCTTCTGAACATGGTCCGCTTCTTCACGAGACACATCAATTTCATCCCAGGCTAAATCCAGTGCTTCTTTCTTCTTTACCTCTTTTGTCTGTTTGATTTTCTTTGGAGCATCTTCATGAAGTTCCCCGTTTACAGCCGTCACCTGTCCATCCTGATCTGTATGAACGACAACTTTGGCATTCGCCACGGGTACCTGACCGACCAATCGTTGGTATGTATAGTGTGTCATTCCAAGATCATCCGTTTCAGTTTTCAGCAATTCCAAGTCACTGCTTGGGTTGAGTTGAGAGAGTTTCTCGTTGTATTTGAAGAACTCTTTGACTCCCTTTTCAGACTTGACCTTTTTTCCCTGCAGGTTTTCTTTCATGAAAACCGGGTTTTCCGCTTTGCCGTTTCCGTTATTTCCAACCTCTGCGTGAGCCATGGTGCCGCCAGTCACCAGGCTCGTACCTAAAACAAATGTAGCTACTGTGTGTTTCCAGTTCATCGAATCCCTCCTGTATTTTTAACACAAATTCAATGTAACATAATATTCTGAATTCGTGTTTGGGATATAGAGGGGGGGAAATAGGTGCTTAAATGTACCTGAAACAAGAGACTTGGGAATTTTGTACTTTTAGTTGAAAAAGCTCACTTTAACATGTATACAGAGTGTTTTTGAACCATTGTCGTATTTAATTGTGTTATACGACGAATGAGGGTGCTGAAGTATTGTTGAAACTTAATTGAAAGGTGAATGGTTAGCCCGGTAGTTTTGAAAGTAGGGGGATGAGGATGTATATCATTGAGGAACGAGAGGCGAAGAGGAGAAGGTTCTTTTCTGAGCCCTTACTAGCTAGATCATTCACACCTCTAAGGAGTAATTTGTAATAAGTTTTTAGCTCCTGGTATTAATGGAATCTTATAAGTAAGAGTACCTGGGAAGGTCGATATGAATGTTCTTTCACCCTGTAATAGGAGAGGTATATCCCTCTTTTTGCAGCAATGGCTTCTAATAAGTCTATTTCATTGAACATCACATCTGATAAAGTACCGTTAAAGATTTCCGTTAATACCTTATAGTACATACCCACAATTTTTTCATTATTCAACCGGTCGTATATATTTTTGGTAGTCACGTTATCTCTTCCTTTCTATCATTTACATCATTAAGCCCAACTCTACTTCGAATTTTACTCTCTTATTCTTTGTTCGTTAAGTAAAATATGTAGAATTTACAATATTATAAAAGTTCATCATTCAGATTTAAGTCAATGCCGGACTTTTTCTCATTCTTGTTATGATCATCTCAGGCATCCAATTTTCGATTCAGTTATGTTCTAGGACAGGATTCATTTCTTCTTCTCCATAGTACGGCTTACAATTCATGTGGAGGTGTACTCTTCCACATGAAAGTAGCGTGCCTGCCTTTCATTGGAGTCGTTGACGGGCAGGCACCAAATTTTTAGCTGTAGTAAGGATGGGGATTTTGATAGCTCCAAGGTGCTGGATATTCGCGTGATTGACCTCCCATACCTGGAAGTCCCGGCATCATTCCACCGCCTGTCATGCCGCCCTGGCTGCCACCACCTTGAGGGAACCCGGATATCATCCCACTTCCGATGCCACCGTTATTTTGCACAGGTATAGGGAATCCAGGGGTTGCTCCACTCCCGTTTTGCCCCGGCATAGGGAACCCCGGCATCATTCCATTTCCATTTTGTCCGGGAACAGGGAATCCAGGCATCATCCCGCTGCCATTTCCGCTTCCGCTCTGCCCCTGGGACGGGATCTGAGGCAGTTGCTGCATGCCGCCAGTTTCACCGCTACCATTTCCCTCACTCCCATTTTCTCCGTTACTGGCTCCAGTTCCATTCCCTTGATTTCCTGTTCCATTCTGCGCCCCGGAGTGAGGATATAAGGGGTAACAGTTGACGTTAATTTCTTCACCGTTTTCCCCTGTAATCGTTCCTTGCATGCCTCCTTGCATCTGCGGTCCCTGCCCTTGTGGAAAGCAGATCATAGCCCCTTGTTGACGCTGTTGGAAATAAGTTGCATAAGGATTATCATGGTACATAAACGTTCGCCTCCCTTGAATATATCTCTTCATCCTATTCAACTCCTGCCTCTTCGCCCATCTTTTCTCGTAAATTGGTGAATTTGCCTAATTCCATTCATAGGGGTTTTCCCTGTACAAGGATCTACCTCCCACATAACAAGTTTTTTCTTAGACTCCCTCTTTTTTAGGAAGGAGAGGGTGGGTCATAAAAAGACGGTGAAAAAGGTTTAAGTACTAAAGACTGCGACTATGGGCCTGTTTTTATTCATATCCTGTCAAATCGTTATAATTTTCTGTCATTTTGTTAAGGTTATAATTATCCATAATTTTCAAGGAGGAATATACATAATGATGAACCCGTTTCGTTGGAAACAAATGGCTTTTCTAATGATGGCTTCTTTTTTGATTTTGACCCCTTTTCAAGCGTATGAGAACGTTGGGGTTAAGGCAGAGAACGACGATCTTGGTAATGAAATCCGTACGATTTTAATGGATGAAGATCTTGATGGCGCTCTCGCTGGAGTAAGTATTCGTTCAGCAGAGACAGGGGAAGTGATCTACGATCATGATGGGGACATTCGGTTGAAGCCTGCATCGAACATGAAGTTGCTTACAGGAGCGGCGGCGATGGAAGTTCTTGGACCGGAATATACATTTACGACAGACATTCTTGTTAATGGAGAGGTCAAAGGAAAAAAACTTCATGGGGATTTATATATTAAAGGAAAAGGCGATCCGACGTTGATGGAAAAGGACTTCGTTGCTATGGCCCAGTCATTAAAAGAAAAAGGGATCCGGGAAGTGAAAGGAGACCTTGTCGCAGATGATACGTGGTATGATGATATTCGTTTATCTGAAGATATTGCCTGGAACGATGAAACCAACTATACAGGTGCTCAAATATCTGCACTGACGGTGTCCCCAAATGAGGACTATGATGCGGGTACGGTCATTGTAGCGGCTTACCCGTCGGATGAGATAGGGGAACCAGCAGAGATTAAAGTGACGCCTGAGAACGATTATGTCGAAATCGTAAATCGTGCAACGACTGTACCTTCCGACCAATCGAAAGACATTTCCATTGAGCGGAAACACGAGACCAATCAAATTGTCATAGAAGGAGAAATCCCAGTGGATGGAAGCCGTTCTAGGTCGTGGATTGCCGTTTCCGAACCAACGGGTCTCGCGCTATCTCTCTTTCACAAAGCTTTAGAAAACGAGGGAATTAAAGTGAAAGGCAAAAAGTTTGTAGACGGTCAAACGCCGGAGGCTGCAGAAGTTGTAATATCCAAGGAATCCATCCCTCTTAAAGAGTTGTTTATCCCGTTTATGAAAATCAGTAACAACGGTCACGCAGAAGTATTGCTCAAAGAGATGGGGAAACGGGTCCATGATGAAGGAAGTTGGGATAAAGGGTTGGAGGTCGTGGAGGATTTCCTGACTGGCAACGGCGTTGATGCGGATACGATGCGGCTTCGCGACGGGTCAGGGATGTCCCATGTAAACATGGTTCCAGCCAATGAGATTTCCAACCTTTTGTACCAGGTAAAAGATAAAGAATGGTTCCCTGATTATTGGAACTCTCTCCCGGTGGCAGGTAATGGGGAACGTTTTGTTGGCGGTACGCTTCGTTACCGCATGAATGATACAGCTGCCGAAGATAATGTGCGGGCTAAAACGGGCTCCTTGACGGGAGTAACATCGCTATCTGGATATGTAACGTCAGCTGATGGGGAAGAGTTGATTTTTTCGATTGTATTGAACAATTATCTTGGTTCTGTAAAAGATATTGAAGATGAAATTGCTGTAACGCTCGCGGAATATGAACAGAACATTGAAGATTAACAAGAGAGGGACTTTCTCACGTTGAGGAAGTCCTTTTCTTTTTAGGTAAATGGAACGCACTTTGGTGCACTTGAGCCTATGATCCTTTCTATGCAAGGGAAGCAAGGAAGAAACCCTTCTATTTCAAGATCTCTGAAAAACTCTGGGACTTAAGATCTGTTGCTCTTTATTTCACCTTCCTTTATAATCATCAATTAATGATAATGAAAATCGTTATCAATTATATCGGGAGGGTAAGGAATGAACGAATCAAAAAATAGGTCAGAACTAAAAGTGAAAGATGGAGCGAAGGAAGATATTTTTTCTTTTCGTACCTTGGAAGAAAAAGACGTGGAGCTGCTTTATGACTGGATGCATCAGAAGCACATTTCCCCGTTTTGGAAGCTGAATCTGCCAGTGGAAGAGCTCCGTTCATGGGTGCGTAAGTCTGTAGAAGCTGAACATAAGGATGGTTACATAGGTACATACAACGGGGAGCCTGTTTGTTATTTGATTGCTTACGCGATTGAAAAGGATCCAATTATAGACTATTACCATGATCAAAGTGGTGATTTAGGTATGCATCTGTTAATTGGACCTCGTCACTTGTTGAATAAAGAGGACGGTTTGTCACTTGTTCGTGCAATGATCTATTTCCTGTTTGATCGTTACCAGGCAAAAAGAATCATTGGAGAACCCGACCGACGGAACAGGATTGTGATTCCGATACTCGAAGAAGTTGGGGGAGAAAATCTGGGCCGTATAGATCTACATGGGAAACAAGCATCCTTAATTGTGGGAGCGAAAGAAGCGTTTGAACATTCACTTCGAGACAATGGTGTCGAAATCGAGATGTTGACCAGGATGGCTTCATCCAAAAGTGAGCTGTTGGTATGAAAGTAGATCCACAAGTCCTGCGTTTACTCCAAACCATTGGAAACAGGATGTCCCAGCTTGAACATCCTCCGCTTGATCAATTAACTCCGAAACAGTCCAGAGATTACTACGAAGTGGCTCGAGAATATTTTAAAGAGCTGCCTGTCGACGGTGTAAACGTGGATGATTCTTCCTTCATGGGAAGAGCAGGAAATGAAATTCCAGTAAGAATCTATACGCCTGAAGGGGAAGGACCATTTCCTGTGCTCGTCTATTTTCACGGGGGTGGCTGGGTTTTCGGAAATATCGACAGTTCAAACAACATCTGTCGTTATTTTTCGTGTCATGCGAAAACCGTTATCGTTTCAGTGGATTACCGTTTAGCACCTGAACATAAATATCCAGCGGCTTTTCACGATGCTTTGGATGCGATCACTTGGGTTTCCAATGAGGCCGGTCATTGGAATACAGACTCTCATCGACTGGCTGTAGGAGGGGAAAGCTCAGGAGGTAACCTGGCAGCTGCTTCAGCGATCTATTTTATGGATAAACCCGGCATTGAGATTTCCCATCAATTCCTGATTACCCCTGTATTGGATTATAACTTTGACACGGAATCCTACAGGTCGAATTATACGTACAACTTGACAAATGAAAAAATGAAGTGGTTCTTCCAGCATTATTTGAATCGGGAGGAAGAGGGGCGGGATGTGTTTGTTTCCCCTCTTAGGCTCAAAAAAATGGCCGGGTTACCGCCAACAATAATGGTCACCGCAGAGTACGACCCTCTGAGAGAAGAGGCGTTTGCTTATGCGGAGGAACTCCACGCATCCGGTGTCACCGTAACTCATCACCATTTTGATGATCTCGTGCACAGTTTTATCAATATGGCGGGCGTCGTCGACCGTTCAGCAGAAGCGCTGGAAAGTATAACAAGGACTTTAAAAGAAAGGCTCCATAGATAACGGGTTCCACCTCCATTCCAGGAGGTGGTCTTTTTTTGTCCAATTTTACACAGGGGAAGAAAATCCTAGAAAAGGAGGGGCGTGTAGTTAAAACCGCCTGTTTTCATTCATGACGATTTCCTTAATTATCAGAAAAATAATCTCCGTCTTTTATCGCTGAAAACCGCTCTAAATCAGGAAATAAAAGCATAGTTGAGAATGATAATAGTTTTCAATTAGTGTTGACATTGATAATCATTATCAAATAGTATAACGGTAGGCAATGAAGCAAGACAAAAAGGAGTGGAATGACATGAGTGTCGATATAAAGAAATCCAACGAGGAATTATTGAATCAACAAAATCAACGAGAGTCGAATGCACGATCCTACCCGCGACGGTTCCCGTTAGCGATTCAGGAAGCAGAGGGGATCTACATCACAGACATGGAGGGTAACCGTTACATCGACTGCCTGGCCGGTGCAGGAACATTGGCTTTAGGACATAATCATCCGGTCGTCATTGAAGCGATGGAACAAGTGCTTCACGATAAATTGCCATTACATACGCTCGACTTAACGACAGAAGTGAAAGAAAGGTTTGTGGATGAGCTGTTTTCCAGTCTTCCGGAAGGGTTCCGTGATCGTGCGAAGGTTCAGTTTTGTGGACCGACGGGAGGGGATGCGATTGAAGCGGCATTGAAACTTGCCAAAACCGCGACAGGTAGACAAAGCATTCTTACTTTCCAGGGAGGGTATCACGGCGCGACCCATGGAACGATGGCCATCAGTGGAAACCTCGGGCCGAAAGAGCGTGTACAGGGTCTGATGCCGGATACGCACTTCCTTCCATACCCATATGATTACCGCTGTCCATTTGGAAAAGGGGGAAAAGAAGGAGCTGAGCTGAGTGCCACTTACATTGAACAATTGCTGGACGATCCGGAAAGCGGAATTCTTCCTCCGGCGGCGATGATCTTTGAAACCGTACAAGGAGAGGGAGGTTCCATTCCAGCACCTATCGAGTGGCTGCAGGAAATGCGCCGGATCACCAAAGAGCGGGGAATCCCTTTGATCATCGATGAAGTCCAAACGGGGATCGGCCGGACGGGAGAACTCTTCTCCTTCGAACATGCCGGCATCGTGCCGGATGCTTTCGTCCTTTCGAAAGCCATAGGCGGCAGTCTTCCGTTATCGGTGGTCGTTTATGACCGTGACCTTGATGCATGGGATCCTGGTGCTCATATCGGAACCTTCCGGGGCAACCAAATGGCGATGGCGGCAGGAACAGCCACCCTAAAATATATTAAGGAGCACCAGCTTTCTACTCATGCAAAAGCCATGGGCGAGAAAATTCACAGGTCATTGACAGAACTGCAGAAGCATTACCCGCAGCTTGGAGATGTGCGCGGCCGTGGTTTGATGCTTGGAGTGGAAATCGTCGATCCTTCCGGGAAGCCTGGGTTGGCCGGCAGTTATCCAGCGGATCCAGAGTTGACGAACCGTATCCAGAAAGCCTGTTTTGACCGCGGGTTGATTCTTGAAAGTGGAGGTCGCTATGGAGCCGTGCTCCGTTTCCTACCACCCCTTGTAATGACCGAGGAGCAGGTTGATACCATATTATCCATCTTCAACAAAGCCGTAGCTGCCGCCGTGACGGAGTGAAAAATATGATAACGACAACGAATAAATCAGCAGCTGCATTCGATTCGTTTTTCCTTCAACACGGAGAAGAGGCAGGAGAGCATTTTCGGAACCATGTCGAACTCGTCGTCGATACCCTGGCCGGAGTTTTCCAGGACATGGAGCGACCATTTGAAGGAAAGACCGTTCATGCCATCCAGCAGGAGCTTCGTATGGTCCTTGATCTTCCAGAAGAACCGCAGTCGCTTCATGAAGTGCTCCGGGAAATCGAAGGGCCGGTGATAAAAAACAGTCTTCACGTCTCCCACGAAAGGAGCATGGCGCATTTACACTGCCCCCCGGTTTTACCCGGACTGCTGGCTGAACTGATCATCGGGGCGCTGAACCAATCGATGGATTCCTGGGATCAGAGCCCGTCAGCGACTTATGTCGAAGAAGGTTTGACCGATTACTTTTCAGGTCTTATCGGATTTTCGGAAAGAGGAGACGGGGTCTTCACAAGTGGAGGAACACAGTCCAACTATATGGGATTGCTGCTCGCCCGCGATTCTTTTTGTCTATCGAAATGGAACCATGCTGTCCAGAGGGACGGACTACCTGAGTCGTTTAAAAAGATGAGAGTCCTTTGTTCTGCGGAAGCTCATTTCTCTGTGAAAAAATCAGTGGCACAGCTAGGTCTTGGCGAGCAGGCCGTCGTCCCGGTTCCCGTCCTTGGGAACCACCGGATGGATCCGGATGAAGTCAGGCGTACGGTTGAACAATTGGAACAGGAAGGGCTCCTGCCTTTTGCGGTTGTCAGCACGTGTGGCACGACGGATTACGGGAGCATCGATCCGCTTGAGAGTCTTGCTGATCTTTGTGAAGAAAAGGGTCTCTGGCTTCATGTGGATGCCGCCTACGGTGCTGGGCTTTTGCTTAGTGAGCAGCATGGAGATAAGCTGGCTGGAATAAACCGGGCGGATTCGGTGACCCTTGATTTCCATAAATGGCTGTATCAGCCGATCAGTTGTGGGATGTTTCTCGTCAAAGACCGCAAGCACCTGCGGCTGTTATCTCATCATGCCGATTATTTAAACCCTGTAGAAGATGAAGAAGAAGGCATATTGAATCTTGTGAATAAAAGCATCCAGACGACGCGCAGGTTTGATGCGCTGAAGGTTCTTATGACCTTGAAAGTTCTGGGTACGCGTTTATTAGGGAGAATGGTGGACAGGACAATGGAAGTGGCACGCTTTGCTGCAGAGGAATTGGAGCATCGTGATCATTTCCATGTAGAAAACCCGTTCCCTGAACTTTCGACGGTCGTGTTTCAATACCAGCCGGACGGAATCCTGACGGTGAGTGATTTGAACCGAAATATCCAACAGACGCTTTTTAATAAAGGAGAAGCTGTTATCGCGAAAACATCGGTCAGAGGAGAAACATACTTGAAGTTCACGCTTTTAAATCCACGTACATCCGAAGAAGATGTGCTATCCGTGATTGATGAAATTGAACATACAGCGAAACAGATTTTAGGAGGGACACCTCAGTGAATAAAGCAAAAGAAATTGCCGAGAAGGCGACAATGCAAAGCTTTCTTAATTGTTATTTAAGAGAAACAGGCAACTATGAATGGGAGAATTCTGGGGACGTTAAAATGTTACGCATCGCTTTGGTCAGACAGCATGTGATCATCCATGTACCTGTGAACTACTGGTCGTTAACGGGGAGGCACCTGTTTGACTTCCCTATGACCTTTCAATCGGAAGGAAGCGAAGGGTCCAATACTCTTGATTATGTCACGATGACGACCCTTCTTGTGAAGGAATGGCTCATCGGCAACGGACAGGAATGGTCAGAGGATGAACTTGTCCTGCGTGTGCTGCTCAGTTGCAGGAAAATGAAGGATTATGTAGCGGCAAGGTACGAGGATCGTCACAAGCTGATGGAAGAGGATTTTACTTATATCGAGGCAGAGCAGTCGCTGTTATTCGGCCATTTGCTGCATCCGACTCCGAAAAGCAAACAAGGCCTGACCGATGTCGAGGACCGGGAATATTCCCCTGAGTATAAAGGGAGTTTTCAGCTCCACTATTTCAGTGTGAATCCCGAGCTTGTTGAGGAAGACTCCAGTCTGGGACGCACCGCTTCCGCCTGCATCTTCGAAGATGTCAAGGGTAAGGACGGGGCGGAACCGCTGGTGGAGGAATGGAACAAAGGACGCGTTTTACTTCCTATGCACCCACTGCAAGTGCCGGTGGTTTTAAAAGATCCGGAAGTTCAAAGGTATCTGGCTTCCGGAAATGTTACCCATCTTGGTCCAGCGGGTGCCGGGTTTACGGCTACTTCTTCATTCCGGACGCTGTACAGTGAAGCTTCACGGTTCATGTATAAGTTTTCTGTACCGGTGAAAATTACGAATTCCCTGAGGGCGAACCAGCCGAAGGAACTGGCCCGTGGGGTGGAAGTGTCCCGTTTGCTCGATACAGAACTGGGAGAGCAATTGAGCCATCATCATCCGAATTTCCATATGATGAAAGACCCCGCGGCGATCAACATTCCTTTATCGAAAGAACCATCAGGATTTGAAGTTTCCTTGAGGGAAAATCCTTTTTATCCGGACAACGAGCAGGTGACTCTTATCGCCGGACTTGTCCAGGACCATGCCTACGGAGGAACGTCCAGACTTTCTGCCATCATCCATAGTCTCGCGGAAAAAGAAGGGCGCGCAGTGGAAGAAGTCAGTATGGAGTGGTTTGACCAGTATTTGTCGATCAGTCTGGATCCTATTCTATGGCTTCATCACACCTATGGAATCGCCCTTGAAGCCCACCAGCAGAACTCCGTTGTCCGTTTAGAAAATGGCTATCCTTCGGCTTTTTATTACAGAGATAACCAGGGGTATTACTTCAGCCGCTCAAAAGCGGATCACCTGATGGAACTGCTCCCTTCGTTAAACAGCAAGAGCGATACGATCTGCGAGGATGAGGTGGCGGATGAACGGCTTCGCTATTATTTCTTTTTCAATCATTTATTCGGACTGATCAACGGGTTCGGTGTCAGTCGATTAGCCGACGAAGAAAAATTGATGGATCTTCTTCGCAAACGTTTAATGAACCATCATCCATCCTTGTTTGTCCAAACGCTTTTGGAAGAAAGCACGCTTCCATGTAAGGCCAATCTGCTGACCCGTTTGTATGATATGGATGAACTGGTCGGACCGATGGAAGCGCAGTCGGTTTATACAGCGGTCGAAAATCCGCTTGCTGTAAAGGTGGGAGTCGTTCATGAGCGTTGATTTTGAAGTGTATGATGACACGATTCAGCGGACGATTGCGTTTCGGAAAGCTCGGATAGACGATATTGCGTTAGTTCACAAGTGGATGAATGAAGATCATGTGCATCCGTTCTGGCAGTTGAATTTTCCGTTTGAGCGGTTTGAAAAACATTACCGGAAGGCACTGCTCGACACCCACCAGACGCTTTACCTCGGTATGATTGACGGGGAAGTGATGAGCTACTGGGAGGCCTACTGGGTTCAAGGGGATGTCTTGGAAAACGCATACTCTCCAAAGGCTTACGATCAGGGCATCCATCTGTTGATCGGGGAAAAAGATTACCTCGGCTCAGGCTTTGCCCTGCCCCTTTTAAGAGCGATGGTGCGTTTCCAGTTTCAGCACGAAGCGACAACGAAAGTCGTGGCAGAACCGGATATCCGGAACGACAAGATGATCCATATTTTCGAAAGGTGCGGGTTCGCACCGATCGCGCCCATAAGGCTTCCGGATAAAGAGGCGCAGCTGATGTTTTGTGAACGAGAAACATTTGAAAAGAGGTGGAACGATGAATACAAAAAAGCAGATCTTTGATGTGATCGGCATTGGACTTGGACCGTTCAACTTAGGAATGGCTGCCCTCCTGGATACGGTCGATGATGTCTCGGCCCTCTTTCTTGAAAAGGAAGAAGAATTCCAGTGGCATCCTCATCTATTGATGGAAGGAACGACGCTGCAAGTGCCTTTTTTCGCTGACCTTGTCAGTATGGCGGATGTCACGAATAAGCACAGCTTTTTGAATTACCTGCAGGAACATAACCGTTTGTATAATTTTTATTTTCTGGAAAAGTTCCATATCCCGAGAAAGGAATACAATCATTACTGCCGCTGGGTCAGTGAACGACTGGACAGTTTGCGGTTCGGAAGCGAGGTGATCCGTGTCACTACGGCTGATCTCGGAGGAAAGACCCTTTATCAAGTGACCGCTCATGACTCTTCTACGGGAAAGGAGCACACCTACACCGCTGAAAACATCGTGATGGGCATTGGAACGGAGCCGCGGGTACCGGAGGCACTTCAAGGTGCACTTGGAGCATCCGTTTTCCATACGTCCGAATATTTGAAAAGAAAACCATCGAGTGACTTATCCAAGTCTGTCGTAGTGATTGGATCTGGCCAGAGCGCGGCGGAAGTTTTCCTTGATGTGGCGAAACACCAGGAGGAAACAGGCGGTTCGCTTCAATGGTATACAAGGTCGCAGGGATTCTTTCCGATGGAGTATTCGAAACTTGGGCTTGAGTATTTTTCTCCGGATTATATCGATTTCTTCTATGAGCTGCCTCAATGGAAGAAAGACGAGCTGTTACATAAGCAGGACCTTCTCTACAAAGGCATCAGTTCAGAAACGATCGCCGCCATTTATGACCATCTTTATGAACGGACGGTCGGCAATGCTGATCCGTCGATTCATCTTCAGGCGATGACCGAAGTGACGACCATCGAACAGAAAGCAGACCATCTAAGCTTAAAAGGTTATCAGAAAGTCACAGATGAAGCTGTGGAGATGGAAGCGGATGTGGTCATTTTAGGTACAGGATATCAGCCACGTGTGCCCGCCTTTTTCTCAGGCCTAAAGGAGTGCATCATTTGGGATGATCATGGCAGATTTACCGTGAACAAAGGCTATGACCTCGCTACAAAGCTTACGGCGGAGGGACACATTTTCATTCAAAATGGCGAACTTCACTCCCACGGCGTCGGCGCACCTGATCTTGGGCTTGGTGCCCATCGCAATGCGGTGATCATCAACAGAATTGCTCAAAGAAACGTTTATTCCATACAGGAAAACAACGTCTTCCAAACGTTTGGAACGAAAAAAGTCTTGGTCACACAACATCAATCATAAGAAAGAGGGGATCCGTGTGTTATTTCAACCGGACATTCATGAACAATTGAACAGAGAGAATTGGAAGAGAGCCAATCAACAATTGATGGCGAAAATGTTCGCAGAATATATGTATGAAGATATGATCCACCCGGAAGTTCTACGTGCAGAGGGGAAAATGAGGGCCTATGAACTGTCCGTCACCGCCGATAAATCGTACAGGTTTGCAGCTGAAAAACGACTGTTCGACAGTTTTGATGTCTCTACTGACGATCTGAAAAAGGTCGAAGGAGGGCTGGAAGAAGAAGCGGACAATGCCATCGAATTGCTGGTTGATTTAAAGGAAATCATCGGCATGTCTGCAGAAACAATTGGTCATTTAATCAAAGAAATGAACGCCACGTTGATCGCGGATGTTCATCTGATGGAAAAGACAGAGGTTTCATCTGATGAGCTGATTAATCTTGATTATGCCGAGTTGGAAGGATATATGAAGGGGCATCCGTGGATCACCTATAACAAAGGAAGAATCGGTTTCGGTTATGATGATTACCTGCGTTTTGCTCCTGAGCATCAGCAGGAAGTGAAGCTTAACTGGATTGCGGCACATAAAAATCTAGCAACCTTCCATTCGGTTCAGAACCTCAGCTATGAAAAGCTGCTGGATGAGGAGTTGAGTGGACAAGAGAGAGATCGTTTCTTTTCCGAAGTGAGGAAACAGAACTGTGTCCCGGAAGACTATTACTTTTTCCCCGTCCATGAATGGCAGTGGAATGACCAGCTGATCCAAAACTTCCCGGAAGAAATCGCGAAAAAGGAGATCATTGCTGTGGGAGATGGTGACGACGCTTATCTTCCTCAACAGTCGATCCGTACGTTTGTAAATAGAAGTTTCAAAGAGAAGCATCATGTCAAGCTTCCGATGAGCATCCTGAATACTCTTGTATACCGCGGCCTGCCTTCCGAGCGGACTGTGATCGCACCAAAAGTCACGGAATGGATCAAAGGACTTTATGAACAGGACGACTTCTTAAAGAACGAGTGCCGGGTGATTCTGCCAGGAGAAAATGCTAGCATCAATGTCGATCATAAACATTATGGTGCGGTTAAAGATGCTCCGTATCAATACTTGGAAATGCTGGGGTCAATTTGGCGTGAAAGCATCTATACGTATCTGGAAGACGGGGAACAGGCCATTACACTTGCAGCACTGGTTCACGAAGATCATCAAGGGAAACCTTTCATTCAATCGTTGATCGAGTCTTCTGGACTGGATGCGGAAGATTGGATGAAGAAGTTTTATCAAGTGGTCATGGATCCTTTGCTTCATTACTTATATAAATATGGCACGGTCTTCTCCCCCCACGGGCAGAACACGATTCTCGTACTGAAAGATCATAAGCCGCATCGTCTTGCCGTCAAGGATTTTGTCGATGATGTGAACGTGACCGACCAGCCGTTTCCTGAGCTTCAGCACGTAACGGAAGAGATGAAAACGGTACTGCGTACAGAGCCACCGGAAGGATTGACGCAGTTTATTTTTACTGGACTATTCATCTGCCATCTTCGTTATTTAAGCCACATCTTAGAAAAGCATCAGCTGTTGGCAGAAGAATACTTTTGGCAGTTGTTGGCAGAATCAATCTGCGATTACCAGCGCAGGTTCCCGGAATTGAAGGAACGCTTTGAGCTTTTTGATTTCTTCAAACCGGAAATGACGAAGCTTTGCCTCAACCGCAACCGCATGGTCGATTATGGATACGCGGATGGAGATGATCGTCCACATGCATCGGAATTCGGCTGCGTAACCAATGCACTGGCTGCTTTTAAAGAACAGAAGGTCTGACGAAAAGAGGGATGGATCATGGCAATCATAGTACAAAAATACGGCGGGACTTCATTACAAACAACGGAGAAAATCAAACAGGCTGCCGATCGGATCATTGGGGAACAGGCAAAAGGCAACCAGATGGTTGTGGTTGTCTCAGCGATGGGCGATACAACCAATCGACTGGTGCAACTCTCCCGTGAAGTTTCTTCCTGTACAAACGGAAGAGAGAAGGATCTGCTTTTAGCTACAGGAGAACAAGTGTCATGCGCTCTGATGGCACTCGCCCTTCAGGAAAAAGGTCTGGCATCCATCGCCATCACAGGCGGGCAGGCAGGGATTGAAGTGGAACACCGCCACGGGAATGCCGAAATTACGTCTATAGATACCCGAAAGATTAAGAAAGAGCTGCAAGAAGGTAAGATTGTCATCGTCGCTGGATTTCAAGGTAGAGCGGCGAACGGGGAAGTCTGCACGTTGGGCCGAGGTGGTTCCGATACGACAGCTACTGCCTTGGCTGCAGCGTTGAAGGCGGATCGTTGTGACATCTGCACTGATGTTGATGGGGTGTATGCGGCAGACCCCCGTGTGATTCCGAACGCACAGAAATATTCCTCCATGGATTACGACAGCCTGCTCACCATGGCTGAAATGGGAGCGGGGGTGATTCATCCACGGGCAGTCGCTCATGCAAAAGCATATCAAGTTCCGCTGGTTGTTCGTTCCAGCTTCTGTGAAAAGCCAGGGACCTGGATATCCAATGATCCATTGCCCGCTTCTGTCGCCGGGGTTACGTATCAAACCAACCTCTGTCACCTGCGTCTTTCAGGAAGTCGGTTGAAAAAGGAAAAACTGTGGAGGTGGTTGAAGGATACGGATGTCATCGGAACCACGTCTGTTCATTCACGACTTGAGGAATTTATCCTCGTTATCAAGGAAGATGATCTTAACCAGATAATCACATACCTTGATCAATCCAAAGATCAGCTGGGAATACAAGCCATCCAAACGGAGATTGAAAAAGCAGCCATTCATTTGATTTTCGGTAAGGAAGAAATGAAAAGGAAGCAGAACGCTTCGTTGAATGAAAAAGAGTGGATGCCTCTAGAGGAGATCTATCACATCGACAGTCATCCCGCCGTATGGAGTGCTTCGGTCCCTGAAGCACATGGGAAAGAGTTGGCTCGACAGCTGTATGACGCCTTTATGAATGTAAAACAACACAAATTCCCGCTTGCCTATTGAACGTCACTCGAAAGCCTGCCCCCTGCTGGATGTAAGCTGGGGGCAGGCTTTTTTATAAACATAGGTTTCGAGATTTTGAATGAAAGGTATCTTTATTAGAGAAAGTGATGACTGGTTAAGAAGTCTCGTCTATTACTATAAAGGGATGGTGAGTAGTATCGATATCCATAACTATTTTAAAAATAACTATGAAGAATCCAGAGAAACGTTCAGAGGTTTATTGAGCAAAGTTCAGGAAGTCTGGCCGGAAGCCAAACTTCATCAGCATTCGATTGGTGAAAATGAAGACAACACGATCGACGTCATTTATGCGGAAGCGACTTCTTCCAACGACAAAGTGGCTATGCTGACATCGGGGGAACATGGAATCGAAGGATACGCGGGGGCAGCTGTTCTCCATTTGTTCGTTGACCGCTACCTTGAATCCATTGATCCTTCCACCACCGGAGTATGTTTCGTGCATGCCATTAACCCTTGGGGGATGCGACATTTCCGGAGAGTTACGGAAAATAATGTAGATTTAAACCGGAACTACTTTTTGGAGGAAACCGATATCCCCTATGATCTTAATGAGAACTATGAGAAAGAAAGCCACATCTTTCTCCCGAAGAAACCCTTGGATCTGATTTCCAAAGAGAAGACAGAACTGTATGAAGCTTTAAGTAAAGGAATGATGAATGAGGGGTATAAAGGCATCAAGCAGGCCAAAGGAATGGGACAGTTTCAGTTCGAGCGCGGGGTTTATTTTGGCGGATATGAAGAAGAGCCTTCTGGTTCCTATATCAAAACCTGGCAGAAGCATTTATTGGAGCGGTTCAATCATGTCATTCACATGGACTGGCACACAGCCCTTGGACCGACCAATGAAGTGACCATGGTCATTACTGAGAATCATGGGAAAAAGGAAGATGAATTGAAGTCGACTTACGGGATGGAAAATATCCAAGTGTATTCCCCGGATGACGTGAAAGGGGATTCTACCAATTATTTTTATGAGTTAAGAGATTCTGAATATCCTTCTACATCCCTATTCTCCGCCTTGTTCGAATTTGGCACATTCGGGACCAGCCGTGAAGCTGAGCTCCGGGAGTTTACGACGATTATATTAGAGAACCAGCTTTACTGGGAAGGAACGGAACACCCTGAAAGCAGGGAGTGGGTCCGGGAAGAACTTATGAACATGTTCTATCCGCAAGAAGAGGAATGGAAAGAAGCGGTTTTAAAGGAAGCTTGTTTGGCGATTGAGGCGTTGTTAAAGGAAGAGGGCATCCTACAATCATCCGCATCAAGGCAAACGTTTTAGCAGAATCCCCCCAGCATACGGGCTGGGGGGATTTTTAGTGAGTCTGATAAGAGGCTGTGAAGAAGAACAGGGCAACCAAGGAGTCGACACAAATCAAACCCTCTTAAGGGGAAGGTTGTGTCTATGGTGTTAAATGAGGAGGGCCATAATTCCAGCAATCAACAATAAAAAGGAACCAGAAAGTAAGGCAATTTTCATTGGGCGGCTGGCTTTGTGGAAGATGCGAAAGAACATGCCGATCACCTCCGGTTGTAAGAACATGAACGTTACATACGCTCAAATTTTATTGTTTGTATAACTCTTTTAAAGCCACTTGTAAGGTCGCGAAAAATTTCACTTTGATTGGTGGCAGGTCAGAGGATACCCACGTCCTTGCAAGTTCTGGTTTCATCCCTGAGATGGTCGTGTGAATCCCCATCAAAGAGAGAGACTGAATCAGTTTGGATAGTTTATCAAAGAAAATAATGTCCACCGTACTGATTGTTGAACAATCAATAATCACTTGGTGTGCACCCATACGGGTAACATTATGTAAGCCTCTGTCCAGTATATATTGAAATTCGATTTGATCCATAATGGGCTGTAATGGAAGGAGAACTAGACCTTGAGACAGCGGAATGACGTTCACAGACATGTCTTCCATCCACTTCAGCATTCGCTGTTCTTTATCATAGTACTCTGTGACATCACTATATTCCACCATCGCCCCATAAATCTTGCCATTCTCTTGTAAAACCCTTGTGCGGATCGATAAATACAAATTATATTTTCCCCATTGATAGGGAATTGCATCATAGGTGAGTTCCTCAGAAGTCCTCAATGTCCGCTCCACATGGCGGACTTCTTCAGGAGCATCAGGAAAGAGGTCATAGACGCTTTGTCCGAGGACATCCTTCTCCTCTACTTCTAAAAGGCGTGTCCCCTGCTGGTTGATATGAGTGATTCGATAGTCTAAATCAATCGCCATCACACCTAAGGACAGTTGATCGAATACTTCGTTTAACGGCGTCATTTTGCTCCCCCTCAGTACTTGATTGATGAAACGCACTTTCTTCTATATATTAAGTTCTATTTTCTACGACAAAAATCCTTTTCCTATATTTGTATAATAGTTGAACGTTTGAACTTACCTTAAATACTCCGTAACGTCCATCATTCATGAATTACATAGTAAAGTCAAAATTTTTGTTCAAACATAATTTAATTGATGCCTATATTTTAGATTGATAGAGCTTCTATTTAAATTTTTTCAGGAGCTTCATTCCTACCTTTTTAAACGGATATATACGGATCGTTCCACTTTTTGTAAAATAAGTATTCCGTAATGTAAATTATATGTTACAGTGTGGGAGAAGGTAATAACAATTATGAAAATTACATAAGGCAGCAAGAAGTGGATGAGACATGGTTAATGGATGGGTAACTCGAAATTTTTCAATGAATAAATCAAAACTTTAATGAATGGAAAAGGAGAATGTGTTATGCAGAAGATTAAAGATGAACGTTTGCAGTTGAAGAATCTGAAGAATATCCGCGTTGTATTCATCATCCAAACCCTCGGGATTTTAGCCCTGTTGGGTTATGATCTTTTTACAAAAGGCTTGGATGGAATGACGGACAACCCGCTTTGGTTCGTATTCATGATCTCTGTCATCGTCAATGCTTATTTATCAATGAGTATAAGTGTGGATCATGAAAAGGCGCCCAAGTCTCCTCTGAAAGGTTTATATGTATCGTTGTCGATTGTCGGGGTCCTATCGGTGATTGTTGGAATGCTTGTTTCTTTCTCAGAAGGTCAGACGATATGGAATGGCCTTCTGATCGGAGGGATCATCTTTATAAGTTTCCTGGTCCCTGTGCTCTATATCTACAAATTAAGAAAGGACAGTTGGGATGAAGAGATGTCCGAATAAAGGATTTGTTTATGGAAAGTCATCAAGAGAACGTTGAAAGTACAGGTTCCTCCTACTAAGCGGCATAAGCGTTCCTTCTTCTTGAATAAGATATAGGGTAGAGGAGGACGGTTTATGAGGAAGAAAATTCTTTTATTTTGTGACCCTGGGATCGATGACTCTTTAGCGATTATGTACGCCATGTTGGATCCTGAACTTGATATCGTCGGCATTGTTACCGGTTATGGAAACATAACAAGAGAACAAGCTACGAAAAATGCGGCTTATTTGGTGCAATTAGCGGGGAGAGATGATATCCCAATCATCCCTGGGGCATCGAATCCAGTGCAGCAGGAAGAAGTATTCTTTTACCCCGAAATTCATGGGGAAGAAGGCATCGGCCCCATCCGTCCTCCTGAAGACATGACCTATGAGACCGCCCCTTTTGATACCATCCGGATGCTTATGGAAAAGTACAAGGATGAGCTGATCATTGTAAGTACGGGACGACAGACGACACTGGCCACTGTATTTATTTTATTTCCAGAAGAAATAAAATTCGTTCAGTCTTTTTTTGTTATGGGAGGCGCTTTTTTCGTTCCTGGAAATATAACGGCTCTCGCGGAAGCCAATTTCTTCGGGGATCCGACTTCTTCCAACTATGTCCTTACCTTCGCTGAAAATCTAACGGTCACACCCTTGAATGTTACGCGTTATGCTGTCATTACACCGGATGTTGTAGAGGAAATCGCTCAATCGAAAAAGAATGTTTATTCATATTTGATTGCTCCCATCTTCAAATATTACTACCGTTTTTATAAAGATAAGACCCCTGGTATAAAGGGAGCCCCCATTCATGATTTGCTGACAGTGATGCTTGTGAAAAATCCAGATTTAGTCGATTACATATATTATGATGCCAATGTAGCTGAAGGAATTGAAACAAGAGGGCTCTCCTATATTGACGTTCGCCCTTCCAGTCCTAAAGGGGATACGAAGATTGCCATCAATCTTCATTATCAAAAGTTTATGGAAGAGTTTAAAAAGGTGATGGTCCGCGTGGAATAATGGAAGTAGTGGGACCTTGAAAATGCAGGTGAAATGAAGCAAGGGAAAACATGGTATGTTTTCCCTTGGTCAAGCTCCTATTTTTCTTTATCCTCTTCTTCATACGGAAAAAGTTCTTCCGAAGCCTCCGTTTGCAGTTGGCCAGTGGAGCGTACTTCGTGATTTTCTTCCTTTTCCTGATCGAGGCTTCTTGCCACTGACTGGTGGAAGAAATATTCGAAAATCGCTAAGGAAATCGCCGAAATCAGTGTGGCTTCAAATACATCGTCTCCGACGGTGAGTGCATCTGTCATAAAGTATATAACAGCGAAGCTAAGCACAAAATCTCCGGCCGTAGCCATCGTATTGCTGGATTTCTTTAGAATCGTCACGTCTCCTAAATAGCCAAGAGCACTGACAACAAGAGATATGAGAAAGACGTTTCCGAAAGAGACGTCAAATCCTAAACCTAAGATGATAAACAGAATGCCTAACGTGATGACAAATTTCAGGGCCAGTAATTTTACATGAGTCATGTATGGCACCTCCTCAAGTTATAAGATGTGCCATTGGGTTGAAATTATTCCTCTCGTATCAAGAGAACCTGGACTCTTGAAATTTCTGATTTATTCTTCGTATTTTTTCCCTATTAAGGTATCAGGGTTTTAAGATGACCTTGATGCAGTCATCTTCGCGATTGTTGAATTTCTTATAACCCTCAGCTGCTTTTTCTAAAGGTAGTTCATGAGTCAGGATAACCTTAGGATCAATTTCGTTTCGTACAATTTGTTCATAAAGTGGCTTCATATAAGAGCGTGCATGGGACTGGCCCATTTTAATTTGGATGTTCCTCGAAAAAAATGCCCCAAGTGGAAATGCATTGTAATTTCCTCCATAGACCCCTGTAAGCTGCACGGTTCCACATTTCCGCACTGCTTTTGAGGCGATTTGGATCGCCCCGAGTGTTCCACCCTGGAGTTTAAGTTTTTGCTCCATAAATTCCAGTGGAGATTTCTTTCCGTCCATGCCCACACAGTCAATCACAACATCGGCTCCACCTTTAGTCGTTTCTTTCAGTACTTCTCCCATGTCTTTGTGCTTTGTGAAATTAAATACTTCTGTCCGGTTGTTGATTTTGGAATGGTTGAGGCGGTAGGAAAGGTGATCGACAGCGATGACACGTTCTGCTCCCTTTTGCCAAGCGAATTTTTGAGCCATTAAACCGACCGGACCACAACCAAGGACAATCACTGCATCTCCTGGTTTGACACCTGCATTTTCAACGCTCCAATAAGCAGTCGGAAGGACGTCTGAAAGAAACAACAAAGATGGATCATCCAGTTCACAGTCCTCAGGAACCTTAAATGGTGTGAAGTTTCCAAAAGGAACACGGAGGTATTCTGCTTGACCACCTGGATAATTTCCGAATTTCTCTGAGTATCCGAGAAGACCGCCGGAATCATAATGAGGATTGGATTGGTCGCATTGACTGACATGATTGCTTTCACAATAAGGACAATGCCCGCAGGCAACGGTGAAGGGGATAACAACCCGGTCTCCTTTTTTTACTTTTGTAACATCAGGACCGACTTCTTCAATGATTCCCATCGGTTCATGTCCAATGATATAGCCGATCGGCAGAGGAAAATTGCCCTGATATAAATGTAGATCAGAACCACAAATGGCGGTTGATGTAATACGGACAATGACATCTTCTTTATCCTGAATCCTTGGAGCTTCCACTTCTTTGACGGCGACCGAATATTTTCCCTGGTAGGTAACAGCTTTCATCGATCATCCTTCTTTCCTATAGATTCGTTCCAGCTGTGAATGTGAGGTTACTTTGGTGTATGTGACCTCAGGGGAGTTGCGCTTATTTTCCATTCACTTTCTGATCATGTTTTACTGAAAGAGTAATCACTACGATACTTAGTATGGTGGACAAAATGGTACTTGCTAAAAGGGTGAAATAGATCTTGTCTACTTTCTCATTCAAACCCATCCCTCTTTTCTTAAAGAATTAAAGTTTTACCACAAGGGTAGCCCTTGTGGTAATGTTGGCAGGACTTTAAGTTAATCAGCTTTTTTTATGCTGAGGAGGCAGAACCAACCAGCCTTTTTCTTTGTTCAGTCGAAGTGCTTTGGCACCGGCCTGAGCTTTGTTCATATGGAACTTACCGAACAACATGGCAATATCTTCACGCGTGCTTTGACCGATAGCTTGACTGCAGGCGACGAGACCTTGAGCAATGTTCAGCGAAATGGCTGCACTGATCTCAGGATCATTCATGCGTGCGCCTACGGGAATGTCTTCAAGGTCCGCTACAGATCTTTCAGGTGGAGAAGGGGGAAGAACGACTCCGTTCACTTTCAGGATATCTTCAATTTCCTGTGTTTCCTGTCTGATTCCCTGGACAAGCTCCTCCAGAAGACGTTTCAATTCTTTGTCACCCGCATGATTATACAAGGTTTGATAGCTGGCAGAATCACCTTTTGCCACTGACAAATAGCTCCAAAGGCTGAAGACCTCTCCGTAATGAAGGGGCTCCTGTTGCTGATTTCCACTTAAAATACCCATGTTCTCCACTCCTTTATTTTTGGTACAGAGGTAGTATTCTTTCTTTATAAAAAATGATTCATCAAATGGCGGCGGTTGTATGTAATCGACGAGGGACCATTTCTATCTCTCTGGTCCTCCATGAGGAAAGAAGTGGGAAAGAGATTCGTTGGACAATAAAGAGAAGCAGCACGTGGGTATAGTGCTGCTTCTCTTTATTAAGGTTTAAGGGTGGAGAGTAATCGATTGAGCTTATTTAAAATTCCTGGTAAGTGGCAGGATCCTGATCATTCATTCTGCCATCCGGTCGAGTCAATTGATTGATGCGCTCCATTTCCTCTTCATTTAGTGAAAAGTCGAAAACAGAACGATTCTCTTTCTGCCGTTTAGGAGAAGAGGACTTAGGGATAGCGACAGAACCGAGTTGATAATGCCAGCGCAGAATAACCTGGGAAACCGTTTTTCCATGTCGTTCCGCTACGGATTGGATGGTCTCATTGTCGAGGATGTTCTGGACTCGCGCCAACGGACTCCAGGACTGTGTTTGGATCTGTTTTTCCTGGTGGTAGGCTCTTTGTTCTTCCTGATTGAAAAAGGGATGGAGCTCCACCTGATTCATGCTCGGTATGATGCCTGTCTCCCGTTCGAGGCGCTCCAAGTGTTCAGGGAGAAAATTACATACACCGATGGAGCGGATCAATCCCCATTTTTGGGCGTCAATCAATGCCTGCCATGCTTCTACATACCTATCTTCTTTTGGATTCGGCCAATGGATTAAATAAAGATCATAATAGTCCAGCTGGGCACGGAACAGAGATTCCTGGATGGCTGTTACGGCTTTGTCATATTCATGGTAGCGACCAGGAAGTTTGGATGTGATTCTTAATTCATTTCTCGGAATGTTACTGCGGCGGATTCCTTCTCCTACCGTCGCTTCGTTTTCATAGTTATAAGCGGTATCAATGAGGCGGTAGCCTGTGTCTATGGCACTTTGAATAGCTGAAGCACCGCGGTTTCCGTTCAGGCGGTACGTACCAAATCCCAAGGCAGGAATGGTGAGACCATCGTTCAGTTGGATTTCAGGAATAGATTGATTCATTCTACATGCACTCCTTTTTGGTTCTTTCCTATTAGTGGAAGGAATTAGTTTAAACATCTACTCTTTTACCTTGTCAGCAGAACTGTAAACCAATGTCAGCGTTTACAAGAGAAATGAACTTTTTTGATGCAAAGGAATGAATTACGGCGAAGTGGATGAAAAGGGAGTGTAACATCTTTTATAAAGCGCTTACAATTTATGTTAGGATAAAAGGGAATAATAGGGAAATACACGAGTTGAAACGAGATTGTTGAGGAGGAAGAAGAATGTCCAATTACGGAAATCAAGTTCAATTTGAAGTTTATCGGACTATGACTCAGCCTGATCCTGATAGGCTTCCCGTATCGTATGAAGATTGGGAAGCGAAAGCGAGAGAAGTTCTGGAGGATGGTCCTTTCTATTATGTAGCGGGAGGCGCAGGTGGTGAAGAGACGATGAAAGATAATCACCACAGCTTTACCCGGTGGAAAATCGTCCCGCGGGTGCTTAAAAATGTAGAGGATCGTGACTTAAGCATTGAATTATTCGGGAAAAAGTACGAGACTCCCCTTCTGCAGGCGCCGATTGGTGTGCAGTCGATTATTCATGAAGGGGGAGAATTAGCTTCAGCCAAAGCGTCTGCAGCATTAAATATTCCTTACATCGCAAGTTCTGCCTCTACAAAAACGATGGAGGAAATAGCCGGAGTGATGGGGGACGCTCCTAAATGGTTTCAATTGTATTGGAATAAGGATCCAGAAGTGACGGCAAGTTTTGTGCGACGGGCAGAAACAGCAGGATATGATGCGATTGTCGTTACCTTGGACACGCCTATGATGGCATGGCGGGAAAAAGACTTGAAAAATGTGTACCTGCCCTTTTTGATTGGCGAGGGTGTCGGAAACTACTTTACCGACCCTGTCTTTCGGTCTCGACTCGCATCACCTCCTGAAGAGGACCCCACACAGGCCGTGATGCATTGGACAAAAACATTCGGAAACCCGGGATTGACTTGGGAGCACCTGCTTTTCCTAAGAGAGCATACCGATTTACCAATCCTGCTGAAGGGCGTTCTTCATCCGGATGATGCTAAGCAAGCATTGGAATACGGCGTGGATGGAATCATCGTATCCAATCATGGTGGACGGCAGGTGGATGGAGCCATGAGCTCGTTGAAGGCTCTTCCGCCTATTGTTGAAGCGGTAGGAAATGAGCTCCCTGTGCTGATGGATGGAGGAATCCGCCGGGGAGCTGACGTGATTAAAGCATTATCTCTCGGAGCAGAAGCTGTCCTGGTAGGACGGCCTTGCATGTATGGCCTTGCGGTAGCCGGTGAACAAGGGGTGCATGAGGTGTTGAGAAATTTACTGGCAGACACGGATATCACTATGGCTTTAAGCGGCTGTTCGTCGGTGTCTGAATTGAATCGATCCGTCCTGCTCGAGGACAGATGACCGGCGCATGCTGACAGGTGATGATTCGCGCCAAAGGGAAGGCAAGTCGCGCCAAAGAGGTGGTGAGTCGCGCCAAAGGGTGGTGAGTCGCGCCAAAAGGGTGGTGAGTCGCGCCAAAGGGAAGGTGAGTCGCGCCAAAGGGGTGGTGAGTCGCGCCAAAGGGGATGCGAGTCGCGCCAAAGGGAAGGCGAGTCGCGCCAAAGGGGTGGTGAATCGCGCCAAAGGGGATGCGAGTCGCACCAAAGGGAAGGCGAGTCGCGCCAAAGGGGATGCGAGTCGCGCCAAAGGGGATGCGAGTCGCCCCAAAAGGGTGGTGAGTCGCGCCAAAGGGAAGGTGAGTCGCGCCAAAGGGAAGGCGAGTCGCGCCAAAGGGTGGTGAGTCGCGCCAAAGGGTGGTGAGTCGCGCCAAAGGGGTGGTGAATCGCGCCAAAGGGGATGCGAGTCGCGCCAAAGAGTTGCCCCTCCCAGGATTCACTAATAAATAGCGCAGATCTCTGAGTTACAGGAGGTCTGCGTTTTTTCATGGAAACAGTCAAAGGTTATGTGCCTCCAAATCAATAATAAAATATCTATAAAAGATATATTTTTATTGATAAACAATAAATGTAGTTGTATGATAAGAAAAGATATTAGGAGATGAGGTGCTTTTTATGAAACGTGGATCTACACTCTTTTTGAAGCTGGCGGTCTTTTTGATTGGGCTGCCAGTTCTTGCGTTGTGTATCTTTTTTGTTCCTGAATTTGCGGAATATGCGGGCGTGCTGTTGTCTGATTTTCCAATCATTGAACCGGTGGTCTTCATTTATATGTATTTGACAGCCATCCCTTTTTACTTTGCGCTGTATCAAGCGTTTAAGCTTCTGAATTATATTGACAGCAATAAGGCGTTCTCAGACTTATCGGTCAACGCACTGAGGGTCATCAAATTTTGTGCTGTCACCATCAGCGTTCTTTACGTGGTCCTCATGCCGGTGATCTATACGGTCGCTGAACTCGATGACGCTCCTGGTCTGATTGTCATTGCGATGGTCATCATCCTCGCTTCTGCCGTCATCGCCGTCTTTGCTGCTGTCCTGCAAAGACTTCTGAAAGAAGCCATTACTATTAAATCTGAAAATGATCTTACGGTCTGAGGTGATCCATATGGCGATTATTATCAATATTGATGTGATGCTTGCGAAAAGGAAAATGAGCGTGACCGAGCTATCGGAAAAGGTCGGTATTACGATGGCGAATCTCTCTATTTTGAAAAATGGCAAGGCGAAGGCGGTGCGTTTTTCTACCTTGGAAGCGATCTGTCAGGCGCTTGACTGTCAGCCGGGGGACATTCTGGAATATCAGGAAGACGAAGATTAGGAGGGATGAGATGAGAGCGGTGAAACAACTCTTACACTTTGGTTGGGAGCAAGCATGGTCCTGTTTGTTCCCTGTCGTTATCTTTGCTTCTTTGGCGATTACACAATGGATTCCGATGCCTTTGCTGCCTAGGTATGACTGGCTGCTGATCATTTGTCTTCTTATGCAGTGGTGGATGGTGCGCTCCGGACTTGAAACAAGGGATGAACTGAAAGTGATTACGTTGTTTCACGTGATTGGGCTTGCCCTCGAACTATTCAAAGTTCATATGGGCTCCTGGTCTTACCCGGAAGAAGGCTACTCGAAAGTTTTCGGGGTCCCATTATATAGCGGCTTCATGTATGCCAGTGTGGCAAGTTATCTTTGTCAGGCGTGGAGAAGGCTCAAGGTTGAGTTGGTACGCTGGCCTTCAGCGTGGCTTGTCGTTCCTCTGGCTTCAGCAATCTATTTGAATTTTTTCACCCACCATTATTGGATCGATATCAGATGGTGGCTATCAGGCCTTGTCCTTCTTGTTTTTTGGAAAGCATGGGTCCGCTACGAGGTGAATGGTACGCGTTACCGGATGCCCCTTGCGCTTTCGTTTGTGCTGATCGGTTTTTTCATATGGGTCGCAGAAAATATCGCCACTTATTTCAGCGCATGGGAATACCCGAACCAGGCGGATGCCTGGAGTCTCGTTCATCTTGGGAAAGTGAGTTCTTGGCTGTTATTAGTTATTGTGAGTTTTCTCATTGTAGCGACTTTGAAACGGGTCAAGAAACACCCTGCAAAAAGTCGCGGCTTCAGTGGTGAGGAGAGACGTCCAAAGGTTCAGAAGCGTTATGGAAAGTTATATTTGTGAGTCATAGAAGGCATGGGCATGACAGAGGCGTTTCATTTTTGGGAAGAGAGGAAGTGTGATGACATGGGGATATCTGTATTACTACTTGGATTTTTTATAGTGGTGGGATTCCTGATGGTGCTTGTACCCTTACATATCGTGAAAAAACAAGGAAGAGGATCTTTGCCGTTTAAGAGTTCTTTGGTGATTGGCAGCTTACTGCTTACCCATTGGGTTTTATGGTTAACAGGCTTCTATGGTTGGCTGCCTGCAAGAGTGGCAGACGTGCTTTTCCTTCCGGTATGGGTCGTTCTCTGTGGTTTGGGTGTGATTTTATCAGGATTAGAGATGAAGAATAATCCCGCATTCGCCATTCCTCTAGCCGGATTTACGCTGGTCAGCTTGATTTTTGCTCTCTTTTTGGATGGAATATCACAGATGTGAACCACCCTGCCACACGTTGGAACTTGAACACCTTAATATCAATGATGATCAGGTAAGTGGCAGCTGGTGGAGTGATTCCCACACTTAAATGGTAGTAATAAAAGGTTCCCCGGCTTTTATAAGTTGGGGGCCTTTTTCGCTTCCTGACTAAAACTTGGCTTCTTTACTCAGCGAGGCAGTCCAGCGCTCATCCATTGCTGAATCATGACATGAACCCAGCTTTTTTTCATAGAATATGTTGGGGTGAGTAAAAATGGTGAGAGTGAAATATACAGATTCAGATGTTGCTCTGATGGCTCGGATGATGCGGGCAGAAGCTGTGGGTGAAGGAAAACAGGGGATGTTGTACGTCGGCAATGTCATTGTGAATCGGGCAGCCGCGGACTGCCTGGATTTTACGGATGTAAGAAACATCCGGGATGTCATCTTTCAAGTCCAGGGAGGAAATTATTCTTTCGAAGCGGTCCAGAAAGGAAATCTTTTTTATAACCGGGCGAGATCTACGGAAAAAAGATTAGCAGAAAAGAATTTAAGGTTCTGGAGGCAGCACCCAGCAAAGTATGCGTTATGGTATTTCAATCCAAATGCCACGTGCCCTCCTACATGGTATGGACAGCAGTTCACAGGCAGATATAAAAATCATTGCTATTATGAACCTGTAGCTGGAACATGTGCCAGTGTTTACATTTAAGAAGCCAGTGATGGCAAGGGATGGAAAGGCTAGATGAAGCGCAGTCCTGCATAGGATTGCGCTTTTAAAATGCTCCTTGAGTACTAGGAAGGGGTCTGAAATAATGGGAATGGAGAAATGATGGGCAGGGGAAAGAAAAGTAACAAAATCCGCCAATACATAGGCATCGAATCCATTTTCAGAGTGAACGATCACTAGATTTGAACGTTTGCGGAGGACCCCATTTTGGTTGGTCTTAAGGAGCATGGAAGAGCAAAGAGGAGGTGTAGAAAGCATGAATTGGAAGAAAGCCGTTCTGCTGTTCATTGGCGTGCTTTTTGGTTTAGTCGTGACCGACATGTTCACCCACTCCGGTTTTGATAGTGGACAGTTGTTATTGACCATTGTTGGAGGCAGTCTTGGTTATAGTCTCGTCCTTCTGTTCCTATCAAAAAGACAAGGGAAGAGATATTAGAGCAGCACAGGACCTTTGCAAATCGAGAGCGTAACCATGGAAATTGTAGTAAGGAGTGGTTCAATGGAATTCAAGTTCAGGCCGATCAAGCTAGAAGATGTGAAACAAATCGATTCATGGAATTATGAGAACTTCGTAGAAAAAGTGGAAATGAAGCCTTATTTTGAGTCATTTCAGCACACAGGTCAGTTAAAGGGTCCTGGTGGATGCGAGGGATATGCCGCCTTCGTCGATGAGGAAGTTGTTGGATTGTTTGAGTTCAATATAAACAGAAACCTCATGGAAATCGGGTTAGCCTTGAGGCCGGATTGGATTGGAAAAGGGTTAGGGGCAACCTACGTGAAGCAGGGCATAGCCTTTGGCATTCATCACTACGATGAGGACATGAATGAGGTAAGGTTAGAGGTGGATGAGCAAAACAAAGCAGCGATTCGTGTTTATGAAAAAATCGGGTTTAAGAAAATTGAGCAGAAACAGTGTGATATCGAGATGGGAATGGTCTTATAAGATTTTCTTATCCTCAAAGCGGGCAAACCTAACAGCGGTAGGCTTGCTTTTTTTGAATTCAGATCGTTTTAATCCCACTAATTTTCCTGTCACTTCCATGAGGGCATCCCAGGTACTTAAGTCTTTATTTGGTCTAGGTCCACATCATTTAAAAGTGCATGAAGAGAGCGCAACTGTGAAACGTTACGCTCGATGACTTACCCATTCCCGGCCTGAGGTGATGCACACTTTATTTCTGCCCGTTTGCTTGGCGTCATAAAGGGCGTGATCCGCTTCTTTGATTAATAGTTTCGGCTGTATCGTCGTCTCATTGTAGCAGGCGAGCCCGATGGAAACGGTAATGTGAATCATCTGTCCGGTGGTTAACAGGAAGGGGTGATTTTCCACTCTTTCTCTGATCCTTTCACTGATTTCCATGGCACGATCTGTCGGACAATCCAATAGAATGACGGTGAATTCTTCTCCACCATTTCGACTCACAATATCGAAGGAGCGTACGGTATTTTTCAGAATCCGGCTTAGTTCGATTAACACCTGATCCCCTTCTTTATGGCCATAGGTGTCGTTGACCTTTTTGAAATGGTCAATATCGATATACAACAGCGACAATTTTTCTTCATTATGTATGGCTTGTGAGGCGATCTTGTTGAAAGATTCATCGAACTTGCGCACATTGTTCAATCCAGTCAAACCGTCTGTCGCTGCTTCTGCTTTATATTTATTCAACATGTTTTGACTTCTACGGACGAATTCGATCACATAGAAAGAGATAAAACCAGCCATGTACGAAATGATCCAAAAAGACGGAATCAGGAAGGACAAGGTCCCTGGATTTTCTAAGAGGTAAACAATCATAAAGGTGAAGATCACGTTTGATGAAGTAAGTGTCAGGAAAATCTTCTTCCGTTTGGACATGTTCAGTTTAGTTATAGTCAACGTGAAAAGTGTAATTGAAACGATGAGCAATAGCGCAAGCATCGATGATGTATTGAAGCCGATAAAGAACCGGCCGATAATGACGAGAAACATGGAGGCAAGAGCAGGAACCGGCCCGCCATAGTACGCCACCAAAATGACAGGGATGTGCCTAAGATCCACAATGGTCGTATCAAAGTGCATGCTGTACTGCATCAGGACATTCGCTAAAATACCTGCAAGAATACCTGAGAAGATTTTCGTCTTCATCGTAGAAGAACGGCTCAAAGGCATGGCATGTGTGGACTGTGAATAAACGAATAAGGAGGCAATTAATAGGGCTACGTTGGAAATCAGTTCTTTTAAAATCATGGGTATCACCTATTTATGTAAAAATTCCTCGTACGTGAGGTCGGTTCCCGCTCCGGTCACTCGTCTTGTCTCATGAACCATTGCTGTACGAGAGTAGGGGAGGGGCAATCGTTGGTATAGTCTGTGTAGTATTATATACTTTTCTTATAAATGAAGAAAATAGTAAACTCAAAATTGCTGTGCCTGTCCTTTGAATTTTTACGATCGTTTGAAAATAAGGCTGGTGTAGTTTTATCGCCGATGCGTGGAAGGGGAGGAGTTTTTTCTCTTTTGTTTAATATATTCTAAGAGGGAATAACAGGATTATAGACTTTTATGGAGTGAATACTTATGTCAATCTTCCAGGTAAATGACTGGCCCTGGTCAGATATACTGATCGTGCTGGGCTTCCTATTGTTTTTATTCTTGAGCCGCTTGGGGTTGAGCTTCTTGATCAACCGGGTCTTCCGGGATAAGGGAAGTATTCAGCGAGCCGCCTTCTCTTTGATTAATTGGGTGGTGTTCAATGGCCTGCTTTTATTCGTGATTTTCTATTTCTCTGATTCTGCCTGGCTCCTGTATCCGCTATTCACCATCGGTCAGGTAGAGATTACACTGTTCTTAATCATAATAGCCGTGCTGATCATCACTTTTGCCTACAGGCTGTCAAAGGTTCTGAATGAACATCTGCTGCCGTTTTTCTTTGAGCGTCATCATTTGGATAAGGGCATCCAGTTCACGATGGAGCGGATCGTCCATTATGTCATTATGGTCGTCGCTGTATTGGTCAGTTTGACGACGGTCGGTATCGATCTTAGTGCTCTTACCGTTTTTGCCGGCGTCTTAGGTGTGGGGATCGGTTTCGGTATGCAGAACATCGCCTCAAACTTTATATCCGGTTTGATTCTCCTTTTTGAACGACCGATAAAAGTTGGAGACAGGGTGCTTATTGACGATGTCATCGGGGATGTTGAAAAAATCAGCATGCGTGCGACAGTCGTCCGTACGCTGGAGAATGAACACATCATCATCCCGAATTCTTATTTTTTAGAGGAAAAAGTAGTGAATCGTTCGTTTGCGGATCCGAGGCTTCGTTTGACGATTCCCATCGGGGTGGCCTATGGAAGTGATGTGCAGAAGGTGAAAAGGATCCTGCTTGTGGTTGCCGAATTGGCAAGGCAGGAGCACGCCTTCGTCCTTGAATCACCAGCGCCTTTCGTGAATTTTAAAGGGTTCGGTGACTCGTCATTGGACTTTGAACTGTTTCTATGGATATCCGATCCGAAAGAAGTGATCCGGATGAAAAGTGAGCTGAACTTCTCCATTTATGAGCAGCTGAATGAAAACGGGATTGAAATTCCTTTCCCTCAAAGAGATCTGCACATTAAATCTGCTCCTCCATCTTTACTGAAAGGTCAGGAAGAGGACTCTTGAGAGTTAGTTGAGTCTAGGCATAAGCCTTCGTTGAAGGCTTATGCCTTTTTTCGTGGGTGTATAAAAGGAATTTTCCAAGCAGTTACGAATCGTGCAGGAGTCTGCCCTTTTCACTTTACTATTTGTACCTTTGACCGTGCTTTTTGTCCCTTCTATTCATAAACAGATTCCTCTGCCGCGCTGAGCTCCTAGAATAAGAGTATCAGTGAAAAGGAGGGAATATAATTGAAGAAAAGGTACATTTTTAGTTTATTATTATTAGGGACAGTACTTATGATGTTAAGTAACGGGAAATATCTGATTGCCATAGCTGCCTGGGTGTTTCCGTTCGTTTTCATGGTTGCCGTAAAGGACTTGAGGGGCCGTTGGGCGTGGATTCTTCTTACGCTCATCATGGCTCTGGGGAATCAGTTGAGTTTTAACCGTATGCTTCCGGAATTGGATATTCCTCTATTCGGTTTTATCCCTGCGGTGGCGGGGGCTTTATATGCGCTGCCCTTCGTTTTGCAGAAACTGTGTTACCGGGTGACCCGATCCTTTCTGGTCACATTGATTTTCCCTAGCTCCTATACCCTTTTAGACTATACGAATGTGTATTTGAACCCGTTTGGTACGTTTGGCGTCCTTGGGTATTCGCAGGCCCATTTCCTGCCAATGGCGCAAGTAGCCTCAATCATCGGGGTGACGGGGCTCACATTCGTCCTTACGTGGGTCGCTGCCATCGTGTATTGGCTGACGCTTGATCGGCCGAAAGTACACAGAAAGGGAGTCGCCCTGGCAACAGTCATGGTTCTTTTACTTACCATAGTCTGGGGGAGTTTGAGAGTCAACGGATCAGTGGATCATCAAACGGTTCTCGTTTCAGGCATTCATACGTTGGATCGTAACAATGAAGAGGTCCTGGAGATCTTTAATTTGCGAAATGAGGATTTGGAGGATTTTACCGAGAAAACAGAAAAGCATATCGAAACCTTAATGGAGCGGACCATGCAGGAAGCAGAAGCGGGTGCGAAAATCATTCACCATTCAGAAGGAACCGCCGTGATGGATGAATCTCAGCGCTCCTCCTACTTGAGTCGTTTGCAGCGTATGGCGGAAGAAAATGAGGTGTACATGATTACCGTTCCTTATGTGTTTACAGAGGACGCCAAAAAGAATGAAAATGTCTTGTACGTCATCGATCCGAACGGAGAGATTGTATTAGAGCACTATAAATATGGCGGCAATTTTATTGAACAGACGGTAACGAAAGGGAAGGAGATCCAGGCTGTTGATACGCCTTATGGTCGGTTAACGGGCATCATTTGCTGGGATAAAGACTTCCCTTCCGTAGTCAATCAGGTGGGGGAAAAAGACATTGACCATTTATTCATCCCTTCGGCAGACTGGGAAGAAATATCACCCTATCATACGATTGTGGGGAATTTCCGCGGCATTGAAAATGGAGCGAATACCGTTACCCAAACGGTTAACGGTATGTCCATGATGACCGATTATACAGGGCAGACATTGGCGAAAATGAATCATTTTACTACCGATCACTGGGTGATGCGTGGCCATATGCCTGTCCAGGGAACGCACACGTTTTATGCGTTTGCAGGGAAGTATTTTGGTGGAATGGTTCTCGTTGTGTTTATAGGTCTGCTAGTGTTTATCGTTAAAAAAAGACGCCATTGATAAAGGAGTAGTCATGAAAATAGGATTAGTTTGTGAGGATAGGATCCGGGAGGACGTTGCTGCAAAAGTTCAGGAGCTCGGGGTTGAGTTATACGCCAGTGCCGATGTGTATCTTGTACAAGAGGGGCTGCACCAGGGATTGCTCCCCTGCATCGTTTTTCATCCTGACAACCTTGATGGGCTGGTGGATTTACTACATCATTATGTGGGCAAATCTGTGACATCTAAGGTGACAGGGATGTTGAATGATGCGTATTACATTCTACCCCATGAAGATATTTTATATTTTGAAGCACTGGATGCCGTCGTTCTCTGTCATACCTCTGAGGAAACCTATCATCTGAAAGAGCGGTTGTTTCAACTGGAAAACCGCCTGCCCGGCGACCAGTTTGTCAGAGTGAGCCGGTCTTTTATTGTGCAAATCAATGCGGTGACGAAAGTCATTCCATGGTTCAACCGAAGACTTTTATTAACGTTTGCAGGGTCAAAAAAAGAAGTGGAAGTTTCCAAGAGTTACGTCAAGTCTTTTAAAGCGTTTTTAGGAATGAGGTGAGGAAATTGCGTAAATATTTTTTGGAAGCTCTGATTCTATCGGTATGTGTCGGTGTGATGATCCGCGCATCCTTGCTTCTTGTGACCGGACAGCCCTTATTTTCACAGATGTTTAGTTATGCAATGAGCGTGTTGATCGCTGTAGTCTCCTGCTCCATCACGTTCTTCATTCATTTTAAGATCTTAGTGAACAGTCGTTATACGTTACGTGTGAAGTATACGGTTTCATCGGTTTTGATTTTATTCGTATATCTAATTGGCAACGTGATGTTTGGAGGATTATCCATTGTTTCTGAGGGAGCTTTTTATGTTTATGCAGCCCTCATTTTACTGTTATCCTTCCCGCTTATTCATTATGTAAATAAGAGAATCCATAAATACAATCAATACTTGCATTGGAAGCAATCGAAAAACAGGAACGCGTAATAGCCGTGGGCTTCTTGATATAAGATAAAGCGTAAGAAAAGAGGTCAGAGTAAAACACTCCGACCTCTTCTTCCTTTCAAGAAACGATTTTCCCGTCACTCATTTTCACAATACGATCCGTGTAATTCAACATTTGTTCATCATGAGTCACAATTAGTGTCGCCATATTCTGAGTTTTAGTGACCTGTTGAATCAACGCCATCGTTTCTCTTGACCTGTTTGAATCCAAGCTGGCCGTCGGTTCATCCGCGAAAAGGATGGAAGGTTCATGGATGATGGCACGTGCCACTGCTACCCTTTGTTTTTCTCCACCGGAGAGGGAAGAGGGGTAGGCAGTTCGTCGGTGGGACATCCCTACTTCATCCAGGATTTTCTTGATCTGTTTTTGTTTTTCCTGTTTGATGCCACGACGGTCAGCGATGTCCATCATGATCGAAAGTTGTTCTTCAACCGTTAGGAAAGGGACAAGGTGGGAGCTTTGGAATACGAATCCGAAATGCTGAGCTCTAATTTTTCTCACTTGTTCTGCCTTCCATTCGGCTAGATTTTGATTATTAAATAACACCCGGCCTTCAGAAAGTCGTTGCAGACCGGCAGCGATGGTCAAGAGTGTACTTTTTCCAGAACCTGAAGCCCCTATTAAAGCAGTGACTTCTCCTTCTTCGAGTGTCACATCCACGCCTTTTAATACCTCTTCTTCTGTGTCACCATTTTTAAATGACTTTCTTACCTGCTCTAATTGTAATCGACTCATGTCAGGCCTCCCCTTGTTGAATGGCTTGTAAAGGTTCAATTTGTTTAATCTGTAATCCTGATAAGGTAGATCCTAAGAATCCCACCACGAAAAATACAACGGATAGTTGAACAGTGGTTGAGACCGATAAGTGATAGGGAATCGTATCAGGAGCGAAAACTTGAAAAACCTGGCTTATCAAAGCAGCAACAAGTAGTGAAGTCATGGTGATCAGGGCCATTTGACTCCAGATCATCTGGAACAAATCAGCTGTACGAATGCCTAGAGCTTTGAGTATGCCATACATAGCTATTTTTTGGACATTCATCATATAAAAGAAGATGGAAAATAACAGGCCGCTGATCACAACGAGAAACCAGACAATCATATTCAAAGTCATTTGCTCCGCTTGATAACTGGGGATCGTCGACAAGAATTCACTTTTTGAGAATGCCTGTAATCCTCCCATGTTTTCTGTTGTCTCTTCACTATAGATCAGCTGATATTCTTTTGTTCTGAACATGCGGTTAAAATCCTTTGAATGGATCAATGCCACAGGGGAATGGTTGAACTTCTGGTGATCGATAAAGTCGACGACTTCAAACGTTTCCTCAGACTGTGGACTGGACAGTCGGTCACCAATCTTTATGCCTTCGTCTTTTAATGAGCGGTCGAGGATGACTTCTCCACTTTTCACAGTATTAAGGAGCGGCGTTTCTGTAGCTGTCAGGAAAGCGACACTCTGTTGATTGTCGGACTGTGTTTTCAGAGCCCCCATTTGCAGTGAAAAAGCGAAGGAATGCTCATCTTCTGTTTTAAAGTCCTCCAGTTTCTGATCGTCTATATGAGACTGGGTGTAGGAATCATTAGAATCCCCGGACATATAAAACGTTCCTTCCGGTATATTTTTTATCAAGGATACGTTGTCCTGTGATAGTCCATCCGCCAAACCGGAAATGATGAACGTCAACATACTGATGAGGGAAACGATGGAGCCTACAATTAAAAACTTCACTTTATTCTTTTTCATTTCTTTCCAAGCCATATACATGGATCCTTCCATCCTTTCTAAAAAAACCTTTTGTTCACTTCCCTGATTACTTTAAATCAGGGAAGTGAACAAAAGGTTAATGATCCATTACATAGGGGGAAGAAGAATTTTAAATGTGGTTCCTTCTTCCAAGCGGCTATTTACTGAAATGCTTCCTCCATGGAGGTCGATCACTTCCTTCACGATGGATAATCCTAAGCCTGTTCCTTGTTTGCTTCTGGCTGAGTCGGCACGGTAAAAGCGGTCAAAGATTTGTTCTTTCTCTCCGGGTCTTAAACCTATCCCTGTATCTGTAAAAGTGACTTCGATTTGATCGCCTGACTTCTTCACCACGATGTCAATATTCCCGCCCGGTTTATTATATTTAACCGCATTGGTCAACAGGTTTTCCCAAACAGCATGAAGGAGTTCCGGATTTCCTTTCACCCACACCTCATCAAGAGAGTAGGTCAATGACAGTTGGTTTTCATCGATCAGCCAAAAGTACTTATGAAGGAGATTTCTCAATTGGCCGGTGACATCCACGGGTTTTTCAGGAAAATCATGACCGTTTGGTTCGAGTGATGATAAGGTTAACAGCTGCTTGGATAAAGTCGACATCCTCTTTGCTTCCTCCTGAATCACTTTTAAGTACGTTTTTCGATCTTCCTCAGAAAGCGTGTGGCTTTCTAATAAACGGCTGTATCCCTGGATATTCAATAAAGGCGTCTGAATATCATGCGATACGTTGGAGACGAATGTTCTTCTCAGCTTGTCTAACTCTCCCAGCCTTGAAATCATATGCTTGAAATTTTGAGCCAGACGTCCAATTTCATCCTTCCTGTGGATGTCTAGACGGACGTCAAATCCATCTTCTCCCACTTTATTCGTAGCATGAGATAACTTCCGAACAGGGCGTATGATCATCGCCGCCCAAATGAGTACAGCGACTAAACTGAGTAGGAAAACAGCCAAACCCATCCACCCCATGAGAATGTGTATTTCATTAAACAAAAGCTTGATGTTCGGCCGCAGGAATAGAGCATACGTAGTGCTGTTGTGAGTCAATGGCACACCTACAGAATTTTTCAGCTCATTCGCAAAAAAACCGGTCACAAAAGTTTTCTTGGGGAAATCTCTCATCCCATGATAAACCTGCCCACTAAGGACATTCTCGATCGTCGCTGATGATAGATTTTTTTCATCAAAAGATCCACCAAAAGAACGTCTTTCTCCTTGCTGATCGACGACAAAAAGTTGATATCCTATAGAAGCAGTATGCTCGAGATATTGATCAAGGTTCTCCTGTGTTTCTGCGTATTCAGCGATTCTGCTGGCGATTTCCATGTTTTTTGAGTCGTTTTCCGGTTTCAGGTTATTTTGATAGTAGGCATTGGCCATAAAAAAACCGATAATCGAACTGAGTAACATGATGAATAACGTGGTCACCAGAAATTTGGAATACAAGGACTTCATGAGAAAGTCACCTCTAATTTATATCCGACACCACGGACCGTAACAATTCGAATCGTAGAGGTGAGTCTGCCGAGACGTTCACGGATTCTCTTAATGTGAACGTTTAACGTTCTCTCATCCCCTTCAAAATCCAGTCCCCATATATTCTCAATCAAGGCGTCACGATTGAAGACCTGGTTCGGGCGGGAGGCTAATAGGGCTAATAATTCAAATTCTTTCAAAGGCATAAGCAAGTGCTGTTTACCGATCTGTACTTCATAGTTTCGTTGATCAATCTTCACGTCCTGTAATTGAATGACATAATTGCTCGGTTTATCATATCTCCGTAAGACGGCCTGAACCCGGAAAATTAATTCCTTTGGTTCAAAAGGTTTGACGATATAATCGTCCGTTCCAGCCGTGTAGCCCTGCTCTTTATCATAGAGTTCACCTTTCGCTGTGAGTAAAATGACCGGAATATCGTACGTATCCCTTATTTTTTTTGTAAGCGTGTACCCATCCATTTTGGGCATCATCACATCCACAATAGCTAAATCAATCGCCGATTCTTCCAGCAGTTCCAAGGCCTCTAAACCATTTCCGGCTTTATATGTATGGAAGCCAGCTTCCCTTAGAGTCACCCCTACAAGATTTACGATGTGAGGATCGTCATCGATGATTAAAATTGAGGTCATCACATTCATCCTTTCTCCACCACTTTCTATGTTACATCGTAAAAGTGAACAGAAGATTAACAACAGCCTTATTATATCTTGGATTAGGGAGGACTCTATAGTTGTATTATGTGGCATAGAGAAAGAATGTATCGGCGGCCCTGTAAAGACAGGATATACATAAATCAGCAGGGTTTAGGAACACTAGGAAAAAAAAGGTGGGAACGTTGTGAAAATAGCGATCATCGGAGCAGGACTTGCCGGCCTTTCGTGTGCCGTGGCATTGGAGAAACACGGCCATTCGGCTGATATTTTTGAGCAACGAAACGAAATAGGTTTAGGTTACGATATTGCAGAATTAATGACGCCTATTCTTCATGGACCCATCAATGATTCGGTGAAATTCTTTTCTGAAACCTATGATATCCACTTCAAGCCGGCCAGCAATGTACAGAAGATCTTTGTTCATTCTGAGAACGAATCTTCCTATGTTGAAGGAAATATCGGTTTTGTGAATATGAGAGGCAGGTATGAGGACTCTTACGAGAAACAACTGGCTCAACAGCTGGTGCATAGCACCATCCATTATGACAGCCACGCAAATTATGAAAACATCTCCAAAGAATATACCCACGTGGTCGTAGCCACGGGGGATCCACAGGATACACAGCAGATCCAGCCCTTTGACATCGCACTGCCTTCAGCTTTTGCCGGTGCTGTCGTCAAAGGTGAGTTTGTCCGGAATGAGGTACATACGTGGTTCAATAACGATTTTGCTCCCCAAGGTATGGGCTATTTGATCCCGCATTCCGAAACTCAAGCGACTCTTGTCATTGTCTTCCCACAATATAAAGACGAGTGGCTGCAGAAAAGAAGTGAGTTCTGGGAAACCATGGTGAAGGAAGCCTCCCACGCCCTTGAGCAGGAATTGGTGGTGGAGAATGAATTTACGATCAACGATTATATCGTAGGAAAATGCCACTATCCAAGAATCGGAAACACGTTCTTTGTCGGCAACTGTTTCGGAGCTATTACTCCTTTCCTGGGTTTTGGTCAGACAGGGTCCATTCTGACTGGTATTTACGCAGCGCAGGATATTTGCGGTCATGGGGATTATGAAAAATTATGTAAACCGCTCTTCAACGATTATGAAGATTCCCTTGTCCTCCGCAGAGGGATTGAAAGATTGAGCAATCATCAGCTGGATTTAGTGACGAAGTCTCTTCATAATCCATTGATAAGGAAGATTGTGACTCGCCCGAACATGGGTGTCTTGAAAGGACTGAGCCACTTGCTGAAGCCTTTTATATCGAAATGAATGATAGATCTATGCGAAGGTTGATCCTGGAGGCTTCCTGACTTGACCATTCCTTAACAAAGCAGGGAAGGATCATCGATTTTCCAAATGGCTATTTCATGTAAGAAGAGGATAACGAAATAAGAGGGCGGTTCTCCATATAACCAAGGGGAATCGGCCTTTTTATTTGGGAGAGTTTGGGTATGCAAGATTCAGGTAATAGATGTCCAAAGGTGCCTGGGGCAACTATGGGCGTTTAAAAAGGGGGATATCATTTTGGAAAAGTGGAAGTTTCTCCTCTATTCGGTCATTGCTGGACTATTAGGTGTGATGGTTACGTATATGCTCAATGAATTTAACGTTGACTGGCCATCGTTTATAGGAATTTTTTTTGGTATTTTCATCAGTCAGTTCGTCTTCATGTTGTGGCGGCATAAGAAGGACAAACACTCTTCCATCTAGTGTCAGGGTTTGGCATTTCCCTTCTCTTTAGAGTGCTGAAGTTGCTATACTTGAGACAACTCGTTTTAAGAAGGGAAGAGGCAGATGACTAAACAAACCATTGGTTTCATCGGTGCAGGTGTGATGGGGAAAAGCATGGCACGCAACTTGATGAAGGCTGGATATGATCTGAATGTGTTTACACGTACGAAAGGAAAGGCGGACGACCTGGTAGCAGAAGGAGCAAACTGGAAGGAAAGTGTGGCTGGCCTATCTGAGCACTCTGATCTCATCATTACCATTGTTGGATACCCTTCAGATGTAGAGGAAGTTTATCTCGGCGGAGATGGAATCTTAGAGAATGCGAAGCCGGGATCGTATGTGATCGATATGACAACATCCTCTCCTGATTTGGCACAGGAGATTGCTGAAAAAGCTGAAAAGGCTGGTATTCATGCGTATGATGCTCCTGTATCCGGCGGGGACGTTGGCGCAAGAAACGGGAAGCTCACGATCATGGTCGGTGGGAAACAGGACTATTTTGACGAAGTCCTGCCCGTCTTTCAAGCGATGGGTGAAAATATCGTCCTCCAAGGCGAAGCGGGAGCAGGGCAGCATACGAAAATGAGCAACCAAATCGCGATTGCATCCGGGATGCTAGGTGTCTGTGAAGCTATTACATATGCAGAAAAAGCCGGTCTCGATCCGAAGAAGGTGTTGAGCAGCATTGAGTTCGGTGCAGCTGGAAGTTGGTCGTTATCCAATCTCGGTCCGAGGATGATTGACGGTAACTTTGATCCGGGATTTTATGTGAAGCACTTTATCAAAGATATGAAGATCGCCATTGATTCTGCGGAGACCATGCAGATTCCTGTTCCTGGATTGAAACTTGCGAAGCAGTTGTATGAAGAACTGAGTGAAGCAGGTGGAGATAATGATGGGACGCAGGCGTTGTATAAGTACTATCAAATGATGCCAGTCTCATAGAAAAGAGTCCTTGAGGAGATTTATACTTCCAAGGACTCTTTTCATATGGGTACGATTGAAAGAGGTCCTGGTTTCCAAGTAGATAAACGACAGGGATGATTATTTAGGATTTCCTTGAATTTATCCAGCCTGACCTCACTCGTTAAAGAGCGGGATCATAAGAATTGGGCGTTTTATTCTTTAACATAAACATAAATGATTTCAAGGGTTTATTCTTGACCTAGAGTTAACTCTAGGCAATATACTTCACGTAAATCAATCACATTTGACTTGAATGTCTTTGATTTTTTGGCACAGAGGTTGCGTGCCGGTCAACACGAACTAAAAAAAGGAGATGTTCTTATGATGTTGAAGGAAACGTATAAGTTATCAAATGGAATCGAGATTCCTAAATTAGGTCTTGGAACATGGATGATTGACAATGACGATGTCGCAAAGGCTGTGGTGGATGCTGTGGAAATCGGTTATCGTCATATTGATACAGCTCAGGCGTATCAGAATGAAAGTGGTGTCGGAGAAGGCATTCGCACTTGTGGTGTGGACAGGGAAGACTTGTTCATTACGACAAAACTGGCTGCGGAAGTCAAATCATATGACGAAGCCGTTTCAGCCATTGATCAATCCTTGGAGACGATGGGACTGGATTATGTGGATATGATGATCATTCACAGTCCACAACCATGGAAGGACTTCGGAGGTGAAGATCGTTACTTTGAAGGAAACCGTGAAGCATGGAAAGCTCTTGAAGAAGCGTACCAAGCAGGGAAAATACGTGCGATCGGTTTATCGAACTTCCAAAAAGAAGATGTTGAAAACATTCTTAGTGCTTGTATCGTCAAACCGATGGTCAATCAGATCCTCGCTCATATTAGCAATACACCGTTCGAATTGATTCAATATACGCAGGAGCAAGACATTCTCGTGGAAGCTTATTCACCGATCGCTCACGGAGAATTGTTAAAAAATGAAAAAGTGGTAGACCTTGCAGAAAAATACGGAGTTTCTGTACCTCAATTAAGCATTCGGTATGTCTTGCAGCTTGGACTTCTTCCACTTCCTAAAACAGCAAATCCGGAACATATGAAGAATAATGCAGATGTAGATTTCACCATTTCTGATGAGGACATGGATTTCCTGAAAAATATCGAAACCATCAAAGATTACGGTGAGGCGAGTGTCATGCCTGTATTCGGTGGGAAGTTGTAATAGTCTAAATCTGAAAGTTTCACTAAATAACATCGATTTTGGAACAGCAAAAAGAGGCCGAGAAATCGGTCTCTTTTTATTTGAATATAATCCTGCCAGTTTCTTTAAAAAAAGACAGGCGCATCAGCACCTGTCTTCTAAACTATTTCACTTGTACGCTTTCATAAATTCGTTAGATAGCTTCCCATCGCTTCAGGAGACCGATTTCTATTTTTTACTCCTGAGAAGTATCAATTTTTTTCAGTTCCTTCGCAGGGACTCCTCCGACCATAACGTTCGATGGAACATCTTTCGTAACGACGGAGCCTGCAGCGATGATGGCTCCATCACCAATGGTCACATCCTGGAGCACGGTAACATTTGCACCGATCCAGACATTATTTCCGATTTTAATAGGAGCGGGGTGGAGCGTGCTGCGCTTCTCAGGATGGACGTCATGATTCAGCGTAGCCAATACGACATTATGTCCCACAAGCACTCCATCTCCTATGATAATCCCTCCTTGGTCTTGAAAGCGGCAGCCGGAATTGATGAAGACATTCTTCCCCACTTCGATGTTTTTGCCACAATCGCTGGAAAAGGGAGGGAACATGGCGAAACTGCTGTCGACGGGTTTTCCAATCAACTCGGAAAATAGCTCCCGAACTTTTTCAGGAGGATGATACTTCCCGTTCAGCTCAGCAGTTACTTTCAATGCTTCCTGTGAGACTTGGTGCATGACTTGATGGACCTCTGATCCACCTTCTACAGTCCTGCCTTTATTCAAATGGTCTAAAAATCCGTTGATGTCCATAGGAGTCCTCCTTCTTTCATTAATAAGATCATTACTCCCATTTTACCCCTTGGAGTGGACTCTAAGGCAACTGGTTACAGCTGACGAGAAAAAAGCCAACCTCTACATGATAAGATTGACTTTTTCCGTTTTTTATTTGCTTTTACAAATGGTCGTACCACTCGTCATCGACAGGTTCCATCCACTCGGTTTCTCCTGGTGTCATGGCTAAGTGGACAAACCAGCTTTCGTTTGTCGCCCCGTGCCAGTGTTTTACGTGGGCAGGAATATTCACCACATCGCCGGTTTCGAGGAACTGGGCCGGTTTTCCTTCTTCCTGGTACCAGCCTTGCCCGCCTGTAACCAATAAGACTTGCCCCACTGTATGCGAGTGCCAACTATTACGGGCTCTCGGAGCAAAGGTTACATTTCCTATAGCTGTATTGAGTGGCTTCTCATCTGTAAACACCATCTGCAAGTAAGCGTCACCGATGAAGTTATCTGATTCGACTTTCTGTCCCAGTGGAAAGATCGTGCTGTTCCGCAACTCTTCATTTGCCATGTTCTTAACCTCCCAATTCTTTTAATCAAGTTTTCAAGGAAAAGTATAGACCTTCGTGTACACTTTAAGGCAAGGGATAAAATGTAAAAGGAACATTCGGCCGTAACCTTGACTTAAAGTTAACTCTAAGTAGTAATGTATAGGTAGAAAACAAAAAGAACGGTTGCAGGAACATTTTTATAAAGTTGTCCTGTAAGTGAAAAAGACAATAAGGATGTGTAAACCATGGGGTATCGTATTGGAGAACTTTCAAAATTGATCGGTGTCAGTGAACATACGTTAAGATATTACGAAAAAGAGGGGTTAGTTGTACCTGATCGTGACAAGAACAATGTCCGTAATTATTCCGAACATAATAAATTATGGGCAGAGTTTATCCTGCACATGAAAGAAACAGGCATGTCTATGGAAGACCTGAAGAACTATACGAAATTGTGGGAATCAGGAGAAGAAGGTACTGTGGCAATGATTGATATCCTGACCAACCATAGAGATAAAGTGAAAAAGCAAATAGAGATCTACAAGAAAAACCTGGATCTATTAAATAAAAAAATTGATTTTTATCAAAGCAGTCTAGAGGAAAACCGGTCTGCGAATTTGTATGAAACGTTTGTCGACAGAAAAGGAACGGATGAAGAACTAAAATAGTTTAAAGGAGTCCGTTACGGAACAGAAGTAAATCAAAAGATATAGAGGAAAATAATACCTTGCGGGCAATATTATAAAAAGCGACCGACTAACGGTCGCTTTATTTTTTGTATTGAAGGATTTTCAGTATGGACTCGTAACAGGTCGTCCGGTAATAGTCATGCAGTTGATCGTCATTTCTCATCAGCCATTGAATCAGACTTCCGTCAATCATACAGCGGATACTGATCGCTGTTTGTTCCACATCATCGACTTCAAAGATTTCTTCTTCCAATCCTTGATGGATGATCTCTCGGCCGATGGACCAGCAGTTTTCATAGAATTTTTGATTGATCTCTTTATACGAATCGTTATTTTTCACTTGGGATAAAAAGTCCAGGTAGACACGATAGAAATTTTTATTTTCTTCTGGACTGATGAACACGCGGTCGATGTATGCTTCAAGTTTCCCAATTGCCGTTTCCTGTTCACCAACGGATGCGGCTTCTTTTTCATAGATGCGGGTTGTGATCCATTCAAACAATTGCGTGAAAACATCGGATTTATTTTTAAAGTAGTAGTTCGTGACCCCTTTGCTGACATCGGCATAATCGGCGATTTCCTGCAGGGTGACGGATTCATAGCCTTTTTCGGTTGCGGCTTGGAAGGCAGCTTTTAATATCTGTTTGCGTCTCTGTTCTGCTTTTTTTGCCATTTTCTAATATAACCTCCATTGGATGCTCTGTTTATTATACAAGAAAAAGAAAGGATATTCGAATCTTTTATACTGACTGGTCAAAATAAATTGACCGGTCAGTATAAAATGGTCTATGATAGATTTATAATCTAGTTAAATGAGGAAGCAGAAAGGGGAAATGTTCGAATGACAAAAGAATTCCATGCACTTGTCGTGAACAAAACAGAGGAAGATTTTTCAGTGAATGTGGAATCGTTGACTTTGGAAGATCTGCCTGAAGGGGATGTGACGATTCACGTCCACTATTCCAGCGTCAACTATAAAGATGGGTTGGCAAGTATTCCGAATGGCAAAATCGTTCAGTCCTATCCTTTCGTTCCTGGGATCGACCTTGCCGGGACTGTCGTCTCGTCCGAGGATGACCGCTACCAAGAAGGTGACGAAGTGGTCGTGACGAGTTATGAATTAGGCGTTTCCCACTATGGTGGTTACAGTGAATATGCACGTGTCCCTGGCGACTGGGTGGTTCCACTGCCTGAGAATATGACATTGAAGGAAGCGATGGCATTTGGTACAGCAGGGTTCACGGCAGCGCTCTCTGTCCATCGGCTTGAAGAAAGCGGCGTTAAACCGGAAGATGGAACGATTCTCGTTACAGGCGCTACTGGCGGTGTCGGAAGTATGGCTGTTTCCATGCTTGCCAAACGCGGGTACCATGTGACGGCTAGTACAGGAAAAGAATCGGAGCATGAATATCTGAAAACGTTGGGCGCACAAGAGATCATTTCCCGGGAAGAAGTCACCCCTGAGAAAATCCGCCCGATCGGTAAGCAGAAGTGGGCTGGTGTGGTCGATCCCGTGGGAGGAAAAACACTGGCTTCTGTTTTGAGCAACACGAAATATGGCGGTGCCGTTGCTGTAAGTGGTTTGACTGCCGGAGTGGAAGTGCCGACAACGGTTTTCCCTTTCATCCTAAGAGGAGTGAATCTGCTCGGCATCGATTCCGTTTATTGTCCGAAAGACTTGAGAGAGAAGCTATGGACGCGGATGGCTACGGATTTGAAGCCGGATGATTTAGGAGAGATTGAAAAGGAAGTTTCACTAAAAGAGCTTCCTGATACTTTATCCGATATTTTACAAGGAAAAGTAAGAGGAAGAACGGTTGTGAACATCCTTTCCTAAAAGGGTGTGCCCGTCCCCTTTTAGCTTAAAAACAAATCATGCAGAAAGCGTAACCTCTAAAAAGGTTGCGCTTTTTTCATACATCTTGAGTATTTTGAAAGCGTTTGAAATAATTGAGAGGTACATAACTTAATCGATGACTTATTGATGAAAGGGTGCTTATCTATGAATTCTCAACAGAACAGTGAAGCATTTTCCAACAAAGAACGAGCGGTATCATTTTTGGTGCAAGTGGCAGGTGGAGAGGTACGGGAAGCGTATGAAAGGTATGTCCGTTCTGATTTTTCCCATCACAATCCTTATTTCCGTGGAGATAAAGATTCTCTGATGAGCGCAATGGAAGAGGACGCCGCCAAAAATCCTCGTAAGACGCTTGAAGTCCATCGTGCGATCGAAGAAAAAGATATGGTCGTCGTTCATTCTCATATTAAACAACAGCAGGATGATACGGGAGTAGCCGTAGTCCATATCATGCGGTTTGAAGGTGGAAAAATTGTGGAGTTGTGGGACATCGGTCAGCCGCTGCCGGAGGACTCACCGAATGAAAATGGTGCTTTCTAGTTTCAGAGCTCATTGGAATGGAATGTGTTTCAAGGACTGAGCCGAAAAAGTGAAGGTGGAACAAATGGAAAAATTACAATGGATCGATCATGAGCTGAAAGTGAAACATGCTTCAGAAGAAGTATCTTTGCTTCCAAAAGAATATCAATTGCTGCAGTATTTATGGGAGCGGCCGTTTCAAGTGTTCTCAAGAGAGGACCTTCTTGATGCGGTGTGGTCGATGGAAAATCCGACAGACCGCACCGTGGATGATCATATCTATCGGCTCCGGAAAAAGCTGACACCGCTCGCTTCTATCTTGAACATTGCTACAGTAAGGGGAAAAGGATACCTGCTAAAAGTGGATGAGGAAGTTCACAAAAGCCCACTCACGCAGGACCAGGAAGTTGCTTCCAGTGCGAAAGTGCTTTTTCATAAGTACCATCTTTATGGGCAGGGAAAAGCATTGAAGGTGCTCGAGGAAAATCAGGATATCTTCGGTTTTGAACTCGATGTTGAAAACCAGTGTTATCTCCACTTCATGAAGGGTGACTTCCGGTGGTTTCTGAGGAATGAACGTTCGTTTTGGGATCGCTGTTATTATTTATTGCATATCTATTCGTACATTCAACCCGATCAAGGGAAAAGTCTGGATTATTTCACAAGGGCATTAGAGGAAGAGAAACTCCCCGAATTCCACAGGACAGAAATACGATTGTTGAACCGGTTGAGTCTCTTGATCTTTACAAAAAGGATTCAAGAAGCAGAACACCAGCTCAGCGCTTCAAAGGATGAGATCGAACATCGAGGGCTGCAGAATATGTATCCTTTCATTCTATTAACCGAACTTTATTTAGTATTTTTAAAAAACGAAAAATCGTCCATAGAGGAAAAGATGAAGGAAGTGAGGGAGATGCTGGAGAAGTATCCTTACTCTCGGGAACAAGCCACGTTTGTCATTTTAACAGGACTCCAATGCTTTTGGAATCAGGAAGAAAACAAAGCAGATCGTTTTTTTCAAAAAGGATTCAAGCTGTTCAAGGAAGCGAAGTATATCCCAGGTTTACTGATCAGCTTGAACGTCATCCTCTTTTTCATCAAAGAATTCCGGCCGGAGAGCCGTTTACTTTTTACATACCAAGAGATGTGGCAGGAACTCGCTTTTGAATACAGATTTTCTGAGTTGAAAAAGCGCATTGAATACCAATTGGATGTTCATTTGAGAAAAAATAACAATCTCTGATATTCTTCTGATATTTCTCCGTTATGATTTTTGCAAGAACGACGGGGAGGTATGAAAGATGAAACAGAAACATTCAATATGGAAAAACAGGAACTTTGTTACGTTTTTTTCAGCGAATGCCCTTTCTAATTTAGGAAATTGGTTTGACTTTGTAGCGGTATTGATTTTATTTCGATACACGTGGCAGGCGGATCCTTTACTGATTGCTTTGATCCCAGTGATGTACGCCGTTCCCAGTATATTGCTCGGACAGTTCGCTGGTGTATTTGCCGATCGTCGGGATAAGCTGAAAATCCTGGTCTATTCCGATTGGATGAGAGGGATACTGACATTGGTGCTCGTTTTTACTCCTTTTCCATTTCTCGCACTTGCTTTGATTTTCCTAAGGAATACGGCGGGGGCCATCAGTTTACCTGCCCAGCAGGGGTTGTTGAGAAGGATCGTGGATGAAGAGGCCATCATGAAGGCGGTAACGATAAACGGAAGCCTGTTTCAACTCGTGAAAGTGGTAGGGCCGTTAATTGGTGGCTCCTTGACTGCCGCTTCCTCACCATCTTTTTCAATCGCGATCAATGGTGCTTCTTTTCTTCTTTCAGGAGTCATTCTTCTGTTCATTCGTCCCAATAAAGAGGAGGCAAAAGAAAAGCCAGAATTTCCAGGGGGAACCGTTGGATTCTGGACATCGTGGAAAGAAGGTTGGAGCTATGTATTGACCAGTCGTATTCTGACGGCCAGCCTCTTATACGGAATCGTCACTACTTTGACGATTCAGATGATTGATGCGCAGTTCGTCACCCTGTTCAGTGAGATCTTTCCTGAGAGAGCAGAGCTCACCGGATGGGTTATTTCAGCCATCGGGATTGGGTCGCTGCTCGTAGTCCTTGGTTTGAATCGATTGGATGAAATTAAGAAATACGGATGGTTTTTCGGCACAGGAAGCCTTCTTATCGGTATCATGACTGGGGGATTCAGTTTTCTGAACACCTCTACCATACTATTTGTAGTCATCGGTCTTGGTCTCCTGGGTGGAATCGGCAATGGCCTCGCCTTTACTGCCGTCAATTATCTGATTCAAAAAGAGCCTCCAAAAGAAGCGATTGGGAGGGTATCCGGCATCGTGGACTCTACCTTGAGTTTATTGTTCATCATCGGTCCGCTTCTGGGCGGTCTGCTCATTCATCAGTTTGGTGTAACGACGGCATTTAAAATCATCGGTATTGGTTTAATAGGTATTGGTTCCGTGGGGATTGTCTTCCAGAATATCATTTGGAAGCAGGGCAGCCCCGAAGCGGATGAAATTGGAAAAAGCAATGAGGTTCAAGCAAATTCCAATGCTTAATTAACAGATGGAGGGACTTTCCTAACTGGGATCTCCCTCTTTTTTATCAAATAGTATTGTCTTAGACAGAATCGTTTGAAATAATTAAAAGGAATAGCAAGGCTTGGCAGAGCGTTTGTCTTTAAATAGGATCTCGTAGTGAATTTTGAAAGGGGATACATAACCTTGAATACAAAATACTTAGACTTACTTGCTCAAAAATACGACAGCGAAGAAAAAGTCGTCACGGAAATTATCAATCTGAAAGCGATCCTTAACCTGCCGAAAGGAACCGAGCATTTCGTCAGTGATCTTCATGGGGAATACCAGGCATTTCAGCACGTATTGAGAAATGGCTCAGGGAGAGTCAAAGAAAAAATCAGGGATCTTTTTGAAGAGGAGATGGCTGGGAAGGAACTGGATGAATTCGCGACACTCGTTTTCTACCCGGAAGAAAAAATCAAACGGATCAAGAACGCTTTTGATAATAATGAAGAGTTGGAGATGTGGTACACGCACACGATCGACCGGATGATCAAGCTCATTTCCTATGCTTCTTCCAAGTACACACGATCCAAGCTGCGTAAAGCCCTTCCGACGCAATTCGTTTATATCATAGAAGAACTGCTCTACAAGACGGATGATGTAACAAATAAAGAATCGTACTATAAGAAAATTGTTCAACAGATCATTTCTCTCGGTCAGGCGGACAAGCTGATCAGTGGTCTTGCTTATGCCACACAAAAATTAGTGGTAGACCACCTTCATGTGGTCGGCGATATTTACGACCGGGGACCCGAGCCGGATAAAATCATGGAAACACTCATCCATTACCCATCGGTTGATATCCAGTGGGGCAACCACGATGTGTTATGGATCGGTGCTTTTGCCGGATCGAAAGTGTGTCTGGCTAACATCCTCCGCATCTGCGCCCGCTATAACAATCTGGAAATCATTGAGGATGCGTACGGCATTAACTTGAGGCCGCTCCTTAATCTCGCCGAGAAATATTACGGCGATCATGCGGCGTTCAGACCTAAAATCCATACCGATGATAAACCATCGGAACATGAGCAGCTACAGATTACGAAAATGCATCAGGCGATCGCGATGATTCAGTTCAAGCTTGAGAGTTCGATTATTAAAAGACGCCCGTATTTCCACATGTCTGAGCGCCTGCTGCTTGAAAAAGTGGACTATGACCGGGAGGAAATCACCCTCCACGATAAGACGTATCCACTTGAAAATCCTTGTTTCTCAACCATTGACCCTGAAGACCCTAACCGTCTCCTTGAGGAAGAAGAACAGGTCATCGAGAAGCTGTTGTTTTCTATCCAGCATTCAGAAAAGCTTGCCAGACACATGAAGTTCCTCGTGAAAAAGGGCAGCCTGTATTTGAAATACAATGGCAACCTGCTGATTCACGGGTGCATCCCGGTCGATGAAGAAGGAAATATGGAAAAAATGACGATTGAAGACAAATCCTATGCCGGACGTGAGCTTCTCGATATATTTGAGCATTACCTGCGTCATTCGTTTGCCAATCCAAAAGAAACCGATGACCTAGCGACAGATATGGTCTGGTATTTATGGACAGGGCAGTACTCATCCTTGTTCGGAAAAAGGGAAATGACGACGTTCGAGCGCTACTTCATCGCTGATAAATCGACACACAAAGAGAGAAAAAATCCTTACTATTACCTGAGGGAAGATGAAGATGTCTGCCGGAAGATCCTTGCAGAATTCGAGCTCAATCCTGACCAGGGCCATATCATCAACGGCCACACCCCTGTCAAAGAGATTGAAGGGGAAGATCCGATCAAAGCAGGCGGGAAGATGGTCGTCATCGATGGAGGTTTCTCGAAAGCCTATCAATCGACCACAGGCATTGCCGGATATACGCTGCTGTATAATTCCTTCGGCATGCAGCTGGTCGCTCACAAACGCTTCAACTCGAAGGAAGAAGTGCTGCGGGATGGAACGGATGTATTATCTGTGAAGCGATTGGTAGATAAAGAGCTTGAGAGGAAGAAGGTTCTGGAGACGAACGTCGGGGAAGAACTGTTGCAGGAGATCTATATTTTGAACAGTTTGATGGAATATAAATATATGAAGTAAGAGAATGTGAAAAGGACGATGGCTCATAAAGAGCCATCGTCCTTTTTTAGTTTTTATCTTTGTCAGGCTTCCGTCCATGCATTTTGATCAACATGGACGAAAACATCAAGGGTTTACCACTTAATGCTGCAGCCGACAATGATCAAAAGAATGAACAATACCACAATCAAAACAAAATTGTTTCGACGTGGACGGCAGTGGTACATAGGCGCAGACGGCATGTGAGGCATATTTGCCCCCATATACGGTGCGTTTACGTTAGCGCCCATCGTGTACGGAGCATTAACATTTTCCATGTGAAAACATCCCTTTCCTTTTGTTTCTTTGTCACTATATTGTACTCGCCTAACAGAAAGTTGAGCCCGTCAACCTTAAAAATGGGTGCATGTCACGAGTGTACCAAAGCGGTGATCTTCCAAATGATTCTTTGAAAATCGACTCCAAATAAGCGCTCATTCAGTTTAGGACAGCTGAAAAATCACAAGGCGGGATTTCTTTTCATTTTTATGTAGCAGAAAAATGATCTAAAGGGCTTCTTTCATCGTATGCTGGGTGAACCGTGCAGGCTACAGGTTTCAAAAGCTGTAAAGGTAACACGGCATCAAAGGAGAACTTTAGATGAGTAAACAGACAGATCTAGACTTGTATGAAAGAATCTTTTCTAAAGATAAACAAGCCCTTGAGATCCTTTACACCCGTTATGAAAAGCTTCTGTACTACTTCGCCTTTCAAATTGTGAATGATGAACATGCCGCCGAAGAGGTCATGCATGATGTATTTATGAAGCTGTGGAAAGGAAGCCGGAAAGGTGCTTATCATCCGGGACGTGGTAAATTTTCAAGCTGGCTTTTAACAATCACTCGAAACGCTGCGATCGACCTTGTCCGTAAAAGGAACGTGACGGAAGTGGAGTGGAATTCAAACGACACAGAAGAGAAGGGGGAATGGAATGTTGAAGAAAGTCTGACAGTCAAAGAGGATCATGATTACTTGAGACGAGCGGTTAGAAGGTTGCCTGTGGAACAACGGGAGGTGATTCAGCTCGCTTACATGGAGGGAGCCTCTCAGAACGAAATCTCAGAGAAGCAGGGCATTCCCCTTGGAACGGTCAAAGGAAGGATAAGACTCGCGCTGGAGAAATTACGGAAATTTTTAAAGGAAGAACGGAGGAATACCATTGAATGAGGAGCTATGCCAAGAGATCGTCCACTATTTAAGGAATCAATTGGACGAAAAGGAAAGAATAGCGTTTAAAAAACACCTGAATCATTGTCCAACATGCAGTGAGGAAATAAAAGTGTTACAGAAGATAGGAGAAGCAGGTAAAAGGAGGGGAAAAGGAGGCCCGCCATCCGGAATGAAGAAGCGGGTTTTCCATTCCATTCATAACGGACAGGATCTTTAAAGAACTGGAACGTCTAATTGATTGGAGACCGCTTCTGTCCTTCATGGCTGTTTCCAACTGTGTCAGCAATCAATTGTAAACATGCTTTGGTTATGCCTACAGAAACATGTTTCTCCCGCGAATAGTGTTGGGGAGTCTTCCAAATAGATTTGAAGATCTCAGTCAGAAGGGTTTCCGCTTCCCGGGGGTTATGGATACTCCTGCTGATTAAACGGTGCAGGTAAAAGGTGTACTTCTGAGTTAGCTGATCAAAGGCATCTTTCTCTCTCATGGAAATTCTATCCAATAGTTCTTTATCTTTATTCATAAATAATCTCCTGGGTCATAAGTAATGATTCACTAATACCCTGCTTCCTCAAAAATAAACCTCGGCATAAAAGATACACTCCCCGTTGTGAGTGAGTATTTTTACCCTTGGGGAGTGTTCATCATGGAAAGGTATAAAAACGTGAGCTGTTCCAGCCAACGTGAATCTCAATACTTCGGTTTATAACTTAACTCATACAAATACTGCCTGTAGGACACGGAAGTCTTGTTGTGGTGGACAAGGAAGGGTCTTGTTTTGTGAATCGTCCGTCCGCCTGAAAACCTGGATAATGACTGGAAGGAAGGACGGGTGATCAAGCCTGACAAATAAGCAGATTGCTGGCTGTCGGGTTTCCTTTTTGTATTCAGGCCTTCAATCATTTTTTCAGAGGTCCGTATACTGAATCCATGTCCGAAGAATTCATTGTCTCCGATGGCAATCGCGTTGACCCCTCTGAACCATGAAGTACTTGGATTCACATCAGGATTGTTGAAATACACAACATCTCCAGGAACATAATGGTTGGCAAAAAAGGAATACAGACCGAGGTCGTCATCGGTATGCCAGCTGTATAAATAAAGGTTTGGAAAGAGCGTGTTGAAGGAAGAGGCGCCCATCGTTTTGAGGAGACCGTGATAAAAGTTGATGACACAAGCGGTCGCACACTCGAATTTATATTGAGCACTGTTTGTGAAAATATCCCGGGTGGCATCAGCAGGGGAAACCTGCCTTCTCAACAAAAATCCGCCAGCGGTCGTCAGCTGCCAATATTCAGGGTTGCAGCGTGCCGTGCGAAAAGTGGCAAAGGATGATTCGCCATTGTCCATTTCTTTTGCGCTCACAATGATGTTCTTTCTGCTTTTGATTTCGAACATGAGTTCCTTTTCTGATGAAAAAGAGTAGAGGTTTGGCGTCTTTTGCAAGGCTTCTATGATCGTCGTTTCCGTTGTATCTGCTTTCCACGAATCATCTGGTTGAAAGGGCCTCCCGGATACCTGGATCATACGGTTCCTCCTTTGCGAAGTGAAACATCTGTCCTTGTACCTATCCTATTCATGAGGGCGGTGGATGATGTGTAGAGGCTTACCTATGGGCTGGGGTGGGAAAATGTATATCATGCAGGAAGAGTGAGCCGCGAGCAGGGAAAGTGAGTCGCGCGGAGGAAGAGTGAGTCGCGCGCGGGAAACGGTGGAACGCGCGCAAGAAGCAGGGAACGCGCGCAAGAAGCAGGGAACGCGCGCAAGGAGCAGAGGAACGCGCGCGAGAAGCGGGGAACGCGCGCGGGAAGCGGGGAACGCGCGCAAGAAGCAGGGAACGCGCGCGAGAAGCGGTGGAACGCGCGCAAGAAGCAGGGAACGCGCGCAAGAAGCGGTGGAACGCGCGCAAGAAGCAGGGAACGCGCGCAAGAAGCGGTGGAACGCGCGCAAGAAGCAGGGAACGCGCGCGAGAAGCGGGGAACGCGCGCAAGAAGTAGGGAACGCGCGCAAGAAGCAGAGAAACCCGCGCAAGAAAAAAGGAGTCATGGTCCCATGACTCCTTAATCTTTATACCGCAGCCAATCTCCTTTGATCACTTGATCAGAGAGCTGCAGTTCGCTTCTGGCTTTGCTTCTTCCTTCTTCACAATCCTGATTGGATAAGGGGGTCCCTTTTTCAGTATCGAGGCACTGTCCTTTAATATACATGGTAGATTCAGAGATGTAATTTCCGTTTCGGAAGGTGACAAAGGCGTCGTGCTCACCGGTCAACAAGTTCTCGCTAAAGCTCATATAGTTTGCGCTCCGTTTTCCCAGCAGGTGTAGAACTGTCGCACGGATATCGATTTGGCCGGCCACTTTATCGAACGTTTCTCCTTGTAGTCCAGGAATGTGAATGAGGACAGGGACGCGCTGATTCTTGATGTGAGAAAAGGTCGTCTCTGGCTGGTCGAGCAGTTCAAATAGACCATCCTCATATTCTGTGGAGATTCCGTAATGGTCCCCATAAAGGACAAACATCGTATTCTCATACATCCCTTGTTCTTTTAACCTCTCCATAAAGGTTTCAACAGAGGAATCCAAGTAATGGACCGTTGAAAGATAACGGTTCACAACGGGTTCTGAGGTCACGTCCGTTTCAAACGTCTGGTCCTCTTCATGCAGCAAAAACGGGAAGTGGTTTGTCAACGTGATGAATTTAGCTAAGTAAGGCGTGTCCAATTCCTTCAATTTGGGTACCGACTGCTCGAAGAAATGGAGATCCTCTAGGCCATAGTTGACGGAGTTTTCTTCGGTGACCTTATAATCCTTTTCTGAAAAAAAGCGGTCGTAGCCTAACGTGTCATACATTTCCGTACGGTTCCAGAACGATCGCTCATTGCCGTGGAAGACGGCAGACTGGTAGTTTCCGAGAATCTCCGGGAGACCGTGAAACGCATTGTCGGGACGGCGGACGAAGACGGAACCACCGTCGAGCGGGTAGAGGCCGGTATCAAGCATGAACTCCGCATCGGAACTTTTTCCCTGGGCGGTTTGTTCATATAGGTTAGAAAAATAAAAGCTCTCGTCCTTGATTTCGTTTAAGAACGGCGTCACTTCTTCACCATCAACTTCCAAGTCCAGGACGAAATTTTGTACGGACTCAAGACCTATAAACACGACATTCATCCCGTCGGCTTCCCCGAACCATTCGGTTGTTTCCTTTTCCTGCTCTTTGATATAGGCCTGCATCGGCTCTGCATCGCTGGGGTCGGACAACCATTTGAACAACGGGGAGCGGATGGAGTGCCCGACATCGAACCATTGATAGGTAAACAAACTCATCGTCTGCACAAATTGGGTGCGGTTGTAATTCTCCGTGAGCACATACGGCTTGTAGAGAAGGCCGGCTGCAAGCATGGTGATGGTCATAAGGCTTGCAACTGTAAGGTACCCCTTTTTCGGAGGCGTCTGAAAGGTTTCTTTTCTGAACAACAACCAGCCGAACACAAAAATATCAATAAATAAAAGCAGATCCCACGGGGAAAAGAGCTCCCACGTACTGCGGCTCAAACCACCGACATTCCCGATTTGAAGGAGGATAGTCAAGGTCATGAAGTCTTCATAAAAACGATAGTACAGAAGGTGGGCGTACAACCAGAACGTCACGAGAAACAGGAGTGCTGGTAATACCCATTTCCTGAACCGGTCCGGTGTAAAAAGCGGCACGCTGAAAAGAAGCATGACAGGACCGAGGATCGTCAGGATCATCACAAGATGTACGGGCCAATGCGTCGGCTGCAGCTGAAAACCGATGTACATAAGAAGCACGATTTTGACCCAGTAAAAGGCAATCAGCCCTGTGTACGCCTTCATGACGAAACTCTTTTCTGTTCGGTCTCCTTCAAGCGGTTCATGGCATCAAGCAACCGAGTGATGTTCACATGGGAGACTGTTCCCATCAGGGCAATCTGCATCCAATTCTGCTCTTGCAAATAGCTGCTTTCATAATTGACTAGAATGCCCTGCTTCTTCAACCGATTTCCATACGTGACGGAAGAAAACGTGGAGGGAAGGGCGATGGTGACGATCCCATTCGAATACGTCTTGTCGCCAATAACCGTCCAACTTTGGTTTTCCAATTCCGACCGCAGCAGATTCATCCACTCAACCTTTGCTGATGCATCAAGCTCCAGTGCTTTCTTCATTGCAAAAAGAGCGTTTGATGAGTGAGTGAAGGGTGTACTTTTCTTTGATGCGTATAAGCCTAAGTCCAAATACCTTGGAATCGTGGAATTCGGAAACGGTTTGTGATGATGAAAGACGATGGCAAGACCAGGATAAGACCCGAGACCTTTCCCGCTCACGCTTGAAGCCAGGTACACATCACGAAGGTCCACCTCATCGACGCCGAGGGAGCTGCATGCATCAAGACATAAGTGAACACCATAATCGGCTGCTGCTTCTTTCAGTGCTTTCAGGTCGTATAAATAGCCGGTAGAGGTTTCACAATGGACCGTCCATATCCAGCGGATGTTAGGGCGCTCATCCAGCACGGAACAGATTTCTTCCATGGAGATGGCCGTGTTCCACTTCTTTTGGATGGTGTGAAAAGAGAGGTCTGCTCTTGTGGCGTGATCGATCAGCCGCTCGCCGAACTCTCCATTGGATAAAATCAGACCTTCCCCGTCAAGCTGCTTGATTTGCTGGGCCACCACATCATTGGCAAGCGTCCCCGTTCCGACAAGGATGGAAGCATGAGGGGCGTTCGTTTTCTCAGTCAACAGAGACTGTACACTCGTCATCAGCTCCAAAAATTCATCTGAACGGTGGGATTGAGTCGCTTTGCTCAATGACTGAGCTACATCTTCATCCATCGGAACAGGTCCGGATAAAAAGGAAATCGGCTCGTAGCGGGCGAGTATGCGGTGATAGGCCTGTGTCGCCTTGACGAAATTCTCCTTCGTCAGCTTCATGGGCTGATACAGTGCTTCCTTCGTCCCTACAGTATGAGCAAATGGTTCAAAGCCCAGCTTCCGATATAAAACGAGCTCGCGTTCTGTACCAGAAATGAGCGCGACATCGAATTTTTGTTTCAGGCAGTAGCTGGCCAGCTGGTCAATCATACCGAAGAAAGTCGTCCGCTTCCGGTATTCTTTTTTCACCGAGAGTAAACGGATTTCACAGGGAACAGACCCCTCTTCCAAATAGTTATCGATATCTGGCAGTTTATGATCGAGAGAAAAGGGACGATCGCCTCGGACAGCAATCATGCCGATGACTTCCTCTCCTTTTTTAGCAATGATATATGTATTTTCATTATGGAATTTATCTGTGAGTCTACGAGATTCATTTCGATCATGTTGGGGAATCTCCTCGACGAATGTGGCGTAATTCAATTGATGGATCTGCTCGTATTCTTCATCGGTTGATGCCACTTTATATATGAACGGTTGTTTCATAGATGTTCCTCCTCTTTCTAGCTGCCTGGGTGGACAGGAATAAGATGGGAAAGGACGACTAATCCATATCCGATTAAGAGTCCGAAGCTTACAGCCGGATCTCCTCGGAAAAAGGCACTGACCACGGGGATGATCATGGCGCCTAGCATCACTTTTGAAAAAGAGACGGGAAGAAATTTGGCGAGTAATGCGGCCCCTCCAAAGATCAAAAGTCCCGGCCACTCGAGGACAAGCGTGCAGGCAAGATAGACGACAACACCCTTGCCCCCTCGGCCCTTCAGCCAAATCGACCAAATATGACCAGCAACCGAGGATATGACCATCGCCGCAAGGATGACAGGGGAGACGCTTAGGTAGAGAGCAAGGCTCAGAGGAAGAATGGTTTTCAGTGCATCGATCACCACGGTCCAAATGAATGCCTGTTCCCCCGCCATTCTCCCTGCGTTTCTTGCTCCCCCTGTGCCACTCCCGAGCATTGTAATATCTTCCTGCAGCTTATACTTCGTCACCACGTAAGCGCCATTGATTCCAGCGAACAAATAACTGATGATCGGCCAAATCCACATGTCCTCACCCCTCGTACTTTCCATCATCTATCATACGATGCAACCCTTCAAATCGTTTCATAATATGGAAAATGTATACGGTGGCACATGACATTTTACAATTATTTCAACATATCGTGTGGATGACTAAAGATTTGCTTTTCGTCAGCCGCCAGCTATTTTTTCTGAAGATATTCTTTATAATAGAAAGATAAGAGGATTGTTTAGAAGGAGGAAGGCGGATGCAGAAGGTCATTCCGACATTGAAAATCTCAAACGAAGAAAAGAGTCAGACTTTTTATATAGAGGGGCTTGGGTTTCGAGTGGACTGGGAGCACCGTTTTGAGCCTGGTTATCCTGTATTCATGCAGATTTCAAGGGGAGAAGATCTTCTCTATTTAACCGCCCATGAAGGAGATTGCCAGCCTGGTGGTTTGGTTCATATTCTTGTCGAGGATGTCGATCGTTTTTATGAGACATTGCCGCAGGAAAAACTTGAAGTGAATCCGCCGTACGAAATGATAGAGGGCATCCGTATGTTAAGTATCACCGATCCGGATGGAAATGAACTTCGATTTATGAATATGAAGAAATAGCGATGATCCAAAGCGATTCTGCTATATTATTTTAGTATTACCTTAGGTTTGATTTGAAGAGGGGGAGTTTATCATACCAACAATCAAAGATAAGTTACAGTTAACGAAATATAAGAATATGGTTGTCCTTCACCAGCCGGAAGACTATGATTTATTTGATGAGCAATCGTCAATCCTATCCGAAAATCATGATGCGATTTTTATTTTCGTGGCAAACCTTGAGGAGATGAAAGAACACTTGCAAACACTTCTCGATCGCAAGGAGGTTTTAGCAGAGAAAGGCTACGTTTTCTTTGCCTACCCGAAAAAAGGGAATACGCGTTACGATACGTACATACACAGGGATGACATGTTTCCGGCATTAAAAATCGGGGAGGATAAGTACGTGGGAGGCAGTGATATCAAGTTTTCCCGTATGGTCAGTATGGATGACGTGTTCACAGTTGTCGGCATGAAGCGGGAGAAGAAAAAAGCACCAAAAACCGCTGCGGCCAGTCAATGTGTGGCCGATTATGAAGACCAGGTGGAGGATGTTGAAAATCTATTAAAGGATCATCCGATTGCCCAGGAGTTTTTCAAGAACTTGACCCCAGGTTATCAAAGGGATTGGGCGCGTCATATTTTCTCCGCAAAACAGCAAACCACACGAGATAAGCGGACAAAACAAATGATCGATATCTTATCGGAAGGCTATAAATCCCTCGATTTGTACCGTCGTAAGAAAAAGTAGGTGAAAAAAGACCAAGCCGTCAGGGCTTGGTCTTTTCTTCTTAATGGGGTAGGTGTTCAGCCTCATGAGTCCGGACGGTGGATTCCGACGTTTTTCCTTCTTTCAACAAGTATCCGAGGATGGCACCAATCAGAGCGGGCAGTATCCACCCGAGTCCAATTCCGTAAAGCGGAAGATAGGATTGGTAGAAAGTGCTGACTGAATCCAACAAAGGATTAGCGACACCAGGAATCGTTCCCAGGAGCGCATTGTAGCCATCGATGGTACTTACGAAAACAGTCAGCATCATAGCGCCGGCATAGACGCTTTGTTTATGCTGAAACAGTTTAGAGCTGAGCCCGAGCAGAATCAGGACGATCGCCATCGGATATAAGAACATCAGCACAGGAATCGCATATTGAATGATGTTTGTCAGGCCGAAGTTTGCAATCATGAATGATAACAGTGATAGGATCAGCACGAATGTTTTATAGCTGATTTTCGGATAGACGGTATGGAAAAATTCACTGCAGGCGATGATCAGTCCGATACTCGTTTTCAAACAGGCGAGGACAATGATGATTGCGAGCAGAATCGCTCCATATGGACCGAAGTAATGCTTAGCCACCGCTGCGAAAGTAAGGCCGCCATTTTCAAGATTGCCAACGACAGATACGCTGGAAGCTCCCATATACGCAATGAGACCGTAAATGAGCATCATAAGCACCATGGCGAAAATTCCTGATTTCCATGTCGTCTGAGCAATCGCCTTCGTGTCGGTGATTCCCATGTGGCGGATTGCGGTGATCACCACAATTCCGAGCGCCAAGCCACCGAGGGCGTCCATCGTGTTATAGCCTTCCGTGAATCCTGTCATGAAAGGTACCGAAGCATAATCACCGGTCGGTGCACCAAAATCACCCATTGGTTTGACAATAGTGGTAATGATGAGAATGGATAAAAACAGTAAGAATGTCGGTGTTAGGTACTTTCCGATGATATCCATAACTTTGGCTGAGTTCAGTGAAAAATAATAGACGAGTGCGAAAAATACGAAACTGAACACGGCAAGCCACAGTTGAGTTTGATCCGGTTTGATGAATGGCTCAAATCCCACCACAAAAGGGACCGTTGCTGTTCTTGGAATCGCGAAAAAAGGACCGATCGTCAAATAGAGAATGACGGCAAAAGAGATACCGAATAACGGATGGATCCTACCGGCAAGGTCATTCAAACCTTGACTGCCGGACAAAACGATCGCAAGGATACCCATTAAGGGAAGGGCGATGGCCGTTACAAGAAATCCGATCAGTGCCGGCCAGAAGGAGGTTCCTGCCATTTGGCCCAATTGAATAGGAAAGATTAAATTGCCCGCACCGAAGAAGAGCCCGAAAAGCATCGTCCCGATGACGGCATACGTAGAGAATGAGTTTTTCTGTTTCATAGGTTCGTTCCTTTCGTGATGTAATGGTTTGCTTTAAAGGAATAAAGATAATCCTAACAAGAATCTTCACAAGGGACAATAGACTTTTCGAGATTCTTAGGAAATAACTTGGTGATATCGCTTTCTTTCTGAATGGTGGGGTTGATTGGTCCAATATATGCAAAAAAGGACTTCCTGAATAAGGAAGTCCTTTTTTGCTCTAAGAGCTCTTTATGAATGACTGGGACGGAAAGGATGTCCTCTATGCGTCTTGTTGAGTTAGTTGATGATCATTGTTTCCACATTCCGGACATTGCGTCCAAACAACATAAGCCGTTTTATCTTCAAATTCTTTTGGAACGACTTTAATTACTTTAAGAACATTATGGTAGCAGCTTGTGCATCTTTCCTGGATGGACTGCCCCACATCAAATTTTAACATTTGCTCACTCCTGATCACTTATTTCAAATGAGTACCGAAGTCTCAAGAGTTTTTCTAGTATAACGTTTATAAGGATATGAGTCAAAAAAGTAAAAACACTCATCCGCTTAGGCAGCGTCTATTCGTACGATTCCTCTTTTTATGCTGATTGTTCTGAAAATCATGTTAAAATATGGGAAGTTGCTTCACTTTTCATAGGGAGACACTGGGAATCAAACGAAAACAAAATAATGGATAGGAAAAGAGGAAACGAGACGTGGAGTTTTTAACGAAACAATCGGTAACAGAATTCGAACAGGTCAACCGGGCGTTAGAAAACGAAGGATTGAACACGCTGTCGGGAGAATCGGATATCAAACGTTTAGGCGAGGGATCCTGGCACTATGCTTACTTAGTGGAGAGAGACCAGTTAGTCCTCCGAATACCTAAAAAGGTCGCTTACGAGGAAGCCGTCGTTTTCAACCGTGATCAGTTAACAGCGGAATACGGAGCGACAGAAGCGTTTTACAAGGCAGCGAGCCAGGCACAGAAAGGCATGTGCCCGGAATTCTTCCATTATCTTATCAATGAAGACCTTACCTACACGCTTGAATCTTATATGGGTGAAACATTGGGAATGGAAGGACAGACGCAAAAACAGTCAGAGCAATACGGAAGAGAGATGGGTGATTTCTTCCGCACCCTTGAAGAAATCGATCCTCCCTATGAAGGGATCGGTTATTTGGAAGTGGCGAAAAACGGGGAATTAAAAGGCGGACTCGACATGGATCTGAGCGCGTGTATCGTCGAAGAGAGAGGAGAATATGAAGAAGAACTTCATAACCTTCTTTCAAGTGCCTATGAATTCGATAAAGAAAAAGTGGCGGCCGTCGGAAAGGAATTAATCCCCAACCGCTCCATCGATCAGGAGAAGCGGATCCTCACCAATCAGGATACATCGCCGGAAAATTTGATCTTCACAAGTAACGGCGTGAAAATGATCGATCCTGTCCCGCTTCTTTACACAGGAACCTCTATTGCTGCTAACCATGTATTCAACTATCGCACCTTTTTCCCTACCGTCTACGATACAAGGCGATATGCAAAAGGAAAGTATCATCTCTATGCCAACCTTTTGAAAGTTCATGCCGATGGCTTTGTGGAAGGATATACGCATGGTTCAGAACAAAAACGAATGGACCTTCATATTGAAGTGTTTTTGAAACTTGTGACGATGGCCCATGCTCATCTTGAACTGCTGCAGGAAGAAACATTAATGAAGGAACAGATCATCCGGTTTGGAACAAAAGAACAAATCGAAAAGCGTCTACAAATCTACCTGACGGAATTAGAGAATTTTCAAGTGGAAGTTTCTCTTGGAGAGGGGAGCGATGGTTTTTGAAAAAAGAAGCGAGCCGGTCTTTGGAAATTCTGCCGTTATATAAAGCGGTGGAGGACGAAGCCAGGGATCTTATATTAGCCGGGTTTTTAGAGCGTTTTGGATTTATCGATCATTCGCTGAACCCCGACTTGAAAGATCTGATGGGCACCTATGCGAAAGAAGGCCATGTATTCTTTGTTGCTTTTGATGATGGTGTGCTTGTAGCGACAGGTGCCGTTACGAAAGAGGATCACCGGATGGGGAGAATTGAGCGGATGTCTGTGAAAAGTTCTTACAGAAGGCAGGGGATCGCGCAAACGATGCTTGAAAAGCTTGAAGATTCTGCGCGTTTCTGCAAGTATGAGAGACTTGTGCTGGAGACGCACAACTCATGGGAAAGTGCCATACGGCTTTATACATCGAATGGCTATCACCTCGTTTTAGATGACGGGATGCGTTCTCACTTTGAAAAAGTATTAGGAGATGGAGATTTCACCATGAAGGTCGGAAGGTGAAATGGACTTCTTTCAATCATGTAAAGGGGATGAGTTTGATGAAAGAGGGAGATAGGTACACTTGGAAACGCACGTTTACGAATGAGGAAGTCTTGGAGTTCGGCCGGATATCCGGTGATCAGGGCAGACACCATATGGAACCCGATGATGAGGGGAAACTGATGGTTCAAGGATTACTAACGGCTACGATCGGTACAAAGATCGGCGGGGATTTGCACTACATAGCAAGAGATATGGTCAGCGAGTTTCTCCGCCCTGTTTTTACTGGGGATACGATTACCTGTGAAGTGAACTTGGAAAAGGTTGTTCAGGCCGATGGGCATAAGAAAGTGGAGATGAAGTCTGTCTATCGCAATCAACATGGAAAAGAAGTGTTGATTGGTTCGAGTCACGGAATCATAAGGGATTAATAAATATATAGTTGTTGAACTCTGAAAGAAATGCTGGGAGGTTTGGTCAGTGATTGTTTGAACAAGCTTTGTAGAGTAGACTCTTTTAGTCTCTTTTACTTTTCGGTTCCAGATCCCATGTAATCATAAAGGTGGAGTCGGTGTTTCATTTATCTCGAAACTGAGTCTTACAGAAACGGGCAGGTTAGTTGAAGACTCGATTTCGAGATAATGGCCAGTTTTGAAACTAAATTGGATTGATATCGTATGTTTAATAAGGAATCTTTAATAGTGGAGAAACGGTGGATTCCTCTAAGTTGAGGTGAATGTCTTGAAAAAGAGGTGTGTGAGTGGAAAAAATGAGAAAATAAAAAAGCAGATAAAAAAAGAAGAAGAAATTATAGGAATATTCTCTTTGTTTATTGTCCTCGCTGTAGCTTTTGGAGGTGGAGAAACCTTATATGCAGGTTTAGCAATAATAGGGATATTGTTTATAAAGTTTCTTATTGATTTCTCTAATAGAAGCAGGAGGGAACATAAGTTGCATAAAAGAGCTATTAACAATCTCTCTGCTGTTACTTTGGTAATTATTGTGATATTAGCATTTAGATTGTTGTTTTAATGATCTCAGGATTGAGTCTTCATCTATAGGGGGGGCTTTAATTTAATAGGGAAAATCATAAGTAGATATGTCTTGTTAGCTTCCTTGGCAAGCAATTCGGTTAAAATATGGATATAAACGACATAAAACATAAAGAGTGAGGTGTGATATTGAGAAAGGCAATATTATATGGTGTTGTATTATTAATTATAGTGTCATTTACAACATTTGTTAGCTTGAAAATGTTCATCAGTATAGTCAATATTATCGGTTTTGGATCAGCATTTATTTCTGCTTTCCTTATGAAAACTTTTATTAGAAGATCTGAATTAAATGTAGCTTCAAAAGATAAAGGTGATAGAGAAGAAAGGAGATTAGGAATGGTGATTGGCATATTCGGTTCACCATTTTTAGTTATATCGATAATTTTTTTGTTATTTTAAATAAAAGGTAGTTTATAAATATTGTTGTAAACGGGTCATTATCTTGATATCAAGTCTTCATGAATTGGGGGCGATTATTCAATATGAATAGTCGTAGACACAGCTTCGAGATAATTAAAATATATGTAGTGATCTCTTTATTGAGAAGAATAATTCTATAGATGAGGGGGAGTTTATCATTAATAGGTTTATAGTAGATATTTATAAACAAGTTTGGGACGAGATGGGTTTTGGCCCAAAAGAAGATGTACATTTAAAGACACTATGTTATCAATTGGATAAGGAATTAGATGAGTTTTCCAGAGAAGTTCACAGAAAAATAGGGTTTGGAATAGGTGATGGGTTTTCTGTGTATATTAACGGTTTTAATAACATCATCTTTGTAAGAATAGAACTGTTTGATACTAGTGAATATTCTTTTATTACAGAGTATCTAAAAAGTAATGGCGAAGAAATTGATTATCCAAGCTTTGATTCTAACTTGGGTGATACTCTAGTTCATGTTTCTAACTTTGATGAGAAATTAACTCAGAGTTTGATAAATGAATTACATAATGAGTTTGGACAGGAATTAAAAATTACACATTCTGAAAAGATTTTCGAGAAAGGTGCATCTGATTGGGGAATAGATCTTCTGCTTTGGTTAAGTAATATACCTGCTTCTATAATAGGAGCATACATCTACGATTTTTTTCAGAAAAATAAATCAGATGAAGCCGAAGTACATGTAATTGAAAGTTTTGATAAGGCTTCTCTATTAGGTATAGCTGCAAAAATAAGCCAAGTTAGCATAAATGATCTGGAAGTAATTAAGTCAAGTTATAACGAGCATGAAGATACAACATTTTACTTTATTACTAGTAGGTATGTAGATGTAAAGTTAACACTTAATAAGTCAAATAAAGTCATCGATTATAGTTTAGATAAGAAAACTCATAGTAAAATTTAATCTATATCTCGATTTTAAACCGAGGGCGTTTACTCAGTAAAGTATTCGCCTTCTTTAAACAAAGTGTAAGTCTATTAGAAATAACTTACAAGCCGGGATGTTTAACGAATGTGAGTAACTATTTTTGGTTTAGTACATCTGCTTATTTATAAGGGGAGATACTAATGAATCTTTCAAGGATTTTACTTTTACTAGGTTTTTTATCCTTACTTTTAACTGGCTGTAATAGCAGCATTAATGAAAGCGAGACCATAGGCAATCCAACGCCTGAGGATTTTTTGAAGAACGAAGATGCAGATATAGTTCTTCTTGGAGGAAATGTTTATTCAAATGCTCAGGATGTGGATTGGGTTGAAGAACTAGATTATAAATTAGGTGAGCAAATAGGAGAAGTAACTAAACAAACAGATCAGGCTAGTAATTTTACTAACGGTACAGCAAATAAATTACCAGTTGGAGTTAAGATATACGAAACAAACACACAAGTAAACATAGCAATTGTGAATGACAAGCATATACCATATCTTAAAATGATTGAAGGGTAATCCGCTGTTGAGCTAGTGAAGGAAAAACTTAAAAGCAAATAAATATCTCGAAACTGAGTCTTCCTGTAAAGGGGGCTTTTATTTAAAAGGTCTTACTTTATCGGGGCGATAACTGTACAGCGGCTGTCGCTTATTTTGCTAACGTAGCAGTTTAGTAAACTTATAAACCAAAACGAAAGAGGGCGTGTTAATGAATGCCTCATTTTTACTTCGCTTCAAAGCTTTCATCATTGATTACATCCTTATCCTCATTTATTTAGTCGGACTTTTTATTTTCAGTGTATTTCTATTTCCATTCTTACAGAAATTCTTCACCGGCTCACTAATTGTAGCTCAGGTAACAGGTTTTTTATTAGTAACTTTACCTGTATCCCTTTATTTTATTATTAGTGATTCAAATGTTGTTGCACAGTCATTCGGAAAAAGGAAAGTTGGTATACGTGTGGTTGGAAACAAAGGGAAGGCATTAACAATGCCACATGCAACTTTTCGGACCATCCTAAAGTTTTTGCCTTGGGAGTTGTCACATTTCCTTGTATATCGACTCATTTATATAGGTGATGGCGAAGTACCGTTCACCCACTATTTGCTAGCCGGGATTATCTATGTACTTATATTTGCATATATATTAACAGCCATTTTTACGAGAAAGAAACAATCCCTATACGATATAGTGGCAAATACACATGTGGTTAAGGTCTAAATAACATACCTATGTGATATTAAAGTTGAAGAAGGGGAGCCACTTTTGGGGTACCTGAAGATCTTCAGAAATGATTATGTGCAGTCGGATATTTTAAGAGAACAACTTATAAAAGAATTACTGAACAAGTATCCAAATGTAGAGTCAGGAAGAAAGGAAATGGTTTCTTTATTTGAAGGTTTAAAAGGTAGGGATCAGTAAATAATAGCGATTATCTCGAAACTGAGTTTTTCACAAACGGGGGCGATTGTTCAATAAGTGCAATCGCTTTTTTTGTTAGATGGGCAGGTCAAAAAATCATATCCATCAATCTCAATAACAATCTTTGTACCCTGAAAAAGTAAGTGATAATATGTGTGTTGAATATATTCAGAGGAGATGGATCATGAAAAGATTTATACTGACTTCTTTAGTGCTTCCAATACTATTTTTGGGAGCTTGCAGTGAAGGAAACGAAGATGAGGAGGTTGATCAAACTCAACAAGAAAATAATTCTGTTCAAGAGGATGAAAAGAAACAGACCAAAGAAAAGGATTCAGACCGAACTGAAGTAGATACATTTGGTGGGGATTTTGAGGCAGTTGCTCATAGAGAAGATATAGAAAAAGTGAAAGTAGGTCCTTTAACGATAAATGTTGTAGTCTCTAATTTAGTTAAAGGTACAATAACAGATTCTTTTATACTTGATAATATAGGAAAAGAAAATATTGATTACATAAACATAGGGCTGGAGATTGATACAACTGAAGAAGACATTAACTTCTCTAGCAAACACTTGAAATTAACAACCAATACGGGTGAAAGCTTTGAAGCCCCTCACGACTATATGAGTGACCAAGTGGAAATGCAATATATTAAAGAAAATTATACAAGGTCTCGCATGATATCTTATTTATTCGAAACTTCGACAGTTGAGGAGATTGAAAGCGTTGATTTTCTTATAAAGGCTCCGACAGATAATAATGGTCAACCCTTGGGGGAAGATGCAAAAATACAAATAGACTTTTAAGGGTGTCAGGAATTACTATATATAACCAGAAGAGGTATAATAAATTGTATTTATCTCGATTTCGAGTCTTACGCTAACGGGGGCTTTAGTTTAAAAAGGTAAGAAACAAAAGGTAGAGGTGACATATGAACCTAAATGATATAGGGGAGCCATTTGCTGTCGGTAATACAGCAAAGGTTTATCTTTATGAACTCACATTATGCACAGGCATTAAAGAAGGTTCTTCATGAATTCCTATTCGGGTTTGAAAACCTTTTACAATTAGCCCATAAGTACGAATTACTTTCAAATGATGAGATAAAAACCAAGGCAGAATTTTTGACTTTAATAGTCGACGGGCTTGATAAATATTCGAACGAAGATTATGCCTTTAATCCAGTTTCTATCTGGGTCTTTTCGGTTAAAAGTATTTTCCAATGAGGGGTAATGTTATGTTGAAATCTAAAAATCGCATTATTGGGTTCGATATATCTCGTGCTTTAGCTATACTCGGGATGGTTATTGTAAACTACAAAATATCAATGCATGCAGAAGGTAATGGTCCAGAATGGCTTATCATCTCCACTGGTTTACTTGAAGGCAGAGCCTCTGCCATTTTCGTTATCCTTGCGGGTATCGGTATCTCATTGATGACGAGAAAAGCCTTGCTACATAGTACTTCCTCTAAAAAAAATCGAACAATGATTTGGAGACGGTCAGTATTCTTATTCGTTCTAGGCATGTGTCTCTTTCTAATGCAATGGAGCGCAGATATCCTGCATTATTATGCCTTCTATATGTTCATTGCATCGTTTTTCATAGTGACTTCCGCTAGGAACCTCTTATTAGCAGCCCTTGCTACAGTGCTTACTTCACAAGTCTTTCAGCTCCTATTAAACTATGAGTATGGATGGGATAAATCGTTTCAATACTACGAAGAGTTTTGGACGATTAAAGGATTTATAAGCAACTTATTCTTTAACGGGTATCATCCTATCTTTCCATGGATGGCATTCGTATTCATTGGAATGTGGTTAGGAAGACTAAATTTCCGAAACAATAAACTAATAAGAAAAATAATGATCGTATCATTCATTACTTTCTCGGTTGTAGAAGTATCGTCTTTTGCTCTAATCAAACTTTTTTCACCCATACTAGGGCATGAAGTGGCGTACTATTTATTCGACACTAAGCCTATGCCCCCAACAATGTTTTATATGATTTCAAGCACAAGTACGGCGATCCTCATCATCCTTCTATGTATCAAACTATCTAAAAGCTTTAAAAAAAATGCCATAATTCAAGCACTTGTAAACACGGGACAACTTGCCCTAACCCTCTATGTGGGCCATTTTCTCGTATTGGTTGTCTTATCAATGTTTGGAGGATTAGTCAATAACACCCTGCAATTTACAACAACAATTGCTATTACCTTCTTTCTAATCTCTACAATTCTATCGACTTATTGGAGGAAAAAATTCAAGAGAGGGCCAATTGAACTTATGATGCGAAAAGTAACTGGTTAATTATAAGTTTCATTGGATTATCCAACAAAGAGGACTTCACTCTAGACTTTACAGAAAATGTTGCTCCCTCTATTAATGTATTCCTTGGAAAAATTACAAAGTAGACTAAATGGATAACACTCTTCTTCTAGTAACTGGTGTGTACGCTATTGAATCACACAAAATTTATTAAAATCAAGTCTTCCTGTATTAGGGGCGTTTATGCAGATAACATGAATAATGAATTCAGAACTGGGGTAACTTAAGCTCCCCAGTTCTGGAAGTATTCGAAAAACCCCATGTTCATAGGTACAGCCCATATGTAAGCACCTAGAAGAGCAACTCCTACCAATAAGTCAATAAAAGTTTCTATGATTTAATTATCACAAATTTGGTAATGCATAGTCCCATCAAAGTTCAATAACACAACGAATCCCAAATCAAGTTCAGGAACCATTGTCATAAACGACCTTACAGCTAATTGATCAACACCTAAATAATGATGAAGTCAATAATCGCAAACGTTGTTTTACAATTTTTTGAATATCTGTTCGTGTAAAAGATTTGTTTTAGGTATGGCAGAAATACATCTTAGAGATTTATTTTTCTCTGAGTCAAAAGAAAACATTAGTAGTTGGGGACAAAATTGGATTCTTACATTTATTTTAGTTTTAGGCACATTTGTTTGTGGAGCGTTTGGTTTCTTTGATATAAAGAGAGCTTTAAAGGAAAAAGATACAAAATAATGATTTGTCGCTAACGTGATCTATTTTATTCCAATGTCCCTATTGTTAAAGAAAGATGGGTTAATATTACTGTGAAATCGATTCTTACGTAAACGGGGGCGTTAGTTAAACTATAGCTAAGATTAATTTAGGGGGGGGGGTGTGAGTGGGTCAAATTGAATTAAATCCTTATAAATTAAAGAACGGTCAAGAAGTACAAGTAAGAACAGCTCGTATTGAGGATGCTTTCAAAATACTTGAATTTAATAAAGAGATTATTAGCAACTCACCTTATTTATTGACTACTGAGGAAGAATTTCAGCTAACTGTAGAACAGCAGAAAGACTTTATAAAAAAGATAGTAAATGATGAAGGAAAGCTTGCAATAGTAGCTGAGTACCGTGGAGATATTGTAGGATTTTTGGATTTCCATAACGGAAACAAAAAAAGAATTAAGCATCAAGGAAATTTTGGGATGAGTGTCTCCGCTAGTTTCAGAGGCAAAGGCATCGGTAAAGCTTTGTTGATAGGATTGCTTAACTGGGCAAAAATGAACCCTTTCATTGAGAAAGTTTCACTTGAGGTATTTGCATCTAATACTAATGCTATATTTCTTTATGAAAAGGTAGGGTTTATAGTAGAAGGGCAAAAACAAGAAGCTATCAAGGATGATTTAGGAAGATACTTTGATCTAATATTAATGGCTTATTTTACAAGATAAAATACACACAATATATGCAGTTAGAGAAAGATTATGTGAAAATTATCTCGAAACTGAGTCTTCTAGAAACGGGGGCTATTGCTCAATAATGCGTTCTCCTATTTTCTTATACAAAGGGACTAAAAAAGTAAGACTAGCATTTCAACACGCGGAGCAGGATAGTGGAATAAGAGTAATTTTTTTGGAGGGGTAATATGATTAATGTTTACATTTATGCCTTGGACACATTAGCAGACTGGGAGCTTGGATATGTGATGCCAGAATTAAATTCGGGTCAATACTTTAAGAAAAATAGTGATAATGTTTCTGTTAAGATCGTTGGGGCTGATAGGGATTCAATTGTAACCAAGGGAGGGATGAGAGTTATACCAGAGATAACCACTGACGAAATCGTTTCTTCACCAACGTCAGTTTTGTTGCTGCCAGGGGCAGATACGTGGAATGACTCAAAACATAAACCGATTATAGAAAAGGCAACTGAACTGTTAGAATGTGGAGCAATTGTTGCTGCAATTTGCGGTGCTACAACTGTACTCGCCGAAGCTGGTATATTTAATAAACGTGTACATACTAGCAACAGTCTTGATTATCTTAAGATGGTAAGCCCGAGTTATAAAGGAGAATCCTATTATAGAGATGTTAAAGCTATTTCGGACCAGAACTTGATAACAGCTAGTTCTGCAGGTGCGCTGCCATTCGCTCAAATTATACTAGCTAAGTTAGATGTGTTCTCTGAGGAGACACTTGAGGCGTGGTATAGCTACTTCAATACGGGTGACCCTAAATATTTCTACGATTTAATGCAGACACTGCCTTCTTAATTGAACTGAATGAGCAAATGTTTATAGAGTAAATTAAAATATCTTGAATTCGAGTATTCCGTTAACGGGGGCAATTCTATAATTATGGAATTGCCCTCTTAATATTGATTGCGCAGGGGGTTGTTAAAGACTCAACTTAGATATAACAGTCATTTTGAAACTAAAATCTTTTTGTCTCGTACATAAGTTATATCGGATTTTTAAATATCTTTGAAAGGGGCTTTACGTTGAGTGATGTAATGGATTATAGAAAAAAAGACGAAGTATTTCATTATTTGATAGCGTCTATAGCCTTGATTTCCTGGCTGTTATATTTTTTATTTTATTCTCACCTATATACTATTGATGAAATAAAATCTGGAATAATATTTATTTGTTTGGCTGCCCCCTTCTATGCACTGTGTGTGTTCTTTTATTATAAAATCTTTTAGAGATAATTAGAGATAGAGGGGCTAATGAAGTTATCTTGAAACTGAGTTTTCAAGAGTTGGGTCAGGAGTATATGCGGTTTTTATTTCACTTCATGAAGACGAGGGCATTCATTCAAACGATAGGGTGAAAAGTATTTAAAAGAGGTGTTGAAATGGAATACATAGCATATTTCTTATTTGCATTTTCAGTATGCTTTATCATAAGTTCTACAATTAACTTTTTGTTTAATATGAGAAGCAAGAGAGACTGGATTATTACTTGTTTATTGAGCATTGTATTAGGTGTGATTTTCTTGCCTTTCATGGCAGGTTAGCTCAACTGAATACTAATAACCATGGACTTATCTACGAGTGATGAGCTTTTTCGATTAAGTAAATGAAATTTCAAAAATGAAATTGATAGAGAGGGAATTATTATTAGAACAAGTATAATTTATATTGCAGGGGTTTTTCTTCTTACTGCCTGGTTAGTTATATCGGATTATATTAGACATGACGCTTTAAACTGGGGACCAAATATTGCACAGTCCTTGTTTGTCGTGACATTTATAATTGCAGCACTTTTGTTAGGGAAAAAGTTCCGAAAAAATTAGTGGTGGATCTAGCGTGTTAGGAATTACATATTACCTGTAGTGTTTTTATATATAATATTGGCTTTAGATTTCTTGGTTTTCTTGTAGTCAACGAACATAATATTCACGATTATCAAAGATTAGGTGGTTCTTATGCAGCAATCAAGTGTGATGAGAAGTATTTTTTATTTTATAACACCTTAAGGAATCGGTGGGAATTCCCGCTTGGTCAGAGGGAAGAGAATGAATCACCAATGGATTGTGCGATATAGATGAAGTTGATGTTAAGGCTTTTAACTATAGACAATAATATATACCTCAATTATCTTGACATGGAGTCTTAAACAAACGGGGGCATTTCTTATGTAAGAGTACCCTAGCCCCTCATAAGCTGAGGAATGATAAGGGACGCATTTAGATGATTGAGACTTGGAAGGAGTGTGCATAGAAAAGTGATATATGAGACCAGAAGGTTAAAGTTTCGTAAGTACAATGATGAGGATTTCGAATACTTATTCTCTTTACTATCAGATCCAGAAATGGTGAGGTATATAGGTGATGGAAATACAAAAGACGAGAAAAGTACCAATAATTTTTTAAATTGGATTTATAGTACATATGATGTTGGTACTGATACGGGTTTAATGGTACTAGAAAATAAGGAAGATAATACTCAAATAGGGCATGCAGGTCTGGTACCTCAAACAGTTGACGGAGCTGAAGAAATTGAAATAGGGTATTGGGTTTCTCGAAAACATTGGGGAAAAGGTTACGCTACAGAAGCAGCAAAAGCTTTGAAGGAATACGGACTTATTGATCTAGGTGAAAATAGACTTGTTTCTTTAATTCAACCTAATAATATGCCTTCGAGAAAGGTGGCTAATAAAATAGGGATGGATTTTGATAAGGAAATTGTACTTGGAGATCAAAAAGTTCATGTTTACTCAACCTAATTTGAGAATTATCTCGATTTCAAGTCTTTCGTTAATGGGGGCGATAGTAGCATTCTTGCTATGCTGTCGCTTAATGTGCAAAAGAACAAAAGAGGAAGAAAGTTATGATACAAACAAAAGTAAGAGGCAAGAAGGTGGAAATGAATAATGGCGAAAATAAGTTTTTTTACGGGGCTTGGACTGGTAGCCTTGAGTGGTGTTTTATTCACTATGGAAAGATTTTTGGCTATTTACTTATATGTTGGTGAAAGTTCCGCAGTCAAAGTAAACGGAAGTGGTTCCTATAATCCTTTAAGTATGCCAAGTATATTTGATAATTTCTACGTCGTATTTTTATTAGTTCTAGGGCTAGTCCTGTTTACACTAGGTTTATTTAAATTATTTAAAAACCAGTCCAACTCTTAATTATAGACTGGAGAAGAGAAAGAAGAAAAGGGACATATCTTGAAATCGAGTCTTAAAGTAACGGGGGCGATTGTTCAATATAGACGATCGTCCTTTTAACTAACAGAGCAGTGTACTTTAATAAATGGAGGGGGGAACAATATGAGATGTGAATGTAAACAACAAAAAACAAATGAATTAAAAGTTGAGGGAGATGTAGGTGCAGACCCTATTTGGTGTAATCACTGTAATTGCAACCTTGACATAGAAGAGATTCCAATTGAACGCGATTTGAAGTTGGAGTTAATGAAATGGATTGGGAAGTATGGTGAATGGATTGATTGGGATAAAGATGAAATAGTTCCTAATGGTGTAGAACTTGAAGCAGAACACAATAAAGAGGGATTGAAAATAACAGAAAAAGTACAGAAAGAACTTGAAGGTAAATACAAAGTTTCCTTTTCACCATCGACATTTGCAAAGGCATATAAATAGAATACATTCATCCTTCTGGTCTCAAGGCGTACTTTAGTTAAAGATACGCTTCAATATCTTGAATACAAGTCTTACGCTAACGGGTCTTTAGTTTTATAAGCCTAATACAAAAAAGGCATTCCCTAAAAATGGAAGTGCCTTTTTGTAGTAATATCAAACAGATCCTATACTTTAAGAGGGTTTCTAAGGTTAGTGTCTTTCTATAAACTCTTTAGCAATTTCAGAATTGGGATCCATTTCTAAAATTTTATTTGCAGTAGCTATTGCTTCAGTTTTACTCACCACCTTATCAGGTACATCGTGCAAGAACAGTAAATGAGAGAGGTACTCTGCTATCATACTTTGATCAGCTAAATCAATACATCGTCTTGCGTGATATAACGAAGAATGATAAGCGCCTTCTATGTGGCAAAGGGGGTTAACAAGCATATCGAATGCAATTTCATGTAACTCTATCTTTTCTTCTTCTACAATTAAACTTATAACAAAAGTATAAATAGATATACTTGGTTGATTAAATGCTATTTCCGTTAATTCTCCATCGAGTTCGTCTATAGATAAATTTTTTGCATATTGTTTGGCTTCGTAATATTTGCCTTCTAATATAAAATCTCGAAAGTTATCAATCATTTTAGCTCACCCATCCGTTACTTATATATACTTTGCCATTCTTTCTTGTAAAAGTAACTGTTACAGTTTTACCACTCATACTAAGAGTCTTTTTTCGTACTTTTTTGTATGCACTCTCTTTACCATTTCGCATTACATGAGACATTACTTTTGAAACATCGCTCCAATTGTTTCCAGTAACCTTGTTCCAATTATGTTTACTAGCAAGAATATGAGATCTGCTATTAGCGTTTAATCTGCTAACTGATGTAAGAACTTTGCCATAGCTTTTTGACTTTATAGCACTCTGTGCAGCTTTTTTTCCATATTTTTTTATTGCATAACTAATTCCATATCTAGCTACAGCAGCGACAATAATAATAGGGAGTGCTGAAGCTGTCATTTGAGTTGTATCAATTTCTACTGTGTCTCCAGATTCTGTATCAATGAAGGTTGCAATAAATTTTTCACCTTCAACATCATGGACAATTACATCATAATTCTGGTAAGTCGTTTCACCATTTTCGTCTTTTACTTCCCCAGAAACATTAATATCCTCTGTTTCTTTCTCCATCTCTATGTGAACATCTACTTCTATTTCTCCAGCAACATGTTCTGTTTCAAGAACAACCTCTTCTGTTGTATCCTCTTTAACTTTTACTTCAAGACCGTTATCTAAAGTGTCAGAGAATTCCTGATCACCTTCTATAGTCTTATCATCAATATATTCAGGTATTTCTTCAGCACTAATAAGATCATAATTAGTAAACAATGGAATAATAAGGGAAATTACTATTATAGAAGCAAATATCTTTTTTGTATTCATCAGGCACCTCGTTATTTGATTTTAATATACTGTTGTTTATTTCTATCGCTAAATGTAACTAATCCATCATTGTTTTGAACATAGTTTAATAATCCTCTATAATCTCCTGGTTCATATCCTGGCGAATCCTTAAATTCTCCCATCCAATAAGACAAGCCTCCAGTGATATAAGCTGATGCAAAAGAAGTACCAGAAAATAAAGAATAACCTCCAGCTGAATCGGTTGATAGTATATCTTCTCCTGGAGCAACAAAATCAGTTTTTCCTAGGGCAGCTGCATTAATCAAGTCCTTATTGGAATCTATTGCATTTACTGAAACCACATTATTATATTGTGCAGGGTAATCCATTCCAAGATTAAAAGTGTTCCCTGCAGCAGCAACAACAATTATTCCTGAGGATACAGCCTCATTAATAATCTGCTTTAGTTCAGAACTATCAGATTGAAACCCGAAGCTTAAGTTAATCAAGTCAACCTCTTGTTTTATTGCCCATTGTATACCTTTTGAAAGGTGTTCTAAATTACCATGGCCGTTTTTCCCTAAAATCTTCACATCATATAACTGTATATTTTGGTTTACTCCAATTACACCATTGTTATTGTCATTAGCTGTTATTATACCTGCTACGGCTGTACCATGGTTTAGATCATCTTTGGTCTGATCACTTCCATTAAAAGCATTGTATTTTCCTTTTACTTTTCCAACTAAATCTGGATGCTCATCGTTTATACCGCTATCTAATATAGCAACTTTTATTTTGTTTTGATTATTCTGAATAACATCCCCCTCCATTAGATCTCGACCCCATGTTGAAATCTGCGTGTTTGTCCACTGAAGTTTCTCTAAGTCATTCATTTGTTGATAGTAGTTATATAGAATAAGAACTACTGTTGCTAGGACAACAGCTATTACTGGGATAAGATACTTATGTTTTTTTTTCAAAATACTCCTTCTCCTTAATTTTTGTAAAATTGAACCATTTATTTGGTACAAATTTTATATTACATATATATCCAAAAAAATACAATAACATTTTTATGCACTATTGGAGCAGTAGGGTATTGTTATTCGGTAAGGATTGAATAAGGAGGAATTGTTAAATTAAATACATTCATAATGAGAGATTACGAGGAAAGGTTAAGCAGTTGATAAATTAATATTTAAAGAGGAAAATCTAGTTGTAGTTGATTATTGGTTCATAGAACTTAAGGCCATTAATTTACCGTGACTCTGCATCAGTTCAGTCAGATAGGGCAACAAATTCATTTTCTTTGTTTTAGAATGCCTGCCTCTTCACTACTGTACGAACTTTCTGGAGTTGCCGTTTTACTTTCTTGGTTTTGTTCGGTTTGCTGACTTTCGCTTTTGCTCTCTGAGGATCCTTTTGAAACTGAGAACCTCCGCAAGCAACAAGTAAATCAAACAACTTCACCACATATATTTAACAAGTTTTCAAAAGTACAATTAATATAGAAGAAACTCAGCAATCGGCACGTGCCGATTTTGTGCCGACTGCTATTGTTAATGTTTATTTTTATTTATTAACCCTATATCTAAAGAGCTGTTATATAAGCATATTTATTAATGTTCAAAACCATTTATAAACCCCCGTTAATCAAATTTGAAATGGAAGGTTCCATCGGTTAATAAAAGATATAAAGCCGTGCAGATATCATCAGCACGGCTTTTTCATCGTCATCTGGTAAACTGATGGTGATTAATGGTTATTAAAGTATATGGCAGGATTGTTGAAGACTCAGCTTCGAGACTTTCCAGGGTTCGTTGCCCGGGTTGAGCGTCAGGGGTGTCTGGGAAGCTACTCGTTTTCCAGTGGGGGAGTGGCGAGCTTCCTCGGGCTACGCCCTGCGGGATCTCGCCGATCTCCTTTCTCCCACGGGAGTCTCGCAGCTTCCCAACCACCCCATCAGATGAAGGGGCTAACGAACCCCTTTCCCAAGTAGGATGGTATCCCGCTACCTCGATTGTTGTAACCATAAAACGCTCTGTATCAAGCTTTCAGGGTTCAAGTGTCTCTGCATCGGAGTTTATAATGATACTCCATCAAACTGAATAGCTGATGATTCGGGAAGTGGTTTCGAGAACCTTCTATGGTAAAGCGAGCTATTCCCCGCAGACCCCATCCACCTAACAAAAGTCTCGAAACTGAGTCTTCAACTAAAGGGGGCAATTCTGCAGTAATACAACTGCCCTCTTTTTAATGTTTTGGACAGGATTGTGAAAGGCTGAGTTTCGATGTAATAGGAAAAAATTGAAACATTTGTAAGGAATAATCGTACATATAGATAACCATATTACAGTCTTAAAAAATTATTTTTGAAGGATGATATTATGGATTTTGCTCTTTTGTTCGGTGTCCTGTTAACCTTATTCCCTTTAATTACTATTCACAAGCTTAAGGAAGAATCAACTTTTCAAAGGGTCATTCACATTGGCTGTTTACTTGTGGGGCTAATTTTATTAGTGGGTTTTTCAATTCAACTTAGTACTTTTATTGACAAATATTGATTTTGATCATTCCTAAATTCAAGTCAACAAAATAAAAGCGTGTAGGGGTGTTATAAATGTTTATGAGATCATATTTAAAAGAAATTTCACCTTATGTAATTGCTTTTTTGATCATCACTTTTGTGGAACTAGTTTTTGATTTAGGTATGAATATGTATTACGTTCTTATTTTTACTGTTGGTTTTTTTGCTTTAATGTTTACCGAAAAAATTAGACGCGAACATAAGAAGCAATGGGCTCATCCGATGGCTGCTATTATATTTGGTTTAATAGTTATCTTAATAGCAACAGCATATAACAATATAGTCTAACGCTAGGTATTTTTAATTTGCAAAAGAAATTATCTCGAAACCGAGTCTTAAACAAACGGGGGCGTTAATGTGAAAATGTCGACTTTATTTTTTAGTAATTACGAGGAAGGGATCAAGTAAGATGTACGTACTCCACCAACATTATCATATAGGCTATTATGAAGATGGACACGATCTTGAAGTAGTGGCTTATAAAAGGAAAAGGGAAGACATCTGGGATGTATTTATAGATGACTATGAACCAGGAGTGTTTTTTAAGTTCGTATTAGAGAAGGAATTAGGGGTTCATGTGAAAAATTATGGGTTGCTGATATTTTCTATCTGCGGTCAAAGTCTATCTGATGAAGAAGCATTTCAGACATTTGAAGACTGGCTTATAACAAATAAAGTAATAAGAGATTCTCAATAGTAAGTATGGGGGCTTTAGTTGTAAAGGGACTATTATTTTAGTGTGAAAGCTGGGAATATAAAATTATGAAAGGGTGGTGTATATGGAAATTACTTATCCAGCTGGTTTTAAGAACAGGTTGTTAGCAAGTGTTTTAGATTTTATTATTATATTTTTGGTAACGGGAATTTTCTCTTACTTTCTATATGGAGTATTTTATGATGGTGATAACTCCTACCCCACTGATATTTTAGGATTATTTTATACCTTGTTATTACCTGTTTTATGGTCTGGGTACACGTTAGGAAGAAGAATGGCAGGCAATCGTATCGTAAGAATTGATGGGAGAAAAGTTGGGGTTGGTACAATGATATTAAGGGTTATAGTAGCAGGAGTTGCCTATACTCTTACATTAGGAATTGGATTGATTGTAAGTGCCTTGATGATAGGGGTAAGAGAAGATAAACGTGCGATCCATGACTTCATTGCGCAAACGTATGTGACAACATCCCCGCCAATCCGGAACTAAATTATGAGTAATGGAACTTAATCTATAAAGCTCTAAAGTTAAAGAGCGTTATAAGATATCTTGCATTCGAGTCTTACATAAACGGGGGCGTTTTCTTAAAATTAACCTAGTACAAAGAGGTGAGAGTTTGAGGAATAAACAAGTTATTTTCTGGACTATAATAGCTGTCACGCTAGTATTAATATGGCTCTTTTTAAAATAAAACATATAATATAGAGATTTATAAGTGAAGGAAGATATCTCGAAATCAAATCTTCCTGTAACGGGGGCGATTGTTCAATTAACGACCGCTTATTTATTTTAACCAATCGAGTTACATGGAACAAAGCCTAGCTTTAAACAATTAAACTTACTCATAAGGAGGTTTCTTTTGAAAAAAAAGACATTAGCACAAATATTAATATTCATTATAGCTGGATTACTTTTTGTTTTTTCAATTGAGTTACCAGTGATAGGTTTTAAAAAGTTAGAGTATATCAAGGAATCCTCCACTTATCGAATTATTAGTTATAACTGGTATGGTAAGGAAATCAATGAACAACCTTTTAAAGGTGACCCTTCAGAAATGCTTGATATTGTTCAGAAGCAGGATAGATTACAAAAATTACAGGGTTCTATAGTTGTTTTTGCACTTTTAACCTTAGCTGCTTGGATATTCAAGGAAAAAAAGGTTTATCTATATGGGAGCGCACTAACCTTCTTTATATTAATTTTTATCGATGTAACCCTGGTCCATATGTATAATTAGGCATCTAACTTAAATATGTGGTTAATAAAATATCTAAATATGTCTCAATATCGAGTCTTCAAGAAACGGGGGCGATTCTTTAACAGAAAAATTGCCTCCTTCATAATGTTTTGTGCAGGTTTGTGGAAGACTCAGTTTCAAGATATTGATCTAAATACACTTAATACAAAAAAGGGTTACACTTACACTTTGTCGGATTATGGAAAAGTATGGTTGATGTGAATGCATCTGTGAACTGAGGGACTATGAATTTTTTATCATTATAGAGGAGGTTAGTTATGGCGAGGGATGCTATTGGAAAAAAGAAGAGAAGAATGTTGAGGAGAGAAGTTGGTTTTGGCTGCCCAGTGGAAGGCTGTAGAGTCCCTTTTCTCGAATATCATCACTTTGATCCCCCTTTTAATGAAGGAAAAATGCATAACGAAGATGGAATGATAGCTCTTTGTCCAATTCACCATAGACAAGCTGACCAAGGAGCCTGGTCAATTGAAGATTTACATCAAATGAAAAAAGCTAAAAAGAGAGAAAAACCTAAAGGTAGGTTAGGATGGAGTATTGATGAGGGAGTTGTGATATGTGGAAATAACTATCTTTTTTCACCTTCTCTGACATTGAGAATGAAAGGAAAAGAATTATTTAAACTAGAACAGGACCAAAAAGGAAAGATATCTGTTAATACTTTGCTTTGGAATAATCAAAAAGAAATTGTAGCTGAAGTTAAAAATAATGATATGCTACTAAATCACATGATTGCAGATGATATTGACTGCATGGCTTCAGGTAAAGAAATTTACTTCAGAGCCCCTGATAATTCTAATTTTATCAAAATTAAATTTGAACGCTTGCCTATTGAGGAATGTTTATCTCAAGCAAAAAATTGCCTTAATCAAAATGTTAATAAGAGCGTTTCATCTAAAATAATAGAACGTGAATTAAACGGAATGATTAATGTGATAAAATTCCACACCACTATAAATGAGGATGATTTCAGTTTTCGTGCCGGGGACTCTAAAATAACATTTGACTTTAGAAAAGTCGGCTTAGGTAAAGAAGATTATTACGGCAATGAGCACGGGGTCAATGGAGCTCTTAATTTCATTACTGAAAACGGACAAGAACTAATATATCTAGGTAAGTAGGCTAAAGGAAAAGTTGGAATTGATTCAGTAACTGCACTTTACTAAAAGGTGGTAATACACTGTATCCACCCAGTGAAAAATAAACTTATAATGAAATTTATCTCGAAATCGAGTCTTACACAAATGGGGCTTTAGTTTGAAAATGTAAGAAACGAAATGTAGAGGTGACATATGAACCTAAATGATATAGGAGAGCCATTTGCCGTCGGTAATACAGCAAAGGTTTATCTTTTTGAGAACAAAATCATAAAAGTATTCAATGATAATCTCCCTGAGACGGAATCGATAAATGAAGCTTATAAGCAAGAGTATGCTTATTCTTGTGGAATTCACGTTCCAAAAGTATTGGATGTTACTAAAATAGATGGCAAACAAGCCCTTTTGATGGAGTATATCCCCGGAAAAACAATAGGAGAACTCATGTCACATAATCCAGAACAAGAGGAACATTACTTGAGTATTTCCGTAGATATACACCAAAGAATTCATCAACTTGAGGGCGAGTGTATTGAGCTTATGTCTGCAAAATTAAATCGACAAATTAAAATTGCACCAAAGTTAGAAGACAACATCAAAGCATTGTTAATTGAAAAGTTAGATTCCATGCCCATTGAGAGTAGGCTTTGTCATGGAGACTATCACATATATAATGTGATCAGATCGAACAGGGGAGCTGCAACAATAGATTGGGTGGATGCAAGTGTTGGAAATATAAGGGCTGATGTATGTAGGACTTACCTTTTATATTCTCAGTTCTCAGGGGATATGGCGGATACATATTTGAATCTATATTGTAAGAAGAGTGGTCTTTCAAAAGTTGAAATCTTAGAATGGGTTCCTATTATTGCTGCAGCCAGGCTTTCTGAAGGTGTTTCATCGGAAAGCTCTGATCGACTTCTGAAAATTATCAACCATTATATTGAAGCTGATTAAATGTTTATAAGAAGGTATATCTCGAAATCGAGTCTTAAACAAACGGGGGCGATTGCTCAATAATGCGTTCTCCTATTTTCTTATACAAAGGGACTAAAAAGGTAAGACTAGTATTTCAACACACGGAGCATGTTAGTGGAATAAGAGTAATTTTTTTGGAGGGGTAATATGATTAATGTTTACATTTATGCCTTGGACACATTAGCAGACTGGGAGCTTGGATATGTGACGTCAGAATTAAATTCGGGTCAATACTTTAAGAAAAATAGTGAAAATGCTTCTGTTAAGATCGTTGGGGCTGACAGGGATTCAATTTTAACCAAGGGGGGGATGAGAGTTATACCAGAGATAACCACTGACGAAATCGTTTCTTCTCCAACGTCAGTTTTGTTGCTGCCCGGGGCAGATACGTGGAATGACTCAAAACATAAACCGATTATAGAAAAGGCAACTGAACTGTTAGAATGTGGAGCAATTGTTGCTGCAATTTGCGGTGCTACAACTGTACTCGCCGAAGCTGGTGTATTTAATAAACGTGTACATACTAGCAACAGTCTTGATTATCTCAAGATGGTAAGCCCGAGTTATAAAGGAGAATCCTATTATAGAGATGTTAAAGCTATTTCGGACCAGAACTTGATAACAGCTAGTTCTGCAGGTGCGCTGCCATTCGCTCAAATTATACTAGCTAAGTTAGATGTGTTCTCTGAGGAGACACTTGAGGCGTGGTATAGCTACTTCAATACGGGTGACCCTAAATATTTCTACGATTTAATTCAGACACTGCCTTCTTAATTGAACTGAATGAACAAATGTTTATAAAGTAAATTAAAATATCTTGAATACGATTCTTCCGTTAACGGGGGCGATTGTTTAACAGATAATCGCCCTAATTACTTAAGCAGGACCATCATAAATGAAGTTTTTTAACTTACGAAGCAAGCTTGAGGAATAGTAAAAGCAAATAAGGTTATCAGAAGGGAAAAGTAAATGATGGGCAAAAATAAAAAAACAACTGGGGATACTTATCTAGCGGTTGGAATTGGTATTGGGTTACCTTTAGGAGCAGTACTTGGGTTAACTTTATTTGATGACTTAGCAATCGGGGCTGGTATAGGTTTGGTTCTTGGAATAACAGTTGGAACAACAATTGACTCAAATAAAGCAAAATAAAAAAAACTACTTATCCATTCTTTCTCTAAAGAAAAAGACAGTAAGAGATATCTCGAATTCGAGTCTTGCATAAAAGGGGGCGTTTGCTCAGTAGGATTGTTGATACTTTCCTATCCGTACAAGAATACAATTAAAAGTCAAAATTTGAATTGGAGGTATGTAAGTTGAAAGTTGAAGTTCTTATATTTGCATTAAGCATACTGTTAATGCCCTATTTTTTGTTTGAACTTATTAGTAAGATTAGCGAACAAGCAGGAGTAATATCACTAATCTCACCAATTTTTATGTTGGTATTGTTAATTTTCTCGGCAAGCCTTATTGTCATTCACTGGAAAGAGAAAAAAGAGACGGAAGGTAGGGAGCTTTCATGAAATGCTATATAACATTGATTCAAACAAATCTCGAATTCGAGTATTAAACTAACGGGGGCGATTGCTAAATAGAGCAATCGCCCTTTATAACATACAAAAGATGAAGTTCAATACCGTTCACATTGATAGACTATTTATATAATGTACGAAAGGCTGGAATAAATCATGGCAAAAAAAGAAGCACCGAAAATTCAAACAGAACGATTGGTTTTACGTCCGAGAGCGGAAAAAGACATTCCTAATATGCTTAAAATGTTTAACAATGATGAAGTAAGAAAATTTCTTGGAATTAATCCCCCTCGTGATGAACACTCATTGTTAGAAATGGTTAGGAATCGCACTGAAACAAAATGGACGGTCGCATTAAAAGATACAGATGAGTTCATCGGTGATGTAATGATTCCAGAAATAGCAGAAGGTTATCTTGGCGAAATTGGTTTTCGGTTCATGAGGGAGCATTGGGGAGGCGGTTTTGCGTATGAAGCGGTTTCTGCGGTCATTGAACATAGTAAAGGCACATTAAACCTTAAACGCCTATTTGCTACTATAGATAATAAAAATATGTCATCAAAAAAGTTAATTGAAAAACTAGGATTTACGTTAGTAGCTGTGTTGCCTGAATCTCATTTACACGGCAGAGTGGCCGATGTAGCTTATTATTCTCGTATTGTATAAGCATTTTTATTTTAGTTGTAATAGTATATTTAATCCTACAAGTCATAGATTACCTTACCGTGATATTAACTAATAAATTTATTAAAGGGTTTTATTGAGTTTATCTAGAATTCAAGTCTTCAACTAACGGGGGCGTTAGTTAAACTATTACTAAGATTAATTTAGGGGGGCTGTGAGTGGGGCAAATTGAATTAAATCCTTATAAATTAAAGAACGGTCAAGAAGTACAAGTAAGAACAGCTCGTATTGAGGATGCTCTCAAAATACTTGAATTTAATAAAGAGATTATTAGCAACTCACCTTATTTATTGACTACTGAGGAAGAATTTCAGCTAACTGTAGAACAGCAGAAAGACTTTATAAAAAAGATAGTAAATGATGAGGGAAAGCTTGCAATAGTAGCAGAGTACCGTGGAGATATTATAGGATTTTTGGATTTCCATAACGGAAATAAAAAAAGAATTAAGCATCAAGGAAATTTTGGGATGAGTGTCTCCTCTAGTTTCAGAGGCAAAGGCATAGGTAAAGCTTTGTTGATAGAATTGCTTAACTGGGCAAAAATGCACCCTTTCATTGAGAAAGTTTCACTTGAGGTATTTGCATCTAATACTAATGCTATATTTCTTTATGAAAAGGTAGGGTTTATAGTAGAAGGGCAAAAACAAGAAGCTATCAAGGATGATTTAGGAAGATACTTTGATCTAATATTAATGGCTTATTTTACAAGATAAAATACATACAATATATGCAGTTAGAGAAAGATTATGTGAAAATTATCTCGAAACTCAGTCTTCCTCAAACGGGGGCTTTCTTGGAATACAGATTGCCCTGTTATTACTTTCTGAGTCAACATTGACATTATTGTGTTGGTGTTAGAAAACAACATGAGTAACGAAGAAAATTAATATTATTTACAGTTTGCTACGGGGGATACTTATGAAAATTCATTATTATTTAGGTTGGTTTAGTAACTTTTTTCCTGAGAATCTGAGAAAGGTTTTAAAGGAGGATATCATTGATAGAAAATCAATTGTTATGATTAGCTCCAATCCATCACTTTATGAAGATGACGGTGCTACTGAACGGTCGTGGCTTGATCATGCCGGCATTATGTTTGATGAATATCATTTAATTAATCATCGCGTTCAGAAGGAAGGTGCCCAAAGATTAATTCACAATGCTTCAGTTATTTTCTTACTGGGTGGAGATATTCTTAAACAAAATGGCTTTTTGAGGGAATATGAATTGTCGGATTGGATTAAAAAAAGCAGCGCAGTTGTAATGGGGGCAAGTGCTGGTGCAATCAACATGTCCGCTAAATGGTTATGCTCAAAAAACTTTGGAGATGAACTTGAAGTAAGCTCTGTTTACGAAGGAATCGGCCTTGACGAGTTTTCTGTCTTATCTCATTTTGATCTAGAAAATAACATGGAGCTTGTTCAAAGAGAACTGTCTCCCTTGTCAGAAGAAATAAATATTTATGCCTCGAACAAAGATTGCGCTGTTCGTATAAAGGGGGACAAAATTGACATTATTGGTGATGTGTACTTAATTTCTAAATCAAAAATTCAGAAATTGGATGAGACGATTTAGTTACTATGAGTGGCTAAAAACGCAAATGTATTACATATGCTTAGACTTAGTGGTAAACAAACCGGTGCATGCTCATACAAGAAATCATTTAGAAAGGGATAAGTATGACTGATATAATAAGTTCATTAATCTATATTGTTTTATTAATTAGTGTTTCAGTACCTTTATTTTTTATTGTAACTTCTATATGGAGTACAGGTGAACCAGGTATTATATTTCTTTTATCAATAATCAGCAGTCAGCTACTATTAAGCAATTTGGGAAAGATGGAGCAACCTAAAAGTTGATTTATAAAACAATAGCAGTTTTTATCTCGAAATCAAGTTATATAGAAATAGGGGCTCTCCTTCAAGAAAAGAAGTTCATTGCTTATCTTGAATAAAGATAAAAGTTATTTATTATGTAATCTCATTTTTTTAAGTAAGGAGATGTTTACATGACTCCAAATGAAAATAGAAGGATCTGCGACAAAGGGCACAAATATTATAAAAGTAGCGATTGTCCGACTTGTCCAATCTGTGAAAACGCTCGTAAACCTGAAAGTGGATTCCTCTCTTTACTTCCAGCACCAGCCAGGAGGGCCTTGGAAAACAACGGTGTAACTTCTTTAAAGATTTTATCAACCTACAGTGAAAAAGAGATTTTGAAACTTCATGGCATGGGACCAGCGTCATTACCAAAACTCAAATCAGCTTTGAAAGAGAAGGGATTATCTTTTAAGAAATAATTTCCTTTATTCTGTATTTAGGAGTCCTTTGAAATTATTTATATTATCTTGATATCAAGTCTCAAACAATAGGGAGCGATTATTCAATAAGAGTAGTCGTCCTTTTTATTATTTCCTAAAACTAATCCACGTTTAGAATCGTTAAATAGAGCAAATGCAGGTTCGTTTAAGGTGGCACGGTATATTTTAATTTCTGCGCTAAACACCAAATTGTCTTAAATGGTGGTCAAGATGCTTGTAGGTTCCTTTTCCCCATTGTTCGGACGTAAGTTTTCCGAAAAAAGGATGTGGATGATTTTTACAAGCTTCTGGTCCATTCTTTTGAAATGTTATTATTTTTTGTTTTAGTTTTTCTCTTTCTATATCGAAGTCTTTTTTACATGTAATTACAATAGTTGGAATAGTCGACATGTTGTGGTCTAAAGGTTTGTCATTATAAAAGATGGGTTTGGCAAATCTACCTACTAATAACCCTAACCAACTTCTTCGGGCTAAAGAGTTTCCCATTGCGATATCTTGGAAAGCTGAGCAATGAGCTAACATTTGAGAGACATCCATTCTCCCCCATTTTGGTTGTGAATTTACATTTAAGTTTTCGATACGATTTAATATTTCATCTGTATACGATATCTCAAAAATATTATTCATTAGAACACCCCTTTAGTTTTTTTAACCAAAAAACGCCTTTGAATATTTAATATATAATTCAACGCCTACGTTATTTAGTCCTTTCAACAATCAGTTCAGTTTATTGAATAATAGAAGGGAATTTATTGGTGATGTAGAAATTAATGTTTATGTAATTTAATGGATGTATTAGCAGTATATTGATTGGAATGTTGGCAAATGTATGTGGATGAAATTCATCTATTCTTTGAGGGGGAAGGTGATATTTATGAAAACAACCCAGTCAAAAGACGGCACAACCTTGGCGTACGATGTTTACGGTAATGGTCCAGCGCTCATTTACATAACGGGAGCAAGCTGCCATCGCTCATTTAAGCCTATAGTGCAAGATGCCAAAATATTTGCCTCTGAGTTTACTGTTTACAATTACGACCGTCGTGGACGAGGCGATAGTGGGAACACGCTGCCTTATACTGTAGAACGTGAAATCGAAGATCTCGAAGCTATAATTGATGCGGCAGGCGGAAAGGCGCATTTGTATGGCCATTCTTCTGGTGCTGTGATCGCACTTGAGGCAGCACTTCGACTTGGCAACAAAGTGCAAAAAGTAACTTTGTATGATGCGCCATATGTTTGTGACGAGAAAGAAAAAGCCGAATACAAACAATTAAGCCAAAAAATACACGAACTTCTCGAAAATGAAAAAAATTCAGAAGCAATGCTTACCTTTTTAAAGGAAATTGGAATGCCTAAGGTATTTGTTCTATTATTGCCGTTATTTCCTGGCTGGAAAACCACGAAAGCTCTAGCTCCGACCCTTGCCTATGATATTATGCTAACTCAGGATATGCCCCCCCTTGTACGTGCTACTCAAATTTCCATACCTATGCAAATAATCGTTGGCGAAAAAAGCCCTGTATCCATTAATAAAGTGGGTCGTCAACTAACAAAGGCAATTCCAAACGCAAGGTTTATACGACTTGCAAAGCAAGACCATTTGGTTAGTGGAAAAAAACTGCTGCCAATACTTTCGACTTTTCTCAAAGAATAATGTTTTACCAACTACATTAGAAAAGGTTATTGAAGAAAGTGGATGGGCTTGTGTGGCTAGATCATACAGGATTCGTTAAATTTATCTCGAAATTAAGTCTTCATGAATAGGGGCGATTGTGCCATATAGTCAATCGCTTTTTTTCTAACTACGAAGGACGATCTAGACATGTAGAGAGTTTTAATAAGGGGAGAGATATTCAATGCCAAATTCTGAAAAAGAAGAAAAGCTAGCTGGAGGGAATGTTTCAAATGTATATCGATTTGAAGATACTGTTCGACGAGAAATAAAGCCTGGCAGTTTGAAAATACATAGATTATTACAACATTTAGAGAGTAAAGGTTTTAATTATGCCCCAAAGTTTTTAGGAATTGATGAAAACAATAGGGAGATATTATCCTTCATTGAAGGAGAAGCTGGAAATTACCCTCTGAAAAGATATATGTGGTCAAATGATGTATTAAAAGAAATAGCACAAATGCTTCGTCTTTATCATGACGCAGTTAGTGACTTTCCGTTGATAGATGAGTGGAGTCCAATTGACAATACTCCGAGTAATAGAGAAGTTCTATGCCATAATGATTTTGCTGTGTACAATATTATTTTTAATCATGAACAGCCAGTAGGCATTATTGACTTTGATGTTGCGGCTCCTGGTCCAAGACTTTGGGACATAGCTTACACCCTTTACACTTGCGTTCCTTTAAGTAGGTTTTATCATACTGAAGCAGGTGAGCGTGTCTATTATGATGCTTCACAAGATGCTGCTCGGAGTCAAACAAGAGTTAAGTTGTTTTTTGATTCTTACGGTATAGAAGGAATAGAAGAAGGTTATTTAGAAATGGTGATATTGCGATTAGAAGGGTTATGTAAATATATGAAAAGAAAGGCCCGTGAAGGAGAGATCGCATTTCAAAAAATGATAGATGAGGGACACCTTGACCATTATGAAAAGGAGATTGAATTCATTCGTGAGCATGGAAGAGATTGGATTTGATCAGCATAATAAATTGAATTATGAGTGGCGGGATTATTAGATATCTCGAATTCAAGTCTTGCAGTAACGGCTATTCTGCAAGACAAACACTAAAAGATTAAAGATATAATTTAAAATATAAGGAGGGGAAGGAGGATTGCAAAATGAGTAAAAGAACAAAAGATGGTATGATCTCTGCTATTGTCTTTGCAGTCGTTGCTATTCTCTTTGGATACTTTATATACGGGGAAATCATATGGTCAACTGTAATAGGATTAATGATAGGCGGTTTTATATCCTGGTATTTCATTATTCCTAAAATAAACAAGATGGGGCGTAAAGATAAATTGTAAACCACCTCGGTTTCAAGTTTTAAACAAACGTGGGTGTTTATCCAAAATCGATAACAAAGAGTATAGAGAATTTCGGTTCCCGACAGAAGAAAGGAATGACTTCTTAGAAGCTATATTTAAGGATGGAAGTAATGCTGTTCAATATGCAGGAAACATTGTTTTTAACGATGATCCACATACTTCTCGTTAGTTTTTACAAAGGAATAAACGGTGGCCTTTAGTTGAACTATTTTTTGTTAGTAATATAAACACTAAACCTTAACAGAACCTTAGGTTACACAGCCTTCTTTTTCCTTTTATCTTTGCTTTTTATGGAGGATGAGGAAGGTTTCACACTAAGTACGATAACGGTAACCAGGATGATTGCTATTCCAAGAAGTTGAATAAGGGTTAAGTGATCCCCGATAAGGAGAAAGCCGAATAATGAAGCTGTTACCGGCTCAACCATAGCGACCATTGAAGCTGTAGTCGGAGCAGTCCACTGAATGCCAATGACATAAAATATAAACGAAATTCCAGCGCCCAGGATCCCCAATAAAAGGAACAAGCCGATGTCGTTTGAGGTCATTGCGCTAGTGACTTTATCCATGTCTGCCATAAACAAAAGGATAAGACAAAATGTGAAGAAAGCGATGGTCAACGTGGTCTGCGGCTTAGCGATGGAGGAGGCGTTTTTAAAACCGAAGATAAACAATGCATAGGAAAGTCCTGCAGCAAGCCCGGAGGCAACCCCTAGGAAACCTACTGAAAGCGACTTAGTATTGTAGGCACCTGTGAGCATGACAATCCCGATAAGTACACCGAATATGCATGCCCCTTTAAACCAGGTCGGACGCTCGATTCGTAATAAGAATGAGATGACCTGGACGAAAACTGGTGCTGTGTACATTAAAGTAGAAGCAACAGCCACGCTTGAGGCCTGGATAGTGAAAAAATAAAAAATGAAATTTCCAGCAACACCTACACCAGCTAATGAAGACCAAATGTATATATGAGGAGAGGAGGCCCAATTTTGTTTAAAACGTAAAAGAAACCAAGTAAAAAAGCATACGAAGCCGATAGCTCCTCGGTAAAGAGAAATCACAATAGGATCCCAGCCGTTATTCATTAAAATATTCGCGATTCCTCCACTAAAACCCCAGCATATAGCGGCAACAATAACTAAGCTTACACCTACAGATCTCATCATTTGTATGCCTCCTAAAAATTACTCCAAAGATTAATCCCTTTTTAAGAAATCTGAATGGGTCTTGTTGATAATGGAAGCTTAAGGGCCAAACCATCTTCTGTAATTTCCTAATTAAAAGGTATGTTCTTTAGAAGGCATAAATGGTATTTGTTACTTTATCTTACATTTGTTTGAATTGGCGGATAGTCATATCTGAGACTTGAAAAGGGGGCATCGGCTGCCTTTCTGATCCCTTATGGGTGTAGCTGATCTTTATAGGAATACTTAGATGCTTTCCATTAAACAAAGGAGGTACCGGAAACTTGATATCCTTGAATATGGAAATAATTAGTAATTTTGTCTAAGTGTAGCAGGGAGGAAACTTTTTATCAACGAGAAATTGAAAAATATGGTACTTTTAAGAACGGGCAGCTTCAGGAAAGTGGATCGAACTATTGTTTTTATAAATTGGCAGCCTGATTCTTTTTCTTAATGGAGGGATATGATGGATACTTTTGTAATTATGGCTTTTGTGTTCGGAACTTTGTCTTTCACTTTTGGTCTTACTGCCTTTACGACAGCTATGAGTAATAGTAAAAACATAAAAGACCTTGAGAAGAAGATTGATGATCTAGAGAAAAAACTGTGAACAATCTTTTAAGGTGATAGGAGGAATAGGAAAAGGACTGCCTCACCTATCTTGAAAACAAGTCTTAAATAAAGGGGGCGAAACTTTAATAAAAAGTTTCGCCCCCTGTATGATTGTTTGTTGAATTTCTTATATATTCACCGCTTCTCCTGTCTTCGCCGATTCATAAAGAGCCTGGATGATCTGTTGGATGAGCACTCCTTCAGATGGAGTACTTACCGGTTGTTTGTCGTGAAGCATGCACTCGATAAAATCGTGTACGAGGGATTCGTGGACATCACGTTTTTCAACATAGGCAGGGGTTGTATCCACGAGCGTATCGTATTTTTCCTGAAAGATTTTCAATGGGAAAAGTTCGGCGCCACCCTGGTCACCAACTATGGACACTTTTTTACTGCTCAGCTCCTCTATATTCGCTGCAAACGTGGATTCGAACATAAGGGAAGAGCCATTTTCAAAGGTGATCATTCCTCTAGCCATATCTTCGACAGAAAAGTTCTCATCATCCCATTCGCCCATTAATCCTACGCCCGGTCGATGACCGATCTTTTGATAGGTCGCCCCTAAAACGGTTTTGGGTTTGGGGTAGCCCATTAAATATAAAGCGGTGTCCAGCATATGAACACCATTATCAATCAGCGTGCCGCCGCCTTGAAGCTCTTTGTTCGTGAACACACCCCATCCTGGAATGCCTCGTCTTCGGTTATAGTGGGTCTTGGCTGCATAAATCTCTCCTAATTCATGGCCGTCAATGTATTTCTTCAGTGACTCTACTTCTGGTTGAAAACGAAAATGGAACCCATAGGTAAGAATCCTGCCTGCTTTTTCTGCTTCCCAGGCCATGGTTTCGGCTTCTTCCGCCGTCATAGCCGGCGGTTTTTCACAAAGGACATGACAACCCGCTTTCAGAGCGGCAATCGCTTGAGCAGCATGAAATTTGTTGGGGGTACAAATACTGACGGCATCCAGGTCCATCTCATCGAGCATCTGCTGTTCATTTTCGTAGGCATGGGGGATGGAGAACTGTTCGGCACATTCCACCGCTTTTTCTTTATTATGGTTGGATACAGAAACGACCTCTACGTCTCTGCCGTAACTTTGGTAGCTGGGAATATGGGCCCCTCTGGCAATTCCACCTGCTCCAATAATTCCAATTCGAATGGGTTTTGACATGGAACTCCTCCTATTTATCTCTTATTCTTACTTCCTTCATACAAGACTCTTTTCATTGTATCAGTTCACGACGGTGTCTAAAACAAACACTCCTTCCACAATGGTGTGGAAAGTTTGAGCAGTCAGCATATAAAGCGTTATCTTTTTGTAGGAACTTTCTTGAAAGTCCTCTATAATAATAGTAAATAAGATAGGAGAGAAGGGAATACAATGAGAGACACTGTGAATCTTTCAGGGACGATTTTCCTGTCGAAACTAATTGCCCAATATGCTCACTTGCACAGCCGCACGGTCGGGTCAAAAGCTGAAGAGTACATCCGTCAATTAGGAATTAAGACAGGGGAATGGCTCGAGTCCTTTTATAGTGAAAAAGGGCAGGAATGGACACCTGATCAATATGCCCGTATGATTGTCGACTTGAAAAATTCAATTGGCGGCCACTTCGAAATATCAGAAGTCCATGAAGATCGTGTCATTGTGAAGGCGACAGCCTGTCCCTTCGGTGAAGCTGTCCATGATGCTCCTCACTTATGTATGATGACGTCCAGTGTGTTTGGTGGAGTGGCCTCCAGAAGAATGGGGTATGGGAAAGTGAATTTGCGTAAACGGATTGCCCTTGGAGATGGAGGTTGTGAAGTCGCGATTTACTTCAAGCCGACAGAGGAAGAAGAGGGAATCGTATATGAAGATATTCCGATCACTCCTGAACAGGGAGATCCGTTCAACTGGGAAGAAGAAGCAATCACTGCCTTGAATAATGAACTACGAAAGAGCGATGAGATGGTGTTGGAATTATTGAAAGAATTGGAACGTCTCCGTGAGGAAGTGGAGGAGATGAAAGGGAACGTCTCCCATCGACTTCGTGAATAGCTCGTCACATATTTTTAAACCTGGTCATAAACATAAATGAGAACCGCTGGTCCATGTGGATCAGCGGTTCTTTAGTGGGGATATGGATGACATTTATATACCGTCCGGCTGTTTGGGGGACTTTTTCTAGAAAAGTTTTTTATTTATCGGTTTTCTTTGTATTCTGAAGGCAATCGAGGTTTTTATTCAATTTTTTAAGTTCTGCAATCACTTCGTTCAACTTTTCTTCAAGTCCGGCAAATGTATGAGAACATGCTTCTGAAATATTCGTAATGATACTGGATAGATCCACGTCCTTGGATTCATCCGTTCCTGCCGTCTGTGACCACTGGCTCAATAACCCTTCTTGTTGAGTCAAATTGGAGGCAAGCTTCAGAAGGCTGTCAAAGTCTATATTGGTATCATTTGTACCATTTTCTTCTTGTTGTTTTTTTCTTTTCATATGTCCATCCCCTTTCTAATTAAAATAGGGAGAGGGCTATGTTGGTATGCACAGCCCTCTAAGCTAAATCATGTTTTAGCTGATTGTTCCAAGAATCTCATTAATACATGAGATGACAATCTGGCGTTGCTCACTTGATCCTAGTAGAACCGCAACCAAAAGTGCCAGCAAAAACAAAACAGCAATAACCACAGCGACTAAGTTTCTTAAGAAGTTCATCATGTTTCCTCCTTCATCACAAGAATGTGTGCAGGAGACGTCCCTTACATAGATACTCTATGGAAATTTAGCAAGAGTGCTTGTATGATAGCCTGTTTAATAGAATATGGGTGGAAGGCATTCCTATCATTCGTCACCTCATCATAAGAATAGAGGTAGAAGGGGAGAGGAGGAGGATTCTAATAGAAAAGACGGTCGAGAATGTCTCGACCGTCTTTTTTGATTTCCTTTTATACAAACAGGCTCAGTAATAGAGTAAAGGCAAGGCCAAGGACAGAGATGATTGTTTCAAGCAGTGTCCAAGTGGCGAATGTTTCTTTCATGGTAAGTCCGAAGTATTCCTTGAACATCCAGAACCCGGCGTCGTTGACGTGGGAGGCGACCAGGCTGCCGGCTCCTGTAGAAAGCACCATAAGCGCAAGATTGACGTCTGTCTGTCCTAATAGTGGTATGACTAGTCCGACAGTCGTCAAGGCTGCAACCGTAGCCGAGCCTAAAGAAATCCTGAGAATGGCTGCAATCAACCAAGCGAGTACGATCGGAGACATGGTGGACCCTTCAAAGAGTTCAGCGACGTAATCGCCGACACCACCGTCGATCAATACTTGTTTAAACGCACCGCCACCGCCGATGATCAAGAGCATCATCCCGATTTGGGAGATGGCTGTCGAGCAGGATTCCATGACGTTTTTCACTGGAATGTTTCGGGCAATTCCCATGGTGTACATCGCCACAAGCAGGGAAATGACCATAGCCGTGGAGGCGTTACCGATAAGATTGATAATGGATAAGAACAGGTTTGTTTCAAAACCGGCCATTTCCTGGATCAAGGTAATGATCGTGGAAATAGCGATGAGAATAACCGGAAGCATCGCTGTGAAAACACTGATGCCGAACTTCGGTGTATCTTCAAGGTCGAAGTTCTTTTGTTCGCCTAAGGAAGTGATATCCCCCTGTTTTGTAAACGAATCAGGTACAAGTTTTTGAGCCATTTTCGTGAAAATCGGTCCCGCTACGATAACGATCGGGATGGAGATGATGATTCCGTAAAGCAGCACTTCTCCGAGATCCGCACCATATTCACCGGCAATGACCGTTGGCCCCGGGTGTGGTGGCAGGAAGCCGTGGGTGACAGACAAAGCAGCCGCCATTGGAATTCCTAAATAAAGAATAGAAACCTTCAATTCTCTTGAAATCGCAAAAACGATCGGGATAAGAAGGACGAGTCCTACTTCAAAGAACAACGCAATTCCGATGACGAAAGAAGCGGAAACGACTGCCCATTGAATGTTCTTCTCACCGAATTTGTTGACGAATGTCATGGCAATACGCTGGGCACCGCCGGCATCGGTAATCAGCTTACCGAGCATCGCTCCAAGTCCGAAGATCAGCGCCAGGTGTCCAAGCGTCCCGCCTAATCCAGTTTCAATCGTTCCGACTATCTCTTCAAGCGGCATTCCGAGCAGGATCGCTACTCCAAATGAAACAATAATCAAAGAAACAAAGGTATTCAGTTTCAGCCCCATAATCAAGATCAGCAGGGCGACGATTCCTATAGCAACCATTACTAATGGCATGATGATCCCTCCATGTTGTGTGTTTTACTTGTGAATTAAACGTCTTTGGTATTCGGCAATTCTTGTATAATCACTGCTCAGTCTTCTGGATAAATCGATGAAGATCGGCAGCAGTTGACGGTATTCGTGAGAGGCTTCCTCTACCGGTGTGTGTTGATGGGTACTTCCGATCATCTCGGAAGCTACTTCAAACGACTCTACTTTTCCTGTGGCATAGAGTCCTAGAATACAAGCCCCGAGACAAGAGCTTTCATAGCTTTCCGGCACAGCTACTTCAGATTCGAAAATGTCAGCCATCATCTGACGCCATACGTCTGAACGGGCGAAACCTCCTGTCGCCTGGATGCGGGTTACTGGTGTGTCCATACATTCCACAAGGGCGAGATAGACGGTATACAGGTTGTAAATGATTCCTTCCAGGGCCGCACGGATCATGTGCTCTTTTTTATGAGACATGGTCAGTCCAAAGAATGATCCGCGGACATCCGGATTCCAAAGCGGTGCCCGTTCCCCGGCTAAATAAGGGTGGAAAATCAACCCTTCTGCCCCTGGTCTTACACCATCAGCAATTTTTGTAAGGACTTCATAAGGGTCTATGCCGAGGCGCTTCGCTGTTTCAATTTCTGCTGCCGCGAATTCGTCTCTGATCCAGCGCAGAATCATCCCGCCATTGTTGACAGGTCCGCCGATGACCCAGTGATCTTCGGTCAGGGCGTAACAAAAGATTCTTCCTTTTTCATCGGTCTTAGGCTGATTGATAATCGTCCGGATCGCACCGCTCGTCCCGATGGTGACCGCGACTTCTCCTTTACCGATAGCGTTTACACCGAGGTTCGATAAAACACCATCACTCGCACCGATAATGAAAGGAGTTTCCGGGTCTATGCCGATTTTCGCTGCCAGGGAGCGGTTGCAGGAAGTAAACGCTTCCGTTGTGGGCACAAGCCTTGATAATTTATCACGGGAGATCCCTGCGACTTGAAGCGCTTCCTCATCCCAGTCCAATTTCTCCAGGTTCATCATTCCAGTAGCAGAAGCAAGCGAATGGTCAAGAACATAGTCATTAAAGAATTTATAGAAAATGTATTCTTTGATCCCGATGTACTTGCTGGTGATGGAATCGATTTCAGGATGCTCCTGAACCATCCATGTGACTTTACTCAAAGGAGACATGGGATGGATCGGTGTTCCTGTACGTCTATAAATCTCATGACCGTTCCATTCGTCTTTGATTTTTTGTGTCCATGCTTCACTTCTGTTATCTGCCCAGGTGATACAGGACGTCAGAGGGTGACCGTCTTTGTCTACGGCGATCAGACTGTGCATCGCACTACTGAAGGACACGAACGAAATATTCTTGTCTTTATGATCATCCATAATCGCGGTCATGACCGTGACGACCGCCTGGAAAATTTCATCCGGATCCTGCTCGGCTGTTGAGATATCCGGAGTATGCAGGGGATAGCCCTGGCTTTCCTTTTGAATGACCTCGCCTTTTTCACTGAATAATACGGCTTTTGTACTTGTGGTACCGATGTCGATACCGAGCATGAAGTTAGTCATCTTCTTTTTCGACTCCTTTAGTAAAGGTTTCCTGTGCCATCCATAATTCTTCGACGCGCCCTTTGGCGACATCATCGAAATTTTTGTGCAGGGATTGGACCATAAGTTCGCGATCCTTCCTATGGATCGCTTCAATATATAATTCGTGGTTCTCTATGATTCGTTCAAAGTCCTCATACATCTCTTCAAACCTGTACCGCATAGAAAGGAGGACGAGGCTTTCGAGTGTAGGTTTCAGGTTGTTCCAAATCATCTGTATATGAGAATGACCGATGGAACGGATAATCGTATCGTGAAACTCCAGGTCCTGTTTGGAAAATTCATCGGCATCCTTATATTGGATCGCTATTTTCATCATTTCAAAAATCTTGCTGAGATCTTTGACCAGTTCTTCTGTCTCCATATGGACGAGCCGTTCAAATACGAAACTCTCAATGAGCAACCGGACATCGTACATTTCCTGGATTTCTTTTTCTGTGATATCGAGAACCCGTGCGCCCATCCTTTCCAATCGGATGAGATTTTCCGAAGCAAGGGCTTTCAATGCATCCCGCACAGGAGAGCGGCTGACGGAGAATTCGGAAGCCAGTTGATTCTCGGACAGGATTGAACCGCTTTCAACCGTGCCCGAGATAATCCGCATGCGGAGCTCGCAGGCGACACGTTCCCCGGCGGATGCTTTCGATAACCATTGGGACGGATACAAAAATTCATTAGAATCCTTCATGTATTCACCTCGTTTTGTTCAACTCTGTATACTTGTATACAAGTAGTGTAGTACAACTTTTCTATTTTGAAAACGCTTTTTATGTAAAATGTCGAAAAAAATCGAAAGAGGGTAATTGGAAAAGGTAGTCCTCGCCGTCGTTTTTTCCTATTTTTATATCCCACCCGGAATGAGTCGGAATGCTACTTCTATTTTTTGGTACAGGCCATTTCCTATGCTAAAGTGGGAACAGACGAGGGGTCAGACATCGACTTCTACGAAAAGAAGGACGGGGAGGAATTTCAATGAAAACGATCAAGTGGGGAATTATAGGATGCGGGGACGTCACAGAAGTGAAAAGCGGCCCTGCATTTCAACTGATTGAACAAAGTTCCCTTCAAGCGGTGATGAGAAGGAATGGCGAGAAGGCGAAAGACTACGCGGAACGTCACGGCGTGCCTCAATGGTATGACCAGGCGGAAGAATTAATCCATGATGACGAAGTGGACGCAGTATATATTGCGACACCACCTTCTTCTCATAAGGAATATACCATCATGGCAGCCAAAGCCGGAAAGCCCGTCTACGTGGAAAAACCGATGGCCAATAGTTTGGAAGAATGTGAAGAAATGGTTCGTGCATGTGAAGAGCATGGTGTACCTTTATTTGTAGCCTATTATCGAAGATCACTGCCGAGATTTTTGAAAGTGAAGGAACTGATTGATGAAGGCGCAATTGGGGATGTACGCTTCGCATCTATGCAGCAGACTCAGCAGATCGTCGCGAAGGATGAGAATGGAGATTGGCCGTGGAGAGTCATTCCTGAAAAAAGTGGAGCAGGATTGTTTTATGACGTTGGTTCCCATACGTTGGATCTCTTCGATTATCTGCTTGGACCTTTGAAAGATGTGAGAGGATTTGGGCTCAACCTTGCTGATTCCTATCCCGCCGAAGACACCGTCAGTGGTGTATGGCAATTTGAAAGTGGTGCGGTGGGAACAGGCGTATGGAATTTCTCTTCCTATAAAAATGAGGATGATAACCGTATCGTCGGAACAAAAGGAGAGATCCAGTTTTCCACCTTCGATGACAAACCGGTGGTCCTGGTCACCGATGCCGGGGAAGAGTCTTTTTACATCGAGCGTCCGAAACATATTCAACAGCACCATATCCAGACGATTGTGGATGAGCTGCTCGGAAAAGGGACGTGTCCAAGCACCGGAAAAACAGCGCTTCGCACCAATAAGGTGATGGGGGAGCTTGTTAAAGAGTATTATCAAGAACGTGGCTGAACGACCTACCGTTCCATAAATATTTTATGGGACGGTTTTTCTTTGCTTATGCATAGACTTCCGTGAGAAATGAAGATAAAATCAATGTTTAACAGCTTGAAGAACTTGGGGACATGATTCAAGGAGTTATAATTTTAGATTGAATAGAAGAAGGTGTTTCATATGTTACATAATCCAAAAGGTAAAGAGAGATTAGGGCTTGCGTTTCTACTTGGCATGCTCGGGATTCTAGGGCCATTGAACATTGATATGTATCTGCCGAGCTTCCCGGGGATCGCCTCCGATTTAGAGACGAGTGCCTCGCTTGTTCAGCTCAGTTTGACGACCTGTCTGATCGGACTTGCCGTCGGTCAAATTGTCGTAGGGCCCGTCAGTGATTCGCAGGGGAGGAAGAAACCGCTCATCGTTTTCCTTTCCCTCTTCGCACTGGCGTCCTTCCTATGTGCGCTTGCGCCGAATATCCTGGTGCTCGTGATCGCCCGTTTCATCCAGGGGTTCACAGCTTCTGCCGGCGTCGTCCTTTCCAGAGCTGTCGTGCGTGACGTATTTTCAGGGAGAGAGTTGACGAAATTCTTCGCCTTACTCATGGTGATCAATGCGACGGCTCCGATGATCGCACCGATGACAGGGGGAGCCATTTTACTTTTACCATTCGCCACTTGGGAGACGATCTTTTTCTTTTTAAGTATCGTAGGTATTGCGATTGTTCTGACTGTCGCAGGAAAATTACCGGAAACCCTTCCGGTGGAAAAAAGGATTCCGAGTTCTGTGAAAGAATCGATCCTGACAATCGGACGCCTATTGAAAGACCGCTCGTTCATCGGCTACGCGCTGACGATCGGTTTTGTTCATGGCGGGAGTTTCGCTTATGTATCCGGAACGCCGTTCGTTTACCAGGGCATCTACGACGTATCCCCTCAGGCCTTTAGTGTCCTGTTCGGGATTAACGGACTCGCAATCATTACCGGAAGCTTTTTAGTCGGCCGCCTCGGTGGGATTTTCCATGAAAGAAGTCTTCTCCGGACCGCTGTTATTGTTGCCGTCAGTGCCACCGGTTTTCTTTTGGCGATGACCATCATTGAAGGACCGTTGTATTCGATTGTCATACCGATTTTCATCTACATGACGGCGATGGGGATGGTGCTGACAAGTACGTTCACCTTGGCGATGGAGCATCAGGGGCACCGGGCCGGGAGTGCCAGTGCGGTGCTCGGGATGCTGCCCTTGTTATTTGGGGCCACCGTTTCTCCCCTTGTCGGCCTTGATGAGACGACGGCTGTACCGATGGGAGCAATCCTGTTTACGACCGCTTCGATTGGTGCGGTGATCTTTTTTACATTGACGACGAAAAAACAGCATGCCCAAATCTAATGATCATTCAAAAGTGGTGTCAGCGCTAAGCTCTTTTACAACAGTAAAGAGCGGGGGCTGGCACCGTTTTTATTTTGGGGTTATGAAGGAAAGGAATGCTAAAAATATAAATGATGAGTCATTCGATTGATTGAAGGGAAAGATAATATATACTAAAATAGATAGGAATGAATGTTCATTCCGCATAGGAGGGAGGATGTTTATATGCCGACATCCACAAATAAAAGAGATCATATCTTCCATAGTGCGCTGTCACTATTCGCCGAACGCGGTTTCGATGCAACGACGATTCCGATGATTGCGAGCGATGCAAAAGTAGGAGCGGGTACGATCTACCGCTATTTTGAGAACAAAGAAGTTCTAGTCAATACATTGTTTCAATATTACACAGGCTTGTTCACAGAGACCCTTGAAGAAGGATATCCCAAGGATGCAGGGATCCGTGATCAATTTCATCATTTGTTTCAAGGGATGGTGCGTTTTACAAATGAGCATGAGCATGCGCTTTATTTTATTAAAACTCATAACGCCGCCTACTTTCTTGATGAAACAAGCAAGGACCAGTTCAACCATCTGTTAATGATTCTCCAGGAATTCCTTGATGAGGGGAAAGAAAAAGAAATCATCAGAGACCTTCCGTCAAAAGCGTTGATTGCTATTATTTTCGGTGGGTTTCTTGAGCTGTTTAAATTGATCCGTGCAGGTGAGATCGAAGCGACGGATCAATTGTTAGCCGGTGTCGAAGAAAGTTGCTGGGATGCTGTGCGTCATCATGAGTAAGGAGACAGTGTCTCCTTTACAATAAACGGAATGAATATTCATTCCGGTAACTACAATTATGATCAAAGAGGTGGTTAACCATGAATCATACAGAAAATCTTCCACAACCTAAGTCTTATGGACCGCTCGGAAATTTGCCGAGTATTGATAAGGAAAAACCCGTACAGTCGTTCATGAAGCATGCCCGTGAACTAGGCCCGATCTTTCAAATCCAATTTCCAGGACGGACCAGTACGTTTATTTCAAGTGCCCGTTTTGCTGCTGAGATCTGTGACGAGACCCGTTTTGATAAAAAGGTAGGCCCTGCTCTCCAAAAGGTGCGTGCTTTTGGCGGAGACGGTTTGTTCACAAGTGGAACAGATGAGCCGAATTGGAAGAAAGCGCATAATATTCTGCTGCCGAGTTTCAGTCAGCAGGCGATGAAAGGCTACCATGACAAAATGATCGACCTCGCTTCCCAGCTGGTTCAAAAGTGGGCGAGACTCAATCCCAATGAAGAAGTGGACGTTCCCGATGACATGACCCGTCTGACGCTTGATACGATCGGATTGTGCGGGTTCAATTATCGATTCAACAGTTTCTATCGGGAAGATGCGCATCCTTTCATTGAAAAAATGGTGCGTGCCTTGGATGAATCCATGAGTCAGACGCAGCGCCTGGGTATTCAGGATAAGCTGATGGTCCGCTCCAAGCGACAGTTCAGAGAAGATATCGATTACATGTTCAATCTTGTCGACCAACTCATCGAAGAACGAAAACAAGCAGGAGATCAGGGAGAGGATGATCTGCTAGGGCACATGCTGAAAGGGAAAGATCCTGAAACAGGCGAAGCCCTGGATGATGAGAATATCCGCTTCCAAATCATCACCTTCCTCATCGCTGGACACGAAACGACGAGCGGACTGCTTTCTTTTGCCCTGTATTATCTATTGAAACATCCGGACAAGTTACAAAAAGCCTATCAGGAAGTGGATGAAGTGCTGGGTGATGATACCCCTTCCTTTAAACAGGTGAAACAGCTGAAATATGTACGGATGATTTTAAATGAAGCGTTACGTCTATGGCCGACTGCTCCTGCATTTTCTGTGTATGCAAAAGATAAGACAAGCCTTGATGGCGAATATGAAGTGGAAAAAGGAGACACGTTCACACTGCTCATTCCGGAGCTTCATCGTGATACCACGGTTTGGGGAGAGGATGCTGAGGAATTCAACCCGGAACGATTTGAAGATCCAGCAAGAATTCCTCATCATGCGTACAAGCCTTTTGGTAATGGTCAGCGTGCGTGTATCGGACAGCAGTTTGCCCTTCATGAAGCGACTCTCGTTCTCGGCATGATTTTACAGCATTTCGATCTTGAAGATCATACGGATTATCAATTGGACATCAAAGAAACGTTGACGTTCAAACCGGATGGTCTGACGATGAAAGTGAAATCCAGAAGAGCTTTCACCGGGTTTCAAACACCAGAGGCGGATGAAAAGAGTGAAACGAAGGACATGCCTGCGCGCGAGTCTCATGGTACGCCATTCCATGTCCTGTTCGGATCGAATATGGGAACCGCCGAAGGCGTGGCCCGCGAGCTTGCGGAAACGGCCCGTCATCAAGGTTTTGCTGTTACAACGGCTCCGCTTGATGAATGGACAGGAAATCTTCCGAAAGAAGGAGCGACATTGATCGTTTCCGCTTCCTATAACGGACATCCACCAGACAATGCGACTTCGTTTGTCCAGTGGCTGACCTCAACTGAGGAAGCAGACCTCGATGGGGTAACCTACGCCGTTTTCGGATGCGGAGACCGGAATTGGGCGAGCACGTATCAACGGGTTCCTTCAACGATCGATGATGAGCTCGATGCGAAAGGAGCCTTCCGTCTGCTTGAGCGGGGAGAAGGAGATGCCAACGAAGATTTTGATGGCGATCTGGAAAAATGGGAAGAGAAGCTTTGGCCGGCCTTAGCTGATCATTTCAGCCTGGACTTGGAAGAAGGCCAGGATGCCTCAAGTCCCGTTTCCATGGAATTCGTCAGCGGAACGAGCTACACGCCAGTGGCGCGCACATATGATGCTTTCACTGCCGTAGTCCTTGAAAACAAGGAGCTGTTGAAGGATGCCGAACGCAGCACCCGTCACGTGGAGGTGGAACTTCCTGCAGGGATGACTTTCCAGGAAGGAGATCACTTGGGTGTCGTACCGGAAAATACGCCGGCCATGGTAAACCGTGTGCTCGACCGGTTCGGACTCAAAGGAGAGGAGCATGTGATCTTGAGCGAAGGCACAGGCCGCGCCTCCCATCTTCCTACAGGACAACCCGTTCAACTTCTGCAGTTGTTGTCGTCCTACGTGGAACTACAGGAGCCTGCAACCAGGACGCAGATCCGTGCGCTTGCAGCGAGCAACCCTTGTCCGCCTCACAAAATCGAGCTTGAGCAGCTCGTTGAGGATGAAACCTATAAGTCCGAGATTTTGAAGAAACGTCAAACGATGCTGGAGCTGTTAGAAGCCTATCCATCCTGTGAGATGGAATTTGAGCAATTCATTTCCCTGCTTCCAGCTTTGAAAGTGCGTTATTATTCGATTTCCAGTTCCCCTCGAGTTGAGGCTCATCAACCGAGTGTCACGGTCAGTGTTGTTCGAGGAGAAGCCTGGAGTGGAACAGGACAGTATGAAGGCGTGGCATCGAACTATCTGGCATCAAGGGAAGCCGGAGATAAAATCGCCTGTTTCGTCCGTACCCCTCAATCAGACTTCCAACTGCCGGAAGATCCTGAAACACCGATGATCCTTGTCGGACCGGGAACTGGAATCGCTCCCTTCCGAGGCTTCATCCAGGCTCGTAAGGCGATGCATCAGGATGGATTAACGCTCGGCGAAGCGCACCTCTATTTCGGATGCCGTCATCCGGAACAGGACTTTTTGTACGAGGACGAATTGAAAGAAGCGGAACGCCTCGGATTGATCGACCTGCATACCGCTTTTTCAAGACAAACGGATGGAGAAAAGGTTTATGTCCAGCATGTGATGAAGAAAAATGCGGCAGCGATCCTTTCTCTATTAGATCAAGGAGGCCGTCTCTATATTTGCGGGGATGGCAGCAAAATGGCTCCTGAAGTAACGCATACACTGGTGGAGTGTTACCGTGATCTCAATGAAGTCAGTGAGCAGGAAGCTGTTTCGTGGTTAGAAGAATTAGAACAGTCTGGACGTCTGGCGAAAGATGTCTGGGCCGGTTCTTAATAGATTTCATTTCCTGGTTGATGCATGAACGGAAGTATATCATGAAAATCTCTTAGGGTAGCCCCTAAGGAGGATCATGATCACCCGTTTCATGCATCAGCCCTGATTATTTTATTTACAGGAGCAACATGTATGAAACAGATATGGAAAATTTTCGCAAGAGATTGGAAGAGTATTTCAACAAACTGGGTGGCTATGATTTTGATTGGCGGATTGATTGTTCTGCCTTCCTTATATGCCTGGTTTAATATTAAGGCTTCGTGGGATCCCTATAGTCAGACCGATCAGCTGCCTGTTGCGGTTGTCAATGAGGATGAAGGGGCAATCGTCAGAGATACGGAAATTGATGTAGGGAAAGATTTAGTAGAAGAATTAAAAGATAATGACAGCTTTGACTGGCAGTTTACCGATCGGGAAACGGCTATGGATAAAGTCGAATACGGGGATTATTACGCCGTCATCGTCATTCCGGATACCTTTTCGGAGAAACTCGGGACAGTGGTCAGTGATCAGCCGGAAAAATCCAAAGTCGAGTACTATGTCAATGAAAAAATCAATGCTATTGCACCTAAGATCACGGAAAAGGGTGCCAGCGTGATCGTCGATCAGATTACCAATGCGTTTGTTTCAGAAGTGAATGGCACAGTCGCAGAATTGTTTAACGACCTGGGTCTGGAACTTGAAAAAGATCTTCCTGATATCAAACGTTTTGAAGAATATGTCTTTAAGCTTGAGGAAAATCTCCCTGAAATTTATGATCTGATTTCTGGAGCTTATGATGATTCAGAAAATGCGGCTTCGATCATTAACGATGTGCAGGGACTTCTCCCCCGGGCCGATCAAGTGACCCGTGAGAGCCTTGGCACCATTGATGAGACCACAAGCTTCTTAAATGAAGCAGAACAGCGGTTAAATGAGGTTGCGCCTCAAGTGGAAGCTGACTTGAAAAAAGCTCAGCAGACGGCAGAAGATGTCAACAGCTTCATAACTGATGTTCAATCTGTGGACCTTGATTTAGAAGGGATCACGCAATTGAAAGATGGAATTAACCAACGGACGAATGAGGCGCTGGAGCAGCTGAATACAGTGGAAAACTTGTTGAAGCAGATTCAGGAGCAGCAGCAACAGCAGGAAGAACAGAATAGTGAAGAGAATCCTGAAAACGGGGAAGAGAATCAGCAGGCTGGTTCTCAAGTGTCTCAGGAAACGGTGAATCAAGCGTTGACAGAGGTCGAGCGCATTCGTGAAGGGTTGCAGAATGTTCAGAATGATGCCGGCCAGCTTGAAGAACAAATTAAGGATAGTCAGAGAGAGATTGATAACACACTGACGACACTGGAAGAGAAATCCGGCGAAACTGCTGATCGAATCGATGCTTTTCTGACAGAGTACAATGAAAATATTGAGCCAAGAGTCCTTGAAGAAATCAATCAGGCTCAGCAGACGCTTGCCGATGCCCGAAGTATTCTGACTGACGCTCAATCTACGATTCCACAGATCTCGCAGATCCTTGGAAGTACAGAAAGCAACCTGGCTGAAGGGCAGGATATTCTTGAATATATGTTAAATGAATATCCGTATGTGAACGAGAAAGTCAATCAAATGGCTGATCGTATTCGGGATATCCAGGGAGAAACAGATATAAATGAAATCATCGAGCTTCTGAAAAACGATCCTGAAGCAGAGCAAAGCTTTTTTGAAGAGCCGGTGAGTCTAAGTAAGAATACACTGTTTCCGATTGAAAATTACGGAACAGGGATGACGCCGTTTTACACGGTGCTTGCGCTATGGGTAGGCGCGCTTTTACTGGTTTCCCTTTTATCAACGGAACCCGTCCATACGTCGGAGTACCGATCCTACGAACAGTACCTGGGCAAACTGGCGACTTTTGTAAGCATTGGTTTCCTGCAGACCTTCGTTGTCACTTTAGGTAATCTGTTCTTATTAAAGATTGGTATTGCCGAATCCCTTTATTTTGTGCTGTTTGGCCTTGGGATTAGTTTTGTTTTCATGACGATCGTGTTTACACTTGTATCCGTTCTTGGTGATGTCGGGAAAGCAGGGGCGATTGTCTTCCTTGTCCTGCAGATTGCCGGTTCCGGGGGAACGTATCCGGTCGCTTTACTTCCGGAATTCTTCCAGAACATTCATCCATTCCTGCCGTTCTCTTACGCGGTCGACTTATTGAGGGAAGCGGTTGGAGGCATCGTTGAGGCACGTGTTAAAACAGACGTGATTCGCTTATCTGCGTTTGCCGGCCTATTCCTTGCCATTGGGATCTTCTTGAAAGGACCCCTGCATGATAAATCAAGAAAATTAATGAAAAAGTCAAGAGAATCCGGTTTATTCCATTGATATGGATGGACAGTGAAAAAGGAACTTCCGATGCGGAGGTTCCTTTTTGTATTTACTTGTAATCAAAGTAAGGTCATCGTCCATGGGTACAGAGCCGATGAGGACCAATTATGTAATGGAGGGAGGACTTCTCTTTTACCGCCTCTCCTGTGCAGGAATGGATGTGCCGGGTAGAAACAGATTGCTTTCGTTCTCATTTTTTATCTGTAATAATGAAAAATACCGTTACAAAAGGAGGCAGATCAATGACAAACCAAACAACAACAAAACCTTTATTCGAAACATTTACGAGTGATAAATTAAATCTTCCGAACCGGACCGTGATGGCCCCGATGACACGTGGATTTTCTCCCGGCAACATTCCTAATGAGGAAGTGGCTGCGTATTACCGCAGACGTGCAGAAAATGAAGTCGGGTTGATTATTACAGAAGGGACAGGAATCGATCATCCAGCTTCCGTCTCTGGCGCGAATATTCCTGTGTTTCACGGAGAAAAGGCGCTGAATGGCTGGGCCGATGTTGTGAAGCAAGTACATGAGGCCGGCGGTAAAATTGCTCCGCAGCTGTGGCACGTAGGAATGACTCGCAGCAAAGGCGACCTTCCGAATGAGGAGACCATGCCTGTAGGTCCATCAGGTCTGAGCCTGGATGGAGAGCAAGTGACCGAACCATTAACGACAGAAGAAGTAGAGGCATTGGTGAAATCCTATGCCAAAGCAGCCGCGGATGCGAAGCGCCTTGGCTTTGATGCGATTGAAATTCACGGGGCTCATGGGTACTTGATCGACCAGTTCTTCTGGGAAAACACCAATAAGCGTACCGACCGTTATGGCGGCGATTTCGTCGAGCGCACGCAGTTTGCCGTAGAGATCGTTGAAGCATGCCGTCGTGAAGTCGGAGAAGATTTTCCGATCATTTTCCGTTTCTCCCAATGGAAGATGAATGACTTCCAGGCGAAATTGGTTCACACACCTGAGGAGCTGGAACGTTTCTTACAGCCACTTGTAGAAGCAGGCGTGGATCTGTTCCACTGCTCTACGCGCAGGTTCTGGGAGTCTGAATTTGAAGGTTCTGACTTAAACCTTGCCGGCTGGACGAAGAAGCTTTCAGGTAAGCCCGTTATTTCCGTAGGTTCTGTAGGTCTTGATGGTGTCTTCACAGACTTCTCAGGTGCCGGTACAACAAGTCTTGACGGTTTAGTGGAGAAGCTTGATCGTGAGGAGTTCGATCTTGTGGCTATTGGCCGTTCGTTATTGATGGATCCTGAATGGGTGAAGAAAGTCCATGAGGGCAGAGCGGACGATCTGTTGGCATTTAATAAAGAAGCACTGCAAAAACTGTATTAAAGTTAGAACAGGCGTCCTATTTCAGGGCGTCTGTTTTTAATTTTATGAAGAAAACAGAAAAGAAGCTTTTAAAGAGATTGGACGATTCAAAAGTTTCGTTGTTTTCCATAAAGTATAAAAGACGATGATAAGGAGGGACTGATTTTAGTAACACATTAATTTTGAGTAGGTAACAAGCGGGAGTAATCATGACATTGAGGAGGAATCTCTCTGTCGTGTGCCCCCTGGAAACCAGATGGCAAGAGAGCTGTTCATCCGCTATAATGAGAGAGACTTCAACAGGAAACGGAGTGCTTCAATGATATACAACGATGAGTATTTCATGAAAATAGCTATTGAACAAGCATCAAAGTCGAGAGCAGAAGGAAACGAACCGTTTGGCGCCATCCTGGTAAAAGGCAAGGATATTGTAAAAGTGGCTGAGAACAAAGTACATACCCACTCAGACCCCACATATCATGCAGAAATAGGGCTGATCCGAGATTTTTGTTCAGAGAACCAGCTTTTCGATTTGAATGAATACACCCTATACACCAGCTGTGAACCTTGTGTGATGTGTTCAGGTGCCATGGTTTGGTCTAATCTTGGTAAAATGGTATATAGTGTGACTCATGATCAATTAGCAAGCATCGCAGGGGATAACATTATGATTTCCTGTAAAGAGGTATTTGCTAAAAGCCCACTCAAGCCTGTAGTCGTAGAAAAAGTATTAAACGACGAAGGTCTGAAGGTATTCGATGGGTACACGTTTGGTTAGTGCAGCTTCCTATCCGTAACCCCGGGCAAAAGATAGATGCCCGGGGTTCTTTTTGATTTATCAGTAAAAACATGAATGGTATGCAGGTTTTCAAAGCTTATTGCCTAACAGACCATGTTAAAGAAAGGGGCCATAATAAAGGATTTTCGTGTAGGTTATAGAAAGTATCATAAGAGAAGGAGGTGTGGGGATGGGTGAAGAAAAGAAGATTACGTTCATGTTGCCGGACCAACACAAAGAGGCGTCGGTCTCGGATACCTCAAGCGAAAAATATTTAGAGTTTCTCCCGGATGAACTGACGGATCTGGTCAATTCTTTCGATGGATTTGAGTTGGATACGATTGAATTGCATGTAACTGGGGCGCTTGACTCTGGAGGAGCGACGAAGCTGTTTGTGGATTTTTCGGGAGAGGCCGGAATGAAATTTACGTTGAAGAAGAAAGAAGAGAAGAAGGACTAGGTGAGAGTTTAAGGAGAATCCTTTTCTTCTATTCTAAAGGGAAACATGCGCTGGACTTTCCTATATGAAGAAAGTGTGGAAAAATTTCATGGAAAACCTGGCACATTCTGAGTGGAGATTAAGTGTGATGGCTTTTGCGGCGTTGATTGGAACGTTCACATCCATTTTCATCGTTGAACGTGAACTGAATCTAACTTTTATGATAGTGTATTTTGTGGTTTATGGGTTACTACTCGGAGGCAATGTGATTTATGTTTTAAATAAGAGAAGAAAAAACAGCAGGGAGGTAAAGGGTGAATAAGAGAGTGAGTAGCTCTTTAAGACCTTTATTATCCTATAACATCTTGGTTACCCCTCGATAATTCTATCTTATTATTGTAATATATTAATGGATGTTACCCGATCATTGAGAAGATTTTTGAGGAGGAAGACTAATGACGACTGCAAAATCAGGAACATTGACGCCCGTAACGACGACCATTCTTGAGCAGAAAGAACAGTTGGCCCGCGCCGTTGCTATTCCTAATGAAATAGGAAAAGGAGTGTCAGAGCAGCTCATTGACTGGAGAATGGAATTAATCGAAGCTTATGCCAATTCTTTAAGTCAGGATTTCAAGGAGGCTACTTCCAATCTTGAAAAGTGGAGCGACAGCGTCTCAGGACAGCTCGTAGAATTAAGGCTGCCTTTGAATCTGGCACTCGTAGAAATAAGTGAGTATAGGGAAGTCATTGGGGCAATCATTAAGCAGGAAGCTAAAGAACAGGATCTATCCTTTGACGATTTTTATGATATCCTCACTCGGTTTAATCACGCGGTTGACCAGGCCGTCCAATTCATGAGTCAATCCTATATGGATGATTTTGAAAATACTATACAAACCGCTAATTATGCAGTGGATGAACTCTCCGTTCCGATCGTTCGAGTCACAGAGACGGTTGGTGTCATTCCGATCGTAGGAGAAATCGATACGAACCGTGCGCAGCTCCTCATGGAGAATGCCTTGAAGCAAGGGGAAGAGTATGAGCTTGAGACGATCATCTTGGATTTATCCGGGGTGAGTATCATTGATACGATGGTCGCTCATCAATTATTTAAAGTGATCAATTCGTTAAAACTTACGGGTGTGAAGGGGATCATGAGTGGTATCCGTCCTGACATTGTGCAGACAATGGTGAGCCTGGGCATTAATATGAAGGGCATTCATACGTTCAGCAGCCTCCACAGGGCTATTGAATCGCTGCAACTATTAGACAAAGAATCTATCGTTTAATGTTGAATGAAAAGATGTCTCTTTGAAAATATGGATGAAAGTGACAAATAAAAGTGTCTGAACCTCGTTATGCCAAAGGGTGAACGGAACGGGTGTCAGACACTTTTATTTTGCACAACCGAGGGAAGACGCATGATTAAAACCGTCCCCCTACGCACAACGATAAAAAACACAAAGGATATTCATCCCTCTACTTATCTATTATAATGAACAGGGAACATAACCTTAGTATCATTTTCCTGTAGGTGAGGGGGATCTTATGAAAAAAAATCTATGGATTGTAGGGGGCGTACTTTTTGTCTTAGCGTTACCCTCTTTGATTTGGCTGTTTTCACCATCCAGATCACTGGATGTGACTGTTCTTGACAAAACGGTACCCGATGAGAGTTTTCGTGAACATAAAAGCCTGATGTGGCTACTGAATCACAATAAATACACAACCAATGAAGACAAGTCCTATGAAGCTGCGAGTCACTACGGTCTCGTTCCTGACGAAGAGGCGCAGGTCATTGAAGAAAAACCGCTTCCGGAAGACCTCGGGAATACGGAGTTGATTTATATCGCCGATACATACGGAGTATATGAAGAAGATGTGCCATGGGCAGAGGAATCGAAGGAGGGCGGAGCACCTTCCCTGATCCATGGTGGACTAAGCATGGGTGAATGGCAGCAGATGAAGCAGCAGGTCCAATCGAACGGCAAGGACCTGGTCATGGAATTCAACAGCTTCGCTTCCCCTACAAGTGAGGCGGTACGGAACGATGTGACCGACTTTCTGAAAGTGGATTGGCAGGGTTGGATCGGCCGTTATTTTCAGGATTTGACCGAAGGCAGGGAAGTCCCGGGCTGGGTCGTTTCCAGATGGGAAGAAAAGGGAGAGCCCTGGACGTATGAAGGGGAAGGAGTGGTTCTTATCCATGAATTCACGAGCGAGGTTCTCGTCTTGTCTTTAGAAGAAGGAGACTTGGAAGATGCTCCTATCCTTGCGACCTTTACTGAGAAAGGGAAAGAGCAGTTCGATCTCCACCAGAGTACGCCTTATCTTTACTGGTTCGATATCCTTGAGGCTGAAGAAGGAGCGGAAGTGCTGGCGGAGTATGAAATCCAAACAAGTGAGCAAGGGTCAGGAAAGCTTGATGAGCACGGAATACCTTCTACATTCCCGGCGGTCACTCACTATGAGGACCAGGGGGGCCATCGCTATTATTTCTCAGGGGATTTCGCAGATTTGGCGGATGTCCCCTCGTTCTATCAGTACAAGGGTTTTGCAAAAGTAAGGGAATGGGTCGCGAAGTTTCAACCAAACTCTGAAGAAAGCTTCTTTTGGAGCACCTATCAACCGATGATGGAAAGCATTCTTTCCGCTGTGGCAAAGGAAGAGGCTGAAAAACCTGTGACTGTTCCTCAAGCATTGACGGAAGATACCCACCATCCTTCTCGTGTCCATGATCAGAAAGTCGAAGTTTTTCAGGACAACGAATGGCAGTCAATGACGGTTAAAGGTGTCAATATCGGGATGGGAAAACCCGGTTACTTCCCCGGGGAAGCAGCGATTGATAAAGAAGAATACGCGCGCTGGTTTGAGCAGATAGGAGAAATGGACGCGAATGCCATTCGTGTGTACACCTTGCATCCGCCGGGTTTCTATGAGGCGTTGGCGGAATACAATGCAGAGGCCGAACAGCCTCTGTATGTGTTTCATGGCGTATGGATTGATGAAGGGCCTTTAGAGGAGACGAAAGATGCTTTTGATGCAGACATCACAAACGCATTTCAAAAAGAAATGAAGAAGATTGTGGATGTCATTCATGGCGAAGCTAAAATACCGGCACAGACCGGTCATGCGTCCGGACTTTATACGACGGACATCTCGCCTTATGTAGCTGGATGGATCATCGGGATTGAATGGTATCCGTATATGGTCGATCAAATGGAAAAAGATTACCCGGATCTTGGTGACTATGAGGGCACCTATACGAGGACGGAAGAAGCAAGTCCGATGGAATACTGGCTTGCGGAACAGATGGATGTTCTCACCACTTATGAAATCGACCAGTACCAAAGCATGCGTCCGTTGAGTTTCACCAACTGGGTGACGACAGACAATCTTGGTCAGCCGGCGGAACCTTTAGAACAGGAAGATCTCGCAAGCATCGATCCGAATCATATCTTTCCAAAAGGGAAGGCGGAAGCCGTCGGCATGTTCGCTTCCTATCACGTCTATCCGTATTATCCGGATTTTCTCAACCTTGAGGAGTCCTATACGGAATTCGAAGATCACCGTGGTGAAAAGAACAACTACGCAGGCTACCTGAAAGACCTGCATGAGTCGCACGAACTCCCGATTTTGATCGCTGAATTCGGCATCCCGGCTTCAAGAGGAAAGACACACGAAAACCCGTTTGGCTGGAATCAGGGTTTCATTTCAGAAAAAGAACAAGGGCAGATCGTCAAACGGCTGTATGAGGATATTCTGCAGGAGGAGCTGCTTGGCGGTCTTGTATTCAGCTGGCAGGATGAGTGGTTCAAGCGGACGTGGAATACGATGGATTACGACAATCCCGACCGCAGACCGTACTGGTCGAATGCACAGACGAATGAACAGCAGTTCGGACTCTTAAGCTTCGATCGTTTGAAAGTGAAAGTCGATGGAGAGGACGATTGGGAAGAAGGAGCCACCCTTTATGAAGATGGAAAAGAGGAGCTGCAGTCTGTGATGGCGGATCACGATGAACGGTATCTATATCTCAAAGCGGAAGTCGACCCTGAAGGTTTTGGGAAAGAGAAAGAGATTCAATTTCAGATCAGCGTGCGACCTGACAAAGGGATTGGGCTGGAGAATCAAAACCTCGTTTCAGATTTCCGTGTGACGATTCCAGGGGAAGAAGACGCGAAGATCGAAGTTGCACGTGACTATGATGTGTTCCACTATCAATATGTCCAGGAAAAAGAGATGACCGAGGATCCCTATAAGGACGAAGACTTCCACCCTATCCGTCTTGCACTCAATAAAGGGCTCGTCCGCCCGGATACCGGGGAAGAGTTTCCTTTTGATTCTTACGAGACAGGCGTCCTGCGCTATGGAATCGGAAATCCTGAATCGGAAAACTATGATTCTCTCGCCGATTATTATTACTCCGCGAAAACAGGGATTTTGGAACTCCGCCTTCCATGGATGATGTTGAATGCAAAAGACCCTAGTCAGAAGGAATTTATCGGAGATCTGGATGAAGGAGGCTTGGGATCATCGATCACGATTGATGGACTGAATATCACAGCAGCTGTTACGGAAAAAGGAAAAGTCGTCGAGTCGTTCGGGTTTGATCAGCCTGCCCGCTATACGTGGGAGAACTGGGACCTTCCTCTGCATGAAGAACGGTTGAAGAAGTCTTATCCAATCATAAAAGATATCTTTTCTACGGTCGAATGACCCTGAGAAATTTGGACGTGATATACTTTAAACCATAGATCAGGAAGGGCAGGGTGAATCATGGCTAAACATAAGATTTATACGATGAGTTTTGCTAGTGTCTATCCCCATTATGTCAACAAGGCGGAAAAAAAGGGGCGTACGAAAGAAGAAGTCGATGAAATTATCCGCTGGTTAACAGGGTATAACCAGGTGCAGGTAGAGGAGATATTAGAAAAGAAGACAGACTTTGAAACCTTCTTTGCGGAAGCTCCTGAGATGAACCCTTCACGGACGATGATCAAAGGCGTTATCTGTGGCGTTCGTGTGGAAGAGATTGAAGAGCCATTGATGCAGGAAATCCGTTATTTGGATAAAATGATTGATGAGCTGGCCAAAGGGAAAGCGATGGAGAAGATTCTGCGTAAACCCTGATCCAAATACAAAATCCCGCTCCTATGACTAGGAGCGGGATTTTTTTATAGCCAAGCACGCAAAGATAGAATTTCATCAGTCCGACTGCTTCACACTAAGGAACGTGATCGTAAACAGAATCAGACCCATCCCAATGAATTGAACAGCACCAAGGGAATCTCCAAGAAGAAGAAGACCGAATAAGGAAGCGGTCACGGGTTCGATCATAGCGACCATAGATGCGGTTGACGGAGCTGTCTTCCGTATCCCGATTACATAAAAAATAAAGGAGATCCCAGCCCCGACGAGTCCCAGCAGAATAAACCACCCGATGTCGCTTGAGCTCAACACATCAGCCAATTCATGCCTGTCGCTCAAGAGGAAGAGGATGACACAGAATGCGAAAAAGGCGATGGTTGAGATGGTCTGCGGCTTTCCGAGCAAAGCGGCTTTTTTAAAACCGAAGATGAACAATGCATAGGAGAGCCCAGCACCAAGGCCCCCTGCCGCCCCTAGAAAACTGACAGAAACCGAAGTAGGGTTATTGGCCCCTGTGAGCAGCACGATCCCTAAGAGGACACCAAGAATGCATCCCCATTTCAACCAGCTTGAACGTTCAATTCCTAGTAAAAAGGAAATCAGAAGCACGAATACCGGAGCGGTGTACATCAAAGTAGCGGCCACGGCTATGCTTGAAGCTTCGATACTTAAGAAATAAGAAGTGAAATTCCCCGCCACACCTAAACCAGCCAAAGTTGCCCACAAGTATAAGCGTCTTGAAAAAGTCCAGTTTTGTTTTCCGTTTGTAAGCAGCCATCCCAGAAAACAAAGGAATCCAACCGCGCCTCGGTAAAAGGAAATGACCACCGGGTCCCAGCCTTTTTCCATTAGAATATCAGCAATTCCTCCACTGATGCCCCATCCGATCGCGGCGAGCATCACTAATCCTACTCCTGCATATCTCACTATTTGCCTCCTAAGGTTTGAGTAATGATGCCATTGTTCCGTTCGCTGTAAGTTCCCTTAGATTGACACAAGTACCGAAAGAGGCGGCCGATTTTTTAAAGCTATTTCACAATAGTTTTTGGAAATGTGTTAACGGTTTTTCCTTATATTTCTAATTATTAAACATGGACCATTTTGTGTGGAATGGAACATTCCGTCTCCAAATGGGATAAATGAGAAATTCTGCTTGGGGAAATGGTGGGGACTTTTGCTATTTAATCGAGGATTCCCTGAGGACCGGGTTAAAAGCCCATGAAAGATTCGATACTTCTCCCTAATTTTCGATAAAAATATAAAAAACAGGTTCACTCTCCTTCTTTACAGGGTAGGAATTAGGAGTATTCAAAAGTCTTAAGAAAAGAATGGGGTTCATATGGGGATCTTCTACTATATAAAGAAATATTTTAAGATGTCAAAACGCCAGCGTAAAAGTGAATTGAAATCCACACTATGGTTTATGCCTTTCTGGTACATCGTGGGTGCGGTCGGGTTGTCCGCCTTCACGTTTTATCTTGATTATGTGGTGGATGTCGGTTTGTACCTGCCGCCCGCCATCGGTTTCAGCGGCCAGACGCTCCAAGTGCTTCTGAGTGCACTTGTCGGAGGTGTGCTGACATTGAGTGCCTTTACGATTAACTCCCTGCTTGTTGCGCTGACGACGTTCAGTGGTCAGTTTTCGTCCAAAATGCTTGTGAACTTTGTCAGTGACCGGGCGACCCAGCATGTGCTTGGTATTTTTAATGGGAGTTTTATTTATGTGCTGCTTAACTTCTTATACGTGACGCATGAAGAAGAGGAGTATATTGTCGCGACACCGGTTTTATCCATTCTCACAGCGATTACCGCTGCCGTGACGTTCATATATTTTATCAACCACACTACGACATGGATGCAGGTCCATAACATCAGTTTCAATATGAATGCCAAGTCGAAGCAGGTGCAGCATTCACTCGAAAAGGAATTAAAACCTTATCACATGGAGAAGGAGATCGTGGTGGAAGACCTTCCTCATGAATCTGAAGGGAAAGTCATTAAGACCCGCCAATCCGGTTATCTTCAAGTTGCCGATTTTTCCCGGTTGATTAAGCAGGCGGAAAGTGACGACATCCTCCTTCGGTTCGATGTCAGAATCGGAGAGTTTGTTTTAGAAGGAACCCCGCTGCTCACGTATTGGGAAAGTGGAAAAACCGTCAATCCCGACACCTACTACAAGTCTATTGAAATCGGAGTCAAGCAGACAGAGATTCAAGACTTGGAGTATGGTCTCATCAAGCTTGCGGAGGTAGCGATCAAAGCCTTAGGACATAATGATCCGCTTACGGTTACGAACACCATTCATCAGATTGCCGATTTGCTGAAAAGCATCGGACAGTCTACCGATTTCTCTCCCTACCTGTTTGATGAGGAAGAGAAGCTTCGTGTGATTCTGAATCGAAAAGATTTTCGCTATTACCTTCATAAGGGCTTCGCCTCCATAAGGGAATATGCGGACCAGAATTCCGCCGTGATGACAGAGCTGTTAACGATGATCAAAGTGTTGAGTAAATCGGTGGATGAAGGGTACCACAACGATTTATGGGAATTCGCAAGACAGACGATCTTAGGTTTCGATAACGATAGTATGTATGAAAATGACTGCCTGTACATGTTGGAGCAATTATCGGAGCTCGCTAAACAGACGGGTCATGAGAAGGATTACCTTTTCCTTCTTGAATATATGCTGAAGCGGGTCAGTTCGAAGAGTGCCACGGAAGAATCTGCTTCTCTTTAATGAATGGATCTGAAAATAGTGCGAAAGAAAGAAGCTGACATCTATAGATGCCAGCTTCTTATTTTACTTTTCTTAATACATATGAAGGAGGGGACTTGGAGCCTTGATCCCAGCATCAACCCGTTAATGGACTTCATCATTGTAGGTGTCTATATAAAGCGATCCATCTTCTTTAACCTCAGCATAAAAGACATCCTCTAAGGCGTTTAATCCATTGGCGGAAAGCTTTTCTTCCAGTTTATCCAGGCTCCATTGCAGACTTTCCAAATTGTTATGGTTCACCTTTCCATCCTGAATGACAATCGAAGAGGCGGGGCTTGCCTGCATGGTTTGGTATGGAGTGTGAACATCTTCTTTGGTGGCGGGACGTTTTCCTTGTTTTTTTAGTACAGATAGGGTCCCGTCCGTTTCGAAGATGGCATAATCAACGTCTCCTACAGAAAAGACATTCTTTTTTCTCAGGAGTAAGTTCAATTCATCTGTATCAAGGCGGGTCTTCTTCATTTCATTTTCCAGTATCTTTCCGTTACGAATGATGATGATTGGCTCCCCTTCCACCTTTTTACGTACGTTTCTCGACTTAATATCGAGAAGACCCATGAGAATGGTGAAGGCACTCCATACGGCGAGAGCAATAAGTCCGTTCCTCACACTCAATGTAGGATCAATAGCAAGGGAAGCGCCCAGTGTGCCGATGGAAATGGCGGAAACGAAATTAAAGAAGGTCATTTGGGAGATTTCTTTTCTTCCCATAAGCCTTGTAAGAATAAGTAAGGTGAAAAAAGCGATGGCAAGGCGGGTCAATAATACACTGATGGACACTTCAACACGCTCCTTTGAATAGGAAATCTTCCATATTCTTTGAAGTTGGAGTTATTTTATCCCTTGCGATGGAATAAGTTCATCCTCCCCGGGAAAAGAAAAAGGAGTATAATCTGATGTAGTCGTTACGGTTTTAGGCAGGTCATTAATGGGGAGCTAAGGGGAGGGGTATTCAATTGAGTGTACTTGTTACTGGTTTTAACGGAAAAGTAGGGAAGGAAGTCGCAAGAAAGTTGAAAGAACAAAACTTTTCCTTTACGTGTGGGGTAAGGAACGTTGAAAAAGCGGTGAAGCGGTTTGGAGATGAATTTTCCTTCGTAGAACTGGATTTCTCCAACCCTGAGACTTTTGCTGCTGCGCTGGAAGGGATTGAACAGGTTTTTCTTATTTACCCTCCGGGAGACAAAATGGAGTTTCGTGAATTCCTGAAAGTCATCAAGGAAAGGGGTGTCCAACACATCGTCTATCTCTCTGTTAAGGATGTCCAATACCTGCCGTTCATTCATCATTTTAAAAACGAGAAGTTAATAAAAAAACTAGGCGTTCCCTACACCTTCATCAGGGCCGGTTACTTCATGCAGAATCTGCAAGATTTCCTGGGTCAGGAAATCAAAGAAAACAAAAGGATATTTGTGCCGGCGGGGAAAGGGAAAACCAGCTTCGTGGACACCCGGGATCTTGCAGAGGTGGCCATACAGGCTTTTTTAAATCCTGATGAATTCAGGTATACGCGTCCCGTCATTACCGGTGAGAAAGCCTTGGATTTTTATGAGGTCGCTGAGATTATGACGGCGGTACTGGGAGAAAGAATCGAATATGCCAACCCTTCGGTAAAAGAATTCAAGTCTTACATGGTAAACAAGGGCGAAAAAGAGGACTTTGTGAACGTAGTGGTCGGGATTCATTTTCCAACGAAACTTGGATTAGCGAAAGGCGTCACCGCTGATTTCGAAAAGATCACAAACTCGAAGCCTATACCATTGGAGCAGTATGTCAAAGATTATCAGGAGAAATGGCTGACGGATGAAAATGATTGAGTAAACGCTTTACAAATAGCGTTCATTCTTGCATAGTATAGAGAAATGAAAGCGGCAATGAAGAGAAGAGTAGATAAGCAGAAGTCTTTCCAGAGAGCTCCGGGTGCTGAAAAGGAGCAGGACTTCCCTTATTGAACCAAACCTCTGAGCTTCTCATGGGAACCTGATGGGGGATCATGAGACGGGTGCTCCCGTTACAGAGACAGGGTATGAAGCGTACCTGTTGAGCTGGGTGTGGCGACACATTCATAAAACTGGGGTGGCACCGCGGATGAAACAGACCTCGCCCCCAAGACCTACATGTCTTGGGGGCGAGGTTTTTTATTGCTCTGAAATGATCTCTAAGGAGGGGGAATCATGTTTCGTTCGTGGAAGTATCCGTTTCTATTATTATCAGGGATCGGCTTATCGAATATCGGAGATTGGATTTATTTGATTGCGTTGAATCTTATCGTGCTTGAAATGACAGGTTCGCCACTGGCTGTCGCTGTTTTGTACTTGCTGAAGCCGGTGGCTGCGCTTCTAACAAACGTATGGGCAGGATCTTTCGTGGACAGGGTGGATCAGCGGAATCTAATGATTGGTCTTGATGTGTTCAGGGCTATCTTACTCGTTTTTCTCCCTGCTATGTCCTCACTTCCAGCGATGTATGGGCTTGTCTTGATTGTGAACATGGCGGGTGCTGTTTTCGAGCCTGCATCAATGACGTATGTAACCAAGTTGATTCCGAGAGAGAAGCGGAAACGATTCAACGCACTGAGAAGTTTGATTGATTCGGGAGGATTTCTGATCGGACCTGCGATGGCAGGCGTGTTGTTTATCATCGGAACGCCCGAACTGGCGATTTACTTTAATGCCTGTACATTTTTCCTTTCTGGAATAATTACTCTATGGCTTCCCCGTTTGGAAAAAGAAACAGGAGCAGGAAAGGAAGCATGGTCGGTGGCCTTGCTCAGGAAAGATTGGAACGTTGTGCGGACGTTTGCGAAACAGCACATCTTCATCATGACAGTTTATTTTCTATTCGGACTGATGATGGTCATGACAGCGGCGCTCGACTCATTGGAAGCCGCTTTTTCCAAAGAAGTGCTCGGGCTTACGGACACGGCGTATGGTTTTCTGGTGAGTATTGCAGGTGCGGGAATTGCCGTAGGGGCCCTGGTCGTTACGTGTGTCGGCAAAGATTTATCCACGAGGCTGCTTCTCACTGGCGGTGGTTTGTTTGTAGCCTGTGGCTATTTGATTTACGCATGTTCGGTGGATTTTTCAGGAGCGGCGCTCGGGTTCTTTCTGCTGTCGTTCGCACTTGCCTTTGCAAATACCGGCTTTCACACCTTCTATCAGGAGTCTATCCCTGTTGGAGTGATGGGCAGGGTGACGAGCGTGTTCGGTTTACTGGAAAGTGTGCTCGTCATCCTTGCGACCATCACTATTGGAGCTGCAGCTGAATGGGTTTCGGTCAAAGCGGCGGTTGTAGGAGGGTCCTGGATGATGCTTTTAGTAACGTTAGGGATCGCTTTTGTCAATCGGCAGGGGAAGGAGAAGGAAGTGGATGAGGCAGCGGTGTAGCTCACGGTTTTTGATGAAGGATGGTTACATTTTCATGACCCAGTCAGCGGTAGGGTTTGATTTGTCACCACTCTTGGGTAAGGATAGGGAATATATAGATGAAAAAGTTGGTGGAGGTTCTTATGTCAAAGGTTCAACGAATCATCATGAGTATAGGTTTTATCGGCTATCTTCTGTTTCTCACGTTTTACATGTTTTTTCAATCGCGTGGGTCGGCGGGGATGTCTATGAGTCTAGTGGAATATATACAAAACCGTTCCAATCTGGTTCCGTTCAAAACCATCGGGAATTATATAACAGCTTGGGAGAATGGGACGATGAATACGTGGACGGCTGTAAAAAATCTGCTTGGGAATGTGCTGGTATTCATCCCGATGGGCATTTTCCTGCCTTCTTTGTTTGGAAAATTGAGACGGATGAGTGCCTACCTGCTTGCCTTCGTATTGATCATCCTCACAGCTGAAGTCACGCAATTACTGACGCAGAGAGGGAGTTTTGATATCGACGATTTTATTTTGAATCTTTTGGGTGCCTGGCTTGGTTTCCTTGTGTGGAATACATCTGTCATCCAACAATGGGTAGGTGAGAGACGCGGTGAATAGATTTGTCGTGATGACTGTCGGGATGACGCACAGCGGAAAGTCGACATTTGCGGGAATGCTTGAGGAAAAGGTGAAGAACTCGATAGTGATTGACCAGGATAATCATGCAGCGTTTTTGAATACCCATTATTCCAGGCTCGTCCCTGGAGATGGTCCGAATACGATCAAACACAGCATGACGAAAATGATTGTCGACCATGCGATTGTAGAAACAGATCTGCATCTCATCATTTGTAATTCGAACAGGAATGCAAAGGCAAGGAATGCGCTGTTGGAAGACTTTAAAAGGAAAGGCTTTTCTACGATACTTGTATATTTTAATGTGCCGGACTCCATCCTTGAAACACGTGTAAGAGAAACAAAGCGGGATCCATCCGTTTTACGCACCGTTTCTTCATTTGATGAGGTACTGCGACGTCAGCAGGAAGAATCGCTATTTCTATCGTCCCCGTCTGTTGAGGAAGCGGATCACTTTTTTACCATTGAAGAAGAGGGAGAAATCAGCGGTGTGCTTGCAAAAGTTGCGGAGCTTCTATCGTCCTAGTATAAGAATCTCGTATTCTGGCTATGCTAGTGATAGAAAGGATGATGGGCATGCAGTACATGGAGAAGACGAACAAAGTGATGGCCGATCTTATTTCAGGGAAACGTAGTCATTTCGGAAATTATTCTTATCATCAGTCGGTGTTTACGGATGGCGTAAAGGAAGTGCCGGAATGGGAAGTGCGTCAGTTCGTGCTCAATTATTTTATGGCTCTTGAGAATGTGAAGAGTCACGCGTGAGTCCAGGATTTATTATAGGTACACACTCGCTGAAAAAAGCAGGTGTGTACCTTTTGCGTTTTCATAGTAAGCAAACAGAAATATCGAAAAAAAGTGTAGTCCTAGGGTTATCCCTAGAATTATCATCTACTCCCATCGGGGGAATTCTGATAAAATGAAGTCTACTTGAGATGATAGGGAGCTCAATCAAATTGAAAACCCCCATGAATACTGATAACATGAAGAAAAATGAACGTAAATGAGGGAAGCACATGGCAAGAGTATCGAAACGGCAAAAGATTTTGGAAGCAGCCGCACTCATTGTCCGGGAAAAGGGAAGCGATGCGCTCACCCTGGACGCTGTCGCTAAACGGGCAGAAGTGAGCAAGGGCGGACTGTTGTATCACTTTTCCACAAAAGAAGCGCTTGTAGAAGGTCTCGTTCAGTACATGAACGATGTCTACCGGGAGAATGTGGAAGAATTAGTAGAAAACGATGAAGAGGACACAGGGAAATGGGCACGGTCGTTCATTAACGTCATGCACGATAAAAGTACGGAAAACCGTCCGCTTAGTTCTGGGATGCTCGCCGCTCAAGGGATCAATCCCAAGTTGTTGAAACCTCTGCAGGATACATATGCCGACTGGCAGAACCATATCGAGCATGACGGCCTCGACCAGGTCGATGCGACGATCCTGCGTCTTGCGGTTGATGGGTTATGGCTGTCTGAGATTTTCGGGCTCGGAAATTTGCCGCCGACGCTCAGAAAACAGGTGCTTGAACGATTGAACGAACAAACATATAAACCGAAATAAAAATCACCAGCTCTTCTGAAAGAGCTGGTGATTTTTTTCTGTAGAAAGCTTATGCGTAGGCCTTTTCCGTACGTTCCTGGAATACTTTTCTTGCCTGGGTAAGAGCATTGATGACGGATGGAAAACCGACGTAAGGAATCAGCTGCATCATCGATTCTATGATTTCTTTTTCCGAGAGCCCGGCATTTAGAGCGGTATTGATGTGAAGCTCGAGCTGCGGCAGGCTGCCGGACCCTTGGGTGACAAGGCTTGAAAGCACGGTCAGGGCACGGGATTGTTTACTCAAATGATCGCGGTTGTAAATATCGCCGTAGGCAAATTCGATGATGTATGTTCCGAGATCCGGGGCGATATCCTCCAACGCTTTCATCAGTTCAAAATGGTTGGTGCCTTTTTCTTCATCTGTATAGGATTTTAAGGTTTCCAATCCTTTTTCATAGCGAGTAGTCATGATGTGTCTTCCTTTCTTAAGATGCTTTCTTGTTTTCTTTTTCTTCTTTGGCGCGGTCTTCGTTGACCATTTTAATGAACGACCACCCGAGAATCGGCAGGATGATCAGAAGTGGGAAACCACCGACGATACTGATTGTCTGAAGGGTTGTCAGTCCACCCATGTTCATGAAGATCATCGGTAGAATCGATAAAGCCAATGCCCAGAACAGGCGGTTCCATTTCAGTGGTTCACCTTCGACGTGTTTTTGTACAACGGATGCAATGACATACGAGCCGGAGTCATAAGTCGTCGATAAGAAAATGGTGGCGAGCAGAATGAACACGATAATCGCGAGTGTTGCGAGCGGCAGTTCCGTCAACGTGCCGATGATCGCCGCCGGTGCTCCTTGCTGGTTCAAGGTTTCGATGACTGGATATTGACCACTCAATTCGAGATACATGGAGTAGTTTCCTAGGATTCCGAAGAAAAGGATCGTCCCTAAACTTCCGAATAAGATCGTTCCGAAAACGACTTGACGGATCGTCCGACCTTTGGAAATCCGGGCGATGAACAGGCCGACAAAGGGAGCATAGACAATCCACCATGCCCAGTAGAAAACGGTCCAGCCCTCCGGGAATCCTGTTCGGGTGAAGGAGGCAAGGTCATTGAACGGTTCAGACCATAAGCTCATCAGGAAGAAGTTGTCCATCATCCGGCCGAGCGCAGAAGTCGTCGATTCTGTAATGAATGTCGTCGGTCCGACAGTGAAAATGAAAATCAACAGGATGAACGCGAGCCACAAGTTGATATCACTGAGGACGCGGATCCCTTTTTGTAAGCCTGAATAAGCACTCAAGCCGAAGATCAACGTGCAGAACAGCAGAATGATCGATTTCGTCGTCATTGTATCGGGAATACCAATCAAGTTGTTCAGTCCAGCAGAAATGATCGGTGCGGAAAGCGCAAGGCCTGTTCCGCCTCCACCTAACAGACCGAACATGAACAGAATGTCGACAAGGCGTCCGACCCAGCCATCGGTGTATTTTCCGAGCACAGGGCGACAGGCTTCACTGATTTTGAACACATCGGTTTTCTTCACGAAAAACATGTAGCCGATCGGTAAAGCGGGGATGGCGAACATCGCCCACGCGATCGGTCCCCAGTGGAAGAATCCGTATGTCGATGCCCACTGGATCGCTTCATTGGAACCTGCTTCGACGCCGAAGGGAGGTCCTTGATAATAGTAGGCCCATTCAATGACGCCCCAATATAGAATCCCTGTTCCGATTCCACTTGTGAACAGCATCGCTGCCCAGGAGCTCGTTTTGAATTCCGCCTTCGTTTCGGCATCTCCGAGCTTGATATCTCCATAGCGGCTTACTCCGACAAACAGTAAGAAGAGCAGCATGATTAATCCGACAGATAAAAATAAGAATCCTAATCGTTGTGTGACGACTTCATTCGCCGCCAGCACAATCTCTTTTCCTTGTTCAGGGAAAATGATCAGAGGCAATGATACGAATAGTAATAAGGCGAGTGCGCCTCCGAACGTTTTCCAATCCATGAGTTGTTTCTTCATGGCTATTCCTCCTTTATTCAAATGCGGTTGTTACGTCTGTGACTTTTTAAACTGTACAATCTGGACGGTTTTGTTTCAAAACCTGGACAAGGGTGCAAATGGGAGAATATAAAGCCATATTCAAGGAATGATAGGGTGGGAAGTTATATTTCACTGATTTTCGTATGTTTTGTGCTTTGATGACTGTTCATCTACTGTGAAAAGTAGAAATTGCTTCAATGATTGATTCGTTGATGCCCCTCCTATAGGGGAAGATAAAAAGGTTTTAAAGAAAAATTCATAAAAAGCATTTGAAACTAAACAGTCCAGATGGTATAGTTTGTGCAGGTTGATTAAACAAACAAATTCAAAGGAGGACCTTTGGAATGAAAAATAAAGTATTGCTGACATCTGCCGTGACAGGAGCGGGAGATACAATGAAGAAAAATCCACATGTCCCTGTAACGCCGAAAGAGATTGCAGAATCTGCGATTGAATCGGCTAAAGCAGGAGCGACGGTTGCTCACGTCCATGCCCGTGATCCAAAAACAGGAGGCATCAGCCATAATTTGGAGCACTATCGTGAAATCGTCGATCGCATCCGTGAATCAGAAACGGATGTCATCATTAACATCACGTCCGGAGGCGGCGGTGATTTTATTCCGAGTTTGAATACACCGGCCGCTGGTGGCGATGGAACCGATATCCAAACGCCAGCAGAACGCCATGAACCGGTGGGAGAACTTTTACCAGAAATGTGCACCCTTGACTGTGGAAGCACGAACTTCGGCAATATGATCTATATGAGCCCGACCGACTGGCTTCGTGATCAAGCGAAATTGATTCAGGAAAGTGGTGTTAAGCCGGAACTTGAATGCTTCGATACCGGGCACATCCGTTTTGCCAATCAATTGGTGGAAGAAGGATTAATCGACGGCGATCCGATGTATCAATTCTGTCTGGGTATCCCGTGGGGAGCAGCAGCCGATGCGGAAACGATGCTTTACATGAAGAACCGTATTCCAGAGAATGCGCACTGGTCCGCGTTCGGCATCGGTCGTATGCAAATGCCGATGGCGTCTCAAGCAGCGATGCTTGGCGGAAATGTTCGTGTGGGTCTTGAGGATAATATCTACCTATCTAAAGGTGTGGTGGCCAGAAACGAACAGCTTGTCGACAAAGCGGTGACGATGCTGCGTGGCCTTGATCTTGAGCCAATGACGCCGCAGGAAGCACGTGACTATTACAATCTTAGAAATCCACGCGGAGGGAAGTAATCATGACTGTACAAAAAATAGCCGTCGTCGGCACAGGAGTTATAGGAAACGGCTGGATCGCCCGCATGCTTGCACAGGGGTATGACGTCGTCGCGACAGATCCAGCAGAAGGAGCGGAAGAGCGCATGCGCCGTGCGGTCGAGCAGTCTTGGCCGTATGTGGAAGCACTGGGACTTGCAGAAGGTGCATCCAAAGAACGTTTGACGTTTGAAAAGGATTTGGCAGATGCCGTGAAGGATGCGGACTTTATTCAGGAAAACGTACCGGAAGTGGAAGAGTTGAAGCAGACGGTCCTGAAGAACATCGATCAGCATGCGAAACCTGATGCCCTGATCGGATCCAGTACGTCAGGTATCATGCCATCTGAACTGCAGGCGAACTTGCAGCATCCGGAACGCGTTGTCGTTGCCCACCCGTTCCACCCGGTGTATATTCTGCCGCTTGTGGAAGTCGTGGCAGGAAAACAGACGACGACGGAGAACGTAGACAAAGCGAAGGCTTTTTATGAAAGCTTGAACATGAGTGTCCTGCTTGTTCGTCATGAGATTGAAGGACACATCGCTGATCGTCTGATCGAAGCGATATGGAGAGAATCCCTCCATATCGTGAATGAAGGCATTGCAACGACAGAAGAAGTAGACAAAGCCTTCACACACGGGGCTGGTATGCGTTATGCGCAGTACGGACCGTTCCTTACCTTCCATCTGGCTGGCGGAGAAGGCGGCATGCGCCACATGCTGAAACAGTTCGGCCCGGCATTGAAAAAACCGTGGACGAAGCTTGAGGCGCCGGAACTGACCGATGAGCTTTACGAGAGAGTCGTGACCGGTTGTGAAGAGCAGTCGAACGGCATGAGCATGTCTGAACTCGATCAGAACCGAAATGAATTCCTGATCCGTTTGTATGACCTTGTCCAGGAATACTGGCCGAAAGAAACAGAAAAAACAAAAGCGTAAAGGAGGGATTTTTGTGTCATCCTTTTCTTACAAACAGACTGTTCCGAGTGAGTGGGTCGATTATAACGGGCATATGAACGATGCGGAGTATAATCGTGCATTTAGTCTTGCTACCGATGCGTTTATTGATTGGATCGGGCTTGATGAAAAAGGGCGCGAGTATTTTCAATACACGGTTTTTACACTGGAGACGCATACGTGTTACTTGAAAGAGATGCACGAAGGGGGAGCCTTTGATGTATCTGCACGTGTCCTGGACTATGACGCAAAGCGCATCCATCTGTTTTTGGAGATGCATAATGCTGATGGGGAAGTCGTCGCAACGCTTGAGGAGATGCTGATGGGCATCGACCAGAACGAAGGCCGACCGGCACCCTTGCCGGAAGAAGTGGCTAACAATGTGAAAGCGGAGTATGATAAAGTGTCCGACCAAGAACAACCCAAACAAGTCGGCCGCACGATCGGTATTCGCAGGAAGTGAATATGGGATTATCTGTAAGACCTGGTCACCCATTTTATGGGTGACCAGGTCTTACTTTTATTGGGAATATTACTGAAGTGGTTCACCTCTTTTGATATAATTGGTAATGATTTCTTGGTAAGAGGGAGTTTTTTTATGATACGAAGTTTGTCTACTAGTATTTTGTTAGTCTTAGGTTTCTTGATTGCAGGAGTCGCTATCTTATATCAATGGTTGATCACTTCGGATATTCCCGTGTCCTATACAGCGGCAGAAGCTTTGACCACCCATGTGATGTTTGCCTTATCGACGGTCTTGTTCCTTGTCGCTTCTGTGATGTTTAACGAGAGAAAAGGTAATTTTCTGTTAGGCGTCATCTTCTCCGCAATCTTTATAGCCAACATTGCCATTTTCAAGCATCATACAGGAGCTGGATATTTCAACCACTCTTTTGCTCAGCTGCAAGGAGCCGGCGTGTTGTACTCTGGAATAATCATGGTATTTACTTTATATTTGGCTGCTACAAAAATTCGTGTAAAGGTGAAACCTTCTAATCGTGTGAATAGTTATTGAATAGAAAATGGCGATCCACTGTCCTGGACTTCGGATGGGTCACATAAATAGGAAGAAAAAGTAAGACCTGGTCACCCAAGAATTGGGTGACCAGGTCTTACTTTTTTTTCCTTTCATTAATCCGCTTGAGATTTATCATTCATGGTATAATGTAGGGAATATTTAGAATTATATGACGTTAACAGGGTGTGTGGAAAAGATGGAAAGCTGTACATATATGGTTCGAGATCTGTCGTATGCAGTTAGAGTCGCTCGAGAGGAAGATTCGAAGGAACTTTCTAGAGTTAGATTTCAGATTGACGGTGAAACGGAATACCTTGACCGGGAACAGGGAGAGGATTATTTAAGTGAGGCTGATGTAAAAGAGCTCATCAATAAGGATAGAGCAGGGGCGAACCGTTTGTTCCTGGTCGCAGAATCGGAAGGGGCCATCATTGGTTTCAGCCGATGTGCGGGCAGTGATTTGAAGAGGCTCTCCCATCAAGTAGATTTTGGTGTAGGAGTGCTAAAAGATTACTGGGGACATCGTGTCGGAAAAGAACTCTTGCAGCATTCGATTCGCTGGGCTGAAAGAAATGGAATCTTGAAAATAAACTTACGTGTGCTTGAAATAAACGAGAAAGCGATGGATATGTACAAGCGATTTGGTTTTGAAGTGGAAGGTGAGCTGAAAAAAGATAAGCGGCTTTCCGATGGCCGCTATTATTCTACACTATTGATGGCACGTTTTATAAAAAAGGAGGAGAACTATGGCCGGTAAAGTATTTTCGGGACGTTATACAGCGGAAGCTGATGATGAAGTGATCGTCTTTTTAATTGGGATGAGGGTGAACAAGTGGCTGGCCATCCATAAATGGCTCCCCGTTTTCCTTGCGATGCCCGCAATGGTTCAGGAGCTCTACACTCAAAAGGATCGTGGATTCTTCTCGTTGGAAAATTTCTTCAACTTTCGTACGACGTTAATGATTCAGTACTGGCGCTCGGAAGAAGAACTTTATGCTTATGCCAGAGCACCGAAACATTTGAAGGCGTGGAAAAACTTCAACCGAAAAGTGAGGAACAATCCGGCTGTCGGGATCTACCACGAAACGTATAAAGTGAAGGATGGGGATCATGAAGTCATTTACGGAAACATGCCTTTGTTCGGGCTTGCCAAAGCTTATCAGCATACCCCTGTCCTACCAAGTACAGCTTCAGCGAAACAAAGGTTAAGCAAAAAACAGGAAGAGCGGGATGTGGCTTCCCTTAAATAAAGCGCAAGAGTTTCCATCCTGGTCCATGGGCAGGAAGACTGTTAATGGAAGAAACTCGACTAAAATTGATTCGAGGAATGGGGAAAGATGAAAGTGAAAATAAGCAAAAAACATAGCCACGACAGCAAAAACAAACTCAACCACCAATTGTACGAATATAATTTAAAGCACTTTCCTGAAGATTTAAGAGGGCGGTACGAAGAAATCCAGCTCTATGTAGAAGATGATGAGGGCGCGGTTCGGGGAGGTCTTCTCGCTGAAATCTGCTGGAACTGGCTCGAGATCCATACCCTCATGGTGGATGAAGAGCTTCGTGGGTCAGGGTATGGTTCAAAATTATTAATGGAAGCAGAACGAACGGCCACTGAAAAAGCGTGCGATTTTATCAAGGTGGACACCCTTAGTTTTCAAGCCCTGGATTTTTACAAAAAGCATGGATATCGCGAGTTTGGGGTATTGGAACACGTGGGAAGAGATTTTAAGCATTACTATTTAATGAAGGAGCTCTAGGTCTTGTTAAGGCGGTTCCTTCAGAACGGAGAGTTTCACCATGCAAACCATCACTCACACCTTTCGCATTGTCGGCATTAAGGGTCACGGTGCTTTTGAAAATTTTGCAACCGAAGTTCCTGAATTTGCGAGGCAGCTGCTGCATCGGACAAGGGAAATCGAACATCATACCAATATCGAAATCGCTCTCTTTGAGCCAAAATGGGGGGACGATCATCTCGAAGGTCACTATTACGTAGGCATCCTGGTAAGAGATAAGCCAAGCCATGTTCCCAAAGGGATGGAGTATTTAGAGGTTTCCGGCACCTATGTCTCGGCAAAAGGGTCCATCGATCACGTAGATCTCCTCTATGAGGAAGTGGGCCAGTGCAGAGCTGAACAAAATCTCACGCGTGATTGGCTTTCCTATATTGTAGAAACTTATCACCCCATGGAAAACGGGGAAGAGGTCGAGGTTTTTCTGCCAGTGATCGGTTCTTGAATAGATCCTGTGAGCGAATTACTTGATGAAAACATTGCATAACCTTATGATGAATGTCGCATATTAGTTGAGAAAAGCGAATCGGAAAGAGGTGCCTTGAGATGAAAGCCGTACAAGTGACTGGATATGGCGATGTCGATCAGTTAAAGCTGGTGGATATCCCTACTCCGGAACCGAAAGAAAACGAAGTGCTCGTGCAGGTGAAAGCCTGTGCCATTAACAATACAGAAATCTGGATGAGGGAAGGGGCTTATGGACAAGGCGGCAAGTCAGGCTGGCGTCCGGAAGGCGTTCAATTCCCGCGTACCCCGGGGTCTGATATTACCGGAAAAGTGGTCCAGGTCGGTGACCAGGTCGATGAGACAATGATGGGCAAAGACGTCGTTCTGTTTCCTTTCACGTCCAGCGGACCGGATGGACAAGAACACATCTCGGAAGACATGTCCTTCATCGGTTCAGAATATGATGGGGGATATGCCGAGTATGTGGTGTGGCCGGCAGAGCTCTGCTTTGATATGCCTCTTGAAGACTATACGGATAGCTGTGTATTCTCTGTCAGTGGAATGACTGCATGGCATATGGTTGAACAAGTGCAGCCGAAACCGGGCGAAACGGTGATGGTCACAGGAGCCAACGGCGGGGTAGGCTCGCTTAACATTCAAATCGCATCCAAAGTCTTCGGAGCGGATGTCATCGCCCTCGTCGGAGATTTGAGCATGGAAGAGAGAATGAGGGAACTTGGAGCGACCCATGTCCTGTCTTATAAATCCGAGAACCTGGCGGATGAAATTTTAGAGGCCAACGGCGGTCCGATTGATACGGTGCTTGACGTCGTCGGAGATGCCTTGTTCTCTACGGCTTTGACTGTACTTAAAAAAGGCGGGAAATTCTGTACATCCGGTTCTTCCGGTGGTCAAAAAACAGAACTCGATTTCCGCACCCTTTATTTGAAACACATCACGATGTATGGCTCTGTTTTAGGTACACGTGAAGAATTCCAACGGATGTTAAAAGCGATCGCTGAACAGAAAATCCAGCCTGTGATCGATCGTACCTTCCCTTTAGAAGAAGCGAAGGAAGCGCAGCAGTATTTCAAGGAATCGGGTAAAAAAGGAAAAATCGTCCTTCTTCCATAAAAGGTGTTTCATCAAATCTGAGAACCTGTTTCACTTTTATAGTGAAACAGGTTCTTTATTTTTTCTGAAAAGTTGAATTTAATATAAGCCGCAAATGTATGGAAAAGGTTTTGTTTCACCTGCTGGAAGGGAACGGAGATGGGAGAGCGCACCATCCCCGGTTGTTCTTGTTTATTCGACGTTATAAAATACCAACCCCTTCCTGAACACACATCCTTATTTTTAATAAAATTGTTAGTAATTTCCTTGAAAGCGTCTATCATGTGGCGGATTTATTAAAAGTTCGTGAACGATGTATGACAAAGTTGTGAACTTGTACTTCAAATTCCGCAAAATCTGATATAATCAGTCAAGCCCTGATACGTATAACAGCTCCTAGTTTCCGAGTTTTATACTTATAATTTAACAGATTGATAGGAGGGTTAAGATTCATGAAAGCTAAACATCTCCGCAATAGATGGTTAGGTTTGCTGCCGCTCGGCTTGATTCTTTTCTTAAGCGGGTGCGGGCAGTTGGAAATGACTGTGCTCGATCCCAAAGGGCCGGTCGCTCAAAGTCAATATGACCTGATTGTATACTCCCTTTGGTTCATGCTTGGAATCATTGTTGTTGTGTTTGCTCTATTTGCCTACATGCTCATCAAGTACCGAGAGAACCGACCGGGACGTAAAGAAAGTGACTATGACCCGAATCTCCATGGAAATACGACGATCGAGGTCATCTGGACGATTATTCCTATTATTATTGTTGTCCTATTATCCATACCGACGGTTACGACGCTGTTCGATTTGGAAAAGCCTCCCGAGCCCGAAGCTGGTGAAGAGGTGAAAGAGCCGCTCGTTGTTTATGCGACAACCGCGGATTGGAAATGGTTCTTCAGTTATCCGGAGCAGGATATTGAAACCGTGAACTACTTACACATCCCGACCGATCGTCCGATCGAATTCAGACTGTCATCCGCAGATTCGATGTCAGCACTATGGATTCCGGCACTCGGCGGTCAAAAGTACAACATGGCCGGTATGATGACGACATTGTATCTAGAGGCCGATGAAGAAGGGGTCTACGATGGACGTAACTCCAACTTCAATGGGGAAGGTTTTGCTGCTCAAACGTTCAAGGTTTATGCCGAGAGCGAAGAAGAATTCAATACATGGGCAGAGGAAATCAAAAACGAAGCACCAGAGCTGACAGCAGAACGTTATGATGAGCTGCTGGCACCTGGCATGACCGACGTACAATCCTATTCCAACACACATCTGGATTATGTGAAGCACCATACGAGAGAGGATATGGGGTACGTCGTCGATAAGTACCGTGAACAATTCAAAGAGAAGCTTCATTTATATGAAATTGAAAAACAAGAGAGCTTCCAATAGAACGTAAAGAAAGCAGGTGAAGACATGCACATTACAGATATTCTAGTCACCGGTGAACCGATCATCTATGGTGCCATGGTATCGATGGCTCTAGTAGGGATTGCCCTCCTTTTCATTCTGACGTATTTCAAAAAATGGAAATGGCTTTGGAGCGAATGGTTGACGACCGTTGACCATAAGAAAATCGGTGTCATGTATATTTTAAGTGCCCTTCTCATGTTATTCCGTGGTGGCGTCGACGCCATGATGATGAGGGTGCAGCTGGCATTTCCTGATTTGGGATTCTTGAACTCCCAGCACTATAACGAAATTTTCACAACGCACGGAACGATCATGATCATTTTCATGGCGATGCCGTTCTTGATTGGACTCATGAACATCATCGTTCCATTACAGATCGGAGCGCGTGACTTCGCGTTTCCATATTTGAACGCCCTAAGTTTCTGGTCCTTCTTCTTCGGAATGGCGCTTTTCAACATTTCCTTCGTCATCGGAGGATCTCCGGATGCCGGGTGGACAAGTTACACGCCGCTATCCGGTGCAGCGATGAGCCCGGGACCTGGTCAAAACTTCTATCTGATGGGACTGCAGCTATCAGGAATTGGTACCCTTGCAACAGGGATCAACCTGATGGTGACGATTTTGAAAATGCGTGCTCCTGGCATGAAGCTTTTCCATATGCCGATCTTCACATGGTCGACGTTGGTGACCTGTTTCATCATCGTGTTCGCGTTCCCGATTTTGACAGTAGCTCTTGCACTACTTACGATTGACCGTATTTTCGGTGCACAATTCTTTACTTTGACAGGGGAAGGCCTGCCGATGATGTGGGCGAACCTGTTCTGGATGTGGGGACACCCGGAAGTGTACATCGTTATTCTTCCGGCCTTCGGTATTTTCTCCGAAGTCATCGCCACATTCGCGAAAAAACGACTGTTTGGCTACAATGTGATGGTCTGGTCCATGATCGTCATCGCATTGCTTAGTTTCTTAGTATGGGTCCACCACTTCTTCACGATGGGTGCCGGCGCATTCGTCAACTCCGTCTTCTCAATATCGACGATGTTGATCGCCGTACCGACCGGAGTGAAGATCTTCAACTGGCTTGCGACCTTATATAAATCGAAAATCGAGTTCACTGTACCGATGCTTTGGTCCCTGGCCTTCATCCCAAGTTTCATTCTTGGTGGTGTCACAGGTGTCATGCTCGGTATGGCGGCAGCGGACTATCAGTTCCACAACTCGTACTTCCTGATCGCGCACTTCCACTATGTGCTGATCGCAGGTACTGTCTTCGCCTGCTTCGCAGGTCTTGTGTTCTGGTATCCGAAAATGTTCGGTCACAAGATGAACGAGCGTTTGGGTAAATGGGCATTCTGGTTGTTCTTCTTTGGCTTCCATGTGTGTTTCTTCCCGCAGTACTTCCTGGGACTTGACGGCATGCCGCGTCGTTTGTTCATCACGAACGTCGCCGAGTGGCTTCCATTGAACGTCATCTCAACTGTCGGTGCCTTTGGAATGGGACTTGGTTTCATCGTGTTCGTTTACAACGTCTACTACAGCTACCGTTACAGTGAGCGAGAAACAACTGGCGACTCCTGGAATGGAAACGGTCGTACGCTTGAATGGGCGACAACGACACCAGTACCTTACTACAACTTTGCAACGGTTCCATATGTGGACGAAATCGATCCATATATCCGTATGAAAGAAGAAGGCAAGACGACGTTTGAGGAAGACAAAGTGAAGCCGATCCACATGCCAAGTTACACAGCACAGCCGTTCATCATGATGGCACTGCTTGGACTTGCCAGTTTCGGTCTCGTCTTCGAATGGATGTATGTCGCGGTCTTCGGATTGATCGGTGCCGTATTCATGATGATCCGCCGTTCCTTCGATTACGACGACGGATACTATGTACCGGTTGAAGAAATCAAACGCACAGAGAAAAAAGCGAGGGGGTTATGATATGGCTGCGGAAGAACTGAAAACAGGTCCTTTAGAATATCGCACCCAAGAAGGTCAAATGGGCATCATGGGCTTCTGGATTTTCCTTGGAGCCGAAGTCGTCCTCTTCGCTACTCTTTTCGCAACGTATGCGGTGCTGTTCGGTCGTACGGCCGATGCCCCGCTGCCAAGTGAATTGTTCGAACCGGGCATCGTTCTTGTCATGACCTTCCTGCTATTGACGAGTAGTTTCACATGTGGACTTGCGATTCATGAAATGAGAAGGGGATCGGTCAAGGGACTGATCCTCTGGATGGTCATTACGTTAGCTCTTGGTCTTGGATTCCTTGGCTTTGAGATTTACGAATTCGTTCACTATACGCATGAAGGAGCAACGATCCAGTCCAGTGCTTTCTGGTCAGCATTCTTTATCCTTGCCGGAACACACGGGCTGCACGTTACGCTTGGTATCGGCTGGGCGATTCTGCTCTTGATCCAAATCAAGCAGCGTGGACTGACGAACGTCACAAGCCGTAAATTCTTTATCATCAGTTTATATTGGCACTTCCTTGATGTCATTTGGATCTTCATCTTCACGAGTGTCTATCTGATTGGGATGGTGATTTAATATGGCCGATTCTAAAAAACGCGTACCGATGAATCACGTCATTGGATTCATCTTGTCACTCGTCATGACGCTGGTGGCCGCCTGGGCAGCGATTCAATCTGATCTGCCTGTCACATGGGTTATTATCGGTATTATGATTCTGGCTCTTTTGCAGGCGGGCGTTCAATTGTTCATGTTCATGCACGTCACAGAAGCATCAAGCGGAAATGGACATGTGCCATGGAACATGATGTTCCACGGCTTCGCACTTGCTGGTATCCTTGTCGCAGGCTCCCTGTTCGTTATGTCCTTCGGGCATGACCATGGAGACCACGGAGATATGGGCGAGAACCAACAGCACGAAGAACAGCATTCAGAAGACCATAGCGGTCATTAAAACAAACGGGGGTTATTAGGATGGAACAAAAACAAAACATGCCGATGGAGGCCGGATGGCCGTGGAAAGATTTAGTTGGATTCGTTCTTTGCATACTGCTGACGGCTTTTTCATTGGGTGGAGCGCTTTATTCCTCCTATGACCCTAAATTTATCTTATATATTCTGACTGGCTTCAGTTTCGTACAGGCGATGATCCAACTGTACAAACTGCAGCCGAGAGATTAAAAAAAGAAACGCTTCTTTCCTGGAATCAGGAAAGGAGCGTTTCTTTTTCTTTGGATAAACTTTCTTTGTAACCAGGGCCGGATTTCACCGTAGACACGATGAACATCACCCAGGCGACGTGCGCGCCGATTAAACCGAGGTAGAACATCGACCATGTGATGGAGAATACTCCTGGATCTGAATACATCGTCACCTGGAAGAAATACAGCCACATGCCGATGAGCAGAATCGATTGCGCGACGGCGAAAGCCATCTTTTTCGCTTGTAAGAATAGAAATGGAGCCACTGTCGCCAAAATCAAGAACATTACGATCGCACCCATGAAAATCATCTCCTTATTGATGTTTCCTTAATGTAAACGTTTTCTTTGATATTATTGTAACAAAAAATTCGCACTTTGGACACAAAATGTTCATAAATTGGGCCGACAATTTTAGAATTACCGTTTTGGGGCCTGTTTAAACAGGTTTTTTGGAGGTTTCGGATGGGTCGTTCTGTGTGAAAGTGACCGAACAGACAGTTAAAGTGACTTAACGTTGCGGGAAAGTGACCTAACGCTAAGGTAAAGTGACTTAACGCAGCTTGATAGTGACCTAAAGCCCATCCAAAGTGTCTGAACTCTAAATTTTATGAAAACGTTCATTTTTTTAGACACCAAACTGTCACTTCTATCGATTATAGTTTGAGACTGTAAAATAGGAGTGGAAGAAATATGGATTGGAACAGCTTAAAGGACCATCAGCGGTTCAAAGATAAAAAAGAGCTCGACCTGCATGTGCGCAGTTTTTTATATAAAAGAAAAGCAGCTTTGTCAGAGGGGACAATCAAGGTACTGACGTTCATCTGGCGTCATGCCGTCAAGTTTCCCGGTGTTGCTTTTCCGAAAAGAGTCACGATCGTAAAAGGGACGGGTTTGAGTGAGAGCACCGTGGTTCGTTCTTTAAGGTGCCTCGTGTCCGAGAAACTGATTGAAAAAGTCGTAACGAAAAAACCGAACGGACGGCAGGGTGGCAACCTGCTCGTGTTCCTCCCGCAGCCGAATCTTTTTTTACCCTCGGATGACACCCCTCATGACACCCCACAAAAAACGGAAACCCCTCGACAGGACAACCCTCAAGCAGCTAAATCCACACCTGAAACAGAGAAAAAACAGAGAAAATCTTCTATTAGTAAAGTAGTACCGTTTGATGCTTCGTTTCTGCCTTCTTTCATTCCAGCTTCTTTTATTGATACCTCTTTGCCATTTGTAGGCGTGGAGCAGGTTTTACCAGCATGGAGGACGGCTCAAAGTTCGTTTAAACAATGGAAGCTGCAGCACCCGGTCGAGCACTATATGGATAAGATCAATGAGACGTTCAGGCAGGCGGTTTTTGCTTATAAAAAAGGGATGGTACGTACTGAATTGCTGCGCTATTTCTATGGAGGACTAATGGAAGTGTTTAAACAGCTTGTGAGGAAGGAAGGTTTTGAAGCGGGAAGAGGATTGATTTTTTATGACTGGTTGGAAGAAATGGATTCGTAATGTAGTGGATAGCGACCTCAAACAAATGAGTGAAAGTAATGCTCTGACTCAACGCCATGGCTACTTAGTAAGAAAATAGTGGCCTAAACATCAGCCCTGGTTGTAATTGAGAAAAGTTTTCATTGACAGAAATTTGTGTCTAGGGTAGGATAATGATTGTGATGATAATGAGAATCTTTATCATTCGTTGAAATTTTATAAAAGGGTATAAAGATGAAGCGATTGATCAAGGATTCTACATAATAGAAACGTGTGAAAGGATGTCGATTATGAAGAAGTTTTGGTTGTTTGCCCTCATGCTTGGGCTAGTCCTTCTTGCTGCCTGCGGAGGCGGTTCTGAGGAAGGATCAGGTAGCGAAGGAACAGAAGATCAGGAAGAAGAAACAACAGAAGAGGAAACGCGTTCGGTTACGATTGAAGACGCGAACGGAGAGCAGACGATTGAAGGAACACCGAAGAAAGTCGTTGTTCTAGAGTGGACCTATGCGGAAAACCTTCAGGCGCTTGGCATGGAGCCGGTTGGTGTCGCTGGTCTTGATCAGTATGGAGACTGGGTTAATGTCGGTATTCCATTCAGCGAAGATGTGGAAGACGTAGGGACACGTCAGGAGCCGAACCTGGAAGCAATCTCCCGTTTGAATCCTGATTTAATCATTGGTGTTGATTTCCGCCACAATGCGATCAAAGAGGATTTGGAAAGCATCGCACCAACAGTGATGTTCGCCCCATACTCTGAAGAAGCGGCTCAGGATCAGTTCAAGAATATGAAAGAAGAGTTCAATACGATGGCAAAAATCGTCGATAAAAAGGACAAAGCTAAACAAGTCCTTTCTGATATGGAGAAGACATTCAAAGAGCAGCAGGCCCGCCTTGAAGAGGCAGGGAAAGATGGCATGAACTATGTGATCACTCAAGCGTTCACGATGCAGGACACGCCGACGCTTCGTTTGTTCACAGACAACTCCATGGTCGCACAGATCATGAACAGCATGGGTATGAAGAACGATTATGAGTCTGAAAAGCTTGAAGTATACGGCTACACCGAAACAACTGTCGAAGCGCTGCAAAACTATCAGGACTCCAACTTCTTCTACATCGTTCAGGAAGAAGACAACATTTTCGAAGAACAGCTTTCAGGTAATCCGGTATGGGAAAACCTTGCGTTCGTAAAAGAAGATCGTACGTATCAAATGCCAGGGGATGCCTGGACATTCGGTGGACCACTATCCGCAGAAGTCTTAGCTGAACAAGTGGTGAACGCAGCACTTGAAGAAAAATAAAGTGAGTGGATGTTATGAATTCTACACTTAAGAACACAATGATTGCGGTTCTCACCTTTGGAGGTGGGACCGCGTTGTTGTGTCTTTTAACATTTATACATATCAATCAAGGGAATGTGGAAATACCATTGAGGGTTGTGGTTGAATCAATCGTCAATCCTCAGGATACGCTCCAGCACCATACGGTTCGAACACTCAGGCTGCCGCGGGCCGTAATGGGGATCATTGCCGGTGGGGCGCTGGCTGTATCTGGTGTGATTCTACAGACCGTTACGAAAAACCCGTTGTCGTCTGCAAGTACGCTTGGCATTCATTCAGGAACATATTTTGCTGTCGTTGTAACAACGATTTTCCTGCCAACCGCTATGGTCGGGAATGGAATCATGACTGCTTTTCTCGGCGGTATTCTGACGTTCCTATTTGTCTACGTTCTCTCAGGGGGTTCGGATGCAACACCTGTCCGGATGGTGCTTGCCGGGATGATCGTGACGTTCCTGTTCTCAGCGCTCACTTCGGTCCTGCAGATTTTTTATGAAAATGAAACACAGGGGCTGTTTTTGTGGGGATCAGGAACACTGATCCAAAACGACTGGGGCGGCGTCACGTTTTCACTTCCGGTGATCATCGTGGGAGTGATTGTGTCTCTGAGCTATTCCAGCAAACTTGACACGCTTACCCTCGGGGACGATGTCGCGACGGCGCTCGGGCAGAATGTGCGCAGTGTTAAAGTCGTGACGATCATCGCCGCTGTGCTTTTGACGAGTGTGACCGTCAGTATTGTCGGTCCAATCGGCTTCGTCGGACTTGTCGCGCCGCACTTGATCAAACTGATCGGTTACCGTGCCCACCTGCCGCTCATCTTAGGATCGTTTTTATGGGGAGGAAACGTACTGCTTTTAGCGGACGTTCTCGCTAGAGTCATTGATCCGTCCTTCAATGAACTGCCCGTCGGAGCCATTACAGCGCTTGTCGGTTCACCATGGCTCATCTGGCTTGTCATGCGCATGAAACAGACAGGCAGTCAGGATAGCGGGGCGATCATGGCCGGGAAGAATTCCGCAACCCTTTCGATGAAAAAACTGCTGCCCGCTTTACTGGCGCTTATCATGATTACGCTGCTCGTCAGCCTTGCTTCAGGGAACTACGGATTTGAGCCGTTGGTCACCTACAATGCGTTCTTCGGGGAAGCGAATACTTTCTTACAAAACTTGATCATAGACTTGAGACTGCCGCGTGCGCTTGTCGCTTTGTTCAGTGGAGCGGTTCTCGCAGTCAGTGGTCTCATTTTTCAGGGAGTATTACGAAATCCGCTGGCGGACCCTTCTGTTATCGGGATCACTTCCGGTGCTGGTGTGGGCGCGTTGATGACGATGTACTGGTTCAGTGTATCGGCTGTGTGGATTCCCGTCGGTGCGATGGCCGGCGCGTTGGTCTTCTTCATCATTGTCATGGCTCTCGGGGCTAAAGCGGAGTTCCAACCGACGGTACTGGCGTTACTCGGAATCGGGATGTCTGCCTTCGGTTCGGCGCTCATTCAAATCATGGTGGTCCAGGCGGATATCAGCGTAGCCTCCGCGTTAACGTGGCTTTCTGGAACAACGTATGCCAAAGGGTGGAGTGAACTGCTGCAATACTTGATCTGGCCGGTCTTGTTGTTCATCCCACTGCTTGCTTTTTATATTAAAACGCTCGATGTACTGTCGCTCGGTGACGATACGGCCAAAGGGCTCGGACTCCGTGTCGTGAACGTCCGCTTTCAAATGGCGTTGATCGCCACACTCCTTGCCGCCTGTAGTGTCGCTGCGGTCGGTTCTATCGGATTCGTCGGCCTGATCGCCCCGCACCTTGCACGGCTGCTTGTGGGGAGCGTTAATCAGAAGCTGCTGCCTGTTACGATGCTGATCGGCGGAGCGCTGCTGGTCGTTGCGGATTTGTTCAGTCGGACACTCCTTGCGCCTAACGAAATTCCATCAGGGATTCTCGTCGCCTTAATTGGTGCGCCTTACTTTTTATGGTTGATGAAAAAGCGTGCGACTTAACGGTCACACGCTTCTTTTTTTACGCGTATGTATGCTATGATAATGAAAAAATGAACGCCAGGGGAGAGTTACACTATGAAGATTCCATACATCAAATGCCACGGATCAGGGAACGATTTCATCCTGATCGATGAGATTGAAAAAGACTTTCGTTTTTCAGAAACCGAGCGTGAGGAGCTTTCACTACTATTGTGTGACCGAGCTAAAGGGATCGGTTCGGATGGCATTCTTTTTGTGATGCCGAGTGAAAAAGCAGAAGGTCGGATGCGGATGTTCAACTCCGACGGCACGGAAGCCGAAATGTGCGGCAACGGGCTGCGTTGTGTCGCGCGACATATGATTGAGAAACTGGGGAACAAGGAAATCGCGATCGAAACAGAAAAAGCCGTCCTTCCCGTTTCACAAGTGGAGGAAATCTTCCCGGAGATCGAAACGTTCTCTGTCATGATTGAGCCGGTTAGTTTCGAGGTCGAGTCCCTGCCGATGATTTTTGACGGAAAAGAAGCCGTCGATGTGAAAATTCCAGGATTGTCCGAGACGCGCACGTTCACAGCCTTGAGCGTGCCGAACCCGCACATTGTGACTATAGTTGATTCCGTCGATCAGGAGGAGCTGCTGTCGGTCGGGAAAAAAGCGAATGCTTTGCCGGAAGTTTTTCCGAATGGTGTGAACGTGAGCTATGTTCAGGTGTTAGAGAAAAACAAAATCTTCGTCCGGACGTTCGAGCGCGGCGTAGGCTTGACGAATGCCTGCGGCACCGCGATGAGTGCCTCTTCGTTAGTATCGACGATTCTAGGACCGAATGATTTGGATACACCGATCGTGGTCATCAACAAAGGCGGGCTCGTTAACTGTGTCGTGGAAAAAGAAGAGGGACGTTTCTCTATCCAGCTGCGCGGGAATGGAACCAATGTCTATCAAGCAGAGGTCGACGTCGATTTGGAAGCCCACACCTTTGAAGTTTCCGAAAAGCAATTTTTTGAAGAAGAAAATGCGACCTATGAAAAACTAGAAGCGTTTGCCGCTTCAGAAATCGGAGGTTGATGATATGTTGAAGACGTTTCATGTTAAAACCGATCACCATGATCAAATGATTGATGTGACCAGCCAGGTCCAGGACTGGATCCGTGAGGAAGGCGTCAAGGACGGTGTTGTCGTTGTACAATCGATGCACACGACGGCAGGTCTTACAGTAAATGAAAATGCCGATCCTGATGTGAAAACAGATATGCTGAACCGCTTCCGTGAAGTGTATCCATGGGATCACCCGGAAGACCGCCATGCTGAAGGAAACACGGCTGCTCATATGAAAACGAGCACGGTCGGACATGCTCAGACACTGCTTGTGGAAGATGGCAGGCTTGTGCTTGGAACCTGGCAGGGGCTTTACTTTTGTGAGTTTGACGGACCGAGAAGCCGGAAGTTTGTAGCGAAGTTGTTATAAGAGAGAAGGGAAGGCCCGTCGTCGGTGCCTTCCCTTTTTAATGGGATAGTCCAAAAAGCCTGTCTTTTTCCATGGAAGGACATGGTATAATTTAAAGTGGATCACGCTTTATGCCAATTGAATAGGGTGTCGGCTAACCCCACCGCAAAGGGGGTGATGCCTCTGAGTATGTATGAATCGTTGATGGTGATGATCGCGTTCAGTTCGTTCATCGTTTCCGTTCTCGGCTTAGTTGTCGCGATTTTACGCATAAAAAAATAGACTCCCTATTCTGACGTGAATGCGGGTGAGTCTATTTTAAGGCTGCGCCCTTTGGCTGAAGCGCTGATCCGGGAGGACCACAGTGCCAGCTGTGGTCCTTTTCTTATGTGTATCCTATATCTGCTCTTATCATACCACATTTTTTGAAAAAGAAACAGGTGGGTGGTTTGGACAGGTATCAATTAAATTTCGATTATATCGGTTGAATTTAAAATATATCGGTTAAATCACCAATATATCAATGAAAAGCAGGTAAATATCGGCTGAATATTCTATATATCAACCTATCCAAAAACCCTCCAGCCGGGAAGCTGGAGGGTTTTCTTTTAACAAATGGAATCTTTTGGGTTTGGGTTTTTCATGCCGAAAATCGGACGCAGGAACAGAGCAAGGTAGGTGCCGGCGAGCGCCATGATCATCCATACCCAGCCATGAAGACTGAAGGAGGCGATGCCGCCGAAATACGCGCCGATGTTACATCCGAAGGCAAGGCGTGCGCCGTATCCCATCAGAACACCACCAATGATGGACGCAGCCCCGATGCCGGGTTTGATTTTTCCTGGCTTGAAGTTGCCTTGAAAGCTTGCCGCGATGAACGCGCCAAGGATGATGCCGAAGTTCATGACACTTGTGGAGTCGGCAAGGACGGTTTGATTGAGTGGTGCCGGATCATTGGACCAATACGTCCAGCCCGCAACATCGACACCGAACATCTGGATGAACTTCGAGCCCCAAAGTGCAAAGGCGGAAGTGATTCCCCAAGGATTGCCGCGTACCGCAAGGGTGATGGCATTCAATACGCCTAGGATCACAGCAGCAAGAAGCAGCGGCCAGGCGCCACGCCAAAGTTTTTTCAAACCGGTCGTCGTTTTAAGCGGCGCCATTTTCGGCGGATTCTTTTTCCGAGCCACTTTAACCGTAATGCCATAGATGCCTAAGAAAATCGCCAGCTGCAGAATCCAGCCGCCGAAATAACCGAAGCCGGTGGACTCCGCTAATGAAATAGCTGGAAGTGTAGGCGTTTCACGCCAGAATCCGATGTGGTAAGCACCAAGTACGGACCCTCCGATGAAACCGAGCAGCGTGAGGATCATGGAAGATTTACCTCCACCGACAGTGTAAAGCGTTCCGGATGCACAGCCGGACCCGAGCTGCATGCCGATTCCGAAAATAAAGGAACCGAAGACAACGCTGATGCCGACAGGGAACACATACCCTTGAGGCGCGTTACCTGTGAAACTGAATCCTGTACCAAGGATGATAGCAAATAGGGTTGTCGCAACAGCGAGCATGAGCATATGTGCTTGAAGCCCCTGCACATTTCCGACCGAAATCAGCCGTCTGAATGCAGAAGTGAAGCCGAACCGTGCATGCAGAAGCACGAGTCCGAAAGCAAGGCCAATCAAGAACAGCACGCCCTGCGTGAAGGTGGTGACAGATATAATCGTTATAAATAAAAGCAGCGATACGATCGCTCCGATCCATACGAATGGCTTTTGTACCGGATCTAACGGAGCGACAACGGTCGAACGATTGTTTTCTTCGACCGTCTGCTGGGCAGTCTGTTGTTGCATGTTTTATTCCTCCTAAATCCGATTTGTTTACTTAGTATTAACAGAACTTTTGATATTGTAACGAAGACTCGTCTATTTGTAAATCATGTTGCATACAATGGTTGTACAAAGAGAACAAAGCTCAGTCTTTACGTAGAATTAACATGATTCAACGTGGACAAGTGGTACAATAAATGTGTAGACAGGACGACCTAAAACACTTATTGGAGGGATGTCTTATACCTGTCGCTCGCTCATATGTCACTCGCTGGTTTTTCTTTGTTTGTGGGAAAGCAAATCGAAGAACTTCTTGGCGTACATCTGGCGCACCTCCCCCTACATAAAGACTGAGATCGAAAGCGACGCTGCCGGCGTGGCTTTTTTGTTGTTTTCAGGGTTGTTGTAGCTGCTATTGAAGGAGAAAATGGCTTCTATTTACTGAACCTGCTAATAAATGCAGGAAAGTCGCTAATATATTCACTAAACCTGCTAATAAATAACAAGCGGCAGAACTTAACCATCAAAGATACCGATAAAAATACGGAAAGGCACAGACGCCCATACCTATGTCTGTTGTAAAAGATGTATGAGTTTTAATTTTAAGATTAAACTAAAAAGCAGGTGGGTAAGTAATAGTAAGTTACATATAGGAAAAGGAGTGGTTAACATGGCATCAAAAAAAGAGTGGCACGTGATTTTCCTGTTGGATAGTAAGCGCGTTGTGACGCATGACCTGGAGTTGAGCGAAGAAATGAATGAACGCGAAGCCTCTGAGTTCATCACGAAGCAGCTGGACAAAGGGACATGGTGGTTCTTAGAAGATGGCGTCGCACTTCATACGAGCGGGGTTGAAAGTTTTTATTTAGACAAGTGTGCAAAGAAAACAAGGTTCAGCAGAGATTAAAAAAGCGCGGCTTTCCTGTGAAAAGGAAGCGGCGCTTTTTTTAGAGTTTTTTTTGTTTAAGGGTCAGGAATGCGGCAACTATGACAAAGAGGTCAATGATGACCATGCCCGTGCCCATCGCTATAGAGATATTGAACCCTTGAATGAGTTGAAACACGAGTAATGCGCTTAGGAAAGAAAGAATGATCCATCCTTTTTTTCTGCTTTTTGAAAATATAGAGATGAAAATTATGGCGGCGAGTGTTACGCCAATAATTTGAGCGATAAATAGGCCGATGTACATGATGATACTCAATCTGAATCATTCCCTTTCATTAGGATCTGAACGTGAAAACTGTCTCGATGTGTATGTGTCGTTCTTATGGGATACGTATTTCGGTAAGAGCAAGTTTCAAAATGCTGCTGCAAAAATAAAAAAACTCTCCCTTAAAGGAAGAGTTTAATTCAGAATTTCCACTTCGACTTGACGGCGTCCGTAGTCGAAGGCGTCATTTTCCTGTGCCATAAAGAGATCGATGCGGTGACCTTCAATGTCTCCACCAATGTCACCAGCGACGGCTACACCATAGCCGGGTACGCGTACTTTAGATCCTAGAGGGATGACGTTCGGATCGACGGCGATCACTTTTTGATCCGGATTGGCACGAAGGTCAATCCCTGTGTAAGTGACTCCGCTGCATCCTTCACAAAAGGCCGTGTAGGCCGTTGCTTCCACAGCAACGGTGCGTTTGACATCATCTTTCTTCGTGGATGCTGTGACGGCTTTCTTTTCTTTATCTGGAAAACGTTCGAGATCTTTGGTTTTTTTATCTAAAGAGAGGGATTTCGTTTCAATATTTTGAGCGGGCTTGTCCACTTCATCGGCAGCTACCGGAAGTGTAAGACCGAAGATGACCATAGGCAAAAGAAGAAGGGATAGTAGACGTTTGTTCATTATGCATGTCCCCTTTCAATATTTCACTTAGCCCATTGTAACAACTGCCGGATGCCCTTACAAAGACAAAATACCTACAAATAGATTACATTCCTGTGACAAATGACACCTTTTTGAAAAAGAGCCGCTTTTATTCTGCGGCTCCAGTTATTTTCAGCGTGATGTCCCTTTACGTTTGCGTCCACAGCACGGTTTTGAGGGCTTTCTGCTCGGCTTGTTTTCATTAGGGCGATTTGACATGAGGACCCTCCTCTCGGGTTTCAGATACATCATTTTATGCGGACAAATAAGAACGGGCCGTGCGCTTATCCTGCATGAGGGAATTTTTTTGAAAAAAAGGGACCTATGTCGTTTACTAATCCATCGGATGGCATGCTATAATAGATAAGGATTCTTTGAGATTCCAGAATTATGAAAGTGATAGAAAAGGAGGACGGGACCATGACTGAATGTCCTCATTGCCAGCATAAGATGGATGACGGTGCCCGTTTTTGTTCTCAATGTGGAAAGAACTTAATAGGAACACCTGAACAGAATAGCACGGCTAAACGATCGTGGTTGCCAATCATTACGCCTATCATCATGCTTGTCGTAATGGGGGTAGCCCTTTATTTTGTTTATGACTATCAAAAAGATGTGAATTCCGAAGTGGTTGCGATGAAAAAAGAGGCCGAGCAGGAAGCTCTCGCCGGCGAATACCGGAAAGCTGAAAATCTGCTCGTCGGAGCGATTGACCGCCGACCGGAGATCGAGGCTCTCAAGCAGGAACTCGGCTCTGTTCAGGAAGCATTGACTTGGGATAAGGAACTGGAGACAGTCGGTCAGTGGATTGAAGAAGGTTCTTTGAAAAAGGCGAATGAGAAGCTTACGGCCATCCAAGAGGCTTTGCGTCAGGAAGACAGCCGCCTGCTTGTCACCCTTGTGCCCAAAATGAATGAAATGGATTCCAGATTGACGTTAAAGGAAGTCAATCAGGAGCTTTCAAAGTTGACGAACGTGGATGAACTGGCAGGGAAATTGAATACATTATCCGGCCTTAACCTGGAAGAAGCCTCCAAAGTCCGGGATAAAATTTTTGAAAAAATCGTGAACCAGTCGACGAAAAAAGCGGAAGCAGCAGCCGGTGAAAAACGCTATGCAGAAGCGATTGCCACCATCGATCAAGGGTTGCAATATGTGTCCAATGATGAAAAGCTGATTCAGTTGAAGGAACGGATCCAACAGGAGAAGTCAGCCTTCGAACAAGCGGAACAGCAGAGGCTTGAAAGTGCCATGCAGCAGGCAGCCCAGGATGAATTGCGCAACCAGACGCAGGCACTGGAAGTTGTCGATCTCTCAATAACGAAAGATGAGTTCGGTGATTATAAAGTGAAGGGATCACTGAAAAGTGTAGCCACACAGATCATCAGCACGGTTACCGTCAAATACGACATCCTCGATAAAGATGGAAAGGTCGTCCGTTCAGAATCTGTGAAAGTGTTCCCGAACTATATGAACCCTGGCGATCAGGGGACTTTTGAAAAAGTACATTATGAATTAGAAGAAGGAGAATACTCCGTTGAAATGACAGAGATGGAGTGGCTCGTAGAATAGGGGGATGGAAGATGAAACGCTCTTGGATCATCAGCCTTCTCGCCACTCTTTTGATTCTTGGTGGCGGGATTGCGGGCGTTTTCTACGTGATGGACACCGTTCAAAAAGACGTCACAGTTTCGGCTGTTTTAAATGAACCACCCGCTGAAGATGACGAAGAGGGAGAAGTACCTAAGGAAACACAGGAGATCATTTTTGAATCGCAGAAGCTTGTCGTGCAGTTAGAACTCGAAGATGGTTCGGTCGGTTCAGGGTTTTTGTACAATGAGCAGGGAGATATCATAACGAATGCACACGTGGTTGCAAATACAGAGAAGGTTAATATCATTACATCGGATGGGAAAAAAATGCCCGGTGATGTGATCGGCGTCAGCCGTGATATTGATGTTGCTGTCGTTCGGGTACCAGGTTTGAAAGGAAAAGACCCGCTGCCAATTAGAGAAGAGAATACAGCGGAACTTCTTGATGAAGTCCTGGCGCTGGGTAGTCCACTAGGGCTGCAAAACACCGTTACGCGCGGGGAAATCAGCGGCCTTGAGCGGACGCTCGATATCGAGCCTTTCCATTACAAAAACTTATACCAGATTTCCGCACCAATTTCGCCAGGAAACAGCGGCGGCCCCCTTCTTGACAGGGAAACCGGTGAGGTCATCGGGATCAATACTGCCAAAATGAATGACGAAACGATCGGATTCAGCATCCCGGTTGCTGATGTACTTCCTATGGTGAAGCGCTGGAGTGAATCGCCGATGCGATCGCTTCCGGAATTTCCAGAGCTTACGGGCGAGGTATACTCTCCCGTGACAGGAACAGATGCCGAGCAGGCGAGTTATATGGTGCAGTATTTTTATGACAGCATCAATCAAGGGGATTTCGTCACCGCGTATTCTTTACTCAGTGCCAGCTGGCAGGAAGACATTTCTTTTGAAGACTTCCGTTCCGGCTACAACAATACCCTCAGCGTGAAAGTGGATAACCTCGTTGTCGATCCGAAGGGTGACCACATGGAAGTGACTGCTTTCCTCACAGCCGAAGAAACGGTGGATGGGGAAGTGCAGATGAAGAAATACAAAGTCGTGTATCCCGTCAAAAAAGAGAACCAATCCGTTAAAATTTGGAGCGGCTCCGGCGAAGAGCTGAGTGCCGAACAAAAAGAAGCTTCATAAAATGAAAACCCCTTTCCGTTTTGAATAATGGAGAGGGGTTTTTTGTATCTTTCATGTGATGTGGTGCCAGGCACCTCACGACCAGCCCACACATTCACTGTTCATTCATTTCTTTCGCAGCACGGATACCGGATTCGATAGCGCCTTCAATCCAGCCATGGTAGGAGGATGTTTGTTCACCAGCGAAGTGGATCCGACCTTCCGGCAGCGGCATCACTTCTTCCAAATCACGGCTCTGTCCCGGGGTAAACAAAGTGAAGCATCCGGCGGAGAATGGATTTTGGCTCCAATTGTAAACGACACTCTGCATGTATTCTTCATAAACGATGTTTCCGTAGATACGAGCGAGATTTTCAAGTACTTCTTTGGTCGCTTCTTCCTGGCTGAGACTGTTAAAGAGAAGGGCATTCTGTCCCCACGTGTAACTGGCTAGTAGAATGCCTGGTCCTGACATGCCCTGGTGGTGACTGGGTTGGTAAGCAAAACGGATCGGTAAGTCAGAAATGAGATTTCCGATCGGATACTTTTCCCAGAAACGGGTCTTGAATTCGATGCCGATCTTAACGGCAGGGACATTAATGACCTCTCGAATTGCCTGCCACTTCTTCTGAGATAAGCAACCGAAGGGTAGAACGTCGATGAACTGAAAAGCGCTGAAAGGAATGGTCGTCAGTAATAAGTCACCTTTCCAACACGATGGTTTGGCAAAGCGCTGGTCTTCTGTATGGACAGTGACATGGTCATGGTTGTGAATGATTTTCGTCACTTTTTGTTCGAAATAGATATTATCAATCAATTGAGGTAGAAAAGCATGGGGAAGCCGGTCATTGCCACCCTGAATTTCAACGAATTCCGTTTGACCATTGAAAATGGGAAACGTAATGTCAATTAAGATATCAAGAAAGGAAAACTCAGGAAACCCTTCAATCCCAAGCACCACTTTGATCATACGGACAGCATTCCTGGACATCGAGGGGCCGTAAGGGTTGTTTCTCAAATATTCCCCCATGGAAAAATTAGAAAATTGATCTTCCAATTTCTTTTTCTCCTCATCCGAACTATTCTGATAGAGGTCTAGAAACGGCTGGACAGCGTCCAGAAACAATTGCCGGGCTGTCTTTCCTCGTTCTTGCGGGAGGAGATGGAACTGTAAGAGGTCAGGGTTTTCTTCATATTGCGATCGGAACACCCTTTGACCATTGATCATAAAAAGGTCGTTGGGTTTAGAGTTAATGAAGGAGTTGGTCGAGAGGCCGAACTGATCGATATAGGTTTGGACGTATTGGTGATTCTTTGGGATTCTCATGGCGCCGGCATCGATGTAGTTTCCATTTGAAAAAGGTTCGCGTATGGTATGGACCCTTCCACCGACGCGGTCGTTTCCTTCTAAAATAACAACATCATGTCCGGCTTTTTTCAAAAGGGATCCGGCAACAAGACCGGCCATACCCGCACCTAAAATAAGAATACGCTTCCTTCGTCCGTACATGGGTAAACCCTCGAGAATATAAGATTTAAATTCTTCTACGCTTTCTTCATATACACGATGCATCGACACCACCCCCCTTTTACTATGTATTCAAAAAATGGAAATAAAAGTATGGGGAAAAATCCTTATCTCGAGAAAGGACATAATCCTTCGTTCTTCTTCATTAAATGTAAAAGGGGGAGATGCGAGATGTATTATCCTGGTATGAGGCAGATCGGAAGAGAAGGAGAGGGAAGACTTCTCAAGGTCAATGGGGTCGGAAAAGTGCAGGTGCGTCCGGATGTGGCGAATGTAAATATTGGCGTCGTGACACAGGATGAAAACTTGGAAAAAGCACAGCAGGATAATGCCCGGATAATGGAAAGCGTACGCAATCAATTGGTTGCTGCCGGCATACCGGAAGAAAACATTCAAACCGCGGACTACTTTATTTTTCCTGAGTATGATTATGTCGATGGCAAGCAGGAGTTCCGTGGCTATCAGGTGACCCACACGCTGAAAGTCACCATCGACGATGTGAGTCAGACCGGTTATGTCATTGATACAGCGGTAACGGCCGGGGCGAACCGGATATCCAGTATTGCATTTACAGTGAGTGACCCCTATCAGAATTATCAAGAGGCGTTAAGAATCGCTCTCGGAAACGCGCTTGCCAATGCGCAGACCATCGCAAATACGATGGGGTTGAACCTGGATCAGACCCCTGTCAAGATCATGGAATTAGGAACAGCGCCTGTTGCACCTGTCCAAAGTTTTCAAAAAGCAGAAGCTCTTGGAGCAGCCACCACTCCGATTGAACCGGGTACACTTGAAACGGTCGCAAAAGTGGAAGCACATTTTCAATATTTCCCGTAATCCGCCACTTTCCAATCCGGAAGGTGGTTTTTTTATGGGCAAAAAAGGATAGATTATGCACGGGAGGTTCTAAATATGAATATAAAAGTTGAGAATAATGTGTAGCACTTATTTTATGGGCTCATAAAATATAACTGAAACTAAAAAAGTTGCTCTAAGGAAAAACCTTCGTTACAATATGCTTAGAGAAAATGGTCGAATTGAAGGAGAGGTACCATGGAAAACTTGTTATTGGCTTTCGGGCTAACCTTGCTTGCGGGATTAGCCACAGGTGTAGGAAGTTTGATCGCTTTTTTCGCAAAGACGACGAACACGAAGTTCCTTTCCCTTGCGCTCGGTTTTTCGGCGGGGGTTATGATCTATGTATCGATGGTGGAAATCTTTTTTAAAGCTCAGGATTCACTCGTCGATGCGATGGGGAACGAGGCAGGGCAGTGGACGACGGTCGGCGCCTTTTTCGGAGGTATGCTTGTCATCGCACTGATTGATAAATTCATTCCTAAATCAGGGAACCCTCACGAAGTGAAAAAAGTGGAAGATATGACGAAACGGGACACAGCCGTGAAAGATCCTGATTTATTGAAGATGGGAACGTTCACAGCTTTGGCGATTGCGATTCACAACTTTCCGGAAGGCATCGCGACGTTTACTGCAGCCTTGAATGACCCGGCGCTGGGATTAGCCATTGCTGCTGCGATTGCCATTCATAACATCCCCGAGGGTATTGCTGTATCTGTGCCCGTCTACTATGCGACAGGAGATAAGAAAAAAGCATTCAAACTTTCTTTTCTGAGTGGTTTGTCTGAACCGGTCGGTGCCATTCTCGCCTATCTTCTACTGATGCCGTTCTTGAACGACATGATGTTCGGTATTTTATTCGCAGGGGTGGCAGGGATCATGGTATTCATTTCCCTTGATGAACTGCTTCCTGCATCAAGAAGGTACGGGGAAGCGCATTTATCGATTTATGGAGTCGTTGCCGGTATGGCCGTCATGGCTTTGAGTCTTCTCTTGTTCATATAAAAAATGCCCAGCAGGTCGATGGCCTGCTGGGCATTTTTTGTTAACACGTTTTTTCCTGGATCAGATCTTCGATGGTCTGCTGAATCTTTTGTTTGGATCTCTGAATCAGTCGCCAGTTAAGGTGGATGTGGTCCGTTTCTTTTCTTCCAAGCTTCCAATGGTCTTCGTCCGCCTTTATTTCCCACTCGGAAAGTGTCGGGAATTTTTCACCTGCTTTACGGAAAAGCCAATGGTTCACTTCTGCTCGGAGTTGTTCGTTCGCTTCTTCTTCCGTCCAATTTTCAGGATAAGCGAAATGGAAGGTGCCTTTTTGAAAAGCAAAACGGGCCTTTTCCTGATGGTCGGTCCTTAGACGATAGGAGCGGCCAAGGTAAGAAATCTTAACGTTATCGGAAGCAGTTAGGGCATCGATTGCGTATAGATCGTCGTGCGTCTTCTGCCATTTTTCCAAAATCCAGTCCGCTTTCTTTTCAACAAAAGCCTGAATTTTTGCCTCTTCTTTATGAGGGGAGACGGTCACTTTTACTCCATTCAAATCATCGAGGTAGATTTTAATAAAAGAGACGTCCTGCTTTTCTACTGTATAAGCAATGGTTTTTTCTGCGTAAGTAACGATAGGCATTGATGTCTCCTTTCTGACTTACAACGTAATGTTCGTTTTTCGTTTTTGGAAGTCGACACCTTCATAATACGTGTTCTTCACCAGCACGTTCGGACCGAGGCATTTCACGGCCGGACAATGGCAGTTCAAGCTCTTCGCTGTATTCGTAGAAAGCCAGTTCTCATAGGCATCGGAAAGATTGGTGTCTTGAATGTTCCCAAGCCCTGGCTCGTCACCGAAGTCTGTCACGATAATATCCCCTGAGAAAATATTCACGTTCAGGCGGGAACGTCCGTCTGGATCGTTTCTTACCGTCACATTCTTTTCGCTGTAAAGACGCTTCAGCATATCGAGGTCGTCTTGGGAAGAGCTGCATGGATAGTAGGGCAGCGTCCCGAATAACATCCACATATCGTCATTACGATGATCAAGAAGACGATTGATGCCTTCGCGCATTTGTTCAAGACTTAATGTCTCTAAACTGCTGGCGAAATCCACGGGATACATCGGGTGAATCTCGTGGCGGGCACACTTCATTTCTTTGACATGATCGTGAATGGACTCAAGATATGGGAACGTACGGCGATTCAGCATCGTTTCAGCTGAAACCATGACCCCTTCTTCAGAAAGCCGCTGCGAATTTTCCACCATCCGGTCAAAAAATTTCTTCCGGTTTTCTTCCGATGGTTTTCGTTCCATCCTGGCGAATCCGGTATGAATGAATTCCTCAATCGTTCCCCAGTTGTGGGATATATGTAAAACGTCCAAGTAAGGAATGATCGGGATGTAACGCTCATAAGGAAGCGTCAAGTTGGAATTGATTTGCGTGCGCACGCCGCGCTCATGGGCGTATTTCAAGAGGGGCACCACATAATTTTCCACCGATTTCTTCGACATCATCGGCTCTCCGCCCGTAATGCTCAGTGTACGCAGGTGAGGAATTTCATCAAGCCGTTTCCGGAGCAAGTCCATCGGCAAAGCTTCCGGATCCTTCGCACCTAACGTATATCCGACCGCGCAGTGTTCACAACGCATGTTGCAAAGAGTTGTGGTCGTAAATTCAATGTTCGATAAGGTAATTTTTCCGTGTTCTTCCACGTCCATATATGCTTCCCACGGATCGTAAGAAGGGGTAAGCGCCTGAAGCTTCATGTTCGTACTCATAAGTTATGAAACTTCCTTTCTATTCAAATTTATTTCGGTCGATAACCTTTACCATTCTATCATTAATATGCCTAAAACCATACAATATGTATCGGAATTGTGCCGGGATCTACTCCTATGCACCTGTTCATGTTTTATGGAAAGAGGAGAATAAGGGTGTGACATCGAATGATATGGGGTAACGACTAGCACAAGGGGGAGTCAGATCATGAAACAAACCGTACTCATTACAGGAGCATCCAGTGGATTCGGTTTCCATACAGCTGTGAAATGTGCAGAAAAAGGTTTTCGTGTCATCGCCACGATGAGAAATATAGAAAAAGCCGTAGCGTACGAAACATTGGACGAGGAGGTCCGTGACCGCATTGAAGTGTGGTCATTGGATGTGACGGATGAACAATCGATCGCGCGATTTTCAGAAAAAGTAAATACGCTGGATCGCTTGGACGTGCTTGTGAATAACGCCGGTTATGCGGTAGGTGGATTTCTTGAACAGGTGCCGCTTGAAACGTACCGGAAACAATTTGATACCAATGTTTTTGGTGTGATTGCCGTTACGAAAGCAGTTCTGCCCCTGATGCGTGCCCAGGGTAGTGGGAAGATTTTGAATGTCAGCAGTGTGAGCGGGTTGATCGGTTTTCCAGGCTTATCCGCTTATGTCTCATCCAAACACGCCTTGGAAGGCTTATCTGAAAGTCTTCGTTTCGAAGTGAAACCATTCGGAATTGATGTCGCTCTCATTGAGCCGGGCTCTTATCAGACCAATATTTGGTCGTCCGGTCTTGTTATGCCGGAAGCCGCCCAGGACCCTGAGTCACCTTATGCCGAATACATAAAGGGGTTGTGGAATGCCTTGAACAGTGAATCCCATGGCAATCCTCAGGATGTATCAGATCTGATGACCGGATTGATGGAAAAAGAAACCCTGGTGAAACTCCGCTATCCCATCGGTGCCGGTGTGAGAGCGAATGTGTGGTTCAAGCGCTTGCTTCCTTGGAAGTGGTTGGAAAATACAGTGTTACAAAAAATACTTGGAAAAGAGAAAGCCAAAGGAGTGGGATTGAATGGAAAACGTGATGCATGGAGCAGAGGAGATGCGCTTCGAGGGTAATGAAGTCGGTATCCTCATCTCTCATGGGTTTACAGGTACGACACAAAGTATGCAGCCTTTAGCTGAAGCCTATGCCAGAGCTGGTTACACCGTTTATTGTCCGAGATTAAAGGGTCATGGAACAAGTCCTGAGGATATGGAATCCACCTCACATATGGACTGGGTGCAATCAGTGGAAGAAGCTTATTCCTGGTTAAAAGACAGGTGTTCCAAAATATTTGTCGTCGGTTTATCGATGGGTGGGACGCTTGCGTTGTATATGGCGAGTCAGTATCGGGACATTGAGGGAGTCATTCCAATTAATGCGGCCATCGATATCCCTGCACTGGAAAGCAGCCAGGGTTCGGATGAACGCTTTTTAAATGCGATCGGTTCCGATATTAAAGATCCGGAGACGGTCGAACTTGCGTATGACCGCACGCCGGTGAAATCGATCGGAGAGCTGGTTGGATTGATGGGCATGGTCAAGGATAGACTGGATGAAATCCACTGCCCGATCATGATCTTCGTATCGGATGAGGATCATGTTGTACCTCCGCACAACTCGGAAGTCATTTTCGAATCGGTGTTTTCTGAACACAAGGAGATTATCCATCTGGAAAATAGTTATCATGTGGCGACCCTTGATCATGACAAGGATATGATCATCGAGCGCACCTTGGAATTTTTCCAAATGTACACGAATACGAAGTGATTGCCCGGGAAATACAAAAGGTTTTGTAATCTAGTAAAAAGTTTATTATAATAGAGACAAATCAAGAAAAGTAAACGGTATAAAGCCTTCAAGGGGAGCCTCCGGCTGAGAGTGAACATTTCGTTCTGACCCTTCGAACCTGTCAGTTAGCACTGGCGTAGGGATGGCGGCTTTTTTGATGGTGCAATGCAGAATTGGGACTCCTCCATCAGGAAGCTTCCCTATTAGGCGTTGCTTTTTTTGTGTCTTTTTTTAGGAGGAATGTTGAAATGAGAAATCGTCGCGTTTTATTTCTCGTAGAAGTTGCGATCTTTTCAGCACTCGCATTATTGTTGGATATCATCCCGTTTTTATCATTTAAACTGTGGGCGCAGGGAGGTTCGGTTTCCTTTGCCATGGTCCCCGTATTCATCATGGCTTTCCGCTGGGGCTTGAAAGGAGGCGTCACCACCGGTCTTCTGTTAGGAATCTATCAAATTATGACCGGCGCTTATATTATGACACTACTTCAGGCGTTTCTCGATTATATCGTCGCCTTTGCAGTAATCGGAGCGGCCGGGTTGGTAGCGAAACCGCTATGGAAGGCGATCCAATCGAAAGAGTCCCGTCGATTGATCGGATGGATTGTTGTCGGCTGCCTGATTGGAAGCGTGCTCCGCTTTTTCGGACACTTTTTTGCAGGGATCGTCTTTTACGGCGAATTCGCTCCTGAGGGACAGCCTGTCTGGTTGTATTCCCTCATCTATAATGGTGGGTACATGCTCCCGGCGTTTATCTTAAGCAGTATTGTTGTCAGTCTCCTATTTGTAAAACGACCAAAACTATTAAGCCATTAAATCAAACCCCCCCGTACGATGTTCGGACATCGTACGGGGGATTTTTAATAGTTCTTCCTTCTATGAATTTCCAATACTCTTCCACGATCCCGCCATATCGTTCAATATTTTATGTTTTTATTTTTTTTCTTCTATTAAGGTTTGAGACAGGGCATTATAGTGAAAATAGAATAAGCACTCTAGTTGAGGAGGCTACATAATGGACCGTTTGAAACGGATTGGAAAAAGTAAATGGTTTTGGATCATTGTCGCTATTATTGCTATTTTAAGTGTCACCATTGCTTATCATACTTCATGGAAAGCTCTTCCTGAGGGGATCTCTTATGAAGGAGAGAAGCACCAGATGGAAAACATCGAGTTTTTCCGTGATTTAACATATGAAGATGAAGCAGGGAAAACGGTGCATGATCTTCAGGTTTTTGAAGAGATCAACCGGACGATAGGGGAGGCTGAAGACTTTATTGTGGCCGATATGTTTCTATTCAATGGCTACACAAATGGAAAAAACGAGTTCCCTGATATATCCAGTAACCTGGTTGACGCCATATTAAAACGAAAAGAGGAAGTCCCTGATTTGAAGGCGGTTTTCATAACCGATCAGATCAACACCGTGTATGGATCGTATGAGTCTGAGACGATCAAGCGCCTGGAAGATGGCGGTGTGGATGTTGTTTTGACAAACTTGAATAAATTAAGAGACTCGAATCCTTTATACTCCAGTGTCTGGCGGCTGTTGTTTTCCTGGATGGGCACCGGAGAAAACGGCTGGATCAGTAATCCGATGGCCAAAGAAGCTCCGGATGTGACCTTGAGGTCCTACATGAAACTGCTGAACATCAAGGCGAACCACAGGAAAATACTTGTCACAGAGAAATCTGCGATTGTCTCGACAGCCAATCCTCATGATGCGAGTGGATATCATGAAAACGTGGCGTTCAAGATGAAAGGGCCGATCATCAAAGATATTTTAGAAGCAGAAGAAGCGGTCGTCAACTATTCAGGAGAAGCTGATTTTCCTGACTATGAAGATCGCACTTGGGAAGAGCAGGAAGGTCCTCTGACGACCCAATTCGTGACGGAAGGGAAAATTTACCGATCCATTCTTGATGAATTGTCGGCTGCTGGTGAAGGGGACACCGTCTGGCTCGGAATGTACTATTTGGCTGATAAAAAAATTACGAGCTCGCTTGATGATGCAGCCAACCGTGGGGCTACGGTGAACATTGTTATGGACCCTAACAAAAAGGCATTTGGTCACGAGAAGACTGGCATACCTAATTTACCGGTGGCTGCTGAGTTAAAGCGTCTGGGTAACGAAAATATCAATTTGCGATGGTATGATGTCAATATTGAGCAGTATCATACGAAGATGCTGTATATTGACCATCCCGAGGAAGATGTCATCATTGCGGGGTCAGCGAACTATACGCGCCGTAACCTCTCAAACTTAAACTTGGAAGCCGATGTTGTCATTAAAGGAAATGGGGAAGAACAGGTGTTTACGGAAGTGAATGACTACTTCACCCGGATTTGGAATAATGAAGAGGGCCACTACACGGCGGACTACAAAGAGTTTCAGGACAACTTGACTTTCATTCGCTATGCCACCTATTATCTGCAAAAATGGACATGGTTCACAACCTATTGATATAAGAAAGGAGCGCACGGAATGTGCGCTCCTTTTGTATTCTTCTTCTTATAATAAGGTTTCTGCTTTGGAAGGGTTCGTAACAATCAAAAGAACTTTCCCTTCATCCAAATCTTCTTCGTATTCTTCTGCTTCCTGTTCAGAAAATCCAATCTCCTGCAGTTTTGTTCGTAGTTCATCGCCCTGTTTACTGAAGAGATTGCTGATCACATGTTTGATGTCCTGCTCGGAAAGGCCGATGGTATTGGCATTGACGTTCTTGGCGATACGATCTGTGCGGTCGTCATCGTGCGACAGGATGTAAATATCTTTGTTGTCGATGCCTTCATCTTTTAAACGCTTCACATCTTCCATCAGTCTTTCGTCATTTGTGTATTCTCTTACCGTTGGTTTCATATTAGATCGCTCCTTTTTTTATAGCTGCTACGGTATGGAATGTACCCGCATGGAAGTGGGATAAACTTCTGAATGGGTCATGGTTGTTTAGACGAACGGAGAAGGATATCAATCAAGACGTAAAAATATCAACGAATAAATGGATATATCAATTAGTTTTTGAATATATCAATTAAATTTTTAATATATCAATTAAAATCAAGAGATATCAATTAATCTTCTCAGCACTCAACCGCAGACGAAATATTGCAGGATTTTGTCCAACCATCTCGAATTACATAAAAGATTGGAGGGGAAAAAATGAAATCAAAAATCATTGCTACGTTTTCTATTTGTGCGCACGACCCTGAAACAGGTGAGTGGGGCGTGGCTGTACAGTCTAAATTTTTAGGCGTCGGGTCGATTGTCCCCTGGGCGAAAGCCGGTGTCGGGGCGATTGCAACTCAAGCCTTCGGCAACCCGCAGTATGGACCGGATGGACTGAGCCTGCTTGAACAAGAATATTCCGCGGAAGAAGTAATCGAGCGTTTGACTGCTGATGACCCACAAAAAGAGGACCGCCAAGTCGGAATCGTGGATGCGAAAGGCAACGGGGCTACATTTACAGGAAAAGAGTGCTACGAGTGGGCGGGTGGTAAAGTTGGCAGACACTACGCCGCTCAAGGGAACATCCTTGTAAATGAAGAAACGGTGACAGATATGGGGGAAGCTTTTGAACAGGCGGAAGGGTCTCTTGCCGATCGTTTGATGATTGCGATCAAAGCCGCTCAGCGTGCAGGGGGAGACAGCCGTGGCAAGCAATCGGCAGCTATCCTCGTCGTCAAAGATAAAGCAGGTTATGGAGAACTCAGTGATGTCGCCGTCGATCTCCGTGTGGATGACCACCCGGAACCGATTGAAGAACTGGACCGCATTTATCAGCTTCACCAACTCTATTTCGGAGCATCGAAGCCTGAGGAAGTGGTGGAAGTGGAAGGGGACGTGAAAAAAGAGGTCGAACATCATTTGCAGCGTCTCGATTACCTACCCAAAGAGAATGTGACTCCGGATGGTTTTTACGAAGCGCTGACGACTTACTTGCATACGGAGAACTTTGAGAGCCGTGAGCAAAAGCGCGGGAAAATCGACTTGAAAGTTCTGGATTACATGAAAAATCAATAATAGAGATAAGCCGTACATCCCAGATGTGCGGCTTTTTGATTGAAAGATTTTATGAAGGGGAAAGAGCCAGGATAGGAGGTTGATGACATGACACAATTGAAAGCGATCGTTCTGAATGCATCTTTGAAGAAAACGAAGGCAGAGGAACCTTCCCATACCGAAGGCCTGAGCCGTGAAGTTCTCGATATCCTTGAAAAAGAAGGGGTCGAAACAGAAATTGTCCGTCTGGCGGATTATCATATTCCTTATGGCATCAGTGGAGATCTTGGTGGCGGAGACATGTGGCCGCAAATCTTTGAAAAAGTGAAAGAAGCCGACATCGTTCTGTTCGGAACGCCCCTGTGGCTTGGAGAGAAAAGCAGCCTGGCTACGGTAGCGATGGAGCGCTTATACGGCAGCAGTGGGGAAACGAACGAAAAAGGACAGTCGATCTTTTACAATAAAGTCGGTGGCGTCATTATTACCGGAAACGAAGATGGTGCCAAACATGCTGCATCTTCTGTACTTTACGGAATGTCACACATAGGTTTTACCGTTCCGCCGAACGTCGATGCGTACTGGGTGGGCGAAGCGGGACCAGGTCCTTCCTATTTAGAGGGTGATGGTCAAAACAATGAATTTACTAAAAAGCATGTGGAAATGCTCGCTTATAACACCCTCCATTTTGCACGCATGTTAAGAGAACATCCGATTCCGGCTGAAGGAAACAAGGCGGAGTAAACGCTCCTCAACAAAGGAGAAGACCAGGGCTGCCAAAGGCCTGGTCTTTTTTTAATGAAATCTATAAAAGCGATTGCAAAAACGACCTTCCAGGTATAAAATATAATTAAAGCAGGTCATCTGATGACCTTACTTTTATACATGTTATGAAAGCGTTGACAAATTATGTGTTGGGGGAGGATTCTTATGATTTTACTCGTGGCTTTAAGTGCGATACTTGCTCCTTTTATTTTCCTGGTCCTTTTACGGATGCCGGCGAAGAAAGGCATGTTGTACAGCGCGTTGATTGTCATTGGTCTTGCTTACTTCGTCTGGGGTGTAGGGGAAAGGGTGATCGCCGCCTCAATAATGGAGGGGGCGCATAAGACTTTAACGATCCTTTTTATTTTATTCGGAGCGATTGTGCTGTTAAACACGTTAAGAAACACCGGTGCCGTAGACCGCATCAATCAAGGATTCCGGAGCATCTCCAAGGATATGAGGGTACAGATCGTCATTGTGGCCTTCCTGTTTGGTGCCTTGATTGAAGGGGCTGCAGGGTTCGGGACACCGGCGGCAGTGACAGGGCCGTTGATGGTGGCTTTAGGATTTTCACCGCTCGCTGCTGCATCCATTGCGCTGGTAGCGGATAGTTCAGCCGTCTCTTATGGAGCAGTGGGCACACCGATTCAGGTCGGGTTGAGTAATATTCCAGGTGCTGATCTTTCTTTTTACAAAGAAATCGGGGTGCAGGTCGCTTTTTTTGATCTGTTTGCAGGGAGTTTCATTCCACTGATTCTTGTGATCATTCTTACCGTTTTCTTTGGGAAGCAGCGAAAGCTCACAGATATAAAGGTGATGATTCCCTGGACACTCTTGATTGGATTTACCTATACCTTGTCCGCTTATCTTTATGCCAATCTGTTCGGTTACGAGTTCGTGGCGATCTTAGCTTCTTTGACCGGCCTGCTTGTGGCTACGCTGACGGCGAAGAAAGGTTTTCTACTTCCTGAAGAACCTTGGCAGGAAGCACTTCAAGAGGAAAAAGAAGCCGATAAACCTGTTTCCATGAGTTTGTGGGCAGCCTGGGCTCCTTATGTGATCATTGTCCTGCTCCTCCTTGTCACGAGAATCGTTCCAGCGGTCAAAACTTTCACATTGACCTGGGTTGATCTTTCCTGGGCGGATATTTTAGGTGTGGAGGGCATTACGTCTTCCTGGCAGGTGCTTTATTCCCCGGGATCCGTTTTAGTCTTTGCTGCGATTATGGCTGTCGTTGTGCAGAGAAAGTCTTTGGACCGGTTTACGAAGGCAGCGAAAGAATCTGTGCTCTCCATGAAAGATGCGGCTTTGGCTTTAGTCGCGACACTTGCGCTTGTCCAGGTGTTTACGAATTCAGGAATGAACGCACAGGACCTTGTGAGCATGCCTCAATACATCGCTCAGACTCTTGCTGCCGGATTTGGTTCCATGTGGGTCATGGTTGCGCCTTTTCTAGGGCAGCTCGGAGCGTTCATTACCGGAAGCGCCACGGTTTCCACCCTGACCTTTTCACCTGTTCAGTACAGCATTGCACAGGAAACAGCTCTTGCTAAAGATACGGTGTTGTCTTTGCAGGTCCTTGGGTCAGCGGCCGGCAATATGATTTGTGTGCACAATGTCGTAGCTGCGGGTGCGGTCGTAGGACTTGCAGGAAAAGAAGGGGATATCATAAGAAAAACGATTGGCCCTGCCTTGTTGTATGGTCTGCTTGTCGGGACCGCTGCTGTTGTTTATCTCTTCTTTGCATAAAAATCGCTTTCTCTTTTAAAGGTTATGGTTTTGGATTAGAATAGATGGAAGAGAAGAGCGAAACTTTGGAGGAAAACAGCGTGAATTATAAACCGATCCGTACGAAAAAAATATACGAACAAGTCGCCGATTCGCTTTTGGATTCATTGAAAAAAGGGGAATTGAAGCCGGGGGACAAACTGGACAGTGTCGAGAGTCTTGCGGGCAGCTTCAGCGTTGGAAGATCGGCGATCCGTGAGGCGTTGAGCGCACTTAGAGCGATGGGTATTCTTGAAATGAGGCAGGGAGAAGGAACGTATGTAAAAGCTTTCGATCCTTCCCGTTTTTCATTGCCTGTTTCCGTCGCCTTTTTGATGAAAAAAGACGACATGAAAGATTTGATGGAAGTAAGGCATATCCTCGAGGTCGGTGCCGCTGGGGCAGCTGCACGGACGAGAAGTGAAGAGGATCTCCGCGCGATGGAGAGAGCCTTGGCCGATATGGAAGAAGCGAAAGGAAACGGGGAGCTTGGCGAAAAGGCAGATCTCGAATTTCATATTGCTCTTGTCCAGGCGACACAAAATCAGATTTTGATCAATTTGATGAACAGCGTGTCAGAAATCATGATGCAGGCCATGAGGGAAACCCGCAAACTTTTGCATACGCCGGAAGGAACGAATCGTCTGCTGAAGCAGCATAAACAAATTCTTGAGGCCGTCAAAGCTCAGGATGAAGCCCTGGCTCAAGAAGCGATGGTCCGTCACTTGCAAAGTGTGGAAGAACATTTAGCTGAATATTTATCATAAAAAGGATTCTGTTGTCAGTATCCTTTCTCAAAAATTAGGTCATCTGATGACCTTATGTTTAAAAGGGAGGACATAACCTTGAAAGTATCATTATTTATTACTTGTCTGTGCGACACGTTCACCCCGGACGTCGGGAAAGACACCGTCCAACTTCTTGAACGCTTCGGCTGTGAGGTGGATTTTCCAGAGAATCAGACGTGCTGCGGTCAACCGGCTTTCAACAGTGGGTATAAACAAGAGTCGATGCAAGCGATGAAGCAGATGATTACAGCTTTTGAAGCATCTCCATACGTGGTCGGTCCATCTGGCTCCTGTGTGCAGATGATCAAGGAGTATCCTCATGCGTTGAAAGAGGAGCCGGAATGGAGTGCACGGGCCCAGGCTGTCGCGGAAAAAACGTATGAACTGACGCAATTTTTAGTGGAAGTGCTGCAAGTGGAGGATGTGAAGTCGACGTTTCAGGGGACAGCGACGTATCATCCGTCCTGTCATATGACTCGTCTCTTGGGAGTGAGTGATGCGCCGAGAATTTTACTGCAAAACGTGGAAGGCTTGAATTTGATCGAACTGCCCATGAAGGAAGACTGCTGTGGGTTCGGAGGAACGTTCGCCGTTAAGAATGCGGCCGTGTCCGGACAGATGGTGGAAGAAAAAGCCCAGCATATCGACGAAACTGGAGCGGAATATCTCATTGGTGGGGATATGGGCTGCCTGATGAACATGGGGGGCTGCATGCGACGCAACAAACAGGATGTGAAAGTGCTGCACATTGCTCAAGTGCTGAACAGCCAATAAGAAAGGAGAGGTCACATGGGAATAAGAATTGGGGACAAGCCGTATGCCGAACGGATTCAGGCCGGAATTGAGAACAGCTTCATGAGACAGGCCGTATCTTCGGCGCAGGGCCGCTTCCGAACCGGACGCCTGAAAGCGGCTGAAGAACTCGGCGATTGGGAAGACTGGCGGACGCTTGGTGAAGAAATCCGTCATCATACGATGGAAAACCTGGACTACTACCTGCATCAGCTCAGTGAGCAGGTGGAAAAACGGGGCGGAACGGTGTTTTTTGCGGAAACCGCTGAGGAAGCGAACGCGTACGTCAAGGAAGTCGCGAAGAAAAAGCAGGCCCGCAAAGTGGTGAAATCGAAGTCGATGGTCACAGAAGAAATCGGCTTGAATGAAGCATTGGAACAAAGCGGCTGTGAAGTAGTGGAATCGGACTTGGGAGAGTGGATCCTGCAGCTCGATGAAGATCCGCCATCCCACATCGTCACACCTGCCCTTCACAAAAATAAAGAGCAGATCCGGGAAACGTTTGCGAATAAGAAAGGGTACACGAAAACCGATCGGCCCGAGGAACTGGCCGCTTTTGCCCGCGAACAGCTCCGGAAAGATTTCCTAGAAGCGGATTTAGGTGTGACGGGCTGTAATTTTGCTGTTGCGGAATCCGGCGCGGTCACGCTTGTCACGAATGAAGGAAATGCCCGTATGGTAACCTCTCTTCCTGATACTCACATTGCTGTTATGGGAATGGAACGCGTCGTTCCTACTTGGGAAGAGCTTGAAGTCGTCGTCAGCCTACTTACGAGAGCAGCCGTCGGCCAAAAACTGACGAGCTACATTACGGCACTCACGGGTACGCGTTTAGATGACGAAACGGACGGCCCGGAGGATTTCCATCTGGTCATCGTCGATAATGGCCGTTCGAAAATTTTAGGGACGGAATTCCAGTCGGCCCTCCATTGCATCCGCTGTGCCGCCTGTATAAACGCCTGTCCGGTGTACCGTCATGTGGGCGGCCACTCGTACGGATCGATTTATCCAGGTCCGATCGGTGCCGTCCTGACCCCGCTCCTTGACGGGTACGAAGACCATAAAGACCTGCCTTATGCGTCCACGTTATGCGCCGCCTGTACAGAGGCTTGTCCTGTGAAAATTCCCCTTCATGAACATTTGATCCGCCACCGTGAAATTATCGTCGAGCGGGAGCAAATGGGAGCGAAGTCAGAGGAATGGATGATGAAAGGATTCGCCAAATGGGCCTCTACGCCAGCTGCCTATAAATTAAGTACGAAAATGGCGAGGACTGCCATGAAGCCATGGACGAAAGACGAACAGATTGAAAATGGACCAGGGCCGCTGAAAGGATGGACACAGAGCAGGGATTTTCCTGCACCTGCGAAGAAAAACTTCCGCGAATGGTATAAACAACGAGAAAAAAGGAGGGGGGAAGCATGACGGTTCATAACCGGACATCGTTTCTGGATCGTGTCGCTGAGAATCTTGGAAGAGAGCGGCGGACAGAAGTGAAACCTCCTGTGTATTCTGTCCAACCGCAGGACCGTGTTTTCCAGGGAGCCACTCAGGACGAACTGATCGAAATGCTGGAAGCCCAATGCCGCGTCATTCATACTTCCTTCGAACGGACGACACAATCAGGCCTTGCTGACACCTTAAATAAGGTTCTCGCTTCGTTTGAGGGTTCGAAAAAAGTCATCAGCGCAGGAGGTCCGAGGTTGGATGATTTCGGCGTGCGGGGGATTTATGAAGAGCTTGCGGAAGATGACTTCGACCTTCGTATCTGGAATGACCAGGAAGGTGACGTTGCTTTCGCCGAGCAGGCAGGCCTCGGCATTGTCTTTAGTGATATCACCCTTGCCGAATCCGGAACGGTGACCCTTTTTAATGATTCGTATAATGGCAGATCGATCAGTCTGCTCCCTGAAACGTTCATCGCCATCATTCCGAAAAGTACACTCGTACCGAGAATGACGCAGGCGGCCCGTGTGATTCATGAGCAGGAACAGAAAGGAAATCCTGTCTCGTCGTGCGTCAGTTTCATTACAGGACCAAGTAACAGTGCGGATATTGAAATGAACTTGATTGTCGGGGTGCACGGACCTGTGAAAGCGACCTATATTCTGGTTGATGATTTATAAGGATGCCCCTAACGAAAAAGCACCCGGTACGGGTGCTTTTTTTGTGTCTTGCTCAATGCATTTCCTGCTTGCCTTACCCCATGATCAGAGAGAGATAGTTGATGAACGTAAACCAGCCAAGTGAGGCTAAACTGAGGGATAGGACGGTCACGCTCAATAGAGCGTACTTTTTGGAGCGTAAGAGATGGATGCTGGAATAGAGAAGGCTCGTGATGAATAAAAAACCGAACAGAACGTTCCATGGCAGGGACATCCTCAGTCCGAAATCAAAAAGGGCATGCGCGATATAAAAGACGTTCACGAATAATAGAAACAGGAAAAACAGCTTTTTCATAAGATCCCCCTCTCCTGCACAAATGAACGATATCTTCATTTATGAAAAATCAAGCTTGGCTCCATTATTTCAGAACTAGAAAAATTATACAAATCATTAAGAGAGGAATCTCTCATTCCGTGGTACTGGAATCAGAAATCATGATTGACAGTTTCATCTAATTAGATTATTGTTTAATTAGATATACATTTAATTAGTGGGGTGGAAAGATGCAATTAGAGAAAATGGTCGCGTTTCATAAAGCGGTGGGAGATCCGACAAGACTGCGGATCATTGCGCTTCTCCGGAAGGGTCCGCTGCACGGACAGGCGATTGCCGGAAAGTTAGGACTGCGTCCGCCGACGATTACCCACCATTTGAAGAAGTTGAAAGATACAGGGGCGGTCTACTCGAGAAGGGATAAAAATACGATTTATTTTTATTTGAATGAACAGAATTTGGAATTCATGACGACCGCGATCTTAAGGATTGGAGATGATGAACGAGTGGTAGCCGAAGAATTGAAAGTCGATGCGAAAGATCAGGCGAAGATCATAAAAAATTTCGTCACGGTCGAAGGTACATTGAAGCAGATGCCGAGCCAGCTGAAGAAGAAGAACGTCATTCTTTCTTACTTTGTCCAATGGTTTGAGCATGGAAAAACGTATGACGAGAAAGAGGTCAATGAATATATCAAGACATTCTTTGATGATTTTGCGACTGTCAGACGGGAATGGATCATGCAGCAGTTCATGTACCGGGAAAACAATCAGTATGAGCTGAACCCCGTAGAAATGTGGCCGGTCGTCGTCCAAAGGTGACGACATGGCTTCTTTTTTTGAACACCTAATTAGATGTATATCTAACTGGTTGTGGATGATATGATCCGCCATCATTCATACCGCTATTTGTTTTATTCAGGGATCGTCAATGGAATCGGTGACCGGTTCAGCCAGGTGGCTGTCCTGACGCTTCTTTTACAACTGACCGGTTCGGGAGTGGCGGTAGGAGCGGCCCTTGGATTAAGAGTCATTCCATACTTACTGCTATCTCCACTGGGGGGAAGGCTTGCTGATCGTTTGAACAAAAAGTGGATACTCATGCTGACCGACGTGTTCAGGCTTCCGTTTGCTCTCAGTTTTCTGCTTGTCGATACGAAGGAGATGGTGTGGCTCGTTTTTACTGCGATGTTCATTCTTGCATGTGGAGAAGCTGTTTATCAACCTGTCCGTAAAAGCTTTATTGCTTCAATTGTTGAGAAAGAGGATTTGGTGAAGGTGAATGGATGGGAGCAGCTGCTGCAAGGAGTGGTTTTGATCGCAGGATCCATTACGGGTGGCGTCGTGGCTTATGTCTTCGGTACTTCCTTTGCCTTCTGGCTGAACGGTCTTTCCTTTATCACAGCGGCTGTCCTGCTTCTTGCTTTGAAGGGGGGCACATATAATAGCCATTTTGAAAAAGAACACAGGAGAAGACGCATCGAATGGAAAGGGTGGATGATGTTTATTCTTGCCATCCAGTTGGTTGGAGCCACGATGGATGGGGCGTTTAATGTCTTGATTAGTGTTTATGGTGCTGAAACATTTCCACTTGGTGAACTTGGCGTCGGTTTCTTATATGGGGCTCTCGGCACAGGGTTGGTGGCCAGTTTCTTTTTCTCCAGCAAAATCAAAAGCTATCGACTGCCCTTATGCCTCGCTCTCCTCATCATCGAAGGAGGGCTCCATCTGCTCGCAAGCCGCATGACCATTTTTCCGGGACTGTGGTTCACTTTTGTAACGATCGCCTTGACCGGCGGCATAATGGGGACTTTGCTGGATGCTTTTCTTATGAAACATACGAAAGCTGAAGAACAGGGGCGGGTTTTAGGCTGGATGGAATCATGGGCCAACGTCCAGCTCGGACTCATGATGTTGTCCTCTGGTTGGTTTCTGGATGTTTATAGTGCCCGGACCCTTGGTTTGTGGGGAGGGGGAATCGGGATCGCTGGAGGTGTCTTGCTGCTAGGGTTCTATTTCCTATTTAAGAAAAAGGTAGAGGCAGAATCCTCATTGGACAAGGGTAGTCTGGAAACCGGCCGCGACCCACAACAGAAAGATGGGAAAGAGGGTTTTTAGAAGACACCGAGGTCTGTGCCATTGATTCGATAAATGAAAAAATGATTCTGTGAAAGGTAAAAGTAAACACCTGAAAATAAAGGGAAACGGATAGAAAAAGAGAAGATTATAAATAGAGAACATCCTCAACGAGACACCTGTCCAACTTTCAAAAGGGCAGGTGTTTGTTTTGTCGAAAGAACGGGAATAAGTTAGGGAACGATTGGTAAGGGGGTAAAAAATTGGGGACGAGGTCGTGGCAGATTCATAGATTCCGAGAGAGAGAATGGACCTCAGAAGAAGATGAAGTCGCTATCGAGTATCCACTCACGGTGACCGTCAACGGAGAAGAATTCGCAACGATGGTCTGTACTCCGACGGACAAAGAGGAAATGGTCATCGGATTCCTTGCATCCGAGGGTTTGATTCGGAGTGTGAAGGAGATCAAGGAGATGACCATCGATGAAGACCGCGGGTTCGCTTATGTGGAAACGGTGAGTAGCCTTCCTCAGGTGCAAAGCGGGCAGAAAAGGTGGCTCGGGTCCTGCTGTGGGAAGAGTCGGGCATTTTATTTTCAAAGCGATGCGGCGACGGCCCGGACGGCTATGGATGAGAGTACCTTCGATCCGGAAGTGTGCTTTCGGTTGATGGAAGAGTTCCAGTCCCAGGCGGGCCTATTCCAGCGGACGGGCGGGGTGCACCAGGCAGCCATCGCTACGTCAGATGGAATTGTGAAAGCGTATGCGGATATCGGCCGTCATAACGCGCTGGACAAATTGTATGGGTTTTTATTAAAAGAAAAGCTAAGCAGAAAAGGGAAGATCATTTTATTTACAGGCAGGATTTCTTCCGAAGTCCTTTTGAAAATATCGAAAATGGGATTCGGTGTCCTGCTATCCAAATCGGCACCGACAGATTTAGCCCTTCAGCTTGCGGACGATTTGAACATAACGGCTGTCGGATTTTTACGGGGGGAGAGGATGAATGTGTACACTCATCCGAGGCGTATTGCTGCAGCCCATGGAGGAGGAGTAACGATTGAATGAACACACAGTAGTGACGATCAATGGAAAAGAATTTCTGGCGGAACCGGGTCAGAACCTGCTGCAACTGATGAATCAGGCAGAAGAACAGGTGCCGCAAATCTGCTACAACGAGTCGCTTGGACCGATCCAGACGTGTGATACGTGTATCGTCCAGGTGGATGGTGAATTGACGCGGGCGTGTGGCACGAGTGTGACCGCGGGTATGAAGGTCCAAACGAAACTACCTCATGTACATAAAGCACAAAAGGAGTCGTTGGACCGCATTCTGGAAAAACACGAGTTGTACTGCACCGTTTGTGATTACAACAACGGCTCTTGTGAGATTCACAATACAATGGCGGAGTTCGGACTGGAACATCAGTCGCGTCCGTTCCAGCCGACCAGTTACGATAAGGATGATTCCGGCTCATTTTACCGCTATGACCCTGATCAATGTATCCTTTGCGGACGATGTGTGGAGGTCTGTCAGGATGTCCAGGTAAACGAGACGCTGACGATTGACTGGGATCGCATGGAACCACGTGTCATCTGGGACAATGATGTGCCGATCGATGAATCGTCCTGCGTCAACTGTGGGCAGTGTTCCACCGTCTGTCCTTGTAACGCAATGATGGAAAAAGGGATGGAAGGCGATGCCGGATTTTTGACCGACACGGAGCCGGGCCTTTTGAAGTCGATGATCAATCTAACGAAGAAAGTGGAAACAGGTTACGGTCCGCTTTTCGCTGTATCGGATACGGAAGCAGCGATGCGTGAAGAAGTCATCCAAAAGGAAAAAACGGTCTGCACCTACTGTGGCGTCGGCTGTTCCTTCGATGTATGGACAAAAGGACGGGAAATCCTCAAAGTCGAACCGAGTGCTGAATCTCCGGCGAACGGCATTTCTACATGCGTAAAAGGAAAGTTCGGCTGGGATTATGTCAATAGTGAAGAGCGTCTGCAGAAGCCGCTCATCCGCCGCGGCGACCATTTTGAAGAAGTCGAATGGGACGAAGCCATCGCTCACGTTGCGGATCGTATGACGGAGATTAAGGAAGAAAAAGGCGCCGATCACCTGGCTTTCATTTCTTCTTCGAAAGCGACGAACGAAGAATCTTACGTGATGCAGAAATTGGCCCGCCAGGTCATTGGTACGAACAATGTGGACAACTGTTCCCGTTACTGCCAGGCCCCGGCTACAAAAGGTTTGTTCCGGACCGTAGGATATGGGGGCGACTCCGGATCCATCGATGATATCGCAGCAAGTAAACTAGTGTTGACGATCGGGTCGAATACAGCCGAATCCCACCCGGTACTCGCATCCCGGATCAAGCGTTCCCAAAAGCTGTTCGGGCAGAAACTCTTCGTCTTTGATTTGAGAAAACACGAAATGGCGAAGCGCGCTGACCGCTTTTATCAGCCGAAGACAGGAACGGACCTTGTCTGGTTATCCGCTGTTGCGAAGTACATTCTTGATCAGGGCTGGGAAGATAAGAATTTCCTTGAGGAATGGGTCAACGATTTTGATGCATACCGAGACAGTCTGGAACCGTTCACGATGGACTATGCTTCGAACCTGACCGGAATCCCTGAGCAGGAACTGAAGGATGTCGCGAAGGAAATCGCCCATTCAGAATCCGTAGCCGTCTGCTGGGCGATGGGTGTCACCCAGCATATGCTCGGAAGTGATACGAGTACGGCCATCAGTAACCTGCTTCTTATTACAGGGAACTACGGCAAGCCGGGTACAGGTGCTTATCCACTCCGCGGCCACAACAACGTGCAGGGATGCAGTGACTTCGGAAGCATGCCGAACTTCTTCCCTGGTTATGAAAAGACCGCTGACGATGAGGTGCGTGCCCGTTATGAAAAAGCGTGGGATGCCACGATTCCGAAAGAACCGGGCATGGATAACCACGAAATGATCGAGGCGATTCATAATGGTGAGCTCTCCATGATGTACGTCATGGGTGAGGACACAGGAATCGTCGATGCCAACATTAACTATGTCACAGACGCATTTGAAAAATTAGACCTGTTCATCGTTCAGGACCTTTTCCTAACGAAGACGGCTGAATACGCAGATGTTGTGCTGCCGGCATCGCCAAGCCTTGAAAAAGAAGGGACATTCACAAACACGGAACGCCGCATCCAGCGTTTGTATCAGAGCTTTGAGCCGCTTGAAGGAACGAAGCCGGACTGGCAGATCATTCAACTGATCGCCAAAGAACTCGGCCGTGACTGGAATTACCAGCACCCTTCTGAAATCATGCACGAAGCGGCAGGGCTTGCGCCGTTGTTCGCAGGCGTTCATTATGATCGCCTTGAAGGCTATAAATCCCTGCAATGGCCGGTCGCAGAAGATGGATCCGATCAGCCGCTGTTATTTACAGAAGGATTCCCTTTTGAAGATAACAAAGCGAAGCTGTATCCACTGACATATGAGCTGAAGTACGATACGAATGAAGAATACGACCTGCATGTCAATAACGGTCGTTTGCTCGAACACTTCCATGAAGGGAACATGACGTATAAGTCGGAAGGTATACGCCGTAAAACGCCGAACGCCTTTATCGAAGTGTCGAAAGAGCTTGCGAAAGAGCGCGGCATTGAAGAGGGCGCAGAAGTGAAGCTGATCTCAGAATCAGGAGAAGCGACCGGCGTCGTTACCGTTACCGACCGCGTACGCGGCAAGGAGATTTTCCTTCCCCTCAACGACAACGGAAAGTCAGCGATCAACTTCCTGACCGATAACCGTGTCGATAAAGATACGAACACGCCGGCGTACAAGGAAATCGCGGTGAAGATGAAAGTGTTGAAAAAGAAAGGTAAATCACCGATTCCGCACAACAACCACCGCCGTGGGAACCCGGTTCCGCAAAAAGGTGTCCAAGTACAGGAAAAATGGAAACGTCAGGATTATATATTCCCAGGCAAGGGGGGACGATGATGGCAAAAGCCATTACGAAAATCAAAAGGTATGAAGTATCAAGGGAAGACCAAGTCGAACAGGACGTTAAGGAAGTGAAAGAAGCCGTTGCCGACAACAAAGATTCCATCCTCAAAGGCATTGATTTGTTGAAGGCGCTCGACAACGGCGGTACTCTGGACTCCGTTACTGCTTTTGTAAAGGCGAAGGATGAGGCCTTGGCAAACGTTGTGAAAGAAATCGATAAGGATCAATATGAACCTTTGCTGCGCAACCTGCCTGAACTCGTCTTCCTCTTGGGAGAGATTAATGTGACAGGTATACGTGACTTGAGTTCCCGACTCAATCACGGTCTTGAAGCGATGGAAGGGGAAGGGACGACAGATAAGACGTCCTTCCTCGATCTTGCCAAAGCGCTTAAAGATCCAGAAATCAACCGAAGCATCACGATGCTCCTGCACTTTTTGAAGGGCATGGGAAGGTAACAATCCTAGAGGATGAAGCCATTATGGCTTCATCCTCTTTTTATTTGTCCTATCCCTTCTCTTTGTTTCAGAAAAGCTCCCTTTAGTTGAAGGCTCAGTTTCGAGACGATTTTGTGGTTTTAGGGGCTCCGGGAAAAGGTTCGCTTTCCATGGGGCGGGCGGTGAGCCTCCTCAGGCTACGCCTTCCGGGGTCTCACCTGTCCCACACGTCCCATAGGAGTCTCACCGTTTCCCTCCGCCCCTTTACCATGGAACAGATTCTCGAAACCCACACTAAAAGGGCAGCTCTTATGATTTTGATAGGCTGATTTTAGAACACCTGCACTTATAAGTAAGGTTCTAATCCTTCCCACTTAGGCAGCCATAAAGGGCTTTGTATCAAGCAATCACGCTTTCTAGACGTCCATTGGATAGAGTGCATATTATCTATTTCCTATAAACATATAGGCTGATTTTCTAAGTAGTGTTTTCGAGAATCTTCCTTGGCAAAGGGGCGGAGGGGAATGGCGAGACTCCTGCGGGAAAAAAGTGCAGGGTGAGACCCCACAGGACGCAGTCCGAGGAGGCTCACCGCGCTCCCGCGGAAAGCGAGTTATTCCCCGTAGCCCCATCCACTCAACAAACGTCTCGAAACTGAGTCTTCAAGAAACCTGCCATATACTTTAATATTAAAAAGCTGCTAAAAAGCAGAAAAAAGAATTGACATTTTTCTGAAAACTTATTATGATTTAGTTACAGTCAGCGAGTGAAAACTGTGCTCATAAGAGCTTATATAACTCCAAAGGGGAGTAGCTTACAGTTATGTCGTCATTACGTGGCCCATCCGGCCTCCGGCATACCTGGCAACGTAACGTTGTTCGCGAGACCTTTGCCATAATGGTAAAGGGATTAAATGAAAACTCTCAAAAACCTTTACCATCTGTTGGTAAAGGTTTTTTTATATTCATAGGAGGGATTTTCATTGTTAACCAAATGGATGAATGGATTAAGAATCGGTAAGCCGAAGGTGGATCTTGTTCTTGATCCTAAAGGAGAAGATCCTTATGTATTGTCCGGAGTCTTTCAACTATCCGGGAGTTGGAGAAAACAGAACATCAAGCGTTTGGAATGTGATTTGGTCGTCGTAGAACGAGGGAAGAAGCCCTTATTGGTCCAACCGGTCACCACTGTCCTCATGACACGGACAATGGAAGCAGGTGGATATGATGAATATCCTTTCCGTTATGAATTACCTCGAACCCTTCCTCCATTATCTGAGGGAAGGTCTTATAAACTGCAGACGCGCCTGGTTTATGAAAACAATGCTAAAAGTTTTGACCATGATGAGCTCATCGTTAATTAAAAAATTGATTATAAGGAGTAAAGAAAAATGGACTTCGCTTTAGTTTTGGAATACAGCTGGGTGTTGTTGATTTTGATTGGTCTTGAGGGGATTCTTGCTGCGGATAATGCGCTCGTTATCGCGACGATGGTCAAACACCTTCCTGAGGAGAAGAGAAAGAAAGCCTTGTTTTACGGTTTGGCAGGGGCCTTTTTGTTCCGCTTCGCTTCTTTGTTCCTCATTTCCTATCTCGTCAACATTTGGCAGGTCCAGGCAATCGGGGCGATTTACCTGATCGGTATTGCTGCTTACCATTTGTTGAAAAAGCATGTGCTGAAGCCAAAAGTGAAAGCGAAGAAATCGCCAGTTAAAAAGGGCTCAGGTTTCTGGGCTACGGTCATAAAAGTGGAGCTTGCGGATATTGCTTTTGCGGTCGATTCTATTTTAGCTGCGGTTGCTCTAGCCGTAACCTTACCACTCACCAGTCTCCCGCAAGTGGGCGGTTTGGATGGTGGCCACTTTGCTGTCATCCTCGCAGGAGGTATCATCGGGCTCGTCATCATGAGATTTGCGGCCAGTTATTTTGTCGTCTTGCTTGATCGCCGCCCTGGTATTGAAACAGCCGCTTACCTGATCGTCGGCTGGGTAGGTGTAAAGCTTGCGGTATATACGATGGCCCACCCGGAGATCGCAATCTTATCCGAGGGTTTTGCAAAAAGCGCTCCATGGAAAATCACATTCTGGTCAGTTCTATTGTTGATTGCTGTCGGCGGTTGGTTTTTATCCAAAGAAAAGAGTCCCAACAACTCTGCTGCAGAGAATGCTTCGTAAAAGAAATGATTTACCTCCGCGGAATTATTGTCCCTTCTGGAACTTGGCTGATATACTCATATGGGCTATGAACGAGATCGATTCAGGAGGGGAAACATGGAAGCGGTATGGGTGATTATAGGTATGGTGTTCATTTTATATCTCTTTTTTCAAGTGAGCTATATGGAGAAGATGTTGAAAAAACAACGAACAGACGTACAGGAAATCAAGTCTTTACTGATGGTCTTGATTAAAGAACAACAACGAGAAAAAAATGAAGCGCGAAAGTGAGAAAATCTCAGAGCCTTAAACTCTGAGATTTTTTATTATCAATCTCTCGTCTCTTATTTTAAAAAATCCTCCCTGGTTGAAAATGCCAATACCATCCATGATAATGAGTACATATACATAGGTGGGACTAAAGAAGTAACTAGAGCGAATCTATGTTACACATATGGGGGATGGTGTATGGAAAATCCGGCTGGTTTTTGGAATAGAGTGGGAGCGAGATTTGTAGATGGGTTCATTTTAGCGGGTTTTTTCGGAGTCATTACTGGGGAGTTCATTGTTCAGGAGAGTTTCACGGTGGTCGATGTATTGTCGATCTTTTATGCCCTTCTCCTGCCGCCGGTTTGGTATGGCTATACGCTTGGCCGAAGAGCTTTGGGAAATAGAATTGTCCAAACCGATGGCTCAGATGTTACTTTTATCCATATCGTCTTACGTGAGCTTGTCGGCGGTTTAGTGTACTTTGTGACGTTCGGGGTCGCTCTCATCGTCAGCGCCTTTATGGTTGGTTTAAGGGAAGATAAAAGAGGGATCCATGATTTTATCGGCGGAACCTACGTGACGAAGGATGCGCCCAATGACCGTGAACGCTCTGAATTGGATGAACTCAACGCATAAACAAAGAAAAAATCTCAGAGCCTTCAACTCTGAGATTTTCTCTATCCTGTTTAAATGTCAAAGAAAAACCAGATGATGAGAATCGCCTGGATAATGATCTTGGCCACTGTCCCGCTGAGAAAACCGAACAGAGAGCCGATGGCTGCTTTGAACGCCTCTTCCGATGATCGTTTCTGGACAAGTTCCACAATGATGACCAGCACAAATGGAATGACGATGATGCCGAACGGCGGGATAATGAACGACCCGATGATGACACCGATCGCCGCAGAACGCTCGCCCCATTTGCTTCCTCCGTACTTTTTCACGAAGTAGCTGTTGGCGATGATATCAGAGACGATGAGCAGTATGGTCAAGACGACGGCTCCGATCCAGAAGAAGACCGATAGTCCGCTGCCGTTGATGAAGAACGCATAAGCCAGGAATCCGATCCACAGCACGAGCGGCGCCGGTATGATTGGAAAAATGACGCTTGCAAAACTTGCGATGAAACAGGCGATGATGATCACCCAAATAAGTATATCCATAAACGCGTACCTCCTGAGTTTCTGATTCTTTCTTTTATACGATTGACGAGAATAAAAGTTTCTAAACTTTTATTGGTTTCTAGTGCTTGGCTCGCTCAACCTTTTTCATGTTCTTTAACTGGGTTCGAATTTCTTCCTACATAAAAAAGGACCCTCATACGAGAGGGTCCGTCCATCAGTTATTTTAATCCTAATTCCTGACGGTCAGGGGGAGCCATAAACTCCGGTCCCACTGGATCATTGACGTGTTTCAGCAGAATCTCATCAATGTCGTGACGTGTTTCTTCATCGATGGTGAAGCTGTCGACACCTTCAATCGGATTGAGCTGATCCGGTCGGCGCCCTCCCATGAGAGCGATGCCGGATCCCGGCTGGTCAAGCACCCAGCGGATGGCGAGCTGCAGCACGCTCTTGCCGAAACGGTTTTCGGCGAGCTGTTCGAGTTCGCTCACGGCATTCAAGTACTGCTTGAATCGCGGTTGTTGGAATTTGGGATCATTGTTTCTTAAGTCGTCGCCTTCAAACTCACGATTTGAGGACATTTTTCCTGACAACAGTCCACGGCATAACGATCCGTAAGAGATGGTCGTGATGTTATGATCCTGAACGTAAGGCAGCGTCTTCGACTCGATGTCCCGTTCGAACATGTTGTATGGAGGCTGCAACGTGTGCAGCGGCGCTGCTTCGCGGAAAGTGTCCATTTGTTCTGGTGAAAAGTTGCTGACACCGATGGCGCGGATCTTTCCTTGTTTGTACAGGTACGAAAGAGCTTCAGCCGTCTCGTGAATCGGTGTCATCGGATCCGGCCAGTGGACCTGATAAATATCAATGTAATCAGTTTTTAAGCGTTTCAACGAATCTTCGACTTCTTTATGGATGCGCTCTTTGCTGGCATTACGGAAAACGGAGTCTTCGTTCCAATCGATGCCCGCTTTCGTAGCAAGCAGAAGGTCTTCACGCCGTCCATATTGTTCTACAGCTTTTCCGATGATTTCTTCTGAGCGTCCGAACCCATAAGCAGGTGCGGTATCGATCAAGTTGATGCCCTGATCAAGCGCGGAGTGGATGGTTTTTACGGATTGTTCTTCATCCGTGCCTCCCCACATCCAGCCGCCGATCGCCCATGTGCCAAGGCCGATGCGGCTCGCTTCCATGGATGTATCACTAATTTTGATTTTTTCCATTATTACACCTCCAAAGTCAAGCACACTCGTTCCATACCCGTTTCGGAAATTCTTTAATCTATTTTCTCGAAAATGAGATATAATGAAGGAAAGTTCAGGAGGTGGGGGAATGGAGACAGCTAGACAGATCGATCCACAAAAAAAGAAAAGACCACGCTGGAAAAAGGCGACCTGGCTGACGCTCGGAATCGTCATGATCTTGCTGGTTAGTGCTGTTGTTTTTGTAAACGCTTACACTTTAAGGAGCCTGCCGGAGACGGACGGGGAGGCATCTCTTTCTGGACTGGAAGCATCCGTGACCGTGACGAGAGATGATCAGGGGGTGCCTCATATTCAGGCCGAAAATGAACTCGATGTCTTTCGTGCCCAGGGCTATGTACAGGCGCAGGACCGTCTTTTTCAAATGGAGCTTGCACGCAGGCAGGCATCCGGCCGGTTGAGTGAAGTGGTCGGGAAGGCCACGGTTGATCAGGACCGTTATTTCCGGACCCTCGGTCTTAGACGGGCGGCAGAAAAGTCTCTGGCTGTTTATTCAGACGAAGCGACCGAACGTCTGGAGGCGTTTGCGGAGGGAGTCAATGCCTTCATGGAAAACGAACCGCTGCCCCCGGAGTTTGCGATGATGAACATCGATCCCGAACCGTGGACACCGCTTGATTCATTAACGATAGGAAAATACATGGCGTTCGACCTTGGCGGCCACTGGGAGCGCCAGGCGTTCAACTACTACTTGCTGCAGAATTTTTCTGAAGAGGAGGCGTACGAACTTTTCCCGGCATACCCTGAAGATGCCCCGACCGTCCTTGCCGAAGCCGACGCTGTTGATATCGAGAAAAGTTTTGCCAACGTCATCATTCCGAACGAATTTAACGGGAGTAACAACTGGGTTGTGAGTGGAGAGCGTACGGCCTCTGGATCACCGATGCTCGCCGATGATCCGCATTTAGGCATGGCGACACCGTCCATCTGGTATCAAATGCACTTGGAAGCGCCAGGTTACAACGTTTCAGGGGTTATTTTCGCAGGTATTCCCGGCATCATCCTTGGACATAACGACAACATCGCCTGGGGTGTGACGAACGTTGGACCTGATGTGCAGCAATTGTACTTAGAAAAAAGGAACCCTGAGAATCCGCACGAATTTTTATACGAAGATGAATGGGAAGAAGCGGAAGTGTTCACAGAAACGATCGATGTGAAAGACGGCGATGATGTGGAACTTGAGGTTGTAGAGACCCGCCATGGGCCTGTGATCAGTGATTATGCAGGGGAGTCTGGGAAAGATACGCTGCTCTCGTTACGTTGGACTGCCCTTGATGCGACGACAGAACTGGAAGCGGTGCTTGAGATGAACCGTGCCGATGATTGGGAGTCTTTCGAGAAAGGGTTGGAGAAGTTCCTGGCCCCGGCGCAGAATTTCGTTTTTGCAAGTAAAGACGGAACAATTGCCTACAAGGCGAATGGCCAGGTGCCGATCTACAATGAACCGGAGGATGCCTTGCTTCCGATGCGCGGCTGGGAGTCTGAGGATGAGTGGCAGGGGTTCGTCCCTTTTGATGAACTGCCGAGGGTGGTAAACCCGGAAGAAGGATTCATTGCAACGGCGAACAATAAAATTACGACGGAGGACTATCCTTACCATATCAGCCACAATTGGGCACAGCCTTATCGGTACGCACGCATCAGTGAGATGCTCGAGGGAGAAAACGAACTGACGCCGGAGCAATTCCAAGCGATGCAGATGGATGTGAAAAACCTTCAGGCGGAAGAATTCTTACCCCTTCTTTTGGAGCAGGTTGAGGCTGTAACGGCCCTTGAAAAAGAAACGATGGCTCTGATGGAAGAGTGGAACAGGGAAGATGATCGTACACTTGCGCAGCCGTTGATTTTCCATCGTTGGATGGCGAACATCGAGGATCAACTTTACAATGTGGATCTGTCAGGAGACATGCAACAATTTTTCAAAGGGTCCGGACAGACAACAGATGAATTGTTGCGGATGGGCGATGAATCCCGATGGATGCAAAAAGCAGGAGGGATGGGATCAGTGATCTCTGAAGCTTTTCAAGCGACGCTGAATGAGGTGAAGGAAGAGTTTGGAGAAGACCCTTCAGAATGGGAATGGGGAGAAGCGCATGCGGTTGAATTCACCCATCCTCTTTCTAGTATCGGATTTCTGGAGAGGTTCCTGAATCCGGGCGATCCTCTTCCGGTGAGTGGCAGTCGAGTAACGGTCCGTGCCGCTGGTTTCAACAGTGAAGGCCTCGTCAATCACGGAGCATCGTGGCGATTTGTCATCGACATGGAAGACCCGACCGGAGCATACCATGTCGTCGGCCCTGGGCAATCCGGTCATTTTAGAAGCGACTGGTATCACGATCAACTGGAAGATTGGGTGGAAGGGGAGTATCACCTGACCTCTACGGATGAAGTGGAGGGGGAAGTCCTGACTCTTCAACCGTGATTATTTAAGGCTCAGAGTTTAACTCTGAGTCTTTTTCATTTTCTGCCATCTTTTTTAGTTCATGGGCACGAAATTTGATAAAGCTTTTCATATAGTTCTCCAGAAAAAGACGGTCGGCCATACGACCAAGGAGGCCGAGTGGTGATTGATAGGCGAATGTATCCACCATCATCGTGCCTCCTGATTCTTCAAAGAACTCGTGGGTGTGGGTGAACGAATCGAAGGCTCCTTTGACCATCACATCCACGAAGCGGTGCGGCCGATCCATTTCTATAATCCGGGCCGTCAGTCGTTGGCGGATGCCGAAGTGTGTCGCTTCCCAAGTCACTTCGTCTCCTTCTTCCATCCAGCCTTCCGTCACACCAGCCACCGCTTTTTCGTTTGTCTTGCTCGTGGTTTGTTTATGGACATCTACATTTCTCGCGAGATCAAAACAAATATGAGCGGGTGCTTTTATAAATATACGATGATTAATCACCGGCACCATTCACCACTCCTTCCATCTTCACTTGCCTATCATTATACCGCACTTCCGATCTTCTAGATAAGCTCCGGGTAGTGGAAGACACTGTTTTGAGACAAAGGGGTGGGTTTAGGTGCTCCGGGAAAGCGAGCCCCATTCGCTTCATAAAAATTTCGAAACAAGTCCTTTAACACTCCTGCCTTATTCTTAAACAGTTTAAAAGCTAAATGGAATACGAGAGAGGGAATCGTGCCACCCTAGAGAAAAGGAGTGTGCGCTCATGAGGGAAGAACAAATGAAAGATGTTTTTGAAACATACGGATATGGAGAGGTCTACAGCCGTTTTCAAACCCCCTTGTATGTAACAGGGCTTTTAGATGATGTGGAAGAAGAGGTGCTTGAGGATTTCTTTGACAACATCGAATTGACAAAGGAAGTCTTCTTTGATGAATTCCGGTTTTGGTTTCAATATTTCTCTACAGCTCAACGCGGTCCACAGTATTAAAGAAGGATGACCGTCGCTTGCCCCCAATCGTAGTCAACTTTCCTAGAGGCCATCTTTGCTGTAAAGGTGGCTTCTTTTTTATTCTACCTTGACGAAAAATAAAATTGCGTATACGATTAATTGAGAATGATTATTACTATCTACATTGAACGGATATCATTTTTGCAAATATAAGGTGAGGTGCTCAACAATGGTGAGAATGTCCATGCAGGACTTAGGGATAGCCTATGGTGAAGTGAAAATTGTCGAAGATTTGAACCTGCATATCCCTGAAGGAGAAATCACGACGATCATCGGGCCGAACGGCTGTGGGAAATCAACGATCTTGAAAACGATGTCGCGCCTGCTTGAACCGAAGTCTGGTACCGTCTATTTAGATGGCAAAGCGATACATAAAGAATCGACGAAGGAAATCGCTAAGAAAATGGCCGTTCTTCCCCAGACCCCTCAGGCACCCAGCGGTTTGACGGTTTATGAGCTTGTTTCTTATGGACGTTTTCCCCATCAGCGCGGATTCGGTAAATTGACGAAGGAAGACCGTGACATCATCGAGTGGGCTCTTGAGGTAACCGGTGTTCAGCAATTTTCTGAACGTGAAATCGATGCTTTGTCCGGCGGTCAGCGTCAAAAAGTGTGGATCGCGATGGCCTTAGCGCAGGGGACGGATTTGCTGCTGTTGGATGAACCGACCACTTATCTTGATCTTGCTCATCAGCTTGAAGTCCTCACCCTTTTGGAAAAGTTGAACAAAGAAGAAGGCCGAACGATTGTCATGGTGCTTCACGACTTAAACCATGCAGCTCGCTTCGCCGACCATTTAGTCGCTTTGAATGGCGGGAAGATTGTCAAGGAAGGGACGGCACATGAAGTGATGACTTCGGCAGTCCTTAGGCGGGTCTTCAATATCGATGCTGCCATTGTAACGGACCCTCGCACCCATCGCCCGGCATTGATTACGTATGATTTGATTGGGCAGGAGAAAGAAACCGAACCTCAACAACCTGTTAGTATCTATGGATGAAGCCTGGAGGATTTCCCCTCCAGGTTTTTTGTTGGTGAATGTAGGTTTCTATATTTTTCTTTATCCTTCATTAAGAACGGATTCTGTTGAAATGGTAGCATGTGGAAATAATTGTGTGTTACTATATGAACTATACATATAGGATAGGGGTCCCTGAAAGTGCGATAGGGAAGGCAAAAAGAGAACATACCTTCTAGTGCCAGGTGTTAATGTTTACAAGAGTTTTTTTGTAGTATTGTTCGTTATGTCGAATGTTGTCGTTGAGCGAACACCTGGGTGTTTCTAAACATCGTCTTACTAAATCTTTGTTTGGTTAAACGGGAGGTAGAGAAGGTAATGATTCGAGTCATGGTAGTTGATGATCATGTGGTTTTAAGAGATGGAATCACACACGTTATCCGTTTAGAGAAAGGGATGGAGGTCGTTAGTGAAGCAAGCAGCGGCGAGGAACTTCGAAAGAACTTAAAGACTTGCATGGCTGATGTCATCATTTTAGATATCCATTTACAAGATGTAAGCGGGATTGAACTGACACAGTTCGTGAAAAAAGAATATCCTGAGTGCAAGGTTTTGATCCTTACTTTCACTGACCAGGATCATTATCTGCAAGCCGCTATGGATGCCGGGGCGGACGGGTATTTACTTAAGGAAATGTCTATTGAAGAGCTGATCTATGGGATTAAAAGCGTAGAGAAAGGAAATTGTGTCATTCCTCCTTCTATGACAAAAGCCTTGCTTCATAATCAAAATAAGAAAGAGGATATCCGAAGTAAAACACTTACACAGCGCGAATTCGAGGTTTTAAGAGAGCTGGCGAAAGGGCTCAGTAATAAAGAAATCGCCCATATGCTTTTTATCAGTGATAAGACAGTCAAGATTCATATAAGTAACATCTATAAAAAATTGAAGGTGAAAAGCCGTTCACAGGCTTTGCTTTATGCGGTTCAACAGCAGTGGTTCAATCCATCAGATGTCCATTCATACGCTGAGTAGTCCCCGGTATGGGGGCTTTTTTTTTTGGCTTTTTTTAATTTTAAACGAATCTAATACTTTTGGTGTATACCTAAAACTCAATCAAATGGTCTAACAGATTAGTACGCTTAGCCAATTCAAAGAATATTCAAAATAATGGATGATAGGAGTATGTCAAAACAAGGGAGGTCATGATGAAACGTCGCAAGTTTTTGACTCAAGTAATCCTAAGCGTCTGTATCCTGTGTGTAGTCATATTTCTTTCATCGCAGCTGGTATCTCAAACCAAAGCATCTTTTATGGATCATGAGCAGCGGTCCATGAAGATCACGACTGCGCCTATATTTCCAGGCACTGCTGAAGATTACACAGCAAAAGTTGAAAAGGCCTTTCACTCTGTAAGTCAAACATACGCCAAGCTGATTGACCTCTCTGGAAATGAAGAATCATTAAAGGACATCGAGAAAGCTTTAGAAGAGGCGGCTGAAAAAAGAATCGTTTTTAAAGAGCAGACGGAGAGTTATCACACCGTACATAATGAAGCGATGAAGTTCTTCCATAAGTATGATTTCAGCAAGTATCCATTCTTGCTTCACGAAGTTGACAAGGTTAAAGAAGTAAATAAAAAGTTCGAAAGATTATCATCTCAAAGGATCGAGGAGACCATTGAACATCTAAAAGTCAAGAAAGAAAATAGGATGAAAAAAGATAAGGAGTCTCCTTCCCAAGAAGGCGAAGAGGAAAAGATCCAAGAGGAGGCTGATCAATCTGAGGAAGAAGCAGAGAAAGAGGCAGATGATGTAGAGGTGAAAATGGAAGAAGCTGAAGCAGCAGAAGAAGCATCGGATGAAGCCGAGGAAACAACAACAGAAGAAGCAGAAAAAGCATCGGATGAAACAAAGGATATAGCAACAGAAGAAGCAGAGAATTCGTCAGAGGGGACAGATGAAGCGGAACAAACGAAGGGATCTGAGAAGCAGCAGAATGAAGAAAATGCAGATTCGGTGAAATCGACCAGTAAGAAAAGCGAAAAAAATGCTTCCCCTTCTGAAGATAAAACGAAGCAAAAAAAGGAGCAACCAGCAGAAAAGAGTGAAGAGGAAGAAAGAACGCAACAAACCAATGCTGCATCGGAGGATTCCGATGAACGTCCAGTTGATGAAGAAACTGAAAAGCAGCCGGATGGCAAGGGTGTATCAATGACTGATAAGGAATCAGATCATGAATCTCAAGGGGGGCAAGACGATGAAGAAGATCTTTAACATTATAAGAAAGACGGTTTCTGTCATCGTTGTCGGATTCATTCTTTGCTTGGCGGTTTTGGTGTTATCCGTCAAAGCCAGCGGAGGAGAACCCACGGTTTTCAATCATCAATTCAAATCCGTTTTATCCGGATCGATGGAGCCTACCTTTAAAACCGGTTCTATCATCACTATCGAGCTGACAGATGACGGAAAAGGATATGGTAAAGGGGATGTCATCACGTTCATCGATAAAAATGAGAATCTGGTGACCCACCGCATTATCGAGGTAGAGGAAACAAAAAAGGATACGATTTACACAACAAAAGGAGATAACAATGATGGATCAGATGTGGATCCTGTCCTGTCACAAAATGTGGTCGGGGAATACACAGGATTTACGGTCCCCTACATTGGTTTTCTTATAAATTATGCAAGTTCCAAAACGGGTGCTGCGCTCCTGTTATTTATTCCAGGGGCTGTTTTATTCTTCTATTCGATTTTCTATTTTAGGAAAGCCGTGGAGGACTTTAAGAAAGAGCACACCGCTCCAGCATCTGATCAATCGTGAGACACTTCTTATGTTTATCTTACATAGGAGTCCAAATATAAAAAGGAGGAGTTCAAAATGGGTTTATTCAAAAAAGTGAGTGTAGGAGTCGTGACAGCATCCTTAGGGTTGTCGCTAATGGGGGGCGGGACATATGCCTACTTCAGCGATACCGAAACATCGAATAATACGTTCGGTATGGGGACGCTTGATATGTCCCTGGATCCAGAAGTCATCGTTGATATTGACAACTTAAAGCCAGGGGATACGGTTCTGCGAGAATTCAAACTGGGGAATGAAGGAACGCTGGATATTAAGTCTATCAATCTATTGACGAACTACAGTGTCACAGATGCACAGGGAGATAATGATGGCATGGATTTAGGAGAGCATATCCGCGTCAACTTCATGTGGAACTGGGATAAGGAAAGCGAACCAGTCTTTCAGACGACGCTGGCTGAATTGCAGTCCGAAGATCCGGATGTCGTAGCAAAAGATATCTTCGATCCTCTATGGAAGAAGCGTGGAGGTTTGGATGTGGGAGACGAGGATACGCTGTGGGTTCAATTTGAGTTCGTCGATAATGATGAAGACCAAAACGCCTTTCAGGGTGACAGTCTGAACTTAGAGTGGACGTTCAATGCGGAACAAACTGAAGGCGAAGATTACGAGTAAAACCAGCCTTACCTTCAGAGTTCATATAAACGATATTAGGAGGGAGATTTTATGAAGAAGACATTATTTACGTCTTCCATAGCGCTGACGGTCGCATTAAGCGGCCTTGGGGTGAGCGCTTCAAGTGTACATGCAGATGAGGACAAAGTGAAGATGAATGAAAAGTACGACACCCCGTCCTATATTATTGAAAAATGGGAAATGCCTAAATTCCCATCCATTACCAAGCAAAAGGTGTCGGAAGAGGAGATTGCGTTGTCTTACTTGAACTACCAGAAGGACAAGTTCAAGTTGAAGGGAAACATCAATGACTATTTTGAAGTGGTGGAAACACAGAAGGATGAGAAAGAAGGAACCACTCATGTCCGTCTTGTTGAACAGTTCGAAGGTGTCCCTATTTACGGGTCCTCCCAAACGGTGACGTTAAATGAGGAAAACCAGGTGAAAGCTTTCTTTGGACAAGTCGTTCCTGAACTTGAAAAGAAAGACTTGAATACAGACGCTTCCATTAAAGGGGAAGAAGCGATTGCTGTTGCGACAAAATCCATTGAGTCTGAAATCGGGAAAGTGGAGGACTTTGATGCTCCGCCTTCCAGTGAATTGTTCCTTTATGAGCATGAAGGTGAGTTTCACTTAACGTACCTTGTGAAAGCATCCACCTCAAAACCTGCCCCTGGTTATTGGCATTACTTTGTTGATGCTGTGGATGGGGATGTGGTCAAGGGCTATAATGCCATTGATCATGTGACAGGTTTCGGTGAAGGAGTCCTCGGAAACAAGGAAATCTTTGAAGTTACGAAAGAAGAAGGGCAGTATTACATGTTTGATGGAACCCGTGGAGATGGGATCCACACATTTGATGCCCTGAACATGGATCCGTTTTTGTTCAACCTTTTCTCCCAATTGTTAGGATACCACGGGGAAGAAGTGGTGAACGGTCATAAATTCTTCTCAGATCCTGCAGCCGTCGATGCCCACGTTCATGCAGGTGAAGTCTATGACTATTTCAAGGAGACCTTTGATCGTAACTCCTTTGACGATGCGGGGGCACGAATGATTTCTTCTGTCCATGTCGGTGAAAATTGGAACAACGCCGCATGGAATGGCGTACAGATGATGTATGGAGATGGAGACGGAGAAACCTTCCTTCCACTCTCAGGCGCCCTTGATGTCATCGGTCATGAATTGACTCACGCGGTGACAGATCGAAGTGCCGATCTTATTTATGAAGATGAACCAGGAGCCTTGAATGAGTCGCTGTCCGATATTTTAGGCGCTATGGTGGATCGGGATGATTGGCTGATGGGTGAAGATATTTATACTCCAGGAAAAGAAGGGGATGGACTCCGCTCCTTGAAAGATCCTTCCTCAATTCCGCACCCATTCTATCCGGATCGTGGATACCCGGATCATTATAGTGAATTGTACACGGGGGATTTAGATAATGGCGGAGTGCACATCAATTCCAGTATCAACAACAAAGCTGCTTACTTACTGTCTGAGGGTGGCACTCATTATGAAGTCAACGTAGAGGGAGTCGGCAGGGAAGCGACAGAACAAATCTATTACCGCGCCCTGACGAAATATTTAACAGAGTCTTCCGACTTCAGCATGATGAGAGAAGCCGCGATTCAATCAGCTGTGGATCTATATGGAGAATCTTCTCAAGAAGCAGCATCTGTTGCGAGTGCCTACGATGCGGTAGGTGTCCAATAAATAAGAACAGCAACATTTTTATGAAGGCTTCTTCGCTGAAAGGGCCATCAAAGAAAGGCATGAAGACTGTACAAAACCTGGAGGGTTCCCTCCAGGTTTTTTCTTTAGGAGATCGGGGATATCTTTGCAGGAGTCTAGTGGTATGTTATGTTTTGATGGAGATTGTTTCCAGAAGGGATATAAGCCAATAAAAACGCTTGAAGCAGGTGATGATGTTGAAAAGCAGAGGAGTTCTCTCCATCCTTATAACGGTGCTCCTGATCACGGTTGTAGGGGTGATGGTAGGAAAATCAAATTCCTATGAGGAACCAGAAGAAGCCCTTCACGCTGTTGAAGAGGGGCTCACGCTCATTCCGGTTAAACAAATCAATGAAGCAGCTTTATTCTTTTTCATCAAAGATGACCAGCATATAGGGGCTGCTAAAGTTAAAAAAAGTATCTTTGGCTGGAAGGCTGGACTAGTGTCCGTCAACCCCTGGGAAAGGGAGAGAACAGGGGAGAAGTTGAATCGTATGTTCGTTCATGGTGACGACCTCCTTTATGGTGTGGTCCGCAGAGGAGACGAGCGAACGGTGAAGGTGGGGAATGAAAGAGCTGCGATGCTGGATGTAACAGCCGTGCTTCCTGAAAATAAGTCGATAGAGCACCAATGGAAGGGGTTGTACATCTGGTACATTGAAAAAAACTTGCAATCACATCTTGAAATTGAACTTATACATAATGGAGATCGAGAAGTGATTGATTCGATGGTCCTGAAAAGATAAGAGACATAGATGAAGGAGGAAACGGATGAAAATACAAAGATTGGCTGAAAGATTCATTGATTTTGCAAGGGAAGAATGTGAAGGTTCCAGTGACCTTTACAAACAGTTGTCGCTGCAAATCGCTGAAGACGCTTATGTCTTGCACCTTTGTCTGAAAGCAAAAGAAGGGCAGCCTGTACCTAACTTGCTCTTCGCTGCTGTCCATGATTTATTATTGAGAGGGACCGACCATGAGCTTAGAAGTTTCTACCCGAGTGTAACGGACAAACCTGAAAAAGAGCGCAATCCTTTTCCTATCTTTAAGGCGTTTTGTATGGAGAATGAAGAGGCTGTCATTCATCGTCTGCAGACGAAACGTGTCCAGACGAACGAGGTCCGCCGGTGTGCGTATCTTTATCCTGTATTCTGTTCCATTCATCAACAAACAGAAAAACCTTTATCGCTTATTGAAATTGGTACAAGTGCCGGGCTGCAACTACTTTGGGATCAGTACAGCTATTCTTATGGAGACGATGGATCCTATGGAAACCCGGACTCCTTTGTTCATCTCACATCAAAGGTGAGAAAAGGTGAGCTTCCTTTAGATGCTCTTGAACAGATCCCGCCGGTGAAAGAACGAATAGGGATCGACTTACATGTCAGTGATTTAACTAAAGAAGAGGATGTTCATTGTCTGAAGGCGCTCATATGGCCGGAGCATGAGGAGCGGAGAAAGAATTTTGAAACAGCCGTCCAACAACTGAGACTCCATCCCCCCGTTTTAAAAGAAGGGGATGGAGTAACCATGCTTCCTGAAATTGCTGATGGAATTCCAGAGGATACGACTCTATGTATCTTCCATACCCATGTCGCCAACCAGATGCCGGAAAGCATAAAAGATGATCTTCTTCGTCAAGTGGCTAGGATTGGAGAGAAAAGAGACGTCTATCATATCTACAACAATATGAATGATCGAAAGCTTCATATGGATTCTGTTGTCAGTGGCCGTTTTAAGACGAAGACAATCGGTGATACGGATGGTCATGGCCGGTGGTTTGATTGGGAGTTTGGGTTACATTGATGCCGTGAAGTATGGGGACGGTTGTGTTTATACTCCTGAAACTAGAGAATGATAAAAATGAGCCTATTAATTGTGTAAGGAGACGATCTATGCAACTGAACATTAGAAACGAAAAACCTCATGATTACAGAAGAGTGGAAGAATTAGCGCGAGAAGCCTTTTGGAATTTATATTTCCCTGGATGTCATGAACACTTCGTCATCCACAAAATGAGGGACCACGCAGACTTTATTAAGGATCTCTCCTTTGTGATCGAGGTTGATGGTGAGATCGTCGGTGGGATTTTCTATACCCATTCAAAAGTAGTGGCCGAAGATCAGACAGAATATCAAACGATCAGTTTTGGTCCGGTTTTCATCTCTCCTGACTATCATAGACAAGGGCTCGGAAGAAAGTTGATCACGTATTCCATTCAAGCAGCTAAAGAAAAGGGATACCGTGCCATCCTGACTCTGGGCTTTCCCTATCATTATGAACCATATGGTTTCCTGGGCGGGAAGAAATACAACATCTCCATGCCTGATGGAAAGTTCTATAAAGGCTTGCTTGTCCTGCCGCTTTACGAAGGGGCTCTTGAGGATCTATCCGGTTATGTCGTTTTTTCTAATGCGCTGGAGGTTGATGAAGAGGAAGTCGATAAGTTTGATCAATCGTTTCCTCCAAAGGAAAAGAAGGTCCAGGAGAGCCAGCGTGAATTTGAAAAAGCTGCTTCTATGTTGGATGAATAAGGCTTTCTGAGCGTCCCTTGCGATGTTTTTTGACGTGAAGGTCGGGCTTGACGCCGCCGTTTTCCATCACCCCCTTCTTATCATCTCTTACGAGAACAGTAACAATCCTTAGGCTTTCCTCATACGTTGTTGTGAACGCAGTGCTTAGTGCTGTCAGAGCACAGAGGCTGGACCAATGGAGGGGAAACAAGTTGAATGAATTTCAAAATCAAATTCAGAACTTAGATGTCGGTGAATTTCATGCTCAACAACTAGTCCCGAGTCAGCAGGGAGAAGTTTATTCAAATGATGCTCGGTTATGTGTAGGGCTTGGCTTGGGCGGGTTTGGAATCGGTGGCTGTTTCGGCTGTTTCAGCTGCTTCGGATGTGGGGGATGCGGAGGCTGCGCGCGTTGCGGCGGTTGTGGCGGTTGTGCCCGCTGTGCAGGCTGCGGAGGATGTGCTCGTTGCGCCGGCTGTGCGCGTTGTGGAGGCTGTGGCCGCTGCGGACGTTGCGGAGGCCGTTGATCCATCGATCAAGACATTCAATATGAACCAAAAAAATCCCCCCTGTTGGATATTCCGACAGGGGGTCTTGTATGTTGTCCACGCATAACCCTAGTGTTGGATTACATAAAATCGGTTAGGAAGTCACCTTAGAGGGCAAGGAGGAATGTTATGACAAAGGTCAAACCTTCCATGTGTCTGAAAGTTAAAAAGGGTACGTTTTTTATGCCGGAGACCGACCGGGTTTATTTCAGAAACAATGCGGGTTCTTTCCGAATGGAAGGTCCGATGATTCAACAATGGATTGAAAAGCTGATTCCTATGCTGGATGGAAGCCATTCATTAGAGAGCCTGACGGATGGTTTGCAGGATCCTTATCGCAAGCGGCTGTATGAAATTACAGACACCCTTTATCAGAATGGGTTCCTTTCAGATGTCAGTCAGCAACGGCCTCACCAGTTGGACCCTCAGGTAGTGGAAGCATTCGCTTCACAAATCGAATATTTAGAAAGTTTCGTGGAATCTCCTGCCTGGCGTTTCCAACAGTTTCGGACGAAAAAAGTGTTGGCGATTGGCGAGGGGACCATGTTGACCGGACTTGTATCGGCTATGTTTCAATCTGGGTTGTCGAATGTTTCTGTGTTCCTGACAGATGTGAAGAAGACAAACATCCACAGGCTGTCGGAATTAGAAACAGCAGCCAGAAAAATAGACGATGACGCATCGGTGGAGATTTATTTTGAAAAGGAGTCCTTTTCCTGGTCCGAGATCATCGATCCTTATGATGCGGTCCTATATGTTTGCCGGGAAGAGAAGATGGAAGAACTTCAGAGCATCATGAACGGCTGCCTGGAAAAGAAAAAAGACTTCTTTCCGGGCGTCCTGATGGGGACTTATGGAATCGCAGGGCCTTACATCGATGAGGCTGCACATAATGGTTGGGAATCGGCCTGGCGCAGCCTGCCTGAGCCTATGAAAAGCGGATCGCCATCCTTCCTGGCCTCAGGCCCCGCTCAAGCGATGTTCGCAACGGTTATGACATTTGAATTGTTCAAAAAAATGACAGGAGTACTGGAGTCTCACCGGAGTAATCACGTCTATTTGATGAACTTGGAAACCCTGGAGGGAGGGTGGCATCCTTTTAAACGCCATCCCCTCACTGAAAAGAAATTCTCAATGGAAAGGATAGACCCTGGCGGAGAAATTCCGCACAGGAAAAAAGACGAGAAGGAATGGCTCTATTACTTTGGTGAGTTAACGGCGAGCCCTATCGGCATCTTTCATGAATGGGAAGAAGGTGATCTGGAACAGCTGCCTCTTTCCCAATGTAGCGTACAAGTGGTTCATGTGAAGTCCCAGGAATTGAACCCAGCGATCATTGCCGGAGGAAAAACACATGAAGAGGCAAGACAGGAAGCGGGCTTCATAGGTGTGGAGGCATATGTGAAGCCGCTGAAACGTGACATCTTACAAAGTCCTGATTCTCATGCGGTGTCTGATGACGCCTTCTTCATCGGGGCCGGTGAAAATCTAAGCGAAGCCTGCTTAAGAGCTCTGCAAAAAGCGGTCGAAAACCAATGGACGGTTCAAAAACAACACAAAGCAAGAAAGATCACGTTAAACAAGATTGAAGATGAATCTTGCCGTTATTATTGGCAGGTTCTCAAGACGATGGATACGAATCCTGAGCTTGCTCTTTCAAAGGATCGTTTCGGTTTTCCTGTGGTGTGGGTAAAAACACGCTACAGCAAGTGGAGGGGAGCGGTGGCTCTGCATGAGACACTGGCTGTCCGCAAAGCGTTATTTCTTCTCCTCTTGGAGCAGCAAAATAAACACCTTCCTTCCGGCTATTCATTCCTTTCTTGTTCCCATCTTTCTTTTGAAAAAGAGTCTGTGGACTCTTTGGACCTTCCTTCTCTGGAAGCGACAGACGACAAAGAGGTCCTTCGTCATGCTATTACCCAGTTGGAAAAACGACAGCACAAACCTTCCTTTGCCAAGATCTACATGGAACCTTTCCATGGCGACGGGGTGATCGACCTTTGCGGGGTGTGGGTGGAAAGGGAGGAACATCGATGAGCACTTTCATAACAGCTGTAGGTGAGGGCGTTCTGCTTGAACATGTGGTCAAGGAACTGAAGGCGCATTATGAAGTCACCTGGATACGCAGTTTGGAAATGCCGGTTCCAGAAAACACGGATCTGCTTCTCGTGTTGGAGGACGGCTGGAATCCAGCCTCCTCGATCATGGGAGAAAAGATTGCCCGGGAATATGGGATCGGTTGGCTGAGAGGTTTTGTTGCTTTTGGTGAAGGCGTCATTGGGCCGTTCGTCACCCCGGATAGCGCAGGATGTTCGCAGTGTGCGGATGTGAGGAGGATCATGACAGGAAGCGATCGCGAGGATCTTTGGAACATTCAACACACACTGCTGGAAGGGGCACAGGCAAGACAGGATGAGTGGGTATCCCGGAACGGAATCCAGCAGATGGCGTGTGTCATCTGTCACGAGGTCAACCTTTGGAGCGAAGGGAAACGTGTCCGGACAGATCAGGCGGTCCATCTTGTCAATATGAGGACACTGGAAAACTCCCGGCATCTTTTTTTGCCAGATTCCCAGTGTCCGATGTGCAGCAGTCTGGTAGACGATTCCCCTCTCCTTGCTGAGATGCCTCTGAAGCCGAGTATGAAAATCAGTGAAGACAGCTTCCGCTCAAGGTCGATGGAAGAGTTGAGCACATTTCTGACGAAAGATTATCTCGATCCTCGTACGGGGCTTCTCAATCATAAAATGATTGATTTTGAAACTCCATTCGCGGATGTGATCGTGAATCTTCCACTCATGAACGGTAATGAAGGGTCGGCAGGGCGGACGAATTCCTACGCTGTCAGTGAAAAAACCGCTATCCTGGAAGGGTTGGAACGATTCTGCGGCATGGATCCAAAAGGCAAAAGGACGAAGGTGTATGACTGTTACAGCAACCTCGAGTCAGCTCTTAATCCTCTGGATGTCGGCGTTCATTCTGCTGAACAGTATGCGGAGAAAGGTTTTCCTTTCACCCCTTATCATCCCGATAAGAAAATGAACTGGGTGTGGGGGTACTCGTTATTGAAAAATACTCCGATCTTAGTACCGGAAAGGCTTGCCTACTACAGCATGGGCTGTGGAGGCGGGTACATTTTTGAAACCTCCAACGGATGTGCCATTGGGGGGAGCGGAGAAGAAGCAATTTTCCACGGCATGCTGGAAGTCCTGGAACGGGATTCTTTTCTTATGTCCTGGTATGCAGAACTTCCTCTTCCTCGTATAGACCCCCGCTCTTCCGGTGATCAAGAGCTGCATATGATGATCGATCGGATGAAAGAGATCGCAGGTTACGACCTTTATTTATACAATGCCACGATGGAACATGGCATCCCTTGTATCCTGACTATCATCAAGAAAAGTATAGCGGATACCGGAGATTTGAATATGATCTGTGCAGCCGGGGCTCACCTGGATCCTGTAAAAGCTGTAAAAAGTGCGGTGTTTGAAAGTGTCGGCATGATTGAACCATTAAACAAAGAGTTCAATAAGAACAAAGAGACCTATGTGAAGATGCTGCGCGATTCTTCCCTCGTGAAAAAAATGGATGATCATGGGATGGTGTACGGACTTCCGGAGGCGGAGGAACGGTTTGGCTTTCTGTTGAATCAGGACCAGCCTCTGCAAACGTTCGAAGAAGCTTTTCAAATGAAGCGAACCCATCCTGATCTCACAGAGGATGTAAAAGGTCTATTGGAGGTTTTCCGGGAATTGAATATGGATGTCATCGCTGTAGACCAGACATCCAGCGAGTTGGCAAGGAATGGATTGCACTGCGTCAAAGTGTTGATCCCGGGGATGCTGCCTATGACTTTCGGACATCACCTGAGACGTCTCGAGGGGCTGAACAGAGTCCTGGAAGTTCCTAAGAAGCTCGGGTACACAGATCGTCACCTTACACCCGGTGAACTCAACCCTTATCCGCATCCATTCCCTTGATGGCTGAAGGAGGCGTGAAATGGATCTTGACCGTTTCTTATATCACCTGCAATTCCAAAGTGAACGGGTCATTCCGGCGGATTGGAAAGTCGCATGGGAGGACGCTCCACTTCCTTATAAACTCTATCAGTCTCTACACGAAATCCTGCTCGACTGTGATATTCCGCATTCGTTAAACGAGGATACAACAACTGGACTTAAGAAGCTCAGTCATTTACTCTGGTATGTTTACGGACAGACAGGATACAGTGAAACAACCATGCCGCTGCCAGACGGGCCCGGTGAAGAAACCATCCATACGTTCCGCCGCTACGTCCCTTCGGGTGGAGGATTGTATCCAAGTGAATTGTATATCTATTTAAAAATGGAAGGTGTTCCAGACGGGATCTACCATTATGATGCGGCTCACCACCGTCTGCATCTGATCCGGGAGGGGAATTTCGATACTTTTCTAACGGGAGCACTTGGAAATCGCTGTGATGTGTCTGAAGCGCAGGGAGTGCTTTTCGTGACGACGATGTTTTGGAAAAACTTTTTCAAATACAATCACTTCGCCTATCGTCTTCAGGGGCTGGATGCAGGAGCGCTCCTCGGTCAATGGCAGAAAGTAAGTTCACGTGCTTCCCTTTATACAAGGATATATTTTCAATTCCTCGACCGACCCATCAATCATTTGCTTGGATTGAATGACGAAGAGGAGAGCACATACGCCGTTGTGCCGTTTGCAGAAAGTCTGCAGGATCAACTGGAAAACCTGGCTGGCTCATCATGGAACAGAGACATCCCGGAAGTCGAAACCAGTCACTATCAACGTTCCATAAACGTTCTCGGTTTCCCGTACATTAAAAAAATCAATCAACAGGCCATGTTTGACTCACCCGCACAGTTCGGGGAAATCAAACCCAAAGAGGCTCATGTGAAAATGGGGCCGGCCCACCCGCTGCCGGACGGTGAACCATTGGTCTATGACCTTGCTGAGGCGTGCCGGAAGAGGCATTCGCCAGAATTGAATTTTATAAACCGCCCCATTTCTTTAAAGCAGCTCGCTTTGCTGTTGAAAGAGACGATGCAACCGTCCGGTACAGACCTTTATGAAAAAGACGGTCGAAGCGCCCTGACGATCTATGGATGTTTTCATGGTGTCGAAGGATTGTCTGACGGCGCCTACTGCTATGATGCTGACTCGCACTCATTGCTTGAGATCCGTCAAGGGGACTTCCGTCTCCCGCTACAGAAGGCGATGAAGGTCGATAACGTCAATCTCCATCAAGTACCGATCTGTCTTCATATCATCGGTGAACGGACGCACTATAAAGAAGAGCTCGGGTACAGGGGTTACCGGATTCAGCAGATGGAAGCGGGCATACTTCTGCAACGGTTGTTGTTGACAGCCAGTGCCCTCGGTATGAATGGTCATCCGCTGCTGGGGTATGACGGGAAGGCATGTGATGATCTTTATCTGTTGAAGAAAACGGGAGAAACGACACTTATTCAAATCCCAATGGGCTGTTACCAACCGAAAAGCTCGCTCGTTGGGTATCTGCACACTTAATTTATAGCTCAGGCACTTTTAACGGAGGGGAAATCTACTGTATATATGCACAGGAGATTTCCCCCTCGTTTTTTTGTAATAAAACGTAAGTCGATGGTATGCAGCCGGATGAGAGTGGCCTGGGCAACGAGCAGGGGAGTTGTGTACAAATGCAGAGAAAGCTAGAATAATAGAGAAGAAGGGAGAGATTCATATGAACGAAGAACAGCTGTTTAAACAGATTAGTCTTGTAAGACAAGCCACATTAAAACAACTGGAAAGTGTCACAGAAGCACAGGCAGACGAGCAGCCGGAAGGATTCAGAAACACCATCCGCTGGAATATCGGCCACATATACGTTGTGCAAAACTCACTCCTTGCGAAATTCGGAGGCAAACCGGTCGCAACTCCATCCCGCTACATAGAGTTGTTCGCACCAGGAACAAAGCCAGCCGACTGGGAGGGGGACATCCCGTCGCTAGATGAGCTGAAGCAAGAGCTTGAAGAGCAGCCGTTGAAACTGAAGGAAGTACTGAGTGGACAGCTCGATGACGAAGCAGCTCAACCTTTCCTATCTCTGCCAACCGTTGGTGAAATCCTTAACTTCACGATCTATCATGAAGGTGTGCACACTGGTACAGTGAAAGCCTTGAAAGACAAGGCAGCTAAGTAAATGAAACGAAGAAAGCTGACTGGAGGTACTGGTCAGCTTTTTTTAAATTTCCCGACCGCACACAAAAACGCCTCCATCCTTAGAGGATGAAGACGCTATTTCTTTAACTCCGGATTAAGTTATGGGGATCGAGGACAAACTTTTTCGCTGCTCCGCTATCAAACTCTTCATAACCACGGGGAGCGTCTTCTAAACCAATCACGGTTGCGTTAACGGCGTGTGCGATGTTGGCTTTTCCTTTTAAAATCGACATCATCAAGCCGCGGTGATACTGCATAACGGGTGTCTGCCCAGTCGCGAACGATTGAGCCTTTGCCCATCCAAGACCAAAGTCCAGTTTCAGTGACCCGCGCCTTGCATCCTCATCGGAAGCGCCGGGGTCTTCGGTTACGTAAAGACCGGGAATCCCTAAGCCTCCGCCAGCTTTTGTTGCGTCCATGATGTCATTCAGGACAGCAGCAGGAGCCTCCTGGTGATTATGTCCATGGGCTTCGAAACCGACACAGTCGACCGCCGCATCCACCTCAGGAACACCCAGGATCTGGTCAATCTGTTCTGTAAGATCATCATGCTCGCTGATGTTGATTGTTTCACAGCCAAAGCTGCGGGCCTGGGCCAACCGTTCTTCGATCAAATCCCCTACAATGACGGCAGACGCACCGAGCAATTGGGCGGAGTGGGCAGCGGCAAGGCCTACGGGGCCGGCTCCTGCAATGTAAACGGTCGATCCCATTTTCACTCCGGCTGTGTAGGCACCGTGAAATCCGGTAGGGAAGATGTCCGACAGCATGGTAAGATCGAGCATCTTCTCCATCGCTTCGTCTTTGTCTGGAAATTTGAGCACCTGAAAGTCAGCATAAGGAACCATCACATATTCGGCCTGACCGCCGACCCAGCCTCCCATATCCACATAACCATAAGCTGAACCCGGTCTGTCGGGATTAACGTTCAGGCAGATGTGGGTTTTTCCTTCGATACAGTTCCGGCAGCGTCCGCAGGCAATGTTGAAAGGAACAGAAACAAGGTCCCCTTTTTTGACAAATTCAACATCCCTTCCGGTTTCAATGACTTCGCCTGTAATCTCATGGCCGAGAACAAGACCTTCTGGAGCTGTCGTTCTTCCGCGTACCATATGCTGGTCACTGCCGCAGATATTCGTCGATACGACCTTCAAAATGACCCCGTGTTCACATTTCCTCCCGACATTCTGCGGGTTTACACCTGGCCCGTCTCTCAGGACCAATTCTGGAAAATCAATCTCTTTTACCGTCACTCCACCATTTCCTGTGTACGCTACAGCTCGGTTATTTGTCATTTTTCTCCTCCTCAAGGGAAATTCAAAACCAAACGATAAGGTCACGATACCTAAACTATGAGTGATTGAGACAATGGTTAGGATATTCCCTTAATTTGGCATGAAAAACACAATTATGGAAATTCCTTCCTCGCTGTCCCCTTTCTTGTCCTAGAAGTCACGGACGAGATACCTATTTCACTTCTCAAACGAAAATAAGAAATGATAAAATATTATTAGAAAATAAGGAATTTTCTTTCTTATCTACCGTCGCTTATTGGAGATGAAAAAGTAATTCCCAAATATAAGGGGAAAAACTACAACTTGAGGAAGGGTGAAAGCATGGAAGTCACTTATGATTACTCCAATCAATTGAAAGGGTTTTTCGAGAAAAACAATCAAATTTTTGAACAAATTCTATTAAACGAAGCCGTGAATGTTAAAGACAAGATTGATGATATTCTTACTGTAGGGAACATCGACCTTGTGAACAATGCCCATCACCTCGTTTTTTATATGATTGATGGGGAAGATGTAGCCTTGAGGGAATTTGCCAAAAAAGAAGGAATTGCCTGGGCGACACATGCTATTGACCTTTCATTCAAATTGGAATGGGTGCAGGCCATCCGGAGAACACTGTGGATCATGATTGAAAAATTTTATGAGATGAATGAAAATAAGCAAGTCTGTGATTTTTTTCAAATGGAACATGCCATCAATAACCGCCTCGATGAATTCTTAAATTCGTTCTTCATTAATTATTCTACATACAAAGATTCTCTCCTTACCGCTCAACAAGAATTGGTGAAGAACCTTTCTGTTCCGATCATTCCCATCGATTCCTCGATCTGTGTACTTCCACTCATAGGGGCGATGGATACCAACCGTATAGAAATTCTGAAAGATCAAGTGTTAGTCAGAGTATCTGAATTGAGGATTGAGACATTGATCATTGATTTGTCCGGCATCGCATCCATGGATAAAGAAAGTACGGTTGAATTAATGAAAATCATTGATGGTATAGCGATGATGGGATGTAAAACGGTCATCACGGGGCTGAGGAAGGAAACGGTAAGAGAGATTACAAATACGGGTGTAAACTTCCATAAGCAAACGAAGACCCTGGCTACTTTACAGCAAGCGTTAAGTGTATATTTTATTCAAGGAAAGAAGTAAACGGAGATCGTTAAGAATGAAAAAGGAGAGGGAGATTTTCTACGTTCCCTCTCCTTTTAGGGGTGATGTTTGGCCCTCCTACTTAAGTCTTTCATCCGTAATCAATCTATGAACGTTGAATCGAAACAAATGGACGAACGTAGATTTCCTGCTCGTACCTGCAACGTGGAAGATAAAGAAATTATGGCACAAATCAGAAAAAAGTGAATTCCCGAACATTAATTATATTCATTGACCTCACCCGTTTCGATTGTTATGATTCTCCCTATCATTTCATACAAATACAGCACCTTGTATAAGTTCAGGAATATGGCCTGGACGTTTCTACCAGCTACCGGAAATGGCTCGTCTACAAGGGAGGGAACGTCTATGTTCCTTTCCTTAGGTATAAGCACCGGTAGATGGCCGGTGCTTTTTTCGTTTTATAGGAGGGAACATCATGAGAAACTTTTTTCAATTCAAAGAACGTGAAACGAACTTTCAAAAAGAAACACTCGCAGGAGTAACGACGTTTCTTTCCATGGCTTATATACTAGTCGTCAATCCGATCATCTTAAGTCAGGCAGGGATGGACAAGGGGGCGCTTTTCACAGCGACCGCTTTATCCGCGATTGTCGGCTCGCTGTTGATTGGACTCCTTGCCAACTTCCCTGTAGGGATTGCGCCGAGTATGGGGTTGAACTCTTTCTTCACCTTTTCGGTCGTGATTGGAATGGGGATTGAGTGGCAGGTCGCTTTAACCGGTGTCTTTATTGCGGGTATTATCTTTATGATTCTAAGTCTTCTGAAGATCCGGGAAAAAATCATCAATGTGATTCCGAAAGATTTAAAACATGCGATAGCGGGAGGCATCGGCTTTTTCATCGCGTTCATTGGCTTGAAAAATGCCGGCATCGTCGTTGGGAACGAAGAGACATTCGTATCCATCGGACAACTGACTTCTCCAACGACGGCTCTTGCTGCGTTCGGCTTTATCGTTACGCTGATGATGCTTGTCCGTGGGATCCGCGGGGGCATTTTTTACGGAATTGTCATCACCAGCATCATCGGTATGATTGTTGGCCTGGTGGATGTGCCTCAATCGGTTGTCGGGAATATCCCAAGCCTTGAGCCAACTTTCGGCGTTGTTTTTCAGCATCTGGGGGATATCTTCAGACCGGAAGTCTTAGCCGTTATTTTCACCTTCTTATTTGTTGCATTCTTTGATACGGCAGGAGCTCTGATTGCGGTAGCCAGTCAGGCAGGAATTATGAAAGACAACAAAATTCCAAACGCTGGCCGTGCGCTATTGGCTGACTCTACGTCCGGAGTGGCAGGAGCGATCTTCGGGACGTCGACGACCGCTTCCTTCGTTGAATCGTCCGCGGGAGTTGCTGTTGGCGGCCGTACAGGGTTTACGAGTGTCGTCATTTCCATCTGTTTCTTCATTGCGTTGTTCTTTTCACCTATCCTTGGTGTCATCACACCCGAAGTGACAGCACCTGCACTCATCATCGTCGGTGCACTCATGGCGACAGAAGTGAAAGAAATCGACTGGAGCCGATTTGAAATCGTTGTGCCGGCGTTCGTTACGATCATCATGATGCCGCTCACGTTCAGTGTCGCTACAGGTATTGCACTTGGTTTTATTCTTTATCCATTCGCTATGATTGCGAAACGGGACTGGAAACAGGTACACCCGATTATGTACACGCTTGGCGGACTCTTTATTATGTACTTTGTATTTTTATAATTCTCCTATCTATGAAAAAAGATCTGTCTCGCGCTTTGATGAAGCGCGAGACAGATCTTTTTTGTTTCATCCCTCGATTAGGAGTTCAGGTCCTTTTTACAGAAGTACCAGTCGACACAATCATAATCAGGGTTATCCATCCGTGCTTTGGCGTCTTCCGTCGTTTTTGGAGGAGAGGCAATGACTTTTTCTCCTTTTTTCCAATCAGCCGGGGTGGATACGCCGTGTTCATCCGTCGTTTTCAGTGCTTCGACAAGGCGTACGATCTCTCCCATGTTCCGTCCTGTTGTGAGTGGATAATAGATGACAGAACGGACGGTCCCTTTATCATCGATGACAAAGACAGCTCTTGAGGTTTCTGTTCCGTTGCTTTCCGGCATAATCATCCCGAACTTTGTCGCGACCTGCTTATCCAAATCAGCAATGACGGGGAAATCAATGGTCGTTTGGAAATTTTCTTCAATGTTCCGGATCCAGGCAATGTGTGAGGTCACACTGTCGACACTCAAGCCGATCAATTCCGTATCCAGCTCGCGCAGTTGATCATAAACACCCTGGAAGCCCACGAACTCGGTTGTACACACGGGTGTGAAATCAGAAGGGTGGGAGAAGAGAACCACCCATTTTCCTTCATAGTCGTTCAATGAGATTTCCCCGTGGGTCGTTTGTGCGGTGAAGGCTGGTGCTTTTTCACCGATTCTAGGTAAACTGTAGGTTTGTTCCTGTACCTGATTTTCTTGTTCCATACCAACACTCCTTTTAGCGATTTTTAAGTACACAGTAGTTTCATAACCGATTTCTCATATACCAAAACGGGTATGTTGGGTAAAATATGTAAATTCAGTGAATGGCTCGTTTGACTTGGTATGGATTTAAAAGCTGGGGTGATGACTTCCTCAGGGATTCTTCCGGTGTATAACATGAAGGAAGAAGCGATTGTTATTTTATAGTAAGATAAAAGATACATACCATATCTGATTGAAAAAAGGGAGGAACCATCATGACAAAGGAAACGGAGACTCGGAATAAAGAGGTGTTACCGCTTGAAGAGAAGGAAGCGTTGCTCAACGTTTTACAAGCACGCTTTGAAGAGAATGAGGGACGACATGAGGGGATGAAATGGTCGGAAGTCATGGCTAAACTTGAGGAACAACCAGGGAAACTTTGGTCCCTTAACGAAATGGAAAGAACCGGCGGCGAACCGGACGTCGTCGGTTACGATCAAGAAAAAGACGCTTATATTTTTTATGATTGTTCCAAGGAAAGTCCGAAAGGCCGGAGAAGTGTGTGTTACGATCGTGCCGCCTTGGAATCCCGCAAGAAATATAAACCTGAAACCAGCGCGATGGATCTCGCTACGTCGATGGGCATCGACCTATTGACCGAAGAACAGTACCGAACGCTGCAGGAACTCGGGGAATTCGATTTAAAAACCTCGAGCTGGGTCTCCACGCCTGAGAAGGTCAGAGAACTTGGCGGGGCGCTTTTCTGCGATCGCCGCTACGATCATGTCTTTTTGTACCACAACGGAGCAGAGTCCTACTATAAGGCGAGAGGCTTCCGGGGTTCATTGCTTGTCTAATTGTTTATTGAAAAAAGCCAGCCCCTCCGCTGATATAAAGGAGGGGTTGGCTTTTTCGATAGGGGGTTTCCGTTATTGATACATCTCTTCCGGAAGCTGCTTGCTCGCATCAGGCACGTCATTCGGTTCAATATTGATCACATCAGAAGAATACACTTTGACAATCATCTGTCCTCCATACACCTTAGACCGGATCAATATTGGCTGATTATAAGGGTTTTTAAATGTGAAATCCGGACCATACCAGCTCACCGTCGCATCTCGCCCTTCCGGAACATAAGGGACGCGCTTGCTGTGTGAATAGCGTTCCATGATCTTCACGCCCGCTTTGTCTACGGAGTTAAACAGAGTGGAAGATAATTGACAGATGCCTCCTCCGATGCCTTCCGACACTTCTCCTTTGACGATGACCGGTGCTTTCTTATATCCCTTTTCCACCGTCCTTTTTCCTACCACTTTATTGAAGGAAAAAACCTCGCCAGGAAAGACGACATGACTGTCCAGGGCCTCTGCAGCCAGTCGGATATTGTGGGAGCGTTCTTGATTATTTTTATTGAAATAGGTCACATACTGGCCGATCTGTTTTGTGCGTATTGTTGCGAGCAGTTCACTATCGACTCTTGGATGAGCAGGTAGTGTAGGTACGTGGATCGAAGATGGCCCGGTTGCGTGCAGGTAGCGGTGCAACTCTTCGGTAAATGTACGCACATCCACTTTGGATCCAGGTTTGCCCGGGATGATTTCATCCGCTTGTCCGATCTTCGCAGGAACGGGCTCACGGTTGATTTTATCTTCCAATTGTCCGATCAACTGCGCGGTTTTTTCCTGATTGACAAAAGGCTTTCCCAACATCTCATCCTGGAATTCTTTTCGATTCACGGTCATCAATTTTTTCCCGTCGTGCGTGATGGTTAGATGCTCTTCCTGAATGAACGGTGCAGTGATGAATAAGCAAAGGGATAAGATGGCAATTTTCATTCCTGATTCCTCCTGAAGTTAGTATGAGTAGGAGCGAGAAGAAACATGTGAAAATTGTATCTTTGTGTGAGTGTATGAAACGATTATTTCTTTCAATCGTATGGAAAGGAAGAAAAGGAGGGATGACCTTGAGTGAAGAGTTACTGAATAAAGTCAGACGAATTCTCCTTTACATTGCATTTTTGATGGCTGCCTTTTTCTTTTCCTATATTCTCGCTTATCCGCTCGGGTATTCTCCGCTCGGTTATGAAGTCGTGAAAAACCATGACAATACGGTCGTGGTAAAGTCTTTGAATACGTGGGGCATTGCAGAAGAGAGGATCACCTATCAAGCGCCTGAAGAGGATGAATGGAAAGCGAAAGCGCTGGTCGATCGCATTGAGAGACAACCTATGGAGTACCATCTCTTTTTCACTTCGATCATGGTAGCGGTTTTCTGGCTCGGGATGGAGGTCCGGAAAGGTCAATCATTGAAGAAAGTGCTTGTTCTCAGTGGTTTTTATGTTTTTGTATCAGGATTATCACTGATCCGCCACTTGCGCGATATTCAAGAAATTTTGGAGGGTACCCTCTATTAGTCATCGTCAGACGAAAGTGGTCCCCCCAGTCATTCAACCTTTACATAGGCACTACTGTTCTATCAGGGAATGGGCAAGAAGTTGAAACCTTTCGAGCTCCTTGAACGTAAAAAAAGTCAATGAATACTTGGGGGAGGGAGAAAAAGATGGGGATTGGCTCGTGGATCATTTTGTTCTTTATCATTTTCATTGCTATCGGTGGATTTAAAAAGATGAAAAAATAAGCGAAGGAACATCCAGGGAGCATTCCTTCAATGATTTGGCCCTCATCGTGCTTTCCAATCAGAGGGGCTTTTCTGAAGCTTCTCGTTTAATTTTCCAGTAGTGATTTGTTACGAAGGAATTGGAGAGCAGCCCATGGTCTTCATCTCAGCGGATGAAAGAAGGGAGGATTCTTTTTTTGGTCGACGAACGTTTGCGCAAAGCATTGCTCATCGTGCTTCCGATTTTGATAGTGGTGACACTGATGGGTGTTGGTTTGTCAGGGATGTATTTCAAAGATGATGTGGAAGTAGGGAATATCTTTCTATTGATTAGCTTGATAGGAGCGGCTCTTTTAACTTTTTTATCCTTGCTCTTCAGGAAAAAAGCAAAAGGGGTGACAGGAATCGTGCTGGTTTTTGTTCTTGCGGTTCCTGTTTTATTTTATTTTGTAAACAAGCCGACGACGACATCATTTGGTGCAGCGCTCCCGGATGAAATAATCTCAGCAGAAGTCATTTCGGAAATGAAGATCTATAGTGAAAGGGGGCGGCCGTTCAAATCCGTCACGTTGGAAAACCCAGATGAGAGGAAGAGAATTTTACAAAAGCCCTCGACTATGACACTGGTGACCACAGATGAAGGTCTCTCCCAACACCTCTATTCCATTTGGATTCAGGGGGATTCTTATGAAGACGAGGTTCAGATCATTGTCGGACAAGAGGCTATTCGTATTTTGGGGAATATCGACGGTGAGGATGTGGGCGGTGAGTATGAAATAGAAGGCGGGAATAGGCTATTGCAAGTGATCGAAAATGGAGAGTTAGACTGGAAGGAAGGTTGAAGTGAAGGGCTTTCAGCAAAGAGCATAGGCTATAAGCAAAGAAACGCTCCACGTGATGGTGGAGCGTTTGTATGTGGCGGTTGTTATTCCTGGTATTCTTCCATCGCTTCCTGAATGGCTTCAACATAGGCTTTAAAGTCTTCCGTCTCATTAGATGTTTCTTTCCTTGAGGAGTAACTGATATCTCCGTCCTTATAAAACGCCTTCCTTTGCGCACGCGTTATCTCAAGCTGTACGCCTTTCTCTGTCCTGGTCTTGTTGACGTAGTTGTCGGGGTGGTCACCGTCCAGGTGTTCAGGAGCTATTTCAACGGAAAAACCCTTTTCCTCTAAATGACGCTCTACGATTTTCATCAACTTTTGATCCCGGCCACCGATGAGAGTCATGGGTTCATCACCACCTGCCCCATGAATGGAAATGTGATAATCGGCCTTCCCAACCATTTCCAGTGCTCGGGGTTCATCAAAGTTTGTGGAAGTAATATGTAAGTTCCTGAAATTATGAGACGCTAACCTTCCTTTGAATGCGTAATAGGGATAATCATCTCCGGCAATCGCCTCGGCAAGGGAAGAGGTCGTTTCTTCAATCCCACCGCCGTGGATGGCGCTGACCAGCCATTGTTGATTACCTAAGGAACTCGTGGCAATGCCCCAGTCTTCCCCTTCATTATAGACTTCCTTCAATTCTTCAAATGAACAGAACCGATCCCCGGAACAGTCGTCTTCCGTCATTTTTGATTTCTCTTCTTTTCCCTCATTTAAGAACCATAGCACCGCTGCAATCGAAACAGCCACGGCCAGGGCGAGTTTCAGCTTCATCTCTACACCTCTTCCTTCTAAAGGTACTCTATCAATGATGAAGGCATATGGATAACAATATGCTTCATAAAGAAAGGAAATGAAGGGGAATTTTATTGGGTGGGTAAGTAAGACAGACAGGTTACGGGTCAAACAAAGGCCTGGCTAGATCTGCTTGTTAGGGAAAGCATCATAAACGCATGGAGCATGTGGCACGATAGAAGAGGAGAGAAAGTTACAAATTCTTACTGCTCTGCTACTATGAATGTAGTCAAGATTTTTAGGAGGCCTGTACATAAAGATGTCTACATCAAAGAGAATGCAGCTGGTCATTCCTTTTCTTACCGTTCTTATGATGTTGTTTTTCCATTCAGCGGAACAGGAAAAGGAGGTCTCGGAAGGGGAGACGACATTGAAAGAAAAAATCGATCATGTGTTAGAGAATGAAGTTCTTCATGGGGCGGTGGCTGGAGTGAGCATTCGCCATGCCGAGTCAGGCGAGGTGGTTTATGAGAAAAACGCGCATTTGCGTCTGACGCCCGCCTCGAATACAAAATTGTTTACAGGAGCTGCCGCCTTGGAAACGCTCGGACCTGCGTACACGTTTACTACAGAATTGTGGACGGATGGGGAAATCGAGGATGGCCGGTTGAATGGAAACCTGTACTTGAAAGGAAAAGGGGATCCGACCCTATTGGAGAAAGACTTGAGGGCTATGGTTTCTTTTTTGCAGGAAAAGGGAGTCCGGGAAATTACAGGAGACGTTCTGGTGGATGATACGTGGTATGACAACATCCGTTTATCTGATGGCATTCAATGGTCAGAGGAAAGTGAATACTACGCGGCTCAGGTGTCTGCTCTGACTGTGTCCCCGGATGATGATTATGATGCAGGGACCGTGTTGATCACCGTCTCCCCTGCAAACAAAGAAGGACAGCCGGCGAACGTCAAAGTCACCCCGGATAATGAATATGTAAAGATCGTGAACAGGACAACGACCGGAAAGACAGAAACAGAAGAGGAATTAATGATTGAGAGAGATCACGGGACCAACACCATCATCATTGAGGGAGCGATGGACATCGATGATCCTGTTTCTAATTCCTGGATTGCCGTTTTTGAACCGACAGGGCTCGTGGATGAACTTTTTCATCAATCGTTAGTGAAAGAAGGCATACGGGTAAAGGGTTCTTCCACTAAAATAGCAGAAACGCCTGAACACGCCACGCGCTTGTATGAGCATGCGTCCATGCCTCTAAAAGAGTTGTTTATTCCGTTCATGAAATTGAGCAACAACGGTCATGCGGAAGTATTAGTGAAGGAAATGGGCAGAGTCGTCCATGGTGAAGGGAGTTGGGAAAAGGGACTGGATGTGGTTGAAGCGGAAATGCGTCGTTTAGGGGTGAACATGGATACCGTACAGCTGAATGATGGATCAGGAATGTCTGCGACCAATTTCATTCCCGCGCATGAAATCTCCCAGCTGCTCTTCCAGGTTCAACAAAGAGAGTGGTTCTCTGTATTCCGACATTCGCTGCCTGTGGCCGGGAATGAAGAGAGATTTGAAGGAGGCACCTTGCGTGAGAGAATGCAGGAAACCGGGGCGGAAGGGAATGTCCGTGCGAAAACAGGGACGTTGACAGGTGTTTCTTCCCTTTCCGGGTATGTCACTACAAAGGATGGGGAGCCTTTGATTTTTGCGATGGTGTTCAATCATTTCTTGGCGGAAGATGTGGACGAGATCGAAGACCAATTAGCAATCATCCTTTCGGAGCATGTGCTGTCAGTGAAAGAATAACAAAGCGCCGGCATTCCTTACGCCCGTTTTTTATGGGTAAGGGCCGGTTAAGAAGGGAAAGACTAACTGTAGCTCATTTCTTACCGGGAGGTTTCTCATGCACGGATTTCATGATGTTTTTATTCAAATTCTACTGTTACTCGCCATCTCTGTCACCGTTATCGCTATCGCCAAGCTTTTGAAAGAACCGGACTCGATCGCTCTTGTTCTGGTTGGCCTCGTGCTCGGGTTGACGCAGCTCCCGTTCATTGAGGAAGCGGAAAGCTATATTACACAATCGGAAGTGTTCCAAGCGACCGTCATTTCACTGTTTCTTCCGATCCTGCTTGGGGATGCGACACTGAAGCTTCCTTTTCACCATCTATTTTCACAAAAGAAAACGGTCATGGGACTCGCCTTTTTGGGGACGTTCATATCCTCGCTCACGATCGGGGCCGCGGCTTATTTCTTATTGGACCTGCCCCTTGCGGTCGCCTTTACATTTGCTGCACTGATGAGTGCGACCGATCCGATCAGCGTGCTTTCCATTTTCAAGTCTCTTGGAGTGAAACAAAAAATGTCGACGGTTATGGAAGGCGAGTCACTATTCAATGATGGCATAGCCGTCGTACTCTTCAAAATCGCCAGCATCTACCTGCTCACCTACATTGAAATGGGCTGGGCGGGGCTCGGCAGCGGGGTATACATGTTCTTGAAATTCGCGGTCGGTGGTGCTGTTATCGGTCTGATCTTGGGTTATGTGTTTTCTCAAGTCATCCGTGTCTTTGATGATTACCCGTTGGAAGTTGCCTTCAGTGCTCTGCTGTTTTTCGGAAGTTATTTTATTGCTGAGCATTTCCATACATCAGGGGTCATCGCTGTTGTCGTCGGTGGATTCGTCTTCGGCGATTACGGCGCAAAGATTGGGATGTCAGAAGAAACGAAAACAAACTTGAATACTTTCTGGGACAGTATCACTTTGCTTGCGAATGCCTTGATCTTCCTGATGGTCGGCCTTGAGATACGGAACATCGATCTTGCCGGCAACTGGGGATATATCGTGGGAGCGATTGCCATTGTACTGGTGGGACGTACCATCGCCGTGTACATCGGGACAGGATGGATCAAAGAACTGTCTTCGAAAGAAAGAATTCTCATCAACTGGGGTGGCTTGAGAGGGAGTCTCTCCATCGCTCTCGCTTTAAGTCTGCCTATGGATTTTGACGGACGCGAACAAGTGCTGTTGCTCACCTTCTCCGTCGTCCTTTTCTCATTGATCGTCCAGGGACTGACCCTGAAACCCGTCATCAAAAAACTCGGCCTTGCTTAGCATCCAAATTTTGGTGTACCAGGTCATACAGATAATGGAAAAAAGCCTCCTTCGACGAATCGTCGAAGGAGGCTTTTTTTACATTTTTTCTTTGATTTTTGAGAGTGCTTTTGATAAATCTTCATGGAGGACATAGTCAAAAAGACGGTCCTTTTCTGTTGGTTCATTGTTGATGAGCACGGTCGTCGTGTTTTCCTGTTCATAGGCAAGATACGGCAGCAGGTTGAATGGCGTCACGAAAAGCGATGTGCCCATGACGAGCAAAAGGTCCGCTTTCTCGATGATCGCCTCAGCCTCATCATGAGCCGTGATCATGTCGCCAAACAGAAGGACATCCGGTTTCAAAACCGTGCCGCAGTCCTTGCATACCGGTACAGCTTCTCTCATGATATCATCCAAAGAATAGGAGCGGCTGCAGTCCGGACAGCTCGACCGGTTCAATGTCCCATGATATTCAAGGACACGGGAGCTGCCGGCGAGCGAATGAAGCCCATCGACGTTTTGCGTAATGACGGATACTTCCCGTTCATCAGTTTCCAGTTCCTTGATGAAGTGATGGACAAGGTTCGGCTTGTAGTTTTTCAACAGTTTCATCCGGAAGATCGCTTTATATTTTTTCCAGAAGTCTTCAGGATCATGGAAAAAGTAATCCGTGGACATGTAAAACTCGCGATCATGATTTTCTGTCCATAATCCTTCACTTGAACGGAAATCAGGGATACCGCTTGCGGTCGATACCCCGGCACCCGTGAGAACGGCGATCTGTTCTGCAGATTTTATATGGAGAGCAATGGTTTCATGCATAGACGAAAGCTCCTCTTACTGTTTGTTAAAGCCTTTCTTTTTGACGATACTGGTCACATCCATACGCATCGGTTTTGTAAACCGTCGCAGCATTTGATCGGTCCAGGAGTCATTCCTTGTGTTCGTCTGACGCGACTGATAGTAGGCGGCGATTTTCTCATCAAAGGCTCCAAGTTCATCTTTGTGATCGCGCCTGTATTCATTTTCAAAGTAAACCGCTTCTTTCGGTAGCCGCGGCTTTTTGTCAGGCTGGTGATCAGGTTCACCAAGGACCATGCCGAAAAGCGGAAGAACGTGTTTAGGCAGTCCAAGGATTTCATCGACTTTATCGAGCTGGTTTCGGATGCTTCCGATATAGCAAATCCCGAGCCCCATCGATTCCGCAGCAATGGCCGCGTTCTGGGCAGCAAGTGCTGCGTCAATGGCAGAAACGAGGAAATGTTCACTGTTTTCAAGGTTTGTAAGCATCTCTTCATACTGCTCTGAAGAAGCGTTAAGAGTATGCCGGTAAAGATCGGCACAGAAAATCATCAGATGGCCGTTATCTTTCACATATCCTTGACCGGTGATTTCAGCGAGTTGGGCTTTTTTCTTTTCATCTGTCACCCCGATGATGGTATAAGCCATCATATAGCTCGAAGTAGACGCTTGCTGGGCCGCTGATAAAATGGTGCTCAGCTGCTCGTCAGTGACCGGGGTATCTTTGAATTTCCGAATCGACCGGTGATTTAATAATGTTTCAATCGTTTCATTCATCATCGAGTCCTCCTATTTGTAAATCCAATGTGTCTGAACCGAATCCTCGGTCTCAGAACCGGCCATTGGATCGCTACTGGTGATTTGCAATTGTTCTTCATCCATAAAAGTAACAGAATGAATAGTGTATTGATACTGATTCGGTTTCGGCAGGAGGTGATCTTCTCCGGCTTCAAGATCAATCGGCTCAAGTGTCTCACGATCCATCACGACAAGCTGATGCTTCGCCTGCTCCTCATACGTACGTTCGAAAAGGTAAGCCACATACCGCTCGTCAGGAGAAACGTGACTTGAGACAAGTTTGCTCAAATCACTCATTAAAAAGGAGTGCTTCTGTTCGAAATCAATCATCAAATGCGAGCAGCGCTGTTCGTGACAGGCAAACTCCACCAAATACTGATTCTCTGCTATTTTAGAAAAAGGAAGCTCTTGCAGTTTTTGGTCTGGTTGATCAAAATTATGTACATATTGAGATAGAATGGGATAGTCTTTGGCCGTGAATGGGTAGGAAGATCCATCGAGAGTGAGCTGCATGTTGTCGCTGCTATTTTCAGCTTCTGCTTCTTCTATGAGGGGGGCGTCTCCTTCAAATGGCTTATTATTCAACGAGTCTTCTGCTTCAGCATTCGAGCTGCATCCGACCATCAAAAGGAGGAGGAAGACGATCCACCACACGTTTTTCTCTATCATAGGCAATTCCCTCACTTAAAAAACCTCTTTTCTACAGGATACCACAACAGGCACTCACTCATGAGGATGAAACTTTTACAAAAATTTATCCGCATTCTTAAAGGAATAAGGGATCGAAGAAAAGAAATATATTCTCATAGGAAAAAGAATGAGGTGGGGGTAATGGGAGAAATCTACAGCTTCAAAGCTTTTCAGTCAAAGAAGGAAAAGAAGAAGGTCCAAGACCCGAGAACAACGGTAGCGATTTATCGAAGCGTTGTTTACTATGTTCACTTGTACAGCGAGGAAACCTACGAACATCCGCTGGAGCATTTAACGACGAATATTCAACTTGCCGCCATTTTTAATAATGACCGGGCTGCATTCCTGGATGCCTTGGCCGCCCTCATTCAACATTGGGACCTCCCTCTGAACACTCATCAGGAGCTGCCTCCCTATGAAGAATTAGCCCAATTCATAACCCTCGGTGATCTTTGTTTATATATAGAAAAAAAGGTGAAAGACCTATAAGACGATGATTTCTCATGTCTCATAGCCTTTCACCTTTTTCATGTTGACGATTCCTACATAAAATTGCGTCAACCCAATTCCAAACAAAAGCGGCCCGACACTCGTCGCGAGCATCGTACTAACCAGCGTCTGTACCATCCCGATCGCCACTAACATCATGTATTTTTCTGCTCTAAACGCTAAGTATGAAGCAAACAACGTACCGATACTGATGATCAAAAGGGCCGGCATCAACCAGGGATACAATTGAGTGAGTTCCATGGTATTCACCTCCTGAAATATATTCTGAAAATTCTTATTATTGAAGATTCTATCACGTTTTGAAACACTGTTTCAACCGTGAAAACCGTCTAGTTTTGGCGGTTTTCCTTGTCGACGTAAAAATAAAGATTCCCCGCTTGAAACAGTTTCAAACCTATGAGTCTAAATTCCTAAAATTCTGTCAATTTTGAAAAGGCTGGATTCACGAAGATTCCCTTTCTGCTTCCGAATGGATGAAATTTTTCCAGGGTCAAACCCCTACAGGGAACATTCGAACATGTAGTCGTGTATGCGTGTGTGTTGATATTCGTTTGTAAAAGTGATTATAGTGGGACTTATGTATATAGTTAAGGTAAGAAATGGTGACTGGAGGGATTGTAGTGAACGGAAAAATCGTTGTAGAACATTTAACCAAGACTTTTAAAAAAGGAAATGTCCAAGCGGTAAAAGATGTCTCCTTTGAAGTGGAGGAAGGAGAATTCTTTGCATTTCTTGGACCGAACGGTGCAGGCAAATCAACAACTGTTCAAATTTTGACCACACTCATCAACGCAACTTCTGGAAAAGCAGAAGTGGCTGGTCATGACGTCATTCAAGACCCGGAGAAAGTGAGGCGCTATATCGGGGTAGCCCTGCAGGAAACAGGTGTCGATCCTGACCTGACCGGCAGGGAAATGATTGAACTTCAAGCGAACATTTTCGGATTCCGTAAAGAAGACGGAAAGAAGAGGGCGCAGGAGCTGTTGGAGATTGTGCAGTTGACGGAAGCGGCAGAACGTAGAATTGGCAATTATTCAGGTGGGATGCGCAGGCGTCTTGACCTCGCTCTGACACTCGTCAATGAACCGAAAATCCTTTTCCTGGATGAACCGACCACAGGTCTCGACCCTTCCAACCGAATGGCGATCTGGGAGGAACTGCGTCGACTGAATGAAGAAGTCGGCACGACCATTTTCCTTACTACCCAGTATCTAGAGGAAGCCGATTCACTTGCCCACCGCATCAGCATCATTAATGATGGAGAAATTGTTGCGACGGGGACTCCGAAAGAGTTGAAAGCTCAAATCGGGAGTGATCTGATCACACTTACATTGAAAGATGAAAACCAGCAACCCGAGGCTGTCGAGTACTTACGTGGGCAAATGGCGGACGTGGACGTGATCAGTCGTCAGAATAAGGTGCTCATTTACGTGGAAGAAGGGACGAAGCAGCTGCTTGAAGTCGTCCGCCTGTTTGACCAGGAAGGCTATGAAATCGAAGATATCCAGCTCTCATCACCAACCTTGGATGATATCTTCCTGAAAATTACGAGTGAGAAAAAGGAAGGAGTGAGAGCAGATGGGCAATAACTTATGGAAAGACACATGGCTCATGACTGTAAGAAACATAAAAACAACGCTGCGTAATCCGTTTTCTTTTATCCCGAACCTGATTATCTCTGCTTTTTTCCTCCTCGTTTATGAAGGTGGGTTGAGCGGGATTTCCCAGCTCCCGACTTTTGAAGGAGCGAATTATTTGGCATTCATTCTTCCTGTATCTATCGTTTCGGCTGCCATTGGTGGAGCAGGTGGGGCCGGGCAGAGCATTGTGAAAGACATTGAGAATGGTTTTTTCTCACGGCTGCTGCTGACGCCTGCCTCAAGACTGGCGATTGTCCTTGGACCAATTATTGCCGGGATGCTTCAGCTCGTTGTGCAGACGTTGCTTATTATAGGCATCGCCTTTCTGCTTGGATTAGAAGTGGTGACAGGCTTTGGCGGCATCCTGTTCGTACTGCTTATTGCGGTCGGATGGGGGCTTGCATTCGCCGGATATTCAGCTGGAGTTGCCCTTCGTACAGGGAATGCTCAGGCGGCTCAGGCCGGAACGTTCATCTTTTTCCCGCTTATTTTTCTAAGCACGACGTTTGTTCCGTATGAACTGATCGAAGCCCAATGGCTGAAAATCGCGGCCACCATCAACCCGACCACCTACATTTTCGAAAGTATGCGGACGGCCCTTATTGATGGCTGGGTGTTCTGGGACTTGATGCAGGGGGTATTCGCGATCGTCATTGTGTGCACCATCACGATTACCTTTGCAGCCATTTCTGCGAAAAAAGCGGTTTCCCGTGGATAAATCTGATCACTGGCAAAAAATTCTGATATAATAGAACTAATTAAAAAGTTAGGAGTGATGTTTTATGGCAAACGTAACCATTCTAATCCATGCAAATCAATCAAATCACGGAGGACATCACTCGTAACGTCCTCCAAATACTCAGGAGGAATCGAATGAAACGAAACGATTGTACAGAATTTTTTAAAGCGCAGATGATTGAAGGAGAACAAATCGGAAGAATCACCCGTCTGACCCACGGCTTATACACCGTCGTGGATGATGAACAGGAGCGACACGGTGAAGTATCCGGAAGGTTTCATCATACCGTCCAGCTCGACAAAGATTACCCGGCCGTCGGGGATTGGGTGGTTTTTGAACCCTATGATGATGGAGCACGTGCAAAGATCCACCGCGTCCTGAATCGAAGGACAACATTGTCCAGGAAAAAAGCGGGAGAAAGTCATCAGGAGCAAATCATTGCGGCGAACGTGGATACCGTATTTATCGTCACCGCTTTGACCCAGGAATTTAACGTGAGAAGAATCGAACGTTATGTGCAGCAGATCTATGAAAGCGGCGCAAGCCCTGTCGTAGTTTTAACAAAAAGGGACTTATGCGCCACGGTTCCTGATCACATCACAGAAGTCGAAAGTGTAGCACCTGGTGTTCCTGTCTATGCGGTCGATAGTTTGACAGGGGAAGGAATGGATGAGCTTGGCACTGAAATACGTGTGGGCGAAACGATATCTCTTGTAGGATCCTCAGGTGTTGGAAAATCGACACTCATCAATCACCTGCTCGGCATGGAAAAACAAGTGACCCAAGGTGTGCGTGAAGAGGATCAGCGCGGAAGGCATACGACGACTCACAGAGAGCTGTTTGAACTGCCGAACGGAACCTATATCATCGACACTCCAGGTATGCGGGAATTGCAGCTATGGGGTGGAGATGAAGAAGGGGTGGATCAAACCTTCTCTGACATCGATCGTTTGAGCACGTCCTGTAAGTTCAGAGACTGCAAGCATGAACAAGAACCAGGATGTGCAGTGAAGCAGGCAATAGAAACAGGAGAGCTTGAAGCGGCACGTCTGAAAAGCTACAACAAGTTGAAACGGGAGCTGAAGCGGCTCGAGCTGAAAGATCGGTACGGGACGCATCGCACAAACCGGATGCTGCACGGACCGAACGCAATCAAGTAGAAATGAGAGGTGCCGGGTCCGGTGCCTCTTTTCTTATATAGTTTTTGATTTTATAGTAAAGGAAGATTGTATGCCGGATTGGTCGTATCATGTGTTGTTCAAACCATGGCTTTCAAAGATATCCCCTGTAACTTCAAGGGAATTTATACATAAAAATATGAACCGGATCGCGTCTCTACCTGGAGGCAGCCATATCATCGATTTTCTAGGCAGGGAGGAGATCTCTGAAAGATTATCCGTTTATATTGGGAACGAGTATGTCCGTGGACCTGTCGGATTATCGGGGAAAATCGATCCGCGGTTAACGGGTACGAAGGCTTTCAGCAACTTAGGATTCAGCATGATTGAAATTGGACCGGTGACAATGGAACCGCAGAAGGGGGACTTTCCCGAACGGAAAGAAGGGCGTATCCTGCTTCCGCATCAAGGGGAGTCGATTGGTCTTGAAGAAACGGTGCGTCGTTTGAAAAAGGTGGAGAGAGACGTTCCTTTCCTTTTCCATCTGCAAGGATCGCAGGATGAAATAGTGACTATGGCCAAAGCACTCCAACAATTTAACGGGGTATTCAGTATTGCGCATCAGGAATGGGAGCCGAATTTAGTTGAAAGACTAGCAGTATGGAAACCCGTTTTTTTAAGAGTGCCAAGCAAAAACGTGTCTGACAATGATCGATTTCCAGGAGCCACGGGCATTATTTTAGAAGAATCTTTTAATGAAGGGAATTTAGAAGAACATAAGAAGGCATTGGAAATGTTGAGAGGCTGCGATGTGATTACGATCGGTGGGGTGAAAGAACCGGAAGATGCGCTCTCCCTCTTTTCTTCCGGTGCGAGCATGGTGTTCCTCTCTGCTGAATACGTTGATGCAGGTCCTGGATTACCGAAGCGGATTCACGAGGCGCTGTTGGACGAAAAAACAAAAACACACGATGAGGAAACCGGCTGGATGTGGTATTTTCTGTTCGGGCTGGCAGTTTTCCTCGGAGGCATCCTCGCGTTGGTGTTCAGCTTGACTTCGGTGATCCTTCCTTATGATGAAGCTTTTTTAGGAATATCCCGCCAGGAACTGCTGTTGTTTAATGAACGGATTCTCTGGTTTATGGCCCATGACCGGATGACTCTCGCTGGAACGATGATCTCAGGCGGACTGCTTTACATGTGGCTGGCGAGATTTTCTGTTTCAAAAGGAGAGAAATGGGCTAAACAATCGATTGACTTTGCTGCGATTGCAGGCTTTTTAGGGATTCTCTTCTTTATTGGTTATGGATATTTTGACTGGCTGCACCTGTTGTTCTGGATGATCCTCCTGCCATTATATGTTACAGGATGGTTCAAATCCCGGGGCCTCTCCGGAAAGCCAGCTTCCAAGAATCGTAGAAATCATAGAGTTTGGCTCCTTGGCGTCTATGGGCAGTTTTGCTTTGTTTTCCTCGGATTCTCTTTTGTTCTCGGGGGGATCATCATATCTTATATCGGAGTGACAGGGGTTTTTATCCCGACCGATATTACCTACCTGTGCATGCCTCCTGAATTGATTCAGAATTTCAACGAGCGATTGATTCCCGTCATCGCTCACGACCGCGCCGGCTTCGGGAGCGCCCTGTTCAGTGTGGGCTCGCTAGTTTTGATGAGCGCTCTGTGGGGGTATCACGAGGGCAAACGCTGGTTCTGGTGGATGTTCCTGATTGGAGGAGTGCCTGCCTTTGCCGCAGGGATTTTTGTACATATCATGATCGGCTATACGACATTCATTCACTTGCTGCCTGCTTACATCGCCTTGTCTTTTTATGTTGGAGGCTTGGTTCTGTCGTATCGTTATTTAATGAATAAATGAAGCGAAAAGTCATCCGAATTGAGGATGACCTTTCGCGCAGGAAGAGTGAGTCGCGCGCAGGAAGAGTGAGTCGCGCGCAGGAAGAGTGAGTCGCGCGCAGGAAGAGAGAAACGCGCGCAAGAAGAGAGAAACGCGCGCAAGATAAGAGAAGAGCACACAAAAAAGCAGCGCCCCATCGGAGGGGCGCTGCTTTTCTAATTCTTACTTGTTCATATATTTGTCGATTTCCCACTTGCTTACTTGCAAGGAGTATTGAGTCCACTCATCTTCTTTGTCTTCGATATAAGCATTGGCTGTGTGATCACCAAGAGCTTTAAGAAGAACTTCGTCTTTCTTAAGTGCAGAAAGAGCTTCTTTCAAGTTTGTAGGAAGTGTTGGTACGCTGTCGTCCTCAACTTCGTACAGGTTACGGCTTTCTGCTTCACCTGCATCATATTCGTTACGGATACCTTCAAGACCAGCTTGGATCAATACCGCAAGTGTCAGGTAAGGGTTCGCTGTCGGGTCCGGGTTACGGACTTCGAAACGAGTACCTTGTCCACGTGTTGTTGGTACACGGACCATACAGCTACGGTTGGAGTGTGACCAAGCGATACTTACAGGTGCTTCATAACCAGGAACAAGACGCTTATAAGAGTTCACGTTCGGGTTCGTGATTGCTGCAATGGCGCGGGCGTGGTGAAGAATACCAGCGATGAATTGTTTCATCGTTTTAGAAACGCCATCTTTCGCATCTTCATCATAGAAAGCACTGTCGCCATCTCTGAATAGGGAAAGGTGTGCGTGCATTCCAGAACCGTTTTCGCCTGCAATTGGCTTAGGCATGAATGTCGCATGATAATCGTGGTTTGTTGCGATATCTTTTACGACATTTTTGAACGTCTGGATGTTATCAGCTGTTTTCAGCATGTTGTCAAAACGGAAGTTGATTTCGTGCTGCCCCATCGCAACTTCGTGGTGGGAAGCTTCCATTTCGAAACCGAATTTCTTAAGTGTACGAACGATGTCACGACGTACTTTATCTCCTTTATCTTTCGGAGAAGCATCGAAATATCCACCGCGGTCGTTCATTTCGCGGATCGGGTAACCGTCTTTATCCAATTTGAATAGGAAGAATTCAGGTTCTGGACCGACGTTTACTGTGTATCCCATGTCTTCAGCTTCTTTCATTGCTCGCTTAAGGATGTAACGAGGGTCTCCTTCGAATGGAGTGCCATCTGGCTTGTAGATATCACAAATGAAGCGCGCACTGCGATCTTCATCGACCAAAGAAGGAAGTAGTAGGAATGTATCTAAGTCTGGTACGAGATACATGTCACTTTCTTGGATATCGGAAAAACCGGAAATGGAAGAACTGTCGAACATCGCTTCATTATCTAAAACCATTTCTAGTTCTTCAGCCGGTAGTTCAACATTTTTCGTATCCCCATACATATCTGTGAATTCTAATAGTAGGAATTCAACGTTGTTTTCTTTTACTTCCTGAATAATTTGCTCTTTTGTGTAAGTCATACATTACCCTCTCTTTTACAATTTTATTATGAGATTTGTATCCGGAATAGTGCTGGATATGTACCTCACTTTTTCTTATGTAAGGAATTCTAACACATAGTGTAGACAAATCTCAAATCTCTTTTATTTAAATTCCCTTATTTTTTTCCCCTAAACCTATGATTTAGTAAAAAAATTCGTCCTTCAACATAAGGTAGATTATAAGGATAACGGAGGTGTTGTATGAACAGTAAAAACCTTGTATTCATGCAGTCTGTGGCTATTTTTGGTTACCTGGTTTTCATCTCACTCGTGACTGTGAAAGTACAGGGCACCGCTCTTGTGACAGAAAATTTTTATTTTTATATTATTTTCTCACAATTTGTATATGTCCCTGTAGGAATTTTGCTCGCACTGCCAGCTTTCCTTAAACAATGGGGAGGAGAAGGACAATGGAAATGGAAGAAAAGATATGGCCTTTTCTTTCTTTTTCCTTCTTTATATGTATTGCTTGTACCCTATGTCATTCCTGTCGATTCTATTTTACCGAATCTATTGATTACGAATCCTTCTGTGAGTTCGGTGATTCAGGTTCTCTGTGGGTACTTTTTGGTAAAAGGATTCGAAAAAGAATAGTTTTCCTTCCATATTAAGGGGAATGATAGGAGAAGATGGACTATGGATGCAATCTATTTTATAATCGAGACGGACAAGACATCCTACATACCCTTGATAAAGAAAGGAAGATTTTTGTGAGTAAAACATTGATTTTCGGGCACAAGAACCCGGATACGGATACGATTACTTCAGCACTTGTGTATGCTGAATTGAAAAAAGCCCTTGGCGAAGAGGTAGAAGCGGTTCGTCTTGGAGAAGTAAATGGAGAAACTCAATTTGCCTTGGATCAGTTCAATGTCGATGCGCCACGCCTGGTTGAGCGTGTATCTGATGAAGTCGAACAGGTCATCCTTGTCGACCATAACGAGCGCCAGCAGAGTGCAGAGGATATTGATGAAGTGCAGGTGCTTGAGGTCATCGACCACCACCGTATTGCAAACTTCGAAACAAAAGGACCGCTTTACTACCGTGCGGAGCCAGTCGGCTGTACGGCAACGATTTTGAACAAGTTGTATAAGGAAAAAGGACAGCAGGTTTCGAAGCCAATGGCAGGGTTAATGCTGTCAGCGATTATTTCTGATTCGCTTCTTTTCAAATCACCGACATGCACAGACGAAGATCGTAAAGCTGCCGAAGAACTTGCAGCGATGGCCGGTGTTGATGCTGAAGAATATGGCCTGAAGATGTTGAAAGCAGGCGCGGATATCAGTGACAAGACAGCTGAAGAGCTGATCACCCTTGATGCAAAAGGGTTCAACATGGGAGATAAAAAAGTAGAAATCGCCCAGGTGAATACAGTGGATACAGATGATGTTCTTTCCCGTAAGAGCGAGCTTGAAGCAGCCATTGAAAAGAACGTTTCTGAAAAAGGTTTGGACCTGTTCCTGCTTGTAGTTACAGACATTCTTGAAAGCGACTCGACAGTCGTAGCAGTCGGTAACGAAACAGAAGCCGTGGCGAAAGCTTTCGAAACGGAGCTTGATGGTAATCAGGCGGTCTTGAAAGGTGTCGTCTCCCGTAAGAAGCAAATCGTCCCTCCATTGAATACTTATTTCGGATAAGAATAAAAGCGAACCCTCCTTGTGAGGCGTTCGCTTTTTTTATAGCATTCATTCTCTTCCATATAAGCTCACTATATTCTTGAAGACTCAGTTTCGAGATGTTTTCAGGGTTCGTTGCCTAGTTAAGCGTTAGGGGTGGCTGGGAAGCAACTCGCTTTCCTGTGGGGGAGCGCCGAGCTTCCTCGGACTGCGTCCTGCGGGATCTCGCCTATCTCGTTCTCCCACGGGAGTCTCGCAGCTTCCCAACCACCCCATTTGTGGAGAAGTGGAACGAACCCCTATACCGAGAGTGAGTGTCTCTTATTCCTCTATCCTAAGTAGGCATAAAACGCTCTATATCAAGCCTTAAGTTCTGTCAGCCCGCAGTAGAAAATTTTATATGATTCATTTCGTTTCATTATTCAAGGTGACCTTTTAGAAGTGGTTTCGAGAATCAACCTAGGTAAAGGGCGAAGGGGAATGGCGAGACTCCTGCGGGAAAGAAGTGCAGGGTGAGACCCCACAGGACGCAGTCCGAGGAGGCTCACCGCGCTCCCGCGGAAAGCGAGTTATTCCCCGCAGCCCCCATCCACTTAACAAAAATCTCGAAACTGAGTCTTCAAGAAACCTGCCATATAGTTTTATAGACGGCGGTGATACCTACGAAAGAAACTGATCATTAAATGTGCGGATCGTTTCTGTCAGGGCCTGCATTTTTTCCTTGTCCGATACTGTGAACGATTCTTTTTCAATAATGTATTGCACATCGGAATGGATTTCTTTTAAAGCAGCCGTAATCTCCTCTACCTTGTCTGATTCCTCATTTGTAAATGATTCCTTAGTAATCACCGATCGAAGCTTGAACAACTCATTCGAATAATCTCGGAAATACCCTTTTTCCAATTCACTCGATCTTTCAGCTGCATTCAATAGTCTTTGATTGCCAGTGAGTTGCTGGAGGCTGCGGGTGAGTAATGTCTCTGCGTAGAAATTCGCTTTTTCATCTTCTTCGCTATGATACGACTCAAAAGATAGGATGACGTCTTCAATACGAAAAGGAAGTTCGGACACAGCGGAAGTGGCGGCATCTCTCGTAAACGTATCGATTTCCGAGGACCTGGTTGTATCGAACCAGAGATAAGCGAAAACGATGCTGGTAAGTAAGAAGATTCCTGTAAGAATTTTGTACATAGGTAACGGGCTCCTTTTTGCTATCCTTCATTACTCGTATCGTATCATGTAGAACGTCTGCATGTTTACATAAAGAATTGAGTATTTCGTGAAGGTTTGAAATAATTGGAAATAAGTGAGTGAGAATTCAGGTTTGCGATTCCAGTACGATATGTCGTAACTCTTTGTATGACGCAGCGTAAGTGATTGGACTGTTTTTCTGTCGAACATGTTTCATAAAAGTAGAGGTGTGGTGGAATGGGAACTTTAATTCTTTCAGGTGGAGGAAGCGCGAAGCAGAACAAGGAAGCTCATAAAACGCTCGCAGAAAGAATGGACAAGGACAAACCTCTTTTGTATATTCCTGTAGCTGGTGATCCTGTGCGGAGGCCGCATGAGGAAAGTTTCTGTTACATAAAAAGATGTCTGATTCCATATGGTGTGACTCAGTTTGAGATGTGGACTGATCTTAATAATCATTCAGTCGTGGATATTCAGACGTTCGCAGGTATTTATATCAGCGGAGGGTGTTCCTTGAAGCTGCGAAGATTGGTGAGCGAAAGTGGTTTCTACAGTGCTCTCTCTGAGTTTTACAAACGAGGCGGCATCATTTTCGGGCAAAGTGCAGGAGCTATCCTTTTAGGAAATGATAGAGCAGGATTACATGAAGGTCTGAATCTTGTAGAAAATTACAGGATATGGTGTCACTACAAAGCTGAAATGGAGGGGAAAAGCTCTTTTTTGAGCGACAAAGAGAGTAGTCGAATCCTTGCAATGGAAGATGGGGGGTCTGTACTCGTTACTAATGGTCGCATGATAAGGATCAGCGGTAATAATTATACTCTTCAAGAAGGCACGAAAACGTCAATCGAATAACCTTTGAAACAGATTTTTCATCCTTTTACCAAGATTTTTGTTCACCAAATTGTCCGTTTTTTCTTCTGGAATAACTACCTTTGCTCTGATATAAATTAGAGGGGGAGTGAACCAAAATCCCTTTTTGTACGTAACCATTATAAAAGAGTAAAGGAGCAGAAATCATGAAATATATATCCCTGTTAAGTTTACTAGTCGTACTTGCCCTGCCGGTGACGGTCGAGGCACATACACATCTTGAAAGCTCAGAACCTGAATCAGGAGGTGCGTTATCATCAGAAAACCCTGGTGTCACACTGACCTTCGATTCCAAAGTTCAGGAGCCTACAGCCTTAACGGTGACGGGGGAGAATGGAGAAGAACTCCAAATAGACAACTATACCCATTCCCCGGATAACGTGATCGCATTCAACATTCCCGAAGAAGCAGCTGGTGGAGACATTGAGGTCTTTTACAGCATCATCGGCGAGGACGGGCATGTCATGGAAAATCAGTTGACGTTTCAATATACAGTGAACGACAAGGCGTTTGAACCTGAAGCATCTGAAACAGAGGAACCGGAAGCAGCTTCAGGAGAAGAGTCTGAAGATCAGCAGGTGGCGGCATCTGAACAAGGGAATGAATCAATGGTCTGGATTGTACCGGTACTTGGATTTGGCCTTCTAATTACTGCTGTGCTCGTATTCCTGGGGATCAGGAAAAAATCATGATTCATGCGTTAACGAATGGAGCTTTCTATGCTTGCCTCTCCATTCTCATCGGTGCAAGCCTCTTGTCTTTTACTGATGAAAAGCTTGCCCAACGTAGAAAAACATGGACTACGATCACTCTGTCTGTACCTGTTTTAGCTGTCTATCCAGTCATGCAGCTGGCAGCCATGCTGCAGGAATATCGAGAAGGGGGCTTATGGGAGAGTTTATTTCATGTTCTTACCCAGTTAAAAGGGGGACAGGCCTGGCTGCTATTATTGTCCCTGGCTGTCCTTCATGCCATCGTCCTGAACATGATCAAAAGCCCAAAGGTCGCCTACTCATTCAGTTTATTCATCCTCGTCGGGATGATCCTCACTCAAAGCATAACGGGTCACGCTGCGAGCACCGCGTCTGTTCAAGGAGCACTTTTTCATGCGATTCATTTCATCGCTGTCGGCGTATGGTCCGGTATACTACTCGTTGTCAGCTTTTTTTCTGAGAGGGAAAACCACTGGGAGTCTTTTGTTGGCTGGTTTACAAAGACAGCCATCGCGTGCATCGTATGGATTGTGTTGACAGGTGTCGCTATGAGTTTTCTTCTATCAGAAAGTATCCTGGATTCGTGGATGCTATCTTATGGCCAGGCGCTGTTGATCAAACACCTCCTGTTTGTGGTCCTCCTGCTGTTTGCTTTCATCAATGGTTTTCTCATGAAGCGTCTAGTAGCAGAGAATGCTGACTTCTCGCCCAAGCGCTGGTGGAAAGCGGAGAGTCTTCTCATTGTTTTCATCTATACGATTACAGGATATATGACCGAACAGGAAACCCCGCATAATATTGCGCAAACGTTGGAGCACCAGGAACCTTCTGCCCTTTTCCGTGTATTCACGACAGTGGAAGGGGCCGGCCCATTGACCTTCGCTCCGAACCTGATCGGTCTATCCTCTCTCGCTTTAGCTGTTATTTTCCTTTTATTTACCGGTGTGATGATCAGGCGGAATTCGCTGGCAGGTACTTTTTTTGTCAGTGCCATGGTTGTATGGTCTTTATATCTTGGTCTTATGAGCAGTGTATCCATGAATTAAACGGACACCTACAGAGGTGTTCGTTTTTTTATGGAATGAAACTTTTCTATTTCTTTATCCGTAGGAAGGGGAGGTCATGAAAGGAATTTCAATGGATAAGGAGAGGGAATGATGAATGCATCGATCAAAAGAAAACTGGAAGCATTAAAGGAGGATGAACTCCGCGCCATTTTACTCCATCAGTGGTCGCTCTTTTCTTATGTAGAAGAAGGGAAGATTTCTGAAAGTGAGTGGCTCAGTCAGGTAAAAGAAATGAAGAATAGAACGGAACAGGTCTGTGATGAACGTTTGCATCCTTTCCAAACAGAAGAGGGCAAAACCATCGAACGCGTTCATATCGTCTTTAGTGAATCTGCGAAAGGTTCATTGCAGATTGCTCTGAGACAAAGAGAGACAAAGGAAGAAGTTCTGGCTCTTTCTCCGATGTTTTCCATTGGGCCGATACAGCACTTGGACAAAGAAGAGGGGATCAAGAAGCGGAAAGAGTGGCTGTTTTCCCATCTGATTATGGATGATGAAGAGTGTATCCATATGGAAGAGGATTTATTGAGAATCATGGATGAATTAACATCCATTCCAGCGAATGTGCCTGTCACGATATGGGTCGGGGCCAATGCGCATGAACAGACAGGTCTATGTTTTGTGATGCACCTTTTGAAGAGTAAAACCAACCCGATCGATCTTGTTCAAGTAACGGATGCTTTAGATTTTCCGCTTCACACAGGAGAATTGTCCCCGGACCGTTTTGTGAGTTTGTTGCCTTCAAGGAATCCTGTGTCTAAAGAGAGCATGGAAGCCTATCAGGAAGAGTGGCGGACGTTATCAAATGAAAATACAAATCTTCGGATCTTTGAGAACGGCATACACTCGACATCTGAAAACCATTTTGATGGAGTCCTCATCCAATCGTTGGAAAAGCTTCAGCGCGAGAGTGAGGATGGTGACTACATAAAAGCCGCTCGTTTAATCGGAGAGGTACTGGGGCATTTGTCCCAAGTCGTCGGGGACAGTTTTTTTGAGTATCGTGTTCGTGAACTTGTTCTTCATGGGGAATTTCAAATGAGAGGTGTACCGAGGGGAATGAGGTATTACGATGTGAAAGGGAAAACACAATCAGTCGTTTAGAGCGGCAGAAAAAAAGATAACGCCTGGCTGTGCGGGCCAAGCGTTTTTTTTACGCGCGTTTCATCCATTCTTCTCTAAGGACTCCCATGCGGATCGAATCATAAAACTGCCCTTCGTAAATGCGGCATTTCCTTAACCGGCCTTCGACTTTCATGCCGAGTTTTTCACCGACACGCATCATCCGCTCGTTTTTGGACCATGTCGTCAAACCGACACGGGCGAGAGGGAGCGTGCGAAAAAGATAGTCCACCCAAATCTCAAGCGCTTCCGATCCGTAGCCGCCGTTCCAATAGTCAGGGTCATAGATGCCGATCCCGACTTCAAGCCATAGGGAAGGTTTGTGTTCCCAGTAATACGTGACGGTACCGATGGTTTTTCCATCCACTTCGATGATGAGTCGTGAATCGGGTTCGTTTGGCCCGAGCCTGTGGATACGGGCTTTTTCATGACTGCGGTAGCTTTCGAGTGTATGAGGCTCCAGCGGATAGTAGGGGGCATCCCATTTCTTCCATTCCGGTTGGTCGCCGTTGTAGATCAACTGGTACAAGACGGGGATATCCTTCTCGGTGATTGCCCGCAATGTCACTCGTTGTCCGTTCAATTGTTCATCACTTTTTAATCGTTGCAGCATCCGCGTGCCTCCGTTCCGGCTTTTCTTTCATCGTACCATAAGTGAGAATGGTTGTTTGAATATTTTCGTTTACGGTTATAAAAGAATAAGACGTACATAGGTAGGTGAAACGCATGATTGAGGTTATGGCTTATAGCAAAGAACGAGGACTGCAAGATAATCTTTCCATCGAAGAACTTTCCAGTGGGGACTGGGACTGGTACTGGGTCGACTTCAATCAGCCTTCTGAAGGGGAAGTGACACTATTAGAGAAAACGTTCGAGTTTCACCCCTTGGCGGTGGAAGACTGCCTGCACGGACTGCAGCGCCCGAAGCTCGATTATTATGATGATCACAGCTTCATCGTCGTTCATTCCGTAAATCCGCAGACGCTTGAGCGGGAGGAAATCGATGTGTTTCTCGGTGAGTGTTCGCTCGTCACTTTTCACAAGGAAAAGAATGAACCCTTGGAACAAGCGAAAAAGATTGTCAGAAATACGAGACTGCATCAGGATGTCGACGAATATTATGTCTTTCATCAGATCCTCGATAAAGTCGTCGATCATTACTTCCCGATCATTTATAAAATTGAGGACCATATCAACGAAATTGAAGATAATACGAAAGACTTGTCTATGGAAAGGCTGCTTGAGGAATTGTTCGATCGCCGCAGTGAACTGCTGACGTTGAGGCAGACGATCCACCCGATGAGGGATCTGTTGTACCGAATATTGAACACCCGGCATTTGGACGGGGTTTTCGATCGGAGAGAGTACTTTGCGGATATTCATGACCACCTGATCAAAGTGGCCGACATGGTCGCATCAAACAGGGAAATGACCCAGGATATCCGGGACAGCTACCTTTCCTTAAACTCCCATGAAACGAACCGGACGATGCAGATTCTCACCGTCATCAGTGTCATCTTCATGCCGCTGACATTCATTGTTGGTGTGTATGGCATGAACTTCGCCAACATGCCGGAGCTGCAAACGGAATACGGCTATTTTGTCGTATGGGGGATTATGATTGCTGTAGCGGTTGCGATGTTCATCTGGTTCAGAAACAAAGGCTGGTTTGATTGAATGAAGAGACGTAAGACGGAAGCCACCAAGGCGGTTGGCTTCCGTCTTTTTTCGGTCCAGAGGATGAGGGGATATCACACCAAGGGCCGTTAGAAAGAGAAGCGGGGCGGTCTATACTTAGAGTAACAACAAAAACGAAGGAGATGACCGGAATGATCAACGTCTTTGAAGTCTCAACAGATATCCAGGAGCGCCGCCCCCGCTGAATGTATAGGATGAAACGCTCGTGACCTCGGTCGCGAGCGTTTTCTTTGTTGAACGCATATACAAAGGAACTACTTGTTGATGGTTCTAGAATTTATCAGTAACTTTTCAGGCTTTATCGGTAACTTTTGCACGTTTATCGGTGGGTTTAAAGCATTTATCAGTATCTACCCTCTGAGGAAAGAGGATGAAGCTTCTCCATTCTTTACCCTCCGTCCTTTTTCAGACCAGAGGATGAAGGGAAATCACACCAACGGCCGTTAGAAAGAAATGGAAAGCGCTCTATACTTAAAGTAACAACAAAACAAAGGAGATGACCGGAATGATTAATATCTTTGAAATCTCTGTTGATATCCAGGAGCGCCGCCCTCGCTAATAAAAAAGGTCGTGACACTAGTCACGACCTTTTTTGATATGATTCATTATGATTCTTCTTCGTCCTGGTCGAACCAAAGAAGTTCTTGTTCATCAACAAATCCATTGTAGTTGATGTACACTTCCTCATCTGCTTTGATGTCTTTGTAAGCATAAAAGTCAAACGTGTGTGTTTCGAAATTGATGACATAGTTAGCATTAGGCTCATAGGAGTGGTTGAACATCATACCGTATCCGAGCACGAAAGCGGTGTGGTTCTCGCCATATTCAAACGCATAATCAGCCAGGCGGGTTTTTTCAATGTGCACGTGTTCTTCATTCGGATAAGGAATCACAGGAGCCTGGTGGATGAGTTCGTTTTTGGCAATATCCCTTTGCGCGAAAATACCGCGGTTCAATTCTTCGTTTTCAAGTGTAGACGTACGTACTTCAATCATCGTCTTCACCTCCATGATTTTTTCTTCTATAAAAGCGGTCCGTTCATACGGAGTATCTTTACTATCTTTAACTATTCAAGTCTGACAGGTATGGCAAGGGAAAGCAACTTTCTTATTTTTCAGTTTCCTCCACGAGAATAGGAAAAGCAGGGGGAAAGATACTATCTCTAACAATCTTTTTTGGAAGGGATCGCTTACAGATGAAAAAATTCAATACCGTTTTCAAAATCTCAGCTGGAATCATGCTTGTGCTTGTGATCATCGGTGTGGTCTGGCCGGAAGGTTTGGAACAGTCGACCACAACCGTCAAAGGCTTCATCGCCAACAAGCTGGGCTGGTATTATTTGATCGTCGTCACTCTCTTTGTGCTCGTCTGTCTTACGTTCCTTTTTACCCCGCTTGGGAGAATCAAGTTAGGGAAAAAAGGGGAGAAGCCTGAGTTTTCGCGTCCAACATGGATTGCGATGCTCTTCAGTGCAGGCATGGGAATCGGGATCGTGTTCTGGGGCACGGCAGAACCGATCAGTCACTATGCCCTCAGTTCACCCACAGGGGAGACTGGAACCGATCAGGCCATTAAAGACGCGATGCGGTTCACTTTCTTCCACTGGGGCATCCATGCATGGGCGATTTACGGCATCGTTGCCCTCGTGCTTGCTTATTTCAACTTCCGCCACGGCCATGCTGGTCTTATCAGTGCCACGTTGAAACCGTTGATTGGGGAAAAAGCGGCAGAAGGGGTATTTGGGAAGGTGATCGATATTCTTGCCGTCATCGCGACTGTAATCGGTGTTGCGACAACCCTTGGATTTGGCGCCGTGCAGATCAATGGAGGACTTTCTTATCTTTTTGATATTCCGACCGGTATTGTCGTTCAATTCATTATCGTCGCCATCGTCACCGTTTTGTTCATGATCTCTGCGTGGACAGGTTTAGGAAAAGGAATCAAAATCCTCAGTAATGCGAACATGGCGCTTGCCGGTCTTCTATTCCTTCTGGTATTCATTGTAGGTCCGACGATGTTCATTTTGAATATCTTCACAAGTTCCATCGGCGCCTATTTTCAATACCTGCCTACCATGAGCTTCCGGATCGCTCCACTCAATCAGGAAACAAGAGAGTGGATTAATGCGTGGACGATCTTTTACTGGGCGTGGTGGATTGCGTGGTCACCGTTTGTCGGTGTATTTATTGCCCGCGTTTCAAGAGGCAGGAGTATTCGTGAGTTCGTTTTCACGGTCCTGGTTGTACCTTCAATCATTGGATTCTTATGGTTTGCAACCTTCGGTGGTACCGCTATTCAACTGGAGCACAATGCCATTGATACGATTTCCTCTCTTGCTACAGAAGAATCATTGTTTGGTGTATTCTCGAACGTGCCGCTCGGATGGCTGGCTTCCATTGTCGCGATGACGCTGATTGCCACCTTCTTCATCACATCGGCAGATTCCGGGACCTTTGTCCTCGGGATGATGACAACCGGTGGTTCTGAAACGCCGGGAACATCGATCAAGCTGACGTGGGGAGGATTGTTATCGGCAACAGCCCTGGCTCTTCTTTACACAGGTGGACTGCAGGCGTTGCAGAATACGATGATCATCGCAGCCCTGCCATTTTCGATCATCATGTTGATGATGGTCATCAGTTTTGTTAAGGCGATTTACAAAGAGGGGAGAGAACTCGGTGTCGGACGGTTCAACCCGCCAGATGATGAAAAATCATAAAGCAAGCCCCCGGTCTGAAAAAATTCCGGGGGCTTTGTTTTCTTCTTATTTACCCAGCACATCATGATCTACATAACGCTTGCCGTTCAATTCACTGATGACGTTGATGGCGACTTTCGCTCCGTCCCCCGATGTGACAATGGTATGGACACTAACACCAGCAACGGTTCCGGCAGCCCACACTTTTGGCTTCGATGTACGTCCATGCTCGTCGGTCTGTATGATCTTCGCCACACGTGGTTCGATTCCTTCAACGACATCCAGCCCGAATGATTCAGCTGCCTTGACTGACATCCCTGTCGCAAAAATGACGTGCGAGGCTTCATAACTGCCTTCGGATGTTTGAATGACATAGAGTTCTCCTTTTTCTTCAATGGAAACGACATCATCCTGAACGATTTCCGCTCCGAATTTCTGGGCCTGTTTCTGGCCCTGCTCCAACAACTTCGGACCTTCGATAGGGTTGACGCCGTAGTGGTTTTCAACCCAGGCTTTTGCAGTAATGCTTTTCCCGTTATCAAAAAGAATCGTTTTCTTTCCGGCTTTTGCAGTGAAAAGTCCGGCACTGGCACCAGCAGGCCCGGCACCGATAATCGCTACATCGTACATCCAACCACTCCTTTTTTGAAATCTCTCTTCCATTATATCTGAATCTTCCGCCTTTTTAAATTTTGGCAGCAAGGTAATGAATGCTTATTAGACAATCGGGCAGGTTTCTTGAAGACTCAGTTTCGAGATGTTTTCGGGGTTCGTTGCTTGGTATGAGCGTCAGGGGTGGCTGGGAAGCTACTCGCTTTCCTGTGGGGGAGTGGTGAGCTTCCTCGGACTTACGTCCTGCGGGATCTCACCTATCTCCTTTCTCCCACGGGAGTCTCGCAGCTTCCCAACCACCCCATTCGACAAGGAGGATAACGAACCCCTTCGCCAATTTGGAAGGTCTTCCTTTATCCCAATTGTTTTAGGAAATGCTCTGTATCAAGCTTTCAGAGTTTAATCCCCTCAGCATGGGAGTTTCATCCTTATACTCCCATTAAACTGAAAAGCTGAAGATTGGAAAGTGGTTTCGAGATAGTTATATAGCAAAGGGGCGGAGGGGGATGGCGAGACTCCTGCGGGAAAAAAGTGCTTGGTGAGACCCCACAGGACGCAGTCCGAGGAGGCTCACCGCGCTCCCGCGGAAAGCGAGTCATCCCCCGTAGCCCCAACCACTGCACAAACATCTCGAAACTGAGTCTTCAACAATCAGGAGCTTATATGAAATAAATATGAAGGCAAAGTAAAATTTCCATATCCAACGTTTGACCGTTGCTTTTGATAAGGATGTCGTGTAGAATCATTTCGGGTAACGAAATAAAGAAGGGGAGATCAAACATGGAGGAAGAACAACAGGTACGTAACCCAAAGGGATTATTGATCTCTCTTTGTGCGGTTATGATGATGTCAGTGATGAATGGAACGATGTTCAACATCGCTGTTCCTGATATAGCGAAAACGTATCAATTGATGCCGTCGGAAGTCAGCTGGGTCATGACGGGATATATCATGGTCTATGCCGTCGGTGCTCTCACCTACGGGAAACTGGCTGACTACTATCCTTATCGAACGTTGATTACGTTTGGACTCAGCATTTTTTGTGCCGGATCCTTGTTCGGATTTTTCGCGCAAAATTACGGAATGGTGCTGATGGCGAGGGTCATACAGGCTGTCGGTGGGGCCATGATCCCAGCGCTTGTGTTTCTGGCTCCGATCCGTTACTTTCCGAATGAACGAGGGAAAGTACTCGGCATCGTTTCTTCTGTGATGGCTTTTGCCTCAGGTGTCGGTCCGATTGCCGGCGGGTTCATTGCAGGTTTTCTCGATTGGCGGTATTTATTTTTAACGTCCGCGTTGATAATCATTACGCTGCCATTCTTACGTAAAAATCTACCACAGGAAGAGTCGAAAAAAGGGTACATCGATTATCTTGGGGCCGCTTTGATTGCCGGGGTGATTTCTACACTTATGCTTGGGATTACACTAGGGATCACATGGCTGTTCGTGTTTACGGTACTGTTCTTTGCCTTGAATTTATGGCGGATGAAGTCCATTGACGAGCCATTCATTCCAGCTCATCTATTCAAAAGCAATCAGTACAGAGCCACCATCATTACAAGTTTTCTCGGTGTCGTCTGTTTGTTCGGCATGATGTTCATGCTTCCAATCATGTTCCGTGATGCGTATGGGCTTGGTACGATGATGATCGGTCTCGTCCTTTTTCCCGGCGCGTTGAGTGCAGCCTTGATGGGTCAAAAAGGGGGAAACCTCGTCGATTCAAAAGGGAACACGTTCGTTCTCTATTTGGCTCTTGGTTTATTAGGAACCGGGTTTGTCGTGTTGTCTACACTTGTCGGAGCTCATCCGTATATCGTGAGTGGAGCGATCATTATGGCTTACATGAGTTTCCCGCTCGTGCAGGCGTCATCTGCGGACATTCTTGCGAACATTTTGCACAAAAATGAAACAGGGGTCGGAATGGGAGTCTTCAACCTGCTTAACTTTGTATCTGGTGCTCTGAGTGGGGCCTTGATCGGAAGAGCGCTTGACGTATTTGATCCAAACCAGCCGTTCAACTGGTTCGGGTTTGAAGGTACGACAGCCGTTTACAGCAACATTTTTCTTGCGTTCGCCCTTATCATCGTCTTAGGATTTCTGCAGTTCCGGCTGAATTTTTATAAAAAAGAACAGACATATGCCCAGAAAAAACCCGCTTCCTTGTAAAAAGGAGCGGGTTTTCGTCTTATGTAGAATGATGAAAGCGAAGGAGTCTCTGGATAGGCTGATAACACATTGAGGATCACTCCTTCGCTGAAAAGAAGGTTCATGATCATTCGACATCTGTTTCATACAAAAGATATGATAATAATTGCGCAAAAGTTATACTAAAATAGAAGTTTCGTTCTCAACCATCGCATCATCGTATTTCCTGCGGCACGTACTTTCTGCAATGTGATCCTGCCACTCGCCTTCAATTTGGTCGTAAACATCGTCGACACATTCACCGTCGATAATCATGACGAACGATTCATCCTTGTCCATGAATAGGAAAAATGATAATAATTTCGGAAGGTGCCCGGCATCAGCAATCAGCTGATTTTGATGTAAATATAAGTCACACCCAGTTTTCGAAATCGTTTTGTAAACTTTCATAATCTGGTTGGTTTTCAACGGGCGGTTCAATGTGATTTGGTAAGAAGACAGCTCACTCACTGTCGTCACCTCCGTAATGTTTTGTTGCTATATCACTACCCTTCCAAATCTTGTACTAAACATTTCGCCATTTTCAATGTTCATAAATCATCTTTCGAGTCATTCCCCCATCAATGGTTACGTTTTCTCCATTCACAAAGGTATTCTCCTGATCCGTCAGATAAAAGCAGGCTTTCGCGATATCCTCGACCGTACCGACACGGTTGGATAAGTGCTGGTCATGGTCCTTGTCCCTTAATTCATCAGGATTGCCGGTATGGATCCAACCAGGGCTGATGCTGTTCACCCGAATGTTATAGGGAGATAAAGAAGCCGCCAACGCATGGGTAAGCGAGAAAATGCCTCCTTTACTCGCTGCATAAGCTTCCGAGTCAGGCTCAGACATAAACGCCCTTGTAGACGCCATATTGACGATTCGTCCTGGAATATCCGCTTGCTTCCATCGTTCAGCCGCATATTTTGAAAAAAGAAAGCAGCTCCGCAAGTTCGTGTTCAGCACGTGGTCCCATTCATCTACATCCAGTTCGAACATGGATTTAAACTCACTGACACCCGCGTTGTTGATTAAAATAGAGAAAGGTTCCTTTATATTTTGAAATAGAGCGTCGACTTCTTTTGGATCACTGACATCACATCTAAGGAAGGTCCCACCCACTTCTTTCATCGTCATCCGGCCCTTTTCTTCATTCACATCACAGCCAATCACCCGGTATCCTTTTTCCGCATAAGCTATAGCTAATCCACGTCCAATGCCTTGAGCGATACCTGTAATCAGTACCGTTTCATTGTTTTTTGTCATGTTTATCCCTCCTCGGAATCGTTTCCTTTTTCTATTATAGGGTAAACTTCCATAGGAATGTGAAATGAGTGACTCCCTATAAGTTAACCGCCCACGGGTGGAATCTTGTTCTGAATGACGAATCATGATATGATCTTTTTTAAAAATCGGAGGTGATCGTATGAACAGAGTGACACTTGTCGATGTGTTCAAACACCGCATTACACAAAAGTATTTGCAGCGCTCAGGCATCAACCACGCGGTCACCGTTGCAGGCTACGCATATGATATGGCAGTGAAAAAGGGAGTGGACCCTGATCTTGCTACAAAGTCAGCTTTGCTTCATGACATGGGGCATTATGAGTGGTACCGGGATGGGAAATGGGATTATGATGAATATCGGAAATCCGATATTCATGCGATCAAAGGGGCGGAACGGGCCCATAAGCTTCTGATCCGTCTTGGTGAGAGCCGTCTCGTCGCAAAGGAAGTGTCAGTGGCAGTTCTTCTTCACACGGACAGTTACCTACCCTTCGGTTTGGATGAAAAAAGAACGGCGCTTCAGCATGTTGTTGCGAAAGCCGATGAAAAGGATGAACAACCGATGGGGCTTCATCATTACAAACAGATGGATCGAAGCGAAGCGCTGAAACGATTGCACGAATTGGATCTGAAAATCGAAGAATTCCTGGAAAGTGATGATGAGCTGGCATAAGGTTCGCAAGCCTTTCATACAATGGATCAGAGCAGGGGCGTTTTGGGGCAGGGTTTCTCTGCCCTCCTAAAAAAGTCAAGAATATTTTGGAAATAGGCTTTACTTCCTGGATTACGTCCGATATAATTTCCAGTGTAAGAAAAAATTCTCAGAAAGCGAGGTCGGAAAACATGAAAAACTGGATGACACAAAATCAAACCAACTTCATATCGTCGACCTGCGCAGAAATCTGTTTCTGAGATTAACGACTATTTTTATCAAAAGCACTCATACCAGCCGCAGGAGATGCATAATGTATTCCTGTGGCTTTTTTAATGGAGAGAAATCTTTAAAAGCCGCAGTATGCCCTGCGGCTTTTTCTTATGTCATCTAAGAGTAATTTTACTCTTTAGATATAAAAATTACACTATAGAAAGAGGTGATTTTCATGACGATCCAATTCTTTATTTTTACGATTACAGTTGCAAGAAACAAACAAAAAAGTTGTCAGCCGTTACCAGGGTACCGACCGACAGCTAAAGAGCAGTGGCTTGACCGGAAGTCCGCATTCAGCCGTTATGTGTAACATGTACAAAATAAAAGGAGATGATGACAATGGGAGAATTGCTAAGAATAGCTTTTATGAACTGGTTGAATGTTGAGAAGGATACCGCTTAGCCTCAGTCCAAAGAGGAGGAAATAACATGAGAATCCACATGATTCTTTTTACCATCGTGATTGAACGGGCGAATGCCGCCTCCGTCGAGAAATCGAAACGACGCAGCCGGCAGATCGAACAGAAAATCAATGATGTGAAGAGTAAATACGCGCACATATAACCCTCAAAACCTCTGCTGAACAGGCAGAGGTTTTATCATAAAATCCTCCTTCCCTTGGAACAATAGGAAGGAGGGGAGTGAATGAACATGGCATCAGGAAATAAGAAAATCACCAAGCGTAATGAGAAAAAGCATGCGCGTAAAGAAGAAAGACGTGGCAAAAAGCAGCAGGATGAGACAGCGATCAACCATGTCGTCAATGTTTACGACCCCATTTAAAGAAGACAGAGCCCGGAGCCATTGCTTCGGGCTTTTTTATTTTCAAAACAGGATATCTCTGTAAGAATGGTGTTTATTTTCCATGCGATGAGGGAATTGTACATAATCTTACATAGACAATCTTTGAAATAATATGAACATTCCTATATGTTCAAAGAAAGACGTTTTTTAAAGGAAGGATCGAAAATGAACTTACATAGAACGCCACTCCCTGTACCGGAAGCGGTCGACAGGGTCATGACCTATAAAAAAGATGGAAGAATGGAAACCGTTCTGCTTGAGCAATCGGATGGGCGCCGGTTAGCGGAAGACTTACTGGCCACACATCCTGTGCCTCCTTTCAACAAATCTCCTTACGACGGATTTGCCCTGCGCTCGGAAGATACGGAGGGTTTATCCAGAACGAATTCCGGTCACTTTCATGTGACGGAAACGATCGGGGCCGGTGAGCTTGCAAGTAAACCGGTAGAAAAAGGGGAAGCTGTGCGGATCATGACAGGTGCAGAAATTCCTGCAGGCGCGGATTGTGTTGCGATGTTTGAGATCTGTCAAACGTATGAAGAGCATGGTTCCTCATACATGTCTTTGAAGCGATCGATGGATAAAAACCAGAACATTATTGGAAAAGGTTCAGAGACAGAAAAAGGGACCGTTCTTGTCGAAGCGGGAACGCGCATCAATCCTGGTGTAAAAGCGCTCCTCGCTACCTTTGGATATCCAGAGGTGAAGGTTTATCGAAAGCCGAAGATCGGTGTATTTGCAACAGGATCCGAGCTGCTTGATGTTGATGAACCCCTTCAACCTGGTAAGATCCGCAACTCCAATGCTGCGATGATCCTATCCCAAATCGAACGCGCAGGCGCAGAAGGTCATTATTTAGGGAAACTGGTGGATGACTTCGATGCTTGCTTTGAGGCCGTTTCCCGTTCTCTGCATGATTATGATTTGTTGATTACAACAGGGGGCGTGTCTGTCGGGGATTATGACCTCATGCCCGACATTTATGAAGAACTGGGAGCTCAGGTGCTTTTCAATAAAGTCGCGATGCGCCCGGGCAGCGTGACCACCGTAGCTGAGCATGATGGCCAACTGCTTTATGGATTAAGCGGAAACCCATCCGCCTGTTATGTCGGTTTTGAATTGTTCACCTATCCTATTATTCAAAAGCTGCTTGGAGATCCAAGGCCTTTCCATACACGCATCAAGGCAACCCTTGGGGAGGACTTCCCGAAGCCCAACCCTTTCACGCGGTTTGTGCGTGGAAAACTTCACTACGAAGAAGGCCGGGTGATGGTGTCTCCAGCAGGAAAGGATAAATCAAATGTCGTGACATCCTTAGCTAAGACAGATGCCTTTCTTGTGCTGCCTGGTGGAACAAGAGGGTTTGAAAAAGGAGATGCCGTAGAAGCGATCCTTTTAGAAGATCAACGTGGACAAGAATATTTCGAGGAGGGGTGATCTTATCGATTCACACATCATTGATCAACTTGGTCGTCCCATTAAAGATTTAAGAATATCCGTCATCGATCAATGCAATTTCCGCTGTACGTACTGCATGCCGGCGGAAATCTTCGGTCCGGATTATGCTTTTCTACCTAAAGAAGAGCTCCTGAGTTTTGACGAAATCGTCCGGCTTGCGGAAATCTTCGCCAAGTTCGGAGTGGAAAAAATCCGCCTGACCGGGGGGGAGCCGCTGATGAGGAAAGATCTCGCGGATCTCGTGCGCCGGTTAAAAGAAATTGATGGCATCGAGGATATCGCCGTCACAACCAATGCGGTCTTTCTCGTAAGACAGGCTCAAAAACTGAAGGACGCGGGCCTGGATCGAGTGAACATCAGTCTGGATGCGATTGAAGACCACGTTTTCAAGGAAACGAATGGACGTGGAATCAAAACGAAACCCGTATTAAAAGGCATCGAAGCGGCAAGAGAAGCGGGGTTGAAAATAAAAATCAACATGGTCGTAAAAAAAGGGATGAACGAAGACCAGATCCTGCCGATGGCTCGTTACTTCAAAGGAACCGGTGATACGCTCCGTTTCATTGAATTCATGGAAGTGGGCAACCATAACGGCTGGAACATGGATGCGGTCGTCTCTAAAAAATGGATCATCGAACAAATTGATCGGGAAATGCCACTCGTGGCAACAGAGCCGAATTATTTTGGAGAAGTGGCTTCCCGCTACCGTTATGAAGATGGTGCAGGAGAAATCGGAGTGATCTCATCTGTCACCGAAGCCTTCTGCTCGAGCTGTACGAGGGCACGTTTGTCTGCTGATGGGAACCTCTTTACCTGCCTGTTTGCTTCTTCCGGGTATGATTTAAAAACCATGCTCCGTGAAGGGGAGAACGATGAAGCAATCACAGATTACCTGCTTGCGATCTGGACGGGCCGTACCGATCAATATTCGGTCGACAGAGCCCAGGGCAAGCCGATGAAAGAGAACAAAATCGAAATGTCGTACATCGGAGGATAAAAAAGGTCGAATTCAGTCTTTGCTCCAGTCCTCTCCGTGTTCTATAATAGAGATAATTATCATTCTCGGAGGTCATTCGAATGAAAACCTTTAAACTGATTTCATTGGATATCGTGGAAGAAAAGCACGAGGATATCACTCAAAGGCGCATCAAGCTGGAAGACGGTTTGATTATCAATAGAGAAGATGACCGAGGCCGTTGGGTCATTGAGGCTTACGTCGATGAGAGCTATCGGGATTTCTTTGAAACGATGAAAGAAAAAGAGGAAGAAATCATCATTCAAGTGAAAATTACGAAACAAAGCAACCGTCCAGCGACTTTCCTTGTCAAACCGATTGACGTCAACATGATCGGCGACCGGATGAACGTTATTTTTATGGGCACGATTATCGATCGGCATCAGGAACAAGTGGAATGGGTGTTAAAGCAATTGATGGATGAAGGCTACCAGGGAGAAGACCTCTTAGAAGAATTCAAAAAGCGTGGCCAGGAATCAAAAGCATAAGCATACGGTTGGAGGCGTCTGATTTTCAGACGCCTCCGACGTGTGTATTAGTTCAAATGTCTTAGAATATTTAAAAAACGGAAGTAATTTGTCGAATATACTGCTATACTATTAGTGGTGATAGAGAGACATCCATGAGACCTGGCAACATCAAAGGAGTTTTACTTTATGTGGGTGAGAAGAAAGAGCCTGCGATGGCTGAATGACTTATCGCCATTCCAATTAATCGCATTATACTATATGGTCGCAGTCACCATATCTTCCATATTAATCGCCCTTCCTGTGGCTCATCGGGAGGGTGTGAAAATCGAATTCATCGATGTTTTATTCACGGCGGTCAGTGCGGTCAGTGTCACAGGTTTGACCACTCTGCCGACGGCTGAAACGTTCAGTACGACGGGCTATTTTATCCTCGCGATCGTTCTTCAATTCGGTGGGATCGGTGTCATGACCTTAGGTACGCTGGTCTGGTTGATGCTCGGAAAGAAAATCGGTTTGAAAGAACGGCGTTTGATTATGACCGACCACAACCAGACGTCCTTCGCCGGGATGGTCCGACTAGTGAAGCAAATCGTATTAGTTGTACTCATGATCGAACTCGTCGGGTTTCTTGTTCTGGGTACGTATTTTCTTCAATACTATGAACCCGGCGAAGCTTATTTACAGGGCTTCTTCGGTACCATCAGTGCGATGACGAACGGTGGCTTCGACATTACGGGTCAATCCTTGATTCCGTTCCGTCACGATTACTTTGTCCAGTTCATCAATATCATTCTCATCATCGCCGGAGCCATCGGCTTCCCGGTGTTGATCGAGGTTAAACAGTATTTGATGCAGAACCATGAAGAAAAATCGATTCGTTTTTCCTTGTTTGCCAAACTGACGACGTTCACTTTCTTCGCTTTAGTCATACTTGGGACCATCATGATCATCATTTTAGAAAGCAATCATTTCTTTACAGACAAGTCCTGGCATGAAATTTTCTTTTATGCTCTGTTCCAGTCTGTCACGACGAGAAGTGGCGGCCTTGCCACGATGGATATTAACCAATTTACGGAACAAACGCAGTTGTTCATGTCTTCCTTGATGTTCATCGGCGCATCCCCGAGTAGTGTGGGAGGCGGAATCAGGACGACGACATTTGCCCTTGTGGTCATCTTTGTGCTGACCTTTGCCAGGGGAGGAAACAATATTCGGTTGTTCAGAAGAGAAATTCATCCGGAAGATTTGAATAAAGCGGTTGTTGTCACGATTGTTGCCTTATTCGTCTGCTTCAGCGCTGTCATTACATTGACCATCACGGAACCTTTCACACTGAATGAACTCGTTTTTGAGGTCTGTTCGGCGTTCGGAACGGTCGGGTTATCTCTCGGCATTACGCCAGGGCTGTCATCCTTCGGGAAAATCGTGCTCATGCTACTCATGTTTTTAGGAAGGATCGGGTTATTGACGTTCTTGTTCTCCTTTAAGAAACATGACAAAGCGCAAGGGAAGTATCATTATCCTAGAGAAAGAATCATTATTGGTTAGAACACAGCTGTTTAGGGGGCGCACATATGTCGGAGCTTTTGAGAGAGCATGCCTAACCTATAGATGATTGGATTTTTCAACAAATGAATGACCGCTCTTCCATGGATTGTGATGACACACTCGCTCATGTTCGGCTACGAGAAAGAAGAAATGATGAATCAGGACGCATTCACCCTTACGGAAGAGGGAGAACACGAAGCCCTGCATCAGCTTTTTCTCAGCTATCCTGAACAGCCCTATGTGCTGAAGGCGATCAGAAAAGGCGGGGCTTCATTTTATATCGAAGTGCTCGCCCATCCTTATCCACACGGAGATCGCATTTTACGTCCATTCGTTGAATATGAAAGTCATTGCCGAAGGCGTAGAGACCGCTGAACAATGGGATTTCCTGAAAAACGAGAAATGTGATGAAATTCAAGGGTATTTTTACAGCAAACCGCTGCCCCCTGAACAGTTAATCACGATCTTTGAGAACAAAACAATCCACTAACAAAAAGGACACAGCCTTTGGGGCTGTGTCCTTTTTTAGGAAAAAGAATAAAGATGAGTCTTTTAAAGAGGGGAGAAGGTCTGATCTCCCATCTTCTCTCAGCGTCTATCTCTACTTTCTCCATAAGACGCTGGACAAGTGAGGGGGAAAGTACATTCTCCCGTCCCTTGTCTTATGCTTGATGATTTCCTATTCAAGCACAAATCAGTGGTTAGCAGTAAAATGCTGCACCTACGATGATCAATAGGATGAACAATACGACGATCAAGGCGAAGTTATTGCCGCAACGCCGTGGTCTATAGCACTGTCTTCCTCCGTAAGGATAGCCTCCGTACATAAGCTCACCTCCTATAGTTACATTCGTAGCCTATGCACGAAGGAGGGACTGTGTATGGTCATCTACCCACCTTCATCAATTCATGAAGGTCGGGGGCGAAAGTTTTGTGATTTTACTCTTCTGGTGCATACTGTCCGCTTGTTGTTCCTGGTGATGATCACACTGATCCAGTTCTTCACACCAATGGTTCAATTGCTCATTGCTGTATTGGTTGTGCGGGGGGTGATGAGTCGAATGGGAAGGGTAATAAGGTCCGGAAATCCTTTGATTTGAATACATAACCATGCCTCCTTCCCCCATATTATCCCCTCGGTTCCCTTTATTATCCTTGTCAAAAATACACACAGATAAGAAAGGAGGAATTTCAAAAACAGAAGCGAAAGTAGTACTTTACTGAAGTAGAGGGTTATAACATACGCTCGAAGGGTAAAAAATGAGTATAAAGAAATGGAAAAATAGGCAGAGCACATTGGCTGAGTTGGATCAATGGCTGCCTTTGTACATATTTTGTATAATGATTGTACAGTAGAAGTTCAGGAGAGAAGGTGGATGGTTATGAAGAAAATCGCCATAATCGGAGCGGGGCCTGGCGGCTTAGCCTCAGCGATGATTCTTGCAGCTAAAGGCTATGATGTACAGGTCTATGAAAAACAATCCTATGTGGGCGGAAGGAACGGACATTTTTCTCTCGGGGATTATACATTCGATATCGGCCCGACATTTCTAAGTATGCCTCAAATCATGGAGGAAATTTTTGAAATGTCCGGGAGGAATGTTCACGATTACATGGACATGAAAGAACTTTCCCCCATGTATGAACTTCAGTTCGACGGAAAGAGAGTACCGATGTACCGGGAAAGGGAGAAAATGCTGGACGTCATTTCGGAGCATTTCCCAGGCAATGAAACCGGATACGAAAACTTCATGAAGGATACACGTGAAAAAATGCAGGCGCTCATGCCTCTTTTGCAAACCAAACATAACAAGTTGACGGATTATATGAGTAAACGGGCGCTCAAGGCTTTACCGAAGCTTTCGCTTGGTAAATCCGTCTATGATGTTCTTTCCGATTACTTTACCGATGAACGTCTGAAAATCGCTTTTACGTTCCAGGCGAAGTATTTGGGCATGTCCCCATGGGAGTGCCCGGGAGCTTTTTCAATTCTTTCCTATATGGAGCATGAATGGGGAGTCTTTCATCCGATTGGAGGAGTGAATCAACTCTCAAAAGCGATGGCTAAAGTCACAGAAGAACATGGTGGACAGATCCATCTGAATGAAGGCGTCAAGAAAATAAACGTTTCAGGTAAGGAGATTACAGGGCTAGTTCTGGACTCGGGTGAAACGGTGCATGCAGATGAATATATTATCAATGCAGATTTCGCAGAAGCGATGACTCGTTTAGTTGATGACGGTGTTCTGCGCCGACACTCTAAAGAAAAACTCCAGAAGAAAAAGTTTTCATGTTCGACATTTATGATCTATGTCGGTCTTGATAAGGTGTACGACATGCCGCACCACACCATTCTTTTTGCGGAGGATTATCAGAAGAATGTGAACGAGATGACGAAAGACCTCGTGTTGTCCGACGAGCCGTCCATCTATATCCATAACGCGAGTGTGACCGATCCGACACTCGCACCTGAGGGGCATTCAGCGGTTTATATCCTAGCCCCAGTCCCGAACAATTACTCGGAAATTGACTGGGACGATAAACAGGAAACATTCAAATCGCTGATTTATGACGAAATCGAAAGGAAAACAGGGTTCTCCGATATCCGCAGTCACGTGGTTGAGGAAAAAGTCCTGACACCTAAACAGTGGGAGACCGATCATTTTGTCCATCAGGGTGCAACGTTCAGCCTCGGTCACCAGCTCTCACAGATGATGTATTTTCGTCCGCACAACAGGTTCCAGGAGCTCGATCATTGCTGGCTGGTCGGTGGTGGAACCCATCCCGGAAGCGGGTTGCCGACCATTCTGGAATCTGCCAGGATCACTACAGGATGGATCAGGGAAGAGGAGGTACAGCCAATATGACAAAGACGACAATCGTCGGTGGAGGGATCGGAGGCCTCGTAACAGCCCTTTTATTATCCAAAGATCCTGACCGGAGTATCTCCTTATATGAGAAGAAAGACGTACTCGGGGGCAGGCTTACTTACGAGCGGCATGGGGAGTTCAAGATCGACCAGGGGCCAACCATTGTTCTGCTTCCTGATATGCTCCTTGGTATTTTAGAAGATGCCGGCATTCCCAGGGATCGTATTCCATTGATCCCTTGTGACCCTCTCTACCATATCCATTTTTCTGACGGGACGACGTTCAACAAATATCCAGATGCCGAAAAACAAAAAACGGAACTGCAGGAAAAGTTCCCTGGAAATGAGATTCATTTCGACCGGTTTTTAAGTGATATGCGGGCCCGCTTCTTGCAGGGGAAAGCTCAATTTTTAGAAAAATCATTCGTAGAAAAACGAACCTTTTTCTCTCGTAAAAACTTGAAAACATTGATCAAGTTAAAAGCGTACCAGAATGTAAAGAAAATGATGCGCAGTTATTTTGACGATGAGCGGCTTGTTGAGGCCTATACGTTACAAACGTTGTACATCGGAGGCCATCCCGAACAGTCTCCGGCGATGTACTCGCTCGTGTCCTACAGCGAACATGAGCACGGGATCTGGTACATGAAAGGCGGTTATGCTCACCTTGTGGAAATCATCGAGCAGGAGTTGGAAAAAAGAGGGGTCGAAATTTTTAAAGGAATGCCTGTGGAAGATGTAGAAACAGAAAAGGATAGAGCTGTATCGATAACCGCTGGAGGAGAAAAGATCCGTTTTGATGAGTTGATCTTAAACGGAGATTTCCCTCTCATGGACAAAATGATGCCCGCTGACAAGCAGCTTCAAAGGAAATATACGCCTTCCTCAGGCTGCCTCTTACTCTATATGGGACTGGACCGTACCTATGAGAGCGACTCCATCCACCAGTTTTTCATGTCCGATGACTTTGACAGACATATGCGCCAAGTGTTTGTTGAAAAACAATTGCCGGATGATCCGTCCTTTTATACCTTTCATCCATCCTTAGTGGATTCTTCTCTCGCTCCTGAAGGCAAAGGGGTGCTCTATACATTGATTCCTGTACCGACAGGAGAGTCAGTGAATTTGGAGAAGAAAGATCAGTTGATTGAGAGCGTGATCGATCAAATGGAGTCACGCGGTTTTCCGGAATTGAGAAAACATGTGGAATGGATGCATGTACGAACGCCTGAAGATGCTGAACGAGAAGGCTTGTATGCAGGCGGAAGCTTCGGGATTGCACCCACCCTTTTCCAATCCGGAGTCTTCCGGCCCCAGCTTCAGCCCTACGCATTAAGCAATGTGTATGCAGTTGGAGCCTCGATTCACCCGGGTGGTGGCGTTCCAATCGTCATGCAGGGAGCAAAATTGTTGGCAGATTATTTGCAATATGGGGTCAAAGAAAGGCATAATTACAAGCGAGGTGTTTAGTGATGACGGACTTGAACCAAGCATACGATCATTGTCGCAAAATCATTGAAAAGCATTCCAAAACGTTCTCCAAAGCATTCGCTATGCTGCCCAAACAGCAAAAAAGAGCGGTTTGGGCGATTTATGCCTTTTGCCGTCGCGTCGATGACATCGTAGATGAAGGACTTAACCCAAAAGCAGAACTAGAAACTTTTGCGCAACAATTTGATCAATTCATGGAGGGGAAGCTTGAGCTTAAAGATCCTTCCTGGCTTGCACTCGATGATGTGTTCAGACAATTTACCATCGATCCCGAGCCCTATTATGACATGATCAAAGGACAACGCATGGATCTTTACCCCACCACCATCCATACGAAAGAAGATTTATTAGAATATTGCTATCATGTAGCAAGTACCGTCGGTCTGATGCTCCTCCCAGTCATCGCTCCAGGAAAGGTCGGTGCCCTCCGGCAAGGAGCCATTGAGCTTGGTTACGCCATGCAGATCACCAACATACTAAGGGATATTGGCGAAGATATGGAAATCGACCGGATTTACTTACCGCAAGAAGTGATGGATCGTCATGGCTATACGTTTTTTGACCTGAAAGAGAAAAAGGTAAATCGAGCGTTCATCAACATGTGGGAAGAATTGGCCGCGGATGCTGAAGCTTACTACGACAAAGCGATGAAAACGTTACCCGATTACCCATTGTACTCACGGACACCGGTAGGAGGAGCCGCGAAAATGTATCGGGCCATCCTTCCGACCGTAAGGAAAAACGGCTATCATGTATTCAACCATCGCAATTACGTTACCGATCAAGAGAAGAAGCAGATCATTGCAGACATGCAGTGATACTGCTTCTTTTTTGTGCGCGAATTATGTTTTCGGTCGTGACTCGCGCGCAAGAAAGGTGGTAACGCGCGCAAGACACGCCGGAACGCGCGCAAGACCGCCGGAGCGCGCGCAAGACCGCCTGGAACGCGCGCAAGACCGCCTGGAACGCGCGCAAGACCGCCGGAGCGCGCGCAAGAACGTTGGAACGCGCGCAAGACACGCCGGAACGCGCGCAAGAACGTTGGAACGCGCGCAAGACCGCCGGAGCGCGCGCAAGAAAGCCGGACCGCGCGCAAGACCGCCTGGACCGCGCGCAAGACCGCCGGAGCGCGCGCAAGAAAGCCGGACCGCGCGCAAGAACGTTGGAACGCGCGCAAGACCGCCTGGAACGCGCGCAAGACCGCCGGAGCGCGACCAAGACCGCCGGAACGCGCGTAAGACCGCCAGGACGCGCGCAAGAACGCCAGAACGCGCGCAAGAACCCCAGGACCGCGCGCAAGACCCAACATCATGTATATTACAATCCAAACGGGCGAATACTTGTAGCAACCATGAATAAGGAAAGGTAGATTACAATGGCAGAAAAATATCTAATCTATTACCAGGCGAAATCAGGCGTCGTCAAACAGGTCCCTGTGTACGCATCGCATAAAGAAAAGGCCCGGGAAAGTCACTTGAAAAGTAACCCGCAGGCAAAAATCACGCATATTCGTCTTTTATAAGAAAAAAGGCAGCGCCGGTCCGGCGGCTGTTTTTTTTTTATAAAAAAATATCGAATTCGAGAAGTTAGGTTTCAATATTCTCGAATGTGGGAAAGGCAAATCATATAGTGCTTTATCGAAATAAAGCGGATTTTAACGAACAGAGGATGATGATATGAAAAAGAAGACGTTCCTCCTGGAGGGACTTTTGAACGGTTTGATTATGGGCCCTAAGCAGCAGGAAATTCGTTCTGTAACTTATGATTCCAGGGATGTCGAGCCGGGAGATGCTTTTATTTGTATTCAAGGGGAGCACCATGATGGCCATTTATTCATAAAGCAGGCAATAGCAGCAGGGGCACAGACGATTGTTGGAACAGATGAATATGAGCTGCATGCTTTTGCCATCCAACACTCACAGCTCAGCTTTGTTTGTGTGAAAGACAGTCGATCTGCGCTTGCTGTTTTGTCTTCCATCGTTTGTGGTTCTCCTTCAGAATCTTTACATACCATTGGCGTGACGGGAACAAACGGGAAAACAACGGTCGCGTCATTTACACATTCCATATTGAACAGCCTTTCATTCCGGACAGGTTCGCTAGGTACAGCGGGGATCTGGGATGACCGTCAAAAGACAGATTTCAAGCAGACAGTGCCGACAACCCCGGAAGCCCCGGATATTCATAAAGTATTAGAATATTTTTGTGAGAAAAAGATGCAAGCAGCTGTTATTGAATCTACTTCCATCGCTCTTGAGCAAAAGCGGTTGGAAACCATCCACTTCAATGTAGCCGTCCACACCAATCTCACCCCGGAACATTTAGAATTCCATGAGACCATGGATGCCTACAAAAAGGCAAAAATGAAGTTGTTTCAACAGGCAGAACAAGCCGTCATCAATGTGGACGACCCGATGATGGCGGATGATCTCATCCAAACGTTCAAAGGTTCAATCGTAACCTATGGTATTCGTCAGCCCGCCGACCTTCAAGCCTCTCATATTCAGACCACCAGGCAGGGGACCACCTTTGAATTGGATGCATTCGGAACGAAATATACGGTCCAGGCCCCGGTCTTCGGTGAGTACAATGTATCGAACTTACTGGCAGCTATTGCGGCCTGTCATCAGGTAGGTTTTTCCATAGCCTCCATCCTTTCTGTCATTCATCACATACGGAAACCGGAAGGGCGTTTTCAAATGGTAGAAAAGGAAGTCCCTTATCAGATCATTTTGGACTATGCCCATACCCCGGATGCACTCTCTCATGTCTTAGAATCCGTCAAGAAAATCCCGCACCAGCAGCTGATTGTGATGATTACTGGAATCGGATTGCGAGATCCTAAAAAACGGCCGCTCATGGGAAAAGTGGCTGAGAGTGTGGCGGATCAGATCATCGTAAGCGTGGATCAGCCTGGGCATGCGGATCGACAGGAAGTGGTCAATGATGTCTGTCGTGGATTCAATCAGGCATCCTCCCCGCATGTTCATACACGTTTGTATCGAGAGGAAGGCATCCACTTAGCGCTCGATCTGGCCAGGGCAGGGGATGTAGTATTACTGACTGGTATTGGGTTCGGAGGTTACCAGATCATTGGAGATGAAAAGGTCCCCTATTCAGAACTTCAAGTCCTTGATGCCTACTTTGAAAACCAACCACGTATTAAAAAGCCTGTGTAAAACCTGGAGTCCTATCTCCAGGTTTTTTTTATTTTACGTAAACCACCCTTCTGCTTTCATGCTTTAAATGGAAATAAAATATGAGACCTATTGCGTAATTTGTCATCAAATGGTAAAATTTTATGAAAATTAACAAAATTACCAAAAAAGGAGATGATTTGCATGAAATTGTACCTCTCCGTTGACATGGAGGGAATAACAGGAATACCTGATTACACCTTCGTTGATTCTTCGGAGCACAATTATGAACGGTCGAGGAGAATCATGACACAGGAAACGAACCATGTCATCGAAGCCGCGTTTCAAAACCATGCGGAAGAAGTATTGGTCAATGACAGCCATTCCAAGATGAACAATCTATTGATTGATGAGATTCATCCGGATGCCACATTAATTACCGGAAGTGTCAAACCATTATCAATGATTCAAGGCTTGGATGAATCGTATGCTGGAGCGATCTTTGTAGGGTACCATGCCAGGGCAGCTCAAAGAGGCGTGCTCTCACACTCGATGATTTTCGGGGTGCGTAATTTCTACATAAATGATGTGGCGGTAGGAGAGCTTGGGTTTAATGCATATGTGGCCGGTTATTACGGCGTTCCTGTATTAATGGTTGCCGGAGATGACTGTGCAGCGATGGAAGCGGAATCGCTCATTCCGAACATCATTACAGCCCCGGTGAAAGAAACGATTTCTCGATCGGCTGTGAAAAGTTTAACACCGAAAAAGGCTGGGGAGCTTTTGCAAAAACGCACGGAGGAAGCGATACATAATCGAAATCGAATAGAACCGCTCGTTCCTCCAGCACACCCCACTCTGAGGATTGAATTTATGAATTATGGCCAGGCCGAATGGGCAAGTCTTATGCCTGGTACGGAAATCGAACCAAATTCAACGACAGTAAGATTTAAAGCCAAAAACATAGTGGAAGCATACCAAGCCATGCTTGTCATGACAGAGCTTGCCATGCAGACAACATCCAGCTAGGGGGAAGAGTCATGGCGAAATACATATTGAAACGATTCATTTACATGATTGTTACGGTTTTTATCATTGCCACGCTTACGTTTTTCTTGATGAATCTACTACCGGGTTCCCCGTTCAATGAAGAGCGGACAACCAACGAAGCCGTACAGCGGAATTTAGAGGCTCACTACCACCTGGACGAACCGTTAGTTGTGCAGTATGTGTTGTATTTGAAATCCATTGTGACCCTGGATTTCGGTCCTTCGATTAAACAACCAACTGAGACGGTCAATGGTTTATTAGGCAGAGGTTTTCCTATATCCGCGGAGTTGGGCATATGGACGATTCTTATTGCCCTCGTATCTGGAGTTGCTCTCGGTGTATTCGCGGCATTGAAGCACAATGGAATCATTGATTACATAGCGATGACCATTGCTGTACTCGGCATATCGATTCCTAACTTCGTATTAGCTACCTTGTTAATTCAGCAGCTGGCCGTCAACCTCGGGGTGCTCCCTGCTGCCACATGGAGCAGCCCGCAGCATATGGTGCTTCCGATCATTGCGCTGGCCACCGGACCGATGGCCATTATTGCCCGTTTAACAAGATCAAGTATGCTTGAGACGTTAACACAGGATTACATAAAAACCGCACGGGCCAAAGGATTATCCCCTGTCAAAATCATTGTGAAGCATGCCTTGAAAAATGCACTCATGCCTGTGGTCACCATTTTAGGTACGTTGATTGCAGGGGTCTTAACAGGGACGTTTGTCATCGAAAAGATCTTCGCGATCCCCGGCATGGGCAAATATTTCGTAGAGGGCATCAACCAGCGGGACTACCCGGTCATTATGGGAACCACCGTTTTTTACAGTGCTTTCCTTGTATTGATGCTGTTCCTGGTGGATATTGCTTATGGAATACTCGATCCTAGAATCAAGTTGCATAAAGAAGGGGGCAGGTAAAGTGATTCCAGCAAAAAAACAGAAGGAAGAAACGCCTCATTCAACCATTCCCGATGAATGGTTCAAACCAAAAGAGCAGAATAGCGAAGATGCCGAATCGGTTGTCCGTCCTTCTCTTTCTTACTGGGAAGATGCCTGGAGAAGACTCCGCCAGAATAAATTGGCCATGTTCGGTCTGATTTTTCTTATTCTTTTAGGTGTCATGGCTGTCATCGGACCTTGGATTTCCCCACACGATGTGGATACTCAAAACCTGCCAAACCAAAACCAGGCCCCGTCCTTCACCCATTGGTTCGGTACAGATGAATTAGGACGCGATGTGTTCACGAGAACTTGGTACGGGGCTAGAATCTCTTTGTTTGTAGGGTTGATGGCTGCTTTGATCGACTTTTTTATAGGAGTCGCTTATGGAGGGCTTTCCGGATATAAGGGTGGAAGAACCGATAATATCATGATGCGGATCATCGAAATTCTTTATGGACTGCCTTACCTTCTTGTTGTCATCCTGCTGCTCGTAGTCATGGGGCCAAGTCTTTTAACGATTATCATTGCTTTAACAGTTACCGGCTGGGTGGGTATGGCGCGAATTGTCAGAGGGCAGGTTCTTCAGCTGAAACACAATGAATTTGTGATGGCTTCCCAGTCGTTCGGTGCGAAAACGAAGCGGATCATACAAAAAAATCTGCTCCCGAATACGATGGGGCCGATCATCGTACAGATGACACTGACTGTTCCTACAGCGATATTTGCCGAAGCTTTTCTAAGCTTTTTGGGGCTAGGTATTCAATCACCATACGCAAGCTGGGGAATGATGGCCAATGATGCGCTGGGTGTCATCTTATCCGGCGACTGGTGGCGTCTTTTCTTTCCTGCCTTTTTCATTTCAGCCACCATGTTCGCATTTAACGTGCTTGGAGATGGTCTCCAGGATGCACTCGATCCTAAGCTCAGGAGGTAAACATCAATGGAAAAAATCTTGGACATCCGTGACCTGCATGTGTCTTTCAAAACTTTCGGGGGAGAGGTACAGGCAGTGCGCGGCGTAAATTTAGAACTATATCGCGGGGAAACTCTTGCCATTGTCGGCGAGTCCGGTTGTGGGAAGAGCGTGACGGCGAACAGCATGATGCGTCTCATTCCAACACCTCCAGGGGAGATCAAAGACGGATCGATACTTTTCAAGGGACAGGACATGACTCAGCTTTCGGACAAAGAAGTAAGGAAAATCCGTGGGGTTGATATTTCGATGATTTTCCAGGATCCAATGACAGCCTTGAACCCCACCTTGACGGTTGGGGACCAATTGACGGAAGGACTCCGTCAGCATCGGTCCATTTCAAGAAAGGAAGCGGATAAGCAGGCGATGGACATGCTCACGCTTGTCGGCATCCCCAATCCTGTCGAACGTATGAAACAGTATCCTCACGAATTCAGTGGGGGCATGCGGCAGCGAATCGTAATTGCGATGGCGCTGATTTGTGATCCTGAACTTCTGATTGCCGATGAACCGACAACAGCTTTGGATGTAACCATTCAGGCCCAAATCCTTCAGCTGTTTCAAAAAATACAGAAACAGACCGGCGTTTCCATCATCCTCATCACACATGATTTAGGGGTTGTGGCTAAAATCGCTGATCGCATTGCGGTTATGTATGCCGGCAAAGTCATTGAAACAGGGACACGGAAAGAAATCTTTTATACACCGCAGCACCCTTACACAAGAGGACTGCTTCACTCAGTGCCGCGGATGGATCAAAAAGGAGAGAAATTAGTGCCTATAGATGGGACTCCTCCGGATTTGTTTTCACCACCGGAAGGCTGTCCATTTGCTGCCAGGTGTCCAATGGTCATGGAGGTATGCACAAAGGTGTATCCGTTTCAGTCGGAGTTGAGCAGAACACATGACGTGGACTGCTGGCTGCAGGATGAGCGGGCAAAGAAATATATGGCGTCAACTTATTAAACATATAGAGAGGAGAACGAGTATGAAAAAATGGTGGACAATCTTTATGGGGGTTTTACTTGTCTTAGTGTTAGCTGCATGTACAGCGTCAGAAAGTTCAGGAGAAGGTGATGAGGGAGATTCTGAAGGGGAAAGTGACTCTGGAACAAACACCTTGCTATTGAATAACGGAGAGGAGCCGACATCCTTCGATCCCTCGCAAGGGTTTGATGCGGTTTCCTGGAATGCGCTGAACAATTTAATGGAAGGTCTGACGCGTCTTGGTAAAGACCACACGCCAGAACCGGCCACTGCTGAGAAATGGGATATCTCTGAAGATGGGAAGGAATATACCTTCTTCATCCGTGAAAATGCCAAATGGTCGAATGGAGATGACGTGACAGCAGGGGACTACGCGTTTGCCTGGAAACGTCTGCTCGATCCTGAAACGGCCTCACCAGCCGCTTTCCTCGGTTATTTTATTGAAGGGGGAGAAGCCTTCAACAATGGAGAAGGCTCTGCTGATGATGTGATGGTGGAAGCGGTCAGTGATAAAGAGTTGAAAGTGACGTTGAAAGCACCGACTGGCTATTTCCTGAATATTATTTCCAACCCGGCGTTTTTCCCGATCAATGAGTCTGTAGCTAAAGAAAACCCGGAGTGGTTTGCTGAAGCGGACAGCTTTGTAGGAAACGGACCATTCGCTTTGGCAGAATGGAAGCACGACAGTGAAATGCTCATGAAAAAGAATGAAGAATACTGGGATCACGAGACGGTGAAGCTGGATGAAGTTCACTGGGCGATGGTGAATGATACCAATACAGAATACCAAATGTATGAAAGCGGGGAGCTTGATACTTCCAATATTCCGTCTGACATGGCTGAGCAGCTGTTAGATAGTGAAGAATTATCGATCCAGGATCAGGCAGGTACAGCTTTTTACCGTTTTAACGTGAATGAAGAGCCTTTTCAGAATAAGAAAATCAGAAAAGCTCTGGCTATGAGTGTGAATCAACAGGAAATCGTTGAGTATGTGACGAAGAATAAAGAAGAACCCGCGTATGGCTTTGTCTCTTATGGATTTGAGAGTCCATCCGGGGAAGATTTCCGTGAACACAATGGTAAGCTTGTGGAAACGAATGTAGAAGAAGCGAAACAATTGCTTGAGGAGGGCATGGAGGAAGAAGGGTATGACGAACTTCCAGCCATCACCCTTTCTTATAACACGAGCGAGGACAACAAGAAAATTGCAGAAGCCATCCAGCAAATGTTCAAAGAAAATCTCGAAGTGGAAGTTACGCTTGAGAATGCGGAATGGAACGTCTTCCTTGAAGCGCAAAAAGCATTGGAACACCAACTTTCCAGAAGTTCTTTCTTAGCTGATTATGCCGATCCAATCAACTTCCTTGAGAGCTTCACGACGGATTCCTCCATGAACCGTACAGGCTGGTCCAATGAAGAGTACGATCAGCTGATTGCCGATGCTAAAAATGAAGCGGATGAAGAACAGCGCTGGGAATTGATGTATGAAGCAGAGAAGCTTCTTTTTGAAGAGATGCCGATTTTCCCTGTTCATTTCTATAACCAAGTCGTTCTTGAGAAAGACAACGTATCTGATATCGTTCGTCACCCTGTTGGGTACCTTGAGTTGAAGTGGGCAGACAAGCAATAGACTTTCTTTGAAAAGAGGCGATTCTTTCGCCTCTTTTCCTTCATTGGAGGAATGAAGATGATAAAACCGGGACGGTTGAACCCGGGGGACACGGTCGGAGTCATAGCCCCGGCAAGTCCTCCGGATCTTAAAAACTTAGACAAAGCCCTTTCTTTTCTGGAAAGCTTAGGCTTGAAAGTGAAACTGGGAGCTCACATGAAGAAAAAACACGGCTATCTAGCAGGAAATGATGAAGAAAGGTTGGAAGACTTCCATCACATGTTTCAAGACCCAGAGGTTTCCGCCATTTTTTGTGCAGGTGGCGGTTACGGAACAGGAAGGATTGTTTCAACGATTGATTACGCACTGGTGAAAGATAACCCTAAAATTTTCTGGGGCTATAGTGATATCACATGTTTACATACCGCTATTCGACAGGAGACAGGACTGGTCACTTTTCATGGGCCTATGCTTTGTTCGGATGTAGGAAAAGAAGATTTTGATGAAGAATCAAAAAAAATGTTTCAGCAGTTGTTTGAACCTGAAGTGATTCATTACAACGAGCGTCTTTCTCCTTTAGAGGTGATTACAGAAGGGGAAGCATCAGGCGAAGTAGTGGGTGGAAACCTTTCGTTACTTGTCAATACAATGGGCACCCCATACGAGATTGATACAAAAGGGAAATTACTGTTTATGGAAGACGTTGGAGAGCAACCCTATCGCTTGGATTCTTTTTTCAATCAATTGAAATTGGCAGGCAAATTCGAAGATGCGGCCGGAATTATCCTAGGAGACTTTAGTGGGACAAAAACAGAAGAATCCGAAGACAGTTTATCTTTGGTGCAGGTTTATGAGGACTACTTTTCCAGATTGAATAAACCGGTGCTGGCCGGTTTTAAGATTGGCCACTGTCTGCCCCATTACAGTATTCCATTGGGAACAGAAGCCGTGTTATCCAGTCATAAGAAATCCCTGTTGATCCAATCCGGTGTCTACTAAGAAAGGTGGAGGAGCATGAAAATACAGTCAATGGAAACGTATCCGGTAGCGGTTCCTTTACATACCCCGTTCAAAACGGCTTTACGCACGGTCACCGTAGCAGAGTCCATTTACGTGAAAGTGACGGGGGAGGATGGGACTACAGGGTGGGGAGAAGCTCCGCCAACGGTTGTCATTACCGGAGAGAGTTTAACAAGCATTGCTCACACAATAAATAAAATCATCACACCGGCTCTTCTGGGTGAGGACATCACGTATAGAGAGGATATTTTCAAAAAACTCCACGGCTGCTGTATTGGGAATACCAGTGCTAAAGCTGCGGTGGATATAGCTATCCATGACCTTTTAGGCAAAATCTATCAACTCCCACTCTATCAATTGCTTGGTGGATCGAAGCGCGATTTGGAAACCGATTATACGGTCAGTGTCAATGAGCCCGAAGAAATGGCGGACGACGCTGCCCGATATGTCAGCAACGGGTTTAAGGTCTTAAAGGTGAAAGTAGGAAAAGATACGATAGAAAAAGATGTGGAACGGATACAGACCATTCACGAACGGCTAGGTGGAGGTGTACGGATCAGACTGGATGCGAATCAAGGGTGGTCGCCGAAAGAAGCCATCCAAGCCATCCGGAGAATGGAAGACTGTCATCTTCCTATAGAATTGGTGGAACAGCCTGTCCATGCTCATGACATCGAAGGTTTGAAACAAGTCACGGATCATACGTACACACCGATCATGGCTGATGAGAGTGTCTTTAGTCCAATAGATGCAAAGCGGATATTGGAAACACGGAGCGCGGATTTGATTAATATCAAGCTAATGAAATCCGGGGGTATTCATGAAGCCGTGAAAATCAATCATCTGGCTGAAACCTATGGAGTGGAATGCATGGTCGGCAGCATGATTGAGACAAAGCTCGGAATCACGGCAGCCGCTCATTTTGCAGCAAGTCAAAACAATGTCACGAGGATTGACTTTGATGCCCCGTTGATGCTGACAGAAGACCCGATTGTAGGAGGAGTCCAGTATGATAAAGCCTGGCTTACGTTTTCGGAAGGTGACGGGTTGGGGCTGGTCAACGTAAATACCGAACAGACGGTGAACATATAAAAACAAATCTATCCAAGGAGGTCAATGGATGACACATACAAATCAAAACCATGAGAAGAGAGTGGTGCGCGTTCCTGTAGCTACTCTTTGGACAGCACCTGATTCTCCCAGGGAAGCGGATCAAATTTCACTCCAGGCATCAGCTTCTATGAAAGATTGGCTGAAGGTATTGGATGACGATCAAAAGCGGGAACTGTGTGATGAGAACCTTGTCCAATCCCAACTGCTGTTAGGCGAAGAAGTCTGGATTGACGAGAGGGAGGCTGACTGGGCAAAAGTCGTCGTTCCCTCTCAGGCTTCCAAGAAAGACAAACGGGGCTATCCTGGATATATTCCTGTAAGTCAGCTGGTCAAACCAAAGGAAGCGGACTGGCATTCTGAAAAGTGGGCGGTTGTACATAAGAAGCAAGCGTGGCTTTACAATGGAGCAGAAGAAGCGCTTATGGAAGTCAGTTATCTAACGTCCCTACCAGTCATCGAGGAAAACGATACCTTAGTCAAAGTTCTTTATCCGGATGGGGTCGGGTATTTTGTTTCAGAAGACGTCCTGGTACAAAAGAAAGAGGATAAAAAAGCAAAAGGAAGCGGGAAAGACCTCATCCGTTCAGGAGAAGCATTCGTCGGTCTTCCTTACTTTTGGGGAGGAATGAGTGCTTTCGGATACGACTGCTCAGGCTTTGCCTATAACATCCATAAAGCCTTTCACTACGAAATTCCAAGAGATGCGACAGATCAAGCCAAAGGTGGTAAAAACGTGCCATTGAACGATCTTCAAATGGGGGATCTCCTGTTCTTTGCTTACGAAGAAGGAAAAGGGAGCATCCATCACGTCGGTTTTTACTATGGGGACAACAAGATGCTTCATTCACCCAACGTTGGAAAGAGTATTGAAATCATTGATTTGGAAGGAACCGTATACGAAAAAGAGTTATGTGTCGCAAGAAGATACTGGAGCGAGACGGAGGGAACCTCATGAGCCTGCACAAGACCCTTGAAGTGAAAGATTTGAAAAAGCATTTTAAGATGGGGAAAGGAAAATCATTGAAAGCTGTCGATGGTGTCAGTTTTGACTTGTACAAAGGAGAGACGCTAGGACTTGTCGGAGAGTCCGGTTGTGGGAAGTCGACAACAGGGCGCACGATCATGAACCTCTACGAAAAAACAAGTGGAGAAGTCCTTTTTGAAGGGAAGAGTGTCCACGATCGTACACCGAAAGAACAATTTCATTTAAAACGACAGATGCAAATGATTTTTCAGGACCCTTATGCATCCTTGAACCCCCGTTCAACCGTATCCGAAATTATCCTTGAACCGATGGAAATACACGGTCTCTTTTCTTCTGATAAAGAAAGAATGGAACGTGTTTATGAACTGCTTGAAGAAGTGGGATTGAATCGTGACCATGCCAATCGTTATCCTCACGAATTCAGTGGGGGACAGCGACAGCGGATTGGCATCGCGCGCGCATTGGCACTCGACCCTGAGATCATTATCGCAGATGAGCCGATTTCTGCCCTGGATGTATCGGTCCAAGCGCAGGTGGTCAATTTACTGGAGCGGCTTCAGGAAGAAAAAGGCCTGACGTATCTGTTCATTGCCCATGATCTTTCTATGGTGCAGCATATCTCGGATCGGATTGGTGTCATGTACCTTGGTCACTTAGTCGAGTTAACGAGCAGTGACCGGTTGTATGATCATCCTCTTCATCCCTATACCCAAGCTCTTCTATCCGCCATTCCTATCCCGGACCCGGATATCGAAGATCAAAGGGAACAAGTGATTATTGAGGGAGAAATACCAAGCCCGATCGACCCTCCTAGTGGCTGTGTATTCCGGACGCGCTGTCCTTTCGCGATGGATGTTTGCAGCGATCAAGCTCCTGTATGGCAGGAAGTCGGGGAAGGTCATCAAGTCGCCTGTCACTTGTATGATAATACAGTCGTCGACCCATCCGAAAGAAAAAAGAAGAAGGAAGAAATGAAAGTGAATATTCGGTCGTTCTAAAAGCATGCCTCTCACGAGGCATGCTTTTTTTGAAAAAAGAATAGAAAACTCGAAACTCCTTCAAAGGAATATTTTCATATTAATACCCCTCATGGTAACATGGTAGAATCAGTAGAGAAGTAAGCAGGTGAATAAAATGAAACCAATCATAAAGACAGGCGTAAAGGAAAATATCTTTTCTTTTTCCCTCCTCGTACTCGTGAATTTCTTTGTGGGCTCCATGGTTGGGTTAGAACGCACAATCCTGCCCACTCTTGGTGAAGAAGTTTACGGAATAGCTTCCACAAGTGCTGCGCTTTCTTTTATCGTAAGCTTCGGTTTTTCGAAAGCAATCATGAACTTTTTCGCCGGAACCATGGCAGATCGGTGGGGGAGGAAACACGTACTATTAGGTGGTTGGGCGATCGGTCTGGTTGTCCCTTTGCTTGTCATCTTCGCAGAAGCCTGGTGGATGATCGTCGTGGCAAACATCTTTCTTGGGGTGAACCAGGCCCTGACGTGGTCGATGACCGTCAATATGAAAGTAGACCTTGCAAAACCGGAACAAAGAGGCTTGGCCGTCGGTTTTAATGAATTTGCCGGGTACATTGGTGTCGCCGTCATGGCTGCTGTTTCAGGGTACGTGGCTTCTCAATATTCACTCACACCGGAACCTTTCTATATCGGGATTGTCATCGTTATCGCAGGTTTATGCCTATCATGGTTCGCTGAGGACACAGGAAAGTATGTCCAAAGCCAACGAGTGAAGAAAAATACAACGGATGCTTCATCTACAAAAGAAGTCTTCCAGCAAACGACTTGGAAGAATAAAAACTTATCCAGCAACAGTCTTGCTGGTCTTACGACGAACTTGAAGGATGGCATGGCGTGGGGGCTGTTTCCTATTTTCTTGAGTGCTGGTGGTCTCAGTGTCGGACAGGTAGGCACAGTGGTAGCCATATATCCGGCGGCCTGGGGATTCTTTCAACTGTTCACAGGCATTTGGAGTGACAAAATAGGCAGGAAGAAACTGATTGTTTCAGGAATGTTCCTTCAAGGGCTTTCTTTATGGTTTATTCTCATCGTCCAAACATACGCCATGTGGCTGGCCGGTGCCCTTTTCTTAGGTATCGGTACGGCGATGGTTTATCCAACGATCCTTGCTTCAATCAGTGATGTTGCGCGTCCGGAATGGAGGGCCACTTCCATGGGGATCTATCGCTTTTGGCGTGACAGCGGATATGCGTTCGGAGCGATTCTTGCAGGAGTCTTTGCGGATGTCTTATCTGTTCCATGGGCCATCGGGTTGGTAGGTACGCTCCCGATTTTATCTGGAATCCTATCCCTATTCAGAATGGACGAAACCTTACATCTTAAGGAATAAAAAAGAGGAAAGCATAGACGCGACGCTATGCTTTCCTCTTTTTTTATTTTTTACGGTCATGCAGACGATCTTCTTCTTCCGTTTCAAGCATCCCGTAATCGCCGTTCATCGCCTGTTCATCCTGATCGACACCCAGGTCGTTCGTAATGGGATTCCTCGGCTGCTTTTCTTCTTTCCGCGGTTTGTTGCGTTTGGTATTCTTCTCCATTCCGACACCTCCTGTTTTAGCTTGCCTGAAAAGGGGAGGTGTTATTCTACTTGGACAATCTTTCCGAGAATTTCGTTGGCCACGTTCTGACCACTCAGGACGACCATCGGAGATCCACCGCCCGGGTGCGTACTACCTCCGCAAAACCAGAGACCATCAAGGTCCTGGGATTTGTTGAACGGCCTCATGAAGGCCTGGGACCTTCGGTTGGAAGAAGGTCCATACAGGGATCCGCGATAGGCGCCGAAATGATTCTGGATGTCAGCGGGATCCCACACTTTTTCGACCTGGAGATGACTCTTGACGGGTACGCCCGCGTCCTCTAGTCGATCATAGATGTGGTTTTTATAGGCATGCTTGTCATAGCCGCCTTTTTGATTGAGAGCGGGAGCGTTGACGAGGATGAAACAGTTATCCCCTTGAGTGGAGACAGAGTAATCGGATTTGGACGAAGTACAGATATAAATCGTCGGATCATCGGCGTAATAGCCATTCTTTAGCACACGGAACTCTTTTTTATAGTCGCTTGAGAAAAACAAATGATGGTGCTTCAAACGGCTGAGTTTCGTATCCAGGCCTGCCATAATGACAAAAGCTGAAATAGACGGGTCGTAGCCTTTCAGCTTTCGATCGCTCATTGACCGTCTCGCTTCTGGATCGACCAACTCTGGTACAGCATGGAGCAGGTCGCCATTCAAGATCACATGGTCCGCTTCGAAACGCTCGCCGTCACCCGTTTCTACACCCGTCACTCTTTCATTTTCGTGAAGGATACGAGTGACTTTGGTTCCACTGTACAGCCGTACCCCGACATTCTCAGCCGCTTTAACGAACCGATCCGCAATCCTTGTGTTGCCCCCACGTACAAAGTAAACCCCATCATTCCACTCAAGATGGGCGATCATACTGAACGTGGCTGGTGCTTGATAAGGATTGGAGCCGATATAGGTAGAATAGCGGTTCAAGGCCTGAATCACTTTCGGGTTTGAAAAATACCGCCTGAAAAAGTGATCCATCGACTCAAGCGGACGTACCTTCGTCATGCTTTTCGCAAGGGTGGGGGAAAGGTAGTCGGTCCATCCATTGAAGGTCCGGTGTAAAAAGTGCTTTCGGGACAGGTTGTACAACCGCTCGATTTCTATAAGGAAATCTTCATACATCACATGCCCTTTGGGATCTACCTGTCCAAGCTGCTGTTTCATATATCCCTGGTCTGTGGAAAAATCAAAGGTCGTCCCATCGTGAAACTCATTTCTCGTATGTGTGACGATTTTCGCAAAAGGAAGCTCTTCCCGCGGATCGAGTCCTCCCTGCCGGATGACGTCCTGAAATACTTCAGGCATCGTAATCGTATTGGGACCAAAATCAAAATGGAAATCCCCCTCATCGACGCTCATCATTTTCCCGCCAAAATGATCGTTTTTTTCGAACAGCCGTACATCAGCTCCGTGCTTAGCGAGGGTGACCGCAGCCGATAATCCGCCGAGTCCACCTCCGATGATGGCCACTTTCATTGATAGAACCTCCCTTTCCATTGGTATTTTTCTCCTCGTTTATGAACGAACATCGATGCCACCATGATGGCTATCAACAGCACCACAGCTACTGGTAAAAGGAAGGACAGCCACAAGGGATGCCCCGTCCTTGCATCCACATACATTTTGAATGCTACCGTTAAAAGATAGGGGAGAACCAAGGCGTAATCTCCGGTGACGAGTCCAGCGATTGCGAAGGCGGCGGGAGTTAAGAACACAACCGCATAGAATATGGTCAAAAATACGACCATGCCAGCAGATCGACCGATCCCTGTGTACACATTCTTTTTAAAGCCTTCCCATGTCTCTTTACCTGAATCGTACATGTAGGAAAGGACCGATTCTGTAATGTTAGCGAGAATCATCTTGTATCCGTGTTTTTTCACTTCTCTAGCAATATGTACGTCTTCGACAAGAGAGCTTTTGACAGATTCATGACCTCCGATGGCTTCATATGCTTTCCGATCAATCATAATAAAAATCCCGCACGCAGCGGTGAACATCGGCTTCGTCGTCCGGTTAGCAACGAATAGAGGAAGGTGAAGCAGCACAACCATATGCTGAAGCGGGACGAGCATATGACTAAGAAAGTTGGCATTCGGGTAATTCGGAAATCCGCTTAACATGCTCGCCTTTTTCTCCTGCATCATGGCGAGCGTTTGTTGAATGATGCCAGGGGCGACACGCGCATCAGCATCCAGGAATAAATAATACTCCCCATTGGCAGCCTGAGAGAGCTGGTGACAGGCATGGACTTTGCCGTTCCAATCTTCAGGCAGCTCCTTGCCCTGAATGATCGTGAAGCGTCCATCATCTCTGACCTGTTCGTTCAGTTTTTCGAAGGTGCCATCTTCCGAATGATCATCCAGCAGGATCACTTCCACATCAGGATAGGTAAGCGCGCGGAGGGAATGGATCAATCCTTCCACATTGTCTGCTTCATTTCTTAACGGTACGAGCAGCGAAACGGAGGGCGTTTCTCCGAGCTTTCTATTGGCTGATAATGGGTAGAGGAAGAAGCTGTTAAAAATGGTCCACACATTCAAAACGATCGTGATGATGAAGACGATAAAAAAGAATGACATGACGTATCCTCCTTTCTCTTACAACTTTTTAAAGGCGTGAAGATTTTCTTCTATGACGTCCTTGCGTAATTCATCCAGCTGTTGGGTGGCCCTGTTTTCAAAATACTGTGTTCTTTCTTTTCTGGAGAGTGTCTCGTAGTCCTCTCTAGGGAGGGCTTCTCCCAGCCGTATGTAGGCATTCGGCTTTTTCGTGTGCTCAAGGGCATAGTATAGGGAAACAGGCACGACATTGATGTCCGGGCAGCGCTGGGTGAGGTAACTGACGCCTGAAAAAAATTCAAGCGGTCTTTTCTCGAGGGGCTGTTCATTCCCCTGAGGAAAGATCCACACCGTTCTCCCCTCATCAAGCAAACGGGTACTGTATTGCAAGGATTGCACGAGGTGACGGCGATCCTCGCCATTCACAGAAAATGCTCCAATTCTCCTGAAAAATGGAAAGCGTTCGATGCCTTCTTCATGCATCATGCCATAGCCGTCTGATTTCACAAGTCGATCGTTGATATAAAAGATGAAAAGGGGATCCCACCATGTTGAATGATTGATAAGAAACAGAGTCTTCTCATCAGGTACAGAAGATGGATGTTGAATTTTAATGTGGTTGAAATGATAGTTTAAAAACAACCGATTGAAGCGGGTGAATCCCCACTCGATCCATGACGTTTTACGTGCGGGTTGAAACATTTGATCTCCTCCAAAAATACAAGCCATACCATAATAGGGTAAGAGCACTCACGAACATAATCGCCCCGTATAATCGGCCGGTAAACGCAATGCACAGAAACAGGAAGATGATTAGGCCGAACGTCAGGACCATCCTCCCTGGCCAAGGGGGAACGCTTCGATTTTCCATGTCCCGATGCATGAACAGGAAAATGAGGTGAAACAGGGCAGCCAGGACAAACCAGCCAAAGAAGTTGGAAAACGGGATATCGTAATAAAAGCCAGGATCTTCCCAAATCCAATATTCTTTCACTTTGAAAGAAACCGGATCAAGAATAAGGTCCATGGTCACCGCAGCTAACGCACCGGTAACAACGAAAATGAACCGGCTCGTCCAAGGATTCCACCCACTCGACAACACCCTTGCCAACTCATGGGAACATCCGATGATTAAAAGCCAGGCGAATCCGATGGTAATCGGTGTATCCGCAATTTTCAATCCGAAGTTTTCTGTGTAATGGTAGGCTCCGAATAAGAAATTGTATTTCACACCCAAGTGTTCCACATAGATACTAACGACAATAATGATCAGGCTGTAGATGATTCCACGCCAAACGCCGTACATCTTCATAAAATAAATCCCAGCCACGACCCCGGCGGTTATCAAAAAAACGCTGTTCGCCCATTCAAGCCAAGGGGGAAGCCAGTCGAACGTTACTAAAAACACTCCGCATATGTACCAAAAAATAAAAAAACGGAAGATATACGTTGCCATAGGACACCTCTTTCCAATACGATCTTTGAAACTTATGTATAAAATCATCATACCTCATCCGAAAGTAAAATAAACGAAAAAAGCCCTATGAGCGATCCATAGGGCTTGGTGTATTATTGATGGGCAAGCCTTCCTCTTCTGTGAGGGAGTTTGGTTCCTTGTTTTTTAAGCATTGGTACAACCCAGCGGTCTAATCCATAGCGACCGGCATTGGCCCCGGCAACGAGGAGGAAGATCGTGAGCAGAACCATTTGCGGGTTTGTGCTGACCGTTCCGCTGAATAAGAAAGCGAAGTTCATGAGAATGCCACCGAAAGCAGCTACGTTCGTGAATAATCCTAAGATAAGTGCAATCCCTACGAGAACTTCTCCCCACATGACAAGGAAAGCGAAAAACTCATGGTTTGGTAAGGCGAATTGTTCAAGGAACGCGGCCCACCAGCCTTGGACAGCCGGATGTGCTCCTTCTGCTTTCGCAATCGCTCCATTCAGAAAACCACTCACTTCAAATCCGCCTGTGATTTTTCCGATGCCGGCGGTCAGCCAGGTGTACCCCAGATAAACGCGGAAGACGGTCAGGATCATAGCAACGATCTTGTTGTTTCGTAATAATTCATTCAACATGTTAATCACTCCTTATTAAAAGATTGTTCACCATTTCACATGATGTCATGTAAGAAGGTTTCTTTCTTACAATTCAAGTATAAGTGTAGGAGGTAAGTTTATCCATACATTGTTCACTATTTCACAATCTGTTCAATTTGTTATGTCAGGAATGTGAAAAGTGGAGTGTTTCTATTTACTTTTCAGGGAAAGATAAAAATATTCAAGGATTAGGGAACTACCAAAGCAAACGCTTTAAATATTTGCTATGATAGAGAGGAAAGAGGGGTGGAACAGAGATGGAGATTGTCATGTTTTTTGTAAGTATTATTGTAATGTTAGGACTCATAGGATTAACGATTTTTGATAACGGTTGATACTTAATGAAAAAAGCGTCAGGGGAAGGAGCCACTTCAGGTTCCTTCCCCTGACGCTTTTTTTAATCAGAGACTTCTATTATAAAAAACGCGAACCATTGACACTTTTTTCTCTTCTCCTTCGATTATAGAAGTGAGAGGAGGTGAAGCAGATGGCCGTAAATACTTTAAAAGTAGATAGTCGCTTGCAGCTTGTCTTTTCAACAGGAACAGATGAAGACGGAAACATGATGCTCAAACGAAAATCATTCAACAACATTAAAACAGATGCCACTGATGAACAATTGCATGAAGTATCGATCGCTGTATCTCCGTTACAGCAGCACATTTTAGTTGATATCGCTCGTGATGACCGCTCAGTTTTGACGGAATCATAATTTCGAAGGAGGAGAGTAAATGAAAAAGCTGGAGTTGAAATTTTTAAATGAAGAAGGCAAAACCATAACGATCAGCCTGGATGATCCAGTAGAGCCTGTCGATCCTGCCCAGGTCAATGCAGCGATGGACGCCATTCTTGCCCAGAATTGCTTCTATTCTAACGGGGGAGACCTTGTTGAGAAGAAAGAAGCACGTATCGTCGAACGCAACGTCTTCGATATTACCATCTAAATGAAAGAGCCGCTATCCAAAAGTAGCGGCTCTTTTTAGCAAAAACACCCATGATCAGTTATTCATGGGTGTGGCAGGATCTGGGAGACTCCGTTTCGAGACTTTTATGGAGTGGATGGGGCTGCAGGGAATAACTCGCTTTCCGCGGGAGTGCGTTCTCGGACTACGTTCTATGGGGTCTCACCGTCCTATCTCCCACGAGAGTCTCGCAGCTTCCCAAACATACCTTTCGATGGAAGGGGGAAACGAATCCCTTTACCAAGTTGGGTGGCCTTCCACTATTCAACTGTTAGAGGTGTAAAACGCTCTGCATTCAAGCTATTACGTACTGTGGAGATGATTATCCACTTTCCATTATCAAATGAGCTGACTTTTAGTAGTGGTTTCGAGAATCTCCTATGGCAAAGGAGCGAACCTTTTCCCGGAGCCACTAAAACCACACAATCGGCTCGAAACTGAGTCTTCAAGAAAAGGAGCTTATCTAAAATACAGGAGAAGAGGTGAAAGGATGGGGATGGATGCGTGGATTTCGATTTTAGCGGATGTTGGTTTCCCTGTAGCGGTGACGTTTTACTTGCTGCACCGGGTAGAAGGGAAGCTTGATCAACTGATTGAAACACTACATCAACTGCCGGAGAAAATCGTGCCGACTAAATGAAACTTAAACGAGAAGAACATACGACCCGCCAGTCATGACTGGCGGGTCGTTCTTGTGTTTATTTTGTTAGTCCCCATTCATTGAATGGATAGATGATTAATTCTGTACGTCCAATGATTTCTTCTTCTTCGACAAAACCGAGTCCATTTCGGCTGTCTTTACTGATGGAACGGTTATCTCCCATAACGAAATATTTCCCTTTTGGAACTTCGATGGGTCCGAAATCTCTCGTGGATGACGCAGCGTCTTCCGTCAAGTACTCCTGGGTCTGCTCCTCACCGTTTACATACAATTCATGATTACTGATCTCCACCGTATCTCCCGGCTGGCCGATGACTCGTTTCACATAACTTTTGACTGGTCTTTCAATGATGACGATATCCCCGCGTTCAGGTTCATCTACATAATAAATGATCTTATTAAACATGACGCGTTCCCCGTTTTTCAAAGTCGGGTCCATGCTGGCCCCTTCAACAATGGATGTGGCAAAGAAAAATGTTCGTAATATAAATGCGAGAGTAATGGCAACAGCGATAGCCTTCAACCATTCCAACCATTCTTTTTTGGATTGCTCAGACAAACTCATCTTCCTTTCTAGATGAACATAGAATATCTCATCCTTAATTTTACCATATCGCTACGGAAAGAAAAGGTACGAGGGGAGGCTTTTACGAAATTGTAAACTTTCTATATAGGCTTGCTCCTATTTTATCCTTCTCTGTCGAAATATTAGAACCTTTGCCGATTATCTTTACAAAAGTATAGAAAATTGAGATAATTTCTTCCGTGCAAGATCTGGATACGAACACACATTCTTTTCCATTTCTTATAAATCGTGTACAATAAGAAGGAAGAACAAGTCAGGAGGTAGTCGATGATGCAAGTGGCCGACAAGGATCCTCGTATTGCTGAATTAGAGTATTTGCGAAAGAAAATGACAAGAGTGGCGTTTGAAAAAGGGTTATCCAGTCCCGAGTCTGTCAAGGTCAGTCAACAACTCGATGCCCTTTTGAACGAAGTACAAAAAAATAAGCCGAATTAGAAGAACTCATGGGACCTGCATCCATGAGTTCTTTTTATGGGTGTATTTCAAGGACCCTTACGGAAAGCTGATTACGTTTCCCTTTTAAATCTCTCTTTTGAGATGAAGTCTTCCAAACGTTTCAGCCCTTCTTCCAATGTAGCCATACTGTAGGCGTAGGACATGCGCATATAACCTTTTCCATGTTCTGAAAAAGCATCCCCTGGTACAAGAGCTACTCCTGCTTCCTCCACGAGCTGCACGGCACGCTCGAACGTGGATTTTCCATTCAGCGGAAAGTCGAGGAAAACATAGAAGGCTCCGTCTGGCTGAGCAAATGAGAGGTTCATTTCTTTGAGACGGCTGATGACGAATGCTCTTCTTTTCTTATATGCATCACGCATCGATTCAGCCTCTTTCTTTCCATTTGTCAAAGCCTCAAGGGCCGCGTACTGGCTGATCGAAGTTGCGCAGGAGACGTTGTACTGATGAACTTTCAATAAATGACGGCATAACCAGGAAGGGGCAAGCAGGTACCCGATCCTCCACCCGGTCATACTGTGGGATTTCGAAACCCCGTTTATCACAATCACCTGGTCGCGAACATCGGAAAAGCTTGCAATCGAGGTGTGCGGACGGTCATATACAAGTTCACTGTAAATTTCATCGGCTAACAAGAAGAGGTGGTGCTCTTTGATCACATCCGCAATTCCGGCAAGCTCTGCTTCTGTTAAAGAAACTCCCGTCGGATTGGATGGATAAGGCAGAATAACAGCTTTTGTTTTTGGACTGATCTTTTCTTTAATCTGATCTCCCGTCAATTTGAAGTCGCTCTCACTTGTATCGATGAACACAGGTTTTCCGCCTGCCAGGCGGATGAGCGGCTCATATCCCGGATAAACCGGTCCGGGCAACAGCACTTCATCTCCAGGCTGGATGATGGTCCTAAGGGAAATATCCAAAGCCTGGGAAGCCCCTATGGTGACGATGATTTCATTTTCTGCTTCATAATTGAGTCCATAAGAATTTTTCACGTGCTGCTGGATGGCTTCTCTAAGTGAGAGCATTCCGGCATTATGCGTATAGGTCGTTCGATTATCCTTGATAGCCTGAATCCCTGCTTCTTTCACTGCGGGAGGTGTAGGGAAGTCAGGCTGTCCAATAGTTAATGACACAATGTCTTCATAGTGGGATACCATATTAAAAAAACGGCGGATTCCTGATATTTCAATTTGCTTCACTTTGGGATTGATGAAGTTTTCCAATACGTATTCTCCTTCTTTACATAAAGTTAACAAAATGTTCAAACAATTATTGCGTGTAATTTGTTGAATTTTGTTATAATTTAAAATAAGCCCATGAAAGGAGTTGTATAATGAGAAGTCACAAACGAATTTCCTTTGAAGACTTAGTGGATCGTAACAAGCGACAATTGTTGAACGATCAGGAAGCAATCGAAAAAATCGAACGTCAAATAGATGAAAAACATACAAGAAAAAACGATTCCGATGCTTATGTAAACTGATGATATCACACCAAAAAGCAACCGCATAGAACGGGTTGCTTTTTTTACTTTTCATATAGAAAATGGCAGAATATAGAGAAAGGAAAAAATGAAAAAAAGGAAGGTGTTTAAATCCTATGGATGATGTCGGTTTAGTACTTGAAGGCGGAGGGATGAGAGGCGCATATACGGCGGGCGTGCTCGATTTCTTCCTTGATGAAGACATTCATGTCCCCTATGTGGTCGGAGCATCTGCCGGCGCATGCAATGGCAGCTCTTATGTTGCCAAACAGAGGGGAAGGAATTATGAAGTGATTGTCGAATACGGGGCGCATCCAGAATACATATCGTACAAAAGGATGATTACGAAACGACAGTTGTTTGGGATGGATTTCATATTTGATAAACTTCCGAATCAACTGGTCCCGTTCGACTATGACACGTTCCTTCAACAAAAAACGCGTTTTGTCGTCGGGACGACAGATATGAAAACAGGAGAACCTGTCTTTTACGACCAATTCCCTGACAGGGAGAGTCTTCTGAAAGTCATACGCGCTTCAAGCTCCTTGCCGATGGTTGCCCCAAGCATTCAGTACGACGGTCGGGAATTAATGGATGGAGGTATAGCCGACCCCATTCCCATGGAGGCTTCCAAACGGGACGGGAACAAAAAGCATGTCGTCGTTCTTACTCGAAACGATGGATACACCAAGGGAAGGATGAAAGCCGGCTGGTACTTCAACCGTAAGTACAAGCAATTCCCTTTGTTTGCCAAAGCTTTACTGGAAAGGCATATTCGTTATAATCAGCAGCTGCAGAAAGTGAAGGAAGCAGAACAAAATGGAGAGGCGTTCGTCATACGACCGTTAAAGCCTTTGAAAGTGAGCAGAATCGAAAGGAACCGTGATCGTCTGCATAATCTTTATGCTCAAGGGTATGAAGAAGCGGAAGCCCATGCTGCAAGAATGGAACGTTTCCTGCAAGTACGATGATGGCTTTATGGTTTGAAAGGGAGGCGGGAACGATGCTGATAGGCATGGTTGCCGTTACCTTCATGGCTTGTACCCTCATCATTCTTTTGATGAGGGGAAAAATGACAAGCGCCCTTATGGATGGGTGCTTGCTCGTAGACGTGCACCTTTTAAAGAAACGGAGGAGAGGGAATGAACAGACCTGTTGAAATATGTGAAAGTGTCACGTCAGAATTAGAAAAACATAAAGATGAAGATCAACGCATCCCTATGGAGAACTACATGAAGAATCACTACCCTTTCTTCGGAATTAAAGCCCCCGAGCGAAAACAAATCCTCGCACCATTGTTGAAGAACTACAAAGATATCACGGAAGAGGAGCGTCTGGAAACAGCGGTTCTGCTTTTTGAGAAACCGGAAAGAGAATGTCACTACGCGGCTCTCGCTTTACTTGAAAAAGGGATCAAAAAAGCACCGGAAAACAGTATTGATACTTACAAGCAACTGCTTATGACGAAACCTTGGTGGGACACGGTCGATATGATCGCTTCCACTTTGTGCGGGGGCTACTTCCTTCGATACGAAGATAAACTTCGCCCATACACAGAAGAGTGGAGACAGTCCGATCACCTATGGGTCAGACGTTCCAGCGTCCTGCATCAGTTGAAATATAAGGAAAAGACAGATGCTCCACTCCTTTTCGAAACGATCGATGCCCTCAAGCATGAAAAAGAGTTTTTTATTGAAAAAGCAATCGGATGGGCCCTTCGTGAATACAGCAAAACGGATGCACGGGCGGTTATGGATTACCTCGAACGGAATGAAGTGCGCCCTTTGAGCCGAAGAGAAGGATTGAAATGGCTGAAAAGCAAACATCCAGAGCTTTTAGAAAGGTGAAGTTTAATCCTTTCGAACCTTGTTCATAATGGTACAAAAAGAACAAGGAGCGGAAGAAGATGAATATTATGGATTGGTTCGATCCCTCGTTTTTAAAAGAGACCATTAGCTGGCTTGATCATGATCTATTGGGTGTTTTTGGCCTGAAGCCTGAGTATGTTCAATTCTCGCTCGTTTTTTTGTTCATGCTGTCCCTGATGTGGGTGGTCAAGCCGGTCATCGAATGGATGATGCTGAATCATTGGAAGACTCTATCCAGCTATGTGACTAGTAGTCTTCTCGCAGTGGTCTTCCTTCAGCTTGTCGATCGATACGCCATGTCTGATACGACTTCAACGCTGCCCGCTTCCTACTGGTCGGTCTGTCTGCTCGCCATCAGCAGCTTCGGTTTGGTTTACGTTACCATTACGTGGATGCGTAAGCTCTACGTACGTTTATCGAAACGAAGCAAAAGAAAAGCAGCTTGATTTTGAAACTTTCTCTTTCCTGAATCGTAGAATAGGTGAGAAACGGGAATAGAGGAGGAACATCATGGAAATTGGCATCTTATTTCTCATTTTTCTGATCTTTGGTGGCGGGTTGCTGGTCCTGAATATTCTAACGAGTGTATGGGCGTATCGTGATTCTGTCCGCAAAGGAAGAAGCACCGCCTACAGTCTCGTTGTCCTTATCGCAACATTATTCTTCCCCTTAGTCGGGCTGATTGTTTATCTTATCATAAGAAATGATTAAAAAAAGAGCGGGCCTCCCGCTCTTTTTTTGCGCTCTTCGTTATTAAACTAAATGGCAGGATTGTGGAAGACTCAGAAGACTCAGTTTCGAGACTTTCCGGGGTTCGTTGCCCGGGTTGAGCGTCAGGGATGGCTGGGATAGCTACTCGCTTTCCTGAGGGGATGACGGCAAGCCTCCTCGTGCTTCGCAGCCAGCCAATCCATTCCCGCGGGAGTCTCGCAGCTTCCCAACCACCCCATTCGATGTATGAGTGTAACGAACCCCTCTACCAAGTTTGATGGTCTTCTACTATCCAACTGTTAGGGGGGGAAGCGCTCTGGGTTAGGCTTTTTTGTGCTAGGGGAGGTGTTCTTTCACCCATTCCTAATAATCATACGAGCTGTCCTTATAGTAGTGGTTTCGAGAACCTTTTATGATAAAGGGGCGGAGGGGAATGTCGAGACTCCTGCGGGAAAAAAGTGCAGGGTGAGACCCCACAGGACGCGGTCCGAGGAGGCTCACCGCGCTCCCGCGGAAAGCGAGCTATTCCCCGCAGCCCCCATCCACCCAACAGAAGTCTCGAAACTGAGTCTTCAACTAAAGGGAGCTTCTATTGAAAAAGTGTGAGGCATTCAGTAATATAGGACAACTGCTTTATATTTAGCCGTTGATAGACGATATAAAGAGTGGATTCTATCAAAGGAAGGACGATGCTTCATGAAGCAGGACCAAGGCATATTACTCGAAAGCGGCACCAATGAATTAGAAATCGTCGAATTCGGAATCGGGAATAATCGTTTCGGCATAAACGTTATAAAAGTAAAAGAAATTCTGAACCCTCAACCTGTCACGAAAATTCCTCATTCCCATAAATCAGTGGAAGGGATCATTGAAATCCGTGGGGAAGTCGTCCCGGTCGTCGATGTAGCACATGCCCTCAGATTTTCACCATCTGAGAATCCGAGGCAGGATAAATTTATTCTGACGGAATTCAATAAGACGAAAATCGTTTTTCACGTACACACCGTCACGCAGATTCACCGGATCTCGTGGGAGCAGATTGAAAAGCCGAATAAAATGTACCAGGGGCTGGAAACGCAGATTACAGGTGTCATTAAAATGAATGAAGACATGCTGTTGCTGCTTGATTTTGAAAAAGTGGTCGCTGATATCAATCCAGAATCCAGTATTCATGCTGATCAGTTGCGCGAACTTGGCCAAAGGGAACGTTCACAAAAGAAAATTCTGATTGCTGAAGATTCCGCTATGCTTCGTGCCATGCTTCAGGAAACGTTAAGTGAAGCAGGTTATGAAAATACGATTACCTTTGAGGACGGAAAAGAAGCCTATGAACATTTGGAAGATTTATTGGAAGAAGGGAAAACGATCGAAGAAGAATATCAGTTGATCATCACTGATATTGAAATGCCGCGCATGGACGGCCACCATTTTACTCGCCTGTTGAAGGGTCATAGCGATATGAACAGACTTCCTGTCGTCATTTTCTCTTCACTGATCACAGATGACCTTCGACACAAAGGCGAAATCGTTGGAGCTGATGGACAAGTGTCCAAACCAGAAATCGTGGAACTCGTAAAAATCATCGATCATCACATTCTTTAATTCTTTAAGAACCAGGTTCTATTAATGAACCTGTGTTCTGTTATTAAAGTAAATGGCAGGATTGTGGAAGACTCAGTTTCGAGACTTTTGTTAAGTGGATGGGGGCTGCGGGGAATAGCTCGCTTTCCGCGGGAGCGCGGTGAGCCTCCTCGGACTGCGTCCTGTGGGGTCTCACCAAGCACTTTTTTCCCGCAGGAGTCTCGCCATTCCCCTTCGCCCCTTTACCAAGGATCATTATCGAAACCACTTCTAAAAGATCAACTTGAATGATGAAGCGAAATAATCATATAAATCTTCCCACCAAAACTTAAAGCTTGATAAAGAGAGCTTTATGCCTACTTAGGAGAGAGGAGTAAGAGACACACTCTCTCGGTATAGGGGTTCGTTTCACTCCTCATATGGAATGGGGTGGTTGGGAAGCTGCGAGACTCCCGTGGGAGAAGGAGATAGGCGAGATCCCGCAGGACGCAGTCCGAGGAAGCTCGGCGCTCCCCCACAGGAAAGCGAGTTGCTTCCCAGCCACCCCTGACGCTCAACCCAGGGAACGAACCCAGAAACATCTCGAAACTGAGTCTTCAACTAAAGCTTTTGTTGCATATGAATGAGAGGTATATAAAAGAAGGAATAAAAAAAATCCGCTCCTGGGCGGATTTTTTTTATTCGTTTTTTAATCGCTCGAACAACTCATCATGCCAATCATACGCATGCTTGGACAATGTTTCCGGTCCCGCTTTTGTTGGTGATGACTCTACAACGATATTTTTGTGATGATCTGAAAGGTGCTCATAGGAGGCACGCATTTCTGTTGTGTATTCCATATACTTCTTTAAATGATATAAAAAATCTTCGACTTCACTTACAGCCATTTTTATCATCCTCCTCTCCTTGTCCATTCCTTATTTTTCAAGAAATGAAACCTCGGAAAGGGTTTACGGGCGCCTTCGTCTGCGCTGGTTCCATGGACTGCCTGTCGGCTGGCCGAGCATACTTGGTTGAGAAGAAGTTTGGAGGGAATACGCAGGCTTTTTCGGCTGCTTCCAATTCAAGTAATGATAAAGCGTTCGTTTGGCTCTCGACAGTGATAATTTGGGTTTCGGGTTCCGGTAGGACTGGTCGACTTTTCCTAAATGCTCCAAATCTTGAAAGTCTTTCTTTGTTGCAGGAACATGGAAATAGTAACCACCAACTTCAATGAGGAGGGTCGAGTGCTGCTGGCTGAATTTCGGATGGTCGGAGAAATGGAGTCCGACCTTTTTGGCGCGGTTTTCATTTAGGAGTTTGTCAATTGTATGTTTCTTAATGTCATACAGATGCCTCGGTTCGGGCGCTGTTTTGGCATGTCGATTGACGATGAATAGGGATTCGGCTATTTCACGGTTGGATATTTGATTGTCTTTCATCTATGATCTCCTTTCCATCCAAGTATAGCTCTCTTTTTGTTTATTTACAACATTTTACAATATTAGGATTCGTTTTTATATCTTTTTAAATCTTCGACGATTTTTTCGACAGATTCGGCTTTTGTTCCACTGTAAGTCTCTGCGATGTTTCCATCAGGATCGACGAGGAAAAAGCTTGTTCCATGGGCGACCTGATTGGAATCTTCCATTTTTTTGACGGGTGAGTGGAATGATTTGATCGACCATTCTTTCACTTCCTTAAAGGAATAACCTGTAAGAAAGTCCCACTGCTCGTAATTCGGTTGATAGTTCTCGGCAAAAGAAAGCAGTTCATCCTGGGTGTCATTTTCAGGATCTACACTTACCGAGACGAGCTGAACGTCTAAATTCTCCTGTTCCAACTGAGCTTGGAGTCTGGACATATTTCCTGTCATCGGAGGACAGACGGTTTCACAATTGGTGAAAATGAAATCCGCGACCCAGTATTCTCCGGCATAGGCTTGTGGTACGGATATCTCTTCCCCGTTTTGATTGACGGCTGATAATTCTCCGACGTCCTTTGACGCACAGGCCACCGTAATGGATAGAAGGAAAATGATGCTCATCCATAATCTTAGTTTCATAAGAGCCTCCAACTTTCTAAATGTCTTTAGTTTATCACTCCAAAGGAAAAAGGACAGACATGTTTTCCATCTGTCACAGAAATGTAAGAGTTCTACTGGTTTCATTGCGTTGATATTAAATGAAACACTGAAAATTCAGGGCGGCACATGAATCGGTAAGGAAGTCTTGTCGTGCCGATGCCCCGGCTTACATATAGGTTAAAATCGTTCACTAATGGATAGTGACCTTCAACGAAATGTTCAGCAAAAGGGGGTGTGACCAGATAGCCTATAAAAGGGACTTGTACCTGCCCACCGTGACTGTGACCCGACAATTGGACATCTACAGGATAGTGTTGGTATTCAAGCGCCACATCCGGCTCATGGACCATTAATAAGGTGAAAGAATCATTAGGAACATTTTCAAGTGTTCGTTCTAAGTCAGGCTGACCGAGCATGACGTCGTCGACACCGGCAAGCGTGAAGGAGGCGGATCCGTTTTTAATGAGGGTATGTTCGTTTTGTAAAAGTTGAAAACCGCTCTGTTCCATAACCTCACGAATTTTTTCTGTTCCATAGCCGCCATGATCATGATTTCCATAGATCCAATACTTTCCGTGCTTCGCTTCCAGTTTCTTCAGTATTTGAATCAGGCGTGGTGGAAAAGAGTAGGTGTGTGGTTCGTCTACAAGATCTCCTGTAAATAAAATGAGGTCCGCTTGCTCTTTATTAATTTTTTCAACAAGGCGCTCTAAATCATCCAATTCATAATGAAAGCCGACATGCGTGTCCGAAAACTGGAGGACTTTGAAATTATGAAAATGACGGGGGATTTTCCCGTGCTCGATTTCGTGCCTGCGGATGGCGAGCATATTCGGTTCCATGTAACGGGCATACGTATAGCCGAACGCATTGAGGCCGATCAAAGCTGCAGCACCTGCTAATGTACGTTTGATGAAGGTTCTTCTCGTTATTTTCATGACGTCTCTCCTCTGAATTCTTCCGCCATTATAACATGCGTGACGGAAAGATAACGTCGAATTTTTATACTTTCTTTTGAAAATGAACAGGTATTCAGTTTGTTCTTGTTGAATTACATAAGTAGTCAAGAAGAGGAGGTTTGTACATATGGAAAATCAAGTCGTTATCGTTACCGGTGGTTCCAGTGGAATGGGACTGCATATGGCAGAAAGGTTTGTACAGGAAGGGGCGAAGGTCGCGATTACCGGTCGGAATGTGGAAAGGCTGGAAGAAGCGAAGAAGCAGATCGCCGCTGGAAAGGAAGATCATGTCCTAACCGTTCAGATGGACGTCCGTGAAGTCGAAGATACCGAGCGGATGGTCAAAGAAACCGTGGAGGCTTTCGGGAGGATCGATCATCTCGTCAATAACGCTGCGGGCAATTTCATTGCACCCGCAGAAGAGTTGTCTCCGAACGGATGGAATTCCGTCATCAACATTGTTTTGAATGGCACCTTTTACTGCAGTCAGGCCGTTGGAAAGTATTGGATTGAAAATGAAATCAAAGGATCGATTCTGAATATCGTAGCCACTTACGCCTGGAATGCCGGAGCTGGTGTCATCCATTCCGCTTCTGCTAAGTCTGGCGTGCTTACAATGACACGTACACTCGCAGTGGAATGGGGAACAAAATACGGCATCCGTGCGAATGCCATCGCTCCCGGACCAATCGAACGGACGGGTGGAGCAGAGAAACTGTTTCAATCGGAAAAAGCGGCGCAGCGTACGCTTGCTTCCGTACCTCTCGGCCGTTTAGGAAAGCCGGAGGAAATCGCAGGACTTGCGAAATTCATTCTTTCTGAAGAAGGATCTTATATGAACGGTGAAGTCGTCACCCTTGATGGAGGACAATGGCTGAACAAATTTCCTTTTTAAAAAAGGGGAGAGCGCGCATGGAAAAGAAATGTTTCTTTTGTAAAAAGACGTACAAATTAGACCGCTCTGATCCACAATATATGAAAATTAGTAAAAACCCTCAAGCGTCCTATGTGTGCAAGTCTTGTAATCAATCGATGCAGAAAGACGCGCAGACAAGCACCGGACTCCATCCGGATATGATCGATTCACACGATAAGTTTTTGAGATAGACCGATCTGGTCTTTTGAAATGGGTTCCTGCCACAGTCTTGCATAGGCAGGAACCTTTTTATGTGGAAATATACTTTCATCTTTTGTTTACTTCATTCGCAGCCCGAATGGCAGATTCGATGGCACCTTCCACCCATCCATGGAACGTGGAAGTATGTTCACCTGCGAAATGGATTCGTCCTTCTGGTGTATAAAGGCGGTCGGCAAAGTCAGTCGCCTGGTTTGGTGCAAACAAGGTGAAACATCCGGCTGAGAATTCATTTTGGCTCCAACTGTACGAAGCCCCTCTCGTGAACTCCTCGTACACTATTTTTCCGAAAACTTTTGATAACCCATAGAGAGCCTCATTAATCCTTTCTCTCTCAGGCAAACTGTTCCATAAATTTGCATTGGCACCCCAACTATAGCTTCCAAGCATCACCTGACGGCCTGGGCTGGGCGAGTAGGTGTACCTTAAAGGAATATCAGTTAAGACATTCGCAATCTTCAACTCTTCCCAAAACCTTGTTTTGAATTCAAGTCCGATTTTTACTGATGAAACGTAGGACAACTCCTTGATTGCTTTCCACTTCTCAAAAGAAATGGAGTCGTATGGAATGATATCGATGAACTGCATGACGGAATAAGGGACGGTGACGATCACATAATCTCCTTTGTAATTTTCATATTCATACGTGTTCCGGTTGATAGCGACAACTCTGATTCCATCGTTTTCCTGAAAGATTTGCTGCACTTTCCTTTTGTATAGGATATTGGGACTTAAATCAGGGAGGAACGCTTCAGGAAGCAAATCATTTCCTCCTGTAATTTCATAGAATTTCAGATCTGGATTAAACACGGTCCGGACAATATCCAACAAGATATCGACGAAGGACAGTTCAGGAAAACCTTCAATTCCCAACAAGACTTTGACCTTTCTTATCGCTCCTTCAGATAAGGAAACCCCTAAGGGATTAAAGCGGAGAAATCCTTCAAATGAATACCGGTCAAACTTTCTTCTTAAGCGTTCTTTTTCTGCGGGGGAGGCGCTCTCATATAAATCGAGGTAAGGCTGAACAGCGAGCGAAAGCAATTCTTTCGCTGTTTTTCCTTGCTCTTCAGGCGCCAATGGAAATTTAAGAACATTGGGGTTTTGGGTGTATGTCGTACTTGTGCTCTGGACACCATTGACGAAATAGAGGTCATTCTCGTTATTGAATGCATTGATGGGTAAATCGAACTTGCGAATGTAAGCGAAGATCAGCTCATGGATGTTCGGAAATCGCATAGCGCCGACATCCAGGTACTGCCCTTCTGAAAAAGGTTTCCTTAACGTGTAGATTCTTCCACCGACCCGATCACTGCCTTCAATGATCTTTACCGTATGGCCCGCTTGTTTCAGTAGGGAAGCACAAACCAATCCGGCCATGCCGGCACCGACAATGACCACTTTTTTGGGCGGCCCATTCAAAACAGGCAATCCATCCTGAATAATAGAAAGCATGTCTTTCGGATAACTTAATTCTCCGTAACTGTGAAGATCTACGCGTTTGCTCATTCCAACCTCCCCCTCATCGTATATCTTACGATGGTGGGAGTAAGGAAATGCCAAATTGTGATATGTCCTATCATCTTGGGTGTGGAGTTGGAAGCGTAGGTGAAATGCGACTATTTCTGATTAGGATGTGAAAGGAATAAGGGGCGATTCACTACTTGTTTTGAAAATATCACAAATGTTAACGAGGAAAATTCCCTTTGAAAAAACACGCTTTTAAGCTGACTTTAAGAAGAGAGGGTATTGTTACATAGAAAGTTTACGTGGGGTTTTACCGGAAGCAGCAAATAAAAACTTAAGAGAGGCGTATTTGTTCAGTAAAGTTTATAAATGAGCGGTTAAAGGGTGTAGGTTCTTTTAATGGATAAGAACGGGTGAAGAAATGTCCTTCATCCGTTCTTATTTTTTCTTTTACATTTCTTCTTTAATTCCTTTTCTCACCAATAGCCAGTTTGCCGGATAACTAGTAAGGAAACCAAGGATCATGGCAATCTGCATCATGAACCAATAGGTAGCTTCATTAGGCTTGGGCGGCTCCTGGAAAAGGACGAAGTGGACGATAGCCATCCACCCGAACATCCCCACTTCAAAAGCAATCAATGATAACGAGTCGGCTTTGATGGCAGCCCAGACGGCTCCTTTTTTTCCGAGATCTTTATTCATCGGATAGATCGCATAAAACTGAAAAAGGATGCCGAATAAGTAAGCCAGGATAAATTCAACGGTGTAGTGAGCGAACAGGGTGGACCCCGCAATCATCATGCCCGTCAAAGCGACGATCGGTACACCGACCGCATCCCCGAGCGTGCAGCCTGCTGAACAGTGGCTCGTGGAGACGAACACTTTGGCGGGTCTGCCGCGGTGGTCCTCTTTATCATTATCCTTACTTTTCAAGCGTCCCCACTTAAAGTAAGTCCATAAGGCTAATGGGCCCATGAACCATCCATTAATTGGCCAGACAACATTCATGATCTTCATCATTTGCGGGTGTCGCAGGACATCGATGGTAATAATAAGAGAACATAAAAGTCCAATCGCAAGAGCGATTACAGAAATCGTAGACAACATTCCAATCACCTCTGTACTTTTTTACGTTTAAATATCTATACCCTCAGGTAGTAAATAAATAAACGCGAAAAATATTTAGGATTGATAAGCTTAATTTGTTGACTACTATACCTATACCCGGTATATAATATTGACAAAAGGAGGCGGTGGATATGTCAGAGAGTATTCTCCCCGAGGACAGCGGTAAACAGCCGGCAAAGCCGAGAACAGAAGATGAAAAGGTAGCCGTGTTGAATCGTTTGAAACGAATCGAAGGCCAGGTTCGCGGCATTCAGAAAATGGTGGAAGATGATCGTTACTGTGTAGACATTCTGGTACAGATATCAGCGATTAATAACGCTTTGAATAAAGTCGGATACAACTTGCTGGAGCGTCATACCCATCATTGCGTCAAAGATGCCATTCAAAAAGGCAATGGCGATGAAGCGATTGATGAATTGATGAAAGTCGTCCAACAGTTTTCAAAATAAGGGGGTGTAAAGATGGCTGATCAGAAGCAGATGAATATAGGAGTCACTGGAATGACCTGTTCTGCCTGCTCCACCCGAATTGAAAAAGTCCTCAACAAAATGGATGGAGTGGAGGCCAACGTCAACCTTGCGATGGAAAAGGCGAATGTACACTATGATGATTCAAAAGTACAGCCGGAGGATATCGAAGCCAAGATCGAAAAACTTGGCTATGGCGTTCAGAAAGAACGTGTAGAGCTGGATATTCAAGGGATGACCTGTTCTGCCTGTTCTACAAGGATCCAGAAAGTATTGTCCAAAACGAGTGGGGTAAGTGAAGCGAACATTAACTTAGCGACAGAAGCGGGGGTTATTGAATACAATCCCAACACCCTGACCGTCGATGACATTATTGGGAAAGTGGAGAAGCTCGGCTACCATGCGGTGACGAAGCAGAACCGGGAAGAGCAAAAAGAGCAGAAGGAAGAGGAAATCCAAGCGAAAAAACGGAAGCTTTGGATATCAGCCCTGTTATCATTCCCTCTCCTTTACACGATGGTCGGTCACCTCCCATGGGATATTGGTCTTCCTGTGCCCATGTGGCTGATGAATCCTTGGTTCCAATTCCTGCTTGCCACACCTGTCCAATTTTATATCGGCGGCCAGTTTTATAAAGGAGCTTACCGGGCGCTTTCTAATAAAAGCGCCAACATGGATGTCCTTGTTGCGCTTGGAACTTCGGCCGCCTATTTTTACAGTTTGGTTGAAGCGATCCGCTGGCAGTTGAATCCATCAATCACGCCTGAACTTTATTTTGAAACGAGTGCCGTCCTGATCACCCTCATCCTCGTAGGGAAACTTTTTGAAGCACTCGCTAAAGGCCGGACGACAGCTGCCCTGACGAAATTGTTAAATCTTCAGGCGAAAGAAGCGACTGTCATTCGCGAAGGAAAAGAAGAAAAAGTTCCTGTTGATGAGGTACAGGTCGGCGATGACATCCTCGTCAAACCAGGGGAGAAAATCCCTGTCGACGGTACGGTTGTCAACGGCATTACCTCTGTTGATGAATCGATGATCACAGGAGAATCGATCCCTGTCGATAAACAAGAAGGCGAACCTGTCATTGGCTCAACGATCAACAAAAATGGAACTATTACAATGAAAGCGGAAAAGGTAGGAAAAGATACGGCTCTATCCGGCATCGTTAAAATTGTAGAAGAGGCGCAAGGATCGAAAGCGCCGATTCAAAGAACTGCCGATCAGATATCCGGCATTTTCGTCCCGATTGTCGTCGGTATTGCATTCTTGACATTCCTTGTGTGGTTCTTGATCGTCTCTCCAGGAGAGTGGCCACCTGCCTTGGAAGCTGCCATTGCCGTGCTGGTCATTGCCTGCCCATGTGCGCTTGGTCTGGCTACACCGACTTCAATCATGGTCGGTACAGGCAAAGGAGCTGAACAGGGGATTTTGTTCAAGGGTGGGGAATATCTCGAAGGCACCCACCGCTTGACGACGATTTTGTTAGACAAAACAGGTACTGTCACCAAAGGGAAGCCGGAAGTGACCGACTTTGTAGCCTTTGAAGAGAAGGAAAAGTTACTGCCTCTCGTCGTGGCTGCAGAAAAATCTTCTGAGCACCCATTGGCAGAAGCCATTGTCCAATACGGAGAAGAGCAGGGTGTGACTAAGCCAGCCGCCGTGGAGTTTGAAGCGATTCCAGGCCATGGAATTAAAGCCGTCGTGGATGACGACCGGGTCTATATTGGAACAAGAAAATTAATGCAGCGTGAAAACATCGATTATGGTATGTATGAAGAGCCCTTGGTTACACTGGAACAACAAGGGAAAACCGCAATGTTCATCGCTGTTGAAGGTGAATTGAAAGGCTACATTGCTGTCGCAGATACAGTCAAGGAAACCTCCAGACAAGCGATTGCCGATTTGAAAAATATTGGTCTGAGCGTTTATATGGTCACAGGAGACAATAAACGTACGGCCGATGCGATTGCTAAAGAAGTCGGAATTGATGGAGTCTTTGCGGAGGTTCTTCCTGAGCAGAAGGCTGAAAAAGTGAAAGAACTGCAGAAACAGGGAGAAAAGGTGGCCATGGTTGGAGACGGAATCAATGATGCTCCTTCTCTTGCTACGGCTGATATCGGCATCGCCATCGGGACTGGGTCGGATGTTGCGATTGAAACAGCAGATATTACCCTTGTCGGTGGAGACCTTGCTCATTTGAGTCAGGCCATTCGATTGAGCAGAAAGACGATGCGCAACATCCGTCAAAATCTTTTCTGGGCGCTTGCCTATAACTCTGCAGGTATTCCAGTCGCTGCCATCGGGCTTCTCGCTCCATGGGTAGCCGGGGCAGCTATGGCCTTCAGTTCTGTAAGTGTCGTGACGAACTCATTAAGATTGAAGCGGGCTAAAATATAGGCTTTATTGCAATTTAAAGCAGGAAATCCTACAAAAAATGAAAGGGTGTTGAAAATGGAAACAACTTTGAAAGTAGAAGGAATGACATGTGGACACTGCAAGAGTGCCGTTGAAGGAGCGTTGAAAGAAGTGGATGGCGTAAGTGATGTTGACGTCGATCTTGACACGGGAGATGTAAAAGTATCTCATTCAGAAACCGCTAATAAAGTGGAAATGAGAGAAGCCATCGAAGAACAGGGTTATGACGTGGTATAGCACATAGAACCCCCAGGTATAAAGCTGCCTGGGGGTATTTTTAAAAAGAGGTGAGCGGACATGGGAAACGTTAAAAAAACAGCACTGAGTTTACTTTTAGCTTCCACTTTTCTTAGTGCCTGCAGTCAGGAAGTGGAAGAGGAAGCTGCAGACCCTAAAGATAGCAAAGAAGATAAAGTAGAGAATCTGGAATACTTACAATCCTTTCAAGGAAACCTCGGCCATGTCCACGGCCTTGGTGTAATGGAAGAAGGATTCGCATTTGCGGCACACACAGGCATCAAGATTTATCAGCAGGGGGAATGGAAAGAAGCGGTTTATCATCCTCATGATTACATGGGCTTCCAGGTGAGAGAGGACGGCTTCCTTTCTTCCGGACACCCGATCCCTTCCAGTGATCTTGAGAATCCACTGGGTCTTCAAAAAGGCAAAGTTTCGGAAGAGAGTTTAGAAGCTCTTGCATTTAATGGAGAAAGTGATTTTCACGTGATGGGAGCAGGATTTGCCAATGAGACGGTTTACGTGTTTAATGAGCAGCCGAATTCTCAGCTGGATCAAGGATTTTACAGGAGTAAAGATCTTGGGGCCACATGGGAGTCTATTCTAGCAGAGGGCATCGAGGGCGGTGTTTTCCAAATGGCCGTCCATCCTACGAATGGTGAGACCGTCGCTATTGCTACAGATTCCGGAGTGTTCCTTAGTGAAAATGGTGGGCAGAGCTTTGAAAAGATTTCTGAGACTGGACAAGCTGGCGGCTTATACTTTAACGAAGACGAATTATTTTATGGGTTATACAACGGCGAAGCCACGATGACCTCTTATTTAATCGGTGAATCCGGCACCTCGGATGTTCCACTTCCAGACATGAAAGAGGATGCGGTTATGTATTTTACAGAAACGGACAACAAAATGGCCATTTACACCTTTAATGGTTCCGCCTTTGTTAGTGAAGATGGAGGAGAGAACTGGAAGAAGATTGTAGAAGATGGGGAAACCGTTTCGTGAAAAATAGAACTCCTATGGGAAGCCATTGGAGTTCTATTTTTATTGCTTGTAAGTTGGTGAAAACGAGGGTTTCTGCAAAAAAAGACTCGCAGGAGGGACCTGCGAGTCTTGAATCAGCCGATAATATAGAAGAAAATCGAGAAAAAGTGTAGGATCGAACCGCCGAGCACAAACAAATGCCAGACCATGTGATGATATTTAAAGCTTCGCCAGACGTAAAAAATCGATCCGATGGAATACATGACGCCCCCGACGACGAGATACGTGATCCCTGCTGCAGGGATTTCCGCTGTCAATGGACCCCAGGCAAGAACAATCAACCAGCCCATCAGTACATAGAATACTGTGGACATCACGACAAACCTTTTGACGAAAAACACCTTGAAAATGATTCCAAGGATGGCCATTCCCCAAACGATGCCGAATAATGTCCATCCGAGCGTGCTTCGTAACGGGACGAGCATGATCGGTGTGTATGTTCCGGCAATAAAGAGATAGATGGCGGAATGGTCGAAGATCTCAAACAAATCCTTGGCACGGCCCGGTGGAAAACTGTGGACGAGAGTGGACGATACGTACAAGATGAGCATCGTGACCCCGTAGATCGTCACACTGGTGATATGCCAGGCATTACCGCCGATACTTGCGAACACGATGAGCAGGACGAGCATCGCGATGCTTAAGATGGCGCCGATGCCATGGGTGATGGCATTCGCGATTTCTTCACGCTTTGTAAAAGTGTGTGTGAGCAAATTTTTTCAACTCCAATGTAGTGAACTGTCTTCATTATACGACGGTTTCCTTTTTTTATAAAGACTGGACGCTTAAACAGGTTTATCCAGAATAGAAATGAGGGTACTAGATAGTCGGAAGAATGCTAGAGAGAGAATTGTCGGATATTGCGTTCGTGCTTTGGGAGAAATTGTGTTAGAATATGTAATGGTCTTAAGAGCGTCTCTTTCTGCTCCTTCAATGTTCAGGAAAAAGAGGAGTGAACAAGAACATGGTTAGTTTAGAAAAAGAAGCATTGAGGATCCCACTCGTTTCAGAACTTATGATTCCAGCTGAGAAAGTAGCTCATGTGCAAATTGGTAACCCGCTTGAACATGCGCTTTTGGTCTTAGTAAAGTCTGGTTATTCTGCGGTGCCTGTACTGGATCCTACCTTTAAATTTCAAGGGGTCATCAGCAAAACAAAAATCTTGGAAGAAACGTTGGGAATTGAACAATTTGAATTAAACCGATTATCTGAAATGACAGTCAGTGAAGTGATGGATGATGAAGTGCCTTGTTTACAGCTTAGTGACAATATGATTGATGCGATGCACAAGCTTATTGACTATCCTTTTGTCTGTGTGACGAACCCTCAGGGTGAATTCGATGGGATTGTGACACGTCGGACAATCCTTAAACAATTCAGCAAGCACTATCATGAAACCTTTAAACATACAATGGTAGAAGCAGGTAAATAAAACGATTATGATAGAATAGATGGCATCTGAGATGTCATCTATTTTTGTATTGAAGGTGAATGTACATATGAAGAACGATAAACAAAATCGGGGGCTGGTGCTCGCATCGATCATGCTTGCCATGTTCCTCGCGGCCATTGAAGCGACTATCGTTTCAACGGCGATGCCAAGTATCGTAGCAGATCTTGGAGGGTTCAGCTTATACAGCTGGGTGTTTTCTGCCTATCTGCTAACGAATGCCGCGACCGTCCTGCTTTTCGGACGATTAGCGGATGTCTTCGGTCGGAAACCGATCTTCATGCTCGGAATCAGCCTGTTTCTATGTGGGGCTGTTCTTTGCGCTCTTGCTCCTTCTATGAATGTTCTGATCGGGGCAAGACTCGTTCAGGGGCTCGGGGCTGGAGCTTTGATGCCGATTGCGACAACGATTGTCGGTGATATTTATACAAAAGAAGAGCGCGCAAAGATTCAGGGGTATTTATCGAGCGTCTGGGGAATATCAGCGGTAACAGGGCCTGCGCTGGGTGGTTTCTTTGTGGATTTTCTCTCCTGGCCGTATGTGTTTTGGATGAACGTCCCGCTCGGCCTTCTTGCCCTTTTCGGGATTCTCTTTTTCTTTAAGGAAGAGGTTTCTAAAGAAAAGAGGAATGTGGATGTGGCCGGTTCTATGTGGGTGGTACTCACGGTTAGTACATTGATGATCATCCTTGTAGAAGGCGGGGTAGGAATTGAGTGGAAGTCCTGGTCGATGTTCTCCATGATTGTCGTTGCGTCGATTGGAGCACTGGCGTTTTTCTTTCATGAAAGAAAAACGGATGATCCTATGATGCCGATGGATTTATGGCACATCCGGTCCATCCGCTATGCCAACCTCACCTCTCTAACGACCGGAATGATCCTTATCGGGGTGAGCAGCTATTTACCAGCCTTCGTACAGGGAGTGATGGAGCAATCGGCGACCGTTGCCGGCTTTACGTTGACAACAATGTCGATCGGGTGGCCGATCGCAGCAACCGTCGCGGGGCGCTTGATCTTGAAAATCGGCTTTCGCCCAACCTCGATCCTTGGTGGAGTATCACTCATCGTCGGAGGGGTCATCTTCTCCCTGCTCAGTCCGGAGAAAGGTCCCTGGTTTGCCGCCATGGGATCGTTATTCATCGGGATTGGCATGGGGCTATCTTCGACCTCTTTTATCGTATCGATTCAGAACAGTGTCGATTGGAAAAAACGTGGCATTGCGACAGCCACCAATATGTTCATGCGTACGATTGGGAGTGCTGTGGGAGCGGCTTTGCTTGGAGGAATCTTGAACAGTCAGGTGGCGGATGCGATTGAGAATTCAAGTCTTCCCGCTTCTTTCAGTGTTGATTCAGCCAATTCGCTGCTTAGAGAGGAAACGAGGGAGCAGTTGAGCAAGGAAGCTCTCCTTGTTTTGCAGGATGGCCTGACTTCAGGGTTACACTTCGTCTATATGGGATTGCTCATACTTGCAGTTATTAGTTTTCTACTAATTCTCAGAATTCCAAAAAAAGAAGATTGAAAAAGTCATGGACCCTTTGATAAAGTAAAGGATGAAAGATACATAAAGGAGGAATTACTCATGAAACAAATGGACGCAAATGAAATCATTTCATTCATTTCAAATAGTGAAAAATCAACACCTGTCAAAGTTTACTTGAAAGGTGAAAATTTAGAAAAAATCGAGTTTGGTGAACAAGTGCAGGATTTCATCACAGGCCAATCTGGTGTTATCTTCGGGGAATGGAAAGTGATCCAGCCGATTCTCGAAAAATATGAAAACGAAATCGAAGACTATGTGCTTGAGAACGACCGCCGTAATTCAGCCATTCCTTTGCTTGACTTGAAAAAAGTCAATGCCCGCATTGAGCCGGGTGCTGTCATTCGTGATCAGGTTGAAATCGGAGACGGAGCGGTGATCATGCTCGGAGCGATGATCAACATCGGTTCTGTCGTCGGTGAAGGAACGATGATCGATATGAACGTTGTTCTTGGCGGCCGTGCAACGGTCGGTAAGAACTGCCACATCGGAGCAGGCGCAGTCCTTGCAGGAGTGATCGAGCCACCTTCCGCAAAGCCGGTTGTCATTGAGGATGGTGTCGTCATCGGTGCGAACGCTGTCGTTCTTGAAGGGGTAACCGTCGGTGAAGGAGCAGTCGTCGCTGCTGGAGCGATTGTAACAGAAGATGTTCCAGCCAACACTCTTGTTGCCGGAACACCTGCGAAACAGATCAAAAAAATCGACGATCAGACGAAGTCGAAGACTGAAATCATGCAGGCCCTTCGTAAACTGGATAACTAATTTTCTCAACACAACAATAGAAGGAAGGGCCTTGCTCCTGGAGCAGGGCCTTTCGTATAGGGAGGGATTTTTTTGAATCAGGAAACATTGAGTGAAATCCGGAGAGAGCTGCATCAGATTCCTGAACTCGGCTTTAGAGAATACAAAACCCAGCAGTATTTATTGGATTATATCAACAAGCTGCCTCAAAAAGCTTTGACGATCGAAACGTGGCGTACAGGAATTTTTGTACGGGTCAAAGGGAAAGTCGGCAAAAAAACGATTGGCTACCGTGCTGATATCGATGGACTTCCCCTGACGGAAGAGACAGGATATGAGTTCCAATCGACCCATGATGGACGTATGCATGCCTGTGGTCATGATTTTCACATGACCATCGCGCTTGGAGCTTTGACGAGGCTTGCTGAAGATCCGGCCGATGATGATATCATCTTCCTATTTCAACCCGCAGAAGAAGGTCCGGGCGGGGCCGAACCGATGCTGCAATCGGAAGCCATGGAAAGGTACCGGCCTGACGTGATCTTCGGATTGCACGTGGCGCCGGATCTTCCGGTCGGTTCTGTTTCTTCCAAGCCAGGATTATTGTTTGCGAATACGAGTGAACTGTTCATCGATTTCAAAGGTGTAGGAGGGCACGCCGCCTTTCCTCATTTGACTCACGATATGGTCGTCACAGCCAGTTCATTCGTTTCCCACTTGCAGCAGATCGTCGCACGCCGAGTCGATCCATTGGATAGTGCAGTGATCACAATCGGAAAAATTGAAGCGGGAACGGTACAGAATATAATTGCACAGGCTGCTCGTTTAGAAGGCACGATCCGGACTTTGTCTCCAGAAGCGATGCAAAAGGTTAAAGGGGAGATCGAGAAGGTAGCCCGCGGTTTTGAGATCGCTAATGACTGTGGCATCCACATCGATTACGGAGCCAATTATCACCAGGTGTTCAACGATGCGGAGCAAGTGCATCGGTTTGAGAAGCTGGTGAAAGAGACGGAATATCAGTACAAGGAAGCCAACATGGCGATGACCGGTGAAGATTTCGGCTATATGGTTAAAGAGATTCCAGGGTTTATGTTCTGGCTTGGCGTCGAATCTAAAGCAGGTCTTCATCAATCGACGTTGAAACCTAAGGAGGAAGCACTTCCAGTAGGTGTCCATATCGTTGAAAAAACCCTGCGGGAACTTTAAACCGCGCATAGGTTGGCCATTCCAGTTAACAATAGAAGGTAGATGAGAGAAGGAGGAGAATTCCTCCTTCTTTTTTATAAGGAGTGGCCTTGATGGAAACAACAATTAAATTGACCGCCGTAGCCATTTTGATTCTACTCACTGCTTTTTTTGTAGCCAGTGAATTTGCCATCGTAAAGGTTAGAAAAACAAGGCTCGAAGCAAAGGCAGCGGAAGGTCACAAAAAAGCCGAGAATGCAATCCGTGTTGTCAATGACCTCGATTATTACCTCAGTGCTTGTCAGCTAGGAATTACGATTACTGCGCTTGGGCTTGGTTGGTTAGGTGAGCCCACACTGGAAGTATTGTTGAGACCTTTGTTTGATAGAATCGCTTTACCGGAGGGCATCACCCACACGCTTTCCTTTGCAATCGCCTTCTTTGTCATTACCTTCTTACACGTCGTCCTCGGAGAGCTTGCGCCTAAAACGATGGCGATCCAGAAGGCAGAAAGTATCACCCTGCTTTTATCGAGACCGCTCATGCTATACAGCAAATTGATGTATCCGCTCATTTGGCTGTTGAACGGATCTGCCAATATCTTTGTGCGCATGCTCGGTTTTCAGACCGCTCGGGAATCGGATGAAGTCCATTCAGAAGAAGAATTGAGACACATCCTTACGAAAAGCTATCAAAAAGGGGAGATCAACCGCTCCGAGTACACGTATGTCGATCGTATCTTTGAATTCGATAATCGAACAGCGAAAGAAATCATGATCCCGCGTACAGAAATGGCCGTCCTCGATGCCAGACAGTCGGTGACGAATGCTGTAAGGGAAGTGAAGCATAACCGCTATACCCGGTATCCGGTCATTGAAAAAAGCAAAGATGAAATCATCGGCATCATTCATATGAAAGAACTGCTCTACGATGATGCAGAAAATCAGAGTACGCTCCGTCCGTTTTTACGCCCGGTCATGAAAGTCTTTGAGAATATCCCCATCCACGATCTGCTTGTCAAAATGCAGAAAGACCACACGCATATGGCCGTGCTTATTGATGAGTATGGAGGGACATCCGGCATTGTGACGGTGGAAGATATCCTTGAGGAAATTGTCGGGGAAATAAGGGATGAATTCGATGCAGAAGAAGAACGGGATATTAAGCGGCTGAAAAACGGACACTTTCTGATCGAAGGGAAGACGGCCATCCAGGACATCAATGATTTCTTTGATATCCAATTGGATCATATGGATATTGATACGATCTCAGGATGGATGTACACGAAAGACTTTGAAGCAAAAGAGGGAACCATCGTCGAAGGGGAAGGGTATCGATTTAAGATCGTTGATTTAGTGAAAGGGCAGATTAAGAAAGTGGAAATGTGGAAAGAAGAATCAAAATAACCCGACCTCTCAAGGTCGGGTTATTTTTTGTATTTAGGATTCTTTTTGAACAAATACTTGGTGTGGGAATGGAATTTCAATATCCGCAGCATCCAAGGCTTCTTTCATGGCTTTTCTCATATCGCGTTCAACGGCCCATTGTTCCATATTTTCCGTTTTACCAAGAATACGAATCACGACATCGGATGACCCAAGACTCTGAACACCTAGCACGTTCGGTCCTTCCACAAAACGCTCGTCCTCTGCGAATTGATCGGCGACTTTCTGAAGGACAGCCAGCGCTTCATCGATATTTTCATCATAACCGATGCCAATGTCCACAAGGGCTCTCATGTTGCCGCGGGAATGGTTGGCGACACCGACAATGTTGCGGTTCGGTACAAAGTTCAATGTCCCATCAAAGCTGCGGATCTTCGTCGTACGAATACCCACTTCTTCCACCACTCCGTCATATCCACCGGCTGTGACGTAATCATCCACCTCAATCTGGCGTTCAATCAGCAGGAAGAACCCAGTTACGATATCAGAAACAAGCCCCTGGGCTCCGAAACCGATCGCTAAACCAAGGATTCCTGCTCCAGCAAGCAACGGCCCAATTTCAATATTCACGGCACTGAGAAGCATCATCACCAGAATAAAAAGCAACGTATAAGAAAACAGGTTCACAGAAATCTTCTGTAACGTCTTATTTCTTCCTTCTGCAATATTGCGCTGCTGACTCATGCGGTTGATCGCTGCCTCAATCGCTTTCGTACCTACAGGTTTGATAATCGCAAAGGCAATCAGAATGACCGCGATTTTCAGTCCTCCTGTGATCAGCCATTCAATCAGTACATCAAAATTAAAACTTAATCCTTCTTCAAATAAGTTCATGAATAAACTCCTTTCCATCTTCCGGTCTCCTCTAATAGAATATCGGAATCCGACATTAAAATTCAACGTTTTACAATTAAAGACACGAAATTTTTACTGGGATACCAAAGCAGCATGGTGTATAGAGGTAAGGTGCATAGGAAGGATGAAGGTATAGAAGGTGATCCATTTCCATAAGAGTGGAAGAGTTGTGATTTAGTATGGAAAAATCAGGGGGAATCCATCGCTTTCCCAGATCAAAATATTTCACTTACTGATAAAAGTATGAAAATGACCGATAAAAGTCTAGAAGTCACTGATAAACGTGTGAAAGTCACCGATAAAAGCTTAAAACCCTCGGATAAATGATTGGAGTCGGCCGTCAAAAAGGAGACCTATATGCCTTGTCTGTTAGTTGTTTAGTCTGCTTCTTAAGAAAACAGGTTCGATGATATCATCAAGCGGCTGACCTATCGTTCTTGTGGTAATTTTGAGTCTTACACCATCCTGTAGTTTTTTCAATATAACCTGTTCTACAACTTTAGAAGGAGAGAAAATCATCCCCTAGATAGAAAATTTTAAAAATTATTGCAAATGGGTAGATATTTATTTCGGAACCCGATATATTTAATATTACGTTAAAAAATAAGAAGGAGGGAAACCTTTGGATACGTTTAAAAAACTAAAGGCCTTTTACTGGCCGTATCGAAAATATTTCTTTTGGTCCTTGTTTTCATTATTCTTCGTGACCATCATTACTGTCGTCTATCCAATCGTGTTGAAGGTGACCATCGATGATGTCGTTCTCGCTGAAGAGTACAGTCTCATTCCTTATATATGTACCGCATTTATCGCACTCATGATCATCAAAGGGTTCGCTACATATTACCATCAGTATTTAGGGGACTTCTTCGGAATCCGTTCCGTATTTACGATGCGTGACGAGTTGTACAAAAAGCTGCAGCGTCTTCCTTTCCGCTATTATGACAATGCGAAGACAGGAGATTTGATGTCGAGACTTACGGCAGATGTGGAAGGATTCCGTTTCTTCCTTTCCTTTGGATTTTCGGAACTGATCCGCATCTTCCTTTTGATTGTGATCAGCTTGAGCGTGATGTTTTATTTCTCCGTACCCCTCGCCCTTGTCACAATGGCCGCCATGCCGTTTTTAGCCCTTGTGGTGTACCGGTTCGATCGTAAAGTCCACCCGGCCTTCCGGAAGATTCGGAAATCCTTCGGGAAGCTGAATACAAGAGTGCAGGAAAATATCAGCGGGATGAATACGGTTAAATCTCTTTCGAGAGAGGAGTTTGAGATCGGACGCTTTTCGAACAGAAGTGAAGATTACCGTACCAAGTTCATTACAACATCCAACATATGGGCCCGCTACTTCCCATTGATGGAGTTTATCGGCAACGTATCCGTTGTAGCTCTGCTGGCTTACGGGGGCTCCATGGTTATGAACAATACGATGCAGTTAGGTGAACTGGTCGCCTTCTTTAGTCTTGTCTGGTATATCCTTGGTCCTTTGATGAACTTAGGTTTCGTCATTAACCTTTTCTCACAGGCAAAAGCTTCTGGGGAACGGTTACTGGAAATTTTAGAGGCAGAAGAAGAAATTAGTGAGAAGGATACAGCGATTCATCAAGATCGTTTACAAGGTCATGTGACATTCAATGATGTCACTCTCACGTACGTTGAAGATGACGATTCTGCATTGAAGGATATAAGTTTTGATGCACCTCCTGGCAAAACGATCGGACTGATCGGAGCTACGGGATCAGGAAAAACGAGTATCACTCAATTGATCACCCGTTTTTACGAACCGGAAAAAGGGGAAGTTCTCGTCGATGGGCGCCCGGTCCAGGAGTATGGCTTGAAAAGTCTGCGCAAGAATATCGGCTTTGTCTTACAGGAGTCTTTCCTTTTCTCAACGACCATTAAAGAAAACATCGCTTATGGAAATCCCGACGCGACGATTGAAGATGTCATCGATGCCGCCAAGAGGGCCCAGGCTCATGAGTTTATCATGGAGATGCCTGAAGGCTATGACACCCTTTTAGGGGAGCGTGGCATGGGTCTTTCCGGAGGTCAAAAGCAACGGATTGCCATAGCCCGGGCAATTCTTATTGATCCAGCGATCCTCGTGTTGGATGATGCAACGTCTGCTGTTGATATGGAAACAGAGTTCAAGATTCAAAAAGCGTTGCAGGAAGTGATGAGAGGTCGGACGACATTCATCATTGCCCACCGTATTTCTTCATTGAAACATGCTGATGAAATCATCGTACTTGAAGACGGTGCCGTCAAGGAACGTGGCGTGCATGAAGACCTTCTTACAAATGGAGGACCTTATCAACGAATTTACGATATTCAATATCAGGACAAAGAGAAAATTTTAAAGACATCTAATATTTCATAAAAGGAGGGAGACCATGGCTCGCAAACCCAAGCATGAACCAGAAACGAGCACCCATTTGAATCGATTTAAATATACGCAGGACCAGGCGATTGAGAAGCCGTTCAACTGGGCTCAAATGTGGCGGCTGCTCAAGTACTTGAAGCCCTATGCCAAAACATTGCTGCCTGTTGCGATCATTGCGATGCTCGTATCCACGATCGTGAGACTGGTTGTTCCCGTTTTAATTGGTCAAGTAGCCATCAACATGGCGATTGCTGATGGGAACACCAATCTATTGATCCAACTTGTGGTTGGAATTGCCATCATGTATTTACTCAGCTATATCGGCAATGCACTTAGAATTAAATATGTGAACATTCTCGGTCAGAATGTGATCTATGACTTGAGGCAGCATTTATTTTCCCACGTCCAACGACTTTCGCATAAGTTTTTTGACTCAAGGTCCGCAGGTTCCATCCTCGTCCGGATCATGAACGACATTAACTCCCTGCAGGAATTGTTCACGAATGGGATCATCAACCTGCTGATGGACGTGGTCATGTTGACAGGAATTGTCGTCATTCTTTTAGTCTTCAGTCCAAAACTTGCCCTGGCAATTCTAGTCATTCTGCCGATCATGTTCTATATCTCGACGAAGCTGCGTCGTAACATTCGCCGCTCCTGGCAGAATGTACGGATTCAACAATCGAGGCTGAATTCACATTTGAATGAGAGCCTCCAGGGGATTCGCATAACTCAATCTTTTTCTCAGGAAAAAGAAAACATAGAGTACTTTAATGGTGTGAATACCGATAACTTCGAATCCTGGAACACAGCATCAAGGAAAAGTGCCATGTTCCGTCCATTTGTAGAAATGAGCAATGCGGTTGGAACGGTCATCCTAGTCGCGTATGGTGCTCACTTAATCCTGGAGTCCAGTATCCTGGTAGGGGACTTCGTCATGTTCGCTTTCTTCCTTGGTATGTTCTGGGAGCCGATTTCCCGTTTAGGACAGATGTATAACCAGCTCCTGATGGCTATGGCTGCTTCTGAGAGGATTTTTGAATTCCTGGATGAGGAACCAAATGTGGAGGAGAAGAAAGATGCCATTGAGCTGAAAGACATGAGGGGCCATATTGAATTTGATCATGTCCAATTCGCCTACGATTCTAAACGCATCGCCCTTCATGACATCAACCTCGAAATGAAAGAAGGGGAGACCGTCGCTCTTGTCGGTCATACAGGGTCCGGAAAGTCGACAATCGCGAACTTAATCAGTCGTTTCTACGATCCGACCAAGGGAGCAGTCAAAATCGACGGGGTCGACCTGAAGAATGCTACGATTGATAGTGTCCGTCAGCAGATTAGTGTGGTTCTGCAGGATACGTTCATCTTCTCAGGTACAATTATGGAAAACATCCGTTTCGGACGCCCGGATGCTTCTGATGAAGATGTCATGGAAGCGGCAAAAGTGGTTGGAGCCGATGATTTTATCCAACGTCTTAATAACGGTTATGAAACAGAAGTCGAAGAGCGGGGAAATATCCTTTCTGCCGGTGAGCGACAGCTCCTGTCCTTTGCCCGTGCGCTGCTTGCCAACCCAAGAATTCTCATTTTGGATGAGGCAACGGCAAGTATCGATACAGAAACCGAACTTAAAATTCAGCAGGCGCTTCGCAAACTGCTGAAAGGACGAACAGCAATCATGATTGCCCACCGCTTGTCCACGATACGAGAAGCAGACAACATTTTCGTCCTTGAAAATGGACGCATCCTGGAACAAGGTTCACATGATGAACTGATGGATCAGGAAGGTGAGTACTACGACCTTGTAAAAGCCCAGTTCCAAATGCTTGATGCTATATAATACTTCAAAAAGACACCGGTTAGCGGTGTCTTTTTTTGTTCAACTAAATGGCAGGATTGTTGAAGACTCAGTTTCGAGACTTTTGTGTGGTTCTAGGAGCTCCGGGAAAAGGTTCGCTTTCCATGGGGCGGGCGGTGAGCCTCCTCAGGCTACGCCTTCCGGGGTCTCACCTGTCCCACACGTCCCATAGGAGTCTCACCGTTTCCCTCCGCCCCTTTGCCACGGAATAGATTCTCGAAACCAACACTAAAAGGGCAGCTCTTATGATTTTGATAGGCAGATTATAGAACCCCTGCACTTATAAATAAGGTTCTAATCCTTCCCACCTATAGGCAGGCAAAAAGGGCTTAGTATCAAGCGATTACGCATTCTAAACGTCCATTGGATAGAGTACATATTATCCATTTCCTATAAACATATAAGCTAATTTTCTAAGTAGTGTTTTCGAGAATCTTCCTTGGCAAAGGGGCGGAGGGGAATGGCGAGACTCCTGCGGGAAAAAAGGGCAGGGTGAGACCCCACAGGACGCAGTCCGAGGAGGCTCACCGCGCTCCCGCGGAAAGCGAGCTATTCCCCGCAGCCCCCTTCCACCCACCAGAAGTCTCGAAACTGAGTCTTCAACTAAAGGGAGCTATAGTAAGAAGGAGTGTGTTTGTAATTGCTATTCTTAAGTTACATGGATGTAGCAATGGGGAAGAGGGGAAATAGGCATAATGTTCGACACTAGGAAGATGTTAGGGTAATATTTTCATATAATAGACACTTTGTGAAGGATGTCACAAAATCGTCAACAACCATCTGACCATGAACCGTTTTCAAGCTTTATACTAACGGTAGTATGACCGATTTTAGTTAGGGGGAAGAAAGATGTTTGGTTTTGAAACCGTTGAATTGAGCCGGGCGCTTACAGCTATGACACTGCTTTTCCATGCGATTTTTGCGACGCTTGGTGTCGGTGTTCCTGTACTCATATCGATTGCCGAGCTCATCGGAATTAAGAAAAAAGATCCACACTATACATTGCTTGCCCGCAGGTGGGCCCGCGGCTATACGATTACTGTAGCTGTCGGAGTAGTAACAGGTACCGCGATCGGCCTGCAGTTATCATTAATTTGGCCAAGTTTTATGCAGTTGGCAGGGAATGTCATTGCGTTGCCGCTTTTCATGGAAACGTTCGCGTTTTTCTTTGAAGCGATTTTCCTTGGCATTTATTTATATACGTGGGACCGGTTTAAGAAACCAATCTATCATTGGATCTTATCTATACCTGTGGTCATCGGTGGGACGTTGTCCGCTTTTTTCATTACCACAGTCAATTCTTTTATGAACACACCTCAGGGTTTCGAAATGGAGGATGGACGCTTTACAGCGGTTGACCCAATAGCAGCAATGTTCAACCCTGCCACCCCGACGAAAGTGTTTCACGTGATATCCTCTTCCTATTTAACAGCCGCTGCTGTACTTGCAGGTATTGCGGCCTTCATTATTCTCGTGAAAAAAGGGTCGTTATATCATAAAAAAGCGTTGAAGCTTACGGTTACGATGACGTTTCTATTTGCGATTCTGACAGCTGTTGCCGGCGACTTTTCTGCTAAATTCCTTGCTGAATACCAGCCGGAAAAATTGGCAGCAGGGGAGTGGCATTTTGAAACAGAGGAAGGGGCGGACCTAGTTGTCTTTGGTACGCTGAATGAGAACAATGAAGTAGAAAATGCGATTCGGATCCCGAATGCGTTGAGTTTCCTTGCTCACGGCGACTTTAATGCAGAGGTTGAAGGGTTAAATGAAACACCGGAAGAGGAACGGCCGCCTCTATGGATCCACTACATGTTCGACCTCATGGTCAGCATCGGATTCTACACACTCGGCATTTCACTTCTATTCCTCATTTTTTGGAAGTTTAAAAGATGGAACGAATACAACCCGCTCCTTTTATGGGGCATTGTAGCTACAGGTCCTCTGACCATGTTTGCGATTGAGTTTGGCTGGATTTATGCAGAAGTAGGTCGCCAACCATGGATTTTACGTGGATTCATGACCGTTGCAGAAGGTGCGACAACCTCTCCGTATGTATTTTCGATGTTCATTCTTTTCGCGGCGGTGTACCTCGTACTCGCTATGGGATGTCTTATGACTTTACGGAAAATCTTCAAAGGAAAACCGGCTGAATTGGAATTGGAACACCGTTATCCTCAGACAGCCGCTGCAAGCAGGGAGGGTGACTCATGAGTTATGAATTGATAGGAATTACCGTTCTCTGGCTCTTTCTTTATGGATATTTGATCGTTGCTTCCGTTGACTTCGGTGCTGGTTTCTTTGCCTATTATGCACGATTGACGAAGAAAGACCATTTGATCAATCAGCTGATTTCCCGGTATTTATCCCCTGTGTGGGAAGTGACCAACGTCTTCTTTGTCTTCTTTTTTGTAGGACTCGTTGGGTTTTTTCCGGATATGGCCTACTATTTTGGACAAACGCTTTTGATTCCTGGCAGTATCGCTATTGTCCTGCTCGCGATCAGAGGATCCTTTTATGCATTTGAAAACTATGGCTCGAAAGATAATTCTCTTTATATGTTCCTGTATGGAGCGACAGGTTTGCTCATCCCGGCATCTCTTTCTACGGCGTTAACGATATCCGAAGGTGGATATATTGAAGAGACGGCTAATGGTGTCCAACTCCTTTATGGAGAATTAATCTCAAGTCCATATTCCTGGAGTGTTGTTTTTCTAGCTATTGTCAGTGTCCTTTATATCAGCGCCATGTTTCTTGCCTACTATGCCAACCGGGCAGGAGATCAACCGGCGCTTGAAATCCTTAGAAAATACGCGTTATTCTGGAGTTCTCCAACGATCATTGCCAGTCTTACGACATTCATAGCACTCAGTCAGCAGAATATGGATCATTTTCAAAGAGCCATTGAATTATGGTGGGTATTCGGAATCTCGGTAGCCTTTTTCATGATTGCTGTCTTTCTCGTCTATCAAGGGAAGTATTATGGATGGGCCTTTATTGCTGTTATGATTCAATTTTTCATCGCCTTCTTCGGATATGGAGCCTCTCATTTACCGTATTTGCTTTATCCTTACGTTACCATTACCAGTGGCGTAACCAACGATTCTATGGCTATCGCTTTAGTGATCGTTTTTATTGCAGGACTGTTATTGTTGATCCCATCACTCTTCCTGTTAATGAGACTTTTCCTTTTCGATGCAGACTATATAAAAGGGAAAAAATAAACGTACGATATGAAAAGCGTAGAGTCTACGGACTCTATGCTTTTTGTTTTAAAAAAAGTGTTCTTTTGAAACAAAATCGATTTCGTATCGTATAAGGTTCCTATAACCGGTTTTAGTAGAGAACTCAAATCCTAATGAAAAGGAGATGCTCTTATGATGCTTTATGGACCTTTCCTCATATCTTTAGTACCAGGAATCATAGGATTAACACTCTCGTGGTTGTTCAGTAAAAAGGGCTTTTCCCTATGGGGCAGGATGTTACCCGGAAGCTTGTTAACAATTGCTGCTGCCATACTTTTTTATCACGGTTATGTTAACATAAGGGGCTTTGAAGGCGCAGTCTATGGCATTCTTGGTTTCTTTTTCATCATTTATGCTCTCCCATCTTTTATAATAGGAGCAAAAATGAAAAGCTCTGAAAGAAAAATGAACGGGTGACCCCATCGATTTCAGGTCCTCATGAGAAAGGGCAGGGATCGATCTTTAAGGAATAGCGGCATCCTTGGGTGATCTCATAAGAATATAGAGATTTCATATGTTGTGATAGGGTGAATGTGATAAAATAAAGCATAGAATTTGCGAGACAGTTGGGGGTAGACGTATGAAAAAAGAATTCGCCGTCATCGGTCTCGGCCGGTTCGGGGGCAGCATCTGCCGTGAATTGAGCCGTGAGGGCATGGAAGTACTTGCTCTTGACCTTGATGAAGATAAAGTAAACGAATATCGGGATATTGCTTCACATGCCGTCATAGCTGATTCAACCGATGAGTATGTACTGAAGGAGCTTGGGTTCCGTAACATCGATCATGTCATTGTAGCCATAGGGGACAATATCCAGGCCAGCATGCTGACGACATTGATTCTAAAGGAAATGGGCATCAAAATGATTACGGTAAAGGCCCAAAATGATTACCATGAAAAAATTCTCAATAAAATAGGAGCCGATCAAGTCGTTCACCCGGAACGTGATATGGGGAAACGAATCGCTCATAACATCATCTCGAATAACATTCTTGACTACATCGAGCTTTCTGATGACCATAGTGTCGTGGAGGTGAAAGCTGGAAGCAAAATGGGTGGTCAAACCCTGGTGGATCTTGATATCCGTGCAGAGTATGGATGTAACGTCGTTGCGATTAAACGGGACAAGGATGTAATTGTCTCCCCAATGGCAACGGAAGAAATTAAAGAAAGTGATGTGCTGATCGTCATTGGTGCGGATAAAGATATCAGTCGTTTTGAAAAGAACCTGGTATTGGAGGATTAGGCCGTGGCTCCTGCCAAAATCAATAGACAAAGAAAAGGAAGAGGACGCAGTGTACCGATGGCGTCTTCTTCCTTTTTTTATCATCTTATATGGAGAATTCATTTGGATTATTCATATAGACTTCTTATTCCCAGGGATGTCTTAATCCCATGAGATGAGAAAGAGTCTCTTTGGATTATGATACATAAAATAAGAACGCTCAATTCCTCTCATTCGGAGGCGAGTGGATTAGGTTCTCTTTTTACCACAGCATCCGCCACGTGGACGAACGGTTTTACTGGAAGATGTGTTAATGACAATGGGTTGGTTGGAAGCTCTCATAAAAGGCTTGTTTTGAACTTGTCTTTTCACATTTCTGGCTTTCACGTTTACCTCTCCTTAACCTTGATAGTTTATTATAATCAAAAAAGGTTGAATGGGAAGGGCAGGTGTTTATTCTATGGAAAAAGGGTGTTCGTCATAAGTAAAATTTTTAATGGAATAACATTTTATCGTTGGAGGGCTGGTTTTATAGGAGATAATCAGCATTTTAACCTCCTCATCCGGATGATTCTTTAGATCATAAAAGGAAGGAACTGGTGCTGTGGTTGGGTGAGAGTGATAAACGCCCAGCACCGTCTGATTGATTGCTGTTATTCTCTCTAATGTCTCTTCGACGACCTTCTTACTCACATAAAAGCGATGAGGCGACTTCCATTCATTTTCTAACGGCCATAACTTTTGAATATCGCTGGGAACTTCACCACTGAGTAGACCACACGTTTCATACGGGAGAGCTTCAGAACCTTGGCGAATCATCTGATCATATAAGTCCTTCAGGATTTTCATATCAGCTGTTCCACCGCTGGAAAATAGAAAGCAGGGATCGTTCCTTTTTCTTCATGGATTCATTACTGGAAGGAAGGTTTGAATGATCCTTGGTTTCTATTTGATTATTTTCACTGTTCGATTCATTTCTCATTATACGTGGTTTCTGTGCTTCTGCATGGTAAATGGCCATTTGTGCAGATTCAGGTTTCATCAATTGAAATTGTATATTCGTTTTCTTTGTGGTCTTCTCTTTGTTTATTCCGACGTGGGCGGTTTCTTTATCGTTTTTTTTTGAGTTTGCCTTTATCGTTGTCTGCTGGTTGAAGTCGAACTGAGGGTTGACGTAAGTTTTTGATTTTCCAGCTTTGGCTCTCGTCGGTTTAGGAAACGATGAGGGGCCTTGGAAGCCCTGTGTATTGCCAGAGTAGTTTTGCTGGTAGGACGTATAGGGATGTTGGTGACTCATTGGCTGATGGTAATCATTTCGTTGTGGTGAGATCCTCTTTGATTGAAGCATATTTTGAAGCTTCCGAAAATCGGAGGTTTGAACTTTTCCTTTTTGCTTCACAGGGTGTTCAGCAACAGGGATTTCTTTCTGATGCTCAACGGTTTGCATTTGCTGCTTCAACTGCTGGATTTCCTGAGTCAAACGAGTGACTTCGTTCACTTCCTCTGCTTTTTTAGCAGACCCTTGATTATCCATGAAACGATTCATTTTCTCCATTAAATCATGAACTTGAAGACGGTCCATTTTCTCTTTAATAAAGTCGATGTCTTTTTGCAATCCGTTCACCGTTTCCTTCACGGATTGTATTTGAGCAGCGAGTTGTTGGGATCTCTGCTCGGCGTTGTAATGGTATTCATCCATTTTCTTTAAAACTCCTTCTGTTTGATTCTTAGAATCATGAGATTCTTGTTTGATAAGAAGGTAGTCATCGATGACATTGGTTTTCTGTAGTGATTGCAGCATCTCTTTATAAAGCGACAATTTTTCCAGTTTAGATTCTAGTTCTTTTGAGTTGTTCGGACGTTTTTGATCCATCACTCATCACCCTTTTCAAGCACATTAATATACTATTTTTGTGTTTCCAATACGTGACATATGTGCCGGTTATTTCGTAAATTCCGCAATTGTATTCGTGTACTAATCATTGTATGCCTTGAAAAAAGGATTATTTTAGATTTTTCTTTTTATAAGGACAGTCACAGCCATCCATGTCCATGAATCTACTATAGGTGTTCGCACAAAATGCTAAAACGTACGAAATATCAGCATTTGCACTAGACCCATCGGTACATCCGTTCATATGCTACGAATGAAAGAAAAATCTTATTCGGAGGTGTTTGCATACCATGCAAGCAAAAAATCTTACTGGGGGCCAGGAGCTCCTATGTATCAACACAGAAAAAGTTTATGATTGGATTATCAATGAAGCGACTTTCGATTTGAGTGTCGATGGACTTGAACTACCGGTCGGTCCAGATGGGGCTCAGTTGACATGTGACGATATCGTCATCGATTCAGTAACATGTGAAGTGGAGCCTGTGGATGTCGAGGTTCTTGGCCGAGTCGATCAGGAACTTGTTGTCGATGGTACGTTGCTGACTTTGCAGCTTGTCAACATCCGTAAAAACTTTGAAGTGACCATTTCTGTTGAACTTACACCTGAATTAGGTGGAGGAACCGTTGAGGTTGGAAGCGCTACATTCACACGCTGTGAGCAGGTCCTTCTTTGCGCACCAGAAGGAACAGACATTGATGTGGATTATACGGACTTGAGCTGCTTCGTTTGCACAGCTTCCTGTGTAGAAAACGGAACAGAAGTCGACGAGCTTGATGTTGATGTGACTGTACGTCTATGCCAAAGCATTCAGTCCACATACGATGTCACACTTGAAATCGTAGCAGAGTTCTGCCAACCGCGTGATATTCTTCCTATCCCGCCTTGCCCGACTCCTACAATTCCACCACAATGCCCTGTATTGTTCCCAAATGTTGATGGCGACAATGGTGATGATGCTTAAGTATTAAGCATAGATTAAAAGAGAGGATCTGATCCTCTCTTTTTATTTTTGCAAAAAATGGTGAACCCTCAAACGGCGGGTCCTCCATTAATAGGAAGTCATGGAGACTAGAGGAGGTGGTCAATGTGGAGGACAACATCTCACAATGGAAGAGGAAGAATGACCAGTATCTTCAATCCATTAAAGCGAAGATTCAAGCACTAAAAAAACACCAGGCTCCATCCACGTACTGTTATTTTACATATTCTATTCATTTTTCCCACGACCCAGCTCAAGAAAGCATGCTTATTGGAAGTTTTCATATCTATAATCATCAAATGGAACCCTTCCGTAACCCCTACATCTGTCTGAAGCTTAAAGAAGCTTCCATCCTTCGCTTTTCCGGAAAATATGTTTACAAGGACTCAACCATGAAAATGCGCATGCCGGGAGCCTGGGAAAGGATGAATGAAAAATCCGATAAAGAAGAGTTTTGGTTGAAGCCAATAGAGGTGAATCAGATAGAACCTGGCAACCTCTTATCGTTTAATAATTTCCAAATGAAATGGTCACCTCAAGAGAATTATACAGAGAGCATAAAAGGTTTTACGTATGGGGATGGATTTGAAAATGGCATCGCTTCTTTGAATCAAATTCATGTTAGTGGAACGAATGTGAGGGAGGGGGAAGGCTGAGGTGGATGACCTGGAACTCCAAATTTTAATGAAAAAGTATCTAAAACAATGGATGGTTCGTAAATTGGGAGAAGTAAAGGAAGGCGATACAAGCAAGAGTTTCATGTTTTTGGATGGGGAGACCATTCAAATGCTATTTATAATGATGATGTTCCATCAAGGACATTCCTGGAATAAACCTGTGGCTTCCGCTCCTCTAGATGATGAAAAATGGGAGTCCCTTATGGAAGAACAAGAAAAAAAGCTCAAGGACATTCTTGATTTGTTGGAGGAGTAAGTGGATTTGTTGATGGGAGGAATGAAAATGGAAAAAGACACAATCGTTCTTCAACAGAAAATCATTCATTTTAAGTCAGAACTCGCCAAATACAAAGAGAAAGTCAAGGATTATCAGGAAAACTACCATTATGCTTTATTAAGTAAATTAAAGAAGGAAAATGCTGAACTATTGCAGGAGAATGAAGAACTGATTAAAGAAAAAGGCGTAGCCACAGAGGAAGCCCATCGCAGGATTCAAGGAATAGAATCCCAATTGTCCAATAGCCAGAAGCGTCAAGAAGCGTTACAAGAGGAAGCGGCTGTGTGGAGGGAAAAAGCGGAACGGTATCAAAAAAATTTCTCGGAGATTTCCCAACACCTTTCCTCAGCTAAAAAAGAGATCACTCAAGTCGAGTATCGGCTCCATAAGAAAGAAAAAGAACTGGATGAGATAAAAATAGAGTGGAAAAAATCCATCCAGGAGTATGAAGAAAAAGCATCTGCACATGCGGCACGCTTGGCTGATCTATCCGGAGAAAACCAATCGTTGAAAGAAAGCATGGAAATGATCCTTCAAGAAAAAGAAGAATTAAATGGAAAGGTCCAGGGGTTAGAGTCTCAACAAGTGGAAAGAGACAAACAAATGGATACGTACAAAAAATCCTTACATCAGGCAGAAGAAACCTATGCTGAATTGATGAATAAACAGGAGAAAGAGAAAGAAGAGTATACAAAACTGAAAGCTGCCTATGAAGATAAGGATAGAAAATTCAATAAACTCCTTGCTAAAAATGAATCGCAGGCAAGCAGGTTAAAGAATTCTTTAGAAGAAAAGTCCGAACAGCAGGCCACGATTCGACATTTAAAAAATGAGCTTGAAAAACGAAGGGCCACGAGTAAAGCGTTTGAGCAGAAATTGCCGACTTTACAAGACTCGATTCAAAAATTGAAGCAGGAAAAAGACAAATTAATGGGTCAGCAAAAAGCAAATGACCAATTGCTTCAACAGTTAAAAAAAGAAAAAGAGCAGTTCGAGACGAACAATCAGGTTTACGAAAAAGAATGTCAGCAATGGAAGAAGAAAGAGGAAGAATGGGAGCGGACGAAAGGGCAGTTAGAAAAGAAATTATCTGCCGCCCGCTCGGAACTGGAGCAAAAAGAACAGTCTTTGCATCAATGGAAGGCTGAGAATGAAAAACTGGTGAAACTCAATCAAAAATACTTGCATGCTTTTTCAAATGAAACAGGGGATGCTTCCGAAGATATGATAACCTTTTTAGATGAGCAAATGAAAAAGATCCTTGGTCAGACTTTCGAATACGAAGAAGAACTGGATTCGAAAATTCTATTTATGAAGTCTCTGGAGGAGAAAATTGATCAGCTGGGAAATGAAATACTCGAACTGGAAGACAAGGAGAATAAAAAGTAGTTCAGAAAGCGCTTCGAATGATCATTCGAAGCGCTTCTTTTATTTCATCAGTACATAGATCGAAAATGAGAAACGATAAGAGCAGATAGGCAGTACATGGGTGATTAGGTTTGCTCATCCATCTTTTTGTTTAAGAAAAGCGGGAAAAGGAAATAAGAAAGGTTATAGAAGATAATATGGAGCTTGAAAGGATGATTTGGATGTTCAATAAACGAACAGGTGAAGTTATGACACAACAACTCATTAATTGGGGTGTCGATCACATATATGGTATGCCGGGAGATTCGATCAACGAGTTAATCGATGATTTAAGGAAAAGGCAGGATGAAATTGAATTCGTCCAAGTCCGCCACGAGGAAACCGGAGCCCTGTCAGCAGCTGCTTATGCTAAACTGACAGGAAAAATCGGAGTTACAGCCGCTATCGCTGGACCTGGAGCGGTTCACTTACTTAACGGCCTTTATGATGCCAAAGCGGACAGCGCGCCTGTTCTTGCGATTGTTGGACAAGTGCATAGTGAAGAAGTAGGGACAGGGGCATTCCAGGAAATCAACCTGGAGAGAATGTTCGATGATGTCGCGGTATTCAACCGCCGGGCAGAGACGGAAGCACAGCTCCCAGACCTGCTTGACCAGGCTATTAAAGAAGCCTACGCACATAAAGGGGTATCTGTCCTGATTGTCCCTGATGATTTATTCGCGGCCAAGCAGACAGATGAGGTCCGCCTCACTTCCGGAGATTATTATAGACCAGAAATTTTCCCTTCACAAAAACAATTAAACGAAGCAAGGCAACTTATTGAAAAAGCAGAAAAACCGATCATTTTGGCAGGGCAGGGAACGAGAAATGCCCCGAATGAACTGATCGATTTTGCCGAGTCGATTAAAGCTCCCATTATTTTAAGTCTGCTTGCAAAAGGAGTGATTCCTGATAATCATCCCTACTGCCTCGGACAGCATGGTCAAATCGGTACAAAGCCGGCTTACCATGCCATGAAGGAAACGGACCTGCTGATTCTCGTAGGCACACAGTTTCCATACCGTTATTTCCTGCCTGATGATGTCGCAGCCATTCAAATCGACAATAAGCCTGAAAACCTTGGGAAGTATTATCCCATTGAAGTCGGGCTTGCTGGGGACAGTAAAGAAACAATGTCCGCTCTTGCCAAGCTTACGGCTCCTGTCGAGAAGAGAGAGTACCTCGAATATTACCAGGAAAAAATGAATGACTGGAGAATCGCTCTTCAAGAGGAGAAAAGATCCACAGAGAACCCATTACATGCGCCTCAGGTGATGTACGAACTTGAAAAACATATGGAACCGGGGGCTATTATCTCTGGCGACGTAGGCAACGTGACCGTATGGCTTTCCCGCTTCCTGCATCTTGTGAACCAAAAGTTCGTTTTGTCTGGCTGGTTGGCAACGATGGGAAGTGGACTTCCTGGAGCGATTGCTGCGAAAAAAGCGTATCCGGACAAGCAGGTAATCGGAGTTTCCGGTGATGGTGGATTCTCCATGGTGATGCATGATTTTGTGACGGCCGTCAAATATGAGCTGCCAATCAAGATGATCGTGCTGAACAATAGTAAAATCGGGATGATTAAGTACGAACAAGAACAGATGGGGCATTTGAATTATGCGACAAACTTGGGAGAAGTGGACTTCGCTAAGTTTGCGGAAGCTTGTGGGGGAGAAGGCTATCGAGTGGAGTCCTTTGAAGAGCTCTCTACAAAAATGAAGCAGGCCTTCGTTTCCGAAAAACCTGTACTGATTGATGTCGTCATTGAAGACCAGGCGCCACTCCCTGGGAAGATTGATTATCAGTCAGCCGTTAACTTTTCCAAGTATATCGTCAAAGAATTTTTTGAATCCGGAAACCTCGACTTACCGGACATGAAAAAAGCATTGAAACGACTGACATAAAAAGAAATCCCCGCTGGAAATCCAGCGGGGATTTTTTTAAGGTCACACTTCCATAATGATTGGAAGGATCATCGGACGACGCTTCGTCTTTTCAAATAAGAATGGAGCAATGGTATCTGTGATTTCATTTTTGATCTCAGACCATTGAGTCGTACGACGCTCCATCACTTTTTCAACATGGGAGCTGACGAGATTCTGTGCTTCTTTGATCAAGTCTTCTGATTCTCTCATGTAGACGAATCCACGCGAGATGATATCAGGACCTGATGCGATCTTGAATTCTTTCATGTTGATACTGACGACTACGATGACAAGACCTTCTTCAGAAAGAATTCTACGATCACGAAGGACGATGTTACCGATGTCACCAATTCCGCTTCCGTCGACATAGACAGACCCGGACGGGATTTTACCTGCGACACTTGCTTCTTCTTTACCAAGAGCAAGGACGTCACCATTATCCATGACGAAGCAGTTCTCAGGCTCGACGCCACAATCGTGACTGAGCTTCGTGTGCTCCTTAAGCATACGGTATTCCCCGTGAATCGGCATAAAGAATTTCGGTTGGATCAAACGAAGCATCAGCTTCATTTCTTCCTGGCTACCGTGACCGGATGTGTGGATGTCATTCAATGGGCCGTGGATGACATCAGCACCGGCGCGGTAGAGTTTATTAATCGTACGGCTGACACTGATCGTGTTTCCAGGGATTGGGGAAGAAGAGAACACGACGGTATCGCCAGGTTGAATTTGAATTTGACGGTGAGTTCCGTTGGCGATACGTGACAGGGCAGCCATTGGTTCACCTTGTGAGCCTGTACAAAGGATCACGACTTCATTTGCTGGAAGTCGGTTGATCTGCTGGGCATCAATGAATGTATCCTTAGGGGCACGGATATATCCAAGTTCCTGACCGATTCGGATGGAAGATTCCATACTTCGTCCGAAAACAGCCACTTTACGGCCTTTCTTAACGGCAGATTCCACCACTTGTTGAAGACGGTGGATGTTTGATGCAAAGGTTGCAAAGATTAATCGACCATCATCCATACGCGAAAAGATGTCATCGATACTTTGTCCTACGATTCGTTCGGACTTAGTAAAACCAGGAACTTCTGCATTGGTACTATCGGATAATAGGGCAAGCACGCCTTCTTTACCGATTTCAGCCATCTTAGCAAGATCAGCTGGTTCTCCTACAGGGGTGAAGTCGAATTTAAAGTCCCCTGTGTGTACGACGTTTCCTGGTGGAGTTTTAACTACCACACCGTAGGAATCAGGGATACTGTGCGTCGTACGGAAGAACGATACGGATGTTTTACGGAATTTGATGACATCGTCTTCCTGAATAGGATTCAGTTTCGCATTCCGCAAGAGACCGTGTTCATCCAACTTATTGCGGATCAGGCCGAGCGCCAGTTTGCCCGCATAAATTGGAATGTTGATTTCACGCAGCAAGTAAGGAATTCCACCAATGTGGTCTTCGTGACCGTGCGTAATGAACAGCCCTTTGATCTTGTCTTGATTTTGGACGAGGTACGTATAATCCGGAATAACATAGTCGATACCGAGCAGCTCGTCTTCCGGGAATTTAATACCAGCGTCAATGAGGATGATTTCGTCTTGGAATTGTACTCCGTACGTGTTTTTACCAATTTCACCGAGTCCGCCAAGGGCGAATACGGCTGTCTGGTCATTTTTTACGAATTTCATAAGTTAAAAATTCTCCACTTTGAAATCTTCGGATTGCTTTTCATATTCAAGATGATCCTCATCAAGCACCTGAATATATTCGATATTGAATCCTTCATTTTTTAACTTTTCACGAACTTGTCTTTCTGTTTCCGCTTCCACGTACATGCTGTCTGTACGTTCACGGACAGGAACTTCGCTCGCCAGTTCCTGATAAAGTACTTTAAATATCATTACTCTATCGCTCCTAACTAGATATAATTTCCACATTCTTGTCCTGTCATCATCATAGCACGATTGTTTCCTATATGGGAATGATAATGGTATGTGCGGGTGCTCGGTACACCCAAAAACAATGGTTTACGCGTATGTTTTTCGTTTCATGAAATCTTTCCAACGTTTTCTAAGCTTCCTTCGTAGACGCTTCATCATCTGCATCTATCCCCTTTCATACTTAAAGAAGAAAACAAAAAAACGTTAAACCGCCCAATCCCTGTTATCTCTAGTATAATACGGTTTGTGGAAGAATGAAACATTTACATATTAGATTTTGTATATATCGTGTGTTTTTCTTCTCAAACCTATCCACTCATGCTACAGTATAGCCAAAGAGTGGGGTATGCTATGATACATAGGAGAAATTGTACGCAGGCCGACGAGGAGGAACAAAGAAATGACGAAAAAAATTGCTTTTTTTGATATTGATGGAACACTACTGGATCACGATAAAAAACTCCCGGAGAAAACAAAGGCAGCGATCCAGGCACTCAAAGATGAAGGGGTTTACTGCGCCATTGCAACCGGACGGGCTCCTTTTATGTATAAGAAGCTGAGAGAAGAACTTGGAATCGATTCCTTTGTAAGTTTCAATGGGCAGTATGTCGTTTTCGAAGGAAAAGAAATCTACACGAATCCACTGTCTGAACCAGAGCTGGAGCGCCTTCATAAGCACGCAGAGCACAATAATCATCCGATGGTCTTCATGAACCATGAAGAAATGAAAGCTTCCGTTCCCGATCACGATCATATTGAAGAGAGCCTGGGTACGCTATATATCGAGCACCCTAGTGCTGATGCCTCTTTTTTCAAAGGGAGAAACATTTATCAGTCCCTTTTATTCTGTGAAGGTGAAGAAATCGAAGAATACAGAGAAGCTTATGATTCCTTCGATTACATCCGTTGGCATCCCGTTTCCTGCGATGTCCTTCCTAAAGGTGGTTCAAAAGCAGAAGGAATTAAAAAGATGATTGAAGCAGCAGGTCTTCATATGGAGGACACCTACGCCTTTGGCGACGGCTTGAACGATATCGAAATGATTCGTGAAGTTGGAACAGGAGTCGCGATGGGAAATGCCGTTCCTGAAACGAAAGCCGTCAGCGATTTCGTGACTAAAGATGTAGGGGAAGACGGTCTCTCCCATGCCATTTATGAACTAGGATTGTTGAAGTAACCTTTTTTCTACTAACTGGCAGGATTCTTGAAGGGACAGTTTCAAGATGTCTCCGGGGCTTATTACTGTTGAGCGGCAAGGGGTAGGAATCTACTCGTCGAGCTCCATCGCTTAGGGGTCTCGCCTATACTCTTTATCTTACTGGAGTCTCCCAGCTTCCCAACCATTCCATTCTATGTAGGGTGGTTACGATCTCTTTTACTAAGTTGGATAGCGCTCCGGTTCAAGCTTACGTGTAGTGGAGATGGTTTAATCATCCATTAACCTTAATAGAAGTGGTTTCGAGATTCTTCTATGGAAAAGGGGCGTAGGGAAATGGTGAGACTCCTATGGGACGTGTGGGACAGGTGAGACCCCGGAAGGCGTAGCCTGAGGAGGCTCACCGCCCGCCCCATGGAAAGCGAGCCCTTTCCCGGAGCCCCTAGAACCACATGATCGTTTCGAAACAGAATCTTTAAAAGCAATTAGCTTGTATGGAAGTTGAGAGTATAAAAAAGCTCCACCGTCAACGACGGTGGAGCTTTTGGTTTTATCGATCGGCAGGTGTGGCGTTATCAGGCTCTTTAAAAGGATTCTCCTGATCAATGTGATCATAAAACATGATTCCATGAAGATGATCGATTTCATGCTGGAATACGATAGCAGCATAATCTCTCAAGCGCAGCTTCACATCATTACCTTCAAGATCTGTAGCTTTTACAGTAATACGACGATAGCGAGGAACATATCCAGGCACTTCGCGATCGACCGACAGACATCCTTCACCTGTAGAAAGATACGTTTTTTCCACTGAATGACTGACAATGCGAGGATTAAATAAACCGTAGCTGTACAACTTATCTTTCAAATCCGTGAAATGGACCGCAAGCATCCGCTTATTTACATTGATTTGCGGTGCAGCTAAGCCGACACCTGGACGTAGTCCGTAACGGTTACAAACTTGCTCATCCTGACTATTTTTCAAGTATTGAATCATTTCTTCTAACGTTTCTTTATCCTCCTCAGAAGGGGGGAGGGGCACTTCCTCTGTCACTTGACGCAAAGCCGGGTGACCTTCACGAACAATATCGTCCATTGTGATCATTAAGCAACATCCTTTCAGACTAAACATTTTTCAAAAAAAAGCTCTACCTCATTGATTTCAGTATTTATAATGAATGGAATAATGAGCTCTCTCAAATAGACCTTTTTCATCTCTATGTCAATGGTAACATATGTGAAAATGGTCCTTTCAATTTGATATCATTTATTATACTATTGTAGATACGTTTAGATTACAATAATGTTTCACGGAATTCGAGGGGGAAAAGGTGTGCGATTACATAAGCTAGTGATGCTCCTGGCAGTAGCAGCTTTCTTGTCTGCCTGTACAGGTCAGTCAGCAGAAGAACAGATTTATGAACATCTTGAAAAAGCGGTAACGTTAGAAGATGCTTTCCGCGAACAGCAGCAGCCGATGGTTGATCTTGAGACAGAAGAACAACAATTATATGAGGAAATCATCAATTTGAACATGGATCAATTTGATGAAATCGAGGAGAAGTCCAAGCAGGCGGCTTCCATTGTTGAAAAGCGAAGAGAAAAGCTTGAACTTGAAAAAGAGAGCATCGATTCCGCAAAAGAGGAATTTGATGAAATTGAACCTTTAATTGAGGATCTTGATGAAGAGAACGCAGAGGCCAAAGAAAAAGCGGAGCAATTAGTCGAAACGATGAATGCCCGGTACGATTCTTACCAGGATTTATATTCAGCTTATGACGAAGCATTGACTTTGGATGCCAAACTCTATGAGATGATGCAGAATGAGGATTTGAAAGAAGAAAAGCTTCAGGAGCAAATCGATAAAATTAATCAAAAGTATAATGAAGTGATTGAACAGAATGAGACGTTCAACAAACATACAGAAGAGTATAATGCATTGAAAAAAGAACTTTATGAAGCCATGGAACTTGATGTTACTTATGAACAGCAAGAAGAATCCTCAACTTCAGAAGAGTAGAGGGTAAGCCGTTGACGACTATTCGTCAGCGGCTTTTTATATGAAGCGATGCTCATCAAACATTGGACAGGCTCAATCACTTACCTCCGTTAACCAGGAAGGTGGTCAATCATTTACTTACTTTCCATCCTTTCTTTTATTAATGAAGGAAACGCAGGATAGACACATGAAGTCCCCTGGGTCAAACAATTCAGTTGATTGTATGGAAGAAAAAACGTAAGATTAATACAGGCTTAATTTTGTGGTGATACAGTATTGTGTTATGAAATAACAAAATAAGTCATTTTCCGACTGCTGTCAGAAGCCTCTAAGACTATGTATAGATATTATGTAGCGAAGTGATTGACGAATGATGACGATTTGAGCTAAACTACATAATGGATTGACATTGTACCATTGAATCTTACTTGAAGAATGTAACAGTTTCTATAAACGTCCCTGCATGATTAATAAAGAAGTGTTCAGGGTAAAACGTAAAGAGCAAATCGGTACAGTTTTTTTTCATAATTGGGAAAGCTACTCACAGCATCCATTTTAAAATACGAAAGGAAAGGGTGAATGACTTTGAAACGAACTCTTGAGAACATTGAAAATCAGTTCGAAACGTTTCAAATCCTTAACGAAGAAGGCGAAATCGTAAACGAAGATTTTATGCCTGACCTATCTGATGAAGATCTGAAAGAAATTATGCGCCGTATGGTTTATACGCGTATCCTTGACCAGCGTTCTATCGCGCTTAACCGCCAGGGACGTCTTGGTTTCTACGCTCCAACTGCTGGACAGGAAGCATCTCAGCTTGGAAGCCAATTTGCATTGGAGAAGGAAGACTTTATTCTTCCAGGATACCGTGATGTACCACAGTTGATCTGGCACGGTCTGCCGCTTTACCAGGCATTCCTATTCTCCCGCGGACACCATAAAGGAAACCAAATGCCTGAAGGTGTGAACGCAGTGAGCCCGCAAATCATCATCGGTGCACAAATCACGCAGACAGCCGGTGTTGGTCTTGGTTATAAAAAACGTGGTGAAAATGCTGTAGCAATCACATATACAGGTGATGGCGGTGCATCCCAGGGTGACTTCTATGAAGGTATCAACTTTGCTGGTGCTTTCGGTGCCCAAGCGATTTTCGTTGTTCAAAACAACCGTTTCGCGATTTCTGTACCTGTTGAAAAGCAGTCTGCAGCGCAAACAATTGCTCAAAAAGCAGTGGCTGCCGGAATCGAAGGCATTCAAGTAGACGGTATGGACGTACTTGCTGTTTATGCCGCAACGAAAGATGCTCGTGAGCGTGCTGTAAACGGTGAAGGTCCGACATTGATCGAGACACTTACTTATCGTTACGGCCCACACACAATGGCCGGAGACGACCCAACTCGTTACCGTACGGAAGATGAAGACAGCGAGTGGGAGAAGAAAGATCCAATCGTTCGTTTCCGTAAGTTCCTTGAAGCGAAAGGCCTATGGTCTGAAGAGGAAGAAAACGAATTGATCGAAAAGACAAAAGAAGAAATTAAAGCAGCAGTAAAAGAAGCTGACAATACTCCAAAACAAACGGTTACCGACTTAATCGGTATCATGCATGAGGAACTTCCTTCTAACTTGAAAGAGCAGATGGAAGAATACAAGGAAAAGGAGTCGAAGTAAATCATGGCACAAATGACAATGATCCAAGCCATCACAGACGCGATGCGCACAGAACTTAAAAATGATGAAAACGTGCTTGTTTTCGGTGAAGACGTTGGTCAAAACGGCGGAGTATTCCGTGCGACTGAAGGTCTTCAAAAAGAATTCGGCGAAGATCGTGTATTTGATACACCACTAGCTGAATCCGGAATCGGCGGTATGTCCATCGGGCTTGCTCTTACAGGCTTCCGTCCGGTACCTGAAATTCAATTCTTCGGTTTCGTATACGAAGTCATGGACGCAATCAGCGGTCAAATGGCTCGCTATCGTTACCGCTCTGGTGGTACTCGTCCAATGCCGATTACTGTTCGCTCTCCATTCGGCGGTGGCGTACACACACCAGAACTTCACGCAGACAGCCTTGAAGGTCTAATGGCTCAGCAGCCTGGTCTTCGTGTGGTTATCCCATCTAATCCATACGATGCAAAAGGTCTTTTGATCTCTTCCATCCGTAATAACGATCCTGTCATCTTCCTTGAGCACATGAAGCTTTACCGTTCTTTCCGTGAAGAAGTGCCGGAAGAAGAATATACAGTGGATCTTGATAAAGCCGCTGTTAAGCGTGAAGGTACAGACGTTACCCTTGTTGCTTACGGTGCAATGGTTCACTCTTCTCTTAAAGCTGCAGAAGAGCTTGAGAAAGACGGAATCAGTGCAGAAGTCATTGACCTTCGTACTGTATCTCCAGTAGATTACGAAACAATCCTTGAATCTGTTAAGAAGACAAACCGTGCTGTTGTTGTCCAGGAAGCTCAAAAGCAAGCGGGTATCGCAGCGAACGTTGTTTCTGAAATTCAAGAAAAAGCCATCCTTCACCTTGAAGCGCCTGTATTGCGTGTAGCTGCACCAGACACTGTCTATGCATTCACACAAGCAGAAGAAGTATGGTTGCCAAATCACAACACGATCGTTGAAAAAGTCAACGACGTTATGAACTTTTAATCATCTCTAATACTAGGAGGTAATAACCGTGGCATTCGAATTTAAACTGCCTGATATCGGTGAAGGTATCCACGAAGGTGAAATTGCGAAGTGGTTCGTCAAGCCTGGCGACGAAGTAAAAGAAGACGATGTACTTTGTGAAGTACAAAACGATAAAGCTGTTGTAGAAATCCCTTCCCAAGTAGATGGAACGGTCAAAGACATCCATGTGGATGAAGGTGAAACGACTACAGTCGGAACAGTCATCATCACAATCGATGATGGATCTGAAGATGCTCCTGCTTCTGAAGAGCCTAAAGAAGAGCCGAAGGAAGAAAAAGAAGAAGCATCTAAAGAAGAAAGCAAAGAAGAAAAAGCTGAACAACCAGCTGCATCTGCAGACGAAGGTGACGTTGATGAAGACCGTCGCGTTGTAGCGATGCCTTCTGTGCGTAAATTTGCTCGTGATAATGATGTCGACATCCGTAAAGTTCAAGGATCCGGCAAAAACGGCCGCGTTCTAAAAGAAGACGTTGAAAGCTTCATGAACGGCGGACAAGCGGAAGCAGCATCTGAAGCTCCAGCAGAAGAGAAGCAGGAAGAAGCAGCTTCTACACAACAAGCAGCTCCAGCTGCAGGCGAAGCTTACCCAGAAACTCGTGAGAAGATGAGCGGAATCCGTAAAGCGATCTCCAAAGCTATGGTGAACTCCAAGCATACAGCTCCTCACGTAACTTTGATGGACGAAGTGGATGTATCTGAACTAGTTGCCCACCGTAAGAAGTTCAAAGCAGTTGCAGCTGAGCAGGACATCAAGTTGACTTACCTTCCATATGTTGTGAAGTCTCTTGTATCTACTCTGAAGAAATATCCTGTCCTTAATACGTCAATTGACGACAATACGGATGAAATTATTCAGAAACACTATTATAATATTGGTATCGCTGCTGATACAGAGAAAGGCCTAATGGTTCCAGTCGTAAAAGATGCAGACCGCAAGTCCGTCTTCTCAATCTCAAGCGAAATCAACGAACTAGCTGTGAAAGCTCGTGACGGTAAACTATCATCTGAAGAAATGAAAGGTGCTTCCACTACAATTACGAATATCGGATCTGCCGGTGGCCAGTGGTTTACACCAGTCATCAACCACCCAGAAGTAGCGATCCTAGGTATCGGACGTATTGCAGACAAGCCAATCGTACGCGATGGTGAAGTTGAAGTAGCTCCCGTTCTTGCGATTTCCCTAAGCTTCGACCACCGTATCATCGATGGTGCGACAGCTCAGCACGCAATGAACAACATCAAGCGTTTACTGAACGATCCACAACTAATCATGATGGAGGCGTAAAGTATGGTAGTAGGAGATTTCCCAATTGAACTAGATACGTTAGTTGTTGGTGCGGGTCCTGGCGGTTATGTAGCCGCTATCCGTGCTGCACAATCCGGTCAAAATGTAACCATTGTCGATAAAGGTAACCTGGGTGGCGTTTGTTTGAACGTCGGATGTGTTCCTTCTAAAGCGTTGATCCAAGCAGGTCACCGTTATGAACACGCTCAAGGTGCTGAGGACATGGGTATCAAGTCAGAAAACACAACCGTCGACTTCTCTAAAGTACAAGAGTGGAAAGGCGGCGTTGTTAACAAACTGACTGGCGGTGTTGAAGGTCTTCTTAAAGGAAACAAAGTAGACATCGTTAAAGGCGAAGTATACTTCGTAGATAAAAACACGGTTCGTGTTATGGATGAAAAGAACTCTCAAACATACACGTTCAACAATTGCATCATTGCAACTGGTTCCCGTCCGATTGAGATTCCTTCTTTCAAATTCTCTGATCGTGTTCTGGATTCTACAGGTGCTTTGAATCTGGATGAAATCCCAGAGAAAATGGTCGTTATCGGCGGAGGTTACATCGGTACTGAACTTGGTACAGCGTATGCAAACTTCGGTACAAAAGTAACGATTCTTGAAGGTACTAAAGACATCCTTGGTGGCTTCGAGAAGCAAATGTCTTCCATCGTTAAGAAGCGTCTGAAGAAAAAAGGCGTAGACGTGGTGACTGAAGCCATGGCTCAAGGTGTAGAAGAGACGGAAAACGGAGTTACCGTGAAGTATGAAGCTAAAGGTGAAGAAAAATCCATTGATGCTGATTACGTACTTGTAACCGTTGGCCGTCGTCCGAACACAGACGAAATCGGTCTTGAGGATCTTGGAATCAAGATGTCCGATAAAGGAATCATCGAAATCGATAAACAGTGCCGTACAAGCATTGATAACATCTATGCTATCGGAGATATCGTTGATGGACCACCACTTGCTCACAAAGCTTCTTATGAAGGTAAAATCGCTGCAGAAGCGATCTCTGGTGAGAAGTCTGAGATCGACTACCTTGGAATTCCAGCCGTTGTATTCTCTGATCCAGAACTAGCTTCTGTTGGATACACAGAGCAGGAAGCAAAAGATGCTGGTTACGAGGTCAAAGCATCCAAATTCCCATTTGCAGCAAACGGACGTGCACTGTCTCTTAACGAAAGTGACGGCTTCCTGAAACTCGTGACACGTAAAGAAGACGGTCTTGTCATCGGTGCTCAAATCGCTGGTGCGAATGCTAGTGACATGATTGCTGAGCTTGGCTTAGCTATCGAATCCGGCATGACAGCTGAAGACTTAGCACTTACCATCCACGCTCACCCGACACTAGGGGAGATCACGATGGAAGCAGCTGAAGTTGCGATCGATCAACCGATCCACATCGTTAAATAATACTATTTAGAAAGCCCGCCAGACTCACGTGAGTCTGGCGGGCTTTTTTTTATAGGAAAGAAGGGTTCATGACTTTTAAGCGCAGGATTAACAGATCTCTGTAAGCTGTTTTTATATAAAAAAGCCTTCCCTGAGGATAAGGAAGGCTCGATTTTATCTAACCATGGCTATATGATTTTCCAATGTCATTAAAATCTTTTCACGTGGGTTGTTTCCAGATATCGTGGTCACCGTTTTTCCTTCTTCTTTAACTACGAGTACGGGTAAATCATCTGTTGGGATGTTCAGGTCATTTAGATCCTTTTCGGTTTGTTCGAATTGCAATTCAGCACCGTCATCCTGTTTCAATTTCCAATCAAGGAGGGCGCTTAAGTAATCTTGTGCGGATTCCTGTTGGTCCGCTTCGGTGTATAAGTATAATTCGTAATTCTCAGGTGTAGCCTTAAGTACTTGAATGGTTTCGCCTTTCTGTAGACATCCCGCGAGTAAGAATATAGCTAAGAAAGATAGGAATATACGATTCATCATGGTCCGACCCACTCCCTTGTCTTTAATCCATTCTCAGTGTAACAAGGAATGAGAGAGATTTTTTTGATGTTATCGTTTTGTCATGGAATTGATAGTCTTATGTTGTATTGTGACATCTGCTGTAAAACCGTTTATTACCCGAGTGACCTTGTAGACGCCTATATAGAATCGTGCAACAGCTTGTGTAAGGATGTGAAAAACAGAAAGAGGGGAAAGGGTGCTCGGAGAGGAAATGTATGCTAGACGTGCATCTAGTAAGGAATGGGAGCATGTAGAATAAAAAAGGAACCCAGAAATTATATTCTGGGTTCCTGAAGGTTTGATTATTTCTTTTTCTTCTTAAGATCAACTACTTTCCCTTCCTCCTGGAAGGTCTTAAACAAGGAGAAGCAGATGAGTATCATAATAAAGGTGAACGGGAAGGCGGCGATGATCGCTGCTGTTTGGAGAGCACCTAATCCACCTTGCCAAAGCAGTACGGCTGCTGCTCCTGCTTGGATAATTCCCCAAGTGAATTTCACCTGATTTTTAGGATTCAAGCTACCGTTCGTTGTTTGCATCCCCAGGACAAACGTTGCGGAATCGGCAGATGTAACGAAGAATGTACTAATAAGTAATAGCCCTACGAAAGACATGATTGAGCCTAATGGTACATTTTCCATCATAGAGAAGAGAGCGACTTCTGAACCGAGTTCACTAACATCGGAATAGATATCTACATCATTGAAGAATTCAAGTGAAATTGCTGTTCCACCGAACACTGAGAACCATAGAGCTCCAAAGATTGTAGGTACTAATAGAACACCTAGAATGAACTCACGAACCGTACGTCCGCGGGATACACGGGCGATGAATGTTCCTACGAATGGAGCCCAGGAAATCCACCAAGCCCAGTAGAAAATGGTCCAGTTTTGGACCCATGAACTATCTTCCGCAAAAGGTGTCATCCGAAAGCTCATATAAGGCAGGTCGCGGATATAAGACCCGAATGATGTCGTGAAGTAATCCATGATAAAGTTTGTTGGTCCTGCAAATAGCATGAATACCATCAAACCGATGGCGAGCACAACGTTTGTGTTACTAAGGTATTTAATCCCTTTGTTCAAACCAGTCATAGCAGAAACCATGAAAAGGACAGTTACGATAGCAATAATGGTAAGCTGCAATGTGAACGTATCTTCTAAACCGTCAATGGTAAAGGCCAGACCACTTGATATTTGTAATGCACCCAGACCTAGAGAGGTCGCTACACCAAAGATCGTTGCAAAAACAGCGATAAAGTCTATTAGTGTACCAAGTGGACCTTTCACTCTCTTTTCACCCAGTACAGGTGTGAGAGCGGCACTAATTACACCAGGAGCATCTTTTCGGAATTTAAAGTAAGCAAGAGCGAGAGCCAATACAGAATAAAAGGCCCATGGATGAAGTCCCCAGTGGAAGAAGGTGTACTTCATAGCGGACTGAGCTGCTTCTTCACTCATAGGCTCTTGTCCCGGAATTGGTGGTGTATGGAAGTGAGAAAGGGGTTCTGCAGAGCCCCAGAAAACTAGTCCAATTCCCATACCCGCACTAAAGAGCATGGCGAACCATGTAATGTATGGATATTCCGGTTCGTCATCCGGTTTTCCTAATTTTAAATTTCCATATTTCGAGAATACCAAGAAGATAACAAAAATTAAGAAGCCTGTAGCTGATAATAAATAGAACCATCCAAATTTTTCTGTCAGGAAACCTTGAATGTTAGATGTTACGTTTTGTAAGTTCCAAGTCGGTAGAACACTTTCAGGGATAACTCCCCAGCCGATGAATAAGAATGCGACAACTACTGAAATGTAAAATACTTTAGTTACTTGATTCATTACTGACTTCCCTCCTAATTTTAAAATTTCTTTACCACATTATGACTGATCTGGCAGATAACATTTCCTCACGAGCTGATCTTGTTTTTGCGACAAATTTTGCAATTCTTCCAATACGTCATGAAAACAAAGCAATTCGTAAATTAAGATCGTCTGTGGTGGTAAGTGATGCCGGTAACCCGTCTGCTTTACCACATGGTCTTCTTTCCATTTCCAGAATGCATCATCCAGCTTATGGACCATCTCGAACTGTCTTTCGTTAATCGAGTGGGTTGGGTCACTAAGTACATGCGTGAATTCCTCCGTAAGTGCAAGCAAAAGTTCTTTTTCTTCGTTAGTGAAATCAGAGGCTTTTGTTTGTACATACTGCAAGTTTCCAAGATGATAAGCAATTTGTTGGAAAGCCGCCAGTTTTCGTTGCGAGAGTTGAAAAGCGACCATCGCTTCTTCTGAGTGACGATGGTATTTCCACTCTTCTCTTTGATATTGAGAAAGCTGATTTGTCTTTTCCAGGTGGGCCGTCAATTGCCGGTAGGACCTCTGGATCGCACGAGTTTTCTCTTTAGATTCTGCCGTTACCTCGGAAATTATTCGCTTCAAAAGCAGACCAGCATGATTATACAAACCGTTGATGTTTTTGTAAATCATAGGCGAATAATTCGGTGGTAAAAGGAAAAAATTCACAAAAGTCGAGATGATGATTCCAATGGAGGTTGTACCCAATCTCGTAAAAAATGAAACCACATATTGATCTTGGAAGTCAGGAATCATCGCTGTCGCTGTGATGGTAGCGACCAGGATTCCATCATCCAGTTTCAATTTGTGACAGACGGCGATCGTCACCATAGCTACAAGAGCGAATGTCAACGCACCTTTTCCTAACAGTCCGTAGAACGTGGTAGCAAGCAATGCGCCAATGGCCGATGCAGGAAATCGTACCGCGGCTTTTTTTATCGAATCTGCAGCTGTGTGTTCAATCGTGACGATAGCTGTGATGACAGCAAATATAATGGGTAAATTAAAAAAACCGCAAATCAATGCAGTCAAAAAGACAGAAATCCCCGTTTTTAACGTTCGGCTTCCTAAAAATTTGAATTTTTTCAATGAATGTAGCATTTTAATCACCCATATGTAAGAAGTCATGAGACCACGATAAAACATTATATAATATTTTACCCGAAAACGATAGATATATTGTTGAATTTTCTTTTATAATGAAGGAAGTGGAAATACATAACAGTGGAGGGAACACCTATGAAAAAATGGACAAGTCTGTGGATCGTACTAATTTTTCTGCTTTCTGCCTGCTCTGGAGCAAATGGTGAGGAAGCTAAGAAACAAGAAGAAGAAGAAGCTGTAGAGAAAGAGCCGAAAGAAGAAGTAGTAGAGGATGAAAAGGCGGACGGAGAAACAGCAGAAGAAACAAATGAAGAAATAGAAACGAAAGAAACAGCAGAAGAAGATGAGGAAGTAATGAAGAATGCAGAACCACAATATGAATTGACAGGTAACTGGTCGTTCAAGCCGATCGGAGACGCGAATCCAAAAGTCGCTCTTCTTACGATTGATGATGCACCAGATACCCACGCAGTGGAAATGGCTGAAACGTTGAAAGAAAAAGATGCACCTGCGATCTTTTTCGTAAACGGACACTTTATTGATACGCCAGAAGAAAAAGAAAAATTAAAACAGATTCATGAGATGGGCTTTGCAATCGGGAATCATACGGCTTCACATGCGAGCCTGCCTGACCTTAGTGAAGAAGAACAACGAGAGGAAATTGTTGGATTGAATGATAAGATTGAAGAAATCATCGGTGAACGTCCCGTCTTTTTCCGTGCACCTTTTGGTCAGAATACCGATTTCTCTAAGCAGTTGGCGGAAGATGAAGGAATGCTCGTCATGAACTGGACTTATGGGTACGATTGGGAAAGTGACTATCAGGATGATCAAGCTCTTGCTGACATTATGGTCAACACCCCACTTTTGAACAACGGTGCGAACTTGCTGATGCACGACAGGGATTGGACAAACAAAGCGTTGGGTTCTATTGCGGATGGTCTGCGTGAGAAAGGCTATGAGCTGTTAGATCCAGCACTTATACAAACGCCTTAATCAAAAGATCACTCATTGGAGTGGTCTTTTTTTAGTCTTAAAAATGAACCTTCCTCATATACTAGTAGGTAGGAAATTATTAGTATGACACATTTTTAAAAAAGTTATACTTTTGGGCTTGATTTTTCGATTGTGCCATATTAGAATGAAATTACGTTGAAAACGATTACAAATATGGGGAGTGGATGTGAATGGGTACAATCGTATGTCAAGACTGTCAGAAGGTAATTGAGCACTACGAAAATGAGAAGGTTTCTACTCTTTACAGCACCTGTCCAACTTGCAACAAACCAGAAGACAAATAAAAAGTATGTACTATTAAACGGGGGCATCCTTTCTGTGAAGGAAGCATAAAAGGGAAGAATCAGGTCTACGGCCTGGTTCTTTTTTTAGTGCGCGAAGGATTTCCGATGAGAGGAAATCCCTTCGCGCCAAAGAGCAGGAGAATCGCGCCAAAGAGCAGGAGAATCGCGCCAAAGAGCAGGAGAATCGCGCCAAAGAGCAGGAGAATCGCGCCAAAGAGCAGGAGAATCGCGCCAAAGAGCAGGAGAATCGCGCCAAAGAGCAGGAAGTACAAAAAAAGAAGCCCATATCGGGCTTCTTTTATTTGAATGCTCGTTGTTCACGAATGACTTGAATGGTTTCAAGAGTATCATCTTCAGGGCCTTGTACCGGTAGGCCGGCTTCAACATTATCATGAATGTAGTCAATGTTTTCGCGTGTAATAATTTCACCTGGAATGAAAATGGGAATGCCAGGAGGATAGACCATTACGAATTCCGCACTGATCCTTCCAACAGCTTCTTTTAGCAATATGGTTTCTGTAGACGAGTAGAAGGCTTCTCTTGGAGAAAGAGCGAGCACAGGGATGTCGGGGACCTTCACCTGGATGTTTTCTGTTTCCTCTTTGTCCGAGTGCTCGTTAGAAAGGTTTTCTAGAGCTGTTATGAGCTCGTCGATATCTTCCTCTCGATCACCAGGAGTCACGATACATAAAATGTTGTACAAATCGGACAGTTCCACTTCAATATTGGCTTTTTCTCTAAGCCAGACTTCAACGTCATAGCCGGATAACCCGAGCTTTTTAACAGAGATGATTAATTTCGTAGGGTCAAAGTCTACTGTAGCATCGCTCGTCAAGATTTCACTACCCGGACAATAAATACCTGGAATTTCATTTAATTTTCTTCGGGCATTGTCCGCCAGGCGAAGGGTTTGTTCCATCAGCTCCCGGCCGTTAACAGCGAGATGTCTTCGTGCTGCATCCAGACTTGCGAGTAAAAGATAGGAAGTTGACGTCGTGTGCAGCATGGATAAAATCGACTGCACTCTTTCATGGGAAACGAGTCCTTCACGTAAATTCAGTACGGAACTTTGGGTTAATGAACCACCCAGCTTATGCACACTTGTCGCTGCCATATCAGCACCTGCCTGCATCGCAGAAAGAGGGAGGCGCTCATGGAAGTGGATGTGGACCCCATGTGCTTCATCGACAAGCACAGGGATATCAAAGCTGTGTGCAATGTTGACAATTTTATTCAAATCGGCAGATACTCCGAAATAAGTCGGGTTGATGACGAGCAGTCCTTTTGCATCCGGGTGTGCTTCACATGCCTTCTGCACAGCCTCTGAAGTGATTCCGTGAGAGATACCGAAGCGCTCGTCCAGTTCCGGGTGGATAAAGACGGGTTTCGCTCCTGAAAAAATAATCGCTGTTGTTACAGATTTATGGACGTTCCTTGGCACAATGATTTTATCACCAGGATGGCAGACGCTCATAATCATTGTCATGATCGCACCGGAAGTGCCCTGGACGGAGAAAAATGTATAATCTGCACCGAAGGCTTCTGCGGCTAGGTCTTGGGCCTGTTTAATCATGCCTTGCGGGTGGTGCAGGTCATCGAGCGGTTCAATGTTGATAAGATCGATCGAAAGTGCTTGACCTCCCATAAAGGTCCGGAACTCTTCATCCATTCCTTTTCCGCCCTTATGACCTGGAATATGAAATTGGACCGGCTTGCGGTCCCTATGTTTTTTTAATCCTGTAAACAAGGGAGTTTCATGTTGGTTCATTTGTGTTTCCACCTCTTTAATATAGAAAAGCAAATGAATTATAGCAGGTTATACGTTCGCTTGCTAGTCTTTTTGTGTATCCTTTTTCCAATCATGCTAAAATGAAACAAAGGGGAGGGGTTCATGTGGAATGGAAAACTCGCGTGACAGAAGCTTTAGGCATTACATACCCGATAATCCAGGGAGGGCTTGCTCACCTCGCTTATTCTGAATTGGCTGCAGCGGTTTCAGACGCTGGAGGACTTGGTCAATTGACGGCGATGAGTATGGAAGGTACCGATCAACTAAGGATGGAAATTGCTGCAGTAAGAGAAAAGACAGACCGACCGTTTGGTGTGAACTTCGCAATCGGCCAGCATGGTCGTCCTTTCCAAGAGATGGTTCAAGTCGCTGTAGAAGAAAAGGTGCCGGTCATATCGGTGACAGGTGGAAATCCTGCGCCAGTGCTCGAGTTAGTGAAAGGTACTGGAATTAAAACCCTCGTTCTTGTAGCGGCAAGACGGCAGGCAGTTAAAGCGGAGGAGCTGGGTGCTGATGCGGTTATGGTCGTCGGTCATGAAGGCGGGGGACACCTTGGACGTGATGATGTTGGTACATTCGTCCTGACGCCGCAAGTCGTAGACGCTGTTGATATCCCTGTTATTGCTTCAGGAGGAGTAGGAGACGGCAGGGGATTGATGGCTGCTCTTGCTTTAGGAGCGGAAGGAGTAGAGATGGGGACACGGTTTATTGCAACTAAAGAATGTGTCCATGCCCATCCCGCTTATCTGGAAGCTTTGATTCAAGCGGACGAGACCTCCACCACTATCATAAAAAGAAGTTTGAAGGCCCCGGCTCGTGCCTTGAAAAATGAGTGGACAGCGCGTATCTTGGAATTGGAAGAGGAACAAGCTGGTTACGAAGGCTTAAAATCTTACATTAACGGTGAAGCGAATAAAACCTTCATATATGAGGGAAAACAAGCCAGCGGATTTGGCTGGGCCGGTCAAGTCGCTTCAAGGATCCATGACGTTCCATCGGTCGATGAGCTGGTTAAACGGATGGTCACGGAAGCGGAAGAAATCCGCAACCGGTGGAGCAGGTAAGGAGGAGAAAAGTGAGTTATACGTATCCAATCGATGAAGTGTATTGGTCAAAAGAAGAAATTATCGATGTCGTTAATTTTTACAGTATGGTAGAACAGGCCTATGAAAAAGGAGTCGACCGTGATGAGCTGATGCTCGCTTATACACGTTTTAAACAAATCGTTCCATCTAAAAGTGAAGAAAAAACGCTTTGCGGACAATTTGAAAAAGAATCCGGCTATTCTTGTTACAGAGCTGTGAAACAGGCGAAAGGCCTTAGTAAAGGCGACAAATTAAAAATGTAAACAAAAAAAAGGCGCTCCCTCACAGGGCGCCTTTTTTGTTTACTGATCGAGTTTTTTTGTGTAACGGTATAAAGGTTCAAGGGTTTGGAATGTTTCTTTACAAAGCTTAAGGAAAGCATCTGGATCTTTCAGACGGTCATCTCCGCGTTCAATGTTCCTGCCGCACAGGATCTCAGCTTTTTTCACAGTCTTTAGACGCTCGGTCATGCTCAAGAACTTGTCTTCATTAACATCAGACTGAGGAATGCTGTCCGGTTTCGTATGATCGATGGACCACACATAATCCTTCGGGATATGTTGAAGAACTTCATCCTTGTTTTGCTCCAATTTATAAGCAAAGTCCTGTTTAATGGGACTTTCGTAGATTACAGCAAACCAAATGAACACATGAGACTCCCACAAGCCAATTTGGAAGTGGGGAAGTTTCTTGTATCCGCGTTTATTTGAAGCAAGAGCTGCCCAAGTATCGTTCGGCGGATTCGTTTTACGTCGGGCGTGTTTCGCTACGTGAACGAACATTTCGTCACCCGTCATTGCTGTGACATCTGCAGCGAGCTCTGTCGCTATAGCCTCAAGCTTTGGAGAAATACGATCTTTCAATGCTTCCATTCTATTTTCCAATCCTGGAATGGAAAAAACATCAAAATCCTCTTGTGTAAATCCACTAAATGTCGTCATTCGATCAACTCCTTCATTTCTCGCCCTTATTTTACCACAATAGACCACGCTTACTAAGTGATGTGTTCCCTTGGTTTGAATTCTGTAAAAATGGGTTACATATAAGTAATCTAATTGAAACTTCTGTCGCAAAAGTCACATATATATATAGTAAGGATTTGAAAGGGAGGGGTTAGCAGTGAAACATGTCATGGAAGCATTGCGTAAAAGAGAAGCTGAAGAGAAGCTCCCGGTAATCCGTATGGAGATTGATTACGAATTGGTGACCTTGCATGATGCCATGATCGCCGGAGATGTCGAACAAATAAAAAAAACAAAGAGAAGACTCTCTGAACTTCGTAAGCAATTGATTGAATGGTCCTTATAAGAGCGAGCAACACTAAAGTTGCTCGTCTTTTTTATTGCCTTAAAACACGAAGCTTACTGAATAATATGGCGGGATAGTTGAAGACTCAGTTTCGAGACGTTTGTGGAGTGGATGGGGCTGCAGGGCAAGCGGGCTATTCCCCGCAGCCCCCAACAGAAGTCCCGAAACTGAGTCTTCAAGAAAAGGGAGCTTTAGTTGGACAAGGGGATCGGATTTGATGCAATGTTTGGACGGATTTGGTACGATAAAACTTGATACTTATAAAAGGGGTACGATGTTATGGATCAACAGAAAAAGAACGAGATTTTTGAAAACGCAAAAGCTTGGGTCTTGGAAGCTGGTGAACGAATCAAAGCCAACATTGATTCGCCTCGATCCATTGAAACGAAATCCAACCCGAACGACCTGGTCACAGAAATGGATCAGGAAACAGAACAATTTTTCGCGAAAAAAATCAATGATACGTATCCAGATCATTACTTGTTAGGAGAAGAGGGCTTCGGTGATGAAATAGAAGACCTCGGAGGAACCGTATGGATTGTAGATCCCATTGACGGTACAATGAACTTTGTTCATCAGAAAAGGAATTTCGCCATTTCTGTTGGGGTGTATTATGACGGAGTCGGTGAAATTGGTTTGATTTACAATGTCATGGACGGGGTTTTATATACAGCTAAACGAGGTGAAGGCGCTTATAAGAACGAACAAAAGTTACCGCAACTTGATGAAAAGCGTCCATTAAATCAATCGATACTCGCACTGAATACTACCTGGTTAATACCTGAAAATCCTCACGTGGATCATAAAGGTATGGAAGATTTAGTGAAAAAATTACGTAGTACGAGATCTTATGGTTCTGCTGCTTTGGAATTTGCTTTTGTTGCTGAAGGGCTCCTGGATGGATACTTGACGATGACGTTGATGCCTTGGGATTATGCTGCTGGAAGTATCATCGTTCGTGAAGTCGGTGGAATCGTTACCCGTGCCGATCGCGAAGAGTTGGACTTGCTGAACAAAACAACAGTCCTTGCGAGCCGGTCGAATATCCATGAAGAAATATCAAAGGATTACGTTCGTTTGAAAAAATAAAAGAAAGCGACCTCGTTCGAGGTCGCTTTCTGCATGATTCACGATGTTTGCTGATGTTTTCTTTTTCTTTTCAAACCTATACTCATAAGAGCAAATCCAGAAAAGAAAAGGACGGCTGCAAGCCAGAAGATTTCCTGTCCGATAGCAAAACCAACGGCGACAAATGATAGAATAACTAAACTGGCTAATAGTGCTGTGTTCATATGAAAGTTCTTCAAAAGGCTCACCTCTATTCACGTCTATTATATAGGATTTGTCGATATAATGAAAATGGTTTCACGGGTAGCATCCAGCAAGGCTTTCTAGTATGATAGATAACAGAATAGGGTATCCATGAGGAGGAACATCATGAACGATATGTCCACACTACCTGTGCCGACGGATCTATGGCCTGTGGCCGACTTCTTTTTCCGCGGATTTGGAAGTGAAGTGAATTTAAATGATGAAAGCGAAGTGACCATGCTCTTTCGATCTTTCATGCTTCTATACTTAACGACTGTTATACTTGCCATCCTTACATTCAAGCTAGGATTTGCCAGAAAACTACCCTTGATGAAAACGATTGTTGTTTATTCCGTTCTTATCATAGGTACGTTCGTTTTAACTTTGATCCTTGGATTGAATTTACCGCTCCCAGAAAGTTTGGTGGTCGCAGCCTTAATTCTTGGTATTTACCGGATCCGGCTTCATAGAGAACGCGGAGCCCGTCAGCAAAACGAATCATCCTGACCCAAAATCCCCTTTCCTTAGTAAGGAAAGGGGGTTTTTTGTTTAGCATTCATGTGCAGAAAGCTGGTTCTAGTGAGTTCTTAAAGTATATGGCAAGTTTCTCGAAGACTCAGTTTCGTGATGTTTTTTGAGTGGATGGGGGCTGCGGTGAATAACTCGCTTTCCGCGGGAGGCTCACCGCCCGCCCCATGGAAAGTGTTCAAATGCGGAATCGTCCTGGTAGACACGACTGGCATAAGCAGAACAGCAACGGAATGTGTTTTTTATTCCTTTGCTGTTCTGCTTATGACGCGAGTGTCTGGACGATGGAGCTAGACGAACCTTTTCCCGGAGCCACTAGAATCATACAATCATCTCGAAACTGAGTCTTCCACAAACGGGAGCTTATGTTTAACTAATAAAAAAAGAGAGAGGAAAACCTCTCTCTTTCAGTAACTAGCTTAAATGCTTTTCTTTTTTTCGCTCTCTGTTGAAACGGAAATTACCGGTAGCTAAACGTTTTTTTGTGTTATCTTCTATACGATCGTGGCAGGATTGACACATGTACGTGTGAATCCGGCGATTCCGAAGTCGTTTTGCTTGTAGGCAGTAGCTGTCAATTTTCTCAATTTCATCGCAAATGACGCATTGTACACGCATCTTTTTCACCTCTATTTTCCATTCGATTACATATAGTTTAACATAATAAGTTTTTTATAAATAGATGAGATTTCCACGTTTGACTTCAATATTGAATGGGAAATGTAATTATAGAAGTAGAGGAAAGGATGATTTGTTTGAGAAAACGTTGGATTTTTACAGCAATCGGTGCCACTCTAGGAGGAACACTTGCGTATTTCTTGAAAGATGAGGACAACCGTCAGCAAGTCAAGGACAAAGCAAAAACGATTCAGAGCAACCTCGGAAAAACAGAGGATCTGCCGGTTGAAGAAGCTGGGAAACCTGAAACAGCATCTCTCGATAACTCAGACATGGTGGCAGAAGGATCTCAATTCGGAGTCCAATACTATAATGAATTGACTGAAAAAGAAAGAGAAATCCTTGAGAAAAGCAACAGCTAAATCCCGCGAGGATTTAGCTGTTTTTCTGTTCGTTTAGTTTTGTTTTGATTGTTCTTTTTCAATTTGATCGAGCTGTTTTTGTTCTTTCTCCGGAACAGAATCTTGATTGGAGTTAGACTGTGGTTTTTCTTCAACAGAACCACTTGGCATATAACGACCAACAATTTTACTCAGTTCATCGGTGACCGCTTCAACAGGGTGGCCTTCAGCCATTTTTTGCCCAAGGCCTCTGATTCGTTCCACTCCGTCTGCGTCTGCGATGACAGCCGCCTGTTTGCCGTAAGGGTCATGTTTTAATGCTTCGGCTACAGAATATTTGATAACGCCGACGCGAGAGCGGTCCAGGTCTTTGTCCACATCTATTCCTACGACTACATAGTTGCCGAGGACGAGGGCCGTTGCATCATGAACATCCGGGACTTGGACGGCAAGCTTAGCCAGGTGCCTGGCCGCCTGCTGACTCGTCATGTTTTTCTTTTCCACAGGATCTGAATCCGTGACATACTTCAACTCAGGATCGTTTTGTCGTTCTTGAAGCAGTGACTCTTCACCGCCGTTTTGCTGACACGCAACTAAGGCCAAAAGGGCTGCTAACCAAATTAATTTTTTCAAGGGAATCACCACTTTTTTATTTATAGCCTGTGTCAGCTTGCAGATAATATACAAAAAGGACAGCTTAAAAAGCTGCCCCATCCTTTACTGCAATACGATTTTTTTAATTCCTTTGATTGGCTCAGATCGGTTGGATCCGTCTTTGAAATAAAGGTGTACGGGGCCATGCTCTTGCAAAGGCTTTCCATTTTCAGCGAACAGTAAAAGCGATTCGGATAAAACATCTGCATCGATCACTTCTTCGCCTTCATCCGTAACCAGTGCCGCTTTTTTTACATCGGCTGCTGGTTCACTGGTATGTAGAAAAGGCTTCAACGGCATGAGAAACGTGCCTTTTAAAATTCTTTGTTTTTCATAACGATTGATGCTTTTGTTGACTGGCGGGTTGATTTTTTGTTGATAGACTTCTCTGTCAAAACGAGTAGACTGGCGCTTCAACTCGTCTTCTTCCGTTGCTTCTGTTGGGTTTTCTTCCCCTTCAAATACTTCTGAGAACGTCTGTTTTCGATCATCGAAGATCCAGACGGTCGGGTCGAGTGTAATTGGGAATTTAACATTTCCTGCTATTTGAACAATCATGGCTGTGGCCACCTTTCGATTAATAAAAAGTCATCCATCCAAAATCATAGCAAAAAATGAATTCGATTTCATTAAAGGAGGCATGATCCATTGATTAAAGATATTACAGAAAGCGTTTTGGAAGATTGGTTAGACAACGTTCGCCCTTATGCATACGACGGACAGGTGGCCAACTATATCCCAGCGTTATCCCGCAGCAATCCGGAAGATCTAGCTGTCGCCATCCATTATATAGATGGAAATGCAGTGGAGGCTGGAGAAACGGAAGTGAGGTTTACGCTTCAAAGCATATCGAAAGTCATCTCACTCGCTTTGGCTCTAATGGATAACGGGGAAAGTTATGTGTTCGACCGTGTAGGTATGGAACCGACGGGGGATCCGTTTCACTCAATTTACCGTCTGGAACAAATTCCCTCGAAACCGCTCAATCCGATGATCAATGCCGGCGCTCTTGCGGTGACCAATATGATTCACGGAGATACGCCTGATGAAAAAGTCGGACGCTTGTTGAGTTTTATTCATGACTTGACCGATGATCATTCCATTGGTTACAACGAAGAAGTAGCTACATCAGAATTTGAATCTGCTTTTCTGAACAGGTCTTTGCTTTTCTACATGAAGCAGCATCAAATTGTTACAGGAAGCGTCGAGGAAACACTTGATGCCTATACGAAACAATGTGCGATTGAAGTAAATGTCTGTCAACTGGCCCGGATTGGAGCGCTGCTTGCGAATGGTGGAAAGGACATCCATTCTGGTCGCAGAATTATTCCGAAGCATCTTGCAAGAATATGTAAAACCTTTATGGTTACATGCGGCATGTATGATGCTTCAGGATCTTTTGCTATTAAAGTAGGGATACCCGCAAAAAGTGGTGTCTCAGGTTCTGTCCTTGCCTCATTGAACGATTTTGGTGGAATCGCGGTTTATGGACCAAGCCTTGATGAAAAAGGGAACAGCGTTGTCGGCTTGAGACTTTTAGAAATTTTGTCCAATCGGTACGATTTATCGATCTTCTAATTGTTCATTCCAATGTTGCATTTTATTGTGTTAAACGATAAGATAAAAAGAAGAAAGACTTGTACATTGGAGGGGATTTTGATGTTGTCTGATGTGGCTGTGGATCATCGAGAAAAAGCCTATGCCCTTCTAAAAGCTGACGCTGATAAAATATTAAGGTTAATAAAAGTACAGATGGACAACTTGACGATGCCTCAGTGTCCACTCTACGAAGAAGTTTTAGATACACAAATGTTTGGATTATCCCGCGAAATTCATTTTGCGGTTCGCTTGAATTTAATCAGCGACGAAGAAGGAAAAGCACTTTTGGATAACCTTGAAAAACAGTTGAACGTTTTGCATGAGGCTGCACAGAAGTCATAAGATAAGAACTCAAATTGCGACGGTATGTTGTGATTTGAGTTTTTTTTATTTTCAGCTTAATACATATTTCTTTGGTTAAGAGGGACGGTTCCCCTGTATGGTTTATTACGAAAATTGTCAGATTTGAAGGAATTTTCGATCCTTGAGTAGAAAGTTAAGTAACAGAACGTACAAATTCCTAAACATAGACAAACAGGGAGTGGAATCATGGCAAATACGAAGAAAATCAATAAAGTACTAGTCGCTAACCGTGGAGAGATCGCTATCCGAGTCTTTCGGGCGTGTACAGAATTAAATATTCGTACGGTCGCCATTTATTCACAGGAAGATACGGGTTCTTATCACCGTTACAAGGCCGATGAGGCTTATTTGATTGGTGAAGGAAAAAAGCCGATTGATGCGTATTTGGATATTGAAGGAATTATTGAAATCGCTAAGAGCGTAGGGGTAGATGCCATACACCCAGGATACGGATTTTTATCTGAAAACATTGAGTTTGCTAGAAGATGTGAAGAAGAAGGTCTTACATTCATCGGGCCGACCAGTGAACATTTGAATATGTTTGGAGACAAGGTGAAAGCGAGACATCAAGCCGTCCAAGCGGAAATCCCCGTTATTCCAGGAAGTGATGGTCCCGTCAGTGGTCTGGAAGAGATTCGTGCATTCGGGGAGAAGCATGGCTACCCTTTGATGATTAAAGCTGCGATGGGCGGCGGTGGCCGGGGAATGCGTGTCGTCAGAAGTGCTACAACTTTGGAAGAATCTTATGACCGTGCCCGATCGGAAGCACGAGCAGCATTCGGTAGTGATGAAGTTTACGTCGAAAAGCTGATCGAACAACCGAAACACATCGAAGTTCAAATCATTGGAGACCGTGAAGGGAACATTGTCCATCTTTATGAAAGGGACTGCTCTGTTCAGCGTAGGCACCAGAAAGTGGTGGAAATTGCCCCAAGTGTCAGCTTGAAAGATGAAGTAAGAGAGGCTATTTGCAATGCTGCCGTCAAGCTCATGGATAACGTGAAATATATCAACGCAGGAACCGTGGAATTTTTAGTGACCGGTGATGATTTTTATTTTATAGAAGTCAACCCTCGTGTGCAGGTCGAGCATACGATCACAGAGATGATTACCGGCGTTGATATTGTACAGACACAAATTCTTGTTGCGGAAGGGTATGACCTGCATGGTGACCGTATTTCCATCCCGAAACAAGAGGACATTGTCACACACGGCTATGCCATACAATCCCGTGTGACGACAGAGGATCCTCTGAACAATTTCATGCCTGACACAGGAAAAATCATGGCCTATCGTTCAGGAGGCGGTTTTGGAGTAAGGCTTGATGCCGGAAACGGATTCCAGGGTGCGGTCATCTCTCCTTACTATGATTCTTTACTGGTTAAACTTTCTACGTGGGCACTCAGCTTTGACCAAGCCGCTCATAAGATGGTCAGAAACTTGAAAGAATTCCGTATCCGGGGGATTAAAACCAACATTCCGTTCTTAGAAAATGTGGTTCAACATAAGCAGTTCCTTTCGGGAGAATATGATACAACGTTTATTGATCGATCTCCAGAGCTCTTTGTTTTTCCAAAGCGAAAAGACCGCGGGACGAAAATGTTGTCGTATATTGCTGACCGAACCATCAATGGTTTCGAAGGATATGGAAATCGCAGGAAACCGAGCTATTCCAAACCGAGAATTCCAATCATTAAGCATTCGGAACCGATCCCGGGTGGAACGAAACAAATACTTAATGAACGAGGTGCTGAAGGTCTTGCCACGTGGTTGAAAGAACGGAATGAAGTGCTGCTCACAGATACAACGTTCCGTGATGCCCACCAGTCGCTGCTCGCTACCCGTGTACGGACGAAGGATCTTGAGAATATTGCGGAACCGACCGCCCGACTTTTACCTGATTTGTTTTCATTAGAAATGTGGGGAGGAGCAACGTTCGATGTCTCGTATCGTTTCTTGAATGAAGATCCATGGGAGCGTTTGTTGAAATTGAGAGCAAAAGCACCGAATGTACTTTTCCAAATGCTCTTAAGAGCTTCCAATGCAGTCGGATATAAAAACTACCCCGACAATCTCATTCGCGAATTTGTTGAAAAAAGTGCCTCCGCCGGCATTGATGTCTTCCGTATTTTCGACAGCCTGAACTGGGTGGAAGGTATGAAGCCTGCTATCCACTCTGTGAGGGAGAGTGGAAAAGTGGCTGAAGCGGCTATGTGTTATACAGGGGACATTCTTGATAGCAGCCGACCGAAATATGATCTCGCCTACTATAAAAAGCTGGCGCTTGAGCTTCAGGATGCAGGAGCACATATCCTGGGCATTAAAGATATGGCCGGCCTCCTCAAACCGGAAGCGGCTTATCAGTTGATCCATACATTGAAGGAAACTGTCTACATCCCAATCCATCTTCATACACACGACACCAGCGGGAATGGGTTGTTCACGTATGCCAAAGCGATTGAAGCCGGTGTTGATGTTGTAGATGTGGCAACGGGTTCAATGGCAGGATTGACCTCTCAGCCAAGTGCCAACAGTCTTTATTATGCCCTTGAAGGTAGTAAGCGGAAACCGAATGTGAATATCTCTGCTTACGAAGAGCTCGGCCATTACTGGGAAGACACGAGGAAATACTACCAGGATTTCGAAAGTGGTATGATGGCCCCGCATACAGAAGTGTATGAACACGAAATGCCGGGAGGCCAATACAGCAATTTACAGCAGCAGGCAAAAGCGGTCGGTTTAGGACACCGCTGGGATGAAGTTAAGTCTATGTACCGCCGTGTGAATGATATGTTCGGAGATATCGTGAAAGTGACTCCTTCTTCCAAAATCGTCGGTGATATGGCCCTTTATATGGTTCAGAATGAATTGAATGAAGATGATATTTATGAAAAAGGCGATTCTCTTGATTTCCCTGATAGTGTCGTTGAATTTTTCCACGGCTATCTCGGGCAGCCTTACGGTGGGTTCCCGGCTGAACTTCAACGGATCATTTTAAAAGGCAGGGAGCCAATCACGGTAAGACCAGGGGAGCTTTTAGAACCAGTCGACTTCAACAACTTGAAAGAAACCCTGTTCCATTCTCTTGATCGTCAAGTCACAAGTTTTGATATGATCAGCTATGCTCTTTATCCAAAAGTGTTCATGGATCATCATAAGTTCAGGGAGCAGTACGGAGATATGTCCGTTCTCGATACTCCGACCTTTTTCTATGGCATGAGACTTGGTGAAGAAATTGAAGTAGATATTGAACAAGGGAAGACCTTGATCGTGAAGCTTGTCTCCGTCGGTGAGCCACAGATCGATGGGACCCGTACCCTATACTTCGAATTGAATGGGCAGCCCCGGGAAGTCGTTGTGAAGGATGAAAACGTGAAAGCGGCTGTTCAGCAGCGTCCGAAAGCAGACAAAGCGAACAGTAAACATATTGGAGCAACGATGCCGGGGACGGTCATTAAAGTGTTATCCAATAAAGGTGAGGAAGTGAAGAAAGGCGATCACCTGATGATAACGGAAGCGATGAAAATGGAAACGACTGTCCAAGCTCCTTTTGATGGAGTCATCAAGGATATTTATGTAGAAAACAACGAAGCCATCCATGTTGGAGATTTACTAATCGAATTTGAATAAAAAAGAGAGGAAGGGTACCAGAACCTTCCTCTCTTTTTTTTACGGTGAATTTCTTGAAGGCATTGATGGAAAGTTAAAAACCTCAGAAACATGGGATCTGAGGTTTTTCATCTGAATTATTTCATGGAACGTTCATATTTGGAACTTCTGGAAGACAGTAACAGAAAGTAGGATAAAACGCCGATGTAAAGAGAAATAATCAGCGCATGCAGCAGAGCCAGACCTAAATGAACATAGGTTATAATGACGAATGCACCTACGAGTACTTGAGCTACCATAAGAATGGAAGCGAACATCCAGCCTTTTTTCATGATGGGGCTGTTCTTGTAATCTTTCAAAGCTTTCAAGGTAAGTAGGACCGTCCATATCAGAACGCCTCCTGCCAGGGCGCGATGTCCCATTTGAATCCATTGAGCTGTTCCGTAGGATGAAAAGTCGAAAGGGGATGCATTCGCACACATCGGCCAGTCCAGGCAAGCCATTGATGAGTAGGTGTGACGGACGAGAGCCCCTGTGTAAACAACGATTAATGTATAGGCTGTTAAAGTATAAATATGAAACCTGAAGTCTTTTCGGATGTATAAAGACCGTGCATCGAATTTCCGATCGATTTCAAATATGATCAACATCAGTAAGAGAACAGCAGCAAAGGACACAAGGGAAATGCCGAAGTGGATAGCCAGTACAAAATCAGACTGTCCCCACTTTACGGCAGCAGCTCCGATCAAACCTTGGGCGAGCAGGAAAAAGAAAGCGAGAAAAGAGAGGAATTTCACCTCACGTATATGACCGATTTTCACCCAGGCCAGTATAGAAAGTCCCAGTACCAGTAAACCAACGCCGCCTGATACAAGGCGGTGGCTCAATTCTATGATTAAAGCAAGGTCAATGTTCGATGGGATCCATTCACCATGACATAAGGGCCAGCTGTTTCCACACCCCATACCTGAGTCAGTTTTAGTGACGAGAGCTCCGCCTAATAAAACGAGCAGCATACCTAATGTCGCAAGTACAGACAACAACTTCAATAATCGCATGGCATGAAGCCACCTCCATTCCGGTCAAAAGAACACGGAGGATATCATACCATTTAACCTCTCTAAAATCACTAAAGTCTTGAAAAAAACTTGCAATATGAGTCAGGTTTTGCTAGAAATAAAAGGGTGTGTTTGATATAGCCACATCCTCACTTTCTCAGGTATTCCCACACACAGCGTTAAAATCGTTGAGAATGGTAGATACTAAGAGTGAGTGGCGTTTCACAAAGTTGTCACAAAAAAATAAAATTGTTGAGTTTAAATAGATAGAACTACGATTACATGATACAATTATTTTGATGTTTCTTGTCATCCTTAAGGATGTAAGAATGGAAATAGCCCTCGGTGAAATCATTGATAAATAATGACTCACAGGTTTTCTTCTTAAGAGGGTGGTAGAAGGAGGAAGATAATACGATGGACAATCCAAGAACAGTCGAATCTGCTTCTACAGAAATGATCCAAACAAAAACCAATGACCATTCTTTGTTAGCTGATATAAAGAGCTTGATCAAAGTCGGTATCATTAATTCTAATTTGATTACTACATTCGCAGGATTTTGGCTGGCTCTCCATTATACTGGTACACTATTTTTTGATCAGTGGGTCACTTTCCTGCTGACGATGCTCGGAACCGCTTTCGTAATTGCCGGCGGATGTATTCTTAACAATTGGTATGACAGAGACATTGACCCGATCATGTCACGGACGAACAATCGTCCGACAGTGACAGGAACGATGTCTTTATCATTGATAAAAACATTGGGGATCAGCGTATCCATTCTCGGATTTGTCACATTGCTCCTCACAACATGGCAAGCGGCCTTGTGGGGCGCATTTGGCTGGTTCGTCTACGTCGTCCTATACACGATGTGGACAAAGAGAAAGTACACGATTAATACAGTGGTTGGAAGCTTCTCAGGAGCTGTACCACCATTGATCGGTTGGGCTGCTGTTGATCCAGGATTGCAATTGGAAGCATTGATTCTGTTTCTCATTATGTTTATTTGGCAGACGCCTCACTTCCTGGCACTCGCCATGAAGAAGAAGGATGAATACAAAGCAGCTGGAATTCCGATGCTCCCTGTTGTGCACGGATTCGAGATGACAAAACGTCAAATCGTCGTTTATGTTGCTTGTCTGCTCCCATTACCGATTTATTTAGCTTCTCTCGGCACGGTCTTTCTCATTACGGCCTACGTGCTCTCTATCGGCTGGTTGGCTTTAGGGATCGCAGGCTTCTTCATGAAAGACGACTACAAGTGGGCGACATGGATGTTCATTTTTTCCTTGAACTATCTGACGATCATGTTCTTTATGATGGTCATCGTCACTTTGCCATTCCCATTTTAAAGAACTGACCTCCTACCAGGAGGTCAGTTTCTAAATAAAAAAAGCATTACAAGAGAAAGAGAGGTATGACGCATGAGAGGTTGGATGGGAAGATTCCGTTCATTATTCTTATTTGGTGCGCTAACCATGCTCCTTACCGGATGTGGTATTGAAAACATCAGTGCACTGAAGCCAAAAGGGTATGGCTCGGAATTATTATTTGATCTTATGTTGATCAGTATTGCGATAATGATTTTCGTTTTCGTAATCGTTATGGCCATTTATGCTTTCGTTCTTCTCCGTTATCGTGAGAAGAAGGGGCAGGAACACATCGTTCCGAAACAAACAGAAGGGAACAAAGCTTTGGAAGTGATTTGGACAGTCATTCCAATTATTTTGCTGCTGGTGCTTGCCATCCCTACTGTACAGGCGACTTTCGACCTCGCTGATCAATCGACGCAAGGAGATGAAGGCGTTTTAACGGTCGATGTTACAGGAAACCAATATTGGTGGCAGTTTGACTATGCGGATCAAGAGATCTCTACTAGTCAGGAAATCTACATCCCTACAAATGAAAGGGTATACTTAAACATGAAAGCCAGTGACGTGATCCACTCCTTCTGGGTACCTGCTATTTCGGGTAAGATGGATACCATCCCTGGTGAAAACATGAACACTATGTACTTAGAAGCTTATGAAGAAGGGGTTTATGAAGGATTTTGTGCTGAACTTTGCGGACCTTCCCACTCCTTGATGTACTTCAAAGTAATCGCTGTCAGCCCTGATAAGTTTGATCAATGGGTAGAAGACATGCAGAATATCGATCCTGAAGAGACAGCATCTGCAAGTGAAGGTAAACAGTTGTTCAACGACAACTGCATGAGTTGTCACGCAATTGGTGGCGCGTCAGCTGGTGTAGGGCCGAACTTAGGGAACTTTGCAAATCGCGAGAAAATTGCAGGAGTCCTTCAGCCATCGAAAGATAACCTTGTCGATTGGATTCTTCATCCAGATGAAGTTAAGCCTGGCAACCAAATGCCAGCACAGCTTGTCGAACCAGGAGAAGCAGAGAAAATCGCTGATTATCTTCTAGAGTTGGATCACTCGGATGTCGGAAAAGATCTTGAAATGCAAAGCGTCGAAGAGTAAGTATTTATGAGTAAGGTTGAAAAGGGAGGTTAAAGCGTGAGTACTGCAGTAGCACAAAAACGTGGGCTCGGCGCTGTGATTTGGGATTACCTGACAACAGTAGACCACAAGAAGATCGCGCATCTTTATTTGGTCTCTGGGGGGCTGTTTTTCCTAATCGGTGGGCTCGAAGCCATGATAATTCGTATCCAGTTGATGAAACCAGACAATGATTTCATTTCTGCTGGACTTTACAATGAAATGATCACAATGCACGGTACAACGATGATTTTCTTAGCGGCGATGCCGCTCATCTTTGCCCTTATGAACGCTGTTGTTCCTTTACAGATCGGGGCAAGGGACGTTGCCTTTCCATTTTTGAACTCCTTAGGATTCTGGTTGTTCTTATTTGGAGGACTTTTACTGAACGTTTCCTGGTTTACAGGTGGTGCACCGGATGCCGGTTGGACCAACTATGCACCATTATCGACGACTTCACCCGGGCACGGGGTAGACTATTACGTCATGGGTCTACAGATATCCGGTGCCGGAACATTAATAGGTGGAATTAACTTCCTTGTAACGATTGTAAACATGAGAGCACCAGGCATGACGTACATGCGTATGCCATTGTTCACATGGTCTGTATTCGTCACAAGTACGTTGATTCTATTCGCTTTCCCAGCTTTGACAGTTGGACTATTCCTTATGATGTTTGACCGTATGTTCGGATCCGCATTCTTTGATGTAGGTCTTGGTGGTAATGCCATCATCTGGGAGCACTTATTCTGGATCTTCGGTCACCCGGAAGTATACATATTGATTCTTCCGTTGTTCGGAGCTTTCAGTGATATCTTCTCAACATTCTCTAAGAAACGTCTTTTCGGTTATTCAGCGATGGTATTTGCGACTGTCCTAATCGGTTTCTTAGGGTTCATGGTTTGGGCCCACCACATGTTCACGGTTGGTATGGGGCCGATTGCTAACTCCATTTTCGCAGTTGCGACAATGGCGATTGCCGTACCTACAGGAATCAAGATCTTCAACTGGTTATTTACGATGTGGGGCGGACAAATTCGTATGACCGCTGCGATGCTATGGTCGATCGCGTTTATCCCTTCATTCACTATCGGTGGAATGACCGGGGTTATGCTGGCTGCCGCCGCAGCTGACTTCCAGTATCATGATACGTATTTTGTAGTCGGACACTTCCACTACGTTATCGTGGGCGGAGTTGCCTTTGGAATATTTGCAGCTCTACACTACTGGTGGCCGAAAATGTTCGGTAAAGTTTTGAATGAGAAGCTGGGTAAACTGGCATTCTGGCCTTTCTTTATCGGTTTCCACTTGACTTTCTTTATCCAGCACTTCCTGGGACTTATGGGGATGCCTCGTCGTTACTGGGTCTTCCTTGAAGGACAGGGACTTGCTACAGGAAACTTAATCAGTACAATTGGGGCATTCTTAATGGCTATCGGTACGATTATTTTCCTAATTAATGTCGTGTACACATCAGTAAAAGAGAAGAAGGCAGATGCAGATCCTTGGGAACATGGACGTACTCTTGAGTGGGCCATTCCATCTCCACCTCCGCACTACAACTTTGTACAGACACCGCTTGTACGTGGGCTTGATCCACTATGGGTAGAGAAGATGGATGGAAAAGAAGGCATGACACCTGCAGAGCCGCTTGGTGACATTCATATGCCTAATGCATCGATCCTGCCGTTCACGATGTCCTTAGGATTGTTCATCGCCGGTTTCGGATTTATCTACCAAATTGATGATCCAATGTGGTTGATCCCTGTGTTCGTAGGTATGGGAATCACCCTTGGTTCTATGTTGATCAGATCCGTTAAAGATGACCTGGGTCATCATATTCATAAAGAAGAGCTTGAAGAAGATATTAAGAAGGGGGCTGGCAAATAATGAGTTCTGAAGATGTACTCAATCCAAAACGTATGCCGCACGATCCGGAAAAAGCCACCCTTGAAGGAAAGAATAAATTTATCGGCTTCTGGTTTTTCCTTGGTGGAGAAACCGTATTGTTCGCCAGTCTATTCGGTACGTACCTTGCTTTGAATGGTTCAACGCAAGGGGAGAACACGCCTGAGCATTTGTTCGGCCTGGAACTCGTATTTATTATGACGATGCTCCTTCTGACAAGCTCATTGACAAGTGTTTATGCGATGTACCACATGAAGAATCATGACTTTAAAAAAATGCAAATGTGGTTGGGAGTTACGGTCCTACTTGGACTCGGATTCTTAGGCATGGAGATTTATGAGTTTTATCACTACATCCATGAATACGGATTCACGTTCCGATCCTCCGCATTTGGATCAGCTTTCTACACGCTTGTTGGTTTCCACGGAGGACACGTCCTCTTTGGATTAAGCTGGATTACAGCGCTTATGATCCGAAACCAGAAGCGTGGTTTGAACCTTTACAACGCGCCGAAGTTTTATATTGCAAGCCTTTACTGGCACTTCATCGACGTTGTATGGGTATTCATCTTTACAGTTGTATATCTTATGGGAAAGGTGGGTTAATCCATGGCAGATCAATCACATTCCAAACCCATTCATCACCGGGAATATGAGAAAAAGCAACACCGTGAAGAAATGAAGCAGCAGGTTCTTACTTTTGCTTTGATGATTTTGTTTACGTTGGTTGCTTTCGGGATGGTTATTATGGAAGTGAATTCTTACTTCATCATTCCGACATTGATTATCCTTGCTGTTGTTCAGGTAGCCTTTCAGCTTTATTACTTTATGCACATGAAGAATAAAGGCCATGATATGGTTGCTGTGATGATGTATGGTGGCGCGGCTGTTGCTGCATTGACCATCATTACGTTCACATCGATTATTTGGTGGTAAGATTATATGATCCAAGAAAAAAGACCGGTCTCCGGTCTTTTTTCTTTATATCGCTAGAGATCTATGACTAAATTATGAACAATACATGAATTCCTTATGTATGCTCGTTTTTTTGGCGATAATTAGGTAAAATGGAGAAGTACAAGTAAAACAATCTGGGGTGAGACACCAATGTGGTTAGAACTTCAAATATTTGGCTTCCGTGCTTTATGGAGCCCGTATTATTTCGTATTCGTTCTGTTATTATCCGCCTTGTATTTCTACATAACAGGACCAGGACGTAAAAAAGGAACGGACCGTCCGAGTGCATTTCAGCAAGTTATGTTCTATAGCGGAATGCTGCTTTTATACATCGTCAAAGGATCTCCTGTAGACTTGCTTGGGCATATCATGTTCACCGCCCACATGACGCAAATGGCCATCTACTATTTGCTGTTTCCGATTCTTGTCATCAAAGGGATTCCTATATGGATATGGGAAAAAGTTTTTGCAGTTAAAGGCTTGAAATCTGTGCTGCATCTTCTTACGAGACCATTGATATCCTTGCTGCTTTTCAATGGCCTGTTTTCTATGTATCACATGCCTGGCGTTTTTGATTACGCAAAATCCAGCGACCTGGCGCACACAGTCATTACAACGATTATTTTGTTCGTCGCATTTTGTATGTGGATTGCTGTCTTTCCTCCACTCGAGCGTTTGGACAGGTTAAGCCCGATTTTAAAAATCGGTTTCATTTTCGCCAATGGTGTGCTGATTACTCCGGCTTGTGGCCTCATCATTTTTGCTGGAGCACCGCTTTATGAAACCTACTCAGAAGCAGGTGCATGGATGCAGGCGATGAGTTTATGCGTACCTGCGGACGTTCTGAACGGTCTTTCATCGAACTTGAGTGGGCCGAACTATTTTACACCTATGCCACTAATTGAGGATCAGCAGTTAGGTGGAATCATCATGAAGATTGCGCAGGAGATAATTTTCGGTGCAATCATCGCTTATATTTTCTTCAGTTGGTTTAATAGGGAAAGAGATACGATTGATCCACTACCAAGTCAAGTACAGACAGAATCTTAGAGAGTTGTTAGAGGGGAAGAGGTGGAAGTATGCCGTTATTGCCGACGCTGAGTACATTCTTCATTGTATTAAGTGCTGTACTCGTCGCTATCGGTTGGGTACTGATTGTAAAAAACAAGAGAAGCTCGCATCGTAAAGTGATGATCGCAGCTGCTATCAGTGCTCTAACTTTTTTCATTATTTATTTAAGCCGCACGATTTTTGTGGGGAACACAAGCTTCGGGGGACCCGATGATGTGAAGATCTATTATACAATCTTCTTGATTTTTCATATCTTACTGGCCACAGTCGGCGCTGTTTTCGGAATAGTGACTTTGACATTCGCTTTCAAACGTAAGATTAAGAAACATCGTAAAATCGGTCCTGTTACGAGTATCATTTGGTTTTGTACAGCAGTGACGGGAGTCGCCGTTTATCTGCTGTTGTACATCATCTATGATGGTGGAACGACAACAAGTATGATCAAAGCGATATTAGGGACATAAAAAACAACGGATCGTTGAATAGCGATCCGTTGTTTTTGGTTTATCTTGGGTTGGTAAAGGGAAAGAGTGTATGGATGCATAAATTTCCATATACATAAAAACAGGAAAGGGATGACCCACTATGGAATTGAAAACAGAGAGATTACAGCTATTCCCGATTACTTTAGACCTTGCACAGACACTCATGAAAAATTCGCTCGCTTTTTATTATAAGTTCCAGCTGCCCTGGAATAAAAACTGGCCCCATGACGGCTTGAAGGCGCTGATGCCCATGTATGCCGAACGCTTGGAGAACGACTCGGATGAATTGGGGTTTGGTCCATGGGTCATGATTGACTCGGCAGGCGAGCATGTGATCGGAGATATTGGATTCAAAGGGAGACCAGATCCTGAAGGCAACGTAGAGATTGGGTACCATGTGGTTGCTTCAGAAAGAAATTACGGTTATGCTTCTGAAGCCGTTCAAACTCTTTGTGAATGGGCTTTTAACCATCCAGAGGTCGAGGGAATTGAAGCGCAGTGTGATAAAGATAATATTCCTTCACAGAAAGTGTTGATTAATAACGGATTTAATCATACGGGAAGAAGTATGGATATCCTCGTGTTTAAGAAAGAGAAAAAGATTCATCAAAAAGAAAATACGATGAATAAAGAATTTTAAAAACCTGAAGCGTCGCTTCAGGTTTTTTTCTTCTTTATAGTTTGTAATTCCAACGAATGATGCCCGCTTCCTTAGCGGAATTAAAAGCAATGACAACGAGCGGACCTAGGATGAATCCGAGGAGTCCGATTAATTGTAAACCTAAATACATGGCAATCAATGTAGCAAGTGGTGATAACCCGATATGTCTTCCCATGACCTTCGGTTCGACGGTCCTTCGGATAGCAAGAAGGACAATGGCCAGCAAACCAAGTTTTGTACCAATCGCAATATCACCGACAATAAGCATATACACAGACCATGGACCAAGGATGACAATGGAACCAATAATAGGTATGAAGTCAATCGCCCATATGATCAACGACATGATTAAGGCGACATCGGGAGCGATCCATAATAAACCGATCAATGATACGACGAATATAACAATACTGACAAGAAATTGTGCTTTTAAAAACCCGAACACGACATAGGAAAGACGTGCGTTCATGAATTTCACTTTTTCCGAAGTCGCTTCTGTGAACTGATCGTGCATCTTATCCCTCAGACGTGGTAGTTCAAGCATGAACAGAAATAAGGCGATTAAATACACGAGAAAACTTACGAGCAGTTCTGGTATTTTAGCAGCTGCAGCGGCTATGTTGGACAGCTGCAGCTTTTCAGAAATGGCCGTGGTCGTCCTGTCGATCGCATTCATCATTTCTGTTGTCACTTTATCTACGAATTCTTTAGGCATGGATTGGGAAAAACTAGCCATGTGTTTTTCCCAATCCAACAGCACATTATTGATTTGATTGATGTACTGGGGCGCATTATCTGCCAATTGCACGATTTGAGTGACGGCACGGGTTACAGCGAATGTTCCTAAGAGTCCAAGAAAGACAAGGAACAATAGGAATACAATCGTAACGGACATTTTCCGATTGATACGGAACTTGAACTGAAAGAACCTTACCGCCGGATTTAAAAATAGTGCTGTAACAAAAGCTAATATCAATGGAATAGAGACAGGTAAGATGAAATACCCTGCAATGATGAGTAAAGCGGAGATTAAAATTAAAATCCACTGTTTTTTTGATAGATATCGGAACAATTTATGTACGCGTCTCCTTTCCCCATAGGCCAATCCTAAATGCAGTCTTTACTTCCTTTTAAAAAAGTCGCTCACCATACAATGATGTGCGACTGTTGTTCATCCGGTAAGCGTGGATGATTAATTATATACGGCGATCGGAATCCGTGGACAGTTCTTCGACTTTCTTAAGAACTTCCTCGTTTTCGTTTTCTTCCGCCCATTTTTTCAGCTTGTCCAGGACCACATGTTCAGGCACTTGACTGTGGTATTTTTTCGCAGGTTCGCTTACTTTGGAAACCAATGATTTTGCTTTGGAAATGATACTGTCGGTAAACCCTTCCTGATGACCATATTCCACACCGTGTGGGTAGTAGTGGCGGCCTAGAAGCGGTTTCATCAAACGGACAACAGCATCTCCCTTATCTATATCCCCTTCAAGGGCAAATCCCTGAATACGGATATAATAAGTGATATTTTTTTCTGGAGCGGGTATTTTATAATCGTATGTGACGCGCTCATAATCCCACGATCCTCCGAGGATGAATCCATTACTTTCCATGATTTCTGTCAATGGCTTATAGTCTACAACCAGACCTTCAATCCCAGTACCTTCTAATTTCATTTGTTCCACCTCGCAATTGTTATGTAACTTACCTCATTTTAGTATGAAAAGGTAATGCTTGCAATTTTGACATGACAAATGTCCTGCCATACGTTTAATATCTGTGATTACGTTCTCATTATACTATAAAAGGAAACCGGATGCATGTAATAAATTCGGTAAAAAGGGGACAATAAACATTGATCATGATTAATGAGGAGGATCTTTCATGAAAAGTGTAAAAGATATCATGACAAGCGATGTCTCCATCTGTCATACGAATGACCAGTTGAGTGACGCAGCTTCTATGATGAAAGAAAAGAATGTCGGAGCTATTCCTGTCTGTGATGATCAAGGAAACCTGATGGGTATGGTAACGGACCGTGACTTGGTTATTCGTGGATATGCAGCGAAAAAACCTGATTCCACACCGATTCAACAAGTGATGAGTGATCGCATGTACAGCTGTACACCGGATTGTTCATTAGAAGAGGCGAGCAGAATCATGGCTGAGCACCAGGTACGTCGTCTACCTGTAGTAGAAAACGGGAAACTGTCCGGTATCCTTTCTCTAGGTGACTTATCGACAGAAGAAATGTCCGACCATGCTGCGGGTGTTGCATTGCAGGATATCTCTGAACGTCCAGAGCTTCACTAATTACAAGGGCCTGCTTCATTGGGAGCAGGCTTTTTTTCTAATGAATGGAATGAATCATCTCTTTCTAATCATAGCCCCCAATCGAGCCGCTTATACATAAAACAAATGGGTCTTTAACGAGGTGTCCGATATGATAAAAAAATCCGTATTCTTATGTTTGGTTATCCTTTTTTCTGTTGGTTTGTTCCTCCTGTTGAATCCTCCTATAGAAAAACAAGTGGTCAAAGAGTTTTCAAAACCTGCCATAGAAACGGTCGGTCAGCCCGAGTCCGGTAATGAAGCGGGATTTTTCTCGTTTCGTGGTTTATCCTCCAGTGCTTTACTGGAGGAAATGGGAGAACCGCTGAGGAAGGATCCCAGTGAATACGGATATGACTGGTGGGTATATGGCTCGGATGAAGAGGTCGAAATGCAGTTCGGTATTCAGGACAGAGAAGTGGTGACAGGGATTTTATTTAAGAAGGATGCGGGGCCCGTTCGTGTCCATGATTCTTATGAAGAGGTCGCTGAGTCTTATCCCTTTGAATCTTCCTATCGTCTGGATAGTGAAGGAGCTTATACCTTGGAGCTGACAGAAAAGGATATCGCAGAAAGACCTGTGATTTCTTTAGGCGATCGCTGGTCAGCTCAGTTATACTTCGACAACGTAACTAAAGACATCTTTGCGATACGGATGTTGAGAAATGATGTTCTTCTCAAACATCAACCTTACAAAATCGTCTATCGAGGCACTCTTCCTTTACAAGAGGTGTTGGACAAGAAAGCATGGAGCAGAATTGAAGATGGCATGGAAGCACAAATCCTATTGATTACGAATGGCGTCCGTGCTATCCATGATGCCAGTCCACTGTTAGAACATGAAGAAGCCTCCTTCGTTGCTTATGGACATAGTCGGGATATGGATCAGAATAACTACTTTTCTCATTATTCGAAAAATGGAGATGGTCTGAAGGAACGGTTGGGTGCAATCTTATATGTGCGAGCGGGTGAGAACATTGCCTCTCAATACGTAGACGCAACCGCAGCGGTCCATGGGTGGCTGAACAGTCCAGGGCACAGAAAAGCTCTTCTTGATCCTCATTACACACACCTTGGTGTCGGCGTTCACGGGCGGTATTATACACAGAATTTCTTGACTGTCCCATGAACGCCCGTTTCTTTTCTGCATAGGCTATACTGTAGTTCTTACAGTGAGGTGTAAAAGGGATGAGTACAAATGAATTGCACCCGAGCGTCCAGCAGTTCAAAGCCTTTGTCAACAAACACCCGAAAGTAAAGGGACAGTTGAGGAAAAATCATAAATTGATCCAAAGTTATTACGAGAAGTATATGATCCTCGGCGAAGATGACCCTTTCTGGGATTCCCTTCCATCTGCGAAAAAGGAAAACTCGACAGCAAAGATGGACTGGATCAAACAGCTGGGTGGTCTCATGGAAGACATCAATTGGGAAGAGGTTTCAAGACAAATTGATGAACTGAATGGAGCAATCGGCCAATTTCAACAGCTGATCACCAACGTCAAAAAAGAGTCAGGGAAGAATCAGAAGGAAATGGAGTACCCTTATTACTAAAAAACAGGGCAGGTGGAAAAGATCTTTCATTTCCATCTGCTTTCCTATTTGATAAGATAGAAGATGGAGGTGGACATGTACTATGCTAGCTACAATGGAGATTGTCGATCTGCTGGACCACTCGGAATCGATTGGGCAGATGGTCATGCATTCAGAGACCATGCAAGAATACCAGGACGCTAAATCAGCTCTTGAGAATGATAAAGAGGCGCAAAGGCTCATTAAAAGCTTTGCAGATATGAAAGAACACTATGAGGATGTGCAGCGTTTCGGACGTTATCATCCCGATTACAATACCATCATGAAGAAAGTCCGCTCCGTAAAAAGAGAGATGGACATGCATGAAACGGTAGCTCACTTTAAAAAAGCTGAACGCAATATCCAGAAACTGCTGGATGAAATCAGCGAAAGTGTAGCTTTCAGTGTAAGTGAGCAAATCAAAGTGCCGAAAAATGGCATGGCCCTTACCGACACAGGTTGCAGTGGCGGATGCGGAAGTGGCGGCAGCTGTGGTTGCGCATCTTAAGGATCAGTAAAACGAATACAGTCGTCGCATAAGTTCCCGCAGCAGAACATTTTACGCTGGGGAACTAAAAAGCGGACGCGATAAACATAGAGCGCCTGATTCTTGCGTACATAGCTCATCGCAAGGGTCAGGCGTTTTCCTTTCATCGCTTTAGATGCACACCACTTTAAAATCTCTTCTATATCTTTTTTTGTCGTCCCTTCTTCCGGTTGAAGATAGACGAAAGGGATTCCCGCGACCTTTTTTAAAACCACCCCATTGATTTTATCCGATTTTTGTAAGAGCTCTTCAAAAACAAGGGATGCCCGTTCATGGTCTGTGAGCATGAACACCAACCTCCTCATTGCCGTAAGCGGGGATATTTGGTAAACTGACGTTAATCTATTATGTTCGATGGGGAGTAGAGTCAAACAATGATCCGAACTAAACGACAAGGACTAATCGTATATTTTCAACATATGAAAAACATCCGACAGATTAAGAAACATGGACATTTGATTCACGCATCTAAAAAAATGAAGTATGCCTTATTGTATGTGAATCAGGAAGATATCGAGTTTAAAATGGAAAAACTTGAACGCTTACCTTTCGTTTCCCGTGTTGTGCCTTCCTATAAACCGGATGTTCGCACAGAATATGAAGGAGCGAAGCCGGACAAAGCCAAACAGTACGATTATAAGATGGGTATCTGACTTCACAAAAAAAGCGTCCGCTCTAAAGCGGACGCTTTTTTTGATTGTGTAAAGTACAGGGAGAACCTGTTTTAGCTTAGTGGTGCAATGAATTTATTCATTCGTAGAATTCCAATTAAATGCTGATAAAAAAGTTCGGTCTCAGGAAAAAGGTTGGAAGGTTTAATAGTGAATTCTGCGATTTCCTTTCCTGCCTGCTCGACCATATCTTTATACATCTCAAAGCGTTGATTCGGCTTTTCGTGCGGGTTGGGGATGCCTTCCCTGCAAATATAAATCGGCTGGAATTTATCATGATGCGCAGGTTTCATCACTAAAGATAAGGAAGCGACCGGTTCGCCGTTTTTTTCACTGTAAAAAGCGATGGCATGCTGGATCCGTTCAGGCATTCGCGTCCCAAGGTCGATGAGTTCATAAATATCCGCATAGCCTTCGCCAAGTTCAATAAATTTTTGTATCATAGATATGTACATCCTTTCTAATCAGTTGTGATATTCATTGATTACTAGTTATTCAAGTATATGACAGGAGCGTTGAAGACTCAGTTTCGAGATGTTTTTCGGGGTTCGTTGCTGTATTGGGCGTAAGAGGTGGTTGGAAAGCGAGCTATTCCCCGCAGCCCCCACTCCACTCAACAAAAGTATCGAAACTGAGTCTTCTACAATTGGGAGCTTATCTGCAATAAACATTGAGATATAAGAGAGTAGTCTATTAAACAATCAAATTAAAGGTAGCACGAAAGCTTGTGCATGTAAATTGGAAAAGGAGGGGAGAAGGGTGAAGCTCTTATGGATTCCGCTTACTTTACTTCTCAGTGTGTCCACCCTCATGCTCCTTTATCATTGGGACCGAGCAGAAGCGGGTAACAAAGACGGCAATAGACCATCAAATTTGGACGTTACCATGACAGTCAAGGAGAATAAGCTTCAGTTTGGCTATACATATGAACATTTAAAGGCAGGGATCTACACGCTCGAGACACCGGAAAAAGCAACAGCAATTGCGTGTTCGCAACAAGGAGGCACATGCCGTATTACGAACCAAGAAAATCCAGAAATGATCTTAGAGGAGGAAGGGAGAGTTCTTGTTGGTTATACAATGCCGATGCCTGAGAATGAGGTTATCAACGACTGGATGTTAGTTTTGAAAAAAGAGGGCCGTGTGAGGCAGCTTCCCTTTTCATTGACCATTCAGGATTTTGATGCCATGAAAAAAACATGGCTTGTACCTGCCGAAAAGAAAAGTGATATTCAGATTGAGAACCTTCGCTATTTCAAGTTCTCTTCCATGGACGAATCATTGCCTCTCACAAGAAAAGCTGGAGTCTCCTCATGGAAGGAAGAAGACAGTATAGTTACATATAAAACAGGGACAGAGCTTTCTGCCGAAGTCAAACAGGAGTTGCGAAATTTTCTGGCGTTGACTGGACCCATTTTAATTCAGCTTGATCAGTCCGCTACTAAAGTATCCGAGAAACTTATGGAGGTTGAAGGAAGAGATGTTAAGGGGATGCGAATGGAATACGTATTGGAACATTTGAGAAAAGTCAACGCAGAGGAAAATCCTTGGGAGATAAAGATTCTAAAAGATGTATTTACAAAAAAGAAAACAAAAATGGCGAAGGAAATAGACGCATCGCTGTCGGATGAAGAGCTGGAGGAGTGGGAAATACGGCTGCTTCAAGCTGAAAATATAGATGATTTAGGAGTATTTCTTGATGAAGAACTATCCGTTGTATTTGGAACAGATATCTCCTATTTCCAAAACTATAAGGCGCCTACAAAAGATAAACTGCACTACGCAGAAGCACAGCGTGTCTTTGAGGAGGATCAGTTAGTCACTGACCACTTCATTCATTATCATGGCTCACCATATCTTTCGTTAACTGATATCAGTCGTAGTATGGGTTTTGAACTTACGGAAATAGAACAAAGATCGGTTTATCGTGTAGAAGTTCCCGGAAAAGAGTATGTATTTTATGTCGGTCAACCGACGTTTGTCGTCAATAAAGAGAGCTTCGGGATGGGGGAGGATTTATTAATCATGGTAGAAAATACTCCATATATAAAATGGCAGGACCTTCAGGAGTTATTTGATATGAACCTCACGACCCGTAGGAAATAATCGCAAAAAAATAGGGTCGCCCATCACGGGCGACCCTGCTTTTCTGTATCATCAGAGATGAAACAAAAAAGTAAAGGGAGAGGAGAAACCGGAGGAAGAGCTTATGGGGATGTAAGCCTTCTCCGTTTTCAGAAGCAGTATCATCCGCTTCAAGTGCTAGTATGTACGTTGCTGAACCACCTTATTCATTGAATTAAAAAAAATGTTCGAGAAACCAGGTTGGCGTGTTCTGCAAGCGCATTTCCACACCCTTTCAATCCGGTTCCAGTGCCCAGACACTCGAGACATAAGCAATTCTGCTCTGTGGGAAAGAGCCCCACTACGCAGCTTTGCTTATGCTTGTCGTGTCTACCGGGGCACTTCCACACCCTATCCCATCCAGCTCCAGTGCCTAGCCCCCCTCGAGGTCTTAAGCTTGTCGGGGCTGCCCAAGGCACTTCCGCTTTAGACAATCCGGTTCCGAGGGGCAGACCTTCGCGACACCCTATACTTCCCTGCAGTGTTTGTTTTGTGGTAGGATTATGGGGAATGATGACAAGTGAGGTGTACAGGATGCGAGTGATTGCTGGTGAATTTAAGGGACGTCCATTGAAATCTGTCCCTACGCATAAAACCAGACCGACGACAGATAAGGTGAAGGAAGCGGTTTTTCATGGAATTGGACCTTTTTTCGAGGGCGGTAAAGCGCTGGATCTGTTTGCTGGAAGCGGTGGGCTTGGAATCGAAGCTTTAAGTCGTGGTGTGGAATCGTGTGTGTTCGTCGATCAACAGCAAAAAGCGATTCAGACCATTTATGAAAATATAAAAACGCTTGATATCAATGAGCGGACAGAAGTTTTCAAAACCGATGCTATGCGAGCCATCAAGGCAGCTGGGAAACGGGGATTGACATTTGATTATATTTTCCTGGATCCACCCTATAAGAAGTTCTCATATAAGGACTTAATGGAAGCGCTTTTAGAATTTGACTTGGTGGGAGAACAGGCGATCATCGTTTGTGAACACGATGCTTCAGAAGTAATCCCAGAAGAAGTAGGGCGTATGAAGCGTATGAAAACTGATCATTATGGGAGTAATATCGGTGTATCGATTTTTGAGTAAGGAGAGAAGGGTATGACACGTATTGCGATTTGCCCGGGAAGTTTTGATCCCGTTACATATGGACATTTGGATATTATCCGAAGAGGGGCCAAAGTCTTCGATCACGTCATCGTAGCGGTCTTTAACAATCAGAGTAAAGCTCCTCTATTTGATGTGAACGAACGTACGAAATTATTGGAAGAAGTAACAAAAGACATGGACAATGTTTCCGTGGATGCCTGCAGTGGGCTCCTGATGGATTATGCTGAGGAAAAAGGGGCTCATGCCATCATTCGAGGTTTGAGAGCTGTGAGTGATTTTGAATATGAAATGCAGATCACGTCCATGAACAGGAAGCTGAATGAGGATATTGAAACGTTTTTCGTGATGACGAACAATCAGTACTCTTTCTTGAGTTCAAGCATCGTCAAAGAGGTAGCCAAATACCGGGCCAATATCAGTGACCTAGTTCCACCGCCTGTAGAAAAGGCTCTATCAGAGAAATTTTAAGAAGAAGTAAAACGATCTCTACGGATTACACACGTAGGGATCGTTTTTTGGTTTTCCGCTCACTATTCCATTTTACTGCGATCATCAGCATGATCATGAGCAGTGTGATCGGTGGTCCATAATGATTGAAAAATTCGAGAATGGGTGTGGTGAAGTTCTCGTTCGGGTTCCAGATCGGCATGCTTTGTTGCTGAAAGGGACGGTAGATGAAATACAGCACATAAATCAGCCCAGCGGCAACAATCCCATGAGCAATCCTTGCTAATGCATAGGGTTTGAAGCGAATATCGGTTTCTGCGAGAATGCTTGCGATTTGAGCCTGGATTGAAAATCCATGAAAACCGAGAATGAAGCTTACGATCAAAAGCTGGGCGAGCAATGGTTCATGTGTTTCGGTAATCGCGCCAATGCCGGTTGTTAATTCCAACATGCCAGCTGTAAAAGGAACATGGAAGGTTTCCGGCAATCCTGTATAGAAGAGCAGGTGCGAAAATATATGAATAGCTCCTGTTTGTTTTAACAATTCCGTGAGTACGGAAAAAAGCATGATAAATCCACCAACCATTAGAAGCGTGTCTACAGATCGAGTGACCGCATCCCCCATCAATTTCCCCAGTGTTCGGCCATCCTCTAAGCGGGATTGGTGCATCTTACTGAAGGCATCTTTCCATGAAGCAGAAGCCCGGTCCATGCTTCTTTCCTGATCATTTCTTTTATAATAACGCATGCCGATGCCCACTAAAAAATTCCCTCCATAATGGGCGATGGCAATGATGACACCTAGGCTGGCATCGTGGAAGAATCCTACAGCAATCGCCCCGAAAATGAAAAGCGGACTGGAAGCGTTTGTGAATGCAACAAGTCTTTCAGCTTCAGCGCGGGTCACTTGTCCTTTTTTTCGCAGGTCTGCTGTCCATTTCGCTCCAGACGGATAGCCGCTTGCCATTCCCATTACCCAGACGAATCCACCACATCCGGGTACATTAAACAAGGGTCTCATAAACCGTTCACTAAGAGCCCCGAGCCCATGGACCACACCGAATCCGATTAAAAATTCTGCCGTGATAAAAAAAGGTAAGAGAGAAGGGAAGACAATTTCCCACCAAAGATCAAGGCCCCGCAGACTGGCGGATAAGGCATCACGTGGATATAGAATCAAGGAAATCGCAAGCGCTGTAGCGAGGAGCGTCAATGCGACGGTTTTCAATTTGGAAATCGAGAACGCCTCCTTAGAGATGGCTGTTTTCTGTACTTCTCATCATAGGAATAGTAGAATGGGTATAGATTTCGACGCGTAATCACAGGTTGTCTTATTCCATGTGTACGCTCATAAGGGAATGGTTTATTCCATAAAATAAACCACATGTATGAAGGAGGAATGACGAGTGGCGAGACCAAAGATCGGATTGGCTTTAGGTTCTGGAGGGGCGCGGGGTTTTGCCCACTTGGGTGTTCTAAAGGTCCTTCGTGAACATGATATTCCCGTTGATTTCATCGCAGGAAGCAGTATGGGGGCGCTCGTCGGCTCTTTTTTTGCTGCCGGACAAAGAATTGAAGATATGTATAAACTCGCCTTTACGTTCAAACGAAAGTATTATTTGGATTTCACCGTTCCCAAAATGGGATTTGTGGCAGGGAAAAGAATTAAAGAATACATCAGACTTTTCACATTCGGTAAGAACATCGAGGATTTTCAAACACCGATGTCCATAGTCGCAACGGACTTGTATGCCGGAGAGAAAAAAATCTTTACGACAGGTCCTGCCAGTGAAGCGGTCAGAGCCAGCATTGCGATTCCGGGGATTTTTGTCCCTGAAAAAATTAATGATCGTCTTTATATTGATGGAGGGGTCATTGACCGTGTTCCTGTCTCTGTAGTGAAAGATATGGGGGCAGCATTTATTATTGCTGTGGATTGTGCGCATTTTGATTCCGATCCAAACATCAATTCCATCTATGATGTCATCACGCAGAGTATTGATATTATGCAGGATGAATTAGTCACAGCGATCGGCGTATCCTCTGATGCTGATGTGATGATTAAACCGGATGTATCCAAGTTCAGCTCCCGGGCTTTCACCAAAATCCAGGAAATCGTAGAGGCGGGGGAGAAAGCAGCGGAAGAAGTCATAGAAGAAATAAAGAAGAAGCTCGCTGCGTGGAAGGAGCCAAATGACGAATGAAAGCAAATCGTAAACTGATTATCACCGGAATCATAACCGTACTTATCGTGGCATTCCTGGGGGCCTTCCGCCTCCCTTATTATATTTATAAGCCGGGAACAGCGGATGCGCTGAATGACATTGTCAAAGTCGATGGCGGCTTCGACAGTGAAGGGGACATGCACCTTGTCACCGTTCGTGGTGGACAAGCGACACCTGTTCAATGGGTCCTTGCAAAGGTCCGTCCATTCCATCAAATTTACCCGTTAGAAGACATTCGTCCGGAAGGGGTGTCGGAGGAAGAGTACTTTCATGCGCAACTGCAAATGATGGAATCTTCTCAGGAAGCTTCCAAAGTCGTCGCCTATCAAGCAGCCGGCAAAGAAATTGACATCAACTACGAAGGGGTTTATGTCATGAATGTAATCGAAGGGATGCCGGCTGAAGAGATTTTAGAAACCGGCGACCAGATTGTGAAGGTCGACGGCGAGGACATTCAAGAAACGAGCGACCTGATCGACTATGTGAGCAACAAGGGCGAAGGGGAGTCTGTAATGCTCACCATTGTGAGAGATGAGGAAACAATCGATCGGGAGCTTGAACTTGCCCCTTTCCCTGACAATCCTGATAAAGTCGGTGTCGGTATTTCACTTGTGACCGATCGAACGGTGGATGTGAAACCAGAAGTCAAGGTCAAAAGTGGTGAAATCGGTGGTCCAAGTGCAGGGCTGATGTTCTCCCTGGAAATTTACGATCAATTGACAGAACTTGATATCACCAAAGGTTATGAAATAGCAGGTACCGGAGAAATCAACTATGAAGGCCAGGTAGGCAGAATCGGGGGCATTGATAAAAAAGTGGTCGCCGCTTCTGATCATGGGGCTGAAGTTTTCTTTGCTCCAAATGAAGAGGGAAGAGAAGGGTCGAATTATCAGATCGCCAAAGAAACAGCGGAGCAAATAGATACAGATATGAAAGTTGTCCCAGTGGATACATTCCAGGATGCTATAGATTATCTCCAAAACTTAGAACCGAAGAAGGAAGCATAAAGAAAACAGCCGTTCCCATGGAGGAGCGGCTGTTTTTTTATTATTCTATGGAGAAGTATAAAAAAGAGTCAACCGTCCTGTACTTCGACTTCATCTTTCAACTTCTGGAAGTTCCAATCCTATGTGATGACAGAGGCAGACGAATGAAGCTTCGTTTAAGCGTGGATGACAGGAGGACCGTATTCCCTGTTCAGTTGCTCCACTCTGCGTTCAGGAGTTAAAACACTGTAATAGGCAGCAGCAGCTCTTGATTCCAAGTCCAACATTTCATGATCCAACTGCTGGGGCTGGGTGATGAGTGGAATAGAGGTTTCTTTTTTCACCTTGCGTAAATATTTTTTTCCGGTATCCGACATGCCGAGAATTCTTGCATAAGGAGGGGGGGTCTCTCTTAAAAGAACACGAGCCTCTTGTTTGTCCGTTCCTACAAGGATATGGGCAAGGGTTCGCTGAAGTCTTGTCCACGTGTACCTCTTTGTCTTTAAAGAAGATATAAACTGATGGAACGTTGCCGCCTCCTTGACGGTCCTTTTCAATCGATATTCCAAACCTTCATCCACACCGTGGAAACAGCGGAGGGTACTTTCCTCCATGGTCATGATTTTGTATTGAAGCAGGTGAAAGTAAGCTTCCCAGTTGTGCCAGCGTCCGAGGTTGTTCTTATATTGATGTAAAACATCGACCGTTGAGGGGGGAAGGGAACTTTCAGCCTTCTCTGTCATGTCTCTTTCTTTGAATAATTCTTTCCGAATACTTGTGGCGCTTGCAATTTTTCCTTGAATTTCTTCATCGTGGTAGTGATTGTTCTTCCGTAAAACGGTTAGTGGTTCCACATCAGGTGCATAAGTGAGAAGTTGTTTCACGTAACTATAACCAAGAATGTTGTTCGGTTGAGTCAGGTCAATGGAACCGGAGGGAAAAGCAATGGATTCATACCCAAGTCGTGATGCCTCTGGATAGGCATACCCTTCATTCAAATATCTTCTCACGGTCACATCATACTCTTCCTGGTGTTTGTTCATATGCTCAAAGGCCTCTGTGAATGCAGCGATCCTGCCGTTTTCACTCCCGAAACAAACGCTGTCCACTCCGACTTCTGCAAGTGTCTGGATAGCCCCCTGGCTGAAATAATCGCTGTGTTGAACCGCATAAAGGAAAGGAAGCTCAAGTACAAGGTCTGCACCACCACGAAGGGCGGCTTTTGTCCGATGCCATTTATCGATGATAGCAGGCTCTCCTCGCTGTAAAAAGTTCCCGCTCATGATAGCGATCATGCAATCCGCTTCTGCATGTTTTTTCGATTCTTCCAAATGATAAAGATGTCCATTATGAAAAGGATTATATTCAACAACAACTCCGCATGATTTCACAAAAGATCCTCCCATCTGATTCTTTACTATTGAACAAGTGTTTGGTTTATTTTATCATGATACTATGGAAATTTCGCATTCCTGACCGTGAATTATGAGAAACTTATAAAAACCGCACGAGAATAAGGATATGCTGTAAAGAAAAAATATTGACAAATCAGCGAAATCCTTTTACAATAACTCTTGTTGCCATGAGGTGATAACTATGAAATTTCCTCTACAAAAACTCAAGCAGACAGGTGATGAGCCGTTCTACTTTGAGGATGACGTAGATATTCGCGAATTAGCACAACTGAACAATGACATTCGCAGGATTTCCCCTGTTCATGTCAAAGGTCAAGCAATGACTCGAGGAAATGATATAACGGTAACTTTTTCAATTGATGGAGAAATGGTGTTGCCTTGTGCCCGAACGTTAGTTGATGTGACTTATCCATTTCACATTGATGCTCTGGAGGCATTTAATCTGTCACCTTACCATACAGAAGAAGATGACTCTGAAGTTCATTCCGTGAATGGAGAAGTGCTTGACTTAACGCCTTATATCAAGGAAAATGTACAGTTGGAGATTCCGACTCGCGTTTTTTCCAATGATGATGAGGCTCATGAAGCAGCCCCCCAGGAAGGGAAGGGCTGGCAGGTGGTTACAGAGGAACCAGAGGAAAAGAAAGTGGATCCTCGAATGGCTAAACTGCAATCATTATTAAATGAAGAAGAGAACGAGTAAAACAATATGTTATGGTTCTCAGAAATCCCTTAAAGGAGGTGTACAACATGGCAGTACCTAAGCGTAAAACGTCTAAGAAAGTCAAAAACCAACGTCGTACTCACAAGAAACTTCACGCACCAGGAATGGTTCAGTGTGATAACTGTGGCGAGTACTCAAAACCACACCATGTTTGCAAATCTTGTGGACAATATAATGGAAAACAAGTGGTGAACGACTAATTTTGAGTTCATCAAAGAAAGGCCTGACATCAGTCAGGTCTTTTTTTATATCCACCTCTTCCACTAACGCTCTCTTTAGTTGAATACTCAGTTTCGAGATGATTAGGGGTTCGTTGCCTGGTTAAGCGTTAGGGGTGGCTGGGAAGCAACTCGCTTTCCTGTGGGGGAGTGGCGAGCTTCCTCGGACTACGTCCTGCGGGATCTCGCCGATCTCCTTTTTCCCACTGGAGTCTCGCAGCTTCCCAACCCCCCCATTCATATGAGGGAGAAACGAACCCCCTATACCGAGATGGAGTGTTCAACATTCTCCCATTTAGAGTGGGTATAAGCTTCTGTATCAAGCTTTCACTTACTGAATGCCCACTGGGCAGATTTAATATTATCCTTTTCCCAAAACCATACAAGCCGATTTTTAAGTAGTGGTTTCGAGAACCATACTTGGTTAAGGGGCGAAGGGGAATGGCGAGACTCCTGCGGGAAAAGAGTGCTAGGTGAGACCCCGGGAGGCGTCAGCCTGAGGAGGCTCACCGCGCTCCCGCGGAAAGCGAGTTATTCCCCGTAGCCCCATCCACTCAAAAAACATCCCGCAACTGAGTCTTCCACAATCCTGCCATATAGCTGAACAAATTCTATAAATTTTTGGTACATTAGTATTGGAAGGAGTGGAGAAAGTGTCACAATTAATTTTGGTAGAGAAAAAAGAGGGGTATGCGGTTTTAACTTTGAACCGACCGGACAAGATGAATGCCATTTCGAAACAAATGACGAAAGAGTTTTATCAGGCAATTAAAGAGTTGAAAGAAGAAAAGCTGAAATTTTTGGTCGTAACAGGTGCCGGGGATCGCGCTTTTTGTGCAGGGGGAGACTTGCGTGAACTGCATGGCGAAATGAATGCTGAACAAGCATACGCAACGCTGCATCCGATGAAAGAAGTTCTGTATGAACTGGCTACCTTTCCTGTCCCTACGATTGCCGTATTAAACGGACAAGCTAGAGGAGGAGGGTGTGAGATTGCGACGGCATGTGATTTCAGATATGGAACAGAGGGTGCTTCCTTTGGCTTTGTCCAAGCTAATTTAGGCATCATCCCTGGCTGGGGAGGAGGAACACTTTTATATCAGCGGGTAAACAATGACGTAGCGGCCCATTGGCTAATGGATGCTGACATGTACACAGCAAAGCAAGTCTATCGAATCGGATGGTTACATAAGATGATTACGGTAAACTGGAGCGAAGAGATTTTCGCCTCATTTATCAACAAAACCCCGGAACAAATGAAAATTTTTAAAAGGCAGTACATGGATCACATGGATTTCCAAACACTGTCTGAACGTATGGATGGGGAGGTCAGGCAATGCTCCTTATTATGGGAATCCGATGAGCATAAAGAAGCAGTTCGGAACTTTGAAGCTAAGAGAAAAAGATGAGAAATGCGATTCTATCAATCATTCCTCCTGCATAACTATAAGCAAACGATAGAGGAGGGATGCTATGGATGCCCCAAGACAAGATGCCTGGAAGGACGAGGAAGATCTATTACTGGCAACGACGGTACTGAAACACATTCGTGAAGGGAAGACCCAGTTGGAAGCCTTCCAGGAAGTGGCTGAACAATTGCACAGGACGCCTGCTGCATGTGGGTTCAGATGGAATGCGACTGTAAGGAAAGAATATCAAAAAGAGATCCAGGAAGCGAAAAACAGCCGGAAAGCCACACGAACGATTTATTCATCCTCTAAGTCTTCGGACGACGCACCCATGTCTTTGGATGCCGCCATCTCATTTTTGAAAGAAATGAGATCAAAGCAGTTTGAAGATTATGGGAAAGAAAATTTAGAAACCCAGCTGAAAAAACTCAACGAAGATAATGAGAAGCTTAGAGAAGAATTAAAACAGTGGGAAGCGGCGTGGAATGAAATGGATAAACTTGTTCATTGGGTAAGAGAAAAACGAAAAAGTGAGAGTGGTGTTTGAACGATCTTTTCACCAGCCATTCATATCATTTCCCATCATAAACAAAGGCCCCTACAATATTATGTAGCGGCCTCATTCATATTTTATGCGTTTATGTCTCTTTCTTCCACGCCTGAAGGCATCCAAATCAGAGGGTTTTCACCAAGGTCACGTTCTACATCATAATTCGCTTTTTGAAAGCCCATCTTCTCCCAAAATCCATGTGAATTGATTCTAGGATTCGTTTTAATCGGCAAATCAAAGCTTTTAGCAAATTCCACGAGCGCTTTTCCGTAGCCCAGCCCGCGATAGTCTGGAAGAACCTCAAGCTTCCACAGTTCCAGGTAGTCCTGGGAAGGATCAAAATAATGGTCATACTTCGCTTTGACTCTGTACAAACTCATACGGGCAACTAAAGCGCTTCCATAATATACTCCATAAAACGGCGACTCACTGTCGTTTTCCACAATATTGCTCTCTAGATCCTCGAGCATCGCAAGTTCCTGGTTCCCATATTCTTTGAACCGCTTAAATTCCTCAAGTGTCTTATAATTGACCAATAAAGGTTGAACTCTTGTTTTTGTCATCATGAAAGAATCCCCTTTCAAATATCTGTCTATACCCATATTATAATATAAAAATTTTCAGAATGAAATGAATAATAATACATTGGACAAGAATCGACTGCAATATCGTTTCTGAATCTGCTACAATAGTGAAGCAGATTAGTACGAAATGAGGAGAGAAACATGAAAATAGGCATTATAGGGGCAGGGTCTATAGGCTTATTGGCAGGGGCCTATTTAGGCGAGCATCACGAAGTCCATATGTTTGTAAAAAGTGAAGAACAAAGATCAGCCCTTGCAGCGGAAGGAATTACCTGTGGGGAATTCCCCTGCCCTGTACCCGTTTATGCGCATCTGGTTACAGAAATGATAGAAGGATACGACTTATGGTTGGTAACTATTAAACAACATGCGATGGATGGTTTTCTTGCACAGGACCTTCCTTCTGACGCGCCCTATGTATTTCTTCAGAACGGGATGGGACATCTGGAGAAACTAGCACAATCCGGTTTGAGAAGTTGTGTTGGTGTCGTGGAACACGGCGCACTGGCCAAAGGGCCGAACGAAGTTGTTCATAAAGGGAAGGGAAATATACAAATAGCTGTCTATAGGAGAATGGATCACGATCATGGACAAGCCCTTTCAAAAGAATTACATACTGCACATTTTCCAGTCTTTTTTAAAGCCGATTATGAGCCTATGTTAAAGAGTAAATTAATCATAAATACGGTGATTAATCCACTCACTGCATTATTCTCTCAACCGAATCACTCCATCCTCACGAATCCATCCATACATGAACTGGCCCGTTTGTTGTGTGAAGAAGCTTGCTCCGTCCTAGGCCTGTCCTTTTTTGATGAATGGGAAAGAGTGAAGACCATCGCTGAAACAACAGGAGAAAATCATTCATCGATGCTGAGGGACATCACCGAACGCAGGTTAACAGAAGTGGACAGCATCAGTGGCTACATCCTCGATCATGGAAAAAAACCACTTCCTTACCATCACTTCGTCGTGCATGCGATCCATGCACTCGAATATGAAAGGGGGGTTCGAAAACGATGAGTGATCTGATTGTGTACACGATTGCGTTTCTGCTTACCCTGCCTCTTCCTTTCCTAGTGGTTTTCTATCTATGCGCCAGAAAATGGAGCAAGCATAAGTTAAAGGCTCTGCACCGCACGGCGAACTATACCGCCCCTATTTTTATCATGTCGGTCCATGTCCTACTTGTCGTCTTGTTTGATCGCAGCTTTCTACCCTTCATCATTGTCTTCCTTTTGATCCTCTTGGGCATTTCAATGGTCGCGCAATACAAAATGAACGAAGAAGTCCGTCTCTTCCGAGCACTCAAAGGGTTCTGGCGCGTAAGTTTTCTATTATTCATGCTATTCTACATGGGATTAAGTACGTTTGGTCTTGTAACAAGAGTCTTTTTCAGCTAGAGCAAGAGGAAAGGCTTTTACATGAATTTTTCAGTCCGACATAAAATAATAAAAGATAAAAAAAGCACAGCCCAAATTAAAAGGCTGTGCTTACCCATGTGAAAGTCACCTATCAATAAATGAATGTTATCACTAGTGATTAAAGTATATAGCAGTTTTCTTTAAAATCCATTTTCAATACTTTTGTTGAGTGGAAGGGGGGGCTGCGGGGAATAGCTCGACTTTCCGCGTGGTCACAATTCTCTACGGACTTCATTCTATCGGGCTTACCAAGCACTTTTTCCCCGCCCGCTGTAGGCTCGCCCTTCCACTCTGCCGCATTGCTTTGGCGTTTTCTCGAGACCAATTCAAAAATCAGCTTGAATGTTCGAGGGAAGTGGATATTATAGACTTCTCCAGAGAGCTTAATAGCTTGATTCCGATCTTTTAGTATCTCTAACAGTTGAAAAGGGGGAAAATTTCCACTGTGATTTAGGGATTCGTTGCCTTGGTGGAGTGTCAGGAGTTTCTGGAAAGCTTGTAGGACTCAAATACATGGCTTGAGAGTTTAACCCTCACCCTTCCATCAAGCTGGAAGGGGTGTTTATTACAGAAGTGGTTTCGAGAACCTTTCCCCGGAGCCCCTAGAATCACTTAATTGTCTCGAAACTGACTGAGTCTTCAACTAAAGGGAGCTATTGCGGAATTAAGAGGTTTCAAACAGATAATGTGAAGTCTGTGGTGGTTTTTTGTACAATACAATAGGATACATAATTTTATCATGTAACTATTGCCTATAAAGGAGTCGTATAAAGATGCGTATCGAACCGATTGAACTTGCACCGAAACAAACGCTGTTTCGTGACTATAAAAATGATTATGAAAGAATAGCTGATCGGTTTAACCACCACCCCTTTGAAGAATCTACCTGGGAGCGTCGGTTATCTGAATTAAGGAATCAAACGTATCAAAGGACTGAGCTTTCAAATGTGCTGAATCGTATGAATAAACGGTGGGAGGCTCCTGAAGAAACCTTTGATAATATTGAAAAGTTAAAAGATGATGAGAGTGTCGTCGTCATTGCCGGTCAACAGGCCGGCTTGCTGACTGGACCGCTCTATTCTGTGCATAAAATCATTTCAGTTCTGCAACTTGCGAAAGAAAAGGAAAGAGACCTGGGTAAACCAGTAATCCCTGTCTTTTGGATTGCTGGAGAAGATCATGATTTTGATGAGATTCACCATATCATGATGAAACAGGGAAATGGAATGGAAAAGGTAACCATCGACCATACTCCAGAGACTAAAGCTTCCGTTTCGGAGATAACCATTGATCAACAAAAAGCTTCCGCTTGGTTGAAGGATGTCTTTGCAATGGTTAAGGAAACAGAACACACGCAGGACTTCTACAAAGAAATGGAAAGGCTGTTGAAAGAATCGGACACCTACAGCGACTTTTTTGCTAAAGTTGTTTATCAGCTTTTCCCTGATGAAGGACTCGTCTTAATTGATGCACATGCCCCTGAAGTGCGCCGGATGGAGACTACTTATTTCACAACAATGATTGAAAAGAATAGAGAAATAGCCAATGGTGTGTATGCAGTATTGCAGAAGAACCGTCAGGAAGGATATGAGACCCTTCTGGATAGTGAGATGGGTGATGCCCACTTGTTCTACAGTTTTGAAGGGGAAAGGGTGCTCCTGGTACGTGATGAGGAAGGCTATTATAGAGGGAAAAACAATGAAGTTGTCCTATCAGAAGAAGAACTCTTGAAGATCGCAGAAGAAACGCCTGAGCTTCTCAGTAATAATGTAGTCACAAGGCCGTTGATGCAGGAGGCTCTTTTTCCAGTCCTCGCGTTTATCGGAGGCCCGGGAGAAATCAATTACTGGTCAGTTCTAAAGCCAGCTTTTGAAGCGGCAGGGTTGTGTATGCCGCCTGTTCTTCCACGTTTATCTTTTACAATGATTGACAGGAAGACAGGTCAGCAGTTGGAGAAATTTCAGATCCCTGCGGACGAAGCTATCCGCTCTGGAGTGAGAGAGAAGAAGATGAATTGGATTGCTTCTCAAAGCACCCCTCAAATTCATCTTCTAACTGAACAGGTGAAGAAGGAAATCGACACCGTCCATGCGCCCCTTCGGGAAAAATCTGCGGCACTTGGTGCAGATCTCGGTCAACTGGCAGAGAAGAATCTGGAATACATTTTGGAAAACATTGACTTCCTGGAAAAACGTCTCCACCAATCGATGGAATCACAGCATCAACATGAAATGGATCAATTTGAGAACATGGAATGGACCCTTCATCCTGGTGGTGGCCTGCAGGAGAGGATGTGGAGCATCGTCCCATGGGTGAACAAGTACGGAGAGACGGTGTTTCAGCAGATGAACAGACACCATCTGAGCTTTAGAAACGATCATTATGTCGTATATTTGTAGGGAAGGTCCTCCACCATCCCCCACCACAAAAAAATGTGATGAAACCCTTTAAAATCTTGCCTTCACGGGCAGGATTTTTTTCATGTAAAGAGAATGATAAAAAAGTAAGTGGAGAAAAGTGGGGCGATGTGGTAAGGTGAAATTAGAAGGTGGGGAAACTCTATGTTCATGGGTGAATTTCAACACAACATTGATACAAAAGGACGGATCATCGTACCCTCGAAATTCCGCCCGGACCTTGGTGACAGCTTTGTCCTCACAAGAGGTTTAGATCAGTGTTTGTTTGCTTATCCTATGAACGAGTGGAAGCTGCTTGAAGAGAAGCTGAAAAAACTCCCCTTAACAAAAAAAGATGCCCGCGCTTTTACCCGGTTTTTCTTTTCTGGAGCTGTTGAATGTGAAGTGGACAAGCAAGGAAGAATCAACATTCCACAACCTCTCAGGAAGTACGCATCACTGGAAAAAGAATGTGTCGTCATTGGCGTATCCAATCGGATTGAGTTTTGGAGTCATGATGAATGGGAAAGTTATTTCGAGGCATCAGAAGAGTCCTTCTCAGAAATAGCAGAAAATATGTTGGATTTTGATATCTGATCGATAGAAACGAGTGAAACCATGTTTGAACATTACAGTGTACTAAAAAGTGAAACTATACAACATTTAGATTTGGACCCAGAAGGTACTTATGTCGACTGTACCTTAGGAGGTGGCGGGCATTCCGAAGCGATTGCTAAAGCCTTGAAAGGGAAAGGTCGATTAATATCTTTCGATCAGGATGAGATTGCCTTGAAAGCTGCAAAAGATCGACTGAAAGATTACGAGGACCGTATTATTTTCGTCCATGCGAACTTCCGTCAATTGGAAGAGAAATTAGCAGAGCTTGAGGTAACGGATGTCGATGGTATTATTTATGACCTTGGCGTTTCCAGTCCCCAATTGGATGTCGAAGAGCGAGGGTTCAGCTACCATCAGGATGCTCCGCTTGATATGCGGATGAACCAGGAAGCAGAACTCAGTGCGAAAGAAGTGGTCAATGAGTGGCCCTATGAGGATCTTGTCCGCATTTTCTTCAAATACGGGGAAGAGAAATTTTCGAAACAAATCGCAAGAAAGATCGAAGCAGCAAGAGAAGAGAAAACCATTGAAACGACAGGAGAACTGGTTGAACTCATCAAGGAAGGGATTCCTGCTCCCGCACGAAGGAAAGGCGGCCACCCTGGTAAAAGAGTGTTCCAGGCGATCCGTATTGCCGTCAACGATGAGCTTGGAGCTTTTCAGGACAGCCTTCATCAGGCGGCTAGAGTGGTTGGGGTCGGTGGACGCATTGCTGTTATCACTTTCCACTCCCTCGAGGATCGATTGTGCAAGCAGGCGTTCAAAAAGTGGAGTACAAACCCTCCCTTGCCGAAAAACATCCCGATGATCCCGGAAGATAAACAGCCACCTTTTCAATTGGTCAGCCGAAAGCCTATTGTAGCCGATGAGTCAGAGCTTGAGGAGAATCGTCGTTCACGTTCTGCGAAACTGAGGATTGTCGAGAAAGTCAAACCTTGGAATAAGGAATTTGAATTTAACGAAGGGTGGAAACAAACATGAGTGCTGAACAGATTAGAAAACAGCAGCCTTTACAGCAGCCTGAGAGACAAAAACAGGCCAAAGTAAAGGTACATAAAAAGAAGAAGTGGATTAGTACAGGGGAGAAGTTCCTCTATTCGTTTGCCACGACTGCCGTGCTTGCAGCATCGGTGTTTTTAGTCCAGACATCTGCACAAACAGATACCATCAACCGTGATATTCGCGGTTTAGAACAAGAGATCCAGCAACAGGAGTCTCTCAATGAAAATCTTGCTTATCAGGTGAAAGAACTTAGTAACCCGGATCGGATTTTGAGCATTGCTAAGGAAAATGGGCTGAACATTCAGAATGCCCAAGTAAAGCAAGCCGGTAAAATCAATAACGAGTAACGGCTGGTGATTTCCTCATGAAAAAACAGAACAGTAATAAAAGCTCCGCATTATTGATGATTGCCTTTGCGATTGTATTTTTCATCATTGCGGGGCGTTTCATTTATATTGAGACAGCAGAGACGGTGGAAGGTGTCGACTTGCAAAAATGGGCGGAAGACATTCGGACAAGCTCTTATGAAATCGATGCTGACAGAGGTAAAATCTTTGATAAAAACGGTATGGTGCTGGCATATGACCGTCCCACTTATAGAATTTATGCCATCGTAGACCCGGAATATTCCGTTAACCTCGATCCACCGAGACACGTTACGGATGCAGGTGAGACAGCGGAGAAACTGGCTCCACTGCTTGATATGGAAGCCAGTGAAATTAGAAACACGATCGAGGAAGGGCAGGATAATGAACGTTTCCAAGTCGAATTCGGCTCCAGTGGACGTTCTATCTCCCAAGAGACGAAAGATGAAATTGAAGAGCTTGAGTTGAACGGTATTGCCTTCAAGCAAGAGTCGAAGCGGTATTACCCTAATGGTAAATTCGCGTCGCATGTCATCGGCTTCGCCCGCAGCCAGGATGGAAACATCAACGGGGTGACAGGGGTGGAGAAGCAGATGGAGAAGCACCTGCAGGAAGAAAAGGGTAAGATCAGTTATGAACGGGACAAGTACGGAACGAAACTGTTAGATCCGAATGAAGTAATGACAGAACCTAAAAACGGAAACGATGTGCATTTGACCATCGATCAAAAAATACAAACGTTTTTAGAAGATGCTTTGTCACAGGTGGATGAGCAGTATAGTCCGGAAAAAATCATGGCTGCGGTCATGGATCCGGATACAGGTGAGATCTTAGCGATGAGTAACCGTCCGAGTTATAATCCGAACGATATTGGTGAGGTTGATAACTGGTATAACGACCTTGTTTCCTACACCTTTGAGCCCGGGTCAACAATGAAAATATTCACATGGGCTGCTGCTATGGAAGAAGGCGTTTATAAGGGGAGCGATATGTACGAGTCAGGTACGTATAAAGTTCCCGGCCATACCATCGGGGATCATAACAATGATCAAGGCTGGGGTTCTATTACTTTTGATGAAGGGTTTCAACGATCTTCTAATGTCGCTTCCTCAAAAATCGCCCTGGAGGTTCTTGGTCCTACGAAACTACGAAAATACTTGAGCGATTTTAATTTTGATGAAAAGACAGGCATCGACCTTCCGAATGAGAAGAACGGACGTTTTGTTTACAACAAGGCTTCTGAACAGGCAACGACTTCGTTTGGACAAGGGTCTACTTTCACAGCGATCCAATTGATGACGGCTGCGACATCTGTTGCGAATGATGGCCAGATGATGCGCCCGTATATGTTGTCGAAGATCACTTCAAGTGAAACAGGAGAAGTATTGAAGGAAAACAAGCCGGAAGAAATCGGACAACCTATTTCAGAAAGCACAGCGAAACAAATGCGTGAGCTTATGGGTACCGTCGTCACGTCTGAACAAGGAACCGCTCAGTCGTTCAAACTGGATGACTACACCCTTGCAGGGAAAACGGGTACGGCTCAGATGATTGAGAACGGAAGTTATTTGACTGGCCGGAACAACTATATCTTTTCCTTCATGGGCATGGCCCCGAAAGAGGATCCGGAACTACTTATGTACGTTGCTGTTCAGCAACCGGACCTGGAAGTTACGGAGTTAGGTTCTGAACCTGTTTCTTACATTACGAGGACTGTGCTTGAAAACAGTCTCCATTACATGGATATCCAACCGGATAAAGAGGTGGATGAATCGGTATCCCCATTGACCATTCCGGATGTAGTCGGGAAAGGCACGTCTAAGGCAAAGGATGAACTGGAAAAAATGTTCTCCCATGTAGAAGTGATTGGAAACGGTGGTGAGGTAACCGCCGTCCTTCCAGAAACGGGCTCTAAAGCAGTGGAAAATCAAAGAGTTATGGTCATTACAGATAAACCGACCATGCCTGATTTGACAGGATATTCAGCTCGTGATGTACACAGAATTGTGAAGCATTTCAACCTGAATATCGAGACGATGGGGAACGGTTTTGTTGAAAAGCAAAGCATCCCTGAAGGATCCAGCATAAAAGAAGGCGGCTATTTAGTCGTAGAATTAGCTCCTCCAAGAGAGGAGTAACACCATTCCAGGCAGTGTTCTAATCGTTTCTAGATTGCATATAGTGATACAAGCTGACTCTATTGACTTCAAAAAGGAGTTATTAAGATGAGACGAGTATCACAAGTGGTCGTAAAGAAACGATTAGTCGCTGTCTTTCTTGTTGGAATGGTTATTTTTTTTGTCATCGCAGGGAGGCTTGGATACGTCCAGTTCTTCTTAAGTGACTTCCTCATTTCAAAGGCGGAGGAATCATGGAGCCGGGATATTACTTTCGAACCGGAGCGGGGGAAGATTCTCGATTCGAATGGTGAAGTGCTCGTCGGTAATCAATCAGCTCCGACCGTTATGGTGGTCCCGAGACAAATCAAAAATGCAGAGCAGACAGCAAAAAGCCTCGCTCAGATTTTGGACATGAGTGAAGAGAAGGCTTATTCGCACGTGACGAAAGTGACCTCGATTGAAAGAATCCACCCAGAGGGACGTAAAATAAGTGAGGAACAGGCGGAGGCCATCCAATCATTGCAGATGCCTGGTGTGTACATTGCCGAAGACTCGAAGAGATATTATCCTCACGGCTCTTTCCTTTCGCATGTGCTTGGTTTCAGTGGCATAGATAATCAGGGGCTGCTTGGCTTAGAAGCGTACTATGATGATGAATTGAGGGGTGAAAAAGGGGCGTTGTCTTTTTTCTCTGATGCCAAAGGAAAGAGGATGCCGGATATGGCAGATATTTACAAGCCGCCCGAAGATGGAAAAGACCTGCAATTGACAATTGATTACAAGGTTCAATCGATTATGGAACGCGAGCTTGATATCGCTCAGGCTAGATACAACCCTGATGGAGCAGTGGCGTTAGCGGTGGATCCTGATACAGGGAAAGTGGTGGGGATGGCGACTCGTCCTAATTTCGACCCAGCCAACTATCAGGAAGTGAAGCCGGAGGTCTACAATAGGAACCTACCCGTATGGAGTACGTATGAGCCTGGTTCCACTTTTAAAATTATCACGCTTGCCGCTGCGTTGGAAGAAGACCTCGTTGATCTTGATGATGAACATTTCCATGACTCCGGTTCGATCAAAGTGGATGGAGCCACTCTCCGATGCTGGAAGCGAGGCGGGCACGGCGATCAAACGTACTTGGAAGTCGTTCAAAACTCCTGTAACCCTGGTTTTGTCACCCTCGGGCAGCGGCTGGGCACAGAGAAGCTTTTTGAATACATTGATCGCTTCGGATTCGGTAAAAAGACCGGCATTGACCTTGAAGGGGAAGGAAAGGGGATTTTGTTCAAGCCGGAGAATGTTGGTCCTGTAGAGCAGGCGACAACAGCTTTCGGACAAGGGGTATCCGTCACACCGATCCAACAGGTCATGGCTGTCGCAGCAGCAGTGAATGGGGGTTATTATTACGAGCCTTATATCCAGGAAGCGTGGCTCGATCCAACCACTGGTGAAACGTTAGAAAAAAATGAACCTGAACTGAAAGAGAGAATCATTTCTGAAGAAACGTCCGCTGAAATCCGCCGTGCTCTCGAAAGTGTTGTCGCTAAAGGGACAGGGAGAGGTGCCTATGTGGAAGGATATCGTGTCGGCGGAAAAACCGGTACCGCTCAGAAAGTCGGGCCAGACGGCAGATACATGGAAAATAACCACATTGTATCCTTCATCGGTTTCGCTCCAGCAGATGACCCTGAACTGGTGGTTTATCTAGCGATCGACAACCCGAAGAATACCGTTCAGTTCGGCGGTGTCGTCGCTGCTCCGATCGTAGGGAACATCATGGGCGACAGTTTACGCGCCTTAGGGGTTGAACCTAGGAAAGATGGGTTGGAAAAAGAATATTCCTGGCCGGATGAGCCGTTAGTGGAAATTCCTGATGTTACAGGGATGGATAAAAAAGAGTTAAATCAAATGCTTTTGAACTTAGAAGTGGAAGTCAGTGGAAGCGGGTCCAAAGTGATTACACAGGCGCCTGAAGCGGGTGTCAAAGTGCCAAGTGGTTCGACCATTCGTGTGTATCTGGGGAATTAAACCTACGTTTGGTATAATAAAACTTGTGAGCAGGTAAGGGTGACACATATGAAAATGAAGAAACTCTTGCGGTACATTCCTTTTTATAAAGTGACGAAATCAGTGGCAGACCTCCACATCAAAGGCCTCTCTATGGATTCAAGGACGACAGAGCAGGGAGATGTGTTTGTCTGTCTCCGCGGGGTGGATGTGGATGGACACCGGTTTGCGAAAGGTGCAGTGCAACGCGGGGCCGTGGCTGTCATTGCTGAAGAAGAGGTGGATGTCCCTGTTCCGATTGTGCTTGTAAACGATACGTCAAGAGCCCTTGCTATGGCGTCCGCTGCTTTTTACGGCTGCCCTTCAGAGTCTCTCCATGTCATCGGAGTGACCGGCACGAATGGCAAGACGACCATTACTTATTTACTTGAAGAAATCTTTCAGCAGCATAAAAAGAAAACGGGGATCATCGGAACGATTCAGGTGAATATTGCTGGAGAAACGTTCCCGGTGAAAAACACGACACCGGACGCACTTACCTTGCAGCGTTATTTTCATAAAATGCATGTGGCAGACGTTGATCATGCAATCATGGAAGTGTCTTCCCACGCCCTTGATCAAGGGAGGGTGTACGGCTGTGATTTTGATATTGCCGTGTTTACGAATTTAACGCAGGATCATCTGGATTATCATGAAAATTTCGATGATTATCTTCGTGCAAAGTCCCTATTGTTCGCGCAATTAGGGAATGGGTATAATAAGGAACGTGAGAAATTTGCTGTCATCAATAACGACTCTCCTCAGGCAAGGAAATTTATCCGCTCTACCTCACAAGGATTGTTAACTTATGGTATTTACGAACAGGCGGATGTAAAAGCAGAGGAGTACACGATGACAGAAACGGGTACTGCCTTCATTATGACCACTCCCATCGGATCGGTCTCCATTAAGAGTCCACTGATGGGGCTGTTCAGTATTTATAATATGTTAGCTGCAGCGAGTGCCGCGATTCTATCAGGGGTCCCCCTAGAAACCATTCAGCATTCCTTTCAAGAGACCAAAGGTGTCAGAGGGAGGTTCGAACCTGTTAGAGAAGGGCAGGGGTTCGGTGTTGTCGTAGACTATGCCCATACTCCAGATTCCTTGAAGAACGTGTTGCAGACGCTTAGGGACCTATGTAAAGGAACCATCACCGTTGTTGTTGGGTGTGGAGGGGACCGTGACCGCAGCAAGCGTCCTGAGATGGCAAAAGTAAGTGTCGATTATGCGGATCGGGTTATTTTCACCAACGATAATCCCCGTACAGAGGATCCTAAACAGATCTTCCGTGATATGACCGCCCATGTGAAAGGGCGTTATAAACAGATCGATGATCGAAAAGAGGCCATAAAATATGCGCTGCATCATGCGAAAACGGGAGATGTTGTTTTAATTGCAGGTAAAGGCCATGAAACGTACCAGGAAATCAAAGGCATCCGTCATCATTTCGATGATTGCGAGGTAGCCCGTATAATATTAAGAGAAATGAAGGAGCATCCATCATGATTTTACAAGTCAATGAACTCGCAAAACTTTTTCCAAAAAAACAAGGAGCAGCATCGGATCAGATTCAGCTTGCATCTGTAATGACAGACAGCCGCAAAACGGCGAAACAAAGCTTGTTCGTACCGATTGTGGGAGAGAATTTCGATGCGCACCATTTTCTTGGAGATGCCATCAAACAAGGAGCAGTTGCCACACTTTGGCAGGAGGATCAACCTTTGCCGAAGCTGACACCTACAGACTTCCCGGTCTTTTTCGTGGAAGACACAACAAAGGCTCTCCAGCAACTGGCCTCTTATTATTTGAAAAAGATAGATCCTGTTGTGGTAGGTGTTACCGGTTCGAATGGAAAGACTACAACGAAAGATCTGGCTGCATCTGTCCTTCAAGTCAAATACAAAACACATAAGACCGCTGGTAACTTCAATAATCATATCGGTCTTCCTCTCACGATCCTTGCCATGGATCCAGAAACAGAAGCTGTCGTTCTGGAAATGGGAATGGATCGTGCAGGGGAAATTTCCGTTTTATCCAAACTTGCTGAACCTGGATATGCCATCATAACGAACATCGGTGAGTCTCATATTGAGAATCTTGGTTCCAGAGAAGGAATTGCAGGGGCGAAGCTCGAGATTACAGAAGGTCTTTCCAAAGAAGGTGCCTTAATTCTCGATGGAGATGAGCCTTTACTGCAGGAACAAAGATCTGAAAAATGGACGGTTACCTGCGGTTTTGATGCCCAGCTTGACTATCAGGCTGAGGTTCTTCAATTGACAGATGAAAACAGTACGTTTAAAGTCGGTGGGCAGTCTTATGAATTGCCTATGGCTGGGAAACATAATGTGAAAAATGCTACATATGTCATCGCTCTTGCGGAACGCTTAGGGTTATCTCCGGAAGAGATCCAGCAGGGGTTCCGGCAGTTGCAAATGTCTGCCATGCGTTTTGAAAAACATGAGGGACATAAAGGATCCTTGATCATCAATGATGCGTACAATGCTTCTCCGACTTCCATGAAAGCTATTATTGAAGTTGTCAGTCAATTGACATCTAAAAGCAGGAAAGTGTTAATATTAGGTGATATGTTCGAGTTAGGGGAACAATCAGAAACGCTTCATAGAAGCGTAGCCGATGCCATCGATGAGAAGATCCATGCGGTCTATACGATTGGTCAGGATTCCAAGGCTATAACCGATGCCGTCAATAGAAACCACCCTTCCATTCAAACGCAACATTTTACAAACAAACAAACTTTAAGTCATCACGTCCGTCAAGAGTTAACCGCGGACACAGTCGTACTCATCAAAGCTTCCAGAGGAATGAAGCTGGAAGAATTACTAGAGAATCTCGTGGATTGATCGATAGGCGATGATGATGGAAAAGGAGGAGAACTAAACATGAACGAATACATACTACTAATCACTATGGCTATTTCATTCGCAATCACTGTTGTGATCTCGCCGATGATCATCCCTTTTTTGAGAAGGTTGAAGTTCGGTCAGGCTATTAGGGATGAGGGTCCAGAGTCCCACCAGAAAAAATCGGGAACCCCCACGATGGGAGGGGTGATGATCATATTAGCTGTGGTCATCACTACCATTCTTGCATCCTTTTGGTTTACCCCGGACACGGGGAACACACAAATGTTCCTTGTGTTATTTGTTTTAGTCGGGTATGGGCTGCTTGGGTTCCTGGATGATTATATAAAAGTGGCGATGAAAAGGAACCTGGGTCTTACATCGAAGCAGAAAATGCTCGGACAGATCGTCATTGCTCTGGTTGTTTATTTCATTCTTAGAAACTCGGACTTCCCGACGTATATTAGTATTCCCGGCACAACTTTTGAAGTAGATCTTGGCTGGGGTTACGCTTTACTGATCCTGTTTATGCTCGTAGGTGCTTCGAATGCTGTGAACCTGACAGATGGTCTTGATGGACTGCTCGCTGGGACGGCGGCGATCGCCTTTGGTGCTTTCGCAATTTTGGCGTGGGCAGGTCAGATGAATGTTGAAATCACCATCTTCTCACTTGCTATAGTCGGAGCATTGCTTGGTTTCCTTGTCTTTAATGCTCATCCTGCAAAAGTATTTATGGGAGATACTGGATCGCTTGCTTTAGGAGGAGCGATTGCGATCATCGCCATCTTAACGAAACTTGAACTCATTCTTGTCATTATCGGCGGTGTGTTCGTTCTTGAGACCCTGTCTGTCATCATTCAGGTCATCTCTTTTAAAACGACAGGGAAACGTGTGTTCAAAATGAGTCCGCTTCATCACCATTATGAATTGAAGGGCTGGTCAGAATGGCGTGTCGTGACGACGTTCTGGGCGGTTGGACTTGTCTTTGCAGTAATCGGCATTTATATAGAGGTGATGTTCGGATGAAAATATTAAAAAACTTTCCCTATCAGCAGGTCCTGGTCCTCGGGCTTGCGAAAAGTGGTACAGCAGCAGCTGAGTTATTCCTGGATAGCAGCATCCAAGTGCGAATCAATGATTTAAAGGCTGACGAAAATGACCCGGCCGTGCGTACGCTAATCGAAAAAGGAGCCGAAGTCATCACAGGGGGGCACCCGCTGTCCGTATTGGACGACGTGGATTACCTCGTCAAGAATCCTGGTATCCCTTATGAGAATCCGATCATCGCGGAAGCGGAGAAGCGGAAGATCCCGGTGGTTACCGAAGTTGAGTTGGCAAGCTTCCTCCATGAGGGTCCTTTTGTAGCCGTTACCGGTTCCAATGGGAAGACGACGACCACAACATTGATCTACGAAATGATTCAGGCAGATCAACAAAAGGTTTCGCTTGCAGGCAATATCGGTCATGTTTCTTGTGAAGTGGCCAGAAGTACAGAGACGGATGAAACGATGGTCACCGAACTTTCATCGTTCCAATTACTTGGGACTGAAAAATTTCATCCTGAAATTGCTGTGTGGCTCAACCTTTATGAAGCACATCTGGATTATCACCATACGTTAGAAAATTATCATCAGGCAAAGGCGAAGATAACTGCGAATCAAACGGCTGAAGACACGTTGGTTTACAATGCGGATGATGAACGTATCGCTGGTTTCTTACCCGATGTGAAAGCGAAACGTGTACCTTTCTCTATTAGAAATGAAGGGGAAGGTGCCTGGGCTGATGATACTTTCATTTACTTTGAAGATGAACCGATAATGAAAAAACAGGATATCGTTTTAGTAGGGGAACAAAACCTGCAGAACATCCTCGCTGCCGTGGCAGCAGTCAAAGTGAATGGAATACGCAACGAAGCGATTGTCAAGGTATTGACAACCTTTGCGGGTGTGGAACACCGCCTGCAGTTTGTAACGAAAAAAAATGATCGTTTGTTTTACAATGATTCGAAAGCGACGAATATTCTAGCGACCTCTTATGCCTTAAAATCATTTGAGAATCCTGTCATCCTGCTTGCGGGCGGCCTTGACAGGGGGACAAGCTTCGAATCTTTGATTCCACACATGAAAGGGATCAAAGCCATGGTCGTGTTTGGAGAAACGGCTGACCAATTAATCGAAACGGCTAAGAAAGCTGGTATTGAGGAATTTACGAGAGTTGAAACGATGCAGGAAGCTGTCGAGCAGGCGTATCAATACTCAGCAGAGGACGATGTCATCCTGCTTTCACCTGCTTGTGCGAGCTGGGATCAGTATCGTACTTTTGAAGAAAGAGGCAACATGTTTATCCAAGCTGTGCATAAGCTCTAATAAGGGCTTTGTGCGACAAGCTTAAGCCCTGTTTTCCACTTAGATGGGAGGTAGGGCTTTTTTTATGGAAGAAAAAAAGCCGGATTTATGGTTGGTGGCTGCCATACTCGGAATTTTAATCATCGGGGTGGTGATGGTTTACAGCTCATCGAGCATCTGGTCCGAATATAAGTTTGACGATCCTTGGTTTTACGCAAAGAGGCAGATTCTTTTTGCTGCTGCCGGTTTGATTGCCATGGTTGTATTATCAAGAATTCCTTACTATGTATGGCATGGACATTCAAAGATCATTATGATCGTGTGTCTTGTATTTCTCATACTCGTACTCATTCCAGGAGTGGGTATGGTCCGCGGCGGGGCGCGAAGTTGGATCGGGGTGGGGATGTTCAGCATCCAGCCATCAGAATTCATGAAACTTGGTTTGATCCTTTTCCTTGCGCGCTTTTTATCCGAACGTCAGAAACTCATGAACTCTTTCCAACAAGGTTTCCTGCCAGCTCTCGCCTTGATTTTGGTCCCGTTCGCACTCATCATGCTTCAGCCTGACTTAGGGACAGGTGTTGTCATGGTCGGGACATGCCTTGTCATGTTGTTTACAGCAGGGGCAAGGATCAATCATTTCATGTGGATAGCGGGCGCAGGAGCAGCAGGAATGGTCGGATTGATCGCTTCTGCTCCTTACCGTATTAAAAGGATCACCGCATTCCTGCATCCATGGGAAGACCCTTTAGGGGCAGGGTTTCAGATCATACAGTCTTTATATGCCATCGGTCCCGGCGGTCTAATGGGGTTAGGACTCGGAAACAGTATGCAGAAGTTTTTCTACCTGCCTGAACCTCAGACGGACTTTATTTTTGCAGTTCTTGCTGAAGAACTGGGGTTCCTTGGAGGCTTACTCGTCCTTGGTCTTTTCTTTATCCTTTTATGGCGGGGGATCAGGGCAAGCCTTCTTGCTCCGGACCTTTTCGGTTCTTTACTTGCCCTCGGCATTGTAGGAATGATAAGTATCCAAGTTATGATCAATATCAGTGTAGTGACAGGCCTGATTCCCGTCACAGGAATCACACTTCCCCTAATCAGCTATGGCGGATCGTCCCTGACACTGACTTTAGCATCTCTGGGATTACTCCTGAGCGTCAGCCGTTTCTCGACAAAATAAAGAAGTCATGGAGTTCAGTCCATGGCTTCTTTTTATTGAGCGTAATGGGTTTTCTTACCATTAAAACGGGATTATGGAAGGCTGAAAGTGAGTTTAATCAAAAGAGAAGTGATTGAAGATGGAGAAATATAGATAAATTTATGGTTGTAAGTTTAGCTTAGGTGGATAATGGGTAAACCATTTTAGCGAAATCACTTGAGCCCCATCGAAATGCGGGTTTTCCTGTAATAAAATTGATAGGAAACTAGTAAAACTCTATCAATATTTCACTCTATTTTTGTGATATAATGGGAAACGTATAGATGTAGATTAAGCTCGGCATCTTTTAGAGGAACATCATTCTTTCAAACAGCTAGGACAAACAGCGCAAAGGGTGTCTAGCAATAAGGAGAAATGCCCGTTATGGAAGAGAGAAAAGTGGTTTCCATAGAAGATCGCATACCAAAATTGAAACAGACGAGGCGGAAAAAAGCCAATCGTCGCTTGATTCTGTATTTGACTATTCTATTTTTGCTGATAGCGACGGTCATCTATCTCCAGTCGCCACTCAGTAATGTTCGTCATATAGTTGTGGAAGGTGAGTATCACGTATCTGAGGAAGAAATTATCGAGCTTGCCGGAGTCACAACATCCACGAATTATTGGAGAGTCGATGAAGAAGAGATGAAACAGCAGATTGAGGCACATCAAGAAATCACCTTTGCTTCCATCGACCGTTCCTTTCCGAACAATGTTCTAATTGAAGTGAAGGAAGCGGAACGAATCGGTTACATCAAACAGGATGGTTCCTATCATGCCATTCTTGAAGATGGGTCCCGTTTGGAAGGACAAACAGCTCTCCCGGGAGGAGATGCTCCCATCCTTGCCGGGTTCAATAAGGAAACATATCTGAAAGAAATTTCACAAGAATTAAAAGAACTTCCATCAAGTGTAAGCAGTCTCATTTCAGAAATCCATTGGGATCCTCGTGACGGGAATCCGTATCAGATTCTTCTTTACATGAATGATGGATATCAGGTGCAAGCCTCGATCCGCAGTTTTTCCGAAAAAATGCCGGCCTACCCTTCCATCGTTGCCCAGCTTGATGAAGGAGCTGAGGGGATCATACATATCGATGTAGGGGCCTATTTCGAGGAGTATCCTCAATCGGAAGAAGAAGAGGCGCAAAGTGAATCAGATGCAGTTGAGGAAGAGGAGAACACGGATGAAGAGACTTAAAGGGAAACCGATCATCTTATCTCTTGTTCTACTCATCTCAGGTTTCCTTGTCAGCTACAGCTATCAACTGACAAAGAGTTCACCTCAAATGGTTCAACTGAACGATTCCCAATGGGAAAAAGAATACTTCTATCAACAACAGCTGCTGGACATGGAAAAACGGAACAAACAGCTGCGTGAGGAGTTAAAAGAGAAGCGGCATACCATTCAGGACTTTGAAAATGAGATGGCCGAAAGTGAACAGGTGATAGCTGATTTCGTTGAACGTAAAAAGAAGCTCCAGATGCTGAATGGTGAGGTTCCGGTCGAAGGCCAAGGGGTGGAAGTCGTTTTGAGCGATGCTGAATATATACCGGATGATGATCAGGTAAATCAGTATATCGTTCACGAAAGCCATGTTCACAGTGTGATTAACGAACTTCTCAGTGCAGGAGCAAAGGCTATTGCCATCAATGGACAAAGGTATATGAGAGATAGTTATATTGCGTGTACAGGACCGGTCATTACTGTGGACGGGATCCAACACCCGGCTCCGTTCGTCATTTCTGCAATCGGCGACCCAGAGGTTCTTTATTCAAGCTTAAGCCTGACCAGAGGTGTCGTCGATCAGCTGCTCAGCGAAAATGTTGATGTGCAATTATCGAAAGAAAACCAATTGGAAATGAAGGCGAGGCTATCCTCTGAAGGGTGATCAACATGAAGCGTAGAACACAATGGCTCCTATCCATCATTTTTCTATTGATTGGATTTATGGTAGCTGTGCAGTTTCAAACCACGTCCCATGAAACAGAGATGAGAGATACCAGAGATGTGTGGGAAGTACGGGAAGATTTGAAAATACAGCAGAAACACCAACAGGACCTCTTAGAGAAAATTGCTGGAGCTGATCAGACCATTGAAAATTATGAAAAACAATCATCACGCGAGCAAGTGGAGACATTGAAGGGATCCATTGAGACCTTGGAGAACAAGATAGGCCTTCAGAAAAAAACGGGGACAGGTGTAGAACTTACCATTCGTCCTATTTTTGATGAGGGGGCTTCAGGGCAGGAATATCCTAGTGTATCTCCTCATCTCCTCAGTCGACTCTTAAATGAACTGAATACTTATGGCGCTGAGGATATCAGCATCGGGAATGAACGATTGACAAACCTTACTCCGGTGAGGGATGTAAATGGATCGACCTATGTAAATAATCGGCCGATTGGTTCGCTCCCTCTGACCATTAAGGTGCTGGCTGAAGATCCTGAAAAATTGCTGGACCATATGAAAGCAAGTCCATCACAGGACATATTCAACATCGACAATATGGAAATCGTATTTGAAGTGAGAGACCAATTGCTACTTCCCAAGTACGATGACCCCCTCCATTTAGAAATTTTAGAAGAAGCTGGTGGTTAATTTGTGGTTACCCCTTTTATTTCTCATTATCGGTGTGACCCTTGGCATCTTAACGGATATCCGTATACCTGATGCCTATTCCGATTATTTATCCATTGCTGTATTGGCCGCTTTTGACACGCTTCTTGGCGGGATCAGGGCACAGTTGGAGAAGACGTTCGATGACACCGTGTTTCTGACCGGTTTCTTTTTCAACATCACACTCGCTGCATTACTTGCCTTTCTTGGAGTTCAATTAGGCGTGGATCTTTATCTTGCAGCTGTCTTTGCCTTTGGCGTCCGACTGTTCAGGAACCTTGCGATCGTCAGAAGAATTGTCATCGACCAGAAATTGCTAACGAAATTTAGAAAAAAATAAACGTAATTAAGAGGAAATTCACGAAACACTGTGGAAAACAACATAGGAACGTGTTTTTTCTATCATATTCAAGGGAAATACCCCGCGGAATATATCAATTCATTTACGTTTGTATTTCAAAGATTGTATTTTAAGCGTGAATTCGATATGCTTTGAACTACTTATATGGCTTGCTACAGGAGGTGCGTCACTGGTGAATCAAAATGAAATTTTAGTAAGTTTAGATATAGGCACAAGTCGAATCAAAGTGATTATAGGAGAAATTATGAATGATAACCTCAATATTATTGGGGTAGGAACAGCTAAATCGAACGGAATGAAGAAAGGCGCAATTGTAGATATCGATCAAACGGTCCATTCTATACGTTCAGCGGTTGAACAAGCTGAGCGCATGGTGGATATGAAAATTGATCGTGTCGTTGTTGGTGTGAATGGCAATCACATTCAATTACAGCCATGCCATGGTGTCGTTGCCGTTTCCAGCGAGAGCAGGGAAATTGGGAACGAAGACATCACACGAGTGATTGATGCTGCTCAAGTGGTTTCCGTACCCCCTGAAAGAGAGATCATCGATGTGATCCCTCGTCAGTTCATTGTGGATGGGCAGGATGAAATCACAGACCCAAGAGGGATGATCGGAGTACGTCTTGAGATGGAAGGTATGATTATTACCTGTGCTAAAACCGTTTTACATAATACTCTGAAGTGTGTAGAACGAGCAGGTTTGGAAGTACTGGATGTTTGTTTGCAGCCGCTAGCTTCTGGAACTGTCTCGTTATCCGGTGATGAAACGAATCTGGGCGTAGCACTTATCGATGTCGGAGGTGGATCAACCACGATTTCGGTATTTGAAGAAGGACACTTAAAAGGGACAAGCATGATTCCTTTTGGTGGGGACAATTTAACGAAAGATTTGTCCATCGGCCTTCGTACTTCTACAGAAGAGGCTGAGCAGGTGAAAATGGAACATGGACACGCATTTTTTGACGATGCGAATGAAGAGGAAAATTTTTCTGTCACGATTATTGGAAGTAATCGTCAACAGGCATTCAATCAATTGCAAATCTCTGATATGATTGAAGCTAGACTAGAAGAAATTTTTGTCTTTGCTGCACAGGAAATTCAGCGCATGGGAGTACGTGAACTTCCGGGAGGTTTTGTACTGACCGGCGGTACGATGAACATGCCTGGTGTTCTGGAGTTAGCGCAGGATGTTTTCCACGCAAACGTAAGGCTTGCGATTCCGGATTACATCGGAGTAAGAGAACCGCAATTTACGAGTGGGGTAGGAATCTTGCAATTCGCCTATCGTAATGCGAAAATACAAGGCAAAGAGATCTTTCCATCTGTAACTGAAGAATTTCAGGAAAAACCTCAACCTAAAAAGCAAAAGCGTGCGACAAAGCAACAACCAAAAGAAGAAACCGAGAAACCAGAGAAGAAAAAAGAATCAGGTTTCAGTAATCTCTTGAAGTATTTCTTTGATTAATGAACAAGTTTGAGTCGGTCAAGGGACGGACGAACCAATAAATCTTGTAATCTCGTGTATTAGGAGGAACGTAAGATGTTAGATTTTGATACAAGCATGGACCAGCTAGCAACGATTAAAGTAATCGGAGTAGGTGGCGGCGGAAGTAACGCCGTTAACCGTATGATTGAACATGGTGTCCAAGGCGTCGAATTCATCGCCGTCAATACGGATGCACAAGCGCTTAACCTTTCAAAAGCAGAAGTTAAAATGCAAATTGGTGGAAAATTGACTCGAGGACTTGGTGCAGGTGCGAATCCGGAAGTCGGTCGTAAAGCCGCTGAAGAAAGCAAAGAACAAATCGAAGAAGCTCTTCAAGGGGCAGACATGGTCTTCGTAACTGCGGGAATGGGAGGCGGAACAGGTACAGGTGCTGCTCCCGTCATCGCCCAGGTTGCTAAAGAGCTAGGCGCTCTTACGGTAGGTGTTGTCACCCGCCCATTCACGTTTGAAGGACGTAAGCGTTCTACCCAAGCGAGCGGTGGTACAGAAAGCCTTAAAGGTGCGGTTGATACACTGATTGTCATCCCGAACGACCGTTTGCTTGAAATTGTAGATAAGAACACACCGATGCTTGAAGCGTTCCGTGAAGCGGATAACGTTCTTCGTCAAGGTGTACAGGGTATTTCCGATTTGATTGCCGTACCAGGATTGATCAACGTAGACTTTGCCGACGTAAAAACAATCATGGTCGACAAAGGATCCGCGCTTATGGGAATCGGTATAGCGACAGGGGAAAATCGTGCGGCTGAAGCAGCCAAAAAGGCGATCTCCTCTCCACTACTTGAAACTTCCATTGACGGTGCACACGGCGTCCTGATGAACATCAGCGGTGGTGCCAACTTGAGCCTTTATGAAGTTCAGGAAGCAGCGGATATCGTAACCTCTGCAGCAGATCAGGAAGTAAACGTTATCTTCGGTTCTGTAATCAATGAAAACTTGAAAGACGAAATCGTCGTTACTGTTATTGCAACTGGTTTCGATGAAGCACAAATTGCTCAAGGTCAGCAGAAGAAGCGTCCAACCGTGAACCCTGTGAACCAGCAAAAGCAAGTAGAACAACAGCCAGAGCGCAACGTACGAGAGGAACAACCTCCTCGTCGCCAAGCTCCGCCACAACCACAAAACAAACCAAATCAAGAGGAAGACACTCTTGATATCCCGACGTTCCTGCGTAACCGCAACCGTCGCCGATAATACTCATATAAACCCGTCACACATTCCAGTGTGACGGGTTTTTTTTATTTCCTTTCATCATCAACCACTTATTAAACATAATGGCAGGATTGTGTAAGACTCAGTTTCGAGACTTTCCGGGGTTCGTTGCCCGGATTGAGCGCCAGGGGGTGGCTGGGAAGCTACTCGCTTTCCTGTGGGACAGTGGCGAGCTATTCCCCGTAGCCCCCATCCACCCAAAAGAAGTCTCGAAACTGAGTCTTCAAGAATAGGGAGCGTTTTTGGTATAAAGGAATTCTTTCCATCCTTCTACAAAACTTGCTAGCCAGGGGTTCAGATTGTGACAGACTTTTTAACCGGACGGGCTTATACTTTTCATTACAGCAGATAAAGAGAAGGGGGGGGAGAGAGGATCATTTATCTTGATGCTGTCTGGTTGCTCAACCTTTTGATGGATGGCATGATTTTATCGCTTACGCAGGGGATTACGAGAGCGAAATCATCGAAAATCAGAATGATCGCCGGGGCGTTTGTCGCCTCTACGATTGTCCCGATTACCATTTATATGCCGGACTTCTGGCTTGTAGGAAGCCTCGGGAAAATCTTTTTTTCGATGTTCATCATCTGGGTGGCCTTTTCATACACCTCTCTCCGTGCATTTTTTGTCCAGTGGATCAGTTTTTATTTTATTACCTTCGCCATCGGTGGAAGCATGATGGGGGTTCATTATTTTCTTGCGACAGAGATCAGCTTACAAGGGGGTTCAATCGTAACATTCAGTGGTGGTTATGGAGACCCGGTCAGTTGGTTGTTTGTAGTGATTGGTTTTCCTTGTTCCTTTGTTTTTACGAAATGGCGTTTGAACCAAGTCAGCGTCCATAAGATGAAGCTTGAGGATATTTATGACGTGACGGTGGAGTGGAATGGCAGAACTGCTCTTTGTAAAGGTTTAGTGGATAGCGGAAACCAGCTCGTGGATCCGATCAGTCGGAAAATGGTATTTCTAGCCGATTCATTTTTATGGGAACAATTCGTCTCGAAGGAACAGCTTCAGCAGCTCGAAGTGGATCATGTCGTAACTGGTCTAGCAGAGTTACCCGAGGATATTCAGTCCTCCGTCCGGCTTGTGCCCTATCAGGCGGCAGGTGTGACAGGAAAGCTGCTTGTGACGTTACAGGTGGATAAGATTACGGTTAAAACGGAGGCAGGGAACTTAGAAATGAAAGCACCTCTATTAGGGGTGCAGCAACAGGATTTGACACACGATCGACTTTATCAAATGCTCATTCATCCGCACATGATGGTGAAAGGGAAATCAGCGTGATTTCAGGAGGGGGATTCCATGTTCAAATGGTTCTTTAAAGCGCGGCTTTGGTATTATCGCTTGCTTATGAAGCTCGGAATCAAGCAAGATGAGATTTATTACATTGGTGGAAGTGAAGCGCTCCCACCACCATTATCCAGAGAAGAAGAGAGAGAATTGCTTGAACTTCTTCCGAAAGGGGATAAAGCGGCACGCGCGATGCTTATTGAGCGCAACTTAAGGCTTGTCGTCTATATCGCCAGGAAGTTTGAAAACACGGGGTTGAACATAGAAGATTTAATTAGTATAGGAACCATCGGACTGATCAAAGCAGTGAACACGTTTGATCCGGAAAAGAAAATCAAACTCGCGACTTATGCTTCCCGCTGCATAGAAAATGAAATTCTCATGCACCTTAGAAAAAGCAATAAGTTGAAAACAGAAGTATCCTTTGATGAGCCGTTGAATGTGGACTGGGACGGAAATGAACTTTTATTATCTGATATTTTAGGGACAGACGAAGATTTAATTACAAAGGGTATCGAAAAGAAAATCGATAAAAAGCTGCTGAAATCGGCGCTTGAACAATTGAATGATCGTGAAAAGCAGATCATGGAACTTCGTTTTGGCTTAATTGGAAAAAAAGAAAAAACCCAAAAAGATGTGGCAGACATGATGGGCATCTCTCAGTCATATATATCAAGGCTTGAGAAGAAAATTATCCGGCGGCTACAACGCGAATTCGACAAAATGGTCTAGCAGACGACGTCACGTTGATGCATAATTTTCCCACCCAGGGAGATACTGAGAACTGATTACAGCTTCCTGGGAGGGTCTTACATTGACACGACATAAAGTAGAGATATGCGGCGTAGATACTTCAAAACTTCCTGTACTTAAAAATGCAGAAATGAGAGACCTGTTTGAACGCTTGCAAAGTGGAGAGCTGGAGGCAAGAGAGCAGCTGGTAAATGGCAACCTCCGCCTAGTCTTATCCGTTATTCAGCGTTTCAACAATCGCGGAGAGTATGGAGACGATTTGTTCCAGGTTGGATGCATCGGTCTCATGAAATCCATTGATAATTTTGATTTAAGCCACAATGTTAAATTTTCTACTTACGCAGTACCCATGATTATTGGAGAAATCCGCAGGTACTTAAGAGACAACAACCCGATTCGTGTTTCCCGATCTTTGCGTGACACAGCTTATAAAGCTTTGCAGATGCGTGAGAAAATGATCAGTGAGACAAGTAAGGATCCGGCTCCCCATGAAATTGCAGAACGAATGGGAGTCCCGCATGAAGATGTAGTCTTTGCGATGGATGCCATACAGGATCCCGTATCCCTATTCGAACCGATCTACAATGACGGTGGTGATCCCATTTTTGTGGTCGACCAGTTGAAAGATGACCGGGAAAAAGACTCGGTATGGCTCGATGAACTCTCGCTCAGAGAAGGAATGAAGCAACTGAATGACCGAGAGAAAATGATTTTGACTAAGCGATTCTTCCAAGGAAAAACGCAAATGGAAGTGGCAGAAGAAATCGGAATTTCACAGGCTCAAGTGTCGCGTTTAGAAAAAGCGGCGATTAAAGAAATGAATTCATCCATGTTCCAATGAACCCTAAGCTTCTGCCTACGCAGAAGCTTTTTTTATGCACAAACTCTCTTTTATTCCACAAACGCTCCCTTTAGTGGAAGACTCAGTTTCGAGACTTTTGTGTAATTCTAGGGGCTCCGGGAAACGATTCGCTTTCCATGGGGCGGGCGGTGAGCCTCCTCAGGCTACGCCTTCCGGGGTCTCACCTGTCCCACTTGTCCCATAGGAGTCTCACCGTTTCCCTCCGCCCCTTTACCTTATAAGTGTCTCGGAACCACTTCTAAAAGGGTCAGCTTGAATGGTTGAGGGAAGTCGATGATTAGAACACTTGTATTCATAAGTAATATTCCAATTCTTCTCTCCTAGGCGGGCATATAGTGCGTAGTATCAAGCATTTGCGTATGCTCAAAGTTAATGTGGTAGAGATTATATCATTCACTTCTCTTAACCATACAAGCTGATTTTTTAGGTAGTAATTTCGAGAAACTTCCTTGGTTAAGGGGCGGAGGGGAATGGCGAGACTCCTGCGGGAAAAGAGTGCTAGGTGAGAACCCGGAAGGCGTCAGCCTGAGGAGGCTCATCGCGCTCCCGGGGAAAGCGAGTCATTCCCCGCAGCCCCCATCCACTTAACAAAAGTCTCGAAACTGAGTCTTCAACAATCCTGCCATATACATTAATAAGGGTTTGAGTAAATGGGTGGAATCGATTTGTCTGTTTTCTAATTTATTGATTCTATGCATATAGTGGGAGTAAGGAGAGTGAGGAGAAATGAAAATCACGGAACTGCAGATGAAAGATGTCATTGCTATGGAAACAGGAGAACGCCTGGGCTATATCAGTGACCTTGATATCGATACACAAAGAGGCAGGCTTAAGGGGCTTGTTCTCACAATGAAAGGAAAAGCGATGGGGCTATTCGGGAAGGAAGAAGAGATGACGATTCCTTGGGATCAAATCGTCAACATCGGGGCTGATGTCATTTTAGTGAAAAAAAATGGTTACAAAAGCATTTCTACGGTACAAAAGACAGAATCAGACGAATAAGAGAAGAAATTGGATGAAAAATGTGTTAAAATGGAGTGAAATTGAGGTGGTGTTCAAATGGAACCTTTCCAATCACATTCCATTAGACAGATGACTTGTTTTCATTCCCACCAGCATGTGACTGCAGGATTGACAACACGTCAAGGGGGACATAGTGAAGCCCCTTTTGATTCACTGAACATGGGGCTCCATGTATCTGATAAAAAGGAAGATGTGTTGAAGAATAGACGAGCGCTTGCTGAGGAAATCGGCATTCCACTTTCAAGATGGGTGATCGGTGAACAGGTTCATGGCACCGAAGTCGCTGCCGTAGATCAGAGGAATGCCGGTGCGGGTACGACTTCCTTAGAAACCGCCGTCGCCAACGTTGATGGATTGATAACCAATGAGAAAAATCTGGTACTCGGGGCTTTTTATGCGGACTGCGTACCGTTATATTTTTCTGATTCTGAATCAGGATGGGTAGGTATTGCCCATGCTGGGTGGAAGGGAACAGTAAACGGGATGGCAGGGAAGATGATCCGGGCGCTTCAGGAAAAAGGGTGTAAGCTCGAAAATATACAGGCTGTCATTGGTCCTTCCATTGGTAGGAAACACTATGAAGTCGATGACCGTGTCATAAGCTTCATTCCTGAAAACTACAAAAAAGAATGTGTGATGAGTAAAGGAAAAGGGAAATATCAATTAGACCTGAAAGTTCTTCACCAGAAAATGATGATCGAGGAAGGCTTGAAGGAAGAACATATTCAAATGACTGGTTTTTGTACATACGAGGAAGATAAAACGTTTTATTCCCACCGGCGCGATCAAGGAAGGACGGGGCGTATGCTTGGGTTTATCACGCTTCGGACTTTGTGAGCGGGAAGGAGTTCTAACATGTCGGTTGAAGATAACTTAGCAAAAATAGATCAACAAATAGAACAGGCTTGTAAAAATAGTGGACGAGCTAAAAATGAAATCACTCTTATAGCTGTTACCAAATACGTTACTACTGAACGTGCACAGGAAGCGCTGGATGCAGGAATCAAACATCTTGGGGTAAACAGGAAAGAAGGCCTTCTGGAAAAATACGAGGAAATCGGTGATCAGGCAACCTGGCATTTTATTGGGACGTTGCAGTCAAGAAAAGTAAAAGAGGTAATTGGACAAATCTCTATGATCCATTCCCTTGACCGGAAGTCCCTGGCAAAAGAAATTAACAAAAGGGCCAGCTGCCCGGTTCCATGTTTCATTCAGGTCAACATAAGTGAAGAAGAATCCAAACATGGGTTAGCAGCTTCAGAGGTCGAATCTTTCATAGAAGCATTGAGTCAATATGAAAATGTTAAAGTGGTAGGACTGATGACGATGGCCCCACATACGGAAGACGAAGAGAAACTACGTGGCGTGTTCCGCCAATTGAGGGCATTAAGGGATCGCATCAGGGATAAAGGTTATCGTCACGCCCCTTGTGAATATTTATCCATGGGAATGAGCAACGACTTTGCACTGGCGATTGAAGAAGGAGCAACACATATCCGTCTTGGCTCCAGTCTTGTCGGTGAATAAATAAAATCAGAGGTGATGAAAATGAGCATGAAAAATAAATTTCGTTCGTTTTTCACGTTGGATGATGAATACGAGTACATTGAAGAAGAAGTGGAAGATGATTACGAAGAAGATTCTGCCCAGCGTCAACGAGGGGCGAAGAAACAGGAACAGGGCAATGTTGTCAGTTTGAAAAGTGCTAAGTCCTCATCAAAAATGGTATTGAGTGAGCCGAGCAGCTATAATGAAGCTCAGGATATCGCTGATCAGCTGGTGAACCGACGGGCTGTTGTTATCAATTTACAACGTGTCGACCATCATCAGGCAAAGCGGATTGTAGATTTTTTAAGCGGAACGGTATATGCTATAGGTGGAGATATTCAGAAACTTGGAACTCAAACATTTCTTTGTACTCCTGATAACGTTGAAATTTCAGGGTCTATTTCTGAAATGATTGCTCAAGAAGACGATGATATTAACAGAAGGTGGTAAGACATGGCGTTTTTGTTTCAGATTTTAATGACTGCACTACAAATTTATAGTTGGATTCTCATCATCTACATTTTAATGTCCTGGTTCCCTGGGGCACGTGAATCCAGTTTCGGTGAAGTTCTTTCCCGGTTGGCTGAGCCATTCCTGGAACCTTTCCGAAAGATCATTCCTCCACTTGGGATGATTGACATTTCGCCGATTGTGGCCATTCTCGTCCTGAACTTTGCGCGAGCAGGGTTAGGCGAATTATATTACATCATTATGGGATTATAAGTCGAGGAACAGATCAGAGAGCACATCTATGTTCTCAAATCTGTTCCTTTTGGTAATTATGGAGGTTTTTTAGGTGGATATCTATCAGCATTTTCGTAAAGAAGAAAAGCCATTTATAGATCAAGTCTTATCTTTTCGTGAAGATGTGTCTCTTAAATATCAGCGGAAGCTGACAGATTTCCTCGATCCGAGGGAACAAATGATTATGAAGGCGCTTATGGGGAATGACCCGGATCTGATTTACGGATTGGAAGGCGGGGCTGAAGGAAGTGAACGCAAACGAGCGATCATTGCTCCGGATTATGAAATCATTGAAAAAAGTGACTTTCAGTTGACGCTTCTCGAAGCATCTTATCCTCAAAAGTTTGTTACGCTTGAGCATCGGGATGTTCTGGGTGCTTTTATGTCGTTGGGGATTCGCAGAGAGAAAATGGGGGACCTCGTTGTGCAGGAGGGCACGATTCAAATTACAGCAGCCTCTGAAATCAGTGACTATATTAAAATGAACTTAACCGGTATTAAACGTTCCAATGTACAGTTTGAAGAAAAGCCATTATCTGCGCGTATAGTGAGCAATGAAACTTGGGCTACGAAACAAACGACTGTTTCTTCGTTACGCCTGGATGTTATGGTTAAGGAAATTTACGGGATGTCACGCAATAAGGCATCCATGTTTATTGAAGCAGGACAGGTGAAGGTCAATTTCCGTACCGTAGAAGATGCTTCATTTTTATTAGAGGAAGGCGATCTCATTTCTTTACGTGGAAAAGGGAGGAGCCGTCTGGATGAAGTGCTGGGTGAGACAAAGAAAGAAAAATATAAAGTGATGACATCAAAATTAAATTAATGCAGCAGCAAAGAAGGATAACGTAGGTTCCTGTCGAATTTATTAAGATAGATAGATGTTTTGGGGAGGTGGATGGTGTGCCATTAACACCACTGGATATTCATAACAAAGAATTCACTCGCGGTTTCAGAGGATATGATGAAGATGAAGTCAATGAGTTTCTTGATCAAGTCATCAAAGATTATGAAATCGTCATACGTCAGAAGAAAGAGCTTGAACGCGAAGTCAGTCAGTTGAACGAGCGTCTGGGTCACTTCAACGATATCGAGACGACGCTCAATAAATCGATTCTCGTCGCTCAAGAAACCGCAGAAGACGTAAAAAACAGTGCGAACAAAGAATCGAAACTAATCGTGAAAGAAGCAGAAAAGAACGCCGATCGTATCATCAATGAAGCTCTTGAAAAATCCCGTCGCATTAATATCGAAGTAGAAGACATGAAAAAACAGGCGAAAGTTTTCAAAACAAGACTTCGTATGCTGGTAGAAGCTCAAATCGATATGATTGACAACGATGACTGGGATCATCTGTTTGATACAGAGCTTGATGATGAGAAAGAAGTCGAGCGTAAAATGGAAGAGGAATACAGCTCCCAGCCTTAATTCCAACCCGTACATACGGAAATCATACTTTCATACAAATCAAGGTGCCGTTCCTACAAGAACGGCACCTTTTCTCTTCCACCCCTTCTTAAGCAAACTGGCAGGTTTCTTGAAGACTCAGTTTCGAGATTTTTGTGAGAGTTTAGGGCTCCGGGAAAAGGTTCGCTTTCCATGGGGCGGGCGGTGAGCCTCCTCAGGCTACGCCTTCCGGGGTCTCACCTGTCCCACACGTCCCATAGGAGTCTCACCGTTTCCCTCCGCCCCTTTACCATGGAATAGATTCTCGAAACCAACACTAAAAGGCAGCTCTTATGATTTTGATAGGCAGATTATAGAACCCCTGCACTTATAAATAAGGTTCTAATCCTTCCCACCTATAGGCAGGAAAAAAGGGCTTTGTATCAAGCGATTACGCATTCTAAACGTCCATTGGATAGAGTACATATTATCCATTTCCTATAAACATATAAGCTAATTTTCTAAGTAGTGTTTTCGAGAATCTTCCTTGGCAAAGGGGCGGAGGGGAATGGCGAGACTCCTGCGGGAAAAAAGTTCCACTCAATAATAGTCTCGAAACTGAGTCTTCAACTAAAGGGAGCTTATGTGGAAGTGAGAAGTTGTTCTTTGCAGGAGTAGTTTTGTGGTACAATAGGCTAGGACTAAGATTCATGGGGGACGCTTATGATTTTGTATTATATCATTGCCATTGGTCTCATTATCCTTGATCAATGGACGAAGTGGCTTGTGGTCACAAAAATGGATATTGGCCAAAGCATAACCATTATCGAAAACTTTTTCTATCTGACCTCTCACCGGAATCAGGGTGCTGCCTGGGGAATATTACAAGGGCAGATGTGGTTCTTCTATATCATAACGGTGATTGTCATAGGATTTGTCATTTATTATTTACATCAGTATGGAAAAGAAAGTCGCTTTGTAGGTGTAGCTCTTGCTTTCATACTTGCAGGAGCGGTTGGGAATTTCATCGATCGTGTATTTCGTAAGGAAGTGGTCGATTTCGCCAACACCTACATTTTCAGCTATGATTTTCCTATTTTCAATGTAGCGGACTCTGCTCTTGTCGTCGGAGTGATTTTTGTCATGATTGCCACTTTCGTTGATGAGCGCAGAAAGAAAGGAAGTTTGAAATCTTGAGTGAACACTATAAGGTTACAGAAAACGATCAGTCAAAGCGGATTGATAAATTATTAACAGAGGTCATCGAAGAAGCGTCCAGATCTCAAATTCAGGGATGGCTGAAAGATGGCATAGTCTGTGTAGATGGAAAAGCAGTAAAGAGCAATTACAAGGTGCAGGAGGGGGAGAGTATTACGTGGCATATCCCAGAGCCTGAACCGATGGATATCCTTCCTGAGGACATTCCGATTGAGATTGTGTATGAAGATGAAGATGTGATTGTCGTCAATAAACCCTCCGGCATGGTAATCCACCCGGCAGCGGGCCACTATTCAGGTACACTCGTGAATGCTCTGTTATTCCATGTAAAGGATTTGTCTGGAATCAACGGAGTGGAGCGCCCGGGAATCGTTCATCGGATTGATAAAGACACAAGTGGTCTATTGATGGTAGCTAAGAATGATCTCGCTCATCAATCACTGGCGGAGCAATTATCCAAGAAAACCGTGGAACGTAAATATGAAGCGATTGTACACGGAGAAATTCATCATGAATATGGCACGATTGATGCACCAATTGGACGGGATCCTAAAGATCGGCAGAGGATGGCAGTTGTCGATGGCGGGCGTGATGCGGTGACTCATTTCCGTGTCCTGCGTCATTTTACTGATTTCACTTTAGTCGAATGTAAATTGGAAACTGGGCGTACACACCAGATTCGTGTGCATATGCGCTATATTGATCATCCGCTAGCGGGTGACCCGAAGTACGGCCCACGTAAAACGTTGGACCTTGATGGTCAAGCACTGCATGCTAAATCTCTGGGTTTTGAGCATCCGAGAACCGGGGAATGGAAAAAGTTTGAGGTCGAACCTCCAGCGGAATTTAAGGAAACACTGAAGTACTTGGAGACAAAAGAGGTTTAATAAGCTATTGACAAAGTTTATAGGGAGTGTCATACTTCCATATAGAATATAAAGACCTTTAAAAGACAGTCCCGTGAGGCTGAAAAGGTGACGGTTATGCACAGGACACGTGTATTAGAACCCCTTTTCTGCCTTTATGCGGAAAAGGGGTTTTTTCGTCACTGAACACTGGGAATCAAGGAGGACTCAATGATGAATGCAAAAGCGACTGTACTCGATGATGCAGCGATCCGTCGGGCATTGACCAGGATCTCTCATGAAATCATAGAAAAGAACAAGGGAATTGAGGATCTCGTCCTTGTAGGAATTAAAACACGAGGCGTGCCGATTGCTCAGCGCCTTAAGGATAAAATTCAGGAGATTGAAGGTGCAGATCTTCCAGACGGGGAGCTTGATATTACCCTCTACCGTGATGACTTGACTCCTCAGGAAAATGGAGCAGAACCTCAATTGAAAGAAACGAACATTACGGCGGATATTGATGGAAAAAAAGTCATTCTCGTCGACGATGTCCTTTATACAGGCCGAACGGTGCGTGCCGCAATGGATGCACTGATCGACCATGGACGCCCGAAAGAAATACAGCTGGCGGTTTTAGTGGACCGGGGACACCGGGAGCTGCCGATCCGCGCAGATTATGTCGGAAAAAATGTTCCGACTTCCCAGGAAGAAATCATTACCGTCACTTTATCTGAAACGGATGAAGCAGACGAAGTGAAGATTTATGAAAAATGAATGAACCGTAACCTTTAAAGAAAGTCCCGTGAGGCTTAAAAGGTTCGTAAGGATACGTGTACTCTACACGTCTACCTCTTTGCGTACCTTTAAGCGCAAAGAGGTTTTTTTATGTGAAAATCATGGGATGCCATAACATGTACCACCCTCAAACAGGAAGAGACACGAAGGAGGAATTCAATATGAAACAACATAAAGCAGCACTCGACGTTAATGAAGTACCACCACTAAATAAATGGCTTGTCCTAAGCCTCCAGCATCTGTTCGCGATGTTTGGCGCAACGATTCTCGTTCCTTTTCTGACCGGATTATCGCCATCAGTCGCTCTTGTATCAAGCGGGTTTGGAACACTCGCATACCTGCTCATAACGAGAGGGAAGGTACCAGCCTATCTAGGATCTAGTTTCGCCTTCATTGCTCCGATCATTGAAGTTTCCAAGTCGAGCGGGGTTGCGGGAGCGATGGTCGGAAGCTTTCTTGCCGGTCTTGTCTATGGGCTGGTTGCTCTCTTAATCTCTATTTTTGGAACGAAGTGGCTCATGAACCTGCTTCCTCCGATTGTTGTCGGCCCGGTCATTATTGTTATCGGTCTCGGGTTAGCATCAACGGCGGTGGAGATGGCGATGTACCTGCCGGGGCAGGAAGAAAATATCTACAGTGGAACTCACTTCATGGTCGCCCTTGTTACACTGGCCATAACGATTATCGCTTCCATCTATTTTAAAGGGTTCTTTTCCCTGCTGCCGATTCTCTTCGGAATTGTCGGTGGGTATGCATTCGCTATGACCCAAGGCATTGTGGATACTAGCGGCATTCAGGAAGAATGGACAGCAATTACGACAGCAGGTTCGTTTTCAGCTGCCATAGCCGCATTCTTCCAAGCACCGGATTTCGTTGTCCCATTCGTTGACTTTTCCCCACTGGAAGTAATCAGCTGGGAAATCGCCTTTCTGATGGTTCCCTTTGCGCTTGTCACAATCACGGAACATACGGGAGATCAGATGGTCTTATCGAAAGTGGTAGGAAGAAACTTTTTGAAAAATCCAGGACTGGATAAATCCATTCTTGGCGATGGTGTGGCGACATTCATTGCCTCCTGTCTGGGAGGACCTCCGAACACCACGTATGGAGAAAATATCGGAGTGCTCGCGATTACGAGAGTGTACAGTGTGTTCGTCATCGGCGGAGCAGCTGTCATCGCCATCGTCTTTGGCTTCATCGGCATGGTAACGGCAGTCATCAGTTCGATTCCGACCGCCGTCATGGGAGGCGTATCTATTCTCCTCTTCGGAATTATCGCTTCCAGCGGTCTGCGTATGCTGATCGATAATCAAATCGATTTTGGTGAAAAGAGAAACTTGATCATCGCCTCAGTCATCCTCGTCATCGGGGTCGGAGGTGCTTTCGTCCAAGTGACGGAGGAAGTACAAATCGCGGGAATGGCGCTTGCTGCCATCATCGGTGTCGGTCTTAACTTGATCCTACCAGGTAAAGAAAAAGGACACGGAAATGGACAGATGTTCGAAGCGCCTGAAGTCGAACAGCAAAACAAGAAAAATCATGTAGCATAACCAAACACTAGCTTCACGTTTTAAATGAGTCCAGAGAGGCTTGAAAAGGTGTACTAGGGATGGGCTCGTTTGTCATGCGACGAGTTCAGCACCCCCAGACACCTGGGGGTGCTTTTTTTCTCCTTAGTCCCCGTTAACTTAATAATAGGAACGGAGAGATGTACATGACCGCCATTCGATCTAAAAGAAACTTGCTGTCCATCAAGCAGCTGAGCAATGAACAGATTTATCACCTGATTCATTTAGCAGAAAAACTGAAAGATCCCGTAAACCGTCCCTCTTTTTCAGGACAATTTGCTGCCAATCTATTTTTAGAACCGAGCACGCGAACTAAAACGAGTTTTCACATCGCTGAAAAGAGGTTGGGGTTTGATGTTGTTGAGTTGGATGGGGTAGATTCCAGCTTGACAAAAGGAGAAAGCTTATATGACACCTTAAAGACGCTGGAGTCGCTCGGCGTGGATCTGGCTGTCGTGCGGCAGTCAGAAGTGGATGGCCTGTCGACATGTACGGAAGGGTTGGATATACCCTTAATCAACGCTGGGGATGGCTGTGGGGAGCATCCCACACAATCCCTTCTGGATTTGTACACCATTTATGAACATTTTCAAAGTTTCAGAGGCTTGCATGTTTGCATTGCGGGAGATTTAAAACACAGCCGGGTTGCCAGATCTAATGCCTATGCACTAAGACAACTCGGGGCCGACGTATCGTTTGTCAGTAAACCCGAATGGCAGGATCCTACAATGACACAGAATTACATCACAATGGACGAAGCTGTGGAAACTTGTGATGTCCTGATGCTGCTTCGAATTCAACATGAACGTCATACGGGTCATGAAGAAACGGGTAGCTATCTGGAACAATATGGACTGACAGTGGAAAGGGAAGCGAGGATGATGAAACATAGTATCATTCTTCATCCTGCGCCGGTGAATCGCGGGGTGGAGATCGATGAGAGCCTCGTCGAATGCGAAAAGTCAAAGATTTTCAGGCAGATGACAAATGGAGTGACGATGCGGATGGCCATCATCCATGCACTCATGAAAGGGGAGCTTTAAATGAAAAAGAAAATCATCAACGGGCAGGTCTTTACGAAGCATCGCTTCGAGAAATCTGAAATTTTGATCGAGGACGGTACGATTGTTGAAATAGCACCGTCTGTCGGAGAAGCAGATGAAATGATTAATGCGAAAGAGGGTCTTGTACTGCCAGGATTGGTGGATGTCCATATTCATTTACGTGAACCTGGTGACGAACAAAAAGAAACCATACTTACAGGGACAGAGGCTGCAGCTCGTGGAGGCTTCACAACTGTGTGTGCTATGCCAAACACGAAGCCTGTACCTGATTCTGAAGAGAACATGCATAACTTGATGGAGAAGTTCAAGCAGGATGCATCAGTCAGAGTGCTTCCTTATGCTTCAATAACCACGCGTCAGCTCGGAAAAGAGCTCGTTGATATGCAAACCTTATCGCAAATGGGCGCGTTCGCCTTTACCGATGATGGCGTAGGAGTTCAAACGGCTGGCATGATGTACGAAGCGATGAAAGAAGCAAGCCGGCTGGATAAAGCGATCGTAGCTCATTGCGAGGACAATTCACTCGTATATAAAGGGGTCGCCCACCAAGGTGATGTGAGTGAGAGACTCGGTCTGCCTGGAATTGCGAACATTGCTGAGTCTGTACAAATTGCAAGAGACGTTCTGCTTGCGGAAGCCACAGGCTGCCATTATCACGTGTGTCACGTTTCAACAAAGGAGTCGGTAAGGGTCATCCGTGATGCGAAGAAAGCGGGGATTCGAGTAACTGCAGAAGTAACGCCTCACCATTTGATTCTTAACGAAATGGATGTCCAGGAAGACGACGCCTTTTTCAAAATGAACCCGCCGCTTCGATCCAAAGAAGATCAGAAAGCGCTCATTGAAGGTTTGATGGACGGAACCATCGATTTTATTGCAACGGATCACGCGCCCCATACCGAAGAGGATAAGAAAGAAGGCTTCCTTTACTCACCATTTGGAATTACGGGTTTGGAAACAGCCTTCCCTCTTTTGTACACCCACTTCATAGAGAAGCATGAAATTCAGCTGGAGCGTCTTGTGGAATGGCTGACGAGCAAGCCAGCTGAGGTATTCGGTATCCCTTATGGCACTTTAGAAAAAGGAGCACCAGCAGATATCACCATTGTAGAGGTAAACCATGAAAAGATGATCGACCGTCACAGCTTTGCTTCAAAAGGAAAGAACACACCTTTCCATGGCTGGAGAGCGAAAGGTTGGCCGGAGCTTACCATGGTTGAAGGAAAAATTGTATGGGAGGGGAAAACGCATGAAACAACTCGTGCTTGAAGATGGAACGGTATTTGTAGGTGAAGGATTCGGCAGTGAACGGGAAACGATTGGTGAGGTCGTATTCAATACGGGGATGAGCGGTTATCAGGAAGTGATTTCCGACCCGTCTTATTACGGACAACTGATCACCTTCACATATCCACTCATCGGAAACTATGGAATCAATCGCGATGACTTTGAAACCGTCAACCCGGGGGTATTCGGAGTCATCGTAAAAGAACACTGTGATTATCCTTCCAATTTTCGTAATGAAGAAACGATCGACGAATTTTTAAAAGCGAAGAATATTCCAGGGATCAGTGACATTGATACGAGGAAGCTGACGAAAATCATCCGCCAGCATGGAACGATGAAGGCGATGATCGCCTCATCCGATCGTCCGATTAATGAAGTACTCAGCTTATTGGAAGCTACTCCTCTATTGAATGATCAAGTGAAACAGGTATCGACTGTTAAGCCGTATGTTGTTCCAGGTCGAGGGGAGCGGATTGTACTCGTAGATTTCGGTATGAAACACGGCATTTTACGGGAATTTACGAAGCGCGATTGCCATGTGACTGTGGTTCCTTACCATACGTCAGCAGAGGAGATCCTGAGACTGAAACCGGATGGTGTGATGCTCTCGAACGGTCCTGGAGATCCAAAAGATGTTCCTGAGGCGATTCAAACCATTCGTGAGCTGATCGGTCAAGTGCCTATATTCGGGATCTGCCTTGGGCACCAGTTGATTGCTCTTGCTTCTGGGGCAGATACTTCTAAAATGAAATTCGGCCACAGAGGAATCAATCAGCCGGTGAAAGATTTGGATACGGGGAGAACGTATATCACTTCTCAGAACCATGGCTATGCCGTCAACCTTCATTCACTGGAAGAGACCGAACTGCAGCTTTCCCAAGTTTCTTTGAATGACAACTCAGTGGAAGGGTTGAAACACAAGGAAGACCCGGTTTTCTCTGTGCAATATCACCCGGAGAGTTCACCAGGACCGGAAGATACAGCCCATTTATTCGATGAATTCTTGAAAATGATCGATCACCACCAGAAGAATACAAAGGAGGACTCTCAATGCCTAAGCGTACAGATCTAACTAAAATACTCGTCATCGGATCCGGTCCGATCGTCATCGGTCAGGCTGCTGAATTTGACTATTCCGGAACCCAGGCCTGTCAATCTTTGAAAGAAGAAGGATATGAAGTTATCCTCGCTAATTCAAACCCGGCAACGATCATGACCGATCATACCTTTGCTGATCAAGTCTATATGGAACCACTGACGCTTGAGTTTCTTCAAAAAATTATTAGAAAAGAAACCCCGGACGCGATTCTTCCCACTCTTGGAGGGCAGACAGGACTGAATATGGCGGTAGAGTTGAGTGAATCTGGTATTCTTGAAGAATTTAACGTGGAACTCCTAGGAACACCGCTTGATGCTATCCAACAAGCCGAAGATCGTGAGAAATTCAGGGCATTAATGCATGAGATGAACCAGCCTGTACCTGAAAGTGAAATTGTCAGCACGGTGGAACAAGCACTGGATTTTGCAGAGACGATCGGTTTTCCAGTCATCGTCCGCCCCGCTTACACCATGGGCGGAGCCGGTGGAGGCATGTGTGACGATGCTGCTCAGTTAAAAGAAATTGCCAGAAGCGGATTGGCCGCTTCTCCTGTCAGTCAGTGTTTAATAGAGAAGAACATTGCCGGCTTCAAAGAAGTAGAGTATGAAGTGATGCGCGATGGGGCGGACAATAAAATCGTCGTTTGTAATATGGAAAACTTCGACCCTGTTGGCATTCATACGGGAGATTCCATCGTTGTCGCTCCTTCCCAAACCCTTAGCGACCGGGAATATCAAATGCTTAGAAATGCATCATTGGAGATTATCCAGGCTCTCCAGATCGAAGGTGGATGTAATGTCCAGCTTGCTCTTGATCCGGATAGTTTCCAATATTACATCATCGAAGTGAATCCACGTGTCAGTCGTTCTTCTGCCCTTGCTTCCAAAGCGACCGGCTATCCAATTGCTAAACTTGCAGCCAAAATCGCTGTAGGAATGACGCTGGATGAAATCAAAAACCCTGTCACTGGTACGACTTATGCCTGCTTCGAACCAGCACTCGATTATGTCGTAACGAAAATCCCACGCTGGCCGTTCGATAAATTTGCGAAGGGAAATCGTACACTCGGTACCCAGATGAAAGCGACCGGTGAAGTGATGAGTATCGGCAGAAGCTTTGAAGAATCTTTACTGAAAGGGATCCGATCGCTGGAGGGTGATACAGAAGAGCTTTATCTTTCTTATGCCGAACATATGAAAGAGGAAGATCTGAATAGAAGATTGAAAAAAGCGGATGATGAACGGATATTCTTAATCGCAGAAGCGTTAAGAAGAGGGTATTCCATTGAAAGCCTGCATGATATCACAGGGGGGATTGATTTATTCTTCCTTTATAAACTACAACGGATCATCCAGCTTGAGAAGAAAGTGGCCCACGGAGAAATGGATGGATCTTTACTAGAGAAAGTAAAGAAAACCGGATTTTCTGATCAACAAATCGCACGATTAACAAACCGGGAAGAAGCAGAAGTTCGGGAGTGGAGAAGAAGTCATGGAATTCGTCCGGTGTACAAAATGGTGGATACGTGCGCCGGGGAGTTTGAATCGGAAACGCCTTATTTTTACAGCAGTTATGAAGATGAGAACGAAGCCATCCCTAGTGGAAATAAAAAGGTGCTCGTCATCGGGTCTGGTCCGATCCGTATCGGCCAGGGCGTCGAATTCGACTATGCGACCGTCCATTCTGTCCTTGCACTGAAGGAAATGGGCTATGAAGCCATTATTATGAACAACAACCCGGAAACAGTTTCCACAGACTTCAGTGTTTCTGACAAGCTTTATTTTGAACCGTTATCACTGGAAGATGTAATGAATGTCATTGATCTCGAACAGCCGGAAGGCGTCATCGTCCAGTTTGGAGGACAGACAGCCATCAACCTCGTGGACGGATTGACGAAAGAAGGCGTAAAGATCCTGGGTACTACAATGGAGTCGATTGATAAAACAGAAGACAGGGACTTGTTTGAACAGCTGCTCAACGATTTGAATATCCCTAAACCAGGAGGGGAAAGTGTCAAAAGCGCAGAGGAAGCTTTCCTTGCTGCTGAGAAAATCGGATACCCGCTTGTCGTCAGACCTTCCTATGTCCTCGGCGGCCGTGCGATGGCGATCGTTTATTCAAACGAAGAGCTCTCCTCTTACTTGGAAACAAATGCATCTGCACACAATGGTCATCCCATTCTGATCGACAAGTACATGACAGGGATGGAAATCGAAGTCGATGCCATCTCGGACGGGGAAGATGTTTTCATCCCGGGGATCATGGAACACATTGAACGCGCAGGAGTCCACTCGGGAGATTCCATGGCTGTTTATCCGACCCAGCGGCTTACAAAAGAACTTGAACAACAATGTATCGATGCGACAACAAAGATTGCCAGAGATCTGAATATGAAAGGCCTCATCAACATCCAGTTTGTCGTTTACAAAGGGACGGCCTATGTCCTTGAAGTGAACCCTAGAGCAAGTCGGACGGTACCTTTCTTGAGTAAAATCACAGGGGTTCCGATGGCCAGGCTCGCTACAAAGGTTCTGTTAGGCAAAACATTGAAAGACGAAGGATACACATTAGGAGTGGCTGCAAAGCCGAATGGGGTCTATGTCAAAGTGCCTGTCTTCTCTTTTGAAAAACTGAGAAGTGTTGATACGACGCTAGGACCTGAGATGAAATCGACCGGTGAAGTCATCGGATATGATCAAACTTTGGAAAAAGCCCTTTACAAAGGAATGACATCTGCAGGGTTGAAGATTCCGACACAAGGATCTGTACTGCTGACCGTTGCAGACAAAGACAAATCAGAAATGCTGGATATTGCGAAAACATTCTTTGAACTGGGTTTCCGTCTGTTCGCAACGGAAGGAACAGCTTCTGTGATAGAAGAAGCACAGATTCCTGTAGAAGCGGTAGGAAAAGTGGGATCGGATCAGCGCGATGTCATCGATCTTATTCAACAAGGAGAAGTGCAGTTCGTTGTCAATACACTAAACAAAGGGATGCGTGCAAGATCGGATGGGTTCAGAATTCGTAGAGAAGCGGTCGAACATGGACTTGCTTGTTTAACAAGCTTGGATACAGCCAAAACCATTGTAGATGTGATTAATGCGATGTCCTTCTCGGCCCGTGCCATCACACCAATGGAAGGAGTGACAGGATGAAAAACGAACGGATGACCATTCTTAGACATGAGAAGGTTGCGAGAGATACGCACCTTCTCGTCCTGGAAGGAAAACTGGTGCAGGAGATCGCGGATCCTGGTCAATTCGTGCACGTCAGAATCGATGGTTTCTACCTGCGGCGTCCGATATCTATTGCAGATTATAACCTTGAAAATAGTACCGTGACTTTGATTTATAAAGTCATGGGAGACGGTACCAAAGCGTTGACGCGTTCTCAGGTCGGTGATCGGTTGGATGTTCTTGGCCCGGGAGGTCAAGGTTTTCCGACGACGAGCATCTATTCTGATCATGCACTGATTATTGGTGGGGGTATCGGAGTGCCACCCCTGTACAGCACTGCGAAGAATCTGAAAGAAAATGGATTGGCCGTCACGAGTATTCTCGGTTTCAGATCCAGGGAGGATGCCTTTTTACTCGATGAATTCCGTGCCCTTGGAGAAGTGCATGTGACGACAGAAGATGGGTCACTGGGGAAAAGCGGCCGTGTAACGGACGCTCTCTCTGATGTGAGAGAGGATTACCAGCTCTATTTATCCTGTGGCCCGACGGTGATGTTAAAAGCAGTCGCTGATCAACATCCGGATACACCAGGGTATTTGTCGATGGAAGAACGGATGGGCTGTGGAATCGGCGCCTGTTTTGCCTGTGTCGTCGAATCGAACGATGAAAAAGGATACAAACGCATCTGTTGTGATGGTCCTGTATTCAAATCCGGGGAGGTCGTCTTATCATGAATTTATCTGTGAATCTACCGGGTTTAACTTTGAAAAATCCTGTTATGCCGGCTAGTGGCTGCTTTGCATTCGGAAAGGAATTCGCTCAATTTTATGACCTTGCAAGCCTTGGAGCTGTCATTATGAAAGCAGCCACAAAGGAACGCCGCTTTGGAAATGGCACACCAAGAGTAGCAGAAACCTCAAGCGGCATGCTGAATGCGATCGGACTGCAAAACCCTGGTGTGGAAAGCATCATTTCGGATGAAATTCCATTTTTGAGAAACCATAACCTTCCAATCATTGCCAATGTAGCAGGGAGTACGGTAGAGGAATATGGGGAGGTTGCTGAACAAATCTCCTCCCATGTGGATGCCATCGAATTGAACATATCTTGTCCGAATGTCAAAGAGGGAGGGGTGCAATTCGGCACCGACCCTCTGTTAGCGAAAGAAGTCATCCGTTATGTCGTCGAAGTGAGCACTGTGCCTGTGTATGTGAAGCTTTCTCCTAATGTGACCGATATTGTCGGAATGGCTCTTGCAGCAGAAGAAGCGGGTGCTTCAGGTCTTTCCATGATTAATACACTTACAGGGATGCGGATTGACCCTAAAACGCGCAAACCTGTCATTGCAAATGGAACAGGAGGCCTCTCAGGAGCAGCGATCAAACCGATCAGTATCCGGATGATCCATCAAGTTTACCAAGCCGTAACCATTCCAATCATCGGTATGGGTGGGATTGAAACCGCAGAAGATGTGTTGGAATACCTACTAGCCGGAGCGAGTGCAGTGGCAATCGGAAGTGCAAATTTCAAAAATCCTTTCATCTGTAAGGAAGTCATTGAAGACTTGCCTGCGACGCTTTCACGCTATGGGTTTTCAAGCGTAGAGCAAGCGATTGGAGGTGCCAATGATGAAAAAGTTGAAACCTCTGTACTTCGCCCTTGATTTCCAAACGGGAAAGGAAGCACTAGACTTTTTGAAGCGTAATGACCTTACAGGCATACCGGTTAAAGTGGGCATGGAGCTTTTTTATAAAGAAGGTCCTGCCATCATCCATCAATTGAAAGAAATGGAGCACGAAATCTTTCTCGATTTGAAATTGCATGATATTCCAGAAACCGTACGTCGTGCGATGAGAAACCTTGCCAGCATGAAAGTCGATGTCGTCAACGTTCATGCTCAAGGCGGGGAAGATATGATGAAAGCTGCTAAAATCGGTTTGGAAGAAGGAGCACAAGGGCATGTTCCCATTTTATTAGCCGTTACCGTTCTTACCTCTTCGGACCAGCAAATGTTGAAAGAGCAGCTGCTCATCAACCGTCCTTTAGCCGAAGTCGTCAAGCACTATGGGATGCGAGCGGAGAAGTGCGGCGTGGATGGTGTCGTCTGTTCGGTGGAAGAAGCCGGGATCATAAAAAAACATACGACGCTTGCTGCTTTGACACCGGGAATACGCCTGGCAGGGGGAGAAAACCATGATCAGAAGCGAGTGGCTACCCCGGAAAAAGCCCGGAAAAACGGGAGTGATGCCATGGTTGTGGGGAGAGCAATCAGAGATGCAGAAAACCCCGGAGACATCTACAAAACAATAAAGGAGGCCTTTCAACATGAGTCAATCAACACTCATACGTGACTTGCTTCACATAGGAGCGGTTAAAATTGAAACCGATAACTATTTCACATGGACATCTGGCCTGAAATCACCAATCTATTGTGACAATCGTTTAACGATGTCCTATCCTGAAATAAGAAAAAGCATTGCAGAAGCATTTGTGAACAAAATCAAGCGCCTGGGCCACATCGATGTCATCGCAGGGTGTGCAACAGCAGGTATTCCCCATGCTGCCTGGGTGGCGGACTTAATGGATCTTCCCATGGTTTATGTCAGGTCTTCAGCCAAAAAGCATGGAAAAGGAAACCAGATTGAGGGTCATGTTGTAAAAGGGCAAAAAGCCATTGTTATCGAGGATTTAATTTCAACAGGAAAATCGTCAATAGAAGCCGCAGAAGCCTTGAAAAAAGAAGGTGTGGAAGTGGTTGAAGTGCTGTCGATCTTCACTTACAACCTTCAAGCGGCGGAGGATGCATTTAAGGATACAAGCTATTCTTATCAATCCCTGACAAGTTATGAAGAGCTTCTGCAACAGTTACTCAATGAAAATCAAATTGAAAAGGAGCAGGAGCAGCTGTTGATGAAGTGGAGCCAGGACCCTTATGTTTTTACGAACTCTTAACGTATAGAGGAGTTGCTATTTCTGCATTCTCCTAGTACGATGAAGTCATCAAAACGTATTGGTGATGAAAATGAAATCTAAAAAACACTCTTTTTTCATACTCATGAATGCTTCGCTTGGTTTATTGACCTGTTTTGTTTATTTATATACATGGGTGGCCTTTGCATTTATGGAGTCTATGTGGTCCCTGGAACCTTTATTAAGCTTATTCGCATCCCTTGCGTTATTCATTCTTTGGAATGTGTATATGCTGAAGCGCGAAAGCCGGAGGTATTGGGCACAAGCGGTTTTTTCTTACCTGGCATCGATAGCAGTATTCGCATACTTTCTAACCTGAAACCACGATTCAATCGTGGTTTTTTTAATCCAATGCCCCAAAACTAAATGTTAATTATTACTAGATGAATCTCTATTCTTTGAGACTTAGCTTTGCGATCCTCAGGGTTTGTTTGCCCTATTGAGAGTCAAATCCTGTATACTTACTAAATCAGTACATATCAAATACGGCAAATTGGATGGAAACGTAAGAAAGGGAGCTTTCCCTTTTGACAGATGGGATAGAGCGCTCTATAATTTATTTTTATCTATCTCGTTAGAATAAAAGGGTTGTGCGTACTTAATACATAAATGAAGATTTATTTAATAGATAGAATCGATTCTTCACATACAAAGGAAAGGAGGATTATTCAATGTATGAAATAGGAAGAAAGTCGTACTGGTTGAAAAGAATGCTTGCGTCTGATCCTGGACATAAGCGTTTGCAACAGGCAGGAAAAGCGACGTTGAGTGTAATCTCAGCTGTCTTTACTACCTTACTGATCTTGAATACACTCGGTAAAGATCCACTTCTGCCCGCAATTATATCAGGTGTTTGCGGCCTGTTGGGCATCATGGCGGTCATGGACGATACCAAAAAAGAAAAGCAGGGGACAACACTTTTGCTTCCTTTATCCGCCATCTGCGGAGTGACACTGGGGTCTTTGCTCTCCTTTAGTGCCGTTCTCGTATCCGCGTTAATGATCTTGATCATCTTTTGCAGCTTTTATTTTTCTAAATTTGGTAGTCGCTACTTTTCTTTAGGGATGATCGGGTTTATCACGGTTTATTTTTCTTCCTTTTTAAAACTCCCCTCAGCAGAATTCCCATGGTTTTACGGCGCCATTTGTATAGGCATCTGCTACGCTTTTCTATATAATTTCATCATTTTCCGAGATACCGCCCAGCAGCTCAGGCGCAGTGTCCAATCATTTCACAGGCAGGCCAACTTGACGTTCGAACTGTTGACGGAAGTCATAGATGATCCAGATATAAACCAAATCCGCTCAAAAAAGTTGACGGAAAATGTAAAAAAGCTGAGAGATTACGCAAATCATGTCTCCACAGATTTGAATGCCCAGAATATCAGAGAAGTCTGGCCGGGTGTCCGCACAGATCAATTACGGTTATATGTATTCGATACGGCGATGTTTGTCATGACGCTTTCGGATAGTTTAGAGAGGTTAAAAGAAAGCGGAGCGCTTCAGTCGGAAGAGCTCCGTTTCACCCTCTTACGACTCATACGTACATTGCAGAAGGCTGAAGTTCTTAAATTAGAGCAGAAAGAAAGCCACCTTGCTGAGGCGGAGCGTGTAGTAAGCGCTTTGCGAAATACGATCGACCAGAGATTTGGCGAACGTGAAACAAGACCTGAAGGATGGCTTTATCTGCTCCGCCGGATTGAGGCGATTGCTTCGCATGTGACGGAGGGAGCCCTTGCCATCAAATATAGTGGCAAAGATCATTCTGGTGCTGAATTGACCGAAGACAAGAAATCAACAGAAGCGGAAGAACAAACGAAAGGGATGAAACCTTCGACGAAAAAAGCTATTCAGTCGGTGATCGCAGGATCAATCGCTGTCGTTGTCGGTCACTTGATTTCTCCTATACAGCCCTACTGGGTGTTATTAACGACTTTTATCGTTCAATTAGGGACCCCGACCGTTGGGCGCACATATCTGAAGGGTTTGGAAAGGTCCATTGGCACGATCGTAGGAGCTATTATTGGTTTCATTTTAGCAAAGACGGTGTCAGGTCAGTCTGAACTGGAAGTAGCCCTGATTTTTGCGGTTATCTTTTTTGCTTTTTACACGCTTCCCGTTTCCTACACTGTGATGAGTATGTTCATCACGATGCTCATCGCTTTCATGTATGACCTCATGTTGGGAGGAATCAGTTATGGATTGCTGCTAGCCCGTGTGGTCGATACCATTGCAGGAGCTGGGATTGCACTTGCGGCTGCCGCCTTCATTTTTCCTACTCGAACATTGGACAAAATGAAAGAACAGCTGGTGGAGTACTTAGAAGATCTCGAGGGTTACATCCTGTCCTACATGGACAATTTCCGCCAGTCAGAAAGCATGAAGGGGCTGGCAGATCTAGCTTTTCAGATGGATGTGAAGATCCAGCTGCTAGAAGAGGAGGCAAAACCTGCGTTGCAAAGACCCGGAGCGAATAAGTATTCGGGTATCCCCAGATTGTTGATGTCATTTACGGCTATTAATTATTATGCAAAACAATTACTTGCTTCTACGTATCAAAAGGATTTTTATCATTCCGAGGAAATCAAAGAGGCTCTCCAGCGAACGGAAAAGGTTTATAAGCATAACATACGCACGATCATGGCGGTCATGAACGGGGAAGTAATGAGTGGACAACTGTTCAAGCTTCAACATGAGCGGGAAATGATTGAACGGTTTGCCCCGGGACACAAAGAAGGAGAGGGAGATATTGTCCACCACCTCTTTTATATTTGGAAAATCAATCAAGCTCTGCTGGTAGTTGGTGAAAGAATGGGGCTTGTTACAGCGGAAAGGTTGGAAGATTAAAAAAGCAGCACTGCGAACTCGCATGTGCTGCTTTTCGTTTATCTGTTACGATCGTAAGACCCTTCGCCGGCTTTCGAGATGGTAATTCGTTCTTCACCCGTAGCTGGTTGAACAGCATCTCTGCTCTTTTTCGGGTTACGTTTGGATTTTGAATTCTTTGGCATAACAGCAACCTCCCTGGTCAGATTCAGTTGCCTTTATATTATTTGTAATCGCAGTTTGTACTATGTGAAAATCCCTGTGCCAATAATAGGCACAGGGACATGGGTTAGTCTTTTTTCTTTAGCCGTTTAATGAAAGTCGAATCAGGTGTCACGAACAACGTTTGTTGCTGGTCATACGTGACGAACCCAGGCTTTGCACCTGATGGTTTCTTCACATGACGTATCCGTGTATAGTCAACAGGAACAGAAGAGGACCTGCTTGATTTACTGAAATTCGCAGCAAGCTGCGCGGCTTCAAACAGCGTATCTTCGCTCGGGTCTTCATCACGAATCACCACATGAGATCCTGGAATATCCTTGGCATGCAGCCAAATATCCATTTTGTTCGCCATCCGGTTCGTCAGGTATTCGTTCTGTTTGTTGTTTCTTCCGACGTAGATCAACGTACCATCCGTTGATTCAAAACTTTCCGGTTTCGGTTTTTGTGGTTTGTTTTTACGGTTTCCTTTTGTCGCGGGCTTTTTCTTTAAGTAGCCTTGTTCCCGCAGTTCCTCGCGGATTTCTTCAATGTCTTCTTCTCTTGCTGTTTCGACTTGTTGGATCAGACGATCGAAATAAAGGATTTCATCTTCTGCTTTCTGTATTTCTATTTGTACCACTTCTTTGGATTTCTTAAGTTTTGCGTACGTTTGAAAATAGCTTTGTGCATTCTCACTCGGCGATTTATTAGGGTTGAGTTCAATTGTCATTTCTGATTGGTCAGGGTCGTAATAGTCAACGACCGTCACAGATTCATCGCCTGTTTTGACCATATGCATGTGTGCAGTTAAAAGTTCGCCAAGTTTTTGATACTCTTCTGCAGATTCCGATTTCTTCAACGTAGTTTCGTGTTTTTTAATCTTCCGTTTATTTTTATCCCGCTCATTTTTCAAGAAACGATGCAGGTCTCCTGCCTGTTGCTTAACACGATCCCGTTCGGCTTTTCCTGAATAATAATCATCCAGCATGGCACTGACGCTTTCAAATTTTTCAACATCATCGGAAAACGCATGTAACGGGATGACGTAAAACTGCTCTTTTTCTGCCCTGTGTATCTGTGGTTCATACGCATGGTTGAGTATGATTTCCCTGATTTCACTGTAGGCTTCTTTCACAGTTTGTGAGCCGCCAAGACCTGCTCTGTGAACAATTTCCTTCGTGATCATAGGTGAAAAACCCATCACCACATTCAAAATTTGTTTATCCATTTTGCCAGAGTTGAAATCCAATTTTCTGATGAACGAATCTGGATCAAGGTCAACGGGGTTGATTTTCCCTTGTTCTGGTGGAAGTTTATAAGGCTGTCCGGGCATGATCGTCCGATGCCGGTTTTGCGAAGGGGGCAAATGCTTGATGCTGTCGAGCATATGTCCTTCTTCTTCATCGACAAGCAGGATATTGGAGTGTTTCCCCATCACTTCAATGATGAGCGTTTTCATGGTTTCATCGCCGACTTCGTTTCGGGTTCGGATATGGAACTTTACGATCCTTTCCATGTCCACCTGTTCGATCCGTTCAATAAATCCCCCGATCAAATGCTTCCTTAGAAGCATGCAAAGCATGGGGGGTTCCTTAGGATTATGGTATTGATCTTCCGTCAAATGGAAGCGAGCATAACTCGGGTGTGCGGACAATAATAGCGTTTGTTTTTTTCGATTGGAACGGACCGTAAATACGAGCTCCGTTTCGGTTGGCTGATAAATTTTCATAATACGTCCGGACTGGATCGTTTCATTCAATTCGTTCGTGATCGCCCGGGTAACAATTCCGTCAAAAGACATCGTCTTCACCTCTCTACTTGTAGAAGTATAGCATGAGTAAAGCTTGTTATTCTAAGATTTTTCATCAACTAAAGCCAAACATTCGCAACAGCATCCTTTCTTTTGCTAAAATAGGTATGGAATTCATTTTACATATAGGTGATGATCGTATTGTTAAAAAGTATGACAGGGTATGGAAAGAGTACGGTTGAAGTCGGTGATACAAAGATTCATGTCGAGATTCGGTCAGTGAATCACCGTTTTTTGGATATAACAACCAAGATGCCACATGCATTACTGTTTATGGAAGAACGGCTGAAACAGGTTGTGAAAGGCCTTTTAACAAGAGGTCGTGTCGATATCTTTGTTACACTTGAGGGAGAAACATTCATTGAAAAGAAAATCGATGTCAATTGGAAAATTGTCGATCAATATTTTACCCGTTTGAAAGATCTCCAGCGCCGCTACGATTTGACGGGGGATATTTCTATTGATATGGTATCCAAGTTAGACCATGTTTTTTCGGAAAAAGAGATGGAAAACGATGCAGATGAATGGCAAATGCCTCTATTAGAGGCTATGGATAATGCTGCCAGGCAACTGGTGGAGATGCGGTTGAAAGAAGGGCACGAGTTGTACGAAGATCTTAAGAAACGCATCACAGAAGTCCGGAGATGGCTGAGCAGCCTGGATGAAAGGCGCCCGATGGTCATCGAGGAATATAAAGAGAGGATTCGGGCACGTATAGAAGAATACACTAAAGAACAACTCCGGCCCGATGAAACAAAAATTCTCCAGGAAGTTGCTTTGCTTGCAGAGAAAGGCGACATTACTGAAGAGTTGACAAGACTACAGTCCCATTTCATTCAATTTGAAGGCACACTTTCCATGGATGAACCTGTTGGCAGAAGACTCGATTTTATTGTGCAGGAAATGCACCGTGAAGTGAATACAATCGGATCAAAATCCAATGATGGCAAAATGACGGAAATGGTTGTGAATTTGAAAAGCGAGATGGAAAAGGTGAAAGAACAAGTACAAAATATCGAATAACAATTGTGTTTATGCCTAGTTTTTTCATATAATAGAGGTAGTCATGAAAGTGCTTGGTCAGAAGAAGGAGGAGTCAGCTTTGAGCTTGAAATTAATCAATATCGGTTTTGGAAACGTCGTATCTGCGAATCGTATTATTTCTATTGTTTCGCCTGAATCCGCTCCGATCAAACGTATCATCACGGTCGCCCGTGACAATAATAAATTAGTAGATGCTACATATGGCCGTCGAACGCGTGCGGTCATCATTACAGATAGTGATCATGTCGTCCTTTCAGCCGTCCAGCCGGAAACCGTCGGACAGCGCGTCATCAGTAACGACGAGATCTCAGATGAAAACTAGGAGGACTTTTTGCAGTGATTGATCAGAAAGGTATTTTATTCATCCTTTCCGGCCCATCCGGTGTCGGCAAAGGAACGGTACGTAAAGCATTATTCGAACAATCGACTGATTTACGCTATTCTATATCCATGACGACCCGTGATCCACGGGAAGGGGAAGTCGACGGAGTCGATTATTTCTTTAAGTCAAGAGATGAATTTGAGAAATTAATCAGTGAAGGCCAATTGATTGAACACGCGGAATATGTGGGAAACTATTATGGAACCCCCCGCCAATACGTTGAGCAGACATTGAACGAAGGCAAAGATGTCTTTTTGGAAATAGAAGTCCAGGGGGCACTCAAAGTAAGAGAAAACTTCCCTGAAGGCGTGTTCGTCTTTTTGATTCCACCATCTTTGGAAGAATTGAAGGACCGTATTGTAAACCGTGGCACAGAAACGGAAGACAAAGTGAAGAACCGCCTGAAGGCAGCGAAAGAAGAAATTGACATGATGGATGCGTATGATTATGTCGTCGTGAACGATCAGATTGACAATGCTGTGACGAAAGTGAAATCGATCGTCTCCAGCGAACACTGCAAACGTGAACGTGTTGCCCATCAATATAAAAAAGCATTGGAGGATGAATAATCATGATGTTAGAACCATCCATTGATTCCCTACAGAAACAGATTAAATCCAAGTACACACTCGTAACACTCTCTGCAAGAAGAGCCCGTGAATTGAAACAAGGAAGCGCACCGATGATCGATCATCCAACCTCACATCAGCAAGTTGGTGTGGCGCTTGAAGAAATCCGCGATGGCAAATTGAACTATATTGAAGCGGATGAAATCCAGGAACGTACAGAAACCACATAAGAACATCGAAACGACGTAGGAAAAGCCGCGCTTCTTGATTAAATCAGCGCGGCTTTTCCTACGTGTTTTAGTGACAACATTTTTCAAGTAAAGGGGTCTCTCAGATGTTGAATGGAAAAAAGATCGTCTTAGGAGTATCAGGTGGAATCGCCGCCTACAAAGCAGCCGCTCTAACAAGCAAACTCGTTCAAGCAGGGGCCGTGGTTAAGGTAATTATGACCGACAGTGCGCAAAAATTTGTCGCCCCGACTACGTTTCAGGCATTATCCAGACAGCCTGTTTATACCGATACTTTTGATGAACAAGATTCTTCTCAAATCCAGCACATTGATGTCGCTGACTGGGCGGACCTCTTCTTAATTGCCCCAGCGACTGCAAATGTAATTGGAAAACTTGCGAATGGTCTGGCCGATGATATGCTCTCCACAACCTTACTCGCGACCGAGGCACCTGTTTATATAGCACCGGCAATGAACGTTCATATGTACAGTCATCCAGCTGTGATGAAGAATTTGAAACAGCTCGACGAGTGGGGATTTCGTTTCATTGAGCCTGGGGAAGGTTACCTTGCCTGCGGTTATGTAGGTAAAGGTCGTTTAGAGGAGCCTGAATCGATTGTGGAAGTGCTACAGAAAGAATATCACCGGCCTCAGCCACTTAAAGGAAAAAAAGTACTCATAACAGCCGGGCCTACCCGCGAGCAGATCGACCCGGTGCGTTATTTCACGAATCCATCGACAGGTAAAATGGGTTATGCGTTAGCGAAAAAAGCTAAACAACTGGGTGCTGAAGTGACCCTCGTTTCAGGGCAGGTTGCTTTAGATCCTCCAAGTGGTGTGAGAGTCGTTCAAATTACAACAGCCCAGGAAATGTATGAGGAAGTTTTGAAGGAGTATGCTGATCAGGACCTTGTCATCAAGTCAGCTGCGGTAGCTGATTATCGTCCGAAAATCACGTACGATCAAAAGATGAAGAAGCAACCAGGGGATTATGTTGTAGAAATGGAACGGACGAATGACATTCTCATGGAGCTAGGGGAGCGGAAAGAACACCAATACTTAATTGGATTTGCTGCAGAAACGACAGACGTGGAGAAGTATGGTAGAGAAAAGATGGACAAAAAGAACCTCGATGCCATAGTCATCAATAATGTATCTGAAGAGGGTTCGGGCTTTGGGACGGATACCAATGCCTCTTTGTTTATCACCAGAAGAGGGGAAGAAAGGACCTATCCGTTGATGAGCAAAGAGGAACTCTCCGAAAACATTCTCATGGTGGCAGCTGGTGAGATGGAGAGTGAAATTCATTGATTGCAAACGTAATCGTTGATGTACCCTCTCAAAATACGAACCGTCCTTTCGACTATGAAATACCTGAAAAGTTTGACGGGATCGTTCAGCCAGGGGTACGTGTCATCGTCCCATTCGGTCCACGCAAGATTTTAGGATATGTGGTATCTCTTTCCGAAACAAGTTCATTCTCTTCCGTCAAGAAAATCACCGATGTTCTGGATGTTATCCCGACGTTGACGGAAGAACTTCTACAACTCGGGAAGTGGTTATCAATAAATACATTGAGCTATTACATCTCCTGTCTTCAAGTCATGCTTCCTCAAGTGATGAAAGCTAAATATCGAAAAGAGCTATGGAAGCTGACAGAAGAGCCACTCGCCTCTGAACTCGATCCTCTATTTGATGGACGTGCGGTTGTGGATTTTGAGGAATTCGAGAAATCCGGCATTGGGTACCACACCCTCCGAAAACACATGAATGATGGAGACGTCGATGTCCATTATGAAGTGAAAAGCCGGGAAACGAAGAAGACGATGACCATGGTCGAACCTAACTTAAGTCCGATGGAATTAGAGGAGAAGCTTGAGGACCTTTCTCCCCAAGCGAAAAAGCAGCGAACCATTGTCGAGTATTTTCTACAGTATCCGGATGTGTTGGAAAAGAAGAGGCTTTTGGATCTGCTATCTACGACGCCTGCTTCATTAAAGCCGCTCATTGAACAGGGAATCATTCGCGAGTTTAAACAGGAAGTTTTCAGAGATCCATATGGGGATCGTGACTTCGAACGTACACAGCCTTTCCCTCTGACTGGAGAGCAGCAAACAGCTATACAGCCGATTCTTAAGACCATCGAAGAAAATACGCATGATGTTTTTCTTCTTCATGGAGTGACAGGGAGCGGTAAAACTGAAGTGTATTTGCAGTCCATTCAGGAAGTGATGGATAAAGGAGAAGAAGCCATCATGCTTGTACCTGAAATTGCGTTAACTCCCCAAATGGTTGAACGGTTTAAAGGAAGGTTTGGTTCAAAAGTAGCTGTTCTCCACAGTGCTTTATCAGCGGGAGAAAAATACGATGAATGGCGGAAGATTCAGCGCAGAGAGGTTCAAGTCGTTGTCGGAGCAAGGTCTGCCATCTTTGCTCCATTTACAAACATCGGCTTGATCATCATTGATGAAGAACATGAAACAAGTTACAAACAGGAAGACCGTACACGTTACCATGCGAGAGATGTCGCCATCGAAAGAGGAAAGACCCATCAATGTCCCGTCGTTTTAGGTAGTGCCACACCAGCACTTGAAAGTTACGCAAGGGCTATGAAAGGCAATTATCAGCTGTTGACGATGAAAAAGCGTATGAATGAAGCAGTAATGCCGACGGTGGATCTCGTTGATATGAGAGAGGAACTTCATAGTGGAAACCGCTCGATGTTTTCCATCTCGTTGAAGGAAAAAATCGAAGAAAGGCTTTCCCGTGGCGAGCAGGTTGTCCTTTTTCTTAACAGACGAGGATATTCCACTTTCGTCATGTGCAGGGACTGCGGCCATGTAAGTGAATGCCCCCACTGTGACATTGCCCTTACGTATCACAAAAGGCAGAACCGCTTGAAATGCCATTATTGCTCTCATGAAGAACCAATGCCCACAGAGTGTCCGGAATGTGAAAGCAAAACCATCCGCTATTTCGGTACAGGGACTCAAAAAGTGGAAGAAGCGCTTCAGGAGTTGATTCCGGAAGCTCGTGTGATTCGGATGGACGTGGACACGACGAGAAGAAAAGGGGCGCACGAACGACTGCTTAAAAAGTTTGGCGACGGACAAGCGGATATTCTACTCGGCACGCAAATGATCGCTAAAGGGCTGGATTTCGGAAATGTCACTCTTGTTGGTGTGCTGGCAGCCGATGCACTGCTCAATCTTCCTGACTTCCGTGCATCAGAAAAAACATTCCAATTGCTTACTCAGGTAAGCGGAAGGGCCGGTAGACATGAGAAACCAGGGGAAGTTGTCGTTCAAACTTACACACCAGAACATTACAGTATTGAACTTGCCAGCCAGTATGATTATGAACAATTTTTCAATGAAGAAATGAAATTAAGGAAAGCTTTCCGCTATCCACCCTACTTTTTCTTGACACTTTTCACTATTTCGCACCCCAACCAACTGAAAGTGCAGGAAGTGACACAGAAGATTACCATGTTCATGCAGCAGAAGCTTTCTGAGCAATCCTATGTTCTTGGGCCTACTCCTTCTGCGCTCACCAGGATCAATAATAGATATCGCTATCAATGCATGATAAAATACAAGAAGGAACCTGAGCAGCGAAAGTTCGTTGAACGGATATTGCATTATTATGAAGATGAAATGAAACAAGAAAATGGTTTGCAGATCACGGTTGATTTCCAACCGTATCAGCTGATGTAAGCAAGAAGGGAGCAACACAGTCATGACAAGAATCGCATTTATGGGGACACCGGATTTCGCCGTACCTGTCCTTGACCGCATCATTGAAGAGGGGTATGAGGTTGTCCTTGTGATCACACAACCGGACCGACCGAAAGGGAGAAAGAAAACCATGACCCCGCCACCTGTCAAAGTAGCGGCGGAAAAACACGGAATCCCAGTATTTCAACCAGAAAAAATCAAACAAGAATATCAAGAAGTTCTTGCTTACGATCCCGACCTGATCGTAACCGCTGCCTTCGGTCAAATTTTACCGGAAGCTTTACTTCAGGAGCCGAAACATGGATGTATCAATGTCCATGCCTCCTTACTGCCCGAATTCCGCGGTGGTGCACCGATTCATTACAGCATCCTTGAAGGAAAGAAAGAGACAGGAGTTACCATTATGTATATGGTCAAACGTCTCGATGCGGGGGACATGCTTTCAAAGGTGACGGTTCCGATTGAAGACGATGACCATGTAGGAACGCTGCATGATAAACTTTCCGTCGCCGGAGCTGACTTATTAGCGGACACCCTGCCAAAATTGTTAAATGGCGAGATTACGCCAGAAGAACAGGATGAATCCAAAGTCACTTTCGCATCCAATATTAAGAGGGAGCAGGAACTTATCGATTGGGGCAAGGATCAACAAACGGTCTACAATCATGTTCGTGGTCTTCACCCATGGCCGGTCGCTTATACGTATTGGAACGGCAAGCCGATGAAAGTCTGGTGGATTCAGAAGGTGGAAGGTACATTTGAAGAAGTACCAGGGACAGTTGTAAGAATCGATGAAGATGGTTTTCTTGTAACTACAGGCGGAAGTAAGGCTGTAAAGGTCGTTTCTCTCCAACCCTCTGGGAAGAAAAAGATGGACGGACAAGCGTTTATTAATGGTGCCGGTCAGTCCTTGCAGGTCGGCGAACGTCTAGGTGAGACGCATGACTAAATATGCATTAAGAGAGTCAGCCCTTGATCTTCTTACTCGGATAGGTGAGCAGGGCGGATTCAGTCACGTCTTATTAGACCGGGAGATTTCCAAACAAAAGCTTTCCAGGCAGGATGGTGCACTGTTGACTGAAATCGTCTACGGTACACTCCAGCGCCGGGATTTGATCCATTATTCCATCGAGCCTTACATTGCTAAACAGAAGAAAATAAAGCCATGGGTCAGATGGCTCCTTTATATGTCTGTTTACCAGATGATCTTCCTGGAAAGAGTACCGGATCATGCGATCATCCATGAAGCGGTGGAAATTTCGAAGAAGCGGGGACATAAAGGCATCTCATCATTTATGAACGGTGTGCTTCGGAACGTTCAGCGTAAAGGAGTTCAGAGTCTGGACAAAATTGAAGACCCTGTGGAGCGGATGGCAATTGAAACGAGTCACCCTCTATGGCTTGTGAATCGCTGGGTCGATCAGTATGGATTTGAAACGACAAAAGAGATGTGTGAGGCGAACAACCAGCATCTTCCTATGTCTCTCAGAGTCCAGCCGCTTAGAATTTCGCGCGAAGACGCGATGAAGCAGCTCAAAGACGATGGCTTCAAAGTTGAAGAGAGTACACTTTCTCCTCAAGGATTTCTTGTGCTGGAGGGTGCGATTCTCTCCCATTCTCTTTTCCAAAATGGTTATATCACGGTTCAAGACCAGAGTTCCATGCTTGTAGCGGAAATGATGGATCTTGAGAAAGGCTTGATGGTACTGGATGCCTGCAGCGCCCCTGGAGGTAAAACCACCCATATCGCTGAAAAGATGGAGGATGAGGGAGAAGTCGTAGCATATGACCTCCATGAGAAAAAAGCGAAGCTGGTAACCAAAAAGGCCGAACAGCTGCAGCTCACATCGATCAGCGCAAGCCAAGCAGACTCAAGAAAACTGGGAGAAAAACATGAGCAAGGCACCTTTGATCGTATCCTGCTGGATGCTCCATGTTCCGGCCTCGGAGTTTTACGTGGCAAACCAGACATTAAATACCATAAAAAAGAGGAAGATATTTTCTCGTTAAGAAATATTCAGGATGATCTTTTGAGAGAAGTCGCACCACTATTAAAAACTGAGGGCAAACTGGTCTATAGTACATGTACAGTAGACCGTCATGAAAATGAGGAAGCCGTCAGACATTTCTTAAAAGAGCATCCGGACATTGAAGTAGACCCAGCCTTCTTCGAGGAGCTTCCAGAAGCTCTTAAAGAATCCATAGGGCTTACTGAAACAGGCCTTCAGCTTTTCCCGCAGGAGTGGGACACGGATGGATTTTTCTTAACACGATTGAGAAAGAAGTAAGACCCCTTTGAAATAGAATGCAAAACCAGGAAGGAATCTGCGCCGGCTATGGTTGCTATTCCTTCCCTTTAAACAAAGAGGGAATGCCATCTAAGAATCAACACCCATGTTTGGTTGAAGTTATAAATATGAGGCAGGTGAAACCATGATAGGTTATTACGAGACAGATCAGGGGAAAGTCAGAATTCATAACGAGGATGCCGGCGGCGTTTTCAAAAACGATGCTGGTCAAGTTCTTGCCATTGTAGCCGACGGAATGGGCGGGCACCAGGCCGGTGATGTAGCCAGCCAGATGACGACCTCACACATACATAAAAAATGGCAGGAAGCCCATCTCATTGAAACACCTGATGAAGCAGAAAAATGGATCAAAGAAGCCGTGCGCTCAGCAAATAATGAAATCAAATCGTATGCCAATGAGCATGAAGAATGTGCAGGGATGGGAACAACGGTCGTTGTAGCTTTGTGTACAGGAGAGTTCGCGACAATCGGCCACATTGGAGACAGCCGTTGTTATTTTGCTAATGACTATGGTTTCAAGGTAATCACCGAGGACCATTCTCTTGTGAACGAACTTGTGCGTTCCGGTCAGATTACTGAAGAACAGGCGGAACACCACCCTCGGAAAAACGTTTTATTAAAAGCGCTTGGTACGGAATTCGATTTGACTGCCGATGTAAAAACGATGGAATTTGAAGAGAATGACCGCCTCCTTTTATGCACAGACGGTCTCACAAATAAAGTGACTGATGAAGAATTAAGTGAATTGAAAACTTTTGAAGGTAATTGGTCATCCTTTACTCAGCAGATGATCGACCTTGCGAATGAACGTGGAGGGGAAGATAACATTACACTTGCAGTCATTCATCATCATCCTTCTTCAGACGTGAAAGAAGGTGCGGAATAATGTTGAATAACCGTCTCCTTAATGACCGTTATCGTGTACAAGAGATGATCGGTGGCGGCGGTATGGCGAATGTCTACCTTGCTTACGATACCATTCTGGACAGGGAGGTCGCCATTAAAGTACTGCGGCTGGAACATGGAAATGATGAGGAATTCATCGCTCGCTTTCATAGAGAAGCCCAGTCAGCTACGAGTCTCTCTCACCCAAATATCGTCAACATTTATGATGTGGGAGAAGAAGACGACATCTATTTTATGGTGATGGAGTACGTCGACGGAATGACTTTGAAGCAGTATATTCAGCAATATAGCCCGGTCGATGTATCTGAAGCAGTGGATATAATGAAGCAGATTGCATCAGCCATCGCTCATGCGCATGACAATGGAATCGTTCATAGGGATATCAAACCGCAGAATATCCTCATCGATCACTACGGTCATGTGAAAGTGACGGATTTTGGAATTGCCATGGCTCTAAGCGCGACTGCGTTGACTCAGACAAACTCTGTTCTTGGTTCCGTTCATTACTTATCACCAGAACAAGCCAGGGGCGGGATGGCGACCAAAAAGTCCGATGTCTATTCACTGGGCATTGTTTTTTTCGAATTACTGACAGGGAGGCTTCCTTTTTCAGGAGAATCTCCTGTCTCGATCGCATTGAAGCACCTTCAGCATGAAACTCCTTCTTTAAGAAGATGGAATGCCGACTTGCCTCAAAGTGTTGAAAATATCGTTTTGAAATCGACGGCCAAAGATCCGTTTCATCGATATGAATCAGTATTGGAAATGGAGCATGAGATTGAAACCTCACTTGAGCCTTATCGGGCAGATGAACCTGTCTTCACATTACCAGATGATGGAGATGAAGAAAAAACAAAAGCCATCCCTGTCATTACTAATGAAGCCTATGGGGACTCTCCGAATGAAGATACGATCATTAATACCAGTGATCACAAACCTGTAATCCCAGCCCCGGCATCGCCGACAAAAAACTATAAGGAAACAGCCGCAGATCCGCCACCTCCTGAGAAAAAGCAGAAAAAGAAGCGGAAAGTATGGCCTTGGATCTTAACCGTTATACTATTGCTATTAATAGGGGGGCTCGTGGCTTTATTCACCATCCCTGGAATCATTCAGCCGGCCGATGTTGAAATTCCTGATCTTGCTGGAGAAGAGTATGAAGCAGCTTATAGTGAACTTAGCGATCTAAACCTTAACGTGACAAGAGAAACACGTTTTTCTGATGAGGTGGAAGAGGGAGATGTCATTGAAACAGACCCTGAAGCAGGGATGACAGTAAAGGAAGGTTCAGAGGTTACGGTTTATCTCAGCAATGGGAAAGAACGGTTGGATTTCCCTGACTATGCCGGTAAGGATTACGAGCAGGTAAAAGAAGAGTTGGAAAGTAAGGGATATAGTGGGATCGATAAAATCGAACAAACAAGTGAGGAACAAGAAGCAGGAGAAATCATTGCCCATGTAAGTCCAAGTCCTGGTACAAGTGTGATCCCTGATGAGACGACGGTGACTTTCCGAGTGAGTTCTGGAGTGGCTAAAGTTGAACTGGCTAGTTTAGTGGATGCGAATGAGAAGTTTGCTACAGATTACCTGCAAAGAAATAGCCTGCAAGTTGAAACCACTCGTGAATTTTCGGAAGATATAAGGGAAGGGAATGTGATTAGGCAGGATCCCGCTGCTGATACAGAAGTTGAGCAAGGGTCTACCGTAAACTTAGTTATTTCCAGAGGACCTGAACCAAAACCTCCTAGAGATGAATCCATTTCTATTGAAGTTCCGTATGAACCGGAAAAGAAAGAGGAAGAAGGACAAGATGATGGTGGTCAAGAAGGGGAACAGCCTGAGCCTGAGGGTCAGGAAGTATTGATTTACGTAAATGATGCAAATCGTGACGGAAGTACACCTGTGATCAGTGAAATGATTACCGAGACGAAGACTTTTGAAATTACCTTAACGATTGAGCCTGGTGAATCAGCAACTTACCGAGTAATGAGGGATGGCGAAGTCTTTCAAGAAGAAGTGGAAGTACCGTATTAAGAGGTGAAAAAATGCCAGTAGGAAAAATTATTAAGTCATTGAGCGGGTTCTATTATGTCCTTTGTGAAGGGGAGGTCTACCAATGTCGGGGAAGAGGGAACTTTAGAAAAAAGAAAGTCACCCCCTTAGTTGGAGATCTTGTCGAATTCAAGGCGGAAAATAAGGAAGAAGGATATATCCTATCCATCGAAAACAGAAAGAATGAATTGGTAAGGCCTCCGATTTCGAATGTGGATCAGGCATTAATCGTCACTTCTGCCGTTCATCCGGATTTCAATGCTTTGTTACTGGACCGATTCCTCGTCCTTGTGGAAGAAAAGAGGATCGAGCCATTCATTGTCATTTCTAAAGTGGATCAACTGGATGGACAACAAATGGAAGTGATGGAAAGCTACAAAACGCTGTACGAAAAAATCGGCTATCCTGTCATTTTATCTGCAGTAGATGATACAGAATCCATGGATCTAGTCCAATCTCACTTAGCTGGTCGCACCACAGTCATCGCTGGCCAGTCCGGCGTCGGCAAATCGTCTCTACTAAATTCAATCGATCCTCGACTTTCAATTGATACGGATGAAATCTCAGAGAGTTTAGGTCGCGGAAAACATACGACGCGTCATGTGGAACTTTATGAAATAGCGGGTGGTCTTGTGGCGGATACTCCAGGATTCAGTTCACTGGAATTCGGAGAATTGGAACTTGATCAGCTGCCTGAATGTTTCCCTGAGTTCGTAGAGGTACAGAATGGCTGTAAATTCCGAGGTTGTCTGCATCATAAGGAACCGAAGTGCGCGGTCAAATCAGCCGTTGAGGCAGGGGACATTTCCGAACAGCGATATGAGCATTACCTACAATTTTTAAATGAAATACAGAACAGAAAGCCGAGGTATTAATCATGACTAAAATTGCACCATCCATTCTAGCTTCTGATTTTTCGAAACTTGGAGAGGAAATTAAGGATGTTGAACGTGGAGGAGCGGATTATATCCATGTAGACGTCATGGATGGACATTTTGTTCCGAATATTACAATCGGTCCATTGATTGTCGACCACATCCGTCCAGTCACCGACTTGCCTCTTGATGTCCATTTAATGATTGAAAATCCGGATCAGTATATCGAAGCCTTTGCTAAAGCAGGATCTGATATCATCACCGTTCATCAGGAAGCATGTCCTCACCTCCACAGGACGATTCAATTGATCAAAAGCCACGGAGTGAAAGCGGGAGTCGTCATTAATCCAGGTACTCCAGCAGAGGCAATCCGACCGATTCTTAAGGATATCGATCTTGTCCTGTTGATGACAGTTAACCCAGGTTTCGGAGGTCAATCATTCATTCATTCCGTTGTACCGAAAATCGAACAAATCTCCCATTGGCGGGAAGAAGAAGGGCTCTCCTTTGAGATTGAAATCGATGGTGGAGTGAAAGTCGAAACAGCTAAACAATGTACAGATGCTGGAGCTGATGTACTTGTTGCCGGCAGTGCCATTTTTAATCAGGAAGATCGCAAAAAAGCAATTGATGAAATTAGACAAGCGGCACAATAATTGAAAAAACTCAAAGGGTCTCGATCCTTTGAGTTTTTTTATTCACTCTTTTGTTGGCATCCAGTAAAGAAATAAGTTACATTTTAAAATAGAAGAAACCGTTCTATTGTAGTATATAGTAACATTGTGGAAGTTTTAGGTTGTTCCTGGGGTTCGTTACCCGGATCGAGCATCAGGAGCGGATGGGAATGGCGAGACCCTACAGGACCCAGATCGGAGGAGGCTCACCGCGCTCTCTCGGAAAGCGAGCAACCCCGTACCCTACTCATCCACTCAACAAAAGTCCCAAAACTGAGTCTTCACGTATCGATAGCTTATCGTGAGTAGTAAAGGACTGTTTTATTTGTGAAAGGTATAGGAAGGGTGTTATGAAAATGAAAAGAGTGATCGTAGTCGGCGGCGGACCGAAGTCTTACATACCTGATTTAAAAGAATACGCATGTCCGGAATGCGTTTGGATCGGCGCCGATCAAGGAGCGGAGGTCCTTGTTGAGCATGGACTGGCTCCTGACATAGCCATTGGAGATTTTGATTCTGTTTCAGAACATTCATTGGCAGAAATAAAAAAGAATGCCAAACAGGTCTTAATTTTTCCGGATGAAAAAGATGAAACAGACTTGGAATTAGCGATAAATGAAGCACTCCGCTTGAACCCCGGGCATATTCTATTATTCGGAGTGACCGGTGGTCGAATCGATCATTCTCAAGCGAACATGCAGCTTCTTTATCCTTTAATGAAGGAAAACATAAAGAGTACGATTATTGATCGACAGAATCAGGTGGAATTAGTCTTCGCTGGTGAGCATAAGATAGAAGCGGATGAATTATACCCGTATGTTTCATTCTTACCAGTCACGCTTGAAGTGACAAAGATTACGCTTGAAGGGTTTTACTATCCCTTGGATCGCGCCTATCTGCCATTTGGATCCACCTTGTGCATCTCGAATCGACTGATTGAAGATACAGGTACTTTTTCATTTGAGTCAGGCATACTCTTAGTAATAAGAAGTACAGACTTGCCTACTTGAGGGGAATAAGGGAGTTCGCATTAGTTCATATAGGAGGAGGGGGCTCTTTTGAAATTTTATACCATCAAACTCCCACGGTTCGTCGGGGGTTTAGTGCGCGCAGTCATAAGTACATTTAAAAAAGATTAGGACCCATTCAAAAGGAAAGCTCCGGAGTACACATGGGCTGAGCTCCGGAGAGCACCAAAAGCGCCCGTTTACTTATCTTTAGACAAATAAAAAAAGCACCCTCTAAGGGTGCTTTTTTTGTGAGCTCATAAGCTCTCTGTCAGCAATTATACACGTTGTACTTTGCCGGACTTGAGTTCACGTGCTGTTACGTAAACTTTTTGAGGCTTGCCATCCACAAGGATGCGAACTTTTTGAACATTAGCTTTGAATTTACGTTTATTAGCGTTCATCGCGTGTGAACGGTGGTTACCTGAACGTGTACCTTTACCAGATAGAACACTTCTGCGTGCCATGAAAATCCCTCCTGTTACATACATAAATCATCAGATACTTAGTAACTTTATCATATAGAATACGTGTTTGCAATAATCTAGTCAGAATTATATCAAGAATTTTTTCTTGACAGAACTTATGAATTGTTACACAGTATAGTAGGGATATCCAGGTCATTTTCTTACCATTGAAGAGAAATTCATATGGGGATTTTGTGTTATAATAGGGTAGGATTGATGAGGATTATAAAGGAGGATCTATTATGTCTGTTGATTTAAATAACCAATATGGTCATATTACTATTAGCAATGAAGTCATTTCAACGATTGCTGGAGGAGCCGCTGTTGAGTGCTACGGCATCGTCGGTATGGCATCTAAAAATCAGATCCGTGACGGTTTATCTGAAATGCTCCGCAAAGAGAATTTTTCCAGAGGAGTCGTTGTCAGACAGGATGAAGATCGCCTCCATATAGACATGTACATTATCGTGAGCTACGGTACAAAGATTTCCGAAGTCGCTAATAATGTCCAATCACAAGTAAAATACACACTAAACAAAACAGTTGGTTTGTCCGTGGATTCTGTGAATATTTTCATTCAGGGAGTTCGTGTGACAACTGAATAGATCGCGGTTGTAGTCAAAGGAGGAAGTAAGTGTGACGTTACAAAAGTTAGACGGCAAGACGCTTGCCGAAATGATCTTGCAAGGAGCTCATCATTTAAAGCAGAACTCACAAATGATTGATGCTTTGAATGTTTTCCCTGTACCGGATGGAGATACGGGGACGAATATGAATCTGTCCATGACTTCTGGAGCTGAAGAAGTTCGGAATGTGGACCAGAATCATGTAGGAACAGTGGCCCAATCTTTATCCAAAGGTCTCTTGATGGGAGCACGTGGAAACTCAGGTGTTATCCTCTCTCAAATTTTCCGTGGTTTTTCAAAATCGATTGAAGACAAAGAAGTCATCACAACCAAAGACTTTTCAGAAGCTCTTCAAGGCGGGGCCACTACAGCATATAAAGCTGTCATGAAACCTGTGGAAGGAACTATTCTAACTGTAGCAAGAGAAGCTGCTGAAGCATCTGTTGAGATTGCTGAAAAAGAGGATGATTTCATTCCATTCATCGAAGGAGTCGTTCAAGCAGCGAAGAAATCACTGAAGAATACACCAGAATTGCTTCCAGTACTGAAGGAAGTTGGTGTCGTGGATAGTGGTGGACAGGGCCTTGTCACGATTTATGAAGGTTTTCTTGCCAATTTAAAAGGTGAGGAACTTCCGGATCTCGAGGATACTGTATCGATGGATGACATGGTCAACGCAGAACACCACAAGCTGAATCAGGACTTCATGAACACAGAAGACATTGAATTTGGCTACTGCACAGAATTCATGGTGAAATTTGAAGAAGATAAACTTGCTGAACACCCATACGATGAAGAAGCCTTCCGTAATGAGCTCAGTGAAATGGGAGATTCTCTGCTTGTCGTTTCTGATGAAGACTTGATCAAAGTCCATGTTCACGTGGAATACCCAGGAGAAGCCATGACCTTGGGTCAAAGGTACGGCAGCCTTGTCAACATGAAGATCGAGAATATGCGTGAACAGCATACATCGATTGTTGGTGACAAAAAGAAAGCCAAGCCCAAGTCAGAAGAAAAAGCTGAGTACGGAATTGTGACCGTGAGCATGGGAGACGGAATTAAGAAGTTGTTTGAAAGTCTTGGAGCGACTGTCGTTATCCAGGGTGGTCAAACCATGAACCCAAGTACTCAAGATCTATCAGAAGCGATTAAAGAAGCACATGCGAAACGTGTGCTCGTCTTGCCGAATAACAAAAATATCGTCATGGCTGCTGAACAAGCAGCAGAATTAGCGGATGTAGAAGTTGCTGTTATTCCATCGAAAACGATTCCTCAAGGGATGAGCGCGCTTCTTGGGTTCAACCCGGAAGCAGATCTTGATGCGAATAAAGAGGAAATGCTCAACCTCATGTCTGAAGTGAAAACAGGACAAATCACTTACGCCGTTAGAGATACGCAAATCGATGGTTTGGACATTTCCAAAGGCCACTTCATGGGAATTGCTGATGGCAAAATCTCTGCCACTGATAAAGATGCTTTGACGACTGCTAAAACATTGTTGAACCAAATGATTGACGATGATGAAGATGAGATTCTGACTATCTTGACTGGCGAGGAAGCCGACGAAAAAGAGGTAGCAGAACTTGAATCATTCATCGAAGAAACGTATGAAGATTTAGAAGTGGAAATCCACAATGGTGGACAACCGATTTATTCTTATATCTTTTCAATCGAATAAAACACGTACACAAACGCAGCTCTTGGGGCTGCGTTTCTTTTTATGCTTGTTTTCGAACCATCTTGACTCGAAGGTGGTTTCGAATAGAAAAAACAACAATCAAGAGATACCCAAAGATCAGTGAAGTGTACACAAAAGTTAAAACTGAATCGCTGATTTGGATCGAAGACAGTAAAGTTCTCGTATTTGTAAGGATGATGAAACCTCCGGCTAATACTCCTAGAACAGAAGAGGGAAGGGTTTTGACAAGCCAAGCGGCAATGGGAGCGGCTATGACACCACCGATGACGAAAGATGATATCAGCAGCCAGCTGAATTGATCATGCCCTAAAAAAATCAAAAATCCAGCCGTTGCTGAAATCGTTACCAGGAATTCGCTAGTATCCACGGTTCCGATGACTTTCCTTGGAGCGATACCTGATTGAGAAAGAAGCGCAGGTGTATTTACCGGTCCCCAGCCGCCCCCGCCGACACTATCTAAAAAACCGCCTGCTATACCAAGAGGTAAGAGGAAACGTTTATTTACGGACTTCTTTTCTTTGATATGTGTATTTTTCGAAAGGAATAGGAAACGGAAAATGATATAAATTCCTAGTGTGAGTAGGAATATGGATATGTAAGGTCTAATGAATTCCCCTGATATGTAGCTTAAAAATGCTGCTCCTAGGAAGGCGCTGATGGCACCAGGAACTGCGATGATCATGACAAGGCGTTTGTCTACATTGCCAAACTTATAGTGGGAAAAACCAGAAACAGCTGTTGTGGCAATCTGTGACATATGAATGGAAGCGGATGCTACAGCAGGAGCTAGTCCATAGGATAAGAGAATCGTGGATGAACTAAGCCCAAATCCCATACCGAGTGCACCATCCATCAGTTGAGCAGCAAATCCAATAAGAGCGAAAATCGTCAGTTTCTGCAAAGTGTACCACTCCTTTTATACCGTTCAATTGTTTGTGAATATATATTATTCCTATGTATCTACTTGGTTTTATGATCAAAAAAATAACCCCCATCTGAAAGAAGGGGGAGTCATCCACACCTTATCTTTCACCCTTCTGGCTGCTGGAATGAGCACCCTCTTACAGGTTGCTGCGGGATCGTCAGACCAGGTTCCTCCCCCGACTCTTCATAAGGATCGTATGAGTTTTAAAAGAATAATTCTTAAACTAACGGACATGGTTTTATTTGTCAATCACATAGTTTAAAAAAACAGAAAATTTTTGATTTTCCTAAAAAAGCATTGACATATGATGATAACGAGCATAAGATTTGTATCAACTTGTTTTTCAGAAAATTTCATAGCTTTTCTTATCTAGAGAGGTGGAGGGACTGGCCCTTTGAAGCCTCGGCAACGGATCTATATAGATACTGTGCCAATTCCAGCAAGCGGTAAGCGCTTGAGAAGATAAGAAGAATATAGTTTACATGTAGATGTAAATGCCTTTCTTCTTATCGTGAAGAAAGGCATTTTTATTTTTAGAAAGGAGGAGAAGATGAAACAAACACTCGTAACGTATCAATCTTTTCACAATCCATTTGAAGGTGATCTACCGAAAAATAATGATACAAAAGGAGCAGCAGAGGTCATTCGGTGGGCTTACTCTCAGTACGAGGACATCGTGTATGCCTGCAGTTTCGGAGCAGAAGGGATCGTTCTCATTGATTTGATTTCCAAGGAGAAGCCGGATGCCGAAGTCGTTTTTCTTGATACAGATCTTCATTTTGAAGAAACTTATCAGCTGATTGAAAAAGTGAAAATGAGGTATCCGAAGTTAAACATAACGATGAAAAAACCTGAAATTACGCTGGAAGAACAAGCGGAACAGTATGGCTCCGCCCTATGGAAGCGGCAGCCGGATCAATGTTGTTACATCCGTAAAATTAAGCCACTTGAAGATGCTCTCAGCGGCAGAAAAGCTTGGCTGTCAGGCCTGAGACGGGAGCAATCCCCCAGCCGTCAGAAAACAAATTTCGTGAACAAGGATGAGAGATTTAAATCCGTTAAAGTGTGCCCCTTGATTCACTGGAGTTGGGAAGACGTATGGGAATATATCCGACTAAATAGGTTGGACTACAATGAATTGCACGATCAGCATTATCCTAGTGTCGGCTGCATCCCCTGTACCGCCCAGGCTTCAGATGATGGGAGATCAGGCAGGTGGAAAGGGTTCAATAAAACCGAATGTGGGTTACACACAGCGGAATCTTCAGAAAAGGAAAAATCTTAAAGGAGGAAAAGGCATGTCAATCATAACCCCGCACGGTGGAGTGCTTGTAAACAGGTGGAAGGAAACAAGGCCGGAGGAGCTGCCGGAAGATATCATCGAGCTTGATTCGATGGCATTAAGTGATGTCGGTTTAATTGCGAACGGTGCTTATAGTCCCTTAAAAGGGTTCATGAACAAGGAAGATTATGAATCTGTGGTCGAAACCTTAAGGTTAAAAGATGGCACTCCATGGAGTATTCCGATTACACTTCCGATCTCAGAGGAACAATCCCGGTCGCTTGGAAGGAAAGCCCAGTTAGTCAAGGACGGGATTGTGTATGGGACGATTACAATAACCGATCGATTTAAACCGGATAAGAAAAAGGAAGCTCAAAACGTGTACTTAACGACAGAGTCGGCTCATCCTGGCGTGAAAAAATTATTCGAACGAGGAGACTGGTATGCTGCAGGTGAAATCGAAGTATTTCATAAACCTCCTTACGAACATGGAAAGTCATTTTACTTAGATCCAAAAGAATCAAGGGAGCTTTTTCAACAATATGGTTGGAAAAAGGTCGTTGGGTTTCAAACACGAAACCCTGTCCATAGGGCTCACGAATACATCCAGAAAGCTGCGCTGGAGACGGTGGATGGATTGTTTTTAAATCCGCTGGTCGGCGAAACGAAAAGTGATGATATTCCCAGTGATGTCCGGATGAAGAGTTATCAAGTTCTTCTTGATCACTATTATCCAAAAGAACGAGTCACATTGGCTGTCTTCAATGCGGCCATGCGGTATGCAGGTCCTAGGGAGGCGATCTTTCATGCAATCGTCAGAAAGAATTTCGGTTGCTCTCACTTTATTGTAGGGCGAGATCACGCAGGTGTCGGTGATTATTATGGTACGTACGATGCGCAGAAAATCTTCAGCCACTATAAAAGTGGGGAACTTGGTATCACACCACTTTTCTTTGAACACAGTTTTTATTGCAACGCTTGCGAATCGATGGCTTCCCATAAAACCTGCCCCCACGACAAAGAGGATCACATGATCTTATCAGGAACGAAAGTAAGGGAGTTGCTGCGTAAAGGAGAAAAGCCGCCAAAAACGTTCAGCCGTCCTGAAGTAGTGGACGTCTTAATCGAAGGACTGCAGAAAGAAACAGCAGAAGTGAAAGGATGAGGACCATGAACGAAAATTTGACCTGGCATGAGGCATCCATTGGGAAAGAAAAGTACCGCCAGAAAAATGGACACCAAAGTGGAGTGCTCTGGTTTACAGGCCTCTCGGGCTCAGGTAAATCAAGCATTGCCAACCAATTGAACAAGGTCCTGTACGAAAAAGACATCCAAAGCTATTTACTTGATGGTGACAATGTGAGACATGGACTGAACTCAGATCTCGGGTTTTCAGAAGTAGACAGGGAGGAGAACATCAGACGGATCGGTGAAGTCGCTAAACTTTTTGCGGACAGTGGAACCATCGTTTTAACAGCGTTCATTTCTCCTTATCAAAAAGACCGGGATCTTGTAAGAGCCTCTATACCGGAAGGGGATTTTATTGAAATCCATGTCGACTGCCCTGTAGAGGAGTGTGAAACCCGTGATCCGAAAGGGCTTTATAAGAAAGCGAGAAACGGAGAGATCAAGGGATTTACAGGCATTGATGCGCCTTATGAAAAACCGCTTCAACCGGAACTCGTGCTTGATTCTAAAACGTTTAGTGTGGAAAGTTGCGCGGAACAAGTGTGGAAGCTTTTACAAGATAAAAAATGGGTGACATGAAAGGGGTCGGAAGATGACAAACGTTTATATTGTGGGAGCGGGTCCGGGAGATTACGACCTGATCACAGTGAAAGGGTTAAAAGCGATACAAAAAGCAGACGTCATTCTCTATGATCGCTTGATCAATCAAGAGCTTCTGGATGAGGCGAAGGAAGGTGCAGAACTTGTGTTTTGTGGGAAACGTCCGGACCATCATGCCCTTAGTCAGACGACCATCAATCACCTTTTGTGTAAATATGCGCGGAAAGGAAAAGTGGTCACTCGTTTGAAAGGGGGAGACCCATTCGTATTCGGACGCGGAGGGGAAGAAGCGGAAGAACTCGCCAAAAGAAACATTCCTTATGAAATCGTACCGGGAATCACTTCGGGAATTGCAGCGCCTGCTTATGCTGGCATTCCTGTGACCCACAGGGACTACAGTTCTTCTGTCGCTTTCATTTCAGGTGTCAATAAGCAAGGCGGCGATGAAGAGGCTTATTGGGAGCGGGTCTCTAAAAGTATGGATACCTTGTGCATTTATATGGGAGTAAAGAAATTGCCGCTCATTTGTGAACGACTTCTGAAGTACGGAAGACCTCTTCATACACCTGTTGCCCTGGTGCAATGGGGTACAACAAAGGAGCAAAAAACGGTGACAGGCACGATTGAAGATATTGTCGAAAAATCAAAGCGTATTGAGAATCCTGCAATGATCGTCGTTGGAGACGTAGTCAGGTTACGAGAACGTCTCCAATGGTTTGAGTCATCTCTGGAAGAAAATCTTAAGGAAATAGCCACAGGTGTTGTATGAAAGTAGGGGTAACATGGAAGCCGTTTTGTATGTAAGTCATGGGAGTAGAAAAAAGCAAGCGAAAGAGGAAGCCATTCACTTTTTGAACCTTGTTCAGCGGCAGGTCAACTGCGAACTCTCTCATATTTGTTTTCTCGAGTTAGCAGATCCTGATGTGTTGGAAGGCATTCGTAAACTTGTGGAAAAAGGGGCAGATAGGATTGTCATTATCCCTGTACTGCTACTGAGTGCCGGCCACTATTTCAAGGATATTCCTCATGAGATGGAGAAAGCTGAATCCATCTATCCAGACATTTCGATTACTTATGGTCAAACGCTTGGGGTGCAGGAACGAATCACGGATGTACTGGTGGACCGGCTGAAAGAACTGCCGACCGAAATGGATGAATCAGCCAATGTTTTACTTGTGGGAAGAGGGAGCAGGCATCCGGATACAAAAACATCCATCGAATGGATTGCTGGTGTGTTGAGAGAGAAGGGACGGATTCAACAAATTCAAACCTGCTACCTGGCTGCACTTTCTCCTCGATTTCCAGACGCGTTTGAAGAATCGCTAAGCAACTATTCTAAAACAATTGTGGTCCCCTACTTATGGTTTACAGGCCTCCTCTATGATTCTTTGGAAAAAAGCGTGGCGAACGCAAAAGAGAAAGGACATCATGTCTACCTCGCTTCTTATTTAAATGATCACCCAAATATGGTTCAATCCTTGGTTGACCGAGTCAATCAAGCTTTAAGCAAAGGGGTGGAAGAGGAGAGAATTGTGAAATGATATCGCTATCGGTTGATGTAGAACAGAAGAAAGTCATCATCATTGGAGGAGGCAAAGCAGCAGAAAAAAGGGCGAAGGTATTCCTACGAGAAAAGGCAAAAATTACAGTTGTCAGCCCTGCAGTCACGGAAGACTTAAAAGAGATGATCAAGAAGAAGGAGATCCATTGGTTGAATCGTCATTTTGAAAATGGTGATGTTACGAGCGCATTTCTATTAGTTATTGCGACGGATGACTGCGAGACAAATGACAACATCGCCTTGCAAGCAGGGAATGTGCCCCTTGTGAACAGAGTAGATGGGGGGAAGGGTGGAAACTTTTATCTTCCTGCACAATTTACCCGGGGGAAACTAAACGTATCTGTCACCACCCAGGGAGCTAGTCCTAAGCTCGCAGGACGCTTGCGTGAAGAATGGGAAAAGCAGTTCCCTCCTGCCTATAAGGATTATGTGGATTTTTTATATGAATGCAGACAAATGCTGAAGGCCTCTCCTTTATCTAAAGTGGAGAAAGAGATGTATCTGGAAAGAATGCTTGATCCCTCTTATTTAGAACGGGAAAAACAATGGGTCATCAAGGAAGAAATACATACCAAAGGAGGAGGAAGCCTTTGTCGGGACTAAAAGGAAAAAAGGTTGGCATTGCGGCAGATCGCCGTTCGGAAGCGATTCAAAAATTAATAACGAACATGGGTGGAAAGCCTTTTGTTTTTCCATTGCAAGGAGAGCAGCTGCTGGATGAAAAAGCATCCCGCGCTCATGTGAAAGACTACCTTCATCAATCGTTTAACCGGGTCATACTGACGACAGGCATAGGCGCTCGTACGCTTGGAGCTGCCGCAATAAAAGAAAGGGTAGACGGGAAATTTCTTCAGAAGCTCGAAAACGAGTCTCTTGCCATCCGGGGTTCGAAAACGCTGGATTGGTTAAAAGCAAATGATCTATTTCCTGATGTAATCTCTGCAGACGGAACGATGGAAAATCTATTGTGTCAAATCCCTGTTGTAGATCGAACAAAGAACCGAGAAATCTTTCTACAGACATACAATGAAGATGAAGAATTTTTAGTAAGAAAATTAGAGGAGAAAGGATACAGGGTTTACAGAGCTAACCCCTACAAGTTCTTACCACCTGATCCTGTTGTCGTAGAAGACTTAGCCCTCCATATCGCAGACGCTCAACTGGATGCGGTTGTTTTCACAAGTAAAACCCAGGTGAAAAATTTATTTCATCAAAGCAAAAGGTTGGAAAATGTTGTGGAAGCTTTCCAACATCATGTCCAGGCGGTAGCTGTTGGTAAAGTAACCGCTCAGGCTCTGAATGACCGAGGGATTTCTTCGGTCATTCAACCCGAGCGACCGAAGATGGGTGCGATGATTGTGAAGCTTGATCATTATTTTCAGGGGCAATGGTTGAATCAATAGCTATCAATATGGAGGTGTCAATGTTGAATCTTGATGTCAAGAACAGTCCATTTGATCAAGAACAAACGGAACAATTGAACCGTTTGCTTCTAACAATGGATGAACGACAGAAAATATGGCTGAGCGGTTATTTGGCCGCCGTTCAGACCTCTCCTTCCCTTGCTGCAAAGAATCACCAAGGAGAAGAAAAAGCAGTGTCTTCCCGGCAGGTGACCCTTTTGTATGGATCACATACCGGAAACTGTCAGGCCCTTGCGGAAGAATATGGGGCCAAGTTAAAAGAAAAGGGCATGGTAGCCAATGTTCTGGATATGGATGAATATAAGCCGAAAAACTTAAAAAATGAACAGGATCTATTGATTTTGACGAGTACCCACGGAGACGGAGATCCTCCAGATAATGCACTGTCCTTTTATGAATTTCTCTTCAGCAAACGAGCACCAAAATTAGACGGAACGAAGTATTCTGTCCTTGCTCTCGGTGACAGCTCTTATGAGTTCTTTTGTCAGACGGGGAAGGAAATCGATGAACGCCTGAACGAACTCGGTGCTGAGCGTATCCACCCCCGTGTCGATTGTGACCTTGATTATGAAGAAGATGCTGAATCATGGTGGAATGGAGTGCTTCATACATTAGGTGATACTCATGAACAGGTCTCTCCAACGGTTGAAAAAGTCACGTCTGTTACCGATCGTCCGATTTACTCTAAGAAAAACCCTTTTCAAGCCGAAGTGCTGGAGAATATCAATTTGAGTGGACGGGGATCGAATAAAGAGACCCGCCATTTGGAGCTCGACCTGGAGGGGGCGAACCTTGCCTATGAACCTGGGGATAGTCTGGGGATTTATCCGAAAAATGAAGATACCCTTGTAGATGAGCTGGTCGAAGAAATGGGATGGGACCCAGACTTATCGGTCATCGTGAACAAAGATGGGGAAGTCCGGGCTTTACGGGAAGCTTTGACCTCCCATTATGAGATTACGGCCTTGACCATACCCTTACTAGAGAAATTAGCGACTCTGACAGAAAATAAAGAATTCAAACAACTAGTGACATCCAGAGATAAAATGAATGCTTATGTATATGGAAGGGACCTGCTCGATGTCGTGAGAGATTATGGACCATGGAAAGCAGGAGCCGAAGCGTTTGTCAGCTCATTAAGGAAGATACCTGCGAGACTGTATTCTATAGCGAGCAGTTTAAAAGCTAATCCTGATGAAGTACATTTGACAATCGGGACAGTAAGATACGATTCAAATGGACGGAAACGGACAGGGGTGTGCTCAGGACAATGTGCAGAAAGGACAGAAGTGGGAGATCAACTGTCTGTTTTTGTACAGAAAAACAACAATTTCAAACTACCTGAGGATCCATCCATACCCATCATCATGATTGGAGCGGGAACGGGCGTGGCCCCATACCGATCCTTTCTTGAAGAGCGAGAAGAAAGCGAGAGACAGGGCAGGTCCTGGCTTTTCTTCGGTGAGCAGCACTTTGTCACGGATTTTCTCTATCAAGTGGAATGGCAGCGTTGGTTAAAAGACGGCGTCCTAACAAAAATGGATGTCGCTTTCTCCAGAGATACATCAGAAAAAGTGTACGTCCAGCATCGCTTGCTTGAGAATCAGAAAGAATTTTATCAATGGTTAGCATCCGGGGCTTATGTCTACGTATGTGGGGATGAAAAATATATGGCCAAAGATGTACACAACACCATCCTTGAAATCATAAAGGAAGAAGGAAATTACACCGGAGAAGAAGCAGAGGAATATTTGAAAGAATTGAGAAAAGCGAAGCGTTACCAAAGAGACGTTTATTAAGGAGAAGAAGGAAGGGAGAGGAAGTCTAGTGGCGGAAAACAAAACCATAAGGCCTGAAGGTCCCCCGGATGATATGGAAAGAATCAAAGAGGAAAGTCGGTTTTTAAGAGGGACGCTCGTAGATAGTTTTGAAGACCGGATCAGTGCGAGTATCCCTGCGGATGATACGAAACTATTAAAATTTCACGGAAGTTACATGCAGGATGATCGTGATTTGAGGAATGAGCGGAGAAAGCAGAAGTTAGAGCCTGCTTATCAATTCATGGTCCGTGTCCGCCTCCCCGGGGGTGTGGCGACACCAGATCAGTGGCTGACGATGGATACGTTGGCTGATGATTATGGAAATGGAACGATAAAACTTACGACAAGGCAGACCTTTCAGCTCCACGGGATACTGAAGTGGAACATGAAAAATAGCATACAGGCTATGGATGAAGCATTGTTAGATTCCATTGCTGCATGTGGGGATGTCAATCGGAATGTCATGGCTAATGTGAATCCGGATCAATCCCCTTACCACGCTGAAGTCTACCAGTTTGCTAAACAAATAAGTGAACACTTACTTCCGAAGACCAGGGCTTACCATGAGATCTGGCTTGATGAAGAGAAAGTCATAGATGGCAAAGAGGAAGAAGAGCCGATCTACGGTTCCCACTACCTGCCGCGGAAGTTCAAAATCGGTGTCGCTGTTCCACCTTCCAATGATGTGGATGTCTTTTCGCAGGATCTCGGTTTCATTGCCGTTGAGGAAGAAGGAAGGCTGATTGGTTTCAATGTCGTTGTTGGCGGTGGAATGGGCATGACCCATGGGGATGAGACGACCTATCCTCAATTAGGGCGTGTTATCGGTTTTTGTCCAAAAGAAAAAGGAAAAGAGGTGGCAGAAAAAATCCTGACGATCCAGCGTGATTACGGAAACCGATCGAACCGGAAAAATGCTCGTTTCAAATACACGGTTGATCGGCTTGGCGTAGAGTGGATCTGTGAGGAATTGAACCGGAGAACAGGTTGGGAGCTGGAAGAGGCGAAACCCTATCATTTTGATCATAATGGGGATCGATATGGATGGTTGAAGGGGGAAGATGGGGATTGGCATCATACCTTTTTCATCCAAAATGGACGCATTAAAGATGAAGACACCTATTTACTAAAAGAAGGAATGCGGAAAATTGCCGAACTGGGACTTGGAGAGTTCAGGCTGACCCCTAATCAGAATGTTACGCTTTCGAAAATCAAGGATGAGAATAAACCAGAAATTGAAGCCGTTATTGAAGAATACGGATTATCAGACGGTAAACAGAATTCTGCATTGAGAAGGAACTCGATGGCCTGTGTGGCTATGCCTACGTGCGGGCTGGCCATGGCTGAATCGGAAAGGTATTTGCCTTCGCTCATTGATCAAATAGAAGAAGTCCTGGATGAAGTGGGATTGAGAAATGAAGAAATTATAATAAGAATGTCAGGTTGTCCAAATGGATGTTCACGCCCAGCCCTTGGGGAGATTGGTTTTATCGGTAAAGCCCCTGGGAAATACAACCTTTATTTAGGAGCTGGGTTCGCAGGGGACCGGTTGAATAAACTGTACCGCGAAAATATCTCGGAAAGAGAGATTTTACAAGAGTTAAAACCGTTACTTGTCCATTATGCGAAACAGCGGGAAGATCATGAAAGATTTGGTGATTTTGTCATACGCAAAGGCTACATTCGACCGGTTACTTCAGGTCAAGACTTCCATTCATGAATGAAATATTCACCAAACCCAGCCCCGTGCATAAAGTGTAGGGCAGACTTTATGTAAATGAGGTGCAAAGGAATGGATGATAAACATAAACAATTGCCGGATTTATTTGATCAAAGCTTTCGTGACATAGTCAAAGCATTCGATTCATTCTTTGATGAATCCATTAAACATGTACATGATTTCTTTCAACAAACAACTATTCCAGTGGAAGTGTTTGAAACAGACCGGGATGTCACAGTCGAAGCTTATCTTCCTAATGTGACTCGGGAGCAAATACGCATTGATCGCTCCGGGAATCAGCTGAGAATTCGCGTGGATGAAAGGCAGATCCGGGAAGTGAAAGATGAAGATGCTCAGTATTACAATAGGTCCCATGCCATAAGTCAAAAAGAGCGCGTGGTCACCCTTCCATTTGCTGTCGCAGATACAGCAAGCAGTGCATCTTTTAAAGGTGGCGTTCTGACCATTGTATTTCCAAAACATCACTCCACCATTAACGTCATTGACGTGGATGATCAATAATCCATCCACACAAAAAAAGGCGCCCAGAATTCCTGGGCGTTTTATGATGCTTGCATGTTTATGATTATCTCATCTGTCGATATTAAACTAAATGGCAGGTTTCTTGAAGACTCAGTTTCGAGACGTTTGTTGAGTGGATGGGGGCTGCGGGGAATGACTCGCTTTCCGCGGGAGCGCGGTGAGCCTCCTCGGACTGCGTCCTGTGGGGTCTCACCAAGCACTTTTTTCCCGCAGGAGTCTCGCCATTCCCCTTCGCCCCTTTACTATATCAGAGTCTCGAAACCACTACTGGAAAACTTAGCTTGTATGGTTATTAGAAGTGAATGATGTAAACTCTACCCCATTGCCGTTTAGCAAACGGAAATCTTTGATACAACACACTATACGCCCGCCTAGGGGAGAAGAATTGGAACCTTGTTTAAGAATACATGTGGTCTAATCATCCACTTCCCTCAACCATACAAGCTGCCCCTTTTAGAAGTGGTTTCGAGACACTTAAAAGGTCAAGGGGCGGAGGGAAACGGTGAGACTCCTATGGGACGTGTGGGACAGGTGAGACCCCGGAAGGCGTAGCCTGAGGAGGCTCACCGCCCGCCCCATGGAAAGCGAACCTTTTCCCGGAGCCCCTAGAACCTTACAATCATCTCGAAACTGAGTCTTCAACTAAAGGTAGCTTTACAGGAATTAGGGAGTTTAGGGATTCTGAAATTTTGTGGAGTACATATATTTAATAATGGTTCAAGAAGGAAGGAAAGGTTCTGAAGGACCCGGGGGGTTTTTAGAATGTATGTCGTTTGGGTTCCGTGCTATGTACCTTTTGTTATACCTAATGTTTATCATCACAATCCTCAACGACCATATATCCGTTTATACCCGGAAGTCGATGAGGACATGTTTGTACAGTCTGCCTCAGAGATGGAAACACTGATGAATGATGCCAGAAAAGTAGTGGGGAAAATCAGCAGTTCCCATGACTTCGCAAATGATGTCATGGGGGCTGCTCAGGAATCAGATCAATCGAAAGTGAACACGTTGATCCGAAGTACCGGTGTAGAATCTCCCTTTCAAGCTGATTATAATCCAGACCGGATGAAAATCCACTTGACTGCAAGGAACCAACAAGTCGAATGCTGTCAGTTAACCATTGTACTACGATGGAGAGTACAATAAATCCCGTACATCTTAGATGTACGGGATTTTATATTTTTTGTATTGTATTCATATAAAATACAACATAGTAGCACTGCAGCTAAATTAATGACCAAGCGAGCGCATGATAAATTCAATGAGAAAGACCATGGCAATGAGTACGACCGGCGTCGTTAGTTCTCTTTGTTTTCCGATGGCAAACTTTACGATTGGATAAGCGATAAACCCAAAAGCCATTCCATCAGCGATGGAGTAGGTGAAGGGGATCATCACGATAATCAGGAAGGCTGGCATCGCTTCTGACAATTGATCCAGTGGAATTTCCTTGATGTTTTGTACCATCAGTGCTCCGACAATGATGAGGATTGGTGCAATAGCAGTCGATGGTACCATGGAAATCCAAGGAATCAAAAAGATGGTGCCGATGAATAAAACAGCCATAGTGAGTGCTGCTCTTCCTGACTTTCCACCTGAAGCAATAACTGCCGCACTTTCTGCTGAAGAAACCGTCGGTGATGTACCTAGGAATCCAGTACTTAATGCTGAAAAGGCAGAAGCCTGATAGGACCTTTTGAACTTGCTTTGTTGATCAAGCATATCCAATTGTCCGTGAATGAGGCCCATATTCTCGAAAATGAGAACAATCGCTAGGGGGAAAACAGCCATCCAAAAACCAAATTCTGTCACGCTTCCAAAGTCCGGCATGAAAATCCACGATTGTTCACTGAGAGCGAGAGAATCTCCCCGCTCTCCAAGAACTCCTGTGAAATGAGCAATTATGGTACCTGCAATCATTGTCACTAAGAAGTTACCAGGAACATTTTTTGTGAAAAGGAAGATCCCGATAAACAACGTGAGGATGCTTGTAATGACAATTGCGGAAGATGGGTTGCCGAGTGTAATCAAAGAGTGTTCCCCTTTGACTACAAGACCACCTTTCTCTAACCCGATCAATGTCAAAAACAGTCCAAGCCCAACCGTAATTGCATGCTTTAAGGAAGCCGGAATTGCGTGTTTCAACCAGTCTCCAAGCTTCGTGAAAGCCGTGATTAGAAAAATCAGGGAAGCTATAAATACAACAGCCAGCCCTTCTTGGAAAGTTAATCCCGTACCTTCAACGATGGAGTAGGCGAATAGGGCGTTGACACCCATACCTGGAATGAGAACCATAGGCGCATTGGCGTATATGGCCATGATCAAACAGCCGAGTGCGCTGGCAAGAATTGTTGCAATCATTCCGCTTTCAAGCGGCAGACCTGCACTGTGAAGGATTTGGCTGTTTACGGCGACGATATAGACCGTCGTGAAATAACCGATTAACCCTGCCAAACCTTCTTTCTTCCAGCTCACTTTTTGATGATGCTGATTGAGCATTTAAATCTCCTCTATGAAATTTATCCCTCTCCCACCCGGTTACCGAGTAACCCACAAACGTTTATTTTACTCGTAAATAAGCAATCTATCAAGCTGATTTGTTCGCTTTTTGTAAAAAATGAGGTCTAGAACAACAGTTTGTGTTAAGATGTAAAAGGATTATAATATAGTAGAAAGCGTTTTCTTTCTTTATATATAGATGAAAAAGGGAAGGTGATTCTCATGAAATATCGTTCAGTTTTCGATATTATTGGTCCCGTGATGATTGGACCATCGAGTTCCCACACCGCTGGAGCGGCCAGAATCGGTCGTGCAGCACGCCACTTATTTGGACGGGAACCTAAATATGCCCACATCCATTTGTATGGATCATTTGCTAAAACGTATAAAGGTCACGGCACTGATGTAGCCATCATCGGTGGATTGCTCGACTACGATACGTATGATGAACGTATTAGTCAATCTCTTGTTACGGCAAGGAAGAATGGAATGAAAATAAGGTTTCATGAAGAGGATGCTCATACAGATCACCCGAACACCGCGAAGGTTAAAATCGGGGATGACGATGGTGAGCTTGAATTAGTCGGCATATCCATCGGGGGAGGAAAAGCAGAAATCACAGAATTGAATGGTTTTGAACTTCGTCTATCAGGAAGTCATCCGGCGATTCTGCTTATCCACAATGACCGTTATGGTGCGATTGCCTCGGCAACTGCCATTTTAGCAAAAAATGAAATTAACATCGGACGCATGGAAGTCTCCCGTAAAGCTCAGGGAGAACAAGCTTTAATGGTCATTGAAGTAGATCAGAACATTGATGATGCGATCCTGGATGAACTAGAACGAGCCGATCACATAACTCAAGTAGCTAAAATATCAGACTAAAAGAAAGGAGAGGTCACATGTTTCGAAATGTCGCTGAACTCGTAGAATTAGCAGAAAGTGAAAATATCCAAATCTCTGAGGTGATGATTCGTCAGGAGATGGAAGTCAAACAACTATCGAGGGAGCAAGTGTTCTCTCAAATGGAAAGAAATCTGGATGTTATGGAAAAAGCCATTGAAGATGGCTTAAAAGGGGTGAAGTCCCACAGTGGATTAACTGGAGGGGATGCGGTGCTCATCCAAAACTATATGAAAAACCATACCCCTTTATCAGGAAACCTGCTAATGGATGCTGTCAGTAAAGCTGTTGCAACTAATGAAGTGAACGCAGCCATGGGGACGATCTGTGCTACACCTACCGCAGGAAGCGCCGGGTGTGTGCCAGGAACACTTTTTGCAGTAAAGAATCAGTTGAATCCTACACGTGAACAAATGGTTCGCTATTTGTTCACTTCTGGTGCCTTCGGTTTTGTAGTAGCAAATAATGCGTCGATCTCCGGAGCTGCAGGAGGCTGTCAGGCAGAGGTCGGTTCAGCTGCTGGAATGGCTGCTGCTGCAATTGTTGAAATGGCAGGGGGTACACCTTCACAATCTGCCGAAGCCATGGCGATAACATTAAAGAATATGCTTGGACTCATTTGTGATCCGGTTGCTGGTCTAGTAGAAGTCCCATGTGTGAAAAGAAATGCCATGGGTGCCTCCAACGCCGTTGTTGCTGCAGATATGGCACTTGCAGGTGTGACAAGCCGCATTCCTTGTGATGAGGTGATCGATGCCATGTACAAAGTCGGTCAACGCATGCCTTCAGCCTTCAGGGAAACGGCTCAGGGAGGACTTGCCGCGACCCCAACAGGGCGTGAATTAGAAGCCAAAGTGTACGGAATATCGTTGAAGAAAGAGTGAATGATGTGCTGCACCAATCGATCAGTGAAGTCAAAGGAGTAGGTGACAAACTACAATCGCAATTAAATGAGCTGGGACTTTTTACAGTCGAGGACCTATTATTCTATTTTCCCCACCGTTATGATTCCTATGAAGTGAAGCCTCTTACTGAACTTACGCACAATGAGAAGGCGACCATCGAAGGTGAAATTGTCTCTGAACCTGCTCTAAGTTTTTATGGCAGGAAGAAATCGCGGTTGACTTTTACTCTTCAAGTTGATCAGTTCGCTGTAAAAGCGGTCATGTTCAATCGCGCTTTTGCTAAGAAACAGTTGAATCAAGGAGACACCGTTACGGTGACAGGGAAATGGGATCAACAAAGACTTCAAATAACAGTAAGCCAGTTCAAAAAGGGAGAGTCCAAAAGTCAGGAACCCATTCAGCCGGTTTACACATTGAAAGAAGGGGTCAACCTCAACACATTGAGGAAAGTAATCAAACACGCGCTTGATGATTACAGTACAGATATTCCCGAGATTCTTCCTCAAGATCTGGCTCTTGCTTATAAGCTCCCAGACCGTCCTCAAGCTTTAAATCAAATGCACTATCCGGAAACCCGGGTGATGTTAAAACATGCAAAACGCCGTTTTATTTATGAAGAGTTTCTATTATTTCAATTGAAAATGCAGCTCTTAAGAAAACATAACCGTGAATCTACCTCAGGGGTTGTACAAACCTATGACAATGAGCAATTGACTGCCTTTGTTCAATCATTGCCATTTGAATTAACGTCTGCACAGAAAAGGTCGCTTGCAGAAATTTTAACCGACATGAAAAGTCCTCACAGAATGAATCGACTACTGCAAGGAGACGTTGGTTCAGGTAAGACGGCTGTTGCTGCAATCGCTCTATATGCATCCATTACCGCAGGACATCAGGGAGCTTTGATGGTCCCAACAGAAATTCTCGCAGAACAGCATTATCAATCCTTGAAAGAAATGTTTGAGGGGCGTGCGAAGGTCGCTTTATTGACCGGGTCTATTAAAGGAAAGCGGAGGAGAGAGATCTTAGAATCCGTAGAACAGGAAGAGATTGACATCCTGGTCGGAACCCATGCATTGATCCAGGATGAGGTGGTCTTCAAAAACCTTGGATTCGTTATCGTTGACGAGCAGCACCGTTTTGGGGTGGAACAGCGCCGGGCATTAAGGGATAAGGGTCTTTCTCCTGATGTTCTCTTCATGACGGCAACACCTATTCCGAGAACGCTTGCGATCACAGCCTTCGGCGATATGGATGTAAGTGTGATTGATGAAATGCCTGCAGGTAGGAAACCTGTAGATACGTACTGGGTCAAGGGAGAAATGACCAACCGTGTGTTGAGCTTCATTCAGAAAGAAATTGATCAAGGGCACCAGGCTTACGTCATTTGTCCGCTGATAGAAGAGTCGGACCAACTTGATATTCAAAATGCCATTGATCTCTATGATCAACTCAGCGCTGTTTTTGAGCCCGCCACATCAGTCGGGTTGATGCATGGTCGTCTCCACAATGAAGAAAAAGAAAACGTTATGCAACAATTTGCAGCAAACGAGCTGAAGATTCTTGTCTCCACCACTGTCGTAGAGGTGGGTGTGAATGTACCGAATGCAACTGTTATGGTCATTTATGATGCCCAGAGGTTTGGTCTTTCCCAACTTCACCAGTTGAGAGGCCGTGTTGGGCGTGGAGCAGATCAAAGTTACTGTATTCTTCTTGGTGATCCCAAGGGAGACGTAGGAAAAGAACGGATGAGAATTATGACCGAGACGAATGATGGGTTCGAATTATCCGAACAAGATTTGAAGCTGCGTGGTCCTGGTGACTTTTTCGGCAAAAAACAAAGTGGTCTACCTGAGTTCAAAGTCGGAGACATGGTCCATGATTACCGGGCTCTTGAAACCGCAAGAAAAGATGCCGCTGAAATAATTATGGAAAACACCCTGGATAACGATGAACGTTACAAAGCTTTAAAGGAGCACGTCTACAGTGACCAACATCTTCTTGGCAATGTGTTGGACTAACTTTCAAACACTCGGCTCAAATGCCGGGTGTTTTTTTCTTTCCCCTGAACAAAACCTTTCAGAGTCAGACTGTAGTGGGATTACTATTGATAAGAAAATAGGGAATCATAAGCAAATCCTTGCGTAATTGAACTTGGTATTATATATTACTATTAGTACCTAGTCATAAAGCAAGAATTTATGGCTAAATGAACGGTGGCATATGTATGAAGAAGTCTAAAAAAGTACGTCAGGAAGAATTGAAAACGAAAATAGACCATACCCCCTTCATTACAGACGAAGAACTGGCAAAGACATTCGGGGTCAGTATTCAGACGATAAGGCTGGATCGGATGGAACTTGGAATTCCTGAACTGCGGGAACGGATCAAGTCAGTCGCCACGCAGGAATGGAATGAAACGGTAAAAGCCTTGCCTGTGGAAGAAATCATTGGAGAAGTGGTCGACCTGGAATTGGACGACCGTGCGATTTCAATCTTGGACATCCGTCCGGAACATGTCTTTTCCAGAAACCATATAGCCAGAGGTCACTACTTATTCGCACAGGCTAACTCTCTCGCCGTTGCCTTGATTAATGATGAACTGGCGCTTACGGCCCAGTCGGAAATTACATTCTCACGTCCAGTAAAACTTGGAGAACGTGTGGTGGCTAAAGCGACGGTCAAAGGCGACGATGAAAAAGGGCGAACACTTGTGAATGTGCATAGTTACGTCGACAACGAAGAAGTATTTGCTGGAACTTTTGAGATGTATCGTTCGAACCAACAGAAGGAGATGGATCGAGAATGAAGCTAGCCATTGATGCTATGGGCGGCGACAATGCCCCAGAAGCGATCGTAAAAGGGGCGGTAATGGCCGCAGACACAATTGAAGGTTTGGAAATCACCCTTGTAGGGGATGAAGATCAAATCAAACCTTTCTTAAAAGGGCAGTCAAATGTGTCTATATTACATACTACAGAAGTGATCACTTCTGATGATGAGCCGGTAAGAGCGGTGAGGAGAAAGAAACAATCCTCTATGGTTTTGACGGCCACGGAAGTGAAAGAAGGGCGAGCGGATGGCTGTATATCTGCTGGAAATACAGGGGCCTTGATGAGCGCAGGTTTGTTTGTCGTCGGTCGAATGAAAGGGGTCGACAGGCCTGCACTTAGCCCGACTCTTCCAACGTCGGACGGTAAAGGATTTCTTATGCTGGATGTCGGTGCAAACGTGGATGCAAAACCTGATCACTTGTTGCAATATGCAGTGATTGGGAGTATCTATGCGGAAAATGTACGAGAAATTAAGCAGCCAAGAGTCGGACTTTTGAATGTCGGTACGGAAGACGGCAAAGGAAGTGACTTGACCAAAAAAGCGTTTGAACTGATGAAAGAAGCTCCGATTAACTTTGTCGGGAACGTTGAGGCTCGTGATCTTCTTGAAGGCGTAGCCGATGTAGTCGTCACTGATGGGTTCACAGGGAATGTAACCTTGAAAACGATTGAAGGAACGGCTATGACGATGTTCTCAATGATTAAACAAACATTTATGAGTAACTTTAAAACAAAAATTGCGGCTGGCTTAGCAAAAAATGATCTGCGAAATTTAAAAGCCCAGCTCGATTATAGTGAATATGGCGGAGCAGGGTTGTTTGGTTTGGCCGCACCTGTCATTAAGGCGCACGGCTCTTCCAATGATCGAGCTGTTTTGAATGCAATCCGTCAGGCTTGCCACATGATTGAGCTTGATGTAACGAATACCATTTCAACAACACTTGCTGAAATGGACAAAGAGGAGGATGAATCATGAAGCGAATCGCATGTGTTTTTCCAGGGCAGGGGTCCCAGGAAGTAGGTATGGGGAAGGCGATGTATGAGGCTTATCCTGCTGTGAAACAATTGTTTGATGAAGCGGATGAAGCTCTTGGATATTCTTTAACTCGTTTAATGTTCGAAGGCCCTTCAGAAGAATTAACGAAAACAGAAAATGCTCAACCCGCATTGCTTTTGAACAGTATAGCTATCCAACGTGTACTACAGCAAGAAGGAGTGGCTCCTTCTATGACGGCAGGTCACAGTCTAGGAGAGTACAGTGCTTTGGTCGCAGCTGGAGCACTGGATCCAATGGAAGCCGTACAACTTGTGCATGTCCGTGGGAAGCTGATGGAAGAAGCTTACCCTACAGGCATGGGAACAATGGCGGCTGTACTTGGCCTTTCACAAGAAGAAATAGAAGAGGTTCTGCGTGACTTTGATGGGGAGCTGGCCGTTGACCTTGCCAACATCAATTGTCCAGGTCAAATTGTCATTTCTGGAACAAAGGAAGGCGTGGAGAAAGCTTCTGAACAGTTGTCAGAGGCAGGTGCGAAGCGCGTACTCCCTCTTAACGTCAGTGGTCCATTCCACTCTCGTCTCATGAAGTCAGCCAGTGATGATTTTGCTGACCATTTATCTGAAACAAAGATCTATGATGCCAACGTGCCCGTATATGCTAATGTGACTGCTGCGCCGGTCACAAATGCGGAAGAAATAGAACAGCTTCTCGTTGAACAACTATACTCCCCTGTAAGGTTTCAGCAGATCCTTGAGGCATTCGTCGAAGAAGAGGTCGATGCGATTGTAGAAGTGGGACAGGGCAAAGTATTGAGTGGTCTTGTCCGAAAAGTAAAACGTCGTATGAAAACGTTCAGTGTACAGGACCCAGAGTCACTGCAAGCGTTCATCGATTGGTATAAGGAGGAATCGTAATGTTACAGGACCAGGTGGCTCTTGTCACAGGAGCATCCCGTGGAATTGGAAAGGCTATTGCGCTTGAACTTGCTCGTCAAGGAGCGAAAGTGGCCGTCAATTATGCAGGGAGCGAAGATAAAGCTGAGGCGGTTGTTCAGGAGATCCATGAACAGGGCGGTGCAGCCATTAAAATACAGTCTAACGTTTCTAATGATGACGATGTCAAACGTATGGTAAAAACAGTCGTTGATGAATACGGACGTTTGGATATCCTTGTCAACAATGCAGGGATTACAAAGGATAATCTCCTGATGAGAATGAAGGAAGAAGAATTTGATTCCGTTATTGATACGAACTTGAAAGGCGTTTTCCTCTGTACAAAAGGGGTGACACGTCAGATGATGAAACAAAAGTATGGACGAATTATCAACGTTGCATCAATCGTTGGTGTTTCAGGGAACCCCGGGCAGGCAAATTATGTCGCTGCTAAAGCGGGTGTCATCGGTATGACCAAATCGAATGCTAAAGAATTAGCCGCTAGAAACATCCACGTGAACGCTGTAGCTCCCGGATATATCGCGACAGATATGACAGATGCCCTTACAGATGAGCAGCGCGAGCAAATGCTTGCCATGATTCCACTCAAACGTCTTGGTGAAGGGGAAGATGTTGCGCGCGTTGTCCGTTTTCTAGCTTCCAAAGATGCAGCTTACATGACAGGTCAAACATTGCATGTCGATGGCGGCATGGTCATGTAATAACCTAATCTTATGAATCGTCCATCTCATTTAGAGTAAAGGGACGACGGTTTCTATGAGCCGGGGCTAAAACAGCCTCTTGCGCTTTTGGACACACATTACTATAATTACTGAAGGGAGGTGAGGTTCCAATGGCAGAAACATTTGATCGTGTAAAACAAATCATCGTCGATCGTCTTGATGTTGATGAGTCTAAAGTGACTATGGAAGCTTCCTTCAAAGAAGATCTAGAAGCAGACTCTCTTGATGTCGTTGAGCTTGTAATGGAGCTTGAAGACGAGTTTGATATGGAAATTTCTGATGAAGAAGCTGAAAAAATCAATACAGTAGGCGACGCTGTGAATTACATAAGCAGCCAGTCGTAATAGGATCGCTGTCCGTTTATTCGGGCAGCCTTTCCTATATTTTTCAAGAAATTCATTGCAAAGGACAAGGTGATTTATGGATGATTTTTCCAGTTTCCAGAAAAAGATAAAATTACAATTCAATGATATCTCGTTACTGGAACAGGCTTTTACACATTCATCATATGTGAATGAGCATCGGAAAACCGATCGAGAGGATAATGAACGGCTGGAATTCTTGGGAGATGCCGTTCTTGAACTAGGAGTCTCACAGTATTTGTACCGCGAGTTCCCGGATATGGCTGAAGGAGAGCTTACGAAGTTCAGAGCCTCGATTGTGTGTGAAGTCTCATTAGTAGAATTTGCGAATGAGCTGAATTTCCAAGACCTGATTTTACTTGGTAAAGGTGAAGAGCTGACCGGAGGACGCAATCGACCGGCATTGCTTGCTGATGTTTTTGAAGCGTTCATTGGCGCTCTTTATTTAGACCAGGGTTACGATGCAGTCATACAGTTCTTAAGAGCGTATGTGTATCCGAAAGTGAAAAAAGGTGCTTTTTCTCATGCGATGGATTTCAAAAGTCAGCTACAAGAATTTATTCAACGGGATAAAAACAGTAAAATTGAATATGAAATCGTTGAAGAGAGAGGACCTGCACACAGCCGGGAGTTTATCGCTCATGTACTGATTCAGGATGACATCGGCGGAATTGGTGTAGGCCGAACGAAGAAAGAAGCGGAACAGAAAGCGGCTCAACAGGCGTTAGAAAACCAAGGAGCCCACTTATAATCCGCCTGTAAAAGCAATTATAAAAAGACCGTTTCGGAGAGCGACTCCGAAACGGTCTTTTTTACGGCTGGTTATTTTCTGTATTGGCCAAGTTCCTGAACGAATGCCTGTATTTCAGAAACGCTCAATTGCCCTTTCATTTCAATGATGTCGTGAAGGGATTTGATTTCTTCGTATTTATTCAGATCGTAATCCTCTGGGTCCATGAGGGAACGGTTCACGACCTGCAGTTTTTCAGCCATGTCATTGATGATGGTTTCCAGGTTTTCTTGATTCGGTTCTTGTAAACTCAAAAATGAATCCTCCTTCAGGGCTCGTTATATAGACTATTACATATGATAAAGGACTTTGCCGAATTTTAAAACCCTTCATTAATATAATTACTTATTAAAGTATATGGCAGGTTTCTTGAAGACTCACTTTCGAGACTTTCCGGGGTTCGTTGCCCGGGTTGAGCGTCCGGGGTGGCTGGGAAGCTACTCGCTTTCCTGTGGGGGGAGCGCCGAGCTTCCTCGGACTGCGTACTGCGGGAAAAGTGCAGGGTGATACTCCGTAGGACGCAGCCCGAGGAGGCTCACCGCGCTCCCGCGGAAAGCGAGCTATTCCCCGCAGCCCCCTTCCACCCAACAAAAATCTCGAAACTGAGTCTTCAACTAAAGGGAGAATATGTTGAATGGGATTTCACATGGTGTTATAAAAGTAGACTGGGGTTCCTACCGTAGGGGCGTTCTTTATGATAAAATATATAAGTTGAGTGAATGAAAGATTTGTGAAAAAACAGGAGGATGAATATGTTCCTCAAACAATTAGATACGATAGGTTTTAAATCATTTGCCGAACGAGTGACCGTGGATTTTGTTTCTGGAGTCACATCTGTCGTCGGACCGAATGGTAGTGGAAAAAGTAATATAACGGATGCGATTCGATGGGTATTAGGTGAACAATCAGCCCGGTCGCTTCGCGGTAGCAAAATGGAAGATATCATTTTTGCAGGTAGTGAAACCAGATCTCCATTGAATATGGCAGAAGTGACTTTGACTCTTGATAATACAGACCAGGCACTGCCTCTGGATTATCAGGAAGTCAGCGTGACGAGACGCGTTTACCGCTCCGGTGAAAGTGAGTTCTATATAAATAACCAGACATGCCGTTTGAAGGATATTGTAGATCTATTCATGGATTCCGGGCTTGGCAGGGAAGCTTTCTCTATCATCAGCCAGGGTAAAGTAGAAGAAATCCTCAGCTCCAAAGCAGAAGACCGCCGTTCCATTTTTGAAGAAGCGGCAGGAGTTCTTAAGTACAAACAGCGGAAGAAGAAAGCAGAGTATAAGTTGTCGGAAACACAGGAAAATTTGAACCGTGTGGAAGATATCATATGGGAGATTGATGGTCAGCTTGAACCGTTAAAAGAACAGGCGGCTGTCGCGAAAGATTACTTAGAGAAAAAAGACGAACTGAAGAATGTTGAGATCTCATTATTGATCACTCAGATACAGCAGGTTCATGGGGAATGGGAAAGAATCCTTAAAGAACTGGAAGAAGTTAAAACCCAGGAAAACGAGTTGAGTGGGAAGATCGAGGCGGATGAAGCTTCACTAAAAGATCAAAGAGATCGTGTGGAAATTCTGGATGCTTCTATAGAAAATATGCAGGAAAAATTGCTCTCTTTAACAAGAGACCTCGAAAACCTTGAGGGTAAAAAGCAGCTGATGAAAGAGCGGCATAAACATTTTGAAGAAAATAAATCCAAATTGGAAGAGGCCTACGAAGATCTCTCTGATAAACTGGTGAATTTAAAGTCAATCGCCGAAGAAGAAGCCCAAAAGTTAGCACAGATTAAAGAAAAAAGAGAATCTACAAAGGAAGAACTAAACCAAACCACTCAAGCATTAAAACAGGATCTTCATTTAATTGAAGAAGAAATTGAAGATTTGAAGAGTGAATATATTGAATTGCTTAATAAGCAGGCAGCCAAACGGAACGAAAAACAACTCTTAGAAAAACAGTTGGACCAAATTCACTCTAAAAAGGGAAGTCAGATTGATAAATTCAAAGATCTTAGAAGTGAACGAGCTACGCTTGAAGAAACATTGACTTCAATGACAAAAGAGTTGGGAAACCTTACAAAACAACGGGAAGAGTTGGAGACGCAAGTCCAGGAGTTGAACGAGAAACACGCAAAAAACAAACAGACGTATCAGGAATGGCAGGAAAAGCTTTATAAAGGCTATCAATATTTGGAGAACATGCGATCGAAAAAGGAAATGCTTGAAGAGATGAAGGAAGACTTCTCCGGGTATTTCCATGGCGTCCGTGAGGTTTTGAAAGCTTCCCAAAGAGGCCAGCTGCAGGGGATTCATGGAGCCGTGCTCGCATTGATCGATATCCCTTCTCATCTCTTGACAGCGATTGAGACTGCCCTGGGTGCTCAGGCACAACATATTGTCGTAGAAGATGAACAAACCGGAAGACAGGCGATTCACTGGTTAAAAACGAACAATAAAGGAAGAGCTACTTTCCTTCCTCTTACCTCGATTCAACCTCGTTCTGTCCATGGGGCTGCATCGCTCTCACAACAAGAGGGGTATGTAGGAGTAGCAGCCGACCTTATCCAATATGATCCGGCCCATTCAAAACCAATCCAGCACCTTCTGGGTCATATCGTCATAGCTGAAGGGTTGGAGCACGCAAACCAAATCGCCCGCGTATTGAATAGAAAATACAGGGTTGTGACGCTTGATGGAGATGTCGTTAATCCTGGCGGCTCCATGTCAGGAGGGGCCAAAAAACAATCGAAACAATCCTTGTTTACAAGAGAAAAGGAATTGCAGGAACTTAGTGAGAAAATCGTTGCTTATGATGCAAAGGCGTTGGAAGTTGAGAATAAAGTAAAGAAGTTGAAAGAAACCTTGGCTGAGCAGGAAGAGGAAAAAGAGCAGTGGAATGTGAAACTCTCGGAGTTAAAGCAGGAAGAGTATGAAAAACAGTCCGACCAAAGAGAAGTGCAGCTGAAACTCAACCATTTGAATGATCAACTTCAATTGTTCGACCAGGACCAGGCTCAATACGATCAGGATTCTCACCATGCAGATCAGCAGTTGAGCGACCTTGATGAAACCCTGCAAACTCTAGAGGAACAACTTGTCTCGATTAATACAAAGATCGAAGAACTGACGACTACAAAAGAACGTCAGAAAGAGGACGAAGCTAACTTGCAGGAACGTAAGCAGAAGCTTCAAATCCAACTAGCCGAGCAAGAATCATCGGTAAACAACCAAAAGGAAAAAACAGATCGTTATCAGCAGGAGAAAGACTTGATAGAGCAGGAGTTACGAGGCAACCGGGTCTCTTATCAACAGCTGATGGAGGTTAAAGAGTCCAACCAGACGGAAGATGAGATTCAATCCCAAATTGAAAGCATGCGTACGGCCAAAGAAGAAACGGCTTCGACCATCAATTCGAAGAGGAAAGAGCGTCAAGAGCTTGCTGCAGACATTCAGCAGGCAGAACAGAGCCTGAAAGAATGGAAGCGTAGGCATCAAAACTTCACCCAGGATTTGCAGCAGAAGGAAGTCAAAGCAAACAGGCTGGACGTGGAGCTTGAGAATATGCTTCAATACTTGCAGGAAGAGTATGTGATGACATTTGAAAAAGCGAAGAGAGACTATCCGGGAGTCGGTGATATTGATGAAGCATCAACGAAGGTCAAGCTGATCAAGCGGGCTATTGAAGAGCTTGGCACTGTGAATTTGGGTGCCATCGATGAGTATGACCGGATTAAAGAGCGTTACGAATTCCTGAAAGGCCAGCAAGACGATTTACTGGAAGCCAAACAAACGCTTCATACAGTCATTAATGAGATGGACGGTGAAATGAAACGGAAATTCGAAGATACCTTTACTAAAATCCGTGCTGAATTCGGTGAAGTCTTCCGTACTTTGTTCGGTGGAGGACGAGCCGACTTGCAACTCACTGATCCGAATGACATGTTAGAAACAGGTGTTGATATTGTTGCCCAGCCTCCGGGTAAGAAACTGCAGAATATGAGTTTGCTATCAGGTGGCGAACGTGCTCTGACAGCAATCGCTCTGCTATTCTCGATTCTGCGCGTCCGTCCTGTTCCATTTTGTGTACTGGACGAGGTGGAAGCAGCATTGGATGAAGCGAACGTGGATCGTTTTGCTAAATTCTTGAAAGAATTCAGTGAAAAGACACAGTTCATTGTCATTACTCACAGAAAAGGGACAATGGAAGAATCGGATGTACTTTACGGTGTGACCATGCAAGAGTCAGGGGTATCTAAACTTGTATCTGTCAGACTAGAAGAAACACCGGAATTATTGGAAGCATAGGAAGGATGATTCGATGAGTTTTTTTAAGAAACTGAAAGAAAAATTCGTAAAAGATCCTGAGTCGGATGAAAAAAAAGAGGAACAGCAGGCCCAAGACACAGAGGATTCCGACGATCGGGAGGATTCTCAGGAGTCCGATGCACCACTCTCAGATAGCGCAGATAAAGAGGTGACCGACCTTCAGGGAGAAACAGAAAAGAAAGAAACGGAAGACTCTTTGGATGGAGAAGACGCAACTGAACCTGAAGAGGAAGTAGAAGAAGAGGCTGCAGAATCATCTGTGGTTGATGATGACGAGGAGAATGTAGGAGCTCTGGATGAATCTATGACAGAAGATGATCATCCAGAGAGTCAGGAAGAGGATGAAAAAGTATCGATCGCCTCTAAATTTAAAATGGGACTGGCTAAAACCAGGAATTCATTTTCAACTAAAATTAATGATCTCGTCGCTCGTTACCGAACCGTCGACGAAGATTTCTTTGAGGAATTAGAGGAAGTGTTGATTTCTGCTGATGTCGGGGTTACAACCGTGATGGAAATGATTGAGGAGCTGGAAATGGAAGTGAAACGCAGAAACGTTCAGGATCCTCAAAAAGTGAAAGAAATTATTTCCGAAAAACTGGTTGAAATCTACTACGGTGATGATCGCGCTGAAGAGATCGAAGGGTTGAATGAGAATCCAGATGGTTTGACAGTCTATCTATTTGTTGGCGTAAATGGCGTAGGGAAAACAACGACCATTGGTAAACTCGCCCACCGATTGAAAAGTGCAGGGAAGAACGTAACCCTTGCCGCAGGAGATACATTCCGTGCAGGTGCTATAGAGCAACTGGAAGAGTGGGGCAAACGTGTAGGGGTGAATGTCACAAAGCATAGTGAAGGCAGTGATCCTGCTGCTGTCATTTATGATGGCATTCAATCGGCGAAATCGAAGAATGCCGATGTTCTCATCTGCGATACTGCCGGTCGTCTGCAAAATAAAGTGAACTTGATGAATGAGCTTTCCAAGGTGAAACGTGTCATTGAACGTGAAATTCCTGGAGCTCCTCATGAAGTGCTGCTTGTCCTGGATGCTACAACAGGACAGAATGCAATGAGCCAGGCAAAAACATTTTCCGAAGCGACGGATGTTTCCGGCATTGTCCTATCAAAACTTGATGGAACAGCAAAAGGCGGAATCGTTCTTGCCATCCGAAATGAATTGGAGATCCCGGTAAAACTTGTCGGCCTGGGAGAAAAAGTGACCGATCTTGAAACATTCGATGCTCATGCTTTCGTTTATGGTCTGTTCGCAGATATGATTGAAGAATATGAAGAAGAAGAAGAACTTTCATAAGCCTTGACATAAAGGTACATGTTCCTTTAGTATTTATGTGTAAAGGCATTTCACTTAACAAGGAGTGCTTCAAGCATGCTTGAAAAAACGACACGGATTAATTATCTATTTGATTTCTATCAATCGTTGTTAACTCCTAAGCAGAGAAACTATATGGAGTTGTACTATCTCGAAGATTATTCTCTTGGTGAAATATCGGAAACTTTTGATGTCTCACGTCAAGCCGTTTACGATAATATTCGCCGAACAGAGACGATGCTTGAAGAATATGAAAAAAAGCTTCATCTATATGGGAAGTTTGAAAAGCGGCAGAAAGTGATTAAGGAAATGGAGGCTCAGTTTAAAAAAGACGAGCTCCCTGCCCCTTATGAATCATGGCTGCACGAATTACAAGAATTAGAATAGGAGGGGATCTTCGATGGCATTTGAGGGTTTATCCGACCGTTTGCAGGAAACGATCAAGAAAATCAAAGGCAAAGGGAAGGTAAACGAACAAGACGTAAAAGAGATGACCAGGGAGGTCCGTCTCGCCCTCCTTGAGGCCGATGTAAACTTTAAAGTCGTTAAAGATTTTGTGAAGCGTGTCCGTGAACGCGCCGTCGGTCAAGAGGTCATGGAAAGCCTGACCCCTGGGCAGCAGGTTATCAAAGTTGTTAAAGAAGAGCTTACCGATCTGATGGGTGGCGACGAAAGTAAGATTGCTGTTGCCAAGCGTCCTCCGACGGTTATTATGATGGTCGGTTTGCAGGGGGCAGGTAAAACGACCACTACCGGGAAGCTTGCGAATCTGTTGCGCAAAAGCTACAACAGGAAGCCATTACTCGTTGGTGCGGACGTTTACCGTCCAGCTGCCATCCAGCAATTGCAGACACTCGGAAAACAGCTGGATATGCCTGTTCATGAGGAAGGTACCGAAGCAAATCCTGTGGACATCGCCAAAAATGCGATAGCCAAAGCCAAAGAGGAGCATCATGATTATGTGCTCATTGATACCGCTGGTCGTTTGCATATTGATGGCGACTTGATGGGTGAATTGCAGGAAATCAAGGAAGCTGTCAATCCTGATGAGATTTTCCTTGTTGTCGATGCCATGACGGGTCAGGATGCTGTAAACGTAGCAGAAAGCTTCGATGAGCAGCTGGACGTTACCGGTGTTCTTCTCACGAAACTGGATGGAGACACCCGTGGTGGTGCCGCATTATCCATCAAAGCCGTGACAGGTAAACCGATTAAATTCGCAGGTATGGGTGAAAAGCTTGACCAGCTTGAGACTTTCCACCCCGAGCGTATGGCGTCAAGGATTCTCGGAATGGGCGACATGCTCACCTTAATTGAAAAAGCACAGACGCAGGTGGATGAAAAGCAAGCGAAAGAGCTGGAGTCGAAAATGCGTAATGCTTCCTTTACTTTTGAGGATTTCCTTGAGCAGATGGAGCAAGTGAAAAATATGGGGCCGCTGGATGAAATTTTAAACATGATTCCTGGTGCGAACAAAATGAAGGGCCTTCAGAATGTGTCCTTCGATGACAAGCAGATTGTTCATGTCGAGGCCATCATCCAATCGATGACTAAAAATGAAAGACAGGACCCTTCTGTTATGAATGCAAGCCGTAAGAAGCGGATTGCTAAAGGTTCCGGAACTTCTGTTTCAGAGGTCAATAGACTGTTGAAGCAGTTTGAAGAAATGAAGAAAATGATGAAACAAATGAGCAATACGAAAGGGAAAAAAGGCAAAGGAATGAAATTTCCTTTTATGTAATGGAAAAAACCTTTACACACCCTTGAAGTTCTGCTAAAATCTAAATCTGTGTGAAACATTAAAGAAATTTTGGAGGTTGTTAAAAATGGCAGTAAAAATTCGCCTAAAACGTATGGGATCTAAGCGTAACCCATTTTATCGTGTAGTAGTTGCTGATTCTCGTTCTCCTCGTGATGGACGTATCATCGAGCAAATCGGAACATATAACCCAGTTGCTAACCCTGTAGAGGTTAAACTTGATGCTGAGAAAGCGATCGACTGGATGTCTAACGGCGCGAAGCCAAGCGACACTGTTCGTAACCTTTTCTCTAACGAAGGCATCATGAAGCAGTTCCACGATAAGAAAAACCAATAAATCATAAAGTAGTGGTGATCCCATGAAAACCTTAATCGAAACGATCGTAACTCCGCTTGTCGATCATCCTGATGACATTGTGGTGGATGAGAAAGAAGAAAATCACAAAGTGGTTTATCATCTAACGGTCCACCCGGATGACGTAGGGAAAGTAATCGGTAAGAACGGGCGGATTGCGAAAGCGATTCGGACTGTCGTTTATGCGGCAGGTTCAGATTCTGAAAAACGGATCTATTTGGATATCATGTAAGAGAACTAATTTTATTGGTGTAAGAAGGGAGAAGGGAAACCTTTTCCCTTTTTTACTATTCTCAAGGAATAGCAGAGGGGCGGGCGAAAGATGCAGATCATCCGAACAGTACCTGTCAAACAGATTTTGACAGAGACGAGCCGTGCGCAAATCAAGGAAAAGTTCGACGAAAGATACCAACGTCTGGAACGTGAATGCAGGCAGCTTTCGTTTGAACAGAAAAAGCTGGAACGTAAGCCCGGGGTTTCCAGGCAGGAAGTGGAGCGGCGTTTTTCGAAAGAAATCGGTCGGAGAAAAGATCAACTGAAGTGGCTGGAATATCAACGTAAACAGTTGGATATCCTGCCAGATGGAAGTGAACTTGAAACGGATGAAGTACAGGCATTGATTGAAGTTGAAGAAGGCGATCAATGGGAACAGGTCATTCAGGATCGTCAAATCGTCGTGGAAGACGGAAAAGTCATACGAGCGAGGTAATTGCACTCATGGAAAAACAGTTATTTAATGTTGGTAAAATCATAAACACACACGGCATCAAAGGAGAAGTGAAAGTTCATCGTGTCACTGATTTTGATGAACGATTTGAACCAGGTCAGCTTTTGTATTGGGTAAGTGATAACAGCGAGCCGAAACCACTGGTCATTCGGACACACCGTAATCATAAAGGTTTCGACCTTGTAAGCTTTGAGGATCATCCTACGATTAATGATGTCGAAGGATACAAGAATGGAAAGCTGATGGTTTCAGAAGAAGATCATGAAGAGCTTGATGATCATGAATTCTATTTTTATGAAATCATTGGGTGTACCGTGTTTTTAGAGTCAGGAGAAGAGTTAGGTGAAATCAAAGAAATTCTTACCCCTGGCGCGAACGACGTTTGGGTTGTGAAGCGTAAGAATCAGCCGGATGTTCTCATTCCGTATATCGAACCTGTCGTTAAAGAAGTGGATCCGGAGCGGAAAACCATCATCATCGATCCAATAGAGGGGCTGCTAGACTAATGCATATCGATATTCTGACACTTTTTCCAGAAATGTTTGATGGTGTACTGCAGAATTCCATCATGAAGCGTGCTCAGGAACAAGGCGCCTTTTCACATCAGTATGTCAATTTCCGTGATTACACTGAAAACAAGCACAATAAAGTTGATGATTACCCTTATGGTGGAGGAGCGGGGCTTGTTCTATCCCCGCAGCCCATCTTTGACAGCATTCAGTCCATCAAAGACACAGCAGAAAAACCTCCACGTGTCGTGCTTCTTTGCCCGCAGGGAGAACCCTACTCCCAGCAAAAAGCGGAAGAACTTTCCGAAGAAGATCATCTTGTCTTTATTTGCGGCCATTATGAAGGGTATGATGAACGGATCAGACAGGAACTGGTGACCGATGAAATTTCCATCGGTGACTATGTCCTTACTGGTGGAGAGCTTGGTGCGATGGTTGTCATTGATTCCGTAGTCCGACTTCTTCCAGGAGTTCTCGGTAATGAACAGTCGGCCCCAATGGACTCATTCTCAAACGGTTTGCTGGAGCATCCGCATTATACGAGACCGGCGGATTTTCGAGGTCACAAAGTACCGGATGTTCTTTTGTCAGGAAACCATGCTAAAATCGATGAATGGCGTCATTATCAGTCATTAAAACGAACCTATGAGAGAAGACCGGATCTGCTTGAAGGAAGAGAATTATCTGTGAAAGAACAAACGTGGGTGGAAGAGTGGAAAAATCGTTGAGCCCTGTTGATGTTTGTCTCTCCATATGGTATATTAAATCTTGTGCTTAAACGTACGGTTTAAGTGGAAAACGATGTTCCGCTGCCTCTTAGAAGACAAGAGCATTAGTTAAAAAGGAGTGAAAATCATGCAACAATTGATTCATGACATTACAAAAGAACAACTTCGTTCGGATCACCCTGATTTCCGTCCTGGTGATACTGTGAAAGTACACGTGAAAGTTGTCGAAGGTACACGTGAACGTATCCAGGTATTCGAAGGTGTTGTCATCAAGCGTCAGAACGGCGGAATCAGCGAAACATTCACTGTTCGTAAGATTACTTACGGAACAGGTGTTGAGCGTACATTCCCAGTTCATTCTCCACGTATCGCTAAGATCGAGCGTACTCGTCGTGGTAAAGTACGTCGTGCGAAACTTTACTACTTGCGTAACCTACGCGGTAAAGCGGCACGTATTAAAGAAATTATCTAATTTCAGTGAAAAGGAGCTTGCGATGTCAAGCTCCTTTTTTCTACTTATCTATAGGTATTATTTTCGAGACATGATTTTTCAAAAGCATCTAACCCCTCATGAGACTTTCAAAATTGAGTTTTCAAAAACAATGCTAAATGAAAATGGAACCAAGGTTTATGAAATTTATGATATGATTTATAAGACTATAACATAAGACAAGCGAGCATTCAGCAGCAAATTTAACCCTGTATTATGGAAAGGCTGTGTCTCTACAGCCTGTATACTGTGGTTTTGCCGCTCCAGACTCCTTCATTCAAGGAAGAAGGGATAATGATGAAACAACAATGGTTGGACTGGTTGAAAGCATTTCTTATCGCCGGTGTATTAGCTGTCATCGTAAGAGTGTTTTTGTTTGCACCCGTCGTCGTTGAAGGACCTTCCATGTTGACCACTTTACATAGCGGAGATCATTTGATCGTGAGCAAACTCAATTATACGCTTGGATCGCCGGAGCGATTTGATGTCGTTGTATTTCATGCAACAGAACGTAAAGACTATATCAAACGGGTGATCGGCCTTCCTGGTGATCATATTGCCTATGAAGATGATCAACTCTATGTAAATGGAGAACCCGTGGAAGAACCTTTTCTTGATGAACGTAAACAGCAATTAAGTGGCACCCGCCCGTTGACTGATGACTTCATCATGGAAGAGGATATGCCAGGCAACTACAAAGAAGTCCCGGAGGGTCATTTGTTCGTGCTTGGTGATAACCGCAACAACTCGACAGACAGCAGGATGCTCGGCATGATTGATCAAGAGCAGATGGTAGGGGAAGCTGTTGTTTCCTATTGGCCATTAAATCGCATCCAGCTTGTGAACTAGGAGGATCTATATGACCATTCAATGGTTCCCGGGCCACATGGCCAAAGCAAAAAGGGAAGTCGCTGAGAAACTTAAACTCGTGGATTTCGTAATTGAACTCGTAGATGCACGTGCCCCAATGTCTTCTCAGAACCCCATGCTTCATAACACGCTACAAGAAAAGCCAAAAATGATGGTGTTGATGAAAAAAGATCTCGCCGACACCCATGTTACCACGGAGTGGATTGAACATTTTAAAGAACAAGGTATTCCAGCCGTCGCAATTGAGGCAAATCATAAACAGGATGTACAGAAAGTTGTCCAGCTGGCAAAAGAGTTAGGTAAAGAGAAAATGGATAAACTCAAAGCGAAAGGCATCCGTCCAAGAGCCTCACGGGCGATGATCATAGGCATCCCGAACGTAGGTAAATCAACGTTGATCAATAGACTGGCCAACAAGAAAATGGCTAAAACAGGAGATAAACCAGGCGTCACCACGAAGCAGCAGTGGATAAAAGTAAAAAAAGAATTTGAATTGCTTGATACCCCTGGAATTCTATGGCCGAAGTTCGAAGAAGAGGAAGTTGGATATCGCTTAGCTGCGATTGGCACGATTAAAGATCAAATCCTTCCTAAAGAAGATGTAGCCGCCTATGTCCTTCATTTTCTCCATCAATCCTATCCAGAACGGCTTGAAGAGAGATTTAGTCTTGAGAATGTGGATGATATGATGGAAGCATTTGAGACCATTGGGAAAAAACGAGGCTGCCTCGAAAGTGGAGGCCGGATTAATTTCGAAAAAGTCTCTGACATTATCTTACAAGACTTACGAACAGGGAAGCTGGGTATGATCACCCTTGAACACCCTGACTCATAAAAGAAAGCGCAAAGAGGCTCCAGGCCCTTGCGCTTTCTTTTATGAGCTTATTTATGAATTGCACCTCTAAATCATTCATCCATGGCCATATTAGTGTCTCAAGCATTAATGTTCACACAAATCCATCCCAGTGGTAACATTTTTATATTAAATAGAAAGCGATTATTTGATTTTAGAATGATGAAAATTGTCCGATATGATAAGAAATGGAGGGTTTAAGCTTCATGACCCAATTGACAGTAGCCCAGGTAAAGGAAAGACTGAATGACGATACATTAACCTCTCAAGAGTTAGCTTTGTTTAAAGAGGATTCGAGAAAAGGGGTACAGCAACTTGTGCAGCGTTACCATAAGGAAATTCGTCAAAAGCAAGAGCTGAGAAGTCAGTATGAGAAAATGATGGTCTTTGAAGAAGATCTCTTCCAACGTGGATTCACACAGATTGCAGGAATAGACGAAGCAGGGCGAGGGCCCATTGCCGGTCCTGTTGTGGCCGGTGCTGTTATTTTACCTCGTGATTATTACTTAGAAGGACTGAATGATTCGAAGAAGCTTTCTTTGAAGAATCGGGAGGCATACTTTGAGCGGATCAAAGCCGATGCTGATTGGGGTGTAGGTATTGTCACGAATGAAGAGATAGATCAAATCAACATATATCAAGCATCTAAACTTGCTATGAAGAGAGCCGTTGGAGATCTTTCAGGGCAACCGGAACATTTACTAATTGATGCGATGGAACTGGACGCGATTTCGAGTCCTCAAACAAAGCTCATTAAAGGGGACGAGAGAAGTGTTTCGATTGCTGCAGCAAGTGTCATTGCCAAAGTGACAAGAGACCGCATGATGGCTGAAATAGACGAAAGGTATCCAATGTACGAGTTCCGTAACAATCAGGGATATGGAACAAAACCACACGTCGAAGCACTAAAAAGTCACGGGCCCTCTCCGGTTCATAGAAAAACATTTGCCCCTGTGAAAGATCTGCTTTAAGAAAGGGATGAAAAAGAGATGAATCATATAATCAATGGTCTTACACGTTTATCTACCCACGCACCTCTGTCTGCTGAACTTAAATCAGGCCAACTGATAAAAGGGAAAGTCATTCAATCCCTGCAAGACAACAAAGTTGTGGTGAACTTGGGAAAGAAAAGTGTGGAAGCTATCGTGAGTCAGTCGTTGATGAAAGGTTCATCTTATTTATTCCAAATCGAGCAGGTTGAACCATCTCTCTTATTACGAGCTGTCTCTCGTTCTGAAGCGCGTTCAGAACAATTAGATCATGCATCGCTTTTAAAGCAAATAGGTGTAAAAGTAAACAAAGACAACCTGTCACTGATGAAAGCTATCGTTAATTTAAAGGTACCATTGAATAAGAAAGATTTGGTCCAAGCGTTCAGCTTGGTACAGTCTTCTTCCAACCAGCCATTTTCACGCGATCTATTACTACATATGGTAAGCAGGAAGATGCCCATTCAACCTTCTGTATATGCGGCATTATCTATGAAATACACAGTTGAATATTCTCAAGCTTTGTCAGATGTTGAGCACCAATTAGGCGGAAAATCACTCTCTCTTTCTGACGAAAAAATTTTATCAATGATTCGAACTTTACGAGCAGAACCAAACCCCTATGCAGACAGGGATGCTTTGAATAGATTAAGCTCTAAACTAGCACAGGGTTCACAAGTGACTTTTCATCTCCTTAAGAAAGCCACGCTCATAGACAATAAGCATACCCTCTCATCATTTCAGGAAGAGTGGTCTCAAAACAACCCCGCCATGGATACGTTACCTTTTTCAAAAAGACGGGTAGCGGTTTCTTTACATCAGTTGTTACTAAATCAACTGCCTCTGACAGCTTCAGAAAATCAAACGATCAAACAATGGATGAATACATCGGAAAAAATCCTGTCACTCTGGGCACCGCAGCCTTCTGACAGTGATTTCTCCATGTTGCCTCGCCAAATACGCAGCCATTGGTCGGAGACTTTAAGGAAAATGGTGGACCAAAAAATATTAGCACGAATAACTCCGCATTTGCAGGAGTCCACTAAGGTTTTTATGGATAAAGCCGTCACTTTTTCAGATCAGAGCCAGATTGAAAAACCCCCTTTTACAAGAACTGAATTTAGTTCTTTTGTTGCTACTATGCAAAAATTATTTGGAAAACAACTATCAATGGAGCAGCAAAAGCTCCTTGTTGAATCATTGCACGCATTAAGTCAACATGTATCCGTATCTGACAAAGACAAAATGTGGATCCAATTGAAAGCAATAGTAAATGAAACAGGTTTCAATGATGAGCATTTTCTAGCAAGAGCCCTTGAAAAGGGTGATGTACCTGTGCAGTCAGAAAGCTCATTAAAATCGTTGCTCATCAAGGCGGCAAATGAAGGTTCAGAAGTAAAAGCAGATACGGCAAATCGACTGATAAACCTCATCAATGGCACTCAAATTGCGTCCTACCAGGATAACCCTCAAACACTGCAAATAGCCCTTCAATTTCCAGGTGATTTCTTAGGGGCTTTAAAGGATGTTCACATGAACATGGAGGGACGGAAGAATGAGGATGGCCAAATAGATTCTGACTATTGTCATGTCATGTTCTACTTACATCTTTCTCAGCTGGAGGAAACCGTCATAGACCTTCAGATCGTTGAACGCCGTGTCTCTGTCGTCATTTATAATGAGAAACCAGAGCTGGAAAAGCTTTTCAAACCGTATCAACAGAAATTAGAAATAGGCTTAGAAAAGGCGGGGTTTGAATTGAACTCTTTGAAGGCACGTGTCACGAAAGAAGTCTCGAAAACCCCTGGGTCCAACATAAATGAGGAGGGGATAGAAGGGGTGGATCTCAGAATATGAATGAAAAAAGAAAAGAAGCCATTGCTTTGACTTATCAATCTGAAAAAGCGGCTGCTCCCGAGGTTGTGGCAAAAGGGAAGGGCATCATTGCTGAAAATATATTAAAAGCAGCAGAAGAGCATCAAGTTCCTGTACAAGAAGACGCTACGCTCGTCGAATTGCTTTCGGAGTTGAACATCAATGAACAAATCCCGGAAGATCTTTATCAGGTGGTTGCTGAAGTTTTCGCCTTCATTTACAACGTTGAGCAGGAACTTAATAAATAACACTTTTGTAAGGCTATGACAGGATAGTGAAGGCTCGTCATCGAGTTGTTTTCGGTGTTCATGGCCTTGTATTTCCAGTCGTGCCTAACCAGGTGAATGCCGCATTGGTACTCCTGTGTAGGAGTCTCGCAGCTTCCCAGCATCCCATGGGTGATGGTGATAAACGAACCCTCAAGGGACGCATATTTCCGCTTGTCCAGTAGACATAAGGCGCTTTGTAACAGCATTTTATTGGGGAAAACACAGATTTGAGCGCTCCATAGATCTGGGAAGTTCCTTTCTAATGGCAGAGGCTCCCCGCGATCCCGTGGAAAGCAAGATATTCCCCGCAGCTCCATTCACTAACCAGAAATATTGAAAATGAGTTTTCCTCAATCGAGGGGATGTTTGGAGGAAATGGATAGGGTAAATTTATCATTTTTAATCTAGTTTACATAATAATATACCTGGTAATCTATTGAATTTTTCGACAGATATCTAGCTTAGTATGGACAATTGATAGCGTTTTTTTATACAATGTACATGCAGTGAAATTTGATGGGAGGATGAAACATGAACATTCACGAGTATCAAGGAAAAGAAATCATGCGTGATTTTGGCGTATCTGTGCCAAATGGACACGTCGCATATACCGTAGATGAAGCTGTCGAAGCAGCAAAGAAATTAGGTAGCGATGTCACAGTTGTCAAAGCGCAGATCCACGCAGGTGGCCGCGGGAAAGCCGGCGGAGTCAAAATTGCTAAAAATCTTGACGAGGTGCGTACATACGCTGACGAAATACTAGGAAAAACTCTTGTAACCCATCAGACTGGACCAGAAGGCAAAGAAGTAAAGCGCTTACTTATCGAAGAAGGCTGCGATATTAAGAGCGAGTACTATGTCGGTCTTGTTCTCGATCGCGCGACTAGCCGTGTGACGATGATGGCATCTGAAGAAGGTGGCACAGAAATTGAGGAAGTCGCAGAAAAGACTCCTGAAAAAATCTTCAAAGAAGTCATTGATCCTGTGACAGGTCTTACACCATTCCAGGCGCGTCGACTTGCATTTAATATTAATATTCCGAAAGAATCTTTAGGAAAAGCAGTTAAGTTTATGCTTGGCCTTTATGACGTCTTTGTACAAAAGGATTGCTCTGTTGCAGAAATCAACCCACTTGTTACAACAGGTGACGGGGAAGTAATGGCGCTTGACTCCAAGTTAAACTTTGACGATAACGCTCTTTTCCGTCAAAAAGACATTGCTGAACTTCGTGATCTTGAAGAAGAAGATCCAAAAGAAGTAGAAGCATCCAAATACGACCTTAGTTACATCGCACTTGATGGAAACATTGGCTGTATGGTTAATGGTGCAGGTCTTGCGATGGCTACCATGGATACAATCAAACACTATAGTGGAGACCCTGCCAACTTCCTGGATGTCGGAGGCGGCGCTACAACAGAAAAAGTTACCGAAGCTTTCAAAATCATCCTTTCTGATGAAAATGTAAAAGGAATTTTCGTTAACATCTTCGGAGGCATTATGAAATGTGATGTCATCGCTGAGGGTGTGGTTGAAGCGACGAAACAAATCGGACTTACATTGCCGCTCGTTGTTCGTCTGGAAGGTACGAACGTAGATGCTGGGAAGAAAATTCTTGATGAATCAGGCTTGAACATCACTTCTGCAGATTCTATGGCAGAAGGCGCACAAAAAATCGTTGAACTAGTCAAGTAAGAAAGGCGGGTAATCAGATGAGTGTATATATTGATAAGAACACAAAAGTCATTGTTCAAGGAATTACAGGATCGACAGCACTTTTCCATACAAAACAAATGGTTGAGTATGGTACACAAATTGTGGGCGGTGTAACGCCTGGTAAAGGCGGCACTGAGGTTGAAGGAATTCCAGTCTTTAATACAGTTGCAGAAGCTGTAGAGAAAACTGGAGCAAATGCTTCCGTCATATATGTCCCTGCACCGTTTGCAGCGGATGCCATCATGGAAGCGACAGATTCAGAAATGGATCTTGCTATTTGCATCACTGAACATATTCCTGTTTTGGATATGATCAAAGTTAAACGTTACATGGAAGGAAAGAAAACTCGCCTTGTGGGACCGAACTGTCCTGGTGTCATCACTCCTGATGAATGTAAGATCGGCATCATGCCTGGTTACATCCATAAAAAAGGTCATGTAGGCGTCGTTTCTCGTTCTGGTACACTGACATATGAAGCGGTCCATCAGCTTTCTGAAGCTGGCATTGGTCAATCCACTGCGGTAGGAATCGGCGGTGACCCTGTGAATGGGACCGATTTCATCGATGTCCTGAAGGCTTTCAATGAAGACCCTGATACTGAAGCGGTCATCATGATTGGTGAAATTGGCGGAACTGCCGAGGAGGAAGCAGCTGAATGGGTGAAAGCGAACATGAACAAACCTGTCGTCGGCTTCATTGGCGGTCGTACAGCCCCTCCAGGAAAACGCATGGGCCACGCTGGTGCAATTATTTCCGGTGGTAAAGGTACGGCTGATGAAAAAATCCGTGTCATGAACGAATGTGGAATCCAAGTGGCTGAAACACCTTCAGTGATGGGTGAAACATTAATCGGGGTTTTAAAAGATCAGAATTTATTCGATAAGTGTAAAACCCACTAATTAAATGAAGAAAGAGGCCGTATCGATGAACAGGTACGGCCTCTAAATTATGGAAATGAGGTGCCTGATGAAAGACCGTAGAACACGCTTACTCCTTCTTCATGATTCTCCTCACATGACAAGACCGCTCGTGAGAAAATTACTTCAGATTGATGCTTCTTTATTTCACCCCTTTTCATGTTCAGCTTCACAGTTATCCAAAGATCTATCCATTCCTCTTTCTAGATCACAATCCATCCTCCGTCATATAACAGCACCTAATATAATGAAGAAACTCGACATATATGATCAAAAATATACAATTGTCACCGTCTTTGATCATACTTATCCAGAGTCTTTAAAAACGATTCCCGACCCACCTTATGTCCTTTATACGCAAGGAGATGTATCTTTTTTTCATAACCCCCTTTCCATCAGTGTAATCGGCACTCGGAAGCCGTCATCGTATGCATTTCCTTCTATGAAAGCTGTACTTATTCCTCTTATAAAATCCGGCTTTACCATAGTCAGTGGGATGGCACAGGGAATTGATCAACTTGCCCACACGTTAGCAAGTGAATACAATGGAAAAACAATTGCAGTTCTCGGTTCTGGATTTCAGCATATTTATCCTAAGAACAACCCTGCACTATACCATAACTTGTCTGTAAATCACTTAGTCATTAGTGAATACCCGCCAAACTGCCCCCCGAAAAAGTATCATTTCCCTGAGCGAAACCGCCTGATCGCCGGATTGACTCCGAGTACCTTTGTCATTGAAGCTCGATTGAAGAGTGGAACATTGATTACAGTAGACCAGGCCTTGGAGCAGGGGAAAGATGTTTATGCACTTCCGGGCCCTGCAGGAAGGATAACCAGTGAAGGGTGTCATAAAATGATTAATGAGGGCGCAAAATTGGTTCATACGTATCACGACATTCTGGAAGATTGGTTAGAAAAATTTGAATAATCCGTTACAAAGGTGTTACATTCAAGGGTGAGATTGGACCAATTTGTGACTTTTTTGAAAAATATATGTTTGACAAACGGTTTCATTGTATTTAATAATAGGGAAGATTTATTTTATAAAAAGCTGATTCACCCACTAGCATGGAAAGATGACCACGTTCGAGTGACTTTTTCTTACTGGAGAAGACAGTTAGGCTTCCTTTTTCCATTTGATTAAGTTTTAGAGCGATAGGTAAATTAAAAAAACAAAAATGTAAAAAGAGTGTATGAAACATAAAGAGAAAACACCTCTATGGGAGGAACCTATATGGCAGATTATCTGGTAATAGTAGAATCACCTGCAAAAGCAAAAACAATTGAACGATACCTGGGAAAGAAATATAAAGTCAAAGCATCCCTTGGACATGTGCGTGACTTGCCTAAGAGTCAAATGGGTGTGGACGTTGAAAATGAATTCAATCCCAAATATATAACGATCAGGGGAAAAGGCCCTGTTTTAAAAGAGCTAAAAACCGCCGCCAAAAAGGCAAAGAAAGTTTATCTCGCTGCCGACCCCGACCGTGAAGGGGAAGCGATTGCCTGGCATTTAGCCCACAGTTTGGAAATTGATGATACTTCAGATTGTAGAGTCGTTTTCAACGAAATCACCAAAGAAGCAATAAAAGATTCATTTAAACACCCGAGATCGATCGATTCAGATCTGGTGGATGCTCAACAGGCCCGCCGGATTCTTGACCGCCTTGTCGGATATAACATCAGCCCGATTCTTTGGAAGAAAGTGAAAAAGGGCTTGAGTGCGGGTCGTGTTCAATCCGTTGCCGTGAAAATTATCATTGATCGCGAAAATGAAATTAAAAAATTCCAACCCGAAGAATATTGGACCATTGAAGCTGATTTCTTAAAAGAAAAAGAGACCTTTGAAGGTTCCTTTTACGGTGTTGATGGCAAGAAAAAGGATTTGAAAACACAGGATGATGTTGATGAAATCCAAAAGCGGATGAAAGGAAAAGATTTCTCTGTAGAGAAAGTAAACAAAAGAGAAAGAAAAAGGAACCCGTCTCTTCCTTTCACCACTTCCTCACTGCAGCAGGAAGCGGCACGTAAATTGAACTTCCGTGCGAAGAAGACAATGATGATTGCTCAACAGCTTTATGAAGGAATCGATCTTGGCGGAAAGCAGGGGACTACTGGTTTAATTACGTATATGCGTACGGATTCCACACGTTTGTCGAATTCGGCCAAAGAGGACGCTAAGCAATACATCGAAGGTAATTTCGGTAAAGAGTTTCTTGGTCAAAGCAAAGGGGCCAAAAAGCAAGAAGGAGCACAAGATGCACACGAGGCCATCAGGCCTACAGGAGCAGATCGTGATCCAAAAGCTATGAAGAGCATATTATCCCGTGATCAGTATCGTCTGTATAAATTGATTTGGGACAGGTTTATAGCAAGCCAAATGGCGCCAGCCGTGTTGGATACAATGACTGTACACCTTTACAATGAAGGGGTGGAATTCAGAGCTACAGGTTCTGAAGTGAAATTCAAAGGGTTTATGAAAGTGTATATTGAAGGTCGGGATGATAATAAGAAAGAGAAAGACAAGCTTTTGCCTCATCTTGAAGAAGGGATGACTGTAAAAGCAGAAGAAATCCAACCGAACCAACACTTCACGCAGCCTCCTCCAAGGTATACGGAAGCGCGTCTGGTTAAGACACTTGAGGAGCTCGGGATCGGGCGTCCTTCAACTTATGCACCAACCCTTGATACCATTCAGCGTCGTGGTTATGTCGCTCTGGATAATAAACGTTTTATTCCAACGGAGCTCGGAGAAATTGTTCTTGAGCAATTGAGAGAGTACTTCCCGGAAATCATTGACGTCGATTTTACGAAAGGTATGGAAGATGACCTTGATGCAATTGAGGATGGAAAAGAGGATTGGGTGAATATCATCAGCCAATTCTATAATGGTTTTCAGCCTCGCTTAGAAAAAGCGGAAAAAGAAATGGAAGAAATTGAAATAAAAGATGAGCCTGCAGGAATTGATTGCGAGAAATGTGGGCATGAAATGGTCTATAAAATGGGGAGGTACGGGAAGTTCCTTGCATGCTCGAATTTCCCTGACTGCCGCAATACGAAACCGATTCTTAAAAAGGTCGGAGTCACTTGTCCGAAATGTAAAGATGGAGAAGTCGTTGAACGGAAAAGTAAGAAAAACCGCAAGTTCTTTGGTTGTGAAAACTATCCTGATTGTGACTTCATATCTTGGGATAAGCCAATCAGCAGACCTTGTCCGAAATGTGAATCTCTCCTTGTGGAGAAGAAGTCGAAGAAGGGCACTCAGATTCAGTGTACCGAATGTGACTATAAAGAAGAGCCTCAATCATGATCTAGTTATAAAACCAAGAGTCTATGACTATCCTTTTAGTTATAGACTCTTTTTTATTTGTTTCAACAGATGTTGGATTACATGACAGCTGCTAAACAGATCAAAGGTGCAACCTAAGACTTAAAGAATAGGGATAAATTATGAAATCGATGACCAGTTTTTATGGAACGTAAGTTTTTGATTGACAGCTATAATATGGGACGCTATAATTACGCTTTGGTAAGTATACATACTTGACACATATCCTAATGAAACTACGATTTCTGAGACTCCTTGGTTATTAAGAGTTGGAAACAATTCAGAATTTTGTTACATTTTAATTAAATGCATTGTTATGTCTATGAGTGTTGTGATAAAATTTAGACGCCTTTGAGAGGTGGCAGGAATTATGCAGTCATACAAAGATCTTTTTATGGAATACCTTCAAATTGAAAAAAACGCTTCGCCTCTTACTTTAAAACATTACGGAAGGGATTTGGATGAATTTGAATCGTTTCTCACATCCGAGGGGGTAACGATTCAGGAATGTGAATACCCCATCATTCGAATCTTTTTATCAAGGCAGTATGATGCGCAGCATTCAAGAAGGACAGTCTCCAGAAAAATATCAAGTTTGAGAAGCTATTTCCGTTTTTTAGAACGAGAAGAAATTGTCGGTCAGAACCCATTTTTAAATGTGGTGTTGCCTAAGAAAGAAAGTCCTATACCGAACTTCTTCTATGAAGAAGAATTAGAGAAACTATTCACAGTGAGTGATCTTCATACGCCCTTAGGACAGAGAAACCAGGCTCTCATCGAACTTCTTTATGGAACGGGTATACGTGTCAGTGAATGTGTGAAAATGGACCTCTCTGATCTTGATTTTTCATTGAATACAGCTCTTGTTCATGGAAAAGGAAGTAAAGACCGCTACGTTCCATATGGGCAGTTTGCTGCAAAATCACTTCACACATATATAAATGATGGCAGGAATCAATTGGCTTCTAAGAAAAATACATCGAGTAAACGGTTGTTTTTGAATGCTAAAGGCGGTCCTTTAACAGCCGATGGGATCAGGCTTATATTGAAAAAAATGGTGGAAAATGCTGCAATGACGGTGGATATTCACCCCCATAAATTGAGGCATTCGTTTGCTACCCACCTGCTGAACGAAGGGGCAGATCTGCGCTCTGTACAGGAATTGTTAGGGCATGAACGGCTCTCTTCCACTCAGATTTATACGCACGTATCGAAAGATCGATTGAAAAATGTATATATGAACAGTCATCCCCGAGCGAATAAGAGGTGAAAATAATGGAGCAGCAATTTCATGCAACAACGATCTTCGCCGTCCAGCACAACGGAGAGTGTGCGATGAGCGGAGATGGTCAGGTTACATTAGGAAATCAAGTAGTGATGAAACACAAGGCAAGGAAAGTCCGCCGATTATTTAATGATCAAGTATTAGCAGGCTTCGCTGGTTCTGTGGCCGATGCTTTTACTCTATTTGAGAAGTTTGAAGGAAAGCTGGAAAGCTATGATGGGAACCTTGCTAGAGCTTCTGTAGAACTTGCCAAAGAGTGGCGGAGTGATCGCGTTCTGAGGAAATTAGAAGCGATGCTGATCGTCATGGATAAAGAAAATATGTTTCTTGTATCAGGTACTGGGGAAGTAATAGAACCGGACGATGGTATTCTTGCTATCGGTTCAGGTGGTAACTTCGCTCTGAGTGCAGGGAGAGCCTTGAAACGTTATTCACCGGAACAATCTGCTTCTCAAATTGCCAAAGCAGCACTTGAGGTTGCAGGAGAGATCTGCGTGTTTACTAATGATCAAATAATTCTGGAAGTTCTCGATTAAGGGGGACCATGTATGTCATTAAACTTGACTCCAAGACAAATTGTTGAAAAACTTGATCAATATATTATTGGCCAGGAGAGCGCGAAGCGATCTGTAGCCATTGCTCTTCGTAACAGGTATCGCCGCATGCAGCTAACAGATGATTTAAAAGATGAAATCGTACCGAAAAACATCTTGATGATGGGGCCTACAGGAGTAGGTAAAACTGAAATTGCCCGTCGTTTAGCGAAATTAGTCGGGGCTCCTTTTGTTAAAGTAGAAGCTACCAAATTCACTGAGGTCGGTTACGTAGGACGTGATGTGGAATCCATGGTACGTGACTTAGTGGAAATGGCCGTACGTATGGTGAAGGAAGAGAAAATGGAGGCTGTGAAAGACAGAGCAGAAGAACAAGCGAACAAGCGCCTTGTAAAACTGCTCGTCCCTTCTAAGAAAAAACAGTCCAATAATTTCAAAAACCCATTTGAGATGATCTTTAATCAAGGCAATCAACAGGAAGTTGAGCCTGATGAAAAGAGCGAAGAAGCGGAAATAGAGACAAAAAGAAGCCGTATTCGTCATCAATTGGATCTTGGTGAGCTGGAGGACCGTATGGTAACCATCGAGGTGGAAGAATCTCAATCTTCCATGTTTGACATGATGCAAGGCTCCGGTATGGAACAGATGGGTATGAATATGCAGGATGCATTCAGTCAATTCATGCCGAAAAAGAAAAAGAAACGTAAACTTCCTGTTTCCGAAGCACGAAAAGTATTAACACAGGAAGAAGCAGGCAAATTGGTGGATATGGATGAAGTCGGTCAGGATGCTGTAGCTAAAGTAGAACAAGCCGGGATGATCTTTATTGATGAGATCGATAAAGTGGCGGCCAAGGTTGACAACCAGGCGAATGTATCACGGGAAGGTGTGCAAAGAGACATCCTTCCAATCGTCGAAGGCTCGACGGTCGTCACGAAATACGGACCTGTTGCAACTGACCATATTCTATTTGTTGCTGCCGGTGCTTTCCATATGGCGAAGCCTTCGGACTTAATTCCAGAACTGCAGGGAAGGTTTCCCATCCGTGTAGAGTTGAATAAACTCAGTGTTTCTGACTTCAAGAACATTTTAACTGAGCCTTCGAATGCTCTTTTGAAACAATATAAGGCATTACTTGAAATAGAAGGTATAAAGGTTGAATTTTCTGACGATGCTATTACTAGACTCGCAGAAATCGCTCATGAAGTAAATCAGGAAACAGATAACATTGGGGCGCGGAGACTGCATACGATTTTAGAAAAACTGCTTGAGGATTTATCTTTTGAAGCCCCTGACGTAACGATGGAAACCATTGAAATCACACCGCAGTATGTAGACAGCAAACTATCATCTATTGTAAAAAACAAAGATTTGAGTCGATTTATTTTATAGGGTGAACAACAAGGAGGAAATGAACATGAAACTATTAGACCGTGCACGTAAAATCAATGCAATGCTGCAAAAAACCACAGGTAAATCCGTGGACTTCAATGATATGTCCGCAACAATGCGAGACGTGATTGAGGCGAATACATTCGTCTTAAGCCGTCGAGGGAAGCTTTTAGGCTTTGCCATTAATCAGGAAATTGAGAATGAGCGAATGAAGGCCATGCTTTCTGAGCGTCAATTCCCGGAAGAGTACACACAAAACCTATTCAAAATAGAAGAAACTACGCCGGATATCGATATCAACAGTGAATACACGGCTTTCCCTGTTGAAAACCGTGAACTGTTTGAAAATGGTCTAACAACAATCGTTCCGATCATTGGTGGTGGCCAGCGTTTAGGTACGCTTATTCTGAGCCGTCTGAATAGTAATTTTAATGAAGATGACCTTCTGCTAGCTGAATACGGGGCTACTGTAGTTGGTATGGAAATTCTTCATGAAAAAACAGAAGAAATCGAACAGGAAGCACGAAGCAAAGCCGTCGTACAAATGGCGATCAGCTCCCTATCCTATAGTGAACTTGAAGCTATCGAACACATTTTTGAAGAGCTGGAAGGGAACGAAGGGCTGCTTGTAGCAAGTAAAATTGCCGACCGTGTAGGAATTACAAGGTCAGTGATTGTTAATGCCCTTAGAAAACTGGAAAGTGCAGGGGTTATCGAGTCTCGTTCATTAGGGATGAAGGGAACCTATATCAAAGTGTTGAATAACAACTTCCTACTGGAGCTTCAAAAGCTTCGTACCAATTAAGTAAAACCAAACCGCCACTTTTTACAAAGTGGCGGTTTTTTTTATGCGTTTATTGAGTTTCAATAGGCCCTGTTATTCCTTAACATCGTGGTGATGGGATGAGCTTCATCGTTCAGACACGTTTATCTCCTGGAAATTCTGCAATGACACTTTCCTGTAGGGTGTAGCGAGGCTTTAGCACAGCGTCCGGCCTGTTCTATTCAATATCCGTCGGCCAGCGGGAGATCTGAAGTTTCTTAAGCGGGCCCACCCGATTGATGTTACAGAAGAACCTTCATGCGCGAGAGCTCTCTTTTACTCACTCTCATGCTATAAAAAATGATTATTTTTACCTCAATACCTGATCAGGAGAGGAAATGACTCACTTTCATGAAGTCGTTATTATCATAAGAGTTCTTGAAGAACATTGAGAAGTCGGAGAACGGAAGCGGGAATGGAGGGTTTTCACATGAAATCTGCAGCTACGCTAATCTGTGATATAAACGCTGGATGAAGCCCATGAAGTAAACAAAAAGAACGCAGAAATTCGAATGTGATTCAAAAGGCTTACTGAACTTCACGAAAAAGGGTGGATTTCTCTCCTCTATAATCGTCGTGATAGCAACCTTTTACATTAATTCCATATATTAAAACGAAGAAAGACCATTTTTTCCAGGCTGATGTGTTTTTTAACAGTTTAACCTATTTTCACTATCTTATGTCGTGTTTTAAAAATATCCAAAATATATTCACTATTCGACAAAAAGTTATGTAATAATGTTCATTATGGGAAAGATTTCGACACTTGGAAACAAAAGTTAAAAATTAAGGAATATAGACCTGATTCTTTTGGGGTGTTTGTAATACTCTCGTAAAAAAGTAGCTTTTTATATAGACACAAGTACGTGAATTTTTTTACAATTGTGTCTGTGAGTATGGAAAAATGTCGAATAGAGGTGGAGTAATGGCTCTTTTCAGTAGCACTTTTACAAGTTTAGAGAATGCCTTGGATTATTCATCAGCTAAAAACAGAGCGATCTCTAATAATATTGCCAACGTGGATACACCGGGGTATAAAGCTAAAGGCGTTGCTTTCAAAGATGTCTTAAATCAGGAACATTCATTCCTGCAGGCGAAAAGAACGAATGATCGTCATTTACCCTTTACGAATAACACTGGCCAACCGTACCGGACGTTTACAAAAACAGATACGGTATACAATCATAACGGAAATAACGTGGACATCGATAAAGAAATGAATGAACTGGCACAAAATCAAATCCAGTATCAGGCTTTAGTTGACCGCATGAGTGGTAAATTCCGCAGCCTGGAATCTGTTATCAGGGGAGGGAATTAACAGATGAGTATCTTTCATGCAATGAACAATAGTGCAAGCGCACTCACAGCTCAGCGCTTACGTATGGATGTAGCTTCATCGAACATGGCGAACGCAAACACAACAAGAGCCACTTTTGATGAAAATGGGGAATGGCAGCCTTACCGGCGCAAGATGGTCGTCTTTGAGCCGTCTGAAAACAACTTCAAGAGTTTCTTACATAAAGCAGTCAGCGATTCATCACAAGGAAGTGGTGTGGAAGCAACAGCAATCATTGAGGACGAAGAGCCTTTTAAACTCGTATACAACCCAAATCATCCAGATGCCAACGGGGATGGTTATGTAGAACTGCCTAATGTCGACCCTTTAAAAGAAATGGTTGATATGATGAGTGCCACACGTTCGTATGAGGCGAATGTGACGGCCGTCAATGCTTCTAAAAGTATGTTAATGAAAGCTTTGGAAATCGGAAGATAAAGTAAGGAGAATAGAGAATGTCCAACCCTATAATTAACACAATCCCCTTAAGCCAACCTTCTCAAACCCAATGGAAGAAAAATATTTCTCCTGGTGAAGCTCATGCAACATTTGCCAATCAATTAAAGGATGCTGTTGCAGGAGTGAACAAAGCTCAAATTTTGTCTAATGAAAAGACAAAAGCACTCGCACGGGGAGATATCAACGATTTGCACGATGTGATGATCTCTTCACAAAAGGCAAGCATCACGATGAAGACAACTGTGGAAATGCAGAGTAAAGTCGTGGAAGCATATAAAGAAATTATGCGTATGCAGGTATAACTCTGCTTTATATTTAATTCGCACTAAACCATTCGCTTAGGTCGTGCTTTTTTTGGGGGCAACTATGAAAGAAAAAATAAAAAAATATCAAGGAAGAATGACAACCTTTTGGAAAGAGCGGAAAACATCACAAAAGGGGTGGATAATCGGTGGGGTGGCTGCCATTATTTTTATCTTTATCCTAACTGGTGTGTTCGCTTCACGTACGAATATGGTTCCCTTATACAGAGATTTGACATTACAGGAAATTGGTCAAATTAAGACGGAACTGGAAACAAGAGGAGTTACATATGAACTGGATCAAGGAGGATCTACGATACTTGTTCCAGACACGCAGGCAGAAGGTTTACTTGTTGATCTCGCAGCTGCTGGCCTGCCTAATAGTGGAACCATAGATTATGGTTTTTTCAGTGGAAATACATCCTGGGGGATGACGGATAATGAGTTTGATGTCATTAAACTGGATGCGATGCAGACTGAACTTGCTAATTTAATGAAAGGCATCACAGGCATTCAGGATGCTCAAGTCATGATCAATATGCCGGAAGAACAGGTTTTCGTTTCTGAATCCGCGCAACCGGCCTCTGCCTCTATTGTGCTCAATGTACAGCCGGGGCACCAAATTGAGGACGGTCAAATCGAAGCACTTTATAACTTAGCTTCAAAATCTGTACCGAATCTGCCTAAAGATAATATCGTCATTATGGACCAGAATTTCAACTATTTTGATATCAACAAATCTCAAATGGGTGGTTCTGACAATGCTTATACATATCAGCAGAATGTAAAAAAAGACATTGAAAGAGACATTAAGCAGCGTCTTCAGCGTATGCTGGGCATGATGATCGGCCAGCAAAAAGTGATAGCAACGGTTACAGCAGATATTGATTTCACTAAGGAAAATCGTGTAGAGGAACTGGTTGAGCCCGTAGACCCTGAAACAATGGAAGGGCTGCCTGTGAGTGTAGAAAGAATTGAAGAAACTTACGAAGGGGGTATTCCTGAAGGTGGCCCTGTAGGTACAGAAGAAGGGGACATACCTGAATACCCGGCTGGCACAGAAGGTTCTGGTGGAGATTACGAAATGAATCGTGAAACCATCAACAATGAGTTCAACAGAATCAAGAAGAATATTGAAGAAAGTCCATATAAGGTCAGGGATTTAGGAATTCAAGTAGCGATTGATAATACTAAGAGTGTCGGTACAGAAGGAGAGATCGAATACCTGACTGCTGCTGAACAACAAACTGTGCAAGAGAGCGTACAGTCCATTGTGGATTCAATGATTACCACGTCGATTAATGGCGAATACGGAGAAATAGATACACAGGAGAAAGTATCCATCGTGTTCCAGGAATTCAATGGGGAACCCGAATTCCCTGATGCACGGGAAGGCATTCCTCTATGGGTTTACATTATCGGAGCCCTACTCTTATTTACGATTCTCGTACTTCTCATCGTTATCGCTAGAAGAAAGAGAGCGAAGGTAGACGAGGATGAGGAAGACTATAGGTTCTTTGAAGAAGAGGTACAAGAATCCAGACCTCAGGAAATCCCTTCTATAGAAGAGCGGGAAGATGAAGGAACGCGTAAACGGAAACAGTTGGAAAAAATGGCGAAAGAAAAACCGGAAGATTTCGCGAAATTATTGCGATCTTGGATTGCGGAAGATTAAGGAGGTCTATGTATGGCCTTAAGAAAAACAAAGTTGACTGGCAAGCAGAAAGCGGCTGTTCTGTTGATCTCTCTTGGTCCGGATGTTGCTGCTCAAGTTTACAAACATTTAGATGAAGAAGAGATTGAACAATTGACATTGGAAATCTCTTCTGTTCAAAAAGTGGATAGTAAAGAAAAAGAAGAAATCCTGGATCAGTTTCATCAAATTGCATTAGCTCAGGATTATATTTCACAGGGTGGAATCGGCTATGCTAAAACGATTCTTGAGAAAGCACTTGGTTCGGATGAAGCATCAAATATCATCGGGCGACTCACTTCATCTTTGCAAGTGAAGCCATTTGACTTCGCGAGAAAAGCGGATGCTCATCAGATCTTGAACTTTATTCAAAACGAGCACCCACAAACCATAGCACTAGTATTGTCCTACCTCGACCCTGAACAGTCTGGACAGATATTATCAGAACTCCCCCAGGAACTTCAGGCAGATGTGGCTCGAAGGATTGCCACTATGGATTCCACTTCCCCTGAAGTGATCAGTCAGGTAGAACAAATTCTTGAGAAAAAGTTGTCTGCAACAGTCACTCAGGACTATACAGAAACGGGTGGAATTCAAGCGGTTGTGGAAGTTTTAAATGGTGTTGATCGTAGTACAGAAAGGACGATCCTTGACTCCCTTGAAATACAAGATCCGGAACTCGCAGAAGAAATTAAGAAACGGATGTTTGTGTTTGAGGATATTGTTGCTCTGGATAACAGAGCGATACAGAGGATCATCCGTGATGTTGAAAATGATGATCTGCGACTGTCACTTAAAGTGTCCAGTGAAGAAGTGAAGGACATCGTATTCAGTAACATGTCTGAACGGATGGCAACCACTTTTAAAGAAGAGATGGAATTTATGGGACCTGTCAGACTGCGGGATGTGGAAGAAGCGCAGACGAGAGTAGTTTCCACCATTCGCCGTTTAGAAGATGTTGGAGAAATCGTAATAGCAAGAGGTGGAGGAGATGACATCATTGTCTAATGGCGGATCTTCTTCCAATGGCCGTGTCATTGGCTTAAGACCTGTTCATTTTCAAGGACATCGCACAAATGAAGAAGAACAAGACCAGCAAAGGCTGCAAATCAAGCAGCACTTACAGCAGGCTCAAGAAGATTTAGAGGCCGCCAGGAAGCAAAGGAATCAATTGATTCGTTCCACGGAAGAAGAAATAGAGTCTTTGAAAGCCACTTGGGAAGAAGAAAGAAAAATGATTGAAAGTGAAGCCTATCAGAAAGGGATGAAAGAGGGATTTCAACAAGGTCATAAAGAAGGATACGAAACCTTCCAAACCCGGTTATCCCAGGCTAATGATATGATCCTTCAAGCGAAAGATTCGCATGACCGTATGGTTACAAATAGTGAAAGAACGATTGTAGAAGTAGCTATGAAAACTGCCGAAAAGATTCTTAACAAGAAACTGGAAGAAGATCCGACTTCGTTTATGCCGGTGGTTAAAAAAGTGATGGAAGAGGTCAAAGGACAACCAGAAGTCGCCTTGTATGTCCACCCGGAAAAATATAGTTTGGTCCATAAGCAGTCTGATGAACTTGAAAGGCTGATTACACCATCCTCATACTTAAGTATTTATGCAGAAGAAGAGTTAGACCCTAACGCATGTATCGTGGAGTCACGGTTTGGAAGACTTGATGGAAGCATAGATACTCAGTTATCAGAACTTAGGCATCAACTGCTCTCGGTGGCATATGAGGAGATGGGAAATGAATAGTCAGCGTTATTTTGATGCGATCGCCAATGCAAAATCTATGAAAAGGTACGGGAAAATTCATAGGGTTGTCGGACTTATGATTGAATCCAAAGGGCCGGAAGCCTCTGTCGGTGATTTGTGTTATATCCATACTTCTGAACAAAAAGAAAAAATCGCAGCCGAAGTGGTCGGTTTCAACAATGAAAACATCCTTTTGATGCCTTTTCGAGAATTAAAGGAAGTGGGGCCTGGAAGCATTGTCGAAGCTACCGGTGAACCTATGCGAATCAAAGTCGGGATGGGGCTTGTCGGTAAGATCCTGGATGCTACAGGGCACCCGTTAGATGGTGCATCGATGCCACTAGGTTTAAGGGGGTATCCTACAGACCAGAATCCTCCCAACCCTCTCATGCGTCCACCGATTCATGAACCGATTCAAGTAGGCGTGAGAGCTGTTGACACCATGTTGACGGTCGGCAAAGGACAGAGAATCGGTATATTTGCAGGAAGCGGTGTTGGTAAAAGTACCTTGATGGGAATGATCGCCAGAAACAGCTCCGCCGATTTAAATGTGATCGCCTTGATTGGGGAAAGAGGGCGGGAAGTGAGGGAGTTCATTGAGAATGATCTCGGTGATGAGGGGTTAAAAAACTCCATTCTTGTCGTTGCTACTTCCGACCAGCCAGCTTTGATGAGAGTAAAGGGAGCTTACACAGCGACAGCCATCAGTGAATATTTTCGTGACCTTGGGTATAACGTCAATTTGATGATGGATTCTGTCACTCGTTTTGCCATGGCGCAGCGTGAGATCGGTCTTGCAACTGGAGAACCACCGACGACCAAAGGCTATACGCCCTCCGTTTTTGCACTCTTACCCAAACTATTAGAAAGAACGGGGTCCAGTACAAATGGAACGATTACAGCCTTTTACACAGTTTTAGTTGATGGTGATGATTTGAATGAACCGATCTCTGATACTGTAAGGGGAATTCTAGATGGTCATTTTGTTCTTGATCGTAAACTCGCGGAACAAGGACATTTTCCAGCCATCAATATTTTGAAGTCCATCAGCCGAGTGATGAAGCAAATTGTCTCTTACGAGCATAAGGAATCAGCTGAGAAGTTGCGAGCTCTTTTAGCTACGTATGAAGAAAATAGTGAGTTGATTCAAATCGGGGCCTATAAAAAAGGGTCCAGTAAAGAAATCGACCAAGCGATATCCTATCACTCTGCCATCATTCAATTTTTAAGACAAGGGATTCACGAACCAGCAAGATTTGAGAAGTCCGTGGAAGATTTGAGAAATCTGTTCCTATAGGAGGCTGAATGACATGGCTGAAATTCAAACATTCCAAAGAATTAGAGACTTGAGAGATAGAGAGAAACAACAAAACCACAAGGTCTATCAGGATGCGGTCAATGATTTCGAAAAACAGGCAGAAAAACTTTATGAATGCCTGAGAAAAAAGGAATTAGCGGAAAAAAGCTTTGAAGAAGAAATGAAGAACCAAACAGTGAGAGCGGATGCGATCGTGCGGCACCAGCGATACATACAAAGTTTACAGGAAACGATCGACCACCTCCAACCTGCTGTGCAAAATGCCAGAGTGAATATGCAGCAAAAACAAGCCAAACTTTCCAGGGCTCATATAGAGGTGAAGAAGTTTGAAAAGATTGTGGAGCATAAGCAGGAAGAGCAATGGAATTTTATGAAACATGAAGAAACCAAGCAGATGGATGAACTATCCATGCAACAATACTTGAATTTTCAGAATAGGTGATGGAATGACAAAGAGTACATACACGAAAAAAGACAAAAAATCCTTTTTGAAAATCATCACCGCCATTATCTTTCCCTTGATTTTTCTTATCACACTGACATTGATTGTACTCACCTTGAGTGGCGTAAATGTTTTTGAGGAGGTTGAGAGGTACGCCAGTCGTATTCCAGGTCTATCCTCTGTTGCTTCATCTGAAGGTAAAGATACAGATTGTGGCGAGATGGACCGATTGAAGGCCGTCATTGCCAACAAAGAAGCGGAAGTGGAAGAACTCCAATCAGAAGCTGATAGTAAACAGAGTCAAATCAATGAACTGGAACAACAAGTGGTGCAGTTGAAAGCTGATTTGGAAGAGGCAGTGGCAGAAGAGGGGAACAATGAGGATTCAAAAGTATCAGCAATGGCTCGCTCCTTTCAGGAGATGGATCCAGAAGAAGCGGCTCCTATCCTCGAAAGTATGAACCAAAATCTAGCGGTCCAAGTCTTGAGTGAAGTAGCCAGTGAAGAAAAAGGAGAAATCCTGGGTCAGATGGACCCTGAAGCTGCAGCTAACATTGCAAGTATGCTGATTGAAGAGTAAGACTTCCTTGAAAGGGGGTGCAAAAAATGAATACAGCTTTAATGACGCTCTCTGGGCCATCTCACAAAAAAGTGATGAATTCTATTATGAAAAAAGAGGAAGAGGGAGCCACTGAAGAAGTTTTGTTTGGATCTATTCTTCTCGATCTTCAAGGAAGGACCACAGTGTCAATTCCAGAGGAAAGCAACCTGAAGGAAACAAAAGAAAAATTCATGGAGCTTTTTAATAAAATCGAGGCCATGATTTCGAACCTGATAGAACAAGGTGAATGGTCTGATGGTCAAGGTGCGTATTGGAATGAAACCATTCGCAATGCTAAAGGAGCTGTCTCTGAAGGACTTTTCTCAAAAATAATTTCACCCATGGAAGAACTGGGACAGCAACTCATCGCTGAAGAACCCCTTGCTGATTTATCCGAACAGACCCAGGAACTGGCAGGAACATTCAAAGAACTGGCATTACTTCTGAAAACAGTGACGACAAAGAGTGAAAGCTCCCTGCAGCACCTTACTCCTTTATTTACTGGGGAAGAGGTTGTATCTGCTTCAAATCCTGACCACATAGAAAAAAACTTACATAAGACATGGCAGGAGATGAAGAGCATCATTCAGACTTTTCATGAGAAAGATCCTTCTCCTCAAGCTTCTCATAAAGCTGGGAAAGAAATGAAGGAATTGTTACAGAAGTTCATGCATCTTGTTGAGTCGCTACCTAATCATAAATCAACAGGGCAGGGTGTTCTTGAAAGGATTACTCAGGAAGGTACGCTTCAAGAGCGACAGGTGTTCAGTAAATTGATCCATATGTATCAAAACCGGACGGATGTTCCAAAAACTTACCATCAACAAACACCTCTAACAGGAAAGGACATCGTTAAATGGGTGAAGCAGGCAATGGGGGAAGATCTTCAACAAGAGCCTAAACTTCAAGCCCCCAAGTATCAGCCATTATCCAATAATGTAACGATGCCCATGACTAAAGTGGAACAACATGTCATCCATATGAACCAGAATCAAGAGAGCGCATCTTCTCAAAAACAGATGATCCAGCAGCTGGAGAAAATCATTCAATCCAGTCGGCTGCTCACAAATCCTAAAGGCAGTATGGAAATGCTGATTAAGTTGAAACCGGGGAACCTTGGGGATCTAACCGTAAAATTTGCTCAGGTTAATGGGGAAATGGCAGTGAAGATATTAGTAACGAGTCAAGCCGCTAAAGAGATGCTCGAAGGGAACAAAACGCAACTGAGACATATGTTTTCCCCTCAGCAAGTGGTGATAGAAAAGGTGGAATCATCTGCTTTGCAGCAACAGCTCCATGAGCAGATGGATAGCAGCAGTAAAGACCGGGAGCAACCAAATGACCATAATCAGCATGTTGAAGAGCAGGATGATATGGAAATGACAGAGAACGAAGAACTCAGTTTCCACGAAATCTTAATGAATGAGAAAGTATAGGTGATGGTATGACAAGTATTGATCCCTCTCTCTATTTGCAGAATCAGCAGGTTCGAGGGACCGGGAGCAGCACGCTCGGTAAAGATGATTTCTTGAAAATCCTCATGGCTCAAATAAAAAACCAAAATCCGCTGGACCCTATGAAAGACAAAGAGTTTATTTCACAAATGACAGAGTTCTCAAGCCTTGAACAGATGACAAATATGTCACAGTCCTTTCAAAGATTCATAGACACCCAGAATCTCCCTCCGCTTATTCAATACAGTGGGCTGATTGGAAAAGAAGTTTCTTATCCAGTTTATGATCAGGAAACAGGACTAGTGGATCGTACGGAATCAGACATTGTCCAAGCGGTCAACCAGTCCGGAGGAGAAACTTACCTGGAACTCGAATCAGGAGAGAAAATCTCAGTGGCATACATTACCAAAGTAGGTGAAGTGGACGGAAATTCTGAGAAAGAGGTTGAAGAGGGATAAGATGGACCCGCGCATTCAATCTTTACACAGGCCGTTATCCATACCAAAAAAGCAGCCGCGGGCTAAGAAGGCTAATGTTCCTTTTCAACAGTTCCTTCATGGAGCGAAAGAAATCAAAGTAAGTAAACATGCGATGGACAGGTTACAAGAGCGGAAGATTGAGATCAGTGAAAAAACCTGGTCAAAAATTGGAGAGAAAATGATCGAAGCCCGCAAAAAAGGGGTCGACCAATCCTTGGTCGTACTTAAGGAAGCAGCCCTCGTGGTCAGCTCAAAAAATCGAACGGTTGTAACCGCCATGGACCGCGAGGAGACACAATCTCAGATTTTCACCAATATTAATGGAACAATTTTTGTAAACGAATAGGCTGGACCCTTAACGGGAGGCCTTACCATCTGCTGACCGATTGATGCAGGTGAACCTACCGAAGGAAAGGAATGTCGTCAATATGCTACGTTCAATGTACTCAGGGATTTCTGGTATGAAAGGCTTTCAGACAAAACTCGATACGATTGGAAATAACATCGCAAACGTCAACACTTATGGTTTTAAAAAAGGGAGAGTCACTTTTCAGGATATGATGAGCCAGACGATGTCTGCCGCTCAAGGGCCTACCGCTTTGGCTGACGGAGAGAATATAAGAGGGGGATTGAATCCTTCCCAGGTGGGGCTTGGGTCTCAAGTGGGTTCAATTGATACCATCCACACTCAGGGAAACAGGCAAACGACGAACCGTCCATTGGATTTAGCTTTAGAAGGAGATGGGATGTTCGTTTTGGGTGAAGGTACAGCAGAGCTTCCCATTTCGACGGATGATGCTGCTCTGGATTTGCAAGCTGTTAATTTATCTTTTACACGTGCAGGGAACTTTTATCTGGATAGTGATGGAGCCATTGTAAATGGTGAAGGAAAATACTTGATTGGTCAGAACGGCGAAGGTGGAGGAGCAGGAGCAATCACCATTCCTACAGATGCCCAAAGTTTCAGTATACAGACCGACGGCACAGTCAACTACATCGATAGTACTGGTAATACTGCTGTAGCTGGTCAAATTCGTTTGGCGCAATTCTCTAACCCGAGTGGTCTTCAGAAAATTGGAGGAAATGCGTTCCAGAATACGAATAACGCTGGAGTTTACTCCGTTGATGGCGAAGGTTTAGCAGGTATCGATGATTTAATTGCTCCTGGTCAAAACGGTACGGGGCAGACAGTATCTGGAGCACTGGAAATGTCCAACGTCGATCTTGCGGAGTCCTTCACTGAAATGATAACGGCTCAACGTGGATTCCAGGCAAACACAAGAATCATCACTACATCGGATGAAATCTTACAAGAACTCGTCAACTTGAAACGATAAAAGGGGGTAGAGGGGTTGAATATCCGCCCCTCTCTATATATCAATGATTACTTTAACTAAATTAAACGGCCAGCTTTTTACTTTCAATGCTATCTACATAGAGCAAATCCAATCGAACCCTGATACGACAGTGATCACAACAACAGGCCGGACGATCCTCGTGAAAGAAAGTGAAGCTGAGGTCGTTGAAAAGGTCACGAGTTTTTATAAAAACATCGGTATTGTCGGGGTGAGAGACAAGGCAGGGGATGACGAATGAATGGATTTAAAGTGATGGTGATTACGTTAAGCACGTTGACCGTCATCGGTGTCGTAGCACTTGTGCTTGTTCTCAATTTTAATGGAGAAAGCGAAGCGAGTGGGGAAAGATCGATTGATGATATTCGTGAAGCCTCTTTTTTAACAGAAGAGATTACTACGGATTTGCAAAACGGAGATTATGTCCGGATCAGCTTTCGGGTTGTGACGGATAGCAAAGAATCGATGGAAGAAATGAAGAAAAGAGACTTTCAAATGCAAAATGTTCTTCTGAAAGAATTATCGACTATGGATTCAGATACGTTTCAGTCTGGACTCTCAGATCTTGAAGCGAAAGTCAAATTAAGACTGAATGATTTCATGGATGAAGGAGAAGTCACAGACGTCTATACGGTAAACAAGGTCCTTCAATAATAGAGAAAAAGAAAGGGGGGTGAGGTTTTGGCAGAAGAGGTTCTCTCGCAGAATGAGATCGATTCATTGCTTTCGGCCCTATCTACCGGGGAGATGAATGCAGAGGAGTTAAAGAACGAAAATAATGAAAAAAAGGTAAAAGTTTATGATTTTAAGAGAGCGCTCCGCTTTTCTAAGGATCAGATCAGAAGTTTAACACGAATACACGAAAATTTTTCCAGGTTGTTGACGACTTATTTTTCAGCGCAACTGAGAACTTATGTGAACATTGAAGTGGCATCAGTGGATCAGTTGCCTTATGAAGAATTTATCCGGTCGATTCCTACGATGACGATCCTGAATATTTTCAGCGTGCCTCCCCTTGAAGGACGGATTCTCTTAGAGGCAAATCCCAACGTTTCTTACGCCATGATGGATCGTGTGCTTGGAGGTAAAGGAAGCAGCGTCAACAAGATCGAGAATTTAACCGAAATTGAAACAACGATCATGTCTCATCTTTTTGAAAGGTCTTTAGAGAATTATCAAGAAGCATGGGGCTCGATTGTCGATATCGATCCTTTACTGGAAGAATTTGAAGTGAATCCGCAATTTCTACAAATGGTCTCACCAAATGAAACCGTAGTCGTTGTGTCATTGAACACGACCATAGGCGAGACAAGCGGGATGATCAACATTTGTATTCCGCATGTTGTACTGGAGCCGATTATCCCAAGATTATCTGTGCACTACTGGATGCAGAAAGAAAAACCAAAAGAACGGGATCCAGAAGAAGTCCAAGCCATCAGTCATACCATCAAGGAAGCAGAGCTGGATGTTAGGGCGGTCCTCGGAGAGGCTGACATGAGCATCGAACAATTTTTAGGGTTGAGTAAAGAGGATGTCATCCGTCTTGACCAGCCCATCGATCAACCGCTGAAAATGAAGGTGGATGATGAAGTTAAATTTTACATACAGCCAGGGAAATCAAGAAATAAACTGGCTGTGCAAGTATTAGAGGAATATCAAGGGGGTGCCGGAGAAAATGAGTGATGATATGTTATCCCAAGATGAAATTGATGCGCTATTAAACGGCGGGGGTGACAATGACAACGAAGAGGGCCTCTCGGATAATGAAGAAACGTTATCGTTATTGGAGGAAGACGCCTTAGGTGAGATCGGCAACATTTCATTCGGGAGTTCAGCGACTGCCCTATCTTCACTTTTGAATCAGAAGGTTGATATTACAACACCGCAGATTTCCGTCTTGGAAAGAAAGAATTTACCGGATGAATTCCCGAAGCCGCACGTAGCGGTCGGCGTTACTTATACCCACGGTTTTTCAGGTGAAAATGTATTCGTAATTCGAACGAAGGATGCCGCCATTATTGCTGATTTAATGCTTGGCGGTGACGGTACCGACCCGGATGATCACCTGAATGAAATTGCATTGAGTGCCGTACAGGAAGCGATGAATCAGATGATGGGATCTGCGGCTACGAGTATGTCGACGATCTTTAATAAAAAAGTAGACATATCTCCGCCAGCCATCGATGTGCTGAATTTGGAGGAAGATGAAGGTACGCACAAGATTCCGGACGAGGAAGTGCTGGTAAAAGTCTCCTTCCAACTCCAGGTAGGGCATTTGATTGATTCCAATATCATGCAGCTCATCCCGGTGAGTTTCGCTAAAGAGCTTGTGGAAGAATTAATGAACCCACAGCAGGAAGAATCTAAGGCTGGAGAGAGCTTTACGTCTGCAGAAGAACCACTTTCAAAGAGTGAAACTGAACCGGTGAAAGAGCAACCTTCTGTTCAAAATCATGAGAAGCAGGGGGACAACATGTCTGAACATACATTCTATGAATCTCCCATGACAGAAGAGCCGCCTCATTCTCCGCAATATGTAGGAGGACCGGCCGGACAGTCAGCAGATGATGCAAATGTTCAAACGGCCGAGTTTCAAAGTTTCACGCCTGTGCAATTGAATGGGTCTGAACAAAAGAATTTGGATATGTTGATGGACATTCCTTTGAAGGTGACGGTAGAGCTTGGGCGGACGAAACGTTCTGTCAGAGAAATACTGGAATTATCATCAGGTTCTGTGCTTGAACTTGATAAATTAGCGGGAGAGCCCGTGGATATCCATGTCAATGAAAAATTGATGGCCAAAGGGGAAGTTGTTGTTATTGATGAGAACTTCGGCGTACGTGTGACGGATATCTTGAGTCCTAAAGAACGTTTAACAAAATTACGATAAATAGTGCATTATTAGGGAGGATTTAATATGGCAGAAAGAATACTGATCGTAGACGACGCAGCATTTATGAGAATGATGGTAAAAGACATTTTAACGAAAAACGGTTATGAAATTGCTGGGGAAGCGGAAGATGGCAAAAAAGCCGTTGAACTCTATAAAGAGGAACAGCCGGATTTGGTTACGATGGATATTACAATGCCGGAGATGGATGGAATTACGGCATTGAAGGAAATTAAAGGCCAACACCCGGATGCCAAAGTGATTATGTGTTCCGCTATGGGACAGCAAGCCATGGTTGTGGATGCCATTCAGGCTGGAGCGAAAGATTTTATCGTTAAACCATTCCAGGCTGATCGTGTAATCGAGGCTATTCAAAAAGCGTTGAGTTAAGAAGAATGTCCATGATTTCTACAACAAGAGTGACAGTGGCAGCCGTGCTCATCATCCTGATGATGGCAGTTTTTCCTGTACAAGGATTTGCCCAGCCCTCGGCCTTCGAATGTTTGGAGAACCCTCAGCTTGAGGGTTGTCCTTCCTCTGAAGGTGGGCAGAAAGAAGATCAGCAGACATCAGATTCTCCTGTAGAAATGAAGGGCGGGGGTAGTCTTGTTTGGAATGTAGTTAAACTGATCTTTGCATTGATCTTTGTAGTGGCTCTTCTATATGGTTTGCTTAAGTTCTTTAACCAAAAAAATAAAATGTTTAATCAGAACCGTACGATGGAGAACCTGGGTGGAATGAACCTGGGCCCGAGCCTCTCGATCCAGGCTGTACGTATTGGTGAACAAGTCTTTATCCTGGGAGTGGGGGAGACGGTACAAATCATAACTGAAATTACCGAAGAAGAGACAAAGCAGACGTTGTTGAATCAGGAGCAGAACGGGAGTCCATCTCCAAACTTGAACATAAAAAAATGGACGAACAAATGGAAAGACAGACAGGAATCAAGCGGTTCCTCTTCTATCCAATTTCAACAACTGTTTGAAAATCAATTGAACGATATGAAAGATAAAAGGAAGAAAGTTATGGATGAGAAGAGGAGGGATTCTGAGCATGAATGAATTCATTGATATCTTCTCAAGTTCTGACCCGGAGAGTGTCGCAACTTCAGTCAAATTACTTTTATTGCTGACGGTCCTATCCTTGGCACCGGGCATTTTAATATTAATGACAAGCTTCACAAGAATTTTGATCGTTTTGTCATTTGTCAGGACTTCACTGGCTACTCAATCCATGCCCCCCAATCAAGTTCTCATCGGGATCGCATTATTCCTCACTTTCTTCATTATGGCCCCCACATTTCAGGAAGTGAATGAAGAAGCATTGACACCGCTTTTCAATGAAGAAATTACGTTAGATGAAGCCTATGAGGAAGCAAGTGAACCTATGAAAGAATTCATGGGAAAACATACGAGACAAAAGGATCTCGCATTATTTATGAATTATTCAGGCTTGGAAGCACCTGAAAGCATTCAAGATGTCCCGCTCACGACTCTTGTTCCAGCCTTTGCCATCAGTGAATTGAAAACGGCTTTTCAAATGGGATTTATGATCTTTGTTCCTTTTCTAGTCATTGATATGGCTGTAGCGAGTGTCCTTATGTCCATGGGAATGATGATGCTTCCGCCCGTCATGATCTCCCTGCCATTTAAAATTCTACTCTTTGTCCTAGTGGATGGGTGGTACTTAATATCAAAATCTTTATTGGAAGGCTTTTAAGATCGGAGGTTTAAAGAATGAACAGTAATATGGTGATCTCGTTTGCTAAAGAAGGCATTTATACCGTCCTCCTCATTTCGGGTCCATTATTGATTTTGGCACTGGCCATTGGATTACTTGTCAGTATTTTTCAGGCAACGACGCAAATTCAGGAACAAACGCTTGCTTTCATTCCAAAAATCGTGGCTGTTATGATTGGTCTCATCGTCTTCGGGCCGTGGATGCTTACCAATATGGTTGAATTCACTGCTAATATTTTTAATAACTTGAATATCCTGGTGGGATAAGATGCTGGATACGATCGATTGGGCCAATGTGCCAGCGTTTTTGCTCATATTAGTAAGGGTGACGTCTTTTTTTGTAACGCTTCCTCTCTTTTCATATCGGACCGTTCCGACGAGACATAAAGTCGCCTTCAGTTTTTTCTTGGCTGCGATCATGTACTTCACCGTTCCTGCGCCTGAACTGACCATTGATGCAGAGTATTTTCTATTATTGTTTAAAGAAATGGCCGTAGGGATCGGTGTCGGACTCTTAGCCTACATAATTCTCTCAGCAATCCAAATCGCAGGGGGATTCATAGATTTCCAGATGGGCTTTGCCATTGCTAACGTCATTGACCCGCAGACGGGTGCTCAAAGTCCATTAATTGGACAGTATTTATATATTATCACTCTATTATTTATTTTAGCTGTGGATGGTCACCATCTGATGATTGACGGCGTGTTTTACAGCTATGAAATGATTGCCATCGATCAATTTTTACCTTTAAGAGAAGAAGGATGGATTATGTTCGTCATTCAATCTTTCAACCAAATGTTCGTTGTTGCTTTTCTTATGGCCGTTCCAATCGTCGGCTGTCTGTTTTTAGTGGATATCGCTCTTGGCATCATCGCGAGAACAGTACCTCAGCTGAATGTATTTGTTGTTGGTTTACCATTGAAAATTTTTGTAGCCCTGTCTGTGCTTGTCATTGCCATGACTTTTTATGTCATGCTCATACAGAATTTATTTGAAACGATGCTGGTGACGATGCGTGATCTTATGCAAGTATTCGGAGGTTGAGAATAATGGTTTGGTTAAAGCTTGATCTCCAGTATTTTGCTGCAGATGAAAAAACAGAGAAAGCCACACCGAAAAAACGTGAAGATACAAGAAAAAAAGGGCAGGTCCCGAAAAGCCAGGATGTGAATACCGGCTTTTTACTGCTCCTCATATTCGGAACGCTTTTCCTTCTAGGGGGTTATATGGAAGGGACACTCAAAGGCATGTACAAAGTGGCGTTCAATGAGTACATACATAAAGATCTTTCTCAAGAACAGACCCATGCCATGTTCGTGGAGATGACGATGGAAATAACCAAAATCATCGCACCCATCATGGGGGTAGCGGTTGTTGCTGGTATTGCTTCGAATCTCCTTCAGGTAGGGATTATGTTCACAGCAGAACCTTTGAAAATGGATTTGAAAAAATTGGATCCCATCAAAGGTGCGAAAAGGATTTTTTCTGCAAGAGCATTGGTCGAGTTGCTTAAATCACTCTTAAAGATCAGCATGGTTGGGGTCATCACGTTTGCCATCATTTGGGTCAATAAAGACCAAATGATGATGATGTCCCAGAAGTCGGTGGAATCGGCACTGGCTTTTTTTGGAACGATTACGACCATCATGGGGCTGGCTTCTGCGCTAGCCTTGTTGATCTTATCTGTTCTGGATTACACCTATCAAAAATATGACCATGAAAAAAATATACGGATGTCCAAAAAAGACATTAAAGATGAACACAAGAACATGGAAGGTGATCCGCAAATTAAAGCCAAAATCAAGGAAAAGCAGCGCCAGATGTCAGCAGCGAGAATGATGAGTGAGGTTCCGGAAGCTGATGTTGTCATTACCAACCCTACTCACTATGCCATAGCGATCAAATATGATGAGGCGCAGTCAGATGCTCCCTATGTGGTCGCGATGGGCGTGGACTTTATCGCTCTTAAAATCAAGGAAGTGGCGAAATCAAACAATGTGGTGACTGTGGAAAATAGGCCACTGGCGAGAGCTTTGTACCAGCATTCAGAAATTGATAAGCCGATCGATGAACAGTTTTATAAAGCTGTTGCTGAAGTATTGGCTTATGTCTATCAATTAGAAAGAAAAATGTAAGAAAGGAGTAAACCCTTATGTCAGCAAGAGATTTATCTGTACTTATCGGCGTGATTTTAATTATCGTCATGCTTGTCATACCGTTGCCGGGGTGGCTCCTTAGCTTTTTCATACTTATTAATATTACCCTTGCCCTGATTGTCATCCTTGTGTCTATGAACATGGATGAAGCTCTGCAGTTTGCTGTCTTCCCGACATTGCTATTATTACTAACTTTATTCCGCTTGGGGTTGAACGTTTCCACTACTCGTTCCATTCTCTCTGAAGCAGAAGCTGGAGGAGTGATTGCGACATTTGGAACGTTTGTCATTGGCGGTAACCCGCTTGTAGGTTTTGTGGTGTTCGTCATTTTGGTCATCATTCAATTTCTCGTCATCACAAAAGGGGCGGAAAGAGTCTCTGAAGTGGCCGCACGTTTCACACTGGATGCGATGCCAGGGAAACAGATGAGCATTGATGCAGACCTTAATGCAGGAATGATCAATGAACACCAGGCAAAAGAACGCAGGGGAAAAATTGAAAATGAAGCGGACTTTTATGGAGCGATGGACGGGGCGAGTAAATTCGTTAAAGGAGATGCCATTGCTGGGATCATCATCGTCTTGATCAACATTATCTTTGGACTGATCATCGGTATGGTTCAGATGGGCATGTCTTTCAGCGAAGCGATAGATACGTACATGCGCTTGACGGTAGGGGACGGCCTTGTCAGTCAAATTCCTGCCCTTCTCATCTCAACAGCGACGGGAATTGTTGTAACGAGGGTGGCTTCTGAAGGAAATTTGAGTACAGATGTCACCAGTCAGCTGCTTCGCTATCCGAAGCTGCTTTACATTGCTGCTGTGACCATCTTCCTTCTTGGTTTGACACCGATTCCGATCTTCCTGACTACACTCATTGCGGCTGTTCTTGCCTTTGGTGGGTATTGGTTATCCCGAGAGGAGAAAGAACCGGAATTTGATGAACCGGAAGAGATGGATGAAGCGGAGAGCGATCAAATGAAATCCCCAGAAAGCGTTGTAAACTTGATAAGTATGGACCCGATTGAGTTTGAGTTTGGGTATGCCTTGATCCCGATTGCGGATACGAACCAGGGAGGAGACCTCCTGGACCGTATCGTCATGATCAGAAGACAGTTGGCGATTGAACTTGGAATCGTCATCCCTGTTGTAAGAATCAGAGATAACATACAGCTGAACCCTAACGAGTACCGTCTTAAAGTGAAAGGGAACGAAGTGGCTCATGGGGAGCTTTTATTGGATCATTACTTAGCGATGAGCCCAGGAGATGATGATGGAATCGAAGGGATCGATACCCGGGAACCTGCGTTTGGCCTTCCTGCAAAATGGATTACGGAAGAACAGAAGGATGAAGCAGAACTATCCGGTTATACAGTGGTGGATCCTCCATCTGTTGTGTCAACACATATTACCGAAGTTATAAAACAGCAGGCTCATGCGTTGCTCGGAAGGCAGGAAACACAGCAGCTGATCGATCATCTGAAAGAATCTTACCCGATCCTTGTAGAAGAAGTTACACCAGAGCCGCTTCGTGTAGGTGATGTACAAAAAGTCCTTGCGAAATTATTACGAGAGAATGTCTCTGTGAAAAACCTGCCTGTTATTTTTGAAACGCTCGCTGATTTCGCAAGAATGACCAATGATACGGAGTTGCTGGCTGAATACGTGAGGCAATCTCTGTCCGCGCAAATTACGAACCAGTATAAAAAAGACAATCAATTAGTGAAAGTCATTACCGTTTCTGGAAAAGTGGAAAAGATCCTTGCCGATCATATCCAGCAGACAGAGCATGGAAGTTATTTAGCCCTGGATCCTGAAAATCAGCAGACCATTATTGCTGCGATTGCAGAACAGGTGGAGCAAATGTCCTTACAGGAAGAAACAGCCATCCTTCTATGTTCACCAGCGGTACGGATGTATGTAAAACAACTGCTGGATCGTTTCTTACCTCAAGTCGTTGTATTATCTTATAACGAATTAGATCCAACGGTAGAAGTCCAGAGTGTAGGGGTGGTGAATGTAGCGTGAGAGTGAAAAAATTTCAAGCGGCTACAATGCCGGAAGTCATCAAGAAAGTGAGAGCGGAATTAGGGGCGGATGCTGTGATCCTAAATTCCAAAGTGAAGAAATCGAATGGATTTTTAGGTCTGTTCCAAAAAGAGATCACAGAAGTCATTGCTGCCATTGACCCTTCTGATGAGCACGAGAGGACACCTGATCCAACGAGACGGGTTGATAAAATGGTAGAACAACCATCCCACGTCCACCCGAATCGTGAAATTATGGAGGAATTGAAAGAGCTTAGGTCCATCATTCAAAATCGAAAAGAAGCTTATCCTGAACCGCTTGAAATGGCTTATCAGTTTCTCTTAGGGCGTGAAGTCACGGAAGATGTAGCAGGAAATGTGATTGATCGTCTATTGGAAAAAAGAAAAAGTTTCAAAGATTTAACCGAGCTTGAAAACCACCTGAGACTGGAATTGCATGAATCTATGAAGCAGATGAAATTTGGGAAACCTGCTTTCGATAAGAAATTCATCCACTTAGTCGGACCTACGGGCGTGGGAAAAACGACCACGCTTGCGAAACTTGCGGCGGATGCCGCTTTAAATCACCAGTTGAACGTGGGTTTTATTACAACAGACACGTATCGGATTGCCGCGATCGATCAGTTGAAAACATATGCAAAAATTTTGGATATCCCTCTAGAAGTTGCTTATAGCATGGAGGATTACAAGAAGGCGAAGGAACGTTTTCAAGATTTCGACCTCGTACTTGTTGATACGGCAGGAAGGAACTTCAGGGATTCATTGTTCATCCGTGAACTGCAGAAGGTGATCGACTTTCATGAGGATTCGGATAACTTCCTTGTACTAGGATTGACGAGCAAGTTCACCGATATGAGTGAGATCCTTATGCAATTCAAAGATATTCCCATCCACCAGCTGATTTTCACTAAAGCCGATGAAACCGCAAGAAAAGGCAATGCCGTAAACATGGTCCTTACTCATGATGTCGGGGTCGCTTATTTGACGGATGGTCAGAATGTACCGGATGACATTAAGACAGCGTCCGCCATGGTCCTTGCTAGAGAAGTTGTAGAGGGTTTTGCACATGAAAGATCAAGCTGAAGTTCTTCGTATGCGTATGCAGGAGATGGAAGGAAACAAACAGGCGAAAACCATAGCTGTTGCCAGCGGGAAAGGTGGGGTGGGCAAGTCGAATTTTTGCGTCAACTTTGCGTTGCAGCTCATGAGGCAAGGCCGGAAGGTTTTGATCTTTGATTTGGATATCGGTATGGGAAACATCGATATTTTAATGGGGAAATCACCCAAAAGGACATTTGTGGACTTATTTAAGGAAGATATATCGATTCAGGATATTATTGAACGAGGACCAGAATCCCTGTCCTATATTGCCGGCGGTTCAGGACTCACTCGCATCTTTGAACTTGACGACGCGAAATTCAACTATTTTCAAAAAGAATTTGAACAGTTGATCAAGTCATTCGATTATATCCTCTTCGACATGGGGGCAGGGGCAACTCAAGACAGTTTGCACTTTATTAGTTCAGCCCACGAGGTGATCGTAGTGACTACTCCCGAACCCACTTCAATTACGGATGGTTACGCGATGATTAAGCATCTTGTACATAAAGACAACAGACTTCCGATTAAAATTCTCGTGAACCGTTCGTTTAATGAAAAGAGTGGCAGAGAGACTTTTGAACGACTAGCGGTTGTAGTCAAGAGGTTCTTAGCATCAGAAGTGACTTTATTAGGCGTTTTACCTGATGACAGATCTGTCCTTGAAGCCGTCAATAAACAGCGTCCATTTGTGATTGACAGACCTAAAAGCAGAGTGAGCCGATCCCTTGAGGAGCTGGTGCTTGGTTATTTGAACGAGAGCCGTACTCAGGCATCATCATCCTTTTCGTTCGTGGATAAATTAAGGAGATTTGTTTTTGAGAGGTAGAGAAATGAAACAGTTGAGGGTACTGATCGTCGATGATTCCGCCTTTATGAGGCGAATTTTGACGGATATATTAGAAAAAGACTATCGAATCATGGTTGTTGGCACCGCTAGGAATGGCAAAGATTGTCTGGATAAGTTGGACACCTTACGACCGGACGTCGTAACAATGGACATAGAAATGCCAGTCATGGATGGTTTAGAGGCATTACAAAAGATCATGGAAAGTTCTCCGCTCCCTGTAGTAATGGTTTCAAGTTTGACACAGGAGGGGGCGGAAAGCACGATGAAAGCCATGAGTCTTGGAGCTGTGGATTTTATACAAAAACCATCGGGCTCTATTTCTCTTGATATGGAAAAGGTAGACAAAGATGTTGTCCGCAAAGTTCTTATTGCAGGAGAGGCCAAAGTAAAGCCACCATCTACGATAATCTCTAGTAAAAAAGTCCGTGCCCCTGACGATATGAAAGAGGAAGGGCATCTGATTGCCGTAGGCACCTCCACCGGAGGACCCAGAGCGTTGCAGGAGGTTTTGACCTCTCTTCCTGGAAACCTTCCTGCCCCGATCTTAGTCGTTCAACACATGCCCAAAGGATTCACGAAATCTTTGGCTGAACGCCTCGACAGGCTGTCTGAAATTTCAGTGAAGGAAGCGGAACATATGGAGGAAATACATAAGGGCGTTGCTTATATCGCCCCAGGCGGGTACCACATGGAAGTGGTAAAGGATAACCAGCGTCTCAGGATTCATTTACATGAATCCAGTCCTCTAAATGGTCATAGACCTTCAGTGAATGTGATGTTCTCTTCCATTGCGAATCTACCGGGGTTCTCCACAACCACTGTCATCATGACAGGGATGGGGGCCGATGGCTTAGAAGGTATTCTTGCGATGAAAGAGCAGGGAAGGAACGTCTTCACGATCGCAGAAGATGAAAGTACCTGTGTTGTATACGGAATGCCAAAGGCAATCGTGAAATCTGGTCTTGCTGATGATGTCAGGAAATTAAATGAAATCAGTCGCAGTATTGTAGAATCTCTTCAAAATAAAAGGAGGTAGAGCTATGGAAACCAATCAATACTTGGAAGTTTTTATTGATGAAAGTAAAGAGCATTTGCAATCCATCAATGACCAACTTTTACAGTTGGAAAAAAATCCTCAGGACCTTACCATCGTCAATGAAATCTTCAGGTCGGCCCATACATTGAAAGGCATGTCAGCAACAATGGGATATCAGGATCTATCCAATTTGACACACAAGATGGAGAATGTCCTTGATGCTGTAAGGAATGAAAAAGTGTTGGTAGATGAAGGCATCTTGGATGTCGTTTTTGATTCTGTAGATGACTTGGAAGCAATGGTCATTGATATAGCGGAAGGCGGCTCGGGTGAAAGAAATGTCGAAAGAGTCGTCGAGTTATTAAAAAACATCGAAAACGGTGAAGGAGGGGCAGCGGAGCCTGCTGCGGCGTCTACATCAAAGAAGACGGAAACTGCCTCTTTACTTTCTATTGATGAATACACCAAAGCAGCTCTGGAACAATCTAGTGAACTGGGAAAAAGCAATTACCAGATTGAAGTTACATTAAGAGAAGATTGTCTTTTGAAAGCCGCCCGTGTCTATATGGTTTTTGAAATCTTAGAGCAGTCAGGGGATGTCATCAAGTCCTCTCCTTCTGTAGAAGCCTTGGAGAATGAAGATTTTGAAACGAGTTTCCAGGTTTTGCTCGTTACAGAGGATTCTCCGGAGGACATAGAAGGTCAAATTAAAAAAGTATCCGAAATAGAAAATGTACATGTCACTGTCTATCAAATTTCTGAAGAGACGAGAGAAGAAGCAGATTCGCAGTCTCCACAAAAAGAAAGGGATGGTCAAGAAAAGGCGCCTGTCCAAAAAGAAGAGAAAGAAGGGAAACAGGTAGGGAGTAAAACTATCCGCATCAACATTGATCGATTGGACGCTCTTATGAACTTATTTGAAGAGCTTGTGATTGATCGGGGTCGTCTTGAACAAATATCAGATGATTTAAAGCACACGGAACTACGTGAAACAGTCGAACGTATGACACGAATCTCTGGGGATTTGCAAAGCATCATCTTAAACATGCGTATGGTACCAGTCGAGCAGGTGTTCAATCGATTTCCCAGGATGGTCCGCCAGCTTTCAAAAGATTTGAATAAGAAGATTGATTTAAGTGTAGTAGGAGCTGAAACAGAACTGGATCGTACCGTCATTGATGAAATCGGTGATCCACTTGTGCATCTTATTCGTAACGCGATCGATCATGGAATTGAGGGTCCAGTAGAAAGAGAAGCCAAAGGGAAACCTGCCACAGGAAAGCTTGAATTGAAAGCCTACCACAGTGGTAATCATGTTTTCATTGAAATTTCTGATGATGGAGGCGGCATAAACCGTGACAAAGTTGTCCGAAAAGCTGTGAGCAATCGCGTGGTCACAGAAGAACAGGCAGCGGCTATGACAGACTCTCAAGTGTTCGATTTGATCATGGAAAGCGGTTTTTCAACGGCAGACACTATTTCTGACGTATCAGGTAGAGGTGTAGGACTTGATGTTGTGAAAAACACAATCGAATCTCTTGGCGGGAGTATTTCCGTAGACTCGGTACTTGATGAGGGGAGTATATTCTCCATCCAGCTGCCGCTCACCCTTTCCATTATTTCCGTAATGCTGGTGGAAGTACAAAAAGAAAAATACGCGGTCCCTCTTTCATCAATTATTGAGACGGCCATCGTGAAAAAAGAAGAAATCATGCATGCCCATAACAAAAAAGTCATTGACTTCCGAGGGAAAGTCGTACCACTCGTTTTTTTGAAAGATGTGCTGAGTGTACCGCAGGAATTGGATGAAGAGGAATACTACTCTGTTGTTATTGTTCGAAAAGGAGAAAAGATGGCAGCTCTCGTTGTTAATTCATTCATTGGTCAGCAGGAGGTCGTCTTAAAGTCGCTCGGCGACTACTTATCCGGAGCTTTCGCCATTTCAGGTGCGACGATTCTGGGAGATGGACAAGTCGCATTAATCCTCGACAGCAATGCCTTAATCAAGTAACAAAGGAGGGAAAAGAAAGTGGCAGAAGAAAATAAAAAATTGAAAGTGATTGTCTTTCAAATTAACAATGAAGAATACACCGTACCTGTTAATCTCGTAGGTTCCATCGAACGACTAATGCCGATCACCCGTGTCCCCGGCACAAAATCATTTGTAAAAGGAGTCCTGAACTTAAGAGGGGTCGTCACACCGGTCATCGATTTGAGACAAAGATTCGGGATTGAAGAAGTGGCGGATACGGATGCTACAAGAATCATCACAGTGAAAATCCATGAGATGAGTGTCGGCTTGATCGTGGATGCGGCAAACGATGTCCTCGACCTGGATGAAGAAAGCATCGAACCTCCACCAGAAGTGATAGGAACAGCTGAGGCGGATTATATCCAAGGGGTATCCAAATTGGATCAGCGCTTGTTCATTTTGTTGAATTTAGAAAAAGTTCTAGCCAAAGACGACGTTCATGAGTTGAATGAGCTTTATGTCTAATTCAAAAAAATTCATTGAAGAATTTGGTCCCATCCAGCTGGATGTTTTGAAAGAAATCGGCAATATAGGTTCAGGACATGCGGCTACATCTCTATCCAAACTGCTTCAGAAGAAAATAGAGATGAATGTCCCCGGTGTAGAAGTGGTGGACTTTGACCAAGTGATGGATCTCGCCGGGGGAGCAGATAAAGAAGTCGTCAGTATTTTTCAAAGAATGGAAGGCGAGGCTCCAGGCAGTATGTTCTTTCTCATGCCCCCTTTCCAAGCTCATCATTTTGTAGAACTTATGACAAATGCTTCCGAAGGTTTTGATAATGATGCGGGAATGGCTGTTTCTGCTCTCCAGGAACTAGGGAATATCCTGTCAGGGGCCTATCTTACCGCACTTTGCGATTTTACAGAATTGGATCTTCAATCAACGGTACCATCGATATCTCAGGATATGGTGGGGGCTATTCTAAGCATGGGATTAGTTGAACTTTCGCAAGTGAGTGACGCAGCCATTGTGATCAAGACTTCTCTTACGGATCGAGACGGAGGGGAAGGTGGATTCCTGGAAGGTCATTTCTTCCTCTTTCCTGATCCTCCCTCTTATCAGAAGATTTTTTCTTCCTTAGGAGTGAATGAAGGTGATTAAGGAAGGACAGGTCGTGAGAATTGGGATCGGAGACATGGGTATTGTCCATCCCCCGCATTTGATTCGTACTTCAGGGCTTGGTTCATGTGTTGGGATCGTACTTTATGACGATATTAAAAAACTGGCGGGAATGGCTCATATTATGCTTCCTGAAGCTTCCCTTGCAAAAAAGCAGGGACTGAAGAGAGCGAAATATGCAGATACAGCGATCGAAGATCTGATTACTGCCCTTAGAGGTGCTGGAGCGTCTTCCTATCGTTTAAAAGCGAAGCTTGCGGGTGGGGCCCAAATGTTTCAATTCACTTCCAACAGTGACATGATGCGTATAGGCCCAAGGAATGTGGAGGCGGTGAAAAAAAACCTTCAATCTCTTCATATTCCGATATTGGCAGCAGATGTCGGAGGTAAGAGCGGACGAACGATTGAATTCAATCCTGAGACAGCGAATTTGCATATAAAGAAAGTGAATCAAGGAGAAAGTGTGATTTGATGATGGGTACGCTTTTGTGGAATTTATGGACAGCCGTGTTTGGGTTTCTATTCGTTTTTTCAATCAGCACTCAAGTGACGAATTTTGATACCGCGATTTACAGGGGAACCATCGCCTTTTTAAGTTTTTTTGTACTCTCCTATGTATTTCGGGCGTTTTGGAGTTTCGTCACAGCTCCAGCCGATAATGAAGGCACTCATGAATCGGCTCAAACAGCATCATCATCGGATATGGATGTAGAAGAAACTTCAAAGATGGTGCGGGAGTTATTGAATGAAGATTCATAAAAGGTTTTAGTAATTAACCAATTAAAGGACGGGGAGGATTGGAATGACCAGCTGTTTATCTCCTCAAGAACAACAGTGGTGGAATATGTGGACACACGAGCAGGATGGAGAAGCTGCAAATCAATTGGTCCAGCAATACGACTATTTAGTGAGCTACCATGTTCAGCGGATCTCTGCTCATTTACCGAAGAGCGTCAGCAAAGATGATGTGAGAAGTTTAGGATTGTTGGGGCTTTATGATGCATTGAAAAAGTTTGATAGAACAAGGGATTTGAAGTTTGATACGTATGCTTCCTTCCGTATCAGAGGGTCAATCATGGACGGTTTACGAAAAGAAGACTGGCTCCCGAGATCTGTGAGGGACCGATCTAAAAAAATCGAACAGATGACAGAAAAGCTGGAGCAGGAATGGCAACGCCCGGTAAGTTCCCACGAGATTGCCGAAGCTCTAAGTATGTCTCCGGAAGAAGTGGAAGAGACTGTCAAGGACTCTCTTTTTGCAAATGTTCTCTCCATGGAAGAAAAAACAAATGATGGAAGCGAAGATCATAAAGAAGGAATTGGATATTCGATTCCGGATGATCGAGCATTTACACCCTCAGAATCGGTCATTAAAAAAGAAAACTATGAAGAATTGGCGAGAGAAATCGGTCGGTTAAACGAGAAGGAGCAACTGGTTATCAGTCTTTTCTATCATGAAGAGCTTACTTTGACGGAAATTGGTCAGGTTCTGGAATTGACAACCTCCCGGATCTCCCAAATCCATGCGAAAGCAATCTATAAGCTAAAAGGGTCTTTGCGGGAAATTGTAACCGTATAGAAGACCAGGGGATGAAACAGAAGGCAGTGAAGCGGTGATTGTGCCCCCCCTACATAAATGGAACAGAAATGAATGGTGTGAATAGAAATGACAGGATTTTTATTGATTTTCAGTTTTATTATTGATGGCGTTCTGCTCTTTTCACTCTTCATTATAATGAAGAAGGTCCGCAGAACCGAAGAACTTGAACTTAGACAAAAACAAGTGGCAGCAGAAATAGAGGATCTTTTCACTTCGTATTTAATGGAAATAAAAGAAGAAAACAAAAGAATGGAAAGCCTTGTCAGGAAGAACAGTCACTCCTCTGACTTTCATGATTCTCAAACAGAAGACAGAGGGGAAAGGGGAAAAAATCATCTGGATAAAGAAGTCATCACAAAGAAACAGATTTCCTCTACCTATACCCCGCCTGAGTTGGAAGAAACGGAAAGCTATCAGCCCTCTTTTCATTCACAGGTATTGGATTTGAAAGAAAAAGGTTATAGTATAGAGGAAATTGCAAAAATAATGGATAAAGGAAAGACAGAAATCGAATTACTCCTCAAATTTCATCAAAAACCTATGAAAAAAACTTGAATGCCCCGTTCTGTTGTGATATATTTACTGACGGTGTCAATACGCACGCCTTTGGATTCTCAAGTGAGGTTGCTCTTTTATAGAGTTCACTAGAGAAGATGAAAGAGGCGGAGGATACTAAAAAAACCAAACAGGAGGAACTATCATGTCTGTAATTTCTATGAAACAGCTACTTGAAGCTGGTGTTCACTTTGGACACCAAACCCGCCGCTGGAATCCGAAGATGAAAAAATACATCTTCACGGAGCGTAACGGGATCTACATCATCGACCTGCAAAAAACGGTCAAGAAAGTTGATGAAGCATTCAACTATGTAAAAGAGGTCGCTGCTGACGGCGGTAACATTCTTTTCGTAGGTACTAAAAAACAAGCTCAGGATACAGTTCGCGACGAGGCGACTCGTTGTGGCATGTATTACATCAACCAACGTTGGTTGGGTGGTACCCTGACAAACTTTGAAACCATCCGTAAGCGTATCAACCGTCTTAAAGACATTGAGCGCATGGAAGAAGACGGTACATTCGATGTACTTCCTAAAAAAGAAGTCGTCGACATGCTTAAAGAAAAAGATCGTCTTGTTAAATTCCTAGGCGGTATTAAAGAAATGAAGAGCCTTCCGGACGCAATGTTCGTGATCGACCCTCGTAAAGAGCGCATCGCGATTGCTGAAGCTCACAAATTGAATATTCCAGTTGTAGGTATCGTTGATACGAACTGTGACCCAGACGAAATCGATTATGTCATCCCTGCAAACGATGATGCAATCCGTGCCGTTAAATTGTTGACTTCTAAGATGGCAGACGCTGTTCTTGAAGCTAAGCAAGGGGAAGAAACAGAAACAACGGAAGAAACTGAAGCTGCTGTAGAAGCTGCTCAAGAGTAAGATGGGTCAAAAGGTGATAAGGGGGTATACCTTTATCACCTTTTTTAAAGAATCCGTAACAGCTCAAGCGTTTCAAAACGCAAGAGCTATACTTATATGCAACTAATAAGGAGGCTTTACAATGGCTGTAAATGCTAAAATGGTAAAAGAACTTCGTGAAAAAACGGGTGCTGGAATGATGGACTGTAAGAAAGCACTCACTGAAACTGATGGTGACATGGACAAAGCAATGGAATGGTTGCGTGAGAAGGGAATTTCCAAAGCAGCTAAGAAAGCTGACCGTATTGCTGCGGAAGGTTCTGCTGCAATTGAAATTTCCGGCAACACAGCTGTACTTTTCGAAGTAAACTGTGAAACGGACTTCGTAACGAAGAACGACCAGTTCAAGGACCTGCTTAAAGACTTGGGTCAGCACTTGCTTTCTCAAAAGCCTGCAACAGTTGAAGAAGCACTAGAACAGAAGCTTCACGGTGATGGAGAAGTACTTAGCAGCTATATCACAGAACGCGTAGCGAAAATCGGTGAAAAGATCTCCCTTCGTCGTTTCGTTATCAAAGAGAAAACGGATAACGATGCATTCGGTGCTTACCTTCACATGGGCGGAAACATCGGTGTGTTGACTGTCCTTGAAGGTTCTACAGATGAGTCTGCAGCGAAAGACGTTGCGATGCACGTAGCAGCTGTAAACCCTCGTTATGTTTCCCGTGAAGAAATTCCTGCAGAAGAAGCAGACAAAGAGCGTGAAATGCTTAAAACGCAAGCGATGAATGAAGGCAAGCCTGAAAACATCGTTGAAAAAATGGTCGAAGGCCGTTTGAACAAGTTCTTCGAAGAAATCTGCCTGCTTGATCAAAGCTTTGTTAAAGATCCAGACCAGAAAGTAAAACAGTTCGTAGCATCTACTGGTGGCCAAATCACTGGTTTCGATCGCTTCGAAGTTGGTGAAGGTATGGAGAAACGCGAAGAAAACTTCGCAGATGAGGTTATGAACCAGGTTAAAAAATAATGAACATGGAAAATAGGGGACACTTCCGGTGTTCCCTATTTTCAAACATGCTACATAATTGCAGAACGATGTGCAAAAAAATGTAGAGGAATACAGTTAAAACACGGGAGGTAACTATGACTACTGCTCGCTATCGTCGTATCGTATTAAAACTAAGTGGAGAGGCTTTAAGTGGAGAAGCAGGGTTTGGACTAGAACCCAGCATCATCAAATCAGTCTCCCGTCAGGTCAAAGAAGTGGCTGAACTCGGTGTGGAAGTCGCTGTCGTCGTCGGAGGTGGAAACATCTGGCGCGGTAAAGTAGGAGCCGAGATGGGAATGGATCGTGCAAACGCTGATTATATGGGGATGCTTGCAACGGTCATGAACTCTCTTGCCCTTCAGGATAGTCTGGAAAACTTAGGGATTCCGACCCGTGTCCAAACTTCCATTGAAATGAGACAAGTAGCGGAACCATACATCCGCAGAAAAGCGATTCGTCATCTGGAAAAGAAACGCGTCGTCATTTTTGCGGCTGGGACAGGGAACCCATACTTCTCTACTGACACAACAGCTGCTCTAAGAGCTGCAGAAGTGGAAGCGGATGTAATCTTAATGGCGAAGAACAATGTAGACGGTGTTTATACAGATGATCCTAAAACCAATGAAGATGCTGTGAAGTACGATCAGCTCTCTTACATGGACGTTTTGAATGAGGGTCTTGGGGTCATGGATTCTACAGCTTCATCATTATGTATGGACAACGATATCGATTTATTGGTATTCTCAATAACAGAAGACGGAAACATCAAGAAAGCCGTAATGGGCGAAAATATTGGAACTATTGTGAGGGGGAAATAATTATGTCTGATGCAGTAATTAATGAAACGAAGCAACAAATGGAACAAGCGACACAAGCGTTCTCTCGTCAGCTTGCAACGGTCCGTGCAGGACGTGCGAATCCTTCAATTCTTGATAACGTGTACGTGGATTACTACGGAGCTGCGACTCCATTGAACCAACTGGCACAAGTCTCTGCACCTGAACCGCGTTTACTTGTCATTACACCATATGATAAGAGTGCGATTGCAGAAATTGAAAAAGCGATCCAGAAAGCAGACCTTGGCTTGTCTCCTTCTAGTGACGGAAATGTTGTACGAATCAACATTCCTGCACTGACTGAAGAACGTCGTAAAGACCTTGCTAAAGTTGTAGGAAAGTATTCGGAGGAAGCGAAGGTGCAAATCCGTAACATTCGCCGTGACTCCAATGACCGTCTTAAAAAGCTTGAAAAAGATGGCGAGCTAACGGAAGATGACCTTCGTTCTTACCAGGATGACGTTCAGAAGGTCACAGACCAGCACGTTGAGAAAATCGATCAACTTGCAAAAACAAAAGAAGAGGAAATCATGGAAGTATGATTCTCCAATTCTATATGCCTTAAGGTGTATCAAGCCGCGCTGTAGATGTTTGGCAGCGCGGCTTTTATTTTAGTTTAGCCTCAAATATTTACTTGAGGAGGAAAAAATCCTTTAGAGACTTTTATCAATAGGCTTGAGCGCGTACGCAGACATGATGTTACACGATTCGTGTAGATACGTGTGTTCCTTGAGTCTCTTTAAGGATTTCGGCATGATATTTGAATTTAGTATATAATAAATAGATGGAACAATTGGACTGGAGGATTGAACATGCCTATCAAGTTTCCATTCAAAAAAGATAAAAAGCAGCCCCGCACCGAGCCATTAGGCCTTGAAGAAAACCATATTCCTCAACATGTTGCGATCATTATGGACGGAAATGGAAGATGGGCGAAGAATAGAGGAATGCCTCGGATTGCCGGACATAAAGAGGGCATGGGCGTCGTGAAGAGAATCGTTCGATATGCTTCAGATGTCGGTGTGAAGGTACTTACCCTTTATGCTTTTTCTACGGAAAATTGGAAACGCCCGAAAAATGAGGTAGACTTTCTTATGAAGCTTCCTGTCGATTTTCTAAGTACATATTTGCCTGAACTGATCGAGCGAAATGTCCAAGTCCGGACCATCGGTGATTTCGACGTCCTGCCTGACCATACTCAAAAGGCCGTCAAAGAAGCGATGGAAAAAACGAAGAACAATAATGGGCTGATTCTCAATTTTGCGCTGAATTATGGAAGTCGTTATGAGATGGTGCATGCAGTCAAGCAAATTGCTTCTAAAGTACAAAAAGGAGAAATGGACATTTCAGACATTGACGAATCCATGTTCTCTCAAGAATTGTACACGTCAGAGTTGATTGAACCTGATCTGCTTATCCGGACGAGTGGAGAACAAAGGTTGTCAAACTTCTTATTATGGCAGTTGGCCTATGCTGAATTTTGGTTTACAGAGGTTTATTGGCCGGACTTTGATGAAAGTCATTTTGAAAAAGCTCTTTATGACTTCCAAAATCGTAAACGTCGTTTCGGCGGAGTATAAGGTGTGAAAAAGACTTATGAAACAAAGAACAATTACAGCTATCGTTGCAGCACTTATTTTCCTTCCCATTGTTATGTTGGGAGGATGGCCTTTTAAGGCGTTTGTGTATATCATTGCAAGCATCGCATTGCTTGAATTGGTACGTATGAAAAAAATAGCCCGCTATTCGGTAGCCTCTGGACTTGGGTTGCTTCTGATGTGGGCCTTGATGTTCCCGTATGAGGTATTCGATGAAACCATCACCTCAGAGGACCTCATTACCAAATCCGAAATTACACTACTGGCGGTACTTGTACTGTTAAGTTACACAGTGCTTGTCAAAAACCGTTTCACTTTTGATGATGCTGGTTTTCTTTTATTATCAGCCATCTATATTGGAATGGGATTCAATTATCTAATGGAGACACGGCAAGAGGGACTGGAATATATCTTCTTTGCATTGTTTGTCGTATGGGCAACAGACACAGGTGCTTACCTGTTCGGTCGTGCGTTAGGTAAACATAAGCTTTGGCCTCAAATCAGTCCGAAGAAGACCATCGAGGGCTCCGTTGGTGGGATCATCCTTGCCTGTGTAGTCGCACTGATTTTCCAATTGGTTTATCCTCTTGAACATTCGATGATTATCGTGTTACTAGTCACTGTACTTGTTTCGATTGCCGGACAAATAGGGGACCTTGTGGAATCGGCATTCAAACGGCACTATGCAGTGAAAGATTCAGGGAAAATCCTGCCCGGACACGGGGGTGTATTGGATCGGTTTGACAGTCTGATTTTCATTTTACCGATCCTGCATTTGATTAACTTTATTTCATAGGAGAGAGGGGCCATGGAACAATGAAGCAAGTATCGTTACTTGGGGCAACGGGTTCAATTGGAATTCAAACCCTTGATGTACTTCGGTTGCACCCAGATCAATTTTCTTTATATGCCATGGGGTTTGGGAGAAACGTCGAAAAAGCTCTTCCTTTGATTCGAGAGTTCAAACCTGCCATGATTGTCGTTCAAGATGAAGAAACGAAGAGAAAACTGGAAAAAGAAGTGACTCACTCACAAATTCTTTGTGGTGGAGAAGGTTTAATTGAGGCAAGTGTAGCCGAACCTGTAGATGTAGTCGTAAACGCAGTCATGGGGAGTATCGGATTACCAGCGACTTTAAAAGCGATTCAATCCAAAAAACAAATCGCGATTGCGAACAAGGAAACCCTCGTGACAGCAGGGCATCTCGTCATGGAAGAAGCTAAAAAACATGAGGTCAACCTTCTCCCTGTAGACAGTGAACATTCGGCAATTTTTCAGGCATTGAACGGTGAGCAGAGGAAAGACATCAATAAACTTATCATTACCGCATCTGGTGGAAGCTTCAGAGATCAAACAAGGGAAGAACTTGTCGGAGTGACAGTGGATGATGCATTGAATCATCCAAACTGGAAGATGGGGGCGAAAATCACCATTGATTCTGCATCTATGATGAACAAAGGATTAGAAGTTATTGAGGCGCACTGGCTTTTTGATGTACCTTATGACCAGATTCATGTTATTCTTCATAGAGAAAGTGTCATCCATTCCATGGTTGAATATGTGGACAGGAATGTCATTGCACAATTAGGAACACCGGATATGAAAGTTCCTATCCAATACGCATTGACCTACCCTGAAAGGAAAGAACTTCCGATCACCAAAAACTTGAATTTGGAAGAGATCGCAACGTTGAATTTTCAAAAGATGGACATGGATCGTTTTCCTTGCTTGAGAATGGCATTTGAAGCAGGAAGAGCAGGCGGATCCATGCCGACAGTCTTGAATGCGGCTAACGAAGAAGCTGTGCAGCAGTTCCTCGAAGGCAGAATTTCCTTTCTTGACATTGAAAAATACATCGGTCAAGCATTAGAAAACCATGACAGGATTCATAACCCTGACTTGTCTACCATAATTTCTATAGATAAGGAAACGAGGGAAAGAGTTCGTTTCCAAATAAATTAAGAGCTCTGGTTGTTGGAGAAGTTCATGCGGCCGTCTAAACGTTGATGGTTCACTTCCGCTATTCACATCCATAGAACAATGAGAGCTAAAAAGGAAGGTGCTTCATTTGACTACAGTGGTTGCATTTATTCTTATGTTCGGACTTTTGGTGTTCGTGCATGAGTGGGGGCATCTCATATTTGCCAAACGGTCGGGAATGCTCGCAAGGGAATTTGCGATAGGATTTGGACCTAAGATTTTTGCATTCACTCGAAATGAAACTCTTTATACAATCCGTCTTCTTCCCATTGGCGGTTATGTTCGAGTTGCAGGTGAAGATCCAGAAATCGTAGAATTGAAAGCAGGCCATCATATTGGTCTTGAATTCAATGAAGCGGGGAAAGTAAATAAAATCATCGTAAACAATAAAGACAAGCATCCTCACGCACGTGTGATTGAAGTCGAACGAGCGGATCTAGATCATCGCCTTGTCATTGAAGGTTATGAAATCGATGAAGATGAAAAACTCTTCTTTGAAGTAGACCAAAAAGCAATGTTCGTCATGGATGAAAAGGAAACGCAAATTGCTCCTTACAACCGACAATTCGCATCCAAATCTGTCCCGCAGCGTGCGATGCAGCTTTTCGCAGGGCCCATGATGAACTTCGTATTGGCTATTGTATTGTTCATGATCCTTGGTTTCATTCAAGGTGTCCCTTCAAACGAAGCCAAGCTAGGAGAAATCCAGGACAACTCGCCTGCATCACAGGCTGGTTTGCATGCTGGTGATGAAATCGTTGCAGTGGACGGTGAATCCGTAAGTACATGGGAAGAGTTCACCACCATCATCCGTGCTCATCCAGAGGAAGAAGTGACATTGACGGTCAATCGAGAAGGAGCAACGAATCAGTTGAGCGTCACTCCGGCCGCTGTTGAAAGTAGAGAAGCGACCATCGGCCAAGTAGGTGTCGCCCGGGCTTTTGAAGAATCATTTGCGAAAAAATTAACGTTTGGATTTACACAGACCTATGAGTGGTCAGCATTGATATTAACGAATCTTGGTAAATTAGTGACCGGACAGTTTTCATTAGATATGTTGTCAGGACCTGTCGGCATATATGATGCCACTGACCAGGTCGTCCGCACAGGATTTACGAATTTCGTCATGTGGACATCTATCTTAAGTATTAACCTCGGGATTGTGAACCTTCTTCCACTCCCTGCTTTGGATGGAGGACGTCTGTTGTTCGTAGGTCTTGAAGGGCTTAGAGGAAAGCCGATTGATCCTCAAAAAGAAGGGATCGTACATTTCATAGGGTTTGCATTACTCATGTTATTGATGCTCGTAGTCACATGGAACGATATCCAACGTTTATTCTTGTGATTGATTTATAGCTGGAAGTCCTGAGGTGATCGGAGATTCCCAGGCTTCCGGCTTCTTTTTATTAACTTCAAAAAGATAGGGAATCTTTGAGACTAGTGAATTCCCCCTTTTATACATTTTGATTAAATAGAACTGAGGTGCATTTATGAGACAAAGTCATATGTTAATACCTACCCTTAAAGAAAACCCTGCGGATGCTGAAATCAAGAGCCACCAGCTCCTCGTTCGCGCTGGTTACATACGCCAGATCGCATCAGGCATCTACAGCTTCCTTCCGATCGGCCGCCGTGTATTAAGCAAGGTTGAAAATATCGTTAGGGAAGAGATGGAAAAAATCGGTGCCCATGAAATGGCCATGCCCGCTCTTGAGCCTTCCGAACTCTGGAAGGAAACGGGACGTTGGACGACCTTCGGTTCGGAACTGATGCGTTTGAACGACCGCCACAATCGGGAGTTCGCCCTTGGTGCGACACACGAAGAAGTCATCACAAGTCTTGTAAGACATGAAGTGAAAAGTTATAAGCAGCTTCCTTTGACGGTTTTCCAAATTCAAAATAAATTCCGTGATGAAGCACGTCCTCGCTTCGGTCTTTTACGTGGAAGAGAATTTTTAATGAAGGACGCCTATTCTTTCAATGAATCCTATGAAAGCCTTGACGAAACCTATGACAAAATGTTCGAAGCCTATTCGAATGTATTCAGACGCTGCGGTTTGAACTTCCGTGCTGTCATCGCGGACTCCGGAGCCATGGGCGGGAAAGATACCCATGAGTTTATGGTTTTATCTGAAGTAGGTGAGGATGTCATTGCCTATTCCGATACTTCCCGTTATGCAGCAAACATTGAAATGGCCCCGGTTGTTGCAACGTATGAAAAGTCCTCAGCGGCTCCTGAAACGTTGGAAAAAGTCGAAACACCGGGTCAAAAGACAATGAAGGATGTAGCCGAATTCCTGGTACATGATGTACAGGAAGGCATCAAGTCGATTCTTTTCCAAGTGGATGAGAAATTTGTGCTTGCCCTTACTCGTGGGGATCATGAAGTGAATGATGTCAAGTTGAAGAATCTATATGATGCCGATATCGTTGAACTGGCTTCAGAAGAAGATACTAAACGCCTCCTCGGATCAGGGTTTGGTTCCCTTGGACCAATTGGAGTACCTGAAGAAGTGGAAGTTGTTGCCGATCATGCTGTAGAAGCCTTGGTTAACGTATCATGTGGAGCTAATGAAGAAGGCTATCACTTTAAGAATGCGACACCTGAAAGAGACTTTGAAGTCAAGTCATATGCCGACTTACGATTTATTGAAGAAGGAGATCCATCACCGGATGGAGAGGGAGTCATCAAGTTTGCCCGAGGGATTGAAGTGGGACATGTCTTCAAATTGGGTGAATTTTATTCCGAGCGGATGAATGCGACTTTCCTTAATGATCAAGGAAAAGCGAAAACCATGATCATGGGCTCCTACGGTATCGGCGTATCCCGTACGCTTGCAGCAATCGTGGAACAATACCACGATGATAGAGGGATCACATGGCCGAAGAATATTGCCCCATATCAAGTCCATCTGCTTTCATTAAATCCTAAAAAAGAAGAACAGAAAGAATTGGCAGATCAATTATATGACACACTGCTTGATGCAGGGATCGAAGTCTTATATGATGATCGTAAAGAACGTGCCGGTGTGAAATTTGCCGACAGCGATCTTTTCGGTGTACCCGTAAGGATTACGGTAGGAAAACGTGCCGGTGAAGGCGTTGTCGAAGTGAAGGAACGTGCAACGGGCGATCAGAATGAATTAGAAACTAGTGAAGTCTTAGAATATATAAAGAACTGGTACAAAGCCTAATATTTTTTGGAAAACTATACCCTTGCTAAAGGAAAGAGCAAGGGTTTTTCCATGTCGGGTGTTGGGTTAGGAAAGAGGAGGAATTCCGTTTGAGTGTCAGCAACAAGGAAAAAATGCACTATTTGCTGGAACAGATTCAGTTCCCGCATGATCTAATAGAACCTCACTTTAAAGACAGCAGCATGCAGAAACTGGTGGTTTACCGCGAACAAAAATTATGGCATTTTCATTTTCTTATGCCAAAGCCCCTGCCGCCATCTGTCTATGACTTATTTACAAGTAAACTTGTAGCGACTTTCCGCTCCATTGCAGACGTAACGTGGACAATTGAGACATCAGAAAAAGAACTCGCCATGAATGATGTCCTAGAATACTGGCAGAGCTTCATTAAAACTTTAACGAACTTAACGCCAAGCTACAAAGATTTATTGATGGAGCAGCAACCTGAAGTGAACGGGAATAAGGTTATGTTAACTTGCAGGAACTTAGCTGAAAGTCATGCCATACAGAAAAAGTTGGAAGAACCTTTAAAAAGTTTCTGTCTCAAATGCGGCCTTCCTTCGTTCATGCTTTCAACACGTGTGAAAGAAGAAACGGAACAGATTAAACGTTTCCAGGAAGAACGTCAAAAAGAAGATAAAATTCTTGTCCAGCAAGCGGTGAAAGAACAAGAAGAAAGAGTCAAAGATAAAGACGACTCCAAGCCAAAAGGGCCGCTTGAAATTGGTTACAAAATTCAAGATGACATCATCCCGATGGAGGAAATTCAGGAAGAAGAGAAGAAGATTGCTGTCCAGGGTTATATCTTTGATGTTGAAATCAAAGAACTTCGCTCCGGACGTCATTTATTACTATTGAAAGTCACCGACTATACGGATTCCTTTTCAATCAAAATGTTCTCACGCGGAGACGATCATGCGGAACTCTTTAAGCATGTGAAAGAAGGCATGTGGGTTAAAGCCCGCGGGGGGATCCAGACAGATAACTTCACGAACGAATTGACGATGATGGCCAACGATATCAATGAAGTGAAACCAAAATTACGAGAAGATAAAGCACCTGAAGGGGAGAAGAGGATTGAATTGCACGCCCATACCACGATGAGTGCGATGGATGCACCTGTTTCCCCGTCCCGTCTCATCAAGCAAGCGGCAGACTGGGGCCACGAAGCGATTGCGATTACAGACCATGCAGTCGTCCAGGCTTATCCGGATGCTCACGCCGCAGGCCAGAAAAATGGTGTGAAGATCATTTACGGGGTCGAAGCGAACTTAGTAGATGACGGAGTCCCGATTGCGTATGAGGAACAGGACCGGGACCTTGAGGATGCCGTGTACGTCGTTTTTGACGTCGAGACTACGGGACTCTCCGCGGTTTACGATAAGATCATCGAACTAGCTGCGGTCAAAGTGCAGGGTGGAGAAATCATCGATCGATTTGAATCTTTCGCCAACCCGCACCAAGCTTTGTCTCAGACAACCATTGACCTTACGGGAATCACGGATGACATGGTCAAGGATGCGCCGGAAATTGAACAGGTACTCAAGGACTTCCATGAATGGACGGGAGAAGACATCCTTGTCGCTCACAACGCCAGTTTCGATATGGGCTTTTTGAATGCCGGTTATCAGAAAATCGGACTAGAGAAGTCCACGAATCCGGTCATCGATACGTTAGAGCTCGCCCGTTTTCTCGTTCCGGAATTAAAAAATCACCGTTTAAATACGCTGTGTAAGAAATTCGATATTGAGTTGACCCAGCACCACCGGGCAATTTATGATGCTGAAGCCACCGGTTATTTACTATGGAAACTCGTAAAACGAGCCATGGATAAAGAGATTACGAACCATAAAAACCTGAACGATTATATGGGTGAGGGGAAAGCGTATCAACGTTCACGACCTTCCCATTGTACCCTGCTTGCGACAAACAGCACGGGATTAAAAAACATCTATCGTCTCGTATCAGAAGCACATGTCAATTACTTCTACCGTGTTCCACGCGTTCCACGCTCCCTTCTCGCGAAGAACCGTGAGGGAATCCTTGTCGGTTCCGGCTGTGACAAAGGGGAAGTGTTTGAAACGATGATGCAGAAATCAGAAGAAGAGGCAGAGAAAGTCGCCGAATTTTATGATTACATCGAAATTCAGCCCCCAGGGAACTATTATCACTTAGTGGAAAAAGATCTAGTCCAGACGGAAGCACAAATTCTCGATATTTTGAAAAGGCTTGTCGCTATGGCTGAACGAATGGGGAAAACAGTAGTGGCTACAGGAAACACTCACTACGTAGAGCCTCATGAAAAGCAGTATCGTCAAATTCTTATTTCATCCCAAAATGGAAACCCGCTGAACAGGCAGACACTACCAGAGGTCCACTTTAAAACAACGAATGAAATGATTGATGAACTTGGTTTCTTAGGAAAAGACAAAGCCACAGAGGTAGTCGTAACGAACACTCATAAAATTTCAGAACAGATTGGTGAAGTTTCTCCGGTGAAGGATGATCTATATACGCCTAATATCGAAGGGGCGGACCAGGAGATTCGTGAAATGTCCTACAACAAAGCACGCAGCATTTACGGAGAGCCTATTCCTGACTTGATCGTCAAACGTTTGGAAAAAGAACTTGACAGTATCATCGGAAACGGGTTCGCGGTTATTTATCTTATTTCACAGAAACTTGTAACCAAGTCCCTGGAAGATGGTTATCTCGTTGGTTCACGTGGTTCTGTCGGATCGTCCTTCGTTGCTACAATGACTGACATTACAGAAGTGAACCCTCTGCCACCGCATTACGTGTGTCCGTCTTGTCAATATAATGAATTCTTTACAGACGGATCGGTCGGAAGCGGCTTTGACCTTGAGGAAAAAGACTGTCCGGAGTGTGGTACTTCTCTAACGAAAGACGGTCAGGACATTCCATTTGAAACCTTCCTCGGTTTTAAAGGGGATAAGGTTCCGGATATCGACTTGAACTTTTCTGGGGAATATCAGCCACATGCGCACAACTATACGAAAGAATTGTTCGGAGAAGATAGTGTATTCCGTGCCGGAACGATTGGTACGATTGCTGAAAAGACTGCGTACGGGTATGTTAAAGGGTACGCAGGAGATCATCAGCTGCTTTATAAAAATGCTGAAATTGACCGTCTCGTTCACGGATGTACTGGTGTGAAAAGGACAAGCGGACAGCACCCTGGAGGGATTATCGTAGTCCCTGATGATATGGAGATCTATGATTTCTCACCGATCCAGTTTCCGGCGGATGATACGAAATCAGAGTGGAAGACGACGCACTTCGATTTCCACTCCATCCACGACAACCTTTTAAAACTGGATATCCTTGGTCACGATGACCCGACCGTCATCCGTATGCTTCAGGATCTTAGCGGAATTGACCAGAAGGAAATCCCTGTCGATGACCCTGAAGTAATGAAGATTTTCAGTGGTCCTGAAGCACTGGGAGTGACGGCGGATCAGATTATGTGTAAAACAGGGACCCTCGGAGTGCCGGAGTTTGGTACAAGGTTTGTAAGGCAGATGCTAGAAGATACAAAGCCGAAAACATTCGCAGAACTTGTCATCATTTCCGGACTGTCGCACGGCACGGACGTATGGCTTGGAAATGCCGAACAGTTGATCAATGATGGCATATGTACACTACCTGAGGTTATCGGGTGTCGTGACGATATTATGGTGTACCTCATGCACAAAGGTCTCGACCCTTCCCTTGCCTTTAAGATCATGGAATTTGTTCGTAAAGGACGAGGACTTCAAGATGAGTGGATTGAAGAAATGAAAAAACATGGCGTGCCGGACTGGTACATTGATTCTTGTAAGAAAATCAAATACATGTTCCCGAAAGCCCACGCCGCCGCCTATGTACTGATGGCTGTAAGGATTGCCTACTTCAAAGTCCACTACCCGATCTATTTCTATGCGGCTTATTTCACCGTCAGGGCCAGCGATTTTGAATTGGAAACCATGATGAAAGGCTCCGAAGCCATCCGTAAGCGTATGAAAGAGATTCAGGAGAAAGGCTTCGATGCTACTCCGAAAGAAAAAAGTTTGATGACTGTTCTTGAACTTTCTCTTGAAATGTGTGAAAGAGGATATGGATTTAAAAACGTGGATCTGTATCAATCCAGTGCGACGGACTTCCTGGTCGAAGGTAATGAATTGATTCCACCATTTAATGCCGTCGATGGATTAGGCACGAACGCTGCCATCAATATCGTCAATGCACGAAAAGAAGGCGAATTCTTATCCAAGCAGGACTTGAGAGAGCGGAGTCGTATTTCCAAAACAGTTCTCGAGTATCTGGATAACTTCGGATGTTTAGAGGGAATGCCTGATGAAAACCAACTGTCCCTTTTCTAACTTCTCAACTCTGTGACAAATAACAATACCGTTCCATTGTTATAGGAAATAGCATAGTTTGAGGCTCAGCTTCGAGATTTTTCAAGGTTCATTTTTAAATAACAGCCAGAGGTGGTTGGGGAGCCACTCATCCCCCGCACTCCTCGCCTCTGGTCACATACTTCTCGAAATCCAGTCTTACAAAAGCAGGAGTTTTATGAAATAACGTCATTTGAGGGTATAGGAAAAGCTGTTGGTTTCTTCCTTTGTTGCATAGAATACGCATCTATGATATATTTTTTATGGTGAGAAGAGTGATACGAACGACGAAAGAGTGGGGCAACCCACTCTTTCGTCATATTCCAGCCTCTTGCTTGTGGAGAAACTTCGATGCATGAGGGGTTTTAGTACCCGCGAGACGAACCGCTATGATCTTATGTCATAGCGGTTTCTCATGGTACTTGCATATACGGCCCCCATTACTTAATGAAATGAGCGAATACATCCCATAATAATAAGTACTAACCATTACATTGTGTTCGAAGGAGGGAAGAGCATGAGCAATCATGTTACATCCGTTACAGAACGTCTTGTCCAGCCGATCCTTGAGGATATGAACCTCGAACTTGTCGATATTGAGTACAAGAAAGAAGGTCAAAACTGGTACCTTCGCGTTTTCATCGATAAAGAAGGCGGTGTGGACATAGAAGAATGCGGACAAGTATCTGAACAATTGAGTGAAAAATTAGATGAAGAAGATCCCATTGAAATTCCGTATTTTCTTGAAGTTGCATCACCAGGGGCAGAACGTCCTTTAAAGACAGAAGCAGACTTTAAGAAGTTTGTTGGTGAGTATGTGTATATGAAACTCTATGAACCGATTGATGGGGAGAAGGAGTTTGAAGGCACACTTAAGTCCTTTGAAAATTCCGTGGCAACTGTAGAAATTCGTATTAAAACACGTAAGAAACAACTGGAAGTACCATATCAAAAGATTGCTAAAGCCAATTTAGCTGTCACGTTTAATTAAGGGGGAGAAGACTGTTGAGTAGTGAACTATTTGATGCCATGAATTATTTAGAAAAGGAAAAAGGCATCGACAAAAATCTTTTATTGGAAGCACTTGAAGCAGCATTGATTTCTGCTTATAAGAAAAACTTCAATTCCGCAACGAACGTCCGTGTGGATATTAATGAAGAAGAAAGTGCCATGAAAGTTCTTGCGCGAAAAGAAATCGTAGACGAAGTGATGGATCCGCAGCAGGAGATCTCTTTAGAAGAAGCGAAAGACATTGATCCGAACTATGAGGTTGAAGATGTCATTGAAGTAGAAGTGACACCTATGGATTTCGGTCGTATCGCAGCTCAAGCCGCTAAGCAAGTCGTTACGCAGCGTGTCCGTGAAGCGGAACGCGGCATCATTTACGGCGAATATGTCGATCGTGAAGAGGACGTCATGACTGGGATCATCCAAAGGAAAGATCCCCGCTTCGTCTATGTAAATCTTGGGAAAATTGAAGCTCGTCTTCCAGAAGGGGAGCAAATGCCGACCGAGACTTATGAAGTTCATGATCGCCTCAAAGTATTTGTGACGAAGGTGGAAAACAGCAATAAAGGGCCACACATCTATGTGTCCCGTACACACCCAGGGCTTTTGAAGCGCTTGTTTGAGATGGAAGTACCTGAAATTTATGACGGTACAGTCGAAGTCATGTCTGTAGCGCGTGAAGCCGGCGACCGTTCAAAAATCTCTGTATATGCTGAAGATCAGGAAATCGATCCAGTTGGCTCTTGTGTAGGTCAAAGAGGTCAACGTGTTCAGGCTATCGTAAATGAACTGAAGGGTGAAAAAATTGATATTGTTCAATGGTCTGAAGATCCCGTTGAATATGTGTCGAATGCGTTAAGCCCTTCTAAGGTCGTCGAAGTGCTTGTAGATGAGGAAGACAAGGCGACAACGGTAATTGTTCCTGATTATCAACTTTCCCTTGCCATTGGTAAACGTGGTCAAAACGCTCGTCTTGCAGCTAAATTGACAGGCTGGAAGATCGATATTAAGAGTGAAAGTGAAGCACGTGAACAAGGTCTTCTTTCTACAGAAGAGACTGATGTTGAAGAGGAAGACTTTTTCGACGAAGAAGTGTCTGAAGATTAAGGAGGGGTAGAACGATGACCCGTTCCAAAAAACAACCATTAAGAAAATGTGTCGTCACACAGGAAATGGTTCCTAAACAGCAATTGATCCGTGTAGTGCGCAATAAAGAGGGAGAGGTTTTTGTGGACGATACAGGGAAAAAGAATGGACGCGGAGCCTATCTCATGAAAAACCTAGAAATCATTGATCAGGCTGAAAAGCAACAGGTGCTGAACCGTCACCTTAAAACCAAGGTGGATGAAAACATCTACGAGGAATTGAGAGCAAAAGTGAAGGCTGACCCATCATGAGCGGCAGCTATTTGAACCTATTGGGACTGGCCCTTAGAGCCGGGAAGTGTACGCTCGGTGAAGAATCGATTGTACGAGACATTCAAAGACAGAAAGCTAAGCTCGTCCTCATTGCCAATGATACAGGGAAACAAACAAAAAAGAAGCTGACAGATAAATGCAGCTTCTATGAAATACCTTGCTATGAAGTCGATGATCGAGACACATTATCACAGGCTATCGGAAAGGCAGGGAGAGTCGCGATCGCAGTTCTTGACCAAGGATTTGCGAAAAAGTTGCAATCGCTACTCGATGAATCTATTCGGGGGTGAAGATTTTATGAGTAAAATGCGCGTATACGAATATGCCAAGAAAAACGAACTATCCAGTAAACAAGTGATTCAAAAACTGCAAAATCTGAATATCGAAGTGAACAACCATATGTCCACTTTGGAAGAGGATGCAGCGAAGAAGCTGGACCAGGCATTTGGAAAAGGCCAAGCACCAAAAGCTCAAAACCAGAATAAATCAAAGGCTCAAAAGCCTAACAATAATAAAAAGCCATCAAACAAAAAGCAAAGAAACAACAACCAGAAGAACAACAAACCTGCAGCGCAGCAAGCACCTAAAAAGTCTAAAAAGCAGACACCTGAAAAAATCACTTATTCAGGCAGCCTCACGGTTGGAGAGCTTGCAGAAAAACTGAACAAGGACTCTTCAGAAATCATCAAAAAGCTTATGTTCCTAGGCACAATGGCTACCATTAACCAGGAACTTGATGGAGATTCCATTGAATTAATCTGTGAGGAATTCGGTGTAGAAGTCGAAGAAGAGGTCATTGTGGACGAGACGGACATTGAAAACATGGTGTTCGACGACGAACCTGAAGATCTGCAGGACCGCCCTGCTGTCGTTACCATCATGGGTCACGTAGACCACGGAAAAACGACGCTTCTTGACCAGATCCGTAACACGAAAGTGACAGAAGGCGAAGCCGGTGGAATCACCCAGCATATTGGTGCTTACCAAATCGAAGACAATGGCAAGAAAATTACGTTCCTTGATACACCAGGCCACGCTGCATTTACAAGCATGCGTTCCCGTGGTGCTCAAGTGACTGATATCGCCATCCTTGTTGTTGCTGCGGATGATGGAGTTATGCCCCAGACAAAAGAAGCCATCAGTCACGCGAAAGCGGCAGAAGTACCAATTATCGTTGCGGTCAATAAGATGGATAAAGAAGGCGCGAATCCTGACCGTGTGATGCAGGAGCTTATGGAATATGAGCTGATTGCTGAAGACTTTGGTGGAGAAACGATCTTTGTGAAAATGTCCGCCGTTAACGGAGAAGGTATCGACGATCTAGTTGAAATGATCGGTCTTGTATCCGAGATGGAAGAATTGAAAGCCAACCCTGAGCGAGCTGCTTATGGTACGGTTATTGAAGCAGAATTGGATAAAGGGCGCGGTCCTGTAGCCACATTGCTGGTTCAGAACGGTACCTTAAATGTAAGTGACGCCATTGTAGTGGGGAATACCTGGGGGCGCGTACGTGCTATGGTGAACGATATCGGCCGTCGCGTAAAAGTTGCCGGGCCTTCCACACCAGTAGAAATTACAGGGTTAAACAATGTTCCTCAGGCAGGCGACCGCTTCCTAGTCTTTGATGATGAAAAGAAAGCGCGCTCTGTAGGGGAAGCACGTGCTCAAAAACAATTAGAAGAAAACCGTGGCTCTAACGCAAAAGTAAGCTTAGACGACTTGTTTGATCAAATTAAACAAGGCGAAGTTAAAGAAATCAACCTGATTGTTAAAGGCGATGTGCAGGGATCAGTAGAAGCCCTTGCTGGATCTCTTGAGAAGATTGAAGTGGAAGGTGTGAAAGTTAAAATTATTCACACAGGTGTCGGTGCCATAACAGAATCTGACATTACACTCGCTTCTGCTTCCAATGCAATTGTTATTGGTTTTAACGTCCGTCCTGACGGGAATGCTAGAAAAGCAGCTGAGTCAGAAGATGTAGAAATCCGCCTTCATAACATCATTTATAAGGTGATGGAAGAGATCGAAGCGGCTATGAAAGGGATGCTCGATCCAGAATATGAAGAGAAAATCATCGGTCAGGTGGAAGTCCGTGAAATCTTCAAAGTATCTAAGATCGGTACAATTGCCGGTTCTTACGTTACAGATGGTAAAATCGGTCGTAATTCCGGTATCCGTGTCATTCGCGATGGAGTCGTCATTTACGAAGGTGAAATCGATGCTCTGAAGCGATATAAAGATGATGCAAAAGAAGTGCAACAAGGATACGAATGTGGAATTACAATTAAGAACTTCAATGACATTAAAGTAGGCGACATCATTGAACCATTTGAAATGCAGGAAATCGAACGTAAATGATCGTAAGCGCAGAAGTGGATGGTATCATTTATGATGCGCAGTCACTGAAAAACAAGCGTGCGGTTTTGAAACGCATCATGACCAGGCTGAGGAATGAGTTCAACATTGCTGTAAGTGAACTTGAATATCAAGACTTATGGCAGAGAACTCGGATCGGCCTCGTCACGATTGCTAGTGATAAAGTGATTGCGGAACAAACGATGCAGCAAGCTTTGGCTTTCATCGATTCATTTCCTGAATTTGAACGGACAGAGACCCATCAGGAATGGCTGTGATGTCTGGTTAGAAGAGGTGAGAATACATGAACGATTTAAGAGCGAACCGCGTTGGAGAACAGATGAAAAAAGAGATGAGTGACATCATCAGTAAGAAAATCAAAGATCCACGTGTAGGGTTCGTCACCGTTACTGAAGTGAAAGTGACAGGTGATTTACAACAAGCAAAAGTTTATATTTCTGTATTGGGTGACGATAAACAAAAACATGATACCCTCGTAGGTCTTGCGAAAGCGAAAGGGTTTATCCGATCTGAGATCGGCCAGCGAATCCGTCTGCGTAAGACTCCGGAAATTATGTTTGAGTTTGACGAAGCGATCGAAAGAGGAAATCGTATTGAAACGATTCTTCGCGATTTAAACGATACGGAAGAATGACAGTAAAATCCGTGCTGGATCCAGCACGGATTTTATATAGGATTAAAGAAGTTTCGAGGTGAGAGGTAAATGGACGGGATTCTTCCATTATGGAAGCCAAAGGGTTTTACTTCCCATGATTGTGTCAGTAAGGCCCGTGGTATGTTGAAAACGAAAAAGGTCGGTCATACAGGCACCCTTGACCCAGAAGTAGAAGGGGTGCTGCCCCTTTGTGTAGGGAAGGCGACGAAAATCGTTCCTTTTTTAACAGAGACAGATAAAGTGTATGAAGCTTCTGTTACGCTCGGGTATGCCACAGACACCGAAGATGCTACAGGTACGACGGTGGAAACAACTCCGGTAAATGAACGCATTTCCCTGGAAACGATCAACGACGTACTTAGTACTTTTAAAGGATGGATTACGCAGACACCACCCATGTACTCTGCGGTAAAAGTTAACGGAAAGAAGCTTTATGAATATGCCCGTGAAGGATTGGAAGTGGAGCGACCTTCAAGGGAAGTACACATCAAACACATTGAAATGATGCCACCTGAACCTAAGCAGGACGGCGACACCTTCACTTTTTCTTTCCGTGTGATCTGTTCCAAAGGCACCTATGTGAGGACCCTATGTGTAGACATTGGCAAGTCTTTTGGATACGCCGCTCACATGTCCTCTTTGGTACGGACACAAACAGCAGATATTACAAAGGAAGACTGCTATTCCTTCGATGAGATTCAAAAGGTGGTAGATGAAAGCAAAGGGGAACAATTACTGCTTCCTTTATCCAGAGGGCTTGCCCATTTGGACTCCTGGGAAGTCGATGTGGAACAGGTGGATAAAATTAAACACGGACAAGTATTTAATAAACCTGCTCATGTTCATGAAGAGCAATTTGCAGTGACCTGTGCTGGGGAGGTCTTGGCCATTTACCAGCAGCACCCAAGAAAAGAAGGTCTTATTAAGCCGCTACGTGTATTTTAATGCACTCATTTTTAAATAGTTGAAATGAGACTTACTGAAGAGCATAAGCATAGTTTTTTATCAGAGTTTGTTGGTTTTCCTTGCATTTCATTCGAAAAAAATGTACCCTTTAATATGGAACCTTCGCTTGGCGGAACGTAACTCCGACGGCCGCTCGGGGAAAGGGAATTCTAAATTTTATCAGGAGGTGTAGCTATAATGGCTATCACACAAGAACGTAAGCAAGAACTAATCAATGAGTACAAAACTCATGACAACGACACAGGATCTCCAGAAGTACAAATTGCTGTACTAACAGAGCAGATCACTACTTTGAACGAGCACCTTCGTGCTCACAAGCAAGACCACCACTCTCGTCGTGGATTGCTTAAAATGGTAGGTAAGCGTCGTAACCTATTGAACTACCTTCGTAATAAGGACATTACACGTTACCGTGAGCTAATCAAGAGCCTTGGCTTGCGTCGCTAATGTATGGGAAAAAGCGGGAGTTATTCCCGCTTTTTCTGTATGTTTACATACAGAAGGGTGTAAACTGACAATAAACCCTTATAATGAAATAAGAAGAGTTATCGAGAGGAGTTAAGTTCTATATGGCAGAAGAAAAACAAGTGTTTTCCATTGACGTAGCCGGTCGTACTTTTTCCGTGGAAATTGGCGAGTTGGCGAAACAAGCGAATGGTGCAGCACTCATTCATTACGGAGATACGACTGTCCTTTCCACGGCTACCGGAAGTAAAGAGCCGAAGGACCTGCCGTTTTTCCCTTTGACAGTAAATTATGAAGAGCGTCTTTACGCTGTTGGTAAAATTCCAGGTGGATTCATCAAACGTGAAGGTCGTCCAAGTGACAAGGCGGTCCTTGCTTCCCGTCTTATTGACCGTCCGATCCGTCCATTATTCCCTGAGGGATATCGAAACGATGTACAGGTGATTAGTTCTGTTATGAGTGTGGATCAGGATTGTTCTTCAGAAATGGCTGCAATGCTAGGGTCTTCCATTTCTTTAGGTGTTTCCGACATTCCTTTTGAAGGACCGATTGCAGGTGTCATCGTTGGACGAGTAGATGGTGAATTTGTCATCAATCCTACCGTTGAACAACAGGAGAAAAGTGATATCGACCTTACAGTAGCGGGTACAAAAGATGCCATTAATATGGTTGAAGCCGGTGCCAATGAAGTTTCTGAAGAGGACATGCTTGAAGCGATCATGTTCGGACATGAAGAAATCAAGCGCTTGGTTGCCTTCCAGGAAGAAATCGTTGAAGCCGTAGGTCGTGAGAAAATGGAAGTGCAGTTGTTCGACCTCGATGCTGAACTGAAAGAGAAAGTCGAAGCAGAAGCAACAGACGCCATTGTTCAGGCGATCAAAACGGAAGAAAAGAAAGCTCGTGAAGATGCCATTGCCCAAGTGAAAGCTGATGTGGTTGCTTCTTACGAAGAGCAGGAAGCAGACGAAGAAACAATTAAACAAGTAGGCTCCATATTAGAAGATATGGTGAAAACAGAAGTGCGCCGTCTAATTACGAAAGATAAAATTCGTCCAGATGGCCGTGGTGTTGACGTTATTCGACCACTGACTTCCCGTGTAGGATTGCTTCCACGTACACACGGTTCCGGATTGTTCACACGTGGTCAAACCCAGGCCCTTAGTGTATGTACCCTTGGAGCTCTTGGTGATGTACAGATCCTCGACGGTCTTGATCTTGAAGAGTCCAAGCGTTTTATGCACCATTACAACTTCCCTAAATTCTCTGTTGGAGAAACTGGCCCGATCCGTGGACCTGGTCGACGTGAAATCGGTCATGGTGCTTTAGGTGAACGTGCGCTTGAAGTGGTTATTCCTTCTGAGAATGAATTCCCTTACACCATCCGACTAGTTTCTGAGGTTCTTGAATCAAATGGTTCTACTTCTCAAGCGAGTATTTGTGCAAGTACCCTTGCTATGATGGATGCGGGTGTTCCAATTAAAGCACCAGTTGCAGGAATTGCGATGGGACTTGTGAAATCAGGTGATGATTACACAATCCTGACAGATATCCAAGGCATGGAAGATGCTCTAGGAGACATGGACTTTAAAGTTGCCGGTACTGAAAAGGGAGTAACAGCCCTTCAAATGGATATCAAGATTGAAGGTCTTTCCAGAGAAATTCTTGAAGAAGCATTAGCTCAGGCGAAAAAAGGACGTATGGAAATCCTTGGTCACATGCTTGAAACGATTCCTGAAACTCGCAAAGAACTTTCCGCCCATGCTCCGAAGATCATGACGATGAAGATCAATCCAGACAAAATCCGTGATGTCATTGGACCAAGCGGCAAACAAATCAATAAAATCATTGATGATACTGGTGTGAAAATTGACATCGAACAGGATGGCACAGTGTTCATTTCTTCTACAGATGCCAGCATGAATACAACAGCTCAGAAAATCATTGAGGATATCGTACGTGAAGTAGAAGTCGGCGAAGTTTACGATGGTAAAGTGAAACGTATCGAGAAGTTCGGTGCTTTTGTAGAGCTTTTCAAAGGAAAAGAGGGACTAGTCCACATTTCTGAAATGGCTGAAGAGCGCATTGGTAAAGTGGAAGACATCGTCTCCCTTGGCGATACAATCAAAGTTAAGGTTAAAGAAATCGATAATCAGGGAAGAATCAACCTTTCCAGAAAAGCGATCCTTCTTGATGAGAAGAAAAAACAGGAAAATGTTGAACAATCTTAATAGGGTTACGTAAAGAAGAGATACTGGCTTGCCAGTCTCTTTTTTTTTTGCCTGCATTTCAGCATCTGAGTTTTGTGAGGAGGTTTCCGGTAAGTAGAATGGAGAATGATTTTGGTCTAGAAGTAGGACCTGTCCCATAGGATGGTATAGGGGTGATGGTCCATGAGCTTCAGATTAATCGTATTATTCAGCGTCAATCTCTGTTTTTTCATAGGGTTTGGCATGGCTTTTTTGACTGCAGACCATGTCGTAACCGTCAATAAAGAAGATACCATCTACCAAAAAATCCAGGATGAAAAAGAAGAGTTCGAATGGGAAGCGCAGGATGCGAAAATTGATTCTGTTTGGAAAAAGACACCTGGGATTGTTGGTCGCAAAGTAGATGTCGACGCTTCCTATAAAAAAATGCAAAAATACGGGAAGTACAATCCTGAATTGTATGTCTATAAATTAATCAAACCAGAAGTTTCTTTAGAGGATTTACCAGCTTCTCCAATCTATAGAGGACATCCAGATAAAGAAGCCGTTTCTTTTCTAATCAATGTCTCCTGGGGTGAAGAATACATTCCGGATATGGTTGAGATTTTAAATGAATATCAAGTGAAAGCAACATTTTTCATTGATGGAGCTTTTGCGAATGATTTTACACACCTCGTGCAGATGATTGAAGAAGAAGGACATACAATCGGAAGTCATGGGTACAGACATAAGGACATGGGGAGGATGACAAAGGAGCAAGCGAAAGCGAATCTAGAGCAGGCGGATGAGCTCTTATTCGCTTTAACAAAGGAAAAAGTGAAATATTTCGCTCCTCCATCCGGAAGTTATAATACGGCTACTGTTGAAGCCGCAGATGAAATGGATATGGAAACCATCTTATGGACAGTGGATACAATCGATTGGAAAAAACCAACATCTGATGTGTTAATCACAAGGGTGATGGACAAAGTCCATAATGGGGCAACCATTCTCATGCATCCGACCGATGTGACAGTAAAAAGCCTGCCGAAACTCATTGAGCAGATTAAAGATCAAGGGTATAAACTGACTTCACTGCAAAAATTATTGAGTGAAGAGAGATAGAGAAGAAGGAGAGAAGCTCTTGTGAGAATGACATCTCTAGCCCAAAAACAAGTGATTGATGTAGAGAATGGAGAAAAATTAGGCATTTTAGGAAAAGCAGACTTGATCATTGACCCAGATTCAGGAGTAATCAAGTCATTGGTCATTATGAATCACGGATTTATTGGATTTGGGTCTTCCAAAAAGGCGATGACAATCGATTGGAGTCAAATTGAGACCATTGGTGAAGAGACGATCCTCTTAAAAAAACGGTGAACACTGCAGCCTGTGCTGCAGTGTTTTTTTGTTTACTAATCGAAATCACTAACTCCGCATTCCGGCATAGGATACAAGGAGATAAGATACTAGATAAAGGAGACATCCGGGATGCTAACAGGATATCATGTAGCAGTCATAGGGGGCGATGCCCGGCAGATCGAACTTATTCGAAGGTTGAATGAGTGGGATGCCACCGTCTATTTGGCTGGGTTCGACCAATTGAATGAAAGCTTTAGAGAAGCCATCGACCTTGATTTTGACAGCGATCAGGTGGAAAAATTAGATGCCATCATCCTTCCTGTACCGGGTACGGACTCGGAAGGAAAGATTGAAGGGATATTTTCCAACCAGTTGATTCACTTATCAGAAGAATGGCTGAAACGAACGCCTGCCCATTGCCAAGTATTTTCTGGAATCGCTAATGATCATTTAAAAGATTTAGCTTCTAAAACCAATCGTACACTCATCCCCTTGATGGATCGGGATGATGTTGCCATTTATAATTCTATTCCTACTGTAGAAGGAACGCTCATGTTGATCATTCAACATACCGATTTTACGATACACGGCTCTAAAATTATCGTGCTTGGGCTTGGTAGGGTAGGGATGAGTCTTGCGCGCACGTTTGACCACCTTGGTGCCAAAGTATCTGTTGGAGTACGTTCATCAAAGGCAGCAGCAAGAGTTTATGAAATGGGTCTGGAACCGATTGATATGAAGGACATGGCGAAGGCAGATATGTCCTGTGATATCTTACTGAATACCGTTCCACATCTGGTCGTAGATGCTTCGGTTATTAAGCAGCTGCCTTCTCATGCGATGATTTTGGATCTTGCATCAAAACCGGGAGGGACCGATTTCCGTTATGCAGATAAACGCGGGATCAAAGCATTACTCGCACCAGGTCTCCCTGGGATTGTAGCTCCAAAAACGGCAGGTAGAATCATAGCAGATGTGGTATCACGAATCGTTCAGAAAGGTTCACGAAAGGAGAATGAATGATGTCTATATTAAAAGGAAAAGTGATTGGGTTCGGGTTGACCGGATCCCATTGTACGTACCATGAGGTATTTCCTGTTATGCAGGAGCTCGTTGATCTTGGAGCAACTGTGGTACCTGTTCTATCTTACACGGTACAAAAAACCGATACCCGCTTTGGTGATGCTTCCGATCATTTAGATAAAATAAAAGAGATTACTGGGGAAGAACCAATTTTGACGATTCCTGATGCGGAACCTCTCGGACCTAAAAGACCTTTGGACTGCATGCTTATTGCGCCTCTTACGGGGAATTCGACGAGTAAATTTGCCAATGCGTTAACAGATTCCCCTGTATTGATGGCTGCTAAAGCGACTTTGAGAAATGAAAGCCCTGTTGTTGTAGCCGTTTCAACCAATGACGCTCTCGGATTGAATGGTGTGAACATTATGCGACTCATGGCTACGAAGAACATTTACTTTGTACCTTTAGGCCAGGATCATCCTTTCAAAAAGCCGAATTCGTTGGTAGCAGATATGACATTAATTCCTAAAACGATTGAAACAGCGCTTGAAGGAAAGCAGCTTCAGCCCGTCTTAATTGAAAGGTATCCGAATTAATATCTTTTTTTCATACCAGGTGTTCTTGTAAATATGATAAAATAACAAAAATAGTGACATGTCTTACTATTCTTACAAATGATATACAAGAGAGGATGCCGAATATGAGTGAAACGAAAAAATATAATGTAGCTGTCGTCGGAGCAACTGGTGCTGTCGGTCAAAAGATGCTGGAGACGTTAGAAGATCGAAAGTTCCCTATTGAAAACTTAAAGCTTCTCTCATCAAGTCGATCAGCAGGAACGAAAATGGTATTTAATGGCCAGGAATATACACTCGAAGAAGCGAAGCCTGAAAGCTTCCAAGGAGTGGACATTGCTTTGTTTTCTGCGGGAGGGTCTATATCTAAGAAACTGGCTCCTGAAGCTGTGAAACATGGAGCGGTTGTCATCGATAATACGAGTGCTTTCCGTATGACGGAAGATGTACCTCTCGTCGTACCTGAAGTGAACGAAGCAGATATCAAGGAACACAAAGGAATTATTGCCAATCCGAACTGTTCGACCATTCAAATGGTTGCTGCCCTTGAGCCGGTTCGTAAAGCCTTTGGCATGAATCGTGTCATTGTTTCTACTTACCAGGCGGTTTCCGGAGCTGGAAATGAAGCAGCTGAAGAATTGCGTGAACAATCTCAATCCTTTTTGAACGGGGAAGAGCTTGAAGCCAATCTTCTTCCTGTCAAAGGGGATAAAAAGCACTATCCCATTGCATTCAACGCATTACCCCAGATTGACGTTTTTCAGGAGAATGGGTACACATTCGAGGAAATGAAAATGATCAACGAAACGAAGAAGATCATGCATGCTCCTGATCTTTCTGTGGCTGCTACTTGTGTACGCCTTCCTTTCTTCACATCTCACGCGGAGAGTGTATATATTGAAGTAGAAAAAGAAGGGGTTACGGTAGAAGAAGTGAAACAGTTGATGAATGAAGCGCCTGGAATCGTTCTCGAGGATGATCCTGCTACACAAACGTACCCGACACCTTTGAGTGCGGCAGAAAAGCGAGATGTTTTTGTCGGCAGAATTAGAAAAGATCTCGATGATGAAAAAGGATTCCATTTATGGGTTGTATCAGATAACTTGTTAAAAGGTGCAGCATGGAATTCCGTGCAGATTGCAGAACGCTTGATTGCGAATGAGTGGCTGTAAACTTTTATTGAGTTGAGGTGGCCAAATGAAGCTACTTGTACAAAAGTTCGGTGGAACGTCCGTCCGGGACCAGAAGAGTCGGTCCCGGGCCATCCACCATGTGAAAAACGGCTTGAAAGAAGGATATAAAATCGTCGTTACTGTTTCAGCTATGGGGAGAAAAGGAAGTCCATATGCCACAGATACACTGCTTGGGTTAATTGACTTCCCGAAAACAAACGTTTCGCCAAGAGAGCAGGATCTGATGATGTCATGCGGGGAGACGATTTCTTCCATCGTTTTTGCACATGAGTTGAATCAGGCGGGAGTAAACGCTGTTTCGTTAACAGGAGCTCAGGCAGGGATAATGACTAATGGGGATTTTACGAAAGCTAAAATTACTCAATTAAACCCTGGCAGGATATTAGAAGAACTGAAGACATATGAAGTCGTAGTCGTGGCAGGATTTCAGGGGCAAACGATTCACGGAGAAGTCACAACGATTGGCCGTGGAGGCAGTGATACAACGGCTGCTGCCTTGGGAGCGGCTTTGCATTCTGATTTTATCGATATCTTCACTGATGTAGAAGGGATCATGACGGCAGATCCCAGACTTGTTCAAGAAGCAAGACCCCTAAACACCATTACGTACAATGAGATATGCAACTTGGCATATCAAGGAGCTAAAGTGATCCACCCACGGGCTGTGGAAATTGCTATGTATGCAAAAGTCCCCATCCGTGTACGCTCCACATACTCTGATCTTCCTGGCACACTTGTGACAGGGACGAAAGAAGATCGAACAGGAAGAGACATATCCGAACGCACCGTAACAGGAATTGCTCATATGGATGGCCTCACACAAATAAAAGTTCAATCTAAAGAAGATCCTTCCAAACTACAATCGGATGTATTCAAATCCATGGCTTCCGCCAACATTTCTGTAGACTTCATCAATATATCTCCGAGCGGTGTCCTTTACACCATCAACCACATCTTTACAGACAAAGCCATCCAAATACTTGAAGAACTAGGCTACGAACCAGAAGTGAGAGAAGGCTGTGCCAAAGTTTCCACAGTCGGAGCCGGCATAACAGGGATTCCAGGGGTAACGGCAGAGATTGTTCAGACGTTGACTGACCGGGGGATTCAAATTCTACAATCCGCCGATTCCCACACGACGATCTGGGTCCTAGTCAAGGAAGATGACCTAATAGAAGCCGTCAACGCTCTCCATAAAACTTTCCGATTGAGCAAAGCACCTAAGAAAGGGGAACAACTGACATGAACTTCGGAAAGGTTCTAACTGCCATGGTGACGCCGTTTGATCGACATGGTGAGATTGATTTTAATAAAACGACCGACCTGGTGGAATATTTATTAAAGAATGGATCCGACGGCCTTGTTATTGCCGGAACCACGGGTGAATCCCCGACGCTGACAGCTGATGAAAAAGTAAGCTTGTGGCGGCATGTCGTCAAAACCGTTGACGGTCGAGCGCCAGTCATCGCCGGAACAGGAAGCAACAGTACAGAATCATCCATAAAATTATCCAAAAGAGCGGAAGCCACTGGCGTGGATGCCATTATGCTTGTTGCCCCTTACTACAATAAACCGAATCAGGAAGGTCTCTATCAACATTTCAAAACCATTGCAGGATCGGTGAAGCTTCCTGTGATGATTTATAATGTTCCGGGAAGGTCGGTCGTACGAATTCAACCAGAGACCATTATTGAACTTTCTAAGATTGAAAACATTGTCTCCTTAAAAGAAGCTACTGGAGACCTGGAAGGGATGGCCAACATTCGTGCATGCACGGATGAGCACTTTTCCATTTACAGCGGAGATGATCACCTTACCCTTCCTGCTTTTGCTGTCGGTGCAAACGGCATCATATCGGTTTCCTCTCATGTCATTGGAAATCAGATGCAAACGATGCTCTCCCTTTTTGAAGAAGGAAAGTGGAAAGAAGCGGGAGAACTCCATCGAATGCTTTTGCCAGTGTTTAATGGGATGTTCAGCGCTCCTTCTCCCGCCCCTGTGAAAGCAGCTTTGAAAATTCGGGGTCTTGAAACCGGTGGAGTAAGGCTGCCGCTGGTTCCTTTAACTAAAGATGAAGAAGCAGCCGTTGCATACTGCTTACAGCATATTACCTAAACCAGGGCCATCCCCCTGGTTTTTACATTGATCTCTTATAGACAAGCGCCGGTTCAGGACTTTTTTGATTCTAGGGGTGTGACACGGAGTCTTACCCTATCCTGCCACATCCTTTAAAAAATTCAATGAAGGACTTATGAAGAATGTGAACAACAGCTTCATGTTGAAAGTATGTTTCACATCGTTTGAGTCATACTACGGGAAAAGAGCGAAAGGAGATCGATCCATGAAAGACGACTCTAAAGAAAAAGATCAATCCAAATCGCAATCCTCTCTCGTTGACAAGATTCAGCAGCTTGGACAAAGCAATGTCCCTCAGCCTGCTGATTCCAATATTCATGTGCTGCCGATTATCGGGCAGGTTGAAGGACATGTTCAGTTGCCATCACAAAATAAAACAACGAAGTATGAGCATTTAATTCCTCAATTGATTGCGATTGAACAAAACCCTAAAATTGAAGGTTTGGTCGTCCTGTTAAATACAGTTGGAGGAGACGTTGAGGCTGGTCTTGCCATCTCTGAAATGATTTCGTCCCTATCCAAACCAACAGTATCCATTGTGTTAGGAGGGGGGCACTCCATTGGTGTGCCAATTGCTGTCTCTGCTGATTACTCGTTTATCGTTGAAACGGCGACGATGACGATTCACCCGATACGTATGACAGGGCTTGTCATTGGTGTTCCACAAACATTTGAGTACATGGATAAAATGCAGGATCGTGTCATCAGTTTTGTGACAAGGCATTCCAATGTAGTAGAAGATAAGTTCAAGGAGCTTATGTTCGATAAGGGAAATTTAACTCGGGATATCGGAACGAACGTTGTGGGTCAGCAAGCAGTGGATCACGGTCTTATTGATGCTGTCGGTGGAGTGAAAGAAGCCATGTCCAAACTGAATGAGCTTATTGAGCAAAGAAAAGGCCCTGAACAGCAGGTGGTTCAATGACCATTCTATATACGCCCTTAAGTGAACATGACATTTTTCCAATGGAAGAAGAAATGTCTGTGGTGTATCATGAGCATAACAACTGCCCATTAATGTGTCGCAAATCGGAAGATGGTAGAAAACAGATTATGCAAGTCCTTTCGACAGATCCCTCTCATTATATGGATCCGGATCTTCAACCAGGACAATGGTTGGACTCGTAACATTGTAGATGGCTATGGTATAATAGAATAAATGAGTGACTGGATGCCGGTGCTGTATTTCTTCATGAATATTGAAGGAACCATCGGCATTTTTCTCGTTTAGTTTTACATATGGGGAGGAAAGACCATGGCTGGAAAAAGAAAAAAGAAAAAAAAGCAATCGAATATGAAAAGTCATTTAAAGTTTGAACTTTTAGGGCTGTTCTTCCTCTTCATTGCAGTCATCGGAAGCGGTGCTTCTGCTATTAGTGATGGAGCGGTTCCAGGAGGATTGGAGAGGTTCTGGCAGTTCTTGTTTGGGGTATGGTACTTTATTGCCTCGCTGTTCTTTTTAATTGTTGGTGTGTATTTAATGGTAAAAAGAAAATGGCCTGCATTTTTACATAAACGCCTGTTGGGTGTGTACACCATAGTCACGGCTTTACTCTTATTCACACACCTTGAAACTCTTTCAGCTGAGCTTGGCTCTGGCGAAGGTTCCATTTTTGCCATGACTTGGGACAGAATCACCGGAATGATGAGGGGAGAACTCCCGTTTTACAGTATTGGCGGAGGATTGACAGGTGCCATCCTGCTTTCGATCAGCTATTACCTCTTTGCTAAAGCTGGAGCAGCCATTTTGTCGTTTTTCCTATTTATCATTGGTGTGATTTTTGTCAGTGAAAAATCCATAGGTGAGCTTTTTGCTAAGCTTGGTCGAAAAGTGAAAGAGATGAGCACAGAACAAGTACAGAAGATGAAGGAACAAAAAGAGCAGAAAGCAGAAAAGAAAAAACAGGCATTAGAAGAACAGGTAGAAGATACTGTGGTTTATGAATTGAATGATACGGCGAATGATCAGGAAGAAGAAGACCAAGAGCCGATTATCCAGGACTTCACAGATACTGCTTATGCTTCTGAGAAAACGAACAAGCCTGTTGAAAATGTTACGGATGACCAACAGGATGTCGACGAGGTAAACATCGAAAAATCGATGCCGACCGCTGAACTTGAAAACATGGATTACCAGTTACCAAGCCTGGAATTGTTGGATGAGCCTACCTCAACCCCACAAAGTCAGGGGCGTTCGCACATCCAGGCAACCGTAAGGAAGCTTGAAAAGACATTTCAAAGCTTTGGTGTGAAAGCGAAAGTAACCAAAGTTCATGTGGGGCCATCTGTAACGAAGTATGAAGTGTATCCGGATGTTGGAGTAAAAGTAAGCAAAATCGTAAACCTGAACGATGATCTTGCCCTTGCCTTAGCGGCGAAAGATATTCGGATTGAAGCCCCGATTCCAGGAAAATCAGCGGTTGGAATTGAAGTGCCGAACCAGGAAGTTTCCATGGTTTCCTTACGTGAAGTATTAGAAACGGGTAAATCAAAACCAGATGCGAAGTTAAGCTTTGCCCTTGGAAGAGACATCTCGGGTGAAGCAGTCATGTCAGAATTGAATAAAATGCCACACTTGCTTGTCGCAGGTGCTACTGGTAGTGGTAAGAGTGTTTGTATTAATGGAATCATCACAAGTATCTTGATGAGAGCAAAGCCCCATGAAGTGAAAATGATGATGATCGATCCGAAGAAGGTGGAATTGAATGTCTATAATGGGATTCCACACCTTCTAGCTCCGGTTGTCACAGACCCTAAGAAAGCTTCACGCGCCTTGAAGAAAGTAGTGTCTGAAATGGAACGAAGGTATGATCTTTTTTCAGATACAGGCACAAGAAATATTGAAAGCTACAATGAATATATTAAAAAGCATAACAAGGAAAATGAAGACGAACAGCCTCAACTTCCATACATCGTTGTCCTTGTAGACGAGCTTGCAGACTTAATGATGGTTGCCTCAAATGAAGTGGAAGACGCCATCACCCGTCTTGCCCAAATGGCCCGTGCAGCAGGTATTCATTTAATTATCGCCACTCAGCGTCCTTCGGTAGACGTCATCACTGGTGTCATCAAGGCTAATATTCCTTCCAGAATTGCTTTCAGTGTATCTTCACAAACGGATTCGAGAACGATTTTGGATTCCGGGGGAGCAGAAAAGCTACTGGGAAGAGGGGACATGCTGTTTACGCCTGTCGGATCCAACAAGCCGACACGGGTGCAAGGTGCCTTTTTATCTGATGAAGAAGTGGAGAGGATCGTTAACTTCTGTGTAGAGCAGCAAAAAGCGCAGTATCAGGAAGAGATGATTCCGGAAGAAGAAAGTGAAGTTAAACAGGAAGTAGATGATGATCTTTATCCGGAAGCTGTTCAGATGGTCATCGAAATGCAGAGCGCTAGTGTCTCTATGATTCAAAGACGTTTTCGTGTCGGATATACAAGAGCAGCCCGCTTGATCGATGCTATGGAAGACAACGGCATCGTAGGACCTTATGAAGGCAGTAAACCACGTGCTGTCCTTGTTTCACAGCAAGCAGAAGAACAACATACTTCATAAATCTTAAAAGGATCCAACCTAATTAGGTTGGATCTTTTTTTTCGTGTGCTTCATTAACGACATGACCAACGCTTCCCTATTTACTTATTAAACAAACTGGCAGGATTGTGGGATACTTGATTTCGAGACTTTCGTTGGAGTTTAGGGGCTCCGGGAAAAGGTTCGCTTTCCGTGGGCGAGTGATGAGCCTCCTCGAGCTAACGCTCTGCGGAGTCTCATCTACCACGCACTTCCCACAGGAGTCTCACCGTTTCCCTCCGCCCCTTGGACATATGAGGTTCTCGAAATCCCTCTTATATTACCTTGCCTAAAACTGTTATAAATCCTCCTTAAACCGCATTGTTATAGGATTCTCAACCATAAAAGCTCCTCTTGCTGGAAGGTAGTTTCGAGAATTTCTTCCCCGCAGCCCTATCTACCCAACAAAAGTCTCGAAACTGAGTCTTCCACTAAAGGGAGCGTTTCTATTATAAATGTATATATTTAACAATAATGGAATGCTGATCTAAATCTATCAAACGCTTACACGGAAATGAGTCAAAATTCATAAAAATGTCCTAATTCTATTTATTTATTTATCGAATAGTGTTATATTATTGTCAAAATGTGATGTGTCGAACGTCAGAGGTCAGATCTCTGGACGTATAGTTCAATAGACTTGGGGTGAAAGTGATGTCCATCAGACAAGATACTCGACATCTTTATTTACAGGTGATCGAGCAGATTAAACGCGATATTGAAAACGGTATCTTTTTAGAAAAGCAAAAATTGCCTTCCGAATTCCAACTTTCCAAATCGCTCGGGGTTTCAAGGGCGACGTTGAGGGAAGCACTAAGAATTTTAGAAGAAGAAGGTGTGGTTACTCGAAGGCATGGGGTGGGTACTTTTGTTAATCCGAAACCCCTGTTCACGTCCGGAATTGAGGAATTAGATAGTGTGACAGGTATGATTGCAAAGTCAGGAATGACCCCGGGATCTCAGTATTTGTCTGCAGAGCTCATCGAACCGACAGAAGAAGATCGGAAACGATTCTCTCCACTGGAAGTACATAGTATTGCGAAGGTCGAACGTGTTCGGACGGCTGACGACCAGCCAGTGGTTTATTGTACAGATAAAATCCCTGAAGGTTTACTCCCCATCGATCAAATCAGGGAATCCGATTCCTTATTTAACGTTTTAGAGCGCTATACAGGGAAAACGATTGGCTATGCGGTGACACATATTGAACCGATTGGCTTTCATGAAAGGATTTCTCCGATTTTGAATTGTGAACCCGACCAGGCGCTCTTACTTTTAAGACAAATGCATTACTCTCAGGACGATGTTCCAATGTTACTTTCCTCCAATTACTTCCGAGCTGACAAGTTCAGCTTTCACGTACTAAGAAAAAGAGTGTAAGGGCTTACAAAAGTGTGACAGATTCATTTTAGGGAGGTGAGGCTGGTCATAGATTCTAGAAATCTGCTGGATTTTGATTAACGTCATACTAAACAATTAGGGGGTAATCGTTTTGTTGAAAAGTCGTTTTCTTATGGTTCTAGTATTTCTTTTAACTTTTGGTGTATTTTTAGCCGCTTGTGGTTCTTCAGAAGAAGAGGGTGAGTCCAGTGGCAGCAGTGATGATTCTGGCAGTGAGGAATCTTCTGGAGAAGAAAACAGCGATTTCTCTGTAGCTATGGTTACAGATGTGGGTGGGGTTGATGATAAGTCATTCAACCAATCCGCGTGGGAAGGCTTACAGGCTTTCGGTGAAGAAAATGACATGAGCAAAGGGGAAGGGATTGATTACGCTCAATCTGAGAGTGATGCCGATTACGCGACAAACCTGAACCGTCTTGTTCGTCAGGATTATGATTTGATTTATGGAATCGGATACCTTCTTCAACCGGCAATCGCTGAAGTTTCTGAACAATATCCAGACACAAACTTCGCGCTTGTAGACTCCGTCCAAGAAGGCGATAACGTCGCGAGTATCGTGTTTAAAGAGCACCAGGGTTCTTTCCTTGCAGGTGTAGCTGCAGCCAACAAGACAAACACGGATAAAGTCGGCTTTATTGGTGGCGTTGATGGAAGCTTGATCAACAAGTTCGAAGCAGGATTCGTTGCAGGTGTTAAATCTGTGAACCCTGAAATTGAAGTAGAAGTAGAGTATGCAGAGAGTTTCAATGATTCCCAAAAGGGACAAGCGATCGCGTCCAACATGTACTCCAAAGATATCGATGTCATTTACCATGCTTCTGGTGGTACAGGTAACGGTGTATTCGCTCAGGCGAAAGATATCAAGAACAGTAACCCTGATGAAGAGGTATGGGTCATTGGTGTAGACCGTGACCAACATGAAGAAGGTCAGATCGGTGACTCCAACGTCACACTGACTTCCATGGTTAAACGTGTAGATATTGCTGTTCAAGAAGTAGCAAACCAAGCGATGAACGGAGAGTTCCCTGGAGGGGAAGTTCTTGAGTTTGGTCTTGCTGATGATGCCATCAGCATTGCCCGCACAAACGAAGAAGCGATGACAGAAGAAATCGTTTCTGCTGTTGAAGAGTGGAAAGAGAAGATCGTCAACGGTGACGTTGAAGTGCCAAGCACACGTGAAGATCTTCAAACATTCTTAGATTCAATGTAACAATTGTCAGAAAGGGCTGGTGAGAGCCGGCCTTTTCTTCTGTCAAGGAAAGTCATCAAATGAAAAGATTGTTCCGGCCCTTTTCCTTTGGTGATTTTTTAAGGTGAACGGGGGAGGGAGAGAGACGAATGGACTATGTTATTGAAATGTTGAACATTAGAAAAGAATTCCCGGGTATTGTAGCGAATGACAATATTAATTTGCAGGTGAAAAAAGGAGAAATCCACGCTCTTCTTGGGGAAAATGGAGCGGGTAAATCTACACTGATGAACGTCCTGTTTGGCCTCTATCAGCCGGAAAGAGGAGAAATCAGGGTGCGTGGAGAGAAAGTCAACATCACAGATCCCAACGTGGCGAACGCACAGGGGATCGGGATGGTCCACCAGCACTTTATGCTCGTGGACACGTTTACAGTTACTGAAAATATTGTTTTAGGAAGCGAACCGAAGAAGGCGGGAACCGTGAACTTAAAACATGCAGAAGAGCAGGTGAGAGAGCTTTCGGAAAGATACGGTCTAAATGTCGATCCAAAAGCGAAAATCCGAGATATATCCGTAGGTATGCAGCAGCGTGTCGAGATCCTGAAAACGCTTTATCGTGGTGCGGAAATCTTGATTTTTGACGAGCCTACAGCGGTTCTTACTCCTCAGGAAATTAAAGAACTGATTGATATTATGCAAAGCCTTGTAAAAGAAGGGAAATCAATAATCCTGATTACTCACAAGTTGAAGGAGATTATGGAAGTCTGTGACCGCTGTACCGTCATAAGGAAAGGGCAGGGGATCGGAACTGTAGATGTGTCTGAAACCAACCCTACAGAGCTTGCTTCTTTAATGGTGGGTCGTGATGTCAATTTTTCAACAGAGAAAACAAAAGCTGAACCGAAAGAATCCTATCTTTCTATAAAGGACTTACGGGTGAAGGATGTCCGCGGTGTCGAAATGGTCAAAGGGTTGAACTTGCAAGTTCGTGCTGGCGAAATTGTTGGAATTGCGGGTGTTGATGGAAATGGTCAGTCCGAGTTAATCGAAGCTATTACAGGCCTAAGGAGAAGTGAGTCGGGAACCATCCGTCTTCATGATAAGGAAATTACTAATTTGACGCCTCGTAAAGTCACTCAATCCGGTGTTTCACACATCCCTCAAGATCGTCATAAATTCGGTCTTGTACTTGATTTTCCTATTGGTGAAAATATGGTGCTGCAAAGTTACCATCAAAAACCATATTCAAAAAAAGGTGTCATGAACTTTAAGAATATTTATCAAAAGGCCAAAGATTTAATTGCGGAGTATGATGTCCGTACTCCAGATGCTTATACTCCAGCCAGAGCCTTATCAGGTGGAAACCAGCAAAAAGCCATCATTGGCCGCGAAGTGGACAGATCCCCGGATTTGATTATTGCTGCTCAACCCACACGTGGCTTGGATGTAGGTGCCATTGAATTTATCCATAAAAAATTGATTGAAGAGAGAGACAAAGGGCGCGCCGTTCTTCTTCTGTCATTTGAACTTGATGAAATCATGAACTTAAGTGACCGGATTGCCGTCATGTTCGACGGACGGATCATTGCTGATGTCCAACCGGAAGAAACGAATGAGCAGAAGCTAGGGCTGCTGATGGCTGGTAATTCCACAGAGAAAGCAGGTGAGCAATGATGTTTTCCAATCGACTTTTTAATATATTAGTACCGATCATTTCTGTTTTGCTCGGTCTGATTTCCGGTGCCATCATTATGCTGATCTTCGGCTATAATCCGATTGCAGGCTTTGCTGCCCTTTGGAATGGGGCGTTTGGTGATGCTTACTTCTTTGGAGAGACGATCAGGCAGGTGACTCCCTATATTCTTTCAGGTCTTGCAGTTGCATTTGCTCTTCGGTCTGGGCTGTTGAACATTGGAGTGGAAGGCCAGGTATTTATGGGGTGGCTGGCTTCGGTCTGGATCGGTATTTCTTTTGAACTGCCGATGATCCTTCATTTGCCTTTAGCTATATTAGCTGCGGCTGTTGCGGGTGCCTTCTGGGGCTTTATTCCGGGCCTTTTGAAAGCGAAATTAGGGGTCCATGAAGTTATCGTCACCATCATGATGAACTACATTGCCTTGTATTTAAGTAATTCTATCGTCCGTAATTTACTAAGCGACGGTGCGGATCGAACAGAAAACGTTGCTGAAACGGCATCTTTACAATCTACCTGGCTTGCAGAAATGACCTTTTATTCAAGGATCCACTACGGTTTTATTGTCGCGTTACTTATGGCACTCATTATGTGGTTCATCATTAACCGGACGACAACTGGATTTGAATTGAGATCTGTAGGGTTTAACCAGCATGCATCCAAGTATGCCGGCATGAATGTTAGTAAAAACATCATCCTAGCAATGGTCATTTCCGGTGCTTTTGCAGGTCTTGCAGGTGCGATGGAAGGTCTCGGAACATTTGGTTTTATGTCGATCAAGTCTGGCTTTACCAATATCGGGTTTGACGGGATCGCCGTTGCTTTACTCGGTGCGAATACAGCTTTTGGGGTAATTCTTGCAGCTTTCCTTTTCGGTATCCTGAAAATAGGGGCGTTAAATATGCCCACAGCTGCGGGTGTTCCGACTGAACTAGTAGAAATCATTATTGCTTTGATTATATTTTTCGTAGCTTCCAGTTATATGATCCGCTGGGTCATTCTTCGGTTTAAAAAGGAGGGGAAGTAAATGGAGATTATTGAACTGATCAGCCGTATTCTCGGCGCATCTGTTGTATTCGCAACCCCTCTTATTTTTACCGCTTTAGGGGGAGTGTTCAGTGAACGGTCTGGAGTCATCAACATTGGTCTTGAGGGCTTAATGATTATGGGAGCTTTCGTTGCGATTGTTTCTAATTTGACTTTTTATAGTGTTTTCGGTGCCGCGACTCCGGTTGTATCGCTGATTATCGCTATGGTCGTATCCGCTATCTTTGCACTCGTGCATGCGGTCGCTTCCATTACATTCCGGGCAGATCAAGTGGTGAGTGGAGTAGCTATAAACTTTCTAGCTTTAGGAATCGGTCTATTTCTTACTAAGCAATGGTACGACAAGGGGCAGACAGATTTCATCGAAAGTCCGATCTATTCTTCAAATGTCCCATTACTTAATAAGATCCCTATTATTGGGGACATGTTTTTCACCGGGTGGTACTGGACTTCTTACTTAGCGATTGCTATGGCTTTTCTTGTATGGTTCATTATTTTCAAAACACCATTTGGACTTCGTTTACGTTCGGTAGGTGAGCATCCAATGGCTGCAGATACCAACGGAATTAATGTATACAAGATGAGATACATCGGAGTGATGCTCTCTGGAGCCTTCGGTGGCCTTGGTGGTGCTGTCTATGCTTTAACAGTCACACATAATTTCTCTCATGGTACGATCGTAGGTCAGGGGTTTATTGCATTGGCAGCAGTCATCTTCGGGAAATGGCACCCGCTGGGAGCACTCGGCGCAGCTATTTTCTTCGGATTCGCTCAAAGTTTAAGTATTGTTTCATCAGATATCACCTTTTTGGAAAATGTTCCTTCTGTCTTTATGCTTATCGCTCCATATGTCCTGACAATCCTTGCTTTGGCAGGCTTTATCGGAAGAGCAGAAGCACCAAAGTCTTTAGGAGAAGCTTATGTAAAAGGGAATCGTTAAGGGTTTTAAAGTCCGGCACAAACGTGCCGGGCTTAATTTTTTTACTTTTTCATACATATACCTTAGCATAAGACTTAGTTCGAATGGATGAATATGGACATGTAGGTCTATAATAGAAGAGAATGATAAGGAGGATGAATATGAAAATAACTGAAGAAACGTTACTCGAAAAAGAAGGGTATCGTCTACATATTTTACCAAGTAAAAAATACAAAACCATTACGATTGTTGCAAAATTCAAAGCCCCTTTAAAGAGAGAAGGGATTACAGAACGGGCGCTATTACCTCATGTCCTGCAAAAAGCCACGAATAACCATCCTAATGTACGCTCGCTGCAGTCTGCTTTTGAAAACCTTTATGGAACCGCTCTTTCTAGCGATGGCTCAAAGAAAGGTGAGAACCATGTGATCAGCTTCCGCATGGAAGTTGTCAACGAGGCGTACTTAAATGACCAGGAACCGATTCTTGAGGAAGCCGTCCAATTGTTTAACGAAGTCTTGTTTGATCCGAAGACAGAAGGAGAAGGTTTTGATCCCTCCATCGTCGAGCGTGAAAAGCAGACACTTGAGCAAAAAATCACCAGCATCAAAGATGACAAAATGAGTTATGCCAATATGAGGCTCATGGATCATATGTGTAAAGACGAACCTTATGCTCTGCATGTCCATGGATACCTCGAGGATCTTAAAACCATTACATCTGAAAAGCTGTACGCTTATTATAAGGAAATGATTTCCAAGGATATGCTTGACGTATATGTGATTGGTGATATGGATCAAAAAGCAATTGAAAAGCTTACAGATCAGTATTTCGCTAGAAAAGGAAGCACAAATGCGGATGACGATCAGGTAGCTGTGACGAAAGAAGTCAAGGAAGCAAAAGAAGTTGTCGAAAGGGAAGAAGTGAACCAGGGTAAACTTCATCTTGGCTATCGGACATACACGAAATTCGGTGATGATGATTATTATGCACTCCAAATCTTTAATGGCATTTTTGGAGGATTCCCTAGTTCCAAATTGTTTATGAACGTTCGTGAAAAACACAGTTTAGCCTATTATGCCGCTTCAAGGTTCGAGAGTCATAAAGGGCTTCTGCTTGTCTTCAGTGGCGTTGATCCTAAAGATTTTGATCAGGCGAAATCAATCATCCTGGAGCAGATGGATGCTATGAAAAACGGGGATTTTACAGAGGAGCAAGTCGAAGAAACGAAAGAACAGGTTATTCACCAACTTCAAGAAACGATGGATAATGCGAATGGGATGATTGAAGTCCTTTATCATCAAATGTTATCAGGTGCAGAAATGCCTGCGAATGAGTTGATCGATAATATCCGAAAAGTTACGAAAGAACAAGTTGTCCAGATGGCTAAAAAGATTGAATTGGACACGATTTACTTTTTGACGAGCAAAGAAGGAGGGGAATCTTAATGGAGGAACTGGTCTATACTCAACTGAATGAAACAGTATATCAGGAGACATTGGATAACGGATTGAAAGTGTTTTTACTTGCTAAGCCTGAAATGGCTAAAACATTTGGGATCTTTACAACAAATTATGGATCGATCGACCAAACGTTCACACCTATCAGGAAAAATGAGAAAGTGACGGTACCAGAAGGGATTGCACACTTTCTGGAACATAAATTGTTTGAGAAAGAAGATCGTGATGTGTTTCAGGATTTCACTAAACTCGGCGCCTCGGCAAACGCCTTTACCTCCTTTACCAAAACGGCTTATTTGTTTTCTGCAACCAGTCAAATAGATAAGAACGTAAAGACGCTTCTTGATTTTGTTCAGGACCCTTATTTCTCAGAAGAGTCTGTGGAGAAAGAAAAAGGAATCATCGCTCAGGAAATCCGCATGTACGATGATCAGCCTGATTGGCGTTCCTTTTTCGGAACCATCCAAAGTTTGTACCACGACCATCCTGTGAAAGTAGACATCGCAGGGACAGTTGAGAGCATACAGAAAATAACCAAAGATGATCTTTATACCTGTTATGAGACGTTTTATCATCCATCAAACATGGTCTTGTTCGTAGCTGGAAATATTGAACCTGAATCAATGATGACAATGATCAGGGACAATCAAGCGAAAAAAGAATTCCCTGAGGCACCTGAAATCAATCGTTCTTATCCTGAAGAACCGCCTTCTGCTTCTAAAAAAGAACACTCCATTACGATGCCTGTGACCACAGCAAAGGCTATGGTCGGGGTCAAGGAAAATGTGGATGGGTTAACAGGTGAAGAATTGGTACGTGGAGAACTTCTCTCCGGTATGATTCTTGATTATTACTTTTCAAGAAGCGGCGTTTTCTACGAAGAACTGTACAAAAACGACCTCATTGATGACAGTTTCCAGTTTGAAACGGAGCTTGATCGCCAATTTGGCTTCACTATTCTAGGCGGGGACTCCAGAAAGCCTGACGAAATGGCTTCTCGAATTAAGGAAATGTTGCATGAATTAAAGGAACAAAGGATTTCTGATGAAGATTTCACAAGGATGAAAAGGAAAAAAATCGGTCAGTTTATGAGAGCTATGAACTCCTTGGAGTTTATTGCTAATCAGTTTACTCACTACCATACACTTGGTACAGACTTATTCGAAGTACTGCCGATCATTGAATCCTTGACCGCTGATGATGCGGAAGAATATCTGCAACACTGGCTGAAAGAAGACGCCATCACTGTCTTCCAAATCAAACCTCAAGCTGATGCTTAAGAGGTGCTTGATCATTGGGGCCAGCGGAGGAATTGGTCAGGCAATCGTGCAACGTGTGGTTGAGCAGGGCTATTCCGTTGGTCTGCACTACAATCATAGTGAAAAAACCATTAAAGAAAGCAAAAAGCAGATCCCTGATGCTCAGTGGGCCGGGGCATATGGAGCAGACCTCTCTACCTTAGAAGGTATTCATGTACTTTTAGATCAAATTGATGAAGATTGGGACGCTATGATCTTTGCTGGTGGTCAAATGTACAGTGGTTTGTTCCAGGATATGAAATCCAGTGAGATGGACGAACTTTATTTGGTTCACGTTAAATCTTTGTGGATGATTGCTCACAAAGTAATTCCATATATGATTCGAAAGAAGAAGGGCAATATTCTTGTCATCAGTTCGATTTTCGGTCTTGAAGGTGCCAGTATGGAGGTTATTTACAGCTCTGTAAAAGGTGCGCAGAACAGCTTTGTGAAAGGTCTTGCAAAGGAAGTGGCCCCAAGTGGAATTCGAGTCAACAGTATTGCCCCAGGCTTAATTGCGACAAAGATGAACGCACATCTTAATCAGGAAGAATTGGACTTCCTTGAGGACGACATTCCTCTTGGACGATCCGGAACACCTGAGGAAGTCGCAGACCTGGCTGGCTTTTTGTTGAGTGACAAATCCAGTTATATAACGGGGCAAGTGATCCAAGTCGATGGTGGTTGGACTTAATTCTGTTGCATAAGATCCCTGTTTCCTTCTCATACTAAGCATGAAAAAATTCAGAGGAGGTTACATCATGTCTGTTCTCGATAATTTCGATTCTTGGAAGGATTTCTTGGGGGATCGCTTACATCAGGCGAAAGGTCAAGGGATGCAAGAACAAGCGGTTTCTGAACTTGCTTATGAAATTGGTGGTTATTTAGCCAACTCCGTTGATGCGAAGAATGAGCAGGAAGCTGTCTTGCGTGATCTTTGGAACGTAGCAGATGAAAAAGAGCAACACGCCATCGCTAATATGATGGTGAAGATGGTCCAAAACGAAGGAAACCAAGCTTAACCTCGTCATCAATCCGCACAGATGTCTGTGCGGATTTTTTTTTGGTGAACCCAAGCTTTTTCAATTTTTGTATGTTTATGGGGGATCGTCCTTTCCTATTTAGAAAAAATCCTTTATGATAGATAGAGAGTGAAAAATTCCATAAATCACTCGACTTTGACAAATAACGACAATTTCTCAGAGGAGTTGTATTATGGAAAAAAAAGAATGGTACTTAGAATATGAAATCCAATATAACCGCCCAGGATTGCTTGGGGACATCTCCTCATTGCTTGGGATGATGGCGATTAACATCGTTACCATCAATGGTGTAGAAAATTCACACCGTGGCATGCTGCTCTTATGTAAAGATGAAGAACAAATCACACGGTTGAGATCGATTTTAAATACAATGGATACAATTAAGGTGACAAAGTTACGCCGGCCGAAATTGAGAGATCGTTTGGCAGTGAGGCATGGACGTTATATACATAGCGATGTGGATGATCGTAAAACATTCCGTTTCAACCGGGAGGACCTGGGGTTACTGGTTGATTTCATGGCAGAGCTCTTTATGAAAGATGGGCATAAACTGATTGGGATCCGTGGGATGCCCCGAGTAGGAAAAACGGAGTCTGTCGTGGCAGCGAGTGTATGTGCAAACAAACGATGGTTATTCGTTTCCAGTACGCTTTTAAAGCAGACCGTACGTAACCAATTGATCGACGAAGAGTACAGTGAAGACAACCTATACATCATCGATGGGATTGTATCTGCTAAAAGAGCGAATGAAAAACACTGGCAGCTTGTGCGCGAGATCATGAGACTTCCCGCAACGAAAGTCATTGAACATCCGGACATTTTTGTTCAGGAAACAGAATATACGATGGATGACTTTGATTATATTATCGAACTTCGGAATAACGAAGATGAAGAAATTACTTATGAACCTGTGGAAAAACAAGAGATGTCTATGAATGAAGGTTTTTCCATGTTCGATTTTTAGAAATTGGATGGTGTTAACATGGAGATTGGAGAAAGACTAAGGGAAGCCCGTGAATCGAAGGGCCTTTCTTTAGAATCGCTGCAAGAGACGACAAAAATACAAAAACGCTACCTACAGGCAATTGAAAAGAATGAGTTTCAAGTGCTGCCTGGAAAATTCTATACTCGGGCGTTTATCAGGGAGTATGCCTCTGCGGTCGGATTAGATCCAGAAGTGGTCATGGAAGAACACAAAGGGGAGCTTCCGACCTTCGATGAGGAGAGTTCGGTACAATACAGCCGTGTCCAGAGGACTAAAAAGGAAGCGACACAGAAAAGTGGGCCATCCTCCCGTGTTCTGCCTACGATTTTAACCGTTGGCTTAATCATTGGTTTAATCTTTGTCGTGTGGCTCGTATGGCAGAATATGAGCGGGGCTGAAGGTGAAAATCCAGCAACAGACAATGGTTCCAACAATGAAATCAGTGTGCCTGAGAATTCTGAGAGCGAGACTTCCGCCGATCAGGAAGAAGCGAAAGACACTGAGGATGGAAGTGAATCTACAGAATCAGCTGAAGAAGAAACATCAGCTGAAGAAGATGAGGAAACTCCTGTAGAGGAAGAAGAAGAAGAGGTAGATATTCAATTGGTTCAGGAAGGGACAGGTTCTTTTCCGGAGCACACCTACGATGTCAGCGGCACGACTGAACGTACCGTTAACATCGAGTTGACAGGGAGAGCCTACATGGAAGTACAAGCTCCTAAGAGTGGTGAAGACCTTGTGACAGCAAAGGAATACACCGCCGAGGATTCGCCTATCACCCTTGATTTAGGAGACAAAGCTGAATTGTACATTAAGACTGGAAATGCACCGGGAACTATCGTTACGATCGGCGGTAAGAAAGTCCCTTATCCTAACCCGGAAGTATCCACGCAGAAACTATTGTTGCAATTCAACTAAGAAACTGAATATAATCATGACTAGGCTGCCCCTGCGTTTCATTTGAAGAATGAAAACCATTCTTCTTGGACGGGCAGCCTTTGATGTATTGAAATGACTGTTAGGAGAGTGAACGTATGAATTTACCAAACAAAATTACTTTATCAAGAATTTTCCTTATTCCAATTTTTATCATCCTTATGAGTGTTCCATTTGACTGGGGTACCTTCCAAATGGAAGGGCGTGAGTTACCCGTCGCCCACTTAGCAGGTGCTTTGCTATTTATTATAGCTTCTACAACTGACTGGATTGACGGGTATATTGCAAGGAAGTATAACCTTGTCACTAACTTAGGAAAGTTTCTAGATCCTTTAGCTGACAAGCTATTAGTCAGTGCAGCCCTCATCTTACTAGTTGAGATCGGTCTTGCACCCGCCTGGATCGTCATATTGATTATCAGTCGTGAGTTCGCAGTGACGGGGCTTCGTCTGGTGGCCGCAGGAGAGGGCAGTGTCCTTGCAGCAAGCCAAATGGGAAAACTGAAGACATGGATCCAAATCATCGCTATTTCCCTTCTGCTCCTGCATAATTGGCCTTTCGCTTTCATCGGGTTCCCTCTGGGAATGATCGCGCTATACTTGGCTTTAATAATTACCGTGTACTCTGGTTACGATTACTTCAAAAAAAATTGGCATGTAATGAGGGATTCTAAATGAGAGCAGAAATAATAGGCGTCGGTACAGAATTACTATTAGGTCAAATTGCGAATACAAATGCTCAGTGGATCTCAAGCCGGCTTGCGACACTTGGGCATTCCGTTTATCATCACACTGTTGTTGGAGATAACCTGAAGAGGGTAACTGATTCTTTCGCATTGGCGGAAAAAAGGGCTGATCTTGTTATTGTCACAGGCGGGCTCGGCCCTACCGAAGATGACTTGACACTGGATGCCGCTCAACTCGTTTTTGATCAGGAATTGGTCGAACATGAAGATTCTATGGAGAAGATCAAGAGCTATTATCAACGAAATCAAAAGTTTATGTCAGAGAACAATCGTAAACAGGCGCGTGTGTTTGAGAGTGCTTCCGTCTTTCAAAATTTAGAGGGGATGGCTCCTGGTCAACTGGTAAAGCATGAGGATACCGTGTGGGTCTTCCTGCCAGGTGTCCCTAGAGAAATGAAGTATATAATGGATGAGTATATCATTCCTTACTTACAGAATAATTACCATATTGAATCCCAAATCGTGTCAGAAATGATGCGTTTTATCGGGATCGGTGAATCGGATTTAGAAACGAAGCTTCAGTCTTTCATTAAATCTCAAACCAATCCAACCATTGCCCCGCTTGCATCTGAGGGAGAAGTGGGTCTAAGGCTGACGGCGACAGGGGAATCCACTGAGCAGGCGAAGGAAAAAATCCTTTCGCTTAAAACTGAAATTCTAACCCATGTCGGCAAATATTATTACGGCAGTGATGCGATTACCATTGAAGAGAAGGTTAGAGATCTTCTTAAAGAAAAGAGTCTCAAAATCGGATCGGCAGAAAGCTTTACCGGTGGGAGGTTCTTGGAACGTCTGATCGCACTTCCTGGTGCTTCATCCGTCTGTCAGGGTGGCTATACCGTCTATACTCCTGAGATGAAAGAAAGAATACTTCAGGTTCCCAAATTCCTCATAAAGAAATATGGAACCATCAGTCATGAATGTGCGGAAATGATGGCTTTGAATGCCCAAGCGAACTTAGATGTAGATGTGGTGGTCAGTTTCACGGGTGTTGCAGGTCCGGATGCCAGTGAAGGACATGAACCAGGCACTGTCTTCATCGGTCTTCAAATAGGGGAGAGGAAACCTGAAGTTCATAAATTTCATTTCGACGGTGGACGGGAACAAGTGAGAGTGAGAGCTGTGAAAAAGGCGTACGAAATGATTTTCCTAAGATTGAAAAAATGATTTTTCATTGATAAAAAGGTGCAGTTTTGATAATTTCACGTAGGAGAAATAAAAAAATTGCACCTTTTCTTCTTTATAAAAAAAGGGAACATTTATTCGCTTTTTAGTTGGCAAACGATCCAAAACAAGTTATGATAGGGTTAGAAATATTGAAAGGCGGTATATAATGAGCGATCGTAAACAAGCGTTAGATATGGCATTGCGTCAAATAGAAAAACAATTCGGAAAAGGCTCCATTATGAAGCTTGGTGAAAGTGCTGAGCAGAGAGTGAACACGGTCCCAAGTGGATCCCTTGCTCTTGATGTGGCACTTGGAGTAGGAGGATACCCGCGAGGTAGAATTGTAGAAATTTATGGACCAGAATCCTCTGGTAAAACAACAGTCGCGCTTCACGCGATTGCTGAAGCTCAAAGAAAAGGCGGCCAGGCGGCCTTCATCGATGCGGAGCATGCCTTAGACCCTGTCTATGCAAGAGCGTTGGGCGTAGATATTGAAGAGCTTCTACTATCTCAACCGGATACGGGAGAGCAGGCGCTTGAAATTGCAGAGGCCCTAGTCCGTAGTGGTGCAGTAGATATGGTTGTCATCGACTCTGTAGCAGCACTTGTACCAAAAGCTGAGATTGAAGGGGAAATGGGTGACGCCCACGTCGGTTTGCAGGCCCGTTTGATGTCTCAGGCGCTTCGTAAGCTTTCCGGAGCTATCAACAAATCGAAAACGACGGCCATCTTTATTAACCAAATTCGTGAAAAAGTGGGAGTAATGTTCGGTAACCCTGAAACAACCCCTGGTGGACGTGCCTTGAAGTTCTATTCTTCTGTTCGTCTGGAAGTCCGTCGTGCGGAGACTTTGAAACAAGGAAACGAAATGGTCGGAAACAAAACCCGTTTGAAAGTGGTCAAAAACAAAGTAGCCCCTCCTTTCAGACAGGCGGAAGTGGATATTATGTACGGAGAAGGAATTTCCCGAGAAGGAGAACTTCTTGATATCGGGACAGACCTTGATCTCATCCAGAAGAGTGGTTCCTGGTATTCGTATAAAGATGATAGACTCGGTCAGGGCCGTGAGAATGCCAAGCAATTCCTGAAAGAAAATGTAGAAGTCTATGAAGAAGTGAAAAAACTGATTCGAGACCATTACGGCATGGAAGCAGATGAAGAAGCTGGAGATGCCAACAATAAAGAAAGTCAGGAAACGCTGGACGTCTAACTGTTTAAAGAAAAATCGAGTATGAAACCACTGTTTCATACTCGATTTTTTCATAGGTATAGGTTTTTCCAAATCCAAAAAAAACTATTTTTGGGCTTGTTTCACATCATTTTTAAAGAAATTAGGTCTGAAAATGCGAAATGAATAGACTGACATTTTTAAATATTTGAATATGTTAGCAGATACATAGGGCGTTTCCTTGACATTCCGTATAGTCAAGCATAAAATGAATGTGTATCATTTTCATCTTTATACCCTTATCTTAAACAAATGAAACTGAAAATGAAACGTTTGTAATTGCCGACAAACGGACCAAGTTCATAGCAAGAGGAGGTGAAATTATGGATATAATATCCTCGCTCATCTTCATTTTGCTTGCCCTTATCATCGGTTCTGTTGTTGGTTATCTTATTCGGAAATCGATTGCGGAGGCGAAAATTTCCAGTGCTGAGGACCTTGCGAAACAGATTGTGGAAGAAGGTCATCGCAATGCTGAATCAGCCAAGAAGGAAGCTCTTCTTGAAGCGAAAGAAGAGAACCAGAAATTTCGCCAGGAAGCGGAGAACGAAATTCGTGAGCGCCGCATGGACCTGCAGAAAACTGAAAATCGTTTAACTCAGAAAGAAGAGAATCTTGATCGTAAGAGTGGAACGCTTGACCAACGTGATCTTTCACTCGAAAAGAAAGAAGGGACTCTTGCCGAGAGACAACAACAAATTGAAGAAATGGAAAGCAAAGTGAAAGCTATGCTTCAAGAACAACAAACAGAGCTTGAACGTATTTCAAGCTTAACATCAGACCAGGCGAAGCAGATGATTTTAGAACGCGTCGAACAAGAGGTATCGCATGAGTCAGCGCTTATGATTAAGGAAGCGGAAAACCGCGCGAAGGAAGAAGCGGATAAGAAAGCGAAAAGCATTCTTTCTCTTGCCCTTCAGCGTTGTGCAGCGGATCATGTAGCTGAAACGACCGTTTCCGTGGTCAATCTCCCTAATGACGAAATGAAAGGCCGTATCATCGGACGTGAAGGCCGGAACATTCGTACTTTAGAGACATTAACAGGCATTGACTTGATTATTGACGATACTCCAGAGGCCGTCATCCTTTCAGGGTTTGATCCAATTCGACGAGAAACAGCAAGAATGGCCCTTGAGAAGTTGGTGCAGGATGGACGAATTCACCCGGCTCGTATTGAAGAGATGGTGGACAAGTCTAGACGAGAAGTTGATGATTACATCAGAGAAGTTGGTGAACAAACGACATTCGAAGTAGGTGTTCATGGTCTCCACCCAGATCTGATTAAGATTTTAGGACGTCTGAAGTACCGTACCAGTTACGGACAAAACGTCTTGAAACACTCAATGGAAGTCGCCTACCTTTCTGGTTTGTTAGCTGCCGAACTTGGAGAAGATGAAACCCTGGCCCGTCGTGCAGGTCTGCTTCATGATATTGGTAAAGCTATTGACCATGAAGTTGAAGGAAGCCACGTGGAAATCGGTAAAGAACTGGCGATGAAGTACAAAGAGAATGAAACGGTTATCAATGCTGTGGCATCCCACCATGGTGATGAAGAGCCGACTTCAATCATTTCTGTACTTGTGGCTGCTGCCGATGCTCTTTCCGCGGCACGTCCTGGAGCCAGAAGTGAAACCTTAGAGAATTACATCAAACGTCTTGAAAAACTGGAAGAGATTTCAGAGTCTTACGATGGCGTAGAGAAATCTTTCGCGATCCAAGCTGGACGCGAAGTTCGCATCATGGTTCGTCCTGATGAAATTGATGATCTTGAAGCAACAAGATTAGCACGAGATATTCGAAATCGAATCGAGGGAGAACTCGATTATCCAGGTCATATTAAAGTTACCGTTATTCGTGAAACACGTTCTGTGGAGTATGCGAAATAAAATGAATGAAGCGGCCTTCTGGGTCGCTTCATTTCTGTTTTTACGGGGACAATAAAGAAACGATTGTGGAAGGAAGGTTTTTGTTAAATGAGAATTTTATTCATAGGTGATGTCGTAGGTTCACCAGGACGTGAAATGGTTGATGAATACTTACCGAAACTCAAGCAGAAATATCAGCCTGCTGTGACGATTGTGAACGGTGAAAATGCAGCTTCCGGAAAAGGTATTACCGAAAAGATTTACCGTCGGTTCCTTGAAAAAGGTGCTCAGGCCGTAACACTCGGTAACCATGCATGGGATAAAAAGGAGATCTTTGAATTTATTGACGACGCACAATATCTCGTCCGGCCAGCCAATTACCCTGAAGGCACGCCAGGAAAAGGTATCACTTTTGTCAAAACCCCTAAGGGTGAGGTCGCCGTTATTAACTTACAAGGACGTACGTTTTTGTCTCCGAATGATGATCCATTTAGAAAAATTGATGAGCTGATCGAAGAAGCTAAAAAACGAACATCTATTATTTTTCTGGATTTTCATGCGGAAGCAACAAGTGAAAAGCAGGCGATGGGCTGGTATGTAGATGGCAGAGTGAGTGTAAACGTTGGGACACACACCCATATACAGACCGCAGATGAAAGAATTCTGCCGGGTGGTACGGGCTATATTACTGACGTAGGTATGACAGGGCCATATGACGGAATTTTAGGAATGGAACGTGAAGCCGTTTTGAAGCGTTTTCTTACAAACTTACCTGTACGTTTTGAAGTTCCAAAAAAGGGAAGAGCACAACTGAGTGCCTTCTTGGTGGATGTAGATGATAAGACAGGAAAGTCTACGAAAGTACAGCGTATTTTAATTAATGATGACCATCCATTCTTTGAGTGATTATTTGAATTTTGCGACAAATTCATTCATAATGAAAAGGTAATATCCTACATCTCCAAGAATATAGTAGTTATGGAACAACTATAGTGATTGAAGGAGGAGCTAGTAATGGAAGTCTTAAAAGTATCAGCCAAATCCGTACCTAATTCAGTAGCAGGAGCCTTGGCCAACGTAGTAAGAGAGCGCGGGACGGCCGAAATTCAAGCGATCGGAGCAGGAGCATTGAATCAAGCAGTTAAAGCCGTTGCCATCGCCCGCGGGTTTGTCGCCCCAAGTGGCATGGACTTGATTTGTATTCCGGCATTTACAGATATCATGATCGACGAGGAGGAACGGACAGCGATTAAGTTGATCGTCGAACCTCGATGAACTTATAAGTTCCGGCTTTTTTATCAGTTTCGTGTACTTACGATATTTGCTAGCGGATAGCTTGTCGTTGTGAATGAAAGAAAAATAGAATGGAGCAGAAGACGTACTCACAATTGAGTACGTCTTTTTTTATTATGATGTAATAGAAAGCTGTGAAGATGATCTGCTTAAGAAACAACGGTGGTTCTGAGTTTGCAGACTATGGCCCGTCCGCGCTTAAAGATACCAAATCAGATACTAAAGAATAGTACTTAATGTAATAAATATGGATAGTTGCTAGAGGCTGCTAGAAAGTTTGCAGAATATAAGCGTTTGTATTTATACAGTGGACAGGTAGATTTGCGTTTTACGCAATACATGTTACTATTGTTTTTATAAGAGGTTTAATAATGATTTACTTAGGTTAGGAGTGTTCACTGTGAATGGAACGATGAAAGCGATCGTTAAGCATCACCGAGGTCCGGGAGCGCAAATGCAAGAAGTTGCTATTCCTGAGATCCGTGATGATGAAGTATTAATTCGTGTGAAAGCAACATCGATTTGTGGGACGGATGTCCATATATATAATTGGGATGAGTGGTCTGAAAGCCGCGTTAAACCCCCATATGTTTTCGGTCATGAATTCTCAGGGGAGATTGTGGAAGTAGGAAGTAAGGTTCATAATTTCCAAACTGGTGACTATGTTAGTGCAGAGACTCACCTTATTTGTGGCCACTGTCCTCAGTGTTTGACGGGTAAATTCCACATTTGTGAAAACACTAAAATTATTGGTGTGGATACCCAAGGTTGTTTTGCTGAATATGTAGCTCTTCCCGCCGACAACCTTTGGAAAAATCTGGAAGATATGCCAACAGACATCGCTTCCATTCAAGAGCCGATGGGGAATGCTGTACATACGGTTTTAAATGGCGATGTAGCAGGAAAATCAGTAGCTATCATCGGATGTGGTCCCATTGGGTTGATGGCTGTAGGCGTTGCCAAGGCAGCTGGAGCATCTCAAGTGCTTGCTTTTGATTTGAATCCGTACCGCCTTGAACTTGCTGAGAAAATGGGAGCGACAACCGTGATTCATTCTGGTGAAATAGATCCTGTAAAAAAAGCAAGAGAGTTAACAGATGGTCATGGGGTAGACGTGGTTTGTGAAATGAGTGGCCATCCCGTAGCGATGGATCAAGGATTTAAGATGATTACGAATGGAGGCCGCGTTTCCATTCTAAGCCTACCTACAAAGAGAGTCAGCCTTGATGTTACGAATGATATCGTATTCAAAGGTGTTGAGGTTCAAGGGATTACTGGAAGGAAAATGTACGAAACGTGGCAGCAGGTTTCCCGCCTTCTTCAGTCTAAACAGGTGGATGTTGCTCCACTGATTACTCACCATATGAAGCTTGAAGAGTTCGAGAAGGGCTTTGACTTGATGAATCAGGGTCAATGTGGAAAAGTAGTTTTACACCCATAATTGTAAGGAGGATGTTTTATGAAAGGCTTTGAATATTTGCAAAAAGAACTAAATGAAATGCAGGAAGAAGGAACATTCCGTACGTTGATTCCTCTCGAATCTGCACAAGGTTCCAAAGTGACAATCAAAGGAAAAGAAGTAATTCAACTTTCTTCTAATAACTATCTGGGACTGACCTCTCACCCGAGGATGAAAGAAGCAGCTGAAAAAGCTAATGAAGAATACGGAGTAGGAACAGGTTCAGTTCGTACGATCGCAGGTACTTTGAAAATGCATGAAGATTTTGAAGAAAAATTAGCGAAATTCAAGCATACAGAAGCTGCTTTAGTATTTCAGTCCGGCTTCACAACAAACCAGGGTGTCTTGTCTTCTATTCTAGGTAAAGAAGATGTAGTCATTTCTGATGAGTTAAATCACGCTTCAATCATTGATGGAATTCGTTTAACAAAAGCGGACCGTAAAATTTATAAGCATGTGGACATGGAGTCGCTAGAGTCGGCGTTGAAAGAAAGCGGCGACTATCGTACACGTTTAGTCGTTACTGATGGTGTCTTTTCCATGGATGGCAATATCGCACCGCTACCAGAAATCGTAGAGCTTGCTGAAAAGTATGATGCTCTTGTTATGGTGGATGATGCACATGCTAGTGGAGTTCTAGGTGATAATGGGCGCGGTACGGTCAACCACTTCAATCTTGATGGCAGGGTCCATATCCAAGTAGGTACATTAAGTAAAGCCATTGGAGTACTTGGCGGGTATGTGGCAAGTACAAAAACCCTTAGAGATTACTTAATACACAAAGGTCGTCCATTCTTGTTCAGTACATCCCACCCGCCAGCAGTTACGGCAGCGAATGATGCAGCGATTGATGTATTGTTGGAGGAGCCGGAACTGATCGAAAAACTTTGGGACAATACAAAATTCTTCAAAGATGGTTTGAACGCTCTAGGGTTTGATACGGGCATCAGTGAAACACCAGTAACTCCAGTAATGGTCGGGGACGATGCTCTTACTCACAAATTCTCTGATGAATTGTTCGCAGAAGGAGTATTCGCACAAGGAATCGTCTTCCCTACGGTCCAGCGTGGAAAAGGACGCGTGCGTACAATTGTTACAGCAGAACATTCCAAAGAAGAACTTCAAGAAGCTCTCGATGCCTTCGAAAAAGTCGGTAAGAAATTAGGAATCTTGTAATATTAAAGAAGCCAGCTATGGAGTCGCATAGCTGGCTTCTTTTTTTATAAACAGTAACCCTTCTATTAAACGAACACTTCCTTTTCTTGAATAATCAGTTGCGAGATTTTGAGCTGGTTCAAGGGACAGCATGTATGGTTGAGGGAAGGGGATTATTTGAATACCTCTAAAATACGTAAAAGCTTGATTCGTAGCGCAGTACACTTCTAACATTTGGATAGTGGAGATCCTCCGAATTGGTAGAAGGGTTCGTTTCACTCATACATTGAATGGATAAGCTTCCCAGCCATCCCTGACGCACACCCCCGGCAATGAAACCCGAAAAGACTCGAAACTGAGTCTTCAAGAATTCTGCCCAATTGTTGAATGAAATGATTGGAAAACTGATGAAAAAAGGTGGAATTTATGTTTACGCTTAATTTATCTTGTAAAACTTGATATAATGGTACAGTTAGAAGGTTCGGCTTGAAAGGAGATCATTATGAACGAACAGCAACGCAAGGAAATGTCACAAATTCGTCAGCCTTCCAAGGCGGATGATAAAGCAGAACAAGATAACCTGAATCGATTGAAACAAAAAACAAGTGAAGATTTTGTCAAATACTTTGAAACAACATACCAACCTCCGAACATGAGGGATGCACAGCGCAGGAAACGTAAGGAAACGGACGTGCACTATGATTTTGAAATTCCTGAAGATATGGATCAAGCAGGCAGGGGTAAAAAATATTTGATCCGTACATACGGATGCCAGATGAACGAACATGATACGGAAGTTATGGCAGGTATTTTTGAAGAAATGGGTTATGAACCCACGAAAGATACAAAAGAAGCGGACATAATCCTATTGAATACCTGTGCTATTCGTGAGAATGCAGAAAATAAAGTGTTCGGTGAAATCGGACATTTGAAGCCTTTGAAAATGGAAAACCCGAATTTGATCATCGGCATCTGCGGGTGTATGTCACAGGAAGAGTCAGTCGTAAACCGAATTCTTAAAAAACATCCATTTATCGACCTTATTTTTGGTACACACAATATTCATAGAATCCCGCAGCTTGTAAAAGAAGCGATGTTCGGGAAAGAAATGGTGATCGATGTGTGGTCGAAAGAAGGAGACATTATCGAGAACCTTCCAAGATCTCGAAAAGGAAAAATCAAGGCCTGGGTGAATATCATGTATGGCTGTGACAAATTCTGCACCTATTGTATTGTTCCATATACAAGAGGGAAAGAAAGAAGCCGTCTGCCACAGGACATTATTCAGGAAGTGAGACACCTGGCGGCTCAAGGGTACAAGGAAATCACCCTCCTTGGGCAAAATGTCAATGCTTATGGAAAAGATTTAGACATGTCCTATGGGCTCGGGGACTTGATGGATGAACTTCGGAGTATAGATATTCCACGGGTTCGTTTTACAACATCTCACCCTAGAGACTTTGATGATCGTTTAATTGAAGTACTTGCCAAAGGTGGGAATATGCTTGATCATATCCATCTACCGGTCCAGTCGGGGAATAGTGATGTTTTGAAGATCATGGGCCGGAAATACTCGCGGGAAGAGTATCTTGAACTTGTTCGTAAAATTCGTGTGGCGATGCCGGATGCAACACTTACAACGGATATCATCGTTGGTTTTCCGAATGAAACGGAAGAACAGTTTCAGGATACATTATCCTTAGTGGAAGAAGTCGGTTTTGAAGCAGCTTATACATTTATCTATTCTCCACGGGAGAACACTCCTGCAGCTAAGATGAAAGATAACGTTTCAATGGAAGAGAAAAAGGATCGTTTGCAGCGATTAAATAAAATCGTCAACCAGCAGTCCGCAGACGCCATGAAAGCATACGAAGGTGAAATTGTAGATGTCCTTGTAGAGGGAGAAAGTAAGAATAACCCAGATGTGTTAGCTGGGTATACAAAGCGGAACAAGCTGGTTAATTTCCGTGCACCTGAATCTACAATCGGACAAATTGTACCCGTAAGAGTGACCAAAGCGAAAACGTGGTCCCTTGATGGAGAGTTAGTAGAAATCAACGCAGAGGTGAAATGAATGGCACATTATACAAGACAGGAAGTCGTAGAAGAAGCAAAAAAATTAGCGAAAATGATGGCAGATATCGAAGAAATCGATCGTTTCAAACAACTGGAAGCGAAATTAAATGACAATCAAAAAGTTCAATCTCATATTAAGAAAATCAAAGCTTTGCAAAAACAGGCAGTAAACTTTCAAGCCTATGGTAAAACAGAGGCTCTACAGAAGATTGAAAAAGAAATTGATCGACTTCAAGATGAGCTTGATGAGATTCCGGTCGTTGCAGAATTTAAAGATTCTCAAACCATTATTAATGATATTCTTCAAATGGTTTCAAACACGATTTCTCGGGAAGTTACCAATGAAGTCATCCGTTCAACAGGCGGGGATCTCCTGCAAGGAGAAACAGGTTCAAATAAATCGAGTCATGGTTGCAGCCGGTGATGCATACACTTCCGTCAGAGGGTTTTCCCCCTCTGGCGGATTTTTTTCGTACAATTTTATGGGCTAGTGCATAGAATGAATTAAACACGTCCTTAGGCCATTTTCCCGCTAGTCACCATTCGCCCAACCCAAACATAGGATGGGTGGTAGAATAAGGAGGAGTGAAACCCTATGTCTTTTTTTGAACGAGATTACAGAGAGATCATCACAAAAGCTGTAATCGCTAAAGGTAAAAAGTTTACAGAATCCACACACACCATCAGCCCTTCGCACCGTCCGACAAGTATCCTAGGTTGTTGGGTCATCAATCACATCTACAATGCCAAGAAGAAAGGAGATCACGTTGAAATCTCTGGCAGTTACGATGTGAACGTCTGGTATTCGTACAACGACAATACAAAAACAGAAGTCGTTACAGAACGTGTCAGCTATTGTGATCACGTCAAGTTGGCTGTGAAAGATGATAATTGTGTACATGATGACTTTGAGGTAATTGCTAAGGTCGTACAGCAACCGAATTGTTTAGAGGCAAATATCTCAGGAAACGGCCAAAAGATTGTAGTGGAAGTAGAGAGAGAGTTTGTTGTAGATGTCATAGGTGAGACGAAATTGTGTGTGAAAGTGGATCCACATGGATGCGGACATGATGATGATTACGATTATGATCTGTCATCCGATGATTTTTCAGCCATTGAAACGGACTTCCTTCCATCTTCTTCTGACAAAGATCACGATAGTCACGATTAATGGAAAATTCCTTGCTGACTCAGCGAGGAATTTTTTTTGCCTGATCTACATGGTTCTGAAAATAAAATAGACTACCGGAATTCAGCTCCCCTATAAGAAAGTCATGTCGTTTCGTGTAAGATTATTTGCCTCGTATGCTATAATGGGTGGAGAATCTTATGCACGTTTTGGAGGTTTAACCTTATGGCACAATACACACCCATGATGCAGCAGTATTTAAAAATTAAAGCAGACCAAAAAGATGCCTTTCTGTTTTTCCGGTTAGGCGATTTTTATGAATTGTTTTTTGAAGATGCAACGAAAGCATCTCAGGAACTTGAAATTACGTTGACCAGCAGGGATGGAGGTTCAAACGGGAGGATCCCTATGTGTGGAGTTCCTTATCACTCTGCGGACAATTACATAAAGCAGTTGATTGAAAAAGGGTACAAGGTGGCTATTTGTGAGCAGGTCGAGGATCCGAAAACGACGAAAGGGGTCGTGAAACGGGAAGTCGTTCAATTGATCACACCGGGTACGGTCATGGAAGGCAGTATGCTCGATGAAAAAGAAAACAACTACCTTGCCTCACTGAGCGCATTTGAAGATGGCTCATACGTCGTCAGTTACAACGATCTTACGACTGGAGAAAACAGTGTGGCCCTTATTCCAGGTGGTTTTGACGCGGCGATGAGCGAATTGTACAGCCGGCCGGTCAAAGAAGTGGTGGTATCCAATGATTTTGATGTCGAGCATAAGCAGATGTTGATGGACCGTTTAGATTATACGGTTTCACATCAGGACAATACTGAGATAGCTCCTGAATTCCAACCTCTTGTTGAGGGAGTCCATCAGGAGAAGCTATTAGTTGGCTTCGGAAGGCTTCTTAATTATATTCAGCATACCCAAAAAAGGTCACTCGATCACCTTCAGCCTGTGAAAGTGATCGAGCTGAAACAATACATGACCCTTGATATGTACTCCAAAAGAAACTTAGAATTATTAGAAACCCTTAGAAAGAAAGGAAAAGCAGGAAGTCTTCTTTCTGTTATCGATAAAACCGTCACTTCTATGGGCGCGCGTATGCTTAAAAAATGGATGGAGCGTCCGTTGTTGTCAGCGGATGCCATTGCGGAGAGGCATAATCAGGTCGAGGGATTTCTTGATCAATTCTTTGAGCGGGAGACGCTGAGAGAGGAATTATCGAATGTTTACGACCTGGAACGTTTAGCTGGAAGGGTAGCGTTTGGGAATGTGAATGCCAGAGATATGATTCAGTTGAAAAATTCCTTAAATCATATTCCGGACATCTTAACGACGCTCTCAAAATTTGACCACTCTTCCATAGAAAAGTTATATGACACGGTCGATCCACTCCAAGAATTAAAGGATCTTCTACAGGAAAGCATCGCGGATGACCCTCCGATCTCTGTAAAAGAGGGAGGCTTGATCAGGGACGGTTTTCATGAACAGCTAGATGACTATAGATATGCTTCCAAGAACGGAAAGCAGTGGATCGCAGAGTTAGAACAAAGAGAGCGAACGGAAACAGGAATCAAGTCTTTGAAAGTTGGCTATAATCGTGTGTTCGGCTATTATATCGAAGTCACAAAAGCGAACTTGAGGCATTTGCCTGAAGGTAGATATGAACGGAAGCAGACCCTTACCAATGCGGAACGTTTCATTACCCCAGAGCTTAAAGAAAGAGAAACGATGATTCTCGAAGCCCAGGAGAAAAGTGTAGAGCTTGAGTATGAACTTTTCCTCAAGGTTCGTGAAAAAGTGAAAGCGTATGTTAAAAGACTTCAGCAGCTGGCAGACCAAATCAGCCGCGTGGATGTGCTGCAGGGTTTTGCTCAAGTTGCAGAATCCTACCAGTATGTACGACCGGAGTATCGTGAACAACGTGTGGTGGACATCCGTCAAGGGCGTCACCCTGTAGTGGAGAAAGTTATGCAGGAAGGAACGTTCGTTCCGAATGATATTTACATGAATGAAGAGACGGATGTGTTACTGATTACAGGGCCGAACATGTCCGGTAAGAGTACGTACATGCGCCAGCTTGCTTTGACGGCCATTCTTGGACAGATGGGTTCATTTGTACCTTGCCAGTCTGCGAGTTTACCAGTCTTCGACCAAATTTTCACAAGAATTGGTGCGGCTGATGATCTTGTTTCTGGTCATAGTACATTTATGGTCGAAATGCTGGAGGCAAATCATGCATTGACGAATGCGACGGAAAACAGCCTGATCCTTCTCGATGAAATCGGTAGAGGGACAAGTACGTATGATGGCATGGCACTGGCTCAGGCGATTGTCGAATATATTCATGGGGAGATCAATGCCAAAACGCTATTTTCCACCCACTATCATGAGTTGACTTCATTGGAAGAACAGCTGGAGCGTTTAAAAAACGTTCACGTCCGTGCCGAAGAGTATGAAGGTAATGTTGTCTTCCTTCACCAGATCAAAGAGGGGCCTGCGGATGAAAGTTACGGTATTCATGTAGCGAAACTTGCTCATTTGCCTGATCCATTAATCAACAGAGCGACTGCACTTCTGGATCAGCTTGAAAATGGGACCGGCAAAAAAGAAGGCCCTGTCTCCACCGAAGAAGAGGAACAATTAAGCTTGTTTGTAGAAGAATCGAAGGTGGAGAAAAAGAGGGAAGCTAAGCCGGGTCCTTCTCATATAGAGAAGCGTCTACAGTCATTAGACTTGATGGAAATGACTCCGATGGACGCCATGAATGAATTGTACCAATTGCAAAAACATTTGAAATCATAAAGGAGGACCAGAGATGGCGCGGATACGACTGATGCCAGACCACCTAGCCAACAAAATAGCGGCCGGAGAAGTTGTTGAACGCCCAGCCTCTGTTGTCAAAGAACTGGTCGAGAACAGTATTGATGCAGGTGCCACATGGGTGAAGATCGATTTAATGGAGGCTGGATTGCAGCGAATCCGAATCACTGATGATGGTGCGGGAATGGAGGAAGAGGACTGCGAAATCGCTTTTCATCGCCATGCAACGAGTAAAATTCTTGATGAAAACGACCTTTTCCATGTCCGTTCCCTTGGCTTTCGCGGAGAAGCACTTGCAAGTATCGCTGCAGTGAGCCGATTGAGTATTCAGACCTCTACGGGGGTAAGTGCTGGAACGAAAATGAATTTAGAGGGAGGACATCTCGTCTCCAGAGGGAAAAGTGATGCAAGAAAAGGAACAGACATTACGGTTGAGGAATTGTTTTTCAATACGCCGGCCCGGTTGAAGTATATGAAAACCATCCACACAGAGCTCGGTCATGTGACAGATGTATTAAATCGTTTGGCCTTAGCCCATCCGGAAGTCCAGTTCCTGTGCATGCACAATGAAAAGCAGATTTTCAAGACGAATGGACGCGGAGATCTTCTCCAAGTTATTGCGAACATTTACGGAATGAATGTCGCAAAGAAAATGATTCCGATAGAGATGGAAACGGCGGACTTTAAAGTTGATGGTTATATTGCAAAGCCCGAAGTTTACCGTGCTTCAAGAAATTATATGTCAACGATCATCAACGGGCGCTTCATCCGAAGCATTCCCTTAAATAAAGCGGTTTTACAAGGCTATCATACTCTGCTTCCGATCGGTAAAAGCCCGATTGTCGTATTAAATATAGACATGGATCCAATTCTTGTCGATGTCAACGTTCACCCGTCTAAAATGGAAGTGCGTTTTAGTAAGGAAAAGGAATTGTATGATTTGCTGGAAGAGACCGTTCGTCAGGCCTTTCGTAAACAAACTCTTATTCCTGATGTGGCCCAGCCACAATCAAAGCCTGCCAAAGAGAAAACCACCCAGGAATCCTTCGACCTCTATCATACGAGGGAGGAGGATGCGCATCGCGAGCGGGAATCCACAGTGGACCATTTAGTGAAAAGTGAGAAGGGACTCCCCACAGAGGATGGTTTTCAAAAAAATCAGAATGAGTTAATCAAAGAGATGGTCCCTGCATTCGATTCGGAAGACTCTGTGATAGAGGAACGTGTACAGATTGAAGATAAATTCGAACCGAAAGAACCTTCTGATGAACAGAAAAGAGTCCCGACCATGCACCCGATAGGTCAGCTGCATGGAACATACATCCTTGCCCAAAATGAAGAAGGCATGTATATTGTCGATCAACATGCGGCTCAAGAAAGGATAAAATATGAATTCTTCAGAGACAAACTGTCGGAAGTGAATCATGAAGTACAGGAACTGCTTGTACCGATGACCTTTGAATTGTCCAAGGCTGAATCTTTAAGAATGGAAGAGTACAAAGACGAACTGGAAAAAGTAGGTTTGTTTTTTGAACCATTCGGAGACACGACCTATATCGTGCGCAGTCACCCTCAATGGTTCCCTAAAGGGTTTGAAGAGGAAGTCATTGATGAAATGATTCAGCAGCTGATGGAGGAAGACCGGATTGATATTCTTAAACTAAGAGAAGAAGCGGCGATTCTTATGTCGTGTAAACGATCGATCAAAGCGAATCACTATTTGAACCACACGGATATGTTTCAACTTCTGGAAGACTTGAGAAAGTCGACCGACCCTTTCACCTGTCCGCATGGACGGCCGATCATTGTATTCTTTTCGGAGTATGAAATGGAAAAAATGTTCAAGCGTGTGATGTAATAAAAGAGAGACTCCAAAGTGGGAGTCTCTCTTTTTTTTGTTTGCTGTTTTGTTTACATAATATTTTTATATTTAATTTATATATAAGTACGAATGACAGAGTAGGGAATCAGGAGATGTTCTTCTGCTGGAGGAGAAAGCGAAAATAGTTATCGATCTGTTTGATGTCCTCCGGCTGAATTCCGAACCATGCTTTCTTGTCGAAAAATACTGGTTTTGAGTAACCTTTCGTTTCCAGGAGCTGTTTAATTTCCCGCATTTCATCCTCTTGCTCATCACTTAAACCGAGGAGATAATCTGCGGTGGTATGGAGAGCGTGAGCAATCTTCGTGAGATCATCAAGATCAGGAGAAGTGTAACTCCGTTCCCAATTCGACACGACTTGTGGGGACACACCGACTTTTTCAGCTAACATCGATTGTGTTAAACGTCTTTCTTTTCTAAGTGAACGAATTCTTTCATGAACCACTTTAAGACGCCTCCTTTTCTATACTATAACACAGACTAACGAAATGCGATAGTACGACTAACGAATATTTTGAATATTTGTAACGGAAACCGTTAGTACTGGTAACGGATTGCGTTAGTTTACTGCCTGAGGTATGATTGTAGAGCCATTCATGTATAATAGAGACGTGTGAAGGAGGTGGGCGTATGAAACCATTGGTGATCTCAGTGGTCGGTCCTACAGCAGTCGGAAAATCAAATTTAGGGATCCAGATCGCTCAGCGCTTTGACGGCGAAGTGATCAGTGGCGATTCCATGCAGATTTATCGGACGATGGATATTGGAACAGCGAAGGTAACTAAAGAGGAGATGCAGGGTATTCCGCATCATATGATTGATTTTAAAAACCCTGATGAGAAGTTTTCAGTTGCTGAATTCCAGGAGAATGTGCAGACCTTAATCAGAGAAATCCATGAGCGGGGGAAGCTGCCGGTTTTGGTAGGGGGGACAGGCTTATACATACAAGCAACACTTTTTGATTTCCACTTTTCTGAACAAAAAAAGAACCCTGCCATCATGGAGAAGCTTGAAAAAGAGCGGAAAGAAAATGGCAGAGATTATATGTACAAACGCCTTGTTGAAATTGATCCCGAACAAGCAGAAAAAATTCACCCGAATAATGAAAGGCGGGTGCTGCGGGCACTAGAAGTTTATGAAACGACAGGACGGATAATGAGTGACCGCCACCAACAGCAGCAGAATGAATCTCCTTTTAACCCGATCTTAATTGGACTGGAGATGGACCGTGAGTTATTGTACGAACGTATCAATAAAAGGGTCGATCAGATGATTCAACAAGGTTTGGTAAAAGAGGTAAAGCATCTGTATGAACAGGGGTTGCAGGACGTTCAATCGATGCAGGCCATCGGTTATAAGGAATTGATTCCTTACTTTGAAGGTTCATGTACCCTGGAGGAAGCAGTGGAGTTGCTGAAACGCAATTCCAGACGTTATGCGAAGCGTCAGTACACGTACTTCAAGAACAAGATGGAAATCCAATGGTATGAAGTATCTCCTTCAAACTATAAGGAGAAATTTGAAACAATTTTAGGCGATTTAGCAGGAAAGATAGACTAATGCGTAGAATCGTATTATTACAGATAGAAAAGAGGAGGAAGATCCATGGCCCAATCGGTTAATATCCAGGACAATTATTTGAATCAATTAAGGAAAGAACGCATGCAGGTGACTGTCTTTCTGCTCAATGGATTTCAATTGAGAGGCATCGTCAAAGCCTTCGACAATTTCACTGTCTTGCTGGAGACAGAAGGAAAACAGCAATTAATCTTTAAACATGCCATTTCAACATTTGCTCCTGTAAAAAATGTTTCATTGGATAAAGAATAGTGTGAATGGTTGATGAAACCGAAAGAAGCGGAGGCCTTTTTAAGGCCTCCGCTTCTTTCATGGATAAAGGAAATGATGTTGTGCGTTCATCTTTTGGGCGTTTGTCACAGGGAACCTCACCTCCGCGTATGATGAAGAAGAATGAGGAGGGATTGATGTGCAACCCCAAGCGAAAACAGCGAGAACAAGCAGCACGATCAATATTGTGTTAAATGAATCTAAAGAAAAAGCGATTCCAGATCGGAAAGCAGCTGCCCTCAAACAAACAGGGTCTCCTTTTTTGAAAATTGAGGAATTTTTTTCTTCCATCATTGGAATGGAGGATCTGAAGACCAGGGTCAAAGAAATCTATGCCCAGGTGCTCGTTTCAAAGAAGAGAGAAGAAGCAGGATTGAAGTCGAATGCACAAGTTCTGCATATGGTCTTTCACGGAAACCCCGGTACGGGTAAAACGACCATCGCGCGAATGGTTGCTGCTTTATTCCGCGATGTAGGGGTGCTTGAGAAAGGTCAATTCATTGAAGCGGATAGGAGCGACCTTGTAGGAGAATATATTGGTCATACAGCTCAAAAAACGAAGGATCTTATTCATAAAGCATTGGGGGGCGTCCTTTTTATTGATGAAGCCTATTCATTAGCGAGAGGTGGAGAAAAGGATTTCGGAAAAGAAGCGATTGATACGTTAGTGAAATGCATGGAAGATCATCATAATGAATGCATTATTATTCTTGCGGGGTATCCTGAGGAGATGGAAGATTTTCTGACCTTAAATCCAGGGCTCGCTTCCAGGTTTCCCATCCAGCTTTCATTCAAGGATTATTCGGCTAGAGAACTTACACAGATTGCTTTTGGAATGATTGAAGAAAGGGAATATTGTTTAACAAAAGAAGCGGAACGGAAACTTTTTCAGCATCTCGCATACATGTACTCAAGACGTGAGGAAAATTTTTCGAATGCCCGCTATGTAAGGAACCTCATTGAAGAAGCCATTCGAAAGCATGCCTGGAGAGTAATCAGCACAGCAAACCCGAAGAAAAAAGCACTGATGACCCTTCAAGCAGAAGACTTTGATGTTCCATTAAAAGAAACAGACGTGTTCTAAACACTCGTACATTCATAGGAAACGATTTTCTGTTATGATGAAAAAGATACAGGCAGATGGAAGAGTAGGTGAAGAGACAGATGGAAAAAGAAATGGTCGTGTTGGTTGCAAGGAGAGAACCATTCGAACAAGAAGAACGGTTTCAGTCTTCTTTGGAGGAGCTTCAATCACTTACTGAGACCGCTAATGGAGAAGTATGCAAAATTATAACTCAGAAGCGTGACCGGGTTCACCCGGCTACATATTTAGGTGAGGGCAAACTGGAAGAAATAAAAGAAGCAGCAGAGGAATCTGAAGCTGAATTGGTGATATTCAATGATGAGTTATCACCAGGTCAGCTTAGAAATATATCGGACAGAATCGGAGTTCGCGTCATCGACAGAAGTCAGCTGATCCTGGACATTTTTGCAGGACGGGCACGTACAAAGGAAGGGAAATTGCAGGTGGAACTTGCCCAACTGCAGTATTTGCTTCCACGGCTTTCCGGTCAAGGGACGGCCTTATCCCGCTTAGGTGGAGGAATTGGTACGCGTGGTCCGGGTGAAACCAAACTGGAAACCGACCGCCGGCATATCCAAAGAAGAATTGATGATATTAAGAAGCGGCTGGATACGGTTGTCAAACAACGTGAGCAGTATCGAAAACGCAGAAAAGAAAACCGTGCCTTTCAAGTAGCGATCGTCGGTTATACGAATGCTGGTAAATCGACGTTCTTCAACAGAGTAACGGACAGCCAGTCTTTTGAAGAGGATTTATTGTTTGCTACACTCGATCCTTTGACAAGACAGATGAGCCTTCCTTCTGGCTTTTTGGCGCTTCTCTCCGATACGGTAGGATTTATTCAGGACCTGCCAACGACGCTTATTGCAGCCTTCCGGTCTACGTTAGAAGAAGTGACAGAAGCTGACTTTATTGTTCATATGGTTGATGCTTCACACCCTGATCATATGCAGCAGGAAAAGACTGTATTGAAGTTATTGGAGGACCTTGGGGCTGGTCAGCTGCCGGTTCTGACCGTTTACAATAAGAAAGATCTCCTTAAGGAGGATTTCATTCCCCACTCTTTCCCTTCGCTGACGGTGAGTGTACATGATCCGATTGATCGTAAAAGGGTTCTTCATAAAATAGAAGAGGTACTAAAGGAAGAGTGGGACGAGTATGACGTTTTCGTACCAGCTTCTGACGGGAAACGGCTCCAGCAATTCAAGGCTTACAGCATGATTACAAGCATTCATTTCTTTGAAGAAAAAGAGGGGTACGCTCTTCATGGTTTCATCCATCCAGAGCACCCATTGAAACACCAAATATTATAAATGAAAACGTTGAATCAACGAAATACTGCAAAATAGGAAGAGGACTCATCATGAATATTCAAGAATTGAAGCAACGCGTAACAAAAGAAATTAAGCCTCAACATGATCACGTGGAAGAGATTGTCGAGCACAATCAGCAAAAGGTTTTGAAGGCCTTCCATAAACTGAGGGTCAGCGATTCTCACTTTAATCCGACGACGGGGTATGGATATGATGACTTTGGGCGGGACACCCTTGAAGCATTGTATGCAGAAATATTTGAAGCGGAAGATGCCCTTGTCAGACCTCAGCTCATCTCCGGAACGCATGCGATTACGACTGCCTTGTTTGGTGTCCTGCGACCTGGAGATGAACTGCTTTACATATCAGGAGAGCCCTATGACACCCTGAGAGAAGTCATTGGTTCTGGAGGAAATAAGGATACAGGTTCTTTACGTGATTTTGGTATCAGTTACCAAACGGTTCCTTTAGAAGAAAACGGGTCTTTTTCCCATGATAGAATCCGGGAAGCTATGCGTGAAAAAACGAAGGTAGTAGCCATCCAACGATCTAAAGGGTACGAGGATCGTCCATCATTTCTCATTGAGGAATTACAGTCGATCATACAGTTCGTCCGTGAGATCAAAGAAGATGTAATTATGTTTGTTGACAATTGTTATGGTGAGTTTGTAGAAATGAAGGAACCACTTGAAGTTGGCGCTGATCTAATTGCTGGTTCGTTAATTAAAAACCCGGGAGGTGGAATTGCCAGGGTCGGTGGTTACATTGCAGGGAGCAAATCCTTAATTGAAAAATGCAGCTACCGCTTGACTGCTCCTGGGTTAGGGAAGGAAACAGGACCGAGTTTAAATAGCCTTCAGGAGATGTATCAGGGCATCTTTCTAGCCCCACATGTCGTAGGGGAAGCTTTGAAAGGAGCTATTTTCACTTCTAAATATTTAAGTGAATATGGTTTCGACACGAATCCTGCTTATAATAAAAAACGAACGGATTTAATTCAATCCGTCAACTTCAAAACGGCTGAACAAATGATCAGATTCTGCCAATCCATACAGCAGGCATCTCCAGTGAATTCCCATTTCAAACCCGAACCGAGCGCCATGCCGGGATACGAGGACGAAGTCATTATGGCTGCTGGGACTTTCATTCAGGGCGCAAGCCTCGAATTGACCGCTGATGGTCCCATCCGCCCCCCTTACACTGCTTTCGTCCAAGGTGGATTGACCTATGCCCATGTTAAGATCGCTGTCGTACAAGCAGTGGAACAATTAATCGAAGAGGGTATGGTCAAAGCCTGAAGCTACGGGGATGGTAACCCTTTCAAAAAACAGCGATAAATTGTGTGAACATTCCTCACATATGTTGACATATCCCTTTCGTGACGTATAATTAAAGTATCATTCTTATGGGGAGGTGGCACATCGATGAGTGATGAAATTCGTCGTTCAATGCCGTTATTCCCGATGGGGATTGTTCAATCCTTGACAGACCTTACTGCACGGCAGATCCGGTACTACGAACAGCACGAGCTGGTACAGCCGGCCCGTTCAGAAGGTAACCGTCGCATGTTTTCATTCAATGACGTCGATCGTCTTCTCGAAATAAAAGACCTGATCGATCAAGGTGTGAACATGGCCGGAATCAAGAAAGTTCTGAAGCTGAATGATCAGCCAGATAATGAGGTATATGATGAGGATCAAGTGAAGGAAGTACACAATGAACTTACCGAAAAAGAACTTCGTCGTATGCTGCAACGAGAACTATTCACAGCGGGAAGACAAGGTAAATTAGCAATCAGGCAGGGAGAAATGTCGAGGTTCTTCCATTAATTTTGTGTTGAGAGGAGAAATTCAATGGGTTTAACAAAAGAAGAAATCTACAAAAAAATCGATGAGGAAAACGTCAAGTTTATCCGCCTTCAGTTTACGGATATGCTTGGTACGATCAAAAACGTGGAAATCCCACTAAGCCAGTTGGATAAAGCTATTGATGGCATGATGATGTTTGACGGGTCCTCTATTGAAGGATTCGTTCGTATCGAGGAGTCTGACATGTATTTGGTTCCAGACCTGGATACGTTCGTCGTTTTCCCTTGGACTTCAGAAAAAGGGAAGGTCGCACGATTCATCTGTGACATCTACAACCCAGACCAAACTCCTTTTGAAGGATGCCCGCGCTACAATCTGAAGCGTAACATCAAAAAAATGGAGAAACTCGGCTTTTCTGCTTTCAACATTGGTACAGAACCTGAATTTTTCCTATTTAAATTAGATGAAAAAGGCGAACCGACGATGGAGTTGAATGATAAAGGTGGCTATTTCGACTTGGCACCGACCGACCTTGGTGAAAACTGCCGTCGTGATATTGTCCTTGAGCTTGAGGAAATGGGCTTTGAAATCGAAGCCTCGCACCACGAGGTAGCTCCAGGTCAGCACGAAATTGATTTCAAATATGCAGATGCCGTCAAGCACTGTGATGATATCCAAACATTCAAACTCGTCGTAAAAACCATTGCACGTCAACATGGTTTGCATGCAACATTCATGCCTAAACCATTGTTCGGCGTAAACGGGTCGGGTATGCACGCGAACATGTCTCTTTTCAATGAAAAGGGCAATGCTTTCTTCGATGAGAAAGGGAAGGAACAATTGTCAGAAGTCGCTTACCAGTTCACAGCAGGCATCATCAAGCATGCAACGAACTTCACAGCCGTGACAAATCCTACCGTCAACTCTTACAAGCGTCTTGTACCAGGCTATGAGGCTCCATGTTATGTTGCATGGTCCGGTCAAAACCGTAGTCCACTTGTACGCGTACCGACATCCCGTGGATTGAGCACAAGAATCGAAGTCCGCAGTGTGGATCCTTCAGCGAACCCATACATGGCGATGGCGGTCCTTCTTGCTGCTGGACTTGATGGTGTGGAAAATAAACTGGAAGCACCTGCTCCTGTCGATCGAAACATTTACGTGATGGATAAAAAAGAACGGGAAGCACACGGAGTGAAAGATCTCCCAGCTACTCTATATGATGCATTGGAAGAGCTGCATCAAGATCCAATCATGGTAGAAGCTCTCGGCGAGCACCTGTTTGAACACTTCATTGAAGCGAAGGAAATCGAATGGGATATGTTCCGCACACAGGTCCATCCGTGGGAACGCGAACAATATCTACAGACATATTAAATGATAAAACCCTTGAAGTAGTTTACTTCAAGGGTTTTTCTGTGTTCAAGAAGATTCACTTTACGAGCGAAAATAAGAGAAATTTTTTTCGTTGAAAGTTATGAGCTTGATATAAATAAAGAAAGAGGCGAGTTAAACTAAACCTCGCCTCTTTCTTTTAGTGTACGGTCCTGTAAAGACCTACGACTTTCCCTAGGATGGATACATCCTGTAATAGAATGGGTTCCATCGTTGCGTTCTCAGGCTGCAAGCGAACATGATTTCTTTCCTTGAAGAACCGCTTCACAGTGGCTTCTTCGTCTTCTGTCATCGCAACAACGATGTCGCCGTTCTGCGCCGTCTGTTGCTGTCTGACGATAACCATATCTCCATCAAGAATTCCTGCCTCAATCATACTTTCTCCTTGTACGATTAGAACGAACGTGTTGTCATCCGACCCTGCAAGTGTATCTGGTAGAGGGACATATTCTTCAATGTTTTCAACAGCTGTAATCGGTGACCCCGCCGTGACTTTACCGATTACTGGAGCGTAAGAAGCTTCGCTTCTCGGGATGCTGTGATCTTCTTCTAATTCGATCACTTCAATGGCACGAGGTTTGGTCGGGTCACGTCTGATGTATCCTTTTTTCTCCAGTCTGGATAAGTGACCATGAACTGTCGAACTTGAAGCGAGACCGACGGACTGGCCAATCTCTCTTACGGATGGTGGATACCCTTTGGATAGGACTTGTTCTTTAATAAAATCTAGTATTTCCTGCTGCCGCTTTGAAAGTTTACTCATAGATTAGCACCTCGTACATAGGATTATAGTAACCACATTGTACCACTTATATTTCAAAAATACAAACACGCGTTCGAAAAAAACCATTGACAAGAACTTGTGTTCGTATATAATGGAAGTAACAAAAGCGAACACAAGTTCTTAAGAACGTTCGTTCTAAGGAAAACGGAGGGGTTATCAATGTTTAACAAATTATCTAAGCTGGATTACACCTACATTATTCTTTTTATTGTGAGTTTTATCATTCTCTATTATTCTATGGTCACAGCTGTATAATAGAGAAAGAGAGAGGAACATATTAATTGAAGGTAATTTTATATTGCAGAGTAAGTACGGAAAAAGAAGCTCAAGTGACTTCACTAAAACGACAAAGAGCTGAATTGATATCCATGGCGGAAAGTCATGACTTCGAAGTGGTTGATTGTATTGAAGAGCAGGCGAGTGGTTACGATATTGAACGTGAAGGGATTTTCCGCATGCTGGAATGCTTTTCTTCCGGACGTGCGGATGCCTTATTGATTCAGGATGAAACACGCTTAGGTCGGGGAAACACGAAGATTGCTTTATTCCATCAATTAAATCGGTTGGAGATCAAGGTGTACTCCCTATCTAACCAGGGGGAGCTTCAGTTATCGGAATCGGATTCGATGGTTTTACAGATTGTCGGCATTGTAGAAGAATACCAAAGGAAGATACATAATATGAAAATACGGCGTGGGATGAGAAAAGCTGTAGAGGGCGGCTACGATCCATCCGCCAACTTATCCAATCGTGATCAGGCACCCGGACGTGAGAGAATCGAGTTTCCCATTGAGGAGGTTGTTCGGTTAAGGAAAAATGATTTGACCTTCAAAGATATTGCAGCGACTTTGAGAGGTTTGGGATATGACGTATCAAAAGCTACGGTGCATCGTAGATACAAAGAGTACCTATCGCTTGAAAAAGAAGAAGAATCACGATAATATTAGGTACACGGACAAGGATCTATGGATTTCTTGTCTTTTTCATGTTTTGCGATCCAGACTATGAGTAAAGGAGAAGGATCTATGTTATCAAAAGAAAAAATTAGTCGTATAAATGAACTAGCTAATAAATCTAAGCAGGAAGAGCTTTCGAAGGAAGAAAAAGCAGAGCAGCAGAAGCTGCGCCAGGAATATTTGAAAAACGCCCGTGCATCCTTCAAAAATCAACTTAAAGGTGTGACCGTCATTGATCCGAAAGGGAATGACGTAACTCCAGAGAAGCTTCGTCAAATGCAAAAGAACGAGAAAAAGAATTAATCTTGATCATTCGTCCGTATTCGATCTATTTTCGAATGCGGGTTTTTCTTGTTTAATTCCTTGGATAAGGGGGAAATTAGGTCTGAGGCTGTGCGAAATTTTGCACAAAGCTTGTTTCGAAACGATTTTCATTATAGGATAATATATGGTACATATACCTGAAAAGAAAGGGGAATGTTGAACATGGCAAACAGCCTTGAACAAACATCAATCAATACGATTAGAACTTTAACAATCGATGCAGTAGAAAAAGCAAACTCCGGCCACCCGGGGATGCCAATGGGTGCAGCGCCGATGGCGTATACGCTATGGACTCAGTTCATGGATCACAATCCAAAAAACTCGAACTGGTTCGACCGTGACCGTTTCGTCCTATCAGCTGGACACGGTTCTATGCTTCTTTACAGCTTGCTCCACCTATCTGGTTATAATGTGACGATGGACGACCTTAAGTCGTTCCGTCAATGGGATTCCAAAACCCCTGGTCACCCAGAGTTTGGTCACACAGACGGTGTAGAAGCAACTACAGGTCCCCTTGGACAAGGTATTGCAATGGCGACCGGAATGGCGATGGCTGAAGCTCATCTTTCTGCGAAATATAACCGTGAAGGTTACAACGTCGTTGACCATTACACTTATACAATTTGCGGTGATGGTGATTTGATGGAGGGAGTATCACAAGAATCTGCTTCTCTTGCCGGTCACCTTGGCCTTGGTAAATTGATTGTTCTTTATGATTCCAATGATATTTCTCTTGATGGAGATCTTGACCGTTCCTTCAGCGAAAGTGTCGAAAAACGATATGAAGCTTATGGATGGCAAGTTATCCGTGTAGAGGAGGGCACGAATACAGAAGAAGTTGCGAAAGCCTTAGAGAAAGCTAAAGCAAACACTGATCAGCCTACAATGATTGAAGTGAAAACGGTCATTGGGTATGGATCTCCTAACAAGTCTGGTAAGTCTGCTTCTCATGGTGCTCCTTTAGGTGATGAGGAAGTTACAGCAGCGAAGCAGTTCTATGAGTGGGAACATGAGCCGTTCCACGTACCTGAAGAAGTTTATCAGGACTTCAAAGAAAAAGTTCAGCAAAATGGTCAGGATAAAGAAGAATCCTGGAACAATCTATTGGCTCAGTACAAAGAGGCGCATCCTGAACTTGCTGAAGAGTTTGAGCGTGCGATTCGTGGTGAACTTCCTGAAGGTTGGGATCAAAGCCTTCCAACATACCAGGTAGGGGAAGACAGCCCGGCCACACGCGCAGCATCTGGTGATGCGATTAATGCTCTTTCTCAAGCGATCCCTAACTTCTTTGGTGGTAGTGCCGACCTGGCAGGTTCAAACAAAACGGCCGTCAAAGACGAAGAGGACTTCTCACGTAACAACTACGCAGGTCGAAACATCTGGTTCGGTGTTCGTGAATTTGCCATGGCGGCTGCCTTAAACGGAATGGGACTTCATGGTGGTCTTAAAGTATATGCGGGTACATTCTTCGTCTTTAGTGACTATCTGCGTCCTGCTGTCCGTCTATCCGCTCTGCAGAACCTGCCGGTGAACTATGTTTTCACTCATGATTCTGTTGCTGTTGGTGAAGATGGTCCGACCCACGAACCTGTTGAACAATTGGCTTCACTTCGTGCAATGCCAAACCTTTCTGTACTCCGTCCTGCGGATGGGAACGAAACCAATGCGGCATGGCGACTTGCTTTAGAGTCTGAATCGACTCCAACAGCACTTGTCCTTACACGTCAAGGTTTACCGACTCTAAAAGGTACAGAGGAACATGCCTATGAAGGAATGAAGAAAGGGGCATACATCCTTAGCGATTCTGATAAAGAAGAGCCGGATGCGATCCTACTTGCTTCAGGTTCTGAGGTGCAGCTGATTGTTGAAGCTCAAGCTGAATTGAAAAAGAATGGCTATGACGTCCGCGTTGTCAGTGTACCTTCATTCGATCGCTTCGAAGCTCAGCCTAAGGAATACAAGGAACAGGTATTGCCTTCTTCTGTCCGCAAACGTCTGGCAGTTGAAATGGGCGCTTCATTCGGTTGGGACCGTTATGTAGGTCTTGATGGTTCCGTCATCGGAATTGACAAGTTCGGTGCTTCTGCGCCAGGAAATACTGTAATTGAGAACTATGGTTTTACAGTAGAAAACGTAGTCAAGCATGCGGAAAACTTAATGAAATAAACAAGAAAGAAGCTGCCTGTTTCTGAGGCAGCTTCTTTTTTGGCTGAATAGTGAGATCGTAGGGATAACCATTTTCGGTTTCCCAGCTCTATATGATATAATATTCATAAGAATGATTGTTGTCTCTGTTACGGTCATCTGTCATTGCGGATAATCCTTCATTTCAGGGTGTTTTTGCTTATTTAAAGTGACGGTTGATCCTATAGTAGCGTTTGGTCTCTAGTCTTATAGAAACGACTATTGTATTCTAAAGAACGTTTTACTATACTGTTATGGGAGACAACACGAAGGAGGAAGACGAAGTCATGACATTGGGGATCGTTTGGGTTATCATCATTGCTTTATTGACTCTTGTCGGTGGTGCAGCTCTAGGCTTCTTCATCGCAAGAAAGTACATGATGAACTATTTGAAAAAAAACCCGCCAATTAACGAACAAATGTTGCGCACATTGATGATGCAGATGGGCCAAAAGCCTTCACAGAAGAAAATCAATCAGATGATGCGTTCAATGAACAATCAAATGAAATAATGACACAAAGCCTTCTTTCGTAAACGAAAGAAGGCTTTCTCTATGCGGACTTCCTGAGATGTTCACAAGATAAACATCGTGTTAGTCCTGAAGCTCTGATACAATAAGAGGCGACTATGAATGAAGGTGTGATGATTGAATGGATGTGAATCTCTTCCTTGCTTTCGGAGCAGGTTTTTTATCGTTTATATCCCCGTGCGTATTTCCTTTATATCCTGCATTCCTTTCCTACATTACCGGGATGAGTGTGCATGAATTAAAAGAAGACAATGGGATGCTGAAAAGAGCAAGTCTGATCCATACGGTTTTGTTCTTACTAGGATTTACAACGATCTTCTTACTCTTAGGGTTTTCAGGATCGTTGTTTGCACAGTTTTTCATACAATATGAATCCGTGATCCGTCGTTTAGGATCCATTCTGATTATTTTCTTCGGATTTGTCATTATTGGGGTGTTCAACTTCGATTTTTTAATGAAAGACCGGAAAATCACTTTCAAGAATAGGCCCTCTGGATACATAGGCACGTTTCTTATTGGTCTTACATTCTCACTCGGCTGGACACCTTGTACAGGTCCAATCCTTGCTTCTGTCCTTTCGTTGGCCGCGGATTCTCCGGAACTTTTCTTAGTTATGATGCTGTCTTATTCTCTTGGTTTTTCCATTCCTTTTCTAGCCCTGTCCTTCTTCATTGGGAAATTGAATTGGATTAAAACTCATAGTACGGGAATTGTTAAGATAGGTGGGTATATCATGATCCTCGTCGGGATTGCTCTTTATTTCGACTGGATGACTATGCTGACCTCGTATCTAGCCGGAGTCTTTGATTTCCAAGGGTTCTAAGCCGTGGATTTTAATGAGTATTTATATTAAGATGATACTAGAGAAAAAATAAAGGAGCTTTTTTATGACCCAGACCAACGATATTATATTAAGAACTACGACCACACTAATCGCCTTTATCCTGCTAGGGTTTTCCGTTTATTTATTTTTTGCTGGACATAATGCTCCAGGTGGAGGGTTTATTGGTGGTTTAATGACAGCTGCGGCCATTATCCTCATGTACATGGCCTATGGAAGTAAAGCGATGGAAAAAATCCTTCCGATTAATTTCCGTTTTCTGATTCCGGTTGGATTGATGGTAGCGGCAGCAACCGGGATTGGTGGAATGGTGTTTGACGCACCTTTCCTGACTCAAACGTTTGCTTACTTTCAACTACCGATCCTTGGCAAAACAGAACTTGCCACGGCGCTTCTGTTCGACCTCGGTGTTTATCTAGCTGTTGTTGGCGTAACCATGACGATCATTTTGACCATTGCTTATGACAGGGATTAAAAGGGCAGCATGTAATGGCTAGGGTATTAATTGTCGATGATGCCAAGTTCATGCGGGTAACTTTAAAAAACATCCTGGAAAAAGGACAACATGAAGTTGTAGGGGAAGCCGATAATGGAAAAGAAGCGGTTGAGAAATATGGTTCGCTTCGACCAGACCTGGTTACGCTGGATATTACAATGCCGGAAATGAACGGCATTGATGCTCTTAAAGAGATCCAACAGGTTTCTAATGAAGCAAAAGTCATCATGTGTTCAGCGATGGGGCAGCAGAAAATGGTCTTAAAGGCTATTGAATGTGGAGCAAAAGACTTCATCGTTAAACCCTTTGATGAAGCTCGGGTCCTGGATGCCATTGATCTTGTGTTGAACTGATATTAAGGACAGAGTAGAAAGAGTGAATCGTTATGTTTTGGTTAATTGCAAGTACCATTGTCGCTGCTGGGATGGCAACAGCGATGATCTTCGTCCGATTGCGGGCGGCTAAAAAACCCGCAAGTGTAAAAAAAATCATTCTGCCGCCTTTCATGATGAGCACAGGGGCTCTCATGTTTGTATTTCCAGTGTTCAGAGTTGAATGGACCCAGGTCATTGAGGCTGTACTCATTGGTGTGATTTTTTCGATATTCCTCATTCGAACTTCGAAATTTGAGGTGAGGGATGGAGATATTTATTTAAAGCCATCAAGGGCCTTCGTGTTTATTCTTTTCGGACTCCTGATTTTGAGAGTGGTTTTCAAAATTATTATAGGGCAGCATGTATCCCTTGGAGAAACGAGTGGAATGTTCTTTCTGCTGGCCTTCGGTATGATTATGACTTGGCGGATCGCCATGTTGAAACAATACTTACAGTTAGAGAAAAAATTGGAACTAAAAAAGGACCTGGCTTAAGCCGGGTCCTTTTTAACGTTCAATCAGTACATCATAAGGGCTCATGTCTATTTTTTTCTCTTCTAACTTTCTGACGAGAAACTTATGGTCTCGCTTTGGAGTGGCTCGTATGTAGCCCTCAATTAAAATCTCCTGGGTGATTTTCTTCTTCTTTTTCTGTAGGGCGATTTCTCCGATACGGCCAGCGATTTTTTGTCTTGCTACATCCCGGAAGATCTCAGGGACGGGAGAAATCAACTCTTCCAATAAATCTTTTTGTTCTGCAGACCACATGTGTTTTGTTTTGTCCACATAATATTCTTCCCAATCAATGATTGATTTTCCGTCTTCTTTTGGAAGGCGTTTAAGAAATTTGCGGAACATAAAGAAACCACCAATGCTCATCAAACCAACCATAATGACAATCCACCCGACGATAAATAGGGCAAATCCACCTGACATATTATCACCTGTTTCATTGTCTTAGACTTTTCTAATTTCATTATAAAAGGTTGACTCTTTAAATACAAGCGTACGTTTATGTAGGTTTTTGTATAAAATTTATCAAATTCAGAAAAATTTGTGGTCATTCATTTTACTTATAAATCGTTTTCATTTACAATAAGGATTGCAGATTTGTGAACTTGATTTATACAAAGGGAACAAATGTAAGAATTTGGGGAATAGTGAAACCTAAAAAAGGTTCACTATTGAATATTGATGAGGGGGTAAAAGGAATATGGCTAGCAATGCTTTTAATGCTCGCAAACAATTTGAACTCAATGGCCAAACGTACAACTATTACGATTTGAAAGCCTTAGAAGATGCGGGACATGGTAAGATTTCCCGTCTACCTTTCTCCATCCGTATCCTACTAGAATCTCTATTACGTCAACATGACGGACGCGTCATCAGCGATGATCACGTCGAGAGTCTAGCAAACTGGGGAACGGAGAAATCTAAAGGGGAAGATGTTCCATTTAAGCCTTCCCGTGTTATTTTACAAGACTTCACCGGTGTACCTGCCGTAGTCGATCTGGCATCTCTTAGAAAAGCGATGGTGGATATGGGAGGAAGCCCTGACAAAATCAACCCGGAAGTTCCTGTTGATCTTGTTATTGACCACTCTGTTCAAGTGGACAAGTATGGAACACCAGATGCACTGAATGTGAACATGGAGCTGGAATTTGAACGAAACGAAGAACGTTATGAATTCCTACACTGGGCTCAAAAAGCGTTCGATAACTATCGTGCAGTTCCACCTGCAACAGGGATCGTTCACCAGGTAAACCTTGAATACATCGCAAACGTCGTTCACGCGAAAGAAAATGAGAACGGCTCTTATGATACTTATCCTGATACACTTGTCGGAACGGACTCACATACAACGATGATCAATGGTCTTGGTGTCCTGGGCTGGGGTGTTGGTGGTATAGAAGCAGAAGCCGGCATGCTCGGTCAACCTTCCTACTTCCCAGCTCCAGAAGTTATTGGAGTGAAGCTGAATGGAAGCTTCCCACAAGGAACAACAGCTACAGACTTAGCCCTGAAAGTCACTCAAAAACTTCGTGAACAAAATGTAGTCGGGAAGTTTGTTGAGTTTTTCGGGCCAGGTTTGCAGGAAATGCCATTGGCAGATCGTGCGACTATCTCCAACATGGCTCCTGAGTATGGTGCGACATGTGGTTTCTTCCCGGTTGACGGCGAGTCTCTTGAGTATCTTCGCCTTACGGGACGTACTGAGGAGCAAATCAAGCTTGTCGAAGAATACTGCAAGAAGAACAGCCTTTGGTATGATCCGTCCTTTGAGGATCCGGAATTCACATCTCTTGTTGAAATCGATCTCGGTGAGTTGGAGCCGAACTTGTCAGGACCAAAACGTCCTCAGGATTTGATTCCTCTTTCTCAAATGAAAGAATCATTCGAAAAGGCGATTACAGGTCCAGCAGGAAACCATGGTTTTGGCCTGGATAAATCTGAGTTCGACAAAGAAGTTGAAGTGCAGTTTGATAATGGAGACAAGTCTGTTATGAAGACAGGTGCTCTGGCGATCGCCGCTATTACTTCCTGTACAAACACATCCAACCCTCACGTTATGCTTGGGGCTGGCCTGGTCGCTAAAAAAGCGATTGAAAAAGGCTTGCAAGTTCCTGATTACGTGAAGACCTCTTTAGCTCCAGGATCTAAGGTTGTTACTCGCTACCTGGAAGATTCAGGGCTAATGACTTACCTGAATGATTTAGGATTCAACCTGGTCGGATATGGATGTACGACATGTATTGGTAACTCAGGTCCATTACTGCCGGAAATTGAAAAAGCTATCGCTGACAGTGACTTGACGGCTTCTTCTGTCTTGTCTGGTAACCGTAACTTCGAAGGACGTATTCATCCACTAGTTAAAGCCAACTATCTGGCTTCTCCGCCACTAGTAGTTGCTTATGCCCTTGCGGGTACTGTAGATATTGACCTTAAAAATGAACCAATCGGAAAAGACAATGAAGGAAACAACGTGTATTTCAATGATATTTGGCCTTCTCAAGAAGAGATCAAATCAGAAATTTCCCGTGTTGTTACACCTGAGATTTTCCGTAAAGAGTATGAAAATGTATTCAACTCAAACGAAAAATGGAACGAAATCGAAACAACGGATGAGCCATTGTATGATTGGAACGACAACTCCACATACATCCAAAATCCTCCGTTCTTCGAAGGACTTTCCAGTGATCCTGAAGCAGTTAAGCCATTAAACGGCATGCGTGTCATCGGTAAATTTGGCGATTCTGTAACAACGGACCACATCTCACCAGCAGGTGCGATTCCAAAAGATATGCCTGCAGGGGAATACCTGCAAGACAATGGCGTAAGTCCTCGTAACTTCAACTCTTACGGCTCCCGTCGTGGTAACCATGAAGTTATGATGCGTGGTACGTTTGCAAATATCCGTATCCGTAACGAGTTAGCTCCAGGTACTGAAGGTGGTTTCACTACTTACTGGCCGACAGAAGAAGTAATGCCAATTTATACAGCAGCAATGAAGTACCAACAGGATAAGACTCCGTTGATGGTCATTGCCGGTAATGATTATGGTATGGGAAGCTCCCGTGACTGGGCTGCAAAAGGGACAGATCTTCTTGGAATTAAAACGGTCATCGCTGAAAGCTTTGAGCGTATCCACCGCTCGAACCTTGTTATGATGGGTGTTCTTCCATTGCAGTTCAAACCTGAAGACAGCATCGAGTCTCTTGGGCTGACTGGACGCGAGACATTCGACGTACAAGTCGGTGAAGAAGTTAAGCCACGTGACCTTGTCAAAGTCACAGCAACAGACGAAGAAGGCAATAAGAAAGAATTTGAAGTAATCGCCCGCTTCGACAGTGAAGTGGAAGTTGATTACTACCGCCACGGTGGTATTTTACAAATGGTTCTACGAAACAAATTGAACTAAATTTCTTTCTAAAAATCGCCCTTTTTAAAGGGCGATTTTTTTATTCTTCACAAAAACCATGTGATCAATGATTGGAAATGTACACCGATCATTGCTTGAAGGAAGAAGTGTGGATTCGTAAGACTTGTCTATTGTTCTCTATTCAAACTTAGTAGTAACTCCGAAAGTTATAAAAAATAAAAAGATCAATAACAACTCTCATACATTTTCTGATAAAGCTTTACAAGCATAAATGGTTTTCTTTATTCTTATACATAAAGCAGAAACGTTTTGGATTATGGACGGAGGCTATCATCATGAAACAATGGCTGGCAACAGCTTTCCTGGTTATACTTTTAGGTCTCGTTATTTTTACTACCCTTTCTGAAAAGGATGTGGGGGAGCAGCAAAAATCTTCTGCAAATCAGGAAGCAGGTATCTTTGCACCTAATGCACCAGATGGAATAAAAGTAGGGGAGCAGGCTCCTGACTTCAGTTTGAAAACGTTAAACGGAGAGACCGTTCAGCTTTCTGATTATCGCGGTAAAAAAGTTTTTCTCAATTATTGGGCGACTTGGTGCCCTCCTTGTCGTGATGAAATGCCCGAAATGCAGGCATTTCATGAAGATTATGGAGATGAAGTGGTCATTCTGGCTGTTAATGGAACGGGAACAGAGAAAAAAATAGAAGATGTTGACCAGTTTGTCAAAGATGGAGGTTATACATTTCCTATTCTTCTGGATGAAGAACTCAAGATTAATCAGACATACCAGATTCTATCCATTCCTACCACTTATTTCATCGGTACAGATGGAGTCATTCAAGAACCAAGAATTGTCGGGCCGATGACCTACGAAATGATGGAAAAGAAGAAAGATGCGCTGAAATAGGAATATTTTTATCAATTCATGGAAATCCTACCTATAAAAGGAGAGATATCCATGAGAAAACATAAAAGCATATCTTTTGAAGAACGTGTGAAAGAAAATATCCGTTCCATCAAAGCTGACCAAAAGCTTTTGGATCAGATTGATGAACGAATTGAGAAGCGTCACAATGAGCGTATGAAACAAATCCCATCATAAGCGGGGTTTGTTTTTGTACATAATAAACCACAAAGGAAGGAGCATTACAGGCTCCTTCCTTTTTCTTTTCATAATTCGGCTTCTTCATGGGAAAAGTAAAGGATGACTCATCGAGGGTCTATTGACATTTACAGGAGGGAAACGAACATGTCCCATAAACAACAGCATATGGCTAATCAAAAACCAAACCCTGACAATCGCGCAGATAACGTCGATCGTCTTCAAGAAAAAGTGACGAACACGATTGAAAATATTGAAGAATCTCATGATGCTATGCAGTTTGCAACAGAGGAAGAAAAGAGAAACATTGAGAAGAAAAACAAACGCAGAAATCAATCATTAGAAGCTATGCGTGATGAAATTAAGGACGAAGCCCGTCATCAACAATATTAATGTCTGATTAACCGCTTCTCTTTCAGGGGAGCGGTTTTTTACCTTTACAATGTAAGCTTAAGGCATCTTCATCTACATTAAATCTTGACTATGATAAAATGGATATCGGCGAAAGAAAAGGAAGTGATGAAGATGTTAGAACAACTGAAACAGTGGAACAGTTTAGAGCAGCAGCCTCCTATTTCCGAAGTGGAGGCTTTACGATATATGGATCAAACGAGTGGGGAGCAGGAGAAAGAAGTAAAAGCTGTGCTTTATGTCACGCTTGCCTACCACCGGATTAAGAGGCACCCGGGAGATGATCCTCTTGCTGAGCAATTCATCGATGAGGCTCGGGTACTGAATCCTGCACATCCCTTAGTGGCGGAATTGTATGAGTCCCAGCAGTTGATGCAGGCGTACACTTTATTAAAAGAAACACCACTTGATCAGTGGATTCTTCATGAAACGGATCATGATTCAGCGAAGGGTAAAAAAGCGAAAGCCATTTACTCTGATGTTTGTCATTTGAAGGAGCAGTGGGACGATGATCTGGCCAAAAAAACGATCATCGACGCATCCAGTCGTTTGAGCTTATATCAGGATGTTTATGAAGAATTGTCTGATTTGGAACACATGCTGGAAGAAGCTATTAACTCCATTGAAAATCGGCGGATTCGAGTACCTGTCAAAGAGATCAATGAGCGTACAAGACGCCTTTCAGATAATCAGGATGAAATTTATAAACGATTGCCAAGCTTTCTGACAGATCAATCGTTTATAAATCCTTTGGAAGCATTCGATCAAATGGTTGGGTTGCATGATGTGAAAACGTACATTCGACGGTATTATCATTTCTTGAGATACCAGCAGCAAAGAAAAAGCTATGGTTTTTCCATGGTGGATGAGCCTGGATTACATATGATCATTACCGGGAACCCCGGGACGGGGAAAACGACGATTGCCCGGCTGCTCGCGAATATATATCATGAGCTTGGAATTTTAGATACAAAAGAAGTAGTAGAAGTAAATCGTTCCCACCTTGTCGGGTCTTATGTCGGACAGAGTGAAGAGAATACGATGAACTATGTCAAACAGGCGATCGGCGGTGTCTTGTTCATTGACGAAGCATATAGCCTAAAAAGGGAAGGGCAAACAGGAAATGACTATGGTCAAGCGGTCATTGACACTCTTGTTTCTGCGATGACAAGCAAAGAATATGGAGGGAAGTTTGCCGTAATCCTTGCTGGTTATCCAGAAGAAATGCGCCAGTTCTTATGGTCAAATCCAGGTCTCCGAAGTCGTTTCCCTGAACAAAATCATATCGAACTACCTGATTATCACATGGATGAACTGCTTACGATTGCTGAGCAAACGGCGACTGATAATGATTTCTTTTTCACAGAATCTGCGTTAAATGAATTCACCTCACTCATTGATCGCGAGCGTGTGGATGATTCATTCGGTAATGCACGCACGGTCAAAAACTTAGTATTAAAGACCGTTTTCCAAAAAGGTGCCAAGGAAGCTGAACAGGATAAGCATCATTGGCTGGATCATATGAGGATTTCTGTCGAAGACCTTGCATGGGAGAAAGAAACGGATGAAGACGAGCGGTCTCCCATGCAACGCTTGGATGAACTGATCGGGCTATCCAACGTCAAAGAAGAGGTGAAAAAGCTGTCATCCTTCGTTCAAGCTCAGCAAAAGAGGAAAGAAAAAGGATATCCAGTCGTTCCTATCCAATTGCATTCCGTATTCTCAGGAAACCCAGGGACCGGAAAGACAACGGTTGCAGAAATCTATGCTGATGTCCTGAAAGAATGCGGGTTGTTAAAGAGAGGGCATACCGTGGTGGTCTCAAGGAGCGATCTTGTCGCCGGGTATGTGGGACAGACAGCCATCAAAACGAAACGGAAAATCCGGGAGGCTCTCGGTGGTGTCCTTTTCATTGATGAAGCCTATTCTCTATACAACGGAGGCAGGGATGATTTTGGTAAAGAGGCTATTGAGACCCTCGTGGACGAAATGACTAAACATAATGAGAACCTAGTCGTTGTCCTCGCTGGTTATCAACGCGAAATGGAGCAGTTGGTGGAAAGTAATCCGGGCTTGTCTTCCCGCTTTAAAAAATATTTCCACTTCCCGGATTATACAGAGGAAGAGTTGATTGCCATGACTCACTATCAGGCGAAGCAATACGGGTATCATTTCAATGAATGGGCGGAGTCATTCCTCTTAGAAAAATACACGGATCACAAAGTGAGGGGCAATGGACGCTTCATCAATAACCTTGTGAATGAAGCGATTCAATTCCAGGCGATTCGAATTATGGAAAATGAAGTGGAAGATATGAATGAGCTTGAACTTGTCGATTTAGAAAAAGCATGGCATATGGTGCGAAGGGAGTCTTCTTAATGAAAGTGGTCGAAACACCGATTCAAGTACGATATCAAGAAACAGATATGATGGGTGTCGTTTACCATGCCAACTACTTAGTTTGGTTTGAGATTGGACGAACATCCTTTATCGAAGACCTGGGGTTTATGTATTCTGAGATTGAAAAACAGGGAGTCGTTTCACCCGTCATTGATGCTCAAATGAGTTTTAAAAAACCTGTAAAATACGGTGACCCTGTCCATGTGCGAACATGGGTCGAAAGTTACGACGGTCTTCGTGTTTCCTACGGATACGAAGTGGCGTTTAGTAATGGTGATGTAGCAGTGACGGGGGTGACGAAACACGTCATCGTTAAAAAAGATAACTTCAAACCAGTATCCATCAGGCGTAGTTTTCCCGATTGGCACGAAGCTTATTTATCTGCTATGGAGACGGAAGGCTAATGGCTTTTGGAGTGAAAAAGTCGGAACTGCAGGATTGGAAAGCGAAAGTGAAGCGAGGGGATATTGCTTTTTTGACGCACTTTTGGTTGGATGATCGTTTTCCTGGCTGTGATACCGTCACTAAAGTCGGCTGCTGTGATCTCAAGAAATTGGAGGCATGGGGGAAACAGTATGGTTTAGACCCGGCCTGGATCCATAACGATCCAAGATTCCCGCACTTCGATCTATTTGGTGACCGTCAGCTGTTTATCTTGAAAAAAGAAGGGCATTGGGACCATATTCGCCGCTTCCAATTACAAAAAAATAAGACGCCATAGCGGCGTCTTATTTTTTATATTCAAATGACGGTTCATTCCATTTCTCATCCAACGTCACTTCTAATGAATGTTCATCAAAGTACCACTCATCGTCCGCTTCAATGAAGAAATGTATCGGGCCTGTTGTGGTTTCCGCAATTGGTTCTGCAGGATCCTCCAATTTAATGGCAAGAGAGAAACCAGGTTGAAGTCCACCAACGCCTCCATAACGGACGTAAAATCTTAAGTCAACGTTACTATCGATATCGAGTTCTTCTTCATACCACTTTGCTGCTTCTTCTGTTACTGTTAAGTTCATTAGATCATCTCCTGTAATGGGGTTCGTGTTTGTCTCTTTCCTCTGTCGTCGTTTTATAAACCTATTTTTCAGGAGAAGACGAATCAGAGTTATGGTTCGGTTGCTTCATAGGTACAGGGTCAAATCCTCCTGGGTGGAAAGGGTGGCACTTAAGAATTCTCTTGACTGTCAAATAACTGCCTTTGAAGAAACCGAAACGACGAAAAGCCTCAAGTCCGTATTCTGAACACGTTGGTTGAAACCGGCATGATGGTGGAAAAAACGGGCTGATGCCCTTTCGATAAAATTGAATCAAGACAATCATGATTTGTTTCATCTGTTCTATTACTCAGCTTCCTTCTTCTTATCGTAACTGAGGGTCGCCACAGCATCATGCAGGTGAATGGATTCTTCATTACGGCACTTTACGGTGAACGCTTCTATAAAGGAATACTCATAAAGATCGGCAGCGACTAGTCTTACGATATCCTCGACAAAGCGAGGATTCTCATAGGCTTGTTCTGTTACCATCTTTTCATCGGGGCGCTTTAATACCGGATGGATGCGCGCGCTTGCATTGCTTTCAGCTGCTTCTAAAAGCGCTGCTTTCCAATCGATTTCCTGCTCATCGAAATCATCCGTCAATTTTACACTCATGGTCACGTTTCCTCGCTGGTTGTGCGCACTATATTCACTGATTTCCTTGGAACAAGGGCATAGCGTGGTGATTTTCCCGGTAAGAGTCACGGTCACATCATGTCCTGTTTCTTGATCATACTCGACGCGGATGGTTGCATCTGCATGATTCATCCCTGTGAGACCGGAGTATGGGCCTTTTCGTTCGAAGAACCATGGAAATGTCACTTCCACTTCCGCATCCGATTGCTTGAGGCGACCGGCTAATTCCTCGGTAAATTGTTTTAGGGTGCCAATGTCAACGGCGAATCCCTCGTTGTGGTATTTATCAAGCTGCTCTGTGAATCGGCTCATGTTCGTGCCTTTACTACCTTGAGCAATGGATGAACCGAATGAAAAGGTTCCGATGGTTGTCTGAATCTCGGGTGTCATCGTGCTGGGAATACGGATAGGGTGCTTGACGCTGGAAATCCCAACCATATCAATTTCGAACAAAAAATCCTTTTTCGAGTTTTGAAGGTCAGCCATTTGATCTTTCTCCAAAGGCTTTGTTCGTGGACCCGGCTCAACGGAGCCGAATAATTTATGTCGTTCTTTTTTGGATGGTAATTGTTTGTTTTGGTTCAATTCAGTCTTATTCATAATAAAGACTCCTTTCAGACCTTCTTTCTATGTCAAAGTATACAATATGTATTTCTGAATATACAATGGATTGCTTGATGAGTGTGTATTTATAGAATACACCATAAAAGAAAGCCTATCCTTCAATGGGATAGACTATCTTCGCAATCGATACGCTTTTAAGCGTGGATCGTTTCTACATCCATGTGATTTTCGGCTCTGTTTTATTAATAATCCTTTTAATGTTTGCAAGGTGGCGGTAAATCACGAAGATGGTAAACAAGGAAATGATGATGGTCAAGCCGTAATCCTTCACGACCAAAGTAGCAACAATGCCAACAATTCCGCTTACCATGGAAGATAAGGAAACGTATTTACTTAAATATAGGACAATGAAAAAGGATAATAAGAGGACGGCAAAAATGACTGGATTGACACCCAGAATCACGCCTCCGGATGTAGCGACAGCTTTTCCACCTTTAAAGCCCGCAAATACAGGATACATATGACCTATAACGGCAAAAATTCCAATAACAAGTGGTATGACTTCAGCCCCCATAAAATAAGGAAGAGCTGCGGCTAATGTTCCTTTCAAGATATCAGCGAGAGTGACAATTAAGCCTGCTTTGATCCCCAACACTCGGAATGTGTTCGTACCTCCAAGGTTTCCGCTTCCATGTTCGCGTATGTCCGTACCGTAACCAATTTTACCTACAATTAATCCTGAAGGGATGGACCCAAGGAGATAGGCGATGAGGATATAGAGTACATATTCCAATAAGTTCAACTCCTTCTGCACTTTCTACTATTTTATCATGGGCTTCATAGATAAAGAACTCTTATTTCATAAGGCAGCTTCTCTATTATATCAATTTAGTACCAGGTATCAAGTTGTTTTAATAGTGTTGGAGAACCGCCAAGGGAGGCAGTTGCAAAAAATCAGCTTATTGAAAAGGCAGGAAAATTGCAAAATGTTTCAGATTGTGGAAATGTGGTTATAGAAATAGGTCTTTTATTTTTTGTTTAGGGGGAAAACGATGATCACGTTTACTGATGTAACGAAGACGTACCCGGATGGGACGACAGCGTTGAAGAATTTCAACTTAGAAGTGCAAGAAGGAGAACTGCTTGCGCTGATCGGTCCAAGCGGCTGTGGGAAGACAACCACGATGAAAATGATTAACCGTCTGATTCATCCGACGGAAGGGACCATTACTATACATAACAAAGATATTAGAGAATACAACATTCATGAACTACGTTGGAATATCGGCTATGTGTTGCAGGAAATTGCTCTCTTTCCACATATGACAGTAGAAGAAAACATTTCGGTCGTACCTGAAATGAAAAAATGGAAGAAAAAAGATTTGTCTAAAAGAATTGACGAATTGATGAATATGGTTGGCCTGGATCCTGAAAAGCACCGCAAAAGAAAACCCAGTGAACTTTCAGGCGGCCAGCAGCAAAGGGTCGGAGTGATCCGGGCATTAGCTGCAGATCCTGATATCATCTTGATGGATGAGCCCTTCAGTGCTCTCGACCCTATCAGCAGGGATCAGTTGCAGAAGGATATCCGTCAATTGCAGAAGGAAATCAAGAAAACGATTGTTTTTGTCACCCATGATATGGACGAAGCTTTAGCACTGGGCGATCGCGTCTGCCTCATGAAGGCAGGAGAAATTGTTCAGTTGGATACTCCACAAAATCTCGTATTGAAACCATCCAATGAATTCGTAGAAGATTTCATCGGGGGGAGAAAAACACCGTGGCAGACCGCTGTTGATGTCATCATGAATCATGCAGAAAAACGTGTTGTGTCAGAAGAAGAATTCAAGGAAGGCCATGTTGTCCTGGATGGACCTTTTGCCCTTAAAAGTCACGATGGGACGTATCGAGGGATGATCGAGGATGGGAATCAGGTACAGGCTCACCCGTTATCCAATGATATGATTCTTAGAGATGCTGTTCGAATCTTTGAAGAAGGTCACTCTACCATTCTGCCAGTCGTCAAGGGTGACAAGCTGATCGGCACCTTATCTTATAGGGATATTGTCCTCTACCTTAAAGAACAGTCACGTAAAAAGGAAGAGGAGGTGGAAAGTAAATGAGTGAGTTTCTAGAGGTTTTTAATCAACGACAGGGCATTTTATTAGAGAAGATATGGGAACATTTACAAATATCCATTATTGCATTAGTGATTGCTACATTGATTTCCGTTCCGCTAGGCTTATGGCTGACAAGAAAGCAGAGAGTAGCAGAGCCTATTATCGGGATGACAGCTGTGTTACAGACCATTCCAAGCCTTGCGGTGCTTGCTTTTCTCATTCCGTTTTTCGGTATTGGTCAAACCCCGGCCATTATCGCACTTGCGGCCTACGGGCTCCTACCTATCCTTAGAAACACGTACACAGGAATCAAGGAAGTGGATCCTGCTCTAAAGGAAGCGGCTACAGGAATGGGAATGAAATCATTCAGACGTCTTTCGAAAATTGAATTACCGATCGCCATGCCTGTCATTATGGCAGGGATACGGACATCCATGGTACTGATCGTCGGAACGACCACGATTGCTGCTCTTATCGGGGCGGGTGGTCTCGGAGATTTAATCCTGCTCGGTTTAGACAGGGGCGGAGATGTCAATCTTATCTTGCTCGGCGCCATTCCAGCTGCTTTGTTAGCCATTATTCTAGATCTTATTCTCCGTTTATTTGAACGAACTTCAGCCAAATCCGGTTTCCGTTCACTCGTCAGTTTATTATTGATCGCTGCTTTGATCGCAGTTGGTCCTTTAGCGTTCGGTGGAAAAGTGAAGAATGATTTGACGCTTGGAGCAAAGCTTGGATCAGAACCTGCTATTCTTATTAACATGTATAAGCTTTTAATAGAAGAGGAAACAGACTTGAGTGTAGGTCTTCAACCGAACTTAGGAAAGACAGACCTTGTATTCAGTGCATTGGAAGAAGGAAGCATTGATATTTATCCGGAATTCACAGGGACAGCTATCGTCTCTCTTCTAGGAGAAGAAGCGAACAGCAATGAACCTGAAGAAGTATATGAACAGGCGAAAGAAGGTATGGCAGAAACCTATGATATGGCGTTTTTGCAACCGATGCAATTTAACAATACCTACGCCGTAGCTACGACCCAGGAGCTTGCCGAACAATACGATCTTGAAACGATCGGGGACCTTAAACCAGTTGAAGATCAAATCACAGCTGGTTTCACACTCGAATTCAATGATCGTCAAGACGGGTATCAAGGAATGAAGGACATCTATAACTTGAACCTTGGAGAAGTTCGGACGATGGACCCTGGCTTAAGACAGGGAGCTATTGAAAGTGGAGAAGTTGACATCATTGACGCCTACGCTACAGATAGTTACATGGTAGACCTGAATTTAAAAGTGTTGGAGGATCCGGAAAATCTATTCCCTCCATACCAGGGGGCACCATTGATGAGACAAGAGACCTTAGATCAATATCCTGAACTTGAGGAAGTCCTGAATCAACTGGGAGGAAAGATTACCGGAGATAAAATGAGGGAAATGAATTACCAGGTTGATTTTGAAGATCGCGATCCTGAAAAAGTGGCTAGAGAGTATTTAGTCAGTGAAGGATTAATCGACGAATAGGAGGTATAAAGATGACTTTTGAAAATCCGTCCAAAACAGAGATCCGGGATTTACTGGCCCAATCCAAGACGATTGCGGTTGTAGGGCTTTCGGATAAACCGCACCGTACATCCTATCAAGTGAGTGAAGCCATGCAGAAAGCCGGGTACAAAATCATCCCTGTGAATCCTCAAATCAAAGAAGCTCTTGGGGAAAAAGCGGTAGCAAACCTTGGAGATATACAAGAGCCTGTAGACATTATCAATGTCTTTCGAAGATCCGAATATTTACCCCAAATTGCAGAGGAAGCGAAAAATATTAAGGCTAAAGCCTTTTGGGCTCAGCAAGGGGTGTATTCCGAAGAAGCGGATGACATCCTGAAAAACGATTCAAAGCTTGTCATTATGGACTCTTGCATAAAGGTCGCGCATGCGATTTACAAGTAAAAGAATATGAATGAATATGAAAAAATCCCTGTTCATTCAGGGGTTTTTTCATGTTTTTTGGAAGATTTATGTTTGCGAAACCTTATAAAATCGCTACAATATAACAAGCGACGTTTTTTGTTAGAGACAACGAGAAGCTCCGAATAAGAGAAAAGGACCTTTAGTAGAGGACCGATTTTAATTGGAGAACCATGGTTTAACAGAACGGTTGTTTAAGAAAGAATAAGAAATGTAAGCGAAATCAAACGGGAGTTCTAATCACCCCCACATTTGTGCACAGGTCGGCAGCCTTATTCTAAGTCATAAGCCAATCAATGGAGTGGAAGAGTGTCCACACCGTTGATTGACTTATGTCGTGAGAGCTGAAGGACCTGGAGATGCACTCATCGTTTACATAATCGAACGTTTGTTCTATTATTGATGTAGCAGGTGTTAGAGAAAGGAGCCGATGGTAAATTGTCGAGTCAAAATCAAACGTATTCAGATGATTCTATTCAAGTGCTGGAGGGATTGGAGGCCGTTCGGAAGAGACCGGGGATGTATATTGGATCCACGGATCATAGAGGTCTGCACCATCTCGTCCACGAAATTGTAGATAACGCGATTGATGAGGCGTTATCTGGATTCGGCGAAAAAATGACTGTCACGCTCCATAAAGATGGTAGTGTATCGGTTCAGGACGAAGCCCGGGGGATGCCTACGGGGATGCATAAAACAGGTAAACCGACACCTGAGGTTATTTTGACCGTCCTACATGCAGGAGGTAAGTTTGGCCAAGGTGGTTATAAATCCTCAGGTGGCTTGCACGGTGTCGGTGCTTCTGTGGTAAATGCTCTATCTGAATGGTTGGAAGTTTACATCTGTAGAGATGGAGAGAAATTTTATCAAAGATTCGAGAACGGGGGCGTTCCCGTCACTTCTTTAGAAAATAAAGGAGCGACCCGCAAAACAGGAACGACGATCCGCTTTAAACCGGATCCTTCCATTTTCTCAATGACGAAATTCAATTTTGAAACGTTATCCGAACGTTTACGAGAAGCGGCCTTCTTATTGAAAGGGTTCCGTATCATCCTTGTAGATGAGCGTAAGGAAACGGTTAAAGAAGAGTACCAATATGATGACGGACTGGTCTCTTTTGTCGAATATTTAAATGAAGAGAAAGATACCCTGCATTCTGTCGTTTCTTTCGAGGGAAGTCACAGTGGAATTGAAGCGGATTTCGCTTTTCAATTCAACGACGGGTTTGCAGAGAACATTTTATCCTTTGTCAATAACGTGCGGACGAAGGATGGGGGCACCCATGAATCCGGAGCGAAAACGGCCATTACCAGAGTTTTTAATGATTATGCCAGACGAGCACAACTTCTGAAGGATAAAGATAAGAATTTAGAAGGAAACGATATCAGAGAAGGATTTACTGCGGTGATCTCCGTGCGAATTCCAGAAGAGCTTCTTCAATTTGAAGGGCAAACCAAAAGCAAATTAGGAACCTCTGAAGCACGCTCCGCCGTCGATGGAATCGTTGCTGAACAATTATCCTATTTCCTCGAAGAAAATCCGGATGTCGCTTCTATGCTCATCAAAAAAGCGATTAAAGCGAAAGAAGCAAGAGAAGCAGCAAGAAAAGCTAGAGAAGATGCACGTTCAGGGAAGAAGAAGAAACGTAAGGACACTCTTCTAAGCGGGAAACTCACGCCTGCTCAGTCTAAAAATGCACAAAAGAACGAGTTGTATCTCGTGGAGGGGGACTCAGCTGGAGGATCAGCAAAACAGGGACGTGATCGTAAATTCCAGGCCGTCCTTCCTTTGCGCGGAAAAGTCATCAACACAGAGAAAGCGAAAATTGCGGACATCTTCAAAAATGAAGAAATCTCAACAATCATTCATACCATCGGCGCTGGAGTCGGAGGAGACTTTACGCTCGAAGACTGTAATTATGATAAAATCGTCATCATGACCGATGCCGACACCGATGGAGCGCACATTCAGGTGCTTTTATTAACCTTCTTCTATCGATACATGCGACCGCTTGTAGAAGCGGGGAAAGTATTTATCGCCCTCCCACCCCTTTATAAAGTTTCCAAAGGGAAAGGGAAGAAAGAGAAAGTCGAATATGCGTGGGATGAAGAAGGCATGCAGAAGATATTGAAGGAATTTAAAAACGGGTATACGATCCAACGATACAAAGGTTTAGGTGAAATGAATGCCGATCAGCTTTGGGAAACGACGATGAACCCCGAATCACGCACATTGATCCGGGTTACGATTGACGATATCGCCCGTGCCGAGCGCAGGGTGACGACGTTGATGGGAGATAAGGTTGAACCTCGCCGTAAATGGATTGAATCCCATGTCGCTTTTGGTCTTGAAGATGAAGCGAGCATACTAGAAAACGACAAAATACAGACGTAAAAGGGGGACCTTCTGTTGGCAGAGGCAGAGAAATTTTTAGATTTACCATTAGAAGAAGTTCTCGGAGACCGCTTCGGGAGATATAGTAAATACATCATCCAGGAACGTGCCCTCCCTGATGCCAGGGACGGGCTAAAGCCTGTACAGAGGCGTATCCTTTATGCGATGCACCAGGAAAAAAACACCCACGATAAAGCTTACCGGAAATCCGCGAAAACGGTCGGTACCGTAATCGGTAATTATCACCCGCACGGGGATACTTCCGTTTACGATGCGATGGTCCGCTTGAGCCAAACGTGGAAAGTGAGAAAATCCTTAGTGGAGATGCACGGAAATAACGGAAGTGTTGATGGTGACCCGCCTGCAGCTATGCGTTATACGGAAGCAAGACTTTCCGCTATTTCATCTGAACTGCTCAGGGATATTGAAAAACAGACCGTGGAGTTTATTCCAAACTTTGATGATACGATTGATGAACCAACCGTTCTTCCGGCCAAGTTCCCGAATCTTCTCGTCAACGGTTCTACCGGGATATCCGCAGGCTATGCGACAGAAATCCCTTCCCACAACCTGGGAGAAGTGATTGATGCGGTAATCATGAAGATCGATAAACCTCAGTCGACTGTACCTGAGCTGATGACCAAATTAAAAGGTCCGGATTTTCCTACGGGTGGAATCATTCAAGGGATCGATGGCATTCAGAAGGCCTATGAAACGGGCAGAGGGAAAATCGTCTTACGTGGGCGTGCCGAAATCCAAGAACAGCGCGGAGGACGAGAACAAATCGTCATCGACGAAATTCCTTTTGAAGTGAACAAGGCAAGCATGGTCAAGCGAATGGATGAATTGAGAATTGATAAAAAAGTCGAAGGTATCGCTGAAGTCCGTGACGAAACGGATCGCACCGGTTTGCGTGTCGTCATTGATCTGAAGAAGGATGCGAACAGTGAAGGGGTCCTCAATTACCTTTACAAACATACAGACCTTCAGATCTCTTACAACTTCAATATGGTCGCCATTCATGAACGGACACCAAGCCTGATGAGTCTTCCAATGATGCTTGACGCCTATATCAAGCACCAGAAAGAAGTGGTCACAAGGCAATCCATTTATGATTTGAATAAAGCGAAGTCTCGCGCTCACATTGTGGAAGGTCTGATCAAGGCGATTTCCATTTTGGATGATGTCATCGCAACGATTCGCAGCTCCAAAGACAAAGCTGATGCAAAGAAACAGCTCATCGCAAGCTATGATTTTACAGAAGAACAATCAGAAGCGATCGTGACATTACAGCTGTACCGTTTAACAAATACAGATATTACAGCCTTGCAAAAAGAAGCGGATGAACTGAAAAAGCAAATTGATTACTTAGAAAAATTGTTATCCAGTGAAAACGAAATGTTGAAAGTCATCAAGGCTGATCTTCGCTCGATGAAAAAACAATACAACGATGATCGTTTGACGAAGATTGAGGAAAAAGTGGAAGAGTTGAAAGTAGATCTTGAAGTGACTGTCGCGAGTGAAGATGTGCTCGTATCTGTGACGAAAGATGGTTACATTAAGCGCACAAGTCTTCGTTCCTATGCAGCGTCAAACGGGGAAGATTTCGCTTTGAAAGACGGGGATCACCTGCTGGGTTTATTTGAAATCAATACAACGGATACCATCTTACTCTTTACGAACCTCGGTAAATATTTATTCTTACCTGTTCACAAACTGCCGGATATCCGGTGGAAGGATCTTGGTCAATATATTTCCAACATCGTACAAGTGGACAAAGAAGAATATATCGTTGAGGCCATACCAGTCCGTGACTTCACAGCAGAGGAATACCTCATTTTCTTCACGAAGAACGGGATGGTGAAGAAGAGCGAATTACAGCTCTATCAAGCCCAGCGTCATTCCAAGGCTCTCGTTGCCATCAATCTGAAAAATGATGATGAAGTAGTGGATGTCTACAAAACAAATGGCCAGTCCGATTTGTTTATTGCTACGAAGAAAGCTTATGGCCTTTGGTACCATGAAGAAGAAGTGAACACCGTCGGCCAACGGGCAGCAGGTGTGAAAGCGATCAACCTGAAAGAAGACGATGAAGTGGTGTCTGGACAATTGTTCAGAGCCTCAGAAGATCCTTCGATCCTTCTGACCACTCATCGTGCCGCAGTGAAGCGGATGCGATTGAAAGAGTTTGAACGAACAACCCGGGCAAAACGCGGGGTGCTCATGTTAAGAGAGTTGAAGAAGAACCCTCATCAATTGGTGGATGTACACCTCGTGCATAGAGATGACCAAGTGATGATCATGACAGAAAAACAAGAAACCATCGTTGTCAATCCGATGGACTTTAAAGCAAATGATCGATATAGCAATGGGTCCTATGTCCTCGACACCGAAGAAAAAGGACAAGCGGAAGAAGCGTGGATCAAGCCGGTCTATCGTGTTCCTTTTGAAACCGAACCTGATACAACCTAATAATAATGATGTGAAAAGCCCTCTGCGTCCAGAGGGCTTTTTTTATTGGATAAAAAAGAATGGCTTGTGTGTATAGGGGTCCAGACTTTTTTCGCTGGCCTCTGTTCCACCAATGAAGCGGGTGTAGGAGAATCATTCGTTCATGGAGGTGAACACCTGCTTGATGTCATCCTTTATACCGTTGTATTTTCAGAAAAATGTGATAAAATGAGTGTATATTCAGCAGATGGGAGTTGATGTATGAGCGATTTGCGAGAAAAAATCATCCAGACATCTTTAGAACTGTTCGACCGCCATGGTTTTCACGGCGTCACAGTAAAACAAATTGTACAGCAGACGAACACATCAAAAGGCGGCTTCTATCATCATTTCCAGTCAAAGGATGAACTTCTATTCGTTATTCACGACACGTTTATTACATATGTATTGAAAGAAGCACAGGCCGCTAACGTTACTCATTCTTCCCCTATACCGAAAGTACAGGCGATCATTCAATCGTTTGTTCAGGTATTCGACTTGTACAAACCACATATCTCGGTGTTTTATCAGGAAAGCCTGTATTTAAAACCAGCGTATGAGGAAGAAATCAAAGGGAAGCGTGATGAGTTCAAACGGATGGTGTTCAATGTCATTGACGAAGGTCAAAAATCCGGCCACTTCCGTAAAGAGCTGCCGCTTGAGATTACAGGGATGGCGATCTTAGGTATGGTCAACTGGATCTATAAATGGTACAGGCGGGATGGGACATACACCATCGATCAAATCGCAGAGGTTTTCACTGATCTGGTGCTGCACTTTTTGCTTCCAGGTAAAGAAGACAGTGAATATTTTCGTCATATGTTAAAAGTTCCTTTTTTTTATGAAAGTGAGTAAACGCTTTCATTATATTTATCATTAAAACAGACCAACCAGTCGGTCTTTATTTCCCTAAGGAGGAATCATATGAATTTCGATTTAACGAAAGAGCAGGAAATGACAAGGAAAATGGTCCGTGATTTTTCAGAAGATGTGATTGCACCAATAGCGGTGGATATCGACATCAACAGTGAATTCCCGAAAGATATCTTTGATGAAATGGGCAAGCTTGGGCTTCTCGGTATCCCATTCCCTGAAGAGTATGGCGGATCCGGGGGAGATACGATCAGTTATGCTCTTGCTGTTGAAGAGATCGGTCGTGTTTGTGGTTCTACGGGTCTCAGTTACGCTGCTGCTGTTTCACTGGGAGCAAGCCCCATCTATTATTTCGGGACAGAAGAACAAAAACAAGAGTTCTTAACTCCTCTAGCTAAAGGAGAAGGATTAGCGTCTTTTGGATTGACAGAACCGAATGCCGGTTCCGATGCAGGAGGTACGAAGACGCGTGCCGAATTGAAAGGTGACCACTACGTGATCAATGGAGAAAAGTGCTGGATTACAAATGCTGAATATGCGAGGTCCATCACGGTCACGGCTGTTTCAGGAAAGCGTGACGACGGGAAGAACATCATATCCGCTTTCATCGTTCCAAAAGATACACCAGGTATGAAGATTACCAGTCCTTATGACAAAATGGGCGTCCGAGGTTCGAACACGTCTGAAATCATCTTAGAAGATGTGAAAGTGCCGAAAGAAAATATTCTCGGAGATCCAGAAAAAGGGTTCAAACAATTCCTTTACACATTGGATGGGGGAAGAATTTCCATTGCTGCTCTAGCAGTAGGAATCGCACAAGCTTCATTGGACCGCGCCCTCGCTTATGCAAAAGAACGGAAACAGTTCGGTCAGCCGATTACTAAATTCCAGGCCATTCAGTTTAAGCTGGCAGACATGGCGATGGAAGTGGAACTTGCTCGGAACATGGTTTTAAAAGCAGCCTGGTTGAAAGATCAAGGAAGGAATTTCACAAAAGAATCGGCCTACGCAAAACTTTTCGCTTCAGAGACGGCTTTCCGATCTGCTAATCAGGCCATTCAAATTCATGGTGGATATGGATATATGAGAGAGTACGAAGTCGAACGTTTTCTCCGTGATGCAAAACTTCTTGAGATTGGTGAAGGAACATCAGAAATCCAGCGCTTGGTCATTGCCCGTCAGTTAGGTTGCTAAATCATTTTAAAGGAGGAAATCTTATGTCCTTATTAGAACAGACGGTTGGTGAATTGTTAGAACAGCAGGCCGAAGCTTATCCGGACCATGAGGCGTTCGTTTATCCTGAGCTGGATCTTAGGAAGACCTATGCTGAATTCAACGATATGACGGATGAAGTAGCCAAGGGATTTATGGCTCTAGGGATTGAAAAAGGAGAGCATGTCGCCATTTGGTCGGATAACAAGCCGGAGTGGCTTCAATCACAATTTGCCTCCGGAAAAATGGGTGGCGTACTCGTCACTGTCAATACGAACTATCGGGCTCAGGAGCTCGAATACCTATTAAAACAATCCGATGCTTCCACATTGATTCTTGCTGAAGAATTCAAAGGAACCTCATATATTGATATTTTGAAAGAAATCTGTCCGGAGCTTGAAACCTCTGAAAAAGGTGATCTTCAAAGTGATCGTCTTCCTTTCTTAAAGAATATCGTTGTTTTGAGTGACAAGTCCTACCGCGGCTGTTATTCATGGCAGGATATCCTTGATATGGGGATGACCGTAAATGATGGGGAATTGAAAGAGCGGAAAGAAACGCTTCACCATCGTGATGTGATCAACATGCAGTACACTTCAGGAACAACTGGCTTTCCTAAAGGGGTCATGCTGAGTCATTACAATATCGTAAACAACGGAAATCAGGTAGCGGATTGTATGCGCCTTACAGAAGATGACCGCCTCTGTATTCCCGTGCCATTTTTCCACTGTTTCGGGTGTGTGTTAGGAACGATGGCTGCTGTTTCCAAAGGGACAACGATGGTTATTCTGGAGCAATTTGATCCGAAAAAAGTACTCCAGGCTGTGAAAGAGGAAAACTGTACAGCGCTTCATGGAGTGCCTACCATGTTCATTGCCGAATTGAACCACCCAGAATATGAAGACTTGAAGCCTTCGACTTTACGAACAGGAATCATGGCAGGCTCTACCTGTCCGATGGAAGTCATGAAGAGTGTGATCGAAGATATGGGAGCGGAAGAAATCACGATTGCTTATGGTCAGACGGAGTCATCACCTGTCATCACACAGACAAAAGCGGATGATCCGATTAATTTGAGAGTGAGCAGCGTCGGCCAGGCCCATCCAAACGTTGAAGTGAAAATTATTGAACCCGCCACAGGTGAAGAAGTGGATACAGGGACTCCTGGTGAACTTTGTACGCGAGGATATCTCGTGATGGAAGGGTACTACAAAAACGAGGAAGCCACAATGACTGCGATCGATCCGGATGGCTGGCTGCATACAGGAGATATTGCAGTGATGGATGAAAATGGTTATGTCGAAATTACCGGTAGAATCAAAGATATGATTATTCGCGGAGGCGAAAATGTCTATCCGAGAGAAATTGAAGAATTTTTGTATCAGCATCCGGATGTTCTCGATGTCCAAGTGGTTGGTGTTCCAGATGAGAAGTACGGGGAAGAGATCATGGCTTGGATCATTCCTAAAGAAGGTAAACAATTAAATGAAAGCGATATCAGGGAATTCAGTGAAGGGAAAATATCGAAACATAAAATTCCTCGATATATAACCTTCACAGATGAGTACCCAATGACGGCGAGCGGAAAGATCCAGAAGTTCAGACTCCGTGAACATGCGCTTGAAATGATGAACTTAAAATCCTAACGAAGAGGTGATCCCTGTTGTTTCAAAAAATATTAATTGCCAACCGTGGAGAGATTGCATCCCGAATTATTCGGACGTGCCAAAGATTGAACATCCAAACAGTGGCTGTCTACTCGGAAGCGGATCAGCAAGCTCCTTATGTACGAATGGCTGATGAGAGCTATCTTATTGGAAAACCACGCGTGAATGAATCGTACCTGAACATCGATAAAATCTTACAGGTGGCCAAGGACTCCGGAGCGGAAGCGATTCATCCGGGATACGGTCTTTTAAGTGAAAATGCGGAGTTTGCGAAAAGAACGGAAGAAGCAGGCTTCACGTTTATCGGACCGGATGCCGATGTCATTGCAAAAATGGGAGATAAGATTGCCGCGAGGGCGGAAATGAAAGCGGCTGGTGTCCCTATTATTCCTGGAACCGAAGATGCAGTTGCGAACTCCGACGATGCCAAAAAAATTGCTGTCGAGTTCGGTTATCCTGTCATGCTGAAAGCGGCGGCTGGAGGCGGTGGTATCGGCATGCAGGCGGTCTATAACGATGAAGAACTGGAAAAAGCGTTTGAAGGCAACTCCAAACGAGCGCAGGCCTTTTTCGGTGATGGGAAGATGTTCATCGAAAAATTAATCGAGCATCCGCGTCACATTGAAATTCAAGTGCTTGCTGATCGTCACGGTAATGCCGTCCATTTGTTTGAACGCGAATGTTCCATTCAGCGCAGGCACCAAAAAGTTGTCGAGGAGGCCCCGTCACCGGTCCTTTCAGAAAAGACACGGGAGAAAATGGGTGAAAGTGCTCTGAAGGCGGTTTCCTCTCTCGGCTATTCCAATGCCGGTACAATTGAGTTTCTGGTCGATGATCAGGAGAATTTCTATTTCCTTGAAATGAATACACGTTTGCAAGTCGAGCACCCGGTCACCGAACAAATTACAGGGGTCGACCTTGTCGAACAACAATTGAGGGTAGCAGACGGGGAACATTTATCCATCCAGCAGAAGGATTTGATCATTGACGGCCACGCCATTGAAGTGAGGATTTATGCCGAAGATCCAAATACTTTCTATCCTTCACCAGGTAAATTGACGAAAATGGTTCTGCCGGAAGGACCAGGAGTACGGCATGAATTAGCGGTAGAAGGAGATTCACAAGTGACTCCGTTCTATGACCCGATGATTGCGAAACTTGTCATTCATGGAGAAAACCGTGAAGACGCGATTGAACGTCTTACAAAAGCCCTTCATGAATACGAAATTGAAGGCATCAAATGCAACCTGACGATGCTGAAGAGCGTCGTCACCCATGAGAAATTCAAAGAAGGCGAAACGAAAACCACATTTGTAGAAAACTATTACCTACCAACATTGACAAATCATTAAGGAGGAATAATCATGACAGAAATTAAAGCATCCATGGCAGGAAGTGTATGGAAAATTGTTGCAGCAGAAGGTACGAAAGTGAACGACGGGGAGGATATTGCGATCCTCGAATCTATGAAAATGGAGATTCCGATCCCTACAGAAACCTCGGGAACAGTCAAAGAGTTAAAAGTAAGCGAAGGGGATTTCGTCAACGAAGGAGACGTCATCGCCATTATTGAATAAACAGGAGGTTCGTATGATGGAATGGCCTGAAAAAGTCACAATTAAAGAAGTCGGTCCACGTGATGGCCTGCAGAATGAACCTGTAGAAGTACCGCTTGAAGATAAGGTTGCCTGGATCGATCTCTTATCTGAAGCGGGTTACTCGTACATTGAATTCAGTTCATTCGTCCATCCAAAGTGGATTCCACAGTTGAAAGATGCAAAGGAAGTGGCAGCGAAGATCTCACGGAAAGAGGGGGTCACCTATGCTGCCCTGGTCCCCAACCGGCGGGGGCTTGAAGCAGCGATCGATACGGACGTGGATGAAGTATCTGTATTCATGTCCGCTTCCGATACGCATAACAAAAAAAACATCAACAAGACGCTGGAGGAAACGTATCCAGTCCTTAAAGAGGTCGTGCAAGAAGCCAAGTTAGAAGGCAAAACTGTAAGAGGTTATCTTTCCACGGTGTTCGGGTGCCCTTATGAAGGAGACATTGCTACAGACCAGGTGGCAAGGGTAAGTGAGCGTTTACTGGAAATGGGTATTGATGAATTGTCTTTAGGAGACACAATCGGTGTTGCAAATCCGAGGCAAGTTGATCAAGCTCTTCACGAATGGAAACAATGGCTTCCTTTCGACAAGCTTGCCATGCATTTTCATAATACAAGGGGAATGGCCTTATCCAACGTCCTTGTCTCCATGCAGCATAACATCACCACTTTTGATGCAGCGCTTGGAGGACTCGGGGGCTGCCCATACGCAAAGGGAGCTTCCGGGAATTTAGCCACAGACGATCTTGTACACATGCTTCATCAGATGGGCATTGAAACAGGGATCAATGAAGAAAAACTGAAGGAAGCGGCGATTTATATCCAACGCGTGTTGAATAAATCACTGCCGAGTCATCAAATGCAGGTGGTAAATAAAGAAAGGGTGTAACGGATGGAGGAACTAGTCGCGTTAGAAGAGATTTCCCCTCACGTGTATGTACTGAAATTGAACCGGCCGGATGCAGCGAATGCATTGTCTTCAGATCTACTTGACCAACTGCAGGAAAAAGCACACGAGATTAACAGGCGTCAGGAGATCAGAGTCGTTTTAGTGACCGGGGAAGGAAATAAAGCCTTTTGTGCAGGTGCTGATTTGAAAGAAAGAAAGGGAATGAGTGACGAAGAAGTCGTCCAGACCGTAACCAAAATCGGAGATACGGTTCGAATGATCGAAGATATCCATGTACCTACGATTGCTGTCATCAATGGGGTCGCATTTGGCGGTGGATTAGAGCTTGCGCTTGCTTGTGACTTACGGATGATGAGTACGTCTACCAAAGTAGGACTGACGGAAACATCGCTTGCCATTATTCCGGGAGCTGGCGGAACCCAGCGTCTATCCAGGCTGATTGGGATTGGCCAGGCAAAAGCGATGATCTATTCAGCGAAGCCGGTGGAAGCCAACCGTGCTTATTCCCTCGGACTTGTCGAATATATCCATGAACCACAGTTTCTTATGGAAGAAGCGAAGGACCTTGCGGCATGCATTGCACGGAACGGACCGGTAGCTATGAAGCAGGCAAAAAAAGCGATCAATCAAGGGTATGATACCGATTTATCTTCAGGTCTTGAGATTGAGCGCGCCTGTTATAAAAAGACGATTCCAACTGATGATCGCGTGGAAGGACTTCAAGCGTTCCAGGAAAAAAGGAAGCCGGAATACAAAGGAGAATAAAAGGTGGAAAAAACGATGCCTACAAATGAAACGTTAGAAGAACGAACGAAGAAAATTGCTTCTGGTGGTGCGGAAAAATATCATAGCAAGAACGCAGAAAAAGGGAAAATGTTCGTCCGTGAACGTTTACAGCTTTTGTTTGATGACGACATCGATATCGAAGATGCTTTTTTCGCCAATTGCCAGGATGAATCCCTTCCTGCTGACGGCGTGGTCACAGGGATCGGGCGAATTAACGGAGAGAAAGTATGCGTGATGGCTAACGATTCAACCGTTAAAGCAGGATCCTGGGGTGCGCGGACAGTTGAGAAGATTATCCGGATTCAGGAAACCGCATTAAAACTGAATGTCCCTATGCTTTACCTTGTAGACTCGGCGGGGGCAAGGATTACCGATCAGGTAGAGATGTTCCCTAACCGCCGCGGGGCAGGACGTATTTTCCATAATCAGATCAAACTATCCGGCCGCGTGCCACAAGTCTGCTTACTATTCGGACCATCCGCAGCGGGCGGGGCTTACATACCTGCCTTTTGCGACATCGTCGTGATGGTCGATGGCAATGCATCCATGTATTTAGGATCTCCACGTATGGCAGAAAAAGTCATCGGTGAAAAAGTGACACTTGAGGAAATGGGCGGTGCGAATATGCATTGTTCGGTCTCCGGATGCGGAGATGTGCTGGCTAAAGACGAAAGTGATGCGATTGCCTATGCCAGAAAGTATTTGAGTTACTTCCCGCAGTCCTACCGGGAACTTCCGAAAAAGGCAGATTCGAGGGAGCCTGCTCCTTTTGAGAAAAGTGTGGAAGAACTGATTCCTAAGAACCAAAATGCACCCTTTGATATGTATCAGTTGATCGATCGTCTTATTGATGATCATTCGTTCTGCGAAATCAAGAAAAAGTTTGCTCCTGAACTCATTACCGGGCTTTCAAGAATTGAAGGACGGCCTGTGGGGATTATCGCTAACCAGCCGAGAGCAAAGGGCGGGGTTCTATTCCCTGATTCTGCGGATAAAGCGGCGAAATTCATCCAGCTCTGTGACGCCTTTAATATTCCACTACTGTTTCTTGCTGATATTCCAGGGTTCATGATCGGAACAAAGGTTGAGCGAGCAGGGATTATCCGTCACGGTGCGAAAATGCTTTCTGCTATGAGTGAAGCAACGGTACCGAAAATTTCTGTTGTAGTCCGCAAAGCATATGGAGCAGGGCTCTATGCGATGGCAGGGCCGGCGTTTGAGCCAGATGCGTGTCTAGCCTTGCCAACAGCACAAATTGCTGTCATGGGGCCGGAAGCGGCTGTGAACGCCGTGTATGCCAATAAGATTGCTGCGCTGCCTGAAGAGGAGCGACCGGCTTTCATCAAGGAAAAGCATGAAGAATACAAAGAGAACATTGATATCTATCGGTTGGCTTCTGAGATGGTCATCGATGACATCGTTCAGCCGAATAAGCTGCGCGAAGAGCTTTCCACCAGATACGATGCCTACGAAACAAAAGACGTGTTGTTTACTGAAAGAAAACACGGCGTCTATCCGGTCTGACAAAAAGGTTCCTGGACAACATTGGTCCAGGAACCTTTTTTATTGGATACGACATGTTAATAGAACGATTTCTAGCAACCTCATACAAAAGGGTGGTACTTCTTACGTTGACGAAAGATTTTGACCAATGCTCCTTATTTGCTCAATGCTTTCCGGGTTGACAAGTGCACTCAAGTCACCGGAAGGGTGGTTCAAGTATGCGGATTTGATGGCACGTCTCATCACCTTGGCATTTCTTGTTTTAGGCAGGTCATCGACCACAAAGATTTTTTTCGGGGAGAGAGCCTTCCCTAGTTTTTGATTCAGAATCATCGTTAACTCTTCTGTTAGATCTTTTGTAGGCTTGGTATCGTTAAGGACGACGAAAGCAATGGGTTCTTCTCCCTTTATCTCATGAGGGACTCCGATAACTCCGGCTTCTATAACTGATGTATGTTTAACGAGAACAGACTCGACTTCCGTCGGACCTAGACGCTTTCCAGCAACGTTCAAAACGTCATCAGATCGTCCGGTAATCGTATAGAATCCTTCATCGTCTTTAATCACCCAATCCCCATGCACCCACGTATCATTGAAGCGGCTCCAATATGTCTTTTCATAACGCGCACCGTCTTTAAAAAAACTCTTCGTCATCCCTACCCACGGGGATTTGATTACCAGTTCGCCAACTTCATTGATGAGGGGCTCTCCTTTTTCACCATACACATCAACATCCATACCTGGAAGAGCAGCATTGAAGGTTACCGGTTGAATCGGTTTGACAAGTACATTCCCAAGGATTCCACCTGAGACTTCTGTTCCTCCTGAATAGTTAAAAATGGGAACTCGTGAATCTCCCGCATGTTTAAAAAGCCAATGCCAAGGCTCCGGATTCCATGGTTCACCTGTCGATCCAATAAGCTTCAAGGATTGAAGGTCATGTTTCTCCAGCCAGTCTTTCCCGTGCTTCATCATTGTTCTGACTAGAGTCGGGGATATTCCTAAATGGGTCACTTGATATTTCTCTACAAGCTTCCATAAACGGTCGGGTTCTGGATAATCAGGAGTACCTTCGAACATTACGATGGAAGCCCCATTAACTAATCCTCCATACACGAGGAAAGGTCCCATCATCCACCCCATATCTGTGTACCAGAATAACGTATCTTTATTTGTGACATCCATGCAGATGCCAGCATCAAAGGCAGCCTTAACAGGAAAGCCTGCATGAGTATGGACTGCTCCTTTTGGTAGACCCGTCGTTCCAGAAGTGTAAATGAGAATAAAAGGATCATTCGCTTTTTTACTTTCGTCTTGTAAGTGGCTTTATTCTTTCTCAAATCACTCCAGCGAACATCACGAGGTTGTTTATATTCCATTTCCACTCCTGTCCGTTCTACGACGAAAACATGCTCTAAAGAAGGGCATTGATCTGCCACAAGGTCCGCCTCTTCTTTCATTAGCACCGTTTTTCCTCTACGGTAAAAAGCATCAGCTGTTATCAGCGCTTTCGAATGACTTGCATGAATTCTTGTAGTGACGGCATCAGCTTTGTAACCAGAGAAGGCAGGAGAGAAGATTGCACCGATCTTTGAGATGGCCAGCATAGCAATGAGGGTCTCAGGGAGCATGGGCAGATACAAAGTAACAATATCCCCTTCTGTAATTCCATAGCTCTCAAGACCATAAGAGACAGCATCCACTTCCTTTTGCAAATCTTTAAAAGAGTAGGAGGCTGTTTGGCCATTATCTCCTTCCCAGTATAGAGCGATATCATTTTCTTTAGAAGGATGACTCGCCCATCGATCCAGCGCTAAGTGAGCAACATTCAACTCTCCACCTTCAAACCATACAGGATACATAGGCCCATGTGTTTGATCCAGCACCTGCTTATAAGGGGTGTACCACTCGATATCAAGCTCTTTCACTACTTCTTCCCAAAACCATTCGATATCATCGATCGATTTAAAGTGAAAGTCATCATAGCAGGTGTAGCCATGCTTTTTCATCCATTGGAATAATCGTGTTGCTTCTTTATATTCTGCGGTAGGAATCCATGCGTTGTTGTATGAAGTCATGAACGTTCCTCCTTTTTCAGAATGTTCTTGTTTTTATTATAACGGAATCGTTCATTCGATTGAATTGATGGAAAGATAGAAATATTGTCGAACATTGCAAATTTCGTGAAACTTTAATAGAGTTGTAATCGTTATGTAATATAACCCCTTTTGTTACATACATAGGGAATATAAAAAGAGGAGTGATCATTTGTTTGAAGGTGCTTTACTGTTAGTCATTTTAGGAGTGATTGGAGCGGTGGTGCTTGTTGGTGGAATCATTACTTTCATCATCTTCCGCATGCGTTATAAGACGGCCAGTTCTAACGAAGCATTGATTGTCACGGGACCAAAACTTGGAGATCCAGAACAAGAGAAGAACGTATTTGAAGACGATAACGGACGGTCGGTCAAAATTATTCGTGGCGGGGGGTACCGCCTGCGAATGTTTCAGACGGCAACACCGATTGATTTGACATCCTTTCAGCTGCAGGTCAACTCAGACAAAGCCTACACAAAGGAAGGTATTCCAGTTAGAGTTGCCAGTACTGCTGTGATCAGTATTGGTAGTGAGCTTGAGATCATGGCCAATTTTGCTGAGAAATTCCTGGGTAAAAAACAGAAAGAAAGAGAATCGGAATTGAAAGATGTGCTGAATGGTCATTTACGTTCCATCATCGCATCGCTTCCTATTGAAAAAATCTATAATGATTTCAAAGAAGTCAACACACAGGTGAAAAAAATCGCTGAATCCGATTTAAAAGGCATGGGCTTTGAAATTACTTCTTTCGCATTGAATGATGTGGAGGACGTGGATGTTGAGAATGGATACATCGACGCACTCGGCCGTCCTCATATTGCTGAAGTGCAAAAGAAAGCGAACATGGCAGAATCCGATGCAACGAAAGAAACACGCATTTACCAGGCGAAAAACGACCAGGAAGCACAGGATGAAGAAAATCGTCGTTTGACTGCGGTTGCGGCATCTACGAAAGAAAAAGACATCAAAGAAGCGGAATTCCAGACGGAAACCAACCGAGCCAAAGCTAACGCAGACCAAGCAGGAGAATTAGAGAGGCAGAAACTTGCCCAGCAGATTAAGGAAGAAGAATTAAAGGTTCAATACATTGAGAAGCAAAGAGCGGTCGAGTTGGAAGAAGAAGAGAACAAGCGACGCCGTTCGATCGCTGATGCTGAAGCTTACGAAGTGACTAAACGGTCGCAGGCAGAAGCCGATAATGAACGTATCAAAGGGGAATCCCAAGCGGAAGTCATTCGTCAGCGAGGAATGGCTGAAGCGGAATCGAAAGAGCGTATGGCTAAAGCGATGGAACATTATGGTGAAGCGGCTATTATGGAAATGCTCATTAAAGTATTGCCTGACTATGCAGAAAAAGTCTCCGCACCTATTAGTCAAATTAAGGATATGAAGGTTATTGATATGGGCGGTAGCGATTCACGTGGAGGTTCTGCGAAAGTAGCGAACAGTGTGACTTCGACTATGCTTGGCATCCAGGAATCTTTAAAAGAAACGACAGGCATGGATCTGAAAGCGATGCTTGAAAGCTATGTATCAAGAGGAGCTGTCAATGAATTTGGACAAAACAACAATTCTGATCATGAATGGAAGGAAGCGGCTGCTACGAAAGAAGAGCAGGAGAATAATGAGGAAGAATCCTCGATTCCAGAAGGTCAGGAAGAAGAAAAATGATTGCTCGGCCTGCAGGACTTGTTGTTCTGCAGGCTTTTATTGTAAAGTAGGTTTGAAGCGTTCTTCATTTGGGGTAAATAGGTTTGAGGTCTCACAAGCATATCTCTACATAGAATCGACGGTTTAACAAAGAATTAATTGTTTCAAAATTAAATTAATGGTAAAGTCAAAAACGTAGAGACCTTGACTTTGTCCGTCTTCGAACGATGAACGATTAGTAAGGAGATAGAATAGTCATTAGAGTCATTCTATTTTGGAATACGAGTATGCAAGACGTAACTAGGAGGTAGATTATGAGAATTATTGTAGCAGGGGGAGACGGTTTTTGCGGTTGGCCAACGGCACTATACCTATCCAAACAAGGACATGATGTAACCATCGTAGATAATTTAGTACGCAGAAAGTATGATGATGAACTACGTTCGAATTCAGTTACACCGATCGCATCACTGGAAGACCGGGTAGCTAAATGGAAAGAAGTTTCAGGAAAAGAAATCAAAACATTCATTGGTGACTTGAATCATTATGATTTCTTAAGTGAAGTTTTCCGTCAAACGGAACCTGAAGCATTCGTTCACTTCGCTGAACAACGTTCAGCTCCTTATTCAATGATTGACCGTGAGCATGCGGTTTATACACAAACAAACAATGTCATGGGGAACTTGAACGTTCTTTATGCCATTAAAGAATTCGCTCCGGAATGTCACCTGATTAAATTGGGTACAATGGGCGAATATGGTACTCCTAACATTGATATTGAAGAAGGATATATTGAAATTGAACATAAAGGACGGAAGGATACACTTCCATATCCAAAACAACCTGGTTCCTTCTATCACTTGTCTAAAGTACATGACAGCCATAATATTATGTTCGCATGTAAAATCTGGGGCATACGCGCCACTGACTTGAATCAGGGAATCGTATACGGTTTACATACAGCCGAAACGCGCCAGGATCCAATGCTCGTAAACCGTGTAGACTACGATGGCGTATTCGGTACAGCTCTAAACCGTTTCGTCAACCAGGCAGCGATCGGGCATGACATCACGGTTTATGGTTCAGGAGGGCAGACACGTGCGTTCCTAAACATTGAAGACACAGTAAGATGTGTAGAAATCGCCGCTGAGAATCCAGCAGACAAAGGTGAATTCCGCGTATTTAACCAATTTACAGAATGGTTCTCTGTACAGGATCTTGCAGAACGTGTACAAAAAATCGCAAAAGAAGAAGGTCTTGATACACAAGTGAAACAGATTGAGAATCCTCGTATCGAAAATGAGGATCACTATTACAACGCTGTGAATACAAAACTGCGTGACCTTGGTCTGGAACCTCACTTGTTGACAGACGATGTCATTCGTGACATTTTGCGCACAGCTGTCGAAAATAAAGACCGAATCATTGAAGAGAACGTATTGCCGTCAATCACTTGGAAGTAAGGAGTTTTCCGCTTTGAAAATCGCCATCATTACAGAAACATTCCTACCATCAACAGATGGAGTCGTCACTCGATTAAAAGAGTCCATCAAATACTTGAGAAGCCAAGATCATGAAGTCGTCGTCATTGCTCCAGACTTTGGTGTGACGGAATATGAAGGGGCGGTCGTCGAAGGGGTCAAAACGACAAGAATGCCTTTTTACAGGTATCGAGAATTCAGTTTACCACAACGGAGGGTCAAGGATTTGTTACAAAAACATGATCCTGACCTCGTCCATGTGGTGAATCCTGCTCTCGTAGGGGTATCAGGCGTCTATTACGCTGATAAACTGAACTATCCACTAATTGCTTCTTATCACACTCACGTCCCTAAATACTTGGATTACTATCGTTTATATCCATTCAAGCCTCTTGTATGGTGGTATTTTAGAAAATTACACAACTATGCAGATGTGAATTTGTGTACTTCAAGAGCCATTAAGACAGAGCTGGATGAGAAGAACTTTCATAATGTGAGTGTATGGGACCGTGGGGTGGCTGTTGATCACTACCACCCTCGGCATAAAAACGAACAAATGAGAGACCGCCTATCTGCCGGCAGGAAAGAGAACAAGCTTCTTGTTTTTGTCGGCCGGCTGGCTCCTGAAAAAGAAATTCATAAAATTAAGCCCTTGTTGGAACAGAGGAAGGATATCTCTCTTGCCATCGTTGGAGATGGTCCTGTGAAAGGTGAATTAGAAGAAACTTTCAAAGGTACCAATACAGTGTTTACCGGACTAATGCACGGAGAAGAGCTTGCTCAAGCTTTCGCTTCTTCTGATGCACTTATTTTTCCATCAGTCACAGAAACGCTTGGCCTTGTCATCCTGGAATCTATGGCTTCTGGTCTGCCTGTCATCGCAGCAAAAAGCGGTCCGACCATGGAGCAAGTGGAAGATGGCAAAACCGGACTATTGTTTGAAAATGAGAACACGCACAGCATGATTCAAGCGATTGAAAGACTGGAAGATGAGGAGTTGTATCAGACACTTTGTAAAAATGCACGTCAAGAAGCAGAAAAGTATAGCTGGCAAAAACCTTCCGAGCAGATCCTCGAATATTATTACAAGACGTTAAAGGTCTTCGATGAGCAAGCAGCAACAACGTCAAAAAAATCAAAGGTTAAAGTCACAGAGTAAATACTCTGTGACTTTTCTTTTCGTTTGTCTACATAGTAGTAACTCCAAAACACCGCAACACACCAAATGAGAACAGATGTTCTGACCCCCGTAAAATCAGCACATTTTAGCTCTTTTTCTATTCATACTTAGTAGTAACTCCGAAATATTGTAAAAAAAACAATCAATAAAACGCTAGCCATTTTCCAGAATAACAGAAACCTAGATGGTCATTTATTTTATACACAGCAGAAGAGGGGAGACAGTACGAAAATTGTCATGGTCTCTAGAGAAAAATGTGAATTTTTATTTAGACTTAACCAGTTGTATTGCCGTGATCGTATGTATACATAAGCCTTTAGCCAAAGGTCTGAGGATTCAATAGATGTAAGGGCTTTATTATATAACATTCAAATAAATGAGAGACACTGAACATAAATGTTAGATAGTCATCATGTTAGTTTAGAAAATAGTCCAATGAACCAGTTTTTGAGGACAAAGAAAAAGTAAGGTGTAATAAATTTTTACGCTGGATATTAAAAAGTCAGTTTAAAAGTTTAAAAAGCTTCGGTGTAGATTCAGTAAAAAAAATTACAGCCGTTAAGAAAGTTAAAATTTTTTGGTGATACAAATGTGTTTATAATAAATCATTAGTGCAACCAATAAAGATCCTAAAAAGTTCATGTTGAAATCCGTTCATTTTTTATTTTGTCTCAGTATCATAAGTATACTTAATAAGTGAGATAAAATATCCATTTCTTGAATGACTCAGTATAATAAATATTATGTAAACTAGAATTAAAAATAAAAATACATAGTCTATTGATCATACTTAACCTCTTTTATTCCAGGATCCCCTACGCCCTCAAATCTTAATTGAATAAAAAGAATAAGCGTTTCTAAGAACCTGTTCTAAAACTTCGTTATCCTATTTTGACTCAGTTGTTTTTCATACAAATATGCAGCGATCTGATTAACGGTTGTTTCACACTGAAAAGCTGCTTCTTTGTTCAATCAGATCGCTGCTTTCTCGAAACGCTTCAATTGTTCAGAAGTTGCGAAAACAATTAACAAATCATTCTCTTGAAACGTTTCGTCTCCTTCTGGATTACTTATAATTCTGTCCTTCCGTTTTATTGCAACGATATTAACACCATAAATTCTTCTTATATCCGATTCTTTTAATGTTTGATTCAATAATGGCGAATCTTTAGGAATGTGAATTTCTTCAATGTTGTAATCATTGAGGGTGTCATGGAGAATTGTTTCAACGTAATCAACGCTTACCGGTTTTGTAATCGCCGTTGCCATACGTTTTCCTCCTATATTGGAGGTGTTGATCACTTTATCGGCTCCTGCTCGATAAAGCTTTTCTTCTGAAAAATCTCTTTCTGCTCTAACAACTGTATAAAGAGACGGATTCATCCCTTTTACTGTCAAAGTTATAAAAACGTTATCTGCATCATCAGGAAGAGTGACAATCATACCCTTAGCCCTGTCAACGCCAGCCTGAATCAATACACGATCCTCCGTGGCGTTTCCTTTAACGTATAGGACATCTTCAGGTAATTCATTTATGACATTCTCATCATTCTCAATAACAACCAATGGTTGATTCTCATGCCGTAATTGTTGAAAAACCTGCTGTCCCACGCGGCCGTAACCACACAATATAATATGTTGATGCAGATCTTGTATCTTTAATCTCATTCTCCTCTTCCTCACTTCACTTGATAGTTTACCGCCTATAATGGCGCCTGCCAGTTGAGCTAACATGTAAGTTGTCAGACTTATGGCACTCGGAATTAAGACTAAGGTAAGGATTTTTCCTCCTGTTGATTCCGGCGAAATGTCTCCATAACCAATAGTTAACACGGATACAATGGTCAGCCATAAGGAATCAAAGAATGCCAATTGTTCGAAAAACATATACCCGAAGATTCCTAGGGATATTAAAATGTGCAAGAGGATAATCGAAACCACAATTTTTCTGTATTCCATTAACTCACCTCTTCTGAGACCCTGAGATTAGACCTACTTCTCAATCATACCAATATTCTTAGTAAGAATCCCACTTCGCAACATTTAATTTTGACGATTTGTCATGATTGTAAAAAGCGATTCAACTGAATCCTGTTCGAATTGTTCGTAAGCACCCCTCAGAATCGAACATATGTTCTTGAGTGTGAAAAATAGCACTTCCTCTTTGTTTTTTTCTGAAATTTTAGCTAGGATAAAGATATAAGTAGACAAAGGAAGATGTATATGAAGAAATTGTTTCTTTTTATAAGTACTTTATTTTTCGCATGGATGATAAAGCCCAAGAAAGTCCTTGCACCTCTGAAACAAGAACATGAACACCTTTATCCAGGTACAAACCTAACCATTATACCAGGGGATTTGCTGTTTTCTCCAATAGGAAAAAAAGAATCGCGTTATATAGGACATGTTGGGATTGTAACCAAAAATAATACAGTCATTCATTCCATTCCTTCAGGAGTCATACAAAATCAAATGGAAGCTTATTTCAACAAATTCAGCAATATACGCATCTATTCAGCCCTTGATACTAAATCTGGAGAGGCTGCTGCTGATTACGCGGTAAAGCTTCAAAAAGAGAACCCTATGGCCACCTATAAAATATGGACGCCTATAGGCAGGACGAACGTGGAGCAATATTGTACAAAGATCGTGTGGCAAGCTTACCAATTTGGTGCAGGTGTCAATTTGGGTAAGGTTTCTCCTTATGCAAAATCTGTCCATCCTGAGCGGTTAAAAGATCGCAGGTATCTATTTAAGAAATAAAACACGCTCATCCTTATCTATTGGATGAGCGTGTTAAATATTGATGGAAATCGGATTCTGAAATAATTTCAATGGGATATCCCTGGCTTAGCAGTGTTTCTGCTCTCTCGAGTTTACTTGTTTTTTTGCCATTTTTATATCCTTCGAACGTTTGTTCGCCAACAACTACAAAGTTTGTATTGGATTCAATCGAAGTATGAAGTTGTGCACCTAAATCAACGACTTTTTGGCTAGCTTCATCCCTTTTCATTTCTTTTAACTTTCCAGTGAATACAATAGCCGCATTATAAAAAGGGTGTCTGGGATCAAACTGTTGGGTTGCTGCTACATAGGAAGAGGGATGTACTTTTTTAACCCGTTTCTTCTTATTTATTCTTGCAGGCTCATAGCCCCCATCAAACATCATCCCATTCGTTGTCCCTGTCTTTTCTATAAGGTCCTTAGCATCAGTTGCTCCAAGTTCTTCTTTCGCTGACATAAGGATATGCGCAGAAGCTTTCGCGTCTTCTAACGCATGGTGGTGACTGAATGTAAAACCAAGATGACTGGAGACAATGTTCAACTTGTATCTCGGCAGCTGCCACGTTTTCTTGGATATATTGACGGTGCAATTATAGGCAAGCATCGGGTAGCTTAGGTTGTATTGATCTAAAACCGCACGCAGCACCCCCATATCGAACTGAGCATTATGAGCAACGACAAACTTCCCTTCCAGCCAAGACCTGATCTCGCGCTCCCATAACACATCAAACTCCTCAGCGTCCTGAACGTCGCTTTTAGTTATGCCGTGTACACGGATATTGATAGGAGCGAAATAGTTTTTCTGTGGTTTCACTAACCTGTAATATTCTCTTTTTATACGGCCCTGCTCATATTCCACCATACCAATGGAACAAACAGAACCTCTTGAAGCATTTGCTGTCTCAAAATCAAGAGCTACAAAATTCATGTCGATCTCCTTTATTTATAGTCTTATCTTTATAATAAATGGGCGACCATTGGCTCGTCTATTGTAAAGGCTTGCCTTTCAAAATTAATCTAATGACGGAATATTCCTCGTTTAAAAAGCAAAAGATAGTACCCAAGGAGGCGTCTAAAGATGGCTTTTGATTATGCAGAACTGCCGAAAGAAAAACTGCAAAAGGTAAAAGAGCTTGAAACACAATTGAGTGTTGTTTTAATCGCCTACGATGCCAAGTATAAAGATTAAATAAAAGACGCCGAACCCGGCGTCTTTTTGTTTAATATGCATGTCGTTAATTTTTATAAATCGTTAATTTTTCTTCAATAGGTGTCCGTTTTTTCTGCTTTGGCTGCTGCTCAAAGAAGCCCATATGAATAAAACCTACAATTTTTTCTCCAGGTTGAACGCCTAAAAGATCACGGACTTTCGGTTCGTGGATTTGAGGGTTGGTTTTCCAACATACACCTAATTCACGTTCCCAAGCCAGCAGTTGGAAGTTTTGAAGCATGCTGCTGATGGCACCGAAATTTTCTTCCCACTGCTTTTGGCGAGGGTCTTCGTTCATGATTGCTATAAGAAAAGCCGCCGGCTGGCTGAAGTAGTTTCTACGGTTTTCCTGCATGTCTCGAGGAAATGTTTGTACAAGAGATTCCACGAATTCTTCTTTTTCGTGAGAAGGAATGAAAATGAATCTCCAAGGTTCACGTAAACCGTGTGTGGGTGCCCATCTCGCATCGTCTAACAGTTCAGTAACCAGTTCTGTAGGTACCTCTTTATCTAAGTATCCACTCTTCACCGAGCGACGCTCACGAATAATTCTTGCTAATTCTGTTTTTGTCTGTTCCATACCTCTCACCTACGTATCTAAAGTTTTATTTACGGTAATGATAATCGTTCTCAATGATTTTGTCAAGGCTTTATCCTTTAATACGTGATTCTTAACTACTTGGTGCACACACAAAAAAGCTACCTTTTTCAAGGTAGCTTTTTGAATCTCTTACTTTAAATTCCCAGCAATTTCTTCTGCAAAACGTTCTGCTGAAAGAGGACCGGCAAAGGTACCCATATCTCCCGGAAGCTTATACGTACGGTTTTCTTCTACAAAGTTTAAATTCGTCCAAGCGGGGTTGTCCTCCAAATTATCAAAAATAGGATCGTCATCCTGAACAAGGTAGAAGAAATGAGAATCTTGATAATTTTGAAGGGACTCTACATCAGAATTCATAAACCCATAAATTTCAGGTTGTTCGGTTCTAACAGCATTATTGATCCCCATTTGATTGAGTACGCCAGCTATTACGGAATTGTCGGTAAATAACCTCATTGTAGGAGTGTTTTGAGAAGTGAAGGCTTGGGTTACAACCGCATCCACTTGACGAGCGTTGCCAATTCCTTCACCCAATTCGGTCATTCTTTGTTCCATTTGTGTTAGGTGTTTTTCAGCTCCTTCTTCTTTTTTGAAGATCTTGCCCATTGTTTTAAACTCATCTTTTAGGTGTTGATACTGATCACTTGCACCTTCCTCGGAATACGGTGCAAACATGATAGTAGGAGCAATCTCATTCAATTGCTCTTCAAATCCTTCGTGTCGGTATTTAGCACCTATGATTAAATCAGGATTCAGTCGAGAAATGGCTTCAAAGTTCGGTTCAGAACGCGTACCGACATCCTCCACTTCATCTGCAAGCGGCTCACCTACATTAACCCACTTGTTGTATCCCTCTTTATCTGCTACTCCAACGGGCTGAATATGTAAGGGCAGCAAATGCTCAACATAGGACCACTCTAAAACGACCACTCGTTCCGGTACCCCTTCAATTTCTACTTCTCCTGTGCTTCCTTTAATCGTTCTTGTTTCTTCTGAGCTTGAGGAATTAGAAGATGTAGCTCCTTCATTCGATACCTCTTCTCCACATGCTGTTAAGAGAAGAACAAACAGTAATATTGATAGCATCTGCCATCTCTTCATAAGAAAACTTCCTTTCGCCAAATTAATTGATAAAGATTATCATTATCAATAATATTGTAAAGGAATATGTGTTCTCAGTCAATGAGATTCATTATCAATAGCAATAAAAAAGAAGGATGAATTCACCCTTCTTCTTTAAACAAATATAAAAACTTACTGTAACCACGTTTCTTCATCTCCTGCTTTGGAATAAAATCCATAGCTGCACTATTCATACAGTATCTCAATCCCGTCGGTTCTGGTCCGTCTTCAAATACGTGTCCAAGATGATTATTCCCCTGTTGACTTCTTACTTCTGTTCTCATGCCGAATATCCCTGGATCATCCTTAGTCGTGATGTTTTCCTCCAGGATGGGTTTTGTAAAGCTTGGCCATCCTGTACCCGATTTATATTTATCTGTAGAGCTGAACAAAGGCTCTCCTGAGAGAATGTCTACATAGATCCCCTCTTTCTTATTGTCCCAGTAGGCGTTATCAAAAGCTTTTTCTGTCCCGTCTTCTTGTGTGACTTCATATTGGATATCTGTCAGTTTGCTTTTTAATTCTTGCTCAGAATATTCAACAACCTCACCGTTATATAACTCTATTTTCTTCCCAGTTTCAGAATCACTTGTTGTAGAAGCTCCAGAATTCTTATTGAAAAAGAAAAGGACGCCGACACTCAATAGTAATAGAATGCTGATTGCTACAGCTGTCATTTTTTTCATTCCTTCTCCTCCCTAAAAAAAGAATTTACAATTTCATTTTACCATGCGAGCTTATGCTCAAGTAATTTCAATGCTCATCCTACATAAACAGAGTTATGAAATCAGTAATTTTCGTCAATCCTAAGAAAAGGATATGAATGGAGGGATGATAAATGAAAACTGTAACCTCAATACTGGCGGTAAGCCTCATCCTCATAAGTGGATGTATGGCTGATACGAATGAAGAGCAAAAGATGAATTATGAGCAACAACAATTATCTACGCCCCCTACCAACGATTCAATCAATGATATGAATTATGATACGAATGAGAAAGTGGATAAAGCGAGAAAAGCTCTTCCGTTCAAACAATTTGATTTGGAAATTGATTATGTAGATACACTTTCCTATGAAATTCAGTACGTTTCAACTGAATCTCATACCCGTGCTGTTATTCATGAAATCGGTGAAGAAAAGATCTCAGGAGAAAAAGCTCTTGATCAACTAACTCCTCATTTTATGGAACTCAGTTTTGATGAAGATTCATCTGAACAAGAAGTGATTGAAGATGTTATACAGGTTTTTGGCCTTGATGACACATATAAAGAATTTACGTTGAGGGTGATCTACAGCAACGGCGTAGAAGCTGAGTATGAGGATTAAAAGATAAAAAAACAAGCACCTTTGTTAAAATCCTTAGGTGCTTGTTTTATTTTTTATATAGTTTCGGAGTTACTACTAAGTTTTAAGTGCGATCGTGGTTGATCACGGTTTTTCCATTCTCTTGAATGATTTTTCTTTCTTTCATCAATTGTCCAAGGGCTCGTTTGAATGCTGCCTTACTAATTTTGAAGGTTTTTCGTATATCTTCTGGATCACTTTTATCATGAAGGAACATGACACCATCGTTTTCTTCTAAATATTCATAGATAACCTCTGCATCTTCTTTCATCCCCTCTTGTTTTAGAGGGCGAAGAGAAAGGTTGATTGTCCCATCATCTTTCACATCAATGACCCTGGCTGTAATTGTCTCTCCAAGTCTTGGCTCTTCTTTTCTTTCACTTGGGTGGACGAATCCTCGGTATCCTTCTCCAGTTAATACCGTTGAACCTGCTTTGGTAGCTCGGTAAACACGCGCGGTCACTTCTTGTCCAAGTATTTCTTTCTGAGCAGGTTCCAAATCATCCATGACTTCTTGTTCAGAAATAGGTTCTGCCAAAAGCCGGCCTTTTTTATCTAGTTCCAGACTGACAAATAAGTGATCCCCCTCTTTTGGCCAGACGGTTTTTAGAAGAGGTAAATGATCAGAGGAAACAAGAATATCCTTATTATTTAGACCAATATCTACAAAGACGCCCATATTCGGAACGACTTCTACGACTTCAGACCAGCCATAAGTATCTTTGGTAACCTCAGGAATTTCCATGGTCGCAGAAGCTTGTCCTTTTTTATTTTCATAAATGAACATGTCTCTGCTTTCATCCAATTCAATCTCTTCTGTTACATCTTCGTCCGCGAGTACAAATTCTTCATTTTGGATATGGACGATGAAGCCTTCTGTAATTTTCTTTTTTATCTTTCCTTGTTGGATTGTTCCCAATATATTGACATCTTTCATGTAATTTCATCCTTTTTCGTGACGTAATGATATTTATTATAGCTTACATCGATTCATTTTAAAACGGTGATTTATAATAATTGAAAAAGCGCGGCAAGTGCCACGCTTTGTAGTGATTAATACCACCAAGAAGCTCCTACAATAATAAGGAGAATAAACAAAACAACGATTAGCGCAAAGCCTCCACCATATCCTTTACTCATTCCAATTCCCCCCTTTACTTCTATATATGAAGCATGGCTGGAATCGGTATGGGTGAAAGGCTGAGCCCCCTATTGATTAGGCGGATCTGTGGATTATTGATTAGAGTAAAAGTCAGGATTATTGTAGACTCAAGTTTTTTATGTTTGAAGCGGAGGAGGCGGGTAATGAATCGTTTTCGAATCATAGCTTTTTCTTAATATGGCAGAAAGTTTTGCTTATCGCGTTACTGAGTTTTTTCAATTGGGAGCATAGCTTTACTTTAATTTGATTAATCCTGGAACAATTGAGCGATTCTATTATAGGATTTTTTCTTTTCCTCAAAATCGAATATATTTGTAATGATCAAAAATTCGTCTGTACCATAGTATTCAGACAGTTCTTCCAATTGAGTTTTCACCTGATCTGGATTTCCTATGATGCAACGTCTTCTATTTTTGCTAATCTTCTCCATTTCTTCTTCCGTATAAGAATAATTTTTGGCCGCCTCCAAAGAAGGTACACGTGTATCAAGACCTTTTTCCACACGAAGTAACCAGAGATCCTGGCTTTTTGCAAGCTCCTCTGCCTCTTCTTCTGTTTCTCCACGAACAACAAATATACAAACATTAACCATTGGTTCGTTCATATCCGAGTCTTTGAATCGCTCTCTATAGGTAGCTATGGATGCCCTTCCGTGATCAGGGTTGATGAAGTGACCAAAAGTGAAGCCTGTTCCGTTTAGTGCTGCATGTTTAGCGCCTCGCTCAGTCAAACCGAGTACCCATAGATCCGGTTGATGTTCGGTATTCGGACGTGCTTTTACTCCATAGAATCGGTCATCTTTAGGAGTGGTTTGTTGTAAAAATTGTTTCAGCTCTTTCACTTGCCTGGAAAAAGAACTGAGTGGCTTTTCAAAACCATCAGTGAGGGCGAGCCTTGTCTTTGGCCCACCACCTGGGGAACGGCCCAGTCCAAGATCTATTCTTCCAGGAAAAAAAGCTTCAAGCATACGGAAATTTTCGGCTACTTTCAGTGGGCTGTACTGTGGAAGTAAGACACCACCGGAACCGACCCGTATGGTTGTTGTTGATTGGGCAATCATGGATATAAGTATCTCAGGAGACGTACTGGCCAGACCATTAGTATTGTGATGCTCAGCCACCCAATATCTATGAAATCCTAATTTTTCTGTGTATTTAGCTAATTCCACTGATTGTTGTAACGCTTTTTGAGCAGCCTCTCCCTCGGATATCGGGCTTTGATCAAGCACACTTAATTTCAATGACAGCTCACCTTTCCTTTATCTGTATACATCGGCCATAATTTGTTTTAGTATTTGCATCTGTTCTTCAAATAACAATTTATATCGTTTTTTTAATACATCAAATTCTTCTTTGCCGTCATCCGTAAGATAATACCAGTACACTTTTTGTCTTTTCTTATCATGTGATTTGTAATCTTCCTTACGGTATAATAATCCTTGCTCTGTCATTTCATGTAGGGTATCAAGTAATGTAGAAGGTGCGGGTATCCAATTTTTCGTAAGTTTTTTGAACTCTGCTTTAAAGTGTTCACTGATCATTGGCTGATGAACTTGTAACAGATGCATGATATAAAACTTCGTAAATTGCGCGGCACTCATGTTTAAAGCGAATCGTTTCGGATTGTTTTTATGAGACAAAATCATCCACCCCTTGTCATAAAATGGTCTTTCTATCATTTTACAACAAAAGATGGATGAATTGTCCAATCATACGCACATTCGTTCGCTTAGGTGTTGTTTTTTTATTTTTTATTCGGAGTTACTACTAAGTTTGAAGTAGAACTTATTTACATACTTGAAAGGCAATTTTCCCGAAATTTTTAGAGTCCTGAATGTATTCAAAGGCTTCTTTATACTGATCCATTGTAAATATCTTATCTACTTGTGGTTTTATTTTGTGTTCACTAATAAAACGAAGCATCTCCCGCAATTCCTCTGCACTCCCCATCGTCGATCCAAGCAAGTTGTACTGTCCATAAAAGAATTGACGGATGTTGATGGTCACTTCATCCTCTGTTGTAGAACCGAACGTGACAATGGTTCCTCCCTTGCGTACAATTTCCAATGATTTATTGAAAGTGGCGTTCCCAATCGTTTCAATAAGCAAGTCGACTTGTTCAGATGCCAACGCTTTCTTCCAGTCTTCTTCTGTTGAAATAGCTACATCTGCTCCAAGCTTCAAGGCTTCCTCTTGTTTACTTTCTGATCGGGAGGTCACAATGACTCGTGCCCCGATCGCTTTCGCAAACTTCAGGCAAAAGGTAAGGACTCCACTGCCAATGCCCGGCAGCATGATTGTTTGATCCGCTCGTAGATTCCCTCTTGTAAACAAGGCTCGATAAGCAGTCAATGCCGCTAGGGGAAGCACACCTGCTTCTTCAAAAGACAAATGCTCTGGTTTTTGCTCAAGATGATCCTCTGTACACGTGTAATATTCTGCAAAGGTCCCATGATCAGGAAGACCGACAATTTCAAATCCTTCAGGAGGGGCATCACTATTTCTCTGCCAGCCAAGACCAGGATTGACAATGACCTCGTCTCCTTTTCGAAACTTAGTGACGTTCTTCCCTACGGTTTCTACAGTACCCGATGCATCTGAACCGGGTATTAAAGCAGGGTCATCCGCTTTATGACGTTTCGTAACTACTGCCAAATCTCTCCGGTTCATTCCTGCTGTATGTACTTTTACTCTTACTTCATTGTCTCTGATTTGTGCCTCCGGTATCTCGCTTACTTTCAAACCTTCCAGCCCCTCTTTTCCTTCGTGAACAATTGCTCTCATGCTTACCTTCTCCCTTCCTATTACAATTGTCTTTAGTCTATCAATAAGTGCTTGGAACTCAAAATAAACCGCACTAAAAAACTCCTTTCTGCATCCACAGAAAGGAGTTTTTTTACGATTATAAAATTAGTCAACGAGTACTTGGACTTTAACCGTTTTTCTACCGAAGTCAAGAGCATCTTCACGGGAAGGCATGAAAACATCAATACGGTTGCCGTTGATGGCACCGCCGGTATCTCCAGCGATTGCAGTTCCATAACCTTCGACATATACTTTAGAGCCAAGTGGAATGACATTCGGGTCTACAGCGATAACTTTTTGGTCCGGGTTCGCACGCAGGTCAATTCCGGTAGCTGTGACACCACTGCACCCTGTGCAATAAGCCGTATAAGCTGTGGCTTCAGCGGTAAATTCTTTAATTACATCGTTACTTGTATCCTGACTTGTGCTTGTTTGAGTTGCTGTTGATGTGCTATTGCTGGAATTACTGCTGGAACTATTGCTTGAGCTGCTGTTTGAGCTCGGAGCTGATGTTTGTACAGCCTGTCCATCAACTTTGAACTGGTCGCCAGGATGAATGAGGGTGGAAGTCAGGTTGTTCCACGCCATCAGTTGATCCACTGAGATATTGAATTTTTGAGAAATGGCGTACAACGTGTCTCCAGACTTCACTGTGTAAGTGGATGTGTTGGAAGACGTAGTAGAAGAAGGTGTGCTGGATTTAGACTCGCCTGCTACTGTTAATGTTTGGTTAGGATAAATTAAATTTGATTGTAAACCATTCCATGCTTTCAAGTTCTGAACAGTGACGTCATATTTTTGGGAAATTCCCCAAAGTGTATCCCCTTGATTGATTTTATATTCCGTTTCGTGGGCACTTGCCGTAGTGGCGAATGCTCCCGTTAATGCGACAGTTGCTACAACAGAAAATACAGTTTTTTTCATGAAATTCTGCCTCCTCTTGATTGGTCGATCCCTATGTATTTAGGTGATCCGTTCACAATTACAAGATTAACAGAATCTCAGGATAAATTAAGAACAAACAAGCAACAGTTTAGTTGCAAACATAACATCCATGTTTCACAGCCATTACAAAAGGAGCATTTGTACCGCGAAACGGCCAAAAATGCCCTTCTTCTGCTACCCTTCGTCAACATTCAACAAAGCGGAGGTTTGCCTATTCATAGATTTTTTTACCCAAAAATGATAGAAAAAAACATATTCTAGCGAAAAAAAGCACAGATCCACTGGAATCTGTGCTTTTGTCTCATCCTTATTTAGCTGCTACTTGCTTTTGAACTTCCGGGTCATTCAAGAACTCATCATACGTCATTTCTTTATTGACAATCTTTCCATTAGGCGTAATTTCAATAATACGATTAGCAATGGTCTGAATGAATTCATGGTCGTGGGAAGCAAAAATGACCGAACCTTTGAAATTGATCAATCCTTTGTTCAAGGATGTGATGGACTCAAGGTCGAGGTGGTTGGTCGGTTCATCCAAAAGAAGAACGTTTGCTTGAGAAAGCATCATTTTAGAAAGCATACAACGCACTTTCTCTCCACCTGAAAGGACATTCGCTTTCTTAAGCGCTTCTTCTCCGGAGAACAGCATACGTCCAAGGAAGCTGCGCAGGAACGTTTCTGTTTCATCTTCTGGTGAATACTGACGAAGCCACTCGACAAGATTTAAATTCGAACCTTCGAAGAATTCCGAGTTGTCTTTAGGGAAGTAGCTTTGAGATGTCGTTACACCCCATTTATAGGTTCCCTCGTCCGGCTCAACCTCACCCATAAGGATCTGGAAAAGAGTCGTTTTTGCTACTTCGTTTGATCCCACAAGGGCCACTTTATCGTCTTTATTAAGGGTGAAGCTGACATTGTCCAATACTTTCTCACCATCTACCGTTTTCGAAAGGTTTTCAACTGTCAGCAAGTCATTACCAATTTCACGTTCCGCATTGAATGCAATATAAGGATACTTTCTGGAAGATGGTTGAATATCATCCAGCGTAATTTTATCGAGCAGTTTCTTACGGGAAGTCGCTTGTTTGGATTTGGAGGCGTTGGCACTGAAACGTGCAATGAACTCTTTCAAATCCTTAATTTTCTCTTCTTTTTTCTTATTCTGTTCGGAAGCCATTTTTTGCGCTAATTGACTGGACTCATACCAGAAGTCATAGTTTCCGACATAAACCTGGATTTTTCCAAAGTCAAGGTCTGCGATATGTGTACAGACATTGTTTAGGAAGTGACGGTCGTGGGAAACCACAATGACTGTATTCTCAAAATCAATCAAGAAGTCTTCCAGCCATTGGATCGCTTTAATGTCCAGGTGGTTGGTCGGCTCATCGAGAAGAAGGACATCCGGGTTTCCGAAAAGCGCTTGTGCAAGTAGAATCTTCACTTTCTCTGATCCTTGCAGTTCACTCATCTTCTTATCATGAAGGTCTTCGCCAATGCCTAAACCTTTTAATAGACGGGCAGCGTCAGAATCCGCTTCCCATCCATTCATTTCAGCGAATTCGCCTTCCAGTTCCGCCGCACGCATGCCATCTTCTTCTGAGAAATCGCCTTTCATATAGATGGCATCTTTTTCTTTCATCACTTCATATAGACGTGTATGACCCATAATAACGGTTTCAAGCACTTGATATTCATCATATTCGAAGTGGTTCTGTTTCAAGACGGCCAAACGCTGGTCTTTTTTCAAACTTACATCACCAGTCTGCGCCTCGATCTCACCGCTCAGAATCTTCAAGAATGTAGATTTGCCTGCACCGTTCGCACCAATGAGGCCATAGCAATTCCCCGGTGTGAATTTTATATTTACGTCTTCAAACAACTTTTGGTCGCCGAATCGAAGACTTACATTGTTTACTGTTAACATGTGATAATCCTCCAGTACTCTCGTTTCTTTACCATAGAAATTATATCATTCTTCAGCGTTGTATGATAGCCGTCGGCAAGATTAAAAATATCCGCGTTCTCTACCCCACTCAAGAAATAAATCATAGTCTTCATATACCTTTTTCTCATAATGGTCGGCCCAGACACAGAGTTGCTGGCGGAACCTCTTCTTCTCTGACCCAACCGCTTCCATGATGCTGTCTTCACTATGATAGTCAAGTACACCTTCAGCAATATCCACATCAGCCCTTGCATGGATTTTCGCACTCACTTTAGCCATTATCTTTACTGTCTTTTTGACAGACTTAAGCTCGAGTAAATGCTTCTCTTTCACATCTTTGGAAAAGGGAGAGCGTTCCCGCACATAAAAATCCTTTCCATCCATGGTGAAAAAGCCGAGAAAAGGATCGGAAAGGTGGTGCATCGCCTGTTGCGTGTGAATGACTCTCCTTCCCTGATGTTTGTGATCATTCCAAAATGTCTCATCATAGGGAAAGAAATAAGCAGGTATTGGGGTTCGTGCTTCTTTTGCTTCAAGGATGATATCATCCTCATGGTCCTCATTACATGAGCCTTCAATAAGAATGTAATACCTTTTCAAACCAGTCGATCCAATTCCCGCTCCTGTCTTTTTGACTACATCTTTGATCCGGTAATAATCCTTCGCCTTCTTTTTCTTTCCATCCAGCGAATGATAATAGTCGTCCCACGCTCTTTCTAACAATCGTCTCTCGTGTTTAGGAACAGAAGTCAGCTTGTCCTTCCCTATATCAAAAGATCGTATGGAATCATGGTTGATGATGGTCTGCTTTTCCAGTTCGTGTGACAAGCTTCTTTGCTCCGCTTTTTTTATCGCTTTTTTGACAGGCCCTTTTGTGGATTCTTTCGTGAATTGAACTTTTTCAGGACTTAATTCACGATCATGATAGGCTTGCATTTGTTTTACGTAGGTTTTCAAATATCGCTGAACCATCTCATCCTTAGCCTCCTCATCATATGAAAGGGAGTTCATCATCAGGCGAATACTAACGACCATCCTTAAGACGTCATAAAGATAAGACCCAAGATAACCTTCATCGAAGTCATCCACATCGAAGACAATCTCTTTGTTTTCATTTTGGAAGACACTGAAATTATTGAAATGTAAATCTCCCATGATCCATGTCGGTCTGTCCGCCGGTGTATGGAAGGTAAATGGCAGCTCTGTCGTATCATGAAAGAACAAATAGGCACTTCCTCTAAAAAAGCTGTACGGATCTTCTTTCATTTTACTGTACTTCTTTTTACGCTCTTTCTCCGTCAATCCCATTAAATCCTCATCAAACTTGTCTAAAACGGTAGAAAGCGAATCCTTTCTCAATCGTTGTTTGGTTTCACGCATCTGTTTTATTTTTGGGTCCATCATCTACCCTCCCTTGAATATAAGAAAAAGCGATTGCCTTAGAAGCAATCGCTTTTTTTATTATGACTCTGCTTTATAGTACAAACTATTGTTCTCTACAACTTGCAGTACTTTGTTTTCTTCTTCCATATCACTTCCGCACATTGGACACTTCTTATTATTATTGGTTCTGAAGTTGTCTCTCATCCAACAGTTACAGTCCTCGGAAGTACAAACCCAAATCTTTGTATCTTCTTCTTTAATCTCAGCCTGATTTTTCTTTCCGAAAGCCATCGGCGTAGCCCCCCCTTTAGAATGTCATGATATAAAAGAGACTGACCTTCAAAAGCCAGTCTCTTTCTATTTTTTATTATAGTTTCGTGACGTTTGCAGCTTGTGGTCCGCGATTGCCTTCTGTCACTTCAAACTCTACAGCTTGACCTTCTTCTAGAGACTTGAAGCCTTCTTCGTTGATCGCGCTGAAGTGTACAAATACATCATCTTCACCTTCAACCTCGATAAAACCAAAACCTTTTTCCGCGTTAAACCACTTCACTGTACCTGTTTTCATAGGGATGGATCCTCCAATGTTTCAAAAATTAATATGCGTTTTGCAATAAAGAAAAAATCACATATTATAAAAAGTACCAATAAGATTGATCACTCTTTATAATAGGTGATTGGAAGTGCGAACTTCTGAATATTGGTAAATTTTATCCTTTTATACACTATACTATGACTCACCGGTGAAGTCAAGCAGAGCGCGCGATTAACCGTTACACGACTAGTATATACAGTGAGAAGGCGAATTATTCCATTCCGTCAAGAACTTTCTATAATGGCACATGCGATTCGTTTCCCTGCATTTCCGCTTGGCTGGGACTGGTAGTCATCAGGTCCTTCATGGATAATTACTGATTTTCCAATGATGTCTTTCACCTTAAAGCGATCCGTAAAAAAAATCATCCTTGCTCTTCCTTGATTGGAAAACAACACAGGAAAGTCGCCTGCATGATTCCCATGCGGCTGATCGTCTGGATTCCAGTGACCACCTGCAGAGACGAAAGGGTCTTTGCCATCCCCAATTTCGCATACCCCTTTTTCATGAATGTGAAATCCATGAGGTCCAACCTGTTTGCCGTTTTTTGTTTTCTTAAAGTCAGGCAGTCCTTCTACCTGGACGAAAATTTCGACCCCGTAGGGCATTTGGTAAAATTGGATGGTTCCTTTCAGATTAGGAGCAAGTGGACTGCTTAAAAATTTTGCCTGCGCCGTTTCAGAAGCATACGTTTGTCTGTACGGACCGTTTTGGATATACAATGAATAAAATCCTCCTTACTTTTTATGATGCTGACCTCCGCTTCCCCTTCATACCAATAGCAGTGGCACAACAAATCCCCCTGTTCCGAGGAGGAGGAAGAAATCCTTAGAAGAGGGGGATGCTGATGTATTACCTTATGTGCGAATGGACTCATTTAGAACTTTGGAATTTTTGAAAGGACCCTTTCAAGATCCTTGACGTTTTCTGGTCGTTCAAGATGAGACTGAATCTGTATAAAGTGATCCGCTGCATCTTCTTTCCATATGTTCATACATTCCATGTATCTTCTTTTCCACAACTCTGTATAATGATCGACGACTACAGATTCAAGCGCATCCAATTGTTTTTTCAATTCAATAGTAAGGATGGCTGACATCGATTCCCGCATGTCTTCCTTCTCATTTCTTTCAAAGAAAGCTTTAGGATTTCTGAACAATTTACGCAGTTGCGCTTTTTCTTTCTCATGAATGTCAACTTCCCCACTGAGAATAGGGAGAGGAAAGCTTCCTTCTTCTATCCCTGACAGTTGAAGAGTGGGACGAATTTTGTATAGCTCACTTTCGATACGCTCTTTGGTTTGATTCACTAACTGGTCCATGAAGTGCTCCATACGCACGCAAACCGCTTTGACTTCCTGAAGCATTTCAAAACTCAATTCCTCAAGAAGCTGTTTCTGAGCCACTTTCAATGACTCCTTTTCGTCTCCTTGGTTCTGAATGGTTGCTGGATTGAAGTGCCGCTTGAACAAATCATTGAAATTAAGCATCATTCGTTCATGAACAAAGTGAATCTGTTTATTGGCTTTGTTCTGTATGGCATCTTCTGCACCCTGGTCGAAATTCTTTTGAAGACTTTCAGAGATATGGTGGTGTTCTTTTTTACTCTTTTCTATTTCTTCAAGGCGCTCTTGGTCGTTCAGTTTACTTGCAGCGATGAAGTTCTCAAGCACCTGTCTGACACTCTTAATATCCTCATTGATTGCATGAATCATGATCTCTGAAAGGTCTTCATGCAGGAAAGAGTGAAAGCTTTCTTCAAAAGCTTGAATACCTGAATCCTTTTCCGCTCCTCCCATCTTCTCTTCCAGAGCTTGCAAACTTGAGAGGGAGAAAAGTTTAGGGTGACGAATTTGAAATTCGTTCAATTGACCTTTCACATAACTTTCCACCTGTTTTCGTTCCTCTTCGGATGAGGCCAAATCAGCTGCATTAATAAGGAAAAACATCTTATCCAGACTGAAACTATCCTTCACACGGCCTAATTGCTTAAGGAAGGCTTGATCAGCATAGGAGAATGGATGATTGTAATAGGTAACGAATAAAACCGCATCCGAATCCTTGATGTATTCAAAACTCACATCTGTATGACGCGCATTGACAGAATCTGCTCCGGGTGTATCAACGAGAGTCACTCCCTCTTGCGTCCACGGACAGTCATAGAAAAGTTCCATAGATTCGATGAAACAGGATTTCTCTTCTTTGGAAACATACGAAGAAAATTCATCCCATGAGACATCGATGCGTTTCCCTAGATTGTTTTTCATACTCGGATAACCGTCTATGAAAGCGCGTAAGAACGAATGTTTCTTATGGTCAAGCGGCTGCCAGTCCGTTTCATTCAAGCTTTTAGTTTTTGCATGAACATCTTCTAATGTGGAAGCGCTGAGATTAAGGGATTCAAGAATGGGAGATAAATCTTCAAACATCTCTTCTTCTGTCTTAATATAAGCGTCAATGGACCGATCTTTCTTATCTGAGCGGGGTGGCGAAATTTTATTGATCGTCGCTGTCGTCGGATTAGGCGAAACAGGGAGCACCAAATCTCCAAGCAAAGCGTTAGCAAAACTGGATTTCCCTGCACTGAATGCTCCAAATAAGGCAATCGTAAAATGCCTGTCATCCAGGCGGTCCCGTTTTTTCTTCAATTGACTATATAAGCGCTTAGTCCCTTCCAGGGAATGGATGTTTTCCAGCGTTTCATCCGCCCTGTGCAGGGCCTCTTCAATGGAAGAACCACTGTTTTTAGAAGGCGCGGGATGAGGCGGAAGGTCTTCTTCTTCAACGGCCGATGATTCAATCCGAATTTCATCCACATTTTTATGAACGAGTTTCTCTTTTCGTTGCTTCCAGGATTCACGGATCACTGCAGCATTTTCTTCCGACCTACCTTTTTCCAGATACTCATCTAGGTGGTGACGGTAGTTTTTAATCCTTTCATTCAGTATTTCCAATTGTTTATCTATTTCCTGTATGTTATCAGCCGCTTCAAATACTTCTCTGTGCTGATCTGCCATTGCTTGTTGACTGGACGCTATAGCCCGAAGGAATAATTGCTTCCATTCTTGTATGAAGCGTCTCGTTTCCTTTTGGATATCTTTGGCCACATCATCGGTATAGCGTAAAACATAGGAACCCGTGACAGACGCGCCTCGTTCGACAAGAGCATGTAAGCGTTCCTTCGGGTAATGAAAAGCCTCTTTTTGAACCTTTTCAAGCAGGTTCTCATCGCTCACTGAATAATGTTCCATCAGCTGAACCATTCGTTCACGAAGTGGCCAGTACAGGTTTTTCTCCACAGACTCTGTAAGCTTCTTATAAAACGCTTCCTCTCTTGCCAACCGTTCTTCTTCTGTTTTCTTTTGTGTAAACAGAATACCTACCTTAAAGTCCGGTTGTACCGACTCTAAATAAGCCTCCGCATATTCACGGAGGGAGCTCGGCATAAGATAAGCGTTTGATATGAATTGACTGACTCTTTCCTGAAAATCTGCTTCCGCCTTTTCATAAAGAACTTGCTGTTCTTCAAGCTCTTTAAGATGAAAAGGGCTTTGTTTGATCGTTTCTTCCCATTTTTCCTTTTCTTCTCGAAGTTGGGCCATCTCATTTTCAATAAGATCCGAATACTGCCTCACCGCTTCTTCAGCGAGCCACTTCACCTGTGTATCCGCTTGTCTCTCCAATTGGGAGGATGAGAAAAGCGTACGGAAATCCTTCTTCAACGTTTGAAACTCATTGAAAGGAAGAGAATAATCTCTTAAAGATGTAAAATAGATTTCTTCAGGAGAGATGCCCCACTTCTCAAAGGCGTTTGTTACTGTTTTTTGATAGGCTTCAAAGGAAAGTTCTCGTTCTACATGTTTATCCACCTGGTTGATGACTACGGAAAAAGGCGTCTGACGTCTTTGCATTTCCAGTAAGAACGTGAGGTTCACTTCAGACTGTACATGGTTATAATCCATGACATAATACATGTAATCCATTAAATGAAGAGAGGATTCAGTGATCAACCGATCGGCGTCATTCGTTGAATCCACCCCGGGTGTATCGACAATCGACACATGGGAAGGCAGGGACTTTCCTGGTTGTGAGATTTCAAGTCCAGTAATTTTCTCCCCATCTTTACAGAGCGCCTTGATGGTTCCAAGATCAATCTCTGCATCATAACGGACGATCGATCCATCCTGGAAATAGACAAGCGTATAAGGATCGCCTGTCTTCAAGCGGACAATATTCGCACTGGTGGGAATAGGGCTTGAAGGGAGAAGATCATTTTCTAATAATGTATTGATCAGTGTCGACTTTCCAGCTGAAAAATGACCAGCAAAGCCGATGATCATTTCTTCTTGAATCAATTTTTCATACAAATCCAATACTTTCTCTTTTTGGTCTTCATCCCCTTGATCTTTTAAAAAAGCGTATAAATTCTGAATTTTATCAATGCTTAGATCTGTCAAATGGCTCATGTCTTGTCTCCTTTGCCGTACAATATCCTCCCTCATTCTACTCTTAAGAGCTGTGTTTACTCAAGGGGGAGATACTTAAAACGATGGAGTATCCATATAGGGAATCGTTTCATCCGTATCCAATGCCCCATGAATCCTACCAGGAAGAGAAGGGCTCCCATTCAGCCAATCCTTAAATGAGATCCTGGATGGTACCGTATCTCCACCGAGTCCAAAATGAAGAGTCAATGATGCAGGACTGTAGCAGGCTGTGTGAATGGTACCGCTCCATTGTTTATAGCCATGAGAAAAGATGGGTCCGTAAGAATCATTTAATAAATGAAAAGCTTCTAATCCATTAAGAACATAGGCTTGACGGCTTTTGAGGTCATCCAGTCTCTCGTGTGTGTCTGATAGATGCCTGCGGTTTTCCTTAGCCATTTCAGTGAAATGATTGGTACAAGCCGTCCCCTCCTTTACACTAACCCCTCGAGGAGACCCTTCAATGATTTTAGACGTGCCTCCCGCATCAAAAACGACATAGTTAAACGAGTGTCTATGAGGAAGTTTTTTTAAAAGGTGAACCGCTTCCCTGGTCGTTTTACATGTTTCTAAGACCATTCGTGTCAGTAAACAACATATAAAGCCGTCTCCGGGATGAATTCTGTTCACGAAATTATACCCAATACACAGACCATGTTCGTTCATGCCGTCAGTGCGTCCTATAATCCGCTGTGATGGTCCGATGCTTGCATATCCATCCTTGGGTTGAAACAAAACTAAGCGCCCCTCATACGTTGTGGGGTGGTAATCATAATTTCTCGCAAAATATCCGTTTCCCGTTAAAATGGAACAGCCCGAACCTTCCCAATCCTGCTGATACCCACTGTATTCATGAATGACTTCAGCCAGCGGCCACTGTAATCCTTCAGCAAGGCCTCTAAGCTCTTCAAAGAGACCTTTGCAATAAAAGTCCATTTGTTCCTTAACTACTTTAATGTCAACATCATAGCGAAGCTTTGAGCGTTTTCGTCTTTGTTCATGATGTTTATACAACAGCGTACGTTTTAAACGCTCTCCTTGTACGTACCCGAAGTCATCATGTCGACCGCGAAAAGCGATCAGCTGAGAAAAAAAAGGTTTCATTTTCCTGCCCACATCTTATGCAGCTCGGGATGATGGAGGATATGGTTGTGATCGACTCCTTGAATGATGTCGACCTCAACATTCCACTGCTCCTTCACATACCGTTTGAACTTGTCGTGTAAGAGAACCTCATCCTCACTCCCCACATAAATGGACACTCGATCTTTTATATCAGTCAATAAATGGGAAGGGATTTTTTCGAGGAACCTTGAGATGAGGAGGCGGAAGCTCAGCGTTAGTTTTTCACTTTTATTAAACTCATCCGGAATTTCCGCAACTGTCCGATTATTGAACCGATGGATATTCATCTTATACAAAGTCATGAGTAGCATGACTTTTTTGTCGAACACCGTATAATCAACATCGGTTCGATCGGTAGACTGCTCTGTCGCATCATCATGGTAGACAGGCAGAGTAGGATGAAAAAAGGGAGCGATAAATAAGTATTCGCTCGCTGCACTGTTGTTTTTTTTAATCAACCTTAACAAGTTCGCGCATCCCATGGAGTGTCCGGCCAGGGTGATTTTTTCATAGCCTTTCTTTTCAATGAAATGAATGAAATCAAATAAATCGTCATCATACTGGCCTATATATTCAAGGTCCCCTCTCCTTGGACTCTGATCGTATCCTCTTAATACAGGAAAATAAATGTCAGCTTCACGGAGACATTGATCAGCAAACGCTTCATGATGATGATACTCAGCGGTGATTCCATGGACCATAATAATGGCTTCTTTGGATGATGGCCTCTCCTTGAGGACTGTATATTGCAAACGTGTGAAATCTCTTGTCATATAACCAGACCACTTGGCGTCTGTCATTGTCTCCATCCCTTTCTTTGCAAGTACGTTTTAAACTCAGGCACTTTCCATTCTTCCATGAATTTATATTCTATGGATTTCATGTAGTTCTCAGAGAGGTATTTCAACCCTCCGCGATGAATTTCTTCTGCATAATGGAAGGGAGGTGCAATCTCCGCTTTCTTTTCTATGACAGTGAACGAAAGAGCCTGAAAGGTGATTCCATCGTCTCCAGTCACATGAACAATCGTTGGTCTATAGACTCTCGTTTCCACGCCTTCTCTTTGATATAAATATTCGCGTGCCTCCTTTCCAACTTCATAGACCACCCCTTCTACGTGATCCCCGGGATGTTCAGTAATATCGGCTCTTGAACCGTCTTCAAAATGAGTGGAAAAGGCGAGCCTGTATCCATTGAGCTCCCCCTTTCCTTTAATAGATGTAAAGAGATGGTCTACTCCGTGGTCGCATAGCCTGGAATTGTCCATACATGAACCATAGGCAAAATAATGAAGGCGATCTTTTTGAATATAGCGATGGACCTTCCAATCGTGATTATGGACAGCTTCACCTTTAGCTTCACGGGGCCAGTAATAGACAAACGCTTCAGTAACTCCATGAGGTGTGGAAACTTCACTCCTCTCACGTACAAAATAAGGGTCCTCCGAAAGAGTAGAATAGCCTTCTAACTGATCCAACTCCTTCAGTAATGACGAGGGAATCTCGTATAATTCTCCATAAGTAATCTCCTCTTCACTCTTCACTAGAAGCGGATAATAAGAATGGCCAGTATATAACTTTCCTTTCACAAAAGCTTGTTCTGAGAGACATGTTGCTTCTTTCATAAAATGATGATTCTCCTGGTTTTTGCATAGAGAACCGTAAACAAAAACGTTCATTCCATTGTTCCTCCTACTACAGATCTTTAGCTGATAAAAAGTTCTTCGTTGATCTTGCATGAATCACTGCGTTTTGTACGGCTGTTTCCACCGCTCTTACAGCCATGACACCAAGGCTGTTATAATCACAGGAAATTTTTCCTGATCCCATAAAAAACAATGTATCGCCATCCACAAACGTATGGGAAGGACGAATGGTGCGTGCAAGTCCGTCATGGGACATGGCCGCCAGTTTATTTGCTGCTGGTTTATCTACAATTGCATTTGTAACGACCGCACCAATGGTCGTATTCCCGCGAAAACGATTCGTCCGCCCTTCCAAAACTTCATCCATCATCACTTCTTCACTATTTAAGAAGGTTCCCTTTTTCTGCATACCGGCGATTATTTGACCGGTTTCCGGGTTGACGACATCACCAAAACAATTAACGGCGACGACAGCTCCCACTTTCACGTTTCCGATTTGAATGGCAGAGTACCCTAACCCACCTTTCATACTGAAAGAAGGTCCTTTTCCTTTTCCGACGGTCGCCCCTGCACCTGCTCCGAAATTCCCCTGTTTTAAATGGGAATGATGAAAAGCAGATGCTGCAGCTTCATACCCCATTGTAGCATCCGGGCGCATGTCCTGGTCGTCTTCTCTTAAGTCAAACAAAATTGCCCCGGGGACAATGGGAACTCGAGTTACTCCTACATCAAAACCGACTCCCGCCTCTTCCAAATATTTCATTACTCCTGTACCGACCTCAAGACCAAAAGCACTTGCTCCAGCCAGAAACACACCGTGAATATGATCAACGAGGTTTTCGGACTTCAAAGCATCGGTCTCTCGCGTACCAGGAGCACCGCCCCGGACATCGACTCCTGCTGTGGCCCCATCTTTATTCAGGATCACTGTGCACCCTGTGTGACAATCTTCACTTTCTTTTTGTCCAAAAAAGAATCCTTCTATATCGGTAATTTCAATCTCCTTCACTTAAAACCACTCCTTCTAAAGGTTTGCCATAATCTATTTGTGGGGAAACAAGAGGATAGATGAGGAGGTATAAGAATGGAAAACAATCAAATAACCGTACACGGACATGTTCAAGGCGTCGGTTTCCGGGCAGCTACCAAACAAATCGCTGAACAAATAGGTATTTCAGGATGGGTGAAAAACCAACCTGACGGCACCGTTCTTATTGAAGCGGAAGGGGAGCATGGGAAACTACAGGAGTTTATAAAAAAAATTGATGAAGGTCCTACACCTTTCAGTAAAGTCGAAGCTCTCGACGTGAAGAATAAGGATATCTTAAATAATTATAAAAAATTTAAAGTTGTACAATGAAGATGACCGCATTCCTGCGGTCATCTTTTTTTCCTTTTACTTTTGATGCATTGGACGAACAATGACTTCATTCACATTCACATAAGAAGGTTGGGTCACAGCATAGGAAACGGCGCGGGCAATGTCATCCGCTTCCAGAGGGTCCATACTACGGTTTTTGAACATTTCAATGACATCTCCGTCGGTAATGTGGTCGGTAAGCTCCGTATCCACTGCCCCAGGAGAAACGTTCGTTACACGTACACCTGATTTCGAGAGTTCTTTTTCCATACCCATCGATAGGGCTTTCACAGCATATTTTGTCGCGCTGTAAACGGTACTGGATGGAAAGACTTCATGTCCCGCAACGGAAGAAACATTGACGATATGGCCGGACTCCTGTTCAATCATTGTAGGAAGACTTGCATGGATGCCATACAACACCCCTTTAATATTGACATCGACCATCTGCTCCCATTCATCTACATGATCATTCTTTAAGAAGGAGAGCAACATGACTCCTGCATTATTGATGAAGAGGTCCACCGTGTTGAACGCTGATTTCGTTTCGGAAACAAGCTTCTCAACATCCTCTCGTTTCGTTACATCTGTTTCTATTACTTTCGCTTCTACATTGTATTGTTCAGTAATTTCCTCTGCTAATTCATTTAACTTCTCTGCTCTTCGGGCGGCTAATACGACATTTGCACCTTCATTCGCTAGATGATGAGCAATGGCTTTGCCGATGCCGCTGCTTGCCCCTGTTATAATCGCTGTCTGGTTTTTTAGTTTTGTCATAATTTATGTCCTCCCTTGTTATGATTCCTTTTCTATCTACCCTGCATAAAGAAAAAATATTCACACAAGAACCAACTGACCCCTGATGAAGGCTTTACCCTTCAAGATATAAAGCAAATGGAACCTTTGATATAGAGGTGGTTTCACACGGTTGGCTGCTACATCAAATCTCTCACTCTACCCCTGTTGCTACAGGGATCTCTTGAAAGTAATTCTTCACCAAAACCCTATTTAGGGAACAAAGAAAGGCTGGTATAAAAAAGACCGCCTCTTAGGTTAAGAGACGGTCTGGTTATGATACTTATTGTTCTTCAAAGAACTTACGGTTAATCTCGATGTATGGAGTTTCTTCTTCTGGTACCTCGTCTTCGATATAAATCGCTTCAACTGGACACACCGCTTCACACGCACCACAATCTATGCAAATCGCAGGGTCGATATAAAACATATCTTTCCCTTCTTCGATACAATCAACTGGGCACACATCCACGCATTCACCAGCTTTTTCATCTTTACAAGGGGATGTGATTACAAATGCCATATCTATTTCTCCTCCTTTTATAGAATTTCGTGTGCTTATAAAATACTATTCACCCTTACCGGCTAAGATAAACACCACAATATACTATAACGATTTTGATAAAAAATCGCAATTCCCGTAGTGGTTCGACCTTTTTCGCATCGAACGAAAAAAGAAAGGGGAAGAATGGAATCAGTCTTCCCAAATTCGTTCGACTGTATATTCTCCTCCTTGTTTTTGCACAAGAAAAACATCTGGACGGGAGAGACGCTTCCATTCATAAAAACCGATTTCACGGTTATATTTCTGCAATAATAAGGCGAGCAAATTCCCATGAGTAACAAGGAGAACGTTTCCACAATCCTCATTTTCAAGTTCATCAATCAGCGAAAGGACACGTTTTTTCGCTTCTGAAGAGGATTCTCCTCCCGTTAGTTTCAGTTCAGGGTCGACGAACGTATCATGCAGGACTTCTTCCCAATCATCCAGTGGTTCATGGCTTAGGACACGCTCCTCTAAACGTTCATCCATTTCGATGGTCACATTATTTTTTCTGGCGAAAGGCTTAATCGTTTCAATCGCCCGCAAATAAGGACTTGATAAGATACGATCGATGTTATGACCGTAATTTTCTAAAAAAGTCGCAAGCATTTGGGCCTGTCTGATGCCCATCTTTGTTAGTGGGGAATCTTCATGTTGACCTTCCGTTTCACTGTGACGCACTAAAAATAATTTCTCCATTGCTACCCATCCTCCCCTTTCCATCACTTATGTCCATTATGGCTGATGGAACGAGTGTTGACAAGGAAAGTTGCAGAAGACATCACTTCCGATAGACGCACTTTCCTCTGTGCCATGTTTCCAGTACTTGTATATCCTTCAACTTTTCAGGTTCTATTTCCTCGGGGTGCTTATCTAGTATTAAAAAGTCGGCTTGATAACCAGGTTCTATTTTACCCTTTTCCTTTTCTTTATATTCAAGCTCTGCTGGAGTTTTTGTAAATCCAAGGAAAGAATCCTTTACACTTAACCTTTCCTGCGGCATCCATCCTCCTTCAGGGTTTCCGTTAAGATCTGTTCGATTCACAGCCGTAAACATGGTCGTAAACGGATTCAATGCACCGATGGGCAGGTCAGAACTTAAGGTTATTGGAATGTGCTCTTTCAAAAGACTTTCAAAAGCATCACAGTAAGGTAGAAGACTTTCTGGTGTCCATTTCCCTTTCTCGCTCCACTCATCCAGAAGGAAAGAAGGTTGTGTTTCAATATAAGGTTTCAACTCTCTCAACCGGGCAATCAAATCGGGAGCTAGTGTCTGGGCATGAATAATCCTGTGTCTTAGGCGTTTAGTAGCTTCTCCTGATTTTTCAAGCGCCGTAATTGCCTGCTCAACAGCTCGGTCGCCGATCGCATGCATAGCGACCTGCATATCATTGTCGCTTGCATATTTAACCATTTCATCGAGCTGTTTCTGAGTATAAATCAAACGACCGTTCTCACTTGGTTGAATGGGATAAGGATTCCTCATAGCTGCCGTATAAAGGCGCTGAGTACCGTCTAGGAAAATTTTGAAAGACCCGACCTTTACTCGAGGTGTCCCCTGACCGGTACGGTGATCATTTTTATCACAATAGGTCTTCATATCCTGGATATCAAATACGTAATGGTGAAGCTGGGCATCAATCGGCAGGACTTCCTCTTGTTCCAATTCCGTATATGCCTGCCACAACCGCTTATAGGACCCGATAAAGTTAATATCATCTGTATGGACAGATGTGATGCCATATTCGCTCAGATGAGGCAGAGCTTTCTTTAAGGCTTCTTTTGCATCCTCCGTCGAACGTCCCCAAAAATGGTGCTTAATGTAATGAACTGCTGTATCTTTGAAGCGGCCATTCCAATTTCCATGTTCATCTTTTTCTTTAAATTCATCCGGTTCTTTTTTAAAATTCTCTTCTTCTTTCAATAGTTCCATCGCTTGTTCACTGATGACACATTCATGGCCGTCCTGATGCATGAAGTACATATAGGCATTCACTTGGATTTCATCCAGGTCTTTTGCTGTTAAAAGGTGGTCGATATCGTCAAAGTTTCCATCATTGAAACCTTTTCCGAAAACCCAGTCGTATTGTTCTAGTTCATCATAATGGTTCTCAACAACAGCCTTCATTTCTTCCCAGCTCGTCACTTGCGTAAGGTCTAATTCTTTTTTTAACAACCCGTAACGGAGCAGATGCATATGACTATCACTAAAGGAAGGAGAAAGGACACGTCCCCTCCCATCTATGACATCCTCCTCTCCACTATAAGGTGACTCGTAGATGGCCTCAATCTTCTCTCCTTCTACTTTAATCGCATAAGTGCGCTCACTCTCATAGGTTTGGTAGGGCTGGTAGATTCTAACGTTATCCAAAATCATGGCATGCTCTTCCTTTCAAGTATTTTCTAATTACCATTACCCCACTTCATCTTTTAAATAAACATGGGAACAAACCCCTATAGGAAAGATCTTTTAAGAGCTTCACAGCATACTTTTAACCATACAAAAAGCCAGGGAACGCATCCCTGGCTTTTGATCATTTACAATTCTTTGAAATATTCCTTATAGAAACCGCCCATGCGGCCGGAATTATCAATGACAAAGTAAAACTCTTCACTTTCGTTTTTCACATCATATACTTTGCCCGGAGTCAGTACATTGTTCACAACGAATTTTTTTGCATCGTTATGAACGCATTCAATTTGTTTGATGGTTTCATTGTTTTCCCAATTTTTGTGAATCATAGAGCATCCTCCTTGGTTTCTGTGTACCTATCATACAATGAACGAAGGGATGACTCAATATAACAGATGATTAAAATTGATCTTTATACCACTCGGCCGCTGCCCTTACTTCACTTTCTGTCAATTGATGCCCCATACGTTCCCAATGGACAGTTACATTCGCACCAGCCGCCGCTAATAACTCCTCTAAATCTTTTGTTTCTTGAGCTGGACAGATGGGATCATTTTCACCAGCGCCGATAAAAACAGGAAGTCCTGATTGTTCAGGAATTTCAATGCCTCTTCTCGGAACCATCGGGTGAAACAGCATAGCCCCTCGCAAACTTCCTTCGTAATGAAAAAGAAGGCTTCCCGCGATATTCGCTCCATTGGAATACCCGACAGCAATGACCTGCTTACGATCGAATCCATACTCATTACTTGCATCAGCAAGGAAATTATTCAATTCATCCGTTTTTTCAATTAAGTCTTCTTCATCGAAGACACCTTCTCTTAATCGTTTAAAAAAACGAGGCATCCCATTCTCTGATACATTCCCTTTTACAGACAGGATAGATGCATCAGGGTCGATCATCTTAGCTACAGGAAGCAAATCTTGTTCTGTTCCGCCTGTACCATGAAGAAGCAACAAAGTGCGTGCTGAATTTCCTTTTTGGAAGATATGCTTCATATTCATTGTGCTTCATTCCTTTCATTATAATTTACATAATATTTTTATGAGAAACTATCATTTGCTACGTTTATTTTATCTTTAATTCGAGATAGTGTCAAAACTCATGTTCTTAGTTTCTTGAACAACCAGGGGAGAAACAGGACAATCATTAATAGACGAATCGTCTGTAAAGAACTAACAATGGCTGGTTCGCCACCCGTTTGTTCAGCCGTGATAGACATTTCTACAAGCCCACCAGGGGCTAGAGCCAAAACAGCAGTCTTTACATCCATAGTCGTCCACCAGCTTAATAAAAAAGCCATCCCTATTCCTATCCCAATCATAGAAATAGCCAAAGCTAAAAAAGCTAAGCAGGTCTTTCCAGCTGAAACAATTTCGCTTAACGATACAGTGTGTCCCAGGTATGTTCCAATAAAAAACTGAGCAAGCGTAAAAAGTATTTCCGGTAAAGGATAGAAGGGGACACCCAATGTCTGTAGTGAACCGATCATAAGCATAGGAACAATGACAAGAGCAGCCGGAACCCAAGCCCTCATCCTCCACCCAATGAAACCCGCTGCCAAGTATAAAGGTAGGGTAAACATAGAGTCATGATTCATCTCTTCCATTACACCCTCAACAACCGTTGTTGAAACAGCGAAATTTCCATGGGTTACGTAAAATGGAATGATAAAAAGAACACTGATTAAACGTAAGGTGTGGAAGATTGTAACAAGCGCACTATTGCCTTTCATAGATTCGCTGACGGCAATCATGGCTGACAGCCCGCCTGGAGAGCTTCCTACAAGGGCAGTCGTTTTATCTACAGCCCCAAACCTGGCAATGTACAATCCGGCTAATAAGCTGGTGGCGATCATGACTGATGTAAGGACGGTATAAGGAAAGAGATAAGGACCGATCGAACGGAATGTTTCAGCACTGAACGTTAGACCTATCTGAATTCCCAGGAGAACAAAGGCCATGTGTTTTGCTACTGGTACAGTCTTAGAATCTAAAATCGTAAAGGATTTAGCGAGGACAACAAATACAACCGGTCCTAATATCCATGGGATGGGCATGTGTAAGAAATTAAACAAAAGGCCTCCCGGGAATGCGATCAAATAGGTCTTTATTATGTTGGAAGGCATAAGGCGGACACCGCTCCTTTCGCGAATGATAAAAGCGAACGAATAACAGAAATACAATAAACCGCTTCCCAACGAGGAAGCGGTTTACCTATTTGTTTTTCACGCCATTTTCGATCATTTCAAAGAGTTGATCTGCCATTTTTTCCACTCCGTATTTTTGCCTCGTGGGAAATAATATGGAGTGGAAAATGAGATCAGCCACCATTTCGCTTTCAATATCCTCTTTCCATATCCCTGATTGCTTCGCAGCCTCAATCCAGTCCAACATTTGGTCATACGTTCCCATGAGGTCTTCATGGATTTTTGTACGATAGAACAGAGCCAGGGTATGATCGCTGCTCTGCAGTTCCCGGATCATTTGATCGATATGATGGGTTTCTGCATGATCTAGAAAAATAAACAAAAGCTTGTATAGCTTTTTATTTGGCTCTTCCTCTTCCGGAATCGCTTCAATTTGTTGGGTCATCTCTTCCATCATGTTTCTCATATAGGATAGAATGAGGTCTTCCTTATTTTTGAAATATTCGTAGAGGGTGCTTCTGCTCACCTGGAGCTCCGTCGAAAGTTTTTTGAAATGGACCCCGTGGATCCCCTCTTTCCTGAGCAGAGCCCCTGTCTCTTTTAATATTTCCTCTTTTGTAAGAATTCTTTTTCTTCCCAATTCGGTACCTCCTCAAGCTTCCTCCATTATATCATCATCAAAGCTGAGAGGGGCATTCGAAGAGGTTTATTGAAAAAGGTACGTCAAATAACCATATCCTTTTTCTTCCATATCGTCTTTAGGAATGAATCTCAAGGCAGCAGAATTTATACAGTAACGCAGCCCTCCTTGATCTTTCGGTCCATCTTCAAACACATGGCCAAGATGGGAGTCCGCTCGATCACTTCTGATTTCCGTCCGGAACATTCCATGAGATCTATCAACTTCTTCTTTGACCTGCTGTTTTTCAATAGGCTTGGTAAAGCTTGGCCATCCACAGCCTGCATCATACTTATCCTTAGAACTGAACAAGGGTTCGCCTGAAACAATATCCACATAAATGCCCTCTTCTTCATGATCATGAAACTCATTTTGAAAGGGGCGTTCGGTCGCATTTTCCTGCGTGACTTTATACTGGATGTCGGTTAAGCGTTGCTTCAGATCTTCCTGATCCTTTTCATAACTCCAGCGATCTTTAATGAAATCAGCTCGACCGGATCCTTTCTTGTACCGTTTGTAATGAAAACGATTCTTCTTATAATAATCCTGGTGCTTATCTTCGGCAGGATAAAACGTTTCAGCCGGCAGAATTTCTGTAACAATCGCATCCTTGAATTTCCCAGATGCTGAAAGCTCTTCTTTACTCTTCTCAGCCACATGTCGTTGTTTCTCATTGTGATAGTAGATGGCTGTTGTGTAGGAGTGCCCTCGATCAGCGAATTGACCTCCAGCATCAGTGGGATCGATCTGCTGCCAAAACAGCTCAACCAGCCGCTCATAAGGAAAAATGGCGGGATCGAAAGTGATCTGTACGGCTTCCCTGTGACCCGTCTCTTCCGTGATTACCTGCATGTATGTCGGGTTTTCAGTATGCCCGCCTGTGTAGCCTGATACAATGGATTCGATTCCAGGGCGTTCATCAAAGGGTTCCACCATACACCAGAAGCATCCTCCTGCGAATGTTGCATTTTCCAATTGTGTACTCAATATATAACCTCCTAAAGGCATCGGTTTTCATTTTTATATTTGGATATGTACTTATTTTTGCTAACTCTACAAAAAAAATCAAGCTACATGCACAGCCTAAATGTATAATTTAGGCTGTGATGCACCTTGAGAACGTTTTTTTTCTTTCTTATCAAGCACACTTGTGGATTCCCAGTCCTCTGAAACAGACGGTTTGCTGCTGCTTTCGTCTAATGGTACCAGACTCTCATCATCATCATCTGGTTCGTTCATGATTTTCATCATATTAATCATGGCAGGAATGTTTTTCAGCATCGGCCCGTATTGCTGCATCATAGGTGCTGCCGATTGCATAGCTTTCAGTGCCGTCTGCATGTGCCCAAGCCATCCAGCTCCTCCAGTTTTTGCAGCTGTCCCTGCGGCACCAAGAGCCTGCGCCCCAAAACCAGTACCTCCACCTCCACCGAGAACTCCCGGGAGCCCAGAGAGTCCAGAGCCGAACCCTGTATTCCCTAAAAAGCCCGGAGCCCCAAAGCCGCCGAATCCCCGGCTTCCCGCATTGATATACGGTGCCATCGAACGCATCATTTGCGGTGCAGCTTGCTGAAATCCTGGGAATTGGCCCATAGGAGGGAAAGGCGGTTGACCTGTCGGAAACATAAAAACCCCTCCGAAACGTTAGAATACTCTAGCATATGCCTTTTTTATGAACTGGTTTGGGCTCCTGTCTCTATGTTCGCAGGCGGTAACGACCAATCCACCGGATCCATTGCATTTTTTAATAAAAACTTATTCGCCTGCGAAAAAGGACGGCTTCCGAAAAAACTTCTATGCGCAGCAAAGGGACTAGGATGAGAGGAAGTCAGTACAAGATGTTTTTCTCGATTGATGAAAGCGCCTTTCTTTTGTGCATGCTTTCCCCACAAAAAGAAGACCACTGGCTTCTTTCTTTCATTCAATGATTGAATGACTGCATCGGTGAATGTCTCCCATCCCAGCCCTCTGTGAGAATTGGCTTCCCCTTCTCTCACTGTCAATACATCGTTTAAAAGTAGGACCCCTTGTTCTGCCCAAGAACGAAGAGAGCCATGGTCCGGGGGTTGTACACCTAGATCCTCCTTCAATTCTTTGTAAATATTGCGCAGGGAGGGTGGAATGCGGTTGCCAGGTCGAACTGAAAAACTGAGCCCATGTGCCTGGTCCTTACCATGATAAGGATCCTGTCCAAGAATGACTACTTTGGTTGACGCATAAGGTGTCGACTGTAAGGCTTGGAAAACTTCATCATAAGCAGGTTGGATGGCGTTGATTTTGTATTCCGTCTCGACAGTACTCTGTAATTCTTTAAAATAATCTTTTTTAAACTCTTCGTTCAGAAGACCTTCCCAATCATTGGCTGGTTGGATCATCCGAACACCTCCTCCTTGATCATTTCCCGTTTAAAATCTCAGATATTTCCCGGGCAAGCGCAAAATATGACAGGCATCTTTCTTCATTTTCTGTATGGGACATAGAATTTGGAGAGTGCTGTTGAATATTGGCGCTTTTCGTATAAGAGTATCCAAAAATAAGGAAATATTTATAATTTATTGAAAGACAAATTCCACTTTTGATCCTTCAGGGCCTGCATCGATTTGCAATTTCGCTGGAATTTCCTCTTTTAATTGCTGGACATGGGAAATAATTCCGAGCATTCGGTTGCCGTCCTGTAAACTTCTAAGGCAGCCAATCGCTTGTTCTAATGAAAGGTCATCCAATGTACCGAATCCCTCATCAATGAACAATGTGTCCAACTGAACCCCGCCGGCATGCGCCTGAACCACATCAGCCATTCCAAGAGCTAAACTTAAGGAGGTTTTAAAACCTTCCCCACCTGAAAGTGTTCTTACTGATCGCTGTTGTCCTGTATGATGATCAATCACCTCAAGATCGAGTCCACTTTGAGCACCCCGTTTAGCTATAGCATCACTTCGGATGAGCTGGTATCGGTGGTCTGTCATCTGATCAAGGCGTAAATTGGCCTGTATGAGGATCTCATCCAAATAAGAAGCCAGCACATACCTCTCCAAAGAGAGGCGTAAATGATTGTCTCCGTTCGCAATTTGAGCGAGCTCAGCAATATCATAATACTTCGCGGCCAGTTCTCCTTGTTCTTCTACAAGCCGCCGGATATTTTCTTGTATGGATTCATTTTGTTGAAGCGAAACGTTGAGATGATTGACCATTTCCCGCTGCTCGTTTAATTTTCCTTGCATCTTTTCCAATTTCTCATGAACAGCTTGTAGCTGAGGTCTTTCTTTTTCTTCTAACTTTTGATTCAATTCTTGCAACCGCTCATTAACGACTTGCACCCGTTGCTTGTATTGCTGAATTTCGTTCGTCATTTGTTCCATGATTTGAGGTGTTCGAATGGCCGATCGATAGGCTTCAATCGAGTCAAAAGAAAATTGAACAAGCGTTTGATCAAATTCTGTTTTCCGCTGTTCTGCAGCTTTTTGTGCCTGCTCCAAATAGTTCTTTCCTTCTTCTACTGCTGTTAGGATTTTCTGCCATTCGTCCCGTTTCTGTTGATATAAGCTTTGTATTTCTATCCAATTTTCCTCTGCTTCTTTATATGACTTTTCGAAACTTGCTGCTTCTTTCACTAATTCTTCAGGATCAACACTCGTAGAAGTCACATTTTCTTTCAGTGATTCCAGCTCTGTTCTTCGTTTGGTCTGGTCCTGCTGCTGATCATTGATTGTTCGCTGTAGCGTCTCTTTTTGGTTTTGCAAGAATTCCAACTGTTGATCCATCTCGTCCAATTTTTTCTCCGTGGATTGAATGTCCTCTATTTTCTCTTTAAGCTTGTTATACTCCTCAAGCACTTTTCTCATCTCATGAGAGCAATGCTGTCTTTCTTTTTCAATCATCTCTTCAGAAAGTTCATGCTCGATGTCTAAATCATTCCAGATGCTCTCTGTCAATTGACGTTGAGCTTCCCCGTCAGACTTTACCTGGATCAATTCGTCCTGTGCCTTCTCGAAGTAATGCTCCGCCTCCTTGTGACGCTCCCTCAGCTGTTCCACCTGATCTTCATTCAGCACACCTTCTGGTTTCCCTGCGACATCAGGGTGTTCAGTTGAGCCGCATACCGGACAAGGTGACCCATCATTTAAATGCAAGGATAGGGTATAAGCGTGGTGTTTCCTAATGTCATCCAACGCTTTTTCATACGACTCTTTGAATTTCTGTAACCTTTGTTTTTTTTCCTGATAGTTTTTGGAAACAGACTGATATTGAGTGCGTAGCTTAGTTAACTGAAGCCATTCTTCAGATAATCTTTCCACCCTTTCCTTTCGTTGTTGAGAGGTCTGATAGGATTGCTTTTTCTCATAAGCTGCTTCTCTTAAAGACCTTTCACCTTTCACTTTTTCTTTCATCCACTTCTTATCTTGAAGAATTTTTTGTTCCTTTTCCTGAAAATCAGAAAAAGAACGGCGATTATTGGCTATCTCCCTTTCAAGATTCTCCAGCCCCTGATTTTTCTTTAAAAATTCTTCTACATGCTCTTTTTCTCTTAATTTTTGTTGCCAGGCCTCTTTCATACGGTCACGATCTTCTTGTTGATCGGCTTTCTTCACATATTCTTCCTGTATCTTATCAAACGCCGATTTCACGCGATTGTATGTTTCTTCTCTATCCTTTTGATTCAAAAGGAGCTGGTCAAGTTCTCTTTGTCTTTCCTCGTATTGTTTTTCATATGGGCGTACTTCCGCTGCTTTCTTGGCATAGGCATGCTCATTCTCCAAATCTTTGATAGCCGCTGAGTTTTCTTCGAGCTTCTTATGCTCTATGGATAACCGATCCCTTTCTTCAAAAAGATCCAGAAGCTGCTTTGATTCGAAGTACTGGTTCTGAATGTGGTCTGTGGTTTGCTGAAGTTGATCCGCATAAGCTTTTTCATCAGAAACCATTTGTTTCTGATGGTCGATCCTTTGATTCAATCGTTTTCGTACTTTTGAGAGTTCCTCATTTTCGAGATCAGCGTCAGCTTCTTCCCCCCACACGATTCTCTCTTTCTCCTGAGAAATTTTCCACTCAAATTGATTGATCTCCGTTTGTAGTTCCTTCGACTGTTTCTTAAAATAATCAGTGACTTCTGCGAAAAACTCCGTTTTGAAAATACGTTGAAGGATTTCCTCTCTCTCTTTACTATTTTCAGAGATTAACTTTCGGAATTCTCCCTGTGGGATCATGATCATTTTTCGAAATTGTTCATAATCAAGGCCGAGGATTTCTTCAATGTATTCGTTCACTTCTTTAATTTTAGATGCTACCAGTTTCTCTTCTTCACCTTGAATGATATAGAAATCGGCACGGGCCGGGTCTTCTTTCCACCCTTCGCCACGTTCTTTCCTTTTCATCTGCTTTGGCATTCTTACAATGCGATACGTTTTCCCCCGTAATTCGAAAGTGAATTCTACATAAGTTGGTTCTCCTGGATCTGCGAAATGACTCCGCATTGAATCCTGGTCCCGATCGCTTCCGCTTGCACGGCCATACAGGGCAAAACACATGGCATCAAAAATCGTTGTCTTTCCTGCCCCGGTAGGTCCAGTGATAAGAAAGATCGATTCTTCACCTAAAGTTGTAAAATCCACTATCTGCTTATGACGGTAAGGACCGAATGCAGCCATGGTAAGAGTGAGTGCTTTCATCTTATTTCCCCCTCTCTTCTTTCCTTAGATTATCTATGGCTTGTTCAATCAATTCTTTCCGTTCAGGTGGAATAGATTCCCCTTTAATGTCTTCATAAAAAGAAGCAAAGAGGTCTGCGTGTGAAAGCTTCTGTCGCTTTTTGACTTCCTGCAGTTCTTCCATTTGTAAATTTGTCTTTGATCTCCGTCTTTCCAAATGAAGGATATTCGGATAAACTTTGCGTAATTTGCCCATGGGATCTACGAGCTGGCCATCATCCAAGAGGCGGACATGCAAATAATTTTCCGGATTTTCAGCGGATTCTCCAGCCAGCAAGTCTTCAAAATATCCTTCGATGACTTGGAAGTCTCTTATTGGTGTAAGCGGTATCTTTTCCCATTCACACGATCCATCCTGATCCATATCAATCCTTGTCACAGATTTAGCGTGATTCACTTCAGAAAACGAATATTTCAAAATTGATCCGCTGTACCTTATATAATCTTCCGTCACTCTTTGGGGCTGATGAAGGTGACCAAGAGCCACATAAGAAAAGGCTTGGAATAACCGGGCATCAACATAAGGACTCCCGCCAATCATAGACAGGCGCTCTTCCGATTCCGATTCCATTCCTCCTGCTAAAAAGGAATGGCCGACCCAGACATGGCGATCATCCATGTTAAAGCGTTGCTTGATATCCTTGATCAGAACTTCCGCTGCCTGTTGATGGGTTTTAATCTCTTGATCTTCAAATACAAACGCCACTTCTGCAGGCTCAACATATGGGATGAGATGAAAATGAACAGGACCGTCTTCATCGTATAAGGTGACAGGATCCCGCTCTTTTTGTAATTTCGTATCTAAGAACAGGCCTTGTTTTCTAAACATTTGGCTGCCGAAATTCAACCGATCGGGACTGTCATGGTTACCCGATATCGCAAGAACCGGGACCTGGAAGTCGTTAATGAGCGTCGTCAACGTTTCATTTAGTAATTCCACCGCTTGCTTCGGGGGGATGGAGCGATCATAGAGGTCCCCTGCTATAATAATGACATCCGGCTTTTCCCTCTCTACAATTTCCACAAATTGTTGAAGAATGTAGCGTTGGTCTTCCGTCATATGTACATAGTTCACGATTTTCCCCAAATGCCAGTCAGCCGTGTGTAAAATTCTCATGGATCCACCTCTCTTTTATTCTTCTTCTATTTTGTATTTCTCATATAATTGATCGAAAACAGATAAAGCAGATGGAAAAGGTGCATTCCATTCTAAATAGGAACTGATTTCATCATAAGCTTTCGCCTGCTTTGGGAAGCTGTGGTCATCGAACATCCATTCAGCGAGTTGTTTTTCTTCGTTATTCCTTTTGTTCCCTCTGTATCTCATCATATAGTGATAAAAAGATCTCATCAGTCTTGTTCCTCCTCGCATATTCCTACATTATTTTTATCATGTTACGGTCTTTACAGCAAAAGATAATATTGTAAAACTGAAAAACTAATCATTTTGTAAAAATAAGCTAAAATCCAAATGAAAAGCCCAGAGATGTAAATCTCTGGGCCTTTCCACGCGCTTTTTGTTTCTAGACAATCTAATCTTCAGATTCCATGAATTCCTGGTGATTTTTAAGCTTCTTACGATAAACAATCCTCGATAGAATAATACTTACCTCATACAAAAGGATTAAAGGAAACGCAACCACCAACTGCAGAATGAAATCCGGCGGGGAAATGATGGTTCCGATAATGATTAAAATAAAATACGCATATTTACGAACCTTCACTAGAAAGACAGGATTAACAATACCCAGGCTCGTCAAGAACATAATGATGATAGGGATCTCAAATAAAACCGCAAAAGGAATCGTTACCCTGAAAAGAAAGCGAAAATACCGCTCCACCGTATAAATTTCGTTGAACATTCCATTATTGAGTGACAAGAGAAAAGGGAGAATCAGCTGGACAAATACGATGTACCCAAACGTAAGCCCTGCAAGAAACAATAAAAAGATCGCCGGCACGTAAGATAGTGAAACCCGGCGCTCTTTCGGTGTTAAGGCGGGTTTGACAAACAGCCATATTTGCAGGGACAAAATAGGCAAGGTTCCTACAATAGCCACGAGACTGGCAATGGTGAAAATAATCCAAATGATCTCACCCGGGCTTGTCATATTCAATTCAAACGGTAAATCTTTAATAAAAAACGTTTGTATTCTTTCAACATAAATAAAGCCGACAATAAAGAAAGTGATAAAAAAAGCCAACGTCCATAAAACGCGCTTTCGCAACTCACTCAGGTGATCGGTGACGTTCATTTCGATATCCTGAGTTATTTTTTCTTCTGACACTACAATCACCTCCAGGCTGATAGGAGCCTGACAAAAAGAAGATGCAAGGGAAAGTCCCTTACACCTTCTCTATTCATTTTATTCTTTGGTTTTCTTTTCTGCCTTACTGCTTTCATCATCAGACATGATGTCGCCTGTAGCTTTCTTGAATTCCTTAAGGGAACTTCCGAACGCCTTTCCGATTTCTGGAAGTTTTGAAGGACCAAAAACGACAAGTGCAATGATTAAAATCAGAATGAGACCTGGTACACCAATGCTTGATAACATGGTCAATCACTCCATTAGTTATGTCTTTTTGAAAAATTTTAAGCTTATGTTATTTATTCGTTTTTTCTTCACTAGAGTCGCTTGTAAGCTCACGAGCAGAGTTTTTGAATTCTTTCAACGTTTCACCAGCAGCCTTTCCGATTTCAGGCAATTTCTTCGGGCCGAAAATGACTAAAGCAATCGTCAAAATCAAAATCAGACCTGGTATTCCGATACTTGACAGCATGTCCATTCACCGCCTTCAACACGTACTTTATATTCATTTTACAAGAGTAGACAAAGAAAAGAAACAACTTCACCAAAAATTCCTTCCCCTCTTACTTCTTTCCTATCATATCATGCTCTGTATTCTATTGTCTCTACCTCTTCCAGTTTTTAAACAAATCCCTTGCTAATGCATATTCCTCTGGTGTGTTCATATTAAAAAAGTGCATAGAAAGATTCTCCTGCTCAATACCAGGAAAAGTGGACAATTCCTTTATCTGTATATGATCAAAAAGCCCCCGGACTTTCCTGCCTCCTTGAGACAAATAAGACTCCAGTTTGTCCAGGATCCGGATGTGATAGACCCCGGAGGTCGGGTGAAAGCGTCCTTCGTAAACAGGAATGACAGCATCCGCCGAATCATCCGCTTCTTTAATCAAATGACGATAAACCTCATCACTGACAAAAGGAGTATCACATGCAGCCATGACAAACCAGGTGGCCGGTCTTTGTTTCATGACTGCGTGCAATCCAGCGAGTGGTCCTGCATCTTCATAAATGTCTCCGACGACCGTGTAAGGCTTTTTTAATGGTTCATCCTGGTTCACTATGATGGTGTCAGTCACCATTGAAAGAGTCGAGGTAATCAACTCCAAGGAGGTCATGGAACCCAAAACCAAAGAAGACTTAGCGGTCCCCATTCTTGTCGATCCTCCCCCGTTAAGAATCACTCCACACAAATCCTTTTGTTGCATTAGGAACTCTTCCGGTCGTAGGTACGGAAATAATAGTCATACGGGTTCTTTTCATCTTTCAGACCCTTCGTCTCAGAAACAAGTGTCCACTCAGATTCGTCATACTGTGGAAAATATGTGTCCCCTTCAAAGCTTGCATCAATATAAGTCAAATACATACAGTCTGCATGAGGAAGCATTTTTTCAAAGAGTACACTTCCTCCGATTACAAACCATTCTTTATCCGGGTTATCTTGCTCCATCTTAAGGATCTCATCGATGGAGTGAATCACTGTACATCCTTCCCGGTCGTAATTCTTATTACTGGTTATAACGATGTGCTCCCGCTCTGGAAGAGGTTGAGGAAAGGACTCAAATGTTTTCCTTCCCATGATGATGGTTTTCCCCCACGTGGTGTCTTTGAAAAATTTAAAGTCGTTCGGAATATGCCACGGTAAATCATTGTCTTTTCCAATCAATCTGTTTTTGTCCATTGCAAATATGAATGAAATCATCCTTAACACCCCTTCTTTAAGATTTACAGTTATAAAGTGATGGCTGTCTTAAGAAATACTTTATTTTCGGTATTTTTGTGATGTTCAAGGGTCTATCGGTGATGGAGAGAATCTTCCAGCAAATCAGCGATTGGTTAGCTCTCAGTGGGTCAGCTACACCATGCTCCCTCATGCAACAAGACATCCCACGCTGCAGTGTCTCTTCAAGGCAAGTTTAAACCTTATACTGAAGAGGGTTTTTATGGTATTCCCTACAAAGAATCACTTCAGGTTATACGGCTACTGGAGCTTTAATGCTCGGATGGGGGTCGTAGCCCTCAATCGTGATATCCTCCATATCGAAATCGAATATACTTTCTTTCTCATTGTTCAACGACAACACCGGTAAGGTTCTAGGTTCTCTCGTTAATTGTTCATGGATCTGCTTTCTATGATTACTGTATATATGAGCATCTCCTAGAGTGTGAATGAATTCACCGACTTCCAACCCACATTCATGGGCAATCAGATGGGTCAGCAACGCATAGCTGGCAATATTAAAAGGTACTCCCAGGAAAATGTCACCGCTCCTTTGATACAACTGACACGATAATTTACCATCCGCGACATAAAATTGAAAAAGAATATGACAAGGTGGTAAAGCCATATTTGAGGGGACATCTTCTGGATTCCATGCAGTTACAAGGTGTCTTCTCGAGTCAGGGTTATTTTTTATACTCTCTACCACATTTTTAAGCTGATCGATGGTTTGTCCTCTGCTTGTTTTCCATTCCCTCCATTGTTTCCCGTAAACCGCGCCGAGATCACCAAACTCTTTAGCAAAAGTGTCATCGTTCAGGACCTTTTCTTTAAACGTATCCATCTGCTCTTTATATTGCTTTTTGAACTCTTCATCATTCTGGCTGCGCCGCCCGAAATCAGTCATGTCAGGGCCTGTATAATCTTCACTCTCCACCCATTTTTGAAAAGCCCACTCGTTCCAAATGTTATTCTTATGTTCCAATAAATAGCGGATGTTCGTATCCCCTTTCATGAACCATAATAGTTCACTGGCAATCAGCCTAAAAGGAACACGCTTCGTGGTCATGAGCGGAAAACCTTCTTTTAAATCAAACCGCATCTGGTGTCCGAAAACTGAAAGAGTCCCCGTTCCTGTTCGATCTTCTTTAGAGTTTCCTTCTTTCAACACGTGTTTACACATATCTAAATAAGCCTGTTCATTCTTTGACATGACTGTACTCCTCTCTGCATTGTTGTTCTCGATAAAACTCTTCTAAGTATTGAAGCATAAATTGATGACGCCTTTCAGCTTCCTGCTTACCGCTTTTCGTATGCATCAATTCTCTTAGTTTCAAAAGTTTTTCATAAAAATGGCTGATGGCATCTTTTTCATCTTCCTTGTAAATCGGTTGATTGATGGTCCCGCCAAAAGCAAACGTTCGTGCAATACCTACAGCCCCTATGGCATCTAACCTGTCAGCATCTTGAATGATTTCTCCCATTCTTGAATGGGGGACGTCTCCTTTTGAAAAAGATACTGTCCGAATTGCATCAGCAATTGTATCAATCTCATCCTCTGTAAAACCAACATCCGAAAGAAGTTGATCCCTTTGTTGGATCGCCTTTTCTGGCTGGGCAAACAATTTATGATCTCCCACATCGTGAAGGAGAGCTGCAACTTCGCACAAAAATGGATCCTCGCCCTCATCGTTCGCCATGGATTTCGCCCACGAGGCTACTCGTTTCATATGGACATCATCATGCCCGCTCGTGTCGTCTTTGAATAAATCATAGACGAAACATCTTATTGTTTCCAATGCTTCCCTTTTGTTCATGTTTGCCTCCTAGAAATTGAAAAGGTCCATTTGTCGTGGATTGAGGTCTTCATACTTGATATCGAGAAGCTCCTGCATTTGCTTAGCATTATCTGCGGCATCGCCACCTGAATTGTTGTTAAACAGAAGGGTAACCTCAGGAGTCGTTTCTTCAAGTTTTAACACTTGTTCTTTCCACTCCTGCAATTCTTCCTCATTATACTTATACAAAAAGCGGACTTTCCGCCAGTCTTTCCGACCGTTTTTGTTCCAGCCGTGAATGTTTCTCCCATGGAAACGGACCAATGTTTTTTCAGGATGGGTAGGTACAAGAACGCGTGGCACTGAACCTTCTCCTGCTTGCGGCTCGTCACAAATACTGTGAATCCATTGCTGATCTTTCATGAAAGATAACGTTTGTTCATAATAGTTGGAATCGAACCATGTGCGGTTTCTGAACTCCAACGCCAGTGGGTAATCTTCCATCCATTCCCGGATATAACGAAGTTTTTTTATGTTCTCTTTACGCACATCGAACCAAGGTGGAAATTGAAATAACAACGCGTTCACCTGGCCACTTTCCCATACGGGCTGGATGGATTCTTCATAACGCTTCATCAGATCCTTCGCTTCCTGTACTGTCCTTGCTTCCCTGTCATGACCTGTCAATTGTTGAAATGCTTTAATAACAAATGAAAAGGACTCAGGCGTTTCCTTCAGCCACTTTTCATAACGGGAAACGGGTTGGATTGCATAAAAGGCTGTATCTACTTCAACTACAGGAAAGTGAGAAGCATAAGCGGATAATTTCTCCTCAGATCTTGTCCGGTCCGAATAAAGGGTGGGATGGTCTCCCCATCCTGTCAAACCAATACGTATTGTCACCATAAATCCCCCTTACCTTCTATATAACCATTCCATCTCCTGTTTCATTCTCAATCGCGTAAAATGTTCGACTTGAATGATTATAGCAGATCATTTTCCAAACTTGTATCAGAATAAGCCATGGATGGTCCCCTCTTCATCTACATCCATCCGCAAAGCGGCCGGCTGTTTAGGCAGTCCAGGCATGGTCATGACGTCTCCGGTTAAAGCTACAAGGAAACCGGCTCCTACCGAAGGATAGATCTCTCTGACCGTTACTCTAAAGTTTTGCGGACGCCCAAGCTTTCCAGGGTCATCAGATAAGGAATATTGAGTCTTAGCCATACATACAGGCAACTCTCCAAAACCAAGCTCTCTTAGTTGACGAATCTGCTTCTCAGCTTTTGATGAAAAATCAACACCTTCAGCTCCATAAACGTTCATTGCGATTTTATCAATTTTTTCTTCTATAGAGTCTTCCAATTCGTACATATACTTTAACGGACCCGTTTTCTTCTCGCATGCACTCATCACTTTTTCCGCCAGGTCGATCCCACCTTCACCACCTTCAGCAAATACGTTTGTAAGTGATACTTCAACTCCTTGTTCCTCACACCAATGAGTGAGAAACTCTATTTCCCGCTCTGTATCAGAAGGGAATTGGTTAATCGCTACAACAAAAGGAAGTCCATATTGCTGGATGGTTTCCATATGCTTCTTCAGGTTGCCGATTCCAGCCTTTAAAGCGTCCACGCTTTCACTCTCCAGTAATCCTTTTTCCATACCCCCATGCATTTTCAAAGCCCTAATGGTTGCTACAATAACAACGGCATCGGGTTCAAGGTCGCCTGCTCTGGTTTTTATGTCCAAAAACTTCTCTGCTCCAAGGTCAGCTCCGAAGCCAGCTTCAGTTACTACATAATCTCCAAGTTTCGCAGCTAAGTTTGTGGCCATGACACTGTTACAACCGTGAGCTATATTCGCAAATGGCCCTCCATGTATAATAGCTGGTGTATTCTCAAGGGTCTGTACCAGGTTAGGTTTGATTGCATCCTTCAAAAGAAGTGCCAAAGCCCCTTGCACACCTAGTTGTTTCACTTGAATCGGTTTTTTGTCATAGGTGTATCCTATGACTATTTCAGCTATTCTTTGCTTCATATCAGTAAGATCTTTCGCTAAACAAAGGATGGCCATAATTTCCGAAGCAACCGTTATATTGAACCCATCTTCTCTGGGAACTCCTTTTACAGGGCCACCAAGACCGACGATGACTTCTCTTAAAGCTCTGTCATTTAAATCCATCACACGCTTCCATGAAACTCTTCTTGGATCGATATTCAGTTCATTTCCCTGATGAATATGATTGTCGATAAAAGCGGAAAGCGCATTATTCGCAGAAGTAATGGCATGGATATCCCCTGTGAAGTGAAGGTTGATATCCTGCATCGGTACCACTTGGGAGTATCCTCCTCCCGCTGCTCCCCCCTTTATCCCCATCGTGGGACCAAGAGAAGGTTCTCTGAGTGCGATCACAGCGCGTTGATTCAATCGGTTCAAGGCTTGCCCTAAACCGACCGTTACCGTGGATTTACCTTCCCCTGCTGGCGTCGGATTGATTGATGTGGTCAAGATGATTTTCCCTTTTTTCCTGTTGGAGAGTTTATTCAAAAGTTGATCCGACAATTTTGCTTTATAATGACCATAAGGTTCCCAATCTTCTTCATTTAAGTTCAATTGTTCAACAATCTGATGGATCGGTTTCATATCAGCTTCCAACGCTATTTTTATATCGGATTTCATTAAAATCTTTCCTTTCCTTATGTATCTTCTATCATTGTACCTGACTCTTGTTGGGAGTTATAGTCTCCCACTCTCGGAAACGGATACAAGTTGTTTGAATTTATTAGATTCATCTTGTTGACGCTCCTTTTCTCATACGATATATTTGGGGTAAGCAAATAACACGATCGGAAACATAAATGACAGGTAACTCCTCATAGAAGTGCTTCGGAATTTATTGTTCCGTCGTTCTATGAGGTTTTTTTCGGTCTGGTATTTGTAATTTCCACGTTTTACGTGCAAGATTTAGGAGGAACAAATTATGGAAAATGGTACAGTCAAATGGTTCAACGCAGAAAAAGGTTACGGTTTCATTCAAGTTGAAGGTGGAAACGACGTATTCGTACACTTCTCTGCTATCCAGGAAGAAGGCTTCAAATCTCTAGAAGAAGGTCAAGCTGTTACTTTCGAAATCGTAGAAGGCGACCGCGGCCCACAAGCTGCGAACGTTGTGAAAGAATAGATGTTCCATCAAAAAGCAATCTCCTCGGAGATTGCTTTTTCTTTTCCCTCTAACGACTAACAAGCCTCACAACTCCTCTATACTCAAGATAAGCTCCCTATTCTTGAAGACTCAGTTTCGAGACTTTTGTTGAGTGAATGGGGGCTGCGGGGAATAGCTCGCTTTCCGCGGGAGCGCGGTGAGCCTCCTCGGACTGCGTCCTGTGGGGTCTCACCAAGCACTTTTTTCCCGCAGGAGTCTCGCCATTCCCCTCCGCCCCTTTGCCGTATAAGTATCTCGAAACCACTTCCAGGTAAGAGAAGCTTTTACTCCTAAGGAAAGTGAAGCAACATGGATGCTTCAACCGCATTTGGAATGATAAAGCCTGTTATAGAGCGCTTTATCACTATAGATTCAGGATTTGTGAAAGACACTTATACCAGGCAAAGGGGTTCGTTTCTCACCTTTATTGTATGGGGTGGTTGGGGAGCTGCGAGACTCCCGTGGGAGAAAGGAGATCGGCGAGATCCCGCAGGGCGTAGCCCGAGGAAGCTCGCCACTCCCCCACAGGAAAGCGAGTAGCTTCCCAGCCACCCCTGGCGCTCAACCCGGGCAACGAACCCTGGAAAGTCTCGAAACTGAGTCTTCCACAATCCTGACATAGTATTGAATAAGGGAAATGGTTCTTGTCAAATGCCTTGTGCCATCGTATAATTGATCGCTGTTGGTTCTTTTTACCCGCGGTTCGGGAACTCCCGCGATATCAAAACTAAGGAGGAAATACGATGAGTAACGAAATCCTATGGATATTATTTGCACTAATCAATTTCGCATTATTAATTGGCATTTATCGGATGTTCGGAAAGCCTGGCTTATTTGTTTGGATCGGAATGTCCACGGTTCTTGCAAATATCCAAGTGGTCAAAACCGTAGAGATGTTCGGGTTAAATGCAACTCTTGGGAACATTGTCTATGGAACCGCCTTTCTAGCTACCGATATTCTCAATGAAAAATATGGAAAAAAAGAGGCGAGAAAAGCTGTGTGGCTGGGTTTTTCCACATTGATCATTATGACAATCATTATGCAGTTCGCCATTCTTTTCAATCCAGGCGAAAACGACATCGCTCAACCAGCATTGCAGTCTTTATTTGGTCTTGTTCCGAGAATTGCACTCGGCAGCATGCTTGCGTATATCGTCAGCCAATATTTTGATGTATGGTTATATGCTAAACTCAAAGAGATGTTTCCATCGGATCGTGCGCTTTGGATCCGGAACAATGGAAGTACGATGATCAGTCAATTGTTAGATACGAGTATTTTTTGTTTCATCGCTTTTTTTGGTTTGTATCCATTTGAGATCTGGATTGAGATTTTTATAACCACGTATATCATTAAGTTCATTGTGGCTGCTATGGATACACCATTCTTTTATATGGCTAAAAAAATGCCGCATTCTGAGTGAGGAGGTCATATGCCATGTTAGAAGTGTACACAGACGCTGCGTGCAGTGGAGAGCCGGGCCCCAGTGCTGCAGGGATAGTTATTAAAAAAAATCAAAAAACAGAAGAGCATCAATTTTATTTAGGGAACTGGACGAATCATGAAGCGGAATTCCTCGCAATTATTCACGCCTTGCAAATCTGTAAGGAGAAATATCCGGGAGAAATCATTTCGATCAGGTCTGATTCAAAAATTGCTGTTGATACCATGGATAAGCGATACACGAAGAATGAAAAATTCCTTCCCTTGTTTAACCAGATCATGAACCTTGAGGAAAGCTTTTCCTATGTTTTTTATAAATGGATTCCTGACAAACAAAACAAAAATGCAGACCGTCTTGCCAGGGAGTGTCTACAGACGAAACAGAACCCAGATCAGTAGTGATCTGGGTTCTTTATTTGTGTGTAGTCCTTGTAATGGAAAGTTGTGCTTCTATGGACTCATAGGCCTTTCTTTTACTGGTGATGGATGGATTTGAAATAAGTTCTAAAATACTAATAAAAAAACTGGGGTCAAAGGACTGTTGTATTTTTAAGGTCATGTTGACAGCAACAATGGTTTTCCATTCCGGAGCATTAGAAGAGTTATTTCCAAAATATATAAATTGGACATCCTCATCGCTCAGTTTGAATCCCTTACTCCAAAGATCTTCAAGGAAGTAAGCTAATGTGTTTCTATCCATAATACTCTCCTAACCTTATCCGTCATCGGTATGTATTTGTACTATTTTTCTATATCATAACAAAAAATGACGAAATTATCGGCAATTCGACAGGAATTTCCCACTAAATTTTTGTTTATTTCAAGACTTTCAGGCATGAAAAAGACCAGGTGCTTTCACCTGGCCGAAAGGGTGCGTTCGTATCTTTTTTTATGGTAGAAATGAGAACTTTGGTTTTGGGTTCTGAATACATTCATGACAGTTTGAGCAGGGACGCTTCCCAATTTAGATAACACGAAAATCATCAAACTACTGTAAACGGCGACCGTTAACATTATGAAAGCCAACATTTTTTGTTCTCACCCTTCTAATTGAAAATGAATTTCATTTCTAATTAGAATCTTAACAGACCTTCAGGAAATGAGCAATATTTTTTGAACATTTAAATCCTTTCCTGGAGCGCCCTCTCCTCAGCAGGAATTCTTACCGTAAGGACGAGTAGATGCAGGAAAGGGAAAATCAATGCAGTTAAATAGGCATGAAACAACACCGGGATGACCATTAATTCAAAAAAGACGATCACATAATTCGGGTGTTTCACAAATCGGTAAATCCCTTTACGGATCGGTTCTTCATCAGGTAATACGAGGATTCTTGTATTCCACCGCTTTCCCAAAGTTCGAATGCAGGCGATTCTTAGAATCTGTAACAAGAAAAAACCGGTTAGCGCGATATAAAAAAATGGTTGTTGAACATAAGGCGTCCAAACGAACTCTGCAATGATACATACAAAAAATGAGCTGTGCAGTAGGATGAACAGGAAATAGTGACCTTGCCCCCACTCTTTCGCCCCTCTTTCCACCATCCACTTACGATTTCGATTTGCCAGTGCAAGTTCACCCAGGCGTTGAAATATTAAAAAAGCTAAAATCATCCATAAAAAAATTTCCATTCTATTCCCACTCCAAACTGACAATTTCAGAACTAAATCCAGGCCCGAGAGAAGTCATAATTGATTTTGTTCCTTTTTCATGTTTCGTTTTTAAAACTTCATGCAACACAAAATGTACCGTTGGAGAGGACATATTTCCGTGAGCAGATAACACCTTCCTCGGAATGTTTAAAGCCCCCTCTTTCAAATCGAATACTTCCTCATAAGCTTCTAAAACTTTTCTACCACCAGGATGAGCCACAATGAAAGGCAGTTCATTGACGGACCACCCATTGTTGCGTACGATTTCCCCGGCATGTATACTCCAAAATTCCTTGACTAACCGGGGGATACTCTTATTGAAGATAACTTCAAAACCTGTATCAACGACCCTCCACCCCATTACATCGGTACTATTAGCTTTTGTTCTGGAACTGGAATTAATGATTTTTGGAAGAGGGTGTTTCTTTTTCTTCAACAAGGAGGATCGATCCCCTGCAACTAAGACAGCGGAAGCACCGTCGCCAAAGAGAGCTGTGCCTACGAAATTACTTACTCTGGCATCTTCCGCCTGAAAGGTCAAGCTGCAAAGTTCTGCACAAATGACAAGAACATTCTGATCGGGATGGCCCAGCAGCCATTCATAAGCTTTGGCCACACCGCTTGTTCCCCCTGCACATCCCAGCCCAAACAAAGGCGTCCGTTTCGTATCCTCTTTAAAACCGAGTTCATTCATAATATAAGCATCAAGAGTTGGGGTAGAGATGCCTGTAGAAGAAACAAAAATGAGGTGATCGATATCTTCTGTAGAAAATTCATCATCTCCAGGTAAATTGGTCAAACAAGATCTTATTGCGTGTAAACTGTAGTCTAAAGCCTTGGTATGGTATAAATGGTTTCTTTCTTCTAATCCATGATTTTCTTTAAACCACTCTAACGGAGCAGCGAATTGCCGTTTTTCAATATTGGCGTGCTCAAAAATCGGCATCAATCTCTTTTTCTCATGCTCTTTTAAAGGAAATAATTCATAAACAAGCTTTTGGACATCGGATTGATTACAGGAATAGTCGGCACATTGGACGCCTGAGGAAAGTATGTAGGGCATTTTCATCCTCCTTTTTATTTACTATGTACAATTAAGGAGGAAATTATGTCTTTGGAAAGCAGATTCATGCAGCATGATTGACCTATGTCAAACGGTTCTTTTTGAAGGGGGTCCACAGTGTTTTTAACTCGGAACCTTGTCACCCATGTATCTTATCAGGAAGTTTCCACCGATATCACCACGCTCAGGGTTATGGAGGGCAATGCAAAGGTGAAATGGTTCAGTAAAGGATTTCATATTCCTTTTAGGCTTGCACCGGGGCATCATTTTTCATGGATTTTGATGATCTAAAAGTCAAGGTGGATGACATAGCAAAAGCGCCATTTTCATTTGGCGCTTTTTTTATGATGTGTAAAATTGGAAAAAAGATGAACAGAAGGTTCAATTAAAATCCATATATCGTCATGCCTCCATCAACAAACAAGGTCTGACCTGTCATATAGTTTCCAGCGTCTGAAGCTAAGAACACAGCGGCACCACTCAATTCCTCTAATTTACCTATTCTGTTAAGCGGTGTCCGTTCGAGAATCTCCTGGACGTAAGATTCATCCTGAAGGAGCTGTTCTGTAAGAGAGGTTGGGAAATACCAGGGACCAATTGCGTTGACATTGATGTTATATTTCCCCCATTCAAGGGCAAGGTTTTTGGTCATTTGAATAAGCGCACTTTTCGTCATGGCATATACAACCCCAGTACGTAAGGCGGTGTGACCCCCAACAGAAGAGATGTTAATGATTTTCCCTTCTTTGGAGGATTTCATCACTTGACCTGCATATTGAGAAAGAAAGAAAGCACTCCGCATATTCGTCGAAATAATTTGGTCCCACTCTTCTTCTGTTACACTTTCTGCTTCACTTCTTATATTCATTCCCGCATTATTGACCCATATATCAAGCTTTCGTCCTTCACGAACACGCTCAACCTCCTGAATAATTTCCTTATAATCATTAATGTCATGACAAATAATTGAAGCTTGTTGTCCAAGCTCTTCCACTTCTTTTTTTGTCTGCTTCAGGTCTTTCTCGCTTCTTGCAATAACAATCACATCGGCACCCGATTCCGCAAAAGCAAGGGTAATGGCTTTCCCAATACCTTTCGTTCCCCCTGTGATCACGGCAAGTTTACTGTTTAATCTGAAGTCTGGTAGATACATCGCAATAGCCTCCATCAATAGTGTTGAATTTTCAGTATAGTATAACATTTTTGCAATTTCTTTACATACGGTAAGGCCTGACATAGAATGTAAATCGTGAATAGAAAAAAGGGGGTTGTCTGTATGAAAAAATGGTTGTTAGCTTTAGGTCTTTCCGGAGCACTGGTCTTAACAGGGTGTAACAGTGAAACGGAAGAAGGCACAAACGCAGACACAGAAAACCAGACAGAAGACACGACAGAAAATCAAGAGAATGATGAACAAAAGGTGAAGAAAGAATTGCTCAGTGCACAAATGGCTCTGACAAATACTTTCAAACCATATCAACAAAAAATTTCTGCTTACAAAACGGCCGTCTCAGCAGAAGAACCTGATGCAGAAGCGATTCAATCTGCAGCTGAAGAAGCAAAGACTGCAGCAAGCGAAGCTTCTTCCATGGTCGACGACTATACAATTGAAGCAGATCTTCCAGATGATGTTATGACAAAATTCGAAGAAACACTGCCATCCCTCCAAGCCTATTATGAAGGCGTAGAGAAAGCATTGAATGAAAACATGGAGAATGCGGATTTCACAGCAGCTGAAGAGAAATTCACAGAATTCAATGATCAATACAATGAAATCGTTAAGGAAGCTGGTTTCCCGGCAACTCCAGATTTGATGGAAGAAATGTCTTAAATAACACAAAGCCCGGCTGATGCAGCCGGGCTTTTTTCATTTTAAAACTGATAGATCTTCTTATATTTATTTGTTAAATAAGAAATAATGTAGTCAGGATTCAGGCCTTCACCAGTCACATCATTTAAGATTTGTAATGGTTTTTTCATTTTTCCATATTGATGAACGTTTTCCGTCAACCATTCCTTGATTTTTTGGAAATCGCCTTCTTCAATGTAACGATCCACATCGATTTCATCTCTCATCTTGGCATTCATCTGGGCTGCATACATGTATCCTAAGGCATAGGATGGAAAATAGCCGAAATCCCCTCCTGACCAGTGAATATCTTGAAGCACTCCTTCAGCATCACTTTCTGGAGTAACTCCAAGGTAATCATTCATCTTTTGATTCCACAGTTCAGGGAGATCCTTCACTTCAATTTCACCAGCTATTAATGCTTTTTCCAACTCATAGCGGACCATAATGTGCAGGCAATACGTCAGTTCATCCGCTTCAATGCGAATAAGGGATGGTTTTACCTCATTGACAGCCGGATAAAACTTCTCCAACGGTAAGTGTTGAAAATGCTCAGGTGCATAGTTTTTGAACAACTCGTAATGATTTCTCCAAAAGCCTTCACTACGCGCAATAAAATTCTCCCAAAATAAAGATTGTGATTCATGAATACCCATACTAGTCCCATCCGCAAGGGGTGTAAAAGCAAGCTTTGGATCGATGTTCTGTTCATAAAGGGCATGTCCTCCCTCATGAATCGTTCCAAAGACAGCGGTACGGAAATCTTTTTCGTCGTATTTCGTTGTCACTCTGACATCATTTGTATTCAATCCGATAGCAAAAGGATGCACCGTCTCATCCAAACGACCGGCCTCAAAATCGTAACCCATACGCTCTAAGATCACTTCACTGAACTCAGCCTGGCGATCTTTAGGGAAATGTCCTTTAAGGACTGATGGATCTGGTTGATTTGGGGCTTCTTTGATTTGCTGAAGGAGAGCTGATAAAGCTTTTCTTACTTTAGGAAACACTTCATCTAATACTTCTACTGTTACGCCTGGTTCATAATTGTGCAACAAGGCATCATACCGATGGTTTTCATAACCCCAGTAATCTGCGAATTTACGGTTGTACTCGACCAACTCTTCCAAGTATGGGCGGAAACTTTCGAAGTCGTTGTTACTTTTCGCTTCTCCCCACATAGATTCAGCTTTGGTTTGGAGAGTTACGTAAGCTCTATACTCATCCGTTGGGATCTTGTCCGTTTTATTATACGTTTCTTCCGCTTCTTCCACCGCTCTTTTTAAAATGGGGTCTAAATCTTTTTTCTTCAATTCGTCAATATATTGGCGCATTTCATCCGAGGTTTGAATCTCATGAACTTTCTGGGACATAACCCCAATTACTTCCGAACGTCCTTCGATTCCTTTGCGTGGCGCTTTTGTTCTCATATCCCAAGCCATAAGCCCAATCGCTTCTCCATACGATGATTGTTCTTTTAAGAGCTCCAAAAATTTCTGTTCCGTTGTTTGACTCACATCTATCTCTCCCCTTCATCTAAATGAATCACTTTATCTGACGAATCAGAAACCGAACCCTTTGCCATTGTCTGGCTTGGATTTTGGTTTTCGCCCAAAATACTGGTAATAATCCGTTTTGATAAAGCCATTGAAGAGCTTCCGTTTTTTAGTGGCAGGCTTCCCGTAGAGTTTTTCAAAACCTTCATGAGAAGTGAGGATATACACACTCCAGGATGGATAATCACGCATGATCGTACCAAGGTTGCGATACATCTCTTCCACTTCTTCCCGCTCACCCATACGCTCCCCATAAGGAGGATTAGACACAAGGTAACCATTTTCCTGCTTCGGTTTGAAATCACTCATCTGCATTTGTTTCCATGTGATCAATTCCCCAAGACCTGCTTCCATTGCATTTTTTTTCGCAATTTCAATCAAGTCGGGATCAATATCAGAACCGAAAATTTGTAGCGCTTGATCATAATTCGCTGCATCTTCTGCTTCTTGAAAAGCAGCATCCCACGCTTTTTGCGGAATAAAGCTCCAATTCTCGGAAGCGAATTCCCTATTGAAACCAGGTGCAATATTTTGGCCGATTAATGCGGCTTCGATAGCAATGGTCCCTGAACCACAAAATGGATCGACAAACGGCTGGTCAGGGCTCCAGTTTGTAATTTGTACGAGTGCGGCAGCTAACGTCTCTTTTAAAGGTGCTTCCCCCTGGCCTACACGATATCCTCGCTTATGCAGTCCACTTCCTGAGGTATCGATGGTAAGCAGTGCTTCGTCCTTGTGAATCGCTACTTCCACTCTGTAAAAGGCACCAGTTTCTTTCAACCATGAATCTATGCCATGTTTGACTTTCAATCGTTCTACTATTGCTTTCTTCACAATCGATTGACAATCCGGAACACTATACAACTTCGATTTGACCGATTTACCGACTACAGGAAACTCGCCGTCTTCTTCTATAAAAGCTTCCCATGGCAATGCCTTCGTGTTTTCAAAAAGTTCATCAAACGATGTGGGCTTGAACCTTCCAACCAACAATTTGACACGATCAGCGGTTCGAAGCCAAAGGTTGGCTCTCGGTATCGCTGATACGTCCGCTTCAAACACAACTCTTCCATTTTCGATCTGTATGTCTTCATATCCTAAAGCTTTAACTTCTTTCCCTACTATGGCTTCAAGCCCCATAGCTGCTGTTGCAATCAATGTAACTTTTTTCGACATGATGAACCTCCTTTATATGTAGCATGAACAAACGTGAACCGTTTCCTTCACTAATATTGTTATACAAAAAGAAAAAACCCTTCCAAAAAGCTTAAGGCTTTCCAGAAGGGTGTCATCTGTATCATTAGCGACCTTTGAATACTCTGTAAGCCATGTTCTGTGCCATTGTACTGCAAACGGTGGTCAACCTCGTACTCCGGTGGCAATCATCTATCTGCCGTCAAACGGCCTCTTCTCTGGTTCATTTCCCATTGAAAAGTGCCCCTACCTATATTTGGGTTGCTCGCTCGTGGGGTTTACCTCGTTCCACCCGAAGTATTTCTACTCCGGCTCCGTCACTGTGGCACTTTCAAGGTAGTCATTCCATATCGAAGACTTAGGAATTTTCCCTGCCGTAAGTTCCAAAGAACTCCCTTGACTTATGGTTTCGTCAAGCACGAACACTACAAGCATCGCAGCTTGTGCGAGCATGGACTTTCCTCTGTATAGAAACCTATACAGCGATTACCCGAGTATTCAAATGAGCATTAACATTTGTCATTACGTCATTTAAGACGTGCTAAACCATTATAACAGACACTTGGACGCTTGTCATTGGAAAAATGCGGATGTTAGTCTGCGTACTTATTGCCAAAAACTGCCTTCTCTAAGTTTGAAACACGCTTTAAGATGTCATAGTTCACTTGATGGTTATTTGTAGATGGTTGCCTTTGTCTCTGTGTGGTTTCACGTGATGACATTTTCTTCAAACGGTCATTTTCCTGCTGAAGACGTTCGATTTCCTGCTGAAAACGGTCATAATCCTGAATGATCAAGTCCAGATACTCATCTACTTCTTCTTGGTTATACCCTCTCATAGACGTTTTAAAGTCTTTTTCAAGTATATCCTTTCCACTTAAATGATACTCTTCTAAGTTCATTATTTTCACCTCTGTTTCACACATTATATTCATTTTTTCAAAAGGTCACGGAAATGTCAATTTCAAATCCAGAACATTTATTGACTCCAGAAATCTGGATCCGCCATCCGAAGCTCTTCTACAGTCTCTTCAAGGTCTAATGGAGTAATATAAACAATCTCATAGCTTCCTTGATCCTGAGCCTTTTTCGCTAGTCTCAAGAAATACTGCGGGCTCCCTTCTGTATCTTCATCAAACAGCACGAGACATCCTTCCGAATGATCGATTAAAAATTGATCTTTTGCTTTGAATTGATAAGGTCCTTCATATCCTTTATTATAAATCGGCTGGTAGAAATCGGCGATCATTGTTATCTCCTCATAAACAAGCTTGAGATCTTCCGGCCAACGCTCTTCCTGGTTTTCAAAAGGTGGGAGAACCCCTAATTTTATCTCATACTCTTCTTTAAGATCGAGGACCACTTCAGCCGTCCATAACTCTACTCCCATTTGTCCGGAAATAAGCACCCACTGTAAACCTTCTTCTATGTAGGAAAGCAATCTCTTTTTTATGGCCTCTTTTACGAAATCGACTTTTGGGTCATTATTCTTAAAAATACCCATTTCCATCGGTTTATAACCCGTCACAACTATGGTTTTCAATGTTCAACCTCCTTACCCTTTATTCATTTTATTATGTTTCCTGAAAAAAAGAAAATAAGCCACAGTTTGTGGCTTATCTCTATTAGCTATTTGATCCGGGGCCCATCATTGGCATCTGGCCGTTACCCATCATCGGCATTTGGCCCTGACCCATCATTGGCATCTGACCGTCGCCCATCATCGGCATTTGGCCCTGACCCATCATTGGCGTTTGACCTTGGCCCATCATTGGCATCTGGCCCTGACCCATCATCGGCATCTGCCCCTGGCCCATCATACCTTCCATTTCTTCCATATCCTCTTCGTTCATCATTGGCATTTGGCCTTGGCCCATAGGCATTTGACCCATGTCTTGAGGATTCATATAATCCATCCAGTTATAATCTGGTGAAGATCCTTGAGGAAAAGCGAAATCTTGAGTTCGGAAATTGTTCTGCTCAGAAACCATATACGGGAAATAATGGTTGTTGTTCAACGTATGATTGTTTCGTACGAGAATGTGGGTAGGATGAATGTAGTCTTGATTTTCACAGAAGTAGTTATCCACCACACAGTTTTGAACCGGACATACGATCGGTCTACGGTTTCCGGCTGGCGACATTGGGGACATAGGTCCACATCCGCAAGAGTCCTGCATAGACTGTTGATGCATGTGCTTTCACTCCTTGTTCTGTTATTCCTTATCAGCGTATGTCACAAAGAGCGTGAATGTACTAGGCGATATCATCATATCCTTTAATTTCTGATCAACAAATACCCATACATCCCTATAAAAATGTTGAGACAGTCCTCAAGCTTTGGTTTCTACTCCATCTTTCATACTGGGCGGTTAGTAGATAAACACGTTTAACCTGTTACTGAAATGAAGACTTGCCAACCATTTATTTCTCCAGATTCAAAAAATGAAAGAAATAAAAAAAGGATGAGATTCTCATCCTTTTTCTCTCTATTCCGCTTCCTCTTCAGATAAATCAGCTGAAGAAAACGAAAATGGCAAAATTTCTTCCATTGTGAATGTTTTCGTATCGCCATGCAGGTTTGTTGTATAAATTTTAACATCAGACTGGAAAAATTCACTCATGACTTGACGGCAAGATCCACACGGGGGAACTGGTCTTTTCGTATCAGCAACAACGGCCAGCTCCTTGAATTTGGCATGTCCATCAGAAACGGCCTTAAAAATCGCCACTCTTTCAGCACAACAAGTTACAGGGTAAGCGGCATTCTCTATATTGCATCCTGTATAAAGGGTTCCATCTTCCGTGACTAGTGCAGCCCCGACAGGAAATTTAGAATAAGGTACATAAGCTCTTTCCCTTATTTTTTTTGCTTCATTAATTAGTTGTTTCGTTTCCATTGATATCCCTCCCTATTCATGGGAAGGTCATTATATATGAATACAGCATAAATGTAAAGCGGTTTCATATCAACTGTTCGTCAGCACATCGAGAGAGCATTTAATTGACACATGTGTCGGAAAAAAGTTTATACTGAAGGAGCATGAAAATCATATTGGTTTAGGAGGAACGAAATGAAGTCAATTTTAAATTACAACAAAATCATTTGGATTTTTATTTTGTTATTAATTTCAACAGGAATTTTCACCTATCTGCAACTACCGAAAAGGGAAATCCCAGAAATTAATGTAAATGTCTCATCCATTTCAACCGTGTATCCTGGGGCCACACCTCAAGAAGTGGAACGGACAATCATCAATCCTTTAGAAGAAGAGCTTCTTAGTACAGAAGGGATTGATGAAGTCACTTCTGCGTCCACAACCGGATTCGGTACAGTAACCGCTACACTATCCGGAGGACAGGATACAGATACGACGAATGCAAAGATCCGGCAGGCCGTATCAGAAGTATCCAGGTCTTTTCCTGAAGAAGTCCAGGCTCCTAATGTAAACACAGATATGACTATGTCCGCTGTGGCTTCCTATCATCTATACAGTGATGAACGGACAGAACTATTTAATTTAAGAGAAGATTTGGAAAAATGGAAGGCAGAATTGACAAAGACCCCCGGGGTCGATTCCGTTTTAGTTAAAGGTCTGCCTGACCAAAAAGTAGCCGTCAGTTTGGATAATGATCAATTGAATGAGTTGCAACTCTCACCTTCATCTGTCATTCGTTCCTTAAGTGACGAACTTGGACCTTCTCCAATTGGTACAGAACAAAGAGATGGCACCATTCATCAATTGATCTTCGAAAAATATTCAGACATTCAAGAATTGGAAGGCTTATTTGTCGGAAATAACTCTGACGGAGAGCCTGTGAAACTGTCTGAAATCGGCTCTATTGAGATTGCCAACAAAGAAGTGGAAGACCTAATTACTTATAAAGACAAAGCGGCTCTATCTGTTACCGTGCTTACTGAAGAAGGAGTAAACATTAGTGCCCTTCAGGAAGAGTTGACAGACAAGATTAACGTTTTGTCAGAACAGTTGCCGGAAGAAATCGAGGTCGATCGTTTTTATACACAAAGTACAATTATTGATGAAGTATTTTCAAACCTTATTACTTCCTTTGCCATTTCATTTCTTGCTGTCATTATCATAATGGTACTGGGTCTGCCCATTTCGTCAGCGATTCTCGTCGCTTTATCAATCCCAATATCCATTCTCATCGGTTTAATTCCTCTTCCATATGTCGGAGTCGATTTAAACCAGATATCAATTATTGGGATGATTATAGCTATCGGGATATTGGTTGATGATGCGATTGTCGTCAATGACAACATTCAAAGAAGGTTCCAACTTGGAGATGGTCCGATGGAAGGAACCATCCGGGGTGTAAAAGAAGTTGGCAAGTCTATCGTTACTTCAACACTCATGATTATTTTCAGTTTCCTCCCTTTAACGTTCTTATCTGGAACCAATGGGGATTTCATCAGAGCCTTACCATCGGTCTTGATTTTCACGGTGCTCGCATCCACAATCATTGCACTGACGTTTATTCCTACCGTTCAATATGTCAGAAGAAGGCGGAAGCAAAAATCCAGAAAAGCAAAGTCTGGACTTCTTGGTGGTTTGTTTGACTGGTTAGAACGTACCTACGCTGACCGGATTCTTCCTACTACTACGAAGAAGCCATTAGTCACTTCGCTGATTGGTCTGATCGTTTGTGCCCTTTTAGCCACTTTAGCGATTAAGATTCCTTTTGAATTCTTCCCTGCTGCGGATCGTCCGGAAGTAACCATTTCTGTCGAGAACCCCCAAGGGACAACGATTCAGGAAACGGAACAAAAGTTACAGGAATTAACGGATTACCTGGAGACTTCTGAAGAAAACATTACTGAAACAGCCATTTATTCAGGAAGTGGACTTCCTAATTTATTTAGTTCAGGGTTGCAACGGTCAGGTGAAAACACAGGCCAGGTTCTCGTTCGAGTCGACAGAGACCAAACGAGCGCCAGTGACTTTATAGAAGAATGGGAAGAGCCTTTAAGGGAGAAATTCCCGGATAGTGAAATTTTCCTTGAAACTATTGTTTCTGGTCCACCACCTTCACCACCTGTACAGATCAAAATTCAAGGTCCTGAGATTGAAACGTTAATCGCTGAAGCGAAGAATGCAGGAAAACGATTAAGTGAGCTGGAAGGTGCTGAAATAACTACACTTAACGCAGAGACGCAGCCTTTCACGGAATACAATGCGGACCGTTCTTTGCTTGCAGAAAATAACATCCCGATCAACCAAATCACTTCTCAACTCCAACTGGCAAATATCGGTGTGCCTCTAGGTACCTTTGACAATGGTGTGGAGCGTTTACCTATTGAAGTTATGGTTGATGACGGTGTAGAAGATGGTGTAGACCTATCTGAGCTGAATGTAGTCAGCCAGCAGTCGAATCAGGGCGGCGGGCCGCCAGAAATTCTTACGCTTGATGAAATTATCACAACAGAATCAAGCGAGCGGATCGGTGTGATTCCACACTTGGATGGAGACCGCACCATTACGGTTGAAGCATATCCGGAAGAGGGAATGGAAAGTACATTCTCCCAGGAATCAACAGATGTTGTAAATGAAATTAAGAATGATCTTCCAGAGGGTTATACGCTTGTTGAAAGCGGCGAATCCGATGCTCGTTCCGAGTTCTTTGTAGAAGTAACAAAACTCTTTGTTATCGTCTTGTTCTTGATTTATTTGACAATTGCTATTCAATTCAACTCCTTGCTTATGCCTTTATTGATAACAGGAACCGTATTTTTAGCTGTGACAGGGGCTATTATAGGGCTTTTTGTATCAGGGGAACCCCTCAGTTTCTTAGCAGTATTGGGCATTGTATCTCTTTCAGGTATAGTTGTGAGGAACTCTGTCATTCTTGTCGAATTTATTGAGCAGAACCGTGAACGTTACAGCAGTAACGTCGAAGCTGTCATTGAAGCAGGCAGGGCAAGAATCCGTCCTATAGTCCTTACTTCATTAACATCGATTGCAGCCTTGGCTCCTATCATTTACACAGGAGATGTGTTGTTTAAGCCATTAGCGGTATCGATTGTATCCGGCCTTGCATTTTCAACAGTACTCACATTGCTGCTTGTCCCATCTTTTTATTTATTAATATCCAGAAAATAAATCTATGGACGATTTATGAGAATCGTTTGAATGAAAAAAAGCTCCCATTATTGGGAGCTTTTTTCATGTTGTTGCAGATCATCAAGGATCATATCCAATACATAATGGGAGGACTGATACAATTCTTTGAACCTCTTACGGTGTACATCCAGGTAGTAACTATGGAGAATAATCATTTCAATATTCTCATGCGTTGATTTCACTTGGTTTGGATGTACATTTGTCTTCCGGTCTTTTACAAATTCCTCCGCTTCCTTTACCCATTCATTGGTCAATTGGAACATCGGTTTTGTTTCCTTTTTAACCTGATTAAAAAAATCATAGCTCTTTTTTTCTACAGGACCCTCCGTATTTAAAAAGCGTTGATGTTGTTCATCAATGAGACGCTTTAATTCAATCGTATTGGCTTTTAAATTCATAACATTCCACACCTTTCCTCCTTCATAATATCATGAGGGAACAAAAGGCATCAAAATCAACCTACGGAACGACGTTTGGCCTGTTGAGCAACCTTACCCATATATTCATACCGACGTTCCCTTTTTATCTTCCTTAATTCATCACGAAGACTGAAGACCTCATTTTTCAATTCATCTATGTCTTTACGGTGGGAGACGGCCATATTGAACACGATTTCATCTGTTTTGATTGACAACCTACGCTCAAGCAAGGAGAATTTTTCCTGTAAGTGCGAAAGCTGATCCTCAAATTCATTCGGCGTGATGACACTATTTTTTTTCATACATTACTCCCCCTTTTATTGGTGTGTTATAAATTCGCTCTTGCATGCATAACTCCTTTACGGATGACAAGACTAGAACTAAAGCAACAAAACAAGTCAAACCTGACTTTAATCTTCGACATAAAAGGAGAAAAGCATATGGCTAAGAAAAAAGATAAGAAAAATAAGAAGCCGACACCGGCCAGAACTGACAATCCTAAATTAACTGGAGAGAACCGCCCTTCTACGTGACTGGACAGAAGCTGTTGCTATTTTTTATAGCAGCAGCTTTTTTTATAAACCCTATAAAACCGGGATATGACATCAGCTTCCCCCTCCCCATCTTTTTATATCTTCACGAGACAAAAAAAACTAAGCGATATCGAAGGAATATGATTAGGGTTTTGAATGGATTGTGGAAGGGAAGATAGTCATGGCGGTTTCCTTACATGTGTCAATCGTGTGACAGGTGAAACTTTCCTTTCTTTTATACGTCTATATAAAATGAGTCTCATGTATATATTCTTGGACACGAAAATTTGGTATGATACTCTCATGGCTATAGGGAGGGATTGGTTGTGAATTACCCCAATGGGAGACGTGGTTCCAAGGCGAATTTAGCTCCCAAAGGAAAAACAAAACCGGATTTCAGTAACAGGGGAATGTCACTGGAAGAAGACATTAATGTAACCAACGAATATTATTTGCAAGCAGGAGTTGCGGTGGTCCATAAAAAACCTACGCCTGTTCAAATTGTACAAGTGGATTACCCCAAGCGAAGCGCTGCTGTTATTAAAGAAGCCTATTTCAAACAAGCTTCTACTACAGACTTTAACGGGGTTTATCGTGGAAAGTACATCGATTTTGAGGCAAAAGAAACGAAGAACAAAACTTCTTTTCCATTAAGTAATGTCCATCAGCACCAGATTGATCACATGAGGGCTGTGCAGGCACATGGTGGGATCAGCTTTATGATCATAAAGTTTACCCCTTTAGAAGAAACGTACCTCCTTCCCTCCTCATCGATCTTTTCCTTTTGGGAAAATCAGTGGAACGGGGGAAGGAAATCGATTCCTTATGCTTTTATTACAAAAGAAGGAATCAATATCCCTTTTCATTATCAGGCTAGGGTTCACTATGCCACAGCCATCGATAAGCTTTATTTCTGAAATGGAGGAAATGTAAATGGCCAACGATAGCCAGTCACGTACAGCAAGAAGAAAACAGATGAAATCATCGAAAAAAGGAAAAAGCACATCAAAATTCAAAAAGATTTTCATGACCCTTTTAACCATCGGCGTTGTTCTGATGTTAGGGGTTGGAGCATTATTTGCCTATTATGTCGCTACCGCTCCGAGTTTAGATGAATCGAAATTATCCGATCCTTTCTCTTCCAAGGTTTACGACAAAAATGGAGACTTGTTTGCTGACTTAGCCGGAGACGAACGACGGACGAAAATCACATACAATGACATCCCTCCCGTTCTGGAGGATGCCGTATTAGCTACAGAAGATGTACGTTTCTTCAATCATATCGGCATTGATTTTCGCAGAATCGGTGGTGCGGTACTGGCCAACATTACAGGTGGATTCGGTGCTGAAGGAGCCAGTACAATTACACAACAAGTTGTCAAAGAATCGTTTTTGACGAAGGATAAAACAATCAAACGTAAAGTACAGGAACAGTATTTGGCTGTGAAGTTAGACCAGGAATACTCCAAAGAGAAGATTTTAGAAATGTACCTGAATAAGATTTATTACGGTGCAGGGGCTTATGGAGTTGCTGAAGCTGCGGAAACTTATTTTGGTAAGAAAGACCTGAGTGAACTTACACTGCCTGAGGCAGCCCTATTGGCAGGTCTGCCACAAAGACCAAGCGGCTACATGCCATTTGAAAACCCGGATTTAGCGAAGGATCGAATGAACACGGTTCTTAGTTTGATGGTGCAGCACGGGAAAATAACCGAGGCTGAAGCAGAAGAGGCACGTCAAGTGAAGATCGAAGATATGTTGATTGAAAGACAACCTGAAAAAGAAGCGCCATTCCAAGCGTTCTTAGATGAAGTAGAACGTGAAATCAAAGAAAAAATGGACGGTTCAGATATTTACAAAGATGGACTGAAGATTTATACCACACTGGACCCTAAAGCTCAGGAGCAAGTTCAACAACTCTTAAGCAATGATGGCCCTACTCCATGGCCGGATGAAAAATTAATGGCAGGAGTGACTGTAACCGATACACAGACTGGCGCCATCCGAGCAATTGGCGGAGGCCGGAACTACCAGAAAGGTCAATTCAATACAGCGACTCAAATCAAACGTCAACCCGGCTCAACATTCAAACCAATCACTGCTTACGGGCCAGCTATACAATATAATAAAATGTCCACCTATCATCAGATAAAAGATGAAAAGACTGAATTTGACGTCAACGACGGTTGGACACCAAGCAACTTCGATAATCAGTTTAGAGGATGGGTGTCTGCAAGATACGCATTAAGCCGTTCATTAAATATACCGACCATCAAATTAATGGAAGAAGTAGGGATTGATAAAGCTGAAGAGTTTGCAAAAGGGCTCGGTTTTAAAGTCCCTGATAAAGGTTTTATGCTTTCAGATGCCATTGGAGGCGGAGTGGGGACGAATCCTAAAGAAATGGCAGCCGCCTACGCTGCTTTTGGTAATGAAGGCGTATATAACGAACCACATACCGTTACAAAAGTAGAAGTGCCGGGAGAAGGTACCATTGAGCTGACTCCAGAACCTAAGTCTGCCATGAACAGCTACACGGCCTTTATGATCTCTGATATGCTGAAAACAACGATGAGTGAAGGTACAGGAACAGCTGCCAATGTACCGGGTATTAATGACGCAGGTAAAACGGGAACGACAAACCGTGGAGATTATGCATCAGACTCCTGGTTCAATGGATACACAACAAACTATTCTATCTCCGTTTGGGCCGGGTACGATGAGGAAGATCCCATGTCCCAGGCCGCAAAAAATATACCCAAACAGATTTACAAGCCTTTGATGACTCAATTATCGCAAGGAATAGAAACGGCTGATTTTACTAAACCGGATTCTGTTACATGGGTGGATGTAGAAAAAGGGTCAAGACCTGCACGTTTACCTAGTGAATATACACCTTCGGACCGTATTGTTACAGAACTATTCCACGTAGACAATCAACCATCCAAGGTATCAGAAGCTTATCAGAAATTGGATCCCGTTCAGTCCCTGGCCGGAAAGTTTAATGAAGAAACTTCCAGTATTGATCTTTCTTGGTCGTACGGAAATACAGATGGCATCAGTTTCCGTGTCGCTGCCTCCATTGATGGTGGTGAAATGAGAGAATTGACAACTACGAAGGAAACAAGTGTCGAGATTACGAACGTTGATCCTGGTGCAACTTACGAATTTGCTGTTGTAGTCATCAGTGATGACGATAATACAGCAAATAGTGATTCGGCTACCGTCACGGTTCAAGCCCCAGGTTCTCTTGACCAGGAAACTCCTGAAGAAGACGAAGAAAATCAAGAAGATAATGGCGAGAACACAGAGGAAGAAACGCCTTCTGAAGATAACAACGAAGGGGACGGACAAGGAAATAACGACGGAAACGGAAACGGTAATGGTAACAATAACGGCGATGGGCAAGGAAATGGTCAGGGTGATGGTCAAGGTTCTGACCAAGAAGATGAACCTCAAAATAATGATGACAGTGAAAGCAATGACCAAAATCAAGAAGATGGATCTGGTTCAGGTGGCGACAGTGGTTCTGATAATGAAGAACAACCACCAGCTGAAGACCAGCAGGAAAACCAACAAGAAGATGCAGCCTAAACAAAAACCCTCTCGAATAATCGAGAGGGTTTTCCTATGTGGCTTTCTCTATTTTCTTCATCCTTTTTTGACCTTCCCTGCACAAAAATAACAAAGGACATTCTTCGCAATTCGGACGTTGCGCTTTACAGTGATAACGACCAAAAAATATCATCCGGTGATGGGTGACACTCCACTCCTCTTCCGGTATTTTCCTCATCAGTGTCTTTTCCACTTCCAAGACAGAATCTTTCCATCGACAAAACGCAAGACGTTTGGACACACGTTCCACGTGTGTATCCACCGCTATGGCAGGTTCATCAAAAGCAACAGAAGCTACGACGTTTGCCGTTTTTCTCCCTACTCCAGCTAAACTTTCCAGCTCTGTTTTTGTCGGAGGGACTTCCCCATTAAATTTCTCAACAAGTGTTTGGGATAGCTTCTTTATATTCTTTGCTTTGTTCCTGTATAGACCGATCCGTTTAATATCATCCTGAAGCTCTTCCAAAGGAACAGCGATATAATCCTCAGGTTTTTTATATTTTTCAAAAAGTTGAGGGGTTACTTTGTTCACTAATGCATCAGTCGCTTGTGCAGATAGAACAACCGCAACGAGAAGTTCAAAAGGATTGCTGTGGGTCAATTCACACTCAGCTTCCGGGAACATTTCCTCAAACGTATCTAAACAATGACGGATTTGCTGTTTATTCAACATTGTGTTTTTTATGAATCCTCCTCCAACCAATTATAGTAAAGGGAGATATCCCGCTTCTTATTTTCCTGTTTTTGGGTTTTAGGCGCCTGTTGCCCTTGGCGGAACTGCTTTCCCTGTTCCCGGGCCTGTTCCACCGTTTTGACACCTTTCCGCTTCCACTCTCTAAGAATCCGGTCAATATATTTAAAATTTAATTTACTCATCAATACAGCTTCTCTTAACGCAGCCTTGATCAATGCAGGAGATTGTTCTTCTTCATCAAGCCATATGTTAATAGTCTCAATTTCAAATGGAGACAGTGGTCTTCCAAATTCCTGCTCGAACAACGGAAAGATATTTTCATCATACGAGCGGTCATTTATTTGAGGCTTCTGAGATACGGCGAACAGTTTTTCCCACAAAGGCTCTAATGAATAATGCTCATTAAGGACACGATCTTCATTTTGGTTCTGTTCAATGGTCATCATTCTTTTTTGGATCAAACTCCTAAGCACTCGTGAACATTCTTGAGCAGAAATAGAAAGATGAGTCGCTAGTTGTTCAGGCGTAGGAAAACCATTGCCTTCTGTGCGAAAACGGTGAATTTGTAAAAGAACGACCAATTCGGTTTCATTCAACTTCAGCTGATGGAAATTTTCAAGAAGTTTGGTTGGAACGACCATTTGGTTATCCATGATGTTTTGAAAGCTTTGGTATTTAGCCAAATCAATCCCTCCATTCTTAATCTTCATGGAATGAAAAACACCGATACGCCAAGGGCGTTAGATCGGTGTTCGTTCATCCTCATGATTAATGATCACGGGTACAGTCGATTTAATAGACGAGGGAATGGAATCGTCTCACGAACGTGCTCGACCCCTGAAATCCAAGCTACCGTACGTTCAAGACCTAGTCCAAAGCCTGAGTGCGGGACGCTTCCGTATTCGCGTAACTGTAAATACCATTTGTACGCATCCCCTGTGAGATCATGTTCTTCATACCTCTGCTTCATTAGTTCAAGATCATCAATCCGTTGAGATCCACCAATGATTTCACCATATCCTTCCGGAGCGATCAAATCCGCACACAGAACCACTTCAGGGCGCTCAGGATCTGGCTTCATATAGAATGCTTTGATTTCAGCAGGATAATTAGTGATGAAAACAGGCTTGTCATAACTTTCTGCAATCGCTGTTTCATGTGGGGCTCCGAAATCTTCTCCCCATTCAATATCATCAAACCCTTTATCTTTCAATAATTGAATAGCATCGTCATAACTTATGCGAGGGAATGGAGCTTGAATCTTTTCAAGTTTCTCTGTGTCGCGACCAAGAGCATCAAGTTCAATCTTACAATTTTTAAGAACTGACTGTACTACATGGGAAACATACTGTTCCTGTACTTGAAGACTGTCTTCATGGTCCATGAAGGCCATTTCTGGTTCAATCATCCAGAATTCAATCAAGTGGCGGCGGGTTTTTGATTTCTCAGCACGGAACGTTGGTCCAAAACTGAATACGCGGCCAAACGCCATAGCAGCAGCCTCCATGTACAGCTGACCACTTTGAGACAAGTAGGCATCTTCTTCAAAATATTTTGTATGGAAGAGTTCTGTCGTTCCTTCCGCTGATGACCCTGTAAGGATTGGAGGATCAATTTTGACATAACCATTGTCATTGAAAAACTCGTAAGTGGAACGAATAATTTCGTTTCGCACTTTCATTACAGCATGTTGACGCTTAGAACGTAACCACAAATGGCGATGATCCATCAGGAATTCTGGGCCGTGTTCTTTTGGTGTAATCGGATAATCGACCGCTTCGTGAATGACTTCAAAGTCTTTCACCTGCATTTCATATCCAAGAGGCGAACGAGTATCTTCCACGATCACTCCTGTCACGTAAAGGGATGACTCTTGTGTTAAAGCTTTCGCATCCTGAAACTTATCTTCACCGATTTCTGCTTTCACAACGATCCCTTGCATAAATCCTGTTCCATCACGAAGCTGCAAGAATGCAATTTTACCACTGGAGCGTTTATTACTAAGCCAAGCTCCTAACGTAACTTCTTCTCCTACATATTTCGATACTTCAGAAATAGTTGTTTTCACACTAAAAACCTCCAAAAGCTTAAGATTGATATTTGTTTACAAAACGTTCGATTCGATCAGCCGCTTTTTCGAGCTGCTCAAGAGATGTTGCATAGGACAGGCGTACATTATCAGGGCTGCCGAAGCCGGATCCTGGGACGAGCGCTACTTTTTCTTCGTCTAATAAAGCTTTCACCCACGCATCCACGTCCTGAAAGCCACCTTGCTCAACCGCTTCCTTCACATTAGGAAATAGGTAAAAAGCGCCGGATGGTTTCGCACAATGCACTCCAGGAATTTGGATCAGGCGTTTGTGAAGAACATCCAGCCGTTCTTTGAATGCTTCCTTCATTTCTTCTACTTTTTCTTCAGAAGCTGTATAGGCAGCGAGTGCCGCGTACTGGGCTATTGTCGTTGGATTTGATGTCGAATGGGAAGCCATGTTGGTCATCGCTTTAATGACGGTTTTGTTTCCCGCAGCAAAGCCGATTCTCCACCCTGTCATCGAATGGGATTTCGAAACCCCGTTGATGATGATGGTTTGCTCATAAAGTTCTTCTGACAGTTGAGCTATGGAAACATGTTTCTCCTCTGTATAGATCAATTTTTCGTAAATCTCATCCGATACAATAAGGACATCATGCTCAAGGCACACTTCTCCGAGCGCCTTTAATTCAGATTCGGAATACATCATACCCGTTGGGTTACTTGGTGAATTAATAATGACGGCTTTCGTATTAGGTGTGATGGCTTCTTTCAGCTGCTCTGGTGTAAGTTTAAAATCATTAGATTCCTCTGCTGATACAATTACAGGCGTACCTTCAGCGAGTTTAATCTGCTCAGGATAACTGACCCAGTATGGGGCAGGAACAATGACTTCATCCCCCTTGTTCAGAAGGACTTGGAATAATGTGAACAACGCATGTTTCGCACCTGTTGTGACGATCACTTGCTCATTTGTATAAGTGAGGTCCTGGTCGCGTTTTAATTTTGCTGTAATGCTGTTTTTCAGCTCAGGAACTCCACCAGCCGGGGTGTACTTCGTCATTCCTTCATCCATCGCACGCTTAGCAGCCTCCAGGATATAAGATGGAGTATTGAAGTCAGGTTCGCCCGCTCCCAATCCAATGACATCGTGGCCTTCTGCCTTCAGTGCTTTCGCTTTGGCTGTAATCGCTAATGTTGTTGATGGTGTTAAAGCTTGCACACGTTGTGCTAATTCCATAAACGTTCACTCCTTTTATTCATTCTGCCTGAAAGCAAAACGCTGATCAAACGCTTCACCCTGCAGTGTAAAATAGTCTAATACGTAGCGGTTTTGTTCATCGATATAAGTCAATTGAAAAACAGGTTCCTCTTCCTCAAAGCCATATTGTATATCTTTGAATGTACAATTAGAGCAAGTATTCTCCCAGCGGGAGCGCATCTCTTCTAATGGCAGTGTTTCCTCTTTAGAAACCTCTTCAAGGATCTTTTTTTCCTTGATATCCATAAATATAATAGACGCTTCTTTTGACTTATTTATTCCCTGGACGATATGAAACTCTTTTTCGCCATGGTATGTAGATACATGGTCAATCCTTGCAAGGCTCCCCTTATCCCGAGCGATTTCTTCTGCTAGAGGGTGACCTTGTTTGCGGTCATGATTCACATCGATATAGAGCCACAGGAAAAGGATAATAGCGATAATAAACAGGGTACCTGTTATCGCAAGGGTCCACTTCAACCAACTAGGTACGGTAAATGGTGAAGACTGCGGTCTCAGCATCGTCATCATCCAGTGCCAACCCAAACATAAGATTATTTTCTTTCAGCGTTCGGTTTAATGTATCGACAATTTTATAAAGATCATCAGACTTTTGAATTCTGACCGTCGATAACGTTTCTATCTTATTTTCCATCAGTAAAAAACCTCCATTGTGCGGGGTCCGCTTTTTATTATAACAGGTTCGTCCAGACTCATGCGCTAGAGTTAAAGCCATTTTTCAATCTTATTGATTAATTGACGGGTGGACTCATAAGTAACAGGGACTTCCGGAAGAGAACTCAGGAAGTATTTCCCGTATCGAGCTTCCATCAACCGTTGATCACAAATAAAGACGACTCCTCGATCGGAGCTGCTCCGAATTAACCTGCCAAAACCCTGTTTAAACCGGATGATTGCATGAGGCAGGGATTTCTCCATAAATGAATTTCGGCCTTCTTTTTGCATTCTTTCGTTTCTCACCGATTGTATAGGCTGATCAGGCGGCTGAAAAGGCAAACGAACCATCATGAGACAAGAGAGATCCTCTCCAGGTATGTCCACACCTTCCCAAAAAGAACTTGTCCCTAGAAGTATCGCCTGATCGAATGCTTGAAAGTTTTTTTTCAATCGATCTCTACTCCCGCTTGATACACCTTGAGCAAATACCATAAATTCCTCTGGGTCAATAAACTCTTTCAGAAGGGTGTAGGTTTGACGAAGCATTTCATAAGATGTAAATAAAACAAGCATTCTGCCTTTTGTCACTTCCGCAACAGAATAAATCGCTTCACTCAACGCTTCAACAAACGAATCGGGGTCATTCTTTATATTCGGGAAATCATTCGGGACCATAAGCTGGACCTGCTCCTGAAACTTGTAAGGAGACGGGATGATCGATTCGATTGTGTTGGCAACGTCCTGTAAGCCTAGTGATTTTCGAATATATTCGAAAGAACCACCTGTGGATAAGGTCGCGCTCGTCAGGATAGAGCTGCACTTCTTTCTGAAAAGCCGTTGTTCGAGAAGGTGAGCGACATCATAGGGTTCACTGAATAAGTAAATGGCATTGACGGCCCCTTCTCCTTCAATTTCCACCCATTTCACTTCTTCTTCTCTAGTAAAATCAAAGTAATGAATCAGCTGAGAGCGAATTTGGTGGCATACATCCATTTGATTGTTCAACCGGGAGAGAAGAATGGGTATACTGTAATCTTCTCTGACAGCAAGCTGCATTCTCAACTGTTCTTCCATTTTTCCCATATGGACAATCAGTTTTTTAATGATCGCTAAGAAACGATGAGACATTTCTTTGGCTGTGTCAATAAATGACGGCATCTCACCCGGCTTCAAAAGAAGCTGGGTACGTCCAATGTCACTCTTCCCTTTCCCCAACCTCTTCTGCTTTTTCACACTCTGATAAATATAACGGGAAAGGTGGCTAAGTTCTTCCTTGGCTTCATCAATGGATTGCTGCCCCTTGATCAGGTTCATATAAAAGTCGTTCTGCAAAGACCATTCTTTATAGAGACTCTTTTGAAATATTTCCCCGAATTGGGTCAAGTGCCTTTGAAGTTCACGATAATTCATCCGGACACCAAAATACCGACTAGCTACTGCTTCTAAATGATGTGCTTCATCAATTATCACATGTTCATATTCTGGCAGTACCGATTCCTCTTTCATAATATCCATACATAATAGAGCATGATTCGTAATCACAAGATCCGCTTGTGCTGCTTTCTCCTGGGCCCATTGGAAAAAACTGTCGTCTGTGAAACCAAGCCTGACGGTTTTGCTGGACTGCTCTGATGAAACTTTATGCCAAAACTGCCTTCCATTCGAAGGTAGTTGGATTTCGTCCACATCCCCCGTACGCGTCCTGGTTAACCAAACGAGAATCATCGCTTTTGTCAGTGTAATATCATAATTATCTTGATACGATCTCTCCAGCTCATATTGAAAGTGGATCAAACTAATATAATGAGCCTTCCCTTTATAAAGAACCGCTTTAATCGGGCGAGGAAACATCCGTTCTACTTTAGGGAGTTCTTCTTCAAGCAATTGTTTTTGCAGACTCGTTGTATGAGTGGAAATGACGACGCGTTTACCACTCTCCATCGCTTGGTAAGCAGCGGAAAGAAGGTAAGCGATGGACTTTCCTGTTCCAGCACCTGCTTCTAATATCGCATGTTTATTTTCTGTAAGAGCTTGTTTGACACTTGCCGTCATCTCCTGCTGTCCTTTTCGGATCTCATAATCAGGAAGCAGGCTTCCAAGGCCATTTTCTCCTTCAAACACCTGCCTTTTCCAAGTGTCGAATGGAGGGAGTTGAACGGCTTTAGATGCACGTTCAGGCACTTGTTTCCGTACAGCGATTCCATGCTTCAGCATCACATCAGATTCACTCGTGTTTCCATACCGCTTCTCTTCCAAGTATTTCAGGAAGAAATCCCTGAAATCACTTTTCAATTTCCCCTCGATCTTTAGCAAATGGTGGATCGTACGCTCTGGTAGACGCTGAAGTTCTTTCAATAAATAAAGAAGCAAATCAGCTGTGACTTGAGCATCTGACAAGGCGCGATGTGGCCGATCGTGGCCCATATCCAAACGCTCTGCCAGCTGTCCCAGTTTGAAAGTAGGCGAAGTCGGCATAAGAATGCGTGCGAATTCGACGGTATCAATAATCGGATTATGTAAAGGTTGATATCCGCACCGTGCCAATTCATCATTTAGGAACCCAAGATCGAATTCGATGTTATGCGCCACAATATAAGCATGGTGAAACAGAGGATAAACATCCTCTACAATTTCAGAAAAAAGCGGTGCATCCAAAACATCGTCATCTTCTATTCCAGTTAGTGATCGAATAAACGGGGGAATCTCTTTTTCAGGATAAACAAGGGAAGAAAACTCTTCCACAACTGTCCCATTTTCCTCCATAACGACGACACCGATTTCTATGATGCGATCCCCTTTTGAAGCCGCATTTCCTGTTGTCTCTAAATCCACAATTGCAAATCTTTTCATGTTCATCCCTACTTTCACAACAAAAAGGAAGGACCTTGCCTAAGAACGTGGCATAGATCCTTTCTTCACTCGCTAGTCACTTCTTATAATGGCAATGCTTGTAAAGGCGGCTCTTCTTCGATGATCTGCTCGACTTTATTGTTCTCATCCATCAGAGCAATCTTTGGACGAAATTCTTCAAGTTCCTCTTCATGAAGCATCGCATAGGAAACAATAATGACAACATCATCCGGTTGTACGCGTCGGGCTGCTGCACCATTCAGGCAGACCACACCGCTTCCGCGCTCACCAGCAATCACATAAGTCTCAAGACGTTCGCCATTATTATTGTTAACAATCTGCACTTTTTCATGGGGGAGTATACCGACTTGATCAAGCAGATCCTGATCGATAGTCACACTTCCTACATAATTCAAATTCGCTTCCGTTACGCGAGCCCGGTGTATTTTTGCTTTCATCATTGTACGAAACATATGATATGACCTCCTTGTCGATCACCCATAAATGACATGTCCATCATGATTAAAAACGACATTGTCAATCAATCTCACATGGTCATAAAATACAGCCGCAGCGAGAATCACAGGACGATCGATGTTCTCTATAGATTCTAACTCAGGATAAGATAATAATTCAATATAATCTATCTTACCACGAGTTTTCTGTTCAAGAAACTTCTCAGTCGCCTCAATGATCAATTCTTTGGACTTTTGCCCTTCTTTAACAAGTTTCCTTCCGTACTGCAGCGATTCCTGTATAGCTGGAGCCTCTTTCCGTTCCTCATCAGACAGTCGGACATTTCTACTACTCTTCGCAAGGCCGTCCTTTTCCCTAACCGTAGGAACAGGAATGAGATGAACAGGAATGTTATAGTCTTTGATTAAGGCATCAACGACAGCTACTTGCTGGGCGTCCTTCATACCGAAGTAGACGTTGTCAGGCCTTGTAATGTTAAATAACTTTGTAAGGACGGTAACGACACCATCAAAATGCCCAGGGCGGCTTTTTCCGCACAATACATTCGTCCGGCTGGCCACCGTCATAAGTACGGACAATGGCTGCGGATACATGGTCCCGGGGGTAGGAAGAAATACAAGATCCACGCCGTTTTCTTCTGCTGCGTTACGATCTCGGTCCTCATCACGAGGGTATGTATCCAGATCTTCCCCTTCCCCGAACTGAAGCGGATTAACAAAAATGCTGAGAATCACCTTATCATTTTCCTTCTTCGCTTCTTCAATAAGGCGGATGTGCCCCTCATGAAGGTAGCCCATCGTAGGTACAAAACCAATGGTGTAGCCGTTCTTCTTCCACTCGGAAATCAATGTGTTCACTTGATCTATTTCTCTTAGTACTTTCATTTTTCACTTTACTCCTCCGGCAGTTCATTAAGGTTCATAGTAAATGTGTGGGATTCTTCCGGAAATGTCTTCGTCTTCACTTCTTTTACATAGGATTGAACCGCTTCTCCCAGAAGATGATTGCTATCGATATATGGTTTTACGAACTTTGGTAATCGATCTACTCCATATTTTAGAATATCGTGATAGACAAGAACCTGACCATCACACTCTGCCCCGGCACCAATTCCTATCGTAGGGATAGATAATCGGTTTGTGATTTTCTCTGCTAACTGCCTCGGAACGCACTCAAGGACAATCGCCATGGCACCTGCCGCTTCTATTTCAAGGGCTTCCTCAATGAGTCTTACTGCTGAACCCTGGTCTTTTCCTTGAACTTTATAGCCCCCAAGCACATTGACTGATTGAGGAGTTAAGCCGATGTGGCCGACCACAGGAATACCAGCATGAACAAGCTTTTTCATCATTACAGAGACTTCGCCACTTCCTTCAAGCTTTAAAGCCTGTGCTCCCGTTTCCTGATAAAGTCTGCGTGCATTTCTCAAGGTATCCTCTGTGGAAATATGATAGGACATAAACGGCATATCAATCACTTTGAATGTGTCAGGAGCACCACGTTGAACAGCTTTCCCGTGGTGGATCATATCTTCCATAGTCACTGGAATCGTTGAATCATAACCAAGTACTGTCATTCCTAAGCTGTCGCCGATGAGAATCATGTCGACATTCGCTTCTTCTGACATTTTAGCTGACGGATAATCATAACTTGTAATCATGGCGATTTTATCTTTCTCTTGCTTCATACGCAGGAACTGTCCCTTATTACGCATGATATCCTCCCTCTCCCCAGTGAATTTCCGCTGAATATAGTTTCTCTTCTTCTCCATCTATGCTTCTCGCACGTAAAGCTCCATCAGGCTCAATCCCTATCAGGGTCGCCTGCCAAGTTTTTCTCATCGTAGATATGGTCACTTCTTCACCGATTTTGTAGCCGAAGTGCTCCCAATCTTTTTTAATCGATGCGAACCCATGGGACTCAAAACGCTCATATGTCTCTTCAAATAGACGGAGGATATGCTGAACGGTTTGTTGTATATTCCAATGCTCGCTGGATTCGATTTTAAGTGAAGATGCTTTGTATTGGATATCAGAAGGAATTTCGCGATCTTCTTGGTTTACGTTCATTCCCATACCCAGCACAATATATTGAATCGTGTCCTGTTCTGCCTGCATTTCGGTAAGAATTCCAGAAACTTTCTTATGGTTAATCAATAAATCATTCGGCCATTTGATTTGTGGGACCAGCGAAGACCTTTCTGCAATCATCCTTGCTAATACGGTCGCTGCCAGGAGGGTGATTTGAGGTGCTTGCACAGGAGGCAAATTCGGTCGTAAGAGGATACTCATCCATATTCCCTTTCCTTTTGGTGAATCCCAATTTCTCGACATTCGGCCTTTCCCTTTCACCTGTTCATCAGCAATGACCACGGTGCCATGTGGTTTGCCTTGTTTGGCAAGCTGATGCACAATTTCCTGAGTAGATTCAACCTGGTCGTAATGATGCAATTCATGACCGAGCCATTTTGTCCCCAGTCCCCATCTAAGAGTGTTTTCACTGATCTTATCGGGGGAAGACAAAATTTTGTACCCTTTGCGTTGAACGGCTTCAATTTCATACCCGTCTTTTTTTAATTCGTTCATATGCTTCCAAACAGCTGTTCTTGATATTCCCAACTGGTCAGAAAGTTCCTGGCCTGATATATGGCCTTCAAGATGATTTAGTAACTCGATTAATTCCTTGCGGGTGGATTCCATTCCCTCACCCACTCCTTTATCTTTTCGTATTCATTTTCTATTTCTCCTGTAACCACACGGTGTTCAATCATATCCATCCATTCGGATATCCATGGGCCTTTTGGTCGTTCTGAAAACAATTGCAGAAGGTCTCTAGCCTGAAAAGTCAGCTCTCTTTTGTCCTGAATAGGAAGGTGTGCTTTGATTTTCTTCAACTCATCTCCCAAATTCTTTTCCTGGGAATGTAAAGCCAGAGACAATCTTGTAAAAGAAGGAAAGAGTTCTTCATCCAATTGGTAGACAAGCCATGATGTCACCATTTTGTCACCTACATACTTTTTATATGCGTGCAGCAATTGGTCTGTCTTTTTTATGGTATCTTTTGAAAGTTTCCATGACTTCATGAAATTCCCTGAAGATAGCTGAGGGTATTGGATCACGTAAAAGGCGATAATTTCATGCCATCCAAATAACGGTGAGCCAGGTATATTCGTTCGAATGTCCAAATCTTCTAGAATCGGCAGGTGTTTTTTCAATCCTGTCGTATGCAGTAACTGTAAGCCCAAGGCATAATTCGAACCTTTAAATATCTTCTCCACTTCCACTGCTATTCTTTCAATGGAAATGTATTGGAGTAAATGTGACATGTGGTTCAATGCTTCCATGGTCTTCTTTTCAATCTGAAAAGATAGTTGGCTTGCAAATCTTACAGCTCTCATCATTCGTAACGGATCTTCCTGAAAACGCTCAGACGGCTGTCCAACGGCTTCAATCCTCTTATTTTTTATGGCCTCATGTCCGTGGTAGGGATCAATAAGCCTGCCGTCCCTGCTCATAGCAATTGCATTAGTCGTAAAGTCTCTGCGGGCCAGATCAAGGGTAATGTCCCGGACGAATGTCACCTCATCTGGATGACGGTAATCTTCATAACCTTCTTCTACTCGATATGTGGTAACTTCATAGGAAACGGAACGATGGCGTACGATGACTGTCCCATGTTCAATTCCTACAGGGATGACTTTTTCAAATATTTCCTGGATCCGTTCAGGCTTTTCAGACGTAGCTATATCGATATCATTGACAGGGCTGCCACTTAAAAAGTCACGAACGGCCCCACCGACGATGTAAGCTTCGCCTCCAGCTTCTTCAATCTTTTGAATCACTTCAAAGGCTGGTTTGAAAACTTCGTATTTATCCATGGTTCAAAACCTGATCGTATAAAGTTTCATACTGGCTTAAGATTGTGTTCGTTGCGAATTTGTCATGCACCACTCTTTTGGCTTGTTCAGCCATCATTTGATGCAATCCTTTATCCTCTAATACTTTTTTGGCAAAGTAAGAAATTTGTTCAACATTTCCAAGTTCTGCAATAAAACCAGTCTCCCCATGATCGATAACTTCTGGGATCCCCCCAATATTTGTTCCAATACAAGGCACGCCGCAAGCCATGGCTTCAAGGAGTACAAGTCCAAAACTCTCTTTTTCAGATAACAATAATTTCAAATCTGAAATCGAAAGCAGTTCACTTACGTTTTCCTGTTTCCCTAGAAAGAGAACATCTTCTTCTAAGCCCAGCTGTTGAACAAGTTGATGACACTCGGAATATTCCGGACCATCTCCAACGAGCAATAACTTTGCCGGCATTTGTTCTGCAACAGTAGCAAAGGTTTTGATGACATCTGTTACTCTTTTTACTCTTCTGAAATTAGAGATATGGATAAGTACGGCATCTTCCTCATCGATGCCATAATGTTCTTTCAGACGTTGATCATCCCTCCGATAATACTCTCTTTCATCTACAAAATTATAGATGACGTCGATATTCCGGTCCGTATGTAACATTTCTTTCGTCTGGTCCACAAGGCTTTGCGAGACAGCTGTGACTCTGTCCGACTGTTCGATGCCGAAGCGAATCATTTGTTTAAGGCTCGAATCGATGCCCAGGACGGTTATATCTGTACCGTGAAGGGTCGTAATAATTTTCACATCACGTTCACACATTTGCTTGGCTAAAATCGCACAAATGGCATGCGGCATCGCATAATGGACATGAAGAATATCCAATTCCTCTCTATTGATGACATCTGCCATCTTAGCTGCGAGAGCTAAGTCATAAGGAGGGTGTTGAAAAACTGGATAATTGCTCACTTCCACTTCATGATAATAAATATTCGGGTACACACGGTTCAGGCGGAAGGGAACTTGAGAGGCAACAAAATGGATTTCATGCCCTTTCTCTGCCAGCAACTTCCCAAGCTCTGTAGCAATGACACCTGATCCCCCGACGGTCGGGTAACAAGTGATACCTATTTTAGCCATAATCGATCACTCCTGTTATCTGTTCATTTCAATGATGCCTTTCCAATCAAAATCTTCATGATCCAGAGCATGAATCATAATATCGGCCATAGCCTGGTTAGTAGCTACCGGGATTTGGTGAACATCACATAACCTCAGCAATGCACTAATATCGGGTTCATGCGGCTGTGCTGTAAGTGGATCGCGGAAAAAGACAACCATATGCATTTCCTCACTGGCAATTTTAGCACCAATTTGTTGATCTCCTCCGAGTGGCCCCGATTGAAATCTTGTCACTTTCAAATCTGCTTCATCTGCAATCCTCATACCTGTCGTACCTGTAGCATATAGTTGATGCTTGGATAGAATAGAATGGTACTTTTTCGCAAAACGGATAATATCTTCCTTCTTTTTATCGTGGGCAATTAATGCAATATTCATTATAACCTCTCCCTGTTAGTCAAGTATGTGTTCAAGACCATAGACGAGGACATCAAGTTCCATCACACGCTCGGCAGCAAGCTTCACCCCACTCATGAATGATTCACGATGAATGGAGTCATGTTTTACAGTCAGGGTTTCTCCCTGTCCACCAAAAATCACTTCCTGGTGAGCGACAAGCCCTGGAAGCCTCATGCTGTGAATTTTCATTCCATCAACATCCGCCCCACGTGCTCCTCGAAGTGTCTCTGCCTCTGATTCATGTCCCTGCTTATGCGGATCACGCACTTCTTTAATTAATTCAGCAGTTTTAAGAGCGGTCCCTGAAGGTGCATCAAGCTTTTGGTCATGATGCTTCTCGATGATTTCAACATCCGGAAAATGCTTGGCTGCCCACTTTGAAAATTGCATCATGAGTACAGCACCAATAGCGAAGTTAGGAGCAATAATGGTCCCAATACCTCTTTCCGAGGCGAGTGTCGTCAATTCAGCCAGCTCATCTTCTGAAAACCCTGTTGTACCGACGACAGGTCTGACCCCGTTTTCAATAGCAAGCTTTGTATGTTTGTACCCATTCTCAGGAGTAGTCAGATCGATCAGGACGTCAGCTTCCACTTCACTGAGACAGGTGGCCGCATCCGTATAAATAATCGCATCCATATCAGGAAGGCCATCCAGCTCTTTTACACTCATTCCATCGTGTTTTCGATCAATACAAGCCACAAGAGTAAGAGTGGGTTGATTGTGAATCATTTTTAATGCTTCTTTGCCCATTTTACCACGAGGTCCTGCAACAATCACTTTAATATTATTCACCTTTTGTTCCTCCTTCTTTACGTGTCCAACGGTCTTTATCTCTCGTCTCAATTTTACTCATGGATTGTTCAAAAGCGTCAGAGAGGTCAATGTCCAGTGAATTAGCGAAACATGTAAGGACGAAAATAACATCGCCCAGTTCCTCTTCAAGAGCTTTATCTTCTTCTGTACTCTTTTTTGGTTTCTCTCCGTATCTATGGTTGATTTCTCTTGCCATCTCTCCCACTTCTTCTGTCAAGCGTGCCTGAAGACTGAGAGGAGAAAAATAACCTTCTTTAAATTGCGATATGTAATCATCCACTCTTTTTTGGATATCTTTTGTCGTATAGTTCATTAAAAACCCTCGCTTCTTTAAAGACTCTCCCTAAATGGTAGCCAAAAGCCCGCCATTTGACAAATTTTTTAGTTTGAGCAAATAAAAATAATTCTTTATTTTATATAAGCTCCCGTTTGATGGCAGTGTCGAGACTTTTGTTGGGTGGATGGGGGCTGCGGGGAATAGCTCGCTTTCCGCGGGGGTGCGGTGAGCCTCCTCCGACTGCGTCCTGCGGGGTCTCACCATGCACTTTTTCCCCGCAGGAGTCTCCCCATTCCCCCTCCGCCCCTTTACCATGCAAGGTACTCGATACCACTGCTATAAAATCGGTTCGTATGATTATGGAAAGTGTATTATAGAACGCCTTCATAGCACTTAAAAGTTTGATCCAAAGGTCTTTATACATCGAACATTCGGATAGAGGAAGACCGTACAACTTGGTACAGATGTTCGTTTCTCACCATAATTGTATGGGGTGGTTGGGAAGCAGCGAGACTCCCTTGGGAGAAAGGAGACCTGCGAGATCCCCCAGGCCATAGCCCGAGAAAGCTTGCCACTCCCCCACAGGAAAGTGTTCAAATGCGGAATCGCCCTGGTGGACACGATTGGTATAAACTTCAATAATTTCTTTTTCAATCATTAATAACTGGGGTAATAAAAGCCAATATATAAAAGATGTTATTGCCGCATTCACATGAATTATCTATAATTGAAGTCGTGTGACAACTATTGGAGGTGTACATATGAAAATCTTCGGATTGCGCGTAAAAAATATCATATGGATTTTAATCGGATCCGCCATCTTCTCTTTCGGACTCGTTCATTTCAACATTCAAAATGAATTAGGAGAAGGCGGGTTTACGGGAATTACTTTATTACTTTTATACTTGTTCGAATGGGACCCTGCCATTATGAATATTGTGCTCAATATTCCAGTCCTCATCATCGGATGGAAAATTCTTGGTCGTACTACATTCTTTTATTCTCTAATCGGCATCCTTGCTGTTTCTGTTTTCATTTCGGTTTCTCAAACCTATATGATTGAATTCAACTTGTCCGATGATCTTACATTGGCTGCTTTGTTCGCAGGTGTTTTCATAGGAGTAGGACTGGGCATAATTTTCCGGTACGGAGGGACAACAGGCGGAGTCGATATTATCGCACGACTTGTAAATAAATATCTCGGATGGAGTATGGGAAGAGCCATGTTTCTCTTTGATGCGCTCGTTATTTTTGTTTCCATTATCACATACCTCGAGTACACAAGAGGGATGTACACACTGGTAGCTGTTTTTGTCGGAGCACGAGTTATAGACTTTATACAAGAAGGGGCATACGCTGCGAGAGGCACAACCATTATCTCTGAAAAAAGTGAAGAGATATCAAGGCGCGTAATGCAAGAAATGGATAGAGGAGTAACCGTACTCGAAGGAAGAGGGTCCTTTTCCGGTTCCAAGAGGGATGTGCTTTATTGTGTCATCGGTAAAAATGAAATTGTTAGACTCAAGTCTATTATTGACCATATTGATCCTCATGCCTTTGTAGCTGTCAGTCATGTACATGATGTAATGGGCGAAGGCTTTACTCTTGATGAGAACAAAAATCCAATAGATTGATTTTTCACACAAAAAAACCGATCCTTTTTATAAGGATCGGTTTTAAAATTATTCTTCATTCATACCTACGAACATAAACACAAAGCGCAGCAGTTCAGCAAGTGCAACCAGAGCACCCGCTACATATGTCATCGCTGCAGCATTCAACACTTTCTTCGTTTTACGCTCTTCATCATTACGGATGACTCCAGTTGATACCAATTGACTCATCGCACGGTTTGAGGCATCGAATTCAACAGGCAATGTGATCAATTGGAACAACACAGCAGCCGCGAAGAAAACAATTCCTGCCAACGCAAGTCCGGACATTCCAAGGAGAAATCCACCGATAATAAGGAAGATGGAAATGTTAGAACCAAAACTTGCCACGGGAACAAGAGCACTTCTGAAGCGTAAAAATGCATAATCCTGTGCATCCTGAATGGCGTGACCAACTTCGTGTGCAGCTACAGCAGCTCCGGCTGTTGAACGGCCATGGTAAATATCTGTTGAAAGACGAATCACTTTCGAACGAGGGTCATAGTGATCGGTTAAATGGCCGCGGACTTCTTCTACAGCAACATTGTATAAGCCATTGTCATCAAGTATTTTTCTAGCTACCTCGGCTCCTGACATGGCTGAGGATGTCGTAACTTTTGAATACTTCTTGTAGGTGCTTTTCACCTTTGATTGCGCCCAGAGTGGAATAATCAATATCAGCGCAAAGTAAATGATAAAACTCATCTTTCATTCCTCCATCTTGGATGTGAGTATATAGGTCAATTTTAGTCAAAAACGCATGAAAAATCAACTATGACTACTCTTCATTGTGTGTCTATTTTTCGAACTTTCTCTATAATTAATCGCTCCTACATACAACAATGTCACTAAAATCGCGCCACCTATGAAAAGGACTGTCAATAGAAAAGCATTCCAGTCATCCTGTGACTTTACTTGAACGAGCTCAATGATTTTTCCGCTGAAATGTTCCCGACCGGTCACCGAATCCACAATTGATAATTCTTGCAGGGCTTGATCGGCTTCTTGGACTTTTGCCTTATCAACAAAATTCATAACAACTGGACGTATCATATTCCATTCCTTCTCAATGTCATCAAGAGGAACAGAAGATAAAGAACGGTCTGAAAAATGCTCAAGCTTTTCTGTTATTACAGGATAAGGGTTATCAGAGGATGTAACTTCCAGGAAAGTAAGGAGACCCTCTTCCCACCTGGTTTCTTCAAGATTATTTGTTGAACCGTACATATCCAGGCGGGTCCATGCTTCCTTATGTTGATCCGGAAGGGTTTGGACATATTGTTCCATTTCTGCATATTTACTATTCCAAAGCCGCTCAGCAAGGTCAAACTTTTCATCCGCAGCCAACCGACGATATTGTGACGCAAAAGCTTCCCAATCAGGAGATCCCTCCGACCATGAATGTGCAAGGCCGGATGGTACAATTGTGAAAATAAGGGAACAAATGAACAACAACATAACACGTCCCATTTCACTTCTCCCCTCTCACAAGTATTATTTCATCTTATGAGAAGGAAATGAAATTTAGACCGGGGATTTTCTGCGAACAGTTAAGGTATAAGCACAAAGGATACATGCGATACTCAGCCAAAACGTAAAATACCCGATTTCATCCATATACTCAATAATAGCGGGATAGACCGGCATTTGTCCGAAAACATAATCAATGACATCATTGTGAAGCGTCCATATGGCAGCAACAACAATATGTCTCATTTCTATTTTATAAAAAGGAGCATACAAAAGACCTTGAACAGCCATAGCTCCATGTGAAATAACCAACATATAACCAGTCCATGGAAGTGACCCATATTCCAATAAAGTCAAACCATTCATTATGACTGCCCAAACTCCATATTTTAAAAGAGTGATGATAGCCAGTGCTTCTATGTAAGGAATATTTTTTCCAAAAATATAGAACCCCAGAAATATAGTAAAGAACAAACTCGCTGTCGGACTGTCAGGAACAAACAGCAGAAAGACAGGTTCAGTCACAGAAAGCTGAGGTTCGTACCATATATACCCGTAAATAGTTCCAAATAAATTTATGAAGAAAAGCATAATTAAAAACGATCGTCTCGTCAGTAGATAGATGATCATTTGCTTCATGTTGCCACATACCTCCAATACAAATGTAGCCGCGCTTTTAAAAGCGCGGCTACAGTGAATTAAGTATCTAATTATTCTTCAGATCCGGAACCTTCTTCAGATGAACCTTCCTCGGATCCTTCTTCAGAACCTTCTCCGGATGAACCTTCCTCGGATCCTTCACCAGAGGAACCCTCCTCAGATTCACCTTCAGACCCTTCTTCGGATGAACCTTCTTCAGATTCACTTTCAGATCCTTCACCAGAAGAACCTTCCTCAGATCCTCCTTCGCCTTCTCCACCGGCTTCACCACCGCCAGCTTGGACGACGAATTCAGCAAGTTGTTGAAGCTCTTCATCACTACCGCCAAAAATACCAGCAGGCATTTCACCGACACCATTAACTGCAATATCTTTGACTTGATCAACAGTCAATTCAGCATCGATTAAGGATGGGTAGTTCCCTTGTCCTTGCAAGGCATCCCCATGACAGCTCAAGCAGTTTGCTTCATAAACAGCATAACCAGGATGCTCTTTATCGATCGTTGATTCAACCGCTTCCACGTTGACTCCGTATTTTTCTGCACGCATTTCATAATCAGCATGAGAAACAGACTCATATGTCAACCAGAAGGTTGCGATAAAGCCTAAAATCATCAATCCAACAGCAATCGGACGCTTATGAGGGCGACGTTCTGGACCGCGATCCAGGAATGGCGCCAGCAGCAAAGCACCGAAGGCTAGACCTGGCATAACGATGGCACCAAGAACGATGTAATCTCCACCTGCAAATTGATATTTTAGAAATTGATACAAGAATAAGAAATACCAGTCCGGCAATGGTATATAACCGGCGTTGTTTGGATCCGCCTGTTGCTCAAGTGGTGATGGGTGAGCAGCAGTCAAAATAAGAAATCCGATTAAGAAGACAGATCCTACGAGCCATTCCTTCAACAAGAAATTAGGCCAGAAGGCTTCTGTACGGCCTGGGTATTCCGAATAATCTTTTGGTAAGTTGGCTTTTCGTTCTGCCGTGATTCGTGAATCACCGACGAACTTCATCCCTTTTCCCCTATGCACAGCTTTCCCTCCTTTTTAACGTTACATTTTATAGTGGTCCGGAAATTCCTTGTTTACGGATTAAAATGAAGTGGAACGCCATCAACCCGAACAGTGCAGCCGGCAAGAAGAATACGTGAATAGCAAAGAAACGTGTAAGCGTTTGAGCACCAACAATCGACGGGTCTCCGGCTAGTAATGTCCGAATCTGATCCCCGATAAATGGTGTGGCTGCTGCTATTTCAAGACCAACCTGAGTCGCGAAGTAAGCTTTGTTATCCCAAGGTAACAGGTATCCTGTGAAGCCTAACCCAAGCATGACGAAGAACAAAAGTACACCAATAACCCAGTTCAACTCACGTGGTTTTTTATAAGCTCCTTGGAAGAATACCCGTAGCGTATGTAAGAATAACATGACGATGACGAGACTCGCTCCCCAGTGGTGCATACCACGGACGATTTGACCATAAGCAACCTCTCGCTGCAAGTAATACACAGATTTCCAAGCGTTTTCAATGTCTGGAACATAATACATCGTCAAGAACATCCCAGACAGGATTTGAATGACCGTGATAAAGAAAGTCAATCCACCAAAACAATACACAAATGCTGAAAAATGGTGTGCTGGGTTTACGTGTTCAGGAACTTCGTGATCTGCGATATCACGCCACAGCGGGGTAATATCTACACGCTCGTCCACCCAGTCGTAAATTTTCTGAAGCATGTATTATGCCCCCCCTCCTGAATCTTTCGTTTCACCTAGGTAAAGCATGTCTTCTTCTACCTTAAACTCAAATCGAGGCAGTGGCGCCGTCGGTGGAGTTCCAGGCACGTTCGTTCCGTCTTTCGTGTACCGGCCTGCGTGACAAGGACAGAAGAATTGGTTCGGGTACTCCTCATTGGAAGCCCAGTCGACCGTACATCCCAAGTGAGTACAAATCGGTGATAGTGCTACAATTTCATCATTGTCGTTTCTGTACACCCAAGCTGTTTTTTGAACTTCTGATTCATACCAAGCATCTACTTGATCGATCGTCCATTCAAAACGCTGCGGTTCATTCGTAATTTCATCAACGGAAGCTACGGAGATGAAATCTCCACCCTCTTTCGTTTTCAATACGGGATCGATTGCGAAACGAACCATCGGTGCAAGCATGCCCGCTGCCATGAAACCGCCTACACCAGTGAGTGTATAGTTCAGAAACTGACGTCGGGATACTCGTTTTTTATCGCTCATTCTTTTCCCCCCTCTATGCTGTAATCCATGCGACATGGATTGATTACACACAGTTTACTAGGACATTACCATGATAGCGCAATCTCAAGGCGCGGTCAATAAATTATCAAACCTTGTCGGAACTTTTATCCAGTTACCAATAGGCCTGGATCAATTCACTGATCTGATGGGCCTGCTCGCGGACGAACGATTGTGTTTCTGTAGACTGGATGTCGCCGGAACCCATGCCGGGCACCCATAGGACGTGTCCCTCAAGATCTGCTTCGTGTTTTTTCCATTTACTGTCGAAAGTGAAAAGGAAAATATGATGGAAAGGCTGTTCTTTAAACTTATGAATCCAACGATTGATCCTCTCTTTTTCGTCAGCTTGTGATCCTTCAAGGTAATGATAATCCGGCGCTAGGAATATCCTTCCCTTGTATTCTTTTTCGATCAGGTTCGTAAACACCTGGTTCAGCTCCCGTTGGAAGGCCTGCTTTACCATCTGTTGATCGTTCCCGGGATCAAAGGGTATCAAGGGAATGATTACGGTATCAATATACTGTTTTTCCGGTATATATTGCGTAGTATCTGCTTTTGTCCATCTCATAATTCATTTCATCCTTTATCTATGTATCATTTTCTCTTTATTTTACTATATTTAAACAAAAATGAAAGCCGGGACTCTTCTTTTGAAGGTACCGGCTTTCCTAGTTTATAAAAATGTATTCAAATCCTGTTTGACTTTTTCAAGTTTTCCACATAAGGTTTTGAACTCATCACGCGCTCCATTGATGAGAGCTTCATCAATTCGATCTTCCAGGCTTTTCTGTCTATGCTGCAAAAGACTGACAGACAGAAGGCGTTCCGCTTCATTCTTATCTCTGTCATTTAAGTAATAGTCTTTTGGAAGATATGGATTTTCTTCAAGGACAAGGGCATACTTCGAGCATTGCTGGGCATTCTCAAAATTCATTTGGATATAGACAGGTTCTCCTTGATTCATCCTTAAATCATGAAACGACTTCTCGGCATCATTCGTCATAACCTGGCCTTTATAAAAACGGAAAGGTGGGTCAGAAACACCCTGGGCACTAATTTCCATGCCGCGCGGACAAAACTTCACTTCCTGGACAAAATGGACACTTGACAAAAGAGATTCATGGTTCATTAAATAATTAAGAATCCAAACACTCTCTCGCTTTTTCAACTGAAAGTGATTCAAAAACCAGCGGACAAAGTCTTTTTTCTCATCCACAGAGATTGGTGTTTGCATATGGGCGCCCCTCCTGCGCTTTATTAATCAGCTCATTGTTCTTTCAGCCGCTCGACGAAGTCCTCAATTTCTGTATCTGTAGGATCAATAGCCAGGTATTCTTCAAAAATCTGCCGTGCTTCTGACATCCTTCCTTCTTCTACAAGGAAGTAACCGTAGGATTTCAAGAAATCTGTATCCTCTTTCAAGGAAGGATACGCTTGTTGGTATTGTTCATAAGCTTCCTTAAACCTTTCTTCCTCTTCATAAGCTTGAGCAAGTTCCCACAAGTAATTCGGGTCTTCCTCACCAAGAGAAATTAACTCGTTGATCAAATCGATGATCTTTTCATTCATATCGTCCGACTTATAATTTTCAATTAGGAAAAGGATCGCTTCTTTATATCCTGGATCCAGAGCAACTGCTTCTCTCATCCACTTGTACCCTTCTTCTTTATTCCCCTGTCTATGAGATAACGTACCGGCAAGATGATAGAGCTCTTTATTGAATTCATCTTTCGCAAGGCCTTTTTTAGCCATTTCCAATGCTTCATTGGGCATACCTTCTGAATCATAAGCTTGAGCTAAGTGTGGATAGACTGACTGGAAATAAGGGTCCTTTTCAATCAACTCTTCCCAAACATGGATGGCGATGTCGTTACGGTTTGCCTGATAAGCTACAAAACCATAGCGGAACATTACGTCAGGATTATCTTCTTCTACCTTTTGGAAGAACTCTAGTGCTTGTTCAAATTCTCCATTGGCTGCATATGCTTCCGCTAGTCTAGTGGCGACTTCAATATCTCCGATGACCGGCTGATGATGCATAGCATTTTCATAATAAGGGATACTCTTTGAATATTCTCCATTGGAGAATGCAAGCTCGCCTAATGCAAAATCGATAATCGCTGAATTCGGCTCGACTTCTTTTGCCATGAGTAATTTTTGTTCAGCTACTTCGTAAAGTCCCTGAGACTGATAAAGATCCGCTAACTGCACGAGTGCTTGCAAATAGTCTTCATCTTCCGGACCAAATTGGTTCAGCAGTTCAATCGCTTCGTCATCTTCATCAAGATCAATGTGAATCTCTGCCATCATGACTTTCAGTTCCTGCTCTTTAGGATAGCGTTGAATCAGCTCGTGCAACACCATTTTCGCCTCTTCAAGCATCCCCCATTGCATGTATAGTTCAGCAATTGTGAACTTCTCTTCCTCGTCTGCTTCTGGTAAATATTGTGTTAGAGTTTTTATAGCATCTTCCGTCTTATGAGCTTCCATTTGACGAATGGCTTTTTGAATTTCCTCCATGATGACATCCTTTCCGCTTATACAAAATGCTTGTGAATCTTCACTTTTATGTGGGAGCCAGGTGTTTCATCGATGACCTTTTGGTTCACCTGTTTCACCTGTCCATTCATAACCGTTACATTCGGAACAGAATTATGATATCTAAAATCCTCCGCCTCTTCAAACGATCGGTCTTCTGAAAAGCGATAGAGATTATAATCTGCATGCCCTCCAGGGACGATTCCGCCTTTATGAGGATAGATTCCGCTGTCTTTTAAGTTTTTCAAAGAGAGCATTTCATCATCCTGTACATCTGTTAGCTTTATGATACCATACTGTTCGCAAAGTGAAGACCACAATTCTGCATAGTTGTTCGACGTATTCTCTGTATCTTTGACGAACAATGTCAACGGCATTCGTTTGTAACCCTGCGCCTGTGCTATCCATTCCCAACAAACATCAATCAGTTCCCCTGCGGACTGCACTTCCACACATAAAAAGGGGCTTCCTTTTCTGGCAAAAAAACGGACCATTTCAGGTCGCAGCATCTTTGCCGGCACAACAGGTATGACCATATAATCGATCGGCAGAGATTGACATCGATTTAAAAAGTGGTCATATTGATTTCGGTAGTGACGTAAACTAGTCACTAGGTGTTGTGTGAGTAACAAGGTACACCCTCTTTTTATGTAGCGATTGCCTGTGTCTGTTACGGAGGGTGATAAAGCAAGCGGCTCCTTTTGATCCAGCATCACATGCCCTGGACTGACGTGAAATCCATCCACTACCATTAACGTGAAAGCTTCTTTTCCGGTACGATCTCTGACGAACTTCTTTTCCTTTACCGTGCATTCACTAAAACAGGGACCTTTCTCATTTTCAACATACCCTTGAAACCAATAAGCTCCCATACGACGAAACCTCCAAGTAGGCTTTTTATATCGTATGAGAGCTTTACATAAACTATGAAGTTAATTTAGTTCAAGACTTGATTTAAATCTTCAAAAAATGATGGGTAAGAGATGTTAATACACTCTTTGTTTTTGACGATTACTTCTTTGTCACAAATTAAGGAAGCAATCGCGCCCATCATACCTATGCGGTGATCGCCATATGAATCGATGGTTCCACCATTTAGCGGTGTGCCTCCCTGGATAACCATCCCATCTTCCCGTGCTTGGATATCTGCTCCTAATTTGGAGAGCGTTTCAACAACAGCTTCAATTCGATCTGTTTCCTTATAACGCAGTTCTTCTGCATCTTTTATGATTGTTTCCCCTTCTGCTTGCGTTGCTGCTAGAGCAAGGATCGGAATTTCATCAATCACATTTGGGATAAGCTCCCCTTCTAAAGTCATTCCATTTAGTCGACTATGTCGAACGACGATGTCACCAACGGGTTCACTTCCAATATGCGTATGTACCTGGACTTCTATATTGGCTCCCATATCTATTAGTGCTTTTACAATTCCGTCACGCGTCGGGTTAAGCCCGACATCCCGAATCACCAACTCACTTCCAGGGACAATGGATGCAGCGACTAGGAAAAAGGCTGCCGAAGAAATATCCCCAGGGACCTTGATATTTGAAGCAGAAGGCTTTTGTCCACCCCTAATTTTGATGGATCTCCCTTCAACATGTAGGTCCACACCGAATTCAGGAAGAAGCATTTCTGTATGATTTCGTGTTTCCCCAAGCTCAATTACTTCTGTTTCACCTTCTGCCAACAAACCTGCTAAAAGCAATGCTGACTTCACTTGAGCACTTTTCACTGTCAATTCATGGCGCGTCCCGGCCAGTTTTTTTCCGCGGAAAGCAAGTGGCAGCAAAGAGTCACCTTCTCGACCATGGATCTCCGCTCCCATCATTCTCAGCGGTTGGATGACACGGTCCATGGGACGCTTGGACAAAGACTCGTCTCCATATACTGTTGTGAATAATGGAAGCCCTGCAAGCACTCCGCTCATTAACCGGGCCGTTGTTCCTGAATTACCAAAATTGATTGGTTGGGAAGGTTCGCTTAGGTGAGAAATCCCTTTGCCATGAACTGTAATCTTATTACCTTCTTGCTCAATATTCACGCCCATGAGTCGGAAGGCTTCGACGGTTCTCAAGCAATCTTCACCGGTAAGGAAATTCGTAATAACAGAAGTTCCTTCCGCTAATGCCGAGAAGATAACGGATCGGTGGGAGATGGATTTATCTCCAGGTACAGATAAGTCTCCTTTTAGTCGTCTATCTGTAGGTTTCAACTCAATGCTAGACATAAGAATCCTCCTCTACTGCTGGATCATCACTTCATATTGGTAATGATCTAATATTTCTTTACTCTTCCATTGTTCTTCACTTGTAGCAAAGCTGATTCTAAGCACCCCGGTAATCCCTTCTCGAATTTCAAGGATTTGGATATTCTTAATGCTGATGGCCTCTTCAGCCAGGATCCCAATCACATCGCGAATCGCACCTGGTTGGTCGTGGATGTCGACGTAGATGTCATAGAAAGAAGGGATGGCCCCTTTGTCTTTTGTAGGCAGGCCGTCTCTGTACAATTTAGCATCAGATAGATACTTGTATGTTTTCTCTTTTTCTCCCTGGGAAAGGTAGTCTTTTATCCTCTCCATCTCTCCGATCCAATCATCGAGCATGGAAATAAGGAGCTTTTTATTTTGAAAGAAAATATCCTGCCACAACTTCGGATTACTGGAGGCGATTCTAGTAATGTCTTTGAACCCTCCTGCAGCCATCTGCTTAATATAGGGATGTGTTCCTTCCCATTCTTTCGCCTGATGAACGAGAGATGAAGCGATCAAGTGCGGAAAATGAGAGATGACCGCCGTCATCTCATCATGTTCCTGCGTAGTAAATGTTACAAAACGGGCCTTCGTTTTTGATAGAAGGTCCTTAATTACATCCGCTTCCTTCTCATCGGCATGAACAGAAGGTGTCAACACATAAATCGCATTCTCAAACAGGTGGGGTTTTGCAGCTGTGTAGCCATGTTTGTGTGAACCAGCCATCGGGTGCCCGCCTACGAAAGAAAGCAAGGGATGGGATAAACGGTTCGCCGCTTCAAGCACTTGGTTTTTCACAGAAGACACGTCTGTTACCAACAAAGGCTTTTTTAAATCCATGGATCCGAGTTTATGGATATAATCGATGGTAATCGAAATAGGTGTAGCTAAAATGCAGACATCCGCTTCAAGAGCAGATTCTTCAAAATTGAAAGAGGCCTGATCGATCACCCCTTGCTTTAACGCCATGTTAAGAGTTTCTTCATCCCCATCCATACCAATGATGAAGACATCCTCTTTTTTAGCGACATTCATAGCTATGGAACCACCGATAAGTCCTAAACCAACGATGAGTATGGTCTGCTTCATTGTTCACGAACAGCAGCAAGCTTTTCCTTCATAGCTTCCTGAATCTCCTGCATGTCCTCTTTTTTCCCAATGGTCAACCGTATGGTATTCGGCAGCCCCAGCGCTTCGCCGGAACGTACGATAAACCCTTTCGTCAACAAGTATTCAAACATTTCATCACCACTGCAAGGCAGATGGATCAAAAGGAAATTAGCCTGGGTATCAAAGTAATTCAATCCATGATTTTCACAGAATTGCATCAATGATTTCTTGTTTTTCCAGTTTTCTTGAACCGTCTCTTCAATAAACTTCTGGTCATCTAAGGCCATAAGAGCGGCAGCTTGTGCCACCGTAGATGTGTTGAATGGCTCGCGGGACGGTTCAAGAATCTGAATGACTTCTGGATGACCGACTCCATAGCCGATTCGTAAACCAGCTAAGCCGTAAGCTTTAGAGAAAGTACGGAGTACCATCAGGTTTGGATAGTGATTCAGCGCTTCTATCGAGTCAAAGGCATCATCCGCTTCCAAATATTCATAATAAGCTTCATCAATGACAACAAGGACGTGATCAGGCGTACGTTCCAGGACCGACTGCAGTGTCGTTTGGTCGATATGGACGCCTGTCGGATTGTTTGGTGTACATATCCATAAGACACGGGTTTGCTCATCAATTTTTTCAAGCATGCCTTCTAAATCATGGTGACCATCAATGAGTGGGACTTCTCTGACTTCCGCACCTTCAATTAAAGCATTGTGGCGATACTGCGGAAACGTTGGTGTTGCCATGACCGTATTGGCACCCGGCTCAAGAAACGTGCGGCAAATGATCTGCACCACTTCATCAGAACCATTACCGAAAATCAATTGATTCTCTTCCACACCGATGAAACGGGCGACTTTCTTTCTGATTTCTGCACCATATCCATCAGGATAGATTTCTAAATTGGAAATCAGTTTCGGCAGTTCCTTCTCGACCACAGGAGAAAAACCAAATGGATTTTCATTGGAAGCAAGCTTAACGATTCGATCCAAACCGAATTCTTTCTTTACTTCCTCGATCCCTTTTCCCGGCTTATATGGTTTCATATTTTTTAGAATGTCTTTGGCTTTCATTGGGATACTCCTCTCAACTCTTTAAATCTGGTCTCAGTTGTTTTGCATGATTATGATAGATATGCTGAATGTCTTTTTGTGCAATTTCGGTTTGTACGGTCACCATGACCCGGATACACTTCTCAAGACTACCAGGGACCGGAATTTCCCGCATGCACATGACCGGGACATACGTCCATCCATCTATTTTTCTCAAGGACTTTGCAGGGAAGGCATCATTCAGATCCTCTGTCACTGTAAAATAGACGGAAACAACATCTGTTGCTTCAATATGATTGGAAGCTATGACATCTCGAAGCAATTGATAGGATTGTTCTACAATTTCATCATGTTCATTTTTTTCAACCGTTGTCGCTCCTCTTACACCTCGAACCATCATTCTCCACTCACCTCATTTATTAAAAGAGACATTTGTTCTAGTAGTTGTTCCTCTTCGACTTCCACAACATAAGGGTCACTCAGTTCATGGAGTAGGACAAAATTGATTTTCTGCCGAAGGGTCTTCTTATCCAACTTCATTTTCTCAAGCATTCGATCGGGACGAATCTTAGTTAATACGGATACTGGATAATTATTTTTATCCAGCCACTCCTTATAGGCTTCAATCGGGAGCTGCGCCCCTTTAAGTTCGTTACTCAACTTCATCATAAATAGAAGCCCTACGGCAACAGCCTCCCCGTGAGTGATTTCACCATAGCCAAGCTCCGCTTCAATCGCATGAGCAAGGGTGTGACCTAAATTCAAGTATTTACGGATTCCAGCTTCTCTTTCGTCCTCTTCTACGATCGAAGCCTTCACTTGGATCCCTTTCCTTAGATCGCTCTCTAACTGTTCTCCTGTTAGTTCATAAAGCTTTCCTTTTAACAGTCGATGCGCCCAGTCTTCGTCACTGAGAAAAGCATGTTTGATTACTTCCCCATAACCTGAACGAATTTCACTTTCCGGCAGGGTTTCAATCGTTTCAATATCATAGATTACCTTCACTGGATGATAAAAGGAACCAATCAGGTTTTTTCCTTTGGGATGATTGATGGCTACTTTCCCGCCTACACTACTGTCATGGGCTAAAATCGTAGTAGGCATCTGGATGTAATCAACCCCGCGTAAATAAGTCGATGCTACAAACCCAGCCAAATCACCAATCATGCCCCCGCCAAGGGCGACAATGAGAGATTTCCGATCCAAGTTCACATCCACACAACGGTCCAGAAGCTCTTCGTACCTGGTCATACTTTTCGAAGACTCTCCGGCAGGAACGACGGCGGTAAATACAGGAGCAGCTTCTGATAAACTTTCTTTCACCTCTTGCAAGTAGAGTTCCTTAACCGTACTGTCTGTAATAACTAATATAGACGTGTATTCAGATGAAAGGAAAGAAGCCAACTGATGCCTCAAACCTTTACCAATCAAAACATCGTAGTCATGACTACTTGATCGGACCGTAACCGATGCCATTAAAATTCACGTACTTCCTTACGGTAATCATCAACCGCACGCTTGAGACGAGGGAAATAGTCCGCTGGAAACTCATCAGTAATGGCTTTAGCGAGCTCAAAAGCAACAATATGCTCCATCACAACAGAAGCTGCCGGGACAGCGCAGGAATCAGAGCGCTCGATGCTTGCGTTAAACGGTTCTTTGGTCTCTATATCCACACTTTGTAACGGTTTGTACAAGGTAGGGATGGGCTTCATAACCCCTTTAACGACAATCGGCATACCAGTCGTCATTCCACCTTCAAATCCACCTAGACGGTTGGTTCGACGGTAATATCCTCGTTCCTCGCTCCATAAGATCTCATCATGGACCTCGCTCCCGTTTCTGCGAGCAGCTTCAAAGCCAATACCGAATTCGACCCCTTTGTAGGCATTAATACTCATCACTGATCCAGCGATTTTTGCATCCAGCTTTCGATCATATTGAACATAAGACCCAAGACCAGGAGGCATTCCTTCTACGTAGACCTCAGTCACCCCGCCGATGGAGTCTCCTTCTTTCTTCGCTTCATCAATCGCTTGCATCATCTTCTCTGCCGCCTTTTCATCAAACGTACGAACAGGAGAGGCCTCGGAAATTTCTCTACGCTGCTGCAGGGTCAGGTTTTCATCAACATCTGACACAATGCCTGCAATCTCACGCACATAGCCTGTCACTTCAATCCCTAGTTCTTTCAAAAGAACCTTGGCTACGGCTCCTGCTCCCACGCGTGCGGCCGTTTCCCTTGCTGATGAACGTTCGAGGACATTCCTCATGTCTCTATGACCGTATTTCATACCACCATTCAAATCTGCATGACCTGGGCGGGGTTTTGTTACGGTACGACGAATCTTTTGTGTGTCCTCTGGCAGAGGATCTTCACCCATAATGTCCGTCCAGTGTTTAAAATCATCATTATTTACAACGAGAGTGATTGGAGAGCCAAGAGTATATCCATGACGAACCCCACTCGTAATTTCTACTAAGTCTTTTTCGATTTGCATACGTTTCCCACGCCCGTATCCGCCTTGGCGTCTGATCAATGATTCATTTATTTGCTCTCTCAATAAAGGAAGATGAGAAGGAATTCCTTCAATAATTGTAGTTAATTGCTTTCCATGTGATTCACCAGCGGTCAAGTAGCGCATAAACGTACCTCCTATGTATTCATCCCCTAGTAGGGGTGTTCTAAATTTTAGATACTACTATATCATATGGATGTAAATTTGTGTCGTCAAAATATCGGAATTTTTATAAAATAAGCTTAGAAAGCGCTTCCGACCACTTATTTTTGCCATTTTCTATAAAAAAACGTGTCATATACTTCAAATCCATGGGTTTGCGGAGAGAAAATCTGCTCTGTGCTACCGACGAAGAAGATCCCTCCATCTATGAGTGAATGACTGAAATTTTTGTAGATGGTCTTCTTCGCTTCTTCAGTAAAATAAATCATTACATTGCGACAGACAATAAGATCAAAATCTTTCGGATAACGATCGGCTAAAAGATTGTGCTTCTTGAAGGTGACACTCTTTCTGACCTCATCAATCACACGGTAGGTGCTTCCTTCTTTTCTAAAGTATTTTTTAAGAATCTCTGGCGGTACTTCCTTCAATGACCTCTCATGATACAGGCCTGCTTGAGCCTTCCCTAAAGCAAGACCATCGAGATCTGTTGCAAGGATCTCCACTTGTTGAAGAGGGATGTGTCGATTCAATACCATAGCCAACGTGTATGGTTCTTCACCCGTAGAGCATGCGGCACTCCATATCCGTAACTTCTTCTTTTTTTGAAGCAAATAGGGAATGACTTTTTCTTCGAGCACTTCAAACCTCTTTCTATTCCGGTAAAATTCAGATACATTGATGGTCATACGATCTAAAAATTCATTCAACAACAGTGAATTGTCTTCCAGAGCATTGAAATAGCTTTTGAAATTATCGTGCCCGCGCTTCTCCCTTAAGGAAGTCAGCCTTCGCTTCATTTGTGCTTCCTTGTACTGCGATAAATCGATTCCTGTTTTTGTATGAACTCTCTCTATGAATTGTATGTAATCCTCACTCATTCCCAAAACTCCCTCTGCTTATTCCATATAAGCGTACTCCAGCATCATCTGGTTGTAAACGAACAATCACAGCGAGTCGAAACAATTGGGATAACGGGACACCTTCCTACTTGGTGCTGTTCATTCCTTTGCTGTTCTGCTTATGACGCAAGTGGCTGGATGATGGAACTAGACGAGTAGCTTCCTAGCCTCCCTTGACGCTCAATCCCCGCAACGGATCTCGGGAACATCGGGCAACTGGCTCTTCCACAACCCTGTCAAATCGTGGAACAGCCTTTCATATGTTTATGAAATAAAAAAGCCACCTTTGGAAGGTGGCTTTCTCATTAGTAGATCCAGTTGAGTGAATCTTTCTCGTAATCGACAAGTTCTTTTTCATCAAAAAACAAACCGATTTCTCTTTCAGCACTTTCTTTTGAATCAGAGCCATGGATGACGTTTTTCCCTACTGTTACTCCAAGATCACCACGGATGGTTCCCGGAGCAGCTTCAGCGGGCTTTGTAGCTCCCATCATTGTACGTGCAGTTGCAATTACATCTTCGCCTTCCCAAACCATTGCGAAGACAGGACCTGAGGTGATGAAGTCTACGAGCTCACCGAAGAATGGTCTTTCCTTATGTTCACCATAATGTTCTTCTGCAAGTTCTGTAGGGATTGCCATCAACTTCGCCCCTGCCAGTTTAAACCCTTTGCGTTCAAATCTTGCTGTAATATCACCAATCAAATTGCGTTGTACACCATCTGGTTTAACCATCAAAAAAGTCTTTTCCATGACAAACACCTCATCTTATGTATAGTGTGAAAGCGCTTTTAATAAGTGCCATAAAAAAGTCTATCAAACAAAGGCAAGAAAGGCAATAGATTTATGCCCTTCTTTTACCAATATACTTTGCAATTCCTTTGAGTGTCTGTTTTGCACGATTTGCTGGTAATTTGTTCAGGGCTTGATAAGCTTTTTTCAAATAACGATCACTCAGTTCCAGTGACCGTTCAATCGAACCATTGGACTGAACTTTCTCTATCAAGGATTGAAGTTGAGCCGCTGTCAGATCTTCCTTCTGCTGAAAAACATGTTCCAGTTCCTTTTTGAACTCATGATCTTCCATAGAAAAAAGAACAGGTAGAGTAATATTCCCTTGGAGAAGATCACTGCCTGCAGGTTTACCTAATTCTTTCTCAGATGCCGTAAAATCCAGAACATCATCAATGATTTGGTAGGACATCCCAACATAGTATCCATACTGATAAAGAGCACGCTCATGAGCTGGCTCAGCATTTGCTGCTATAGCACCAAGCCTGCAGCTAGCTGCGATAAGCAATGCGGTTTTCCTTTTAACTCTCCGTAAATATGTACGAAGATGTTGTTCAATATTGTATTTATCTCTGATTTGTTCAATTTCCCCTAGACATAATTCAACCATTGTCCCGGCAAGGATCTGATGAGCCCGGGGATTTTCAAGTACTGATAGATTCTCAAGCGACCTGGCAAAAATATAGTCTCCCGTGTACATAGCAATCCTGTTATCCCAGCGAGATTTAATTGTGGGCTCCCCACGTCTCAGTTCAGCTTCATCAATGACATCATCATGAACGAGGGAAGCGGTATGTATGAGCTCTAAAGAAACAGCGACAGCCTTCATGCGCTCGATATCATAGTCACCGAATTTACCACCAAGCAATACAAAGACAGGACGGATCCGTTTTCCACCTGCTTGTAACAATTGACTGGAAGCTTCTCTAAGTACTGGATTGTCGGATTGTATTGTATCATTTACAGCCTCTTCGATTACCGCAAGGTCATTTTTAAGAAAAGAGTAAATCATTGCTAGTTTCATGGCATTTCATCCTTAGTTATTGCTTTTCCCCCATATGCATGGCTGCAACGCCGCCCGTATAGGATTTTACAGTTACATTTTTGAACCCGACTTCTTCAAACATCTCTTTCAGTTCCTTTTTCCCTGGAAAGTCTTTCGCTGATTCGTGAAGCCAGCTGTACTCCTGATAACTTTTGGCAAAAAGCTTACCGAACACAGGCATGATTTTTCCGAAATAAAAATAATAGAGTTTTTTGAAGACGGGGTTGGTCGGTTGTGAAGTTTCTAAACAGACGACTTTGCCTCCAGGTTTCACGACACGATGCAACTCTTTTAGAACTTGTTGATAATCAGGAACATTCCTTAAACCAAAGCCGATCGTTACAAAATCGAACTGGTGATTTTCATAAGGCAGGCTCATGGCATTACCATGCTGAAATTCCACTTGGCTTACCCTGCCGGCAAGCTTTTTCTTAATGCCTACGGACAACATGTTCTCACTGAAGTCAAGGCCGATCACTTTCCCCTGTGTACCGACTTCATTGGCCAGTGCCATCGTCCAATCCCCTGTCCCGCAGCAGACATCAAGCGCATGGTCTCCCTTTTTCACATTCATACGTTTCATGACATCTCTCCGCCATAATCGGTGTTGTTGAAAGGAGATAATTGAATTCATACTATCATAACGTTCATAAATTTTTTCGAATACATGATGTACTCTTTCTTCTTTTGATTGTGGTTCCATATTCACCCTTCTTCCGCTATCTTTCTATGGTTGAATTGATGATGAATAGCCGCGTGCATGTAAGATTTCAGCCAGTTGAAATGGACGGGTAGCTGGGTGATCGTCGTTTCCAGCCGGTGCATGTGATTTTGCAGCATTTGTTCAATGTTCACCACTACTTGGCCACTATTCCCAAGTAAAGCCGGGCGTTTGATGAGGGCATCAATAAGAGGGGAGAAATTCCCTTCCTGATAGCTGCGCTTTGCTTCCATCAACTTTTTAGCTAAAAGCCATTCGCCAGCCATATCATTAATGGCTGTTTTTTGGACATACGAAGCAACCCTTTGAATAAGCAGAGACTCAATTTTTTTCAAACCTTCTAAAAATTCTTGGAATGACTCCACATCTTTATAATAAAGTTCCATCTTCAATTCATTGATTTCCTTAATCGCCCCAGCAAGCGTATGAATCATAGGAATGTCGTCAAGTTGAGAAAGCAGATAATAATACAGGCCGCTATAATAATCGCCGGCAAGGACCGTCAATTGACGACTGCGAATGATGTCACGATCATCTTCTTCATCTGATAAAGTAACGAGATCGTGTGTATCAAGAGCAATCTGTACAAGCATCGTTGTAATGATGTATTGTTCTTTTTTCACCTCAGACAAATTCGTGTGATCCATGATTGAAGACAAAATGACAAGTTTGTCTTCATCGATCGTCGGCTCAGGGATAAAACGTACCAAATAAGGGTGGCGAACTTTCGATGCAATTTTTCGTTTGAGTTGTTTGATGTCGTTATCTGAAGAATTCAACTTGATCACCTTGTCCCTTCCTGAACACTATTAAACCATTCCTATTATAGCATATTTGACCTTTTACTGTTTACTATGTATACGTTCGCAGAGCGAAGGTTACTCTGCCTCGTTCGTCATTTCTCCGTGGCTCGTTTGAATGACCGCTTTCCCACGCACTTTCACGGCAGAAGTATGCTCTGTAAACTGAGCAATCATGACTTCCCCACGATCAAGCTTTTCAGAGTGATGGAAACGTGTATCCGTACCGCGGGTCAAACCGATGACATTCACACCATCTTCAAGGGCTTTTATCACAAAGAAATCGTTGTTAGATGTAGTCATAAGGACCGCCTCCTTCTAGTATCATTACTATCTCTTAAAAAGGGGACTGTTGTCAAAACATCCACCTTGTTCACCCCTGCATAAGAACGGCCTCTCCATCATTATGGCCTCAATACAGGTTTTTAATAAAAATAAAAAGAAAAAGGGTGCACATGCACCCTTTTTCGAAGCCCTATGTAGCTATTATTTAACCGCATCTTTAAGGGCTTTACCAGGTTTGAAAGCTGGTACTTTACTCGCGGAGATTTCGATTTCTTCTCCAGTTTGCGGGTTACGGCCTTTACGTGCCGCGCGCTCACGTACTTCGAAGTTACCGAATCCAATTAATTGGACTTTATCACCGTCTTTAAGTGAATCCATGATAGATTCGAATACAGAATCTACAGCTTGTGTAGCATCTTTCTTAGAAAGATCAGCTTTTTCAGATACAGCGTTGATTAGATCTGTTTTATTCATGCCATTCACCTCCTCCCAAGAAGGTTTAACTCATTCAAGTGGTTTCATCCACTTCAAATGTTTATTTAGGTGCCATCTTTTGATGACAAGCCTTATAATAAACGAGTTTGTAGCGAAATTCAATAGACAATCATGTTAAAAACGCGTAACAATGCGACTTCAGAGCTGAATCTCGCTTCATTTACGGTCCCGCCTGCCATAATCTTCTTCAAGTGGCAAACCCGCTAAAACCTTGATATGGCGGGGTTTAGACAACTTTTTTGATCTTCACATAGGTAATTACGACATCTACCTCAAAAAATCCTTTTAACTTCGTAATTTTTTTCAAAAAAACACTGAAAAGAAAGCATTTGTCGTGTTTTTTTGAAGAAAAAAGAAGTTCCTATAGTCTTCTCTTGTGAAAGCAAAACCCAGGTATTCCATACAGGTCTGCCTCACTTCTGGAGTTCAAAAAGACTTCCAGATGCTCTATGTTTCGATGTTTTTTAAATACGTAAAAAAGAAAAAATTAAAAACGGCTCACACGGAGCCGTTATAAAATAATTGCGATCATACCACCAGATCCTTCATTGATGATACGTTCGAGCGTTTCTTGTAATTTGTATCTTGCATTTTCCGGCATGAGCGCCAGTTTAGCCTGTATGCCTTCACGTACGATTGAACTTAAGGATCTTCCGAAGATATCGGAATTCCAGATGGATAGTGGATCTTCCTCAAAGTCCTGCATCAGGTACCGCACAAGTTCTTCGCTCTGTTTCTCTGTACCGATAATTGGTGAAAATTCAGATTGGACATCCACTTTGACCATATGGATTGAAGGAGCGACAGCTTTCAAACGCACCCCGAATCTTGAGCCCTGCCTGATGATTTCAGGTTCATCAAGCGTCATATCTTCTAAGGTCGGTGCAGCGATGCCATATCCGGTCTGTTTGACCATCTGTAAGGCATCAGCCACCTGGTCATACTCTCTCTTCGCATGTGAGAAATCCTGCATGATCTCAAGTAAATGATCTTTTCCTCGGATCTCTTCTCCGACAATTTCTTTCAAGACATGATCGTACAAATGCTCCGGCGCTTGAAGATCGATTTCAGCAATCCCTTCCCCAAGGTCCATACCCGAGATATGAGCACCCGTAATGTACTCGTATTGATCGAAGTTTCCTACGACCGTATCCACATCCCGTAATCGTTTAATATCCTTGACAGTATCTTCAATCGCTGCTTGAAGGTTGTTTCTCAACCAGTGACGAGAATCAAGCACCATCACCCAGCTAGGTAAGTTCACATTCACCTCAAGCACAGGGAATTCAAATAATGCTTCCCGAAGGACATTTTGAACGTCGTTTTCCCGCATGCTTTCTACAGAAAGCGCAAGGACGGGGATATCATATTTATCAGACAGATTCGCCCTCAATTTCTCCGTATTCGGATGATGAGGCTGAGCAGAGTTCACAATCATGATGAAAGGCTTTCCGACTTCCCTCAATTCTTCTACGATTTTCTCTTCCGCTTCCACATAATCAGAACGGGCGATTTCTCCAATGGTACCGTCTGTTGTCACAACGATTCCAATGGTCGAATGCTCCTGGATTACTTTTTGAGTACCGATTTCTGCGGCTTCATGAAAAGGAATCGCCTCTTCATACCAGGGAGTATGAATCATTCTTGGACCGTGCTCATCTTCATATCCGACTGCACCCTTCACGGCATAGCCGACGCAGTCAACCATGCGGACGCGGATGTCGAGGTGATCATCAATATTGATGTTTGCCGCCTGATTAGGGACAAACTTAGGTTCTGTTGTCATAATTGTCTTTCCGGCTGCACTCTGTGGCAGCTCATCCAACGCGCGCTCACGCTCTGACTCTTCCTCCATATTTGGTAATACTACGAGCTCCATGAATTTTTTTATGAATGTGGATTTTCCAGTACGAACAGCCCCAACGACTCCTAAATAAATATCTCCATTTGTCCGTTTGGAAATATCACTGAAGATATCAACCTTTTCCAAAGGATCCCCTCCCAAATAAAATTTCACCTTCATACAAGCCTAGACAATCTAATTCTATGACGTTGTCCTAGTGAAATATGCAAGAAATTATAAGTACAGATACTTCTAGTGGACAAACATTCATAGATGATTCGCATAAACAGGAGAAGAGAAACACTGGATAGGTAAAGGATAATCAAGTTTAGTTTATGCTCACTAAAAATCTATGAAAAAAACCGTCCCTCTATGCAGGAACGGTTAACAATCATGTCGATGGCTGGGCTTTGGAAAACACCGGCTCCCCATCTTCTATTGTGTATGTGGTGGAATAGGCAGGGACGAATGGGGTATGATCCGTCAGTAAGTAACGGATATCTTCTCCATGCTCGTAACTGTGATCTTCATTTCTTAAGTAGGTGTACAAGTCTTTTCGATAATCAATATACACTCTTCCCTGTTCATCCAGATAAACGGGAAGTTTTTGATCAGAATAGGGACTGTTGACCATCGGAGGTTCGTCCATTCCAATTTTCTCATGATCAAGTTCATACACCCCAGGAGCTACGAAATCACCAAAAGGTGGAAATTTATTATTATCCCGGTAGAACTTCACTTTAACCTGCAAAGACCGCACCTCCTCTGTCGTTCTAAGGTCCAGCACTTTCACAGTCGGATCTGTTTCAGGATGGATGATGACATACTGATAATGGCCGCCGTTTTCAAACGAGGTACCCGGTAATTCAGAGAGAAGATTCATTTCTTTCAACTTACTGAATTCAATCGGATACTTCTGGAAGATTGGCGTATCCTGATCTTTCGTTTTGATAGGCAGAAGACCGTTTTTCTTCTCTTGATAGGTATCTACAGCATTTTGAACCATCTCAAGCTGCTGGTCATTCGGAACCTGGTTCTTCGCCAACTTGTTCTGCGGATATAGACATCCGGAAAGCAATAATGCCGTCAAGGGCAATAATATGAATAAAAAGCGTTTCATGTGGTGTCTCCCTCCTGTTAGGCTGTAGGTCCGCTCAGGACGATATAAAATATGATGATTCCCCCGAAAATCATAAACAAATAGGCAAATACCGCAATCATCACTGATAGAAAGCCTTTTAATTTATACCTGCTTAAGTAAATCAAACCAACAGCCAGGAACAATGAAATAATCCCTGCGAAGGATATGTACATTTTGAGCATTGATTCAGACACAGTTCTTCCTCCTTCAAGCACACTTTGCTGATGGTATTATACCACATGTATCCATAAACGGACAGATGAGAAAACAGAGTCTATCAGTCTTGTATAGCCTTTCTTACAACTTTTTCTTAGAATGTCTCTCGCCTATATTTTGTGGATGAATGGTTAGTAAAGAATATGGTTCCCCTCCGCCACCTTGTATTTCAAAAGGGGTCCCGAGCCACTTATATCGTCTAAGGACTGATGGTAATAGTGAGACTCTTATGGGGTATGAGGCCTACAAACATCTCGAAACTGATTCTTCAAGATAAGTGGGCTTATATGAAAATAATGACTTCGGTTTACTGCGTTTTTCAAATGAAAAATGCATAAAAAAATCCGGAGCAAATGGTTTGCTCCGGTTGACTAAACAATTCCCTGACCAGCTCATGTGTAATGATTGCTGCGTAATATCTTATGCATACGAATGAAGGACCGCCTCCTCAGGCGCCTATTGGTTCGTAATCATTTTAAAAACTTGCCCAAGGTATTCATATCCAGAGGCATGTTTTGTTTGGTGATTGCTTCAACGATTTTATCTTCCTTTGATTTAGACACGTTCTTATTAGCAACCTTTGCGAGCTGGCGAACAAGACGTCTGACCGTCTTTTCATCACTGAAATCAGCATTTTGTACAGAATTCGCCACTTTGAAGACATCTTCTGGGTCGATGTTTGCCTTTTTCTTCAGATGATCAAAAATATTCTTCTGAAAATCGTTCATGAACAATTGACCTCCTCGTGCGTTAGGTTCTGTGTAGTATATGCACGAGAGTCGATATGTGTCAGTCATTCATCTTTTCATCAAGAATATTTGTCAAATCCTCCATTTCATGACGTCGAATCCTTGTCATCAATTCGTCGACGACATCTCTCGGATCAGCCGATTCAAATAAAATTCGGTAGATTCCTGAAGTGATCGGCATTTCCACTCCTTGCTCCTGCGCAAGTTGGAAAGCGGCTTTCGTCGTCCTGACACCTTCAACGACCATTCCCATTTGATCCAATACCTCATCCAATGGGTACCCTTGTCCAAGTTTATTCCCAGCCCTCCAATTTCGGCTGTGCGAGCTCGTACAAGTTACAATAAGGTCGCCGATACCTGTCAAGCCGGAGAAGGTGAGCGGGTTTGCTCCCATCGAGGTTCCAAGACGAGCAATTTCAGCAAGCCCTCTAGTAATCAGTGCTGCTTTAGCATTATCTCCGTAACCTAGCCCATCAGAAATACCAGCACCAAGGGCGATAATATTTTTCAATGCGCCCCCAAGTTCCACACCAACAAGATCAGGAGAGGTGTACACACGGAACTGTCGATTAATGAAGAGGTCCTGCACTTTTTCTGCGACTTCTAGTTCCTCTGAAGAAACCGTTACGGTCGTCGGCTGCCTGAGACTCACTTCTTCCGCATGACTTGGACCGGATAGAACGACGATATCTTCATATTTTTCTTTAGGGATCTCTTCGGAAATCACTTCAGAAACACGCTTGTAAGAGCCAGGCTCTATCCCCTTTGAAGCGTGTGTAATAATCACTTTTTCGTTTAGGACTTGCTTCAATTGACCGCAGACTTCTCTCATAGCCTTTGTAGGAACAACCAAAATGACATGTTTTGCATTTTTTACAGTTGCTCCCAAATCATGGCTTGCAGTAATCGAATGAGGAAGATCCACATCTTTTAAATATTTTTCATTTCTATGCGTTTGGTTGATTTCTTCAGCAAGGCTCTCCCTGTGTGTCCAGAGATGAACCTCATGCCCGTTATCAGCAAGAACGAGGGCAAGAGCTGTTCCCCAGCTCCCCGCACCAAGTACAGCTACTTTCTCCATGTTACCTGCTCCCTTCGTGAATGAATCAGCTACGTCTTCTAGCGAATATTTTAATTGGCGTTCCTTCGAAACCGAAGGCTTCACGAATCCTGTTTTCTAAAAATCGCTCATAAGTGAAATGCATCAATTCAGGTTCATTGACAAACACCACAAAGCTTGGCGGTTTGACAGAAACTTGAGTGGCATAAAAGATCTTCAGCTTTTGACCTTTGATGGATGGAGATGGATTCATAGCAAGAGCGTCCATGATCACTTCGTTAAGCAGATTCGTCTGCACACGCTTCGCATGATTCTCGCTTGCTTCCAACACTTTTGGAATCAGTGTATGAATCCGTTTTTTTGTTTTGGCAGATAAAAAGACGACTGGAGCATAGTCCAGGAAACGGAACTGATCCCGAACCTTATCCTCAAACTCTTTCATCGTTTTTTCATCTGTCTCCACAGTATCCCATTTGTTGACAACAATAATGACAGCTTTTCCGGCTTCATGGGCATAGCCCGCAATCTTTTTGTCCTGTTCTTGAATCCCATCATCTGCATCAATTAATGCCAAAACAACATCCGAGCGTTCAATCGCTTTTAAAGCCCTCATGATGCTGTACTTTTCGGTCGTTTCATAAACTTTGCCTCGTTTTCTCATGCCGGCTGTATCAATGATCACATAATCTCGATCGTCTTTTGTGAAAGGAGTATCAATGGCATCCCTTGTCGTACCTGCGATATCACTGACAATTACGCGTTCCTGACCAAGAAGACTGTTTACGAGCGACGATTTTCCTACGTTCGGTCGTCCGATCAAGCTGAAACGAATGGTATCATCATCGATCTCTTCCTGAATTTTTTCCGGGAAGTGGCTCACTACTTCATCCAGCATATCGCCGAGTCCCAGACCATGTGTACCCGAAATCGGGAAAGGTTCACCAAAACCGAGGGAATAGAATTCATATATGTTTTCCCTCATTTCAGGATTGTCTACCTTGTTCACTGCAAGTACCACCGGTTTATTCGATTTGAATAATAGCTTGGCTACTTCTTCGTCAGCCCCTGTAATTCCATCACGGCCGTTCACCATGAAAACGATGACATCCGCTTCATCGATCGCTACTTGGGCCTGTGCTCTCATTTGCACGAGCAACGGCTCGTCTCCAAGTTCAATTCCACCTGTATCAATGACATTGAAACGAGTGGTCAACCATTCCGCTTCTGCATAAATCCGGTCCCTTGTGACACCGGGCGTATCTTCTACAATTGAAATTCTCTCTCCGACCAGTCGGTTAAATATCGTTGATTTCCCAACATTCGGTCGTCCTACAATAGCAATTACTGATTTTCTCATGAAAGGATCATCCTTTCTTTATTTCTATTTTCATTATTCCATGTTTCCTCAGTAGTGAAAAGCAAAAAAATACTGCTCTTCCCCGGGCGATGGTTTAATAGCCCATCTTCCGAAGAACAGCAGGAAGCCATTAACTTTATTATCTTAGCAAACTTTAGAAAAAGAAACAATTCTTTCTCAGTGCTTGACGATAATATAGAGTTGATCACTTAATGCATGAGCGATTCCATCTAAAATAGCTTCTAAGTTCGCTGCTATAGCTTCCATCTCTTCCTTCGTATCGCATTTAAATACAGCTGCACTGCCATGAACCCGATCATCCTCCGTAGTCACGGCTGCCAAAATGGCCTTCTCCATTTTCATGAATGATTCCTCCTACCTTTTCTCGAAGGCATTTGTATTGCATTTTCAAGGACGGGTACGTGTTCAATAATCTCCTTCGCTCGTTTAGAATCCTTCTCTTGAGGAAGAATGAACACACCAATCCTTCCATCATTCAAGTCTCTCTTGATCAATGGCACGAGAGCGGGAGTACCTGAATCCCTGAAAACTCCAAGGGTTACAGAAACGTCATGCAAAATAGCCTGTCGTTGACCGAGGTTAGCAATGGTGGAACGCACACTGAATTCTTTAGGGGTCAATACAAAGCCCATTCCATATTTCATAATCTCTTCCTGACGCTCAGGTAAACCAATGTTCATAATGTAAATGTTATCCACATACAACCCGGCTCCGTCGAAGGATATGGCCTTCTCTTCTACCGTTACGATATCGGAGAGCTTGGACCCGCTCATCAACATTCCAGATAGAAGGAAACATACGATAGCAGCACCTAAAGCCACCCAAACATTAAGGGCTAAGTAACAAAGAGTTACGACAAAAGAAGTGAAGATAACAAGGTAATTCCTGCTTTCGAAAGCCACCGCTATTCCTTCAATATACGTATTGCCCCGAGGGACAAGTTCATAAGAGTCCATTTCTGTTAATGTATTCCTCTCCATATTACGCACTTCCCGAAATTGTGAAGCCGCTAACGTCAAAAAGGTCACGGCTGTGAATTCTTTTTCCATAATAGAAGGAATGGCTATGGTTCCCAGTGCTGCTGCAATAAACCCTAAAGATAAATGGATGATCTTCCCATGAAGATAAGTAGGGTATTGCCTGTAATCCGTACGAAGCATAAAGACTCGAAGTGCTGTACCGACAAGGATTCCTAAAATAATGGGATACGTGTATTCATTCACACAAAAGCAGCTCCTTTTGATATGGATTTTCTTTTTTTACGTATCGATCTCTTCAATTGCTCCATGCCATGAAAAAGGAGCAGAACAAATACCCCTTTGATCCAAAAAGAAAGCATCAAGTGAGTGGCAATCAGCCCTTCATTTTGATAAAGGGCGAAGATAAGGAAAGAGAATAAGGTACCCCCGGCATTCGTTAACATCCATAGACCGATCTGGCCACCTACATCCTTAATAAAAATTCGAAGGAGACCCGCAATCACAAGAGTGAACAGTGAAAGACCCGGAAAGTTTACCCATATTGGGTGAACAATAAGAAACATCCAAACAGCAGCGTAACCAATACTAAGAATGAACGGCCAGAAATAATCAAACAATGACCTTCTTATCGATATATATAGGTAGGTTCCGAGAACGACAAGGGTAATAATATGAATGTAAAATTGCCCTTTTTGACTCCAGGAAAGCATGTCATATGTACACATAAAGACACCTAAAACCAGTAACAAATCGCGTTTGAATTTCCTTTTATGAATGAAAAAAACAGCTATAATTGTTAGTGACCACGCAAACCAATAAAAGGTTGCCTCCAAGACTCACACCTCCCAAGCTTCACCAATTATTATGTGTGGTTCATGAAAGCTTTAAACATTTTCTATAAAGAAACAGGAATAACCTTTTGTGCTTACTACTTATTAAACAATATGGCAGGTTTCTTGAAGACTCAGTTTCGAGACTTTTGTTAAGTGGATGGGGCTGCGGGGAATGACTCGCTTTCCGCGGCAGCGCGGTGAGCCTCCTCAGGCTGACGCCTTCCGGGGTCTCACCTAGCACTCTTTTCCCGCAGGAGTCTCACCATTCCCCTCCGCCCCTTAACCAAGTATGGTTCTCGAAACCACTTCTAAAAGATCAGCTTGAATAATGAAGCGAAATGAATCATATAAAATTTCCTACTGCTGGCTGCCAGAACTTAAGGCTTGATATAGAGCGTTTTATGCCTACTTAGGATAGAGGAATAAGAGACACTCACTTTCGGTATAGGGGTTCGTTCCACTTCTCCACAAATGGGGTGGTTGGGAAGCTGCGAGACTCCCGTGGGAGAAGGAGATAGGCGAGATTCCGCAGGACGCAGTCCGAGGAAGCTCGGCGCTCCCCCACAGGAAAGCGAGTTGCTTCCCAGCCACCCCTAACGCTTAACCAGGCAACGAACCCTGGAAACATCTCGAAACTGAGTCTTCAACTAAAGGGAGCTTATGTTTAAGAAGCATAGAAAAAAATACATAAAAAAACCTATGACAAATTTGTCATAGGCTTATTTCATTCTTTGGTCATACCATTGTTTCGTATAACCGAACTTCACATGTGCTTTTCCATTCAGTTCCTTGGGGTGGAGAGCATTTTGAAGCATCATAGCAATTTTGAATTCGTGTAGAATATGATGAATCTCCTGAATTAACTCTTCCCTTCCTTCATTCACTAATATCTTTAACAATGATCCGGCCATTCCGAACCCTTTTGCACCAAGCACCATAGCCTTTGCTCCATCAAGGCCATGACGAACGCCTCCTGATGCGAAAACATGCAAATCATCTCGAATTGACGCTTCAAGTACTGAAACCGGAGTGGGAATGCCCCAATTATTAAAGGAAGTATATGCACGCTCACGCCGCATGTTTTCGACTTTAGAGAAGTTAGTCCCCCCTCTTCCACCTACGTCCAGGTGACGAACACCCATTTGATAGAGAATATCCGCAGTTTCTTTCGACATTCCATAACCCACTTCTTTTACAATCACCGGAACGTCCATGTGGTCAATGATGCTCTGAATTCTGTGCATACGATGTGAAAAATCACGATCTCCTTCAGGCATGATCATTTCTTGAAGCGTATTGATATGAATTTGCAGAGCATTGGCATCTAGCATACGAACCGCTTCCCTTGCCTGCTCTAATGTTGCTTCACTACCAACATTAGCAAAAATGACACCTTCAAGATTCGCTTCTCTGACAATTTCATATGTTCTTCGCTCTTCGGTATTTTTTAATGCCGACATTTGAGAACCGACAGCCATCCCAATCCCCGTTTCTTTTGCTGCTAGAGCCAAGTCACGGTTGATAGCCATGGTCTCTTCTCCGCCACCGCCAGTCATCGCATTAACAAAAAGAGGGGAACTTAAATAAAGTTCCCCCACTTGTATATTCATCTGTATATCCTCGAAATTGAGACGGGCAAGACTTTGATGAACAATTTCGATGTCATCAAAATGATTATGAATCTCCCGTTCGTGACTGATGGCGTGGCGGATATGGTCAATCTTCCTTTCAGATCTGCTCATATCCATCCCTACTTCTTTTAAGCACATCACCATTGTTGATGGTTCCAAGAGCCATCACTTAATGGTTCAGGAGCTTATTTTTTATATTTATCGAGCTTGTCGCCAATCATATCACTTAAAGAGAATCCGGAATTGTCATCTTCTTTCTCATACTGTTGAATTTCAGCACGAGTCTCGTCACGCTCTAACTCTTTCATGCTTAATGAAAGGCGTTTAGCGTCCTCGTCAACATCCAGAACTTTCACTTCCACCGTTTGTCCTTCTTCTAAGACTTCATCAGGTGTACCGATGTGGCGGTTGGAAATTTGAGAAATGTGGACAAGACCTTCTACTCCAGGGAACACTTCGACGAAAGCACCGAAGCTTACGAGACGACGAACCGTTCCTTCAAGAGTTTCACCAGGGTTCACTTTTGAAGTGATGTCATGCCATGGTCCTGGCTGTGTAGCTTTCAAAGAAAGAGAAATTCTTTCATTGTCACGATCGACAGAAAGCACTTTTACTTTGACTTCTTGGCCTTCTTCTACAACATCAGATGCTTTTTCCACATGCTGATGAGATAACTGGGAGATATGTACTAGTCCGTCAATACCTCCAAGATTTACGAAAGCACCAAAGTCTGTCAAACGTTGTACAGTACCTTCGATGACTTGTCCTTCTTCTAGAGATTGTAGCACTTCATGCTTCTTCGCTGATTCTTCTTGTTCAACGACTGCACGGTGGGAAAGGATTACACGATTTTGCTCACGATCCAATTCCACGACTTTTAAGGAAAGTGTTTTTCCTTTGTAGTCTTCAAAATCTTCAACGTAATACGTTTCAACCAAAGAAGCTGGAATGAATCCACGCAGACCGATATCAACAACAAGCCCGCCTTTAACTACATCTTTAACTTCAGCTTCAAAGATTTCTCCGCTCTCGAACTTAGCTTCCAAATCTTCCCATGCCTGATCTGCATCAACGGCACGCTTAGAAAGTACGATTTCATCATCTTCCACTTTCTTCACTTGCAGAGTGAGCTCGTCTCCTTCACTCACTGCATCTGAAGCTTTTTCTACATGAAGGCTGGATAATTCACTGATAGGTACAATACCTTCGACTTTATATCCAACATCTACGAGGACCTGTTTTTCTTCAATCTTCACGACTTTACCAGTCACGATGTCCCCTGCAGAGAATTCTTTCATTCCAGATACTTCTTGATTCATTTCATCCATACCAAGCTACCTCCTTCAAATTCCGACACAACCTAATAATACAGAAATGCCCTTTTGTCTAACTTCTAATATTTAGAGCATTTTGTCAAGTGATTACGCCTCATCATTGATGAATTTTATGCAATTGTCTGATTTCTTCCATGATCCGATCCGTAACAACCTGGGCAGAAGCTTTCTGTTCACGATATTCTGTCATATCAATCGGTTCACCATAAACCACTTTCAATCTCTTAAACCTTTTATATGGACCGATGATGGCGCAGGGAACAATCGCAGCTTCGGACCTTAATGCAAAGAAACCAGCCCCGGCAAGACCTTTGCCGATTTCGCCGTTTTTCTGCCTTGTGCCTTCAGGAAATAGTCCAAGCGCGTGCCCTTCTTTCAAAATATCCAGACCTTTTCGTAAGGCGTTTCTGTCCCTCATGCCACGTTTGATCGGAAAAGCATGGACTTTTTTCAATATACCCCCAATTAATGGGTTTTTAAACAACTCTTCTTTCGCTAGGAAGTAAATATTCCGGCTGCTTGTTATACCTACAACCGGTGGGTCCATGTTGGAAATGTGATTGGAACAAATAATGACTGGGCCTTCTGCAGGAATGTTCTTCTTTCCGACAATCTTTATTCTGTACATCGGATATAAGATGATGCTGCACAAAGCTTTTCCTAATTTATATAAGTTCATCCCTGGTCCCCTTTCTTCCTTCTATCATTTACGATGTTTAAAATGCCCTCGACCACTTGATCAATATTCATGGACGTTGTATCGATCTCAATGGCATCCTCTGCTTTAACCAACGGGGCAATTTCCCGATTAGAGTCGATTTCATCTCTTTTTCTAATCTCCTCTTTCAATTGTTGTAGATCAGAAGAAAAACCCTTTTCAATATTTTCTTTATGACGCCTCTCCGCTCTTTCTTCAACAGAAGCAATCATAAAGATCTTCACTTCGGCGTCTGGAAGCACATGGGTTCCAATGTCACGACCATCCATGACCACACCCTTGTCCTTGACGAGTTCCTGCTGTCTTTGCACCATTTCTTCACGGACGTTTTTGTGTTTAGCTACAATCGATACTTGATTAGTAACTTCTGCTGTCCTGATTTCATCTGACACATCTTGTTGGTCGAGAATAACTCTCTGACCGGAATCACTTTGAATAAGGTTCAATTCAGATTGACTCAGGAGCTGAGCCAGACCATCCTCATCTTCGAGTGAAACGCCTTGTTTTAACGCCTTCCATGTTAATGCTCGATACATTGCACCTGTATCCACATAAATAAAAGATAGCTTTTCTGCGACTTTTTTTGCTACAGTACTTTTTCCGGCTGCCGCTGGGCCGTCAATGGCAATTGTCATTGTGTTCATACGATCCGTATCCTCCATCTGTCTTATCAAAGAGAAAACGCACTGGTACAGCGCGTTTTCTCTAAAATTTTCGCTTAATGATCACAGTCAAGAATAACATAAATCTACTATGAAAATCCATTTTATTTGAGTGCTCGCACTCGTGCCTGCATCTGTTGTTCAAAACAATATTTGATAATCAACTGTCTGTCCTTTTCATGAATATCAATAAATTCAATAGAAACCCTCTCATGCTGGGAATCTTTCGCAGGGATAACCCGAATCACTTTACCGTCGGCAAACACATAATGGATCTCCCCTGTATTCATGGGAAGAACAAGCGTCAAGCCGATCTTTTCCTCTTCTTCTAATTTATTGGAGGGCGACTGTCTTAACATGACCCCTCCACCACTAATATCGCTCGTAATCGTAGGAAAAGATAACGTGTTGCTTTCTACAGCTACATCCACAGAGGCATCAACACGTACATATTTGCGTCTTTGAACCCTATTCAATTCTTCCATGCCGGGAAAAAACAAACCTATAACTGGAATGTTTCTTTTTTCCCGTGCCATCACCTCTGTCTTAAACCAATAAACCGATTCGTCTTGACCAACAAAACTTGCTTGAAATTGTGTGCCGTCCAGAAAAAATCCTGTCCGGCCAGTCTTTGTATGTACAGGATAATCAATGTAAATTTTACTACCTTCAAAGTCCACCAATTTACACTTGTATTGATCGACTTCATCCACTTCTGGTTTTCTTAACTCTAGCGTAAGAGGTGTCCCCACCTTCAAATTCTGCATCATGCTCCCCCTCTATATACATGATTACATTATCTCATGCCTCTCTAAAAAAAGGAAGATAATAGGTATAAAGACAGAGAAAAAGAACCCTGTTCAAAGGGTTCTTTTTTTAAACTTCCTGGTTGAACTTCATCTCTGCTTTTTTCAACGTTTCCACTTTTTCTTCCTGTCCATTGGTCGCATTAATAAAGATACGATAAGTCGTATTTTCCATCGTAGCAAGGAATTCATAACAAAGCACTTGTTCATTGACATCATTTTCTATCACAGAAAGATGATTCTCCTGTACTTTGACATTTGGATTCACTTTTGCTCTTGCTTCTTCCAATGAAATTTCAGGTTCGTTAAGCTCTCGCTCACTATGGAAATTATAGTAATCACGCGAACTCATCCCGAGGACTTCTCCATTATCAAGCGCCACTTTTACTACAACAGAATCAGGGAAGAATCTGACGTCATTCTGAGTGTAAAGAAAACGGAAAACACCCATGTTGTCGTATTGATTACTTTCGACGAGCTCTAAGTTAGATATTTTCAAGCGTTTGGCATATTTTTTCGCTTTTTCAGACGCTTCATAAAGGGAAATTTTCGGCTCAGCGACTTTACGGCTGATCATGATCGTCAAAGGATGTCCTCCTTTTTCCGTCAAGTCGATGTACCCATTTTTGTCACCGTTTTGAAAGGAAGCCGTGTACATTGGTACATCCGCACCTTTTCCTGATTTAGTAACTGTGAGTTTATCTGTTGGTACTTTTTCGAGCCATTGACTAGCGATTTCCTTTGCTTGCTTTTCATCAACTCTTTCACCTTCAAGGTTTCGGAAGCTCTTCTGCGGCCCGGAAGAACCAAGACTTGTATTCGTTACTGATCCTTCGAAACCATCCACAGACTGCTCTACGGTCTTGAATCCATTGACGATGGTATTATCTCCAACTTCATCATTGGTGGCTAAAGCAAGTTCCACATCCATCCACCTTAGATTATCTTTCATGACAACATTTTGTACTTTTCTCAGTTCCCCTTCAATTTCACCCGACTTTTTGTGAAGCTCCTCAAGCATTTGGATTTCTTCTTCACTGAGAGGTTTCTTTTCCAGGTCTCGAACAGCTGTCCGATAAGTAAACTCACCGATGTCGTGTAAGAATTCTTCCGTCTTATTGAAAGGAAGAAGTGTCAGTGGCAGCTGGCCTACATCTGAACTTGCATCAGAAGAAATCTTCCATATTTCAGCGAGTTGAGGGGATAACCGGTTTCGAGAGTTCATCGCTAAGCTTGAACCGATTTTGTCATGGAGAAGATCGACATTGTAAGTCAGTTCATGAAATGCCCTTTGATAACTGTTTTCAGCCTGGATCAAGACAGCATTTTTGTCCTGATTTTCTTTATAGCCCCAAATGCCTGCACCAACCGTAGTTAAACTTAGTAATATGATGGCAATCCATTTACCCATACGCCCACCTCCTATTTACAGAAAATATGTTTGCCGATTTGCTTGATTTGTGGTCTTGTCCAGATCCAGTCCGATGTGGCTGTGTTTGGATTGAAATAGTACAGAGCCTGCCCCGAAGGATCCCATCCATTAATCGCATCCATGACCGCCTCTTTTGCCTGATCATTAGGCTCGAGCCAAATTTGACCATCAGCCACGGCAGTGAAAGCACGTGGTTCAAAAATGACACCAGAAGCATTGTTAGGGAATGAAGCACTCTGGATCCTGTTTAAAATGACAGCGGCTACTGCCACCTGACCGACATATGGCTCTCCGCGGGCTTCGCCGTAAACAGCATTTGCCATTAATTGAATGTCGTTTTGTGAATAGCCACTTGGAACATTAACAGCTGTCGGTTCCTTTGGCTGTTGTTGCTGCTGGTTTTGTTGTTGTTGTTGCTGTTGCTGATTTTGCTGTTTCTGTTGATTCCCTTGTTTGGTTTGCTGGGATTTGGGAGTGCCCCCGTAATGTGTAAAATCATTGCCTTTTCTGATCTGTTCTTTTACGTAACCTTCATCGTAGTTGCTGGCTTTATTCAGCTTATTTTTTACTTCCTGACCGACGAGTCCGTCAATTTCCAGTCCAAATTCATATTGGAAATTACGAACCGCCCAGTAGGTTCCCCAACCGAATACTCCATCAATTTCACCGTTGTAAAAACCTAAGTATTGCAACCTGGATTGAAGTTCAATGACATCATCACCTGTGGCCCCTTGCTGAATGACCTGATTTGAGAAACCTAGGACAGGTTTGACATAGGTCAACTCTGATAAAGGGAAAAGCAACAAGGCTAGACCCATAAAAACGACCATCGTCTTCTTCCACACCATCCAATATCCACCCCTGACCCAATAGTTTAGTTATAGGGGTAGTTTTTAACAGAACCAAAAGATTATGCATATTTTCATCTCTCCACTCAGCTACGTATCCTAAGCTTTATGATTCTGGTCTTCAGCGCATAAAAAAAGAACAGCCCTCTGGCTGTTCATGTTTTTAATAATTTTTCATGATGCTGATTCGCTATTTTAATCTTACGAAGGCCGATAAGCCATAAAATAACCATAAACGGAGTAATCCAATACATCCATGTCATTTCTTTCACAGTAATAATATAGTCATAAATGACGTGCAATCCTACGGGAATGACCAACCCTATCGTTAAACACCAGTTTGAACGATTTGTCCTGAACTTAGCTTTCCCCATGTAATATCCCATAATGACTCCAAAAAGAGCATGTGAGGAGACGGGGAAAACAGCACGCAGAATGGCGATTTCAATACCGTTTTGAAAAATATAGATGATGTTCTCAATTGTTGCAAAACCTAAACTGACAGCCACTCCGTAAATGATCCCATCGTAATGATGATCAAAATCAGAATGACGATAGGCTACAAATAACATAAAGAACCATTTAAAGAATTCTTCAAGTAAACCAGCAAGAAAAAATGATTTCATCAATGACGAGTGAAATACATTTTCAACTTCGAAAGCATACTGAATGAACATGATAGGAAAAACCATGATTACGCCTATGATGAACATACGGATAATTAAAGGAAGGGGCTCTAATTCGATCCGTTTACTTAAGTATATAAATGTCATGATGGCCACGGCAGGAGATATAGCGGCAGTCAATATGGCCATGTTTCTCAACCCTCTCTCTTTCATTCACCTACGTTTCATCGTATCATGAAGGTATGAGAAAAGGAACATTTGAATGGAAGATGGTGTAAATATGAAGCGTATACTAGTCATTCACACAGGTGGCACAATATCTATGAAGGAAAACAAAGAAACAGGAGAAGTGAACACTTCGTCCAAGCATCCTTTGGATGAGATCTCCACTATGTTGAAAGGGAACACGGTCATTGAAGATGAGATTTTGTTTTACCTCCCTTCTCCCCATATCCGACCGGATCACATGTTGAAACTGGGTCGATCCATCCATGAAAAAATGTCCAGAAAAAACTATGATGGCATTGTTATCACTCATGGTACAGATACATTGGAAGAAACCGCTTATTTTCTAGACTTGTTTTTGCAGACGAGGAAACCTGTAGTCGTTACCGGCGCTATGCGTTCCAGTAATGAAATCGGATCTGATGGTCTGTATAACCTTCTCAGTGCGATCAGGGTAGCCAACTGTGATGAAGCACAGGACAAGGGTGTGCTCGTTGTCATGAACGATGAAATTCATACGGCTAAAAACGTGACTAAAACCAGTACGAGTAATGTAGCAACATTTCAAAGCCCTCAGTATGGTCCAATCGGAATTACAACTAAAACGGAAGTGTTTTTCCACCATAAAATGACACGCCGTGATTCTTATCCCATTCAAGACATTAAAAAGCAAGTGGCCCTTATCAAAGCTTACGCAGGTATGGATGGCACTTTGATTGATGCCGTTCGCGAAAGCAAGGTAGATGGTCTTGTCATCGAGGCTTTAGGGCAAGGGAATTTACCACCAGAAACGGTAGATGCTTTAAAACGGACCCTTCATGATGGCATTCCGATTGTTCTGGTCTCCCGCTGCTATCAAGGAATTGTGCAGGATACATATGGTTATCCAGGTGGGGGTCGTCAACTGAAGGAAATGGGAATCATCTTTGCTAATGGACTTACTGGACCAAAAGCCCGTATCAAACTTATGGTTGCACTTGAAATGACCACAAATATGACGGAACTTGAACATATGTTCAGCTAAAAACCGATGAAAAATCAATGGATTATACAAGAAAGCCTGGAGTCAAAAAAAGAACTCCAGGCTTTTTCTTTACATTTATTTAGCAGTAAGTGCTTGGGCTATCTTTCCACCATGGTGACGGCCATTTTCTATGAAGATTTCATTGTTGTTATATCCAGCTGCAATGACACCTGCAATATAGATGCCCTGAATGTTCGTCTCCATCGTATCCTCATTAAACGCAGGCCTTCCGGTTTCTTCATCCATCTCTACTCCCATTTTAGTGAGGAACGCATGGTCCGGGCGGTACCCAGTCATAGCAAAAACGAAATCATTTTCAATTCGTTTTTCCTGCCCCTGACATTCATAGATAACCTCACCCGTGGTAATTTCTTTGACATTCGCACAGAACTCCATATCAATGATGCCTTTATTGACCAATGCTTCGAATTGTGGCAGAATCCACGGTTTGATACTTTTCGAATAATCTTCTCCACGGTAAAGAACAGTAATGCATGCTCCAGATTTTTCTAATTCCAGCGCAGCATCGGCCGCGGAATTTTTGCCGCCAATGATGACGACGTTTTTCTTATAATAGGGATGTCCCTCTTTGAAATAGTGCTTAACTTTTGGTAGATCTTCACCTTTAATATTCATATAATTGGGTTGATCATAATATCCAGTAGCGATGACGATTTGACTTGCCCGGTAACTCTTGGCTTCGCCTTCTACTCTCTCTGAGTGGACGATAAACCCGTGGTCATTCCGTTCCACTTTTGTTACTTTTTCATACGTATTCACTCGTAAATCTTCTCTTCCTGCGACCGCTCGGTAATAGGCCAATGCTTCATTGCGGACAGGCTTTTGACGTTCTGTAATGAATGGGATGTTCCCGATCTCAAGCTTTTCACTCGAACTGAAAAACGTCTGATGTGTAGGGTAATGATAAATCGAATTGACGATATTTCCTTTTTCAATAATAAGCGGCTCTATTCCTTCTTTTTGCAATTCGATGGCTGCACTCATTCCACATGGCCCACCACCGATAATGATGACTTTTTCTTCTTGCACGACCAACACTCCTCTTTCATTCCCGATACAGGTCAATCCTTTAATACCACTTTATCCATCTGGTATGGTTTCCACATACAATTTCCCACTATACTTCGTTAGCTTTCATGCGAAGGTTACAATCCGGGGCACTCATATTCTCAACGTGTCCATATATGGCGCCTGTTCTTTCATAAAAAATGAATCTCCTACCATAACCATGATAGGAGATTGCATTCGTAGAATCAAGTTAGATCCATCCACGGAACCTTGAGGCTTCCGCCATTTTTCTAACTCCGACCATATAAGCGGCAAGTCGCATATCTACACGACGCGTCTCAGCCGTACGATAAACGTTATCAAAGCCTTTAACAATGACTTTATGAAGCTTTTCTTCCACTTCTTCTTCTGTCCAATAATAACCCTGGTTGTTTTGGACCCATTCGAAATAGGATACAGTCACTCCACCTGAGGAAGCTAACACGTCAGGGACAAGTAGAATCCCACGTTCAGAGAGGATTCTTGTAGCGTCCAATGTCGTCGGACCATTGGCTGCTTCTACGACGATGGTTGCTTTTATGTTATGGGCATTATCTTCCGTAATCTGATTCTCGATCGCTGCAGGTACGAGAATGTCACAATCAAGCTCCAATAACTGTTCATTTGTAATGGTATTTTTGAATAGATTTGTGACTGTTCCAAAGCTGTCACGGCGATCTAATAAGTAGTCAATATCAAGTCCATCTGGATCGTGAAGCCCACCGTAGGCGTCTGAAATTCCTATCACTTTCGCTCCGCGGTCATGCATGAATTTCGCAAGGAAGCTTCCTGCATTACCGAAGCCCTGGACTACGACTCTGGCCCCTTCTACGTTGATTCCTTTTTTCTTGGCTGCTTCTTCAATACATATGGTCACACCTTTGGCTGTCGCTGTTTCACGGCCATGTGAACCACCAAGAACCAGAGGCTTTCCTGTAATGAATCCAGGATTGTTGAATTCGTCAATCCGGCTGTATTCATCCATCATCCAGGCCATGATTTGAGAGTTTGTAAACACGTCTGGTGCAGGGATGTCTTTTGTAGGGCCTACAATCTGACTGATGGCACGCACATACCCACGGCTGACTCCTTCAAGCTCACGGAAGGACATTTCGCGCGGATCACATACGATTCCCCCTTTACCTCCTCCATAAGGAAGATCAACGATTCCTGCTTTCAGACTCATCCAAATAGAGAGCGCTTTTACTTCTTTTTCAGAAACGTTCGGGTGGAAACGGACGCCTCCTTTGGTTGGACCAACCGCATCATTATGCTGGGCACGATAGCCTGTGAAGATCTTAATCTGATCATTATCCATACGAACAGGAATTCTTACCGTCATCATTCTTACAGGTTCTTTCATCAACTCATATACTTCATTAGGATAACCTAATTTATCTAGTGCTTTTTTAACCACCGTCTGAGTGGACTTTAACACATCAAGTTTATCGTTATTTTGGTTTGCAGAATCTGTTGGCTTATCGGCTACCATCCATTTACCTCCTATATCAATCCATTCGATTAGGGCTCGTTCTTCAGTGATTAGTATACACGTTCACTACTAATTAGGAAAGCTGAATGCGGCTTTTTCTAACCGTTTTCAAAGAAAAAATGTAAACGTTTACACTTGTGTGGCTTTATTTTATTACGATAGCTCTACGAATTTTTGGATAAGGTCGTCATAACTTAAGCCGATTGCCTGAGCAGAATCAGGGAAAAGGCTCGTTGGTGTCATTCCCGGCAACGTATTCACTTCTAAAATGACCGGCTCTTCATTCTCATTAATAATGAAGTCAACACGCGAATAAACATCACAACCAAGCAGCTGATGAGCCAAGACGGCGTCTTGTTGGAGTTGAGCGGTCAACGTTTCACTCACTTTGGCTGGTACGATATGTTCACTGCCTCCAGGTTTATATTTTGAATCAAAATCATAATAATCATTCTTAGGAATGATCTCTATTACAGGAAGTGCCTGTTCTTTTCCTTTATACCCCATCACAGGTACGGTTACTTCTCTGCCCTTAACATAATCTTCAACTAGAATCATAGAGTCAGAATGTGCAGCCATTTCGATCGCCTGGCGTATATCCTGTTCTTTTTTGACGATAGTTAAACCTAAAGTAGAACCTTCTTGATTCGGTTTTATGACGAATGGGAGAGTGAACGTCCGTTTGATTTCATCTTCAATCACGGTAAATTGACCGTGGTCTGTAACATCAAACACTTCACTTTTCGCTGTGTGTAAACCATTCAAGGAAAAGATCTGCTTGGACTTCGCTTTGTCCATGGCTAGGGCTGAAGCTAAAACTCCCGAACCGACATAAGGTATGCCGAGCATATCTAGAAGCCCTTGAATCTTTCCGTCTTCACCAAAACGTCCATGCAGCCCGATGAAAACCAAGTCCACATCCAACTTCAGTACTTCTTCCATTTTTTCAGGAGAAAAGTCGATCGGCGTAACCTCGTGTCCCTTGTTCTCTAACGCTTTAATGATTCCCTTTCCAGTTGAGAGAGAAACTTCTCGTTCCCCTGATGTACCACCATATAAAACCGCAATCTTCATTTGTTACACTCCATTTCATAGACCACTAAATAATAATTAACTTACACCAACTCTTATCTTAACATGTTCCCTTACAAGCTTCTATTTAAAAATACACTGAATTATTTTATATCCCTAAGCCTCCAACTCCAACATTCGCTCCAATGAAAGTAGAAGCGTTTTTGAGGTTCATTGCTAAAGTCAGGATCAGGAGTGGTTGGAAAGCAAACGGTTTTTCGGAGTCCCTGGATCCACGCAAACATCTCGAAACAGATGTCCGGATAGCGAAAAAAACGTACCAGTGACATCGATATGCCATAAAAAAAGAACGACTCTTATGAAGCGTCGCTCTTGCAGTTTATGAAAAATGTTTATAGATGGTTCGACATGCATCTTTGTCCATGATTTGTTTTCCATATTCAATCAAGCGGTGAGAGGTCGCTGCTGTAGCGGAAGCGAACTCAGATAATAGCGCAATCACTTGATCTTGATCTAAATGGAAGATATCTTCATCTTCAAGAAGCATATAATAAGAATCATGATAGAAGAAAACACTGCCTCCGGTTACATCAAGCTGATACAGCTGGTGCCCTGCCCGGATGACATGTTCGAAGTCTTCAAAGGAGAACATCATTTCTTTACTTTCATCCAAAGTGACCTTCATTTCAATGTAATCTTCATCGTCTTCTATATCGGCGGGCTCTGTTTTCGTTACGACGACTAACATGCCTTGCGCTTGCAGGAGATATACCTGCACCAACAGGACACCTGACAGTTCGACACCCAGTTCGATGCCTGCATCATACATCATATCACTGAAAATACGATGCACTCTAGGTAAATCACTCCAAAGCTCCTCACGAGACAACCCCCGATCCATCAGATCATCAAACGTAAGGAAGATCTTAAATTTCTCATTCGTCATTCTTTCCACTCGCACATGATCGCCCCCCTGTCACGATGTGTTATCTATATCTTATGATGACTGATGCGATTATGGCACCTTTTTTCAAATTATATCTAACGATTTGGGCGTGGGCAAACATTTTCCGCCGCCAAATCAATCATTATGTAATGAACCCTCCTCTCAACAGGCTCATATAATTGACCACCAACTCTTGTAAATGCAGTCATAATGGCTTCTTCTGTTATGAGGGTAGGCTTAGAACGACGACAGAACACGCGTTTTCCCACGTTAATAATGGAACGGCCCCTTTTAACAAGGTACCGTTCCATTATTAAGCCTGCATTCAGTTTCTGTTGTAAATACTGACCGTTATGTCGCCTGCAACCAGCGTTCCCATGCTTTTTTAGAGTTTCCTACAATAAACGGCTGGATTCGTTTTTTGTCCAGTTCAGAAAGGCGGTCATAAGCATATCCACCAAGACCAATTTTCAGGTCAGGGTATTGTTTTTGCAATGATTCTGCAAGCCTTACCGTTATGGGGATATTCTTTTTAAGCGTACAGGACATGAACATATACGTGGGTTCAATTTCATCAATGACAATATCAATATCTCCGCCTGCAATACTCTGACCGAGATAAATGACATCGTAACCTTTTCGTTTCAAAAACAGAGCAAAGATCAACAACCCTAATTCATGCCTTTCGTTAGGACCACAGACAAGCAGGGCTTTCGGAAGCATTCCATCGACTGGAATAGACAGAAGCATCATGCCGATCCTGGAACGGATGAAGTGACTCGCGAAATGCTCATGGGCACTCGTAATCCGGTTTTCCTCCCACAAGTCACCGACTTTCACAAGGATAGGTCCAATAATATCAATAGCCACGGTTTCTGGCGTGAATAAACTGAACGCATGATCAAGATGACGCTGCGCATCGTTTTCATTAAAGGATAGAAGGCTGTTCAACAGTTCACCGCCAATTTTATCCAGTTCCGTTTTATGTTCAGAATCATGATTGGTGCTCGTCACCGCTTCTTCATTACTTTCTAACAAGGAAACCGCTTGCGATATGGTGAATCCTTTGTTCACTTTTTCCATCAACCATTTTAGAATTCGTACATGCTCATCGGTGTACAGACGATGGCCAGCCTCATTCCTTGAAGGGCGAATCATTTTATATCTTCTTTCCCAGGCACGGAGTGTACCCGGCTGAATTCCTAATAACTGTGACACAGCTTTTATATTGTATTTTGCTTTCGTTGTTGCCATAAGTCTGCCTCCACCCGTCCATTTTCCTTTATTATATAAGATGTCAAGAATATGTGTAAAATTTCAATATTCTCCCTATATGTTTTCGAGGTAGATTTTATTTTTTGGATGTTAATTCTATCCAGTGACATTCCGCTTTGGTTCCTAGACGTAGAGGCATTAAGGATGTACCATATCCCTCACTTACAAGCATAGCCTGGTTTTCACTGATCTGCCACCCGCCCCGCTCATAAGGTCCGAAGCCAAAAATCCGAATCTGTCCACCATGGGTATGTCCACTTAAGACTATATCAAACCTGCCCTTGGCCTCTTGAGTCATCCGGTTGAATACATACGGATCATGTACACAAAGAATCTGCAGTCCTTTTTCATCTTCTAAATAGGAAGCATTTCGGTTAGGTTTCATAAAATATGGATCTAAGGCACTCAATACGACCGGAGTTCCGTTTGGTAACTCCACAAACTCATCCTCGTTTGAAAGGGGGATGACTTCCTCTTTCATCAATTCATCCAAAAATGATCCGTACCTCCACTCATGATCATTATTACCGGGAATGAAATAAACGGGAGCTCCCCATTGCTTCAATAGGGATAGGTTGTGCATAAAACGCTCATAAGATGTCCTTTTATCTACGAAATCACCACCGATGATGACAAGATCAACAGTGCTTATTTTTGTGAACGTCGCCTCATTTAATTTTCGATTATGTATGTCACTAATGAACAGCAGCTGAATCCTCTGGTGAGTATCAAGCCCTTTACAATCCAATTGTTTTTCTTGCAAGTGATCGTTCTCTGACAAAACGTACATAAAACCCAACAGCATAACGCCAACAATGAGTACGATTAGCAAGATCCATACCATTTAAACACCCCCACGTTATTTTTATAGAACTCTTATATTATCACAAACGTGCAAGCTTGATAAAACGGACTCGCATGGAAGCATTTCAACTGATCCCTAAAATTTATAGAGAATGTGATACAACATGAATCATAAATACAAGAAAAAACCGCTCAAGATTACACATCCTGAGCGGTTTTTTCTACAGTTAGTCACCATTATAACCCCAAGAAAAATGAAAGAACTTCCTCACACATTCTTTACGCTTAGAATTCTAAAACCTGTCTTTTCAAGCTTCTTCGTAAATGCTTCAATATTATCATTGTCTTCAATCTTCAAGACAATTCTTCTGGCAAGCTTATCGGTTTCATCAAACGTAGCAAGTGAAATCACGTTTTCGTGATAACTTTTAATAATATCCCCGAGTCTTTCAATTCTTCCTGATGACTCTTCAGAAGTGAAAGCAATTCTGACTCCTTTTTTGTTGACCCCGAACGCACTTTCGAACTGTTCGATGACATCAAATCTTGTCACGAGACCAAGAAATTTCTTGGATTCGTTGACGACAGCCAGCACGGAAAAACCTTTGAACAACGGCAGCGTATGTTCAAAAACCTCTTCATCATGAATATAAAACCCCTCATACATGGCAACATCACCAGCAGTGGTTTCACGAAGAAACGTCTTCCGATCTATTCCTTCTTCAGAATTAAAATAAGCCCGGAATATGATTTCTTTAGAGATCATTCCTGTGAATTGACCTGATCTTAAAACAGGCATGGCTTCAATATCTTTATCATCAAGCACTTTCAGAACTTCTGAAAGTGAAGCGGATGATTCCGCCGTGAAGGATTTGTGGGCGGGTTTCATAATTCCTTTAACAAACATACACTCACCTCTTCTTTTTAATTTGCACGGTAATAATTTCGCCATCCACCTGCGAATATCCTGCCTTCATCGCATAGGACAAGAAGGGCCCACATAAAATTCCTAGGAAAAGGATGTGATGTAGGATGTACACACCAATTAAATGCTACCAGCCTTACCACGGCCCTTTTGATCCATGTCCGCCACGAGGGACGGCTTGTTATCAGACACCGCCTAATCTCTATCTTGGATTTCAGCCCCCAAACTTGCAGCAGTTCCCGATACAAGACGCGTTGTATAAAGGAACTCTTTGGCCGGCTTTGTATGATCCCTACCCTACACCTCTAGAGAAAGGAGCAAAACGATGAAGCAAGGGGCTAATCCTGCTAAAGAGCGATATGCTTTAATGGAAAAGATTCAAATGGTGGATTTCGCTTTGGTAGAACTTACTCTTTACCTGGATACCCATCCGCAGGACACCCAGGCTATCCAGCAGTTCAATCAGCTTGCCGTTGAAAGCAGAGATCTGAAATCTGCCTATGAGCAGCAGTTTGGGCCTTTAAGGCAGTATGGTGCCAGCTTTTCAGGTTATCCATGGAATTGGGGAGATAGTCCATGGCCATGGCAGTTATAAACCTTCAAGGATGAAGGACATAGGAGGGCGCTTATGTGGTATTACGAAAAGAAATTACAATATCCTGTAAAAGTAACCGAATGCAACCCGAGGCTTGCAAAATATTTAATTGAACAGTATGGAGGAGCGGACGGCGAATTATCCGCAGCCCTTCGCTACTTGAATCAACGGTACAGTATTCCGGATAAAGTGATTGGTCTTTTGACGGATATCGGGACAGAGGAATTCGCCCATTTAGAAATGATCGCCACGATGATCTATAAACTCACGAAAGATGCGACACCGGAACAAATGAAGGCGGCAGGTCTTGGGGCCCATTACGCAAACCACGACCACGCTTTGTATTACAATAACGCAGCAGGAAGCCCGTGGACCGCCACTTATATTCAGGCGAAAGGAGATCCGATTGCTGATCTATATGAGGACATAGCTGCTGAGGAGAAAGCCAGAGCCACCTATCAGTGGATCATTAATATGTCGGATGACCCATGCTTGAATGACAGTTTGAAATTTTTGCGTGAACGGGAAGTGGTTCATTCCCAAAGGTTCAGGGAAGCGGTTGAAATACTTAAGTTTGAAAGGGATCGAAAACAATTTTTCTAAAAGTCAACGCTCTACCGTGATTTGTTCATGGTAGGGCGATTCTTCTATGAAGCCTGGCTTAGGAAAGGTTTGTCCAAACCACACATCCCAATAAGGAAACGAAAGCATCACGATAATCAAGATAAGAAGAACGACAAAGAGGAAGCGCATCCAAATCGCATTTACCTTCCACCTCGTTTTTTCTTTCCTACCTTCATGAACATCTTTTCTTGGTGGCAGATCCAGAATATCAAACTCTTCCTCTTCATAACCGCCATCTTCTTTGTCATTCCTCATCTGCTCTCTTTGCTCTTTTGATGAATGCTGTTCACTCATCGGCTTCCCCCCATTTTCCGAAACGGATCCAAAAGGCTAATACAACATCAATTAGAAAATGTGCCAGGATGGTCACAAGTAAATTACCCGTCATCTCATACATATACCCGATAAAGAAACTGACGAATAATACTGAAATCAATAACACGATTTTTGTTAAATAACGAATATGCATAACGGCAAAGAGTACACTTGCCACCACATACCCAAACTCCGCATGCAGAACTCCGCGGAATAGCATTTCTTCACTTACCGCAACCAGCAAAGTAATGCCAATAATACTTAAACTCGAACGATTCTTAAAAACTTTGACATTAATGCCGCCATCATCGTACATCCTTTGTGGTAAACGATACACGAGAAAAAGGTCGATGAGAAGCACCATAAGTCCTGGTATCAATCCGTAAAGCAACAGCTCGTTCAAATGGAAACCCACTTGACTGCTCCAATCAGCCCAGAAAGCATCAAAAAGGAATACGCTGCCAATAATTGCGAGAATCAGTATACTCAACTGAGTAAGAACCAATTGTAGTGTAATTTCCCGGTCGTTCATTTCCATAATCAGTTCTGATTGACTCTTTCGTTTCATAAACCGGCTCCTTGTTTGAAAATAAACTTTAAACGATCCTCCCAGCTGAACGTATCATACGTACGTCGCTCCTCCTGGAAAGATAGGTCATCCATGCTGAAATCGCATTGGTCACAGCATGGAACGGTTGGCTTTCGAACCATGTCCTGAAACGGTTTATATAACGCTTCTCTGCGACAATCAGATGAGTGGATCCATTTCAACATTTCATTCAGTTTGTTGTGTTTATACATCCACCTCTCCTCTAAAAAGCGGTGAATTTCCTGAAAGAGGTTCGCGGTCACCCCTACTAGTTTTCCGTTTTGTAAAGCACCCTCTTCTTCTAACTGAAACTTGATAAAATTCCATTGGGATTCGGATAACTCAAAGCGTTCAATCATGATACTATCTGATGGCACATCTTCTCCCTGCTTTTTCATTAAAAAAGAGAAGACTCGGTGAAGATCATTTTTCTCAGGAAGTTCACTCTGTATAAGTCTCTGAGGAAGATAATGGTCCTGACGTGTGAAAAGCAGTAGACTGACCGCTGCTTCACCGTCCCGTCCTGCCCTGCCAACCTCCTGGATAAAGGATTCCAGTTGAGGGGGCAGATGAAAATGGATCACCATGCGTATGTCTTTTTTGTCTACCCCCATACCGAAGGCACTCGTACAGCAAATGACATCCAATTGATGATTCATGAATTGCTGCTGCACCAGCATACGATCTGTTTGTTCCATTCCACCATGGTAAAAGGCAACTCTCTGGTCCAAACGGTCCCTCAGTTCAAAACTGACTTTTTCTGCCCACTGGCGACTTGAAAAATAGATCATGGTAGGAGCTTGGTTTTGCTTGAGCACTTCAACGATTCGTTCCGTTTTTTCTTCTGGACTCGTGCATTCTTCCACAGCAAAACTAATGTTTTGTTTATCCATCGGATAGATTCTCTTTTTCATATGGGGAAGTCTCAGCTTTTCCATGATATCCTGCTGCACATCAGGAGTCGCGGTTGCACTTAAGGCCATTACGGTTGGGTGGCCGAGATTTTCAATGGTCTGATGAAGCTTGAGATAATCCGTTCTGAACTCATGTCCCCACTGAGATATACAGTGGGCTTCGTCAATAACAAAGAGAGGGACATGCATGCGGTTCAGGCGTTGCTGCAGCCAATCATTCTGCAGCATTTCTGGTGAAATGTAGACAAGCGAGTATTTATGAAGGTTCTTCAATACAGCATTTCTTTCAGGCTGATCCATAAAACTGTTCACAGCGGTCACGGCTTTATATCCAGAAGCCTTCAACTGCTTCACCTGATCCACCATGAGTGAGATCAGGGGAGATACGACAAGTGTCGTGCCACCAAGGACCTTGGCAGGAAGTTGATAACATAGCGATTTGCCTGTTCCAGTCGGTAGGATTCCTAATACATCTTCCCCCTCCAGAACATCTGTAATGACTTCTTTCTGACCTTCCCTGAATTCGTCAAAGCCAAAATTCTCTTTTAGTATCAAACCTAGATCATGACTCATCCTTTGTCATACCTTCCCTTATTGCGTGCTGGCCTTTTGCTAATGCGAGGCGCAGTTCGAAATAATCATACTTTCCATCCAATGCTTCATGTATTTGCTTCAGCTTTTTTGTATCTAATTGATTCCCCATTTTATTTATCTCACGTACATCAACCTCACTCAAAAAAGAAGCAATCGAAAAATCGGGGATAATTAAAGCGGATTCTACAATGTGGTCCTGGATCGTGCTCTTTTTCAATCGCCGTATATTCATAATTTCCTGCATGCTCAACCCTTGTTCAATATACTGGTATGTCTTCCTAGCCGATTTTGTAATCAGGTGGGTCGCATCGAGTCCTTTTGTACAGAGGTGCAGCACAGGATAGCGAGCCTTGTCCCTTTTAGATTCAAGAAATAGATAATAATAGGTGTGTTGCAGCATGATCTCAACATCTTCTCTATATAATTCAAACTCCCTTGTGAGTTGTTCGATTGTCATGCCAATCACACCCCCGCCCGTCAAACGATGGACGAACAATTCTGCTTGAAGAGACGGGTGCTTTTTTAGGAGGTGATGAATTTCTTCATACAACGATTCCCCCATCTTTGGTAGTTTATCTTGAAATTGCTGATGGACTTTCCGCACCCAATTTTGTGTACCAAAGTCATCAACGATGGGTACATAGTGGTGAATGCCGGCATTGGAGTTCGCCATCGCTTGCAGCAGTAGATAGACTCTTTTGACAAAAGTAGGAACCACGTCATGCCAGACCATTCCTTCAAAGTATTGAAGCTCATGAACCGGGAAAGATGACAATTGCCGAGTCCCTTCAGGAGTTATGGAAGGAAAAGATTGTTCATTTAACTGGATCAACCCGTTGTGAACCAGTATGTTAATCTGTTTCTCCAATGACTCACGCTTCAATGATGGATAGACACCAAACAGTGGATCAAGCTCGTACCCTTTCGCATCCTGTAGTGTTTGTGAAGAACGTTTTCCTGTCAGTAAATGATAAATGCCTGAGACTGTACGCTCTCCCCGGAGTCGATCCACACAAGTTAAAACCAAATGACCGAACATCTTCTCCCCCCTTTTCTTCCTTCTTCAGCATGGTTTAGTTGAAAACCATTCCCATGCGATTTACAATAAACGTTGTACTTATGTAATCAACACCTCGATCATAGAGAAGTTCCATGAAGGAGGTCGTTCTATGGCCAAATATACAATCGTAGATAAAGAGACCTGCATTGCCTGCGGGGCCTGTGGTGCTGCTGCCCCTGATTTATATGACTACGACGATGAAGGAATTGCTTATGTCGTCCTTGATGATAACGAGGGTACGGATGAAGTGCCGGAGCTTTACGAAGAGGATATGGAAGATGCATGGGAAGGATGTCCGACAGATTCTATAAAGATCTCCTCACTTCCATTTCACGGAGACCCTCTAAAATACGAAGAGTGATGTACCTCTTTTCGTAACCAAAGCCCCTTTTTCAAGGGGCTTTTTTTATTTGACTAGTTCTTCAAAACGTATTTCCGCCTCCGTCCGGTTGATGGTAGAGAACATACGAAAATCCTCAGAATCAATGATTCTATAATGTTGACTGATCAGGTTTTGCTGTAGGATGTAGTTTTCACCTTCTGCAATGGTCTGCCACCATACTTTGCCACCAAGCGTTTTCTTCCCTTGAGTCTCCACTTGTTCATGAGCTATAGTTTCCACGATTTCTACAGGAGCATCCCCTAATACGCCTTTGAGAACATCGCTCTCTTGAAAAAGAGCACATACGGCCACGACCGTCGTCCAGCCTGCCAACGTTCTTTGTTTTTCAATTTGAACAAGCGTCTTTTTGGATAATCCGAGGATTTCTGCCATCCTGTCCTGGGTATATCCATGCTCGACACGGATCAATTTTATTTTTTCAGACACCTGTTTCCGCACATCGTGTTTATCCATGACTCATCGTCCCCTTTTCTACGTTCCTTTATTTTAACATGAGCAGGAGGGCCAATCCTAGAACAAAGGCTTTAAAGCTTTCGGTTAAACACAACATCGTCGAAGTCAAGTATTGAGGACGGGTTTCATAGTTTGAAACAAGAAGGGTGCTGATGGACCGTCTTTCCTCAACCAGTAAAAAGAACCCCCTGCAAATACCGCAGAGGATTCTCAATCATTGGTCCATAACAGGATTCATTCTTTCAGGTACATCAATCGGTTCTTCAAGGTCATAGGTGGAAAATTCGCTGACATTCATACCATTGAACTTGACCCTTTCAAAACCAAACTGGCCAGCGGTTACAAGAATAGCTTCCACCATCGTCAAAAGCTGCTGCTCACTTGCCCATGATTCATGTTCAACCTGAATATTCATGATTCCTTGATCTATTGTTGTTGAAGTAAACTGAACATGTTCCGGCACGGCAGGGCTGACATAGAGACCTTTTCCCTTTTCTTTCATCAAAGAAAGTGCTTCGCGAAACGTCAGAGAACCTTCCACAGATATCGGAGCAAGGAATCGTTCAGATGATGCTTCATACTGATACAATTGAAAAATGTACTCTCCTTGTTGAATGACAGGAACTTCAGAAATTTCACCGTAACTTCCTAAGTTGACAGGATCACCAGAATCGGTTTGCACAGAAATTTCCTGTAGTTGAAAGTTCTCCAAGTCCCAGCGAATGCTTTCGATGATTGCGCTTGCCCACGCTGTGCCATTAACACTAAAACCATCAGGAAACGTAACGACAGCTGACCCTTCTGTTTCATTTACCTCATATTTCAAATCGTCTACAACTCTGTCAGCTAACCCATATCTTTCTGGTGAAAATTCTTCGGACTCCTGCTGTTTCTGTACTGTAGGCAGGATGATTTCGGCATTTTTCCCTGGATAAGAAAGTGTAGTCAAGCCACTTTCCTCACTGGCCAAAATCAATGAATCAAGCTCTGTTTCTTGAGCTTTCCGGTCCTCTGCGACCTTCGATTCGTCTGCTTTGGGTTCTTCCTCTTCATCTTCTTCTGCAGGAAGACTTTCCTCCTCACTGGAAGGTTCAGCTTCCTTGGTTTCAGAACTTTTCTCTCCATTTTCTGAAGATGATGAATCGAGTGAAGGCGACGTTTCTTCATTTGCAGTAGAAGACTCTGCACTTTGATCTGCCCGATCAGCGGACTCTTCTACGGTAAGCATTCCACTGTTACTGAAGAAGACAGGCACGAACACGGCAAGGACGAGTAAAACAGCAACCGTAGCCAATCCAGGAAAAAGCCATGGAGCTACTTTTCTTTGTGGTTTATTTACACGTGAAGAAACCTTTTGATAGAGCCTTTCTTTCAATTGACGATCTTCCATAGCAGGGAGTTTGCTTAATGCTTTTTTGATATCTTCATCACTATGCTTCTTCACGGTTTCCCCTCCCCTCTTCCATGTCTTCAAGTATCATCTTCAGAGCTTTCATAGCTCGATGTTGAGTCGTCTTCACTTTACTCTCACTCCAGCTTAAGATTTCTGCTGTTTCTTTTATGGACATCCCTTGAATAAAACGGAAAATCAGCACACTTCGCTGATCGACCGTACATTGATCCAATGCTTGATATACTCGTTGAATTTCATCATTCTGCACGGCTATCTCTTCCGGCATTTTATTCTGATCTTTGATTTGTTCCCCTTTTTCCGTCCAATCAAAGAATTCCATGAAGCGGTTTCTTTTTCTTTTCTGTTTACGGAAATAATCAATAGCTACGTGCCTGGCTATTGAAAACAACCATGTTTTCTCTGAGCTTTTACCATTAAATGATTCATAGGATTTCATGACCCTTACATAGACATCCTGAACCAGGTCCTCGGCAAGACTTCTGTCCTTGACCATATAGACCAGGAACTGAAACAGGTCATGGTGATAGTTGTCGTATAGTTCATCAAAGAACGTTCGCAATGGTGGTACCTCCTGGGTCACTTTAATAGTCGTCTTATGTACGAAAAAGTTACACTATCTATCTTAATATGCAAAAAAAGAAAAAGGAACCTCGTTTACCAAACAAAATCACCTGCAGCTCCCTCCATCCCACCTTTAACTAATGCTGCCTTTAGTTGAAGACTCAGTTTCGAGATGTTCGTGGGATTCTAGGAGCTCCGGGAAAAGGTTCGCTTTCCATGAGGCGGGCGGTGAGCCTCCCGCGGAAAGTGAGTTATTCCCTGCAGCCCCATCCACTCAAAAAACATCTCGAAACTGAGTCTTCAAGAAACCTGCCATTATCTTTAATAAAATACAGGGTAGCGGTAACAAAAAAAGCTACCCTTGGTTCGGGTAGCTAAGATACTTTTGATATGGCGTTTCTTTTTTCGTAGCGTTGGAAAAGTGTTCCGAGTATTGGAGAAAGAGCCAATATGAACACAGTATTAGATACTGCATGATTGAAATCCATCGGGAGGCCGGCTAAATAATAGGCCCAAAAGGGTTGTCCCGCTGCCCGCATGGTCAATGATAGAATGACACCGAACATAAGCCCACTGATAAATCCATAGATTGAAAGACCCCAGGATGGCATGTTCGACCAATACTTCCCTAATAGACCAGCAACGATTCCTATGATTGACCAGGCGATTACCTGCCAGATTGTCCATATGCCCATGCCCAGCAGCACATTCGATACAAAAGTCGTGAGCAGAGCAATGAGAATGCCGGCACTAGGTCCAAGCCAGAAACCAGCAATAATGATGATCGCAGTCACCGGCTGGATGTTCGGTAGATGAGCTAATGCCATTCTTCCTGCTACGGCTAAAGATGCGAGCATGGCAATCAGTGTAAGCTTATATGTGTTCATCATTCATCATTCCCAAGATTGATAGTCAAAAACGATTTCGTCTCCATCCTCTACTTCGTACTCATTGGCTCCAACCATTGCTTCGTCTCCATTTATGGTGTACATCCAAGCCATTTTTTCCTCTTGGTTACCAGCAATTCCTTCTATGCTGTTGATAAAGCCTTCTGATTGTTCAACTTCATAGTTCTCTTCCATGACTTCCATAAGCGTGGTACCTTCTTCTACCGTTATTTCATCTTCTGCCATCATTTCTTCGCCATTGTTTTTAGAAACCTGCACCTCTACAGTGACTTCCTGTACTTGTTCTTCCTGAGTCGCTGATGTTTCCTTTTCCTCTTGTGTCCCACACCCCGCCAGTACGGCAACAGCAAGAATCATGGCTGTAAAAAACGTGCTCCACTTTTTCATGACAATCTCTCCCTTTTTTCTTATTATTTCACGGCCAGGAGGAGAGAAAAGCAAAGACAACCAAGTGACGTATCTGTAGAAATCCGATAATCTTTCCTACCAAAAAAAGCTTACCCTTCTACAAGGGTAAGCTTAAGACAAACGAAAGGATAAGATTTACGTTACACGTCATACCGATCGGTTGTCTCAAATGCTCAATCCCCGAAGCTTTGAAACATTGGATCAGGCAGGTCTACTGACTCGTGCGTCATCCTAATCAGGATCCTTCCCATACCATGAGGTACAGTGGAATTTCCCTTTCGTCTACACTTACAGTTGCGAGGACAGTTCTGGTTTCGCACCAGATTCCCTATCAAGTCTTTTCAGACACCTGAATCCTCTTCATATGAAGTTTCCATAAACAAGATTACATCAATTTTTCGAATATAGCAACTTTATTTTTCCTTATGGGGAAAAAGGGATTTTGAAAGTGAAGGTTGTTCCTTCTCTCAACTTGCTATGAACACTGATGGTCCCTTCGTGAGCTTCTACAATATTTTTCGCGATGGCTAGTCCAAGACCTGTGCCTTTTTTATAATTTTTATTCTCACGTTTTCTTGACTTGTCAGCTTTATAAAAACGCTCAAATACAAAAGGAAGGTCTTCCTCAGCGATTCCGTAACCGGAGTCTTTGACACTTGCTATCCATTCATTTTCTTCTTTTTCCAGAATCACCTGGACCTCACTGCCTGGATCAGAATGGCGGATCGCATTATCAATCAGATTCGTAAATACTTGTTCAATACGATCAGGGTCGAATTCGATAAGCCCGAACTCTCCCTCTACCTTCAAGTTAAGATCTACAGATTTTTCATTGGCGATTCCACTGAACTTCCTGATGATTCTGTTTAAAAACGGCTCCATTTCAACGGATTCTTCGTTTAACTGAATATGCCCTGCTTCCATGCGCGCGATATCCAGCAACTCGTTGACAAGCCGGCCAATCCTGAGAGATTCATCATGGATAATTTGAGCGAGTTCATTTTTGTCTTCTTTTGACTCTGCAATATCATCTACGATGGCTTCACTATACCCTTGGAGCATGGATATAGGGGTTCGCAGTTCATGGGACACATTTGCGATAAAGTCTTTGCGGAGCTTATTCAGTCTTCTTTCCTCTGTCATATCCCGAAGGACAGCGACAGCTCCCCGTACTTTTTCTTTGTCATACAAAGGTGTCATGATGATGACCCAGGACCTGCCTTGCAGTGTCATCTCGATCATGGATTCATTCTCATCTGTAATGACATCATTAAACAGATCCATCAGTGGTTCTGGAAGGGACGTTTGATCAGCAGAAGCAGAGGCAGCATTCCTTTCAAACTCGTAGGCCTCTAAATATTGTTGGGCCGGAGGATTGGAAATGAGCACAGCCCCTTCACGGTTAAACGTAATAACGCCATCCGCCATCGACCTCAAAATGCCTGAAAGCTGTTCTTTTTCCTGATTCAAGGCGTTGATATGAAACTTCAACTCCCGTCCCATCCGATTAAACGCCATCGCCAATTCTCCGATTTCGTCATGGGTACGTATGGGGATTTTCGTGTTGAACTCGCCTTTAGCAAGTTCCAATGCCCCTTCTCTCATTTTAATTAAAGGAGCTGTGATTCTAGTGGACAGGAAGAAAGCGAAAATGGTTGTCAGGACGATGGCAATTCCAGCACCCAGGAAGATGATTTTCGTTGTCTGCTCGGACGTTTCTTCAATCGTATCCAGTGATTGATAGACAAAAACGGCTCCGTCACGGTTATCAAGAGGGGTGCCGACAACCATTACTCCTGTCTCGCCATTTCCTAGATCGGCAACTTTTTTAACATCTAACCCCTCATTCAAAACGGTTTTTGTGTCCTCATCATTTTCAAACCACGCATAATCAAGCACGGGCAGAGAATCGGAATCACTCTCAGAAACCAACTGCTCCTCTTCACTCAATACGATGACCGCACGACTTGCCGGATCTTTGACAAGGGCTGTTGTTGAAAGTAAGAGGTCTTCCTCTTGTTCATAGCGGTCTACGACATCTGAAATCCGGTCCGCCGTTTGCAACAGATGCCTTTCTGCTTCCACTACGTGATAGTTTTGAAAGAACTCAAGAAGAAGAACAGTTAAAATAAAGAGGACAAAGCAAACCAATAGTAAGATGGTGAACCATAACTTCCCGACTACACTACGCCAGAACATCAGTCACCAGAGACCTCGAATTTATAGCCGATGCCCCAAACCGTCACAATCATCCCTGCTGCTTCTGCAGAAACTTTACTTAATTTTTCACGGAGTCGTTTGACATGCGTATCCACCGTCCGAAGATCGCCGAAGAATTCATACTGCCAGACTTCCTTAAGCAGTTGTTCCCTGTCAAAAACTTTATCCGGAGACTGAGCCATATAGTGAAGAAGCTCGTACTCTTTTGGTGTCAACGCTACTTCCTTCCCAGCCGCCGTTACACGGTGAGCGTCATTGTCAATTGTCATATGAGGGAAAACAAGGACGTTACGGGCAGATGTTTCCGTTTCTAAGAACTTCGTTGAAGAAGAGCGGCGCAGGAGTGCCTTCACTCGCAAAACAACTTCCCTTGGACTGAAGGGTTTCACGATATAGTCGTCCGTGCCTACTTCAAACCCTTGCACGCGATTGGCTTCTTCCCCTTTTGCTGTAAGCATGATCACAGGAGTGGCTTTCTTCTCACGCAACTCTTTACACACTTCAATCCCGTCTTTTCCAGGGAGCATCAAATCAAGCAAAATCACATCATATTCATTATGAAGCGCTTTTTGCAAAGCTTCTTCCCCATCTTCTGCTTCATCAATGACATAATCTTCCCTTTCCAGATACATTCGAATCAGTCGTCGAATGCGTTCTTCATCATCTACTACTAACACTTTGGCTTCTTGATCCATTTAAAAACCTCCAAATCATAGAATTCTAATCCTATGGTTTCATTACATCGTATCCTTTACACAAAGGGCAGGCGGAGTTTTAAAAATTCTCGCCTGCCTTTTGTTTTTATGCATAAGAATGTAAGCCTGAAATAATTAAGTTGACCGCAATTAAATTGAACATGATGATCCCGAAACCACCAACGGCAAGCCACGCGGATTTCATTCCCTGCCAGCCTCTGGACAGTCGTAAATGAAGGTAGGCTGCATAGAAGAAGAAAGTAATCAGAGCCCAAACTTCTTTCGGGTCCCAACCCCAGAACCTATCCCACGCTTGCTGTGCCCATATCATCGCAAAAATGAGCGCTCCCAAAGTAAATACCGGGAACCCGATGGCCACGGCGCGGTAGGATACCTCATCTACAAGTTCAGGGTTCACTTTTTTGTTAAGAAGTGGTTGAATAGCCGCAGCTATCCGCTTTCTTAAAATAAGTCTTGTCCCCCAGTACAGGATTACCCCGCCTAATAGAGCCCATAGGAAGGTGTTGAGTTTTTTAGCCGCATCCTCTCCGCGCATCCATTCTGGTGCCTGGATCAATGGAGACATGGCTTCATCATTTATCAATTCCCCATTATAAGGTCCCGTAATGGCCGGCATGTTATAAGTGATCTCTGCTTGTTGTCCTTCAATCGGAGCTTCGAAAGTCGCTTCGTAATTCATCGCGCTGAATGATGAAGAAACGATAATGAAAGCGAGTGTCACAGCAATGATATAGATGACAAACTCTAGCCAAACCGTATGTTTGGAACGTTTGCTCTGGTCCACCTGGCTGATCAGGAAAATCAATCCTGCCACAAAACTAACCGATAAAATCCCTTGGCCAAGGGATGCTGTCGTTACGTGGATGTACAACCAGTGCGACTGCAAAGATGGTACAAGTGGTGATATTTCCGTTGGAAACATGCTTGCGAAAGCAATGAGCAATAATGCAATCGGCAAAGCGAATAATCCTAAGAGATCCACTCTGTAAATAAAGTAGAGAACGATGAATGCGAATACAAGCATCATTCCAAAAAATGTCGTGTACTCAAACAAGTTACTGATCGGGGCATGACCACTGGCGAACCACCTCGTAATAAAATACCCGACTTGAGTGAGAAACCCGATGATCGCAAGCGAAATTCCAATATTCCCTGCAATGCGGCTCTTCCCTCTCTTTTTATCGCGGATCGTGCCTCCGAAGAAAAAGGTCGCTATTAAATAGATGAAAAAAGCAGCATAGAGCAGATTGCCGCTTATGGTTGTCCAATCTCCCATTGTTTCATCCTCCTGACTCTATGATTTCATTTCATACTGGTCCTGAGGGGCCTCGATGTGAGTGCCTTCAATGGATTTCTCAATTTCCATTCTCAAGGCATACCAGTTTTTATTCGTATGTCCTGCAATCCATACTCCGTCTGACCTAGGTTGCAGCCAGATTCGACGATGGTTCCAATACATCCCCTGGATCACACCGATCATGAAAATCGCGCCACCAAGAGAAATGATCCCTAGTGTATGATCCTTTTTCACAGTCAAACCTGTGACATCCCGGGTATCGAAACCTGTAAGGCCTAGTTTGTATTGGTTATTCTCTCCGGCATCGATATTCGCGCCTATCCCCAAGAAACTAGTTTCAGGCGTTTCTTTATCTGGTGCATATAAATTGAATACGAAAGCTGGGTTTTTCGGATACTTGGATACGGAAGCCGGCTGGCCATCCTGCATTTCATACTCTGGAAAATAGTTGACGACCTCTACCCGGAACCCTCCGTCCAGCTCATATGTAGATTGGGGGTCCGTCAAATCGACTGTAAATTCGCCGTAGTTGGTCTCTTCATCATCCTTGTCATGGATTTTGAAAGACATTTCACTGAACTCATCCAACTGATAGCTCGCCTGATAAAGAGCAAAGTCCTTAAACTTTAATGGATTGTTTAATGTAGCAGCCCCTTCCTTGATCGTCTCAAGCTCAGGATCTGCGCCGGCGACTCCCTGATTGGTCCGCTCATAAATAACAGCGTCTGTCCGGAAGGTTTTCGGAATCGCTCCATCCTGATTTTCAATGGCTTCCTTAAACTTCGCATCTTCAGGATTGTCTTTATCATAGGTTTCTAGAGTGAAGGCCTCATTTTTAATATAGTACTCGCCTTCTGTTCCAGGGATCAGGGTAGTCTCCCCTTCCCTCACCCAGACGTGTTCATCGACATAAAAAGCAGGGATAAACCGGAGAATTGCACCTAATAGGAAAATAATAAGACCGATATGATTGACATAAGGTCCCCATCTCGCAAAACGGTTCTTCTCTGCCAGTATATGTCCATCTTGTTCATAAACGTTGAAGCGTCTTTTCTTTAAGTTGCTTTTGAATGTTTCATAATCGATAGAATCCGATTTCGTCTCTCCGAACACCCGCTGTTTTTTCATGAACAGTTCATGACGCTTCGGCTTCTGCCTTTTCAAAGTTTTATATAGCGGGAAGAAACGATCGATGGATGCAATGACAATGGATATGCCAATCATCGCGATTAATAGCATGTACCACCACGAACTGAAAAGGTCATGAAATCCGAGTTGATAATAGATCTGTCCGGCTATCCCGTATTGATCCTTGTAGTGGGTGGCAGGATCTGCCCCGCCAATAAACACGGATTGAGGGAAGATCGTTCCGATCGCAGATGCCACGACGGTGATAAAGATCAGGGTGACCCCGACCTTCACGGAAGAAAAGAAGTTCCATATCTTATCAACGATCGTACGATTATACGTTTGGGAGCGACGGGCACTTCCATCGTAACGCATGTTGAGGAGTTTTTTATCCTCATTCCCATCAATATGCTGGTTCTGCTCGACCGGCTTTCCGCAAGCTTCACAAAGAACTGTGCCTTCAGGATTCACATGACCACATTCACAGGTAATCTCTTTCATAGTAAAACCTCACAATGTCAAGTAGACTCTATTCCGCCGGTGCAATCTTTTGCAAGTGGCCTTCGAGTTTGTCCAAGGTCAGAGGGCCGATGACTTGCTCTTCAATTTCACCTTCAGGATTGATGAACAGCGTAGAAGGAATCGGACCGATGTTATAAAGATCCATCACTTCTCCATTTTTGTCCTGGAGAATTGGAAAGGTCAGATTGTATTCGTTCACAAAATTCTTCACCACAAGTTCGGTTGAATCCAAATTGACAGCCAGAATTTCGACACCTTTCTCTTTATACTCGGGATACAATTCTTCCATATAAGGCATTTCATCTTTACATGGCTTACAATACGTCGCCCAAAAATTGACCATGACGCCTTTTCCTCGCAAATCACTCAATTGAACCGTCTCATCTGTACCGAACTTTTTCAATTGAAAATCGGGGGCTTTTTCCCCTTTGGCGATCACCGCCTGTTCATCCTTGCCGTTAGCGACGAGAGCGAACACGACAAGCCCGACCATGACGGCAAGCATAGCTGTTCTGAAAATAAGGCGCTTTCTTTTTTTTCTAATGGTTGATTCCTTCATATTGACTCACTCCCAACCCATTATAACATTGATTGAAGGCTGTAAATTTGAACGTTATTCAACAGTTTTTTCAGCAAGTGCACGAAGCTGTTTCACTTCAAACGGTTTTAAAGGTCGAGAATCACCAGCATTCATTCCATGTAAGTCCAGTGTCCCGTAACGCTCACGCTTCAATTTGTCGACAGGGTAGCCAAGGGCTTCAAACATCCGGCGTACTTGACGGTTCTTTCCTTCATGAAGAACGATTTGCACAATCGCCGTATTCTTCTTCGAATCGGTGGATGTGACTTTCGCGTGAACGGCCTTCAGGTATTCCCCGTCTACAGTCATCCCTTTCTTCAACTGTTTCAATTGATCTTTAGTAGGAATGCCTTTCGTCTTTGCGATGTACACTTTGTCCACTTCATGACTTGGATGCATAAGTAAATTCGCAAACTCCCCATCGTTTGTTAACAAAATCAATCCAGATGTATCATAGTCCAGTCTGCCGATCGGGAAAATCCGCTCTTGAACTTCAGGTAAAAAGTCTGTGACTACTTTACGTCCCTTATCATCACTGACGCTTGAGATGACTCCGCGTGGTTTATATAGCAAATAGTAGACAGGCGCTTCTTTATCAATCGGCACTCCTTCTACTTCTATATCATCGTTTTTACCAACCTTTGTTCCTAATTCTGTTACAACTTCTCCATTGACCGTAACCTTGCCGTCAACAATCAACTTTTCTGCTTTTCTTCGTGATGCGACACCTGCGTGGGCGATCACCTTTTGTAGTCGTTCCATATCTGCCATACGACCGTCACCAACTTTCTTTGAAATCACTTTTTTTCATGAAACGGAGCCACGCTCACAAAGCGCGGCTCTTCCGTTCATCTACATTATACACATTCTATAAAGTTTTGAACAAAAAATCATCCTATTAACTAAATAGGATGATGACAATGATAATTGATGCTATTATACCAACCAAATCGGCCAGGAGTCCAACTTTCAAAGCATCTCCCATTCTTTTAATACCTACAGCACCAAAATAGACGGTGATAATATACAGCGTTGTATCCGTACTTCCCTGCATGACAGAGGCGAGCTGGCCTATGAATGAGTCAGGACCGAACGTACGGATCAGCTCTGTCGTCATACTGAGGGCGGCCGTGCCTGAAATGGGTCGTATGAAGGCCAAAGGGAGAATTTCAGCCGGGGCTCCAAACAAAGACATGAGAGGTTCGAACAGTTTTACAATCGCACCCATGGCACCTGAGGCTTGGAACACAGCAATCGACACCATCATACCCAGCAAAAAAGGAAGCAGACTGATCGCTATTTGGATCCCCTCTTTACTTCCCTCCACGAAAACTTCATACGAAGGAACCTTTTTGAGGGTTGCCGTCACCAATACAAGCAGGATGATGGATGGGATGAGCCATATGCTGATCATAAGCGCATCGCCCTCTCCCTTTTATAATGGAAATAACGGTCGATCAATAAAGCGGCAATGGTAGAAATAATTGTTGCCAGAATGGTAGCTCCGACGATGGAAGTCGGATCCTGCGAGTCATACTTCATCCGAATGGCAATGACGGTGGTCGGTACGAGCGTCAGGGAGGAAGTGTTGATGGCAAGTAGTGTAATCATCGACCGGCTCGCTTTATCGGAGCCTGATAACTCTTTCAATTCCTTCATCGCTTTTAATCCCATTGGTGTGGCAGCATTTCCAAGACCGAACATGTTTGCCGTCATATTAGACAGGATGTAACCGAGCGCCGGGTGGTCATCCGGAATTTCAGGAAAGATCCGTTTCACAAAGGGCCGGAAGATTTTCGCAAGGCCGGCAAGGAGTCCTGCCTCTTCAGCGATTTTCATCAGTCCCAACCAAAAGATTAGAACCCCCGCAAGACTCAGCGTAATCATAATCGCCTCATCCAAAGTAGAAAAAATCGCCTTGTTCACTTCGTCCATCGTACCATTAAACATGGCAAAGATGATGCCCGTGACCGCAAGAAACGCCCAAATCAAGTTGACCATGGCGCAACCCCCATCATCCTATTCAGAAAGTTCTTCACTTCTGAAAAGAAGGATTGAGAAGGACGCTCATTCCACACAGGCGCTTCTACTACTGGTGTTTTTCCCACCATGAAGTACGTCACACCTGCTAAATTCGAATCCCCTTCTTGTTCATAGCGATAAAACGTCGCTTGAAGATCATCTTTTTCAGATAAAGTCAGAGGATAATAGATATCTCTCGGAATGTATAACGATTGACCGTTCACTTCCACGGTACCTTCACTCTGAAGTTTTACCGTTTCAAAATTATCGAATCCCCACTCGAACATCCTCGTATGATCATTCCAATCATCAGGAGCATTTAAAGTTACAGCAATCAGCTCCATGCCATCCTTTTGGGCACTTGTCACCAACGTCCGTCCAGCGGCTTTAGTGAATCCTGTTTTCCCACCGTTTGTAGGCTCATAATACTGGGTCAGCATCTTATTTTTATTCTTCCAGGAGTATTCCCGATTCTCAGAACGATACATTTCACTGCCTGTCACTTCGCGGAACGTATCGTTTTTCATGGAGTAAGCCATGAGCAGTCCCAAATCATACGCACTGGAATAATGGGTTTCTCCATCCAGGCCATGAGGGTTCTCAAAATGGCTGTTGTTCATTCCAAGCCAAGCCGCTTTTTCGTTCATCAGCTGTACAAAACCTTCGACGCTTCCGCCTACATGTTCAGCAATCGCTACAGCTGAATCATTTCCAGACCTAAGCATCAATCCATATACCAAATCCTTCAGAGGAATTTTTTCTTTCTCTGTCAAATAAATGGAGGACCCTTCTGTATAAACGGCCCTTTTACTCACTTTCACTTTTTCTTCCATCATTCCTGATTCTATCGCTATGATCGCAGTCATGATTTTTGTGGTGCTGGCAATCAGTGTAGGATCATAGGCATTCTTCTCGTATAGAACCCGTCCCGATTCTGCATCCATCAGAACAGCACGCTCAGCAGATACCGATATATTAGGATTCGCTTTTACCTTCTCCACCATAAAGGTTGGGAGTAGTAAAGTCATTGCCACCGCTACATAAAAGAACCTTCTCAAGAGGACTTCCTCCTATTCACATCATTTGCTTCAACTTATGCAAAAACGTACAAGCTTATGAGTAATAGAAAAATCCCAATACAAGAGGATTGCGGTAGAAAACTAAGTTAGTGATGAGTTTGATGAATGGATGGGGCTGCGGAGAATGAATCGCTTTCCGCGGGAGCGCTTATCTATAAATCAAGTCTTCCACATTCGAATGGTTATATAGAAAAAAAGCTGTTCCTGGTGGGGAACAGCTTTTTAGTCGTCACCGAAGGGATCTTCGTTGAATTTTTCGAAAAAGAGGTCGGCATCGCCTTCTTCTTCCCCCTCGCCCTGCTTGAGTTCAGAAAGTGGCGGGAGCTCTTCAATTGACGTCAAACCGAAATAGATAAGAAAATCCTTGGTCGTTCCATATAGGATTGGTCGTCCGATGGCATCTTTCCGGCCTTTTTCTTCAATCAAACTGCGATTGACCAGGGTCTGGATGGCACGGTCGCTTTTGACCCCTCTTAAATCATCCACTTCTATTCTTGTAATAGGTTGTTGATAGGCAATGATAGCGAGCGTTTCAAGAGCCGCCTGAGAAAGCCTTGTTGAACCTGGTGAATCCAGAAGACGCTTGTAATAGGAAGCATGCTCCGGTTTCGTGGTCAAGTGTAAGGTTCCTTGTGAATCCATGATGGTGAGGCCTCTATTCTTGGATTGATAGTCTTTTATCATTTCTTCCAGCAAGGACTGGAACGTTTTCGTATCCAATTCCAGCAGGTTCGTCAGTTTCTTTTTGGTGATTCCTTCTTCTCCGGCAGCAAAAAGCAGGCCTTCGGTTATGGCTTTGTATTCTTCTAACTCCATGGTGCATCCTCCATCTTATATACGATTAGTTCATCAAAGTGTTGTTGTTGGACACACACGATGTCGTTACTCTTCATCAGTTCCAGCAAAGCGATGAAGGTTACGACGATATGCGGTCGGGTTCTTTTTTCAAATAATTGATGAAAAGGAATGCCACCGGCTTGCACATCAATTTTACCGAGTATTTCTTCCATTCTCATTTGGATAGGAATCTCATCTCTCCGGACTTTCGCTTCCTGTGGTTTTTCTGTTTTAGCCCGTTTTAATAGATTGCCCATCGCTTGAATCATATCGTAAACAGAAGCTTCGCCAGGGCGGACTTCCGGCATCTCTTCTTCCCAGCCTTCCATATTCAAAGGAGGTCGGGTATAGATCCGGTTGGCATCGAGTTCTTTTTCCTTGAGTTCCTCTGCCGCCTGTTTATATTTACGGTATTCAATCAACCGTCGCATCAAATCTTCGCGCGGGTCATCCTCAAGCTCTCCATCTTCAAATTCATCTTCCATGTTTTGATTGGGAAGGAGCATCTGACTTTTCATAGCCAGTAAAGTAGCTGCCATCACCAGGTATTCGCTTGCCAGGTCCAGCTCAAGCTCCTGCATTGTATGGATATAGTTCATGTATTGATCCGTAATTTGAGAAACGGGTATATTATAGATGTCGATTTCATATCGATTGATCAGGTGTAAAAGAAGATCAAGAGGTCCTTCAAAACCTTCCACTTTCACTTGGTAGCTTTTTTTCATATCATTCTTCCTTTACGTTCCAATGTTCTTTCTATAATGGTATCAAAAATTATACTGCTGTGACAGCATGTATTTCATAACGATGCATGTCTTCTGTCTTCGGTTACGTTATACTATAGTTATAAGTCAGGAACTATTTTAATAAACAACCATGATTCTCATGGTTGACTCAAAGGAATGGATGGTTTATATGTATCCGAAAGCCTATATTGAATTCCTTGCTCACTTCCACGGTACAAGAGATTATTTTGAGTGTCATGAGGTCCTCGAGGAGTACTGGAAAGAAGTAGATCCTCGAAACCGGTCTTCCATCTGGGTATGGCTGATCCAAATCGCTGTAGCTATGTATCATGATCGCCGAGGCAATCCGAATGGGGCAAGGACTCTAGTTAAACGCTGTTTAAAAAACAAATCAGAACACGAAAAAGAGCTCCCGCTCCTCGGCCTGGATGGAGAACGCCTCGTAAAACAGCTGGAAGAATTCAATGCGCGTTTGGACGAAGAGGTTCCCTATCGCAGCTGGAATATGCCTATCATTGATATGGAACTTCTGAAAGAGGTCCATCTGTTGTGCCAACAGTGGGGCGTTGCTTATGGATCTCCAAGTGACATGTCTGACGAACACCTTGTACTCAAACACAAAAAAAGAAAAAAGTCATTATGAATTCAATAATAAAACGAAACAAAGGAGGTGTCGTGAATCGACACCTCCTTCTTATTTATAACTGTGAAGAGGCACTTTCTTCATCACATTTCTCGATGAATGATTCTGTTGCCACATCAGCACACACGTCACATACATCTTTAAAGTGATCACGGACACGATGAATCATCTGTCTTCCAATCCCTGTGTTACGGTGGGAAGGGTTGACGGATACGTGCTGGATGACGGCCCTGCCATCTTCCAAACGGACTCCGACCGCTCCGAGGATATCTTCCTCTTTCCACAAAAATAGATTCCAATCCGGATTGGAATCGTATTCCCTTATAATTTCCTGAAGTGTCTTCACATCTGTAACTTCAGGCATGAAAGAAAGCAAACCCATCGCAATCTTTTCAAATGATTTTTTATATCGAATTAACATATTAACCCCTCAATTATGAAAATAACTTTCCTAGAGTTCCAGATGTCCGACCGTTGGATCGAAAAAAGAAAATGGTTACTTTCAATCATTGTCCAATTCTCCTGATATGTCAAGCTTACATGACGATTACGAACCAGTAGTATAAACCCCAACCGATGCTGAACACCGTTAAAAACGTAAACAGCATCCAATTTTTCATTTTCATTATACGTGGCCCCCGGTTTTTTGTGATTTGCCCCGCTACATAGAATATAGCAAAGCCTGTGATTATTCAAGCCTGTTTAAAAACCGACGTTTCACAATTGACCAGAGCCGATATCCATCAGAATCTTTTCCTTTGATAGAAAAGGGAATAAGATTCATGATGGCAAGATAAGTATTGAAAAGAAAAGCGATACGGAGCAGGTCACCGCCCTGGTCCTTGAACCATAGGAACAAAATAAACGCTGTAATGGTATTGAATATAGGACCGCCCATACTGATCCAAGCTTTCTCCCGATCCTTGAACGGAGGTTTCCGTTCGTTCAACGAGTAAGCTCCCTGGAAGAAAAAAAGGTGAATATATACGTGGACCCCACTTTTCCTCCACCGCCCGATCACTTTCCCACGGCCAAGGTGAAGAACACTTTGATCTGCCCGAAAGTACCGACCGGGGAAGAGGTGACCAAGCTCATGGATGAATAGACTTATAGGGGCCACTAGAAAAATCAATAACAGTAATGTGACAATCATGAAGGGCTCTTCTAGTGATTATTTGTCCTCGACGCGGACCTTCTGCATCACATCTCCGACACGAACACGATCAACCGTGTCCACACCTTCGACCACTTTTCCAAATACGGTGTGACGCCCGTCTAAGTGCGGCTGAGGAGAATGACACACGAAGAATTGGCTTCCTCCTGTATCTTTACCAGCGTGGGCCATAGAAAGGGTTCCCCGTTCATGCTTATGAGGATTGCCTTCTGTTTCGCATTTGATTGTATAGCCTGGACCACCTGCGCCTGTTCCATTCGGACATCCTCCCTGGATGACGAAGTCAGGGATGACACGGTGGAAAGTCAAACCATCGTAAAATTCATCATTGGCAAGTTTCTCAAAATTCGCAACCGTATTGGGTGCTGCTTCCTCGTATAGTTCAATCAGCATTTTTTCTCCATTTTCAAATTCAATCGTTGCTTGTTTCATTTCTCATACCCCTTTTCATTTTTCATAAGATAAGTCAAGTCGTGTCATCTCCTGATAGCTCTCTCTTCTGACGACAAGCTGATGCTTTCCGTCTTCGACAAACACGACGGCCGCTTTTTGAAAGCGGTTATAATTATTAGCCATAGCATAACCATACGCTCCTGTGCTGAAAACTGCAAGTCTGTCTCCATGCTCAACTGTAGGAAGCGCCACGTCCCATATTAGCATATCTCCGGATTCACAGCACTTTCCAGCTATGGAGTACTCTTTTTCCGGATTTTGATCCATTTTTTCTACCAGCGCTGCTTCATATTTCGCCTGGTAAAGGGCGGGACGGATATTATCAGTCATCCCACCATCTACAGATACATAGGTCCTTACATCAGGGACTTCTTTGATGGAACCGATGGTGTAGATCGTTGTACCTGCTTCCCCAACAATCGCTCGCCCCGGCTCGATCCAAATCTCGGGCATAGGATAATGGTACTGAGAAGAAAGTGTTTTTACTTCACGGATGAGGGCGTGGGCATATTGATCGAGATCAAGCGGTTCGTCTTCTTTCGTATATTGAATACCAAAACCGCCACCTAAATTCAGTACGGTCGCTTCATATCCGTAGCGGTCCCGCCAATCGATCAAAGTAGTAAAGAGCTTGCTTGTCGCCATCTCGAAACCACTCGTCTCGAAGATTTGTGAGCCGATATGGCAGTGAAGTCCGATTAAGCGGATATTGGCATCTTCACGGACTTTCATGAATGCCTCCTCAGCCTGGCCACTGGCCAAATCGAAGCCGAATTTGGAGTCTTCCTGCCCGGTCAATATATAATCGTGGGTATGGGCTTCTATCCCCGGTGTTACCCTCAATAATACATCCATCTCTTTCTTCTGTTCTTTAAGAATCGCATGAAGAAGTTCGATTTCATAAAAGTTATCGACGACGACACAGCCGATTCCATGTTCGACGGCCATTTCCAATTCACGGATACTTTTGTTGTTTCCGTGCATATGGATCTTCTCTACTGGAAAACCCGCTTCAAGAGCTGTATGTAACTCTCCTTCCGAAACGACGTCTAAACTAAGACCCTCCTGGTTCGCAACCTGGAGCATAGCGACAGAAGAAAAAGCTTTACTGGCATACGCGACTTGAGCCGCCACCTGATTTTCTTTGAAAGTCTGCACGAATGCCCGAGCCTTTTGTCTGATTTCACCTACATCATATACATAAAGAGGGGTGCCATATTGTTCGGCAAGTTCCTGTGCAGGAACTTGTCCGATCAACAATTGCCCGCTTTCATTAACATCATGATTCATCGTAACCCACCTTTTCTTCAAACGGAGAAATGATAAAAAGAAAATGCCCTTTGGAAGTCAAAGGACATTAAGATTTATTTTAATTTATCACATTGCTAAAGAACGGGCAATACGATTATTTCTGACGTGTATTGTTTTGAGGATGAACAACACTCGGACGCACTTTCAACGATGGCATACTGAGACGGAGGATGATTTGGACTGCCGCTTTTCCGTTGAACGGAAGGAACGGCCACAAATAAGGCGTATTCAATGACTTTGTATTGGCTAAAAGCAGAACATAAGCCAAAAATCCGAACATCAACCCTTTGATTCCGAATAATGCCACTAAAATCACAAACAAAATACGTGCCATTTTATTGGCCACCGATAATTCATAACTTGGCGTGGAATAAGATCCAATAGCTGCAACAGCTACGTAAAGGATGACTTCTGGTACAAACATTCCTACGTCAATGGCGATTTGGCCTATAAGCACTGCGGCAATAAGTCCCATAGCCGTCGATAATGGCGTTGGCGTATGGATGGCTGCGATTCTTAACATCTCCAAACCTAAATCAGCAATTAAAATTTGATAGATGATAGGGATGGAGCTTTCCTCATTGGGTCCAATAAAAGCAAAAGGTTCTGGGAGCAAATCCGGTTGCATAACAAACAGCATCCATAATGGCAGAAGAAAGACAGATGCAAAAATCCCAAAAAAACGAACCCACCGTACAAAAGTCCCAACTGGAGGAGATTGTCGGAATTCCTCCGCATGTTGAACATGATGAAAATAAGTGGTAGGCGTAATGATCGTGCTCGGTGACGTGTCCGTCATGATGACCACATGGCCTTCAAACAAATGAGAAGCGACGACATCCGGACGTTCCGTATATCTTACAAGAGGAAACGGGTTCCTTCCCTGCTTGACAATGTACTCTTCCAGGCTTTTATCCGCCATGGAAAGGCCGTCGATATCGATTTTTTGGATTTCTTCTTTTAATAACTGTACGAGACCTGGATCAGCAACGTCTTTAATGTAAGTAATACAAACATCTGTTTTCGAACGATTACCCACCTGCATGATCTCATTTCTCAAACGTTCATCTCTGATACGGCGTCGTGTGAGGGCCGTATTCTCTATGATATTTTCTGTATAACCGTCCCTCGACCCACGAATGACCTTTTCCGTATCCGGTTCCTCCGGAGTCCTCCCGGGATAGGTCCGCACATCGACGATGAAGGCCTCTGTTTCTCCATCGACGAAAATGACCATCAACCCTGATAGCATCTGGGTGATACACTTATCAAGGTCGGAAGTCGTCTCTACTTGTTGATGAGGGATTTCATCTTTTATGGATTTAAATACAGAATCGACGTGGTCTTCTGTTTCATTCATTTCCATCAATTGTCGCATCACTTCTACAACGATGGGTGTCTCTACCAAACCTGTGACATAATAGAAGTTCACTTCAACACCCAATAAGGTCAGCGTACGGAAGCCGGTATCAAATGATTGGTCTACGCCAATGCGTTCATTCATCGTCTTCCGGTTTTGCTCGAGTTTCATGACGATGGGTGTTTCTTTTTTCTTCTCAGGCATAAACCTCCACTCCTTGATCTCGATTTATCCTTTAGGCTTGAAAATCACAGCCACGATAAAGCCAAACAATATCGCCGATGCAATACCTGCAGATGTTAATTCAAAAATCCCGACAGCTACTCCGATAAAACCATGTTCATCCGCTTGTTCCATCGCCCCATGCAAAAGGGAATGCCCGAAACTTGTAATAGGGACCGTCGCTCCTGCCCCGGCAAATTCAATAAGGTTGTCATAGAGGTCGAACGCGTCCAGTACCGCTCCAGCGACAACGAAGGAGGACATCACATGGGCTGGAGTCAATTTGAAGACATCCAATAAAATCTGTCCGACTACACAAATGCTTCCTCCGACGATAAATGCCCATAAAAAGGTCATGCTTCCCCCTCCCCTCTGGTAAGAACAACGGCATGAGCGATCCCTGGAATCGATTCCTTCTGTTGAAGCATCATCGGACTCATCAGGGCACCTGTGGCAACGATTAACACACGCTTGTATTTTCCACTAATCAAATCCTGCACAATTTTCCCATATGTGACGACCGCTGAGCATGCGCATCCGCTTCCGCCTGCGAACACTGGTTGATCACTGTGGTAGACAAGCAGTCCACAGTCTTTGTGCACGTCACTAATGTCATAGCCATCCTGTTTCATCAAATCTTTGAGAATAGGCGTACCTACTGCAGACAAGTCACCTGTAGCGATGACATCATAATCGCCCGGCACACGACCCATGTCTTCCAGATGTGTTTTAATCGTATCCCATGCGGCGGGTGCCATCGCAGAGCCCATATCAAACGGGTCTTTGACACTGTAATCCATGACTTTCCCAATAGTTGCCGCTTCCACCTGGATTTTCGAAGGAGTTTTCGAAAGGATGGCCGCTCCGCTTCCTGTGACAGTAAATGTTGCGGTTTTCGGCTTTTGCCCTCCGTACTCCGTTGGGTAACGAAACTGGCGCTCAGCCGTACAGTTGTGAGAACTAACAGCCACTAAAGCTTGTTTGGCGTAGCCAGATGAAACAAGCGCAGCACCTGTTGCCAGAGTTTCCATACTGGTCGAACACGCCCCGAACATCCCTAGTACGGGAATGCCTAACTGTCTTGCCACATAGTTCCCTGTGACGTTCTGGTTTAACAGATCCCCCGCTAAAAATAAATCGATATTGGACTGGTCGACCCCTGCTTTTTGCAAACACGTGTACACCGCATCCGTCATTAATTTGCGTTCAGCAAGCTCCCAGTTGGATTCCCCGCAGTGAAGTTCTTCATGAATGACATCGAACGTATCTTTAAGGGGACCTTCACCCTCCATCGGTCCGACAGCTGTCCCTGTGGATTGTAAGTAAACGGGTTCCGTAAATGTCCATGATTGTGTTCCAGTTTTAGCCATATGCATTTCCTCCTAAAAAATAAGCGCCCACACGTAACGAATGATACCCAGTACATAAGCAGCAACCACACCAAATACAATGACCGACCCAGCCAACTTGAACAAATTGGTCGCAACCCCAAGCACAAGACCTTCGGATTTATGCTCAAGGGCTGCAGAAGTAATTGAATTGGCAAATCCAGTGACAGGAACCGCAGATCCAGCTCCTGCAAACTGTCCGAGCTTATCATAAACACCAAACCCCGTAGCGAGCGCAGATAGAAGAATCAACGTTGCGACCGTCGGGTTGATGGCGTTCTTTTCGCTATAATCAAACCAGTGGATATACATTTGTGTGAGAAGTTCACCAAATACGCAAATCAAACCACCCACGATAAATGCTTTGATACAATTCATCACATAAGGCGGTTTCGGCTGATACGATTTTCTAGCTTTATCAAAATTTTTTTCGTTCAGTGGTTGTTTATCCACACTGTTTCCTCCTAATCCCAAATCATTCACCTGACAAAAATAATCCATTGAAACAAAGAACCCGCAATCTTACCAAGCACAAGTGCCATTAAGAGGGTGAATAGAAAACCATCCACCCCGATTCGTTTGAATAAGAGCGGAAATACATTGAGGACCTCTGTAAGAGCAGCCGCTAACATGCCTACAAAAATCCCATGGAAAAGGCCCCATATTACAAGACCGATCAACGTCATCTTCACTGGTCCGTCCCCGAAGGAAAGATAAATTCCGGCAAAAACACCTAAGATCACGGCCATCTCGTAACTGCGAAGTTTCGATTCCGAATGACTCAACTGCATGAGCCTCGGAACAATACCAAGGACTGTCAAAAATGCAACGAAACCGGTTCCGACAGCAATTCCGGCTGCAAGCCCTATGAGTACTTCAACGATCCACATCCTGTTTTTCCACCTTATTCTCTTTAATGGCCACGTAATGGTCCAGGTCTTCCTGATAATTGAATATCTCTACCTCCATCGGACTCGGTTCTTCATTGAATCGTTTCTGAAACCAATGGTTAAAAAATAATATCATTCCAATTCCAAGGCCGATGGAATACGGGATTTGAATCCATAAAGGATGTTCCACTTTCTCCCCCGTCAACATGAAATGTAACTTCTGTTGAACGGCCTGCATGCTCACATCATAGTGAAAATTCATTATAGCCATCGCCGCTCCTATAAAAAGCAAGATCCATATACCGCTGATCAAAAGAGGGGACGGCTGCTTTTGATGTTTCTCCACATGAACCACACATTGATTCGGCCCGATCAGTTCGACCTCAATGTCCGGAAACTTCTCGATCACTTGTTCAATGATCATGAAAGAGTCGATGACCACGATGTTTTGATCCTCTTCGGTCACTTGATGTAACACCATCTGTTCCAAGACAGGCTTATGACGTTTTTGCCCTGTCACACGAGCCACATCCTGCAAGCGGATTTTTGACAAAGGTGGAACATAAATCGATTGTTTTGTACGAATGTAGACAGGAGTCGCCAACCCTACCGCCTCCCCTGTTTAAATTTTCTTAGACTTATTATGTGTGAGATCAGAAATATCATACGAAGAGTCCTCGGATATTAAGATCAGGAAGAAACAGTGTAACCAAAGGTGCACGAGCAAGCATCAAACGACTTTTCGGTGAACATAAAAAAAGCTGTACCTTTTTAGGTACAGCGATCAGCTTGTATCATTCATGGTTTCTTTCATGTCAGCAAGGATTTTCTTCTCTAACCGCGATACTTGTACCTGCGATATCCCTAAACGCTCTGCCACTTCGGTCTGCGTTTGATCTTTGTAATAGCGCAAGTAAATAATGAGCCTTTCCCTCTTATCCAGTTTACTCATCACATCCTGGAGTGTGAGATGGTCGAACCAGTTGCTTTCCTCTTCGGCAATCTGATCGACGAGTGTGATGGGATCGCCTTCGTTCTCATAAACCGTTTCATAAATGGACTGAGGGGTTCGTCCAACTTCCTCCGCCTGGACGATTTCCTCCCTCGTAAGACCTAAGGCATCTGCGAGCTCGTTCACTGTGGGAGAGCGTCCATATTCTTTTAACAGCTCTTCTTTTTTGGCTCGGACTTTATGATTCAGTTCTTTCAAACTGCGGCTCACTTTCACACTGCCATCATCACGAATGAAACGCTGGATTTCACCAATGATCATGGGGACGGCATACGTAGAAAAACGGACATCATAGCTCAAATCGAACTTGTCGATCGATTTAAGCAGGCCGATACAGCCGATCTGATACAGATCATCCTGATCGTATCCACGTCTGAGATATCGCTGGACGACCGACCATACGAGACGGGTGTTTTTTTCCACCAGGTAGTCCCTCGCCTCTTGATCGCCCGCCTGACTCTTTTTGATCAGCTCTTTGACATCTTTGTCGGACAGACGTTCTTTTGTCGTATCGCTCATAGGCGGCGCCTCAATTACACAAAGCGCGGGTTGACGTCAACTGCTTCGTCATTCGGATCGTCGTTCCGACCCCGGGCTCTGATGTAATGTCTACGCGATCCATGAAATTCTCCATGATAGTAAAACCCATTCCCGAGCGTTCCCATTCCGGTTTCGATGTGTACAGTGGTTCTTTTGCAATATCAATGTTCTCAATACCCTGACCACGATCCTGGATGATCAATTCGATTTCTCCGTCATCAATCGCACACGTAAGCATCACTTTTTCATCACTTTTCTCTTCGTAACCATGAATGATAGCATTCGTGACGGCTTCTGAGACGACGGTTTTAATATCCGTCAATTCTTCCATCGTCGGATTGATTTGACTGACAAAAGCAGCCACCGATACACGGGCAAGGGATTCATTTTCACTCACACTCGTAAACTCCAGCGTCATTTCATTTCGCATGATGCCACCCCCAACATTTCAAGCGCGGATGCCTCATCATCCACGAGTTTCATGATTTTGAACATTCCCGACATATCAAACAATCTCCGAACCTCAGGCGAAATCGAACAAAGCACCATTTCGTTCCCTTTCGCTTGTACCTCTTTATAACGACCGAGCATCACACCAAGGCCTGAACTATCCATGAAGGACAATTTTTGTAAATTGACAATCACATGTTCGACCGCGTTGTTCGCGAGCTCCTTCTGCCAAGCTTCCCGAAGCGTTGTAGCTTCATGATGATCCAGCTCCCCATTCAAACGGACGAGCAAAACATTTTCTCTGACAGCAAAATTAACTTGAAGACTCAAGTGAATTACCTCCTCTGACTTTATAAGAGTCACTATGTCTTTTCGTACTTTTCGCTGTCATTTCCTGCTCAAAAACATAACTAGTGAGAAAATGCTAAAACCTCTGAAAGCTCGTCAAATTCTTCCATGAGCGCTGCCATAGAGCAGGAAATCCCGCCTTCTCCACAGTCTCCGACGTTTCAAGACGCACTTTAGCGACTTCCTGATCACCATTCTTCACGATCACCCATCCCATATGGGCCCCTTTTTCCAATGGAAGGTTGGTATTCTTCGCAATCTTCAGTTCCGTTTCATATTCACTCTTCTTGTCATTTTTCTTTTTAAGAACGACGACGTCTTTTTCCGGGGACAGCTTCAACTCTAATGGGTTCCCTCTTGTCATTTTCATCGTTTTCATGGTGTCATCCTTAGAATAAAGCTTCACACCCTCATACTGACTGAACCCATAATCCAATAGACTCGTCACATCCGAGTTCCTCATTTTCGGATTTTCCGCACCCATAACAACCGCAATCATATGCATATCATCCCGTTTAGCAGAAGCCGTAAGACAGTATTTCGCCTCACTTGTGTAACCGGTTTTCAGTCCATCCATTCCCGGATAATTTTTGATCAATTTGTTGGTATTGACTAACCAGAATTCATTATCCTGTCCCTTACGCAAATAATCCTCATAAATTTTCGTGTACTTCGTCACTTCATCGTGAAGGAGCAGTTCCCTCGCCATGACGGCCATATCATGAGCTGTACTAAAATGTCCTTCAGCCGGCAGACCTGTCGGGTTTTGGAACTGTGTATTCTTCAAACCCAGATCTTTTGCTTTATTGTTCATTTGAGCGACAAACTCTTTTTCACTTCCAGCAATTCGTTCTGCCATAGCGACACTCGCATCATTTCCAGAAGCCACAGCTATTCCTTTGAGCAAATCTTCAACGGTCATTTCTTCTCCAGCTTCAAGGAAGATTTGAGAACCGCCCATAGAAGCAGCATGTTCACTGATACGGACTTTTTCATCGAGTTTGATGCCGCCTTTATCAAGCTCTTCCATGATCAACAACAGCGTCATGACCTTCGTCATACTCGCAGGGGGCAGCTTTTTATTTGAATCCTTATCATAAAGCGTCATCCCGCTGTTCTTTTCCATCAATATCGCTGATTTCGCCGAATTGATGACCTCTGTTGACTCCCTTTCTTCTGCAAAAGTCATGTTTAACGGAAGTAGTGAGACAACTAAACAAAGAGCGAGACACACACCCATCATTTTTTTCATAACCTAAACCTCCCATTGCTTTAAGTGACCCTATCTTTCCCTTACCATCATCTTCTATACATAACCTAAGGTCATGACACGGGTGCTGGGCGGAAAGTAGAAGAATCTTTTCAAAAACTTCTTTATCAGTGGGTTTAGGGTTTTTATTAGTGACTTTTGGAGTTTTATCGGTGAGTTGGAGCATGTTATCGGTGGAATTCATACATTTATCGGTGACTTTGCTGCTTTTATCAGTATGAGGTCGATCATAAAAAAAACACAACCTGGGGAGGTCGTGTTTTAGATGTGGCGTTTGTTTTCTTCTTGTTTGAGCCAGTGGCGGATGCCTTTTCCTGCGTGGGGTTCGTCTTGGAAGCGGGGGATGATGTGCATGTGAGCGTGAAAGATATGCTGCCCACCGGTTTCGTAACAATTGTATCCGATGTTATACCCATCCGGTTGAAGTGTTTCATCGAGCCAGCTTTTCACTTGCTGAATCATTTCCTGCGTATCGATCCATTCCTCCTTGGAAAGGTCGAATACCGTTGTCCGGTGCGATTTGGGAACGATTAAGCCCGACCTTTTTAAGATCCGCTGGTCTTTCTGAACAAAGTAGCAGGAGCCGTTCTCAAAAATGATTTTCTGTTCGTCATCCGTTTCTGGTGAGCACAAAATGCATGGGTCCATGCTTTCCCTCCTATGTAATTGGAATGAAACTTTCAATAAAGATAAACGCCATCATGGAGGAAAGCACAAGAATGATTGTTCCTCTGATAACGCGATCCTCCTTTAAAAATCGAACGCCTATGAAGACATACAAAAAAGCAGACACGAGTGCTATGAGATCAAAGTTTACATGGAAAGAGAAAAACCAATGGGAAAATAAAAGAATAAGAGCCATTGACGCGACCATGATCTCCAAAATCCGGAACATCCTTATTCCTCCTTCTACAAGAATGATACCATGAACCAATTCTCATATGAATATCCAATCCAAAACACCCTAAAATTCCTCTGTTCCCCTTCATAACACTCGCTGATGTGAAATAAAAAAACGAACCGCCCACGGAGTGTGGTCGGTTCGCTTTTCAACCTAAATAGAAATTTTTATTTAATGATGTTGTGGATCAATGTTGGTTTTTCGACTTTTTCACCAGAAATCATGTACGCTTCTTTCACTTTCTGGATCGAGTCGTTCGGCTGCTCGTCATCACTGATCAATACGACCAGAGCTTCGCCTGCTTTGACAGGATCGCCGATTTTCTTCTTCAGACTGATTCCTACGCCGTGATTGATTTCATCCTCTTTCGTCGCACGACCGGCGCCAAGATACATGGCGGCTATGCCGATGGATTCTGCGTCGATCGCAGATACGTAGCCATCCTGATCCGCCGTGACTTCAATTTCATGAGCCGCTCTAGGTAGACGATCAAGATCATCAATCATAGAAACGTCTCCACCCTGGGCCTCAATGAGCGTACGAAGGGACTGGAAGGCTTTTCCGTTTTCGATATTCGCTTCGATGGCTTTATACGCTTCTTCATAAGAAGAGAACTTTTCAGCAAGAACAGCCATATGTGAAGCGATTTCAAGAGAAAGCAGACGCAAGTCTTCGACGTTCTTCCCTTGAAGGATTTCCGCTGCTTCTTTAATTTCATTGGCATTTCCGACCTCATAACCAAGCGGCTGATTCATGTCACTAATGACAGCTACGGTGTTACGTCCCAGGTTGTTTCCGATATTCACCATCTCACGAGCAAGTGCTTCAGAGTCTTCAAGCGTTTTCATGAAGGCGCCAGAACCTGTTTTCACATCAAGTACAATACTGTCTGCTCCGGACGCAATCTTTTTACTCATGATGGAACCAGCGATCAATGGCAAGGAGTTTACGGTACCCGTTACGTCTCTAAGTGCATAAAGCTTTTTATCTGCAGGTGCAAGGTTTCCGGTTTGGCCTGCTACCGCAAGTTTATGAGTATTGACATTCTCGATGAACTTTTCTTTCGTCATCTCGATCTCAAGACCTTTGATGGACTCTAATTTATCAAGTGTTCCGCCTGTATGTCCAAGTCCACGACCTGACATTTTCGCTACAGGGATGCCGACAGAAGCGACCAATGGTCCTACGATGAATGTTACTTTATCGCCAACGCCGCCTGTGGAGTGCTTATCGACTTTCTTCCCTTCAATCGCTGAGAGGTCGATGGTTTCACCTGAGTCAACCATTGCTTGAGTCAACGTCGCTGTTTCTTCAGCAGTCATCCCCTGAAAATAAATCGCCATCGTAAAGGCAGAGGCCTGGTAATCAGGAATCTCCCCTTTTGTGTAACCTTCAACGAAGAATTCGATTTCTTCCTTAGTCAATTCCCCGCCATCACGTTTTTTTACTATAATGTCATACATTCTCATCTCGATCACCCTTTACTTAAGTTTAAGAGAGAAAGCGTCCCGCGAGACGCTCCCCTATTTATGCTGGCAATGTTTTTAGCAGCTCTTTAACAAATCCAAGGAAGTCTTCACGCACTTGAGCTGTCGTTTCGATGACTTCATCATGTGTAAGCGGCTGGTCCAGAATTCCTGCGGCCATATTAGAAATACAAGAGATCCCAAGTACTCGGATGCCTGCATGGTTCGCGACCATCACTTCTGGGACCGTGGACATTCCGACGGCATCTCCACCGAGTGTACGAAGCATACGTACTTCTGCACCTGTCTCATAGGCAGGTCCTGTGTTCCCGACATAAACCCCTTCCTGCACCTGAAGGTCCAAACGCTCGGCAGACTGTTTCGCGTGATCGATCAAAGCACGATCATACGCTTCAGACATGTCCGGGAAACGTGGTCCAAGCTCCTCATCATTCGGTCCGATCAGCGGGCTGTCTCCCATATTGTTGATATGGTCGGTAATGATCATCAAGTTGCCCGGCTTGAAGGTTTCATTGATGCCGCCCGCAGCGTTTGTAACGAATAGAGTTTCTACACCCAGCGCTTTCATGACGCGGACCGGGAATGTCACCTGTTTCATATCATAGCCTTCATAATAGTGGAAACGCCCCTGCATCGCGATCACTTGTCGCCCTTCCAATTCACCAACGACCAGCTGCCCTTTATGGCCGGAAACCGTTGATTCAGGGAAGTGAGGTATTTCCGTATAGGGAATGGTTGTTGGATTTTGAATCTCCTCGGCAAGTACGCCGAGACCTGATCCTAGAATCAGTCCAACACTTGGTTCATGCGTTAATTTTCCTTGGATAAATTGAGCTGCTTCTTTCACTTGTGTTTGGTTCATGATTGTTTCTCCTCCCTTATTGAATATCTTTCAAAAAGCTTTTGCCGTGTTCAGGCATTTGAATTGAGAAGTTTTCAGAAACGGTCGCACCGATATCCGCAAACGTTTGACGCTGATCCAATTCCTGTCCTTCTTTTATGCCATTATGATAGACAATCAATGGAACAAGTTCCCGTGTGTGATCTGTTCCGTGATGCACAGGATCATTCCCGTGGTCTGCTGTGATGATCAATAAATCGTCATCGTTCATTTTTTCCAACACTTCTGGCAGACGCGCGTCGTATTCCTGTAAGGCTTCCCCGTACCCTTGAGGGTCACGGCGGTGACCGAATTTCGCATCGAAATCGACAAGGTTCAAGAAGCTCATACCGGTAAAGTCTTTATCCAGTGAATTCACCAATTGGTCCATGCCATCCATGTTGTCTTTCGTACGGATGGCTTCTGTTACGCCTTCTCCGTCATAGATATCAGAAATTTTCCCGATGGCGACCACATCGAGTCCTTCATCAGCCATCTCGTTCATCACTGTGCGTCCGAATGGCTTCAACGCATAATCATGACGATTGGATGTACGTTCAAAAGCTCCCGGCTCCCCGATGAATGGGCGGGCAATGACACGTCCGACCATATATTTCTCATCCTTTGTGATTTCACGGCAGAACTCACAGATTTCATAAAGCTCTTCCGGTGGAATCACATCTTCATGGGCAGCAATCTGCAGAACAGAATCGGCAGACGTGTAAATGATCAAGTCTCCCGTTTCCATATGATGCTCTCCAAGTTCCTTAAGGATTTCCGTCCCTGATGCCGGCTTATTTCCGACAATGCCGCGGCCGGTCTTTTCTTTAATCTGATCCAGCAGCTCATCGGGAAAACCGTCCGGGAATGTACGGAAAGGCTGGTCAATATATAGACCCATGATTTCCCAGTGGCCGGTCATCGTATCCTTTCCGTTCGACGCTTCCACCATCGTTGTATAGTGCGCTTTCGGATGGTCAGCCTTATCAATGCCCTGAATCTGGCGAATGTTGCTGAGTCCGAGCGATCCCATATGCGGCATGTCCAAGCCCTTCATATGTTCGGCAATGTGCCCGAGGGTGTCAGCCCCTTTGTCATCGAATTTTTCCGCATCCGGAGCCTCACCTATTCCTACAGAGTCCATAACTACTAAAAATACACGTTTGAATGAATTCATCAAAGATCCCTCCTAATGTTTAATTTCCCAAATTCGTGAAAAACTACCCTACATTCTTAAGATGTAGGATGTCAGACAACTTAAAACACAAAAGAGTTTATGCCCGTGGATGATACGAGCGATAAACATCTTTCAACCTTGTCTTGGAGACATGGGTATAAATTTGAGTTGTTGAGATGTCTGCATGTCCAAGCATTTCCTGGACAGCCCTGAGATCGGCTCCATTTTCAAGAAGATGTGTAGCAAATGAATGGCGCAGGGTATGAGGGGTCAACTCTTTATTGACACCCATTTCCCGAGCAACCGCTTTCAATATCTTCCAAAAACCCTGCCGTGATAGGGCATTCCCGTGATGATTCACGAAAAGCTCTTCGGTCTGTTTTTGCTTGACGAGTGCCTCGCGACCGACTTGCAAATAATTTTCAACCGCATCTTTGGCCATGTCACCAAGAGGAATGATTCTCTCTTTTGACCCTTTTCCAAGACAACGGACAAAGCCCATCGTCAAATGCAGATCCGTCACTTTAAGAGAAACAAGCTCTGTTACTCTCAGTCCAGTAGCATACAGCATTTCAAACATCGCTTTATTCCTCGCTGAAAGCGGGTCTTTGGCATGAATGTTCAAAAGCTTGTCCACATCGTCTGAAGAGAGCACTTTCGGAAGCTTCCTTTCTTTCTTCGGAGTTTCTATATGTAAGCTCGGATCCTGCTCTGTCACCTTCTCCCGGATCAGAAACTGGTGAAAAAGACGAATGGATGACAACAACCGGGCAATGGTTGCGGATGAACGCCCCTGGTCATTGAGGTGATGCAAGTACTTCATAATATGCGAACGGGTCATTTCATCCCAACTTTTCACGCCTAATTCCTGCTGCAGGAAGCGATCGTACTGAGAAAGGTCCCGCTTGTAAGACTGAATCGTGTTAGGTGATAACCCGCGCTCTACGGTCAAATAATGAAAAAAATCTTCCAGCGCATGCTGCATCTTCCATCTACTCTCCTAACCGAAAAAATATCGACAGCCGATCCGTCCATGGTTGTTCCAGGGGTTGATAGACTTTGATGGCCGTACCACCTGGCGGATCGTATCGATGCTGGCGCTCGTATTCTTCATGTACCATTCGTAAGGCCATATAAAAAACACATGTACAAACGGTGAATACAATCAGGACTTTAATCAAATCTCTTAAACTGTGCTTTAAACGAGTCATGGCACTCCCCTCACTTCCGTACCTTTTTGTAAAGGATATGCCTAAATTCCTTACAAATATACGTAGAATGATGAGAGAAATGGATGACGAAGCGCTTTAAAAAACAGCACAAGCCCCATCTAGGTTTAACGTACACGATTTTCGTTCATTTGTAAATAAAAATACAAGAGTCAGAGATTTTAGAAAACGTATACATAGAACCAGCCTGGACCGTCCTTCCTCCACGCTTCCCCCTGGATGTTTCAAAACGCGCAAAATAAAAAGCCACTATGTCCTTCATAGCGGCGGTCTTTTCATTCTTCGTTTGATTTTGCAGATGAGGTCGTAACAGCCTGTTTCTGGCACACACGACAAATGCCATGGAACGTCAAGCGGTGATCTTTCACTTCAAAACCCCACTGACTTTCAACGATTTTTTCTACATCCCCTAAGAGATCTTCATCGATTTCTTCCACTGATCCACACTCAATACATACGAGATGATGGTGAAAGTGTTCGGCACCTTCTTTTCTCAAGTCATATCGGGAGACGCCATCTCCAAAATTAATTTTATCGACAACTTTTAGTTCTGATAGTAATTCTAATGTTCGATAGACGGTTGCTAGACCAATTTCTGGTGCTTTCTCTTTTACGAGGAGGTAAACATCTTCCGCACTTAAGTGGTCTTCTTCATTTTCCAAAAGTACCCGTACTGTGGCTTCACGCTGCGGGGTCAGCTTATAACTCTGGGAATGCAGCTGTTTTTTTATTTTATCTATACGATGTTCCATATCGTTCGTCCCTCCCTCGTAATACCAATTTCATTATAATCAGAGACAGAACGAGTGTCAAATTATAATTATTTTAATCTGTTAACGATAATCATTATTATTTAATATGATTTACTTGTAAATCCATTTCAACACATATTCCAAAAATGTGTTGCTTAGAAAGACTTCTACGACCGAAGAAACCATAAGAATCGCAATCAACGCTCCGAACAGCGCACTATATCTTACAAAGCCCTTCATAATCGGCTGGTGAACCCGGCGGATGAAAAGCTGCTTACATAGAGTCAGTGAAAAAATCAAAGCAAGGGAACCGGCGATCAGATAGACAGGAATAATAATGACATTTTGGGGGGCGATGGAAACGGAAGAAATCAACAATCCGTACCAGCCCATCTGATTGACCAGGAAACCGACGGAAAACCCGATGACCAATCCTTTCAGGAAGAGCAACACCGTAATGATCGGCATCCCGATGACAGAGATCCCAAGCAAAAATAAGAGAAGCATATACTTGAGATGGTAAAGAACGCTGTCTTTCCACAGGGTAGCTTTTCCGGTTCCCCCTATCATCGTCTGCTGCTCAAAAAACTGCTTCAGATAAAAGAAGAGATCCTGCTTTTGGACAAAGTTCATACTGTTTACGATCACAGCCCCGAAAATCATCCCCATAATAAATAGAACGAAAATAAACACGAAAATGTTCATATGTGTTTGAACGTCGTTTTTAACCATTCGCATACCCTGCTGCATCTTTTCTCCACCTTTCTCTTCACCGGTCTATGACCAATCTATGAGAGAGATGGAAAAAGTAGACCACATCCAGCTCAGTTTCTATTGAATTCTTCCATATCGTCCTCCACCACCAGCCTCAATGGTAAGTGTACCGTTCCTCATGGCCATGATCCGCTCAGCCACTTGTTCTGGAATGACTGTCTTCAAGTCTTCCCTTGATACTTCATGGATAATTGCCATCTCGGTACCAAAAGCATCGATTAACTTTTCATAGGTACGCGTTCCTACTCCAGGGAGAGATGATAGAGGCACTTGATAGATATAGGGGGGTCTTTCTTTCATTTGGGTGCTAGATTTCAACTCCTCCACACGATCCTTGACGCCTTTGACGATTTTTTTGGATCCACACTGTTCACACCGGGATGCAGAAACTTCTACAGAGAAAAGACATTCAGCACAAACCGTCTGGTGGTATTTTCCCATGGCTGGACTCATCCCGTAATTCGTGAGGACTTTTCTTCCCTCTCTCTTGTGTAGAGCCATCCGTAATTCTTCAAAGTTCAATGCCTTCAATGCCATCCGCTGATACTCCCGGGCAAGCTTTCCTAAAGAATGAGCATCCGAGTTGGTCACATAGGTATACGGTTCAAGTTCACCAATCCCATCAGCCATCTCTGTGTCAGCGCTCAATCCAAGTTCAATGGCATCGATTTTGTCTGGATCCAGAACTTCTCTTAAGGTTTGTTTCACTCCTTTTCCATAAAGGCTTTTAAATGGAGTGAAAACATGGGCCGGAATGAAGATTCCTTCCTGTTCTTTCACGTATTGCTGGAGTTCGCGGGCCGTACCGTAAAAACGTTGGGAGCTTAAGTTCACGTTCTTCATTTTCATTGAAAGCCATGCAGTGAATGCCTTCATCCGGTCCAATGTCGGAAAATAAGAAAGCACATGGATAGGGCCGGAGCAGGCCGCATCATAGACTTCAATTTCAGAGCCCAAAAGGAGGACCGTATCCTGATAACGAACCCCTCCTTCTTTTAATTCCACGGCCTGCCCACGATCGATCAGATCCTGCATTTCTTCCTGAACAGCAGGTGCTTGCGCATCAATGACCCCAACCATATCCAGCCCTTTTCGATTCGTCGCTTCTTCAAAGATGTTCGAGAGGGTCAGCGATTTTGAGCCGGTAATTTTCACAGGCTTTCCGTTCCAGTCCCTTCCGATATGAATATGTAAATCGACGAAAAACGTATCCATCATCTCGCATTTCTCAATTTCATATATAAGATGGCATAGGCCGTCTTCGCGTCATGGATCCGCTCTTCTTTTTCCAAAGCTTCCGCTTCCTCCACCGTCAGTTCCATTTGTTCGACGAACTCATCCTCATCTCCGTCCGGCTGCTGCTCCATCGGTTTGATTTGGTCCGTGAAATAAAGGTGGACAATTTCATCAGCAAATCCTGGGGATGTGTAGAAAGAGGTAATGAACTCAAGGTCATCGGATGTGTACCCCGTTTCCTCTTCCAATTCCCTGAGGGCGCATGTTTTCGGTTCTTCCCCCGGTTCAAGCTTGCCTGCAGGAATTTCAATAATGCTTTTTTCCATCGGTTTCCTGTACTGTTCGACACAGACAAGCTTCCCTTCATCTGTCACGGCAATGACAGCGACAGCACCTGGGTGACGGATCAGTTCTCGTTTAGATGTATTCCCATCGGGTAAAGTAACACTGTCGACATCCAATTGAACAATTTTCCCTTTATAAATCGTTTCGGTTTCATATGTTTTCTCTTCGAATTTCTTCAAAACATTCATCCTCTCTTGTTCCTATCGTTATTTTATCACAGGAGTGGCATGGAACCGGAACAATCCGCTACACTTAAAATGGAAAGGATGATTATATGAACAAACGTCAATTAGGATCTTCCGATTTATATGTATCAGAAATCAGTTTAGGGTGCATGTCGCTCGGAACCGATCATAACAAAGCCAAAGACATCATCGACCGGACCGTCGATGCGGGAATCAATTACTTAGACACGGCCGATTTATACGATTTTGGGGAAAATGAAAAAATCGTAGGAGAAGCGGTCAAAGGAAAAAGAGACGACCTGTTGATCGGCACGAAGGTCGGCAACAATTTCAATGCTGATGAGAAAGACTGGCACTGGGACCCGTCCAAGAAGCACATTAAAGAAGGGGTGAAAGACAGTCTGAAACGACTGGGAATCGATTATATCGATCTTTACCAGCTTCATGGGGGAACCATCGATGATCCAATAGAAGAAAGCATTGAAGCATTTGAAGACCTTAAACAAGAAGGTTTGATCAGAGAATACGGGATATCTTCCATCCGCCCGAATGTCATTAAAGAATACGTAGAAAAATCGAACATCGTCAGTGTAATGATGCAGTACAATGCTCTTGATCGACGTCCGGAAGAAGAAATTCTACAGCTCCTGGCAGATAATGAAATTAGTGTCCTGGCAAGAGGACCGCTGGCAAAAGGGATGTTATCTTCAAAAGGACTGGAAAAAGCTGAAGAAAAAGCAGCCGATGGATTTTTAGAATACAGCCAGGAAGAAGTATTGGAAATTGCGAAGCAATGGCAGTCGTTCACTACTGATGAGAAAACGGCTGAAACACTAGCGCTTCAATATGTCCTGCAAAATCCTACGGTCGCGACCGCCGTCTTTGGAGCAAGCTCCGCAGAACAACTGAGGGATAACCTGCGTTACCTTGACGCTCCACCGTTGACGGAGCAGACTTATAAGGAAATGCAAGCTCTGACAAAAGCCATCACCTATCAAAAACATAGAGCCTAATATAGATGAAATGAAACGAAAAGACGAGGATGCCCTACGCAAAGGCACCCTCGTCTTTTTTTCATTGGAAGCTCAAGTCAGCTATGGTCTTTCCATGTCTCCTTAAGTACACGAAGCCAATTTTTATAGGCAATCTTCTCAATGTCTTCCCTGCTCAATCCTTCTTTTTTCAATAGCTCAAGGATTTTCGGAACACCCGTCACATCTTTAAGAGCGGAAGGTATCCGAGTACCATCAAAATCTGAACCCAAAGCGACGTGGTCCATTCCGATACGATCGATTATATAATGGATATGTTTCGTAATGTCAGACAAAGAAGCTCCCTCGTTATTCCCACCATCTTCTGTCACCATATTAGGATTGATACTATAGGTGACTCCGACCAATCCCTTCGAATCCCCGATCGCATCGATTTGTTTGTCAGTCAGGTTCCTGGTGACTGGACATATTTGGTGAGCATTGGAATGAGTCGCTACAAGCGGAGCATCACTGATGGAGGCGACGTCCCAAAATCCTTTTTCATTCAAGTGGGAGAGATCGATCATAATCCCTAATCGGTTACACTCGCGGATCAGGTTTTTCCCGGCATCGGTAAGACCTGGCCCTGTATCTGGAGAAGAAGGGAAACGATACGGAACACCCTCTCCAAATGCATTCGCTCTGCTCCATACAGGACCGACGGAACGCAGGCCAGCTTCATAGAAGACAGAGAGTGCATGCAAGTCTTCATCGATTCCCTCTGCCCCCTCGATATGTAAAATGCCGGCCATGTATTCTCCTGCGATCGCCCTTTCTAAATCCCCGATGGTACGTGCTGCTTTAAATTTCCCACCGGATTCTGCTTCCATTTTTAAGAAGCGGGCCATCATTTTATGGGTGTACATGCAAGCATAGGGATAAGACAACGGTCTCGGAAATGGTTTTTCGTAACCCTTCTCGGTTTTGTAGGCGACAGGAAGTGGATCCGTGTCAGGGTTCGGACAAAATACAGCGTAGAAGCCTGCGGCCATTCCAGAACGATTCCCCTTTGGCCAGTCGATATGTCCTTCTTTCGTACCTGTAAAAAAGGGTTTCACTCCATCTTCAAAGTTCATCATCGTATCATTATGTCCATCTATGAATGGCACCTTCATCTACTTCTCCTCCTTTAAAATCATCATTTTGCTCCTCCCAATTTCGGAAGACGTAATTTCGAGATAATAAGGTTTCGTTTACCTAATTGAGAAACAGGGGTGGTTGGGAAGCCGCTCGCTTTCCTGCGGGGATGACGGAGAGCCTCCTCGAGCTCCGATCTGTGGGGGCTCTCCAGCCCATCCATTCCCGCGGGAGGCTCCTAGCTTCCCAATCACCCCATTCCGTATAAATAGAGAAACGAACCTTATACCAAGAAAGAGGATTTGCCTGTCTTCCATCCCAATTGGAAAAAGAGATAAAACGCTTTATATATAGCCTTCAAATCCAAAAGATCGACAGAAGTCTATATTTTTCAAGTTTCGCTGTAAGCAAAACATATGATTTCAGAAGTTGTTTCGAGAATACTTTTTTAAGGGGCGGAGGGGAATGGGGAGACTCCCGCGGAAAGCGACTCATTCCCCTCCGCCCCACACACTCCCTGACCATCTCGAAACTGAGCCTTCAACAATCCTGCAATAATTTGAATATCGAATTTTGACAATGCACCATGCGTCGGGAATAGGAGTTGTCGTCCGTCTTGAGGATGATGAAGATTTTTCCAAAGTCTATTACACTAATACTATCAAAACCATAGGAGGAATCATATGAAGAACACGGTTATGAAACAATGGGATTTGGAGCGTCTTTTTCCTGACGGGCTGGAAGATGTCCTGCTCAGAAAGAATGAACAAACGGAAGCTCTTCGTGAGCAGTTAGAGAAATCACAAGTTCCTGATAACTTTAAAGATTTCCTGGTGATAGTCGAGGAAATGCAAAAGCTTTACTCCGACGTTTTTTCCATCGATGAATACGCAATCTGCCTATCCTCTCAAAATATGCAGGATCGCAATGGACACGAACTCATGGATCGAAGTCAACGATTAAAAGCAAAGATGGAAACTCTGATGCTCGCATTCAACCAGTATATCGCAGCAATCAGCGAACCTACTTGGAATGAGTGGCTACAAGCTGAGGAACTGGCTGAAGTCCGCACTTCTTTAATGGAACGTAGAAAACAAGTGAAAGACCGATTAGCGCCTCAATTGGAACAGGCCATCCATACGTTATCCTTGAACGGATTCGAAGGATGGGAAGACCTATTCGAGCACGAATTCGCGAATCTCCGTGTACCTGCGGAAGAAGATGGTGAAAGAACGGAACTTTCTTTTGATATGGCTTTCATGAAGGCGATGTTATCCAAGGATCGTTCTGTCAGGTCTAGCATAGCTGCGTCCCTCATTGAGGTCTGCCAACAGAATCAGGATCGTTTCGCCCTTATTTTTAACCACTTCTCCGGTTTCCGGAATGACTTATATGAGCTGAGAGGCTGGCACAACCCTCTGAAAGAAATGTATGAGCAGAACAGAATTCCGGAAGCCGCTGTCAGTACCATGATGAAAGCTCTGCATGAGCATAAGGATCTTTTGTATCGATTCTTAAAAAGAAAAGCCCAGATCGAGAACATCACAAAACCGGACTGGTATGATTTATATGCACCTTCTTTCACCGCTAAGACAACACTTACATATGAAAAAGCAACGGACATTGTGGTCAAGCAATTTTCTCAATACAGCCGGAAACTCGGAGACTTCGCCAAACAAGCTTTCCATGATGGCTGGGTAGATGCTGAGCCTCACGAAAACAAACGTCACGGTGCCTTTTGTGCCTCGTTTCCCCATGCAAAAGAAAGCCGGGTGCTCCTTTCCTTCCAAGGAACCTATCAGGATGTCGTGACCCTGGCGCATGAACTTGGACATGCTTATCACAATACATTGCTGCATGAACAACCCGGATTTGCCCAGAGTGCAGGAACAGGGCTTGCGGAAACAGCCTCCACGTTCGCAGAGAACCTCGTTTTGGACGCTGCTATTGATCTTGCTGATACAGAAGAAGATGCCCTTTCCCTGCTGGAAATGAAAATTATCAACGGACTGAAATACACCACGTACATCCCGGCAAAATTTGAATTTGAAAAGAATTTTTATGAGAAGCGGAAACAAGGAAAGCTTTCCTCATCGGAGATCACCGGGTTGATGGAAGCAAAAGAGCGGGAATGGTTCGGAGATCATCTGGAGCATGTGAATGCTTATAACTGGATGAGTATCCCTCACTTTTATGATACTGAAAAAGCGTTTTATAACCTTCCCTACACGATCGGCTATCTGTTCAGTAATGGCATATACGCCCAGTATAAAGAAACGCCTGCGTCATTTCCTGAGAAGTACGATGAGCTCTTAAGTCACTCGGGAGATCTGCCGATGGATGAACTTTGTTCAGGCTTTCTTGGTCAAGATCTGACAAAGCAGGAATTTTGGAACGCGTCTTTCCGGCCATTGCAGGAGGCCATAGAAGAATACATCAGGAGAACAGAAAGCTATCTATCGTAAAAGGGTGTTCCACTAACATTTAAGATGCATACTGTAATAAAAACGGAAAGTCACCGATAAAAGGGTAAAACGTATGGATAAATGAACAAAACCCACCGATAAGAGTGCACAGAATGACAGAGGCAGTTCAATATTCTAATGAAAACATAGATAAAGAAGCGGCCCAGGTGCAAACGCCACCGGCCGCTTCTTTAATTCTATAGGATTATCATCATGAAACAGGTTATTATTCTTATAGTTTTATTTTTTGTTTCTTCGAACGGATCATTGCACGGATCTGTCCGCGATGGCTGATTTCATCTTCCATGACGTGGAACCATAAGTAATAGGGATTGTACTTCACTCCGTTCGGCCAGGAACGTTCCTCAAACAGCCAATCATCGTCTTTTTCTTTCAAGTATTCAAGTGTCATATCTCTCGTCGTCTCGAGGAGATCCAAATAATCATCCACCGGTATAGAATGGAATTTTGCGCGGGCCTTGTCCCCCAGTTCAAGTGCCGCTCCCCATTCTTCTTCATCAGCCGTTAAATCACGGTTTTCAAAACTGATGATCTGATGGACAAACTCAATCGCTGCCATATGGGAGAGAAGCATACCAATGGAGTTTCCACCGGTTTCGCACTCATCAAGTTCTTCCTGCGTGAGGTCCGCTACTTCCTGGATCGTCACCGCACGTACGTGTTCAAGCATACATACGAGTTCCCCGATCTTTTCAGAAAAACCTTTTTCTGATTGAACTTGATAAGAAATCATAAAAACTTCCTCCTCTTCTTTTTTACATATTTTCAGGTATTGAGCCCGAATTCCTTATATTTTTACAGGCTCATTATACATATTCGACACCTTTATGCCTGAACCTTCTTCAAAACGTTGACGCCCTCGAATATTGTAGATATTTTTGTTGTTTAATCTTGATGAAATGACGGTATATGCTAAGTATGAACAAAGCGGTGATGTCTGTTCGTCAAAAATATGCTGGCCCCATTAAATTCTGAGGAGGAAACTAAAGATGAACATCAAAGTGGGCATTTGGAACAAGTTGACAAACCAGGACAAGATGATTCTATTAAAAGCCGTAAGCCAACATTCTCTTACAAAAAAATCAGCGTAACTATACACAGCCTTCCACGATACTCTCTTCATCCCATCGCCATACTTTCCAACACATCCCGGAAGCAGCCTCTATATTCTTCTGACAAAACCTGCGCAGGCAGGTTTTTTGTCGTTCTCTTCTTTTGTCAATTTCACGTAAAGTTGTTTTCCTTTCTTCCTTCTCCTGCATAAACCCTTTTTTCTGCGAATAGATAAGTACCGAAGGACAAGGTCGCAGCGCTTTTTGCTTAAAGGGGGAACGGAAGATGAAAGTGGCCATTTTCACAGATACGTATGTACCACAAGTCAATGGAGTCGCTCGTACATTAAAACGGTGGACGGGATACCTCGAACAGAAACGCATCCCCTACAGGGTTTATGCGCCTGACTTAAAAAGTAAAGAAGAGTACGCCGATCACATCCATAGATTTAACAGCGTCCCTTTCTGGCTTTACCCGGAATGCCGTCTGGCTCTCCCTAATTTGATGAAAATCAAAAGAGACCTTGAAGCATTCCAACCGCACCTGATTCATATCGCCACTCCCTTCAACCTGGGCCTCGCCGGGCTGCATCTTGGCAAGAAGATGGACATTCCACTCGTGGGTTCTTATCATACGCACTTCGATCAATATTTAGACTATTACAAATTGTCTTTCCTCTCCCCTTTTGTCTGGAAATATATGCAGTGGTTTCATCAGTCCTTCAAAAAAACCTTTGTTCCTTCCCTTCATACGAAAAAAGAATTGGAGCGGCAAGGGCTCGATAATCTCGGACTGTGGCAGAGGGGTGTGGACCATCAGCTCTATTCTCCCATTTATAAGAGTGAGGATGTGAGAAAACATTTCTCGATCGACGCGCCCATTCTATTAACCTATGTCGGACGACTCGCACCTGAGAAGGGGCTGGACACCCTCATGAAAGTGGCCAAAAACCTCCCTCATAGAATGAATGAAAACATTCACTGGCTCATTGTGGGCGACGGACCTTTAAGAAATCATCTTCACTCCATCGCTCCTGAAAACATGACGTTCACAGGTTTTCAGGATGGAGAGATGCTTGCTCGCATCTATGCAACTTCTACGCTATTCGTTTTCCCTTCAGCTACTGAGACGTTCGGTAATGTCGTCCTCGAATCCCTATCCTCCGGAACACCTGTGGTGGCAGCGAATGCCGGTGGTGTAAAAGAAATCGTAAGCCATGGAAATACAGGGGTGTTATGCATCCCAAATGATATCCATTCGTTCACTCAAGGAATCACGGAACTACTATCAGACCCGGAACGACTGGATACTATGAGGAAACAGGCGCGGCAGGAAGCCTTAGGCAGGTCATGGGATGAAATCTTTGAACAACTACTCAACGATTACAAAGATGTGATTGGCGAAATGAAGCTCGCCTCTTTCGCTTAGAGACAGGAGAAGATGAATATGAGAAAAATCGCGGTTATCGGCACAGGATACGTCGGTCTGGTCACAGGAACCTGTCTTGCGAGTCTGGGTCATGAAGTCACCTGTGTGGATATTGATGAAAAAAGAATATCCACTCTCCAAGATGGAACGTGCCCTATCCACGAGCCCGGTCTCTCTTCTTTGATGCAATCCAACCTTAACGAAAAGCGGCTGCAATTCACTTCTAAACTAAGAAAAGCTGTCCAGCATGCAGAAGCCATTTTCATTGCCGTCGGCACCCCGGAAAATAATGACGGGTCGGCTGACCTTTCTTATGTAAAGACCGCTGTCAAAGACCTCTCACTTTCTATCAACGACGAGACGATTGTCGTCATTAAAAGTACGGTCCCCCCTGGAACCAATGACAAAGTCCGTTCCTGGATGCACTTCCATGCTGGGCGGAGGTTCCGAGTCGTAACGAATCCAGAATTTTTGAGAGAAGGATCGGCTCTCCATGATTTCTTTTATGGGGACCGTATCGTCATCGGCTCTAAAGAAACAAAAGCTGCACAATTCCTTGAAGACCTTTACAGCAGCATGAAAACACCCCGACTGCATACGGATCCCTTAAGTGCGGAAATGATCAAATATGCGTCCAATGCTTTTTTAGCTGCAAAAATCAGCTTCATCAATGAAATATCTTCAATCTGCGAAGAGTTAGGAGCAGACATCGAGCAAGTAGCCCAGGGGATGGGGATGGACCGGCGCATAGGGGAACAATTCCTCCGGGCAGGAATCGGATTCGGAGGGTCCTGTTTTCCTAAAGACACGAAAGCTCTCGTCCAGGTCGCCAAAGAAACCGGACATTCCTTCAAGCTTCTGTCTACAGTCATGGATGTGAACGAAAGGCAGAAGAATCTCCTGATTGAAAAAGCTTTAAAACGTTATGGCAGCTTAAAAGGTAAGACTGTAGCGGTCCTTGGCCTTTCTTTTAAACCGAATACCGATGATATTCGTGAATCTCCCGCTCTTTCGATCATTCAACATCTTCAGGAACTGGGGGCCGTCCCCATCGCTTATGATCCTGTGGTCAGGAGCATCCCCTTCTGTCCTGTCGTTGATAGCATCCATGAGGTTTTAACAGGGGCTGATTTTGCGATGATCTGTACAGAGTGGCCTTCTATTAGTGACTTATCTTTGGAAGTGTACGAAAACACAATGAAGGAAGCCGTCATATTTGATGGGCGTAATTGCTATACACGGGAAGACCTCGAAGGGAGAAACATTGAGTACCATTCCGTAGGACGTCCTTCATATAAAGGAACCCGGTCAAACAAGCCGTCCTCCAGGCTTTAAGCTTTGTTGTGCCCTACTCTTGAATCTTCTGTCTCCTTGCCTGTTTATAAAAAAGTAGAACCACGATGCATCATCCATGCATCGTGGTTCTACTTTTTCCGATTGACAGGATGATGGAAAAGGATCAAACATTCTATCCATCCTAATAAGATTAAAAAACAACCATCTAGTTTACATAATATAAAACAAGTAAACTGAGTTGGATGAGTTGTCCTCCGATCCCGCCGAGGAGTATAATGGTATATTAGTTGATTCATAGGAGGACGACATTATGACATCCAAAGGTACCAATAAAGTGCTGATGGCTGCACTTTTACTCGCTGGTTCCTTTATTACGATATTAAACCAGACGCTTATGATCACAGCCATTCCTCCCATTATGGATGAAATGAATGTGACAGCGAACTCAGCCCAGTGGCTGACCACTGTATTCATGCTTGTGAACGGTGTGATGATCCCTGTCAGTGCTTTCCTTATCGAACGGTTCACGACGAGGCAGCTTTTCATATCGGCTATGAGTGTATTTGCCTTCGGAACCATCCTTGGGGGACTCGCCTTAAATTTCCCCCTCCTTCTTTTGGGAAGAGTCGTTCAGTCTGCAGGTGCAGGTGTGATGCTTCCTTTGATGCAGACCGTCTTTCTCATGATTTTTCCCGTTCATAAACGCGGGGCGGCTATGGGATACATTGGACTTGTCATTTCATTCGCACCAGCCATCGGACCTGCGCTCAGCGGCTACATTACCTCCGCTTATACGTGGAGATATTTGTTCTGGATGATCTTGCCTTTGGCTATTTTAATCATTGTTCTCGCTTACTTCATTCTGAAAAATGTAACCGAACTTTCTTATCCTAAGGTCGATCCGGTTTCTATCATCCTTTCTTCCGTAGGTTTCGGGGGGCTCTTATACGGTTTCACACTTGCTGGGAACCAGGGGTGGACGAGCATCGACACGGTTACTGTTTTGACCATCGGCGCTGTAACTTTGACCTTGTTCATCCTGAGACAGCTGCGGATGCACCATCCCATGCTTGAATTTCGCGTCTTCAAGTACCCTGTCTTTGCTATTACGACCGTCATTGCGATGATTACATTCCTGGGTTTGATTGGTGCAGAAACTTTGATTCCTTTATTTATGCAGGACATGCGTGAATTCTCTGCCTTCGAATCGGGACTCGCCCTGCTGCCGGGAGCGGTCATTACCGCACTCATGTCACCAATTACGGGCCGTATTTTTGATAAGATAGGCGCGCGTCTCCTTGCTGTGGTGGGACTCACGATCATCACAGGGGCTACCCTTGCTTTCTCTTTCTTAAATATCGAAACGACCTTTACAACGATCACCGTGTTATACGCGATCCGGATGTTCGGGTTATCGATGGTCATGATGCCTGTGACCACGGCTGGATTAAATCAGTTGCCTAAAAAACTCATTCCGCACGGCGCGGCCATGAGCAACACGATGCGTATGGTCGCAGCTTCTGTCGGTACAGCGATTCTTGTCACGGTGATGACGACAACCGCTCAAACCGCCGAGAGCAATCCGTCGATCGATCATCCATCGATATACGGAGTGAATATCGCATTCTTCATCGTCACCGCTTTATCCCTTGCCGGATTGGTTCTGGCTTTCTTCGTGAAGCGGACCTATCCACCAGATGAAGAGCAAGTCGATGAAACCGGAGAAAACCAATATCAAAACGCTGAAAGCCAATAATTCGCGTAGATTTTTGAATACCATCACTTTTGACAGGTACAAATCTTTTTAAAAAAAGCCATGAAAAAGTTCCCTTCATCATTTAATGAGGGAACTTTTTTGTGTTATTTGAATAAATGATCCGCTGTATAATTGGAAAAATCAAGTTCCGTGTCTGCCTCTACTAAATACTTCGCAAGCTCAGCTCCAATATAAGGTCCACTTGTCAGACCAGAGGCTCCTAAACCATTCGCCACCACAACGTTCTCAAGACCAGGAACTTTCCCAATGACTGGGGTTGAGCCAGGGGTGAACGGCCGGAATCCGACCTTTGTTTGGACATAAGTAGCATCTGCAAGTCCAGGAGCTACTCGAAGGGCCTTATCCATCAATTGATGAACAGAACCTGCCGTGACTCGGGTGTCAGACGCCTTTTCTTTCGTTGCACCAATGACCACCCGTCCTTTACCGAACGAGAGGATATAGTGGTTGAAAGGCGGCAGCATTACAGGCCAATTCCCTGTATCGAAGTCTTTCATATCCACATGGACAATCTGTGCTTTTTCAAAAGTGACGTTTGGTCTCATTCCCAACGGCTCAAACAACGGCTTCGTCCAAGCCCCGTTCGCGACCACAACCCGATCAGAAAAGATTTTTTCCCCATTCACATATACGCCTTCAACACGCTTGTTTTCATAAAGGAAGGTAGCCTCTCCACTTATAAAGGCTGCTCCTTTTTTTCTGGCCGCCCTTAATAGGGAAGAGGTCACTTCCGCTCCGTTCACGCGGGCCCCCCCTGAAATATGAAGCGCTCGATAGTGTTCAGCTACGGGTGGAAATATCTCTTTCGTTTCTTTCGGGGAAAGGCAGGAGATCTCCCCCATTTCCGGTGCCTGCTCTTTCCTTTCGAGAGCCACCTTCCGTTTCTTTTCCAGCTTTTCTTCTGTATCGAAAATATTGATCGCTCCCACCTGCTTGTAGCCGGTTTGCGTTTCACCTGCCTCCGCAAGTTTTTCCATCAAGGAAGGATAATACTTCGCCCCGCCTGTAACGAGAGGATACCACACTTGATTGCTTCGATTCGTTAGCCACGGGCAAACGATTCCCGCCGCATTCCGCGTCGCCTGTTCCGGATCATTCCGGTCAATGACAACCACTTCTTCTCCTTTTTCAGCGAGATGGTAAGCTGTCGACGCTCCTAATATTCCTGCTCCAATAATGATTGTTTTCATTGTTACACCTTCAATCCCTGTCATTTCACCTGTTAATATTGTACATGAACAAAAGGACAGGGTACAGAAAACAACGACTTACCGGCTTCCCATTTCTTTTTTTGAGAGACGGAGTTTAAGGCCATGCTTCATGCGCAGTGTCACTAATGGCTCGACCACCACAGGAAAAGCCTCTGAAGAAGGGGCAAACTTGAATGATCGAATGAGAGACGAGAGAATGACAAGCATTTCGAGCATAGCGAAGTGCTGCCCGATACATACGCGGGGCCCACCACCAAAAGGCAAATATAAATAATCAGGTCCTCCAAGAAGACGTCCGTCCTCAAAGCGTTCAGGAAGGAATTCCTCTGGATAATCGACATACTTCCTGTGCCGATGCATCAGATAAGGACTCACCATAACGGTCGCTCCTTTTTTGATGAACGTGGACCCAATGTTCACATCTTCCCTGGCCCGCCGGCCAAATACCCAGGCAGGAGGATACAGGCGCATGCTTTCGAGAATCACTTTTTTTGTGTACAAAAGGTTCCCTGTTTCCTCCACGGACGGCGTATCACTGGAAAGGACTTGTTCGATTTCACTTTCCACTTTTTGATAACAATCGGGATGCTCCATGAGTAAATGGAGCGTCCATGTCAGCGCTGAGGCTGTCGTTTCATGGCCGGCAAGAAAAACCGTCATCACTTCATCACGGAGTTGTTGAGGACTCATTCTATGACCTTCTTTATCTTCTGCTTCCTTCATGACATGGAGAAGGTGCTCTTCACTTCCCTGATCTTCATGGATGATGGAATAGACGACCTCGTCCAACTTTTCCACCGCGTCGTCGAACAATCGATTGCGGACCGTTTTCCATGATCGGGGCGATTTGAAGACACTGCGAATTCTCTGGGAGGCGATTTCCATAGCGGTATCCAGCTGCTGCCCAACCTGATCATGGTGTGCTTTCACCTCTGTACCGAACATGGTCTCGGTGATCACTTGAAGGGTGAGACTTCTAATATCTTCAGAAATCAACCGTTCTTCCTCTTTCCAAAGAGACGTATGCTCCGTAACGACTCGCCCCATCGTTTCACAGTAGCGCTGAATATGCTTCGGGGTAAAGAAAGGCTGGATTTTTCTGCGCTGCTGTCGATGAAGATTCCCTTCACTCAATAGAAGCCCTTTACCAAGTAGAGGTTCCAACTCCTGAAAAGGTTTGGATTTGTAAAAAAAGTCCGCTTTTCTTACGAGTACTTCCTGAATCAAAGCCGGATGCATCAACATGAAAACCGGCCTGTGAGCAAACCTGAACCTTGTTACCGGCTTCTGTGTCTCTTCCATCTCCATGAGAAAGGCGAGTGGATCCTTTTTGAATGCCGGTAATTGCCCGAGCGGTGAACGACTCTTCCATTTCTGCATAACGTACCCCCTTCTACCTTCTATTAGAGGGTACTAGAGTGCATCACATTTTATTCATTCGTTTAAGTAACAAGGAAACATCCCGTATGGATTTTAAAAAATATGGTCAAAGCTTATTCCGACTTCTTCCTATAATTACAGTAAGTAATCCTGTCCCCTTTATATAGATACAGCCACCTTCTTTGCAACAGCTTGCGTCACTTAAAGATCGTTTCGAGCACCTTTCATTTGTTTGGTGGTTGGGAGACTTCTATGAGAATGGTTTGCGGCACCTTACAAATAAAGAGCTTCCTTAAAAGGGGTGGGGCGGGGAT
>NZ_WMFA01000030.1 GCF_009856445.1 Halobacillus litoralis
CATGTATCGAAGACGAAGGGTATTCCATTCGTGAGGCCTCAGCTCTCTTCCATATCCCCGATTATTCCATGGTTCGAAGGTGGATGAGGAAATGGAAGAATGGCGGTATGGGAGCCCTTGCGTCCAAACGAAAGGGGAACGTTCCAATGCCAAATAATAAAAAAACGAAAAAGACGTTTAAATCTGTAGAGGAAGAATTGGAATACCTTCGAATGGAGAACGCCTATTTAAAAAAGTTGAACGCCTTAGTCGAAGAAGAGGACCGGCAGACAAAAAACAAAAAGCGCAAATCATCTTCGGACTAAGGCATGACTTCCCTGTAAAGCAAATGGTGGAAGTGGCTGGTCTTTCACGCAGTACGTATTACCACCAAATCAATCAAATGAGTAAGCCGGATCCAGACCGGGATTTAAAAGAAAAGATCAAAGTCATATTTCACCGGGAAGACGGTACGTATGGATATCGCCGCATTCAGAATGAGCTTGAAAATAACGGGAGACCAGTAAACCATAAAAAGGTGTATCGACTGATGAAAGAGTTAGGCCTTCGCTGCCTTGTGCGTATGAAAAAATATTCATCTTATAAAGGCCGAGTCGGAAAAGTAGCTGAGAACATCTTAAATCGAAATTTCAAAGCAGAGAAACCAAATCAAAAATGGGTAACGGATATTACAGAGTTTAAGCTATTCGGCCAAAAGCTCTATCTCTCCCCGATTCTTGACCTTTTCAATGGAGAAATCATTACGTACACGCTTGGAACACGCCCGACCTATAACCTCGTAGGAGAGATGTTGGAAAAAGGACTTGTACGCTTAGAAGATACGGATGAATTACTGATCCATTCCGATCAGGGTTGGCATTACCAAATGAAACAATATAGAGATCGTCTACAAAAAGCAGGTATCACACAAAGTATGTCCCGCAAGGGCAACTGTCACGATAATGCGGTAATAGAAAACTTCTTTGGGTTAATGAAATCAGAGTTCCTTTATCATAAAGATTTTGAAAGTATAGAGCACTTCAAGCAGGAGCTC
>NZ_WMFA01000031.1 GCF_009856445.1 Halobacillus litoralis
TGTTTACACTTGTTGTGAATTCTAAAAAGAGAAACAACAATTAAGCTGAATTGAAGAAATAATAGACAAGCTTTCCTTAGGCGAAAAAAAGTAGCCTGAACTACATAAGCTATTAATGGGGGTTAGCCCCGGCTGTTGCCAGGGCTTTTTGTATTACTCTTAAAATTATTTATAAGCATTTTGATACATTGCAGCATAGTTATTACTTAAATGGTTTTCGATTATTTTGTTCATTTCTTTTGTAGATAAATCTGAATTCACTTTATCTGTTTGATTAAGTTGCATTTTATCCTTAGCTTGTGTTAATTGTCTTTGAAGTGTTCTTAACAACGATTTCTCATCTGTACTAAGTTTCCCATCCTCATCAAGAGGTGGAAGGTTTGTTTCTCCGTCAATAGAATTGACTCCATAAATAATTCGGGGAGCGTCTCTTAAAAAAGTTGAATAGTAGAGGCTCGAATCTATAAAATCACTTGCATGTTTGATTATGTAGTAATCTCTCAGTAGATTATTTTCCAAAGAGCGGACGTCATCACCTATTTCTTCATTTTTAAAATCATCACTCAACATGTAATCAATTTGTGAAATCGATTGATCAATAGAATAATGAAAGTCTTTAATAAATCTTTCCCAGTTTTTGTGGTCAAGCTTTGTAGATTGGTAATATTTATAAGTGAAAAAGCCAAAGCATGTAATGATTAAAACTATTACAATTATCAA
>NZ_WMFA01000032.1 GCF_009856445.1 Halobacillus litoralis
CTTCCGGAACGGATACAGAAAGCAGTAATCCCGGCCCCTGAAAAACGCTTGATATGGACAGGACGTACCGATGACCACACCGCGACACCTGGAGGCCTTCCTCCGCACCGACGAGGGCGGGCTTACGCCGGAAAGCCTTAACAGCAGGGAGCCTGCTGCCGAACCACGCATCCGGACAGCGGTGCTGGCTGATGCTCTGGGCCGGGTCCAGGCCTTTTTCCGCGACGACAGCCTGCTCGACATCGACCACCTGAACCAGGCGCTGGCGCGGGAGCTGCGGGGGCTGCCCCTGCGCGAAATGGGGCGCCTGCGCCAGAAGTACCAGGTTCGCCAGATTCCGCCCCTGCCGGCAATGACCCATTTTGAGACGGCCGTGGACAACCGGATCGCTGAACTCGAGCAGGCACGCTTCTACAGCGGTCAGGGGGAAGAGGATCTGGCGCTGGCCATGGATGACTACAGGCGACTGCTCGGTGGCGCGCGCTGGCTGGCCATCTCCCGCCCGCTAACGGACATCGCGGTCAACCATCTGTCACCGGAACAGGACGAGGTCCAGCTGCGCGAGGCGCTGCACAGCTTCACCGGCCTGCGCATCAAGCAGCGCCTGGACGACACCCTTGAGATCCCGCCGCTGCCGGAGACGGCCCAGCGCATCCTGCACCTGCGCATGAAGCCCAACGCCGAGATCGGGGATCTGGCGGATATTGTGGAG
>NZ_WMFA01000033.1 GCF_009856445.1 Halobacillus litoralis
GATACATGGAATCCCAAGGGGTCTCCATTTTCCGTTCTCTTTTTCAATCCATTCTCTTCGAACTTTCTTCGGGCGATAGTTTTGAAGTTTATTTCGGACTTCATTTACCAGATCATTTTCTGAGAGCTCTTTCATGTCATCGATGGTCTTCCCATCGGTACCTGGTGTTTTAGAACCTTTATTGGTTTTGATCATGCGAAAAGCGAGCAGGATGTTTTCTCTCGATATGATGGTTTCATATAGATGAGAAAACGTGTTTCCCTGGCTCGCCTTTTCATGAAGATCCGTAAAGTTCTCTGTCATATTATAATAATCCCAGTTTCGCAACGTTGACACTGTGGCATCCCTCCTTTGGAGTGATGTTCCCACGTTCCTACCCGATCGGTGCCATTCACGTTAGGAAAATAATCGTTTCATACTCTAGACTTGGGGCTATTCCTTCACTTCCATTACAGAAGTTTCATCAGTCATTCCCCTACCCTCACAAGGATAAATGCTTTTCAGCATGGCTTTATAGCAAACGTTTCGGGTGACAGTCCTTGATTCAACGTTCCTTGCTTTCCAAGTACCATACAACGTAGCTATCCATACTAGACGTAGATGCTTCCTGTAAGCCTGTGAGCTCGATGCCGCCATCGTTCGGTATAGCGTCTTTCAGAGGGGGCAGTTTTACTCCACACCACTCACGTCATCGTAAGA
>NZ_WMFA01000034.1 GCF_009856445.1 Halobacillus litoralis
CTGATTAATGCCGGGCGCGACGAAGGTGGGTACGAAATCCGCATGCCCCTCCTCCATTTCCAGAATGGCACGACTGTGGGGGCGGATCTGGTAACGGATGGGGATATCGGTACGACCGCGGATCGCTTCCACCAGATCCACAAGCAGACCACGGCGCTCGCCTTCCGGCGTGCGTTCAGCCCAGGGCTCTATGGCCGCGAGGCTGAATGTGACGGGGTCTTCAGCGGTGGAGTTGGCCTGCAGGGCAGCAGAGCCCAGCGAGACCAGCAAAACAAAGGCACCGTACAACAGGGCACGCAGCATGGATGACTCCAGTCCTCAGGCTCGCCCTGAATTAAAGCACAGGGACTGAAATCCGTCATCCCTCAGCCGGCGTCGCGCTGGCGCAGGAAGTCCAGGGCCTCTTCGCGGATGCCTTGCCAGCCTTCCTTGACCGTGCGTAGAAGCCCGGCAACTTCGTCCAGTTTTTCCACGTCATTGCGCATGCTGGCTTCCAGCAGAGCTCTCTCCATGTAGTCGTAGAGCCTCTCCAGTTCACCGGCCAAATCCCCGCCTTCTTCAAAATTCAGGGAGCCACGTAGCACGGCCACGATCTCCATGCTCTTGTTGATCAGATTTCCCTTGGCCGCGTAATCCTTTGCCTCAATCTTGCCCTTCGCCATATTAATGCGTTCAAGCGCCCCATCCAGAAG
>NZ_WMFA01000035.1 GCF_009856445.1 Halobacillus litoralis
GCCCAGGTCTGGAAGTACCGTACCGAAAGCGTGCTGGCCGCCTCGAACGATCGGATCGTCATCATGAACCCGGAACTGGAAATCGTCGCGGTCAACCAGGCCTACAATGATGCCTTCCAGGCCGCCTTCGGGGTCATGCCCAATGTGGGCGACCAGCTCACCGATCTGCTCGCGGACTACCCGGGGGAACGGCGCCTCTACGCCCGCCTGTGGGAACGCGCCATGAGCCAGGAAGGCTTCTGCATCGAGATGCCCCTGGCGCAGTCCGAGGAACAGCAGACGGTCTACGAGATCCAGTTCAACCGCATCTTCTCCCCAGGCGGGGAACTGCTCGGGGCGGCGCAGGTGGCCCGGGACAAACGGGTTTCCCAGCTGGATGGCGAGGATCACGTCCACTACCTGAACCGGCACGATCCGCTGACGGGGCTGCTTAACCGCCGCGAGATCCTCCAGCGCCTGCACCGTGCCCTGAGCCTCCAGCGTGAGGCCGGCACACCCCACGCCCTGGTGCACCTGGATCTGGACGGTTTCAGCACCCTCAACGCCCGCTTTGGCTCCGGTGGCTGCGACCGCTACCTGCGGGAAATCAGCAGCATGATGTCGGGCCGTCTGCGCCAGCGCGATGCCCTTGCCCGGGTGGCCAGCGACCAGTTCGTCATCATTCTGGACAACTGCGGTACGGAGGAAGCC
>NZ_WMFA01000036.1 GCF_009856445.1 Halobacillus litoralis
GGATAGTCTTTCTCCTGTTTACCGCGAGTGGCGGGACGCTCTGGTATCTTGGCGGACGGATACAGACGAACCTGGAAGAAATCAGGAAGCAGGAAGAGACATTGCAGAAACTGAACGCGAAGACATGGGGCGTGGAGTTTGTGCAGGACGGGAACAGGAAATTCCTTGTCCTTCCGTACGGGAAATCAGCGGAGGTGATTCCCTTTCAGGGGAAAGAGTGGGTACATCTGAAGGAGTGACTCAGAGTGACGGAGCTGGAAATACATTTGCTGAACGCCTTAGAGCAGCTGCAACAGGACTATATGCAGCGGCTGAGCGAATGGGAGAGCGCCTTCGTGGAATTGCAGAAGATGTTTTCGCTTACGCAACGGGACAACGCGATGCTGAACGAGCGGGTCATGCAGTTGAGTCAGCAGGTGCAGCACTTGAGCGAGCAGACAGAACGCTTGAGCCAGTTATACAGCGAGAACTGGAGATAAGAGAGGAACGGCTGATACAGGAGCGCGAACATGCGTTATCCCTGGAACGGGAGCGTCAGCCGGAAATACAGGAACGCACGCTGGATGGTCCTTCGCTGGGATGGTGAAACCATGAAAAATGGCAGCTTCAGTGGATTAAGAGGAGTTAATGTGGCCTGTACCATCTGGTTGCATAGGCATTCATACGGTTAAAA
>NZ_WMFA01000037.1 GCF_009856445.1 Halobacillus litoralis
ATCCAGAACCGCCTGGATCTGGCCCCAGTTTTCGCTTGCACGGACCCTTTCCAGAAGGATTTCAATCCGTTCCTGGGCCGGTTCCGGCAGTGTGATATGTTGCTGGATATGGCGCAGAAGCTGCAGAAGCCGGGCACAGAGGTTGCGGAGCTGCTCATCGTCGGCCCGTGGCTCACCGCTGTCCAGATCGAGCCCGGCAGCCAGCTCACTGTCCTCCGGCTCGTCAGCGTTACTGTCCGGAGAGTCTGCTTCGGTCGCCTCTTCTTCCCTGACGTCAGCTCCGCCACCAAGAACCCGCTGCCAGAACGAGCCCCGCTTCTGTGCGTCCCCGGACTCGGAAAGAACCTGCTGCTGGAGTTCCGCCAGCTGCTCCAGAATCCCGGGTAGTGCGTTGAAGCGCCCAACAGTGTCTGCCGGCGTGCGCTCCAGCGCCCTGAGTTGACGGCGTTCATTGCGTCCCGCACGGGAACGCAGCGGATCGATCAGACCCTGCAGCGCTTGCTGGAGACGGCTGACAACCGCCTGACGTTCCTCATCGAAGCCGGAAACGTGCGTTTCCAGCGCATCCTGAAGGCGCCGGAGGGCGCCGGGATCAGGGTCGCCTTCACGGACCAGTTCCCGCAGCTCGCCAAGGAGCCGATCCAGTTC
>NZ_WMFA01000038.1 GCF_009856445.1 Halobacillus litoralis
GGCTGACGCGATGAGCAGTATTCCCGCACACCTGATTCTGGGGTTCCTGGGGGTGGGCAAGAGCACCGCCATCATGGATCTGATGCAGCGGCGCCCTGAAGGCGAGCGCTGGGCCGTTCTGGTCAATGAGTTCGGGGAAGTGGGTGTGGACGGCGCCCTGATGGAATCCGGAGGGGTCGCGGTGCGCGAGGTGCCTGGCGGCTGCATGTGCTGCGTGGCCGGTCTGCCCATGCGGGTGGCCCTGAACGAGCTGATCCGGCGCGAGAAACCGGACCGGCTTCTGATCGAGCCCACCGGCCTGGGGCACCCGAGCCAGGTGATCGAAACCCTGACCGGGAGCGGTTACCAGGGGGTGCTCCACCTGGCCTCCGTGCTCTGTCTTGTGGATCCGCGGCGCCTGGCCGAGGAGCGGGTGCTCAGCAATGTCCACTTCCAGGACCAGGCGGCGGTTGCCGATGTGCTGGTGGCCAACAAGACCGACCTTTGCAGCGACGCGGATCGGGCCCGTTTCCATGAATGGGCTGCCGGGTTTGAGCCGCCCAAGGCGCTGGTAACCGAGACAGACCATGGCCGCCTGGAACTGGATTGGCTCTCCCGGGCTCACAGCGACCGTAAGGCGGGGGATCCGCACGCCCACGAGCACCATC
>NZ_WMFA01000039.1 GCF_009856445.1 Halobacillus litoralis
CCTGCTCTGGCTGACCTTTCCAGATCGATTCGCCTATCTTCCTCTTTGGTAACTCCAATGGAGTGTCCTACAACCCCAGAAAGCAAGCTTTCTGGTTTGGGCTGATTCCGTTTCGCTCGCCGCTACTTGGGAAATCGCATTTGCTTTCTCTTCCTCCGGGTACTTAGATGTTTCAGTTCCCCGGGTGTGCCTGCCTATACCTATGTATTCAGTATAGGATACTGTTCCATTACGAACAGTGGGTTTCCCCATTCGGAAATCTCCGGATCAAAGCCTACTTACGGCTCGCCGGAGCATATCGGTGTTAGTCCCGTCCTTCATCGGCTCCTAGTACCAAGGCATCCACCGTGCGCCCTTATTCACTTAACTATCTTCGTGAAAAGACGTTTACAATTTCAATTAGATGTCTTGTCATCAATTGCCTCATCGTTAGATGAAACAATGATTCCTTATCCAGTTTTCAAGGTTCACAAGTTGAAAGATTCTTTGATCTCTCAAAACTGAACAACCAACACAGTACGTTTCCGTAATATCCTTAGAAAGGAGGTGATCCAGCCGCACCTTCCGATACGGCTACCTTGTTACGACTTCACCCCAATCATTGGCCCCACC
>NZ_WMFA01000003.1 GCF_009856445.1 Halobacillus litoralis
AACAACTTTCTTCTTAACTTCTTCAGGATAATGAACTTTTTTACCCATAAGAAAAACACCTCCAAGTGTAAGTAGTATTACAACTTTGAAGGTGTTTTATTAAGTCTCATTTTATTAGGTCACTCTATTTTTTATGAAGGGGGTTTTTTTATAGAAAAGGTGGCTTTCTGTTCATTTATCCCCGAGTGTACTATGATGAAAATAGGTTATTTTTGTCTATTTATGTAAAGGGGGAGGTAAATATGAAGTGGTGGCGATTCATGTTTGTCGGAATTGGAATAATTTTATTACTGGCGGGTTGCTCGGATCAACCAAGGCCGGAAGATGCTTTTCAATCCTATATGGAGAGTTGGGAGAATGGTGAATATGAAAAAATGTATGAGGATCTCAGTGAGAATTCAAAGCAGCTTTTGAATAAAGAGGAATTTGTTGATCGTTATACAACAATTTATGAAGGAATTGATATGGCGAACCTCTCATTTACATACGAACTTCCAGAAGAAGAACAAGAGTATGAAACCGAAGATACGCCTTCCTTTGAATTTAAAGGTACGTTGGATTCGTTAGGAGGGGCCATTGAGTTTTCCAACATGACAACCCTCGTCTATGAAGAAGAGGAGGAGAATGACGATGCTCGCTGGGCAGTGCAGTGGAACTCTTCTATGATTTTTCCTCAAATGGAAGAAGGAGACGAGGTAAGAGCCTGGACCCTGGATCCTAAGCGTGGTGAAATGTTTGATGCAAATGGGAGTCCGCTGGCTGTCAACGGAGGTGTCCTTAATGTCGGTATCGTACCCGGCTGGATGGAAGAAAACACGGAAGAAGAAACAGAAAAACTAAAAAAAGCGGTCGCTGAAATTTTGGATACAACCATAGAGCATATTGATCAACAGTTGAATCAATCCTGGGTTGCAGCAGATACGTTCGTACCTGTGGGAGCTGTCGCTGAAAATGATGAAGAGACGATCAAGGCACTTAAGGATGATGAACTGCCCCGGGGAGTGAAATTCCAACCGGATCAAGAAGCAAGAAGCTACCCATTAGGAGAGGCAGCCGCTCATTTAATTGGATATGTAGGTCCGATTCAAGCGGAGGAACTTGAAGAGTTGGAAAGTGAAGGTTATACAGCGGCTGATCAACTTGGAAAAACCGGACTTGAAAGTGTTCTTGAAGAGCAATTGAGAGGGGAGGAAGGTGGAAAAGTCGTTATTCAGACAGACGAGGGAGAAACGAAAGAAGTCTTAGCTGAAACAGAGGCAAAGGATGGAAAAGATTTCAACCTGACCATATCGTCGGAAGTGCAGAAATCCCTACATAGACAATTGTCGGGAGAGTCAGGAGCTGCTTCTGCCATCAATCCAATGACAGGTGATGTCCTTGCTCTAGTCAGCGCCCCTGCTTATGATCCGAATGCGATTGTCCTCGGACGTAACGAAAAGTCGACCTTGAACAAATTCAACCGCACCTATTCACCTGGATCCACATTCAAGCCGATCACAGCAGCCATCGGCCTTGAACAAGGAGTCATTACACCAGAAGAAGAGCTCTCGATTAAGGGAACGACCTATGAGCAGAACGGATACACGGTGACAAGGGTGGCAGGAGCGGCTGAAGATGAACAAGTGAATCTTAGAGACGCACTCGTTCGTTCCGACAATATCTATTTTGCCCGCAAAATCCTCGAAATTGGTGGAGAAACCTTCCTCCAGGAAACTCGTGAGTTCGGCTTTGGGGAGGACCTTCCGTTGACTTTCCCGATAGAAAGTTCCCAGTTGCTGAACGGAGATGCATTTGAACGGGACGCGTTACTCGGGGACACGGGTTTTGGACAAGGGGAGATTCAAATGAGCAGCCTTCACTTAGCACTCACTTATACCCCCTTCGTGACAGGAGGAGACCTCATGAAACCAAGGTTGGTCTCTTCTGAAGAAGTAGGGCAGGTATGGCATGAGAAAGTGATGAGTGAAGAGACAGCTTCAATCGTAAAGAATGACTTGAAAGCTGTGGTCGATGACCCAGCAGGGACCGCTTATAAGCCCGTCGAAAAAGGGTTGAATCTTGCGGGGAAAACGGGAACGGCAGAATTGAAAAAATCCCAGGAGGAGGATGGACAGGAGAATGGATGGTTCATCGCCTGGGATACTGAGAACAGGGACCTTATGGTGTCCATGATGATTGAAGAGGCTGAAGGCGGCAGCCACTATGTTGTACCGAAAGTGAAAGATGTTTTCAGTGATTTGCAATAAAACAAAAGGTTCTTCCCTTCCCCGGGAAGAACCTTTTGTTATTGGTTTATAACCTTTATGGCCTCGAAAAGAATGGTGTCTTTTTCTTAACGGTCTTGGATGTTCACTTCTACTGGTTGAATATCCAAATAGACATGCAAGTAAGAATAGTCATCCTTGCTGCCATCCTTGTATCCCCAGAATCCCTCTGTGTCTTCTTCTTCTCTGAAGGTCAATTCGAAACCTTTCCCTTTATGAAAACTGTAGCTTTTCACCTGTGTTTCGCGAACGTTGTCCAATAGAGCATAGGATAGATAGTTGTTCAAGTTTGCATGAGGAGTCAGCACACCTGAGTGTGGAGCCGCTTCATAATCGAAATACTCGTAGTCTTTAGTTGATACTTTATGGTCACTGATCGAGAATTCGTTCGTGTTAAGGTTCAGTTGATCGCCGGAAGTAAGCCAGGATAGACGGATCCCTTCGTAACCTTTCCACCCGTCGTTTTCTTCTTGATCATTGATATCGATGACAGAAACCCCTGCACGCCCGACTACACTTAAAGCATTTTCTTTGTTGTCCAGAATTAGAGCGGTATCCTCATCAATGCCATAGGAATATTCATCTGTTTCCCCATGAGCAGCGTCTGTCGCAATCAGACGACCTAGTCGTGCTTTATTATCAAAATGCTGGTCGATGATTCCGTAAGGGAAGAACCCCAGTCCTTTTTCAAGATAAGCAGGGCCGCCTTCCTGCTGGGACATGCTGTCATAGGTTTTTGTAAATCCTTTGCTTAATGTATCAAAGCTTCCACCACCCGCAAGCATAACGTCGCTCATAATGGCTGCTCCTGCACTGGTCCCTCCTAATACGGCTCCTTCCTCGTAAATGGTCCATAAGCTTTCTAGGACTTTAGATTGGGATCCATCATCATTCAGCAGGGAGGCGGTAATATCGGTCTGATCGCCACCGACAAACCATATCGCGTCATAGCTTTTTACTTGGTCTGCCAATTCCTCATCATTCCGGTTCTTTAACCAATGACTTTCATCTTCTTTTGTGTTCTTAAAGTCATGATTCGATAGAGGAAGGATCTCTATTTTATCCGGATGGACTCCATAGGAAATTAAGTCTTCCCTGAATTGGTGGGAACTTTTGAGACTTGAACTTGCAGCAGGAATGATTCCATATTTCCCATCCTCACCTGCCCTTGAGATGAACGCTTCGTAAACTTCTTCGTTTGAGCTTCCTAAAGCACCACCTGCCATAACCAACGACCCTTTAGTATCAGCCTTGAAGGAAGAGTCCGGCGCGGTGAACGAGGAGGGCTGAAACGCTTCGAAAAGGTCTGCCTCGTCTTTAAACTGTACATTCACAGGGATCGCATCCATCGTGACATGAGTGATCGAATAGGAATCTTTTTGACCATCTTCATATCCCCAGTACCCTTTCGTATCCGCTGTCTGTTTAAAAGTAAGTTTAAACCCTTCCCCTGAATTGTCATAGAGGTAACTTTCTACTTTATCAGCGGCTGCGTTATCTACAAGAGAGTAGGAAAGATAATTCGGCAGTGTACCATAGGAAGTCAGAACACCAGTAGCCGGTAGAGGTTCAAAATTGAAATACTCATTGCCTGTCGTTTCGAGGCTGCGTGCTTCATCTATGTGAAAGCTTTTATCCTCTACGTTGACGTGATCTCCTGCTGCGAGGTAGCTTAAGTCCAATCCATTTATGGAATCACCTTCCACAGTAGCTTGGGAAACATCAACAACTGTGAGGGTACTTCTACCAATCACTTCAATGGTTTTTTCTTTGTTAGATACTACCATTGCGGTGTCTTCATCAATTCCATAGGCGTAGTTCCCCTGGTTTTCATACTTCAACGCAGTGGCGGCTAACCTGCCGAGCCTTGATCGTTCGCTGAAATGTTGATCCACAATTCCCCATTGAAAGAACCCGAGACCTTGCTCAATGTAAACAGGGACAGACTCCTCGGAAGGATTTGAAACATCTTCGTAAATGAAGGATTGATTGAATCCACCAAGGCTGTCTCCCCCTGTGATCATGACATCACTCATGATGGCAGCTCCTGCGCTTGTCCCGCCAAGAACGGCTCCATCCTTGTAGATCTCCCAAATCGCTTCAAGGGCTTTGGTTTTCTTTCCGTTCGACTTGAGAAGAGTGTCGGTGATTTTTAATTGATCTCCTCCGACAAACCAAAGGCCTGTAAGATCCTTGATTTGATCGGACACTTTATTCTTTTGAGCGTTGCTTTTCCATTTTCGTTCATTTGCTTCTGTGTCTTTAAAGTCGTGGTTCGATAATTCAAGAATTTCCACATCTGATGGGCTCACTCCGTAAGTGACCATATCTTCTTTGAACTGTTGGGAGGATTTCAAGGAGCCTGAAGCGGCTGGGACGATACCGATGCGTGCGTTTTCTTCTCCTCCAGCAAGGTTGATAAATTCCTTATACACGTCACTGTTGCTTGAGCCAAGAGCACCTACTACAATGACCAAGTTCCCTTTAATTTCCTCTTTTTCACTTTTTCCTGCTGAGACGGAAGGGACGAAAGACGAAAAAGTCATAACCGTGACGAATACTATGAACAGCCATTTTCGATTGTGCATCGTTCATGCTCCTTTCAAATTTTCTATTCAATATTTATCAAGCAACTTTCATGCCAAAAAAGAGGAGGCGTTAAGAATAAGGGTTTATGATTTATTGGGTATTAATGGCTGTAATAGAAAAACTGTATTAGCACCTATTGTTCTTCTGGGAATGGATAGGGGGAGTCTTGGTTTAAAAAATATCTTTACAAAAGTATTTTGAAAATTCCAATTAAAAATCTACCATTAGGGTATGGTAATATACTAGGACTTATGCCGAGTGGTGGCGTTTGTTGTAATAATCTGTTAGTTTTAGAGAAGATGAGTTCATGGTATCTTTGGAACTAGATAAGGATGTGAAATGTGAGTGGATGAGTTAGCGTACCTGATGATCTTCTTTGTTGTTGTGCTCGTTATAGGTCTTTGGGAAAAATATAAGCTTGATCGTCGTCTGAAAAAAATCCCCACCAGGATCCTCGTCAATGGAATTCGTGGGAAGTCAACGGTCACCCGTCTTGTTATGGGCATTCTTAAACAGGATGGGCAGAAAGTAGTTGGAAAAACGACAGGGACGTCAGCACGGATGTTTTATTGGGATAAGGATGAGGAAGAACCGATTGTCCGTGGTCTGCAAGGTCCGAACATTAATGAACAAATGAGGATCACGGAGCAAGTGGTGAAACGACGTGCAGATGCTTTTGTCAGTGAATGTATGGCTGTGAATCCGGAATATCAGCAGGTCTTCCAGGAGCGGCTGGTTAAGGCGAACATTACAATCATCGCCAATGTCATTGAAGACCATATGGATGTAATGGGTCCGACGCTTGATGATATAGCGGAAGCTTTCGGCTCGACCATTCCGGAGAACGGTTACGTCATCATACCGGAAACCCCCTATCAGAAGTATTTTGAGAAAATCGCACGCCAGAAGAATTCGAAAGTCGTCGTTGCGGATGAAAGCTGGATAGACGAAGCATACTTGCAGAAGTTCCCATTCATGATTTTTCCTCAAAACGCAGCCCTTGCGATGGCTGTTGCGGAAATTTTGGATATCGATCGTGAAGTTGCGCTTGAGGGAATGCTGCAGGCACCTGTCGATCCAGGAGCGATGCGTGTCCATCGTTTCGGTAAGGAAGAAGCGCCTAAATACTTCTTTAACGGTTTCGCTGCGAATGACACGACATCAACGTTGAACATCTGGGAAAGAATCCAGCAGTTGGATTACCCCGACCAGGAGCGTACAATCGTCATGAGCTGCCGGAGTGACAGAGTAGAGCGGACGATTGATTTCGCTGAAAATGTCCTGCCCCATATTGAAATGGAGCGGTTGATTGTCATGGGAGAAAGTGTGTGGCCGATTACGAAAGCCTATGAAGAAGGCAAAATCAGGCCTCTTAATCTTATAAACCTGGAAAAAGCATCGACGGAAGTTATTGTCGATCAATTGAAAGAACTTCCGGATGATAGTGTCATCTACGGAATCGGTAACATCGTCGGAGCTGGTGAGAAGGTGGCAGCGGCTGTCGAAGAGCTTGAATTCCGCCCTTCTTCCCGAGAAGAAACGGGATGGGAGATCATGGAAGAATCGGAAGGAAGCCGATCATTTACTCGTAAGGTTTTGCAGACGAACAAATAACGGTAGGGAGTTGGAGTTCACGTGTTCGGTACTGATTTATATATCGCGATTGTCATAGGTGTTTTATTAAGCTTGTTGTATGCAGAAAAAACAGGAATCGTGCCCGCGGGTCTGGTTGTCCCGGGCTACATAGCGTTGATATTCGATCAAGTGATGTACGTATTAGCTGTTGGATTGATCAGCCTGGTTACATACTTACTCGTTTCTCAAGTTCTATCAAGGTTTACGGTTCTTTACGGCCGTCGTAAATTTGCTGCGATGTTGACCGTCGGGGTTTTGATGAAGATGTCGATGGATTATTTATATCCCCTCACCCCATTTCCTGTCATGGAATTAAGGGGAATTGGAGTCATTGTCCCTGGATTGATCGCAAACTCAATACAGAAGCAGGGAGTGCTGCCTACCTTTAGTGCTACTTTCCTGATTGCGTTCGCAACGTTTGTATTGATTACGGCGTACCATTTGGTTTAGAGGAGATTTTTCAATGGAAGAAAAAGACCTTAAATATAAGATGAAAGTATGGACGAAGAAGCATAAAAAGAAAGCACCTTTCCATTCCATGGTGCTCGCAGCTCTATTGGCGGTTCCTTTCTTCGGTCACCAATGGATCGATAAACCGGACATGCCACAAGAGACACGCCCGGATGATGTCGATTTCAGAATTTCGATGGTCGGGGACATGATGCTCGGTCGTCACGTTCGTGATGCCGCTGTCAGGAGTGGCGAACCGATTGGACGTGTGTTTGATTATGTGACTCCATACTTTAAAGAGTCTGATTATGTCACAGGGAATTTTGAAAACCCGGTCATTGACGCTGAGAATCCTGAAGTTGAAGCCGTCATGGAAGATTTTGAACTGCGTAATAAGGATATCCATTTGTATGCAGATAAAGGAGCCGAAGAGGCGCTGGTGGATGCTGGTTTCGACTCTGTCAATCTGGCAAACAACCATATGATGGACTATGGGAATCTTTCATTAGAAGAAACACTTAAACATATGGAAGACCTCGACCTTGACCTCCTGGGAATTGGTCGTGCATTAGATCCTGCTGAAGGAATGTTTGAGGAAGAGGAAACATTGACCGATGCCGGTGAAATTCATTATTTCGATGCGAACGGAAGAAATATCGCGATTCTAGGCTTCACGGATGTGTTTGTTCAGGGTTATAGTGCCAGTGAGTATGTCGGCGGGGTTTTGACGAATGCTGGGCTTGGTGTGCTGCAAAGTAGAATCCGTGAAGCGAAAGAGCAGGCAGATATCGTTATGGTTCATACCCACTGGGGAGACGAGTACCAGGTCGGTTCAAATGATACACAGGAAACACTTGCGTATTTGATGACCGATATGGGAGCGGACGTCATTATCGGCCACCACTCTCACGTGCTTGAACCCATCACTCGTGTACATATCGAGAGAGACCCGGATGATCCACAGAGTGAAGATAAGACGTCGATCGTCATGAACAGTCTTGGGAATTTCGTCTTCGACCAGGGATGGTCGCGAACGAAAGACTCGACCCTTGCTCAACTTGACTTTTTACAGGGTGGAGGAGCAGAACTTTCTTTCATACCTATGCAAATATCCGATACGAGACCAAGGGAAACAGATGGAATATTGAAGCCGTTCCGTGATTATCGTATTTTCCGGACGCTTAGAAAAGAACTGGACGATCAACTATGGCGGATGGAAGACGGCAGACTTGTCATCGATTTGAAAAAAGCCGGCGTCATTGAAGGATAGGAGGTCCGCAGGTTTGAATGATTTGAAAGTGACCTATATACTTGCCGGCATTATTTTCGTCGGCTTAGTTGGATGGAATGTATATTTTGAAGAAGAATTTGACCAGTTCCGTGAGCCTTATGAAGTTCAGGGGCGTGAGGAGACGGTTGAAGTGGATACTTCTTCAGAGGAAGAAGCCTTTGTGTACGGCGTCAGTGCTGTGCACCCACTCGCGGTAGAAGCGGGCATGAAAGTGCTCAATGAGGGAGGGAATGCTGCTGAAGCAGCGATCGCTGTCTCTTTTGTTCTGAATGTCGTGGAACCCTATGGCTCCGGTATCGGCGGAGGTGGACAGATGATTGTCCACGAACCGGACGAAGGCGCCATCACATATGATTATCGGGAAGCGGCTCCTGTTAGCGGTGCGCGCCCACAACGTGGAATTGCTGTGCCTGGCTTTGTGAAAGGGATGGGCGAGGTTTACGAAGATTACGGAGACAAAATGGAGTGGAATGAGTTGCTGGAAGATGCCGTTACTCACAGTGAAGAAGGCATCAAAGTCGGGCGGATCTTTAATGAGCAGCTTCAGAACTCCAGACGTTTCATTCAATCAGGGAATGAAGATCCGGCCATTTACAACATGTTTTACCCTGAAGACCGGCCGTTACAGATCAATGATACTCTTGTACAGGCAGAACTTGCGGAAACATTGAAAACACTGCAGCAGCAAGGGGCAGAATCTTTTTATGAAGGGGAGATTGCTGACTCATTAACAAGCCAGATCGGTTTCCAACCGGGAGATCTTGGAGCTTATGAAGTCGGTAAGCGCCCTGCGCCAAAAGGTGAGTTCAAGGGCCAGACCTTGTATGCGGGCTCCTCTCCGACATCTGGGATCATTGTGATCCAGGCATTGAAGATGCTGGAACAGTTGGAAGCGAACCTGGATAAAGTGCTGGAAGAGGAATATGCCCTGCCTGGTGGCGGATGGCCAGCGTTCCTTGATGGCAACCTTCCTGAGAATATGGAACAGATTGTCAATGATCAACAATATGAAGATATCTATATCCACCTTGTGAATAAGATCGTCGACAAAGTCTACACCGACAGGGTCTACACCCTTGGCGACCCTGAGTTTGAGGAAGTCGAGCAGGAGAAATTGACCTCAACAGAATATACAAATCAGTTGTTTGAAGAGGAATTTTCTGTCGGTGGTGAGGCACTGACAAGCTCTGCGGACTTGTACACCGCACCAGGTGAGAAAGCGGATCACCGCAATACAACACATTTTGTGGTTGTTGATAAGAACGGGATGATGGTGTCCGCGACGAACTCACTCGGGAAATTTTTCGGTTCAGGATTGTACGTGGATGGGTTCTTCTTAAATCATCAAATGAACAACTTTGATACTGCCGAAGATTCGATGAACGCTTATGAACCAGGCAAGCGCCCGCGTTCGTTCGTCTCACCGATGATCTTCGCAAGAGACGGAAAAGCAGTCCTCGGCATCGGTTCTCCTGGCGGGAAAAGGATCCCGGCCATGCTGATCCAAACATTGATCCAATACGAATATGGGCGGAGTGAAGACACTGGCGAGCAGCTGACGTTGCAGCAAGCAATCAGCCGCAGCCGTTTTTACACGGAAGATAACGTCGTCCATGTTGAAAACCTGATTGAGCAGCAGCCCATCGCCCGATTAAGGGATTTGAAAGGCTACTCTGTCATTGAACATGACTCTCCTGTTTTCTATGGTGGTATTCAGGGACTGGGAATACGCACGAACGGAGATGTCCTCCAAATGTACGGCGGTGGAGATCCCCGCCGTTTAGGAACATGGCAGATTGGGAATCAGAACGGTATGGATGATGTGAGTAGTGCACAATAGATGAAAAAAGGACTCTCCCTGTAGGGCGGGTCCTTTTTTGTGATCTTTTATAGAGAAGGCTTTTTTTAGAATCACCGAAGCCTTTTACATGAATAGCTCCGCCTATATCAAAATAGTAATGAAGAGACAGGGTACGGTCAGGAAGGAGGGAGATCTCATGACCTATCTAGTACTTTCTACATTCCCTGCGAATGGTTCTGGAAATTCGGGCGATGCCTTCATTACACAGAGCCTTATTCAATTAATTCGTAATGTGAAAGGAAATCCATTGATTGATACCCGTCGATTGGCGGAGGAAGATGTGGATCAGGTGGAGGACTTCGATAAATATAAGGCGGTGATTTTTGCAGGATTTGCCCCCCGAATAGAGGGTACCGGAGTGGCGCCGAAATATCGTAACCGGTATTTCAAGGAGGCAGTGAAAAGATCTATTCCGGTCTTTGTATTTGGATCGGGCTGGACGGTATATCCAGGTACAAAGGGACAGAGCCGACTGCTTCAATTGGATGACGTGGAGAAAGATCAGCTTGTCCGGACTTTTGGCTATGCAGACGGACCTCTTCAACAAAACGTTCTATCTACAAGAGATCACCCGACAGATCAACTTCTTATGAATAATGGGGTGAAAACTTACGGGACGGTAGGAGATTGTGCACTATTTGATATTAATCAGTTATTTGCTAAACCGGAACTTCCTGATGAAATCAAAAAAGTAGCTGTTTCTATGCCGCATAATCCACCCCATTTTGTCTATGCCTATGAATTAGCGAAAAAAATCAAGCAGGAGTTTTCCTGTCATGTTTCAATTACCTTGCATAGCAGATGGAGTAAAAAAAGAAGAGCTTTATGGAAACATAACGATATCCCTCTGGTGGATCTTTCGGGGGATGCCAACCACCTTTCCTATTACAAAGATTGCGACCTTCACGTAGGGTTCCGGCTGCATGGACATATTTGGTTCCTTCGTAATCGGAAGCCCAGTCTCCTTTTAGGAGAAGATGGAAGAGGGTATGGCCATTTGCAAACGTTTCGTGGACTTGGAGACTCTGTGGTACCGGCGCATTACTTGAAGGATAAGCCGAGGATGATTCATATCCATGACCCGATGTATCAAACGATGAAAACATCCTTTCCTGACTTTGACCCTCTTCAGATGGTGAAGGAAGAAATTTTATCTGGTTATCCTGTTACCAAGAGAACGCTGAAAACCATTGATCGATTATGGGTGAACAAAATGGAACCTCTACTCCAAATGCTTCCCGATTAACTCTGCTATAAATGCATGGTTTTTGATGGGATAGGAAAGTTTAGAAGCTGAATATAAAAAGGTGACCTTATATAAGGTCACCTTTTTCAAGCTTACACAGCAATATCTTTCTCAACCGCTTTTTTATCGTTAAAGCGCTCAAGGTTCAAAGTCTTCAAGACACGTGAAGTCAAGGTTCCTGAAGTCATCGCCCCATTGACATTCAATGCGGTACGGCCCATATCAATCAGAGGCTCAACGGAAATGAGCAATCCGGCCAAAGCGACGGGAAGGTTCATGGATGAAAGGACGATTAGTGCGGCGAATGTTGCTCCGCCTCCGACACCAGCCACACCAAATGAACTGATGGCCACAATCAACACAAGCTGAACCAGGAATCCAGGGCTCAACGGATCAATTCCCACAGAAGGAGCAATCATGACAGCGAGCATGGCTGGGTAGATGCCTGCGCAGCCATTTTGACCAATGGTTGCACCAAAAGAGGCAGACATGTTTGCGACCCCTTCTTCGACACCGAGGCTGTTTTTCTGAGCGGATATATTCAATGGAATCGTTCCTGCACTGGATCTTGATGTGAAAGCAAAACTAAGAACAGGCAGCACTTTTCGTAAATATGTGAATGGGTTTAACCCGAAGATCCCAATCAATACAAGGTGGATGATGAACATCACCCCTAATGCGACATAGGAAGCAAGCACGAATTTCCCTAACTCCAGAATTCCTCCCACATCCGTCTGAGCTACGGTGGTAGCCATCAGTCCTAAAATACCGATGGGAGTGAGGCGTAGGACAAGTGTGACAATACGCATGACTACTGCGTAAAAAGAGTTGACGATTTTGACGAACAATTTAGCTTGTTCCGGCTGTTTGCGGCGTACCCCGAGAACAGCGATACCGATAATAGCGGAGAAGATGACCACGGCAATAGTGGATGTTGCGCGATCTCCCGTCATATCAAGAAATGGATTGGCTGGAATAAATTCAAGAATTTTTTGTGGTGTGGACATATCCTGAACTTCTGTCAGGCGTTCTTCTAAATATAGCCCCCGGCTTTCTTCTGCTTGACCGGCTTCAATTTCACCTGCATTCAAATCGAACAAAAAGGAGCTCCCGATGCCCACAAGTGCTGCAATCGCTGTAGTTCCTACGAGTACACCGATGATCCATAGGGAGATTTTTCCCAACTGTGATGTTTTTTCGAGATTGATAATGGATTGGATGATGGACACCATAATTAACGGAATGACAATCATCATAAGTAAGCGTACGTACCCACGTCCTGCGATGTTGTACCAATCAGTTGTCTGTGCTGTGATACTGGAATCGGTTCCAAATACGAATTGTAAGTACACACCTAAGAGTACTCCAAGCCCAAGCCCTGCAAAGACACGTTTACTGAAAGAAATGTGTTTTTGCTGCATACGGATGAGGACAAGAATAAGCGCAAAAATAAGAGCGATGTTGACGATTACAAGAAATGTTTCCATGATTTCATTACCTCCTTCTAGACATTAACTTATTAAACCGATGGAAAAGGTTGGTTTTAAACTTACACCAGTATTTAACAGCTGTCAACATGAAAAATAATAAATGGAGCCTCCATATACAGAAGGTATGAGCAGGAGGCCTCTTGTATGAACTTAATAAATTGACAATGCAAGGTTCATGATATATATTTATCTTGAAACTGAGATAATTATGTTGCAGTCATAAATAAATTGGGAGGGGATCGAATGAATGAGTTGAAAGGCATTCACCATGTCACCGCCATAACAAGCAGTGCAGAGAAAAATTATGAATTTTTCACCTATACCCTTGGCATGCGTCTTGTGAAAAAGACAGTCAATCAGGATGATATTGAAACGTACCACCTATTTTTTGCAGATGATGAAGGGCATCCAGGTACGGATATGACCTTCTTTGATTTTCCAGGCATTCCGAAAGGCTCCCATGGAACGAATGAAATTGCGAAAACTTCTTTCCGTGTTCCGAGTGATGAGGCCTTGGATTACTGGGTGAAGAGGTTTGATCGTTTGGAAGTGAAACACAAAGGAATTCAGGAACGGTTCGGCAAGAAGGTTCTTCCTTTTATCGATTTTGATGATCAAGCTTATGAGCTGGTATCCGACGAAAACGATGATGGAGTAGCCCCAGGTACACCATGGCAGAAAGGTCCCGTTCCATTAGAATACGCCATTACCGGTCTTGGACCCATATACGTGAGAGTCGACAATCAGGAATACTTCAAGGAAATGCTTGAGAAAGTCATGAATTTCAGGGAAGCGGATGAAGAAGGCGCGTTCACCCTGTTCGAAGTGGGAGAAGGTGGAAACGGTGCTTCAGTAATTGTGGAATACAACACGATTCTTCCGCCGGCGCGTCAAGGATATGGCACCGTTCACCATGCTGCTTTTCGTGTAGAAGATAAAAAGGCACTGGAGGCTTGGATTGAACGTTTATCGAAGTTCGGTTTGAGGAACTCAGGATTCGTCAATCGTCATTATTTTGGTTCTTTATACGCTAAAGTTGCTCCGCAAATTCTCTTTGAATGGGCCACGGACGGACCGGGATTCATGGAAGATGAGCCGTATGAAACTCTTGGAGAGAAATTATCCCTTCCACCTAAACTTGAACCGAAAAGAACAGAAATTGAGAATTATGTACGTCCGATCGACACAGTGAGGAGTACGAAAGAAATAGAAAAAGAATAGGAATAACGGAAGCCAGGGTGCAGGGTTGCACCCTGGCTTTTTACTTTGGTTAATTTTTCCGAACACATCTACATAAGATGATTCAGTATAGATGTTAGCTAATAACCATTCTTATTTATGGGATGGAAGGAGGGGTCAGGATACGATGAACCATTTCGAACGTAATTATTGGGCCTCCTGTCTGGATTTTATTCAGGATTTTAAACATTTTGCTTACCTAGGGATACCACTTTCCCTCGTTTGTCCTTATTATGTTCTTGTAAACGGGAAGAAGGATATTTTGAGTAAGCTAGAAAATAAAACCACAAAGTTGAACGCAAAAATAACCAGCGCTAACCAAATCCAGGCATTGTTTGATGCTCATTTCTCTGCTTTTAAGAAAAAGGAAAGCAAAAGGGAAGGGAAAGTTGTTTTTTATGATAATGTCCTGCGCTTTCCTGATCTACTTATGAGGTCGAATTTCTCACCAGCTGAATCCCTCATTCTTAAGAGGAAGTCGAATGTTCATGGAGCAAAGTCACAAAAGGAAATTCCTGTCGACAGTCTTGAAAGGTATCACAAAGTTCAATCTAAAACGATTCAGGCCTATCAAAGGCGGGCATGGACTTATTTTAAGAAAGCGAAAGATCATCCTATTTATAAAAATAAGGGATTTCAAACGGAGTTTGTTAAGCAGATCCCCAATATGATGAAACAAATAGCTGCAGCGAAAGGTTTTTTTGAAGAGAATAAAGTCTCCTGCCTTGTGACAGGAACAACGAACAGCAGTGATACAAGGATTTTGACTTTAACAGCTGCCTTAAATGGAATACCAAGTGTTTGTCTCCAGCATGGGGTTGTGATGCTTGAATTTGGTTACCTTCCAAAAGTTTCTACCTACCAGGCGGTGTATGGACCTGAAGATATTCAATGGTACACCAGTAAGGGGGTGCCGGATCAGTCATTAAAGTCCATCGGACACCCGAGGTTTGATGAACTAGTCAAAAGAAAGACGCTCGACCCAAAAGCATTTGCCAGTCATTTCAAGTTAGATAGTACTAAGAAATCCGTATTGATGGTAATTCATCATATTGAAACAGCTTTTCCACAAGCGATGCTTGAAGAACTGGAACGGAAAGGCGTTGTCAATATCATCATCAAACAAAGGAATGGAAAACAGGGGAAAACATCCCAGACATTGGCCTTGCAGAAGAAATTTCCCCAGGTTAAATTTGCCGATGACATGCACCTGTATGATCTCTTGAATAATGTGGATGCTGTGGTGAGCTATGAATCTACGATTGTGCTTGAAGCTATGCTTGCGAATAAACCTGTTTATATATGGAGGTTGAAAAGCCTGCACGCGAGTTCGACAAATTATTACAGAGACCTGAGTGAATATATCCATGATGATCCGCAGAAGCTTGTCGATCACATGATTGCTGTTATGAACGCCCCTAGGAATAAAACCTGGTTGAAAAAGAGGCAGCAGTTTCTTGCTACTCATTATCCACACAAATCAGGAACCAGCAGCGCGAAACTAAAAGCTTTAGTGAACTCGATTACAAAATAAGAGGGTGAAATGATGAATACATTCGAGAGGAATTTTTGGTCTCTTTATGTAGATTTTTTAGAAGCTTTTAGTGAGGTCAAGTATAAAGGTATCTCCATTCCTTATTTGTGTCATTTCCGAAGTCTCTTTACAAACCATCACGAATTGAAGCAGAACCTTTCCTCGGAATCATTTAGTCAGCAGCTCTACCAAACGGTCCAAGACAAAAAGCTATTTCAACAACGGTTTACTGAATTTAAGAAGATGCATACCAATAACAAAGTGAAAAGGAAAGCGAACGGCAAAGTGGCTTTATACAATGCAGCGAACCTTCTTCGCTTTCCAATTGAGATTACAAAGAAGCATTTCAAACCGGAACACAGTTTTGTTATTCGGGACATTCGAGGGAAAACAACCTCACCCAGACCGATCACTGCGGAGGGGCTGCCGGCCTATTTTTTAATAGATTACGATGAATCCATCGACCATCATGTAGAGTTGATTCAAAAGCAGGTGGCCGGGATTATTGAGAAACACAAAAAACACCCTTTATTCGGGCATCCCACCTTCAAAGAAGCATTCAACGCACAAGTGGAACGTATTGCTCATCGTATTATTGAGTCGACGAACATGATTAAGAAATTACCCATTTCCTGTATCGTTTTTTCTTCCACTCATTATTATCAAAGTCGTACACTAGCAATCGTAGCGGCGAGACATAATATCCCAACCATCTGCATGCAGCACGGAATTGTGGGAAGTGAGAATGGCTACATGCCCAAAATAGCGGATGTGGACGCGGTTTATGGGCATTTCGAAGTCGACTGGTTCAAAAGTATAGGGGTAGCCGATGATGGAGTGAAAGTAATCGGTCACCCTCGCTTTGATTTGATCAACAAAGAGGCGACAATAACAAAAGAGACGCTGACAAAAAAACTGGGCCTTGATCCCAAGAAGAAAAACATTCTCTTAATTGTCCGCGGTAATGCCTATATAAAGCATTGGAGAAAGTTATTGGATGAATGGGATGGGCATGATCAATACAATGTCATCATCAAGGATTTTCCTGCTCAAACCCCTCATCCCTTGACGGAAAACTATGACTTTGCTGTTTCATCAAAGGGATATCATCTGTACACGCTTCTCCCACATGTGGATGTGGTTGTCGCTTACCTTTCTACGGTAGGACTAGAGGCGATGATTGCCGGTAAACCTGTATTTCTGTTATCTATCCCTGCACCCACGTATTCGGGCTATTATGACCGGCTTGGACAGATGGTCCAGAAAGAACCCGTAGGACTTGCGAATCTGGTGAATCGCTATTTTGTCAGTGAGAAGTTTCGTGCTAAGGAGTCTTCGAAGAGGAAGAAGTTCCTTGCCTACGCTTATCCTAATGTGAAGAGTTCCGGCCAGAGATTGATCGAACTGATTGCAGAGATGACGAAAGGACAGGGAAAGGCGTGATGGTTCTCCTTCATCACGCCTTTTGTTGGCTTCTGATGGTAAACGTTTCAATAGTGAGTAAAGGAAGCGGAATTTTGTTTATGAAAAAACAAAAGAACGGCATACAGCGAGATAAGGAGGAGTTCTATGCTCTATTTACCTGTTGAAGTAAAGGCGAGGGAGCTGCACGGAAAGCTCCTCCTTGCCTATCATGCTCTACTGAGAGGGGACAGTGTCATCCTCGGAGAGCACAGCAAAGTAGAAGAAGCGGCCCGTATCTATCCCACCGGTATTTTTCTGTGCAAAGGATATCCCAGTGGTTATATGAAGCGTGTGGTAGTAGGGGCAAAACAAGCCGGTCATGTCATAGTGAATCTGGATGAGGAAGGATTGATTTATACAGATGAATCCATTTATTTAAAAACGAGGATGAACAGGAAGTGGGTGCCTTATCATGACTATGTGTACTGCTGGGGGGCGAGGCAGCAGAGAATGATCGAAGAGGAGTATCCTGAACTAAAGGGACGGTGCCTGATTACTGGAAACCCACGCTTCGACTTGCTTACATCTAAGTACAGAAGAATGTATCAAAAGGAAGCGGATCAGCTGAAGAAAACGTATGGACCATACATTATGGTAAATACCAGATTCTCTTTGTACAACACAATAAAAGGGAAGAAAGAGAATGGATTGACGCCTCAGGCACGATACATCCGGGACCTCTACAGCCATTTTGTTTGTTTGATTAAACGAATCAGCCAGGAGCTGCCGGACAAGGAGATTATTTTACGCCCCCACCCTTCTGAGAGCAAAAACAGCTATAAGGAAGATCTAAAAGGGTACGGAAATGTCCTTGTAAAAGACGAAGGAGCAGTCATTCCATGGATCATGGGTGCTGAGGCATTGATTCATAATGGTTGTACGACTGGTATTGAAGGGTATCTTCTTGGTCGCCCTGTATATTCCTATGAACCTGTGACTTCCCCTCTTTATGATGTCCCCCTTCCACGGGACGTTAGTGTAGCCATCAAAGATTTAGAAGCGCTTGTTCTACTATTGAAAGATAAAACCGTCAAAAAAAGAAACACACCTTCCTTGTTGATGGACTCATATGGGAACTTGGAAAAAGAAGAGTATGCGTATAAGAATATATTAGATCAAATGAGAACCATTAATTTTCCCCTGCATGCCGTGGTTCCATCTATTCCGCACCGCTATCAGAAAGACAAGAGACGAAAAATACGTTATCTTTTTCCTTCTCTATCAAAAGGAGAAATTCAAACATTCTTCCAAAAGGTGAATGAAGTGGAACAAAATAACCTGGTTGTCCAGATTATTCCTTTATCCGACCGCTTGTTCCTACTGACAGCGGAGCGATCATCATGAATACGTATGAGAAAAACTATTGGGGGCTGTACCTGGATTTCCTGACCGCTTTTCGTGAGTGGAAATATCATAACCTCCCTCTTTCCTTGTGTGTACACTTTCCCACCATGATCAATGGGATGGCGGGGTTGGAACAGTCTCTTGTAGATTCATCCTATGCAAAATCATGGTCTGATGGAAAGGTTCTTCAAGGTCGATTTGAAGCCTTCCTTCCTATAAAAGAAGCAGTTAAAGTGAATCATGGGAAAGTCGTTTACTATGACCCATTGCTCGGTATTCCTCCTTCTAGTTACAAACAACTGTCCTCACCAGCTGAATCACTTATCCTTAAACCGGACATCACCAATGTGAAAAAGAAGCAGATCGATGGGGCTGTCATAAAAGGATTAAGTCAGTATGCCGCGGATATAGAAGGGCAGGCCCGGAAGGAAATCAAGCGTTTTCATTCAATAGCAGGAAAGCATAAAAACCACCCGTTGTTCGGAAACCGACATTTCCTTTTAGCTATAAAGAAGCAGATAGAAAAAATCCTGTATTTTATAGAAGGAACCGAGCGTTTCCTTATGGAGGTGGATACCTCTCTCATTGTTTTTGGTGAAACAAACAGTATAGACACGAGAGCACTCGCCCTGGCGGCAAGGAAAAAAGGGATCCCTACCCTCTGTCTTCAGCACGGAGCGGTCATCTCCCCCTTTGGTTATCTGCCGAAAGTGACTGACTATCAAGGGGTTTACGGGAGATATGAACAGACTCTCTACGAAAGTCGTGGGGTAGATCCTGATTTTCTGCCGATCCTCGGGCATCCCCGTTTTGATGAAATGGTAACCAGAAACAATCTCCGAGCTTCGTCATTCAATAAAACATTAGGGATTCATCCCTCACGGAAAAGAATTCTTCTCATTGATCATCATACGGATAAAAAAATGACCCATCAGATTTTGGACCTATTACTAGTCACTGCCCCTGAAGTAGAACTAATCGTCAAGATTAAGAAAGGGGTCCGTGCTTTTAATGGCTATGCCAAGCATAAAAGAGTCCACCTGATCCGACGGATGCACCTCTATGATATGCTCCCCAATGTAGACGCGGTCATCAGTTACGAGTCTACCGTTGTGTTGGAATCTATGTTATATGGAAGAGAAAACTTTGTATGGAAATTGAAACAGCCGTGCTTGACAGATTATTTTACCCAGCTTCCGGTATTGACCTACTCAACGGCCGAACCTCTTGTCGAGGAGGTGCGAACCTTTTTAAATAAAAGGAGTGACCGATCCGGACAACAGTCAGTTCAGCTTCGTGAGCGGTTTTACATTCCCTCCCATCAAAAATCGACCCTTCTCTTGAAAGCGTTGATCGCTTATTTACGCACCTCATAGCGTAGGAAGTTCAACGCTTTTTTTATATGCTCTGAGCCTTTAAAGGAAAAAGAATTCACCTGGTATTTATCTTTCATAGGTTGAAACCTATTATTTTCACCGAATTCTAGTTTTTGAATATATATAGTAATCAGCAACGATGAAATAGACTGCCTTCCCTGGGTGAAGGTACTAGATTACGTGAAGAGGGAGAAGGAAGCAAGTGTTCTTTAAAGGTAAGAAGGTATTAGTCATAGGAGGTACAGGAACAATAGGCCGCGGAATCGTCAAGACGATTCTTGGGCAGTCACCGGATGTCATCCGTGTTTTCAGCAGAGACGAACATAAGCAGCATGAATTGCAGAATGAATGGGGAAAAAGAGAAGACCTCCGCTATTTAATCGGAGATGTCAGGGATTACGATCGTGTCCATACTGCGATGCAGGGCATCGACTATGTGTTTCACCTGGCGGCTATGAAGCATGTGCCATCGTGTGAATACAACCCTTATGAAGCGGTGCTGACAAATGTTCATGGAACGAACAATGTGGTCAGGGCAGCACTTGCGCAAGGAGTGAAAAAGGTGGTGTTCACCAGTACGGATAAAGCCATTTCTCCGACAAATGCCTATGGTGCGACCAAACTTACCGCTGAGCGTCTGATCACTGCTGCCGAATACAGCAAAGGGCGGGGGCAGACGGTTTTTGCGAGTGTTCGCTTTGGAAATGTCATGGGCTCGCGCGGGTCAGTCATCCCCCTGTTCAAGAAACAGATTCTCAATCAGGGGAAAATTACGGTAACCGACCGTACGATGACGAGATTCATGATGACTTTGGAACAAGCAACCTCCTTAACGATAAAAGCGCTTGAGGAAGCGCGCGGCGGAGAGATTTTTGTTTTGAAAATGCCGGTGGTTGCACTTAATGACCTGGCTTCATTGGTCATTAAAGAAACCTGTACTCAGCTGGGCAAAGACCCTGAACAAATCAAAGTGGAAGAAATAGGGCTGCGCCCAGGGGAAAAAATGTACGAAGAATTAATGACGCACGAAGAGTCATTGACCGCATGGGAACTGGATGACATGTACGTAATTCCTTATTCCTTCAAAAAAGATGTTCCTTATAAAAACGCCAGGAAAGCCGCTCCGGGAATGTACAGTTCTTCCGGGCAGCCCCCGATCAGTGCTGTTCAATTATATGAACTTCTTAAAAGCCAGGGATTAATTTAAAGAAAAGAGAGGAGGGAGAGATTGGATACGTACTCTAAGAATTATTGGGGACTGTACCTTGATTTCCTGGATGACTTCCAAGAACTGATCTATCAAGGTTATCCTATTGCTTATTTGAGTCATTACCGGAGTTTGATTATTGGGAATAAGAGATTGATGAGAGATTTACAATCCCCTGAGTTTACCAGGACCATAAAGAATAAGATCCAGACAACGGCAGCGGTTCAGCAGAAATTTAATACATTTAGAGCGTCTGTAAGAAAAAAGCAGCGCGTAAGAAAAGGCGGGATGATTGTTCTTCACGATGTCTATGACCTCCTTCGTTTTCCGGAGAAGACGCTGAAAAATCATTTTCCTCCATCCAAAACGCTGATTTTTGAAGAAAAAGGAATGAAGAAGAAGAAAGAATCATTTCCACGTGCCAGTGGATTTAAGTACAAATGCTTTACGGACTATCAAGTGGATATCTCAACTGCTGTGAAAAAAGTGAAAAGAAAAGCAAGAGAAATCATAGCCTCTCATCCTGGTCACCCCATGTACACTCACAAAACCTTTCAAACCCGATGGATGCTTCAGATCGTGAAAATTATGGATCGAATCAATGAATCCATGCAATTGTTTAAGCGTGTGCATGTATCCGCCATCGTGGTCCCTTCTACTCATTATCCTGAATCAAGAACATTGGTCATCGTAGCATCCAAGTATGGAATACCGACGGTTTCTATGCAGCATGGCATCATATCAGGGGAATCGGGCTTTATTCCGAAGATTGCAGACATTGATGCCGTTTACGGTCCTTTTGAAACGGAGTGGTTCCGGGCGAGGGGAGTGGCAGCAGAGGAAATCATGGAGGTGGGGCACCCAAGGTTTGATGAAATTACGAGAGTCCCGAAAGTAAGCCGGGCTTCGATGATGAAGAAACTCAGGTTACACCCCTCCAGAAAAAATGTTCTGTTAATCGTCCGCAGTCAGAAAAAATACAAAGAATGGGATCAGTTTCTGAAAAAACTGACCGTTAAACAAAAGCTCAACATCATCCTCAAAGATTTTCCTAATCGCTCCAATCATCCTCTGATCAAAAACCATTCCTACGTTCACAGCTCAGTCGGATATGAACTGTACGACCTCATTGCTATGGCCGACGTCGTTGTCACCTATTTTTCAACGGTCGCTCTCGAAGCCATGCTTGCGGGCAAAACAGTCTTTATACTGGATCGTCCCTTTGGGGGTTATTCAGGTTATTACACAAAAATGGGGGATCTCGCTCAGAAGGATCCAGGAAAATTAGCGGGGATATTCTCTGAATACATTCGTGCAGATAAGATGAAGTCGTATGCGGAGCAGAAAGTGAAAGATTTTGTTGCTTATGCTTACGCAGCAAAACGGTCATCAGGGGAACGATTGATGAATCTATTAAAGAGATGGGTTTGATCGAAAGCAAGCATAAGGCCAAGCATAGAAAAATATGAATGGGAATATAAGGGAGGGGTGTGTCCGTGAATATTCTAGTGACAGGTGGAGCCGGCTTTATCGGACGCTGGGTCGTTAAAAGATTATTGGATGAACAGCACAATGTATGGGTGCTCGACGACCTGTCGAACGGAAGAATAGAAAACATTGAGGACCTACTCGTGCATAAAAATTTCAAGGCATTCATTCATGGGGATATCAAAGACAGGAACACCGTCGAGAGTCTTTTTTATCCAGGTATTGATTTGTGTTATCACCTGGCAGCAAGCATCAATGTCCAGGATAGCATTGATGATCCAGAAACAACGTTCAACAATGACACAATCGGGACGTTTTATTTACTGGAGCAGTGCCGGAAGCATAAGGTCAAAATGGTGTTCATGAGCACATGTATGGTCTATGACCGGGCAGAAGATGAAGATGGGATATCAGAAACAGATCCAATTAAACCGGCATCCCCTTATGCAGGGGCGAAGATCGCCGCTGAGAATATGGTTCTGTCCTATTATTATGCGTATGGGCTTCCAGTAACGGTGATCCGGCCATTCAATACGTATGGCCCCTATCAAAAAACAGGAGGAGAAGGTGGTGTCGTGGCCATCTTTATTAAAAATAAGTTGAACGGACTCCCTTTGCAAATCTATGGAGATGGAAAGCAGACCCGTGATCTGCTTTACGTGGAAGACTGCGCACGGTTTGTGGTGCAGGCAGGCTACAGGGATGAAGTGAATGGAGAAATTGTCAATGCGGGGTTAGGGGAGGATATTGCGATTAATGATCTTGCCGAGTTGATTGCAAAGAGCCCTGATCATATCCTGCATGTCGAACATATCCATCCCCAAAGTGAGATTCCTAAACTGCTTTGTGACTATGATAAAGCCAAACGTCTCCTGGGATGGGAGCCTTCGATTTCTTTAAAGGAAGGAATTCGGAGAACAGAAGAATGGATTGACCGCACGAATTTAATTTAAAGGAGTTTAAAAATGTGGAAGAAAAGCTAGCGATTTTCGGGGGAGAACCCGTCCGTGATTCGCTGCTTCCTTACGGGAAGCAGTCCATCGACGATCAGGATGTCAGAGCCGTTGTCAATGCCTTGAAAAGTGACTTTATTACAACAGGACCTGCCATCGACGCATTTGAAAAAGGGGTGGCTGATTACGTAGGAGCTGTGTATGCTGTAGCTTTTTCCAATGGTACAGCAGCGTTGCATGCCGCTTGTTTTGCTGCGGGAATCGGCAAAGGAGATGAAGTGATTACGACTCCTTTGACGTTTGTTGCGAGTGCCAATTGTGTGTTGTACACCGGAGGAAAGCCGGTGTTCGCTGATGTTAATCCGAAGACGTATAATATTGATCCATCTTCGGCTGCATCCTTAGTGACATCCAAAACCAAAGCGATCATTCCTGTGGATTTTACAGGCCAGCCGGCGGATTATGAAAAGATTCAAGCCCTGGCCGATCAGCATGGACTGGTCGTCATTGAAGATGCCGCTCATGCTTTAGGGGCGGAGTACAAAGGAGAAAAAGTGGGATCATACAGTGATATGACCATGTTCAGCTTCCACCCTGTAAAGCATATTACCACAGGCGAAGGGGGCATTATTACTACGAATAACCGAAAGTATTATGAGAAGTTGATGATGTTCCGCACGCACGGGATAACGAAAGACGCCGGGCAAATGCTCGAGAAGCGGCATCCATGGGAATATGAAATGCAGTTTCTTGGATACAATTACCGCATGACGGATCTGCAGGCAGCCCTCGGTAGCAGTCAGCTGACTAAATTGGATGCTTTTGTAGCGAAGCGAAGGGCTATCGTCAGTGTATATAACAAGGAATTCTGCCAAATGGCAAATGTCATCACTCACGAGCAACTACCGGAAGCCAACTCTTCTCATCACCTTTATATTCTACGCATGACAGGACCTCTAAAAGGCCTCCGAAAAGATATTTTTGAGGCGCTCCGTGCAGAAAATATCGGGGTGAATGTGCACTACATGCCGGTCCATACCCAACCCTACTACAAAGACCGTGGTTATACTAAAGGGATGTGTCCGGTGGCCGAAGAGGTTTACGAAGGGATTGTAAGCCTGCCGTTATTTCCTGGTATGACAGAGAGTGATGTGGCAGATGTTGTGTGTGCGGTGAAGAAAGTGCTCCGTCATTTTGAAACGGCTGCAGGTGCCGGTCAATGAGAGTAGGATTTAGAGTAGATGCCTCTACAAAAGGAGGCACAGGACATGTGATGCGGTGCCTCACGCTCGCGGGTGAGCTTCGAACACTTGGAGCAGAGGTTTTTTTTATGTGCAGAAGACGGCCAGGAGATTTAGTTGACTTTATACAGGAGAGTGGTTACCGCGTTTATGAAATGACGGGGGCTTACAATGTCTCCTGGAAAGAAGACGCAGTAAGAACGATCCATATTTTAGAGAACATTGGGAGTGCTGAATGGCTTGTGGTGGATCATTATGGGCTGGACGCCCGTTGGGAGAAAGCGGTAGGACATCATATTAAAAAATTAATGGTCATCGATGATCTTGCGAACCGCCCTCATGATTGTGACCTGCTTCTTGACCAGAATCTGTATAGAAATATGGAACAAAGGTACAAAGGACTCGTTCCTGAGCGGACGAAACTTCTTCTTGGTCCGGCTTTCACCCTTTTAAGAGAAGAATTCTTACAATCTACGTGTAACCGGAAATGGGATGGAAACGTACGACGCATCCTCGTGTCATTTGGCGGTAGTGATCCTACCAATGAAACGTTGAAAACACTCAAGGCCATTGAGAAGTTAAACGTTCCGCTTATGGTTGATATCGTAATTGGGAGCTCTCACTCGTGCAGGCAAGACATTGCTCGTTTTTGTGAGAGGAAGGAAGGGATGCAGCTGCACGTACAAACGAAGGAAATGGCCCGGCTTATGGAACATGCGGATCTTGCGGTTGGAGCTGGGGGCAGTTCTGTTTGGGAACGTTGTTACATGGATCTACCATCGTTGATCATTGAAACAGCGGCAAATCAAAGAGAAGTCATCTCCACCCTCCAGGAAAAAGGTGTGGTCTTTTACTTGGGGAAAAGTGAAGAGGTAGATGTGAATCTTCTTTCTCAACATTTACAAAGATTCATAGCTGAACCAGACCTGATAAAGAAGGCTCTTGAAACAGGAAAGCATTTGATGAAAGACCATAAGCCTTACGGCGTTTCCCGTTTGATGATGGGGGATGGAAGCGATGGATGAGTTTCGTTTACGTGACGTCGAGCGTGCGGATCTGCCGATGATTTGGAAGTGGCGGAACGCCGAGCACATCCGGATTCATATGTATCATGACCAGTGGATTCCCTGGGAGGATCATGTTTCATGGTTTGAAAGGGATCAGCAGAACCCTTCTTCTTACACCAAGTTATTCATTTACAAGGAGCGTCCAATCGGGGTTGTCAGGTTCACCAATATCGATCAAAAACAGGGAACGTGTGAATGGGGTTTTTATATTGGTGATCGTGAGGCACCAAAAGGCGCCGGGACGGCCATGGGTATGCTGGGGCTGGATTTTATGTTCGAAACAGTCGGCATCCGGAAAGTTTGTGCAGAAGTCCTGGATGTTAATGTTGCCAGTCTTCGGTTTCATGAAAAACTTGGATTCGTTCCTGAAGGGCGGCTGATCGAACAAATAGTGCGTGAAGGGAAATTCATAGATGTTATTCCTATGGGTTTATTTAAAGATGGGTGGCTCAAAAGGCGTGAAATCTTAAAAAGGGGGCAGGATGATGGAAATCGAAATCATAGGAAGAAAGGTCGGTCCTGATCATCCTCCATTCATCATTGCAGAAATGTCGGGAAATCATAATCAGTCACTCGCTCGAGCCCTGGAAATCGTAGATAAGGCAGCAGAGACGGGGGCGCATGCCTTGAAAATCCAGACCTATACCGCAGATACAATGACGCTTAAGCATAAGGGGGACGAATTTCAAATTGAAGATCCGGAGAGTCTTTGGAAAGGAAAGAGCCTCTATGATCTTTATAAGGAAGCCTACACCCCGTGGGAGTGGCATGAAAAGATATTCGCTCGATGCCGGGAGCTTGGGATGATCGGTTTCAGCACGCCATTCGATGCATCCTCGGTGGATTTTTTAGAAAGCCTGCATGTCCCTCTCTACAAAATCGCATCCTTTGAAAATACCGACCTCCCTTTAATTCGGAGAGTAGCGAGAACAGGGAAACCTCTTATTATCTCGACAGGAATGGCTACGGCAGGGGAGATGGCTGAAATGACTCAAGCCTTCAGAGAAGCGGGAGGGAAAGACCTGATCCTGTTGAAGTGCACAAGCAGTTATCCATCTACACCTGAAAACTCTCATATTGTGACCATTCCTCATATGCGGGATCTTTTTCAGTGCCAGGTCGGTTTGTCTGACCATACGCTGGGCACGGGTGTGGCAGTTGCCAGCGTAGCCCTCGGTGCAACCGTTGTAGAGAAACACTTTACCCTCGCACGCGAAGACGGTGGAGTGGATGCACAATTTTCATTGGAACCCGATGAAATGGCCCGGTTAGTTGAAGAAACAGAACGAGCCTGGCTGGCTCTGGGTACGGTGAATTACGGTCCGACCCACAGTGAAAAAGCGTCAGGTCAATACCGGCGTTCCTTATACATTACAGAAAACCTCAAGGCAGGAGACATTTTGACGGAAGATAACCTGCGATCCATCCGGCCTGGTTTCGGTCTGCCCCCTAAGTATTACGAATTGCTTCTTGGTAAAAAAGTAAATAAAAATGTGCCAAAGGGGACGCCGATGTCGTGGAACCTTATCGGGTAATAAAAGAGGTGGAATCATGAAAGTCATAGCTATTGTTCAGGCTCGGATGGGGTCGACAAGGCTCCCTGGAAAAGTGCTGAAAAAAGTCAATGGGAAATCTTTGCTTGAGTACCAAGTGGAAAGAATGAAGCGTTCAAGAAAAATCGATCATCTGGTGATCAGCACAACAAAGAAAGCCCTGGATGATCCGATTATTGATTTGTGCAAAGATTTGAATGTGGATACTTTTAGAGGATCTGAAAAAGATGTACTTGGAAGGTTTTATGAGACATGTGAACATTATAAAGCAGATGCCGTAGTCAGGCTGACTGCCGATTGTCCATTCATTGATCCGGGTGTCATCGATAAAGTCATCACGTATTTTCTAGATCACTATCCAAATTACCTGTATGTGTCGAACACAAGGACCCGTTCCTATCCAAGAGGTCTGGATACAGAAGTTTTCCCTTATGAAGTTCTAAAAGATGCCTATATGAATGCAAACTCTCCCCATGACCTTGAACATGTGACGCCATTCATTGTCAAGAGAGTCGGAGACCAGGGGGTTGCACAGGTTACTCATGACACGGATGAAAGTCATCACCGCTGGACCGTTGATACATTGGAAGATTTCCAATTTGTCTCTACCGTTCTCGAGCATCTGTATCCAACCAACCCGGCGTTTACCTTTCAGGACCTTTTGGATGTTTTAAGGAAGAATCCGCAATGGACGGAGATCAATCGTCAAGTCAAACAGAAAGGTGAAACTTAAGGGGCGGATGGATGTGACTGTTCCAAAAGGGCTAACGGGATTGGAGAGTTCTTTAGAGGTTGTCAATGTTCCCTTGCACAAGTGCTGCGACTGGCAGGGGTTTATGTACGCAAAGGAAGGCTGGCATTATTTCAGCGCATTATTAAGGGAATACAAGAAAAACCCTGACCTCCATTACTCCATTTCTATACTAAAGGAGTACTATGACAAATATCAGCCTCGTTCCACATTTGAATGTTTTCTGTGTGAGGAAGAGTTTAATTCTAAGCACCACACAACGCCATGGGTTCCTCTTCCATGGGACCAATCGTTTAGAGTGAAATTATTGGATAATCAGCACTTCGGGCCCAACTCCAACGCGTTCATAAAAAAAGAGTTTGAAAGAATCACTACTCTTTACCATAAGTTGAGGGTGCAAGGATATCAGCCTTTGAATCATCGTGACGGATATGTCCGTGGGCATTTTTTGAGGAACGGAGAAGATTATCGTTTCAAAGTGACAGGTGGGCAGCATCGGATGGCTGTCTTAGGCGTGCTGGGGCAAACGGATTTGGATGTAAAACTTCAGCCGGACTGGAAAAGGGTCATCGATATTCGTCATATTGATCAATGGGAGCAAGTGAAAAACGGAACGTATAGTGTGAGGGCAGCACAGAAAGTGTTTCATTGTTATTTTCAAACGACAGGGAAAGAGAAAGCTGAGAAATATAGAATTCTTAAAAAGGGAGACGCAGGTAGATGACTATACCTTATGGAAAGGATGCTCTAATCAGCTCCTCACCAACAGTTCAGGTCCCTTTGAACAAATGTGTGGATTGGCAAGGGTTTTCTTATACGGAGCAGGGTTGGCATTACTTGTGTGTAACGCTCAAAGAATACAGGAAAAAACCGAAAATGATTTACAGGGATTCCTTTCTCTTCAAATATTATTCTCTCTATCAACCTGCCTCGATGTTTGAATGCTTTATGTGTGGCGATGCCTTTAACCCAATATATCAGGAACGTTGGGTGCCACTGCCTTGGGGGATGAATCATAGACGCGTACAGAAAGAGGGTAGCCAACACTATGGCCCCAATACAAAAACATTCATAAGAAAAGAGTACAAACGATTGGTTCATGTCTATGAAAAATTGAAAGCAGAAGGGTACCAACCTACACAATTTCATGATGGATTCATTAAAGGCCACTTTCTGAAGAAGGGAAAGGACTACCGTTTTTTGATTACAGGCGGACAGCATCGTATAGCAGCTCTTTCAGTATTGGGGAGTCAATCGATTTTGGCGAGAATTCCCCCGAAAAGAAAGAGAGTCATAGACTTGGATGAAATTAAGGAGTGGGAGCAAGTTGCAAATGGGGTTTACCCATTAGAAGTGGCGTCGCACGTGTTTCATATGTACTTTGAGTCCAATGGCAGGGAAAAGGCGTCTTTGTATGGTTTGGTGGAATCAGGAGAAACGAAATACTTTATTAGGGGGAATCGATTCGTGTATCAGGATCTATGGGTGAAAGGGAAACTTGTCAAAAAGGGTCAAAGAGAGTGTGCAAACAGGTATGAAAAAGTAAAGGAAAAGATGAAGGGATGGCGTGATCCCTTTACGGTCCTTGATCTCGGAGCTAACAACGGCTATTTTTCCTACCGGATCGCGGAAGACTTTAATGTGCCGGTAACGATGATTGAGGAGAAAAAGGAAGCCCAAAAGATTTACGATATGAATGAAAACCCGAATGTAACACTCATCAACAGGCGTGTGGAAGTACAGGAATTGAAAGAGCTCTGCAAGAATAAGAAGTTTGATGTGATTCTCGCATTGAGTGTCCTGCATCATTTCGATAACTATGAGGAAGTCATAGAGGTGCTATTCGCCCATTCGAAGCATCTTTTTATTGAGTCTTCTGCTCTTGAAGAGGCAGATGGAGGCTGTAGAAGCTATACTGTCAAAGGAATTAACGATCTCTTGCAAGCTGAAAAGCCTGAGATTTTGACCTATTCGGATAATATTAGAGGGCTCGGAAAGCGGCCTCTTATGTATTTTAATAATGAAAAAGGATGAACAAACTTCCCCTTTTGCCGGGTCCATTCCAGGTGAAAGGGTTTTGTCTTTCATCATATTTTCATAAACTTGTTTTATACTGGATTTTGGAACGGTAAATTTAACAGGTTCGAGCGGAGGAAACCTATGATTATACAGCCTATACTGGTAATTCGGGCGGTATCCATTGCCGCCGGGGTGCTGGTTCTATGGATTTTGCAAGAGAATGAGAAGAAGAAAAAGATCGAAATTTTCTTATCCTTGTTGACCACTTGGATTTTCGCTTTTATAGGAGCGAAGTTTGTGACGAGATGGGAGCTCGTGTTTGACTATCCTTTATCCGTCCTCTCTTACCCTGGCGGGGCGAAGGAACTGTACATAGCCACATGTTTGACTATTGTTTTTGAATGGCGCAAAAGGATGGTACACCGTCGTTTTGCCGGCTCTTCCATTTTGGTTCTTGCGACTAGTCTGCTGGCATTTGCGCTCTTACGTCAGCTTGTGCTTGCTCAGGGGAATCTGGTTGATGTGGCTTTTGCTTTTGTCTTTTTTCTTCTGGTGCTATTTTTGATCAAACCTGCTGTGAAAATCGCCGCTGCATCCACAATTGGAATGGTCTGTGGATGGCTGTATCAAGCACCGGATCTCATGGGATACAGGATCAGCGTTTGGTTTTATGTCATTCTCAGCCTGATGGTATGGGGCTATATTTTAAGCGGGAGAAAACGGGCATGAAAACATGTTTACATAGATAGGAGAACATAAGGAAGTCGATGTTCTGAGGAATACATTTTAAGGAGGTTTGAAAAATGGGGACTGATGTAACGCTTTGGCTGGCACTCGGAGCAGGGATCATTTCTTTTCTATCGCCGTGTACCCTGCCTTTGTTCCCGGCCTATTTATCTTATATCACCGGGATGAGTGTGAAAGAGATGAAAGAGAATCGAAGTCTTGAGGTGAAGAAGAGGTTACTCACGCATTCTATTCTCTTTCTTCTAGGTGTTTCTTCGATTTTTATCAGTTTAGGAATTGGTGCTTCTTATGTAGGAAGTGCTGTACAAAATATCTTAACAGGAAGCTCAGGGCTGCTACTGCAGCGGCTGGCTGGAGTTTTCATTATTTTGATGGGTCTGTTCGTCGCGGGATGGTTGAAGATCGGCTGGTTTATGAAAACGAAAAGGGTGCAGACGAAACCGAAAACGTCCCTTAGCCTGGCAGGAACTTTTTTTGCAGGGATGGGGTTTGCAGCAGGGTGGACGCCTTGCATCGGCCCGATTTTTGCATCCATTCTCCTGTTGTCCGCAAGCAACCCGACACAGGGGATCTTGTACACCGTTGTTTATGTCATCGGATTCGCCCTGCCGTTTCTTTTGTTTTCCTTTTTCATAGGATCCACCCGGGCCATCTTGAAATATAGTGAGCAGATCATGAAAGTCGGTGGAGTGGCGATGATCTTAGCCGGAGCGTTTCTCTATACCGGGTATATGACGAGAATCTCGACATTGCTTTTGAATTTGGTTCAGGATACATGGTTTGCCAATCTAGGCATGATATTTTTATAGAAAGGAAGAGGGCTGAATGAAGAAATGGGGGCTCATTGTCATTGTAACCGCCTTATTTGGTTGGGCAATTTATGATTTTGTATATGAAGGGGAAACCAAAGAACAGGTGGCTGAAGGCGAGAAGATGGTTGCTGAAGGGCCAGCTACAGAGGAAGCTGACATTGGTTTGGAAAAAGGACAGCAGGCGCCGGATTTCACGCTGCAGACGCTCAGTGGCGAAGAGGTTTCTTTGTCCGATTACCGTGGAGAAAAAGTCATGATCAACTTCTGGGCCACATGGTGTCCGCCTTGTCGAGCCGAAATGCCGGACATGCAGGAGTTTTCGGCAAATGAAGATATCCAGGTGCTGGCCGTGAATTTAACGGAAACCGAAGCGAGTGTACAAGGTGTCCAGGACTTTGTAGACGAATTCGGGTTAACGTTCCCGATTTTGCTTGATCGGGACGTTTCCGTCGCCAACCAATATGAGGTCAATCCCGTCCCTACATCCGTTTTTGTCGATGAAGAAGGCAAAATCAGTTCTGTCATGCTCGGGGCGATGAATTACGATATGATGGTACAAAGGATGGAAGGAATGTAAGGGTGATTACATGAAAACGGAAGTACTGATCGTTGAAGATGATCGGAAGATTTCAAATCTCATAAGCATTTACTTAGCGAATGAAGGGTACAGCGTCAAACAGGCTTATGACGGGGAAGAGGGCAGAACGCTCTATCTTCAACACCGCCCCTGCCTGTTGATCCTTGATTTGATGCTGCCTAAATGGAGCGGGGAGGAATTATGTCGCTTCGTTAAGAAAGACAGCGAAGATCCCCCCGGCGTCATTATGTTATCTGCGAAAGGAACGACGGAAGACCGTATTACAGGACTGCGTCTCGGCGCTGATGATTACATGACGAAACCGTTCAGCCCTGAAGAATTGATGGCACACGTGGAAGCCGTCTTACGGAGGACAGGGCATGTGTGTCAAAAGCTTTCCCATGAAGGACTTGAAGTGAAACCGCGTAAAGGGGAAGTATGGTTGAACGGGGAACGGCTGGAGTTGACGCACTATGAGTTCAATTTGCTTTATTTTATGATGGATCACAAAGATCAAGTGTTTACGAGAGAACAGCTGCTCGAGCAAATCCACCCGAACGGCGAAGCGGATATTATGGCCCGTACCATTGATGCGCACATCAAAAAGCTCCGCCGGAAAATAGAAGCGGATGCATCTGTTCCGAAAAGGATTGTGACGGTGAGAGGGATGGGGTATAAATATGCGTCTCATTGAACGTCTCCTGCCGCCGAAACTTTGGGTGAAGATGACGATCGTAAATATTGCCCTCCTGATTGGAGTCGTAATCGTTACAGGAATGACGCTTTATCAGACAGCCTGTTTTCTTGCTGCTGACATTACAGGTGTCGAGCGTGAAGCCCAGTTGACCTTCAATCGTTCTCTCTTAATTTACGCATGGGTAATCGGAGGCGTCGTCATCGTGATGGGGGCTTTTTTATATTCAACGGTAACAAGGAAAGTGCTTGTACCTGTCAAAGAGCTGACAAATGCCATGGAAACGATGAAATCAGGGACTTATCCTGGAGATCTGGACGTCCAAACCAACGATGAAATAGGAGAGCTTGTCGTTCACTTCAATCGTATGAACCGTCGTATGCAGGAACAGGAGCGTTCGCGGCATCAAATGCTTCGTGATTTATCGCATGAAATACGGACACCGTTATCCAACTTGCAAGGTTATCTAGAGGCCCTTGAAAAAGGGGTGATTCCAGGGGATCAGACGATTTACCGCTCTCTCGCAGAAGAAACCGACCGAGTCTCTCAACTGCTTGCCCGGCTGGATGACATGGAAGCCTGGACGACGATGAGCCCTTCGAAGCCACTGGAGGTCAGTCAGGAGGAAATGACCCAGGTCATCTCTCAAGTAATCCAAATGTTCACTTTGGAATTTGAGAAAAAAGGCATCGGATTGAAGAGTGAGTTGGAAGACGCGGAGGTGCCTGTAAATAGACAAGGGATCCAGCAGGTTCTGACGAATCTATTGAGAAATGCTCTGGAGTATCATGAGGGTACAGATGGGGTTAAGGTTATAGGAAGAGTAAAAGGCGGAGAATACGTGATCAAGGTAAGTGGAGAAGGAAAGGAGATACCTTTAACTGAAAAGGATCTAGTTTTTGATCGCTTTTACCGTGTGGACCCTTCCCGGTCAGACGGGAGGTCTGGGCTTGGCCTTGCCATCAGTAAACAGATTGTGGAACGCCATGGCGGTCAGATTCAATTGGAAACCGATGGTCGGAAGCACTGTTTTTTTATAACCTTACCAATGAGAGCGTAAACGAATGGTTTGCGCTTTTTTTGTGGGTGTAGTGGGAGAGGTGTACCTGGTACCGGTGAAGAGGGATGCAGTGCCAGGCACCACATCTGCTTTTAAAGGTGTCAGGCTTTCTGTTCATATTTTCACAAACTCAAACATATTAAAAGCCCCAGCTCAACGCTGGGGCCCCGCCACCTATACCTATACAAACTTTCGTCTCTTTGAATTCTTTTATCTTTAATTAAGATGGCTCAAATTCAAGATACCATAAATAGTCATGGAAGTTAACCATTTTTTTGAAAAAAGAAAGGGGATGATCAGTAATCTTATTCTTCTCCTATCGACAAATTTTTTTATGAAGGATAAACCCTGTATTGACGCCATTTCCTTTAATATCCAATGGACATCAACCTTTGTTCAACCCCCTGCAATATAGTATAGTTAAAAGGAGCTTGATTTTTCAGAAAAAATAGTATCTTAGGGAGAAAGGGGTACACCAAATGACTCAGCAGACATTTTTGTATCAACCGAAAATATCGGAAGTACTTAAAAATATGAGGAAGGTCATGATCGGGAAGGAAGAAGCCGCGATGTTGAGCCTTGTCGCCTTACTTGCGAAAGGGCACGTCCTTTTGGAGGATGTTCCAGGTGTCGGGAAAACGATGCTTGTGAAAACGCTGGCTAAATCTCTGGATTGTGACTTTAAACGTATCCAGTTCACGCCGGATTTGCTTCCTTCTGATGTGACGGGTGTATCGATATATAATCCGAAGAGTTTGGAGTTTGAATTCAGGCCTGGGCCGATCCTTGGCAATATCGTTTTGGCGGATGAGATCAACCGGACATCCCCGAAGACGCAGTCCGCTCTTTTGGAAGGAATGGAAGAAACGAGTATTACGGTGGATGGGAATACCGTTCCTCTCAGTGACCCGTTTTTTGTCATGGCGACTCAAAACCCGATTGAGTATGAAGGGACTTATCCATTACCGGAAGCTCAGCTTGACCGCTTCCTGATAAAGATGAAGATGGGTTATCCTTCTGCAAAGCAGGAAATGGAGATGCTCTCAAGAACTTCGAACGGCCACCCAATCGAAGATATTTCCGCTGTGTTGACAAGGGAAGAGCTTGTTGAATTGCAAAAAGAAGTATTGGAAGTCTATGTCGATCGTACGGTCAACCGTTACATTATCGACCTTGTGACAGGAACCCGGGCCCATGACGGCGTTTATCTCGGGGTCAGCCCGCGTGGGTCGATCGCCTTAATGAAAGCAGCCAAGGCTTATGCGTTCATTCATGACCGCGATTATGTGGTACCTGATGATGTTCAATTCATGGCTCCTTTTGTCCTTTCTCACCGTATGATTCTTACATCAGAAGCGAGGTTTGAAGGACAGACAGCGGAGTCGATTATTGACAGCCTGCTATCCTCCACGTCCATTCCAGTGAAGAGGAACATCAGTGAATGAGGCGGAAACTTGGAATCATCGCTAGAAGCCTTGTCGTAGCGATCCTTTTTGTCATCCTCTTTTCCTACGCCATGTTTCAGGGCGGGTTTGTCAGTTGGTTCCTTTTTTATGCATTTCTGCCATTCCTCCTTTACATGGCCGCCGTCCTCATTTATCCGGTCGATAATTGGAAGATCGAACGGAACCTGTCTAAACGAATGGCGATGGGGAGTGAAACCATCGATGTTGAAGTGAAGTTAAAAAGGAAAGTTCCTTTCCCCATCTATTACTGCATCATCGAAGAACACTTGCCGGATTCCTTGAATAAAGTGGACGAACACTTAGATAAATACAAGGATATGGGTAAAGTGGACCGCTTTTATAACCCCCGTAAAGTGAAAAAGGTTATTTTTCCTTGGTTCAGCAAGACCATTACGTACCGGTACCAACTGAATAAAGTCCCTCGTGGAGACCATAAGCTGAAGGCACTTAGAATCAAAACCGGTGACTTTTTCGGCTTTGTAAAAAAAGAACACGTTTATCATAAGGAAAGCAAACTGCTTGTCTTTCCTTATGTTCGTCCTGTGAAAATGAAAGACCGTGTCTACAGCTTTGAACAGGGTGCAAGTCCTTCTTTCAAGATAAATGAAAAGAACACGAACATGGTCACCGGTGTCCGTGAATACATGCCTGGGGACCGCTTTGCCTGGGTGGACTGGAAAACCACGGCGAAGAAGAATGAAATGATGACGAAAGAATTTGAACAGGAAAAAAGTGTCGACATGATGCTTATCCTGAATGGCGTCTATCATCCGGAGATGAGTGAATTGAGCTTTGAAGGAGCGGTGGAATTCACGGCTTCCTTGATGAAGGAGTTCCATAAAAACTCCTCTCCACTCTCATTCATGTCCCTCGGTGACGGTCGTCAATACTTTCCTTTCCATCAGGACTACGCACATCAGCAGCAGATGCAGGGGCATTTGGCTAGAATCCGACCTGTCGGACGCATTCCTTTTGCGCAGCAGCTGGAGCGTGAAAAGTCATTGATCCCAAGTGGTGTGATGCTCATGCTTGTAAGTCATCACTTGGATAAGGAAATCCAGGTTGCCATTAGCAAACTGGCAAAAAGAAGCAAGCGTGTCGTCTTTTTCTATGTGCGTCCTCATGGACAAATGTCGTTCCAGGACCATCAAGCTGTGAAGCAGATGAAAAGTCAGGGCGTCGTTGTCAACCTATTGAATGAGGAACAGCTGACGAAACAACAATTCGAGGTGAACACATGATGGAAGAGCGACAATCGTTCATCTATAAACTGATTCTCTATATTACTGGCTTTCTATTGTTCTGTGAATGGATGAGGCCGATGGAGCAGATCTCGGAAACCAATGATGTGCGTGTATTCTTCATCTACGCGACGTTCTGCTTTTTTGTCTCCTTTTTACAAGTGCCGTGGTATCTATCCATCCCTTTGAAAGGGCTTGGACTTGCGTTCATCATTGATGGACTTTATATTGCGGAACGCATTTTTTCACGGGACTGGTTTACTGTCTTATATGAACAGGTGCTTTTCAACATCCAGATGATTCAATCACAGGAATGGTGGCAGATGACGCCGCTCTTCCGGAGTCTGCTGTTTTTGATCCTTCTCTGGTTGATGAGCTATTTGCTTTATTATTGGTTCGTCGTAGCCCGCCGGATGTTCTTTTTCGTCTTATTGACACTCATCTATGTCACAGTCGTCGATACCTTTACGGCCTTCGATGGTAAATGGTCGATTGTAAGAACATTCATCCTGGGAATGGTTGCGCTCGGATTATCCAGCTTTGCCAAAGTGATGGACCAAGAGTCGATTTCCTTTAAAGGACTGCAAAATGCTAAAATGTGGGCCATTCCGCTTCTTGCGATCATTTTGTTTTCCTCGGCGGCTGCATACGCCTCACCAAAACTTGATCCGCAGTGGCCGGACCCTGTCCCTTATATAGAAAGTGCTGCAGGCGGAGCTGGCCCGGGAGGAAGTGGCGGCGGAACCGTCCAAAAAGTCGGTTATGGAGAAGACGACAGCCGTCTTGGTGGTTCTTTCATTCAAGATGACACCCCTGTGTTCCGGGCGACGGCGGATGGTGAACGTTATTGGCGCATCGAGTCCAAGGATACGTACACAGGAAAAGGGTGGGAAGATACGCTGGAAGAGCCAGTGACCAATATGGACCCGCAAAACATCAGCTACGAATTGTTTACGGACAATGTAGAAGTGGAAGAGCAGACGGTCATGATTGAAATGTCCCGGCAGGCTTCTTTTCAAAAGTTGGTCTATCCCTATGGCCTGTCCTCACTCGTGCGGTTCCCGAACGACTATGAACTCCTTGTCCACGAGAACACGGGGGAGATGGATACCGTGAAAGGGGATTCACCGGCGAAGGTGAATGAATTCATCGCCAATTATGAGTATCCTTCCTTTGCGTACGATCAACTGCGGGAAGCGGGAGATGACGATCCCCAGGAAATCCGTGATCGTTACCTTCAGCTTCCGGATGGTTTGCCGAATCGAGTGAGAAACCTGGCTGGTCAAATCGTTGAGGCTGAAGATAATCGATATGATCGTGCGAAAGCGATCGAGTCTTACTTTTCTTCCAATGGCTTTGAGTACTCGACGACGGATGTTCCGGTACCTGGTGAAAATGAAGACTATGTCGCTCAGTTCTTGTTTGAGTCCCAACTCGGATATTGCGATAACTTCTCCACATCCATGGTCGTCATGCTTCGTTCTGAAGGGATTCCAGCCCGCTGGGTGAAAGGCTTCACCGGTGGAGAACGCATCGATACGCGTGAAACCGACCTTAGTGATGGAGTGCAAAATGTCTATCAGGTGACAAGTGGCAACGCGCACTCCTGGGTAGAAGTTTATTTCCCTGAGATCGGCTGGGTACCTTTTGAGCCGACCAAAGGATTTACGAACAACACGGACTTCTATACAGATGTAGAAACAGAAGAAGGAGAAGACCCAGCTGGTGCTCCGGATAGTGAAACACCGGAAGATCAAATGGGGAACCCGCAGCAAATGGAAGAGGAAGAAAGTTCGGATGCTGCAGGTGCCACGGGGGCATCCGGCCAAAGTTACACATGGTTATGGGTGCTGTTAAGCGCAATCCTTGTGGCAGCGATCATTCTTTACTTTACAAGGTACCGTTGGATGACTGCGCTGCTCATTCGTAAGTACCGGAAAAACAAAGATGAAGAAACGTACGAAAAAGCCTATCATTATTTATTAAAAGTGCTTGATCATAAAGGGTTCAAGCGGAAGCCTGAACAAACCCTGCGTGAGTTTGCGCTTTCGGTCGATCGGCATTATCAGTCGAATGACATGAGGCGGTTGACCAATCATTATGAGCGTGTCATCTACCGGAATGAAGCTCAAAGTGCCCATTGGCCTAAAGTCACTGAATTATGGGAAAATTTAATCAAAAAGACATTGTCTTGATTCCTTTTCATGCGGTTGATAGAATGAATGAAAATTATCAGATGCATTCTTCCTTCGTATATCCTCGGGAATATGGCCCGAGAGTCTCTACCGGGGCACCGTAAACGCCCTGACTATGAAGGTGGGAATCACGTGACATGTATGTACATGGATGGATTTCTGCCTTCGTCGTCGTGGATTGAGGCGGGGGATCCATCCATTTTTTTATGAAAAAAATAATAGTCTATAGATCAAGGAGTGGAACAGATGGAACAAGTACAAGGCATGATTCTCGTGCTGGACTTCGGGAGCCAGTATAACCAATTGATTACACGTAGAATCCGTGAATTCGGAGTGTATAGTGAGCTTCACTCTCACAAAATGAGCATCGAAGAGATTAAAGCGATGAACCCAAGTGGGATTATCCTCTCCGGTGGACCGAACAGCGTCTATGGGGAAGAAAGCTTCCGTTGTGACGAACAGATTTTTGAACTTGGTATTCCAGTCCTTGGAATCTGCTATGGCATGCAATTGATGACCCATCATTTCGGTGGGAAAGTCGAACGTGCGAAAGAGCGTGAATATGGAAAAGCGGACATCAATGTGGCCAAAGAACCGGTGATTTTTGCTAAAACACCGAGAGAACAAACGGTTTGGATGAGCCACAGCGATAAAGTCATCGAAGCTCCGGAGGGTTTCCAGGTCGATGCCACGAGCCCGTCCTGCCCAGTAGCCGCTATCAGTAATGATGAAGCCCGCATGTATGGGGTTCAGTTCCACCCGGAAGTCCGTCATTCCGAATATGGAAATGACATCCTGCGCAGCTTTGTCTTCGACGTTTGTGAAGCGAAGGATGACTGGACAATGGAACATGTGGTGGAAATGGAAGTGGAAAAAATCCGTGAAAAAGTCGGCGACCGTAAAGTGTTGTGCGCCTTAAGTGGTGGCGTGGATTCTTCTGTTGTCGCTGCTTTGATTCACCGTGCCATCGGCGATCAACTCACGTGTATTTTCGTCGATCACGGACTTCTTCGTAAAAATGAAGCGGATGAAGTTATGCGTACCCTTGGTGACGGCTTTAACATGAACATCATCAAAATAGATGCCAAAGACCGTTTCATGAGCAAGCTTGCAGGTGTATCCGACCCTGAGAAGAAACGAAAAATCATCGGCAATGAGTTCATATATGTTTTCGATGATGAAGCTGAAAAATTGAAAGAAATTGATTTCCTCGCACAGGGAACGCTGTACACGGATATTATCGAAAGTGGTACAGAAACCGCGCAGACGATCAAATCCCACCACAATGTCGGCGGTCTTCCTGAGGACATGCAGTTCGAATTGATCGAGCCGCTGAACACGTTGTTCAAGGATGAAGTGCGTGCGCTTGGAACAGAGCTTGGTGTTCCTGAACATATCGTTTGGCGCCAGCCATTCCCAGGTCCCGGCCTCGCGATCCGCGTTCTTGGGGAAGTGACAGAAGAGAAGCTTGAAATCGTCCGCGAATCAGACCATGTCCTTCGTGATGAAATTAAAAAAGCAGGACTTGACCGTGACATCTGGCAATACTTCACCGTGCTTCCTGACATCCGTTCCGTTGGGGTCATGGGTGATGAGCGTACGTACGATTACACCATCGGAATTCGTGCGGTTACGTCCATTGATGGAATGACATCGGATTGGGCACGTATCCCATGGGATGTCCTTGAGAAGATCTCCACTCGAATCGTTAACGAAGTCGACCACATCAACCGCGTCGTTTACGATGTGACAAGTAAGCCACCTGCAACGATTGAATGGGAATAATCGAACATTATTTTATATTTGTGATTTAATGTTCGGATTTAGGGTTGACTAATGATGTCGAACCTTGTAAGATAGAGACAAATGAATAAAGCAACACCGTCGTATAATTTTGGGGATAAGGCCCATGAGTTTCTACCAGACTACCGTAAATCGGTCTGACTACGTTGGTGAATAGACGATGAGGGAGACCTTTGTAGGTTCTACCTTTCGTCCGTTTCCTTCGTATAGATGTAGACACTCTTGGAGCTTCCGAGAGTGTCTTTTTTATTTTCTTGTGCTTCCGTTTGATGCCTTACGTTTAGTGCCAGGCACCAGAGAGAGGCAGTTTGGTGCCAGGCACCGGAGAGAGACAGTTTAGTGCCAGGCACCAAAAAAAGAAGGTGAAGGGTCAGGGACAAAAATAAAGAGAGTGACTGATCCTAGAGAATGAGGGAAAAGGGGAGGAAATGGTTATGAGTAAGTTTTTTAAGTTTGAAAAGTTTGGGACGACGTATCGCAGAGAGTTTATGGCAGGTTTAACGACCTTCCTCGCGATGGCGTACATTTTGTTCGTCAACCCATCTACTCTTGCACTTGATGGAATTGAGCAGCTTCCGGAAGGTGTAACGAGGATTGACAAAGGAGCCGTATTCACAGCGACGGCGATCGCAGCGGCTGTCGGTACACTGATTATGGGATTGTTCGCCAAGTATCCGATCGCTCTTGCGCCGGGTATGGGCTTGAATGCATTTTTCGCTTACACCGTCGTTTTAGGTTTCGGGATTCCTTGGGAAACAGCGCTCGCAGGCGTTTTGGCTTCAGGACTTATTTTTATTGTATTAACCGTGACAGGCCTGCGGACGATGATCATCGATGCGATTCCAGCAAACCTAAAGCTCGCGGTCGGTGCCGGAATCGGCTTGTTTATCGCATTCATTGGATTTCAGAACTCAGGAATTGTCCAGAACAGTGATGCGACATTAGTTCAGCTTGGCGATTTGACGGCAGGCCCGACTCTTCTTTCCATCTTCGGGATCATCGTAAGTATCATGCTGATGGCTATGGGGTTAAAAGGCGGTATTTTTTACGGTATGGTCCTGACGTCTATTGCAGGTATCGTGACAGGTTTAATTGCGCCGCCGGCAGGGTTTGGAGATATTGTGAGCACAGCTCCGAGCGTTGCGCCGACCTTCGGTGCTGCCTTTACGCATTTTGGTGAAATTTTCACGATTGAAATGCTGGTCGTTATTTTAACATTCCTATTCGTCGACTTTTTCGACACAGCAGGAACGCTTGTAGCGGTAGCGACACAGGCAGGTTTTATGAAAGATAATAAATTGCCACGTGCCAACCGTGCGTTATTTGCGGATTCAGCAGCAACCGTCGTTGGTGCCGCTGTCGGTACTTCTACGACAACCTCTTACATTGAGTCCACAGCTGGTGTCGGCGCTGGTGGACGTACAGGTTTCACATCTGTTGTTACAGCCGGATTCTTCATTCTGGCTCTGTTCTTCTCGCCACTACTATCTGTGGTTACTGCGGAAGTGACAGCGCCTGCCTTGATCATCGTTGGTGTGCTTATGGCCTCAACTCTGAAAAATATCGATTGGGATCAGTTTGAAATCGCGGTTCCTGCCTTCTTTACGATTGCTGCAATGCCGATGACCTACAGCATTGCAACGGGTATTGCCATCGGGTTCATCTTCTATCCGATTACGATGATGTTGAAGGGGCGCGGCAAAGAGATTCATCCGATTATGTACTTCCTGTTTGTGATTTTTGTGCTGTACTTTGTCTTCCTGGCGTAAAGATACTGATAAATGGTCTGAAGTCACTGATAAACTAGTGAAACTGACCGAAAAATGGTGGAAAGCCATCGATAAAGTGGCTAATGTCACCGATATGATGGAGTTGCTAATATAATAGTAAAACTCGCTAATATATGGCTGAAAGTTGCTAATATATTCGATGAACCTGCTAATATAATGGCAAAATCCGCTAATAAAAGCTTCAAAGATGCTCATATAGCCTGGTAGCGGCTAGATTCATCCAGGCAAAAAAGAAACCGGCGCGCCGTTCGTACGGCTGCCGGTTTTATTCATCATTCATCCTCCAAATGACGGATGGTGATCGGACGCTGTTTCGTTGAATCTGAAATGTAGCGGTGGAGCTGAATGACGAGCAGGCCATGCTTATACGTCGCTTCCACTTTGTCATGCCGAACGGGGAAGGGAAGATCAATGCTTCTTTCAAAAGCACCGTCAGCGATTTCAGCTTTGATCTGATGGCCGCCGCGGTTGTTGATTTCAATTTTCCCACTTAAGGTCAATGTTGAATGGTCGACCAGGACGTCAACATTTTTCGGGTGATTCATGCCCGGGATGTTGACGAAGCAAAGCAGTTCATTGTCGTATTGATACATGTTGATGGCGGGAACGGAGGGCTTCATCATACCGTCGAAGTCTCCCCAGAAATCCTGCCCGAAGAAGCGGTCGAGGTTGGTCTTCCAATCTTTGAATTGATTCATGTCATCATCCTCCAAAAAATGTCATAGATTGCGTCACAAATCTGTTGTGCACGTCTCTTCTCATGGTTTATAGTGTATGCAAAGAACATTGTCTGGGTGAATGTCACGGTTTGGGCACACCTCGGCCTAGGAGGCTCTCTAATATGCTTGAAAACCCATTATTGCTGATCGGGATCATTTTAGCTGTCAACATTGTTTATGTTTCGTTCTTTACCCTCCGGATGATTTTTACACTGAAGGGACAGCGGTATTTTGCTGCGTTCATCAGCATGTTCGAAATCGTGACGTACATTTTCGGGCTGGGCCTTGTCCTCGATCGTCTGGACCAAATTGAAAATGTCATTGCCTATGCCGTCGGGTATGGTCTTGGTGTTATCGTCGGGATGAAGATTGAAGAGAAGCTCGCTCTCGGGTATATTACAGTTAATGTGATATCTTCAAACCCAGATATCGAATTCACCCGCAGACTTCGTGAAAAAGGATATGGTGTGACAAGCTGGTATGCGTATGGAATGGAAGGCGACCGTCTGGCCATGCAGATCCTGACGCCCCGGAAGTATGAACTGTCTTTGTATGAAACGATCCGGGACATCGATCCGAAAGCCTTTATTGTGGCGTATGAACCGAAGCAGATTCATGGTGGATTCTGGGTGAAATCCGTCAAGAGAGGAAAGATTCGTGATGCCCAAAAAGAACAGCAAGAAGCGCTTTGAAGTTAGCGAAAATGAAACGATCGGTCAATGCCTCGACCGCATGAAAAAAGAAGGTTACACTCCGGTCCGTCGTGCGGAAGAGCCCGTTTTTCGTGAAGAAACCCGTGACGGGGAAATAGTGATGGAACCTGTAGGGAAAACGATCGTATTTCATGCAGTAAAGGAATAAAACCGAACAATTTATTGTTAAGTTTTCATCAATGTTCGACATTTGCGTTGACATCTGTGAACAGAACTTGATATGATGAAGGCAGAATTGCATAGACGACCTCATATATGACGGGGATATGGCCCGTACGTCTCTACCTGGGAACCGTAAATTTCCGGACTATGAGGGGAGTTTAAGCTGTGAAGAAGCTTTCTCAGACCGGACACACGTGTGCCTGTTTGACTCCTCTCATTTTTTTGAGGGGCGTCGAGCAGGCTTTTTTAATGCTACGAAAGAGAAGAGGGATTCGATGGCAAATGTAGGCGTGATTATGGGCAGCATTTCAGATTGGGAGACAATGAAAGAAGCGTGCAGCGTTTTGGATGAACTTTCGATCGATTATGAAAAAGAAATCATCTCCGCACATCGTACACCTGAAGATATGTTCACATACGCGGAAACGGCCCTGGAAAAAGGGTTGAAAGTGATTATTGCAGGAGCAGGGGGCGCGGCTCACCTGCCTGGGATGGTCGCTTCCAAAACCACACTACCGGTCATCGGCGTTCCGGTAGAATCGAAAGCTTTGCAAGGGCTGGATTCTCTTTTATCCATCGTGCAAATGCCAGGGGGCGTTCCTGTCGCTACCGTTGCGATCGGAAAGGCAGGCGCGAAAAATGCGGGTCTCCTGGCAGCAGAAATGATCGGGGCTTTCGACCAGGAAGTTGCTTCAAAACTATCAGACTATCGTCGGCAGATGGTTGATAAAGTCGACGGAATGAGGAGGGACCTTCGTGAAACCTGATGTGATAAGACCAGGAAGGACCATCGGGATTTTAGGAGGCGGCCAGCTCGGTCGCATGATGGCGGTCGCGGCAAGGCATATGGGCTATAAAATCGCTGTTCTTGATCCTGCAGAAGACTGCCCTTGTTCCTCGATTGCTGAAAAACATATTGTAGCTCCATATGATGACATAGAAGCAGCAGAGCGATTGAGTACCGTCAGCGACGTGATCACCTACGAATTTGAAAACGTCGATCTCGATGTGGCGCGGCTTTTTGAAGAAAAAGGGAAGCTGCCTCAAGGAGCTTTTGCGCTTGAAGTAACCCAGAACAGGGCTAAAGAGAAAGAAATCGCGGTCGAAGCAGGACTCTCTGTTCCCGAGTACCGCATTGTGAACACTTTTGAAGAGGTGGAAGAAGCGCTTACCATCACCGGCTATCCGGCTGTCATCAAGACGGTGAGCGGAGGCTATGATGGCAAGGGGCAGCAGAGAATCGAAGATGAAACGCAACTTGAAGATGTCCGTTCTTTTATGAAAGAAGGCGGCACTTACATTGTAGAGCAGTGGCTTGAATTCGATCTGGAAATTTCTCAAGTGTTTACAAGAGGGATGGATGGGCGTATCATCCCGTTCCCGATTGCGGAAAATATCCATAAGAACCACATTTTGCATGAATCTAGGGTTCCGGCAACCATTTCTGGGAAAGTGGAAGAGCGCGTCCGTGAAGCTGTCGAGGTTTTGGCGGAACGAATCGGAGTGGTCGGTACATTCGCTGTGGAAATGTTTGTGAAGGGTGATGACATTTTCATCAACGAAATGGCACCGCGTCCTCACAACTCCGGCCATTATACGATTGAAGCGTGCAGCGTATCGCAATTCGAACAGCACGTCCGTGCGATCTGCGGCCTTCCACTGTTACCGGTCCATTCGTTGGGGGCCGCGGTGATGGTGAATGTGCTCGGCAAACATCGAGGCATTTTGCTGGATCGTCTGGAATACTATCACAGCTTTCATATTCACGATTATGGAAAAGGGGAAGCTCGTCAGACCCGTAAAATGGGACACCTTACATTTATCGGCGAAACTTTAGAAGAGATCGACAAAATCATCACAGAAAATCAGATCCATTTATGGTAGGAGGAAGACAATGATAGAACGTTATACACGCCCGGAAATGGGTGCGATTTGGACAGAAGAGAATAGATACCAGGCATGGCTTGAGGTTGAACTTTTAGCGTGTGAAGCGTGGAGTGAACTTGGGGTCATACCGAAAGAAGACATGAAGAAGCTGCGCGAAGGTGCTTCCTTCTCCATCGATCGTATTCATGAAATTGAAGCAGAAACCCGTCACGACGTTGTAGCTTTCACGCGTGCCGTTTCTGAAACGGTCGGAGAAGAAAGGAAGTGGGTCCACTATGGACTGACTTCAACAGACGTGGTAGACACGGCGCTTTCCTATCAATTGAAACAGGCGAATGAAATCATTCGCAGAGATCTTGTCAACTTCATCGAGATCCTTGGTGAAAAGGCGAAGGAACACAAACATACGGTCATGATGGGGCGTACCCATGGGGTTCATGCTGAGCCGACGACGTTCGGTTTGAAGCTTGCGCTTTATTATGAAGAGATGAAGCGGAATCTGGAGCGTTTGGATCTTGCCATGGACCACATCCAGTTCGGAAAGCTTTCCGGTGCGGTTGGGACCTATGCCAACATTGATCCGTTTGTTGAAGAGTACGTGTGTGAAAAGCTTGGCCTGAAGCCAGCACCTGTATCGACGCAGACGCTGCAGCGGGACCGTCACGCTCATTATGTATCCACGCTTGCTTTGGTTGCCACTTCCATTGAGAAAATTGCTGTGGAAATCCGCGGATTGCAAAAAACGGAAACAAGAGAAGTGGAAGAATTCTTCGCGAAGGGTCAAAAAGGATCTTCCGCGATGCCGCATAAACGGAATCCCATCGGTTCTGAAAATATGACCGGAATGGCACGCGTGCTGCGCGGTAACATGCTGACGGCCTTTGAGAACGTACCGCTTTGGCATGAACGTGACATTTCTCACTCTTCTGCAGAGCGCATCATTCTGCCTGACGCAACGATTGCTTTGAATTACATGTTGAACCGTTTCGGCAACATCGTGAAGAACTTGACGGTCTTCCCTGAACGGATGCAGGAAAATATGGAGAAAACATACGGACTGATCTTCTCCCAGCGTGTATTGCTGACGCTCATCGATGAAGGTCTCGTGCGCGAAGAAGCTTACGACCTCGTCCAGCCGAAAGCCATGGAGGCATGGGAACGTGGCATCCCGTTCCGTGAACTGATTGAAGCAGACGACAAGATTACATCCACCCTGTCCAAAGAACAGCTGGATGCCTGCTTCGACTACAAGCACCACCTGAAACAAGTCGACCGCATCTTCGACCGCATCGGACTATAAGACGAAAGCGGAAAGATCACCGTGAGATGAAGGTTAGATGATGATGGAAAATACTGTATGACCTGGTACACCAGAAACTGGTGTACCAGGTCATACAAAAAATCCCAATTCCTTAGCGAGGTGTTATTGTATGAAGGGTTCTTTATTGTACGAAGGGAAAGCGAAACGGGTTTATCATACGACAGATGAGTCGGATCAGCTCGTTTTATCTTACAAAGATGACGCTACAGCATTTAATGGAAAGAAAAAAGACGAGTTCACAGGCAAAGGACGCCTCAACAACTTGATTACCTCGAAAGTATTCCAATACTTACACCAGCACAACATTACGACCCACTTTATCGAAGCTTTGAACGACACCGAACAACTGGTCAGACGAACGAACATCATTCCTCTTGAGGTCGTTGTCCGCAACCAGGCGGCTGGCAGCATTACACGCCGGCTCGGTATTGAAGAAAAAACGAGCTTCACTCCACCGATCATTGAATTGTTTTACAAGAAAGACGAATTGAATGACCCGCTCATCAACGATGTCCACGCCTATCATCTGACGGACATCACAGAACAAGAACTCACGTTTATCAAACAGCAGGCCCTAGACATCAATATAGAACTTCAAAAGCTTTTCCGCTCGGCAGGACTGACACTTGTCGATTTCAAATTGGAATTCGGCCGCCTCCAAGACGGCACCATCGTCCTTTCTGATGAAATTTCCCCGGATACGTGCAGGCTCTGGGACCAGGAAACAGGCGAGAAAATGGATAAAGACGTCTTCCGGGAAAGTACCGGTGACTTGATCGATACGTACACAAAAATTTTACATCGACTGGAGGAGAACATATGCGCAAAGTAAAGATCCACATCACATTAAAAGAAGGTGTCCTTGATCCCCAGGGGAAAGCCGTCCACAATTCACTGCAATCGCTGGAGTACAACAACGTCCAGGACGTCCGCGTCGGCAAATACATGGAAGTGATGGTTGAAGACAGTGACAACCTTGAAGCGGAAATCGACCGCATGTGTGACCAGCTTCTTGCCAACCCGGTCATCGAAAATTACAGCTACACGATTGAGGAGGCGGGTTAACGTGAAATTCGCTGTCATCGTTTTTCCAGGGTCGAATTGTGACCGTGATATGTACTTTGCTGTGAAGGACCAGCTTGGTGCAGAAGCGGATCTTGTCTGGTATAAGGAAGCGAATCTAGCAAACTATGACGGGATTCTATTGCCGGGCGGCTTCTCTTACGGCGACTACCTGCGTTCTGGTGCTATTGCCTCGACGTCTGATGTCATCGCACAAATCAGGGAAGCGGCTGAGGCAGGAAAACCAGTCCTTGGTGTCTGCAACGGATTCCAGATCCTCCTCGAAATGGGACTTCTTCCAGGAGCGATGCTTCCGAATGAAAAGCTCAAGTTCATGTGCCATTTTGAAACCTTGACGGTTGAAAATGCCGACACGATGTTCACCAGTCATTTTGAGCAAAAGGAAAAAATCCAAATTCCGATTGCGCACGGAGACGGCAATTATTTTTGTGACGAAGAAACGCTTCAGAAGCTCCAAAACAACAAGCAGATCGTCTTTACGTATGACCAGAACCCGAACGGGTCCGTCGGAGACATAGCCGGCATCACCAATGAAAAAGGAAATGTGCTCGGCATGATGCCACACCCGGAGCGGGCGGTCGAAGCGCTTCTTGGTCACGATGACGGTCTTCGTCTATTTGAATCGATTTTGACACACTGGAGGGAACACCATGCCATCAATGCTTGAGATCAGTCCAGAACAAATCGAAGCACAGCACGTCTATAGAGAGATGGGGCTGAAGGATGACGAGTATGCCTCGATCTGCTCAATTCTCGGCCGTCGTCCGAACTACACAGAGACCGGCTTGTTTTCGGTCATGTGGTCAGAACACTGCAGCTATAAAAACTCCAAACCACTTTTGAAAAAATTTCCGACCGAAGGTTCACACGTGCTCCAAGGTCCCGGAGAAGGTGCGGGAATCATCGATATCGGTGATGATCAGGCCGTCGTTTTCAAAATTGAAAGCCACAACCACCCCTCAGCGGTTGAACCCTATCAAGGGGCAGCGACAGGCGTCGGCGGAATCCTGCGTGACGTCTTCTCGATGGGGGCCCGTCCGATTGCGCTTCTGAATTCACTCAGGTTCGGTTCCTTGCAGCAGCCCCGTGTGAAGTATCTTTTTGAAGAAGTCGTCCGCGGCATCGCCGGTTACGGCAACTGTGTCGGCGTCCCGACGGTCGGTGGAGAAGTCCAGTTTGATGATGCGTACAATGGGAATCCGCTCGTCAATGCGATGTGTGTCGGATTGATCGATCATAAAGATATTCAAAAAGGGATTGCCGCAGGAATCGGGAACACTGTCATGTACGTAGGAGCCAAGACTGGCCGCGACGGCATCCACGGCGCTACCTTCGCATCGGAAGAGTTGTCGGAAGAGTCCGAAGAAAAGCGTCCATCCGTACAGGTGGGAGATCCGTTCATGGAAAAACTGCTCATCGAAGCTTGTTTGGATGTCATTCAGCACGATGCTCTTGTCGGTATTCAGGATATGGGGGCAGCGGGTCTCACTTCATCAGCAAGCGAAATGGCAAGTAAAGCAGGCACGGGGATGACGATGAACCTTGATCACATCCCGCAGCGTGAAGAAAATATGTCAGCCTATGAAATGATGCTTTCTGAATCACAGGAACGCATGCTTCTCGTCGTAGAAAAAGGACGTGAAGATGAGATTGCGAAAGTTTTCCAGAAGTATAACCTGGAAGCAGTAGCTGTTGGCGAAGTGACGGATACGAAGCGCTTCCGCCTTGAGCATCACGGGGGAGTCGTAGCGGATGTTCCAGTCGATTCTCTTGCTGAGGATGCACCGGTTTACCACCAGCCGTCCCGCGTTCCTGCTTACTATGAAGAGTTTCAAAGAATGGAAGACTATAAACCTGAAGTCACAGACTACCGGGAAACATTGGTGAATCTATTGAAACAGCCGACGATCGCCAGTAAGGAATGGGTGTACGATCAGTACGATTCCATGGTCCAGACCAATACTGTCGTCACTCCAGGATCCGATGCGGCTGTGCTTCGCGTACGCGGTACGAGTAAAGCGCTCGCGATGACGACCGACTGCAATTCCCGCTATCTCTATGTCGATCCTGAGGTCGGTGGGAAAATCGCTGTCGCCGAAGCAGCAAGAAACATCATCTGTTCGGGTGGACGTCCGCTGGGAATTACGGACGGTCTCAATTTCGGATCACCGGAAAATCCGGAAATCTTCTGGCAGATGGAAAAAAGCGTCGACGGAATGAGCGAGGCGTGCCGTGATCTTGAAACGCCTGTCATCGGTGGGAATGTCAGCTTGTATAACGAATCATTCGGAGGTCAGGCGATTTACCCGACACCGATCGTCGGTATGGTCGGTTTGATTGATGATGTCGCCCATATCACGCGATCTCATGCTCAGAACGCCGGGGATTTGATTTATGTGATTGGAGAGACGCACGCAGAATTCGGTGGTAGTGAACTGCAGGGGATGCTTGAAGGGAAACATTTCGGCAAAGCTCCTGCGCTTGATTTGAAGACAGAGTACAACCGTCAAAAGCAACTGCTAACCGCGATACGTGCAGGACTTGTCGTCTCTGCTCATGACGTATCCGAAGGTGGTTTGTCAGTTGCTCTTGCAGAAAAGCTGTTTGAAAACGAATTCGGTTGTGAAGTGACTCTCGGTGGTGAACTGGTCACAGCGTTGTTTGCAGAATCGCAGTCACGCTTTATCGTCACCGTCGCGCCGGAACAAAAGGGCGCGTTCGAGCAGAGTGTCACAGACGCTCGTCTGATCGGAACCGTTACGGAAAACGGGGTGTACAGAATCAAGCAGGAAGACGTCGTTCTGGAAGAAAAGACATCAGTGTTAAAAGAAGCGTGGAAAGGAGCGATCGGATGCTTGGTGAAATCAAAGGGTTAAATGAAGAGTGCGGCATTTTCGGCGTTTGGGGGCATCAGGATTCGGCCCAGCTGACGTATTACGGCTTACATGCCCTCCAGCACCGCGGTCAGGAGGGAGCTGGAATCGTCACAACGGACGGTGAACAGCTGAAGCTTGCCAAAGGACACGGCCTCATCAATGAAGTTTTCTCTGAAAATAAGCTCGAAGATTTGAGTGGTCATGCGTCAATCGGCCACGTGCGCTATGCAACGGCAGGGGATGGCGGCTATGAGAATATTCAGCCGCTCCACTTCCGTTCTCAGACAGGCGGCTTGGCCCTTGCTCATAATGGAAACCTTGTGAACGCTCAGGCGTTGAAAAATCAGCTGGAGGCACAGGGGAGCATTTTGCAGACGACGTCGGATACCGAAGTGGTTGCCCACTTAATCAAACGCGCGCGACATCTGCCTCTTGAGCAGGCGATTATGGAAGCTCTTTCGATGATCAAAGGCGCGTATGCGTTTCTTGTCATGACGGAGGACCGTATGTTTGTCGCCAATGACCCGCGTGGATTGCGTCCGCTCAGTCTTGGCCATCTTGGAGAATCATGGGTCGTCTCTTCAGAAACGTGTGCTTTTGATGTAGTAGGCGCTGAGTATGACCGGGAAATCGACCCTGGTGAACTCTTGATCATATCGGATGAGGGCATAGAATCCAAACGGTTCTCTGCTCCGATCCAGCGCACGCTCTGTTCCATGGAATATGTCTACTTTTCAAGACCCGACAGCAACCTTGATGGAAAGAATGTCCACGCTTCCCGCAAACGGATGGGCAAATCGCTGGCAGAAGAAGCTCCGATTGAAGCGGACGTCGTAACAGGTGTGCCTGACTCAAGCATTTCGGCAGCCATCGGTTATGCGGAAGCTTCCGGAATTCCTTATGAGCTCGGTTTAATCAAAAACCGCTATGTCGGCCGTACGTTCATTCAGCCGTCCCAGGAGCTCCGTGAACAAGGGGTGAAAATGAAACTTTCTGCTGTCCGGGGTATTGTCGAGGGTAAAAAAGTCGTCATGGTCGATGATTCGATCGTGAGGGGAACGACGAGCCGCCGGATTGTGAAGATGCTGAAGGAAGCGGGGGCGAAGGAAGTCCATGTGCGGATTGCGTCTCCTCCGATTCAAAATCCTTGTTATTATGGCATCGATACATCCAACAGCGGAGAGCTGATTGCTGCGAACAATTCCGTCGAGGAAATTGAAGAGCAGATCGGCGCGGACAGCCTTGCTTTTTTATCGGTCCAGGGCTTGAACGACAGCATTTATCAAGGAGAAGAGTCGTTGAAACACGGCGGTTGCATGGCGTGTTTTACAGGTAATTATCCGACAGAAATTTATCCGAACACGATGCATCCATATGAAAAAGCATAGGAGGGAAGCGAGATGAGTCAATCGTATAAACAGGCGGGCGTTGATGTCGAAGCTGGTTACGAAGCGGTCGAACGGATGAAAAAACATGTCGCCCGCACGATGCGGCCGGAAGTGATGGGTGGACTCGGTTCATTCGCTGGATTGTTTGACCTGAGCGGCATGAGCTATCAACAACCTGTTCTTGTGACAGGAACAGATGGAGTCGGAACGAAGCTGAAGCTGGCGTTCGAGATGGATCAGCATGATACGATCGGTGTGGACGTCGTTGCGATGTGTGTCAACGATATCGTCGCCCAAGGCGCAGATCCGCTTCTGTTTCTGGATTACATCGCCTGTGGAAGTAATGACCCTGCCCGGATCGAGCAGATCGTCAAAGGGATTTCGGATGGCTGTGAACAGTCCGGGGCTGCGCTAGTCGGTGGAGAAACGGCAGAGATGCCAGGGATGTATGAAGAAGAGGAATACGACCTCGCCGGTTTTGTCGTTGGGATGGCAGAAAAGAAGCAGATCATCACAGGAGATGAAATCAAAGAAGGAGACGTCTTAGTCGGTCTTCCTTCCTCTGGTGTCCACTCGAACGGGTTTTCTCTCGTCAGGAAACTCATCGCAGACCTGGATCTGGATATGGTACCTGTGGGCTGGACCCGAACACTGGGGGAAGCCCTGCTGACGCCGACGAGGATTTATGTTCCTGAAATTCAATCGCTGAAGAAAAACACTGCCATTAAAGGAATCGCACACATTACGGGAGGCGGTTTTTACGAAAACCTTCCACGCACACTTCCGGAAGGACTAGGCTGCGAAATCGATACAGACAGCTGGCAGGTCCCAGAGGTGTTCCGCTTTTTGCAGGAAAAAGGGTCGATCAGCGATGAGGAAATGTTCGGAGTGTTCAACATGGGCATCGGCATGGTCGTCGTGCTTGATCCTTCTGATGTGAACGCCGCGTTTGGAGCGTGTGATGATGCGGTCGTCATCGGAAAAGTGACGGACGAGGAAGGAGTGCAGGGCATATGATCAACATCGCTGTCTTCGCCTCCGGCACCGGTTCGAATTTCGATGCCATCTTCAGTAAAGTGGAATCCGGAGAGCTTGAAGCGAACATCGCCCTGCTCGTCTGTGACCGCATCGGTGCCCCTGTCATCGAAAAGGCACAGAAGCATGAAATCGATACCGTCGTTTACCGGGCGAAAAGTTTTTCAGACAAGGCGGCTTATGAACAGGCCGTGCTGGAGGACTGCCGGCAGCGGGGGATTGAATTCATCGTGCTCGCCGGGTATATGAGACTCATCGGACCTACGTTACTGAAGCCTTATGAACGCCGCATCGTCAACATCCACCCGTCCCTGCTGCCTGCATTTCCTGGGAAAGATGCCATCGGTCAGGCGCTGGAGAAGAAAGTGAAAGTGACCGGCGTGACGGTCCATTTTGTCGATGACGGCATGGATACAGGACCGATCATCGCTCAGGAAGCCATCGATATCGAAGAGACTGACACAGCGGACGATGTGAAAGACAAAATCCAGACGGTCGAACACCGTCTCTACCCACAAGTGATTCAATCATTATTCATCAAGGAGGAATCTCAATGAAGAAACGTGCCTTACTGAGCGTATCCAACAAACAAGGATTGACTGATTTTGCAAAAAAACTACATGAACTCGATTTTGAACTTATCTCTACAGGTGGCACGAAACGAGCCATTGAGGAAGCAGGAGTCCCGGTGCAATCCATTTCCGAGGTCACTGAATTTCCGGAAATCATGGACGGACGTGTGAAGACACTTCATCCTTCGGTCCATGGTGGACTACTTGCTAAGCGCTCCAATGAAGAACATATGAAGCAGCTTGAAGAACTGAACATCGAGACCATCGATCTTGTGGCCGTCAACTTGTACCCGTTCAAGGAAACGATCGCGAAAGAAGGCGTCACAGAAACGGATGCAATTGAGAACATCGATATCGGTGGACCGACGATGCTGCGTTCCGCTGCAAAGAGTTTTGAAGACGTGGCGGTCATCGTGGATCCTTCCGATTACGATGAGGTCGTGGAAGGTCTCAAGAACGACGCGCTTTCTTATGAGGCCCGACGCAAGCTAGCAGCCAAAGTCTTCCGTCATACCGCCAATTATGATGCGATGATTGCCGAATATTTTTCCGGTTTAACTGAAGAACCATTTCCTGAGACGTACTCTGTGACCTATGAAAAAGTGCAATCGTTACGCTATGGAGAAAACCCGCATCAGAACGCTGCCTTTTATAAGAAAGCGAATTTCGCAGGAACTTCTCTCGCCGAAGCGGAACAGCTGAACGGGAAAGAACTTTCCTACAACAACATTCAGGATGCCAATGCGGCCCTTGAAGTCGTGCTCGAGTTCCATAAGCCAGCAGCGGTCGCGGTCAAGCACATGAATCCGTGTGGTGTCGGAGTTGGTGAGAACTTGTATGACGCGTATGTAAAAGCGTATGAAGGCGACCCTGTTTCTATTTTCGGAGGCATCGTGGCCTTGAACAGGGAAGTGGATGCTGATACAGCGGCGAAATTGAAAGAAATTTTCCTTGAGATCATCATCGCTCCGTCCTTCAGTCAAGAAGCACTGGATATCCTGACGACGAAGAAAAACCTTCGATTGCTGAAAGTGGATATGAAAAAAGCGGATCGTCCGGCTCATAAACTCGTAACCGTCAACGGCGGGCTGCTCGTGCAAGATGCCGATGAAGGGTCTCTGGATGATGTCGAGCTTGAAGTGGCGACAGAACGTGAGCCGTCTGAGCAGGAGCTTGAAGATTTGAAGCTTGGCTGGAAGGTCGTTAAGCATGTGAAGTCGAACGCGATCGTCGTTGCAAAAGGGGACCGTACACTTGGTGTCGGCGCCGGCCAGATGAACCGTGTCGGTGCAGCGAAAATCGCCTTCGAACAGGCAGGTGAGAACGCGGAAGGCAGCATCATGGCGTCCGATGCCTTCTTCCCGATGCCGGATACTGTGGAGGCCGCAGCGGAAGCAGGCGTGACTGCGATCATCCAGCCAGGCGGTTCCAAACGTGACCAGGATTCCATTGATGCCTGCAACAAACATGGCATCGCGATGGTCTTTACTAGAATGCGTCACTTCAAACATTAATGGAGAGGGTGGAGTCTTATGAACGTATTGGTCGTCGGTCGAGGAGGCCGTGAGCACAGCCTTGTGCAGAAGTTTGCAGAAAGTGATCAGGTCGAGCGCATTTTCGCTGCCCCTGGAAATGCAGGGATGAGTACGGTTGCTGAATGCATCGATACGAGTGAGCAAGATTTCGAAGGGCTGGTTGCTTTTGCCCGCGAGAACAATGTAGAACTGACCGTAGTAGGGCCGGAAAACCCTTTGCTTGATGGTTTGGTGGACGCTTTTCAGGAAGCGGACCTGCGGGTATTCGGTCCGACCAAAGCGGCTGCACTTATCGAAGGAAGCAAACATTTTGCCAAACAGCTGATGCACAAATACGAGATTCCGACTGCTGGGTACGCTGCTTTTTCAGAAGTAGAAGCCGCTCAAGCCTTCATTAAAGAAAAAGGCGCACCGATTGTGGTGAAGGCGGATGGACTGGCAGCTGGAAAAGGTGTGGTCGTAGCTGAAACTGTGGACGAAGCGCTGACAGCAGTGGAGGATATGCTTAAAAACGGCCAGTTCGGTGATGCGAGCCGGGAAATCGTCGTGGAGGAATTTTTGGCAGGGGATGAGTTCTCCCTGATGGCGTTTGTGAATGGTGCGGAAGTCTATCCGATGCTCCCTGCGAAAGATCATAAGCGGGCCTATGATGGAGATCAGGGTCCAAATACAGGCGGGATGGGTGCTTTTGCTCCTGTAAAGGGATTGAATAATTGGTCGTACGCGTTTGCCGTCGAGGAAATCGTAAAACCAGTAGCGGCAGCGATGGTAGAGGAAGGCCGATCGTTTACCGGCATCCTGTACGCAGGCCTGATCGAAACTCCCACAGGTCCAAAAGTGATTGAGTTCAATGCGCGCTTCGGTGATCCGGAAACGCAGGTTGTCCTGCCTTTACTGAAAAATGATCTTGTACAAGTGATGATCGATGTGCTGGACGGGAAAAATCCTGACCTGATGTGGTTGGAGGGTTACTGTGCAGGGGTTGTCATCGCTTCTGAAGGCTATCCGGGGGCTTATGAAAAAGGGCGTCCGTTACCTGAGTTGAAAGCAGCGGAAGATGGCTTTGTCGTCCATGCAGGCACCGCTTGGGAAGACGGGAACTATGTATCCAGCGGCGGGCGCGTTCTTCTAGTTGGAAGTAAAGGAGAAGACTTGGCGCAAGCGCTGGACCGTACGTATCAATCGCTACAGCCGTTTGAGGATCAGAGCGACTTTTTCTATCGAAGGGATATCGGACGATCATCAGTCTCTTCTGCGGCTTCTCATGCCGACATAGAATAAAGCGGCAATCGATCCGATGATGGTGACAATGACGAAACCGACATCTGTGAAGTATTCCATAAAATCCATACGTTTCATCCTTTTGAAGAAAGAGCGGGGCCGCCCGCTCTTCTTTTGTTGGTGATGGTGATATATCAATTAAAATCTGGTTATATCAATTAAAATATAGATATATCGGCTAAACTTTATTTTTATCGGCCCAATTTTTAATATATCGACGGAACAAGAAAATCATCGGCAGAAACATGCCGGACACCTCCGCGTTTATTGGTCCTGCGGAATATTCTGCTGCCAGCTTTGCTCGATGCCGTCTTTTTCTGTAGACATTTCTTCATAGACGGCGGTCAAAGGGCAGAAACGTACAATTCCTTCCGCAACTTTCAATGCAGACAACATAATCAGAAGCGGATGAGAAGAATCACACTCTCTGCGTGAACCACGGATGGTCAAATAGGTCAGCATACTAAGACCTGCGGTGATACGGACCATACTGTTGATGATTCCGATATTCGGTTTCATTGTGCTTCCTCCTTACCAGAATGGAATATCCTGTGTTACCATAGAACATAATGATCTCAGGGAGGTACGCTCCATGAACGAAACACGTTTCCGTTGGCGGAACCGTCAGCTGCGTGAACATGCAGCCATCATTGATGGAAAAACGGCGCCGACGAAATTAATCAAAAACACAACATACTTGAATGTTTACTTAAAGAAATGGATGCATGGCCATATTTGGTTGTATGATGACCGCATCATCTATACCGGCCAAGAGCTTCCTTCCTATACTGAAGGTACGGAAATCATTGATGGCACAGACAGTTATATTGTGCCTGGCTACGTTGAACCGCATGCCCATCCATTTCAGTTATATAATCCCCAGAGCTTTGCAGAATATGCGGCAGAGACCGGGACGACAACGCTCGTCAACGATAACTTGATGTGGCTTTTTTTAACGGAAAAAGAGAAAGCGTTTTCTTTATTGGAAGAATTCATGGATTTGCCGGCTACGATGTACTGGTGGGCCCGTTTTGACCCGCAGTCAGTGCTGCGTGACGAAGATCGTCACGCTTTCGATTCGCAGATTCCGGACTGGATTACTCATGATGCCGTAATTCAGGGCGGGGAGCTGACCGCCTGGCCGGATGTTCTTCACCATGGAGACGAGCAGATTCTGCATTTTATGCAGGAGACCAAACGCTCAAGAAAGCCATTGGAAGCTCACCTGCCGGGTGCATCTGAACAAACGCTTGTGAAAATGCGTTTGCTCGGTATGGATTCAGAACACGAATCGATGACCGCTGATGATGTACTGAAGCGCTTGGAAATCGGTTATCATACAGGTTTGCGCTATTCTTCCATCCGTCCGGATCTTCCGGATATTTTACAAGGGTTAGTGGATCAAGGTCACAACCACTTCGACCATATGATGTACACGACAGATGGATCGACGCCTGGCTTTTATCGTGAAGGACTGATCAATCCATGTATCCAAATCGCATTGGATGCAGGCGTGCCGGAAATCGATGCATATATGATGGCTACGTATTATGCGGCCCGTCACTTCGGAATAGAAAATCGTGTGGGGAGCTTGAACGCCGGGCGCGTCGCTCACCTGAACTTTTTATCACATCCGAAAGACCCGATGCCCCACTCTGTGATTGCTAAAGGCGAGTGGACGAAGCGTGACGGCGAAGTTTTGGAAAAAGAAACACCGATACAGTGGAAGAAAAATGGAGTGAAGCCGCTTGATCTCGATTGGGAAGTGACCGATGCGGATATGCAGTTTTCCATGCCGATCGGTCTTGAGATGGTGAATGATGTCATCATGAAACCATATGCCATCGACACAGATGTTTACACCGACCGGCTGAGTGAGGACAATAAAGAATCTTACCTCATGCTGATGGACCGGGAAGGGGAATGGATGGTCAATACGCTGCTGAAAGGGTTCACACAGACCTTAGGCGGCCTTGTCAGCTCTTACAGCAATACAGGCGATATCATATTGACAGGGAAATCACGTAAAGATATGAAGAAGGCCTTTCAACGCATGAAGGAAATCGGTGGCGGGATTGTGCTGGTGAATGAAGGTGAAGTCCTTTATGAACTTCCGTTGGCCCTTGGCGGCGTAATGGCCGATCTGCCGATGAAAGAGCTTATAGAGGAAGAAGCGAAATTAAAAGATTGCCTGCTGCAGCATGGGTTTACGTTCAATGATCCCGTCTACACGCTCCTCTTTTTATCGTCCATGCACCTGCCGTTCATCCGGATTACACCGCTTGGAATCATGGATGTGAAAAAGAAAGAGGTACTCTTTCCTTCAATAATGCGTTAAAATAAAAGAGGGAAGTGCTGTTATTGAGAAAGCTTACATTCTTCAGCTTGCTTATCGTCCTTCTGCTCACCGCCTGTAACGAGGAAGCAGGGGCTGTACAACCTGAAGATACGAAAGAGAAAGAAACAGCGGTCGAAGAACAAATAGAGACAGAAGAAAACGTGATCGTTGATGAAAAGGAAGAAACCGAACAAGCCTATACAGAAATGTTCCCACTGACAGGGGAACCGACGGCGGATAAAGCCGATCATCGGGCCTTGTCCGTCATGGTGAACAATCACACGAAAGCAAGACCGCAATCAGGGTTGAGCCAGGCCGATATTGTCTATGAAATTTTGGCAGAGGGGCAGATCACACGCTTCCTTGCTTTGTTCCACAGTGAGATTCCTGATACAATAGGTCCGGTAAGAAGTGCACGTCCATATTATTTCAAAATCGCTGATGGGTTTGATGCGCTTTACACGTACCACGGGGCGTCCATGGCCATCAATCAGCAGGTAGCCAGCAGCGGGATCGATTATCTGGATGGAGCGATGTATGATAACAACGGCTGGTTATTTGAACGGTCCTCCGATCGTTCAGCCCCTCACAACTCTTATCTTTTGACAGAGGGAGTCGAGCAGGCGGCTGCAACTAAAGGCTATGATGCTGAAGGGGCACCTGAAGCGCTGCCTTTTACTGAGAAAGACTCCTTCGCTGGTACGCCGGTGGATGACGTTCAGATCACATATGGCAGTCGGACGAATGTGAGGTTCACCTATGATTCTGAAAACGAGCAGTTTTTACGTTCCAGTGATGGAGAGCCGACCATCGACCGTTTGAATGAGGAACGTGTGGCCGTTGAAAATGTCTGGATACTAGAAACGGACCATCAAATCATCGATGGCGCAGGTCGTCGAGTGATCGATCTTACTTCAGGCGGGAACGGGTATCTTTTACAAAAAGGACAAATGAAAGAAGTAGAGTGGAAGAACGTCGATGGACGATTGCTTCCCTATAAAGACGGCAGCGCGCTGGCATTTACCCCGGGTAAGACTTGGGTGAACATCATTCCAGGGAACGCCGCAGTAGAAACGGAGTAAGGAGGGAAAAGGCATGCAGATCGATAAATTGAGAGGAAAGACGCTCGATCAACTGTTCGAAGCGGTATTATCTTTACAAAGTGTAGAAGAATGCTATGAATTCTTCGATGATCTCGCAACGATGAATGAAGTCCAGTCACTCGCTCAGCGATTGGAAGTAGCGCGCATGCTGCGTGAAGGCTTCACTTATCATAAAATTGAAACCGAAACAGGTGCATCCACGGCGACGATCTCCCGTGTGAAACGCTGCTTGAATTATGGCAATGACGCTTATACACAAGCGCTTGACCGTGTACAAGCGAAACAAACCGAATAGGTGAGGAGAGGCTGCCAACAGGATGTGGGCAGTCTTTTTTGATGGCTGCGGAGAAAAACCATCCATGATTCTAAGAGAAACCGGACAGGCATAGGCTAGTACTATGGAAGGGGACCTGTCCGATGAAAACGATGTTGAAAAAAGGCGCCATGATCATTCTCGGCAGTATGATACTTTCACTCGGCATCAACTTTTTCCTGATTCCGGATCATGTGTTGGATGGAGGCATCATTGGAATCGGGATGATTGCCAATTACATATGGGGGCTTGAAGTAGGACTGACGATCATCTGCTTCAGCATTCCAATCTTTACGCTTGCCTGGTTCTTTTACCGCTCTTATTTCTACAACAGTCTGCATGGACTGCTCATTTCTTCTTTTTCCATTGACGTTCTCCAAGGGCTGCGCGCCCATCACCTGCCGCTCGATCCAGCGATCAGTTCCATCATAGGAGGGGCACTTGTGGGTGGGGGAATCGGTTTGATGCTCCGGATGCATACGAGCACGGGCGGCACTGACCTCCTCGCGCAAATGATCGCCGATTGGTGCAAAGTCAATGTCGGTTTCGTCATCCTCGCGATTGACGCTGTCGTCATCGGTGCGAGCGGCTACCTGTTCTCCCTAGAGACGCTCATCCTCTCCGCCATCACCATCCTAAGCGTCGGCCTCGTCACCATGACCTTCACATCCACCCGCCTCCTCCCCGAACAACCATCATGACTTGGGGATGTAGTGGTGGTAGTTATGGTAATATTTGTATGACCTTGTCATCCAGCATTTTACATCAGAAGAAAATCACAACCCACCTCTCTTTTTGCTTAGAGAGGTGGGTTTTTATGTATTTGCAATTTATGGTGTACCAGGTCATGCAGATATTTCCAAATTAATCCCCACCGCCCCTTCAAACTCCCTCTTTTGATTGGTCATAGATTTGTTTGGTTGTGCCCCTCAACCCGGGGATGAAAATTTGCTATAATGGGTAGATGGATAACTGTTGTTTTGGAGGACCGAAATGTACAATATAAGCGAGTGGGATCATGTGTTCAAGCTTGATCCGAATAAGACGATCACAAACGCAGACTTAGAGAAGATAGGCTCATCAGGCACAGATGCGCTCATCATCGGCGGTACAGACGGGGTCACGTTCGAAAACGTCACGGATTTGCAGGAACGCCTGGAGTCCTTTGACATCCCTTATGTGCTTGAAGTTTCAGACATCGAAGCCATTGCGCCCGATTTTCATGCCTATTTCATTCCTCTTGTCCTGAATAGTGGAGATAAGAAGTGGATGATCGATGTGCAGCACCAGGCGATTAAAGAATATGGCGATGTGATCGAGTGGCAGGACATGCTGACGGAAGGGTATTGTGTCCTTAACCCGGAAGCGAAGGTGTTCAAGCGGACCAATTGTACGCTCCCGGATCATGAAGATGTCCTCGCCTATGCCCGGATGGCTGAACACATCTTCCATCTGCCCGTCTTCTACATGGAATACAGTGGTACTTACGGGAACCCCGGCTTGGTCAGGGACGTGGCCCGTGAATTGAAAAATACATCTCTCGTCTACGGCGGAGGCATCCGTTCGGAAGAACAGGCAGCAGAAATGGCCGCTTACGCAGATGTCATCGTTGTCGGCGATGTGATTTATGATAACCTAGAGGTTGCTCTTAAAACGGTCGAAGCCGTTAAATCAATGAAGATGAAGGATGGTGGACCCTCATGACACAGGCATTGAACGCATTGATTCAAGGCTTGAATACAGAACAACGAGAAGCGGTGACCCACACAGAAGGCCCGCTGCTCATCATGGCAGGTGCCGGAAGTGGTAAAACACGTGTACTGACACACCGCATCGCCTATCTACTTAGTGAAAAAGATGTAGCACCACGGAATATATTAGCGATTACCTTTACCAATAAAGCAGCACGCGAAATGAAAGAGCGTGTCGAATCTCTTGTCGGCAAAGACGGGGAAAAGATTTGGATGTCTACGTTCCACTCGATGTGTGTGCGTATCCTTAGACGCGACATCGACCGGATCGGTTATGACCGCAACTTTTCCATCCTCGATTCGAGCGATCAGCTTTCTGTCATTAAACAAGTGCTGAAAGAGATCAATCTTGATCCGAAAAAATGGGACCCACGTGCAATGCTCGGTGCCATCAGTAATTCGAAGAACGAATTGATGACGGCAGAGGATTATGAAAAACAGGCGAACAACATGCACGAAGAACAAATCGCCCAAATCTATAAAGGCTATCAAAAGAAACTCCGCAAAAATCAGTCGCTCGATTTCGATGACTTGATCATGCAGACCTTACGACTCTTCGATGAAGTGCCGGAAGTTCTGGAATCCTACCAGCGCCGTTTTCAGTACATTCATGTCGATGAGTATCAGGATACGAACCATGCCCAGTATCAACTCGTCAAACATTTGGCGAGCCGTTACCAGAACCTATGTGTCGTCGGTGATTCCGACCAGTCGATTTATGCATGGCGCGGGGCGGATATTCAAAACATCCTGAACTTTGAAAGTGACTATCCGAAAGCTCGGACGATCCTGCTTGAGCAGAACTACCGCTCGACAGAATTAATCCTGGATGCTGCCAACAATGTCATCGATAAAAACAGCGGCCGTAAACCGAAGCGTCTTTGGACGGATAATAAAGGTGGAGAGAAGATCCATTACCACCAAGCAGGCACGGAACGTGAAGAAGGTCTTTTTGTCACAGATAAAATTGAAGACCTCGTCCGCCAAGGGAAGTTCCGTTACCAGGATGTTGCGATTTTGTACCGTACGAACGCTCAGTCCCGTACGATTGAGGAAACGTTCGTCAAAGCTGGCGTGCCGTACCAAATGATCGGTGGGACGAAGTTCTATGATCGTAAAGAGATCAAGGACATGCTTGCTTACCTGCGTCTGATCGCAAACCCGAACGACGACCTCAGCTTCCAGCGTGTGGTCAACGAACCGAAACGCGGTGTCGGGAAAACGAGTATGGATAAGATGCTTGCCTATGCGGCCGATCACGATATTTCCCTTTATGAAGCGGCAGCCGAAGTCGATTTCGTCGGCGTGAGTGCGAAAGCAGCGAAAGCGATCATGAGTTTCCGTAAAATGATCCAGACGTGGGCTGAACAGCAGGAATTCCTTTCTGCGACTGATATGGTTCAGGAAGTCATCGATAAGACCGGCTATGAAGAGATGCTTATGAACGAGAAGAGCATTGAAGCACAAAGCCGCCTTGAGAACATCGAAGAATTCAAATCTGTGACGAAGAACTTTGAAGAAAACGCGGAAGATAAGACACTGGTCGCTTTCTTGACCGATCTTGCACTGATTGCGGATATTGATTCTATGAATGAAGACCCTAGTAGTGATGATACAGTGACGTTGATGACCCTGCACTCTGCGAAAGGTCTGGAATTCCCGGTCGTCTTCCTGATCGGTATGGAGGAGAACGTCTTCCCGCACAGCCGTGCACTTATGGATGAAGAGGAGATGGAAGAAGAACGCCGTCTTGCTTATGTCGGGATCACCCGTGCAGAGAAAGAATTGTTCATTTCCCATGCCAAAATGCGCACCCTTTACGGACGGACAAACATGAATCCAATCAGTCGCTTTATCCATGAAATTCCGGAAGAGCTGGTTGAAGGAAAAGAACAGAAGGAAGAGCTGCCATTTTTCAATAAAAAACGTGAAAGTACGCCGTTCGGGGCGAAGCCTCAAGCGGCTCCTAAGAAACGGGCCGCGAAGAAACCTGAGAAAAAAGCATCCTCAGGCGGCGAGAAAATCGGCTGGCAGCCGGGCGACAAAGCGCAGCATAAGAAGTGGGGCGAAGGAACGGTCGTCAAAGTGCAGGGCGAAGGAGATGCGATGGAACTCGATATCGCCTTCCCGGCACCGACAGGCATCAAGCGCCTGCTTGCCCGTTTTGCTCCGATTACGAAAGCGTAAGGAAGTGGATGGATATGAACGCAACGGAAGCTAAGCAAAAAATCGAAGCACTTAGAAAGGATCTTGAGCAGTACAGCTACGAGTACCACACGCTCGATGATCCGAGTGTTTCGGACTATGAATATGATAAAAAAATGCAGGAATTGATCAATCTTGAAGAAGCGCATCCAGATTTGCAGACACCCGATTCACCTTCTCAGCGGGTTGGAGGTAAGCCACTTGATGCTTTTGTAAAAGTGCAGCACGATATCCCGATGCTGAGCCTGGGAAATGCCTTCAATGATGAAGAACTCCGTGATTTTGACCGTCGTGTCAAAAACGGGACCGATGCAGAGGTCAATTACGTATGTGAACTGAAAATCGACGGTCTTGCGGTTTCTTTGAAATATGAAGATGGGATCTTCGTTCGGGGAGCGACTCGTGGAGATGGGACGACTGGGGAAGACATTACGAAGAACCTGCGTACCATCCGCAACATTCCTCTTCGCTTGAAAGAGCCGATGACTGTTGAAGTCCGTGGTGAAGCGTATATGCCGAAGAAGTCATTCATGGCTCTGAATGAAGCCAAGGAATCGAATGGGGAAGAGCCTTTTGCCAACCCGCGAAACGCAGCTGCGGGTTCTCTAAGGCAGCTGGACCCGAAAATCGCGGCCAAGCGTAACCTCGATATTTTCCTTTATGGCATCGGTGTGTGGGAAAACGATCCGACCGAAGCGCACAGTGAGCGCCTGGAGAAAATGAAAGAGCTCGGACTGAAAACCAATCCGGAGTGGAAAAAGTGTAACGATATCGAAGAGGTCATCGACTATGTCAATAGCTGGGTCGAACACCGTGCTGACCTTGATTACGAGATTGATGGTATCGTCATCAAAGTGGACAGCCTCGATCAACAGGAAGACCTCGGCTTTACAGCGAAGAGCCCGCGCTGGGCAACGGCTTACAAATTCCCAGCCGAAGAAGCGATTACGAAACTCAAAGACATTGAACTCAGTGTCGGTCGTACAGGTGCCGTGACACCGACAGCGATTCTTGATCCTGTCAAAGTCGCAGGAACAACGGTTCAACGCGCATCTTTACACAATGAAGACCTGATCATCGAGAAAGATATCCGCATCGGAGATACCGTCGTCATCAAGAAAGCGGGAGACATCATTCCTGAAGTGGTCCGTGTAGTTGAAGATCAGCGGACTGGTGAAGAAGAGCCGTACCGCATGCCGGAAGAATGTCCGGAGTGTGGCAGTCAGCTCGTCCGCCTTGATGAAGAAGTCGCCTTACGATGTGTGAACCCGAACTGCCCGGCTCAACTACGGGAAGGCTTGATCCACTTCGTTTCAAGAAATGCGATGGATATCGAAGGCCTTGGGGAAAAAGTGATCGCCCAACTGTTCCAGGAAAACTTGATCCATACGATCGCAGACTTGTATAAACTCGACCGTGAGGAGCTGCTGCAGCTTGACCGTATGGGTGAAAAATCCGTGGAGAACCTTTTGAATGCGATTGAAGCTTCAAAAGAAAACTCCCTGGAGCGACTGCTGTTCGGACTGGGAGTCCGTTACGTAGGTTCGAAGGCAGCGAGTACGCTTGCCCAGCATTTTGAACATATGGACGCGCTCGTCGAAGCGGATGCCGCTGCGCTTGAAGCCATCCCTGAAATCGGCAGCAAAATGGCCGAGTCGATTGCCAGCTATTTTGACGAAGACCAGGTCATACAGTTATTGGAAGAATTGAAGCAGCTCGGCCTGAATATGGAGTATAAGGGTGCGAAGAAGAGTGATCAGCCGGTCGATTCTCCTTTCAACGATAAGACCGTGGTAATCACAGGGAAAATGGAAGAATACAGCCGTTCGGACATGAAAAAAATGATTGAGGAACTTGGCGGGAAAGTGACAGGAAGTGTGAGTAAGAAGACTGACCTTCTCATCGCTGGCGAAGACGCTGGTTCCAAGTACGCGAAAGCATCAGACCTGGGGATTGAAATTTGGGGTGAAGCGCAGTTCAAAGACGCTCTATCCTGATCGATACAAAACGTTTTATGGTTATACAAGAGTAGCCGGAGCGTAGGAAAACATACGCGCTCCGGCTGGTCTCATTAAGGGAGTGGAAAGCATGAGGAAGATGCACGCACTGTTGCTTAGTTCTTTGCTCGTCGTAAGCGCGTGTACGCCCGTTTTTGACAATAGAGAAGAAGTCATACAAGAAACGAAAGATGAAAAAAATAATCAATCCGCCATCATCCCGAACTACAGTATGTCGGAGCAGGATTACCGGATGATTCTGACAGAGAGCAGTCCGAAGGTTTCAACGGCACGTGCGGTGACGACGAACCAGATGGGGAACCGGATGGACATTGATGAATTCGAAAGCGGCCTTCGCCGTCATTCCAAAGAATACTTTAATCCGGACAAGTATTTCTTTCAACCGGGACAATACTTTGAAGGCGATACGCTGCTTCGGTGGTTAGGCAGGGAGAGTGGGAGCAATGAAGACGGCTTGAATCCCGAGCTTAACGAAGATGAAGCGACCGAAGAAGAGTTTCGTGAAAGCCCCCGTTATATCTCAAATATCATCGAGCAGAATTACTTAGTCAGACAAGATGAAAACAAGGTGGAATTGAGAGGGTTGACCATCGGAATCTCATTGAGAACCGTCTACAACTTTACCGCTGAGGACCGAAGCTTTTCTGAGGACCACTCGACCGAAGAACTCCTTCAAAAAGGGAAGGAATACGCGGGAGAGATTTTGAAGCGGATTCGGGAAAGAGAAGAGCTCAATGGTGTACCGGTCGTATTCGCCTTATATGAAGAAGAGGAAGCAAGTTCGAAAGTTCCAGGCAAGTTTTTAAGTAAAACGTATGTCAAAGGATCTGACCTTACCATCAATGGTTGGGATAACATCGATGAAAAGCATGTGCTGTTTCCTTCCAAGGAAGCAGAAGACGATCACTTCGATGATTCACAGATCTTTTCAGACTTCCGAAAAGAAGTTTCCGACTACTTCCCGAACTTCGTAGGGATGATTGCCAATGGATTTTACGTCAATAACGACCTTCGCGAAGTTTCGATTGAAATTCCGATCCAGTTCCAATCCGAATCGGAAGTTGTCGGTTTTACACAATATGTGTACAGTCTTGTAAACGAAATGTTTGCCGACCATTACAATGTTCAAGTGAATATCCACAGTATGGATGAACCGGAAAGCCTGATCGTTAAAAGAGCCGGCGAGCAGGAACCTTTCGTTCATGTGTATGAATAATAGAAAGACCGCACAGGAAAATCCTGTGCGGTCTTTTTTCTATTATCCAAGAGCAACATCCAGCGTCATCATGACAGTGAAACCAAGCATAAGACTGATGGAAGCCAGATTTACGTTCCCTTTCTCGTGGGAACCAGGAATGATTTCTTTAGCTACAACAAAAATCATCGCTCCTGCCGCAAAACTCAAAGCATAAGGCAGAATCGGCTCAATGGCAATAACAGCAAAAGCGCCGATGACAGCGGCCATGGGTTCAACCATGCCGGAAAATTGTCCGAATAGGAAACTTTTCTTTTTCCCCATCCCATCACGGTGAAGAGGCATAGACACCGCAGTCCCTTCAGGGAAATTCTGTATGCCAATTCCGATGGCAAGGGCTACTGCACCGGCTAGAGTGGCCTCGGTTCCATTAGAAGCTAATGCACCAAACGCAACGCCGACGGCCAGTCCTTCTGGAATATTATGAAGAGTCATGGAAAAGACGAGAAGTGCGGTTCGGTTTTTTGCCTTCTCATCTTTAATATCATATAAGTAACGATCCGTATCTAATGCAGGCAGCATGCGGTCGATGAGGAGCAATAGGGCTCCACCTAATAAAAAGCCTACAGCAGCTGGGAACCAGGAGGGAACAGGTCCCTCTGAAGACATTTCGATGGCTGGAGCTAGAAGCGACCAATAGCTTGCCGCAATCATAACCCCACCAGCAAAGGCAAGCATACTATCAAGGAATTTTTGATTCGAACCTTTTACGAAAAAGACAAGAGAGGCACCAAGAGCGGTCATGCCCCATGTGAATAACGTGCCTAAAAGAGCCTGTAGTACGGGATTTAACTCTTTTAAAAGTTCAATCATAGTTACACACGCACCTCTGAATGAGACTTTGATTTTTGCATTAAGGCAAAAAATATTGACATGACCATTTTATAGGCGTGTATTCTAATCGTCAAATAACAAGATTGAGGCAAATAGGAAATGGGTTTCATGATAAATAATAAAGTACGGTTTATAGCAATATTCGACAAAATGTGATTAAATAAGAGAATTTCCGAGCATAGATCCGATGGATAGCGTTCAATAGTGTATATATAAATATATCACTTCAAATCCATCTCAATCGATTGAACTAGATTCACCGTTACGATAGAATAGTTATGGAAACGCTTAATGTGGTAATTTTCAAACTATTACATAGCGTCACCCATCTTACTTTTCAAGGAGGCGGTTTTTCATGGTAGTCCCTTACAAACACGAACCATTTACTGATTTCACAGTGGAAGAAAATCGGAAAGCTCTGCAGGCGGCAATTAAGCAGGTAGAAGCGGACCTTGGAAAAGAGTACCCTCTCATCATCGGTGGGGAGAGAATTGTCACGGATGACAAGATCAAGGTCGTTAATCCGGCTAACAAGAAAGAAGTCATCGGCTATGTGTCGAAAGCGAACCAGGATCTTGCTGAGAAAGCTCATCAGGTGGCAGATGAAACCTTTGACTGGTGGAGAAAGACGAAAGCGAAGTTCCGTGCAGACATCCTTTTCCGCGCGGCAGCGATCGTCCGCCGTCGTAAGCATGAGTTCACGGCACACCTTGTCAAAGAAGGCGGAAAACCATGGAAGGAAGCGGATGCGGACACAGCAGAAGCAATCGACTTCATGGAGTATTATGGGCGGCAGATGCTTGAAATTGATAAAGGCGTGGAAATCAATTCACGTCCAATAGAAAATAACAGGTTCCATTACATTCCGCTTGGAGTAGGGGTGGTCATTTCCCCATGGAACTTCCTGTTTGCCATCATGTGTGGAACAACGGTTGCCGCAATGGTATCCGGAAATACGGTTCTTCTGAAGCCGGCGAGTGCAACTCCAATCATCGCTTATAAAATGATGGAAGTGTTAGAAGAAGCCGGGCTGCCGAAAGGGGTCATCAACTACATCCCGGGAAGCGGAAAAGAAGTCGGCGACTATCTTGTCGATCACCCGCGTACGCGTTTTGTAAGCTTTACAGGCTCCCGTGAAGTGGGTACCCGTTTATTCGAACGTGCGGCAAAAGTTCACGAAGGCCAAAAGTGGTTGAAGCGTACCATCATTGAAATGGGCGGGAAAGATACCATTGTTGTAGACAGTGATTCTGACCTTGAGCTTGCGGCAGATGCGATTACGTATTCGGCTTTCGGATTCTCCGGACAAAAATGTTCCGCCTGTTCCCGTGTTATTGCTCATGAAGATGTGTATGATGAGCTGCTGGATCGAGTCGTTCAGAAGACGAAGGAACAGGTCAACTATGGTGATCCAACCGATAACAGCAACTACATGGGACCGGTGATCGACCAGGGCGCTTATGATAAGATTATGAGTTATATCGGAATCGGAAAGGAAGAAGGAAGGTTGATGACAGGCGGAAAAGGAGACGACAGCAAAGGCTGGTTCGTTGCGCCGACTGTTTTTGCTGACCTTGCTCCGGATGCCCGTCTCATGCAGGAGGAAATCTTCGGTCCTGTTGTAGGTTTCACGAAGGCGAAATCTTTTGATGAAGCGATTCAGTTCGCAAACAACACCGACTACGGCTTAACAGGAGCTGTTATTTCCAACAATCGCGAGCATATTGAAAAAGCACGCGATGACTTCCATGTCGGGAATTTGTACTTCAACCGCGGGTGTACGGCTGCCATTGTAGGTTATCATCCATTCGGTGGCTTCAACATGTCAGGAACGGATTCAAAAGCCGGTGGTCCTGATTACCTTATTCATCATATGCAAGGAAAAACAACGTCTGAAATGCTGTAATAGAACGACCAAAAAATCCCTCTTCCACATGTATGTGGAAAGGGATTTTTTCATGAAAAATGGAACATACTAACGCTGTAGGGAAAAGGGAACATTTCCCCATTTTTCTATGACCTCTAAAATTTTTTAAAATAAATTTTGTGAATGAATATCATAAAAATGTCACATATATGTATTTTTATACTATATAAACGAATAAACATTCAATTATGACCTATTCACACAATTTTTGCAATGTTCGTATAAAAGTTATATGATATAGTTGTACCTGTGTTTGGTTTTTTTAAGTCAATATGACTTAAGAACCATGCGTCGGTACGATTTGCATAGGATTGTATAAACCAACATCTAGGAGGTGGAAATGTGTTTGAACTCGCTACTGCAACATCAGCAACCATCGCTGGAGCAACATGGTTCTGGTTATTTGTACCAATGCCAATTTTAATCATTCTATCTATCATTACACTATTCACTGAGAGGAGCGAATAACAAAACATGAGTACTGCTACGTTAATAACGTTTATTGTCTATTTAATCGGTATGCTGGGAATCGGTTTTGCTGCATATCGTCTTACAAGTGATTTATCTGACTATGTCTTAGGTGGTCGTCGTTTAGGTCCAGGAGTTGCCGCACTATCTGCCGGTGCATCCGACATGAGTGGTTGGTTGCTGCTAGGTTTACCTGGTGCGATTTACGCTGGAGGCTTGTCCGCAGCTTGGATCGGTGTCGGTCTAGCTATTGGTGCATACTTAAACTGGCAGTTCGTCGCACGCCGACTTCGTGTATTTACGGAGATTGCAAATGACTCGATTACTGTTCCAGACTATCTTGAGAACCGCTTCCGTGACCACTCCCACGTGTTACGTGTCATTTCTGCAGCTGTCATTCTTTTATTCTTCACCTTCTATACATCTTCCGGTATGGTTGCCGGTGCGAAGCTGTTTGAAGCTTCCTTTGCTTTGAGCTATACACAGGCTCTATGGTTAGGCGCAATTGTTACTATTTCTTACACTTTCTTAGGTGGATTCCTAGCCGTAAGTTGGACAGACTTTGTTCAAGGTATCCTGATGTTCTTTGCCTTAATCGCTGTGCCGATTGTTGCGATTACTGAACTTGGTGGTTGGAATGCTGCGACAGACGCAGTAGCCCAAATCGATCCATCTCACTTGAACATGGTTCAAGGTGTCGGTGCCCTTGCGATCCTATCTTCTCTTGCATGGGGACTTGGTTACTTCGGTCAGCCGCACATCCTTGTGCGTTTCATGGCTCTACGTTCTCCTAAGGACGTTCCAAAAGCACGTTTGATCGGTATCGGCTGGATGGTTCTAGGTCTATACGGTGCCATCTTCACAGGTCTATTTGGACTTGCTTACATCAACACAGCAGATGTAGCTGATCTTTCTACATTCAATGCAGAAGTGATGACAGAAGGCGGCATCCAGATGCTTGTCGACTCTGAGAAGATTTTCATCACGTTCTCCCAAATCCTGTTCCACCCAATCATTGCCGGTATCTTACTAGCAGCGATCCTTTCTGCTATCATGAGTACCATTGACTCTCAGTTGCTTGTATCTTCTTCTGCACTTGCAGAGGACTTCTATAAAGCACTGTTCCGTCAGAACGCGACAGAAAAAGAATTGGTATGGGTTGGTCGTGCTGCCGTAGCCGGTATCGCCTTGATCGCCGTGCTTCTTGCCGGTAACCCTGACAGCACCGTTCTTGGTCTTGTATCCTACGCATGGGCAGGTTTCGGTGCCGCATTCGGTCCCGTTATCATTCTGTCCCTATTCTGGAAAGGCATCACACGTAATGGTGCGCTTGCCGGAATCATCGTCGGTGCCGTTACCGTTGTCATTTGGGGAGACTTCCTGAGTGGCGGATTCTTCGACCTTTATGAAATCGTACCTGGTTTCATCCTAGGTGGACTTGTCGCTATTCTTGTCAGTCTTTCTGGTACACCACCGAAAGATATTGCTGAAGAATTTGATAAAGTTACGAAAATGTAAGAAGTTCTTCACTACAAAATTCCCGGTCTTTTGGCCGGGAATTTTTTTGTTTTTATAAGAGAGATGATGATTCATCACTTTCAGTTAGAATGCCGCTTTATCTTACCGTAGTTTCGGAGTTACTCTTTCAGGTGGTGGTTGGGAAAGGGGGGGAGACTCCTGTGGGAAGTGCGTAGCAGATGGGACCCCGGAGAGCTTCAGCTCGAGGAGGCTCATCACTGGCCCACGGAAAGCGAGCCTTTTTCCCAGCCACCACATCCACTTACAAAGTCTCGGAACTAACCCTTCCAAATAAGGGAGCTTTCACGATAAGACAGCGCCCTTCTGATGTGTTAAACTAAGAAAGGTGTATCCGTACGTTGAAAATGGATTCTGATATTTGGTATGATCATATATTATGTGAGATCGAAATGGAGGTCGCATTATGTCCAGAATTAGCAAAGAGGAAGTGAAGCACGTCGCGAATCTCGCGCGCCTTGCGATCACGGAAGAAGAAGCAACGACATTCACGAAGCAGCTTGATGACATCATCACGTATGCCGAACAGTTGAATGAATTAGATACAACAGGCGTCGAGCCTACGACCCACGTTCTTGATTTGAAGAACGTCATGCGTAAGGACGAGCCGAAGAAATGGATTTCTCAGGATGATGCACTGAAAAATGCACCAGACAAGCAGGATGGACAGTTCAAAGTGCCATCCGTATTGGAATAAGGAGGTTCGACGATGTCTTTATTTGACTATACATTACGTGAGCTTCAAGAGAAGCTACATAATAAAGAGATTTCTGTCACAGATTTAGTGGAGGAATCTTACAAACGAATCGAAGAAGTGGACGACGAAGTCCAGGCCTTTATCACGCTGAACAAAGAAGCGGCCAAGAAGCAGGCGGCAGAACTTGACCAGGAGCGCGGCAACGATGATGCGAAGCTCTTTGGTCTGCCAATCGGTGTGAAAGATAACATCGTAACCAAAGGACTGCGTACGACAGCAGGTAGCCAGATCTTGTCTAACCTGGATGATCCTTTGTATGACGCGACCGTTGTCAACAAACTGAATGACGCCAAGTCCGTTACGATCGGAAAATTGAACATGGATGAATTCGCGATGGGTTCTTCCAATGAAAACTCAAGCTACGCAGCGGCTCGTAACCCTTGGAATACCGATTACGTTCCTGGTGGATCCAGTGGTGGTTCTGCCGCAGCTGTAGCCGCAGGAGAAGTTCCTTACTCCCTCGGTTCTGATACAGGTGGTTCGATCCGTCAGCCAGCCGCTTATTGTGGTGTGGTCGGATTGAAGCCGACTTACGGCCGTGTGTCCCGTTTCGGACTCATCGCGTTCGCCTCTTCTCTTGACCAGATCGGACCAATTACGCGCAGCGTCGAAGACAATGCGTTCTTGCTTGAGACAATCGCTGGTCATGACAAGATGGACTCTACATCTGCGAACGTTGAAGTGCCGAAGTACACGGAGTCTCTGACTGGTGATGTGAAAGGCATGAATATTGGTGTGCCGAAAGAATACCTTTCTGAAGGGGTTTCTGAAGAAGTAAAAGAAGCAGTCAAAGCTGCTCTTAAAGAATACGAAAAAATGGGAGCGACTTGGGAAGAAGTTTCTCTTCCTCACTCCAAGTACGCCCTATCCACGTACTACCTGATTTCGTCTTCTGAAGCATCTGCGAACCTGGCCCGTTTCGACGGTGTCCGTTACGGTAAGCGTGCCGAAGATGCGAAAAACATGCTGGATATGTTCATGCGTTCCCGCGCCGAAGGTTTCGGTGACGAAGTGAAGCGCCGTATCATGCTTGGAACCTTCGCGCTGAGCTCTGGTTACTACGATGCGTACTACAAGAAAGCCCAGCAGGTTCGTACATTGATCAAGAACGATTTTGAAAAAGTGTTCGAAGACTACGATGTCATCATCGGGCCGACAACACCGACACCTGCCTTCAAAGTAGGGGACAAAGTCGACGATCCAATGACGATGTATGCGAACGATATTTTGACGATTCCGGTTAACCTTGCAGGCGTACCAGGAATCTCCATCCCTTGCGGTTTCTCTGGAGACGGTCTGCCGATCGGCCTTCAGATCATCGGAAAACACTTTGATGAAGGTACCGTTTACCGGGCCGCTCATGCCTTCGAACAGGCGACTGATTATCATAAACAACGCCCGTCCCTTGGAGGTGCGCGCTAATGAATTTTGAAACGATTATCGGACTTGAAGTCCACGTAGAATTAAAAACAGACTCGAAAATTTTCAGCCCGTCTCCGAACATGTTCGGAGATGATCCGAATACGAACGTGAACCCGATCGACCTTGGGTACCCAGGTGTGCTGCCGGTGTTGAACGAAGAAGCCGTTAACTTTGCGATGAAAGCATCCATGGCTTTGAACTGTGACATCGCGACAGACACGAAGTTCGACCGTAAAAACTACTTCTACCCGGACAACCCGAAAGCTTATCAAATCTCCCAGTTTGATAAACCAATCGGTGAGAATGGTTACATCGATATCGAAGTCGATGGCAAGAAGAAGCGTATCGGTATTACCCGTCTTCACATGGAAGAAGATGCAGGTAAGCTGACACACAGCGATGACGGATATTCCCTTGTCGACTACAACCGTCAAGGAACGCCGCTTGTTGAGATCGTATCTGAGCCTGACATCCGTTCACCGAAAGAAGCGTACGCGTACTTGGAAGCATTGAAAAACATCATCCAGTACACAGGCGTTTCCGACTGTAAGATGGAAGAAGGTTCACTCCGTTGTGACGCCAACCTTTCCATCCGCCCGATCGGTCAGGAAGAATTCGGTACGAAGACAGAGCTTAAGAACTTGAACTCCTTCTCCTTTGTACAAAAAGGTCTGGAATTCGAAGAGAAGCGTCAGCAGAAAGAATTGCTTTCCGGAGGAGAAATCCTTCAGGAAACTCGTCGTTACGATGAGCAGACGAAAGAAACAATTCTGATGCGTGTCAAAGAAGGTTCTGACGACTACCGCTACTTCCCAGAGCCGGATCTTGTGCCTCTACACATCGATGAAGCTTGGAAAGAACGCATCCGTGCCGAAATTCCTGAGCTTCCAGATGCCCGTAAGAAGCGTTACATCGAAGAATTGAAACTTCCAGAGTACGATGCGATGGTTCTGACAAACAACAAAGAGCTTTCCGATTTCTTCGAAGAAACAATCGCCGAAGGAGCGGACATCAAGCAAGCTTCCAACTGGTTGATGGGTGAAGTTTCAGCTTACATGAACAAGCACTATAAAGAACTTCATGAGCTTGAGTTGACACCGGCTTCTCTTGCGAAGATGATCCAGCTGATCGAAGACGGAACCATCAGTTCCAAGATCGCGAAGAAAGTCTTCACAGAGCTAGTAGAAAAAGGCGGCGATCCTGAGAAGATCGTTAAGGATAAAGGACTTGTGCAGATTTCCGACGAAGGACAGCTGACGGAAATCGTTGTCGGCATCATGGACAACAACCCGCAGTCCATCGAAGACTTCAAGAACGGAAAAGACAAAGCCCTTGGATTCCTTGTCGGTCAGGTGATGAAAGAAACCAAAGGACAAGCGAACCCGCCGATGGTCAACAAGATCATCCTTGCAGAAATGGAAAAGCGCTAAACGCTTGAATAATAAGGAAAGCACGCACTTGCTGGTGCGTGCTTTCGTATGGTTTAGGACTTGCCATCATATACTATAGAAATGGTTTGCAAATCCAGGAAAAAGCGCTATGATGTAGAATGGAACATGCTTGGATAGAAAAGGGGGTCATACACGATGAAAAGTGCCCGAATTATATATAACCCGACCTCTGGAAGAGAAGTCATACGCAAGGTTCTCCCGGACATTTTGCAACGGTTCGAACAGTCCGGTTATGAAACCTCCACTCATGCCACAACATGTGCTGGTGACGCCGTCAAAGCAGCAGAATACGCCGTCGATCGTGAATTCGATCTCGTTGTGGCTGCAGGGGGAGACGGAACCATCAATGAAGTGATCAATGGACTTGCCGAAAAACCACACAAACCGAAAGTCGGCATCATTCCAGTCGGGACAACGAACGATTTTGCCCGTGCTTTACACGTGCCTAGAAACATTCATAAAGCGGTGGATATCATCCTGGAAGGCTACAGCCATCCGCTCGATATCGGCCGTGTCAACGACCAATATTTCATGAACATCGCCGGTGGCGGTAAAATAACCGAAATCTCTTACGAAGTACCAAGTAAGCTGAAAACAATGATTGGGCAACTCGCCTACTACTTAAAAGGCATCGAGATGCTGCCATCCATTCGTCCGACCTATGTTGAGATGGAGTATGACGGCAAATGGTATGAAGGCGAGATCATGCTTTTCCTCGTCAGTAATACCAACTCTGTCGGCGGCCTGGAAAAACTGGCCCCATCTGCCCGTATGGATGACGGACTTTTCGACCTGATGATTATTGAGAAAATGAACATCGCAGAATTCGTCCGTTTAGCGACACTTGCCATCCAGGGTAACCACTTGAATCATCCGAAATTCATCCACACGACCGCAAGCCGTGTAAAAGTGAAGACAGATGAAAAGATGCAGTTGAATATTGACGGGGAATTCGGTGGATTATTGCCCGGGGAATTTGTCAATTTATACAGACATCTAGACTTTTTTGTCCCAGAAGATATATTCAAAGAAGAAGAAGCTGACGAAGAAGAATAATGGGGAGCGCTGCTGTGTGAGACAGTGGCGTTCTTTTGTTTTGTTTAGGGGGGAATACATAGCCTACCGGGGCGACTCCGCACTTAGAGATATGATAAACTACATGTAGAGTATATAGATAAAGCGATAAAGGACGGATGAACAATGGCGAAACCGAAACCGCCCGTACAGAAAAACGAGACGATTGAATTGAGCTTTGAGGATTTGACCCACGAAGGCAATGGGGTAGGGAAAGTCGATGGCTATCCACTTTTCGTACCGTATGGCCTTCCAGGTGAAAAGGCCGAAGTGAAAGTCGTCAAAGTGAAAAAGAACTTTGGCTTTGGCAAGCTGGTGAAAGTGACAGAAGCAAGTGAAGACCGGGTTGAGCCGCCATGTGATGTTTTCTACCAGTGCGGCGGCTGTCAGCTTCAACATATGAGCTATCAAATGCAGCTCGATATGAAACAGAAGCAAGTGAAAGACAACATGAAGAAAATCGGACATCTTGAGCATGTCCCTGTCCACCCGACAGTCGGTATGGAGGACCCGTGGCGTTACCGCAACAAAGTTCAGATTCCTGTCGGGCAGAAAGAAGACGGCGAATTGATGACCGGCTTCTACCAGAAGCGAAGCCACAACATCATCGACATGGACACATGCCTGATCCAGGATGAAATGAACGATCGCATGGTCGAAACCGTCCGCCGCATCGCATCCAAACATGGTATAGATGCCTATGATGAACAGACTCATCGCGGCGTGCTGAGACACATCATGGTCCGTACCGGTCAGAATACGAAGGACATCATGATCGTTCTTGTCACAAAGACGAAAAAGCTTCCGCATAAAGACAAAATGATCGATGAGATCCGTGATGCTTTTCCAAACGTGAAATCAATCGTCCATAACGTAAACAGTGCGAAAACGAATGTCATCCTTGGAAAAGAAACGAACATCATCTGGGGCGATGAGTACATTTATGACACGATCGGCGATATCCGATTCATGATCTCACCGAAGTCGTTCTACCAGGTCAATCCGACCCAGACGAAGAAACTTTATGACCAGGCGCTGGACTATGCGGATTTAAGAGGTGGGGAGACCGTCATTGACGCTTACTGCGGTATTGGAACCATTTCCTTGTTCCTCGCTCAAAAAGCGAAGAAAGTGTACGGCGTAGAAATCGTTCCTGAAGCGGTTACTGATGCGAAAAAGAATGCGCGTCTGAACAAGATGGAAAACGCAGAATTCTATGTAGGACAAGCGGAAGAGCTTATGCCTTGGTGGCGTAACCAAGGGCTGCGTCCGGATGTGATTGTCGTCGATCCTCCGCGTAAAGGTTGTGACGAAGAGCTGTTGAAGGCGATGCTGGATATGGAACCGGAGCGGATTGTTTATGTATCCTGTAATCCTTCGACACTTGCTCGTGATCTTCGTATTCTAGAGGATGGCGGGTATGAGACGAAGGAAGTTCAGCCTGTTGATATGTTCCCGCAGACGAGTCATGTGGAGTGTGTGACGTGGCTGGAGAAGAAAGAAAAGTAAATTTCAGTAGTATTTTTAAAGGGAGTTCTTGAAATGGAAGCGAACAAAATGTGGTTGTCGTTACCAAAGGATTTTCGAAAACAACTGATAGCCAATGTCTACTGTACAAACTGTAGTGATATTGTCACAATCACTGACTTCATCAACGTTGATCATCCTGTGGGTGTTATGTTGGATGGCAAATGCGAAAACTGTGGCAGTAAAGTAGCGAGAGTAGTGGACATGGATGAATGATAGTGAAAGTAAATTCTTAAGCCTATAAGGGACCGGTTGTTGTGTTTGGGGAGGTAACCACACAACAACCGGCCTTTTTTTACATGTTATATTCTTTGTAGTCCAGGGTAACTTTATATAGGAAGTGTTGTCCCATTCTTATAAAAAAGAATCGTGATAGAGTAATACTCTAAGATGAATGAGGGCACTTAATTAAGGGTATAGATAAGGAAACCCTTGGCCAGAATCTTGACACCAACGAAAGCGAAACTACAAAAACTACATTACATTCACTCACTAGGAAGGGGAATTTCTCATGGCTGATGAAAATATAAGCAAAGGTTTAGTAGATGCTGCGTTTAAAAAGAAAGAATCAGAAGAACAAGAGGAAGTAAAAGAAGAGGAAAAAGCGACCGTAGGCGATATTATAACTTTCCAAAAAGACGGCCAACAGTTTGAAGCTGTCGTAACTTCTGCTAATTTACAAAACTCCGTTGTTTGCGACATGACTATTATGGATGATTTCCACGAGCGCAATTTAGATTTCGAAAAAACCGTTGTGGCTCATACAAACTACAGCATTAAAAAACGTCGTGATGTGTAAGTTCAATATTGGGAATATATATAAGAGCATCACACTTATCATGTGTGATGCTTTTTTTAGTGTAGGTAAGCTCAGCTCGGGGGAGTATCTGATACAAACATCATTTTTAAGTTATCAGTCAGGCACCGAAATAAGACGAAAGAAGTTCACTGTTACCGAATACGAGTCATGAAGAGTGTATGGCGTGGTTGGAGAGAAAAGAAATTTAAGGTTAAGTAGTATTTTTCTTAGGTAGTTTCTTCAATGATAATTTAAGAATTAGGAAAAAAAGTAGTGAAAGATGTTTGATAGATGAATGAAAGAAAAACAGGGGGAGGCCCCTGTTTTTTGGTCTGAAACTGGTATAAAATTCTTGGACTAGGGTTTAATTTTTTACTGTATCATACGAAAGTAATGATGTAACAATTCACTCTTTCTCATTTTTAATATTTGTGAATAGTTAGTAGAACTATCTAGCTTGTTTACTTTACTTCTAAGAGAGTGGATTGGTATTTTATCAATAATGTTTATTTTTCCACTATTACTATTTATAGAGCCCATCTTGTGTAATTTTCTTCTCATTTTTCTATTATGTATATTTTTTTTGGCTAAGTGTATATTTTGATTTAGTTTTTTTTCAACTAATTTAAAGCTAGCATCATTAATGAATTTATAGTCTTCTGACAATCCAAAAGTAACAGAAGTATACTTAAGACTAAATTTAGAATTGGTCTCAATCGCAAATAACTTCTTGGACATTTTATTTTTTTTTGTAAGCACTTTAAGACGCTCGTAAAGCAAGTGTTCATTATTATTTTGAAAAAAATCAAAAAATATGTAATTTATCTTTGCTGTGTATTTTTGTAACTTGTCATTAGATATTCCTATTTCTAATGAGGGCTCTCTTTTTTGTGTATTGTTTTTTCTTGTTCTTTTAAATGTATAACCAAGATATTCAATTGCTGTACTGTTTTTATCTTTAGTCAGTACTTTACTTTCAGATTTAGATTTATTCATTTTGAGCTTATACTCTTTGAAAATGCTCTCAATCTTATTATGGATTTTTGTTGTTTCAGTTTTTGAGACCTTACCAGCTACTACAATGATTATATCGTCAACGTAACGACTGTAGAATAATATATTTGCATGAATTCTTCTTAATCTTAAATCAAAGCCCTCAAGAAATAACTCAGAAAGATAATTACTTATGGAGAGTCCAGTTGGTAGGCCGGTTGCTTGTTTAGAGAGTAATTTTTGGAGTAGATCGTACTCTCTATATTGTAGCAATGAGGACTTTTCTATTTTACTAAGCAGATCATTTAGATGAATGGATTGGAAAAAATTCTCTATATCTAATCTTATAATGTAGTAGTCGATATTTTCTGAAAGTATATCCTTTAAATTAGATATAATAGTAGTTCTATCTTTTAATTTTATTTTATACTTTTGTTTTATTGTATCCTTTAGATATTCAATAAGTATTCTATCTCTAATAGTTGGTATGTTTACGGTTCTACCGTTGGTTGTGACTTTTTTGAAGTTGGTAAATTGATAAGTATGATTATTAGTTTTTCTCTCGATGATGTCTAAATTTTGATCAATATTCCTCTCGAAATTTGATACATTTACTCGGTCTTTCCCTGTTTTAAGTGAAGGTTTCAATAATTTGAAATACGTGTCTAAAAGGTTTTTATCTAGTGTAATATTCATATCCATCACCTTATAGAATAATTAAAGAAGAGAAGTGACAAGCAAGTTTTTAATGTGTAATGCCGAGAAATGACTCAGGTAAATATAAAAACTACGTTTAAACGCAGATTTTATATTTTAATATTACATAGCAATAAAGCAGTGTTTTGCAAGGACCCTACTTTACTAGCTACTACTTGCCACATACTCTATATAATATTGTATAATATTTACATAGATAATTCTATGAAGAAGGTGAATAATTTGGAAAATAAAATAATTGCCCCTCTACTCACAGATACATTGCCCTCTGAAATTCCTATTATATTCTCTATAAAAACTTTTCATGATTACATAATAAACCATATAGAAGAGTGGAATAATATAGACTTTAGGGGCAATGAAAAGAATTCTAACCGAAAGATGAATCTTTTGAAATTCTCAATACCTTTCTCTTTCTTAGTAAATAAAAATAATTCAGAATTCAGGAAGATTGACTTAGTTCATCCTCTTGGGCTTTTACAAATGGCAAAGTTCTTGGAACAGTTTAACGGACTTATAGTTAATTATTTTGATCAAAATAACGTTTTTTCTATTAGAGTCCCTTTAGGTCTAAATAATACATATAAAAAAATCCCTAAAAAGTATATTGAAGAATTGAACTGGGTGCTAACTCCTGAGAAAGAAGATAATAATAGTGATAGAGACAAATTCTTAAGAAACTATTTTAACTTAGGTGCATTTCCAAGGATAACTGATTTCTATAAATCCTATTATTTAAAACATTTAGAGCAAAAATATACATACCTTACAAAATTGGACTTCAGTAATTGTTTTGATCGAATATACACCCACTCAATAGATTGGGCATATTATGGTAGTAAAAGTATAGCGAAGGATAATATATCAAATTCATTAAGCAGATTTTCTGGGATTTTAGACAAATTAACTCAATCTATTAATTATAATGAAACTAACGGTATCGTTGTAGGCCCTGAATTTTCAAGAACTGTTGCTGATGTTGTCTTATGTAGAATTGATAACTTAATCTATGATGAATCTCTGAAAGAAGGGTATGTACATAAACGGGATTACGAGATTATTAGGTATATTGATGATTATTTTATTTTCACAAAGAACTTTACAACCGCAGAAAAGTTAGAGGGAATTGTGAATAAGGTAAGTATTAAATATAAAATGAATGTAAATAAAAGTAAAAAGGTGGTTGAAAGAAAACCCTTTTTAAGAAGTCATTTGTGGGTAACTAAGGTCAAAGATGCTTTAGAGAAATTACTTAACTTCTTAAAGAAGAAAGATCTAGGTTTTTATAAATATGGTTACAATAACTTCTATGATGACATTAGATTAATAATACATGAATATGAGGAGCATAGTGTGTACATTATTTCATATATAATTAGCACATTAGAAAATAAAATCATATACATAATCAATGATCTATTGAAGCTTAATGATAATGATTTAATTTATTACCACTTCTCAAGAATTTTAGACTTGCTAATGTATATAATAGGTTTTTCTGTAAAATACGAAAATGTACTTAAAGTTAACAGGATAACGATACTGTTACAGAAAAAGACCAGTGTTATTGAAAAAAATATGGACGACCTCATCTATAAAAAATACTTTAATTTCTTAAAATATAATAGTGATAAGTTCATTGATTTAACAAATGTAATTATTTTGTTGACGTTTAATAACAATAACTTACCTAGAGAATTTTTAATTGAAATCTTAAAGCGTAATGAGAGTTATTTCTCTCTATCTGTAATCACTTATTATATAATTAATAAAAAGGATGGATGCATATACTATAAATCCGTAGTTGATGAAATCAATGTGATTGTTGAAAAGTACATCGAACAGGCAATAAAAAGATTTTCTGTAAATATAAATAAAAGTGACAAGGGTAAGTATGATGGTATAGATGGTTTCCTTCTATCTGATTATTTTTACATACTTCACGATCTCTATTCTTCTGGCATATTGAACAACAAAAATTTAGGAGAAATAAATAAAATTAAAAGTAAAATATCAACTAAGAAAGATGCGAAAGGAATGGAACTATATAATTTGTTTCTTGGTTACATAGCCAATTTTGACAAACCTTTTATGGATTGGGAAGCGAATTTTGATGAAATATTTAAGCAGTCTCTTATAAGGAAGCATAAAAGTAAATTTAGTTATTAAATTTCGTTACGATTGATTAGGACTGTTCAGTTGTCTTTAGTTTGAGTAATTAACAAATGAGGATATTGTGAAATTATTTCAAACCCCATGGTCTTTACAAAATCGGAGCCTGACCCCCGCTTCGCTCAGAAGGGGCCAGGCACCGGAAATTCATCCCATATGGAGTGGGTAACGTGATTTCAACAGAAGAAAAGTAAATTACAATATTATTTCTGAAGAGTCATCTTTGTGGAAGGATGAAGGGGAAACAGGGGAGGTACTAGTGTTTGGAGAAGCAGCACTAGTACCTCCTTATTGTTTTACCTAGATATCCATTCCGTACCTAAACGCTGCAAGTTCGATCCCCAATCCTCAGGCGGCGGAACATCACTAACAACAGCATAAACATCCTCTAAATTCGACATCTTCACGTACGTCCTCATCCCGATCTTAGAAGAATCCGCCAGAATATAAGATCTCCCCGATTGTTCAATCAGCTTCCTAGTAAAGAGCGCCTTGTTCGGGTCGAAGCTTGTGATCCCATGATCGATGTCGACACCGTCTGTAGCGATGAATGCTTTGTTGACGTAGAAGTCTTCCATCATTTTTTCAGCGATGGGGCCGGATGTGCGCAGGTGGTCGACGCTTACTTCTCCGCCGATGAAGATGACGCGGGCTTCGAGTTCTCTGCGTTTCGTGTATTCCATCAGCCGGTTCAGGGCTGGGATGGAGCTGGTCATGATCGTTAAGTTTTTCTTTCCTCTTAGAAAAGGAATCATCTGAAGCGGCGTGCTTCCTTCATCGATGACGATGGTGTCGTGATCTTCGACTTGATCCGCGGCTGCTTGGCCGATGGTTCTTTTTTCTTCGATGTGTATCGATTCTCGTTCATAGTGCGGCAGTTCGTTGGACGTTTCGTTTCTTACAGCTCCGCCATATACTTTTTTCAGTTTCTGTTGGTTTTCCAGGTCATCCAGGTGTCGTCGAATGGTTTCGGTCGACACGTCCAGTTGTTCGGCAAGTTCGCTGACTCGGACTTTGCCTTGATGTTCGAGCATTTGTAGTATTTTTTGTTTCCGTTCTTCTGCGACGAGTGACAACGTCGTCCCTCCTAACGTGACAAAAACCTTCCTTTCTTTCCATTATACATGAAAGAGGGGTACGCTAGGTTTCCTCTTTCATGCATGGAAAAGCAAAGGGTTCTTTATTTGGTAACGGGTTCGAGCCAGTATAAACTCTCTCTAGTAGCTTCAAGCAATGCTTCTATATCTGAAGGGTGAATGTCTCCGATATTACCGATTCTGAATGTCTTCAGGTCGGTTACTTTCCCCGGGTAAATGACAAAGCCGCGGGACTTCAACTCTTCATAGAATCGTTCAAATTGGAACGACTCATTTTCCGGATAATAAAACGGTGTGATGATCGGCGACTGCCACTCATCAGGGAGAAGGGGCGTGAAGCCGAGCGCACGCATCCCATCGACGAGTGTCCGTTGGTTCTGCTCGTAGCGGTTCTGTCTTGCCGGAATACCGCCTTCCAGCTTTAATTCTTCGAGTGCCTGTTTGAACGCCCTAACAGTATGAGTCGGGGACGTGTAGCGCCACTTTCCTTCCTGACCCTCCATTGTTTTCCATTGATCAAACAAGTCGAGCGACAGCGAGCGGGCCTGACCTTCGCACTGCTGGATGGCCTGTCGTTTAGCGATGACAAAACCGAAACCAGGAACGCCCTGGATGCATTTATTGGCACTGCTGATGACATAATCTGCGTCCATATCCGTGATTGACATCTGGATCCCGCCAAAGCTGCTCATAGCATCAACGATGAACGCCTTATTGTAGCGTTTGACAATCGCTGCGATATCGTGGATCGGATTCAGGAGACCGGTTGTCGTTTCACAATGGACGACGGCTACATGAGTGATCGCTTCATCTCGTTTCAGAGCAATTTCTACTTTTTCTAAGTCAGGCTTCTCTGTCTCTCCGTATTCAATCGTGCGTACGTTCAGCTTGAGGCGTTCGGCAATCTCAGCGATGCGTTTTCCGTACGCGCCATTGACGAGGACACAAAGTTTTCCATCGTCAGGGACGGCGGTGGAGATGACAGATTCGACACTGAACGTGCCGCTTCCCTGCATGAGCACACTGGTGTAGTCTTGTTCTGATACTCCGGCAAGAGACAAAAGGTCGGAGCGGATCGACTGGACGAGGGACTTATAGTCCTCATCCCACGTGCACCAGTCTTTCAACATGGATTCTCTCACTGAAGCGGTCGTTGTTAAAGGACCTGGAGTGAGCAGTAGATAGTGATCATGATTTTGCATACGTATTCTCCTCTCTCAGCTGCACGTCTTCAATCGCTGATTCCAGAATGTTCAGCGCTTCGTCTAAATCTTCGTGTGATAGGTTTAATGGCGGACAGAGCTGCAGGACGTTTCCTTTTGAAACTTTGAAACTGAGTCCGTGATCTAAGCAATGGTACATGACCGCTTCTGCTGCAGCTGTCGCTTTTTCTTTCGTTGTACGGTCGGTAACGAGTTCGACGGCAAAAAGAAAACCGATGTGCCGGATATCTCCTATAAGAGAATAGCGTTGTTTCCAATCTTCCAAACGCTCTTTCATTTTTTGTTCCAGGAGGGGGAGTTGCTCCAAAAGCTGTTCCTCCTGAATGACGTCGATCATCGTCAAAGCCGCTGTAGCCCCGAGTGGGCTTTTTTCGTGGGTGTAATGGCCAAGCGATGTATCTTTTGCGACATCTAAGGAATCATCGACGAGTAAAGCTGCCATTGGATAGACGGCTCCGCCTAATCCTTTTCCGAGTACGACCATGTCAGGGACGATGTCGTAGTGCTCGAATGCGAACCAGCGGCCGGTCCTTCCCATACCGATGGCGGTCTCATCGAAAATGAGTTTCACATCATATTCTGTACACAGCGCTCTTATTTTCTTCATAAACGCATGAGAAGGAAGTTGTACGTCTGTATTCCGGACGGTTTCCATCACGAATGCGCCGATGTCTGGGTCTTGTTGGAACAGGTATTCAATATGTGAAGCGAGCTGTCGATCATCAAGGCCCGCCCCCTCCCAGTTCGGCCGGTAGTTCTGAATAGGGGGAACGTGGATCGCGCCGGGAAGGAGCGGACCTATTTGGCGACGGAAATGAGCTTCACCTCCAACAGATAAGGCATCCATCGAAGCGCCGTGAAACGATTCCCACATCGAAACGGTTTTGTGTTTCCCTGTCGCGATCCGTGCAAGTTTCAGCGCCATACCGATGGCAGAGGTAGCCCCAGGTGCGAACAACGATTTGTTCAAAGGGTCCGGCGCAAGTTCGGTCAATCGTTTCGCGAGTGCGATGGCGTTACGGTTCGTATAGCGTCTAGTTGAAAAACTGAGTGTATCGAGCTGCTGTTTCATCGCTTCAATGACTCTTGGGTGTTGGAATCCGATTTGATGGACGGCATTGCCGTGAAAATCCAAGTATCGTTTTCCTTCGATATTATAAAAGGCAGAACCCTCGGCACGATCGATGACATCCAGGCACGGGGTTGATAGCGACTGATGTAAAAAGTAGTGCTCATCTTCTTTCAGGATGTGAGTGGTTTCGTCCGAAAGCCTTTCGTTCCAAGCCTGGCGGAGAGGGGACTGGTTGACGTCCCCTTCGCCGTGGTACACCTTAGGCATACGCACTCACTTCTTCATTCATCTGCTTTTCAATTTCATCGATTCTTTCAGGAAGCTCACTCATGTCGGTTATGACATAATCGGCACCGGCTTCAAGCAATGTTCGCTTGGCAGCTTCGATTTTCGTCTGAAGGAGGACGGGATCCATTTCTTCAACTTCCTGTTGAGAGAGGCCAAGCGTGCTGCTGCCTTTGACGACCCCGATGGTCCACGACCCTGCGTTACGACCTTCCTGCATATCCGTTTCCGTGTCGCCGACTTTAATCATTTGACTTGTCGGGAAGACGTTCAGTTGTTTCGCATTTTCATAGATCATCCATGGATAAGGGCGTCCGGCAGGAACCTCGGTGGAAGCGACGATCGTATCTGGTTCGTATCCTTGTTTCTTCGCTTCGCGGGCGACGATTTCAATCATTTCTTCCGTGTACCCTGTGGTGGATCCGATCTTGATCTCGCGCGCTCTCAATTGTTCCATCACTTCGGTCACGTGCGGAAGCGGAGTCGCGAATTGGTGGAGACCGCGGAATAGCAGGTCTTCGAAATCTTTGTACATCGCTTCGATATCTTCCTCTGACGGCTCACTTCCATGGGTGTTCGTCCATTCGGTGCGGACGCGCTCCATTTCTGTAATGGCACGGATGTGATCGATTTTCAATAATCCCATCGGCTTACGCGCTTCATCGTATGTGATCTGAATATCACGCTTGTTGAAAACCTCGATAAATACTTGGACAGGGGCAAAGCAGCCGTAGTCGACCGTTGTTCCGGCCCAGTCAAAAATGATCGCTTGAATGTTTTTCATATTAGATCCCTACTTTTCTTTTTTTAATAGATTTGACAATTGTTTCGTACGCGACACGGACGATGATGTTGGTCATGATGATCAATAAAGACATCGCTGCTGCCGGTGCAATGTCTCCGGCATCGTTCATGTTGACGATAGCGATGGAGGCAAGCTTCCACTCGGAAGAATACAGAAAGACGACCGCGCTGATCGTCGTCATCGAGTTGACGAACAAGTACATCATCATTTCGAGAATCGCCGGCCAGGACAGGGGCACCGTCACTTTGGCGAACGTTTTGTAAAAAGGAACCTTCATCGTTTCAGAGATGGCTTCGTATTCTGCATCTTGTTTCTTGAGAGATGTCGTTGCGGTGATGAACGACACCGAGTAGAAGTGGATGATATTCGCGAGAACGAGAATGATCATCGTTCCGTACAACCACTGAAAAGGGTTGGCGATTTCCATGGATGTAAACGGGATGCTGATCGCCGACTGGTTAAAGAAGAAGATGAAGGCAAGACCAATGACCAGTCCAGGTAAGGCAATCGGCAGAATCGATAGAAAGTATGATACTTTTCTAACCCATGCCAGGTGACGCGATTTTTCAATCAAGTACGCGCCGATAAAGATGACCACCGTTCCGATGACAGCCGTGACCGCAGAGACGATCAGGCTATTGTAGAAAGGCTGAAGCCCGTCTCCCGCCACTGACCCGAACCCGAAGTGACGGAGCGTCAGCGAGAAGTCGTAAGGCCAGACTTTTACAAAAGCGGCAGCGATTATCGCCAGGAACAAAGTGATGATGCCGATTGTAATGGTTGTACAGTACGCCGTGAATAGACGGTCGCGCACAGGGTTTGATGGCGTCTTGTACGGAGTTGCCTTTGAGCTGATGCTCGACTGCTTCCGTTGGATCCGCTGATCGACGATAAAAGCGATCACGGCTGGAATGGTTAAGATGATGCCGACGGTTGCTCCCATGGAAAAGTTTTGCTGGCCGATCACCTGCTTGTACACATCAGTTGCGAGCACATTGTACTGCCCACCGACGACCTTTGGTGCGCCAAAGTCGGTGAAGCTGAGTGTAAAACTGACGAAAAAGGCGCTCACCAGCCCATACTTGATACTTGGGATAGTGACGGTGAATAGTTTCTTCAACGTTCCTGCGCCCATCGTATCCGCCGCTTCATATAAACGTTGATCGGCGGTGGATAGAGAAACTTTTAATATTAGGAAGGCTTGCGGGAAGGTGAAAATCACCTCGGATATCACAATGCCTTTGAATCCATAGATGTCAAAATCGGACTCCTGCCAGCCGAACCACTGCTCGAATAGTCCAAAGAACCCGGTCGTGAATACGCCGTTGTTTCCGAGCAAATAGACGAGAGCGATGCCGTACATCATGGTCGGTGCGAATAAAGGCAGCAGGGCCATGTACGTAAAGAACGTTTTTCCTTTCATCTTCGTCCGTTCAATCGCATAGGCGAAAAGAAAGGCTAGACTGACCGAGAGAATCATCGTGATCGATGCGACCGACAAGGTATGCACCGCGGATTGAAACAAGCTGGGAGAGGAAAAGTAAGTGATGAAGTTCTCCGCTCCGATGTATTCTCCCTGGGTGTTCTGCATCGCCCGTTTCAACAGCTCGATGACGGGGAGGATGATGGTCGTTCCAAGTCCAACGAACATGAGCAGGAGTAGTATGCGTTGGATGTGCGCATCTTTACTTAAGGACTGCCTCACGACAGGTTCCCGGCTGAATAAAGATTGTAGTGCTGTAATCATGATGGACCTCCTAGGTGAGCACAGGCTGCTTCGTTGTTATGGGCTCGGGCTGGCCGTGAAAGAAGATGACCTTATCTTCCTGCAGTTCGGCATAGACCACTTCGCCCACAGCAAGTGGCTGTTGTTTGAACGTATCGGTATCGATATCAGCATAGAGAACGTTGTCCTTCGTTGTCTGCCTCAGCACGACGCGATAGGAGCTGCCCCGGTACTCTAAATTCTCAACCCGGGTGGGAAGGGAAGAGGCGGACGGATGGGTGTGAATCGTCACATGCTCCGGGCGGACCGCTACATCTTGTTTTTCCCCGTTCGGGATGAGCTGATCGCCGACGAAATTGACCGCCCCGATGAAGTCTGCAACAAAGGGGGAATGGGGGCGGTCATAGATTTCCTGCGGTGTTCCGGCCTGTTCGATTAAGGCATTGTTCATGACGATCATCCGATCCGCCATGGATAGGGCTTCTTCCTGATCGTGCGTAACCATAACGGTCGTAATGCCTAACTGTTTCTGTAGACGTTTGATTTCGTTTCTTAACTGCAAGCGGACTTGAGCATCCAGGGCGGACAGTGGCTCGTCCAGCAAAAGGAATTCCGGGTTCATCGCCAGGGCACGCGCTAAAGCGACACGCTGTTGTTGTCCACCGGATAATTGGGCAGGGTAACGGTCAGCCATCTGTTCTAAATTGACGAGTTTGAGATTTTCCAGTGCCGTTGCTTTGCGCTGCTTCTTGGAAAATTGTTTAGGGTTCAATCCATAGGCGACGTTTTGAGCCGCTGTTAAATTCGGGAATAAGGCATACGACTGAAAGACGATGCCGAAATTCCGCTCAGCCGGAGGAAGGTGTGTCATATCCCGGCCATTCATCAGGACGCCTCCCGCGTTTGGCATTTCCAGTCCTGCCAGGATGCGAAGGAGCGTCGTTTTTCCGCAACCGCTTGGTCCGAGCAAGCAGATGAATTCCCCTTTTTCAATCGAGAACGATATATCTTTCAAAGCGGTAAAGTTTTGGAACGTTTTGGTGATCTGTTCGACAGCGAGATGATTCATGATTGGACTCGCTCCTTTTTCATGAGATAATAAGAGACCGAAGGCGGGAAGACCCGCCCCTTTTGGTACAAAAAGTTTGCCGACTTCCGTTGTACCTTACTCTTTAGGGGCGCTCTTTCCGTCATATTTTTTGGTCCATTGTTCAAGAATGACGTCACGGTTCTCAGCTGCCCAGTTAAAGTCGTTTTCAATCAACTGCTCTTCAGGATTCTCAGGGAAACCTTCAGGAACCGGCTTGTCCGTTGGTACGGAAGTGATCGCGAAGTTCTCGCTGTATTCTTTCATCGCTTCATCAGAAATGGCCCAGTCCAGGAACGTCTTAGCAGCTGGTTTGATTTCCTCTTTCTTCACAAGAGCGTTTGCTTCTAAATCCCAGCCAGAACCTTCTTCAGGGAAAATGGTCTTGATCGGTTCTCCTTTTTCCGCCTGCGTAATGCCACGGTAACCGAAGGAAATTCCGATTGGATATTCCCCTTGTCCAGCAAGTTTTGCCGGCTTAGAACCAGAGTGTGTATACATGCCGATGTTCTGATGAAGTTTGTCCATGTAATTCCACGCTTCTTCTTCACCCATTTGCTGCATGAAGGCAGATACGGTTAAGAATCCTGTACCTGAGGAAGCCGGGTTAGGCATTACGATCAAGTCTTTATATTGTGGATCAAGCAAGTCTTCATAGCTTTGAGGGATATCCAGTCCCATTTCTTCCATTTCCACTGTGTTAACAGCGAATCCAGTCATCCAGGCGTTGATTCCGACCCAGTGTGGTGTTTCCTTTGAATCTTTGTATTGAGGAGCTACACGATCAATTCCTTTCGGTGCATATCCTTCAAGCATCCCTTGCTGATCAGCGACAAGCAGGCTCGTTGCGGCTGTTCCCCAAACAACGTCAGCGACAGGTGCATCTTTTTCAGCCAAAAGCTTTGAGGTAATTACACCCGTGGAGTCACGAACGATATTGACTTTAATGTCTGGGTTCTGTTCACGGAAAGAGGTTAAGTATGTTTCGATCATGTCATCTTCGAGTGCGGTGTACACCGTAATTTCTTCTTTCTCCTCTGCGTTTCCACCAGAGCAGGCTGCCACAAAAATCAACAAAAGTGTCATAACAGTCAACATTAATTTCTTCATCATTTTGAAATCCTCCTTAATTTTCCACAATCTATAAAAACAACGACAACGTTTGAATATGTGATTGATTCTTCGCTAATCCCTCCTATCTCTTACTGCATCTTCACTATAAAGCCTGTTTGTAAAAGCAGTATTAATCATGTGTTAAAGATGTGTTTTGTTGTGTTTTAATGTTGTTTGTTGTGGTTTTTTGTTGTGGGAATATAGAAAACAAGCACTATTCTAGAAAGGGAACAGGTGGCAAGTAGAGGAAGAGGGGGAACGATGAATGGTTTGGAAATGGATCAATAAGAAGCAATTGGATTTAAAAGCTGCGGTGTTTTTAGGAGGTGAAGATCAAGAGCGTAGGTCATTTCATCTTTTAAGAAAACGTTTACAAAGTTGCCACAACTGCCCCCGTTGAAATCAGGAAATGGTGATATAATAAGAGTGTAAAGAAGATAACAAATAAACAACTTAGGTGGCTCAACCATCGCGAGTTCGTTTCCAAACGAACGAAGGTCACAGCCGATGAAAGAACGTTTCATCCGTGAAATGAGGGTGAAAAAACCGTCTTGAGAGGTCAGGTGATACAGTCGCCTACAGATGGTAGGTGGCGGGGAAGTCTTGGTACACGATGATTCCCTTTTGAAATTAAATGAGGGAGGAGTAAGGAAACACAAAGTCTTCCCATAGCTAGTGCTTTCTCTCTTCTTTTGAAATAAAGAAAGAAGAAGGGGAAGGAAAATTGGACTTAACAGGAGAAGGGAACGGATTCTCTGAAGAATTGTCCTACGTTAAAGTCTGAATCCAAAAAAATGTGTAGGATCAAGGATGATTCTTACATGGTTGGGTCACCTAAGTTGTTTACTTCGCCCCGGCACTTTCTTAAGTGTCGGGGCTTCTTTCTGTACAAGGAAGTTGACGGGATTTAGTCATAACAGTCCGAATGTAAACGTTTGCAAAATTGACACAACTACCCCCCGTTGAAATCAGGGAATGGTGTTATAATAAGAGTGTAAAGAAGATAGCAAATAATAAATAAACAACTTAGGTGGCTCAACCATCGCGAGTTCGTTTCCAAGCGAACAAAAGTCACAGCCGATGAAAGAAGGTTCATCCGATGTATGGGATGAAATAACAGTCTTGATTGAGGCAGGTGATACAGCTATCTACAGATGGTGGGTAGTGGCTAAAGCTTGGAAGGACGATTTAGATTGAGGGTTGAGTAAGGAAACAATGAGCATTACCTCAGCTCTTCTGTTGAAGTAAGGAAGAAGAAAAAATAGACTTAACCGGAAAAGGAAACGAATTCTCCGTAGAATTGTCCTTCGAGAAAGTCTGGAACCTAGAAAAATATGTAGAGTCATGGATGATTCTTACATGGTTGGGTCACCTAAGTTGTTTACTTTGCCCTGGCACTTCTTCAAGTGCCAGGGCTTTTTATGTACCAGCGACGGTTTCCCTAAGGGTAGACACTGTTAGAGAGGAAGAGGGAGCTGTATTAATTTATTCTCAATCTCCTGGATAATGATGTGATTGATTTTCACTCTGGCATATTGTTTATTCTCTCCTGCTACGATGTGCCACTTGCTTTCTGGAGGAGACGTGTGCTGAAACATATCCTCTACAGCTTCTTCATACATCTCCCATTTGGAACGATTTCTCCAGTCCTCATCCGTGATTTTCCATCTTTTAAAAGGGTCTTGTTGTCTTTCTTCAAATCGTCTCAGTTGTTCTTCTTTAGAAATGTGCAACCACACTTTGATGACGACATATCGATCTTGAGCAAGCAGGTGCTCAAATTGAACGATTTCGTTGTAAGCTCGATTCCATTCGGATACAGAAGCGAAATTCTCGACTCTTTCCACAAGAACACGGCCATACCAGGAACGATCAAAAATTGCTATTTTCCCGTAAGGTGGGATCTTATTCCAGAAACGTTTAAGATAATGATGCCTCTTTTCGTTCGATGAAGGAGCGCCAATGGCATGGACGTCGAAGCCTCGCGGGTCGAGTCCGTTCGTTACCCGCTTGATCACGCCTCCTTTTCCCGAGGCATCCCAGCCTTCAAAGACAATAATAACGCCTAATTGGTTATCGTAGATGGATCGCTGCAGCTGAAGTAACTTCAACTGAGTCTGTTTCATTTCTTCCTTATACTGCTTTTTGCTTATGTCTAAGGATAGATCTACAGATTCCAGCATACCGTTCTCTCCTTTGAAGTTTTTGGTTTTAAAACCCTTTCTCTACTTATTCATCAAGGCATAAACTGAGCCGTGTTAAATACGATCTTATCTAAGTAAACGTTTACAGAACGGTCACAACTTCCCGCGTCCATATCCGTATTTGGTGGTATAATAAAAGTGTAAAGAAGATAACAAAAAAACATAAACAACTTAGGTGGCTCAACCATCGCGAGTTCGTTTCCGAACGAACGAAATGCCCGACAAAGGAGGCCGTTCATCCACGTAATAAGGATGAAAAGCAGTCTTGAAAGGGGCATATGATACAGCCGGCCTGCGGATGGAAGGTCGTGGAGAGGTCAGTGTATGACAATCCCCCCCCTGTAAAAATTAAGCGAGCATTGAGTAAGGAAACAAAAGAGCATTCTCTTAGCTGGTGTTTCATCATTCGTTGCGAATAAAGAAAGATGAAGAGAAGGCAAATGAGACTTAACCGGATCAGGAAACGAATTCTTAGAAGAATTGTCCTTCAAGGAAGTCTGAATTTCAAAAAATGTGTAGAATCAAGGATGATTCTTACATGGTTGGGTCACCTAAGTTGTTTATTTTCGCCCCAGCACTGCTATAGTGCCGGGGCTTTTTTATTTCAGATTTTCAAAGACGAAAGTGATTTTCCCTTTCATAACCACTGGAAATTTCAGTTTCTCAAAATAATGTAAACAAGATAAATGATATACATGGCCACAAGGATGGAACCCTCTATTTTTCCGATTTTATAATGGGTCCTTGAGAATAGAAACAATAATAAGCTCAGTACGATCATAATCATGACATCGATAAAGATTTTGCCATTTACAGATAAAGGCGAAATGACAGAGGAAGCCCCCAGAACAAACAAAATATTGAAGATATTGCTGCCCACTACATTCCCTAATGCTATTCCACTTTCTTTCTTTAATGCTGCGGATATGGAGGTTACGAGTTCGGGAAGGGATGTACCTATCGCAATGATGGTTAATCCCACTAACGTTTTACTCATACCGAGGTCATAAGCAATTTCTGTGCCGCTGTCTACCACCAGGTCGCCGCCAAAAATAATAGCTACTAAACCTGCCAGCGTCACAAGACTGTTTTTTCCCCACTTGATCCCAGGGGGGATGGCTTCATGTGTCGATTCTTTTCTACTTTTCAGCCCCACTTCAATCACATAGTACATAAAAATAGATAGGAACAATAAAAAGATGATACCGTCGCTGCGTGTAAGCAAGTTTTCACTTAAACTCTGTAACTCCGTATCACTAATAAGTACGAGTAATGCTCCACTAGCGAGCAATACAAATGGGATTTCTTTTTTCGTTGTTTCGCTCTCTACCATTAATGGGTAAAGGAAAGCGGCAATCCCTACAACTAGAGTGACATTGAAGATATTACTTCCTACAACATTGCCCAGCGAAATTTCAGCATTTCCTTGTAAAGCTGCGATGATGCTGACTGTCGCCTCGGGAGAGCTTGTGCCGAAAGCTACAATCGTTAACCCTATTAAAATAGGAGGTACACGGAGTAGCCTGGCAATGTTGGAAGACCCATCAACGAATAGATCGGCTCCTTTGATTAATAAACCGAAGCCGACAATTAATAAAACGTATGCCATATTTGCCCCTCAAACTCCTTTTATACTTTTTACTAGTTTTACCATACCCTCATTCGTTGCAGTTGAAAAGTAAGGGGGCAACTGCTAGGTACTTGGTAAAGGACTGACGGAGTAAGGGAAGTGCAACAAAATAACACGCACCAAAAGAAAGCACCTTCTCGTGGTGCCCCGGTGGCATCACGAGAAGGTGCTTTCTTTTTAGTTTTACTTACTTCAAATTTTTACGGCTGATTAAATCAGATACAACAAAAGCAAGGTCGTCATTTCCATAGAGAGACAGCACTTCAAGAAGAGTCTCAGAATCAATGTGATCGGACTCCTGCTTCGATACGGTCAGCTCCAAGGCATCGATCAGCTCTTTATTTTTCTCCTGATAAGGATAGGCCTCTTTATAAATAGCCACTGGATCCAGGTCATGATTGATACACCACTGGGCAAAAAGCAAAATCATCATTTTTTCGCCTTTTTGATAATTACGTATCACTTCCTCTTCATGGTTACGATCCACACAGCATACCTCCTTTGTAAGCGGGGGCTTTTTTTAGTTGGTCCACTCTCCGCAGTAGGAATATATTGATCCCCTCTACCATGATAGCAGATATCTATGAAAGCGTGGTCCGTTGTCTAAAGCCACATTCATTGGTTATTCTTGAAGTGGAATCGATATCCACATGACAAATTGTATATCGGTGACTGTCCCTACTGTACTCCTGCATTAACGAAAGGGAGAGGGGCAGGCTATTCTTCTGCTCGCACTACAGGAAGATGACCTGCAAAATGGCCAGACACATGGAAAGAACAGCCGGAATGACTTTCGTCAACGTCCAGCCCCGCATCGTTTCCATAAGAAGGTCTAATGGATTGTTCGTCGGGGAAGCTAAGTAATGAATCCACCGGCTTTTCCGGCTCCTCTCCCATTCGACATTTGAAACGTCCACCTTGTATTGGTCTAACTGATACTTTAAATGTTCTTCTTGTTCAAAGGGGTTTTTCTTCATTACTTTTCACCTCGAGGTCTTTTTTTAACAGTTGAATGGCTGTATGCAATCGTGATTTGACCGTTCCAATGGGAAGATTGAGAATACTCGAGATTTCCGCGTGTGGCAGGTCGTGGTAGTAGGATAAGAGAATGACAGCCCGATGAGTGGCAGGTAGCTTAGATACCGCTTCCTGAACCGACATTTTATCTTCTTGGGAAAAGGAGTCGGCCGGCTGTGGTGTTAAAAATGGTAGAAGGGATTGCCATTTCTTACGGCGATTCAGTTTCGTAATCATGATGCGATAAGCGATTTGAAAGAGATACGCTTTAAGTGTGCCTCGCTCTGGATCGTATTGCATTTTATTAAGTTGCAGTCTTACAAAGGTATCTTGAACAACGTCCACACTGAACGGTTCGTCTCGGGTATAGCGGTAAATGAACGAGTACAGAGGCTCTTTGTACAACTGATAAAGTGATTCCAGAGCATCTTTGTTTCCATGCTGGTAATCGCTCATCCAGTCTTCAACCGTTTTATTCAAGGGTTCCTCCATAGCGGGCGCGGATGGACTTCAGGGTGTTCGATAGTCTCATAAGCAGGTAGATGAAAGCTATGATCGTCCAAGCTTGCGATTGATTCGTAAAGAATTGGACATAGACATTGTCTACCGTCTGCCCTGATGAAATCAGCAAATTAAGCGCCTGTACGCAAATGATGGTATAAATGACCAAAGCGATCGTCAGTGTATCGAACACATTCCATCTTAGGAAAATCGTTGTTTTATGATAATCAATTTTTCCGTTCTTTCTTACGATGTGTTTTCTTTCCAATGGAATCATAATCCCTAAAATAATGACCATCCAAATTCCCACAACAATCAATGAGACAATCCAGCCTGTATCCATTGCGTACACCTCCAAAGGTTCTTTTACTAACTATACCAATGAGAAAGCGGGATGGTTCACATAAAAATGAAAAAGTGGAAATGATTGGGAGGGGTGAAAGAGCAGGGGTTTTTTCTTAGATGACGTACAACCACCACAAAATACACTTAAATCGGGCCTGCCCCACGGACTATGGTGAAGCTCTAAAGTGGGTGGAAGGGAAGAGTAATAGATACATATGAACGAAGAAAAGCAGGAGGCTGGTGCAGCCTCCTGCTTCTTACTTACGCGTTATGATAAGCCAAATCTTTCTTCTTCTTCAAATCAAAACGATCCGCGTTCATTACTTTCACCCAAGCAGCAATAAAGTCATGGACAAATTTCTCTTTGTTGTCTTCCTGTGCATACACTTCACCGAGCGAACGCAGGACAGAGTTGGATCCGAAGACGAGGTCGACGCGTGTTGCTTTTCTGACAAGATCGCCTGTTTGACGATTGCGGCCTTCATATTCATTGTAATCACTCGGCTTCCACTCGATGTTCATATCAAGAAGGTTCACGAAAAAGTCGTTTGTCAGTGTGCCGACTTTGTCTGTGAATACGCCGTAGTCTGTGTCTTTGTAGTTGGCACCAAGTACGCGCATACCGCCGACGAGTACAGTCATTTCCGGTGCAGAAAGACCAAGAAGCTGTGCTTTGTCGACGAGCAACTCTTCAGGGCTCAACGTATATCTCTTCTTCTCATAGTTACGGAATCCATCCGCCATCGGCTCGAGGACTTCGAAACTTTCTTCGTCGGTTTGCTCCTGGGTGGCATCGCCGCGTCCGGATACAAATGGAACCGTGACTTCGACGCCTGCATCTTTGGCCGCTTTTTCTACGGCTGCGCTCCCTCCAAGGACAATTAAATCAGCAAGGCTGACTTCTTTATCGAACTGCTTTTGAATGCCTTCATAGACGGCAAGTACCTTGGAAAGCTGTTGTGGTTCGTTCACTTCCCAGTCTTTTTGTGGAGTGAGTCGGATGCGGGCACCATTCGCGCCACCACGCATGTCCGATCCACGATATGTGCTTGCTGCAGCCCAGGCCGTTTTCACAAGTTGGCTGACAGAAAGACCTGAGTCGAGAATTTTTGTTTTCAGCTCTGCCACTTCAGCATCGGTTAATTCGTAATTCACTGTTGGAATCGGATCCTGCCAAATCAAGTCTTCATCCGGAACTTCTGGTCCGAGGTATCTTGCTTTTGGTCCCATGTCACGGTGAAGCAGCTTGAACCATGCACGAGCAAAGGCATCGGCAAATTCATCCGGATTTTGATGGAAACGACGGGAGATCTTTTCGTAATCCGGGTCCATACGAAGCGCCATATCGGCTGTCGTCATAAAGGTAGGGACTTTTACCGAAGGATCCTCCGCATCCGGGGCCATGTCCTCTTTTTTAGGATTGACCGGCGCCCATTGGTTCGCACCTGCTGCACTCTTCGTCAATTCCCATTCGTAGCCGAACAATAGATCATAATAGCCGTTGTCCCAAACGGTCGGGTTCGCTGTCCATGCACCATCGACACCACTTGTGATCGTGTCGCGTCCTTTCCCGCTTCCGTGAGAGCTCATCCAGCCTAAGCCTTGATCCTCAATGTCAGCGGCTTCAGGGGATGCACCGACTTTGTCAGGGTCGCCGGCACCGTGAGCTTTACCGAAAGTGTGACCACCAGCGACTAGAGCAACAGTCTCTTCGTCATTCATTCCCATACGGGCGAACGTTTCGCGGATATCGCGTGCACTTGCAAGTGGGTCCGGGTTGCCGTTTGGACCTTCCGGGTTTACATAGATGAGTCCCATCTGCACAGCAGCGAGTGGGCTTTCAAGTTCGCGGTCGCCGGAGTAACGATTGTCGCCGAGCCACTCTTTTTCATTTCCCCAATAGACATCTTCTTCTGGATGCCAGATGTCCTCGCGTCCTCCGCCAAAGCCAAAGGTCTTCAATCCCATGGATTCAAGCGCGACGTTTCCAGTAAGTACGAGCAGGTCTGCCCAGGAGATTTTATTGCCATATTTCTGTTTGATCGGCCAAAGCAGACGGCGGGCTTTATCGAGGTTCGCATTATCCGGCCAGCTGTTCAGAGGTGCGAATCGCTGGTTTCCTGTGGCACCACCACCGCGTCCATCTCCTGTACGATACGTACCGGCTGCGTGCCAGGACATACGAATAAATAGGGGGCCATAATGTCCGTAGTCTGCCGGCCACCAGTCCTGGCTGTCTGTCATCAGCTCGTGCAGGTCCTGCTTCAGGGCGTAATAATCAAGTTTGTTGAATTCCTCTTCATAATCGAAGTCTTCTCCCATCGGATTCGACTTTTTATCGTGCTGACGTAAAATATGCAGGTTCAGCTGGTTGGGCCACCAGTCTTTGTTCGTTGTGCCGACTTTCGTTGTCGTTACGGCGCTTTCTTCTTTCGTTTTTTCGTGGGTTACGGGACACTTTCCAGCTTGGCTGTCATGCATTTCATTTTTGTCCATGAATGATACCCTCCTATATTTGTGAAAAAATTATAATCGGTCTTAGATTATAATTATAATAAAAAGAGTCATTTTTTGAAAGGCAGAACCCTCTGATTTACTGGAAAAATTTTATTTCATTATATAGAAGAAAAACGCGAATCATATTTTAATAGATTGATAAAGTTACGAATAGGGCTGTTAGTGGATGGGAAAGAGAAACCTGCATGGATAAACGCATAAGAAAAAGTCTCTGCTTTTCAAATACAAATTCATTGAAAAATATTCCCATTGTGTATAGCATGAAAGCATTGATTCTAGTAATCGATGCACCCAAACAAACATAGAAATCCAGTCGATGAGATAGGGGAATGATTGTGCGTCACATATCCAACTACTTGTACATATTTTACTCATTCGTGTTCGCCTTGAATGTCGTTCACGTGTTTTGGAACAATTCGACTTTATACACCATCATCGGAATTCTTGGAATCGTCATGCTGGCGATCAGTTTTCCTCGATCGGATCGTGTGTTCAAGATCTTAGGAATGGTGTTGTTAGTCGCCGGTGCGTTTTTCTTCTTCTCGAGTGAGACGACCTTCCAGGAGATTCCCTCGTTCTTTGCCGGGAACATTGGCCTGCTCTTCCTATTATCCATGCTTCCATGGATGAATAGTGTGGTAAAAGCGGGAAGGTATAACAAACTCCTGCAATCCTTATTAGGAAGTAACGCCAAGGGACTTGGTTCTTTATATGTCCGGAGTGAAGTCACCATGGTTTCTCTTGCCGCTTTCCTGAACTTGTCTTCCGCCACCATTTCCCAGGACTTGTTGAAGGAACAGTTGAAAGATGTGAAAACGAAGGTGAAGAACAGCTTCATTTTAATGGCGACACTTCGTGGGTATTCGCTTGCTTTGTTATGGAGCCCGCTGGAAATCCTGCTTGCGACTTCGATTTTCATTACAGGGGCGAATTATTTAGAAGTGCTGCCGTGGATGCTGCTGATCGCGGTTCTTGGTATTTCGATGGATTCTTTGATGGGGAAAATGATGTTTCGCAAATACGGGATGGAAGCACCCCCTTCACTAGAAAAAGGGACAGGGAAAAGCAGGAATAAACTCGTTCAGTTCATTGTCGCGCTCGTCCTGTTTTTATCCGTGGTCGTATTTTTAGGAAACGTCATTCAGCTGGACTTTCTTTTTGCTGTCACCGTATCGATCTTCCCCTTCGCTTTCACATGGGCGGTGCTTGTGAAGCGGAGACGGAGTTTCCTGCATGTCGGCTGGCCGACATGGAAATGGAAGACAAACCATTTAAGTAACTTCATCGTTCTCCTGCTGTCGCTATCCTTTTTAACAGAGACATTGAATGCTTCGCCATACTTAAAGTATTTACAGGATCCTCTGATTGCGCTTGAGGGAAGTCCGCTTCTCATCATGCTCTTCATTCAGGCTGCTTTCCTTGTGATGACGCTGCTGGGCGTTCATCCGCTTGCGACGATGGGGATCTTTGGTGGTGTCAGTGAACTGTTGATTGGAACGTTCCCTGAGGTGACCCTGACCATTCTTCTGTCTGCCTGTGCGATTGCTACGGTGCCTTCCGCCCCTTATGGTCTGATCGTTACCATCACTTCAGTAGCTTTACGGATGAATCCTTATCAGATTGTGCTGAGAAACCTACCCTATAGTATTCTGCTCGGTTTCTTAGGGATAGGAATCTCGCTTCTTACACTACTCGTCTACTAAGGTGTTTTTTAAAGGGGAGTTTCTAGAGCAATGGTCACCATATTTGGATAAGCATGGGGCGGTAGAAGATGATCTTCTACCGCCCCGTTTTTGTATAACTATTATTCAGGTGAACGCAATTCGTTTTCCGTTACCCATTTGTGGTCGGTCACATCCTGCTCCCCGTCAACGGTTGTAAAGTCAACCATGTAGACAGTGGTTTGTTCAGCTGTGTCGATGGTCGCCTTTACACCATCCATTCCTTCCATATGATCAGCCGCCAGCGTCACTTCTGTTCCTTCTGAGAGAGGAGCACTTTCCGCATTTTCGAGCTCTTCATGTATGACCCACTTGTGATTCGTCACCGGGTCTCCACCGGTAGTCGGGGTGAAAGATACGGCATAAGCGGTGGTATCAAAAGCTCCTGTCACGGTAGCCTCTGCCCCCTTCATTACTGAGTCATGACCCTCCGTGTGCTCGGCTTCAATAATCACCTGATCGCCTTCGTTATAGGCAGGATTTTCAGCGGTTTGCAATCCTTCTGGAATTTCTCCATCACTGGACATGCTGTGACCATGTCCTTCTTCCGTAGAATGATCGCCTTCCATATCATCTCCGCTCATTTCATCCTGACTGGTTTCTTCTGTCGGTGGTGTTTCTTCCGTATTCTTTTCAACTTCTTGATTTTCGCTATTCCCACACGCGCTTATAACCAGAAGCAGACTGAACAAAATTGTGATGACATAACCATTTTTCATTTCGCATTCCTTCCTTTTCTATATGATGGAAAACAATATACCAAATTTTTCTTCTATAGAGAAATGACAGCCCTCTTACAAGCGATAAATGAATCTAAGGATATAGAGCAATGAAAAGAGGATGAAGAAAAAGTCTATAAAAAATCCATAAATTCTGCACAATTGATGGGGATAGACAAATAGAACCTGTTAGCTTAAATATATACAGTACAAGGTATAGGTATTATGAAAAAGGAGGAATGAAAATGGGTGGAATGATGGACGGTAGTGGAATGGGAAACAGCTTCTTCGGGGGCTTTTTCGGCTTTGGATTGATTCTCTTGATTCTGATCATCGCCATCTTTTTCATTGTCAGATGGATGATGAAACCAAATGCAGAAGAGCGCAATTCCAATGATCGAGAACATAGGGAGCCAAGGTCTAAAGAGGTATTAAAGAGACGTTTGGCAAGCGGGGAAATTACAGAAGAAGAATACGACCGCTTGAAAAAGAAATTGGATGACTGATGTTGGAGGTGCAAATCATGAACAGGATGTGGCTCGGTTCATTTATGATCGTCGTGCTCATCGGCATAGGAGTCTGGGTATTTTTCCAATCTCCATTCATGCAACAGAAGAGCGCAGGGAACTTAAATACTAGTGAAGAAGGAACAAGTATTTTGGATATTCAACCGATAGAGGCTGGAAGCCGACCAACCAAAAAATTTGAACTAACGGCGGAAGAAACCGAGTGGGAAATACAAAAGGGGGAGTCCGTCCAGGCCTGGACCTATAACGGAAAAGTTCCTGGTGAGTCCTTACACGTTGAACAGGGCGATTTAGTCCAGGTTGAACTGCACAATGAATTAGATGTTCCTGTTACTATTCATTGGCACGGGGTTATTCTCCCGAATCGGATGGACGGGGTGCCAGGGGTGACCCAGGATGCTGTTGAACCAGGGGAGTCCTTCACATATGAATTCATTGCAGAAGACCCTGGAACGTATTGGTACCATTCACACCAACATAGTGCTCTCCAAGTAGACAAGGGATTATATGGGCCGCTTGTCGTTGAAGAAAAAGGAGACGAACCTGAGCAGGATGAAGTTTTCATTTTAGATGAGTGGGCGGTCAATCAGGACCGTGAGAATTGGACCAATATGGGCGGCATGATGATGGGTTCCATGCAGGGAGATGGAGAAGCCGATACAAAAGAAATGTACGATACTTTCACAGTGAACGGCAAAGCTGGCGAGGCCATCGAACCTTTGAGAATGGAAGAAGGCGAAACAGCGAGGCTTCGGTTTGTGAATGCCGGCTACCAGCTGCACCGTCTCGTTTTTCCTGAAGGCTCGATGGAAATGATTGCTGTTGATGCGGAACCTGTACAAAACTCGGGGGAAGACAACGTTTTGGAGATCGCCCCTGGTGAAAGGATCGATGTCTTATATACGAAGGGAGAATCCGATGAAATGATCGGGGAAATGCCTGCGGTTGAACACTCTCAGGATATGCAGATTCCCGTTCTCTCTTCGGATTCTAAAGCGGAGAATTTACAAGTAGAGGCTGAAGATCAGGCGGTAAGCAAAGGTACTTCCCATGCGAGTAAGGATCTGCTTTTTGATAACGTACCGGATGTGGACGTCTCGTATGATATGAACCTTAGTATGGGAATGAACATGGGAGAAGGGATGGTCTGGCAGATTAATGACGGTGTTTTCCCTGATACACCACCGATTCAAGTGGAAAAAGGAGACATCGTAAAAGTGGACATCACCAATGACGGGCGGTTGAATCATCCCATGCATTTGCATGGCCACCGTTTTCAAGTGGAAGCAGAAGGCGGAGGAGCTGTCGTGAAAGATTTGATTAATGTGAAACCTGGAGAATCGTATACGATTTACTTCGAAGCGGACAATAAAGGGGAATGGTTGTTCCATTGTCATGATAATAATCATGCGGATCGTGGCATGGTAACCATTGTCGATTACGAAAGTGTTTTTTCACCTTTCGAACTGAATCAGACGAATCAGCCTTAATTCACAGAAATGGAGGTTTGAACGATGAGTGAAGAACATTCTCATGAAAAACATAAAGAGCACCATCATGAAGAGTCTCATGAAGGCCATGATCATTCTCACGAAGGTCATGACCACGGGGCGATGATTGATGATTTCAAACGAAGGTTTTATATATCCTTAATCGTAACCATCCCTATCCTCGTCCTTTCTCCTATGATCCAGGAGCTTTTGGGATTCAGCTTCACGTTTCCGTTTGATCAATACGTGTTATTCGCTTTAGCTACATTCGTATTTTTCTACGGAGGATGGCCGTTCTTGACGGGAGCTATCGATGAACTGAAAAATAAAAATCCTGGAATGATGACTCTGATCGGGCTTGCTATATTCGTGGCCTATGCCTACAGTTCCCTCGTGGTATTCGGGTGGTCAGGAAGGAACTTCTTCTGGGAGCTTGCGACGTTGATAGATATTATGCTCCTTGGTCACTGGATTGAAATGAAGTCCGTAATGGGAGCTTCCAATGCCTTACAGGAATTGGTGAAGCTGATGCCGAGCGAGGCTCATCGCCTGACAGAAGGTGATCAAGTTGAAGATGTTCCAGTGAGTGAATTGAAGGAAAATGATCGGGTCCTTGTGAAGCCGGGAGAAAAAATCCCGGTTGATGGGAAAATCATAGATGGAAAGTCAGCCATTGATGAATCCATGCTTACGGGTGAATCGGTGCCGGTAGAGAAAGAAACGGGAGAAGAAGTCATCGGTGGTTCAATTAATAAAGAAGGAAGTCTCACGCTGGAAGTAGAAAAGTTAGGAGACGACACCTATTTATCACAGGTCATTACCCTTGTGGAAGAAGCGCAGAACTCGAAATCCAAAGCACAGGATTTCGCAAACCGGGCGGCTAAATGGCTGTTCTACCTGGCTCTGGGCGCAGGGATTACGACGTTTGTGGTGTGGCTCGCCTTAGGCTTTTCATTGGATGTCGCTCTAGAACGTATGGTCACGGTGATGGTTATTACTTGTCCTCATGCTCTAGGGTTAGCGGCACCATTAGTTGTTGCAGTATCCACTTCCCTTTCTGCGAAACAGGGGCTTCTCATAAGGAACCGGACACAGTTTGAAAATGCACGGAATGTTGATGCTGTTATTTTTGATAAAACAGGAACGCTCACCAAAGGGGAGTTCGGGGTGACCGACCTTATGCCGGAAAAAGACGATGAAAAGGACCTTCTTTACTGGGCTGCAAGTGCGGAGCAGAATTCTGAACACCCATTGGCTCAAGGGATTCTGAAGGAAGCAGAAGACCGGGAGATTTCTCTTGGAAAAGTGGAAGACTTTGATTCCGTTACTGGAAAAGGCTTGAAAGGAACCGTGGATGGAAAAGAAGTGAAAGTCATGAGTCCGGGATATATGGCAGAGAACGATTACGACTATGATCAGGACACCTTCAGCCGCTTATCGGAACAAGGCAAAACGGTCGTATTTGTTCTTCTGGATGACACTTATATCGGGATGATTGCTTTAGCAGATATGGTCCGGGATTCTGCGAAAGAAGCTGTATCTGAATTGAAAGAAAGAGGAATCCGCTCAATCATGCTTACAGGGGATCACCAACGAGTAGCTGACTGGGTGGCTGAACAAATCGGCATTGATGAAGTGTATGCAGAAGTTATGCCGGATCACAAAGCGGAGCAAGTGAAAAAGGTACAGGCAGAAGGCAGGAAAGTGGCGATGACCGGGGATGGAATCAATGATGCGCCGGCTCTCGCAACTGCCGATGTAGGGATTGCGATCGGAAGCGGAACCGATGTTGCGGTGGAAACAGCGGATATTGTACTCGTGAAGAGCAATCCGCGAGATATTGTATCAATCGTAACCTTATCGAAAAACACGTATAAGAAAATGGTTCAGAACTTATGGTGGGCAGCAGGCTATAATATCTTTTCGATTCCACTGGCCGCAGGCGTTCTTGCTCCTGTCGGCATCGTATTAAGTCCTGCTGTCGGAGCGGTCCTCATGAGTTTGAGTACAGTGATTGTAGCGATTAACGCAAAACTTCTCAAAGCATCCTGATTCCCATTTTCTGCACAGTTTCTGCACAAATAGAGGGTAGAATTGAATGAACAAGGTATTCCCCTGAAAATGAGAGGTTATATGAAGCATAAAATATCAATCAAATTAGGATTACTCTTTTTGATTTCTATGATTTTAATTGAACTTTTGCTTTTTGCCGTATTATATACAACCGTTTCTTCCCATCGAATCAATGAAGTAATGGAGGAGTTACTGACGCGCGGCGCAGGTCATCGGGATGTGTTGGAGAATAATTTTGATGAATCCACTCTCGCTCACGTTGCCTTGATGGAATCGGAGGCTGTAACAGAGGTGATCATTACCGACGGGGATGGAAACATCCTATCAGAATCGTTTAATGGAGAAACCTACCCTGATGTATTCTATGAAGCAATTGATGGAAAGGCAGAAGAAAAAGAGAGAATCATTGAGGATGAGTGGAGAACGGAGCCCTATGTGGCTACGCTCTCCCCGATTATCGTGGAGAATGAAGAGATCGGAAAGGTGATCATGTTTTCTCCCTCTGAAGTAATACGCAGCATCATTGGTCATCTCACCCGTCAGTTTGTTCTTGTTATGGTCGTCCTTATCCTGGTTACAGTCCTGATTGTTGGGGCTTTGTCCAAATTTATCACGCGTCCTCTTATTCGGATGAAAGAAGTCACAGAGAACTTAAGTACCGGCAAAGTGGAAGAGTATCTGGATGAACATCCGAATGATGAGCTGGGGGTTCTCGCCTCGTCGATCAACCGATTATCTGAGGATCTCGAACGGATAAAAAAAGAGCGTCACGATTTTTTATCTGCGATTGCTCATGAACTGAGGACCCCGCTCACCTATGTCAAAGGCTATGCAGATGTGGCGTCAAAAAAGGAGACATCCTTCAAAGATAAAGATAAATACTTGAACATCATTAAAGAAGAAGCCACGCACTTGACCGACATGGTTCAGCAGCTTTTTCAACTTGCAAAAATGGATGAAAATTCGTTTGTTATTGAAGCCCAACTCCTTGATGTGTCTTGTATTCTCGCAGAGGTAAAGGAACATCTGGAGCCTGCTTTAGAGGAAAAGAAAGCCCGATTGGTCCTGGATGTTCCGTCAAACACGAAAATTTATGCGGACCCTATGCGGTTCAAACAGGTCTTCTTTAACATCGTGGAAAATGGTCTCCGTTATGGAGGCGAAGAAACAAAGATAGCGATTACTGCTGGAACAGAAAAACAGCACGTAATCATCAGAATATCTGATAATGGGCCTGGTGTCCCCGAAAGCGCTCTGCCTTACTTATTCGAACGTTTATATCGTGTAGATAAAGCGAGATCCAGAGAGATCGGAGGAACGGGACTGGGCCTTTCCATTGTAAGGGAAATCATTGAATTGCACGGGGGAGTCGTGAAAGCTTTCAATGATGAAGGGTTGACCATCTTAATCACTTGGCCAAAGGAAGATAACGATGAAAAGAATTCTCTTAGTCGATGATGAAAAGCGAATGTTGGATTTATTAGAATTGTATTTGGTCCCTCACGGATATGAGGTTCGCAAAGTTAGAAGCGGAGCGGAAGGTTTGGAAGAACTCCGGAACTATTCTTACGACCTGGTCCTTCTGGATATTATGATGAAGGATATGGATGGAATGGAAACGTGCCGGCGCATACGTACATTCAGTGAGGTTCCCATCATTATGCTGACCGCAAAAGATCAGAAAGAAGATGTCATCCGAGGTTTGAAGACAGGTGCGGATGACTACATAACCAAGCCTTTCGATGAAGAAATCCTGATTGCACGCATTGAAGCGTTATTAAGGAGAGAAAATCCGCAAGCTTCCATCGAAATGAATGGCTTGGAGTGGAATAGTGATACATATGAGCTCCACTATGGGAGCGAACAGATCCCTCTGACTCCGAAGGAGTTCCAACTCTTAGGGCTTCTGCTGAAACATCCAAATCATGTCTATGATAGGAATGATCTGCTTGATCTCGTCTGGGGCATTCAATCAGACACAGGAGGAAGAACGATTGACTCTCATGTCCGTCACATCCGTGAGAAAATCCGGCGCACAGGTTTTCCGATCAATGACCACTTGAAGACGGTGTGGGGTGTCGGATACAAATGGATAAAAAAGTAAAAAACATGTTTACTTATACCGGTACTGGGTATTATAACTGTGTAAGATCAAAATTTTAAGGAGGAATTATGTATGGCTCACCAGCAGTATCAGGAAACGCTTAAGGTGCTACATGATTGTATGGAGGCATGCAACCACTGTTATGATGCCTGTCTTAAAGAAGAAGACGTGAAAATGATGGCTGAGTGTATTCGTCTGGATCGTGAGTGTGCAGATATTTGTGGATACTTAGAAGCAGCGATTACAAGAGGAACTCCTTATGTGGCGGAACTTGCATCCGTCTGTGCGAAGATTTGTGATGATTGCGGGAAAGAATGTGCCAAGCATGATCATGACCACTGCCAAGCGTGCGCGAAAGCCTGCCAGGATTGTGCAGATGCTTGTAGAAAAATTGCATAAACAAAAAACAGATCAGCTTTTCAGCTGATCTGTTTTTATTTTTGTAATAGGAGGCTACAGCAATTTCTTTGAAAGTGGATAGACTCCAAGGCTTTGGATGATAAGAGAAATCAGGACAGTGGCAAAGGCTAACGAAAGAAACATTTCATGAGTACCTGTCTGCTGCACTTGAAAACTTAAAATGAGAAACACAGACATTGTTCCTTTAAGTCCGGACCACGAAATGACTGTGGATTCACGCCAGGATATTTCCTTCCGCCAATGGGGGAAGAGGGTTGTGCTGCCGGCGATAATGAGGAACCGTACGAGCATGGATAAGATAAAGACGACAAACGCGAACCCCCAGACAGGGGTGCTTAAATAGGGGGCGGCTTTGATTCCGATCAGCAAAAATAATAGAGAGAGGCCGGAAATTTCTACAATCCCCCAAAAACCGTCCAATGTATCCTTGAAATGTTCTTCCTTGATCGTTCGGCCGTATTCGAAAGAAAGCATAAGACCGGCCGAAACGGTTGCAAGAACCCCAGAAACACCAAGGGCTTCTGCCAGGTTGAAAATGCCATAAGCAAGAACGATGCTCAGCATCACCTGGTATTCTTTGTTAGGCGTATAATGGATCCCTTTACTCATCAACCAACCGAACGCAATCCCAAGACCGGCTCCCCCTAAAGAAACGATTAAGAACTCGCTTGCGAAGGAGAGGAGAGTGAAATCCTCAGCGCTCGTATAGATGCCCAGAAGCACAGAAAACATCACGATGCTGGTTCCGTCATTCAGAAGGGATTCACCCTCCACCACATCCGCAATCTTTTCATTGCCGGTAGAATTCTTTAAGATCGAAACCACAGACACAGGATCCGTTGGCGTTAAAATAGAAGCCAGCAGTAATGCACCGATGAACGAGAGCGAAAGAAAAGGTCCGCTGATCGCATAGACAAGACCTCCTAAGAACCCGAGCGTCAACAGAAGACCGGCCGTAGCTAGAAAAAGGATCAAACCCATATGCTTTTTAAATTGATCTGCCGGGAAACGATAGGCGGACACAAATAATAGAGCGGGCAGAAACACATGATAAATCATATGCTCTGTCACTTCGATGGAAGAAAAGTAAGGGATGAAAGATAAAGCGATGCCGATAAAGACGAGAACCGTCGGTACAGGCAGGTTTTCCTGCTTTTTATCTAGTGTAAATATGAAAAAACCGATAAACAATAGGAGAATTCCTTGTGTAATGGACATGGTCGCCCTCCTTTATTTCTATGTATGGTTTGCCATTATCCTTAGGGGTAAATAATGAAACGTGTTTCTACGCAGCTATACGATATAGAGTTGCTTTTTCGCATAAGAGAGTGAACCCGTGCTATGCTTACCATAGACATTATATACAGAAGGGGGTATTTGAAATGTCTAAAGAATTTTGGAATAAGAGCTTTTCAAAAGATACTTATGTGTATGGGAAGCAGGCGAATACGTTCGTAGTTGAAAAGACTGAACAGCTGAAAGAAGCTGAAAAAATCGCTTGTTTCGCAGAGGGTGAAGGTAGAAATGCTGTGCACCTGGCAAAGCAGGGACATCACGTAACGGTCTTCGATCAATCGGAAGAAGGGCTGGCAAAAGCTGAACGGCTGGCAGAAGAAGAGGGTGTTCATATAGATGCGGTTCAAGCGGATTTTACGAAAAAAGAAATGGAACCTGGACAATTTGATGCAGCGGTTATGGTCTTCGGTCATGTTCCGAAAGATCATCAGCGTTTTCTTATTGATCAGATGATCAAGTCCGTGAAGCCTGGAGGATATGTTCTCTTTGAAGTCTATTCTGAAGATCAAATCATTTATGGTACTGGAGGGCCGAAGGATAAACAAATGCTTTATAAACCTGAAGAGGTGCTGGATTGGATCAGGGATTACAAGTGCCTTCACTTCTGTTATGGCGAAGCGGACCGGACGGAAGGGGAACGGCATACAGGGATCGGACATGTGATTCAAGCATTCATTCGAGTATGAGGAAAGGCACGTATATTCTTTATACGTGCCTTTCCTCATATGTTTTGTCCTAACTGAAAGTATATCTATCAGAGATATCAATTAAAGTTGTGAGATATCAATTAAAAATTGAATAAATCAATTAAATTTCCAACATATCAATCAATAATGAAAAATATCAACCAAAACTCTGCGAAAGTCCCTGCCCCCCCACGTGGGGGGGCAGGGACTTCCTTTTGAGTCTTATCACACTTATTCTCCGAAAGCCTCCGGCAGCATTTTGAATCCATCCACCTCTGCATCTTCTTCCACTTCAATCATGATGCAGCGTTTCCCTTTGTAATTGACCTGCCTGACATACTGCAGGTCCTGAGGGCTGATTGAAATATTAGCGATTTTCGTATTGATTTTAATCGACTTGGAGTTGTATTTCGGTACGATACTGCTTGCTTTCAGCTCATAGCCTTCATTATCGGTAATCTGGGCGAAGGCGTGTTTTACTTTTTCCGAATCGACCTGTTCACCGCTCGATTTCAAGACGCGTTCGACATCCCGGTAGTCGAGCTTCGGAGGAGTATCGTCTTCGTTTTCTTCGACGGTTCGGTTGATCTCCCCATACACATTAGCAAGGGTGGAAGGGCTCAGCTGGTCGCCGACGACGTCGCGGATGACTTCTTCGAAAATGGCTTTATCTTCTTTCGCCGTCATGATTTCTTCTCCGTTCAATACGTCTTCAATGAAACGATAGTCCGGTTCGTTCGCTTTTCCTGCAGAGTAGAGGATATGGTTCACGTCGGAAGCACCGTCTGTAATGCCTGGGAAAAGGAAGCCGGTCATCGGGTTCTTCAAGTCGATGACAGGATCGACTTCAATTTTATATTTAAACTCTTTCTCTATATAGTCGAACTGGATTTCTTTTTTCGGGTCCTCGGTTTTATTGATGCTGCAGAGGATGAATGGGTTTGAATACACAGCGTCGCGGCTGCTTTCCTCTGATTCTTCACTGCGGCGCCTCGTCGGTTTCATGTATTCGGCGCGGATGAAAGAAATGACGACATCCTTCTCATAAGGGTTGTCGCGGATGATTTTTTCTGTCATCTGGAGCATTTGTTCCTTCCAGTCGTCTACATGATTACTTAATAAACCTTTATGTAATATCAGCTGGCTGTTTTCTTCGGCTTCTCGCTGAAACTTCAGTTCGAACAACTTTTCATCCAGCTGCCCGGTGAGAAGCTTTTTGAAATTGTTCATATAAAGTTCCTGCTGGTCTTTATCGAGCATTTCAAATGGCTGGCTTTGGTGATGAAAAATTTCCGTCGTTTCTTTCATAATATAGACGTTGAAGATGTTCTTGATCTTCAGTAGGTCATTATCCACTTTAAGCTGCCTGCGGATACCGGCGATGTCTTTTTTGTCCATCCATCGTTCACTCCTAAATTTCGCTCTCTATCGTTCTCTTATTTTAACACAGGTAGAAGAAAGAGGATAAGAAAAATAAGGAAGTGCAGCCGCGCTTCTCTGTATATCTTTGCCCTCGTGGTCATACATTTTTAGGGTGAGCCATATACAAAGGGAGGTGGAAGCTTGAATAAGGAAATGGAGCAATTATTCAATCGGCTGATTGAAATTGAACACGTATCAACGACCTTATACTTAGCGATGTCTGCCTATATGGGGAAGAAGAATTATACAGGAATGGCCAATTGGCTACGCCTTCAATCAGAGGAAGAACGGACACATATGTTGAAGTTGATTGATTATGTCGTAGATAAAGATGGGACGGTGCAGTTGTCTTAAATTCCTGCCCAGCCGACAGAATATGGTTCACCACTCGAAACGTTCAAAAGGTGTTGGAACATGAGCAGTTTGTCACCAATTCTTATCGTCAGGCTTTCAATTATGCGAACCAGACCGACCCTCAAGCGGCCGTCATCATCCAGGATTTCTTAAGAGAGCAGATAGATGAAGAAGCTCAAAGCCAAACGATTGTGGACCGCTTGAAACTGGCACAGGATAATCCTTCAGCCATTTTATTACTGGATCAGGAGTTAGGCCAAAGGCAGGCGGTCTAGAATGGAAGGTATCCTGCCTTCTAACGAAAAAGGATTCCCGCATAAGGGAATCCTTTTTTTATTAGTTGTCTTGTTTTGCTTTTTTAGATTTGCGTGCTTTTTTAGCTTCTTGTTTGTGAGCTTCGTTAGCTGCTGCACTTCCGAATTCCTGAGAAAACTCAGTATCGGCCTGTTTAGGGTCAAATCCCTTTTTGTTCTTTTGTTCTGCATCATGTTTCTTCGTTCTTTTCGCCATGATCTTTCACCTCCCTCTCTTTTTTATTATGATTCGGATTGTAATTTCTCATGTAAGTGAGGGAAGAAATTCATCTAGAAACGATTGCAAATCCAATGTATAATAAGTGAAGTTGTAAAAATAGATGGAAGAAGCGCGTGTGCCTTCTTCCATCTATTTTTTCGTTATACGTTGATCGGAAGGAGGAGGAGAGATATGGATTTTTTTGAGCGGATGAAACAGGAGACGGGTGTCCTTTTGAATGAGGTGCAGCAACAGGCGGTGGTGCACACGGACGGGCCGCTGCTTTTGCTTGCGTCACCCGGGTCAGGGAAAACGACGACACTGAATATGAAGATCGGTTATTTGATTCTTGAGAAGAAAGTAGACCCGGACCGGATCATGGCGGTCACATTCAGTAAAGCGTCAGCCCGGGATATGTCGGAACGTTTCGATCGTTTCTTTTCCGGTCTGACGAATGAAAAGGTCCACTTTTCCACTATCCACAGTTTCGCATACAAGGTGGTCCGCGAGTCCTTACGAAAGAATAGTCAGGATTTTCAGCTGATTGAAGGAAACATCAGTGATGAAGAATTGAAAAAAGGCTGGGACGGCCCGGAAGTTCCGCTTCATAAGAAGTTCATTTTGAAGAAGTTGTATGAAGACACAAATGGCGTGCAGATGACGGATGATGAGATGGACGAGCTGATGAGGTACATCAGTTTTGTGAAGAACCGGATGTTGGAAGGGAAAGAGCTTGACCGTGTCTCTTGTCAGGTGAAACAGGCAGCGGTCATCTATCAATCGTATGAAGCGTTCAAAAAGAAAGATCCGTTCAAGTTGCTGCTGGATTTTGATGACATGCTGACGTATTGTCATCAAATTTTATTGGACGATGCTGAAATCCTATCCAAATATCAGCAGCGGTTTGAGTACATGTTGACGGATGAAAGTCAGGATAACTCGTTGGTTCAGCATGAAATCGTTGAATTGCTGGCAAAACCGCAGAACAACCTTTGTGTCGTAGCGGATGATGACCAGTCAATCTTCATGTGGCGGGGTTCAGATGTCGACAAACTTTTAGATTTTGAAGAGACGTATCCGAACGGGACGGTCCTGACGATGTCCCAGAACTACCGCTCCTCCGAGGATATTGTGAAAGTATCCAATCAGTTTATCAAACGCAATAAGAAGCGGTATGCGAAAGAAATGTTCACGGAAAATGAGGCCCATACTCCCATCGAGATCAAAAACTTGAGCAATTATGAAAAGCAGGTGAAATATCTCACGGAGCAGCTGAAAAAGAGGAACCCGGGTGAAGAGGTGGCTGTCCTTTACCGAAACAACGCCTCGGCTGTGCCGATCGCTGATCAGCTCGATAAAGCCGGCATCAATTTTTACATGAAAGACATCGATCCGAAGTTTTTTAAACACTGGGTCGTAGAAGATATCCTGAACTTCATGCGTTTTTCCTATAATGACCGCCGTGTCGATATTCTCGAGCGTATTCACACGAAGTTTAATGCTTACATTTCGAAAAAACAGATCTTCTTTTTGAAAAAGAGAAACAGCCAGGTGTCGATTTTTGATCGGCTTTTGGAGAAGGACATTCCTGACTATCAATCAAAGAACATCAAGAAGGCGAAAAAGCTTTTTAAAGAAATCAACGAAATGGAGCCCGCCCAGGCGATCCGCACGATCAGGGAAAAGCTCGGTTACGATCATGCCCTGCAGAAGATGTCCGAGAAGTTTGGATTCAATGCTGAACACTTGATGAATATCTTGAACACTCTGGAAAAGATCGCTGAGGGGTTAGGGTCACTGAAAGGATTTGCTGACCGCTTGAAGGAGTTGGAGAAGCTCCTTCAAACTTCGAAATACAATAAAAATCAAAGCACCTTGACGCTGACGACGTTCCACAGTGCTAAAGGTCTTGAATATGACAAAGTGTATATGATCGACCTCGTCAATGGAGTCATTCCATCGAAGGATGATATGGAAACGTACCGCAATAAGGAGGCTGGACCGATGGAAGAAGCCGTCCGCCTTTTCTATGTCGGCATGACGCGCGCACGAACAAACCTTGAGTTACTGACGTACAACTACAAAGGTAGTGAACGCGTAACGGAGTCGATTTTCCTGATGAACGTGAGAAGGATCCTTCAGCCGGAAGGGGAGAAGAAGACGCTGAAAAAAAGGAAGCGGCAGGCTCCTGATTTATCAGACGAAAATCTGCTCCGAATGGATGATGTGGAGATTGGCAAACGCATCACTCACCGGAAGTTTGGTCAGGGAATGATTAAGGAATTTGATCGTGACCAGATCGGCATCCAATTTGAAGACGCCGGTTACAAGGAACTGTTGTTAGAAGTTTGTTTGGATAATGGGTTATTGAGTAAGGGATGAAAAGAAATAGAATGTAAATAAAACCACCAGGAAGGTGCCGGGTCTTTAGGATCCTGGCACCTTTTTCATTCCATTCAGTAAGGCATTTACATTCTTTTACAACCCTTTCATCTCTTCTTATCGTTTACTTAATAAAAAGTATTTAACATAGGTCCTAGAAGCGAAGTTTACTGAATCGCAAAGGAGATGAAGTCTGATGATCCGAAAACTTAGCATCATCTTCATAACAATGGGACTCTTGGTGGTTTTGTGGAACGGTTACCCATGGTGGATGCAAAGTCAGGTCGTTACGGAGGGACCCGGAAATACTATGGTTTCTGAACAGTTGAGTGACTCTTCCAATCCAATGGATTATGTGTATGCTGACACGTATGAAGGGGACGGAGAGCTGACAGTTCCTAAACTTGGAAAAAAGTATCCTGTGGATTACGATTCTGATCCAGACACTTTAAAGAAAGGAATCGGGATGTTAGATACATCCTTTGCATCATCTCCTTCTGAAGGTGGGCACACGGTTCTTGCTGGTCACAGTGAGACGACGTTTGCCGGTCTAAATGGTTTAGTAGAAGGGGATTTTATCTATCTCACAGAGAACAATATCGAATATGAATACCAAATTAATAAAATATGGGTGGCGGACTCGGAGGATACATCATTTCTTGTTCCTACATCATCTCCAACTTTAACGTTCACCACCTGTTATCCGTTCGACTTTACAGGTTCTGCCCCTGAGCGTTTTATCGTACAAGCGGATTTAGTGAAACAGCAGGAAATACAATAAAGACCGCCCCCCCTTTTCGTGATGAAAGGAGGGGGTTTTCGTTTACTTTCATTACGTGATGGACGGTGGGGGAGATATTATAGGGGGCTGATCTTTAGAATAAATGTACGACTGGCATACTTTTTATGAAATCAATGGGGGAAGTTCCAGAAAATATTGAAGTCCTGCTTAAGAACAATGAGGCTGCCCTCTCTTTAAAGAAGAAGTAGTCTATTGCTCTTGCAGGAATGCAGCTCTTTACTGTCGAAAGGTCCTTAAAGCAAAAAAGATTAGTTAGAAGGGGGAGCCACGGATGAATATTGATCCAATCAAACAAATACTAAGGCAGGATTCCATTATGGTCCTGGATGGGGCATTAGCGACAGAACTTGAAGCACATGGATGTGACCTGGATGATCCTTTGTGGTCAGCGAAAGTACTACTGGAAAAGCCAGAAGCTATAGAGTCTGTACATAAAGAATATTTCAAAGCGGGAGCGGATTGTGCGATTACTGCCAGTTATCAGGCAACGCTTCCTGGTTTTGCCGAGCGGGGCTTTTCCAAAGAGCAAGCGATATCGTTGATTAAAAAAACGGTGGAGCTTGCCAGGAGCGCAAGAGACGAATATTGGGAAGAAACAGATGCTGTGAACAAAGTGAAGCCGTTAGTGGCCGCTTCAATCGGACCTTATGGAGCTTATCTGGCAGACGGGTCGGAATACATAGGAAATTACGGGGTAACGGATCAACAGTTGATTGATTTCCACCGTCCAAGAATGAAAGCAGTGGTTGAAGCAGGTGCAGATCTTTTAGCGATGGAAACGATCCCTTCTTTTCAAGAGGGGAGAGTGTTGGCTTCCTTATTAAAAGAATTTCCTAAGTCATTTGCCTGGATGTCTTTTACTTTAAGAGATGGAGGTAAAATCAGTGACGGTACGGATCTTCAAACGTGTGTGAAAGAGCTGGATGATCATGGGCAAATCGCTGCAGTTGGAGTGAATTGTGCACCAATGGAGATAGCTGCAGATGCAGTGGCTCTCCTGAAAGAACATACAGACAAGCCCGTACTTATATATCCGAACTCCGGCGAAACGTATGATCCTGATTCCAATACGTGGCACGGAGAGGGTTCCGCGGTGTGCTTTGATGACGCATCCGAGCGTTGGATTGATAAAGGGGCATCAATCGTTGGAGGATGCTGCCGGACGACTCCTGACCATATTCGCAGGTTGGCGGAGAAGTGGAAATGTAAAGGGTAAAGAAAAAAGAAGGCTGACGGTAAAGTCAGCCCTTCTTTTTCATCTTTATTGCGTGTATCTTTGAAGGAAGTCGAGGACTTTCCTATACACGAGGATTTCGTTTTCTTTCTTGGAAAACCCATGCCCTTCATCCTCCAGGACAATGTAATCCACGTCTCTTCCCTTCTTTTTCAAAGCCTCAACAACTTGATCGGATTCGGCTTTGACTACGCGGGGATCCTTTGCCCCCTGGATGACAAGCATCGGTTTCGTCATGGTATCTAGGTAGTTGATCGGAGAATCTTCTTCGAGCTTTTCTTTATCCTTTTCAGGGTCACCGACGAATTGGGCGATGGCCGGCTTCCAGTGTTCAGGAACGGAATCTATGAAGCTGAACAGGTTGCACGGACCGAAGATATCGACGACCGCTTTGAAATATTCCGGATGCCTGCCGTGAAGAAGGAGTGCCATGTAACCTCCGTAACTCCCACCCATCAGCAGAATGCGATCCTTCGTTGCATATCCCTCATCAATCAACCAGTCGAGACCAGCGACATTATCGATCCTTGGAGCATGTCCCCAATCGCCTTCGATCATTTTTGCGAACTTCTGACCATATCCTGTCGATCCCCGGAAGTTGGGTGCGAAAAGGCTGTATCCTTCATGGACGAGGAACAGGAAAAGAGAGCGGAAGGAAGCGCGTTCCGCCGCTTGTGGTCCGCCATGCGGCCAAAGGATCATATGGCCGTTATCTCGTTCAGGCTTTGGACGGTAGAGGAGAGCTTCAATTTCCAAGCCGTCAAAAGATTCATAGGTAACATAATCAGGCGCTATCAAATACTCATCTTTCACGCCCGGGACCCCGTATTTCGTTAACGGTTCCCAGCCTTTTTCCGACTGTTTATATAGATTGGCAGGTACTGTTTCAGAGTCTCCCCGAAGGTAAACCGTTCCAGACGCAGCAATGACAAGTTGATCGATGACGCCAACTGGTGACTCCAGCTCCTCGAGTTTGTCCCCGTCGAGCTTAAAACGATAAAGCTGATCGCGTACTCCTTTTTCACTGATGATGTAGAGAGATTCGGTTGTTTGATCATACTTTATTTGCTTGAAGTCCTCTGACTCTACATGAGCGACTTTTTCAAAGTCCTTGGTTTCTAGATTGAAGCGGGCGAGGTAGGAGAAGTCACTTTCGTAATTGGTGAGCAAATAAATCTCCTGTTCGGAAACGAAAACGGCTTCGGTCACCGTGTGCTGAGGCTCAGGTGAAGGAGTAAGAAGAAGCTCTTCCTCTTCTGTCTTTACATAAAACAACTGGTATGTATTCGAAAAACCTTTCATATAGAGAAAGCTTTTCTCCTCAGGGCTTTTGTCGACGAGAATCGTCATCCCACCTTCGCCGTGGACAATGACTTCTTCCTCATCAGTGTCTAAGTTGTAGCGGTAGCCTTTCATGAACGTTTCATCATCTTTTGTTGATGTATAATACAACTGTTTCCCGTTATCGGATATAAAGGGGAGGATGTGGCGCGCGCCTTCTTTTTTCCTAACAGGTTGAAGGGTTCCCCCCTGAGGCGGGACCGCATAAATCTGGCCATTTTCATCACCATCTTCATCCACTACAACTATTATGAATTCACCTTTAGGATCGTAGGTGATGTGCTCACAGCTTTGATTATGAAACGTGAGTGGATAGGGGAATGTATGTGGCAGGTCCATCGCCCATAGATTGTATTTGCCATTCAAGTTTGTACTGAAGACAAGCTGGGACTCATCCGGACTTATGGCAAACGTCTCTATTCCATAGGTTTGAAAAAATTGCTCCACATCGGGTTGTGGGAAGTCTAACATGATTGATTCCTCCTGGTCTTTTGTAATGTACCTTTTATACCATTCGATCTTTTCCTGAATATCCCTTTTTTCTTAAAAAAATGACCGAAGAAAAGCAATCACTTCTTCGGTCATTCTTGGTTTTAGGGCTTGACCGGCGTCCTGTTTCCATAAAGGATCCGTTCAATCATCGCCTTGTCCATATTCAAATGATTCATTCCATTCTTATGAAGGAGTTCCCGGGTGTTTGTATCATCAAAATCAATGTTTTTATTCCAATAAGGACGGAACACCTGCATCGGAGCATTAAATCCTTGTTCTTCTTTCGTTAATTCACCATCGTAATCGGATGGGACCATCTCGATATTATGAAAGTCAAGTTTCTCCTTGACCATTTCAAACAACAACCGATTCGTTGGTGGATGAGGATTGGTAATGTGATAGATGTCCTTTGGGTGATCCGTGATCAGGGCTGCGTGGAGTACATCCACTACATAGTCGACGGGCACGAAGTTTTGACTCGTCTCTCCATTACACAAAAACTTAAATGTTTGGTTCTGAAGTTCTTTTTTTCGTGCTGTCCGTTTCTTGAGGATTTCCAGGCCGCGAATGACTCCATACAAGGCAAAACTTGTGTCTGCTTCTCCGGTTTGCGAATCTCCGATAATGATCGAAGGACGGAAGATTTTAATGTTTAACGTATGACCATAGCTGAGCACGAGGTGTTCGGCATGACATTTGCTTTCTTCATAAGCGTTCACAAATGTCTGGTCTTTTTCGTGTAACTGCTCCGTGGCATGGCGCTTCATTCCGAGTGTATAGGCCGTGCTTACATAGTAGAAGTTTTTAGCATGAATGTCCTCAGCCAGATGAAGTACGTTTTTTGTCCCGTCCAGATTGACTTTAAATGTTTTATCGCGTTCTTCTTCATCAAAAGAAAGGAATGCAGCACTATGGTAAACCGTGTCAATCTTATCTTTCAATAGAAAGAGTTGTTCTTCACTGACTCCCGCATCTTTAAGAGATAGATCGCCTTCGATGATGTGGAGGTTTTCTTTGGTGTCCACCGGAACTTCCTGACTGAGGTTTTCCGCTTTCCGTTTATTCCTTACTAAAGCATAAACGTCATGGCCCTCTTTCAGTAGTTTCAATGTCAGTTGTTTTCCCAAAAAGCCTGTAGCTCCTGTGATTAAAATGTTCATGTTAGCTCCTCCGATGTTTCATTCATGAGTCTATCTAACAGCTGTGTCGCTCATAATAGAATGAAAGATTTCCAAATCTATATCCATGGCAAGTTTTCGCTATCATTCGTAGTGGATACAAGGATAACATATAGCAAACGGAATGTTGTGAAAAAAGTATGAGAAAAGATTGGAAAAAGCCTAGGGTCGTTCTCCCTTGTATTGTCTCTGAATATGAGGGACTAACATGTTAGAATGAACACATCCAAAGGTCGTCCATGGAGGTGCTATCTGTGAATCATGAACAGATGATTCAGAACTTGAGAGAAGGACAAGAGCGTGAAGCGATGAGGCAAAGAAAGCAGGAACAAAAATTTTGGAATCATTCCCCTGATATTGATGATCTCGAGGGTGTATTGAAACAACGGACGAAGTTGGAACTGGATAAGATGAGAAAGAATTTCGGGTTCCAAGGAATGAGTTCGATGAATAAGAGGGACCTAATCGATCACCTCAAAGAACTTCTTCCCGTACATTTGCATCGGACTTTATCTTATTTGAATGAAGATGCCTATGAGCTTGTGAAAAAGTTGGCTGATGGGAAGGAGGGGGTATGCGGGGAAGACCACTCTTTTTCATATGCTAGTAAAATTGTAAGTCGGGCCTGGGCGTTTCCAATCATTCAGGATGGAAGACGGATATGGATCCTTCCGAAAGAACTAAGAGGAGCGTTCCGTGAAGCCGATGGGCAAAAGCTTCAACAGCAGGTCCGTGAAAATACGGAGTGGATTCTTCTGACCAAAGGGATGCTCCATAATTATGGGTATATCGAACATGGTGCCGCCATTTCAACATTAGAACGACTTAGCGGGCCAGAAGTAGATATCCGGCGTTATTTTGAAGTGATGCGGCTTTGTTCTTATTATGAATTAAATATGGTTACGGGAGGATTTGTGAGCGCTGGTCTAGATTTTGAAGAAAAAGAAAAACTGATTACCCATCACGAAACTCGCCCTGAAATCCCGTATTATCCATTTTCCAAGAAACAGTTAATGGAAGCAGCGCCAGGTGGAGGGATCGAACCGTCGGAGTCGATGAAGCCTTTGATAGAAATGGTCAAAACCTCGTATGATTTGGAACAAGAAGAGATTTTGGATCATGCCAGTTTGTTGGAAGGGCTTCTCAAAGAAGGAATGGATATCAATGAGCTGCTTGAGGTTTTTCAAGAAGTATTTGAAATTCCTGATCAACGGGTCATGCAGCAAGTAGCAGACACACTTGTTTACGCCAATAATCATACCCGGTTGTGGATGTTGAAAGGGCATAAGCCTGTAGAATTGTCGCGGCAAAAGCAAGCTGCATTTAAAGAAGAAACTCGAGGAAAGGTCGTCCCTTTTAAACAGGACAGGAAAATCGGGAGAAACGAACCTTGTCCGTGTGGAAGTGGAATGAAATATAAAAAATGTTGCGGATTACCAAAATAGCATGGGGTGAGGAGGAATGCTTATGCCGGTAAAGCTGAGAAGCATTGCTGGTGAGTTGGAAATTCTTATGGAAGAATATATGACTTTTTTTGATCGCGAAACGTTTGCTGTCGTTCATTTTCCTCCGGGGATGTATGACGAAGTCGAAATGGGTGAGCCATACGAGACACGTATTGATTGGATAGAAGAGGACTGGAAAAGTGCGGAGATGGTGGTCCATAATGAAGAGAGGTTTGTGAAACTGCCCAGCAAATGGGACATTGATGATTATGAAATCATAGAAGATTTCTCTTATTTAATAGAAGATGAACAAGTCAGGAAACAGGTTCTCCATGCCATCCGTGGACGCGGGGCTTTCCGCCGCTTCCGGGAGCATGTAGAATATCACGGTTTGTTGGATGATTGGTACAAGTACAAGACAGGTCGTTACATGGAAATCGCAAAAGAATGGTGCGAAGAGAATGACATTCCTTATGAAGAATAGGTGAAGGAAGGATCAGGATTCCCGAAGAGGGTCTGATCCTTTTTATTTTGTAAAAAAAAGGTGGGAGGTCCTAGTTCGGAATGTATACATATGGGACTTTGTCGTAAAAACGGTTAGTCACTTTTGTTCATTTTGTCTGCTCAAGCAGGTTTTTGCGGAAAGGATGAAGTATTTGGAAATTAATCTATTAATTGGGAGGTATTTGATGAAAAAGAAACTTTTAACAGTAGCGGTCACAGGAGCGCTTTTGACAACAGGCGGGTTAATTCCAGGAAGCGGCACGGTCCTGGCAGGAGAAAACGGACCAAATGGACCAAATTATAACGGAAATGAAACCATTAAAAATGAACGGTTGCACTCTTATGAAGAAATGGCTGCTTTCTTACATAAGCTGGATCAGCGTTCAGAAGCGCTTGAGCTTGAAGTCTATGGCCAGTCTGTAAAAGGAAGAGATTTGTATTTAGCGAAATTCGGCACGATGGACGAAGACAAGCCAACGGTCCTTTTCCTTACGCAGCAGCATGGGAATGAAACTTTGACAACAGAAGGAGCCTTGCAAGTCATCAAGTATTTGACTTCTAATGGTAAGAGCGTAGAAAACATCCTAGAAAATGTGAATATTCTCATAGCTCCACGATTGAATGTGGATGGAGCAGAGGGAGATGTAAACTTCTCTTTGGATGATTACGTATCAGGCACACACACGCGCTACAATGCGAACGGGGTAGACTTGAACCGTGACCACGTTGACCGTGAACAGCCTGAAACGAAGGCTCTGCATGAGGAAGTGCTGCAAAAATACAGCCCTGACTATATGATCGATTTACACCATCAGGGAACACAAACGACGCTTGGGGATACGGGTGAACTTGTTTCTGGATCTATTTTGTATCCAACCAATTCAGAAGTGGATCCAGAAGTCCGTGAACAGTCGAAAAAATTGGGAGCGGTCGTCTATAACGCCGTAGAGTCCAAAGGTTATGGCCTCCTTTCCAAATATCCAGGAGGAACGGCACAAACGATCAGCCGTAATGGCCTGGCTGTCGAATACGGCATCTCTACCTTACTATTCGAAATGCGAGGCATGGCCGATCACTACCGCGAAGATTATGTCCTTGGACAGAAGAGTAATGGATACTTGATCCAACAAGCGGTAACAGCTATGAAAGCTACACTGAATGCTTTGGCGGATGGGTCGCTTGAATCTGCAGATCCTTCCTTTTGGGATGCACTGCCGGAAAGCAACTATGATGGTGAATAATAAAAGGGGAACTTCCTTAGCGGGGAGTTCTTTTTTTACCAGTTTTTCGTTGATCCAGCGCGCGTTCCGCTAATCCAGTGCGCGTTCCGCTGATCCAGCGCGCGTTCCGTTGGTCCAGCGCGCGCCTCAGTCTCCCCACACATGTTTCGAGTACACGGACTATACAGAACACCGTACTAAAATACTTCTCCTCTCTTATATCTTTAAAATACGGAGAAAACCAGAGAAATTCTGCGATGAGCCGTTTATTTTCAGCAGGTAAGGGAATGGTTTCTCACGAAAGAAAAAAGAAGGTGGAGAAGGTATGCTATTTTCTGGAACGAAATTATCGGATTTATCCATCACCTCTGTATTACTTATTCTGATCGGATTTATTTCACTTGGGGTGAGCATTTATTTCTTTATTGATTTGACCAACAGTATCTTACAAGAAGAAAAGTTCGCGATTGACCAGCAGGCGTTCGATTTGGCGCAGGCGGCTTCCTTTGGGGGAGCAGAAGCATTGGCAAAAGGAATTTCTAAGGCGGGATCGGTGATCTTCATGGTGATCATTTCCCTTATTCTTGCTGTCTATTTGTTGTTCTTCTCCCCCTTCAGTCGCTGGGTAGGTGTGTATTTCATTCTGGCTATGGGAGGAGTCAGTGGTCTCACGGCAGGTTTGAAATCATTCTCCAGTCGCGACAGACCAGCGTTTAAAGGCGATTATCATGGGGCTACATCCAGTTTTCCGAGTGGACATGCGTCCGGGGCCCTCGTTTTTTATGGTTTTATTATCTATCTTTTCGTAATCAGTCAACTTGAACAGAAATGGAAATGGACAATCAATACAGTTTTGGCTCTTATTGCTCTCTTTATCGGGGTCAGCCGTGTTTATTTAGGGGTTCATTTCTTTACAGACGTGGTTGCCGGTTATTTATTTGGAATCGCCTGGCTGCTTCTGTGCCTCACTGCTCTTGAAGTGACCCTATGGCATCAACGGAGGAGACAAAGATTGTCATAATCCCTTCTTTTTTCATGCTCCCTCTTTTTTTGAATAAATATAAAAGAGTGAGCTAAAAGGGGGATGACATCGTGGCTGTTATTAAAGCTCCAAGTAAACATATCGACATGTTGGCACGATTGCTGCGAGCGGAAGCTGTCGGAGAAGGAAAGCAGGGCATGCTGCATGTAGGAGCTGTGGCTGTGAACCGGGCAAGAGTGAATTGTTCGGATTTCAAAGGGGTAAGTACACTGCCGGAGGTGATCAATCAACCGAAAGCCTTTGAAGCCCTGCAGCACGGCATGTACTACCAGAGAGCGCGGGAAAGTGAAAGACGTCTGGCGCGCAAAAATGTGAAAGGGTATCGATCCTGGCCGGCGAAGTACAGTTTGTGGTACTTCAGGCCGGACGGAGACTGCCCGCCGACGTGGTATGGTCAGAGTCAGGTCGGAAGATACAAATCCCATTGTTTTTATGAACCTGTAGCGGGTGAATGCGATGTGATTTACAATACATTTTAATAAAGCTGACAGGTGGAAGTCCCGCCTGTCAGCTTTATTTTTATAGATGAACCCATTTGAAATTCCTGATAAGGGAAGAAAAAGCTACGAGATTCTTGCATACGACTGAATAAAACGAAACACAAAGGGTATGAACATATATAGATGTTCATGAACTGGAGGGTCAAGAATGGAGAAGATGAACCGAGGGATTATTACAGCCTTATCGGCAATTGGAATTGCTCAAGCACTAAAGATTGTCACTCATAAAACAGTGACCGGAGAATGGGATTTGAAGCAGATCGCGACTACAGGGGGCCAGCCGAGTTCCCACTCTGCTGGTGTCTCGGCCCTTGCCACATATATCGCTGCTAACAAAGGCTCACGTCATACGGAAACAGCTCTCGCTACGATTTTTGGTGTGATCGTTATGTATGATGCTCAAGGGATCAGACGTCATACCGGTGAAATCGCTCAACTGGTCAACGATCTGGAAGATAACTTTGCCGCGATTTCTGTTGACTTTCCGAGTTCTGATTTCGTAGAACGGGATAAGGAACTGAAGGAGCTTCTTGGTCATCAGCCCATTGAAGTTCTGGGCGGAGCTATTCTGGGAGCTGCTCTTGGGTACTTTTCTGCAAAACTCGAAGGATAAAGGAATCCAATCGGGCGAAAAGTAAATCCAGGAGGTGAATTCGAATGAACCAATCGAACAATCCTGGACAAGATGTGTTTGCAAAATCGGGAACGAATGTGAGTGAAGTGAAACGTCGGAATGAACAATCCGGGCTTTCCTACAATCAAGTGAAAGAGATGCTCGCTCATAAACAAAATCAAAAATGATGATAACAAAGGCCTGTCCGATAAAGGGACAGGCCTTTTCCTCGTAAGGAAGTGTTACCATTGGTGCTATTGTTCTTCATTCACATCTACTGCTGCTGTATTGTTGTTCATATAGGCAGCGGATAAGTGATCCTTTTCTTTGTTGTGTCCCTCGAGAGCTGCCTGCAACTTCTGGTTAGCAGATCCGCGGTCTCTGCCTTTCGGATTGTTTTTCTTTCTGCTTTCGCTATTTTTACTCATCGTCATCCTCCTCCTGGTGGTTCCTTATTAATTTCTCCAAGAATTCATTCCCTATGTCCTACTTTTCGTCGTTATTCGTGAATGAATACGATCAGTTTGAAAAGACTAAGAAAAAAGCACGGATATTGCAGTGAATAACTGAATGCAATCCAAATTGGAGGAGTTCATATGCCAGAAAGCCCTCGTTTATCCTCATCCGAAATCGGAACTTTATGGATGACTTATCAGCAGAAAACCATGATTCTTACCATGCTTGAGTATTTTATAGAACAAGCGGATGACCCTGAAGCCAAACAAATCATGACGAATTTGAGATCAACGATCCAGCCCTATGTTGGGAAAATTGAATCGATGTTTCGAGCAGAAGATATTCCTGTTCCCATCGGCTTTACACATGACGATGTCAATAAAGGGGTACCGAAGCTTTATGATAACGGTTTTGATATTATGTTTTTGCGTTTGGTGAAAGAGATAAGCATGGGCATGCACACATTGAATTTAACCATGTCTTATCGTCCGGATGTCACATTGTTGTATCAGGAGCTGACCCAGATCACTCAAAAGTGTTATGACGATTGTACACAATTCTTACTGACCAAAGGTTATCTACCTAAATCTCCTTATGTTTCTGTTCAAAAGCAGGTGGAGCATGCGAAAGGGACGAATTATTTAGGGATGATCAATCCGTTAAAAGGGAAGCGGGCGTTAAACACGGTCGAAATCGCTCATATCCACCATTCTATCGAATCAAACGTAACGGGGATGCACATGATATTTGGTTTTGCTCAATGTGCTACCCATAAAGATGCCAGTGATTATTTTTATAGAGGCGGAGAATTAGCGAAAGGCGTAATCAAAGAAATGAGTGAAGTCCTATTGCAGAACGACATTCAGTTCCCTACAACCGCGGGTGGAAATATCACCACTTCGAAAGTGCCGCCATTTTCCGATAAGATCATGATGTATTGTGTGAGTTTATTCTGCAGTTTTTCACTAGGAGGCAATTCTTTAGGAACTGCGTTCAGTTTACGGAATGACCTGCCTGCGAAGTTGACCATCTTTATGAAAGATATTTTCGAGTATGCTCATAAAGGTGCGAAACTCATGATCGAGCATGGCTGGATGGAAGAACCGCCACAAACCATTAAGCATTGAAAGAAAAGAAACCTGACGATCTCTCGTCAGGTTTTTCTATGTCAAGATTTCCATATTGACATCCTCCCCTTAATCGTTTAACATCGTAAAAGTCATTAAAACATATCAACTTACTTGGTTTTAAGGGAGGATTCTTATATGAAAAAATTCGTTTTGTTTTTATCCATAGGTTTTCTAGCGACAGTTCTCGTCGCTTGCGGAAGCAGTGAGGAAGGCGATCAGGTTTCTTCCAGTGAAGGAAATGAGTCCACTGATCAGACTTTACTTGAACAAATTCAGGAAAGTGGAGAATTGGTGATTGGTACAGAAGGTACGTATCGTCCATACACCTTCCACGATGAAAATGATAAACTGACGGGTTTTGATGTAGAGATTGCGCGAGAAGTAGCGGATCGTCTTGGAGTCAAACCTGTATTCAACGAAACGAAATGGGATTCCATGTTCGCGGGTCTCAATGCGGAACGTTTCGATATGGTTGCCAACCAGGTAGGAATTACGGAAGAACGCCAGGAAGAGTATTCCTTTTCTGATCCTTACATCCAGTCTTCAGCGGTCATTGTCACACATAAAGACAATGAATCCATTCAGAACTTCGAGGATTTGGAAGGTGTCAATGCGGCTCAGTCGATGACGAGTAATTATGCAGACATTGCCCGCGATAATGGCGCGGAAATCACAAGTGTAGAAGGATTCAACGAATCGATGCAGCTGCTTGCAACGAAACGCGTGGAAGCGACTGTCAACGATCGTTTGTCTGTGCTTGATTATTTGAACAACCGTGAGGATGCACCGGTGAAAATCGCTGCTCGTCAGGACGATGCTTCTCAAAGCGGCTTGCTTTTCCGACAAGGCAATGAAGATCTTGTAAAAGCGGTCAACGAAGCACTCCAGGAAATGAAAGACGACGGGACATACCTTGAAATTTCCGAGAAGTGGTTTGGTGAAGATGTATCTAAGTAACATCTTCACAGACCCTGAAATGGAAAAGTATATCGATATTATCGTAAGCTCTTTTCTCCCTTTGGTGAAAGGGGCTTTGTATTATACAATTCCGCTCACATTGATTACATTTGCCATCGGATTAGTGTTGGCTGTGATTACTGCACTCATGAGGCTTTCCAACATGAAAGTTCTTCAGTGGATCGCCAGGACCTATGTGTCGATTATTCGCGGGACACCTTTGCTTGTGCAATTGTTCATCATTTTCTTCGGACTCCCGTCTGTGGGCGTAACGATTAACCCGTTGTATTCTGCCATCATCGGCTTTTCCTTGAATATGGGAGCTTACAATTCTGAGATTATTCGTGCGGCCATTTTGTCGATCCCAAAAGGGCAGTGGGAAGCCGCTCATTCAATCGGGATGACCAATTTTCAGGCTCTCCGACGTGTTGTACTCCCTCAAGCGACGAGAGTATCGATCCCACCATTATCGAACTCCTTTATCGGCTTGATTAAGGATACCTCGCTGGCATCGACAATTACGTATACGGAAATGTTCCGAAAAGCACAGGAAATCGCAGCAACGAACTATCATTTCCTGCTCGTCTATACCGAAGCTGCCGTCATTTACTGGATCATATGTATCGGTCTTTCCTTCGTTCAGGACCGTGTAGAGAACAGGTTGGATCAATATGTCGCAAAATAGGAGGGTGCTGCTATGATTATTGTCAAAGACCTCAACAAATCTTTTGGAGATTTGCATGTACTGAAGAATATCAATATGGATGTCGACCGAGGAGAAGTGGTTGTTGTCATCGGCCCCTCGGGTTCTGGGAAAACGACGCTGCTCCGTTCTTTGAACATTCTTGAGACACCGGAAGAAGGAGAAATCACGATTGGAGATCAGTCGATGGATTTTTCCAAGCCTTCAAAGAAAAAACAGGTCGTCGAATTCAGAAAACAAACCGGGATGGTCTTTCAAAACCATAATCTCTTCCCTCATCTCACCGCACTCGAAAATGTAATGGAAGGGCCAGTGACTGTACAAAAAGTATCCAAAGCGAAAGCACGCGAGCGAGCGGCGGATATCTTAACGAAGGTCGGCCTTGGAGAGAAGCTGGATGTTTATCCCCATCAACTCTCCGGGGGGCAGCAGCAGCGCGTCGGCATTGCCCGTGCTCTTGCGACCGGAGTGGAAGTCATCTTGTTCGATGAACCGACTTCGGCTCTCGACCCTGAGCTTGTCGGTGATGTTCTTGATGTTATGAAAGAACTTGCGGAAGAAGGGATGACGATGGTTGTCGTCACCCACGAAATGAGCTTTGCGGAAGAGGTGGCCGACCGTGTCATCTTTATGGACCAGGGGGCTGTTGTCGAACAGGGAACCCCGGAGCAAATTTTCCAACAAACGAAAGAACCACGTACCCAGCAGTTCTTAAACCGGATACGGAAATGAAGTCAGGCGTTTCTGCCTGGCTTTTTTATATGCAAGTCAGGTCGTTACTTTTCAACATTAGGACGCTGTTTGCCTTAAGACGGACGCTATTTTCGATCGTTAAACCCTTATCCACCGGCGTTAGGATGACATCATAAAAAGCCAGGTCACCACTACACGTAGATTTGTTTGAATATTCTTTACTTCCTGGTCATAAACTCATAAACTGTGAGTGAGCAAGTATTTTCCATTACATACGTTGGAGGAAATGCTATGAAGACATTAGAGCGCGTAAGCATTGTAGAATACGAAGACAAGTATGCAGCATCCGTTGCAAAAATGTGGAATGAGAGCCGTGATAACTGGGGCGGCGATGCGGTTGTCACAACGGCCGAGGACGTCTTGGAAAAAGAATCGAAATCTACGAATCTTCATTTGTTTCTTGCTGTAGTAGAAGATGAAGTGGTCGGTTATTGCGGGCTTTCCGAATATAAGGAAGATACAGGCGCCCTTTATATCCCTCTTTTGAATGTCCATCCCGGGTATCAAGGGTTGAAGATCGGTAAAAAATTACTGCTTCAAGCCATAGATAAAACCGTCGAATACGGGTGGCCGCGGCTTGATCTTTTTACATGGCCGGGGAATACGAAAGCGGTACCGCTTTATAAAAAATGCGGCTTTTTCTGGGAGGATCGTGATGATGCGACTCATTTGATGAATTTCATGCCACAAGTTCTCCAAATCGAAGCCTTGAAACCCTTTTTCAAAAAGCACGACTGGTACTCCACGAGCGTGAGACCGATGGAGATCAAACCTGATGGAACGAAGGAAAAAGGGTTCACGTTCTATGAATATCATTGGGAAGCAGGAGACGAATTTGTCCGGATCCAAGTTGAACGCACAGGACGTGGAATGACTCTCATCGAAACGAATGACTGGCGGGTAGAGATGGAGGTCCCGGACTTTAAACTGTTGGAAAAGACGGACTATCCTGTGAGCTATCGCGTAAAGAACTTCACAGAAAAGCCAATGGAAGTTTCTATGTCAGGAGATTCTTCGGCACTTGTCAAAGAGGACCTGAATGAAGAAACAGAAGTGGAGTCCGAATGGAGTGCGGTATCTAACGTGCAAGTTCAAGTACCGGACCAGGAACCGAGCGCATGGAAAACGCATCCCGTCATCGGAGCAGTCATCACAATCAACGGCGATCGTATTCCATTGAGATCGGGTGTTTTCCCGCTGCAGGCAGGGAAGGTGGATATTCGGACGGTCCAAAAATATTGGCGGCCCCGGCAAAAAGGTACGCTTTATCTGGATGTAGAAAGTCGTATGGCAGACAAGGCGGTGTTGACAGTCAAGTTGCCACACCAGGAAGTGGTTGAGTGGTCGGCATCATCGGTTCAAGTGGAGGTGGAAGGCAAAGGACGCGCGACCATTCCGGTTTCTGTTGAATTGTTGAAGAATGGCTTTTTACATGAGGAAGTGCAGGTAGATGGACGTACGGACACTGGTCATTCTTTTTCCTTCCGTACAAAGATTGCGCTCGCTTTTCCGGGATACGGTGGGAAATTTGGAGGAGACACCGATACAGATTGGTATGGATATAACGGACCTTTTTTTGTGAAGGTTGAAAAAAGAAATCACATGGTGTTTGTGGGATCAGTCCGGTCGAAAGAAGACCCGCTGCTCCTCATGACACCAAAGCTTGGCCAGCCATTCAGTGAAGAGTTTTCGAAAAAGATGGCGACGATCGAGTATGTGGAGCTGGCCGAAGCGTTTGTAGTGAAAACCTCTCTTGAGTCGGAAGCGTTCCCGGGGATTTTGTTGAACAATTATTACAAAATCTATGGTGATGGACTTGTCGAGGTCCATCACGAACTCATCAATAACGGGGAGGATAATTATAAAGATCTTCATTTGCTGCAGCCTGTCTTTCCGAAATATAAGGCCTTGGCTCTTCCGAATGAAGATGGTGTTGTCATTGGTACAGAAGCCTTGATTCCCTTTACGGAATACTTACGCGAAAAAGATCTCTCTGAACGGTGGCTCTACACGACGAATCGTGCTGGGGATACGTTCGGTATGGCGTGGCCGGAAGAAGCGACGGGAAGAAAAGACGACTGGCGGTTCGCTTTTGAATATCAGCTTGACCAACTTTCCTCAGGAGAAAAAAGGTGTATGGGTCCCCTTCAAATCGGTGTAAATGCTGCGGGTGACTGGTCTGCCTGGCGTGAAATGGTCATCGGTGAGGCTGATCCACTTCCGGAGAAACCAGTGTTTGAGATGGTACCGAAAGAAGGGATTGTTTCAAAAGCAGGGCATGAAGTGACCCACTCATTCCGTTCTTTACTGACTCCGCATGTGTATGGAACGTTGACGGTTGGATATGAAGGCAATTCTTATAGAAAAGAAGTGAAACGGGAGGACGGCGTCACCGCTATCGATGTGCCGATCGTCCATGAACGTCCGGGTTTCGCTGATTTGTCTGGTACTTTCCGTTCTGAAGGAAGAAACGCGGAGTTCAAGTCTTATCAGCTCGTCCAGGGAGATCAGAAGGTGGACGTCAGCCAAAAAGATGATTGTTGGACGGTCGATAACGGTGTCTTGACGTATTCAGCCTCGGCCTCTTATTTTCCTGGTTTCTATTCTCTCTGTCATCAAGGACGTGAGTTCCTTCATCATCAATATCCGGAAGCAGGTCCGAGAAGCTGGTGGAATCCATGGGGTGGAGGACTGCGTTATGTTTTGGACGGTGTGAGTCCTTTTTCGATGATGAAAGAAGAAACGAAAGTAGAAGCCATTTCGAAGGAAGACCAGGATGGGAATGATTGGACGGGAATTTGTCTCACTACAACTTTCCATGAGCACGAAAAAATGAAAGGTTTGACCTTGAAACAATATGCGCTGACATTACCTGAAGTGCCGATCGTAGCCGTCTATGCAGAAATTGAACAGGGAGCCCCTCGTACCTTTGCTGCTGAGAAAATAGCATTGGAAGCCTTTTTTAAACCGGGTGAACACTTATCCTCAAGCTTTGCCAGAGTCTCGACAGATGGTGTTTTTCATACGTATAATGCCGGGGTAGAAGAATATGATCTTGAATCCGGTCCCTCTGTTGTCATTGGATCGGATGGGGAGAAAGATCACCTGATGATGGTCCACCCCCAAACGCGGAAGCAGGCAGAAATGTATATGAACCAGGACGTTTTTCTCGTGGAATCCGTTCACGAATGGTCCGCTTCCTCACAGAAGGTAGCGGCGGTTGAGCCAACCTTCTTCATCATCGGTGAACATGAAGAATCATGGAAGCAGCACCCGTTCCACCGGATTTCTTTCAAAGGAATATAAAATGAAAATCATCGATGCACACATCCATTTTTCCAGCATCCAAAGTTTTAAAGACACGGGGCAGGACCTTTCCCGTGTCGATTATACAAAAGCAGGACTACGTAAAGAGATGGAAACGGGTGATATTGCTTTTGCCATTGGAATGGGCGTGACGGAAGGGAGAGAGGGCTTTCCGGACCGCTACGTTCAGACTCCGATGGGGCTTGATTTGGCTGAAGATTTACCGTCACGATTGGGTGTCTGTCCAGGGATCAACCCTTTCTGCCTGGATCAGGACGCACTGGACCGATTAGAAACGGCGCTTCAAAAGCCGGAGACCGTCGGGGTCAAAATCTACCTCGGCTACTATCCGTTTTACGCTTATGACGATATCTATCAGCCCGTATATGATCTTGCTGCTGCCTACGGCGTCCCTGTTGTTTTTCATACAGGAGACACGTATTCGGAACGAGGGTTATTAAAGTATTCTCATCCGTTGACGCTGGATGAAGTTGCCGTCGCGAGAAGGGATGTCAACTTCGTCATGGCTCACCTTGGGGATCCCTGGGTGCTGACAGGAGCGGAAGTCGTTTATAAGAACAGGAACATGTTTGCCGATTTATCCGGCTGGCTCGTTGGAACAAAAAAAGAACTGGATGCTCGTCTAGTGGACAATCATTTCGATCATGTCCGCCATGCGTTGACCTATTGTGACCATTACGAGAAGCTGCTCTTCGGTTCTGATTGGCCGCTCGTTCCGATCAAGGCCTATGCAGACTTTATCGGTGCACTTATTCCTTCGAAGCATGTAGAAGATGTTTTTTATCAGAATGCCTGCCGGGTTTTCTCTAAAATTGAAAAAATGATGTAGGAAAAGTCTGTCCCTCCGCAGGGGCAGGCTTTTTTTTATGCGAATAAAAAAAGCTGTGGTCTTAGAGTAGAGTCTGCATACTAGGTGAAAGGAAACGTGGGAACACTTATGATATGGTAGAGGAAACGACGAAAGCGATAAAGGAGATTGTTATGGACGCACATAAAGGATGGAATTTGCAGCAGAGTTATACGGAACTCCCTGATGCTTTTTACACAAAAACGGCACCTTCAGAAGTCGAGAATCCTGAACTCGTTCTTTATAATGAAGATCTTGCAGGAAAGCTGGGTTTACCTACTAAACCGGATTCCGCCATTTTTGGAGGGAATGCAGTACCGGAAGGATCCGTACCGATCGCCCAGGCATACGCCGGGCATCAGTTTGGACAATTGACGATGCTTGGTGACGGAAGAGCTGTATTGCTTGGCGAACAAATCACACCTGAAGATGAGCGCTTTGATATCCAGTTGAAAGGATCAGGCCGTACCCCGTTTTCCCGCGGGGGTGACGGACGGGCGACGCTTGGACCGATGCTCAGGGAATACATCATTAGTGAAGCAATGCACGGATTAGGAATTCCGACTAATCGAAGTCTTGCCGTTGTAACGACAGGAGAATACGTGCAGAGGGAAGACTTGCTTCCTGGTGCCGTCCTGACCCGGGCAGCTTCCAGTCATTTGCGTATCGGAACTTTTCAATATGCGGCGGGTCTTCAAGACCACCACGACCAGTTGAAAGCCCTAGCTGATTATGCCATCGAACGCCATGCTCCGGAGCTTCTTCATGCTGAAAATCCTTATTTATCCTTTTTTGAAAAAGTGATCGATCGTCAGGCATCTCTCATTGCTCAGTGGCAGCTCGTCGGCTTTATTCATGGTGTGATGAATACAGATAATATGACGATCAGCGGAGAGACGATTGATTACGGACCGTGTGCGTTTATGGACATGTACAACCCGAAAACCGTCTTCAGCTCCATAGATCGCCAGGGCCGATATGCCTATATGAACCAACCCCCGATTGGAGCCTGGAACCTGGCTCGTTTGGCAGAAACCCTCCTCCCGCTTTTTCATGAAAATCAGGAGGCCGCTGTTGAAAGGGCACAGGAAGCTCATGCCAATTATGAAAAATCTTATCACGCCTACTGGCTTAACGGGATGCGGGCTAAATTGGGGATGGTGACAGCGGAAGAGCAGGACCAGCCTTTGATTGAAGACTTATTGGAAATGATGGAGAAAAATGAAGCGGACTATACGAACACTTTCCGTGCCCTGACGCTTGGTCGCCCTGATGAAACATCTCTGTATGGGAAGCCGGCATTTACCAACTGGTATAAGCAGTGGCAGGCGCGTTTGGGGCGTCAGGAGACCAGTGACCATGAGGTTCAGGTATTAATGAAAAAATCGAACCCTTCCATTATTCCGCGTAACCATCGGGTGGAAGAAGCTCTTGAAGCCGCAGTGGAAGAGGGAGATCTCAGTGTTGTGAAGCAATTGCTTTCTGTCTTGGAGGATCCTTATGCTTATACGGAAGCACAGGAAGCTTATACCGAATTACCTGATTCAGGCGATCAGCCTTATCGGACATTCTGTGGGACTTGAGTGGATGACATCATAGGCGGAAAGACAAAAATCTCCTGATTTGAGTTGAAAGTGTCCTTACTCCAGACGAAAGTGACATAACCCCAGATGAAAGTGTCCTTACTCCGGACGAAAGTGACATAACCCGAGATGAAAGTGCCCGAACTCGAAGCGAAAGTGACTTAACTCAAATGACAAAGTGTCTTTCTGACATTCAAGGAGAGAATGAGCGATGTTCTGGTCATCTATGGTCGGAACTTTTGACAGAGGACTTTGGTCTGATTATAATAGTATGTATAGCAACTATTTAGGGAGACTGCCTATGAATTTAAGTTTTCAAGATTATATCAGCATTAAGCTGCACCAAACGGATTTAAAGTTGACAAGTTATGTGAAAGCACAGCTTCAACCTTACAATCTTGCGCCTGAGCAGAACTTGATTATGATGCTGCTTTGGGAAAAAGACGGGATGACGCAGAATCAGCTGGCTCATCATTTGAAAAAAGATAAGACGAATATTGCCCGGATGGCTTCGAATCTTGAGAAAAAAGGGTTTATCAAACGGAATTTTTGTACAGAAGATCGACGTTCCTTGGAACTTTATTTGACGGAAGAAGGAAGAGACTTGAAGGAACAAGTGGTACCTGTCGCAGAAGCCTTTAATGACGCGGTGACTGAAGGGATTTCAAAAGAAGAACTGCAGGAATTGGACCGGCTCCTTACGAAAATGCAAAACAACATTGAAGGGTGAGGAGCCCTTTTTTTCATCATATAGTAGTTATAGCAACTAATTGAAAGGATGGTTGAAATGGCAAACTTCCAAAGAGAAGTGAAAGATCATTGGTACGTTCAATATCAAGAGATGGGGTTTCCGGCTATTCAAAAAGGGTGGGTTCTCCCCGCTGACAGGTGGCGCGACTTCGACCCATTTATACTGATGGCTGAGGATTGGTTTAAGAAAGGAACGTTTCCGGATCACCCGCACCGTGGATTCCAGACCGTCACGTATGTCGTTGATGGACGATTGGAGCACATTGACAATGCAGGCGGCCGCGATATTCTTGAGCCTGGGGACGTGCAGTACATGAATGCCGGCTGGGCAGCAAGACACGCCGAAGACGGAGTGGAAGATGATGTCGCGCATACGCTGCAGCTATGGCTGAACCTTCCGAAAGATAAGAAGAACTCTGAAACCATCTATCAAAATGTATATGGAGAAGAAGCTCCTGTCGTTCCTTTTGACGGGGGAGCAGTGAAAGTGTTTTCCGGCAATGTTGCCGGAGTGGAAGGACCCCTGGACTCCATTGTTCCCATTACGCTCAGCGAAATCACTTTATCTGAAGGTGCGGCATTCACCCTTGAACTGCCTGACAACCACAATGCTTTCCTCTATGTCCTTGCTGGTGATGTGGTAGCAGGTGAAAATGAAGTGAATGTTAAGAAGCATGGCGTCGGTACCCTTTCTTTTCATGAAGATGGGGAAGGAACGAGTGAATTAAAGCTCATCTCTAAGAAGCGACGGACGAAGGTGCTTGTCTATTCCGGTGAACCAATCAGAGAAGAAATTGTCCCACATGGCCCGTTTGTCATGAATTCAATGGAAGAGATCAAACAGGCTTATGACGACTTCCGTAAAGGGAAATTTGGGCCTCCTGCGGTCTGATCAATAAAGACTCCTGCTTATTCAGGAGTCTTTATTTTTTTGCGTATTGTTTTATGTTCATACATTCGCTCATCAGCCAGATTAAGATACAAATCCAAATTTAAATCCTCAATGAAAGCTTCCGTTGGGAGTTGGATCAAGCCGTAGGAAATAGAAGCTCCTTCCTCGACCTGTTTAATCGTTTCATTAAGGGCCTGAGCTATTTTTTCTGCATCATTTTCCCTGTACCCTGACAGGACGAGGACAAATTCATCGCCTCCGAACCGGAAAGCTCCGTCAAAATCTTCGTGGATGTTGGAAAGACATTCCGCGAATTTTTTCAACACACGATCCCCTTCCTGGTGGCCTCGGCGATCATTGATTTCTTTAAAATTGTTAAAATCAACAAGGATCAGGGTGACAGGGAAGGCTTCTTTCTGCGCTCTTATCAGTTCTTCTTTTACATAGGGATAAAAATACCTGCGGTTATACAGCGAGGTTAGTGGATCTCTCATGATTTGGTGCTTTAGCTTTTTGTTTTGCTCCTCTATGTATCCTTGAAAAAATGAATTCTGCCTCTTATTCGTAATGTCAAAAAAACGTTCAATAATGGGAGAGGAATCAATGTCAGCCTGCACGGCTGTGATGGCTCTCAATACGCTTTGGATGCTGGACATTCTGGTGCTGTGTGTCAGCTGGAGCATCAAATCAATCGTAAAAAAATCGCGTTCAGCAAAAGCAGCACCCACGCTGACTCCTTCCTTATAATCTTTCTTTATATACATGTCATATTCTTTTTCTGGTAGAAACAAGGCATCACAGGATCTCCGTAAGGTCTGAATCAAGTGACTGGAGTACTCAGGGTAATGCTCCACATAGGCTATAAATTCTCTTATGTGGCTCATATCCAGTAGATGATCTTCAACAGCTTCCGGGATGATCGCTTGTAAAGCTTGAGCATACGTGTGTTCTAACATGGCCCAGGGGATGGGACCTTCCATTTTCTTCACCTGCCTGAAAGGGAATTTTACTTCTGAGGTCTTCAGACTCAAGCAAAAATACTATAGAATGTTCTTTATAATAGAATAGATGAAATATTTGGAAAATGCTAGGCTTGAGGAATAGAAATGTTCACCAAGGAGGAAAAGGTATGGGCTTTCAAAAATTAAAAGATTTCTACGCATTCACAAACTTATCGAGACGCTGTTACCCGGGGATGAAATTAAATACTCGGGAAGAGCAGGAAAGGTACACCGAGCACCGGAGGAAAATGGCTCAGAAGAATGAGATACACACCATCGGTCTTTATGAAGATGAACAGCTTGTCGGTGGATACATCGCTTATGATCACCTCATGAATGTATATGGTCAGCAAGTAGATGCTGCAGGAATTGGGACCGTAGCGGTTGATCTTCCTTATAAGAAACAAGGGCATGCCAAACGGATCATTGAACATTTCATCTCAGAGGCTAGGGATAAAGGGCAGGTCATCGCCCATCTGTATCCGTTCCAACCGTCGTTTTATAAGCGGATGGGGTTTGGACTGGGCCCGCGGTTGTCGACCTACCATTTCCATCCTTCTCAGCTCCCTGCCTATGATGAAGGAGAGAAGGTGGAAGTGTTGCATACGCATCATCAGGATGAAGTGAAAGCCTGTTATGACACATGGGCAAGGGAGAACCACGGGGCAACAGCCATTCCTCGGTATGGATTCGCTTTCCTTGAGAAAGAAGAGCTTCACACTTTTGGCGTAAGAGAACAGGGGAGGCTTACGGGATATGTGACGCTTGAATTCAGGGAAGGCGATCACTTTTTGCAAAACGATGTTCATGTCAAAAACTTTTTCTACACGTCGACAAAAGCCTATCGGACACTTATTCAATATCTACATAATCAAAAAGATCAAGTGCGCTCCATCTATTTCCCGACGTTTGATCAGGAATTTGCTTATTCACTGAATGATCCTGTCCATTTAGATGAACAGCTCATCTTTTCCATCTACCATAAAGTCAGTGAAGAAGGCCGGGGGTTGATGTATCGCATCCTGGACATTCCTGCTTTCCTTGAGAAATTGGGAGAGGTCAGCTTTGGAAACGATACGGTCAAGGTTGGATGGAAAGTGAGCGACTCTTTCCTGAATGAAACGTACGAGTCGGTCTGGCAGTTTACGAATGGAAAACCGGAAGCCACCGATGAAGAGGCTGAAGTGATCATTGAAGTAGACATCGCCCATTTTTCTTCCTTAATGATGGGCTGCGTGTCGCTTTCGAGTTTGTTGAGGTGTGGAGCGGCTGTCAGGGATGGACGAGCTGTGAACCTGTTTCACCATCCGGTTCAGCCGAAAAGCTGGACATTTTTCTAACTGAAACCATACCTATATAACATGGAGATTCAGGTGTAGGGAGAGGGAACGATGAGACAGAAAAAGGTATACGCAGCTGTAAAGCACTTTGAAAGTGGTCCTTTTGCAAACGTGCTAGAGGCTTTCCGGGTGCGTTATGAAAGGATAGGGGAGCCAGCAGGGACCATTTATACGACTCCACTTTCCTATGAAGAGCTTGCCGCACTCGCTGACTTTATGGATGTGAGTGTGTACGCTTTGGACTTACAAAGGAAACTTTCTTTAAAGAATTTTGAAGGGAAATTACAGGCGAAATACCCCGGAGTGAAGCTTCAACAGCTGCTGAGCGCGTACTATGGTAAGGAGACCGTTCCGCTAATGGATAAAAAATAGTGTTGCCAGAAGGTTGACGCGTGGTGGATATGGGTATATAATAAAGTTAATTATTCTTGTTCGGTTAGGAATGAAAGCTAAAGGAACTTGAAAGTGACTTTCGTCTTGAATGAATAGGCAGAGCAATTATAGTAATACAATGTGGATCTTTCATCCACGCAGGAGGTAACAACATGTTACAAGGTACAGTTAAATGGTTCAACGCAGAAAAAGGTTTCGGATTTATTGAAGTAGAAGGTCAAGACGACGTATTCGTACACTTCTCTGCTATTCAAGGCGAAGGTTTCAAAACTCTAGAAGAGAACGAACAAGTTTCTTTCGAAATCGTTGAAGGCGACCGTGGCCCACAAGCGGCTAACGTTCAAAAATAAGTAAGTAAAAAAGACTTCCGACTCGTTCGGAAGTCTTTTTTTTTTTTTTTGCAAAATACTGATGTAATTGTGAAAGTCACTGATAAAAGCGCAAAACCCACCGATAAATACGCCAAACCAACTGATAAATGACGAAAACCTACCGATAAACGGCCAAAAGTCACTGAAAGAATCAGAAATTGATAATATCTGGTTGGGAATCGCTAAAAAAGGGCAAAAGCTACTAATATTTTGCGCAAACCTGCTAATAAAACCTACAGCCCTATAGCTCCAACAAAAAAGCCAGACTCCCATAAGGAGTCTGGCTTTTGACAATTACACCCACGTATAATCTTTGCCCCAGCTCTCCTGAGCAAGCTGGCGGATGCCATCAACAATGGAATTTTCCACTGCATAGGCATCCCCTTGTTCGTAAGGGTTATAGTGGAAGGCGTATAACCGGGAAACAAATTGGTGGAAAGGAAGAGAGCTTTCGCCTTCCATTTCGCCATTCCCGATGACGCTTGGTTCAATGTTCTGCCCCCAGTTCTGGGAACCGTCATTGTTCGGGTTATAAAAGTAGATTCTTTCCTCGCCGCTCGGGTCTTTCGTTATCCTTGTAATTGATACAGCATGGAGGCCGAGCAGTTTGCCGTGCACGTTGGTAATGAAAATGCCGACAGGGTTTGGATAAATCAATTCATAATCATCATTGTATTCTGTATGATGGGTAGCGTAGAAAAGTTTAACGAATCCAGGGTAATCCAACACGTATCCGGTAATCGGATCGAAGACGGAACTGAAACCTTTCTGGACCCAGTTTCCATAAAACGCCGGGTTAACCCAGCGGTGACCGTCTTCTCCTCGCAAAGCGACACGCGTCATCATTTCACTATAGATCTTGTCCAAGTGTGGAACGAGGACAAGGGATACAGGATCGAGCTCTTTATCAAGATCTGGAGCAAGTCCACCTGTTAGCTCTTTGGAATGAATCGGTGTTCCTTCAAACGTAAAGTCAAGGTCGCCGTCACGTGCCGCACGCGGAATGATTTCAAGCAGGAATCCCGGTGCGTGCTGTGCCCATAAGCTAATGCCACGGGCAGCCTGACAGGTCGGATTGAACCCTTGACCAACGCCGAGGGGTTGACCGAGCACTTGGATCGTCCCCGCGACAAGTATACTGTTTGCTGTGACACCTTCACCCGTATTCGTCGTTGAGTATAGTGCATTTCGGACATCCGGGCGGATATCAAGTTCCACCAATCGCCTTAGGCCCGGTGCGACAGGGGAGTGTGACAATACCCCACGCTCAAGTAACATGGATAGACCATAAATCGCCTGGCGGGTTCCGGGGAAAATGGAAGCCCGGATCAACTGGATGACGAGTTCCCGGTGCTCTTCAAGGTTCGCACTGCCTTTACTATTTAGGTTTAGGGCATAGACGAGAAGGGCAGGGTTTCTTTTGCTCAAAAAACGGATTAAGGTTGCGTGATGAGGGGCGACAAGTCCTGTTTCACGCATGGATTGAGCGAGTGCAACGCTTTCAGAAATAAGGTCGGTACGCGTGAGTGTTTTCAACTGGGAACGGTATGCATGGACGTCGTTGAATTGGGCACTCAGTTTAGAAGGACCTTCGATGGCTGCAATGAATTGTTTTAGTTCAGCCTTCCCGTGTTCATCTGAATCGTGGTCGAGCATTTCCTTAGCCATTCTAATCATGGATAAGATGCGCTTCACCATAATAGGACGTTGCGCTGTGAGTCGTTTAATTTCATTGATAAGGGTTTGGATCAGAGCGGTTGACGAAAGGTGAGTAGATAAAAATTGGAATAACTTACCCGCTTTTTCATCATTCTCATGCTTTTCAATCCGGGAACTTTCACTGGCATCCGGGAACAAGAGGTTCAGATTCAGGACCATCACTTCATTCAAAAATTCTTCAGCCATTTCAGGAGGAACATTCGGATTGGTCGCTTTTCCTTTAGCTAAAGCGAGCATGCGCATTTCACTTAGAACTTCAATGATCATAGGCAGACCTTTCGCTTTCAGGGAACCTGCGACAAGAGGGGGCTGTAGCTTCTCCGCTGCTTCCCAAGGTCCATCCTGAAATACACCCGCTTCTTCCAATCGGCCGGCATGCTGATATAAATTATCAAAGCCATCTTCTGCTTCAATCAGCCGGTTCGCTTCCTGATAGACATCTGTCTGGTATTTGGATTTGGCAAAGGATGGAGCTTTATCTAATTGATCTAAAGCATAGATGAAACGTTCGACAAGGGCACTCGTCGTTTGAGGCATAAAAACCTCTCCTTTCTCTATCGCATGCGATTATACGTAAAAGTTGTATTGCTCGTATGACTTCAGCAAATCGGTCATTTCTTCACTGTCACGGCCATAGAAAAAGATCGTTCCATAGTGGTTTCCGAAACCGACACGTTCAGCTACTTTTCCTTGAGGAGGGGTGAACATATCGTGCTTCTCAAAGTACGGATGGTCTTCAAGTTCTTCAGGAATCTTCAAGTCTTCAACATAATCCACATTCGGGTGAACCATTAGGCAACCGGCATAATTTTGGTAATCGTAAGGATCTGGGAAAAATTCACGGATTTCCTCTTCTGTTGTATTCGGATCACTGCAAAGGATTTGAGCTTCATAGGCACTGAATCCATAAGCGCGCTCAATCAACTCGAAAATATGACCTCCAGGTACACGGGCCGCTACTTCTCCAAAGTGAAGCGTGCCGTCCTGGGTGATAAAGTATTCGGGATGAATGACACCGTATTCGATTTCAAAAGCGTCGACCAGTTGCTGGACAGCACGTTCAATGAGCGGGCGCTTTTCCTCTAAGCTCGGAGAAGCCGGAACGAAGTTGGAATAGCCAAGCTTCACATACTCCGTAATATTGAGAAAACGAACCTTGCCTTTATGAATGAATGCTTCGCAGGAGAATTCCTGTCCATCCAGGTGACTTTCCATCAATAATGGGAAGTCAACATCCTGAATTCGTTCAATATCCTCATTATTATAGATGGCCAGGTGACCGACAGAACCCGCCTTGTCCAATGGTTTGACGTGGATCGGATCGAGGTGATCTCCTTCAAGTTTCAACAAAGCTTCGTTGACACGCTTCAAGAAACGCTGGACGTCATCTTTATCGCGGGCCTCTTCAAAAACGCCGACCTTGATGCCGGAAATTTGTGCTTTCCGCTTCATCATTCCTTTATCACGAAGCAATAGGGAACGGTTGAATACACGAGGGTCTTCACGGAAACGAGCATTGAGTGCGCCCGCCCATTCCACACATTCTTCATATAAAGGAACAGCAAGCTCTACACCCATGTCCTTCAATTGCTTATACAAATGATCAGAGCTTTCATTGAGCTTGTTAAAGTCCCATCCTACAAACGGAATGTCGTGCTTTTCTGCATACGTCTCAAATTCTGCAGGTCCGACAACGACGAATGGACGGTTCATGCGAGCTGCAGCCTCGATGGCCTGCACACTCCAGCCGACTAAAGCCGTGTAATACGGTTTTGTTTGAACCGTCTCATCTACAGTCGCATTCAATTCAAGTTGATCTAAATCCATTACGAACCTCTCCTTTGTCAGTGAAAATATAAGTATAGGAAACTTTGACACTGTTACTCTTAAAGTATCAGAATAGGCCAAAAACTGTAAGCTTTATCCGCGTATTCGACAAAACTAGTGTTCCTTCTACAATGATTACAAGGGGAGAAGTCATAGAAAGTCCCAACCTGGGGAAGTCGATTTCCCAGGAAATAAAGCGAATCATCGTTCAAGAAGTTTAGATAAAGGGATTTACGTAAAAAGTATAGTACTGAAAAAAAGGAAGGTGCCTATGACAAAACAAAAGACCTATCAGGATCGTTTGAAGAACCTTGATCCACGTAAAGCGGTGGAGCGGGGACGAGCCTATTTCTCTGAGAAAGAATATGGGGAAAAGCTTCGTACGTACAGCAGTCGAATCGGGACTAAAATCGTCTATTACAGCCTGCTTCTGTATTATGCCTTCAAAAGCCCTGATACACCCAAGAAAGCCAAGCTGACGATCGCAGGCGCATTAGGGTATTTAATCTTACCCGTTGATGTCATTCCGGACTTCATTCCGGTCGTTGGTTTTACGGATGATAGTGCCGTCATCATCTATGCTGTCTATCAAGTAATTTCCCATATAGATGATCAGGTGAGGGAACAGGCGAAAACAAGACTCTTAAAAATCTTTAACGGTCAAGTGGACGTTGATGACTTGGAAGACCCCGTACAGAAAAAAGAGTAAGCAAGGAGACCATTTCCAGGTTTCCTTGCTTTTTTCATGTTTCACAATCATGTATAATAAGCGTGTTTTGTAAAAGGGAGAAGATACAATGACAGCTACATTCCAACACTTGAAAACGAATGGAGATTTTTTCAAGTATTTAAATAAAAAGAATCAATATAAACAGCCTGTCCGGGAGTGTATGCTGCGGACGATGGCAAAACTTCAAGATACAACTACGACCGAGCACCGACCCGGCATGCTTCTTGGGAAAATCCAATCCGGGAAGACACGTACGTTTATCGGTTTGATGGGACTCGCGTATGATCATGGTTTTGATCTCGTTATCCTTTTGACGAAAGGGACGAATGCGCTTGTTAAACAGACGTATGCCCGTCTGCACGAAGAGTTCGAAGGGGCAATCGAACACGATGCCCTGCAGGTTTTTGATATTATGAACATGCCTGATAATCTACGAAAATATGAATTATCACAAAAGCTGGCTCTTATCGTCAAAAAGGAAACTCATAATCTCGATCGGCTGCAGCAGGCGGTGATGGAAAAATATCCATCCCTGCAGAATAAACGCGTGCTTTTCATCGATGACGAAGCAGACTTTGCAAGTGTCGCTTACGAATACAAGCGGGAGCAGAATATCAAACAAATGCGCGTGATTGCATCAAAAATTAATAAGCTTAGAAAAGCACTGAACCGCCCAGCGTTTTTACAAGTCACTGCGACTCCTTATTCCCTTTATTTGCAGCCGGAAGAAATGAAAGTCCATGAAGGGAAGGTGTTCGAACCGATCCGCCCGGCGTTCACAGAACTTGTGCCTGTACATGATCGCTATATCGGTGGGAATGTTTATTTTGACAAAAGTGAGAAGGACGGTCACCTTGCTTCCTACCTTTACCATGAAGTCGAGGAAAAAGAGTTGGAGGTCATGAAAAAGATGGATGGCCGTCGTGTGAAGATGGATCGTTTGCTGAGTCAGAAAAATATTGCAAACATTCGGAGGGCGGTTGTGAACTTCATTGTAGGCACGAGCATCCGTCGTTTTCAGCAACGGATGAAAGGCCGAAGACAACAAAAGTATTCTTTTATCATTCACACAGAGCGCGGGAAAAATGCACATGCCTGGCAGGCTGAACTGATCCAGGGTTTTGAAACATTGCTTATCGAAGGCGCCCGGTCGGAATCGGAAGAGTTTCAAAGGCTTGTTCGTGAGTCTTATGACGACCTTATCCGTTCAGTGAATACTTTGAAAAAGACTCCGGCTCCTACTTTTGACGATGTGTACGAAGAAGTCCGGCATTCTTTGGATGAAGAATATTTGGTTAGCAGTGTGGTCAACTCGGAAAAAGATGTGACCGAACTGCTCGATCATAAGGGAGAGTTGAAGCTTAGAGCCCCCATGAATATTTTCATCGGCGGGCAAATCCTTGACCGTGGAGTGACGATTCACAACCTCATCGGCTTTTTCTATGGAAGAAACCCGAAATCTTTTCAACAGGATACGGTCTTGCAGCACTCCCGAATGTATGGAGCAAGACCAGCCGCAGACCTTGCCGTCACTCGTTTTTACACGACACAAAAGATTTACGCCGTCATGAAACGAATCCACGAGTTCGACAGGGAACTGAGGAACGCTTTCGAACGCGGCGGCCATCATAAAGGTGTTGTTTTCATTCAAAGAGATCTCAAAGACACGATCATGCCATGCAATCCTAATAAAATTTTATTATCCAGCCTCACGATGATTAAACCACACAAGCGTATACTGCCTGTCGGTTTCCAAACGGGATATAAAACGCATATCGAAAAAACGGTACGCAAGATCGATCAGCTAGTCGAAAACGCTAAGAATAATGCTCGTGCCACTAAAGATGGGGCGTATCTTATACCGGTAACGAGGGCGAAGGAGATCCTTCGTCTGATTCATGAGACGCTGGAAATGGAAAACGGTCATGAGTTTCATTTAGAAGAGTATGAAGGAATCCTCGATTACTTGGGTTCTGATGCGCAGGATGAGGCTTTCGTCTGGCTGCTTACAAGAGCGAACAGGCACATTCGCCGTTTCAAACAGGATGGAAAGTTCGAAAACTCCCCTGATACACCGGGGAAAGGGACAGGGGAACTCACTGTGGCAAGGAAGGTCGCTCAACAACACCCGGCTTTCCTTATGCTTCGTCAGGAAGGAAAGAAAGAACATGGTTGGCGCGGGACACCATTCTGGTGGCCTGTCCTCGTTGCCCAGGCCGAGACAGCTCCAACTGTGTATGCGAATAAGACTATCCAGAACTAGTAGAAAAGCCTGTACCCGAGAGACAAAAGGTACAGGCTTTTCTACATATTGAACGGAGTCTTCCAAAATAGTGCTTTGGTTGACTTTTTGATTTTAGTGTAGAAAAAAAGACCCAGTGAAAGGGTCTCTTTTATATTTCTTATTTTTCAATGGGTTCATCAAATAAATCCGTGAACTTGGCGACGTTCTCGTAACTGAATTCGAACGCCATACGGACCTCACCAAATCCAGGTTGATAGAAATACCCCTGAACTTCATAACTGCCCGGGTTTTCTCTGACTTTTGTGAGATGGAAGTATCTTTGGATGAACTGGGCCATTTCCTCCAGTTTCTTATTCCGTACCTTGATCCATTGGTCTCTTAATTCTTCTGTTGGAAAGTCAGATTCTTTTAACATTTGCTCACTCCTCTAAGGAAATCAAAGCTATGAAACTGTTTGTTACCATTATACTATAAAAGCTCACAGTGATTTTCAACTACTATCCGAAAATTATGACACTCTCTCCCTAAACCTTAAAAGCTTATGAGCATGTGTACTAGATTATTAGTCGTTTTTGAGAAAGTGTCATTTTTAAAGGATGTTTTTTGAAAATACACTTTACCTTTACGTAACGTTACCCTTTATAGTGGGGTTTGAAAAGGGGGATTCCTACATGAAAATTGCCGAAGCGGCAAAAAAGTTAGAAACAACGCCAAGAACGATTCGTTTTTATGAAGAGAAAGGATTGATTGCACCGAAAAAAGCGAGCAATGGATACCGGATCTACGCAGAAGAAGAGGTCAGGGATTTGCGAACCATCCTTGCTTTGAGAGAGGTTGGCTTATCTACGAAAGAAATTAAGAAGGCATTGGAACAGAATGACGATTTTACGGAATACCTACATACCCAGCGTTCAATGCTTAATGAGGAAATGCTTCAAATCAGAGACATGATGGCAACGGTAGACCGTATGATTGAGGTGAGTGGGAAGGCAGGAAAGGAGGAACAGATGATGGATATGGCACGAGAGTTAAAGGGATTGAAAGAGAAACGGACCCACTGGCACGATCGGTGGAATTTTGATCACCAAGCGAGAGATTACGATGACAACATTAAAACCACGGGGTATCGTTTCAACGTTCATCAGGATTATGAAGAGGCTCTGGAAAAGGTACATACATGGGTGGATGCATCACACGAAGAAAGAGGGGTAGATATTGGGGCAGGTACCGGTAACTTGACACGGCTATTTTTGCAGCAGGGTATTTCTATGGCTGTCGTGGATCAGTCAAAAGAGATGCTGAAGGTGTGTGGAGAGAAACATCCCGGGGTGGAGACACGTCTTGGTCACTTTCTTTCTCTTCCATTGAATGATCAAGAGGTGGACTTCGTCGTTTCGAGCTACGCACTTCATCATTTACCGGATGAGGATAAGGAGCTTGCGCTTCAAGAGATTGACCGGGTCCTGAGTGACTATGGGCGGGTAGTGATCGCCGATTTAATGTTCAAAGATGAATCAAATAGAAAAAGCACCCTGGAAAGCTATCAGGAAGAAGGGAACGACGAAGCGGTAGAAGCGATTGAAGATGAGTACTATGCTGATCGTTCACGTTTGATCAGGTGGTGGGAAGAGCATGGATATGAAGTGAAGGTTCATCAGTTCCATCCCATTCTCCACTTGCTCTATGCTCAAAAGATGGAAAGGGGAGTGAGTTAATGAATGACTATATTCAGACGATGCGCCAAATGATCGGTCAAGAAACATTGCTGACTGTTGGCTGTGGGGCAATCATTGAAGATGTCCATGGTCGTATTCTGCTGCAAAAACGTTCGGATCATGGATTGTGGGGAATTCCAGGTGGACTGCTTGAGATCGGGGAGACTTTCGAGGCGTCAGTCAAAAGGGAAGTGAAGGAAGAAACGGGCTTCGATTTGGAAGAGTTGGAACTGTACGGCATCTATTCTGGTGAAAATGGTTTTGCTACTTATGAGAATGGTGACAAAGTATTTAGTGTGCAAATTGTTTTTAGAAGTACGTGCTATGTGGGAACGCTATCGCTTAACTCCGAAAGTAAGAGGCAAGAATTTTTCTATGCTGAAGAAATCCAGGAAGATCTTTTAAATCCTCATCAGGCACCCTTTATACGTGATTGGATAAAAGGGAGAAGCGTCCCGGTAATCCGCTGATGAATTCCCTTTCATTCTTTCCACAAATTTTCCACATTTGTAAGAAAGACAAAATATTCCTTGAAAAAGCCTTGGCATGACAGGGTTTTGAAGTGGTTGAGTGCAGCCGGGTAGTGGGGAACGGAGATATGGGTGTGTTTACAGAAAGTAGTTCCGTGTTACAATGGCTATCACAACGATGAATAAAGGAGTAATGACATTGAATAAAAAGTGGTTATTGAGTTTACTATTTGTAGCGTTCGTTTCTCTACTTGCCGCCTGCGGTAACGATGAAGGCGCTTCTGATGATAAGGAAAATGAGAAAGAAAAAGAAGAGAAAACCGAACAAGCAGAATCTGGTGAACAGCCTGAAGCTCCTGAACCGGATCTTGAAGGTGTACCGGAAGTTGTTGCTAGTGTAAATGGTACGGAAATTAAAAAAGAAGAATTTGAAATGACTTATAAAGGACAGTTCCAACAAGCAGCGATGCAGTCTCAAATGACAGGGCAGGAACTTGATCAGGATCAATTGAAGAAGCAGGTAGCCGAAAGCCTTGTAGGACAAGAACTGTTGATGCAGGAAGCAAACAATCGTGAATTTTCAGCGTCTGAAAAAGAAGTAAACCAGACACTTGAGGAATTGGCTAAGCAACAGCAAGTGGGTTCCGCTGATGAATTTCTTGCTGCGCTAGAAGAGCAGGGAATGAGTGAGAAGGAAGTAAGGTCTCAAATTCAGACACAAGTTAAAATTGATAAGCTGATTGCTGAGGAAGCAGGAGATGTGAAGCCTTCCGAAGAAGAAGTCAAGGAAGCTTATGACAAAATGAAAGAACAACAAGAGAGCATGGATACCGAACAAGAAGTACCATCCTTTGAAGAAGCAAAACCAACCATCGAGCAGCAGTTGACTCGTCAAAAAGAAGGACAAGCCACTCAAAAACTTGTCGATAAACTTCGCGAAGAAGCAGAAGTTACAGTTAATCTTTAATAATAAGCACAAAAACCAGACCTCATGAGGTCTGGTTTTTTTGATGTATTCAATAGTGCAAAGGTGAGATTAGATGAAATTGGTTTAAATTGTAAGACCTGGTCACCCATTTTATGGGCGACCAGGTCTTACATATTATTACATATGATCACTTGTGCTCTTTAAATAAACATCGATACAAAGATGGCGGTGATAAAGCTTGCAAGTGTTCCTCCGATAATGGCTTTTAGGCCGAGCTTGGCTACTTGGGATTGTTTATTAGGTGCCAGCGAACCTAGACCCACAATCAATTGGCCGATGGATGAGAGATTCGCAAAGTTGCATAGAGCCACAGACATGATGGCGACTGTCTTCGGAGACAATTGATCCACCATCTCTGTCAGATTTCCATATGCGATGAATTCATTCGCTGCTAGTTTCGTTCCGATGATCGAAGCGGCCTGGAAAGCATCTGTGATCGGAATTCCAATGAGAATGGCGAAAGGATAAAATAAGAATCCGAAAATGGTCGATAGGTCAGTGTTGATGAAGCCTAAGAGTCCGTTGACAAGGGCAATCATACTGATGAAAGCAATCAAAAGTCCACCGATATTTAAGGCGAGTTTCACTCCACTAACGGCTCCATCAGAAATTGCTTCAAATACATTGGCGTGACCAGATTCTGACATCTGTATTTCCTCATTAAGTTCAGATTCTTCCACTTCCGGCTCAAGCAGTTTGGCTATGACCAAAGATACGAAAGGTACACTGAAAATAGAGATTAATAGATATTTCAAATCAATTCCCATTCCCACATAACCAACTAAGATGGCTCCACTGGCTGAGGCTGTTCCTCCAACCATAATCGCAAAGGTTTCAGAACGAGTCATTCGGGCCAAATAAGGCTTCACGAGCAATGGTGCCTCTGCCACTCCAAGAAACGTATTTCCGACTGCGCTGAAGGACTCAACTTTGGATGTTTTCAGCAACTTTCCAATTACAGTTCCTAAGAATTTCACAATCAAAGGGAGCAGGCGGATGTGATAAAGAGCAGAAATCAGGGCCGATATAAAAATTAGTGCGCCTAACACGTTGATTGCAAACAAAAAGTTGATATCTGTTTGAGTAAATAGTGGACCAAAAACAAATTCAATCCCTGCAGTGCTGTAATCAATCACGCTTTGTATGAAGAGGGCCGCTTGCTTTAACAGCTTTTGTCCGATAGAAACATTGAGCATGGTGTACACAAAGATCCCTTCCAAAGCTAAACCGACAAGAATGGTATGCCATTTCACCATCTTTCGGTTGCTGCTAAGCAGCCAGGCTAAAGCAACGATGACGAGTAAAGAGAGTAGTCCTGTAAGAATGTTCATGATGTGTTCCTCCTTGGAATAGTATACGGATTCCTTTCATTGGAGGTAGGATGTCTGACAACCTATGATAAATAAAAAACCTCTTTCCATAGAAAAAAGGAAAGAGGTAGAACAGGTTATAATATAAACAGCCTGTGTGTATCTTTCCTTATAGTCCGGTCATTTACGGTAGCCGGGTAGAGACTTGTGGACCATATTTCCACATTTATATAAGGAATCCGTATGAAGTTGATAGTTTGAAATTCTAGCAGACGAAACAGAGCGTGACAAGACAATGGTGTATTGTTGTAAAATACGGAATATTCTAAATGAATATAAATGCCGGTGTAACTGAAAAGGTTACACCATCTATTGGTCTATATAAAAAGGTGTCCCTACTTGAAAAAGTAGAGACATTTCTAGTTCAAAAACCACCGGAACCACCACCACCGCCACCGACTCCAGCGCCTCCACCGCCGGCGCTGATCCCGCCTGTAGAGGCGGAAACGGAAGCGTGCCCACTAGCTCTTTCGAAGCTTGTTTGTACCGCTGCGCTGAGTGCCAGAAACATGATCCAGTCATCGCTGGAGTTCGATAGGGGAGCAGGGGAGTGATGGGTCAGCTTGCGTTTTCCCATTCCGACCTGGTAAAGGAGGGCGAGGGTCTGGTCTTCTTTTTCCCATTCTTTCCACTGATCACTGATTTTTAATGGTTTTAATTCTTCTTTCAGTTTGCGTCCTTCCACGTTCAGAGGTCGGTAAGCGATGCTGAAGCTCAGGAAAAAGGTGAAAAACATTATAGAAACAAACATCCATAGGAAGTGGTCATATAAAGGAAACAACCCTATGAATGGAAGCGTCACAAAGGATGCGATACCTGCAATCCAGCGTGGGACGGGTGCTTTTTGCTTAAGCTCATATTGCCGGAATTCTTGTTTCACATGTTCCTGCCAGGCTTGAATACTCATTTGATACTTCTCATGGTTCTTCTTTTCTTCCGCATAGGCTTCAACGTCTTCCAGATGAAGGTGATCTGAATCAGCGATGTCATCAAATAGCCATTGTATCAATCGATGTTCGTGTGGATAATCGGTATGCCGATGACTCAGTTTAAACTCTTGATCCGATATCTTTTGGATATTCCCCTTACGCACCAGGTCCAACAGAGCAGCTGTCAATGCAGATATGGGTAATTGTCCATGATTGGTAAAAAGCATCAACGCAGGCAGACTCATTTTTTCTTTAGGAAAGCTCCCCGTACTGCTTTTTTGCCTTTCTACTTCTCGACCTGTTTCGTTTCTTTTCCGGAGGGCGTAGATGAAAAGCCCCACTGCAACGAGAGCGAGACCACTACTGAAATAAACAGCGAAATTTCCCCACCACTTCTTCGACTCTGCTCGTGCTGCTACTTTTTCGTCCAATTGTGCTTGATCCGCTTGTATTTCTTCTAACATGGGTTCAAAACTCGTGACAGGAGCATCAGAGAAGATGGCGGCTTCATAAGCCACGCGTATATCTCCATTTATTCCATCACTGACTTCACCTAAATGAAAAACGACTTTCCCGTCAGATGAAGGGGAGGCTGTACCGTAAGCAGCATCAAATCCGTATGCCGACAAAACTTCCGTAGGTACCGGAGGTTCAACGGTAATCGTCAAGTCCTCATAAGTCGATTCATTACTTTTATCAAAGAACGGCCAATAAAATTGAGCGACATCAGTAAACACTTCTACGCCATCATTAATGGTGTAAAAAAGATCAATCGTGATGGTTTCGTCAGAGCCTTTCCTGTGGATTTTATACAGGTTTTCCTCTTGTTCAACCGTAAGCTCTGACCCATTTTCCGTAGCCCTTACACTTGTGATGGTGGAGGTCTTTTTCGGAATGAGCGTACGGGTGATCCCGTTAAACTCGTCGCTGAAATCATACGTGTGTGTCTCTTTCACCTCCACGGAGCCATCTGATTTTAGAGTCGCATGGATGTTTGATTCTTCGATCGTAAATTCAACCGCAAAAACTTGGGTGGGGATGAATACGAGAAGAGTAAACAAAAACACACTCCACAATAGTTTCTTCATTTGCGTCACCTGCTTTCCTTAACTTTTACGTGTCATTACAGTCAAAGGTTTCATATAAAACTTTACGCATGAAGAAGTTTCTTTCTTGAAAGATCTTCCTTTCATAAAATGATTTTCACAGTAGAAGCAAGAGATAGTTTTCATATTTCTTCTAAGGGAAAAGGAGGTAGTGTACAATAGGTAAGACTGAAGTTTCGTGTGAATTTTTTTGAGTATCAAAAAAATTCACGTGAACAAGAGGAGAGAATCTATTTTTCATCCCTCTTCACTTAAAAATGCGTCCATTATTCAAGGAGGAATAGCCCCGTGATCATTGCGATCATCTTTTTGCTGTTCGTTTCGCTTTTCTTCTCAGGAAGTGAAACGGCCCTTACGGCAGCTAACAAAATGAAGCTCCAATCGAGAGCAAAGAAAGACGATAAAAAAGCAGGGAAATTACTGGATTTACTCTCACACCCCAGTGAGTTCATCACTACAATTTTAATTGGGAATAATATTGCTAATATCCTGCTTCCTACACTTGTGACTACACTAGCTATCCAATATGGGTTCAGTGTTGGGCTGGCCTCTGCCATCCTGACGGTGACCATTATTATTTTCTCAGAGGTCATTCCGAAATCAGTGGCTGCTGCTTTTCCGGATCGCATCGCTTTGACTGTTTATCCAGTCATTCGTTTTTTTGTGATCCTTTTCAAACCCATCACCATTGTCCTGAATCGGTTAACAGGATTTATTACAAATGCTTTATCGAAAGGGGAGGTGAATGAATCTTCCATTTCAAAAGAAGAGCTGCGTACAATGGTGGACATCGCGGACTCCGAGGGGACTTTCAATGAAGCGGAATCCCACCGGATTAAAGGTGTGCTTGATTTTTATAATCTGAACGTAAAAGATGTTTTGAAAACACCACGTGTCGACATGATTGCCATTGACCAGGAAGCTTCCTTCGAGGAAGTCCGGGACATGGTCGTGCAACACCCGTTCACCAGGTACCCGGTCTATGGGGAGGACATTGATGACATCATCGGCGTTTTCCACTCGAAGTATTTAATTTCGTGGGCGATGGAACCTGAAAAACCGTTTATGGACTATACGTATAAAGATCCTCTGGTCGTCTATGAGTTCCATAAGATCGAATGGGTGTTTAGGAAAATGACGAAAGAGAAGAAGCACATGGCGATCGTTTTGGATGAGTATGGGGGAACCGAGGGGGTTCTAACCCATGAAGATGTCATTGAAGCGATGATTGGTTTGGAAATAGAAGATGAAATGGACGTAGAGAGTGACTCCATCATTGAAAAAATTTCAGAAACAGAGTTGATCTGTGATGGGAAAATTACACTGCGTCGCCTGAACTCTATTTTTGACACGGAAATTCCAGAAGAGGAAGATGTCCTTGCTGGTTATCTGATCAAGGAATTCAATGATTTTCCTAATGAAGGGGATATATTGGAACAAAACAATCTAACGTTCAAAGTGTTGGAAATCGAGGGACGTATGGTGCGGAAAGTGCAGATTATTAAATGATGTCGAGTGCAGGAAATAGAGAAGACCCGGTCGTATGTGACCGGGTCTTTTTTGAAGTTTATTCTTTAATTGGTGCCTCGAGTTCGTGGTCTTTGACTTCAGCCTGTGGGAGCAGGATTTTTTCGAAATCGAAAGCATTCAGTTCATCATTGTCTCTCACTTTGTTTGGTAAATCAGGGTTGGCAAGCGCTCCGGTACCTATCGAAACAAGGTCGGCTTCTCCTGATTGTAGAAGACTTTCCGCACGCTCCTGTTCCTGGAGCTGGCCGTTTGCAATAACTGTGATGCCGCCGTAAGTCTTAGCTGCACCGGCAAGCGTCTTGGATCCTTCACCGAAAGAAGGGGCTGTCGCATCCCCATCTGTGACGTGGATGTAATCCAGTCCTGTCTTTCCTAATGCACCGAAGATTTGCTCGGCTTCTTTTTCACCGCCTGCCCATTAGTGTGATTGGTCAGCAACTTTACCTTGAGAGATTCGGATTCCGATGATGAAGTCTTCTCCGACTTCTGCTAGCACTTCATCCACGACTTCCAATACAAAACGGAGGCGGTTATCGACAGACCCCCCGTATTCATCCTCTCGCTTATTCAAATAATCTGTTAAAAATTGATCCAGAAGATAGCCGTTAGCTCCGTGAATTTCCACTCCATCAAAACCGGCTGCCTTTGCGCGGCGCGCAGCTGCAACAAAATCCTCTTTCACTTCTAAAAAGTCCTGGTCATCCATGGCACGAGGTGTCTGGAATGTGCCTGATCCTCCATAAAAGCCCAGCTGTTCTCCTTTTGGAGGGATGGCAGAAGGGGCGATGGTTTCATCCGTATATGCATTCCCCTGGCTTTGTCCACCGGCATGCATCAGTTGAGCAATCAGGATACTGCCTTCCTCGTGGACAGTGTCCACAATTGGTTTCCATGCATCTGCGTGGATATCTGTAGCCATTCCGGGTTGATTGTTGTACCCCTGACTGAAGGTCCTGTCTGGATAGATGCCTTCCGTAATGATGGTACTGAATCCACCCTTAGCGAATCGTTGATAATATTTTTTCATACGGTCATTCGCGCGGCCGTCTGCTTCGGCACTGATGCGAGTCATTGGTGCTACCACATATCGGTTGTCTAATCTTTTGCTGTCTAGTTTATATGAATCAAATAACATGGAACATCCACCTTTCTTCTGATCATTGTTTTAAAGGTTACTTGATTTTTATCTCAGCTTCAAAATAAATGCTCAGCTTCCCCAGATTCAGGTACTCCGTCCTATGAGTCATAAATAAACTACTAGCCGGCTGACTATCGCATAAATTTGCTTCCGCGTTACAAGCTAAAAGTAGTGAATCTTATAAGGGAGGGGGAAACTATGTCTCAAGGCAAGAGTGAAGAAAGGACCCTTACAGATAATTTGAATCAGAATGTGCAGCTTATTCAACAAGCTTTTTTCCACACCGAAGATTTAGTTGTGGAATCCGTCACCTTTGGGGGCGAAGAGGGACAAATCCTTTATATCGATTCACTTGTCGATAAAGATAAAGTCATGGAGTTTATCATTCGACCTCTAAAATCAAGCAAAGTCAAAAATGCTCTGGAAGCTCTTCAAGTTTCTGAGGACAAGCAGACAGGGACAGTTCATACACTTGTATCCGAACTCCTAAGTGGAAGCTGTGCTTTCTTGTTAGAAGGGCAGGAAACAGCCATTTTAGCTTCAGTACCTGTGGAAGAGAAAAGGGCCATCAAAGAACCTGATTCCGAGCACATCATCAGCGGCCCGCACGATGGCTTCGGAGAATCGATGGTTACAAATATGATGCTTTTGAGGAAAAGAATCAAAGCCCCTTCTTTTAAAATGAAAAAATATGTGTTCGGCGAGTTGACTGATACAAACGTGGCTCTCATGTACATTGACGAAGTTATTGATCAGAAGGTACTGCATCATATTGAAGAAAAGTTAGATGGTGTCCACCTTCAGGACCTGCAGACATCTACAGGCCTCCTGGAAGTGATTCAGGATAACACTCATTCCCCTTTTCCTCAGGCTTTAAGTACAGAACGGCCGGATCGTGCAGCCTCTTATCTGCTCGAGGGAAAAGCAGTTTTAATTGTTGACGGTACACCTGAAGTGCTTGTGTTACCCACCACTTTTTTTGCTTTCTATCAATCGGTTGATGACTATTCCATGCACTGGCTTGTAGGGTCGTTTTTCCGTATTATTCGTTTGATCTCCTTTTTGATAGCGGTGACGCTTCCAGCTATGTATATTGCGATTGTCAGTTTTCATCCTGAAATTCTGCCACTCGGGCTTTTGTACAGTATTCGGACGTCTATTGAATATGTTCCTTTTCCACCAATATTAGAAGCCTTATTGATGCAGTTCATTTTGGAGATTTTAAAAGAAGCGGCCATTCGCTTGCCATCCCCTATTGCCCAGACGATCGGGATTGTCGGAGGACTCGTGATCGGAACCGCTGTGGTGGAGGCAGGCCTTGTATCCAACACGATGATCGTCATTATCGGCCTTACAGCAATTGCTTCATTTGCTGCTCCATTTAATCAGATGGCTGTCATCTCTCGTCTGCTTGGTTTTGTATCAATGATTGCGGCTTTTTTATTCGGTTTGTTCGGGATAGCCATCATATTAATGGCTATTATCATCCACCTGTGCAAGCTCGAGTCGTTCGGAGAACCCTATTTCGCCCCCTTGGCCCCGCTTAGATCAAATGAAATGGGAGATTTTATTCTTAGGAAACCAAATAAAAACGGAACATCTCCAAACTAGGAGGGAGTCCATTGAAAAACGGGCGGCTGCTCACAAAACTGCAAATCTATCTGATGATCATTCAGGCCCAGTTAGGGTTGGGGATGCTTTCGCTTCCTAATATTCTGGAAAAACAAGTGAACCAGGACGCATGGATTTCTGTCCTCGTAGCCAGCGTTTTAGTTCAAATGACTTTAGTCATCTATTGGCTTTTACTTAAACGTTTTCCGGGATGCTCTTACCATGAACTTACGCAAATAATCACCGGCCCCTTTTTAGGAAAGACGATTAATATAGTCAACTATGCTGGGTACATGATCATCGGGACCTATACTATGATTCTTCTTGTTCAGTTAGTGAATGACTGGCTTCTCCCTTTTACGCCTGTCTGGGCAATTGCCTTATTAATTATCGTACTCAGCATGTATTTGGTCGTTCAGGATTATGCAGTGTTTGCAAGGTATTTAGTCGTCTTATCCGTGGTTCTCATTCCTGTCTTTCTTTTAATTATCATTGCTTTGTTCCAAATACCTTTAGAACCGCGTAATTTAAGACCAGTGGGTGGAGAAGGGGTCTTGTCCATCATTCGAGCCAGCGAAGGAGCTTTATTCGCTGTCTTAGGGTTTGAAATCCTCTTGTTTATCGGACCGTACGTACATATGAAAAATTCAAAGCTGTTACGTACGTTTTCCCTAGCAAACGCTACGATCGCATTACTGTACATCGTGGTCGTTGTGCTTTGTATAATGGTATTCAGCCCGGATGTTTTAAAGCAAGTGAGAGAACCTGTCCTCTATATGATCCGTTCCCTTTCATTTAAAGCTGTTGACCGTATCGATCTCTTATTTGTGTTCATTTGGCTCAGTCCTATGACCGCGTCTATCATGATTTACTTGTTGATTGCCAGTAAAAGTTTGATGGGGGAGGGGAAGTCTTTTCAAACAACCGTTCTATTAAGCGGTGTGATCATTTATATCGCCACTATTTTCTCATCGTATAGTGAAGAAGCTTTACAGTTGTATGGACAAATTTTGAAGTATGTGATTTATACGGTTGTATTTTTCTTTCCAACTATGCTCCTCCTCTTATCTTATCTTTTGAAAAAGAAGAAGGTGAACACATGATAAAGTCGATGTTTCTCTTCTTATCGCTGATGCTGCTTACCGGGTGCTGGGACCAGGAAAACTTAAGTGATCGGAGACTGATTAATGGCATTAGTTTTGATCTCTCTGATGATGACCCCAACCTCATTCAAGGGGGCGTACGTGCGCTTAACATAAAGTCCCAGGGCGGTGGGAGTATTGAAGTGAAAGATGAGTTGTTAACTTCGGAAGAACCAACGATAGGAGAAATAGGTCATGAGATCAAGAAGAATCTGCCCGGCCGTCTGGATGTCACGAAAACATTCATTATCTTTATAGGGGATGAATTGGCAAAAGAAGGTATCGACCCATTATTGGAGACCTTTTATCGAGGAAATCTCGGCTATATGCCTTCAAAAGCGGCCATAGTCAAAGGGAAAGCCATAGACATTCTCAGTATCAATGAGGAGGACAGTCCAATCGCTTTTCGCGTATTGAACGGGATCCGTGCGGCAGAATCGAACACACTTATCCCGGAACTGAATCTATTCACGATATGGAATAAGATAGGGGATGAGAGAATAGACACGGTCCTCCCATTACTTGAGAAAACAAATGACAAGCCGGAAGTAGCAGGTTTGGCCCTTTTTGATCAAGACAAATATACAGGGAAAAATTTGGACACCGAGCAGTCGACACTTTTGCTTATTATGCGGGATGATCTGGGCTATATCGCAGATGTCTTTATCCCTTATGAGCAAAATCCAGAGAAAAAGTATCGATTATCCATCATGGGATTGAAAAGGGAGCTTGATACCAAAGTCTCAAAGGACGATTCCATTACAAGCACACTTCGTTTAAAAGTTAAAACAGAACTGAACGCGAATCCACTTGGGGGTTCAGATCTTAAAAGTATGGCAGCCCAAGCCGAAAAGGTGATGACAAAAAGAATGGAGGAAGTTGTAGCGATCCTTCAGGAAGCCCATAGTGACCCTTTAGGAATCGGGATGGACGTAGCAACGAAGTATCCGGAGGAATGGAAACGGATCAACTGGGAGAGTGAATATAAAAATGTTGAGATTCAGTTGGATGTGAAAGTAGATATTGAAAAGACAGGGGGGCTGTTTTAAACAGGAAAATCCTGTGTAGTTGGCAACACACAGGATTTCCTTATTTTGTGGTTTGGAGCTTAGTTTAAGCAAACTGTTTTAAGGCCTGGTACATTTCTTCGCCTTCATCGTTCAGCACATGACCATTTCCATGGCACCGTCCGCATTCCGTGCTGTAACTGGTTTCTTCCACCGCCATTTTCCATGCTGTCTTTTCACTGGCATGATTCACGCGGCTGTAGTGGTCCATGATCATGTTTGCTTTGCTGTCATCATATTCCTTATAAGTCCCGGTTCCGTGGCAGAGGGGGCAGACGTTGTAAAGATGACTCACCGTTTTTGTATTCAAAAGAACACTTCCTTCTGATTTGATATAGTTAAATTATGATTGATTTTATGGAATATTCAGACTAATTGCAATAGGTTTTGGACAAATAAAAAAGAAAAAAAGTCATTCGTTCACAGATTTGTGAAAAACGCCTATGTTTCTATAGATCATAGATATGTCAAAGCTGCTGTGAGATGAACATCCTCGCCAAACTTTTCTGTAGCAAAGAAAGCGAAAGGTCATCCGATTTGAGGATGGCCTTTCGCGCCAAAGAGAGGTCGAGTCGCGCCAAAGAGAGGTCGAGTCGCGCCAAAGAGAGGTCGAGTCGCGCCAAAGAGAGGTCGAGTCGCGCCAAAGAGAGGTCGAGTCGCGCCAAAGAGAGGTCGAGTCGCGCCAAAGAGAGGTCGGGTCGCGCCAAAGAGAGGTCGGGTCGCGCCAAAGAGAGGTCGGGTCGCACAAAAAAGCCACCGGGAGATCCATCCCGGTGGCGACTGCCCTATATTCTATTACTTACCGATGAACATTTGTGTCCAGTAGTTCCCGTCTTCTGCATGACCTACTCCGATGTGTGTGAAGTCAGGATTCATGATGTTTTCACGGTGACCTTGACTGTTCATCCAGCCCTGGACAACTTGTTCTGGAGTTGTTTGTCCCATAGCAATGTTCTCGCCGGCTGTACGGTAGTCAATGCCATATGACTTCATCATGTCAAATGGGGAACCGTAGTTCGGACTGTTGTGAGAGAAATAGTTGTTTTGCTGCATATCAAGTGACTTGTCTTTAGCTACGGCACTTAGCTCCGTGTCTAGTTTCAGTGGAGCGAGTCCTTGTTTTTCACGTTCCTGGTTCGTCAATTCAACGACTTGCTTTTCAAAAGCGGATACTTCAGATGTTGCTTCGTCCTGTGTGTTTTCTTCTTTTTGAACTTCTTCTTCAGCAGGCTGCTCTGGTGCTGGAGCTGGTTCAGCTTCAGGTTGTGGAGCAGGTGCTTCTTGTTTAGGTTCTTCTTTTACAGGTGCTTCTGCTTTTGGCTCTTCCTGCTTCGGTTGTTCGGTTGGAACTTGTTGATATTTTTGCGCGAACTGATCAAAGAAAGATTGGAAATCTACCTGTTGAAGGTTGTTATTCTTTAAAGCTTCTTCATTTTCAGTGATCCAGTTGTTTAATTGACCTCGATCTATTTGAATGGTCTTTGTTTCTACTTGTACGTTTTGCTGTACTTCACCTGTGGATGCAAGGGAAGTAGCTGGTGATGCTAGTAAGGATAGAGCAAGTGCTCCTGTTACAATCAATGACTTTTTCATCATGTTGAAAATTCCTCCTTGAAACCTTTGTTTTTTGGAACGACTCTATCGTACCATCGAACTTTTGTAATATAGGAGGAGGATCTTTCCATATAATTAAAAGAAAAGAGAAATAGATTCAAAGGTGAAGCCTTTTTCCTATGCATTCAAGGATTTTTAAAATTCGATGATAGAAGCCATGTTGGAATATAAATCCTGTTCACTTATATTTTACTAGTTTACCAGGGTTGACAGACTTTTGAGAAAGGTTTGTTTTTTACGATTATGACAACACCTTTACAAAGATTAGTGGGACATTAAGGACTGCAGAAAAGCGTCGTTATGCTTCTTTACAACCGAGGCTAGCTTCAGGAAAGACTTAAGACCGGAGCCGAACAGCTGAAGAACCGGAGGCATATTTTTAACACGGACGTTCGTTGTGGTATAGTGAAGGAAAGAAGGAGGCGGATGTTAATGAACCCAATGACCATTCACGTCAAGCAGCAAAAGAAAGATGTAGCGCTTCTTCCATCCCGGGTTGTCTTTTACGAGCAAATGCAACTCGTTGAAACCTTCAATGATCAATCTGAATGTCACATGCTTTTCTTTTATAAACAAAAATATCTAACAGCCGTCAAGACGACGCGGCTTAAGCTCCATTCCTATGTGGCCCGTGCATTCAAGGAAGGTACAATATATGAATCTCCGCATCCTTTTTTACATGCTCTGATAGAAATGAATCATCCCCTACAAAAAATCAGCTATCCTCAGCTGAAAAAGAACATTGCACGACCGTATTCCAGGCAGGAACAAGCGAAAATCCTCACCTTTTTTGAATCATTCATTCCTAAAAAACAACTATTCCAAGATATAAAATCTCTTTTTTATCAATACCGTCGGGAAGGAAACATGTCCGGTGCCTATCGGGTCATCCGCGTGATGCGTGACTTCGCGCCTAATAATCGGTTCGTAAAAGAAATGGCTAATGATCTTTCTTATCGAGAGCATGCCAATCAACACTTAGAACAATCGCATGAACTCATGGAACGCGATCCTTTGTTTAAGGAAACGTGTGCCTCATTCGAAGACCACCAACGTCTCTTGGAAAAAGAAAACCGTTGGGTTGAAGCGACTTCTTATCTGTTCGCTGATTTTTATAACCAACCGACCTCTGAAAGCTATCAATTGTGTCGATCCTCATTCTCCAGGTATTTCGATAACGATAGCCGAACCTTCTTACTTGAGCAGATGGCTCAAGCTGTTCCATCCTTTGAATCAGTGACTGAAGATCTTTTCCAACACTATCTAGTCAATGAAAATATCCATGCAGCAGCACAACTCTATATAGAACGAGACCTGCAGCTCGATGAAGTACAATTCAACCAGTTGAAAGCCCTGCTAGAGAAGAACCGGTTTGCAGAGGATCCTGAGAACCTTCTTCCTTTAATGAAACGAATCACAGACGAACAGCCGGGGCAATCGAAAGACCTGTTGGACGCTTTTGTTATAAGGCTTCTGCAAACGCAGGAACTTGTCCAAGTCCATGAATCTTTAAAGTCTTTTCCGAATAAGAGTTCCCTTATGAAAAAAGTGGAGCGGATGAACGACATTTGCGAAGACCTCGATTGTATGCAGGAGCTCGGAGAACTGTACTATGAATTTCATCAGCTTGAGAAATCTATCGAATGTTTTCAAATGGAGATGGAGCTGAAGCCGAGTACACCAGAGCCGTTGAGGTGGTTGTCGAAAGTGTATGCGGATAAACAAATGATGGATGAATCAAAGGCCTACCAGCAACTGTGTGTCGATGTACAAAAGTGGGCATAAAGGTGATTGACGGCGGGGCGTAAATCCTATATAAAAGACGAGAGAGTCATATTGGGAAGAAAGTGGGGAGAAGAGAATCAAGTTACGCCATTTTATTGAACATAAAAGTTTTTCACGTTTTATATTAACGGTTATCTTGATCAATGCTGTCATTATCGGGATCTCTACGGATGACAGCATTTATCAAAACTATCAGTCGTTATTCATATTTCTAGACATTTTAGTTTTATCCATCTTTACGGTTGAAATTATTTTAAAGCTTGTCGTTTATCGCCGTCACTTTTTTAAAGATGGCTGGAACATCTTCGACTTTGTTATCGTATTTGGAAGTCTCGTGCTCTATAACACTCATTTCGTTGGTGTTTTACGAATTTTGCGTGTGCTCCGAGTATTGAGGACGATATCAGTGGTACCTTCCTTGAGAAGGTTGACAAGCGCTTTGTTCCTTGCGATTCCCGCCATCGGGTCCGTCATGATCCTAATGGCCATCATCTTTTATGTTTATGCGATTATCGGAGTCACTTTTTTTGGAGATATCGCTCCTGAATACTTTGGAAACGTCGGCCTTAGTACTTTGACATTATTCCAAGTGTTTACGCTGGAAAGTTGGGCGAGTGGTGTTTTTAGACCGATTTTTGCTGAAATCACATGGTCCTGGGTTTATTTCGTGTCCTTCATTGTTATTTCTGCCTTTATCATTTTAAATCTGATTATTGGTGAAATTGTTAACAATGCCCAGCAGCTATCTGAACATGCGGAGGAAGAAAGTAAAGATATGGCGAAGATTATGAATGACCTTGATGAGCTTAAGCAAATGATACGTGAACAAGATCATAAGAATAATAAAACAGGTTAAACCCAAAAGGGCCGCTGTCCAGTAATTGGACAGCGACCCTTTTTTAATTCCTGATAAACGTTTCTAACCACTGATTTTTTTCCTGAGACTAATATAATCCCTTCCTCTGTAAGGAGGGAAGGGACAGTGTATATTTAGTTAAAAAATAAAAGGGCAATAGAGATTGGGATGAAGCTCCAAATCAGAATGATGACACAGAAGCCCATAATGTCTTTAACTTTCAACCCGGCAATAGCTAAAAGTGGCAATGCCCAGAATGGCTGGATCATGTTCGTCCACGCATCCCCCCAGGCCACAGCCATCGCCGTTTTGGCTGTGCTTACGCCAAGATCCATGGCAGCTGGAATCATAATCGGTGCCTGAACGGCCCACTGTCCGCCACCGGATGGAACGAAGAAGTTGACGATGCCGGCACTGATGAAGGCGAGCACGGGAAACGTGAATTCCGTTGAAATGCTCACAAACCAGTTCGACATCTGTTCAGATAAACCGGAAGCAACCATCATGCCCATGATTCCTGCATAGAAAGGGAATTGAATGATGATTCCGCCGGCATTTTTCACTCCATCATTTACGCTGTTCAGAAATCTTCTTGGTGTCTGGTGAAAAAGGATTCCGAGGAATAAGAAGATAAAGTTCACAATATTAATATTGAGGTCAAACCCGTTCCTAATAAAGTGATACACGATGAAGGCCATGCCAAGCGCCCCAATTAAATAAGAGATGATCCTGCTGTTTTCCATCCTTTCGGCTGGGGTCAGGTCGGCAGTTGTTGCGGCCATTTGCTGCTCCGCCTTATCTTCGTTTTCTAAGAAGTCCAGGTTGTTTTTACTGAGGTCTCCACTGGATTTCAGTAACCACAAGTTAAGTAGAGGAAGTGAGAGAAGTAAAGTCACAATGATGAAGATATTCATGCTGCTGAACAATGTCTCCGTAATAGCGATGGAACCTATTGAATCAGATAAAAAATGGTCTTCTGTTGCAATGGTCAATGGAATGGATCCTGAAAACCCTCCGTGCCATAGGATGAATCCACTGTAAGCACTGGCCATCAATAAACGATAGTCCACATTCGGTACACGTCTCGCTACATGAACGGCAAGGAGTGCTCCGGCTACAAGGCCGAAACCATAGTTGATCACACAAGCGACTCCAGCTACGAAAGTAACTAATACAATGGCCTGTCCCGGAGTTTTCGCAAGCGTACTTATTTTAGATAAAGCAGCTTTAACTAAAGGGGTATTTGCAAGTATGTATCCCGTCACAACGATCAATGACATCTGCATGGCAAATGCGAGCAGGTTCCAGAAGCCATCTCCCCAAAATTGCACCATCTGTCCTGGTGAGCTGCCTGTGAAGAAAATCCCTAATCCAAAAACGACGAGTGTCAGAATGATGGCAAACAAAAACGCATCGGGTAAGAAACGCTGCACCATCCGGTCAAAAAAGTTTGTGATTCCTCGAAGCATCCTAAACAACCTCCTAATTATGTAATCGCTTTCAACCCTCCTTGTTAAGTGTCCTTTAGTGAGGAGGAAATTTCAAGGTCCGAGATAAATTTTTCCTTGTCAAAAGTTAGAAAAAGACATATACTACATTACAACACTAATGCACCCATTCAGAGAGAAGGTGATTCATTGATTCTCGATACCGATGGCTTAAAACCAATCTATATTCAAATTGCTGAGTGGCTGGAAAGCGAAATTCTGCATGGGAATTTCCAGGCAGACGAAAAAGTGTATTCTCAATATAAACTGGCCGACTTATATAACATCAACCCGGCAACAGCCGCCAAAGGTCTGACGAAGCTTGCAGAAGAAGGGGTCCTCTATGACAAACGAGGACTTGGTAAATTTGTCTCGACCAACGCTAAAGCGATTATTGTCGAAAAGCGTAAAAATCAGACGCTGAAAAAATTAGTCGAGGATCTCGTCACAGAAGCCGGAAGACTGGAGCTTTCTGAGGAACACATCTTAAAGCTCGTCAGGGATGCTTGGAAAGGGGAACAAGGATGAAGGCCATTAAATGTAAGGATGTAAACAAACAATTCTATCGGAAGCGTGCGTTGAATGATCTTTCTTTTTCTGTGGATGAGAATAAAATTGTCGGTGTGATCGGCAGAAATGGAGCTGGGAAAACGACACTTTTGAAAATCCTAGCGGGGTTATTAAAGGAAAAGTCAGGAGTCATCGAAGTTTTCGGCAGAAGGCCGTTTAACAATTTATTCGTGTCTGCGAATACCATTTATATTGATGATGCTATGAATTTCCCTACAGCGCTCACCTTAAAAGAAATACTTGAGGAGGCTAGACGCTTTTATCATCATTGGGATCATGAACTGGCCCTCCGTTTGTTCCATTTTTTCGAGTTTGAACCGAAACAGCGTCACAATGAACTATCCAAAGGGAAGGAAAGCACGTTCAATATGATCGTAGGTCTTGCGTCAAGATCGCCGCTTACCATCTTTGATGAACCAACGACAGGGATGGATGCAGCGGTACGAAAAGACTTTTACCGTGCGTTACTGAAGGATTATTTGGCGCATCCTAGAACGATTCTATTATCGACGCACCATTTGGAGGAAATGGAAGATTTACTTGAAGAAGTACTCGTGATTCATGAGGGAGCTTTGAGTCTGCACATATCGATGGATGAATTGAAGGAGTATGGAGTGGGGCTCACAGGAAAGAAGGATGCGGTTGATTCATTTCTGAAAGAAAAAGAGATGCTGTGGAAAAAAGAACAGACCTTTGATACATGCTATGCCGTGATCAAAAATGATCTTACGGGTGATGACTATCAGCGCCTGAAGGAATCGGGGGTTCAAGTTTCCCCCGTTAAAGCGAATGATCTATGTATCTACCTGACTGAATCTCAAAATGGAAAGGGGAGTGTGGATGATGTCTTTGATCGAAGTGCAGACGTCTGAAATCGTCAAGCGGCAGATCGGATATAAATGGAGGGCTTATACAGGCGTATTCACATCTCTTGTCGTTATCCAGCTTCTCGGCTTATTATTTTCCCTGAACGGAACAGGACAGATGGGTAGCGGGAGAACAGGATACGATGTTAAAATCACCTATTTTACTGCAGATATCATTGTAGGCTTCACGATTTTCTGGGGATTTCTAACGGCCTTTCTGTTAACGACGAAAGCTTATCGAGAAGATGACTTCGCATTTGTAACAAACAGGAAAACGAGTACACTGTCTACGATTGCTTTCTTGTTTATGATTTGTGTCATCGGCGCGCTGACGGCTTTGCTCTCCAGTTTTGCTTTAAAACTGCTTGCGTATGTCATCCTGCCGGGGGAAGAGATGCTTCTCATTCAAGGGATGGGGGATGTGGGCACTTGGCTGCAAGGAATATTTGCTACCATTCTTATCGTTTTTATGTTCAGCAGCTTAGGCTACTTGGCTGGCATGATCATTCAGTTAAACAAAATGCTTGTCATCGTTCTGCCTGTCGTTGTGGTAGGGTTGATGATTTTGTTATCCAGAGGCGGCTTTCAAGTGGAGGAGTATTTTTTTCAATTCATTTTTGAAGAAAACCAGGCATGGCTTTTTACTCTGAAAACGATTGCTGTGACCACCATTTTTTACGCACTGGCTGTCCTCGTTTCTAATCGTCTGGAGGTGAAACGATGATTGTTGAAGCGTTCCTGCCAATTTTTCTATTGTTGGCAGTTATTATTGGTTTGATTCTCCTCATTAATAAAAGTTCCCGATTCAGTTTTGGAAGAGGTAGAGCAGGACTCTGGATGCTGATCGGTTATTCGTGCCTGTTAGTGGTGTCAGCAGTTGTTTTCCTTGCGCTTCCTATTGGTAACACGGATTTGCAAGGAAAGGAGAGCGAGCGAAAGGAAGAACAAACGTCTCAGGCGTTTTATGATGCCGTTCTTCAAGGGAAGATAAACGAAATGGAAAAATGGCTCATCCATGAATGGTCGTTTCCTTTTAATGAAGAACAATTGATTCTTCAAGTAGGGGCAAATGATGTGAACAGCATCAATATTTTTGTCGAACATACGGATGGACTTACAGATACTATAGAAGCTTCTTATTATCAGACACCGTTGATGATTGACGGGTTCGAAGTGGAAGAAAAGTACACACCGGCGGTTCATATGGACATGACAACCCTCACAATTTATCCAGGAGAGACAAAGGATCTGAAATATAAAATGTTTGGTTCTGAGTTTCCTTTCCGCATGTTTAACAGAGAGGAAGGGACGATGTGGATGGATTCAATTGTTTCGCACTGGAACGGCTCTGCGCTTTATATCCGTGTCCCTGAAGGACTGGAGGTATTTGCTGATCAGAGTAACTATACCGAAGTGGACCCATCATAGAAAAACAGCTTCTCCTTGAGAGGGTATGTTTTTCATAATATTGAAGAATAAAAGAAACAGAACTCCTTTTATGACGGGGGTTCTGTTTCTTTTTCAGGGATATTAATATGAATTTCTTTTCTATTGCTGCCATCTCTTTCAACAACCCAATACTCATAATCTGGTTCCCTGCCGGCAAAGTTACGGTCTACCGTTACGAGCAGATGATTGGAATGTTGGAAAAAACGTGGATGGCCGGCGTAGTCAGAGAAATTAGTGATTTGTTTAATGTTTTCCCCCTTTGTATCCATCGTGAAAATTTCGTACTGAAACGTACCGTTGCTCGATTTTGATGCAACATCCGCAAAGGCAATCACTTTTCCTTCTGGTGATCGTGTTGGTGAAGACAGCGTTGGACTTTGAGCTTTTGAATAATCCGACGACACAGGAAGGATGGTTTTAGTCTTTCCGGATTCCAGGTCGAGTATTTTTATGCTGGATGTTTCGTAGCTTTTGCTGTACATCAGTTTTTTTCCGCCTTCGATGATTTGCAGGGAAGAGATCGAGACTGTATTCATGTTGGTTATCTGTTCAATTTCTTCTGTATTCAGGTTCATTTTGTAGATGTCAAAGCCGTTGGGCTGGGTCCGGTTATTATATGTTTCTGTGTACTTGCTGTTTTTCACAAAATATACGTGTTCGCCGTCAGGAGCGAATGCAGCGTAAGGGACGTATTCCTCCTCACCAAGGAGAGGGCGTAAACCCCCATCTTTATAAAGCATCAGCTGTTTGTGCATGTGCTCTTCGCCTTCCCATTCACGTAGAAAGAGCAATGACTCGCCGTCTGGAGAGTAAGCAGGCTGCAAGTCATCTTTACCTTCTTCTGGTTTTAATAGAAGTTTAGCCATGCCGCCTTCTATTGGTGCTGAGTAAAGAGCGCCATGATCATTTTGAAAATAAGTGAAGGTCAGTTCCTCGTCGTTTGGAGAGAGGGCAGGTTCCTTGCCAATTCCTGTGTAGCCGGTCGGAGTAGCCGCAAAAGTCCCTGTCCAATAAAGACATAAGTATAGAATGAACACGCCACTTATAAAGAGTAAGTTTTTCTTTTTTAAAGACAATGCTCCATTCACCTACTTTCCATTTGATCTTTTGTCATAAAGTGGAAAACTATCCCTGAGAGCAGAACGATAGCACCATAAACACCCAGGAGCAGGTGCTCAATCAGTCCTATAACCATTAAGAGAGCCCCCGCTCCAGCCATCACTTGGCTGATGAACAGGACAACCTTTCTGCGTTTGAATAACAACAGAAGGATATGGATCATCACAAAACCTAGAAGAACAGGCCAGCCAACACTGTTTAGTAATTCTTCCATCCCAATATCCTCCTTTACATAAATGTTGACAGAATGGTGAAAGGAGAGACGGTTGCGGCGGCCATAAATAATAAACCGGTAAAAATCGCTAAAACCGGACGCTTTCCAATCAAATACATCTGGAACTTATAAAAACCAAGCCAGGCAACTATGAAACCGATTGGAAGGAGACCTCTCCACGTAAAGCCTGTGAAAACAAGCATTCCCCAGACCATAAATAACGCTGCTGTGCTGATGATCACACCAAAAATAATATTCATGATATGACTGATTTTCGTTACCGTTTTTGCTTTGGGATCGTTGTTCGTTTTTAAGGAAGCGAAGTATGAATTACGAACGATAAAAATCAGACACAAGAGGACAAGAGTGAAAATGTAGGTCATGAACAGGATGACTTGAAGTGAATAAAATTGTGTAATGATGACAAGGTTGAATCCGTTCCATAATGCTGAAAGGAAGACGACAGTATTGACAGACCAGAAATATTTTCCGACCCAGGAGATGTTCATCGCTACTAGTGTGACCAAACTGCCAAAAACGAGCTGAATGAAGAGCCAGACTGGTTCAGGATCCCCGAATGAAAAGGTCATAATCAGGTGTATGAACACGCCTAATAGCAGAGTAGCCACTCCAATTCCATAAAGCAGTCCACGCTGAAACGGGTAGAGGGTTTCCTGTAAACCATCTCCGATCAGTCCAGGAGCACCGAAATCGTTGATTGCCAGTCTTTCAGCTCTTTTCTCTGTTTCCCCGTTGTTTATGTAGTCTTGCTTAGAAGCTTTTAGGTGTGTCAATAATTCTTCTTTAATTTCATCCCGCTCGTCGTCAGTACTCTGCATCTGATTCAGGATCTGATTGACATGTTTTTCTAATTTCTTCATGGAAGTTCCCCTGTCGTTTTGGTGATGAGGTCATTGACACTCTTCCATTCCTCAAGCTTTTGCAGGAGGACCGTACGACCTTCATCGGTAATCCTGTAATATTTCCTCCGTCCATAGTCAGTTTCTGACCAGTAGGATGTCATCCACTCCTTTTTCTCCAAACGCTTGAGAGCAGGGTAAAGGGTTCCTTCACTCATGTTGTACAATTGATTGCTTTCTTCTTTTAAGTGTTTGACGATTTCATATCCGTACATATCCCGCTTGTTGACAAGATTGAGCATGAGAATGTCTATGCTCCCTTTCATGATTTCCCTATCCATATTCACACTCCTTTTCCATTAATTTCTATAAAAATTGTAATACGATGTACATCGTAAAGCAAGGTCCTAATTTTTCACACAATTGGGCACCCGCACATAAATTAGCTGTAGAGGTGGTGAGAATGAAAGATGATCAAAGGGAATCTGTGACAGACCCTTTACAAATGGAAAAACAAGAGTGGAAAAAGCGGCAGATGCAGCACCGTCTGAAGCAGATACTGACCATATCCTCGCCGATTTTCATTGTATTGCTATGGGAGTTTTTATCGCGAACGGGACTGATTGATGCCCGTTTCTTTCCGCCTCCGACAGAGATCGTCGGGACGTTCTGGACGATGGGGATGAGCGGGGAGCTGTTCCATCATGTCGGGATTTCTTTATTTCGTATTTTTGCCGGGTTCCTGCTTGGGGTGATACCGGCGATTGTGATCGGTCTTTTGATGGGACTTTATGGACCCATCCGCCATTTCCTTTCACCTCTTATCATGGCACTCATGCCGATCCCGACCCTTGCGCTCCTGCCGATCATTATCATCTTATTCGGTGTCGGTGAAGTTTCCAAAGTGGTGACGATTGCGGGGAGTGTGTTTTTTCCTGTCGTCATAAACACAGTAGCGGGCGTTGTAAACATTGACCGCATATATTTGGATGTGGCAAAGAATTATGGGGCCGATTCGAAGCAGTTCTTTTTCAAGATTGCATTGCCGGGTTCGCTTCCGGTCATGCTCGAAGGGATTCAGATGGGGCAGGCGATCGCGCTGCTTACGATTGTCGCAGCGGAAATGATGGGAGCCAATTCAGGGATCGGGTATTTGATCTGGACGTCGTATAAAGCCTTTTTGTTGAAAGAAATGTTTGTAGGGCTTGTGCTCATTTCGTTCTTCGGCTATTTGTTTTCGATCATTCTCCGGGGCCTGCAGGCCAAATTGCTGCCATGGCGCTAACTGATGAAAGGAGCGACAGGGGATGGAGGCTAAAATATCGATTCAGGATTTAACAAAGGTTTTTTATAAAAAAGAGACCCGCGTGACGGCCTTAGAGGGGATTTCTCTTGATATTGCGGATGGTGAATTTGTCTGTCTCGTCGGGCCGAGCGGCTGTGGGAAAACGACGCTGTTAAGGATTCTGGCGGAGTTAGAAAAACCAAGTGGTGGCTCCTTCACGATTGCAAAGAGTAAAAAAGAACGGCCGCTGCAGTCGATGGTTTTTCAGGAAAGAGGAGTCATTCCATGGTTGACCGTGGAAGGGAATGTGAGTTTCGGGTTAAAGATGAGACACATGCCTGCAGATGTAATCAAGGAGCGGACCGCTTATTATTTGAATAAAGTAGGGCTCGAGAAATTCGCCAAGCTCTATCCAAAAGAGCTTTCCGGTGGGATGAAGCAGCGCGTCAGCATTGCGAGAGCATTTGCGAACGATCCGGAAATCCTTCTTATGGATGAACCTTTTGCTGCGCTCGATGAGCAGAATAAATTCATATTGCAGGAAGAACTTTTAAATATATGGTCAGAAACGAAGAAAACGGTCTTATTTATTACCCATAGCATAGATGAAGCGCTCCTACTTAGCGACCGGATTTTGTTAATGAGCTCGCAGCCCGGCACGATTATCGATGAAAAGCGGATTGATCTGCCGCGCCCGAGAAATATGGAGCAGGTACGGGCGGACCCTTTGATGGCGGAGCATTTTGTGGAGATTTGGAATCATCTTCAGGAAGAAGTACAGCGTTCGCGTAAATAGAGGAAGAGAGGGGATTGGAATCCCATGATGAAAAAAGTATGTCATCTGTTTTCTTTTTTGTTGATTATCTTTGTGCTGTTCGGGTGTTCCTCCAGTGATGACGGGGGAGATACAGGCAGCGGTGGCCTCACAGACGGTGATTTTGCTCCATTAGATAAGAAGGCGACGGTAGTAATAGCTGAAGATGGAGCAGCTTCAGGGGCCGGCTTTTATATTGCTGAAGAAAAAGGGTACTTTGACGATTACAACATTGATATCAAGTTCACAACGTTCGCCAATAGTGACGATATGCTTCCAGCTCTGGCAGCAGGGGAAGTGGATATTGCCGGTGGTGTTTCCACGGCTTCCTTCTTCAATGCTATCGCCCAGGGGATTGACGTGAAGATCATTGCCGATAAAGGGCATTATTTCGATGGCAGCTCCTATTTCAGTTTTGTGATTCGTGAAGATCTGCAGGATGAAATCAAAGAGTACAGCGACTTGAAAGGAAAGCGGATTGCCGTTTCATCGAGAAATGCTGTGGATGATTATATTTTTCAGCGCATGCTTGAACATGCCGGTCTGACAGAAGACGATGTCGAATTTGTTCTCATGTCTGACTTTGGAAACATGCTTGCGGCCATGGGGAACAAATCGATTGATGCCGCTCTTCAGATCGAGCCACTGATCACTCAGGGAGAAGCACAGAACCTGCACGTTCGTTTCGGTGACGCTACAGATTTCGCTCCGGATGCACAGATTGCGATGGTGCTGGGATCCCCTGATTTCATCGAAAAAGAAACCGACGTTTCTGTCCGTTTTATGGCTGCCTATCTGAAGGGTGTCCGTGATTATAATGATGCGTTCCTTCATGATGAAGGTCTTGATGAAGTGATTGATATCATGACCAAACATACGGCGCTTAAGGACGCAGAAGTTTGGAAGAAAGTCGGTGTGACGGGGCTTGACCCTAACGGAGAAATGTTTATTGACGATATTAAGAAACAGTTCGAGATGTATGATGCGAACGGTGCTATCAGTGGAGATATTAACTTCAATGATGCCATCGACACGTCTCTTTCTGAAGAAGCGATGGAAATGATCGGGCGCTACGATCGATAACACTTTTTCTGGAAATCTCTTGTCAGCGGATCTTTTTTATTGTAAAGTTACCATTAACTCAATCGAATATTTCTTATCAAGAGAAGCTGAGGAACTGGTCCTGTGAAGCTTCAGCAACCACCAACATCGGTTGGCCGGTGCTAAGTCCAGCAAGTGATGATCACTTGAGAGATAAGAAGGAATGAACGGATACGTTTCAAGAGCCTTCTTATGTAAGAAGGCTCTTTTTTGTTGGCCTCCTTCTTTTGGATCAGGAACTTTTCTCGGGATAAAACCAACTATTCTGATGAGATATATAAAAAAGGAGGTCAAATCATGACAAAACCAAGCAGCAATGCTTTCGCACTCATCCCATTTGTGGTCTTTATTTTACTTTTCATCGGATCAGGGGTCATCACGGGTGATTTTTATAAAATGCCCGTTCTAGTTGCCCTATTCGCAGCTATTCTCTTCGCCTTAGCCATGAACCGGAAAACGGATTTCCAAACGAAAATTTCCCAGTTGACGAAAGGAGGAGGGCACCCGAACATCATTTTAATGGTGGTCATCTTCCTGCTGGCGGGCGCATTTGCTGCCGTAGCATCCGGAATGGGTGCAGTTGAATCCACCGTCAATCTCGGCTTGACTTATCTCCCTGGAGGCTGGATGGTCGTCGGTTTGTTTGTCATCGGCTGCTTCATCTCGATTTCCATGGGGACCTCAACAGGTACGGTGGTTGCCCTCGCCCCTATCGGCGTAGGCGTGGCAGAACAGACGGACATTGGCCTTGCCCTGGTCATGGGTGCCATTGTCAGTGGTGCAATGTTTGGGGACAACCTTTCCGTTATTTCAGATACGACCATTGCAGCTGTCCGTACGCAAGGCACGGAAATGAAAGAGAAGTTCAAAGCAAATTTCTTTATCGTTTTACCGGCAGCCATCATCACGGCCGTTATTTTTGCTGTAATGACAGCGGATGCCTCGGCAAGCCTGGATGAAAACTATGCGTACAACATTGTAGAAATTTTACCTTACTTAGGCGTGCTGGGCTTTGCGATTGCCGGAGTGAATGTCATTTATGTTTTGATTGGTGGCATTGTTTTCGCCGGAGGTGTCGGCCTCCTGCTTGGTAAGTTTTCCGGAATGGAGTTCGTCACTTTGGTAGGGGATGGATTTACGAATATGCAGACGCTCGCAATGATAGCGATTTTGCTCGGCGGTCTTGTGGAATTGATCCGTGCAAATGGAGGGATCGAGTTTCTATTACAAGCCGTGAGTCGGAAAGTGAACTCGAACCGTGGCGGGGAGCTTGGGATTGCAGGGATTGTGACGGCCGTCAATTTTTCTACTGCGAACAACACGATTTCCATCATTACAGCGGGCCCGCTGGCGAAGCAGATTTCTGATGAATACGGTATCGAAGGGCGCCGATCCGCAAGTATCCTCGATATCTTTGCCAGTTCCGTTCAGGGAATCATTCCTTATGGTGGACAGATTTTAGCAGTGGCAGGTGTGGCCGGTATTTCTCCTGTCGCGATTGTTCCGTTTTGCATTTATCCTTTACTCACAGCCGCAGCCGGACTTTTAGCGATCGCTTTCAGATACCCAAAATTCACCGTAGAAAAAAGAAAAGCCGTAATGAGAAGTGCTTCTTAAGAGAGAAAGGTACCTGATCCAGGTACCTTTTTTATGTACTTTTTTTACATTAATTTTAAGAAAAGTTGACATATTATTTTAAAATGAGTCGATTGGAATAGTAGGAAAGCTTTGGAAAACGAAGGGAAAAAGGACGATTCGGGCCTTAAGTGGTATAGACGACTATATCTATTTCCGTTACGCTTTTATTACAAAATGTAAACGTTTACAACAATATTTCTCCTATACCGACTTTATAGAAGAACTGCTTTTTAGAAAATGTTTTGCGAAAGGGTCTTTTTGGATAGAAAGGCACCTTTTACAAATAGATAAATCAAGGAGGAATGGTGAATGAGAATGGCGGGGAAATGGATGTTTATCTTTACACTGACCCTTGGGATGATGCTGCCGTCGTGGTTGATGGGTACAAAGGTGGAAGCGGCTGAAGATGGAGGATTATCGGATTTAATCATCTTTGAGAACGTACCACAGGCAGATCTAACGATGGAAGGGGATGAGTTTACTCTTTCCGCACTGAATGTGTATGAAGACGGACATTTTACAAAAGTGGAGGAAGGACTCGTTTGGAAATCGAAGAATTCGAACGTTGCCACTGTGGAGGATGACGGTACAGTCACCTTTACAGGAAAACCTGGACGTACATGGGTGACGGTATCGAACGGTGATTTTAAAGATCGGATTGCCCTTGATTTTAAACCGGACCACTCCAAAAAAGGGAAGCCGGAATTTAAACCGACCATCAAAAAGCAGGATGGTGATCGTTACGACCTCGTCCAACATGCTCTTTCCAACATGACAATGGAGGAAAAAGTCGGCCAGATGCTCATGCCTGATTTCAGGAAATGGAAAGGTGAAAACGTGACGGAAATGCTTCCTGAAATCGAAGAAATGGTACAGGAATATCATCTGGGTGGTGTCATTTTATTTCGTGAAAACGTTGTGACAACGGAACAAACAGCGAAGCTTGTTTCTGATTATCAAGCAGCCTCTGAAAAATATGGACTGCTTATGACGATTGACCAGGAAGGCGGGATTGTGACTCGTCTTCAGTCAGGAACGGACATGCCTGGAAACATGGCTCTGGGTGCTACTCGTTCGGAAGAAATCGCGGAAGATGTAGGATCTGTGATCGGGGCTGAACTTTCCTCTCTTGGTATCAACATGAACTTTGCCCCTGTCATGGATGTGAACAATAATCCTGACAACCCTGTGATCGGTGTTCGTTCTTTCGGAGAAGATCCTGAACTTGTTGGGAAAATGGGCGTGGCGTATACGAAAGGGCTGCAGCAACATGGAGTAGCCGCAACGGCAAAACACTTTCCGGGCCATGGGGATACAGCGACAGATTCCCACCTCGGTCTTCCTGAAGTCCCATATGACCTTGAGCGGCTGAAGGAAGTTGAACTGTATCCCTTCCAACAAGCAATGGATGCGGGCATTGATGCGATCATGACTGCGCATATTACGTTCCCGAAAATCGATGATACGAAAGTAATCTCTCAGAAGGATGGTTCCGAAATTGCGCTTCCAGCCACTCTTTCTAAAAAAGTACTGACAGGTTTGATGCGTGAAGAGATGAATTACGAAGGAGTCGTCGTTACTGATGCTTTGAATATGAAAGCAATCGCTGACCATTTCGGACCGGTGGATGCTGTTATTCGTGCAATCAATGCCGGGACAGATATTGCGCTTATGCCTGTAGGTCTCGAAGAAGTGGCTTCAGGTGTCTATGAAGCTGTCGAGTCTGGCGAAATCCCGATGGCTACGATTGAAGATTCTGTTGAACGAATCCTTACATTGAAGTTGAATCGAGGCATCATTAAAGAAGAAACGCCTCAGCCGATTGATGAGAAAATTACAGAAGCGGAGGAAGTCGTCGGGTCAGAAGCCCATAAAGCGGTTGAAAAAGAGGCGGCGGAGCGTTCCATTACACTAGTGAAAAATGATGGGGTTCTGCCTGCAGACGCATCGGGTGATAAGCAGATCGTGGTGATTGGAAACTCCTTTATTGGTGATCTTGAAAAGGCTGTATCTGCTCATCATTCAAATACGACCTTAATCAAAACAGGGGAACGTGAATTAACAGCTGAGCAAAAGCAAACGGTGGCAGAAGCAGACAAGGTTATCTTCGGTACGTACACGTACAATGTGTACACGCGTTCAGCCACTCATCCTCAAATGCAGCTCATGCAGGATGTGATGGCAAATACGAATGCAGAAGTAATCGGAGTCGGCATTCGAAACCCTTATGACGTCATGGCTTATCCAGGAGTGGATGCTTATATCGCTCAGTACGGATTCAGAGATGCAAGCTTTGAAGCAACGGCTGCTACCATTTTCGGTGCAAACAACCCGACTGGACAGCTCCCTGTGACGATTCCAGGAGCTGATGGAGGCACTTTGTTTGAATATGGTACGGGGTTGAGTTACTAGTACATGACTTTTTAGGAAGAGGGGCTTCACGCCCTTCTTCAATATAATCAAAAGGGAGAGGTTTATTTTGAAAAAGTGGTTGATGCTTGCCTTGGTATTGATGATGACATGGTCGACATTCTCCGTTGTTTTCGCAGATCATAACGGCAATCCTGGGAAACACAAAGGGCACGATAAAAAAACAGAGTCTTTCAAGCTTGGAGTGGAAGTCCTCTTAGATGAAGAAAAAGATTTGATTGAAGGCAAGAATGTAGGGTTGATTACAAATCCTACCGGTGTTGATCAAAATTTGAACAGTATCGTAGACCTGCTTCACAATGATGAAGATGTAAATCTAACGGCTTTGTACGGACCGGAGCATGGTGTCAGAGGCAGTGCTCAGGCTGGTGAATATGTGGAGTTTTACACAGATGAAGAGACAGGACTTCCTGTGTACAGTCTCTACGGAAAGACGCGCAAGCCGACTCCGGAAATGTTAGAAGACATTGATGTGCTCCTGTTTGATATCCAGGATGTAGGGACACGTTTTTACACGTACATTTACACGATGGCTTATGCGATGGAAGCAGCTCAGGAAAATGATATTCCATTCATCGTGCTTGATCGTCCGAACCCGCTGGGTGGAGAAAAAGTGGAGGGTCCGGTATTGGATGAAGATTACAAGTCCTTCGTCGGAAACTATCCGATTCCGCTTCGCCATGGCATGACGGTCGGGGAGCTTGCGAAGTTATTCAATAACGAGTTTGATATTGGCGCAGATTTGACGGTTGTGGAAATGCAAGGATGGAAGCGGAGCATGGACTATGATGAAACAGGACTTGAATTTGTCGCTCCTTCACCGAATATGCCGACTGTGGATACAGCTTTCGTTTATCCGGGAGCGGCGCTGATCGAAGGGACGAATGTTTCTGAAGGGCGCGGCACCACACGACCGTTCGAATTGATTGGTGCTCCTTTCATCAATAGTACGGATTTAGCTGCAGAGATGAACGCCTACAACCTGCCAGGGGTAAGGTTCAGAGCAGCATCCTTTACACCATCCTTCTCGAAGCATGCAGGGGAGTTGACGCATGGCGTGCAGATCCATGTGATCGATCGTGAAGAATTCAACGCGGTAGAGACGGGCGTATATCTTGTGAAGACGATTCATGATATGTATCCGGAAGACTTCCAATTCCGTGCGGAAAACTCAGCAGGCGTCTCCTTCTTCGATTATCTTATTGGAAACGGATGGGTCCGTGAAGCTATTGAAAATGGAGAGTCCGTAGAAGACATGAAGGACCAATGGGAAGATGGACTGAAAGAATTCAATAAAGTAAGAAAACACTACCTCTTATATTAAGAAGTAATAAAGCTATAAGGAATAATTTGGCACACCAGGTCATCCATAATATGGATGACCTGGTGTGTGTATTTTTACCATTAATCGGCAGGTGCTGATTCCGGAGTCTTAAGTGGAGGCAGATTTGTTACAAGAGGGGACATTTTATGATAAAATTTGGAAATATTCATACATATTTGACTAATAGAAAGTGAGGGAACTTGGATGGGTGCGCAGTCATTGATAAGTGGTGTATGGAGCCGCCTTTGGTCCATGCACGACGAAGCGAAGGATTTATTGAGGTTTACAGTCACTGGAAATTCCAACGGTTCATCAGCAGCGAAGGAAACGAACCAAAAGACGGAAGGTCAGGACCCGGGTCCGTCCTTTGATACACGTCAAAAAGTAGGGCTTTTTTTAGGGCCGATTTTGTTTGCGCTTACACTTTTGTTTTTAGAAGCGGACGGGTTGTCGCAAAGCGCCGTAGCTGTGTTGGCAAGTACGGTGTGGATTGCTACATGGTGGATTACGGAAGCGATTCCGATCCCTGCGACTTCTCTTCTGCCGTTGATTCTTTTTCCTCTCACTGGAGGATTGGACGGGGGGATGACAGCATCTTCCTATGGAGATAATACGATCTTCCTCTTTATGGGAGGTTTTCTCATTGCCCTTGCGATGCAAAAGTGGAACCTGCATAAGCGAATGGCTTTGTTCATTATCGCATCCGTAGGAACAAGCACAGAACAAATCGTCCTTGGTTTTATGGTCGCAACAGGCACATTGTCGATGTGGATTTCCAATACAGCGACGGCCATGATGATGGTCCCGATCGGCATGGCGGTCATCTATCAAGCTTCTGAACAATTGAAGAAAAAAGGGGAAGCCGTGGACCATGAAAACTTCAATTTCGGAAAAGCAGTTATGCTCGGGGTCGCTTATAGTGCTTCTATTGGGGGACTAGCTACTCTGATAGGAACGCCGCCGAATACGATTTTCAAAGCTGTCGTTGAACAAACGTACGGAATAGAAATCAGCTTTGCTGGCTGGATGGCTTTCGGTGTTCCGTTGACGATTCTATTCCTGGCACTCGCATGGTTCTATTTAGTGAAAATTGCGTACCCTATGAAAATTAAAGAATTGCCTGGGGGCAGGAAAGTCATCGGGGAAGAGAGGCGTGCGCTCGGGGTCATGAGTGTAGAAGAAAAAATCGTCATGACGGTGTTCGCTGTGACAGCAGTGGCTTGGATTTCCCGGTCATTTTTACTCGTAAATATCAACGAAAATATTAACGATACGATGATCGCCATGAGCGCATCCATTCTCCTTTTTCTCATTCCTTCCAAGAACAAGAAAGGGGATTACCTCCTGGACTGGGAGACAGCGAAAGGGCTGCCGTGGGGAATCCTGCTTCTGTTTGGAGCGGGTCTGGCTATTGCCGCAGGATTCCAGGAAACGGGGCTAGCTGAATGGATTGGTACGCAATTGACGATTTTAGAGGGTGTCAGTCTGATCCTGATCGTTGTTATCGTTGCAGCGCTAGTCATCTTCTTAACGGAAATCACATCGAATACAGCGACAGCGACGATGATGTTCCCCATTATGGCCTCTTTGGCCAGCGCCATTTCGGTTCACCCATACAGTTTAATGATTGCGGCGGGTGTAGCAGCAAGTTGTGCTTTCATGCTGCCGGTTGCGACACCTCCGAACGCCGTCGTTTTCGGAAGTGGATATTTGAGAATTCCGGACATGGCTAAGGCCGGACTCTGGTTGAATATTGTCGCGGTCGTGTTGATTACCATCGCCATTTACTTTTACCTGCCGTTCGTTTGGGGAATCGATTTAACGACATTCCCAGACCGTTTTAATTCATAACAAAGGATGATGGATATGGAAGCTGCACAACCAAACAGACAACCGTACACACCTGAACAGAGTGAATTTTGGCGGGTGACCATCGCTTTGATGTTAGCTTCCTTATCCATATTCTCCACGTTGTATGTTTTCCAGCCACTACTCCCTGTGTTTACAGATCAATTCCAAGTATCGGCTACGGAGTCCAGTTTTCTCATGTCTTCCTGTGTTATGGCTATGGTTGTCGGCCTTTTTGTTTTAGGCTTTTCTGCCGATCGATATGGCCGTGCTGTTGTCATGAAAGCTTCTTTGTTTATCACAGCTGGAACCCTCATCCTCTTGCCATTGACTCCGACATTCGGATGGATGGTGTTGCTTAGGTTGATCCAGGGGTTCTTTTTAGCGGGCATCCCGGCTGCAGCAATGGGGTATTTGGGAGATGAGGTAGCTCATAAACACCTGGGACTAGCTATGACCTTATACATATCCAGCAATGCCCTCGGTGGAATGGGAGGGAGAGTAGTTGGAGGATACGTGACGGATTTGCTTAACTGGCAGTCGACATTGTATATCTTTGCGGGTTTCGGGCTGCTTTCTGCTCTTCTGTTTTTCATCCTTTTTCCGAAAGAACGCTTTTTCGAAAAAACAGATCAGTCCATCGGTGATGATTTGAAAGGGATGCTTGTCCACTTGAAAAGTCGTTCCATGCTTGCTTTGTTCTTGATGGGGGTGCTGCTTCAAATCGTCTTTACGGCCATTTGGACTTATCTCCCTTTTCATTTGCAGGGAGAGCCGTTCAACTGGTCCTTGAAATGGATTGCCTTCACTTACTTTGCCTATATTTTCGGGGTTCTCGCGCCTCCTCTTGCAGGACGGGTCTCTGATGTAATTGGTCTGAAAAAAGTCATGTTCACTGGGGTGACTGTCCTCCTTGTTGGGGCGAGTCTAACCGCGCTTCCATCTGGAACGTTTGTGCTCTTGGGATTGTCTCTCATTTGCATGGGATTCTTTGTTGCTCATTCCATGGCTGCCGCTCTTGTCAGTAAATCCGCCATCCATCATAAAAGCGGGGCATCAGGCTTCTACTTGATCAGCTATTACCTCGGCGTAGCTATCGGCAGTACCGCCATCGGCACCCTATGGGAGAACTATCACTGGCTAGGTGTTTTAAGTGTAACTCTCCTGCTCATCCTTCTATTTATCTTTCTGCCCTATTATCAGAACGATTGATAGATTTATCCATTTTATGGATGGCCTGGTACACCTTATTTTGGTAATTAATCGTGTTATAATCGAGTGAAGATGGATATAGTAGGAGGATTCGTGTGGGGTGGATCATCTATGTGGCTGAGTTTGCTATTATGCTTTACTTATTTTTTAAAGTAAGAAATCTTGAGGGGATGATCGAAAAGCAGGAGTATGATCATCAAGAAATGAAAGTATCCTTAGAACGACTTCATGAAAAAATGGATCAAGCTTCCCGTCATGAAGATAGATAAAAGATTTAAAGGAGAGAATAGAATGAGAGACGCACCTCTCGTGAAAGGAAATCAAGTAGATACCGAGACCAGGTGTGCGCACTATCACAGTGAGGTGGATGTAATTGCCATCCGTTTTTACTGTTGCGGGGAATATTATGCGTGTTATTCCTGTCATCAGGAAGAGGCGGGTCATGAACCGCAGCGCTGGCCGAAGAGCTCCTGGGAGGAGCGGGCGATTCTCTGTGGCAGCTGTGACCATGAGTTGACCATTGATGAATATATGAAATCGTCTCAATGTCCTGTCTGTCAGCATGGTTTTAATGAAGGCTGCCAACTGCATTATCCTCTATATTTTGATATGTAGCTTTAGATCTTGATGGCGGAGTTTTCATATCTTCGGCAAGGCAGCAGGGGGAGGGTCCTGGTTTTAAATCCAAGGGACTTTATGCCCTTAACCTTTTTGATTAAAGAAATTGAAAACATGAAAAAGCTGAGTCTGTAACCGGACTCAGCTTTTTTTCACGTTATTCTCCTACAACAAACTCAAAGTTCCCTTCGAATTTAACATCTTTCCCTAACAGAACTCCGCCAGTTTCAAGGGCCGCATTATAGGTTAAGCCATATGCTTCCCGATCGATTTTCCCGCTCACATCGAAACCAGCGATTGTGCTGCCATCCAGTGGACTCTTGGAAGTTCCGTTATATTCAACGGTGAAGGTTTCCGTGTGAGTCATTTCTTTGATTGTGAAATCACCGGTAACTTCAAATTCATCATCTGATATTTTCTTGATGGAAGTGCTGCGGAACACAAGGTTCGGATATTGATCGGCTTCGAAAAAGTCACCGGAACGAAGGTGACCGTCGCGCTGTTCGTTTCCAGTATTAATAGAAGTCACTGGAATGGTAACGGTCACTTCGGCAGAGGATAAATCATTGAGATCACCGGAAAATTCCACGTCGAATGTTTCAAATTCACCCTTCGCTTTGGATACCATCATATGTTTAATTTGGAAGTTCAAGCTGCTGTGGACTTGATCTAACGTTAATTTAGTCATTTTATATTCCCCTTTGAAATAAAATAGTTTGAATTCTAAATAAAACTATACGCTCTATTTATTTTGAAGTCAAGATATTTTATGTCGAGATATTTAAAGTGTGCAAAAAAAAGCCCTGGACCTAGGGGTGTCCGGGCTGCCTGTAAGTGAATTCATTTATTCATTCGAAAATGGGCATTCAGTTGCCCGCGAAGCATGCGCTCCATCATCTTTCCTTTGTGGGAAGACTGTAAATCTTTTCGGATCTCGTAGGTTTGTACACCTTCTTCCCGTTTGTCAGCAATTTGCAAGAGGGTTTCAACATCAGAAAAGGAATACTTTCGTGTTCCTCTCTTGGTACGTTCTGGATAAATCAATTCCCTCTCTTCATAATATCGTATTTGCCTGAGGGAAAGGCCTGTGAGTTCATTGACTGTACCAATCGAAATGACCTTTTTGTGCTTGTAAGATGACATCACTTCTCCTCCTCGATGTTGCGCCTCCTTATGGCCGTTCAATCCTTGAAGCAAGAGCTTCGAGCTCCGTTAATGTCAACGACTGGAGCATTTCATCAGAGGCTTGATACATCCCTGCATCAATAAGTTTTTGGATGTAATGTTCTTTCATACTTTCAACGGCGGTCCTCAAATGGTTTTTCATTAAGGTTCACTCCCGTATGTGTAGAATCTTTCATTCTCTGGCGCAATGGATCGTCGGGTTGCAAAAGGGACCATGATCTCCTCCTATTCGTATCTGATGAATATAGAATAGCTGAAAAAAATCTATATGTCACTTAATATGTTAGAAAATCTAACATAAAATAATTCGGTTGTTATATTTATTAACATGAACACATTCGACTTTTTTCACCTCTACCTCAGAAAAGGAAAAGAGATTATAATAAAGGAAATTAATTGGATAAGGTGGGAGCAACGATGGCTATAATGACTTCAGATCTCACGATGACAGATGCGCTTAATAGCATAGGAGAGAGTATCTTGCTTGCAGACCACAATTATGATCTGGTGTGGATGAATGATGCGGCCCGTGATCTTTTCTCAGATATCGCTCCGTTATTCGGATACAAGAGTCCTGATGATTTAATTGGTGTAAATATGGATAAGTTCCATTCTTATCCGTTTAAACAACGGGGACTTATGGAAGGGCTGAGTAAGAAACACCAAGTGAGAATCAACATCAAGAATAGATTTGTCGCAGATACCGTGATCACTCCAATGAAAAATGCAGAGGGAGAAACAAGTTACTATACCATCATGTTAATGGATGTAACGACAAAGACTGAAGAAGAGGAGCGGAAGGACCATCTTATTGAATCGCTTTCCATTCCTATTTTAAAAGTGTGGGACCATGCTGTGGCTGTACCGCTCATTGGTGATTTGGATGAAAAAAGAGTGGATCACCTGATTTCTTCTTTACTGAAAAAATGTACAGAGGGTGATATACAATACGCTTTATTAGATTTGAGCGGTATCCATAAGTTCAATGACCAGTTCAGCAGACACTTAAAGCAGCTGAATCAGTCGCTTCAACTAGTAGGGACTGAATGTCTCGTGGTTGGGATCACACCAAGGCTGGCTCTTTCGTTTCAATACTTTGACAAAGGCCTGAAAACATTCAAGAATACGTATGCAGGATTACGATATATCATCCAACATGATTCTTGAAAAGACTTGCTCATGGGCAGGTCTTTTTTTGTGATGTGTATTAAATTTGAGGGAGTTATCAAAAATGGAAGAATTTTATTAAGTGCCTCTGATCATGGAGTTTACGATCCGTCCATTTAGTGAATTATTGAGGTAAAAGGACGGTGAGGAACATGTGGATCAAACACTCATTCTTTAAGTACATCACAGCAGCTATACTTATACTTATCTTGTATTATTTCTTAGAAAAGCTAGAGCTATTGAATCCGGTCAAGACGATCTTTGGAACTTTATTTTATCCGATGCTGATTGCCGGGTTCCTTTTTTATATCCTGAGGCCTCTCGTGAATGCTATGGCGAAATCAAAATTCTTTCCTCTGCCTGTGGCTATTCTGCTCGTTTTTGCAGGAATTGGGGGGATGATTTACGGGGGCATCCGTTTTTTGGCAGGTACGATAAAAAAGCAGATTACGGATATATCGGAACTGCCTGAAAAACTAAGACAGACGGCGGAAGAAGCAGGACAGAAACTTGAGGAAAACGATATGGGAATGGTCTCCGTTGTTTCGATTAAACAGCGGGTCACTGAATATTTCGGTGGGTTGACTCAACAAATCGGGGAACACATGATGAGTGTTTTTTCCACTATTGCAGGAGCGACTACGGTCCTGATTATCGTTCCCTTCGTCTTGTTTTTCTTTTTGAAGGATGGCCATAAACTGGTTCCTTTTTTAGAAAGGGCCCTGCCTGAGAAACATAAACCACGCGGAGAGAAGCTGCTTAAGGATTTAGATTATACGGTCTCATCCTATATTATCGGACAAGCGACAATTGCAGCTGTGGATGGTGTTTTGACCTATATCGGTTACGTGATTATTGGACTTGATTATGCATTGATATTAGGGATATTTGTGATGCTGACGTGTGTAATTCCTTTTGTGGGTCCTGTCATAGGAGCGATTCCGGCGATTGTGGTTGCCCTTATGCAGGAACCCTCCATGGCCATTTATGTCATTATCACGTTCATTGTCGTTCAACAATTAGAGGGGAATTTAGTGGCCCCTTTAATCTTCGGAGAACGTTTGGATATCCACCCATTAACAGTCATTCTGTTACTGGTAGTGGCGGCCCCTTTATATGGTGTGGTGGGGATGATCATCGCTGTTCCTACGTATTCTGTAATAAAAGTATTACTGAAACACGGGTATGATTTTTACCGTCTTTATCACCCCTGAAAAAACCGTCCAGGAAATCTCCTGGACGGTTTTTTCGTTCATCAATTCTTAAAGTGAACATTGCTTATCGTAAACCCGCTCTTCGGTAGAGTCGGAATCTTTTTCAAATTATAGCTGTAGTCTTGTTTTGGTACTTCATACCCTAAGTGTTTAGTCATGTACCGGAAACTGGCTTGCAGAACTTCAATGGTCGGCCATTCCCCTGGGCAGCGGTGCCCTGTATAATATCCGCCTCCACCTTGAGGGATCAAGTCGAACAATCCTCCATCCCAGTCGATGAATCTTTCAGGGTTGAACTGATCCGGGTTTTCCCACACTTTAGGATCATGGTTGATTCCATAAATGTCGATCAAGACGAGCTGGTCTTTTTTAAACGGATACTGCTGCCATGTGAAATCATGGTCCACTCTTGCTCCGAGAAAAGGAACAAAAGGAAAGTAGCGCCGTACTTCCTGCGCGAATCGGAATAAATATTCGTCATCCAGGGAAACGCGTGTCTGAATTTCTGGATGTTCATGAAGAGCGACACCGCCGAAAGCGATGAATTTGGATATGGCTACAAGTGGGCGGATCACATTCAACACTTCAATGGCTGCCATTCTAGCGTCTAACGGCTGACCTTCCAAATCTTTATGCATAGCCATTTCATATATAGCTTTTCCTTTTTCTGCATGAAGATCCCCTTGTCGCGTTTGTAAGATGAGGCCTTCTATCCAATCTTCCGACCGTTTTCTCGCTCTTCTGCTTTCGATGTGTTTCGGGCCGACCGCACTGAATCCATCGATCATGTTACTCAAATCTCTGGTTCTTTTCTTTACCTCTTTTTCTTCTAATGGAATGCCGGCCCATTCGCACGCAGTCCGGCACAACAATTCACGGGACTCGTCGTAAAGCGTCACTTTTTTCATGCCGCTCCATTTTTTAGTGAAACGTGCCCAGTTTTTCGTTGTGATTTCATACAGTTCCTGTAGAGCCTCAGGAGTCATCAGTGACATGAACAGCAATTTGCGGTGAGTGTGCGCCTCGCCATCCATCGTCTGAATCGCATCTTCACCGAATAAAGTTTTCAATACTCTTTTAGGGAGTGCATTCTTTCGATTCATAAGACTGGTGTCGTAAAAAAGTTTCGCCCCCTCGATTCCGCTCAGTAGAGCCACTTTTTCTCCAAGTACCCTCGTTTCATATACATCCAAATGGTGATTTTGCACGCGTTTTGGTATGAAGTTGTAGCCCTCTTTAAAAATGGCGAGTGTATTATCGATCGTCTTGTCTTTCGGTACCTTAACCGTCATTATGTAACGCCTCCTATACTAGCAATCTTCTAATTGTCTTTATTCCTTTTTCTTTACCAGAATAAACCGTCTTAAAAAACTTGATAAAACCTATTGAATTTTCATGCATGAAAATGTATAGTTACTAACTATCATGAGTTGTGTATTTATACTTTATTTTGCATAAAAATGACAGAGGAGGACGAATCATGGCTATTCAACAATCAAAAGTAAGCACTATTCCAACATCCACATCCTATACAATGAAGCAATGGATGAAATTTCTTCTACCATCTTTGGTCGGGGTCTTATTATTCCTCGTCCCCATCTCTGTTGATGGACGAGTGACGATCGGACTCGGTTTAATGGCAGATGGACTTCAAGCAGCGATCGGTACCTGGATTCCTTTGTTTATGACCATTGTCATCTCTATTTCTGCCATTGGTAGTCTTGCAATTAAGGGCGCCAACAATACAATAAGAAATCATCCATTCATTGCGAATGTTTTTGATGTTGGACCGTTCTGGATGATTTTGCGTTTCCTGGGAGCAGCTTTTGCTATCCTTACGCTTACAGAGGCAGGACCTTCTTTTATCGGTTCCGAACTGACAGGGGGCGTTGTCCTCTATGATCTAATTCCTGTGCTTATGGTTTGGTTTCTTTTTGCGAGTTTATTTATGCCGTTGCTGCTGGAGTTCGGTTTGATGGACCTGATCGGCACGGTCGTAAGAAAAGTGATGCATCCCCTTTTCAAATTGCCTGGTCGTTCATCTGTAGATGCGATGGCTTCCTGGATGGGAAGCGGGACGGTAGGTGTGCTGTTGACCACTCAGCAGTACGAGAATGGTTACTATTCCAAACGTGAAGCGGCAGTCGTGGCTAGTAATTTCTCCATTGCGTCCATTGCGTTCAGTCTGGTGATTGCTAAGTTTTTATCCATTGACCATATGTTTGTATCTTTTTACTTTACCGTAGTGATTTGTGGAATTGTCGCTGCAGTCGTTTGTCCAAGAATCCCGCCGCTTTCCTTGAAAAAAGAAACCTACCATGAGCCGGTCGGAAAACAGATTGATGAAATCGTGCCAGAAGGGACGTCGACATTTAAATTCGGTCTTGACCAGGCGGTAGCTAAAGCGGATCAAGTGAAAAGCGCTGGATCAATCGTGAGAAAAGGGATTTTCAATGTAGCGGACATTTGGTTCGGTCTCATCCCGCTGGTGATGGCTCTTGGAACCATTGCCCTGGTCATTGCCGAATTCACACCTGTATTCACATGGCTTTCCTACCCATTCGTTCCATTTTTGAATCTGTTGCAAATTCCAGAAGCCGCGGAGGCAGCACCAGCGATGATCGTTGGATTTGCAGATATGTTCCTGCCTGCTGTGGTAGGGAGTGGAATTGAATCAGAACTTACCCGTTTCATTATTGGAGTCATGTCACTAACGCAGTTGATTTACATGTCTGAAATCGGAATTCTATTGATTAAGTCCAAAATTCCAATCAACTTCTTCGAGCTTTTTGTGATTTTCCTGCAGCGTACGGTCATTACACTACCAATTGCTGCTCTGTTAGCTCATCTATTATTCTTTTAACAATTTTCCAGGGAAAGGATAGAATGTCTTAACCCTAAAACAAACATTCTAGAAACCATTCCTAATGAGAATTACGTAAAACACCATGAAATTTTCATTTAACATCAGGAGGAACATTATGACACAGCATTGGACACATCGATTAGAACGGATGTCGGAGAGGCTCGCACCAAGTATGGCTAAAGATCATCCTAATTTACCAGTAGTAAAAGAAGAAGGTTGTTACTATTATGGGGTAGACGGGAAGAAGTACTTGGATTTTACGTCTGGAATCGCTACGACAAATGTCGGTCATCGTCATCCGAAGGTAGTGGAAGCCATTAAAGAGGGAGCAGACAATCTTGCGCATGGACCTTCAGGCGTCATTATCTATGAATCTATCCTTAAGTTGGCTGATCGCCTTGCTAAAATTATGCCTGGAAACCTGGACTGTTTCTTTTTTGGGAATAGCGGAACGGAAGCAGTAGAGGGAGCTATCAAATTAGCTAAACATGTAACAAAACGGCCTTATATCGTTTCTTTCATCGGAGGGTTCCATGGAAGGTCAATGGGAGCTTTAAGTGTAACAAGTTCAAAGAGTAAATACCGTCAGTTTCTGCAACCTCAAGGCTCCTATTCTATTCCTTTTGCAAGGGTTGAAGATTGTCCGAATGGAGAAGATCCGGAAGTCTATGTAGTCCGTCAGTTAGAGCGGGACTTTCAACGGTTGTTTGACCATCAGGTAACCCCTGAGGAGGTCGCCGCGGTCATCGTAGAGCCTGTACTCGGCGAAGGGGGGTATGTTGTACCTCCGAAAGCGTGGCTGCAAAAGCTGAGAGAACTATGCGATACCTATGATCTTTTACTCATTTTTGACGAAGTTCAGACAGGTTTTGGGAGAACAGGTGAATGGTTCGCAGCTGATACATTCGGTGTGGTTCCGGATATCATGGCTATTGCTAAAGGAATTGCGAATGGACTGCCTTTGAGTGCAACGGTGGCCTCCAAAGAGTTGATGCATCAATGGCCCCTTGGAAGTCATGCTACGACTTTCGGCGGGAACCCCATCGCTTGTTCTGCTGCCAATGCCGTTCTCGATGTAATGGAAGAAGAGAGCCTGCTGGAAAATGCAAAAAAGCAGGGAGCGCATGCAGCAAATAAGCTAAGAGAGCTGCAGGCCAACCATCCCGTAATTGGAAATGTTCGAGCGATTGGGTTGATGATCGGGATTGAAATTATTGATCCTTTAACGAAGAAACCCGACAGTGAAGGGCTTTTTAAAATTTTGGATCAAGCACTGGAACATGGGGTCCTGTTTTATTTTGGTGGCAATAAAACGGAAATCATCAGGATGATCCCGCCATTAACTGTAACAGCGGAGCAAATTGACGAAGGGTTGAAGATGTTTGAAGAAGCATTGATTGCCTACGAAATAGAGATAGGACATTCCTCTATAACTGTAAGATAAAAAAAGGCGTAGCTGAACATTCAGCTACGCCTCATTTATTTACAATAGGGGAGGTCATTACATGCATAAGTTTCGCTCATTCCTTCATCTTTTTGGGGGTTTTGGATAGTCCTTAACGTTGTTTAATGTATCGATCAAAAAAACATGGAAGATCGGAGCGGCTGACATGGGAGGGGAGGGATAGTGGAAGATGTACCCTGTACTCGGATAGAATCGTGAATCTGTAGGCTGGGAAAGCTTCTCAGACTTGATATCTCATCTTCTCGTGTTGTAGAGTATGAAAGAGCTTATCAAGGTCATTTTGCTTCTTAAGTGGATATTATGAACGAATCCTGACAAAGGAGGATTTTTATGGAAAAGAAAGATTTGAATAAGGGGAATGGATGGGCATTGATTCCGTTCGGGGTATTCATCCTGTTGTTCATCGGGTCAGGAATATTGACCGGTGACTTTTATAAAATGCCTGTTTTGGTGGCTGTTTTTGCTGCTATTCTCGTTGCCCTTTTCATGAATAGAAAAACAGCTTTTCAAACGAAGCTGCAACAATTGACGGAAGGCGGAGGGCATTCCAATATCATTTTGATGGTGATCATCTTCTTATTGGCCGGCGCCTTTTCTACAGTCGCTGAAGGGATGGGAGCTGTTGATTCAACTGTCAATTTAGGTTTGAGTGTACTGCCAGGCAACTTGCTTATCGTTGGCTTGTTTATTATCGCCTGTTTCATCTCTATCTCCATGGGGACTTCTGTGGGGACAATAGTTGCTCTTGCCCCTGTTGGCATGGGGATTGCAGAGCAGACAGATGTTGCGGTGGCACTGACGATGGGAGCGATTGTCAGTGGAGCGATGTTTGGTGACAACCTTTCCATTATTTCTGATACGACGATTGCCGCCGTCCGTACCCAGGGAACAGAAATGAAGGACAAGTTCAAAGCAAACTTCTTTATCGTGCTTCCTGCCGCGATTGTGACGGCTGTTATTTTTGGTGTGTTGACAACGGATGCAGCGTCCACGCTTCAGGAGGACCACCCGTTCAACATTGTAAAAGTACTGCCGTATCTTGGAGTTCTTATTTTTGCCATTATGGGAATCAATGTCATCTATGTCCTTATGGGAGGTATCGGCTTTGCAGGCTTGATCGGCCTCATTATGGGAGACTTTTCAGTGATGGAATTTGTGACCCTTGTAGGAGATGGTTTTGCAGGCATGCAGGAATTAGCTTTGCTGGTGATTCTGCTGGGCGGCCTTGTGGAATTGATTCGTCAAAACGGGGGCATTGATTTTCTTCTTCAAAAGATAAGTCGAGGTGCTCATTCGAATCGAGGTGGAGAATTCAGCATTGCAGGGTTGGTAAGTGCCGTGAACGTATCGACGGCCAACAATACGATCTCGATCATGACAGCTGGGCCGCTTGCTAAACAAATCTCAGAAAGGTTTGAGATTGACTCGAAGAGGTCAGCGAGTTTACTGGATATCTTCTCAAGTTCTGTTCAAGGATTGCTCCCTTATGGTGCTCAAATCTTGTCCGTAGCAGGAGTAGCCAGCCTATCACCTGTCAGTATTGTCCCTTACTGTTTTTATCCTATCCTGCTTGCAATATCCGGGCTTCTGGCTATCGTGTTTCGTTTTCCTAAATTTACAGTCCGAAATTAATGGGTTCAAAATAAAAGAATAGGGAATAATCACAGTACCAGGCGTTCCGTCTGGTACTGAATTTATGTGTTCCGGGTTTATTCTTAAAGAGGAGATTGATTTATGGAAGTTTCCATTGAAGACATTAACCACAGTCACGTTGAAGTGTTGCATAAGTGGGAAATGGATGAAAAATTACAAGTGCAGACAGGTGTGGATGTTCCACGTACATATGAGCAATTTCTTAATGCTTATGAAGCCTACTTCAATGGTGAAAAACCGAATTTGTACATGAAAGCTGTGGTTTTGGGTGAACGCTTAATTGGAAAAGTGGAATTGTTTCGAACGCCAGAGAGGGATTTTATCGGTATGGTGATCGCAGAAAAGAGGAACTGTGGGGTTGGAACTGAGGCCTTGCATTTATTTCTTGAAGAGATTCAGACTCTTTTTGGCATGGAGAACGTTTTCGCTGAAGTTTATGAGGATAATCAGGGAAGCTTACGCTTTTTTGAAAAGAATGGATTTAGACCCACTGGGGAAATGATAGAGGAATGGTTTCGAGGTAAGAAAAGGCCATTAGTAACATTAAAAAAAGAGCTGAAATAACACCTGATCCATCATGTACATGATGGGTCAGGCGTTTTTTTATTCAATGATTATTCTCTTATCATTTTTGTGTGAAAGAGCGGCTGCTTCATTGACGGAGGTCAAGCGAAGAGCATCTTCTTTCGTAATGTCCGGGTTCTTTTGAAGGAGGATATCATCCACCCATTGCTGCATAGGAGAGCGCGTGGCGGGAGGGAGGTCAGGGGACGTCCACTCATCCATTCCGTGGGTACGGCTTTTGATCCGCACTTCGCTTCCCTCCACCATAAGTGTCCCGTTCGTTCCGTAAATTTCGAGCTGGAAAGGGCTTCCGGATGATACAAAACTTGATTCCAATACTGCCAGGATACCAGATTCATATTCTACCGTGGCGATAGAGTGGTCATCCACACCGCGCCCCATGAGTGAATGCAGCTGGGCAGACACAGCCTTGGGTTCTCCGGCAAGGCGATTTGCTAAATAAATCGGGTGGGCTCCAAGGTCGATTAATGTACCGCCTCCACATTGGTCCTTGTCAAAAAAACGTTCTGGGAGCCAGCCGTTTTTATGGTCTTCATTGGGTACCGCTCCATTATGGGCCACACGGCAGCGGATCATATTGACAGTTCCCAGTGTACCGTCATTGATGATTTTTTGAGCATAAAGATAATAACGGGAAGTTAATCTCGGTAAGGAGATCATAAATTTCACGCCAGCATTTTCAATAGTAGAGAAAATTTCTTCATCATCCGTTCTATTGAAGGAGAGGACTTTCTCTGTGTAAATATGCTTTCCGTGGTTTGCGGCGGCCGTGATGATTTCCTTATGGGCGTTTGTTGGACTTGTGACAATGACACCATCAATTTCTGGATCTGAAAGTACGCGTTCCAGTTGGTCATCAAAAGGTACTCCGAGTTCTTCTGCCCAGATTTTCCCCCGCTCTACATCTTCATCCCAAACTTTCGAAATGGAAACAGAAGGATTTTCGGAGGCTTCACGTGCATAATCAACCGCATGCACGTGCCACTTGCTTAATAAAGCTACGCGAATCATCGGTTCAGCTCCTTAATCGTTATCATTAATGGTAATTAAAGCCTGCTTAAGATCATTAAAGGTCTCAAGTTCCTCGAAGTTCATTTCAGACTGGATAGCTGCAATCGCCATTTCTGTTCTTATCCCGGTCAACACCGTTCTCGTTCCCAGTAATTTAATGGTTTTTGTCAAATTGAACAAATCATTTATGAAAACTTCATTGAACGTAGCGATTCCTGAAAAATCAATGAAAAGCAGCCTTAATCCATGCTCTTTGATTTTATGTAGCGTATGATCCTTGACCACATCAAAACGTTCCGTGGAAAATTCTCCAACTAATGGAAGGACGGCTTGAAATTCATCGATTAGAACGACAGGGGTGGAAACGGAATTCAAATGCTTTTCCATTTCTTCATGTTCTCTTTCTTTTGTTTTATTATAACTGTCTGTCGTAGCTCGAATCGCAGCATCAAAGGCGTTCACAACTTCTTCCGCCACGACAAAGCCTTCTTCTATTTTTGCCTCCTGAATGAGGTTGGAACTCCTCATGTGCTTCATAAGAGAAAGACGGAAAACACTCAGCACATCTACGGTTTGTTTTAAAAGGACCCCTTTAGAGTAGAGGTAATTTTCGGTGTCGTAACCAATGGCAGCTGCATTCGCTTCATCCGGGTGCTGCAGAAGACTTTTGGCTACGCGGTCAAGAAGTAGACGAAGCATTTCAAAATGGTAATTCAGATCTTGATCTGTATAGTTGATTTGAAGCTTGTCCAAGGTTTTTGGGAGTAATTCGTTCACCAATGTGGTTTGGTTATCATTAAAATATTGGGCTAAACGTTCATTTAATCGTTCCATATCGTTCTCCTTCCATTAACGTTAGTTTTTCTTATACCCCATTTTATCTTAGTATAACGATGAATGTGAAATTTTCATCATGAATTTCTTCAGTAATTGAAGTGCCAGGGAATCAATCATGTACCTGGTACCAGAAAGATTGAATAAAGGACCAGGTACAAGGGGGATTAGTGCCAGGTTTACACGTCCGTGCTCATTCCTAAAACTGCCACATATTGATTATCAAAAAAAGGGACAAAACCACTGTCTTTCCACGTCAGCGGGGTTTGAACCAAACCCAGTCCATCTGCATTATATTGTCCGATAATTCGCTGGAAAGCGAACAACTCATAAACCCCGTCACCGTCAAAATCAACAGGGTAAAGGGTATTCAATCCGGAGACGGAGCCCTGGAGCGGTGCTTTTAATGTCCCATCCTTATTATAAAGTTCTGATAGATAGTCTGAGTCTCTGTTGCTAAGGTTGATAATAAAAGTTAGACCAAGAGTCTTGTTCAGGACTTCGACTTTATACTGGTCTTGATAGTTGACTTCATATTCGTATGTTTCATCAAATGTTTCGTAGTCGAAGAGGACTTGTGCTTGGTTGTTTAAAAAAGAATACAAATAATAGAATCCATAACCGCCGCTACCGCCAGAGTCCATGCTAATCAAAATGTCATCGACGCCATTCCCTGTGAAGTCCCCAAGAAAAAGTCGTGGTTGATAAGCCGTGTTCGTTTTTAACGGGACGCTATAAAAAAGGTTTGTATGGCCATCCTGAATGATCAGAGTGATGTTTATAATATAAGGACTGTCCGGTGTTTTTTCACCGACTAGATAAACTTGATCTTCGATAAAGTCTCCATTTACATCACCCTTAGCATAGGAAAGAATGTTTGAAGTTGCTGAGGGTTGCTGCTGCCTGTAAAAATAGGGGTACGTGTACATGAGACTACCACCTTTTTTTAATACTTTATGCAAAATGGGCGTGACGTGACAATTATGCAAGATATAAAAAAGAGCCGTATATAACGGCTCAGGAATCATTAAAGGCGGTTGAAGCCTTCCTGCTCAAGGAAGTTTACTGCTTCTTCGTAGGAATTGAACGTGCCTTCCAGCTGTTCTTCCGCGTACACATGAAAGCCATCTTCTTCACGCATAAGAACCAGGGACTGGTCGTTGTCGTTCAGCCATTCCTCCATGACTGGATTTTTTTCAGCAGGGGAGAGGGACAAGGATTCGATCGCATCCCGGATCAACGTGCGGAGTTCATCACGGCCGATCTCCTTTATATTGACCATCCCTTTGTCGTCTGTATTATAACCATCCATTTCCCCGGCATAAACAAAACCGTTGCCATTCGGGTGGAGGCGGTAGACCACAATTTTTTTATCATAGACGCTCTCTTCATAATGGAAATTCACTCTTTCGAGAGAAATCTCTTTCTTATCAAGTTCAGGAAATTCCTCAATGATGTTCAGTTTTTCTTCAAATGTAAGCATAAGCTCCTCCTGAGGTGTTTTTTAGTAGCCCTAGTATAGCATAAGGAGAGGCGTAAACGCTTTGTTGCTTTCAGATAATAATTATGGTATATTATTTGAGCGATGAGCTGTTTGTGTAAGACGAAGTACATGCTTTTTATAAAGCTAAACGACGAATGTGGTCGTCGGTATATTCGCGACAAAAATCAAAAGCCTTTCCTCACTGAGGAAAGGCTTTTTCTAATGGGATTTATTTTTTTCCGAAGTTCATGCGTGCGTAACGTCCACGCACCATTTGGTAGACGCCATATAAAACTAATCCAACCGCAGCTATTCCCAGTAATATTTGCCCGAAAGGCTGTTGGGCAATTTCAGAAAGTGCCCCGTCCAGCCCTTTGGCCTCATCAGGGTTTGCAGTCAAGGCGGTTTGAATGAAAAAGAATCCGATGAGCCCGAGTACGATGCCCCGTGCGGATAATCCGAATTTTCCGGATTTTTCGGCTACATTCCTTTTATGACGGTCCATTTCACCTGTATTCATTTTTTTCATAAATTTCCCTGTGCTGCCTTGATAAATTTCATAAAGACCATACCCGATAACAATAGCTCCAAGAAGTCCGACAAGCCACTGGCCAAAAGGCTGGGATAAGAGTTTAGCTGAGAGCGTCTGCTCTGAGTTACCGCTGCTGGAACCAGCATTGAGTGCGATTTTAATGGCATTAAAAGCCAGGGAACCGTAAATGACAGCACCAACAATGTACCCGAACCGAGTAATCAATCCTTTCCCATCTGTTCCTTCGTTGTTGGGGTCCATGATGGATTTTGTAGCGAGCCAGGAAATATATCCGACCAAACCAATACCAATAATCCAAAGTAATATTTCTCCAAAAGCGACACCGGCAAGGGAGCGGAACAATCCGTTCGTTCCGGTAGTTTTTCCGCCCACGCCAATAGCGGCCATCAGAGTTAATATCCCAATCAGGGCATAAACAATCCCCTTGGCCATGTACCCGATTCTTCCGAACCTCCTTACCCAAGGTTTGATTTCTTCACTTGCTTCTGAACGCTTACTTTTGTTTGTGGCCATCGTAGAAGCCATAGTATCCCTCTCATTTCGTTGATATATTTTCTAATGTAATTCCCACATTTATAGAAAAAGAAACTTTCCGTAAAAAAAGAAATGATATAATGCAAGGGAAAGAAGGGTGACAGGTTATGTATTTAACAGTTGAAGAAACAGCAGAATATCTCGATCTTCCTGAAGACTACCTCAGGCATTTGATTTTGAATCATAAAATTAAAGCCATCCATGATGGAAGGCAGTATTTAATCAATAAGAACCAATTCCACAATCATCTGGAACAGATAGAGAACTACCGGAAAATGATTCAAGAATATTTGAGTGAACCACTCCCTGAGGATCCGGATGTTAAAGATGAAGATTAATGATTAAAACAAAAAAGAAGCAGAGCCTGATGAGCTCTGCTTCTTTTGGAATAAAGTGGACACAAAAACACGTTGATGTTCGAATATTATGAATGCAGATTCACTCTCGCGTAGCAATCGCTTCTATTTCCACTTTTGCTCCTTTAGGGAGTTTGCTAACTTCTACAGCTGCACGGGCAGGATACGGTTCAGCCAAATAACTCGCATACACATCGTTGACCACTGCAAAATCATCCATGGAGTCCAAGTATATGTTCATTTTTACAACATTTTTGAAAGAGAGGTCTGCTTCTTCCAGTATTGCACGAATGTTTTTCATAACCTGGTGTGTCTGTTCTGTAATATCACTAGAAACAAATTCCATTGTCTCAGGATCTAGAGGGATCATACCAGAAATAAATACGATATGTCCAAGGTCTGTGGCTTGAGAATATGGACCAATCGCACTTGGTGCTTGATTTGTAGAAACAGCTTTAAACATGAATGCCACTCCTTTATGTAGGTTTTATTCATCCTATCATGATTTTTGTGATAGAGAAATAGAATCATTCCCCGGGAAATGTCGACAATTTTTTTGTAATCTCTATGAAAGTACTGAAAAATGGCGAAAAAGACTTATACAGGAATATTTTTGTCCGATATTATATGTAGAGAAAAAGGTAATTAATAGGAAGAATAATTATTTTTGGAAAATATTTTTAAATAGTAGTTTAGAGTGGTTTATTTAGGGTAAGGTACGAGTGAAGGAGCTGAGATCATGCCTTATAAAGAACGTTTAGAAAAGCAAATAGAAGAATTAAGAACGCGCATGTATGAGATTTATAACAATAATCCAACGGATGCTGAACTATTGAGAATTTCACAAGAGTTAGATGATCTACTGAATCGTTTTAGTGAACATAGACAATACCAATGCTCTAATTAAATGATATGAATACATAGGGCCTTAGGTGTTTGAAACGCTGCAGTCACTATGGTATCTTTAAAACAATGCCACCCTTGCAATCGAAACGACTGCGGGAAACTTAACCATTTCTATAGGGTGGCAGGTTACATAACAAACCTGAAAACTTCTGCGTTAAATCGCAGGAGTTTTTTTGTGCTCAATTAACCTTGCCATGCATCGCATTGGAATCAGGATGATTCCTATAAGTAAGGGAATTTTCATGGAATCGCTTTATATTTAAGAAAAAAAAGATAAAAATATAAATATTCAGAAAAAGGGTTGTGATTCGACATAATCATCGCTAGAATACTCCTTACATTCAATTTTGAAAGGAGGCTCAGCGATGATCACATTTATCGCATCTATTGTTTTACTTGTCGTCGGATATCTTTTTTATGCAAAGGTGGTTGAACGAATTTTTGGGATCAATGATCAAAAAAACACACCTGCATATGAAAAGAACGATGGTTTTGACTATGTGCCTATGAGCTGGTGGAAAGCGAGTCTTATCCAGCTATTAAATATCGCTGGGCTTGGACCTATATTCGGAGCCGTGATGGGAGCGTTATACGGTCCCGTAGCTTTTATCTGGATCGTTGTGGGCTCCATTTTTGCAGGAGCTGTCCATGACTATTTCTCAGGAATGCTTTCCCTTCGTCACGATGGTGCCCAATACCCGACGCTTGTCGGAAAATACTTAGGCCGCCCTGCCCGGTCGGTGATCAATCTTCTATCTATTGGTCTTATGGTCTTGGTTGCCGCAGCATTCACAGCCGGCCCGGCTCAATTAATGGCAGAAATCACGCCCCTGGGATTTTTTACATCTGTTTTAATTATTTTTTCATATTTTCTTGTGGCAACCCTTTTACCCATAAACAAAATTATTGGGAAAGTGTACCCGTTTTTTGGGGCAATCTTAATCTTCATGGCTGTCTCCATCGGAGTAGGAATGTTCTTCTTTGAGCATCCGATTCCTAATCTGACGGTCAGCAACCTCCATCCAGATGAACTACCGATCTGGCCGATGCTGATGGTGACAATTTCCTGCGGAGCTATATCCGGCTTCCACAGTACTCAAAGTCCAATTCTTGCTCGAACGCTGAAAAAAGAGAGTGAAGGAAGAAAAGTATTCTATGGTGCGATGATTGCTGAAGGAATTATCGCCTTGATCTGGGCAGCTGCCGGCATGACGTTCTTCGGTAATACAGGTGGACTTCAAACAGCACTAGCTGAAGGAGGGCCAGCCGGGGTTATCAATGAAATCAGCAGTACTACCCTGGGCACGCTTGGTGGTATTCTGGCCGTTCTAGGTGTCATTATCCTGCCTATTACTACGGGCGATACGGCATTGCGATCTTCGCGTATGATGCTTGTGGACTTTGCGCGTCAGGTCAGTAAAAAGAAATTTGAAGGAAAGTGGACACCGCTATTCTTCGCGATCCCTGTTGCGATTCCAACATTCCTGTTAACACAAATGGATTACAGCTTCCTTTGGAGATATGTAGGTTGGTCCAATCAGGTGGTAGCGACAGTCATGCTTTGGACAGGAGCTATGTATTTATTGAAGAACCACAAGTTCCACTGGATCTGCAGTGTCCCCGCTCTTTTCATGACAGCTGTAGTAAGTTCTTATATTTTCTACGCTCCTGAAGGTTTTGGATTGGAGTATTCTACGTCCATGATCTTAGGTTCCATCATCTGGATTGTTGTCGCAACATGGTTTGTATGGCAAGTCATTAAACAAAAAGTAAGAAAAGAAGATCCAATCATTACATCAAAAGCAGGATAATCCAAAAGCCGCTTAACCCCATGGTTAAGCGGCTTTTAAATATTTATTAGAGATAATGGCAGGATTGTTGAAGACTCAGTTTCGAGACTTTTATTGAGTGGGTGGGGGCTACGGGGAATAGCTCGCTTTCCGCGGGAGCGCGGTGAGCCTCCTCGGACTGCGTCCTGTGGGGTCTCACCCTGCACTTTTTTCCCGCAGGAGTCTCGCCATTCCCCTCCGCCCCTTAACCAAGTATGGTTCTCGAAACCACTTCTTAAAAATTCAGCTTGTATAGTTATGAGAGGTGAAATGATATAAACTCTACCCTATTGTACGCAAATGCTTGATACAACGCACTATATGGCCGCCTAGGGGAGAAGAATTGGAACATTACTTATGAATACAGCTGTTCGAATCATCCACTTCCCTCAATCATTCAAGCTGACCATTTTAGAAGTAGTTTCGAGACACTTATAAGGTAAAGGGGCGGAGGGAAACGGTGAGACTCCTATCCTTTAGTGTGGAGGTGCCTTGGTCAGCGGCGTATGGACTGGACTGAGCTGGCGGAGATAAAGGAAACACGGAGAGCGTAGCGATTCGATGTTGACTTATCGTACAGAAGCGAGGGAAGTCTCACTAGCCGCTAGGCGCCGGAACCGGATAACCAAAAGGACGTGTGGGCAGGTGAGACCCCGGAAGGCGGAGCCTGAGGAGGCTTACCGCCCGCCCCATGGAAAGCGAACCTTTTCCCGGAGCCCCTAGAATGACACGAACATCTCGAAACTGAGTCTTCCACAAACGGGAGCGTTAGTGGAAATGGTTAATTGATTATGGTGAGCTTATTCCTAGTAACCTTATCGGTTTTTTATGATATGATAAATAACAAGAAGAAATGGAAAGGAGTCGGTTCGATGAGCAAAATTTATATTCTGCATGAGAACGATGAATGGACCGATCATTTGACGGAGCGTTTAGAAGAGCTCAATCTTCCGTATGAGCTCTGGCATTTAGATCAGGGGACGCTTGATTTGACAAGCGAGCCACCGGAAGGAATTTTTTACAACCGTATCAGTGCATCTTCTCATACAAGAAACCACCGTTACGCCCCTGAGTTTACTGAAGCTGTCCTTGCATGGCTCGAACGTCATGAACGGACCATAGTAAATGGCAGCCGGGCTTTAAGACTTGAAGTAAGCAAGGTCAATCAATATATGGCACTCAATCAAGCTGGCATTCACACACCAAAAACGATCACTGTTGCGGGGAAAGAGAATATTCTTGAGGCTGCGCGGCAAATGGACATGGAATCGTTCATAACGAAACACAACCGTGCTGGAAAAGGGCAGGGAGTTCAGCTTTTCCATTCCACAGAAGCGTTGCGTGAATACTTGGATAGTGACGCTTTCGAGGAGCCGGTTGATGGGATTACACTCATTCAACAATACATTGAAGCACCGGAGCCCTATATTGTACGACATGAATTTGTAGGCGGAAAGTTTGTATATGGAGTAAAGGTCGATACGTCTGAAGGTTTTGAACTGTGTCCGGCAGACGCTTGCTCGATTGAAGATTTGTATTGCCCGACGGACGCAGGAGCGCAAACACCAAAAGCGAAGTTTGAAGTTCTTGAAAATTACCGGCCACCCATCGTGAATGATTATGAAAAGTTCTTACAGCAAAACCACATTGACGTAGCCGGAATAGAAGCCATTCAGGATAGAGAAGGTCGGTTTTACACCTATGATGTGAACACGAATACTAATTACAATTCGGATGCTGAAGCAAAAGCAGGGATATATGGTATGCTCGAGCTGGCGAAATACCTTGGAGGTCTTTTACAAAAGTCACTCGTATAATAAAAAGATCGATCACATCCATGTGATCGATCTTTTTTAGTGACGTTTGCTCAACCAAAGAACCCCTGATTTAGCTAGGCGGGGGAGGACCCCTGTCATTGGTTTTTGAAGCATGTTGCCAAATCCGTCATTCTTTCCAAGAGAACCGAGTGCACCTTTTAACTTCACCTCAGATGGACGCTCAGGGACACGGTCTCTAAGTATGGCATTAAGTACAGCGGCTACCTTCTCACCTTGCTGACCGGCAAGCTGTGCACTGGGAGAATGTTCAGAGGCTGCGCAATCACCTACAACGTAGACATTTTGATGGGAGGGTACCTGGTAAAAATCATTGACGATCACTTTTTCCTGGTCATCCTTTTCAAAAGGAAGCTCTCTGACAAGGAAATTCGGGCGGACCCCGGCGGTCCATACAGTGACATCGTTCAAATAACAAACACCATTGTTGCATACACCGTCTTTTTCAACGTACTCTACGTTTGCGCCGTGGATGACTTCCACTTCATTATCCTTAAACCACTTCTCCACATAATCCTGGATTTTGGAATCGAAGGCTTTCAAAACCGTTTCTCCACGGTCCAACAAGCGAATGTTCAAGTCCGGCCTGCTTTCCCTGACTTCTGAAGCGACCTCAATCCCGCTTAGTCCGGCACCGACAACGGTTACCTTTCCGTACGCTCCTAGGTTGTTAATGGCAAAGCCTGCACTCCTTGCTTTCGAGAACGTCTGTACACTTTCGGTGAATTCTCGTGCGCCTTCTATGCCGTGGTAGTTATCCTCACAGCCAAGACCAATCAATAAGTAATCGTAGGGAAGGTTTTTTTCCCCGCCTTTAATTACTATGGTTTCATTTTCTGTGTCGATTTTCTCAACTTCATTGAAGACATAAGTGACTTGCTCGTGTTCAGGAAAATCAACGCGCGCGTGACGGTCAGACTCCGTTCCTGCTGCTATGGTGTAAAATTCAGTTTTTAATGAATGGTAAGGATTCCTGTCGACGACCGTGATATGTACATCTTCTGGGATTTGATCGAGCAACCCGTGCAAAGTGTTCATACCCCCATAGCCGCCCCCCAAAATAACGACTTCTTTCATCTTTGTTCCACCACCTTTTCTTAATCCCCTGTTCGAAAACGCTTTCTGATTGTTACAACCTTTAGAGTACCAAAATTACTGGCGAAAAACTAGAATGATTGAGCAAATTCTCTCATCTTTCCTTATTATTCGATTCCCTCTCCATAAATATTTAAAAGTCTAAATGTAAACTTTCCTAACAAATTCATTCACATAAGCTCCCTTTAGTTGAAGACTCAGTTTCGAGACTTTTGTTGAGTGGATGGGGGCTGCGGGGAATAGCTCGCTTTCCGCGGAAGCTCGGCGCTCTCCCACAGGAAAGCGAGTAGCTTCCCAGCCACCCCTGACGCTCAACCCTGGCAACGAACCCTAGAATCTCGAAACTGAGTCTTCCACAATCCTGCCATTATGTTTAATAACAGGAAGGGATAGTTCAATTTTGAACTGGAATCTGGTACATTGAAGGCAGAAATGGTTAGAAAGGAAACGATGATGAAAAAAATACATAGCGAAATATTGCAATTTAGAGGCACGCATTATGATTTTGGGTTTGATCAAGGACAGCGGCTGAAAGACTCGTGGACAGTAAAGAATAGAGAAAAACAATGGCGGGTGAGGAAGCCTCGTTTTATTGTAGAAGAACAGGAAGTGAAAGAAGCGATTACACGTTTTTCCCCAGGTGTATGGGAGGAGCTTCTTGGTTTGAGAGATGCTTTGGAATGGCCGATGGAAAAAGTGATGATGGAATTCGGTGGATATCGAATCGACTACAAAAGAAGTGGATGTTCGATTATGACTGGAGACGGTTATTTTATTCGAAATTACGATTACATGCCAAAGACATACGAGGGGCGTTACAGCCTTTTTCAGCCCACCGACCAAGGATACAGCATTATAGGACCGACGCAGCGTATTACGGGCCGTATGGATGGGATGAATGAAAAGGGTCTGGTGATGGGATATAACTTCATGCACCGCAAGCGCCCGGGGGACGGGTTTATTTGCTGTATGATTGGCCGCCTTGTGCTTGAGTCTTGCGCGAATGTAACGGAAGCTGTTCAAATGCTCCGTGACATCCCCCATCGCCATTCATTCAGTTACACCGTCTTCGATAAAAGCAATATGACCTATGTAGTGGAAGCCTCTCCCCGTGGGGTAGAGGTAAGGGAATCAGATGTTTGTACAAACCATTTTGAAATCATGAAAAAGGAAAATCGGAATCACCTCGTGGATTCTATGAAGCGTATGGATGCGATCCAATCGAGTCGTGAAAAGATTGAGAATGCATATGATGCCTTCCGTTTAATGAACGAAACCGATCGTGGTGTGTTTTCTAAGCTGTACAGCAACTGGGCCGGAACGATTCACACCTCCGGGTATTTACCAAAAGAAAACAAGGCATGGTTTGCTTTAGGTGGAGATCAGAAACCTGTGGAATTTGATTTCTCTCAATGGTTGAATGGAGAGGATCTTGAAGAAGAAAAGGTACACGGGGAAGTAGATACTGATATTCCTTTTGCTCACATGGAGGACGGCGCCTATTGGAGTGGGAAAAAATGACCCCGAAGAAATGTGTGATTCGTAAGGGGAAACCAGAAGATGCGCCTCATACGATGGCGTTGGCTAAGGAAATGTTAGCGGAGGGCTATGGGTTGAAACACCTGTCTGAGTTCCATGATTCCTTGGAAAAAGAAAAATCATGGATCAGCCGTTATGAAGACCCTGAGTTTTTTCTCGTAGCCGAAATGGAAGATGAGGTGGTCGGCTTTTTAAACTTTGATTTGGGTGCTCTTTCTTCTACAAGACATCAGGGCACATTCGGTGTTAATGTGAAAAGGGATGCAAGAAACAAAGGGATTGGCCGGGAACTTGTGAAGGCGATGACTGCTAGATGTCTGCGAATAGAAGGCATTGATATTATCCGGCTGCATGTAATGGAGTCCAATGCACGAGCCATCCACCTTTATGAGGATCTCGGTTTTCAAAAGGAAGGACGCTTCAAAGATTATATTCGGAAGAACGGCAGGAGTGAAAACCTGATTCATATGGCTCTGCATTTACGTTCTAAATAGGGAGTGATGATGAGTGCCTGAGAAAGTCATAGTCTCTTGGAGTGGTGGCAAGGATTCCGCCCTTGCTTTACAAAAGATGATGGAAGATGAGAAGTACGAGGTCGAGGGTCTGTTTTCAACCATTTCTGAGCAGTCTTTGCGATTACCTGTCCATGAAGTCGGGGAGAATCTGCTGATGAAGCAGGCGGAGGCCCTGGGACTCCCACTTGAAATTGTCCCGGTTCCGGAGAATGCATCAAATAAGGTTTATGAGAAGGTAATGCAAAGGATGTTCCAGGACTTTAAAGACAGAAACATTCACAAAGTGGTTTACGCCGATCTTTTCCTTGAAGATATCCGAGCGTTTCGCGATGCTTTATTGAGGAAGAATGAAATGACAGGGACCTACCCATTATGGGGAATAAGTTCTCACCAGGTAGCAGATGAAATCATTGAAAAGGGATTTCAGGCAGTGGTCACAACCGTTGATACGAAGAAGTTGGATAAAAGCTTACCCGGGGTTCTCTATAATCAGGAATTTCTGCATTCCTTGTCCCCTGAAGTTGATCCTTGCGGAGAAAACGGGGAGTTTCACACTTTCGTTTGGGGTGGTCCTCTGTTTGACGCACCTTTGAGCATTCAGCAAGGGAAGCGATTTGAGACATGGAGGGGAAGGTTTTCCCACGTAGAAATGAAGGAGAAGTAGACAACCCTCTTCGGAATAAGGTATAACTAAGAAAACACATGTTGGAGGTTACTATGGAAGATATTTTACAAATGAAAGATAAAAACATCGTTGTCATGGGTGTGGCGAACCAGCGAAGCCTTGCCTGGGGTGTGGCTAAATCCCTCTATCAGGCAGGCGCCAACGTTATTTTTACATATCGAAAAGACAGAAGTTATAAGAAACTTGAGAAGTTGCTTGCGGACGGTGGATTAGAGGCGAAAGCCATCGTTCAATGTGATGTAAACAGTGATGAAAGTATTCAACAGGCTTTTGCGGAAATTGGTGAGAAAGTCGGTGTGATTCATGGGGTTTGTCATTCCATCGCTTTTGCTCATGCGGAGGATTTGAAAGGGGATTTTGTGGATACTTCACGTGAAGGGTTCGCTTTTGCACAGGATACAAGTGCTTATTCACTTATTGCGGTAGCGAAAGCCAGTCAGCCTTATATGACAGAAGGCGGATCGATGATTGCTATGAGTTACCTTGGGGCTGAACGTGTGGTTGAAGGCTATAACGTCATGGGTGTGGCGAAGGCGTCTCTTGAAGCCACGGTTCGTTACTTGGCGTCCGATTTAGGTGAAAATCAAATCAGAGTCAATGCCATTTCGGCTGGTGCGGTACGTACACTCGCTGCTAAAGGGGTACCAAGTTTCAATGAGATTTTACACAAAATTGAAGAAACAGCTCCACTGAAAAAGAACGTGACACAAGAAGAAGTCGGAGACATGACCCTGGCAATGATGAGCCACTTATCTCGTGGAGTGACAGGAGAAATTGTCTATGTTGACTCAGGTTACAATATTTTAGGTTAATGGATAGGTCCCCTCAAGCAGGGGGCTTTTTTCTTTGCTGAAAACGTTTTACAGCTTCTGTTTGGGGAATGGACTCTTAGATAAGGAAATCCACACAGGACCAATTTATTAGAACGGAGGCTATCGGATTATGCAAAGACAACAAACCATTATCGAAGAGTCATTAAAGGCCATCATGGAGGATGAAGATTTTCTCCCGGACTTGAAAGCACAAACGCGGGAGCAAGCCTATAACTCACTGGTCGCGCTTCTATCAACTCCGAATCATATCCACAAATCTTTTCTACGCATCACTACTGAAAATGGAACGATCGTAAGGATTCCGTCATTCCGTGTCCAACATAGTGATACTGTCGGGCCTTATAAAGGCGGGATTCGTTTTCATGAATCGGTCGATGAAGATGAGGTCTCTAATTTAGCGAAACTGATGACTTTGAAAAATGCTCTGCATGAACTTCCTTTTGGTGGAGGTAAGGGTGGAGTGGTCATCAATCCTAAAGAGTACAGCATAAAAGAACTGAATTTAATTTGTAAGAAATACGTTCAATATTTTAATGATATTCTAGGGCCGGACAAGGATATTCCCGCTCCGGATGTTGGTACTGGAGAGCGGGAAATGGATTGGATGATGGGAGAGTTCAAAAACATCCATCCCGGAGAGCCCTATCGCAACAGTTTCACTGGGAAAAGCATCGTAAATGGCGGATCTCTCGGAAGAAGAGAGGCAACCGGAAAAGGGGTTTACTATACGTTCCGTTACATGTTGCATGATTTCGTCAATGAACATAAAAAATGGTTGGGCGATACGGAAAATACTTTTGCTCATACGGCTCTTGATCATGCCGGCAAAAAGTTAAAAGTAGCGGTTCAAGGCTTTGGTAACCTTGGTTCAGTTGCTGCTCTTGAGGCCTACCAATGTAATCATGTGCAAAACCGGGTAGTGGCAGTGAGCGATGCAAATGTAATGCTTTATCATTCAGATGGCCTGGATATCCCGGGACTTGTTCAGTTTGCGAAAGAGCATGATGGCGACCTGCCTTCAACTGAAGAGGACTTGAACGAACATGAGCTTGTAGCAGAGATTAAAAACAGAGATGATTTACTGGAAATGGATGTTGATGTTCTGATTTTAGCAGCGTTGGAAGATCAAATCCATAAAGATAATATGAAGAACATTCAAGCGAAAATCATTGTCGAAGGTGCTAATGGACCAATTACAGAAGAAGCAGATCGATACCTTGCGGATAAAGGTGTATTGATCGTCCCTGATATATTAGCTAATGCGGGTGGTGTCATCGTTTCCTACTACGAGTGGGTTCAGGGAAGAGAGGCACAGTTCATGACGGAGGATCAGGTGTTCGAAAGACTTTTTGATAAGCTGAAAGGTACCATGGATACGATACTGCCTCAATTTTTTGGAGATCCGTTCCCATTGAGACAGAATTGTTACATCCATTCTGTCACAAAACTTTCTACGATTATGTACCGCCAAGGAAAACTTTATTAAGTTAAAAACTCAGCCTTCCATAGGCTGAGTTTTTTTGTACATATTTTCGTAGAAAAGGGAAAATTAAAGGAAGAGTGCTTATTTTAAAGGAGGAGTTGGAATGCTTGAAGGTAGATCAGCTTTAATTACTGGTTCGGGACAGGGAATCGGACTTGAGATCGCAACAGAATTTGCAAAAGCAGGCGCGAAGGTCATGCTTAATGATATCAATGAAGAGACCCTCAACAAATCAGTAGAACAACTACGATCCCAAGGACATACGGTTGAAGGGGTCGTCGCGAACGTAGCAAAAGAAGAAGATGTAAAAAATGCAATTGAAGAAACGGTTCGTAAATTCGGGAAAATTGACATCTTAGTCAATAATGCAGGGATTCAGCATGTCGCCCCAATTGAGGAATTCCCAAGTGAAAAATATTCATTAATCCTGGATATTATGCTTAAAGGACCGTTCTATGGGACGAAGTATGCGTTCCCACACATGAAGGAACAAGGTTATGGCCGTATTTTGAACATGGCTTCCATCAATGGACTTATCGGTTTCGCAGGGAAAGCCGGGTACAACAGTGCCAAACACGGAGTGATCGGTTTAACGAAGGTAGCCGCTCTAGAGGCCGCGGACCACGGGATCACGGTAAACGCAATCTGCCCGGGATATGTGGATACTCCACTTGTCCAAAACCAGTTAGAAGACCTTGCAAAGTCGAGAAATATCGATAAGGAAAAGGCATTGGAAGAGGTTATTTATCCACTCGTACCACAAAATCGGTTGTTGAAAGTCCAGGAAATTGCAGACTATGCGATATTTCTGGTCAGTGAAAAAGCGAAAAGCATCACAGGCCAAGCAGCGGTCATCGATGGCGGATATACAGTACAATAAACAAAAAAACGTCCCTTTATAATAAAAGGGACGTTTTCTTATTTCCTCTATCAAATAAAAAGCTTCCCTCCTAAGGAGGGAAGCTTTTGTTAGTTAGTTGATTCCCATCATGGCAAGGAAAATAATCGCGATGGTGGCAATCATCGGAATGAGAAGACCGACAACGAAAACATCCTTGTAAGAATCTTTGTGAGTCAGCCCTGTAACCGTAAATAACGTCAATAATGCCCCGTTATGAGGAAGTATGGAAGCTCCGGATGCTACTGATGTTATACGGTGAAAAGCTTCAAGACTCAACCCTTGATTGACAGCAATATTGTAATATTCCTGTCCGAGTGCTTCGAGGGCAATCCCCATACCACCGGATGCGGATCCTGTGATCATAGCAAGGAGACTGACGGCAAAGGCTTCTGAGAAAAACGGACTCAAAGGGATACTGAAAATCAAATCCTTTACCGAGTCAAAACCAGGTGAAGCGGTAACTACAGTACCAAACCCGACAGCCGCACTCGTGTTAATGGTAGCCATAACCGAACCGGAAGCCCCTCCATTGATTGCTTTAATGAAATCTTTATAATCTTTCCAGTTAAAGATCATGATTAAAATGATCCCGATGAGCAAGGCGGCTAGAATACTGATGTCAAATGCGTTCAGTGTCAATACAACAGCAATCAGCGGAATGGTGGAAAGAATCCAGTTTGGGAGTTCCTCTTCGTTTACACTTTTTACTTGGTTATCGCCTTCAGGCTCCGTGAATTTTTCATCTTTCTTAATCAGTTGTTTTTCACGGAATTTCAAATAAAAATATCCACCGACAGCCATGATCAATGCAGCAACAATACCTAGTATGGGTGCAGCCATCGTGTCTGTCTTAAAGGTGTTGATCGGAATGATGTTCTGAATTTGAGGTGTACCAGGAAGTGCTGTCATTGTAAAAGTAAAAGCACCAAGTACGAACGTTGATGGAATCAACTTTCTTGAAACATTCGCCTCGCGAAACATCGCTACAGCCAATGGATACACAGCAAAGACCACAACAAACAAACTAACTCCGCCATACGTAAGAATTGCAGCCGATAAAAGCATTCCAAGAATGGCGCGTTTTTTACCAATGATGCTCGAAATCTTATGGGCAACCGACTGTGCAGCTCCTGTATCTTCCATCAATTTACCAAAGATCGCACCGAAAAGGAAAATCGGAAAATAGTCTTTGGCAAAGTCTACAAATCCCTGCATGTAGGTATCTGTATAAGCGGGTAGGATATCCATACCACTTAAAATCGCGACAATGCCTGATACAAGTGGCGCAATCCAGATGATGGACCATCCGAGATAAGCCAACAGCATAAGTAATACGAGTCCAATTAGGATACTGATCATGATGAATCCCTCACTTTGTTTAATATCAGTTTTACTTTGTCCAAAACTGAAAAATAAATGAGGGATTGTATATGAATTCAAATGATTAAAAGGAATTTAGCGTTCGTGAATCTTCAATAACTCTCCCATTTTGTTGAATGAAAAAAGGAGTATAACCCCTCGGGGGGGTTATACTCCTTTTTGGTAATCAGCCTGTGTTACGAAGACCGGCTGCAATTCCACTGATGGTGAGAAGAACTTCAGTCAAGATATCTTCATGATCGTCGACTTGACGTAATTCTTTAATAAGCTCCACTTGAAGGAAGTTCAATGGATCCACATAAGGGTTACGAAGTCGTACAGATTCTTTGATTGTCGGTTGATGATCAAGAAGTTCGGCATCTCCTGTGATTTGAAGCAAGATGTCTTTGGTACGGTCATATTCTTCCACAATGTTTTGGAAGATCCGTTCCCCGAGTTCTTGATCATTGACCAACGCTTTATATTCTTTAGCTGTTTGAATATCCGCTTTAGTCAGAGCCATCTGTAAATTGTTGATGGTAGAGCGGAAGAACGGCCAGTTCTCATACATTTGCTTAAGAACAGCAAGGTTATCTTCACTATTTTCAACATAACTCGCAAGTCCTGTACCTGCAGCGTACCATGCAGGGATAAGCTGACGGTTTTGCGTCCAGGCGAAAACCCAAGGGATGGCTCTTAAGTTTTCAAATTTGGAACTGTCTTTACGCTTCATTGGACGTGAGCCGATGTTCAGTTCACTGATCTCTTGTAACGGGGTTGCTTCGTTGAAATAAGTCAAGAAATCGGAATCACCGAATACAAGTGATTGATATTTTTTCAAAGATACTTCAGAAATATCCTCAAGGGCTTGCTCCCATAGCTCTTCACGATGGTGACCTTGTTCGGACTCTTTCGATATATTCATTGCGCCCTCCAGAAGGGTAGAAGCGCCTTGCTCAAGGCTTCGGTAAGCGATGTCTCTCAGCAGGTAACGGGAAGAGAGGACTTCTCCTTGTTCGGTGATTTTTACACCTTCGCCAAGAGTTTCCACTGGTTGAGAAAGCAAACTCCGGTTCAACGGTCCGCCACCACGGCCAAGGGAACCTCCACGACCATGGAAGAACTTCAATCCAACATTGTATTCGTGAGCCATATCGTGAATCTCCTGCTGGGCTTTGTAAAGTCTCCAGTTGGCTGTGAGTGTTCCGCCATCTTTACTTCCATCAGAATAGCCAAGCATAATTTCCTGATGATTTCCATGCTTGTCCAAGTGTTTGCTGTAGACATCCATTTCAAATAGAGTTTTCAAAATGTCAGGGCCTGCTACAAGGTCGTCGACGGTTTCAAGAAGTGGTGCGACGTTCAAGTTGCTTTCCACTGTGCCATCCGCATGCAGACGGTAAATGCCGGCTTCTTTCGCTAATACTAAGACTTCTAAAAGGTCACTTGCAGATTCCGTCATACTAATCAAGTAAACTTCAATCGAACGCTCACCGAATTCTTTGTGAGCTTTACGGATCATTTGGAAAACATTCAGCATTTTTTGTGTCTCTTCAGAATAGTCTTCGTTCAGTAATGAAATCGGACGTGGATCTTTTAAGACGTCTTGCAGGATATCAAGCTTCTCTTTCTCCTTCATGGAAGCGTAGTCCTCGACAATTCCTACTTTTTGTAGAAGTTCGGAGACTGCTGATTCATGTTCGCCACTATGGTTACGAATATCGAGTGTTGCGAGGTGGAAACCGAATAGTTCCACTTGGCGAATCAATTTGCGTAATTTTTTCAGCTCACGTTTATTCGGCTGGTGCGTTTGGGCACTGTCACGAATTTGACGCAGGTCTTCGATAAGCTCGTCTGCATAGCCGTAACCGATATCAGACTTACCTACTTGACGCAGGCGCTCTAGGATAATGGCGAATTTGCGGCGGTAAATTTCGCGGTCCACACGCCATTTCTTACCTTTTGGAAGCATAGGTTCTTCTTTTTCAATCGCATTTTTCAACTCATCGGTGACGGTCACTTGAGTAGAAGAGTGACTGAATCTTTTCATCAACTCTACAAGAACGGCGTCATATTTCTTCAAAACAAGTTTTCGTTGTTTCTGAAGGGTCTGCCATGTGATGTCAGGGGTTACGTTTGGGTTACCGTCGCGGTCACCGCCGATCCAAGAACCAAAACGAAGGAAGTTCGGAACGTTCCAATCTTCACCTGGATAGTGATCTTCCAACCGAGCTTCGAGCTCCTGGTGGATATCCGGCAGTACATCAAACAAAGTCTCGTCAAAATAATAAAGGCCGTTGCGCACTTCATCCATAACCGTTGGCTTCCGTTCGCGCAATTCATCGGTCTGCCAAAGTACGGTCACTTCATTCTGCAGGCTGTCCTGAATGCTTTCACGTTCGCTCTTCGTCAATTGTGGATGGTCCAGCTTTTTAAGGAGTGTTGCAATACGTTTCTGAATTTCAAGTACAGTCCGCTTCGTAGCTTCAGTAGGGTGGGCCGTAATGATTAATTCCAAAGAGAGCTTATCCAGGACCTCTTGAATTGCACCCTTGGAAAAGTCATTTTTTTTCAAGTTCTGAACAGCGCTTTCGAGCGAGAATGGTTGTGCACCATGATCTTCGCGCAGTTGGTATTCGCGGCGACGGCGAATACGATGGTTTTGTTCAGCGATATTTACGAGGTGGAAATAAATTGAGAATGCGCGGATGACTTGGGAGCGCATCGGTGGTTCGAGGTTTTGAATCTCATTTTTCAGTTGGTTGTATGTTGAGGTATCTGGGTTCTTCCTCAAGTCTTTCGTTAATTGTCGGATCGTTTCTACTTTATTTAGTAGTTCCTCCCCGCCGTGGTGGACGAGAATATCACCTAGCATATTTCCTAATGCATGGATGTCCCGGCGTAAGGGAGTTGTATGATCGTTAGTATTTTTTACAGTAGTCATACTTTCACCTTCCTGTCAGATCAATTTAAGTAAGATAAAATTGCCTATGTGTTTCATAATGTTATCAGAATAATTTGCATAGTCAAACACTTTGAACCGTGGTATCATCAATGGTTACCCGAAAACAGTCAACAGAAAAAAATGGTAAACATAAGAATGACAATGAATGTAAGCGTTAACTTATAATCATGCATAAACATACTTCTCTTATTTTAAATTCTTTCCCCATAAAACACAAAATGAAAAACCTAGATGCGCTTTTTGGGAAAATATGTATGACCTGGTCACCCAATCATTTACAGAAAAAAAGGTCTGTAGGAGCTTACGTGTGGGTGGGGGTGTATAGGAATGAGGGCAGTATGAAAAAGTAAGAGGAGAGAACGCGTGATGTTCTCCTCTTATGGTTTATGTATATTTATGGAGACTCATTTCATAAAGACTCCAATACTCGTCTTCGAAAGGGCGATGGTTTTTGAGGTAGCGGTCTTTGGTGAAACCAGCATTCTCGTAACACCGGATGGCACTTTTATTGAAATCAAAAACACCTAAGGTCACTTTCTCTAGTTCGAGGTGCTGAAAGGCATACGTGGATATCAGCTGGATCATCTGTTTTCCATATCCTTTCCCTCTGTGTACGGGAGAAACGAGTACCTTTCCAATACGTGCTTGTTTTTTATCTTCATCTATACGTCCTATGGAAATGTGCCCGATTATTTTTTCTACTGATGGATCATAGACTTGGAAGGTTCGTCGGTCTTGTGTATTTTTGTAATCCATCAGCTGCTGGTGGGTTAATGGAAAACTAAACATCGGACCTCCCCATTGCATCAGAAATCTGGGGGATTCGACCCACCCTAATATGGTTGGAAAGTCTTTTTCTTCAAAAGGGATCAATTGCAGCATGGTCTTTCTCCTAACTTTGCTTTTTTTCCGATGATACACTACTTTTGAAAAATTATGAAAAAATTCGTGACATTACATCTATACACATGGGATGATAAACTATTGTACAGTTAACGTTGGTAGAGGAGGGAAACTAGTGGCAGATAAAAAAAAAGATCAAGTCATTGATGAAGCGGTAGGAGAAAAAGAAGTACGGAAGCTAGAGTTTCGCGGCGGCGTTTTTGCTGCTACCATTCCCTTGGTGTTTTTCATCATATGGGCAGTTGTATTAAGTGTCACAGGTCTTGTGACAGAACAAGCGTTAGTATTAGGAATGGTTATTGGAATTGCCATCGGACTATTCTTGTGTAAGTCTGAATGGTCAGATTATGCACAGAGCTTGATTTCAGGAATGGCCCAGCCAGTAGGGGTCGTTGCGATCATTGCCTGGTTTTGGGCAGGGATGTTTGCAAACATGTTATCCGCAGGTGGATTAGTAGACGGCCTGATTTGGTTCGGGTTTCAATCCGGGCTTGAAGGGGGAGCCTTTGTTGGCATCACTTTCCTTCTGGCAGGATTGTTTTCAACAGCTGTCGGTACCGGCTATGGTACAGTAGCGACTTTTGGTGTTCTAATGTATCCGGCAGGGGTCATCCTGGGAGCGGATCCTGTTATTCTCCTCGCTGCGATTTTAAGTGGAGCTGTTTTTGGAGATAATCTGGCACCTGTATCAGACACGACGATTGTATCTGCAACAACTCAGGATGCTGACGTACCAGGAGTTGTGCGTTCCCGCTTTAAATATTCCATCACAGCAGCCATTCCAGCTCTTATTTTATTTGTAATTTTCGGCGGTGGTGGAGAGATGGGAAGTCAGCAAGTGGTCAGTGAGCTTCAAAATGAAGTTTCACCTGAAGGCCTGCTCATGTTAGCTCCATTTGCATTAGTTTTATATTTAGCCCTAAGTGGTCATCACCTTTTGACTTCATTGTCTTACGGAATTCTGGCAGCAGGCGTGTTCATCTTCTTTACTGGTCATTCTTTGAAAGAAGTCCTGTATATCCATAAGAACGATGCCGGGGAAGCCGTAATTGAAGGGGCATTGATTGATGGAATAAGTGGCTACTTCAATATGGCGATTTTGATTTTATTCATTTTAGCAGCCGCCTATCTGTTGGAAGTTGCGGGTACCATGGATGTTATTAAAAACTTCTTTTTGAAGTTAATTAATAATGTCGTGCGCCGAGCTGAACTTTCTATTTTCGGAATTGTCGCTTTTTTAAATGTATTTATTACGATTAATACAGCTGCTGAGATAGCTGCAGCACCGTTTGTCCGGAAATTAGGGACAGAAATGAACATCCATCCGTATCGTAGAGCGAACTTCCTGGATACCGTCACCTCTTCACTTGGCTACATTTTCCCTTGGAGTGGCGGGGTTTTGCTCGCATGGGCTACCGTCCAGGGAGCTGCTGATCAATACGACTTCTTACCTGTTGTCGGACCGGGAGAAGTTTTTCCGTTCGTCTTTCAGGGCTGGTTGCTATTGATTGTTATGTTTGTTGCGGCATGGACAGGCTGGGGACTTCGTTACACTGGTAAAGATGGTGAGGAAGTTAAACCACAGGATTATAAAAAATAAGTCGTATGCCAAACCCCCTGAGTAATAAACTCAGGGGGTTTTTGTCTTACGTATGAATGTGAGCTTTTACTTCTTTCATTTGATCGAGGTGGCGTAGTTCGTGCCAACCGATAAACTCTACCCACTGTTCCAGATTCATATCTCCGAAAGCGGGATGGGGGAATACACGGTTTTGCAATGTTTCCTGCTCCTTATTGTGAATAAGGAATAAAGTTGCTTCCCGCGTCTTTTTCAAACCCTCTTTTGCTTGATCCAAAGTCGTAAATTCCCCTTTCGGGCGAACGGCCTCCGGCGCTTCGACTTTATAATCACGGTTGGTCGTCTTATGAATCGGTTTTTCGGTTGCCTGCTGAGTGTCTCCCTGCTTAAGGGCCTGGTTAATCTGATAAACGATTAATTGTTCCATTAAGTATAAATGTTCTAAAACTTCAAGGATGGACCAACGATCTTCTTCAGGCTTAACTGATGCTTGTTGCTCTGGCACTTGGTCTACAAAATCGAGCAATTCTTTTCTCTTTTCATCTAAGCCATACATACAAAATCTCCCTTTCAATTGAAGTTACCTAGAGTCTATCACAATTCCTATAGATGTTTCTTTCCCCAGCCCCTCTAAAAATGAAACCTTTCCAAAGCCCTTCCGTATGTAATGATAGTAAATGGGAAATATTTCATGACCAGGTCATACAGATTATTCCAATTGACTATTGAGGAGGGATAAGGTGAAGAAGCTGCTGGGAGCTTTTTTGGTTTTCCTTAGTTTTATGGGAGCCGTTGTGTTCTTTGTTGGGGACAGCGAAGATCCTGTCCTGCAGAGTAAGAAAGAGGTAGAAATTGGTGTACCAGGTGTTACAGGATATTCCATTACATATGAAAGCGGGGGTACCAATATTCCGGGTCTTTGGATTGAGCCGGAGAATATTGAGGAGAGCCTGCCTTTACTTATTCATAACCGAGGAGGGGTGGGAGAAAGTTCGCTGACAGATGCGCAAGAACTTAAAAATCTATCCTACTGGGCAGAGCAGGGATATGTTGTTTTAGCGACACACTACAGGGAGAATGCAGAGGAGAACGTTAAGGTAAACAAAAAAGAAGACTTTGTCCAAGATGTGCTGGATTTAAAGAAGGTTGGGGCAGAGTTGGACCATGTGGATGAAGATCGTACCGTGATGCTCGGATATTCCCGTGGAGGGTGGATGAGTCTGCTCGCGGTTCAACAGGAAATGGATGTCGATGCTGTCGCTGTCATTGGTGCCATTACTGACTTGGAGCATCTTTACACCAGCCAACCTGCATCTGTTCAAAAACAAATCGAACAATTAATGGGGCCACCTGGAGGAGAACATAGTTGGTATCGTGAGCTTTCTCCCATTCAATGGGTGGAGGAAGTGGGAATCCCTACATTAATGCTTCACGGAGGAAGAGATCGGACCGTACCTGTGGAAAAGGCAAGATACTTTGCAAGCTTGATGGAACGTGAGCATAACCTCCATCGATATATTGAATATGAGAATGGGGATCACGGTTTGAGATTGCATTTTAAAGCGTATGCACCTGAGGTGTTGGAATGGTTTGAAAAGCATCTGGAGGGAGGATAATCATGCCCATCGGCGTAGTGCTATACCCTGGATTTAGTGAATATGAAATCACTGTAGCTCTTTCAGTCTTTAAACAGGCAGAGCAAAAGGTTACCTATATAGGTTTGGATGAGGAAAGAGTCACTGGTGAATCAGGACTTGAATGTGTAGTAAATGAAACAGTGGAAAAGGTCAGCCCTGGCGGTTATGATTGCATACTTCTGCCCGGGGTCGATGATTTCAAACATCTTGTTGATCATGTAACGCTCATTAATTTCATACAAAAAACCAGTGAAGAAGATGTTCTCATCGGTGCTATATCAAGTGCCCCATATTTCCTTGCCATGTCAGGAGTCCTTAATCATCAATCCTATACAACAGGCCTTACAAAAGAGCAGAGAGTCTTCTTAAATGTGTTCAATGAGAATACGTATATGGATGAAACGGTGGTTGTTTCAAAAAGCCTGATCACTGCCAAGGGATCCGCTTTTGTAGAGTTTGGCTTGAGGCTTGGGAGAACTTTAGGACTCGATTTTGATCCATCGTGGTATAGTCAATTAGAAGCATAGATACTCTTAGAATACGATAAGGAGGAACAGATAATGAGCGACTACTCTATTGATGAATTTATTAGAAAGACAAAGCAGGATGAATCAGAAAACGACTACTTTGAATTGGAGACTCCGCGGATTCTCGAAGTGAATCTTCTCGATCAAGTGTGGGCCAAGGCGGGAGCGATGATTTCCTATAATGGAAACATTAAATTTGAAAGAGAGGGCATTCTCGAGCATGGTGTCGGTCGTTTATTTAAAAAAGCGATGACCGGAGAAGGAAGTTCTCTAATGAAAGCCACTGGTCGAGGTCGCCTTTACCTTGCCGATCAGGGCAAGAAGATTACTATTTTCGACCTGGATAATGAGACCATCACGGTTAATGGAAATGATCTACTTGCCTTTGAACCGAGCATTGACTGGGATATCAAACTGATGAAGAAAGTAGCGGGGATGGTTTCTGGTGGTTTGTTCAACGTAACCCTTAGTGGAAGTGGGCGTGTGGCGATAACGTCGCACTATGAACCATTGACATTGTTGGTCCGTCCAGGGGAACCTGTGATTACTGACCCGCATGCTACTGTTGCCTGGTCCGGACATTTGGAGCCGAATTTCCGAACAGACATCAGTTTTAAAACATTGATTGGACGGGGAAGCGGAGAATCCATACAAATGGAGTTCGAAGGAGATGGATTCGTTATTGTCCAGCCGTTTGAGGAAGTTTATACAACAGGGCAGAGCTGAGCAGAAGCGGATTTTTTTACAGACAGGCATGAGCATGGTATGCTGTGAATACAATGACAGCAAGAGAAACTTGATGTGCATTTATTGAAAATTTTTAATCTGTTATCCTTTACTTCGTTACAAAAACGTAGTAGGATGGGTACTAACAAAAATAAATAACGGAAACTTCTTATCCAGAGAGGCGGAGGGACTGGCCCTTTGATGCCCGGCAACCATCGAATCAATCTACGGATTGACGAGAACGGTGCCAATTCCTGTAGAATGTATGAACATTCTAAGAGATGAGAGGATCGTGCGGATATTAGCGACCCCTTTTCTTACTGGATAAGAAAAGGGGTCTTTTCGTGTAAGCACCATAACCGTCAAGGCTCTCGATAGAAGTTGCGTTAAGGGAAAGGAAAGATGTTAAATGGCAACCGCTATTTTCGGTGCAGGATGTTTTTGGGGAGTAGAAGCATTTTTTGAAAAATTCGAAGGGGTGACAGAAACGAAGGTCGGTTATATTGGCGGCCATCTGGAGAACCCGACATATGAACAGGTCAAAGCAGGAAAGAGTGGACACGCGGAATCTGTTAAAGTGAACTACGATCCAACGGTCATCACTTATGCAGAACTAGTGAATATCTTTTTTGAAGCTCACGATCCGACATCCCGCAATAAGCAGGGAATCGACGTTGGTCATCAATACCGTTCTGTTATTTTCCATTCGGATGCAAGTCAGAAATATATTGCTGAAGAGAAAATTAAAGAATGGGAAGGTAAAGGGGTCTTCAAACGCCCGATTGTTACAGAAGTTGAAGAGGCAACAACTTTTTATGAAGCGGAAGAACATCACCAGAAATATTTACAAAAGCATGGCTCTGCTGCATGCTCCATTGGATAATAGAAAGGACCCTTTCACAAGGGTCCTTTTTATATTTATGAATCTTCTTTTTGCCTGGATGCATCCATAGCTTTTAAGAAATAAGCTGTAGGGAGAAGGATGCCGATTCCTGATTCAAGTAAGGCAAAGAAACGGGCTGCCCCGACAGGCAGCATGTCACCATAACCCACGCTCAACAACGTTTCCCCACTAAAATAAAGCAAGTCCAAAAAGTTTGGGTCGACAGGGTCCCTTGATGATAAACTAGTAACAAGAATGACTCCGTTTAAAGATAGCAAAGAGTAGAGGAACGTAAATCCAATAAGCACACCTGTGAGTACAAAAAATAATTGAAAGAAAAGGGCCGTGCTGAAGTAGCTTTTTCTGTAGGATTTATTCGTGAAAAAATACACGAGGTTCGCTGCAATGAAAATAACCACAACGATGAATAGAGCTTGTACCATTTTTTCTTCTCCTTTTTTAAAAAAATATGGAAAGGCTAAGTCAGCGTCCATCGTGTAAAGATGAGCAAGCCATTATAGAAAATCTCCTACCCTGAGTAGTAGTTCCTATAAACATGAATGAAGAGAGAAATATGAGGAAGGGGCTGGGCTTTTGTGGGTGAATGACGCCATTTTAATTGTTATGTGTATCTTCATGGTATTGGGAGCACTGGATTATTATGTGCTTAATCACCGCCTATCTCTGGGATGGCGGTTTTACGAAGCGTTTATGATGATGGGTCCGCTTGCTCTTTCGATGGTAGGGATCATTTCTCTTGCCCCCGTACTCTCCCAGTGGCTTGCGCCTGTCATCACTCCATTGTTTTTATGGTTCGGAGCGGACCCATCGATGTTTGCATCAATGATGCTTGCTATTGATATGGGAGCCTATCCTTTGGCGGAATCCTTAGCCCTTGAGGAAGAAGCGGCCACCTTTTCCTGGGCACTTCTTGGTACGATGATGGGGCCAACGCTTGTTTTTACTATTCCTGTTGCGCTAACAATTGTAAAAAAAGAAGATCGTCCTTACTTTTCAAAAGGCATTTTAGCTGGTTTAGTTACGGTTCCGATCGGATGTTTTGTCGGTGGTGCTCTAGCAGGGTATGAAGCTGTGTGGATGTTGCGTAATTTAACACCGGCTATTTTGCTTTCTGCCTGTATCGGAGTAGGTTTATGGCTGTTTACGAACGCCACCATCCGGTTATTTTCTTATTTCGGAAAAACCATTGAAATCGTGATTATCACGGGCCTCACTCTCATTATTATTGAAACTTTGACCGGCTTCATTGTTCTTCCTGGAATGGCTCCCTTATCCGAAGGTGTGGTCATTGTTGGAAGGATCACCGTTACATTAGCAGGTGCTTATCCTCTTGTAGCTTTTATCAATCAGCGGGGAGAGCAATGGATTGGACAACTGAGTGAAAAGCTAGGTATGAAACCGACCTCTCTAACAGGACTGATTGCTTCTACAGCGCATCATTTACCTATGTTAGCGACAATGAAAGATATGGATGAACGAGGGAAAACGGTCAATGCTGCGTTTGCTGTGAGTGGAGCGTTCGTCATAGGCAGCCACTTTGCGTTTGTAGCTAGTGTAGACAAGGATATGATTTTTCCTGTACTCATTGGTAAGTTAACAGCTGGAGGGTTAGCCGTGGGCCTTGCCTTATGGATGACGAGGGAAAGCAAATCAGTTTCTTCTCGTGTTTCCCCCCTATATAATGAAAAGTGAATCCACGGAAAAGGAGTTTTTTTCATGAAGACAGAAATGAGAAAGCATTATCATGAGTATATTGAAAAATTCAAGAAAGCAACTCCTGATGAAGTACAAGAAAAAATGAAGAATGCGATTGATGAACTGGAAGCTTCGAATGAAGGTGAAGGTTTGTCTGCAGGAGAGAAAGCGCCAAACTTTAACTTACCTGACGCGAAGGGAGAAACGGTCGAGCTCTATGAACAATTGAAAAACGGGCCGGTCGTCCTTACTTTTTATCGCGGAGGCTGGTGCCCTTACTGCAACATGGAGCTGAGAGCCTATCAGCAGATCCTTGAGGAAATCCATGGAGAGGGAGCAGAGTTAATGGCCATCAGTCCACAAACCCCTGATCAGTCACTGACGACGCAGGAGAAGAACGAACTGAACTATCACGTACTGAGCGATGTTGGGAATGAAGTAGCCAATCAATACAATTTGGTGTATCAATTACCAGATTATCTTGTAGAAGTGTACAAAGACAAAGGGCTCCACGTGGATAAACATAATGGTGATGAGACGTGGACCCTCCCTGTTTCCGCAACATATATTATTGATACAGATGGCACGATTGTGTATGACTATACGAAAGCGGACTACAAAGATCGAGCTGAGCCATCTGACGTATTAGAAGAATTAAAGAAAATACATGCGTAATACAACAAGCGTCCTCTTTAGTTAAGAGAGGACGCTTGTTTATTTTACATAAAAAGATTTAGGTTCATGAAAAAGAAATAGGCAGCAAGAATGAATATAAGAATGCAGAACTGTAAACAAAGTCCAACAACGCTACATATCTTCCCTCCTAAAGCGAAACGGTATCCTGGTGCATCTGTGGTGAGTTCAACGAGAGCTTTATTGGCAAAAAGGAGCCCGATCCATCCAAAGAGGATGCCGATAAAAGGAAGAAAGATGGACATCATTCCTAACACACAAGATGTAACGGCCTTTTGATACATCAATAAACACCGCCCACTACTTTGTATATCGATTGGCATAGCTGCTTGCGACAATAGAATCGGGTTTAATCTTTGCTTCCATTCCAAGCGATTCGATTCTTGCCATCATTTCATTGACATAAACTCTTGTCCTGTTTCGATCTCCACTCCCGATATCAATATGTCCTTCGATTGTAAACGTTGCACCTTTGTAGATATAGGGAAGGACGACTTCGATGAGGGCATTTTTCTTTTCCTCCGTAAATAAGGAAGCTACTTGTTCCGTTAACGATGTTTCGTAGGAAATACGTTCATGGAGAGTAGTCATTTGTCTGTGTACCATCTCTTTTCGGAAACAGGCCCATGCACCTTTTCCAACACGTTGGATGACAATGCCTGTAATGAACAGGGTATGCGAGGGGTGAACTTGGGAGTCGGTTCCCATCATGAGCTTGTAATCTCCGATGGGTTCACTCTTCATAAAGGTCAAAATATGAGAAAACACTTCTTCGAACGGCATTTTTTTATGGGTGAGATTTTGAAACACATGGGATTGGTTCACATTAGCCAACTCCTTAAATTTTTCAAAAGAAAGGGATTGTACGTCAATGAGCTAGTGACCATTCTGTTATTAAGATATTCATAGACCTACTCGAAAGATAACATGAATTTATCGAGAGTATGTGTCAGTGTTGAAAAAATTATGTGCGTTTTCATTAAAAAATCCCTTATGATCCCATGTGACAGAGGAATCAACAACACAAATCCAGAAGGAGTAGGACACAAAACCTTCAAAATAAGTGTTCAATAAATGCTCCCTTTAGTTGAAGACTCAGTTTCGAGACTTTTGTTGAGTGGATGGGGGCTGCGGGGAATGACTCGCTTTCCGCGGGAGCGCGGTGAGCCTCCTCGGACTGCGTCCTGTGGGGTCTCACCAAGCACTTTTTTCCTCCTAGATATCCGGTTCCGGCGCCTAGCGGCTAGTGAGACTTCCCTCGCTTCTGTACGATAAGTCAACATCGAATCACTTCGTTCTTCGTGTTTCCTTTACCTCCGCCAGCTCAGTCCAGTCCATACGCCGCTGATCAAGGCGCCTCCACACTTAAGATAGGAGTCTCGCCATTCCCCTCCGCCCCTTGCTATATAACTATCTCGAAACCACTTTCCAACCTTCAGCTTTTCAGTTTAATGGGAGGATAAGGATGAAACTCCCATGCTGAGGGGATTAAACCCTGAAAGCTTGATACAGAGCATTTCCTAAAACAATCGGGATAGAGGAAGACCTTCCAACTTGGCAAAGGGGTTCGTTATCCTCCTTATCGAATGGGGTGGTTGGGAAGCTGCGAGACTCCCGTGGGAGAAAGGAGATCGGCGAGATCCCGCAGGGCGTAGCCCGAGGAAGCTCGGCACTCCCCCACAGGAAAGCGAGTAGCTTCCCAGCCACCCCTAACGCTAAGCTAAGCAAACGCCCCCCGAAAAGTCTCGAAACTGAGTCTTCCACAATCCTGCCATATTCTTGAATAGATTAAGCGAAAGGAGGGAGAGATGGTGGTTGAGGAAATTCTTCGAAGACTTCCTTCATTAAATGAAGGAGAAAGATTTATATTAGGAATCGATGGCTTGAGTCGCTCAGGAAAGACGACGCTTACGCAGAAAATTCAAAATAAACTACAGAAAGCCTCTCTTCCAGTTGTGACGTATCATATCGATGATTATGTTGTGGAAAGAGAAAAGAGGTATCACACAGGATATGAGTCATGGTACGAATATTATTTTCTCCAATGGGATGTTCAAGCATTGAAGGGGGGATTATTTAAAGCACTAGAAAAAGAGAGTGGATTAGTTATTTTGGAAGGCGTTTTTCTACAAAGGGAAGAATGGCGGAGATTTTTTGATTTTGTGGTCTATCTCCAGTGTTCAAGAGAATTAAGATTTTCAAGGGAAGGGGAGGGAACGCGTAAGAAGATCACTAAATTTAAAGAACGGTACTGGAAAGCGGAAGGTTATTACATCGCAACGGTGGATCCTGAAAGACAAGCCGATTTGATTGTAAAGTCCCCATCCTGAAATGGAAAAGGAGAAAAGGCGCACCCTTTCTCCTTAAACATGTTAAAAAATAAAAATCCACATAAGAATGGCTGTAATGACAAACGTTATGGCGTATATGGTCGTAAGTAGCGGAATACTCCCCGTGTCACTTCCAGCGTTCTTCAACTGCTTGGCATCATCTTCTGGTGAAGATGTGTTTTCCGGTCTAGTTACTTGCCGGGCTATAATGATCGTGCCAATCAGTGCGGCTAACGAGGCGATGATTGCAAGTCCATAATAAATCGGGTACATAGGATGCGCTCCTCTCCCATTTGTTACTTCTATTATAATAGAAGTAAGGTGGAAGTGCTAAAGTTCACTATGCTACATGTTCTCAGGGGCCTGAATTCCAAGAATGGTTAAACCTTCTTTCAATTGAACGTTCACGGCATAAATCAGGGAGAGGAGTGCTTGTTCTTCCTCACTTCCTAACACTTTTGTATGGGCATAAAATTTATTGAAGTGACTCGCTACATCTAACAGGTGTCTCGCAAGTTTGGATGGATCATATTCTTTATAGGCCTTCTCAATGACTTCAGGGAAAAGGCGGAAAGTTTTAATCAGTGGCCAAGCGGTTTCTGCGTGGACGTCTGTTACAGGATGTTTGGGATTAAAGTTCCCTCTTTCCAGTAAAGAGACGGTACGCGCATACGTATATTGCAGGTAAGGCGCTGTATGACCCTCAAAGGTTAGCATGTTCTCTAAAGAAAATTCTACATCATTGCGTCGGTCGTGTTTAAGATCATGAAAGATGACGGCCCCTACCCCCACTTGTTCCGCGACTTCTTGAGCGTTCACCAAATCAGGGTTCTTTTCTTTTATATTTTTAGCTGCCACTGAAATAGCTTCCTGTAATGCTTGTTTCAGTAAAACAGTCTTCCCCTGACGAGTGGACATCTTTTTGCCATCCTGCAGCATCATTCCGAATGAGATATGTTTTAATTGATCAGCCCAGGAAAACTCGGCTTTCTTCAACACATGTTTAACCTGTTGGAAATGAAGGGTTTGCTCATGCCCAACTACATAGAGGGCTTCATCAAAATCATACGTTTGCTTACGGTCAATCGCAGCTGTTAAATCTCTTGTGGCATAAATGGTCGTGCCATTGCTCTTTCGAATCAGGCACGGTGGTAACTTTTCCTCATCGAGGCGTACGACTTGCGCACCTTCCGATTCTTCCAACAATCCTTTTTCCTGCAACATATCAATGGTGGCACCCATTTTGTCATTGTAATAGGCTTCGCCACGGGTCAAGTCGAAAGTGATTCCTAAAAGTTTATAAATTTCTTCAAACTCTTCAAGTGATACGGATTTGAACCACTTCCAGAGAGTGACGGCCTCTTCATCGTTATTCTCCAATTTTTTGAACCATTCTCTTCCTTCATCAATTAATGCTGGATCTTCTTTCGAAGCATGGTGGAACTTCACATACACGCGGGTCAATTCTTGAATCGGATTCTGCTTGAGACTTTCTTCTTCCCCCCATTTAAGGTAAGCGGCTAATAGTTTTCCGAACTGGGTGCCGTAGTCTCCAATGTAATTAATTTTTACTGTCTTATACCCACATTTTTGTGCAAGGTTTGAGAGAGCATTTCCAATCACTGTTGATCTTAAATGTCCCATAGAAAAAGGTTTGGCAATATTCGGTGCTGACATATCCAGGACGACTGTCTTTCCTTTTCCAAATTCATGTGATCCATAGGCTTCCGGCTCTTGGTAGAATTGCTTCAAGGCGTGGTCAGCGACAAACACCTGATCAAGAAATATATTGATGTAGCCGCCTACTGTTTGTACTTCCTTGAAAATCGGGTGTTTTATTTGGCTGGAAATCTCATCAGCAATCAGTCCCGGGCTCTTTTTCAAAGACTTCGCCAGCGGAAAGCAGGGAAAAGCCAGATCACCGTGGTCCTGCTGTTTGGGAACTTCAATAAGTTGCTGCACCCACTCTCGCGGATATTCTTCCCCAAGGATATGAGCGATCTGCAGGGCAAGTATTTGTTTTTCCATGAACGACACCTCCATAAAAATAAAAAACCCCGTCTCAAATAAAGAGACGAGGTTTGTGCTCGCGGTACCACTCTTATAGCTATCGTATAGCCACTCGATGTTGTTAACGGGGGCATCCCCGGCTTTTCCCTACTCCATGGTTCAGGAAAGCTTCTCAAAAGTCCGTTTCACTACTGAAATCCTGCTCAGGCTTCCACCACCCCTGAGTCGCTGATCTGTTCCAGACAGTTACTCTCTTTTTCCTAGAATTTCTATATTTGAAAAAATTATAGCGGAAAGCATTTCCTTTTGCAATCCCTTCTTTGAGAATATCCTGGTTTAAATAGGTGATTATACGAAGAGAGGTGATTGATCATGGATTGGATTTGGAAAGCCGTTCTCATTATTATTGTCGGTACAATCATATTACGGGTTGCTGGCAGGAAGTCCATTTCACAAATGACGTTATCGCAGACGGTCATTATGATTGCGATTGGTTCCTTACTGATTCAACCGGTGGCTGGAAAAAGTATATGGGTGACGTTCGGCGTGGGGGGAGTGCTCGTGCTTACATTGATGGTGATGGAATTCAGCCAGGTGAAATTTGATTTTATGGAACGTTTTCTTACAGGACGGTCTGTTTCCATTATTGAAAACGGACAGCTGAATGAAAAAAATATTAAGAAGCTGCGCTTTACTGTCGATCAGCTTGAAATGAAATTAAGGCAGAGTAATGTCACTTCTATTGATGACCTTAAATCGGCGACCCTGGAACCGAATGGGCAGGTCGGGTTTGAGTTGAAAAATCAAAAAAAACCAGCGACAAAGCAGGATATTGATGATTTATATCAGGAAATCCTTTCGTTAAAAAAGATGTTAAATCCCGATCAGGCTACACAGTTGCCGACTGAAAAACCGCCTACAGAAGATTTATTTAAAGAAGTAGAGACTAAGCAGCATCAGCAGGTCCACCCTGATCGTTTGAATTAAGTTCTCTTGCAGGCGTTTTGATCTATTCCTTGATATAATGGAGCAGAGGTGAGAAAAGTGGAATCCGTAAACAACATTGAAGAACTTCAGGCATTTGTTCATGAACATCCACTTTCAATAGTGTATGTTTCCAGGCCGGGATGTTCGGTCTGCCATGGTTTGCTTCCGCAAGTGGAAAGCCTGTTGAAGGAATACCCTGAAATTGAATCAAGACATGTAAACGCTGATGAAGTTCCACAAGTGGCCGGAGAGTTTTCTGTCATGACGGTGCCTGCCGTTTTGATTTACTCCGAAGGGAAAGAACTATTCCGTAAAGCCCGCTTCGTCCCCATTGGGGAACTGAATCAGCAACTGGCCAAACTGAATCATTTCATTAATGAAGGATGACCATCTGTTGAACCCTCAACAGATGGTTTTTTTATATGTTTATACGAACAAATAAAGTCTGATAATTCCCTCAATTTTGCTTTCTCCGGCTTTTCTTAAAAATTCAACCCGCAAATACATGTCTGAGACGAGATTATTTGCGATGAGAAGCGATGAATTGGAAATACCTCTCCATGAAACCGTTTACACTAACTAATTGGCGTATATAGACCCGACTTGCCAAAAACCCCTTGAATAAGTTTTGCCCAGTGTTATGATGAAAAACGTCTTAAATAAAGCGAACAAAAAATGCGAACGGGAGAGATTAACCCAATATGATTAAACAAACGATTGCTTTTCTAGGTGCAGGCTCTATGGCTGAGGCGATGATTTCAGGCATGGTGGAATCCGGTAATATTCCAGCTGAGAACATCATCGTGACCAATAGAAGTAATCAGGAACGTTTAAACACAATCAATGATAAATACGGCGTACGCACAGTTTTAAAAGATGAATTGAACTTTCAAGAAGTCGATCAGTTCATTTTGGCGATGAAGCCAAAAGATATTGATGCAGTACTTGCCGATTTGAAAGATAAATTGACAGCAAACCAAGTGCTTGTTTCTGTACTTGCGGGAATCTCAACATCTTATATGGAAGAACGATTGAACGAAGGACAACAGGTCATCCGTGTCATGCCGAATACGTCAAGCATGCTTCGCGAATCAGCGACAGCTATCTCACCAGGACGTTTCGCGGACATGGACAATGTACTTGTCGCGAAAGAATTAATGAAATCCATTGGTGAAGTTTTCATCATCGAAGAAGATAAAATGGACGTCTTTACAGGAATAGCTGGAAGCGGACCTGCTTACTTCTATTACTTGATGGAACACATTGAAGAAACAGGCCGTGCAGAAGGCATGGATCGTGAAACTCTTCGTGAAATCGGAGCACAAACATTGCTTGGAGCAGCAAAAATGATGCTTGAACGTGATGAAAGCCCGACAGAACTACGTGAAAATGTGACCTCACCGAATGGTACGACAGCAGCAGGGCTGAACGCTCTTGATCAGGCTGGCGGAGGTTATGCCATCTCTGAAGCGATCAAAGGAGCAGCCAGTCGTTCGAAAGAATTGAGCAAAGAACTTGAAGGACTACTTGTAGGCAGTAAATAAACGAAGTAAATCGATGCGAAAATGTTAAACAGGAGTGATATGTTGAGTCAAGATAAAAAAAGGGTAGTTATTAAAATAGGGAGTAGTTCCCTAACTAGTATGCACGGAGAAGTTAGCCGTCGTAAATTAGAGAAATTAGTAGATGAAGTCGTCCAACTGAAAGACGACGGCCACGAAGTTTTACTCGTATCCTCAGGAGCTGTAGCCGCAGGTTATCGTAAACTCGGCTGTCTTGAGCGCCCAAGCTCTTTACCTGAAAAACAGGCAGCTGCATCCATTGGCCAAGGATTGTTGATGGAATCTTATTCCGATCTTTTCCTATCCCACGGTTATATGGGTTCACAGATCCTCATTACTCGAAGCGACTTCTCTGATGAAGACCGCTATAACAATGCACGTAACACGATTAATGTCCTGCTTGAGCGCGGCATTATTCCGATCGTCAATGAAAATGACACGATTACGATCGATCGTTTGAAATTCGGTGATAACGACACACTTTCTGCTAAAGTCGCAGGCCTTGTCGATGCCGATCAATTGATCATTCTATCCGATATTGACGGACTTTACGATGCAGACCCTAGAAAGAATGAGGATGCTAAACTACTTGATAAAGTCCACGAAATTACCCCGGAAATTGAAGCCGCAGCTGGTGACCCTGGTAGTGCAGTCGGCACAGGCGGTATGAAGTCCAAGATTGACGCTTTCAAAATTTCTATGGCATCGGGCATCTCTTCCTTCTTAGGAAAGGCAAATACACCGAACATCGTTTATGATGCTGTGTACGGAGATGCAACAGGAACGTATTTTGAAACAACGACAGACTCTGAAAACCTTGACCAGAAGAAGCAGTGGATTGCCTTCAACTCTGGACCTGAAGGTGAAGTTATTATCGACCATCGTGCCAAAGAATCGATCGTTGAAATGAAGAAGAGTCTTCTTCCTATGAACGTTCATCATGTGAAAGGACGTTTTGAAAAAGGTGCCGTTGTCCGCATTCACGGACTTGATGGAGATGAGATCGGACTAGGCGTTGTCAACTACTCTTCTGAAGAGATGGAAAAAATGATCAGCCTGACGGAACCTGAACTTGAATCATATGAACAGGCAGCCATCGAACGCAAAGATTTCGTCTGCCACTTAGAAGTTGCCCTGCCCGTAGGTGTTTAAAATAATCAAGGAGGTCTTTGATGACACTAACAACGAATGTGAACGTTGAAGCACAAGCAATTGAAGCGAAGAAAGCTTCGAAAAAATTGATGATTCTTTCTGAAGAAGAGAAAAACCAGGCGCTTAATCACTTAGCTGATGTACTTGAACGCGAATACGAGACGATTCTAGCTGCTAATGAGAAAGATTTGGCCAACGGTCGTGAAAAAGGCTTCACTGATGCATTTATGGACCGTCTTTCTCTTTCTCAAGAGCGTGTCGCTGAGTTTGCTCAGGGTTTACGCGATGTTTCCAAACTTGAAGATCCAACAGGTCAAGTGGTGACGGATTGGACGCTTGAAAATGGCTTGCAAGTTGAAAAGGTAACTGTACCCCTAGGTGTCATCGGTATGATTTATGAAGCGCGCCCGAACGTAACCGTTGATGCAACTGGTCTGGCTTTGAAATCCGGTAATGCGATTGTACTGAAAGGCGGATCTTCTGCGATCAACTCAAACCAGGCCATCGTTGAAGTCATGCACCGTGGTCTTGAAGAAACGAAGATTCCGAAAGAAGCGGTACAATTCATCGCATCTACAGACCGTTCCGCAACAAATGAACTTTTCAAAATGAAAGAACACATTGACGTACTCATTCCACGTGGTGGCGGCAAGCTAATCCAGGCTGTTGTTGAGAATGCAACAGTACCAGTACTCGAAACAGGTGTTGGGAACTGCCACATCTATGTGGATAAACATGCCGATGTTGAGAAAGCGATCAACATTCTCGTGAACGCGAAAACAGATCGTCCGGCGGTATGTAACGCTGCTGAAACACTCGTTGTCCACAAAGAATGGTTGAACGACAATAAAGACGCACTTATCGCTGCCTTGAAAGAAAACAACATTGCTGTGCACGGCGATGAGTATATCCTGGATATTATTCCGGGTTCTGTACTCGCCGGTGAAGACGACTGGGCGAACGAATATTTGAGCACAGATATTGCCGTGAAAGCTGTGGATGATCTAACCGATGCGATTGCACACATTGAAACTTACGGTACGAAACACTCAGAAGCGATTGTGACCGAAGATGCAGAAGCAGCAGAGACATTCTTTGCACTAGTGGATGCTGCCGCACTTTATCACAATGCGTCCACACGTTTCACAGACGGTGGTGCGCTAGGCTTTGGAGCTGAAATCGGTATTTCCACACAAAAACTACATGCCCGTGGCCCGATGGGGCTTCCTGCACTGACGACAGTGAAGTTCTTGATGAAGGGTACCGGCCAAATTAGGTAAGATGTTTAGCGGAAGGGAGACTCTCAGGAGTTTCCCTTCTTTTTTTGTGCTGAGGACGGGAGGAAAGTGCCCTAACGTGGGTCGAAAGTGACTTAACGCGATCGCAAAGTGACCTAACTGAATTTAAAGTGACCTAACTAGTAACGAAAGTGACTTAACGACTCTTGAAAGTTACCTAATTAAATCTATCGTATATATTCTTGCTTTGGAGTGGCGGTTGTTGTGGGAGCAACATTGGTTTAAGAGAGTGCGCGCAACCTTAACGGAACAGATCCCCGCAGAAGCACGGAATTCTGCATTTGTAATCGTGTCTCCAATCAGTAATTGATGATCTCTTAACAAATGTAAATGCGCATCCTTAGATTTCGTTCCACACTGTCCACAAAGCCAATGATCGCGGCGGCGGATCATACCCAGTATGCGGCAAGAGGGACACGGCGCTCCCCTATTAAGCTCATCTTTTGAAATGCCATATTGTTTCATGACATTCAAATCATAGGGGATATATTCTGCTTTAGTCCGTGATGAGAATTCATTCAAGTGATCGTCCGTCCACACATTTTCTCCTTTAAAACTTTCTATGAATGTTGTTAGGTGAGTCGGTAGTTGTTTCACGAAGATGACTCTTTTTCTTTTACTAAGGTCTTCTCCTTGAAAGGTAAGGGAGGCATTGGAGTTTGCGATGACTATGAAAGAGTAGATAGGGATGGAGGGGAAGCCGGACCTCTTGATCCAGCGGTTCAACTGAAATTTCTGTAGTTCTACCTGTATAAAGGGATCTTGAAATATTTCACTTTTTCCTTCTATTGTTCTTATGAGTTTCTGTTGGTCAAGATCGAAATGGAGTCCCCCTTTGTAGTTTTTTACTTCTAAAATAACCAAGCATTTCTTGGAAATAAGCAGAGTGTCTATCTGTAAAGGTTGGATCCCATCGTGAAGCCTGACATCCTGCAGACATCTCCTTGGCAAGTACTCCATGTAGTGATCAGCAGTTGTTTCACCAAAATGCCCGGCAGACAAGCGGCCGTGACGGTTTGCTATTTCTTCTCTGAGAGGATGATGGGTGGAAATTCGATTAAGAAGAGATTCAAGCTTTAAAAGTTCTAGTGATTTTTCTCGAGGCATATTCAAACTCCTTTTACAAAAAATTCATTCTATTATATGATGATGTAATCTTTATCTTTAGGAGGGGTAGGATGAGACAGAGAGAAGCAGTAGATACGATAACGAAAAGTTTGCAGAAAGATAATCTTGTGAAGGCTGTTTTTCTAAAGGGTTCGATGGGCCGAGAAGAGGAAGATGAGCACTCAGATGTGGATTTGTATGTGCTGGTTGACGAGGCCGACAAAGAAGCATTTTTGAATAATAGAAAAAAGCACCTTCAAAGCTATCAGCCTATCATTTTCTATGATGATATTTTTATTATCGCTCCTCAAATTATTGTTGTATATGAAAATCTCCTGCACGTCGACCTTTTTACAGTTACTGAGGAAACGCTCGTACATAAAGATTTTTTCCGTGTTCTCTATGATCCGGAACAACGTATGGAAAAGCATACATCTCATCAGAATCTCTATTTATCTGAAAAGGATTTTTTATATGCGGTCGATGACATTGCTTTCTTCTTCCTGCAATACAAGAAAGCGGCTGATCGTGGGAATGACATTTGGGCTGTAAAGGTAGCTAACGATATAGGTGTGAATGTGGGGAAGCTTCTTTTACAAAAATACGCACCGGATCGAGCGCAGCTTGGCTTGAAGACTGTCCCATATGCACTTCCATCTGCTCACGTTCAGGAAATGGAGAACGTTTATCGCTCGGTTTCATTAGAGGAACATGATAAGGCTGTAGGCCAAATGGCTGTTATGATGGAAAAACATTTGGAGTGGCTCGAGGAGTGTCTGGGATATGAAACCTATACCCTTCCTTTTTTAAAGAGAATGATTGAAGTAATAAAAAATAGAACTCCCTTGGCAGGGAGCTCTGGTGATTAAAAGGATTGACCGGCCATCGCTTGGGAAAGCGTCGCGGTAGTTGTGACATTTTTGAAATCGACACCGAGCTGCACAGCTGTTTGAGCAATTTCCGGTCGAATACCGACAACGGTCGATGAAACACCGATCAATTGTAAACTATCAATCAATTGAAAAATCTGCTGAGCCACCATGGTGTCGACGAGATAAACACCTGATAGATCGATATAGAGAACATCGATGTTCTCTTCTGTACAATTTTTCAAGGTGTTCTCCTGAATCGATGTAGCACGTTCGGTATCGATATTACCGACCAGCGGGAGAAGGGCACGGTCGTTTGATAATTGTATAAGAGGTGAACTTAATTCGTTGATCACCGTGCGTTGGTGATCAATCTTTTTATTCAGCTGGTTGGACTTTTCTTCTGACACCTTGAACATGATTTCATCAAAGACTTCAATTAACAAACGTTTCCATTCATTTTCCAGATCTCGGGAAACAGGGGTTTCATGCTGGAGGATAAACTCTTCCAGAAAATCCAGATATTGTTCACGAACACGCATGAATTCCCGGATGATTTCATGTGTTGGTGTATTTAAATGGTTGGGGTCTCTGCCAATTTCAATAATCCACCCATTGATTTGGCTGAAGAATTCATCGCGGTCAAGGATAAAAAGCTGACGCATATATTTATGAAATTCATAATTTTGTGCTTTTAGATTTTTGACGGTTTCCGAATCTTTGGATGCATATACTCCTGACACATCATGTTGATTTAATGAATTGTACCATTCTTCTGTTAAAACTTTCGCTTTATGGAGAAGAAAGTCGTGTAAAGCTTGGTTCGTTTCCATTCGCAAGCTCCTCTCTATAAAATGAGCCTCTATAGGTGTGAATGTGAGAGGATCATCCTTTATCTTCATTATAAATGGAAGAACTAATCTTTCCAATAGGATTGACTTAAGGTTATTAAAAAAGGGAATATCCAAACAAGGAGGTGTTTCACATGGCTCTTAGAGAAGTGTTATTGGAACAGTTGAGATCTGTTCATGATGAAAACAGCTGGTTTGTCTGTTTTAATTATGCCGTAAGAGAATTGGAAGAACCACAAGCGGTGGAGAAACTGCATGACCAGCACCATTCTATTGCTGAAATTGTGCATCATCTTTATTTTTACAATGAACGTTACTTAAGTCGATTCCGCGGAGAGGAGGTCGCTGAACGCCCGCGCCACTATGATACGTTTCAAAATCACGGACAAGTGCAGTGGCATACAAGAGTGGCTGACTTCCAACTGGTCATGACGATGTTTAAACAAGAGGTTCTATCATGTAGTCAAGAAAAACTTGAAATGTGGGCAGAGACCCTGTCGAATTTATTCATGCACAATGCTTACCATATTGGACAGATTGTAACCATTCGAAAGCGAAACGGATGGTGGGGGATGAATCCAGTGGTGAAAGGTTAATCATATGAAAAAATACAGCATGGTTGTCGCACTATTAATATTCATTCTGAGTGTGAGTTACTTTAGTAATGGAAATGATAAGCAGGAAGCGCTCAACAAAGATGCAATCCAGGAAATTACTTTAGAAGTAAAAGGAGAGTCGTATTCTTTAAAGGGTAAAGTTGTTTGCCTACACGAGAAAAATTGTTCTGTTTCTGAAGAGCAGCGGTCCATTTCTCAATTGGAGAAAGAACTGAAGATAAAAGATTATGAGTTGCAAAGGTCCACAGAAATAACATTGAGTTTCTCTACAAGAGACCCAGATATGATCTTCTACGATAAAATGGATACCAACTCCGTTACTACCACCTCTGTAGAGGGTACCAGTTTTGAAGTCTATGGATTGGATGATTCAGAAAAGGTTTACCGTATCGGGGTCCAGTGGGAGGACACAGATGGAGAAGTTACGCGCGCTTATTATCCGATCCGTGTATCTATTATGTAAAAAAACGTGCAGGAACAAGGTTCCATGCACGTTTTTTAATTAATCTTCGAATTGAGACATAGCGTCGTCCATTTCCTGGCGTGTCGCCATCAATGGAGTAGTAGGCTCTAGACATGTGATGCTGCAGAAGCAATCAAGGTCTACAGTAATGCAGACTCCTGTCGCACGAAGATTACGGATAGAGTTTCCTGGGAAATAGTCACACACATGTTTTCCGTTACAGGATCTCTCTGGTTGTGATCCTCCCATTGTCACAGGGATCAAAAGCTCCAGCTTCACGCATTTTCCATCATTCGTGAATTTTTTAGCTCTGAAAATTGGAGAGCTTAGGCAATCAAGAAATGTGTTTTCAGACATTCCCAGTTGCTTGCGAATGACACCACTTCCGACGAATGGCTTGCAGTCTTTGCAGTACAAAATGAATGGAACAGTAGTGTTACGTGGAGTTTCATCAGCAGGTGAAAGCAAATCACGGATGGAACGCTCACAGCTGACATCACAACACCCATTATCCATCAAAGCAGCCACTTCATCTTGAGCTTTGATGATTTCTTTGATCACATCGCGAACGCAGCTGTTATCTTTTCCTTTACAACTCATTAAAACATCTCCTTCTTTGTTTTTCTATACATTCTATGGCTATTCATAGAGAGTGCTTGTATAGTTGCCTATTATTCTAAGAATCTTCATAGTTTGTAAAAATACTAGGTAAATGCCAAGGCAATGAGAGGACACAGGCATACTTTATAGTACTGAGAGTTCACGAAAGCTCGAGGTACATGGTTTACCACGCCATGGAAAATTTCCCTACGGTCTGATGCCAGCGTACACTGGCATCTTTTTTTATTTCTCCTTATTAAAGTAAATGGCAGGATTCTTGAAGACTCAGTTCCAGACTTTTCGGGGGTCGTTTGCTTAGCTTAGCGTTAGGGGTGGCTGGGAAGCTACTCATCTAGCTCCATCGCCCAGACACTCGCGTCATAAGCAGCACAGCAAAGGAATGAAAGGGCACATTCCTTTGCTGTGCTGCTTATGCCAGTCGTGTCTACCAGGTCGATTCCGCATTTGAACACTTTCCTGTGGGGGAGTGCCGAGCTTCCTCGAGCTACGCCCTGCGGGATCTCGCCGATCTCCTTTCTCCCACGGGAGTCTCGCAGCTTCCCAACCACCCCATACGATTAAAGTGATAAACGACTCCCTTTGCCGAGTGTGAGTGTTTTTCACAAATCCTGAATCTATAGTGATAAAGAGCTCTATAACAGGCTTAATCATTGAGAATAGCGGTGGTTAATCCACATTGCTTCACTTTCTTTAGGAGTAAAAGCTTCCTTTTCCGGAAGTGGTTTCGAGATACTTATATGGCAAAGGGGCGGAGGGGGATGGCGAGACTCCTGCGGGAAAAAATGCAGGATGAGACCCCACAGGACGCTCACCGCGCTCCCGCGGAAAGCGAGTCATCCTCCGTAGCCCCAACACACCGCACAAACATCTCGAAACTGAGTCTTCAAGAATAGGGAGCTTTCCTGGAAGAGGGAGGATTCGATCTTAAATATGAATAATCATTCACTTTTTGTTGAATTTTCAGAATAGTAGGTATAAAATGGATGCATACTAACCGTTTGGTATGTTTTTGCGAAGGAGGAGGAAAAAGGGTGAACTTTGATTATTCCGATAAGGTTAAAGGCTACCTTGAAAAGCTGGGACGGTTTATGGATGAATACATTTATCCGAATGAGTCGGTGTATGAGAACCAATTAAATGCACAAGATGATCGCTTTTCGGAAGTTCCTCCTATTATGGAAGAGCTGAAATTGAAGGCGAAAGAGGAAGGTCTTTGGAATTTGTTTTTACCTGACGATACATATGGGGCGGGTCTCTCAAACCTTGAATATGCTCCGCTCTGTGAGATGATGGGACGTTCGCTCATCGGCCCAGAAGTTTTCAATTGCAATGCACCAGATACAGGAAATATGGAGGTGCTTGCGCGCTATGGAAGTGAAGCTCAAAAAAACGAATGGCTGAAACCTCTATTGAAAGGGGAGATCAGGTCCTGCTTTTCTATGACTGAGCCGGATGTAGCTTCTTCTGATGCGACAAATATTAAGTCTATCATTACGCAGGACGGGGACGATTATATCATCAATGGTCGGAAATGGTGGTCTTCGGGCGCGGGGGATCCAAGGTGTAAAATAGCCATTTTTATGGGGAAGACGGATCCAAATGCGAAGCGTCATGAACAACAGTCGATGATTCTTGTCCCTTTGGATACAGAAGGGGTTCACATAAAACGTATGTTGCCTGTGTTTGGGTATGACCATGCTCCTCATGGCCATGCAGAAATTGATTTTAACAATGTCCGTGTACCGAAGGAAAACATAATTTGGGGAGAAGGGAAGGGGTTCGCCATCGCTCAAGGGCGCCTTGGACCTGGAAGAATCCACCACTGCATGCGGTTAATCGGAGCGGCAGAACGAGCACTTGAAGATTTATGTAAGCGTGTTCAAAAAAGAGAAGCCTTTCATCGTCCATTGGCCGACCAAGGGGTGGTGAGGGAGTGGATCGCAGACTCCCGGATTGAACTTGAACAGGCACGTCTGCTTACTTTGAAGGCTGCTTATATGATGGACACTGTTGGTAACAAAGAAGCGAAAACTGAAATCGCCATGATTAAGGTGGTCGCCCCGAATATGGCATTAAAAGTGATTGATCGGGCGATTCAAGCTCATGGAGGGGCAGGGGTCAGTGATGATTTTACATTGGCAGCCCAATGGGCAAATTCACGGACATTGAGGTTGGCTGACGGTCCGGATGAGGTCCATAGGAGACAAATCGCTAAACTTGAATTATCTAAATATGAGGAGTGAGACCATGCATGTTAAAGATCTTTTTGATTTGAAAGGTAAAACCGCCCTGGTTACGGGAGGTGGTCGCGGCCTCGGTGAGCAAATTGCTGAAGGTCTCGCAGAAGCTGGGGCAAATATAATTGTTTGCTCCCGTAAACAAGAGGCATGTGAACAAACAGCCCTCAGGTTGGAAAGTGAATGTGGTGTCGAGACTCTTGCCCTCGGATGTGATGTCACAAACCCTGATGATATTGATCGTGTAGTGGATGAAGCGGTAGCCAAATTCGGATCGATTGATATTCTTGTTAACAATAGTGGGGCTACGTGGGGTGCCCCGACACTTGAGATGCCCTTGGAAGCCTTCCAAAAGGTGATGAATGTTAATGTAACTGGAACTTTCCTTATGTCCCAAAAGGTTGGCGAGCACATGGTTAAGCAGAAATCCGGAAAAATCATCAATATCGCTTCTGTTGCTGGCCTTGGTGGAGCGGATCCAAGGTTTATGGAGACCGTCGGTTACAATGCCAGTAAAGGGGCGGTCATCACATTTACGAAGGATCTTGCGGTGAAGTGGGGAGCGCATAACATTCAAGTGAACGCCCTTGCTCCCGGCTTCTTCCCGACGAAAATGTCGCAAGGTGTGCTTGAGCACGGAGGAGATTTCATTCTCGATCGAACGCCGCTTGGGCGCTTCGGTTCGGAGGAGGACTTGAAGGGAGCGGCTCTATTTCTGGCGTGTCGGGCCTCGGATTATGTGACCGGAGACGTTCTCGTTGTCGACGGTGGCATGCACGCTTCCTGTTGATGGATTTTGTTGAGTTAGGACGGGTAGACATGAAAGAAAAAATGATGGACACAATTATAGAGTTATTCGGTAAAAAGGGGTTCCAGGCCACTTCCATTCAGGACATTGTCGAAGCGAACGGGGTGACGAAGGGGACATTTTATTATTATTTCAAGAACAAAGAAGATGTGCTCGTTCATATCCACCAATCGTTTATTGACCACCTGCTGGACGGACAAGAGAAAATCATGACAAACGAAGATCTGTCAAACTCTAAAAAGTTGTACCAAATTGTAGAATTGTTAATCAGCAATATCCGAACAAACGGTCATAGTGCCCTTGTGTTTTTTCAAGAAATGAGACACCTGAGTGAAGAAAAGACAGCCATCATTCTTCCAAAGAGGCAACAATTCCAGGAAAACATACAGAAAGTGCTGGGGGAAGGGATGGAGGCAGGCGAGTTCAAAAAAGACTTGCGTGCAGATATGTTGTCTTATGCAGTTCTTGGAATGGCGAACTGGAGTTATTTTTGGTACGAGCCGGATGGTGAAGTGGATGAAAAGTCTTTGACTGATTTATATATGCGGTTGATTTTTAAAGGAATCGAGGAGGATACTCATGACGATTGAAAAGTTAGCGGTGATCGGAGCAGGCAGCATGGGGCACCAGATTGCCATGCTTGGTGCATTAGCTGGATATGAAACAAAGCTACAGGATATCAGTCAGGAATCATTGGAAAAGGCAGAAATGAAGCTTTCAGGAATTATGGACAAGTGGGTGAAAAAAGATAAAATCTCCAATGAGATGCGTGAAGAAGCTTTTACCCGCCTTCATTTCACCACAGAAATGGAACAAGCGGTTTCAGATGCCGACCTTGTCATTGAAGCTGTCGTAGAAAAGCTGGATGTAAAGCGAGAAGTGTTCGCGAAACTGGATGAGCATGCACCTTCCCATACGATTTTTGCAACTAACTCATCGACCATCGTCAGTTCATTGATAGCTGACGCAACCTCAAGGCCGGATAAGGTGTGCAACATGCACTTTTTCTTCCCTCCACTTGTCATGGACTGTGTGGAAGTCGTCAAAGGCGAACATACGTCAGAAGAAACGGCTGCTGTGGCCATGAAGGTATGTGAAGAGATGAACCGGACCGCGGTTCTATTGCAAAAAGAAATCTCAGGATTTATCGCTAATCGAATTTTATTCGCGATCCAAAAAGAAGCGATGAGCTTGTATGAGGGGGGATACGCGGATTATGAAGATATCGATAAAATCGTTAAAAAGGCGTTGAACCATCCAATCGGACCGTTTGAACTGATGGATTTGTCAGGGATCGATGTAGGCTATTATGTGATGGAGCAACAGTTTAAGGAGACAGGCGACCCCAGAGACCGGCCATCTAAAACATTGGAAGAGAAAATGAAAGCAGGGGAGCTTGGCCGAAAAACAGGGAAGGGTTTTTATACCTATGAGAACCCTGTTAAAAGTTGAGGAGGAGAACAAATGCATGAAATGGAAGTGAACGTCAGGTTTTGTGAAACCGATTTATTAGGGCATGTGAATAACAATAACTTTTTTGTCTATATGGAGGATGCGCGCATTCGATTTTTTAATGATCTTGCGCTTGTAGGAGATGATTGGAACTTTATCCTTGCTTCGACGAAATGTGATTTCATCAAGCAGGTGTATTTTAATCAGACGTTGATCATTCGGAGCCATGTCGTGAAAGTTGGGCGCTCCAGTTTCCATTTAGAGCAGGACATGTTTGAAAAGGAATCAGGGGAACTTGCGGCCAAGGGCTTGTCGGTTATTGTTCAATTCGACTTTGAACAACAGCAGAGTGTCGCCCTGACCTCTGATATGAAAGAAACCTTGTCATCTTATCAAATGGTTCCAAAATAAGGGGGTTCTACATGGTTTATACAGAAGATACAAGGCCTGTCCGTCAAGGGGAAGAATTGGACGTAAAGAAGCTTGAACGTTATTTGAGACAACAGTTAGATATGCCTTCAGGTGATATTCAAATCAGGCAGTTCGGGGCGGGGCATTCCAATTTGACCTACGAACTTTCAGTGGGAGAAGAGTGGAAAGCGGTCTTACGCCGCCCTCCTATGGGGCCGGTGGCTCCAAAGGCACATGACATGGAACGTGAATTCAAGGTTCTTCAATCTTTACATCCCGTTTATCCTTTAGCACCGAAACCCTATCTCTATGAATCTGGCAATCTGATTGGCCACCCTTTTTTTCTGATGGAACGCAGAGAGGGGCTCGTATTTGATCACACCTACCCTGAAGGTGTTCAAGCGACAGAAGAGCTAGGTAGGAAGCTATCAGAAACCATGGTCGACCGGCTAGCAGAGCTTCATTCACTGGATTATCGGAACACTCCTTTGAAAGATATGGTCAAGCCTGAAGGATTTATGGATAGACAAGTGCACGGATGGATTAAGCGGTACGAGAAAGCGAGAACGGATGATGTCGTTTCCGGAGAGCGCTTGAAAAAGTGGCTGGTCGGAAATATTCCAGAATCCAAAGATGTTTCCATCATTCATTATGATTACAAGTTGAATAATGCCATGTTCAGTAAGGAAGATCCTTCGCGGATGGTAGGTTTGTTTGATTGGGAAATGACCACCGTGGGTGATCCGATGGCTGATGTTGGTGCTGCCATGAGTTATTGGATTCAAAAAAACGACCCCGAACTTTTGAAAACGGGACTGGGGAAACCGCCGCTTACCGTTCAGAAAGGATTCTTTACAAGAGATGAATTCATTCACCGCTATGCTGAAAAAAGTGGTAGAGGCGTAGATGATATCGACTTCTATTTGACCTTCGCCTATTTCAAACTGGCAGGAATCGTTCAGCAAATCTACTATCGCTATAAAAATGGACAAACCGAGGATCCCAGGTTTGCTGGTATGCACGTCTTCGTCAATCAGTTGATCCGACATGCGGAAGAAACTGCAGGCCTTTAGCATGGGGGATGTCCAAGTCATTTTTAAGAAAGAAGATATCCTTCCGGAAGAACTGAGAGGGAAAGTCGTTGTCGTCTTTGATGTCTTATTCGCCACATCGACCATTACGGCTGCTATTGCAGATGGTGCGACCAGTGTCATTCCTGTATTCAGCCCGGATGAAGCTCGGAAAAAAGCGGAACAATTCAATGACCCTTTCGTTATGGCTGGGGAAGATAAAGGAAGAAGGATTGAGGGGTTCGAACCTCCATTAAGAACTTATTTGAAGTCGATCATCAAGGATAAGCATCTGATTTTGACGACGACAAACGGAACGATCGCGTTACATCAATCCAGACAAGCCTCTTCTCTATATGCCTCTTCACTACTAAACAATCCAGCGATGGCAGCTCATATGGCAGAACGCCATATAGAAGATGATGTCGTGCTCGTTTGTGCAGGGTCAAGCGGAAAATTTACGGTCGAAGACTTTTATGGTGTCGGCAGTTTAGTCTATCACATGCAAAAGAAGGGGAAGTGGAGGCTTTCCGATGAAGCCGTTACAGCTCTTGGTTTTTATAAGGGAAGTGGTGCTGCAAAGGAATTATTAAGGACCTGCAGGATTGGGAAATTGCTCGTAAATGCCGGGCTTGATCCACAAGAGATTGATTTTGTTGCTGACGAAGGTCTATTTGAATCTATACTAACGTATGACCGTGTAAGCGGACAAATCAAGGAGGGTAAAAATGCAACCAGTTCAGCATAATGTTCGAGGTGGGGAGTTTTTGATTTCGGAAGTCTCAGAGGAGTCAGTGTTTACACCGGAGGATCGTACAGATGAGCATAAGATGATAGCTGCCACTGCTCGACAATTTATTACCCAGGAAATACACCCGAATAGGAATCGAATTGAAGGCGGAGATTTTGATTTTGTATCGGAAAAAATGCGTAAAGCAGGAGATTTAGGGCTGCTTGGCCACAGCATTCCCGAAAACTATGGGGGACTGGGGTTAGATAAGGTCAGTAAAGGGATCGTCGGTGAAGCATTGGGAAATGCGAGTGGATATAGTGTTGCCCATTCGAATCATACGTGTATTGCTACGTTACCGATCACTTACTTTGGAACAAAGCAGCAAAAAGAAAAATATTTGCCTAAACTCGCATCAGGAGAGTACATAGGGGCTTATTGTCTAACAGAGCCAGAAGCAGGGTCAGACGCTCTTTCCGCAAGAACGACCGCTGTGCTGAATGAAACAGGTAACCAATATCTATTGAACGGTACCAAGATTTATATCACCAATGCTGCTTTTTCTGACACGTTTATCGTGTATGCGAAAGTAGACGGAGAGCATTTTACCGCTTTCATTGTCGAGAAAGACTTCCCTGGCCTTTCCATCGGACCGGAAGAACAGAAGATGGGAATTAAAGGTTCTTCGACATGTTCTGTCGTGATGGAAGATTGCGAGGTTCCTGCTGAAAACTTGCTAGGAGAAGTTGGTAAGGGACATCTGATTGCTTTGAACGTTTTGAATTTGGGGCGTTTCAATTTAGGTTTTGCCACGATGGGAGCGGCGAAATATAGTTTTCAGTTAGCCATTACCCATGTGAAAGAACGGAAACAATTTAAAAAAAGCATTGCTGAATTTCCGGCAACCAAGGAAAAACTCGCATCGATGGCCGCGCAAATCTATGGAACAGAGTCTCTGCTTTACCGGACCGCTGGTCATATTGAAGCTTCTCTTCACGGCCACTACGATTCAGAGGATCAACGGGCAACGGCTAAGGTGATGAATGAGCATAAGCTTGAAGCTGCAATTTGTAAGGTCACGGGTTCAGAAACGCTTGACGAAGTGGTAGATGAAGCGTTGCAGTTGCATGGAGGAGCGGGGTTCATCAAGGAATACCCGATTGAACAAGCCTATCGTGATTCTAGAATTAATCGAATCTTTGAAGGAACGAATGAAATCAACCGTCTGTTAATTCCAGGTGCCTTTTTTCAGAAAGCAGCTAAAGAGGAATTTGACGCAGCATCCCTGATGGAAAAGGCGGAGTATTCACTTAAAAATGGCGGATATAAACAATCGGACCCTTGTAAAGAAGTTGTCGCTCTCATGAAGGATCTGTACCTTGTCTGCGGGGGAACGGCTTATCGCATGTATGGAAAATCCATACAGGGTGAGCAGGAAATATTAATGAAGCTCGCTGATCTTGCTATAGATATATATCGTGTCGAGTCTGCGGTCTTAAGGACAACAAAAGCGGAACATGCGAAAGATCCAAGCCTTCCACTAAAAGAAATGATGACCTATACGTTAATTGAACAGTCCGCATTGAACGTCCAGCGCACCCTTACCCAACTCTTGTCCACCTTGCTGCAAGGGGAGGAACGTGTTCAAACGTTACGTCATATCCCCGTGCTATTGAGTGAGTACCAATGGGAAGGAGCGGTGGAAAGAAACCGTCAACTTGCCGATCGAATGATTGCAGCCGGTCAGTATGTATCATAAAAAAGGAGATGATCGAAATGAAACTAGGAAATGATCACTTGAGTGTGGATATAAAAGGGCCCGTATTATCCTGTGTACTGAACAGGCCGGATGCCTTGAATGCTTTTTCGGATCAAATGATTATCGGGCTCCAGAATGCCCTTGATGAAGCTGAACGTAATGATGATGTGAAAGTTGTGGTTCTATCAGGTGCCGGGAGGTCTTTTTCCGCTGGTGGAGATGTCAAATCCATGGGGACAGCTGATGCGCAGCATTTATATGACCACGTTGGGGAATTGAATCGATTGATTTTGAAAATTAAAGATTTAGCCAAACCAGTGGTCGCGGTGGTTCATGGATATGCAGCAGGGGCTGGTTTTAACCTAGCCCTTGCCTGTGATCAGATTCTGGCAGGGGAAGAAAGTAAGTTTGTTCTAAGCTTTGCTCAAGTCGGACTTGTTGCGGACGGTGGCGGACATTACTTTTTATCCAGGTTGCTTGGCCCTTACCGGACGAAAGAACTTCTCTTCCGTGCAGAACCTATCCCTGTTGAAACAGCTGCCGAATGGGGACTTGTGAATCGTGTGATTCCACTAGCTGATTTAGAAGAGGAGGCCATGAACTATGCTCTTGCTCTTTCTAAAGGACCGGGCAGAGCCATGGGGATGATGAAAAAAATCGTGGATCAGGCCGATCGCTCGGACTTAGCTACAATACTTGAACAGGAGAGAATCACGCAGACGATGATGGTTTCAACGGAAGATCACAAAGAAGGCGTACAGGCATTCAAGGAAAAGCGCAAACCTAATTTCGTAGGGAAATGAGGAGGATGACAATGAAAGCCATACAGTTCAAGGAATATGGAGGCCCTTCTGTATTAGAAAAAGTGGATGTCGATCGTCCAGAGCTTGAAGCGGGCGAAGTCCTCCTCAAGGTTCATGCTATCGGGGTGAACTATGCGGACACAGCAAGACGTGAAGGGGCGTATGTTGTACCTACCCCTCTTCCTTTTATTCCCGGAGCGGAGGTAGCCGGGGTTGTAGAAGAAGTTGGTGAAGGGGTAACCCGGGTCTCTAAGGGAGATCGTGTTGTGACTCTCGTTGGTTCAGGAGGCTATGCGGAATATGTGAAAACGAAGGAGAGCACTTTAATTCCTATTCCGGAAGAAGTGACAGATGAAACGGCTGTTGCTCTCCCCTTACAAGGGTTAACCGCTTATCATATCCTTACAACAATGGGGAGGCTTGAAAAAGGGGAAACCGTCCTCGTCCATGCAGCGGCCGGCGGGGTTGGTTCTCTCGCCGTGCAACTCGCCAAACATTTCGGCGCAGGAAAAGTGATCGCAACAGCAAGCTCAGAAGAAAAATTGAAGCTTGCCCGCGATTTAGGGGCTGATCATGCGATCAATTACACCCATTCGAATTGGCGTGAGGAAGTGTTGGAGGCAACGGATGGAAGAGGTGTAGATGTGGCTCTTGAAATGGCAGGAGGCGATATCTTTCACGAGACCGTCAAATGTATGAGAGCATTCGGAAGAGTGGTTGTTTATGGGGTAGCCAGTGGAGAGCCAGCTCAAATGTACCCCTCTGGATTAATGAACCGGAACTTATCGGTTATCGGATTCTTCCTGCCACAGATTATGAAAAAACCCGTCCTTTTTGAAAAGAGCTTGAATCACTTGTTGAAAATGATCAAGTCGGGAGATTTGAAGTTAACCGTTGGCGGGGTGTTTCATTTAGAAGAAGCGGCTCATGTGCATGAAGTCATGCAAGCTAGAAAAACAAAAGGAAAGCTGGTATTAAAGCCATAAATACAAAAGTACGACAGACTTGTTCTGTCGTACTTTTTTTGCAGGAACAAGGAAGGATGTTGTCGAATACAAATGACCACAGATGAAAAGGGGGAGAAGACTAATGTTTGAACACAGAATCGATGACGAGTTATCACTGAAGATGGTTGACCACCGCGACGCGGAAGAGCTGTTTGAGTTATCGGATCGTTCCAGGGATCACATACAGGCATGGCTTCCATGGATCCATTTCACGAAAGAGGTCGAAGATACAAGAAATTACATAAAGATGAGCTTACGCCGTTATGCGGAAAATAACGGTCTGACTGTTTGTGTACTTTACAAGGGGGAAATTGCCGGTGTCGTTGATTTTCATGAGATCGATGAGAAAAACAATGTGACCAGCATCGGGTACTGGATGGGAGCTGATTACAAAGGAAAGGGGCTCCTTACACGATCATGTGAAGTGTTGTTCGACTATGCGTTTGAAACGATGGGGATGAACCGCATTGAAATTCGAGCGGCATCTAAAAATAAAAAGAGCCGGGGAGTACCGGAGAGGCTGGGTTTCAAGCAGGAAGGTGTCATCCGGCAGGCAGCCCGACTTTATGAAGAATATACAGATCATGTGGTATATGGAATGTTAAAAGAGGATTGGGTGAAAAGGGAGGGGATCAATTGAATGTCACCTCTGTAGAACATATTCAAAAAAAGAGCCCGGTAAAAAAGGAATGTGAAGATGCCTTTGTTTTAAACTCACAGGCTGGTATTTATGGCGTTTTGGATGGAGCTACTCCCCTTGTCTGTTTTGAAGATGAAGCAGGCCATAATGGAGCCTACCTTGCTGCGCAAATTTTCAAAGCTAAATTGGATCAGTTAAGCGGTGGGGAAGGATTAGCTCAAGCGGTAGAAAAAGCGAATATCCATCTGCGGGAAGAGATGGAAAAGTACGCAGTACAAACAGATCTCGGCGAAGAACGCTGGTCCACATGCGTGGCTGCAGTTGAAATCATGAATGACCATATTCAATATGTGCAGCTGGGAGACTCTATGATCCTCATAGAGGATGAAGAGGGTAGGTTTACTGTCCTCACATCGGACTCTGTAAAAGGAATTAGTGAAAGGGCCAAGCAAAAACGTGCAGAAGGAAGAAAGGCTGGGGAGGAAATCCCTCCTGAGAGTTATTATGATATACGGATGAATAAGCTCCGCTATAACCGACGGCTCGCAAATGTGGAAGGCGGCTATACTGTTGCCAATGGTATGCCCGAAGTGATGGACTGCCTTGATCAGGGAACGATAAGTAGAAGAGGGGTTCGCAGCCTCTTACTGATATCTGATGGACTCTTCCATCCGAAACTCTCTCTTGAAGAGATCTATCATAGAATTCGGGAAGTAGGATTGGAAGCTTATGTTCAGGAATTGACGGAGCACTTAAATAAACATGCTCTCCATATTGATGACAGAACAGCAGTCTGGATCAAATTAAAAGAAGTGCCTCCATTATAATGGAGGCACTTCTTGTTGGGGCGCTCAAGTAACGACGGCCAGAACGAAACCGTCATATCCTTTGTTTCCTACTGTCTGAAAGGCTGTGGAATCCAGGTTTGGATGGTTATTTAGTAAGTCAAACATCTCTCGTATACCTATAATACTCTTATCTTTGCTTTCCGAATCAAGCAGTCTTCCATCTCGAACAACATTGTCTACTAAAATCGTTGTTCCGGGCTTAGATAATGTAAGGGCTTCTTTGATATAGCGGGGGTTATTATTCTTATCTGCATCGATAAAAATGAAATCAAAGGGTTCACGCCCTTCCAAAGTAGGCAAGGAATCTAGTGCGGGGCCGACAATCACTTCTACTTTATCTTTCGCACCCGCCATTTCGAGATTGTTTGAAGCCACTTCCGCGTGCTTCGGATTGAATTCGAGTGTGGTGATATGACCATCTTCAGGTAGGGCTTTTGCCATCCAGATCGTGCTGTATCCACCGAGTGTACCGATTTCTAATACATGTTTTGCGGCTTTCATTTTTACGAACAGCTGAAGCATCTTTCCCTGGATAGCGGACACGTCAATAGAAGGGAGTCCTGCTTCTTCATTTGCCTTTAGCACATTTTCCATGACAGGATCTGAGGGAATTAACTGATCGATAAAGTATTGATCCACTTGCTTCCAAGTTTCCGGATTACTCAACCAAACCACTCCTTATGTATAGGTTTCTTCCAGTGTAATCCTCATCTAATAAAAACTCGAGCAAAAAGGTACTTTATATCACTAATTCCTTATTAAAGTAAATGGCAGGTTTCTTGAAGACTCAGTTTCGAGATGTTTGGGGGCTTCGTTTGCCATATTTGGAGTCAGGGGTGGCTGGGAAGCTACTCGCTTTCCTGTGGGGGAGTGCCGAGCTTCCTCGGGCTACGCCCTGCGGGATCTCGCCGATCTCCTTTCTCCCACGGGAGTCTCGCAGCTTCCCAGCCACCCCATACGATAAAAGTGAGAAACGAACCCCTTTGCCCAGTATGAGTGTCTTTCACAGATCCTGAATCTTTAGTGAGAAAGCGCTCTATAACAGGCTTTATCATTCAAAATGTTGTAGGAGAATCCATGTTTCTTCACTTTCCTTAGGAGTAAAAGCTTCCCTTTCCTGGAAGTGGTTTCGAGATACTTATATGGCAAAGGGGCGGAGGGGAATGGCGAGACTCCTGCGGGAAAAAAGTGCTTGGTGAGACCCCACAGGACGTAGTCCGAGGAGGCTCACCGCGCTCCCGCGGAAAGCGAGCTATTCCCCGCAGCCCCCGTCCACTCAACAAAAGTCTCGAAACTGAGTCTTCAAGAAGAGGGAGCTTTACTGATAAAAAAAGAGCTCAGGTGGCCTGAGCTCTTTGGGGGTTAACCGAATAGTCTTGGAATGCCTTGGATGAGTGACATGCCGCCCATGTAGGACATGGCGATGACAATCAATACACCGAAAATGGTCAACCATAGCGGGTGCTTGTAATCCCCGACAATCTTTTGTTTATACGCGGCTACCAGCATGACACCCAGCGCAATAGGGAGGATCAAACCATTTAACGAGCCAACAAGAATCAGCACTTTGACAGGTTCACCAACTGAAACGAAGACGGTCGTTGAGATGACGATAAACGCGACTATGAACCATTTGTGGTGCTTGTTGATTGTTTTATTGAAAGTACGAATAAATGAAACGGATGTATAAGCAGCTCCGACTACAGAAGTTACAGCAGCGGCCCACATGATGACACCAAAGATTTTGTATCCGACATTTCCGGCAGCTGCCTGGAAGACGGAAGCTGGCGGGTTTTCAGGGTTCAGTGTGAAACCTGAGGCTACAACACCTAAAGAAGCAAGGAAAAGAAAGATTCTCATGACAGAAGCAATCCCAATCGCAGACACGGAACTTTTTGTGACTTGCGGGAGTGCTTCTTTTCCTTTTACCCCTGCATCTAAAAGACGGTGGCCCCCGGCGAAGGTAATGTATCCGCCAACGGTTCCGCTGACGAGGGTAATGATGGCTAGAAAATCAATCGTATCAGGAACGAATGTTTTCGTGATTGCTTCTCCAACAGGTGGCTGAGCAGAGAACATAACGAAAATCGTCAATGCAATCATGATAAATCCTGCAATCTGTGCGAATCGGTCCATGACTTTACCGGCTTCCCGTACGAGGAAGACGGCAACGGCGACGATCCCGCTGAATAATGCTCCCATTTCAGGTGAAATTCCGAAGAGGACATTGGTACCAAGGCCGGCGCCTGCGATATTTCCAATATTAAAGGCTAAACCACCCGCGACTATGAGTACTGATAAAAATACTCCGAGACCAGGGAGGAGACTGTTAGCGATATCCTGAGCTGGTTTTTCCGACACCGCAATGATTCGTCATATATTCAGTTGAGCTCCGATATCTATAATTATGGAGATTAAGATGACAAATCCAAAACTTGCTGCGAGTTGTTGAGTGAAGTGAGTCGTTTGTGTCAGAAAGCCAGGACCGATGGCGGATGTTGCCATCAGGAAAGCGGCTCCTAACAGGAGACTTCTTGTCGATTGTTCCTTCATGGGGTAGCTCCTTTGCTAGGGTTTATTGTGTTGTATGATTCCTGTGTATTCTTATTTTGTGATAAATTGTCCGATGGATTGAAGGGTGATCTCTGATTCTTTCAATGCTTTAGTAATATAATTGGCGAAATCAATAGCGCTTGCACCATCACCATGAATACAAATGGTTTGTACATCAATAGCGATATCCGTGTCCTGAACTGTCCGGACTTTGTTGTCTTTTATCATGCGGATGACTTGTTCGACGGCTTGCTCGTGATCAGTAATGAGTGCGTTTGGATCTCTTCGTGAAGTCAGAGATCCATCTGATTGATAGGTGCGATCGGAGAATACTTCACTGGCTGTTTTAAGTCCTTGCTCATGTCCAGCTTTTACGAGTTCACTTCCAGCAAGCCCGAAGAGTATTAGTTCTGGGTCCACATCATAAACGGCTTTGGCTATAGCTTGTGCTAACTGTTGATTCTTTGCAGCCATGTTAAACAGAGCACCGTGAGGTTTAACGTGTTGTAAGCGTCCCCCTTCTGTATCCACAAACCCTTTCAGGGCACCGATTTGATAGACAACCATATCATAAGCTTCTTCTTCAGAAATATCCATTGGGCGTCGTCCGAATCCTGCTAGATCCGGCAAGCCTGGGTGGGCACCGATTCCGACATCATGCGCCAACGCCATCTGAACCGTTTTTTTCATAATGGTTGGATCCCCGGCGTGGTATCCGCAAGCGATATTCGCGGATGTTACATATTTCATGATTTCTTCGTCACGGCCGATGGTGTAGCGACCAAAGCTCTCTCCCATATCACAATTTAAGTCGACGGTATGCATGGTATCTCCTCCTTAACGAAATTTCGTGGCAATCCCTCTTTGCAGCTGTTTGAAATGGTTTTCTTTTTCTAAAAGGAGGCGTTGAGCTTCCTCGTGAGTAATTGGTGTGAAGTTGATCTTTTCTCCCGGTCGCATTTGTGCGATTCTTGGTAAATCGACCGAAGCTACTTGTCCGATTTTTGGATAACCACCAGTGGTTTGGTGATCCGCTAGTAGTAAAATCGGATTTCCATCTGGGGGCACTTGAATGGTCCCGAACGTAACAGCTTCTGAGATGATATCTTTCTTATTTTTAAGACTCAAGGCTGCACCGTTTAAACGGTAGCCCATGCGGTCTGATTTCGAATCAATTTTAAATGCATCTTTGAGAAAATGTTCTTTACTCTGTTCTGTGAATAAATCAAATTCACGGCCTTGCATGACTCGGATCGGCTGGTCATTCTTCGTATAATTAGTGAACTCAGGACCGACGAACCAAGAAGCCTCATTAAAAGATGTAGCTTTGTCCGCAGGTTTGAGTTGCTCATTCGAATATTGAGGTTGAGAACCAGGCACACCAAAACGAAGTTGGTCTCCTTTTTCTAATATCCTTCCGTCGAAACCTCCCATGTTTGCACGCAGATATGTCGAGGAGCTCCCCATGACCTTCTCCACTTGGAATCCGCCGGAAATGGATAGATAGCATCTGAAGCCTTTTTTTGGTTGACCGAAGCGGAGCTCGCTTCCTTTTTTTATGTACAAAGGTTTCCAAGTGGAAACACTGTCACCATCAATCATAGGCGTAAGGTTTCCTCCGCAAATAGCAATGAAAGCATCTTGTTGGAATTCAAGAACAGGCCCCATGAGTGTAATCTCCATGGTCGCTGCCTCGTCAGAATTTCCGACTAGGAGGTTTGCAATTCGGTGGGCCTGGTGATCCATGGCTCCACTTACGATGACGCCATCCTTTTGATAGCCGTACCTTCCTAAATCTTGAATGGTGGTCATCAGTCCTGGTTTCAATACCGATATCATTGGTCCTCCTCCTTTAGTCGTGAATATTCTGCTTCACTTATCCGTTTGAAGTGAATGCGGTCTCCGGCCTGGAGGAGTGAAGGGGATTCCCTATCCGGTTCAAAAAGTTTGAGTGGGGTTCGGCCGATCAGCTGCCATCCCCCGGGAGTTTCAATAGGATAAACCCCGGTTTGCTCTCCTGCAATGCCTACAGAGCCGGAAGGAATCGAAAGCCTTGGATCGTCACGACGGGGAGCAGCAATTTTTTTATCCATCCCTCCGATATAAGGAAAACCAGGAGCGAATCCTATCATATACACAAGGTAATCTCCCTTCATGTGGGCGTCTATGACTTCTTCTTCGCTCATACTGTTGTGTGACGCGACAAAAGAGAGATCTGGTCCCCATTCTCCTCCGTAACACACCGGTATTTCTATGGTTCTCCCCTCAGAATGATGGGAAGACGTTTGAGATAATAAATCTAAGACCTTCGTACGTGCCCATTCATAAGGGAGCAGCTCTTGTGAACGCAGTTGTTTAGCTATGTAGTAGGGGTTATAAAGAATGGTGAGAGTAGAAAAAGCCGGAATGTATTCAATCATCCAGTCGGGCTTTTGCTTTTCTAGATGTGCGGCAGCCTGACGTACCTGTTGATTTGTCTCCTCATTGATAGCTTCTCCAAAATCAATAAGAAGTGCCTGATCTCCTAGAGGATGGATACTTATATTCAAGAAAATACCTCCTATGCACTTAAAAAGTAATGTGCCCAACAACCATAGCGAATGGATGTCCATGGCTTTTTGTGAACGAACCGTCTAATTTTGGTAAGAAAATATCAAAGTATGTCATTTTTTCTAACTTATCGACGTTAATATCGTATCTTATTTTTTCTCCTGTTTCAATTCGACGAAGGTCCCCGATTCGTTTAAAACGGTGTTAATGAAGGGAATAACCATGTTAATAAACCAATGAGGAGGACGACTGAAATGCCATGGGATACAGATGATTATCCAAGCTCTTTTAAAAACCTGGATACACCAATTAGAAAAAAAGCAATTGATATAGCGAACGCTATTATTGATGAAGGGTATAAAGAGGGACAGGCCATCCCTATAGCTACAGAGCAAGCAAAAGAATGGTATGAAAATGCCGATGAAAAAGAAGTGAATCGGATGAAGCAAATGAGCGATAAAAACCTGAAAACAAGGGACGAGGATGGAAGGCAGGGCGAGAGTCGCCCGGAACTCTTGGAGAAGGGTCAGCATGTAGTCGCTCATGAAGAAGGATGGGCGGTAAAAGCGGAAGATGCGAAGCAGGCATCCGATGTCTTTGATAAAAAGCAGGAAGCCATTGACCGAGCGAAAGAGATTGCTGAAAATAAAGGTACACAGGTAGTCATCCACAAGAAGGATGGAAGTATACAGGAAAAAATGTCAATGAATGGAGAAAATTAGGTTTATACCTTTTCGTGACCGGATATATAGCCTATATAATCATTATCAAGGAGGAATTCAAAGTGGCTGAAAGCAGAAATCAAGCAGAACATGTAGTTTCTCATGAAGAAGGTTGGGCTGTAAAAGCAGAAGGTGCGGAACAACCGACGAAGGTGTACGAAAACAAACAGGATGCGATTGACCGAGCAAAAGAAATCGCTCAAAACAAAGGGACTTCAGCGGTTATCCATACCAAAGAAGGTAAGATTCAAAATCAATACGACTACAGCAGTTAAGACAAAAAAAGCACTCTCAAACGAGTGCTTTTTTTATGCTTCTCCTTATAAGAAGAAGTAAATATTCAACTAAATGGCAGTTTTCTTGAAGACTCAGTTTCGAGATTCTTGTGAGAGTTTAGGGCTCCGGGAAAAGGTTCGCTTTCCATGGGGCGGGCGGTGAGCCTCCTCAGGCTACGCCTTCCGGGGTCTCACCTGTCCCACACGTCCCATAGGAGTCTCACCGTTTCCCTCCGCCCCTTTACCATGGAATAGATTCTCGAAACCAACACTAAAAGGCAGCTCTTATGATTTTGATAGGCAGATTATAGAACCCCTGCACTTAAAAATAAGGTTCTAATCCTTCCCACCTATAGGCAGGCAAAAAGGGCTTTGTATCAAGCGATTACGCATTCTAAACGTCCATTGGATAGAGTACATATTATCCATTTCTTATAAACATATAAGCTAATTTTCTAAGTAGTGTTTTCGAGAATCTTCCTTGGCAAAGGGGCGGAGGGGAATGGCGAGACTCCTGCGGGAAAAAAGTGCTTGGTGAGACCCCACAGGACGCAGTCCGAGGAGGCTCACCGCGCTCCCGCGGAAAGCGAGCTATTCCCCGCAGCCCCCATCCACCTAACAAAAGTCTCGAAACTGAGTCTTCAACTAAAGGGAGCTTTAGTGGAATAAGTGTGTGCGGGGGAATTGTGATAAAATACGGAGGAGACTGAATGTGGAGGTTCCAAAAAATGAATGGACAAAAAAGAAGCGACATTAAAATAGGAGCAGAAGTAGAGATCGTCCTGAAAAAAGACCAACGAACAGGAGCATTGACCAGCGGGAGAGTGAAGGATATTCTCACAAAGTCTCCAAACCATCCTCACGGAATAAAAGTACGTCTGGAAGACGGTCAAGTCGGTCGAGTAAAAAACATACATTCCTAAAAACAGCTCAATGAAATAAGAAAGAGCCCATGCAAAAGCATAGGCTCTTTGAATTTATAAAGGGAAATTAAAGTAGAATTACATACGACTTTTTTGTTCTTTAAAATTTCTATATGGCATTTCAATTGTAAAAAAAGCGCCGTCTTCATCTTCTGTGACGTCAAGAATCGTGTACTCTGCCCCGAAGATTTGTTCCATAGCATAGTCAGCGTTATCAAAGGGCTCGCCGTCTATGGAAAATCCAGATTGGAGCAATGTATGACGGTCTTCTTCTGTGAACTTGCTGATTTCATTGAGTTCAACCATAGGACGGACAAGTGTGTCTCCCTCTGGCTCATCAAGAAAATCGTAGGAAATTTGTAGGTTCACCAAATTCTGTGCTTCACCGAGCATTTTTAGTACGATCGTTTTGAACTCTGATAAGTCCATAAGAAAGCGGACATCTTCCGGTTCAATATGTTCTAAGTAGCGTGACATTTCATAAGCCTCCTTCTATACTTCTATGGCTTATATTACCATGAAGGCACCTCTTTAAACCCATGGAAATTGGAAAAGCGAGAAGGGCGGCCGCCCTTCTCGCTTTGTATACTTTCGGAAAATATCAAGTTTTACCTACTTGCTTTTCATGCAAGTTTTGTGGAACTTTGTCCATGTTATTGCCGCGGTTCAAAAATTCTACATGGTAGTTTTTGGCAACTTAAACGACGCAATCCCTACCTCTATTGCATCCTTACAGCTCCGAAGCTGATCCAGTGTGATTAAGTTGTATCAAAACGTAGCAGAATGCCAGTCTCATACAAATCACTCTTTTCTTTTCCGAGTTACCTTCTTTTGAAGGCACTATCAAATCATTATAAACTCTATATTTATAAATGTCAATAGCGTACGTTTTGGGGAACTACCATCAATTCACAAGTTTTACGATCGAGCGTCCGCGTGTTTTTCCTTGTAGAACATTCTCAATTGTTTCAGGGATTTCATTGAGAGTATGAACGGCTTTGATCCGATCGAAAAATTCTTTAATTTTTAAGTCATTAGCCATTCGGTGCCACACTTTTTTCCTTAGATCCATCGGGCAATTGACGGAATCAATGCCAATAAGACTAATACCCCTTAAGATAAATGGATAAACCTGTGTGGGAACTTTGGTACCTCCGGTTAATCCACTCACAGATGCTGCGCCGCCATACTTCAATTGACTAAGAAGGGAGGCGAGCTGTTCTCCTCCGACAGGATCAACAGCTCCAGCCCAGCGTCCGCTTGAAATTGCTCGGAGCTTCCCATCATAAACCTCTTCACGGGAAATGATTTTAGACGCTCCTAAGTCCTTTAAGTATTCTTCATGCTGAGGGCTTCCAGTGCTTGCTTCTACGGTATAGCCTCTCTTAGCGAGCATGGCAACCGCAATACTACCCACGCCGCCGGAAGCTCCGGTTACAAGGACAGGTCCCTGTTCGGGAGTCAGTCCGTTTTCTTCCAGTCGATGAAGGGAAAGGGCAGCGGTGAAACCAGCCGTCCCGTAAATCATCGCCTCTTCTGTTGTCAATCCATCGGGGAGGGGGACGATCCATTCGGCGGGGATACTTGCGTATTCACTATATCCACCGTGATGATTGACGCCGATTTCATAACTGGTAGCAATGACAGAGTCACCTTCTTTAAACTGGTTATTAGAAGAACGAACGACTTCTCCTGCCAAATCAATGCCTGGTATAATCGGATAATTTTTGACAAGGGGATTATCCGGCTGGGTAACCATCCCGTCTTTATAGTTGATGCTGGAATAATGGACTTTAATTAAAACATCGCCGGAAGGAAGGTCCGAGAAAGAAAGGTCTTGCACCGAACCTTGCACACCTTCTTCCGTCTGGTCGATTTTATATGCTTTGAACTTTGTCAACGTTTCACCTCATTTCTGCCTTTATGGACGAAGGTCCTCATCGTAATCTTCTTCTGTAACAGAGTCCTGCTTTGATTTTCTTCCTTTATCCTGTTCTCTTTCTTCTTTTTTTACTTCTTCATCTGGAATGCCGTCAATCAACTGTTCTTTTTTTAATTTTTCTTGGAAGCTTTGGTCGTTTTCAGATATTTTGTCTCGTTTTCGATCAGCCATCTCTTTCACCTCCAGAAAATGGGTATCCCGGTTATGATTCCTTTTTATAAAAGGTATTAAACGTTGATCTGGTATGAGAGGCATGAAAAAAAGCCACCATTTGATGGCGGCTTTATCTATCGGTGAATTTGCTCTTAATGGATTGGAAGAGCGAGCTCTGTATTAAGTAATCAAATGTTGTGCTGATCACTAGGCCGTGAATGATCACCCCGAGGATAGTGAAGATGACGATAATGATATGTCCTGCCATCGTTTCTGGTTCAAATCCAGATCTACCGAAGAAGGTGAGGGAGAGGATGGCGCTTAGCCAGGCATCTCCATAGCTGTCTAATTCGTTTTCAATTAAATTTAAGGGAATGATCAGAAGGAATACCAGAATAAAGGTTGCCCCGGTCACAGTTGAAAGATGCTGTCTTTTAAGGAAGCGGATGAAAGGCAACGTGTAGTACTTTGTGATGGACTTCAATCTTAAGAGATGAAGGATTCTTGCAAATCTTGCAAACTGAAAAATGGCATCGAGGGGAATGGCAGCGATGACGATGAAGGGGTGTTTTTTTATAAATCCCCATTTGCTGTCCGAGCGATACAAACGATAAAGAAAGTCAAGAAAGAAGATGGACCATGTCGTCCACACAATTACACTATTATAGCCGGTTTGCTGCCATATAGTGGCGACGGAAAGGGCTGCGAGAGCGACCATGAATATTTCATAGAACGTTTTGCTGGATTTTTTAGTTTGTAGTCCCATCGTCATGTCTCTCTCCCTGATTTTGTCGATTCGACACTATTATATCATTCTCTTAAATAGAGAACATTAACTAGGATGGATGTAATTAGCCCCAGCCTCTGTAATCTGTGTTCCTGCCCGGCCGCGTTTGATCGTCACAAAACCTCGTTCTTTTAAATCTGCCAACACTCTGCGAATCTGCTGTTCTGATAAAGAAATGGAACCTTCCTGATCAAGTTCTTCATAGATTTTCTTACGGCTTGCATTGATCATCGATTCATTCAACGACAGGACAATCTCTAAAACTTTTTTATTCAATCGATCATCCACCAGGCTAGTTGTTTCCCGCTTTATATTTTTCTTTGGCCTTTGGAAGAAATCTTCATCAGGAAGGTCATTAATCGTAATGGTGTCCCCCTCTGAAACTGTAAGAAGGTAGGATATTGTATTTTTTAATTCACGAATGTTTCCATACCAATCATAGCGCGTCAATTCTCCAAGCAATCCTTTCCCCAGCCCTTTATTAGGTGTGTGGTTTTCCAATAAAAACTGTTCCACAAGCGCAGGAATATCTGTCTTTCGTTCTCTTAGTGGAGGAACGGACACGTAGAGAACTTTAAGTCTGTGGTAAAGATCTTCTCTGAATTTCCCTTGTTCGATCAGTTGGAGTAAGTCCTTATTTGTGGCAGCAATGATTCTTACGTTGATTGGAATGGTTTTCGATCCTCCAATCTTACGAATTTCCATCTCTTGAATCACCCGCAATAAACGAGCTTGAAGCTTTAAACTGATATCTCCAATTTCATCGAGGAAGATGGTGCCGCCATCCGCCTGTTCAAACAACCCTTTTTTGCCACCTTTCTTAGCACCGGTAAAAGCCCCCTCTTCATAGCCGAAGAGTTCACTTTCCAATAAATCTTCAGGTAATGCACTGAAGTTCACGGCGAGGAAAGGTTCATAAAGGCGGTCGGACTCATGGTGGATGGCATGAGCGAACAGCTCTTTACCGGTGCCGCTTTCTCCGTGTATTAAAACAGGGAGGGGTGTCTTCGCAAGTTTATGTCCGATGGCTTTCGCTTTTTCAATCGTCGGGCTTTTCCCGATGATATCTTTGAAGGTGTACTTTGCGATATAGCCTGTTTTCAACAATTGTTTTCGCGCCGCCTTTTCCATCGTGATGGTTTCATCTGAGTTTTTGAAAATGAAGATTACGTTGTCACTTTCTTCCCATTGGACACGGTAAATCATGAGGTTGTAACCGTTTAAAGTAAAGTACAATCCTTCTTCCTGAGGGGTGGTCATGAACTTAAGGAGCTTCGGATCTTTGAATAATTGATGAACTGGCTTCCCCATGGCGTGTGTGTGTGATAAGCCACTGTATTCTTCTATGAAAGGATTGAAGACGGTAACTTTTTGATCAGCGTCGATTGCCATGACTCCATCATTCACTCCATCCACCACTTGCTGAAGATGTTGGTTTAAAAGTTCGGTTTGTTTATTCATTTCTGAGAGTTTTTTACTTAAATCGATGATTTTTCCTGTGTACCGATTTGAAATCACTCCTCCAAGCTTTTCTTTTAAGTGGAAGTGATCGAGAATTTCAATTAATGTCGTAATATCGATAAGGCGGACACCGATATCAATGATCTTCTCTACCGAAGGAGGAGCAAGGGTGACCTCGCCTGGAGTGATGGCAGTGGAGATGTCATATGTATTCTTCAGCCCTGGGTAATAAGCGGTGAAGGACAGGTGATCGATCCCCATCTTTTTTAATGTATCAATCGTTTCTTCTGCCATTTCGGATGTGTCATTGACACATAGAACCGAGGTTCCTTCTTCTAGTTCCAACAATCGTTCAATGTGCTGGTAATTAATTGTGCGTATGGCTGTTTTGCGGGGTGAGCCAGGAGCTATGAAAGGAGCGGCTTCCTTTTCAATTAAATAAGAGGAAAAGATGATTAAGTCATCACTGACTTGATTGGGAACATGTTCATCCACGGCATAGCTCTCAATATGGATGAATTCTCCTAAAATGTCTTCCAATTGTTCGTGTAGTGTCGCTTGTGTTTCTTTGGTTCCTGTTAGCAACGTTAATTGATTTTTCATCTTATCACCCTTCTTTTTGGTTCTTCTTGGGTTATATTATAACACCCAATTGTATCCTATTTTAGAAAAAGAGCCTCCTTTAAGGCGGAATTTTCAGAAAATGTTTTTGGCATAAAACTTGCATGTAAGAATAGTGGAAGGATCAGAAGGGGGAAAAAAACACATGGATAAGAAGCGGAAGAAGAAGTTTGAGATGCCTCATACGTATGTCATCATCTTTTTTGTTGTCCTATTTGCAGCTCTATTAACTTATTTAATACCTGCTGGAACATTCGAAACAGAAGAAGTGACGTACGACAAATCCGGCTCAGAGGAAACGCGAACCGTCCTGGTACCGGATAGTTTTTCAGTGGCTGACGAAACTGCTCAGCAAGGGACCAGTTTATTTGAACCATTCGGAGGAGCTGGTCTGTTAAATTACGTATTCGAAGGTTTAGTCTCAGGAGATAAGTGGGGGTCCGCTGTCGGAGTCGTTGCTTTTATACTGATTATCGGCGGGGCTTTTGGAATCATTATGAAAACTCGGGCCGTCGAAGAAGGCATTCTGTCGGTCATCGATCGGACAAAGGGGAAAGAAGTGCTAATCATTCCGATTATGTTCTTTTTATTTTCTTTGGGTGGCGCCGTTTTCGGAATGGGAGAAGAAGCCATTGCTTTTGCTATGATTCTAGTACCACTCGTAGTAGCGCTTGGATACGATGCCATTACTGGGATCATGATTACTTATGTAGCCACACAAATCGGGTTTGCGACATCTTGGATGAACCCTTTTGGAGTAGCCATTGCTCAAGGGGTTTCGGATGTGCCAGTACTTTCCGGGACGCCATTCAGGTTTACGATGTGGCTGATCTTTACGGCTATCGGTACGATTTATACATGGAAATATGCAAGTTCCGTAAAAAAAGACCCGACCCGGTCACTTGCTTATAAATCCGACCAGTACTTCAGGGATGATTTTGAGCAAAAGGATTTGAAAGTCAACTTCAAGTTTGGTCACGTACTGGTTATCTTGACCGTGGTCTTAGGAGTTGCTTGGATTATCTGGGGTGTTATTCAACATGCTTATTATATTCCAGAAATTGCAAGCCAGTTCTTTACCATAGGTCTTGTGGCAGGAATTATTGGTGTTATCTTCAAATTGAATCATATGAGAGTCAATGACATTGCAGAAGGGTTCGCTCAAGGAGCGAAAGATCTGCTTCCAGCTGCTTTGGTCGTAGGGATGGCTAAAGGGATTATTATTATTCTGGGAGGAGATGACCCGGCCTCAGCTTCTGTATTGAATACGGTTCTTCATTCAGCAGGGCAATTGTTTGATGGGGTGCCTGAGGTCATATCTGCATGGTTGATGTTCTTATTCCAATCGGTCTTCAACTTCTTTGTCGTATCAGGATCGGGGCAGGCGGCTCTGACGATGCCATTGATGGCGCCTTTAGCTGACATCGCAGGTGTGACGAGACAAGTAGCCGTCTTGGCTTTCCAATTGGGAGATGGATTAACAAACATTATTGTACCTACTTCTGCGGCGCTTATGGGCACACTGGGTGCGGCGCGACTGGACTGGTCCAACTGGTTCCGCTTTATCTTTAAATTTCAGTTGATGCTCTTCGGGCTAGCGTCCGTATTTATGATTGTCGCTGTTCTCATCAATTTCAATTAATTCAATGGCAAACAGGAGGTATGAGAAATGATCACTTTAATTAAACAGGCAACCGTATATGCTCCTGAGTTTTTAGGAGAACAAGATGTCCTGATCGCCGATGGGCGAATTGCAGATATACAGGACAATATAGACTTAAATGGGGAACAGGTGCACATCATTGATGCACAAGGGGAGGTGCTGACTCCTGGATTTATTGATGGCCACGTTCATATTACAGGGGGAGGGGGAGAAGGAAGTTTCCGGTCCCGCACGCCTGAGTTAACACTGACGGATGCGACGTTGAGCGGAGTAACGACCCTGGTTGGGGTCATCGGCACGGATGGGACGACCCGGACCATGACAAACCTCGTAGCTAAAGCGCGTGCTTTGAGAGAAGAAGGGATCACCTGCTATTGTCACACGGGTTCCTATCAAGTCCCTGTAAAAACATTAACAGGCAAGATTGAAGACGATATCCTTTTGATTGATCTGATTATCGGAGCGGGAGAAATCGCAATCTCAGATCACCGATCGTCTCAGCCTACGGTCGAGGAAATGGCGAAGATTGCTTCCGAGGCGCGAATTGGCGGGATGCTTTCCGGGAAAAAAGGGATTGTAAATGTTCATGTCGGAGATAGCCCTGATCAATTAAAACTTATAGAGAGAGTTATAGAGACGACTGATTTACCCATAACACAATTTTATCCGACACACATTAACCGCAATTCAGAACTTTTTGAAGCGGGCATCCAATATGCGAAAAAGGGAGGTTTCGTTGATTTCACTACGAGTACAATCCCGAAATTTTTAGAGGACGGAGAAGTGAAAAGTAGCGAAGCCCTGAAACGAATGCTCGATCAAGGAGTGCCGGTCGAGCAAATCACCTTTACTTCCGACGCCCAGGGGAGTCTCCCGGACTTCGATGATAAAGGCAACTTGATTGGTTTGAAAGTAGGTAAGGTTGCTTCGTTGTATGAAGCATTTCAAGATGCCGTTCTTGAGCAGAAGGTGAGCATGGAAGATGCCTTGAAGGTCATCACCCTTAACCCGGCTTCTATTTTAGGTCTTCCTGCCAAAGGAAAGCTAGAAACTGGGAGAGATGCCGATCTTGTCATGATGGATCCGGAGACACTGAAAATTTCACGGGTCATTGCTTTAGGCAGGGAAATGGTTAGAAATGGAGAACCTTTAGTTAAAGGAACATTCGAATAACGAAAAATACCCCCCTGTTCCGGAAGTTGAAGTTCCCACAGAACGGGGGGGTTATTTTTGCTCATTTTTATTAAACTATATGGCAGGTTTCTTGAAGACTCAGTTTCGAGTTGTTTGGGGGCTTCGTTTGCCATATTTGGAGTCAGGGGTGGCTGGGAAGCTACTCGTCTAGCTCCATCGCCCAGACACTCGCGTCATAAGCAGAACAGCAAAGGAATGAAAAGCACATTCCGTTGCTGTTCTGCTTATGCCAGTCGTGTCTACCAGGGCGATTCCGCATTTGAACACTTTCCTGTGGGGGAGTGCCGAGCTTCCTCGGGCTACGCCCTGCGGGATCTCGCCGATCTCCTTTCTCCCACGGGAGTCTCGCAGCTTCCCAGCCACCCCATTCGATAAAGGGGATAACGAACCCCTTTGCCAAGTTGGAAGGTCTTCCTCTATCCCGATTGTTGTAAGCATAAAACGCTCTGTATCAAGCTTTTAGGGTTCAATCACCCCGGCATGGGAGTTTCATGCTTATACTCCCATCAAACTGAAAAGCTGAAGATTGGAAAGTGGTTTCGGGATAGTTATATAGCAAAGGGGCGGAGGGGAATGGCGAGACTCCTGCGGGAAAAAAGTGCTTGGTGAGACCCCACAGGACGCAGTCCGAGGAGGCTCACCGCGCTCCCGCGGAAAGCGAGTCATTCCCCGCAGCCCCATACACTCAACAAAAATCTCGAAACTGAGTCTTCAACTAAAGGGAGCTATTGTGGAAGTTATAGAAATTTTGGTAAGTTCAGGATCTTTCTGATTCTATACCATTTCCTTGAGATTAAGATTTTCTTAGGTTTGATGAAGCCATCCCTGAACTGGTAGAGTTCCCCATTTTCTTCGTGTATTCCAAGAACCTCGGACTTTACCTGTTGTTTCATGTATCTTCGAAAAGGAAAGGACTTGTATTTTTTTGGATGATAATAAGGTCTTGAGTAAAGATAGGGATATTCATAAAGAGGGCCCTCATAAATCAACTGAAGGTCTTGGTGGTCGCGGAAATCTTCTGGAGTGACGAGGGCACTCGTTTTAGAGAAAAGGCTGGAGCCTGATCGCTTAAGAACTTCAGCCACGAATTGGGAGCAAAAGTAACTGGATTTCACATGAATGGGCTGGTTTGTAGGTACCCCTAAAAGACCTAAGTAATTGTAAAGGTAAGTTTTATAGTTTTTAGCGAACGCTTTAAGAAGACGCTCCAGCTTTTGATATTTTCTTCTTGTCATTTTTAGTTCATAAACCGCACAAGTCGCGTAAGGATACCAACTGAATGTTCCTTCAACAAGATCCTCCTGAACGAAACCACCCCAGAAAGGATTCGTCGGTCGGCGTCTCCCGAAACTATATAAGCGTTTCATATTCTTATCTAAAGATAGAGAGGCGTGGTTATAGGGGGCTTGGGTGAATGCTTTAATCGCCTGGTTTGTGATGGTACCTGTGTTTGATAGTAATAAGTAGACAGATTTCATAAGGCTCCCTCCAAATTGGATGTTTCTGTCAATATACTATACGAAACTATGAAAAGGAAGTTATTCATTTCTCTATCCAGCTTCGTGTGGTATTCTCATATTAATCATTAAATGAATGGAAGGGAAGCGGAAGTGCGCATTTTAACGAACTTGATGAACGTTATCTTTTTTGCTGGTGTGGTTGCTCTGGTTATTTTCTTTTTAGTTCCACAAATAGAAAAAGAACTTCCTCAAGGTGTCTTTTATAAAAAAGATGTCCCGCTCCCTACGAATCTTCACCCGACGGTAGAAAAGCGTAAAAATCAACTGGTCGAAAAGGTACAGGGAGCAGGAATTAACATGGTCATTACGGAAGGTCACCGTTCCGTTCAAAGACAGGACAGGCTCTATGAACAAGGGCGTTCTTCTGATGGGCAAATCGTCACTTATGCGAGGGGTGGGGAGTCCTATCATAATTACGGCCTGGCTATCGATTTTGCGCTGGAACATGAAGATGGCCGTGTCATATGGGATACAGAATACGATGGAAATGGAAACGGACGGTCCGATTGGCTTGAAATCGTAGAAACCGCTAAAGGCCTTGGTTTTGAGTGGGGAGGCGACTGGGAAAACTTTAAGGATTATCCCCATTTGCAAATGGATTTCGGATTATCAATCAGGGAGTTGAAAAGAGGGAAACGCCCGGCAGTGGATGAGTACGCAGATGAAGAATAGATGGAAGAAGGGGACTCCTGTGTAAGGAGCCCCCTTTTTATCATTGTTGATACTCTTCATAAGGTTTAATCATGGCATGGATGGTTTCAATATAAGGCATACTCAAACCTACCTCACTGCCAAGGCGTAGAGCTCCTCCATGTAGATGTTCAACTTCCAGAGGAAGCCCTTTTCGGCGATCCTGATGCATCGATGACGTCATTTCAGGATCCAATCCACGTAAACGTTCAAACGCCTGCTGCACTTGTGCATCTGTCAGACCAATGCGGTGGGCGTTTGCAAGGTCTTTCATCTCCTCAAGAATTCTTTCGGCAATTCGGATCGTTTGAGGGTAACTTTGTACAACGCCAATAGGTTGATTAACTGCTGTGGTAATTCCGGAAAATGCGGTAATGAACATGTATTTCTTCCACATGTCCTCCAAAATATTCGTGCTTAATGTTCCATTTAAGTTCGCCTGGTTACACGCGAGCGCAAGCTCTTCACAGATGGCCTGCTGAGAGGTGTGGAGCGGTCCGAATACGAGATCATGGAAAGGGCTCGTATGAACAACATGCCCAGCCTCATCAAGGGTTGCGATGATATAGGAAAGTCCGCCAATGACAGCTTCCTCTCCCAATTCTTTTTGAAGAATACTGATATGTTCCATGCCATTTAAAACGGGATACACTTTCGCTCCTTTATTTACCAAAGCTTTAAGCCAATCCAATGTCCCGTGAAGGTGATAACCTTTGACGGCAAGAAAAACAAGATCAGGGTTTTCAATTTCCTGTGGACTCCTTGCAATTACAGGATCTGGAACTTGGTAGTCCCCCATTTCGCTATGTAGTTTCAATCCGTTTTTCTCAATCTGCTCGGCTCTTCCTTCGCGGACGAGGTTAATGACTTCATGACCAGCTTCCTGCCAACGTGCACCAAAATAGGCACCTAGGGCCCCTGCACCTAAAACTACAATTTTCATAATCCGACACCTCCTGGGGATTTATGCTTCTAACTCCTTGCTGCGTTCTGTTGAAAAGCTTGAAGTAATAATTCTGGTCGTTTCCACAACATTTTTGATATGGTCATCTAAATATTGGATAATATCATCGAATCCAGCTTTTCTCATGATCTCATGGTAATGATCTTCACTATGGAATATAGATTGACCGAGTACGAGTTCTTCATCTTCCTCAACATCAACAACATTCAAAAATCCCATGGACCCCTGGCTGCCGGTCAATTTATTGGAAAAATAAATATTATGGTCGAGAGCTCCATGAGATTTTAAGAGATCACCAGATTTTCTACTCAATTCCACGAATTCATCCAGATCTTTTAGTTTTACTCGAAAAAGACATATGACTGTAAACATCGCTATTCCCCCTTGTGATGTAGGTAATCAGGATTTATTATCCAAGCTAGTGGACCGTCCAGCCTCAATTAAAAGAACGATGGCTGTCACTGTGTGCATAACCCATCCGATAAAAGGGATCGCTCCAATGGCGCTTGTGATCATACCGAGAATGTTTCCGGCGTAGGAACGCTTGTCTCTAGCTGCGACTACGAGGGTGATCAAGTGGAAAACAAACATGAACAAAAGCGGCATCCAGGCATTACTGAATATGAATGCGCCACCTGCTATAGGAATTGCCAGAAATGCTTCACATCCACCTGTCAGCCACTTGAGTAAAGTAGATAGTTTCATTGAGAATCTGCTCCTTATTGTGTGTTCTGTTGTGTGAAGTACAAGAGTAGGGGAATAAACCTCTATTCCTACCTTTCCACTCCTTGGGTTGCTTCGAAACATTCTACCAAAAGTACCTATTGATCTCTACTTTTATGCGTTATTTCGACAAGGTTGCTATCATTTCCTCTCTTTTTAGACGAATTTTTAATTCGATTTATTTTTCTTCTAAATGAGCAGGCGGGAAGGTAAAACAAAACCTCCGGGATTTCCGGAGGTTTTGTTTTCTTTATTTTCTATTGAATGGATTTTTCGCATTAGTTTAGAGAGCTCTTACTGACTGGTTCTGGACACATAAGTCGGAGAGCCTCCGTGGAGGAAGATCCCTCCACTGCACCGCTTGTCTTATGCTTGTCGAGTCTCCCGGGGTGGTTCTGCATTTCGGATTGTCCGGTTCCACCACCCAGACTCTCGAGACATAAGTCAATCGACTCCGTGGAGAAAGGCCACTCCACTGCGCCGCTTGTCTTATGCTTGTCGAGTCTCCCGGGGTGGTTCCACACTTCAGTTTTACTTACTTGCTTTTTGCAGTTTCTGAATCATTTTCAGGCTGCGGCCGGTTCCGATGGCTACGGATTCAAGTGGGCTTGGGGCCATGTGTACGGGTACGGAAATTTCATTGGACAGCCAATCCTGCATGCCGTTGAGTAAGGATCCGCCTCCGGTAAGAATAACGCCGTGGTCGACGATGTCGCCGCTTAGTTCCGGTGGGCAATCCTCAAGGGTTGCGCGAATGGTTTCAAGCAGCTGGTCAAGGGATTCTTTCAATGCTCCTTGAATTTCCGTGGATTTTAGTTCGATGGTTTTTGGAAGACCTGTGACCATGTCACGACCTCTTACTTCCATCGTTACTTCCGGATGATCGATCAGTGCGTAGCCGATTTCCATTTTGATTTGCTCGGCTGTGCGCTCACCAATTAACACATTGTAAGCTTTACGCACATGCTGGATGATCTCCTCATCCATAACGTCTCCACCTGTGCGAATAGATTTGCAGGATACGACACCACCGAAGGAGATGATGGCTACTTCGCTCGTCCCGCCACCAATATCTACGACTACGTTTGCTATAGGCTCATCGACTGGAAGATCGGCGCCGATGGCAGCTGCAATTGGTTCTTCAATCAAGTGCACGTTTTTAGCGCCATAGCTTTTCACTGCATTGTGAATGGCGCGGCGTTCAACAGATGTTGAGCCGGAAGGTGTGCATATAACCACGGTCGGTTTTCTCATGGAGATCCCGGATTTTTTGGATACTTTTTTCAAAAGCTCTTTCAACATTTGTGCGGTCATATCATAGTCAGCGATGACACCATCCCTCAACGGGCGGACAGGGATGATGTTTCTCGGGGTCTTTCCAACCATTTCTTTTGCTTCTTTTCCTACTGCTACAACACTTTTCGTTTCAGTGTTATAGGCGACAACAGACGGTTCGTTAAGTAAAATTCCTTTTGATTTTGAATAGATCAATATATTAGCAGTACCAAGATCGATACCGATTTCTGCGTTTGATAACATGTAGACGTACCTCCAAAGGTGAAATAATCTATTTATAGACCTTCTCATATCATAGGAGTTTTTTGGGGGTTCAACAACAGGAAATTCGTGGTCAGGGAGAAAGTGGTGTCATAAGTCATCCCCCATGTATAATGGGACTAACGATAGACAGAGGAGTTTTTCTATGAGTTTTTTGAAACATGAAGAAATCATAAAGCGGTGTGAAAAAATAAACCAATCGTATGAAATCGACCCTTCCTTTTTTGATGGGATTGTCGATGAATTATTGGATAGTGAAAAGGATACAGAAACCGTAATATTAAGTGGTTTTCAACGCCTTCTCTCTGAAGTCGACCACGAAATCGAGCGGATGGAGGAATTCACCTCCATGAAACCGAACTGTTTTATGGGGTGTGCTTTTTGCTGCTACTTCCCAATTGTTATCACAAAAATGGAAGCGAAAATGTTGTTTCGTTCCATCGAACACTTTTCAGAAGAGCGAAAAGAAGCGATCTATGCCCATTGGGAAAATTATTATGGAAAACAACAGGACAAATTGCAAAAAGCTATGGCTATGGATTTTGAAGCACCCGAAACGAAGTTAGAATACAAAAGGTTGAATCTGCCTTGCCCGATGCTGGATCCAGAAACTCAATTATGTATGGCTTATGAAGTGAGGCCTATCCCTTGCCGTACCTATTTAAACTACAGTGATCCACAGGTTTGTGCCGATCAGCATATGCCAAAAGAACCATTCAGCTATGAGTTTCTCTATCAATTTTATTTCGGAAGTATCAACGAGTTAATACAGGCGCTCTATGAGAATGGTGAAGATGTTTTTGTTGATTATCCGATGGATGCGTGGAGTTATGATTACCTCCCAGCCTGGATCAAGCAATGGAGAGAGGGGACCTTAAGTGAAGTATAAACTCTTATCTTTGAATGTGGGTCGTCCGGAAACCTATGAAACAGATAAAGGCGAGTTGAACAGTGCTTATCGGAAAACCCCTGTCAAGGGTCCTGTGCATTTAACTTATCTGAACTTTGACGGGGACGAACAAGCAGATAAAAAGAACCATGGCGGCCGTGATAAAGCTGTTTGTCTGTACCCCGCCCAGCACTATAGGCACTGGGAAAGTCATTACAACCAAGAATTTACTTTTCCTTCTTTTGGGGAGAACTTGACTGTGGATGGGATTGATGAACGTCAGATCCGGATCGGTGATGTTTTTCAGCTCGGAGGTGCAGTCCTGCAAGTATCTGAGCCGAGGAAACCATGCTATATCATAGCCCGAACCCATGGAATTGACGATTTTCCAGCTCGTGTCATGGAAAAAGGGTTCTCCGGATTTTACCTGAGAGTGTTACAGGAAGGAGAAGTGGCTCAAGGTGATTACATGATCTTAATTGAGTCTCACCCTGATGGAGTGACAGTGGAGGATGTCAACGAGGTACGTTACCACGATCGAGATAACACAGCTAAAATTAGAAGGGTTGTATCTGTTGCCCCCTTGGCCGATGGATTGAAGCAATCGCTGAGCAAGCGTCTACAAAAGTGAGAGGAGGATGAGATCGTGAATTTTTTTTCAGAACGGGCCTTGCAACTGGCTTTGGACAATGTTGAAGATGGAGGCCACCCTTTTGGAGCAGTCCTAGTCTGTGACGGAGAAATTATCGCAGAAGGTGTGAATGAACTGCATGTACGTCCGGATGTCAGTGCTCATGCTGAATTGGTAGCAATTAAGAAAGCCCAGCGAGCAAGAGGGGCCATTGATTTGAGTGATTGTACGATGTATGCGAGTGGAGAACCATGTGCGATGTGTCTCACAGCCATGTACTTTTCTAATCTCAAAAAGGTCATTTACTCCCAATCCATCGAAGATGCAAGTCGAGTTGGGCTGACCCTTTCCAAAATCGTTTATCAAGACCTTCAAAAAACGAAGGAACAACGTAAAATCGAGATGATTCATGAACCCATCCAAAAGAAAGAATTTGATGCAATGAAAGCCTATGCGGAAAAAGGATAGGAGGCAGAAAGATGGATTATGGACATTTGATTGAGGAAAAAATTAAGCAATCCATGAAAAAGGGGGATTTCGATAACCTTCCAGGAAAAGGAAAACCACTACCTAAAGATGAATTCGCCTATCTGCCTCCAGAACTTAGAAACAGTTACCGGATTTTGAAAAATGCCAACATGCTTCCTGAAGAAATGATCTTGAAAAAAGAGATGGTTGAAATTGAAGACCTCCTGGCCAAGGTTAAAGATCCTAAATTGTCTGCACACTATAAAAAAGAATGGAAAGAGAAAAAGCTTCGCTTCGACATGATGATGGAAAAGAGAAAAATGAATCAATCAGGAGCCTACAAGCAATATCAAAAAAAGATTGACCGGCGTTTCGGGTTTTGATGTTTCTTCGATTTTTGGCTTCACGTGGTCATGATTTCACAACAAGGAGGTGATGGTATGTGCGGAAGATACACCCTGTTAGCAGAAGAAGCGGAAATTTTGAAAGAGTTCGGGATAGAAAGGCCGATGGATGGGTATGAACCCCGGTACAACATCGCTCCAGGTCAAAAGGTTCTGGCGGTGATTCATGATGGTAAACAAAAGCGCGCGGGTTATATGAAATGGGGGCTCGTCCCTTCGTGGTCCAAGGACCCTAAAATTGGCTATAAAATGATTAACGCCAGAAGTGAAACCGCTCATGAAAAGCCAAGTTACAAAAGGTTGATGAGTCAAAAGCGATGCTTGATCGTAGCGGATAGTTTTTATGAATGGAAAAAGGCTGAAACAGGAAAGCAGCCCGTTAGAATTCAACCTGAAAACCGCTCTCTATTCGCCTTTGCGGGTTTGTGGGATCAATGGGAAGGGGAAGATGAATCTCTTTATACCTGCACGATTCTCACGCAGGATGCGAATGAGTTTATGGCTCCGATTCACAATCGGATGCCTGTCATCCTTCCAGAAGAAAAGCAGGATCAGTGGATTCAACCAGTGAAATGGTCCCCTTCTGATGCCAAGGGTTTTGTTGAACAACTGACTATGGACGACCTCCGTGCCTATGAAGTCAGCGACTACGTCAACTCAGCTAAAAACGAAGGCCCTGACTGCATAACCCCTATAGCTTAACTATTTCTTTATTAAAGAATATGGCAGGTTTCTTGAAGACTCAGTTTCGAGACTTATGCTGAGTGGATGGGGGCTGCGGGGAATAGCTCGCTTTCCGCGGGAGCGCGGTGAGCCTCCTCGGACTGCGTCCTGTGGGGTCTCACCCTGCACTTTTTTCCCGCAGGAGTCTCGCCATTCCCCTCCGCCCACTTACCCAAAGAAGATACTCGAAACTACTACTTAAAAAACCAGCTTGTATGGTTGAGGAAAGTGGATAATTAGACCACATCCAAAGTACGAAAAGGCTGATCAATAAGGTTTCAAATCTCGAGTTGTTTCGAGACTCTTATAAGGTAAAGGGGCGGAGGGAAACGGTGAGACTCCTATGGGACGTGTGGGACAGGTGAGACCCCGGAAGGCGTAGCCTGAGGAGGCTCACCGCCCGCCCCATGGAAAGCGAACCTTTTCCCGGAGCCCCTAGAATGACACGAACATCTCGAAACTGAGTCTTCAACAAACGGGAGCGTTTCTGAAATTGAGGTTGTATCAAAAAAAGAGCTTACAGCTCCAATTGGGCTGTAAGCTCTTTTTGGTATGTTGGTTTTAAGGTTAACCAGCTTGGCGTTGTTCGCGTTCTTGTTGCTTTTCTTTTTTGGCGACTTTCAGGAACTTGTTCGTCTCGGCGGCTACGACTCCGGATAGGAGTAATAGTCCGATCAAGTTCGGAAAGGCCATTAAGCCATTCATCACATCAGCGAAGACCCATACGGTGCTCAATTGGGAAACAGAACCTACAAGTACGAATGCTACGAAAACAATCTTGTAAGCGCCGATGAATCGTTGCTTCGTCAAGTAACCGAAGCACTTTTCCCCATAATAGGACCAACCGACAATGGTCGAGAAGGCAAAGAAGACCAGGCCTATGGTTACAATATAAGCTCCTACATCACCAAGGAAAATCTGGAAGGAGGTAGAAGTTAAGTCTGCGCCGTCCAACCCACCTTGATATTGACCGGCCATGACAATTGTCAAACCTGTCATCGTACATACGATAATGGTATCAATGAATACTTGAGTCATAGAAACCAGTGCTTGGCGTCCGGCATAGTCTGTACGGGCTGCAGCAGCAGCGATCGGCGCAGATCCGAGACCTGCTTCATTGGAGAACACACCACGTGCGACACCATAACGAATGACTGTTCCGAGTAGACCGCCACCAAGAGCGCTCGCTGTAAATGCATCGTTGAAGATGGTTCCCAAGGCTGGGATGACCATGTTGTAATTGAGAATAAGTATAATTAGTGCACCAATGACATAAAAGATAGCCATGATTGGGACAAAGAAAGCCGTGACTTTCCCAATACTTTTAATTCCTCCAAGCAATACTAATCCAGCTAACAAGGTCAACAGAATACCTGTCACCCATGGTGAAACATTGAACGTACCTTCCATGACATCAGAAACGGAGTTGGACTGGACCATGTTACCTATTCCGAATGCAGCGACAGCACCGAAGATCGCGAATAGGAAACCGAGGGGGCGTCCAAGCCACTTCGTTTTCAAACCGCGGGACAAATAATACATCGGACCACCGGACATTTCCCCGTTTTTACCTTCAATCCTGTATTTAACGGCTAGTACCGCTTCGGCATATTTCGTCGCCATACCAAAAACAGCGGTCACCCACATCCAGAAAACGGCACCTGGTCCCCCAAGGACAACGGCCGTTGCGACACCAGCAATATTACCTGTACCGATGGTTGCTGCAAGGGCTGTGGTTAGCGCCTGGTAATGGGATATATCCCCCTTTTCATTCTTTTTCTTCTCTTTGCTTGGTTTGAAAGCAAGCTTTAGAGCGTACGGAAGTGTTTTAAACTGAAGAAAACCTAGACGGAGTGTTAAATAAACCCCTGTTCCGACTAATAATACTAAGAGGAATGGTCCCCAGACGATTCCACTTAACTCACTTAAAAAACTGTGTAGTACACTACCTTCACCCATCATCTTCCCCCTAACTATATTGATAGTATTAGTTTGTCCATATATTAAATATTCCGAAAATTAGAAACAAATGTCAAGGTCATTTCTGTACAAAAATGAAAAAGAGCGGTTGATTTCGACAGAAAAAGGGAAGATATTTGGGTGAACTGCTTTAGATATGCAGGATTTTCGACGCTTTCATAGAAAATAAACAGATGAGAAATACTACATTGGAGGAACACAGTTATGATTCGTGTATTATTTGTCTGCCTTGGTAACATTTGTCGTTCACCTATGGCAGAAGCCGTTTTTAAGGATCTAGTAAAAAAAGAAGGATTGGACGAAGAGATAACCGTTGATTCTGCGGGGATTGGTCATTGGCATATTGGAGCTGAACCACATGAAGGGACACGGGCAATCCTTGATGATAAAAGCATCTCTTATAAGGGGATGAGTGCAAGGCAAGTGAAGGAATCCGACTGGGATGACTTTGATTATTTGATTGCGATGGATGATAAAAACATTCAGGACTTAAAAGGAATAAGAGAAAAGAATGGGGTAGTAGTCGCTAAATTGTTGGACTATGTTCCTTATTCGAAGGAAAACGAAGTGCCTGATCCGTATTTCACAGGTAATTTTGAATATGTATATGATCTCGTCCATGATGGATGTTTTGAACTTTTAGATAAAATAAAAAACGATCATAATCTTAAGGAGGATGTTTATGGGACAGAGTAAACTTTGGAAAGGTGTACTTGTCGGGGCTTTGGTAGGAGGAATCGCTGCTCTTATGGATAGAGATACGCGCCAGTATGTAGGAGAAAAATCGCGGGCTACAGGCTCGAAGTGTCAAAGTTTCGTCAAGCAGCCTTCAGAAGCGATCCACAAAGTTAGAGTGAATTATGAGGCTTTTTCTGCCCAGGTGAATAAAGGAGTCGAAGATCTTCTGGAATTATTGGACAAGGCGGAGAGTATGCTGAATAAAGTAGGGGAAATTAATCAAGAAGTGAAAGAGCAGCTGAGAGCTGTTGACGATTCAAAAGAAGCTTCTTGATCACAAGAGGTGAGGGAATATTGTGAAGACCATCAAGAATTTTGGCAAAGAGCTGTTTACTCGCTTCGGTGAAGATGATGTCGGAGGGATGGCAGCTCAACTGTCGTATTTTTTTCTACTATCTTTGTTTCCTTTTATGATATTCCTGCTTACATTACTCGGGTATTTACATATTGACGAGGAAAGAGTGCTTGCATTCGTCAGTACCTATGCACCGCCTGAGACATTCGATTTGATTACCGAAAACGTTTCGTCCTTACTAAGCAGCGAAAATGGAAGTTTACTATCCATCGGTTTAGTTGGGACTCTCTGGGCCGCATCTAACGGGGTCAATGCCATTATGCGCGCATTCAATCGTGCTCATAACGTCAAAGAGAACCGGTCATTTTTTGTATCGCGTTTGATTGCGATTGTGCTGACAGTGGCGATGGTTTTTGTTATTGGGATCGCTTTCCTTCTCCCGGTGCTCGGGCACACGATCGGCATACAGCTGTTTTCCGTTTTCGGACTTTCTGAAAACTTTTTGACGTTGTGGAATGGGATGAGGTGGGTGATATCCTCCATCATTTTTTACATCGTTTTGTCTTTTTTGTATGTCATGGCCCCAAACAAACGGTTGAAATATCGTGATACTGTACCGGGGGCGGTGTTCGCCACATTTGGCTGGCAGTTAGTGTCTCTGATGTTTTCTTTTTATGTGAGTAGTCTAGGGAATTTCTCTGCGACCTATGGGAGTTTAGGTACAGTCATTGTGCTGATGATTTGGTTATACCTTTCCGGAGTCGTCATTATTCTGGGAGGGGAGATCAATGCCATGAGTCACCATCGTAGAACAAGAGAGACATGGGGATAGAACGTATAAAAAGGCGGGACCGATGATGGTCCCGCTTTCTTTATTTTAATAATCGGAGTCCATTCAATATTACAAGAATCGTACTCCCTTCGTGTCCAATGACACCTAATGGGAGATCGAGAATCTGCAGGAAATTGCTGACGATCAAAAGCATGATTACGGTAATGGAAAAGATAATGTTCTGCTTAATGATTTTGTTCATTTTTCTAGAAACTTGTATCGCTTCACCAATCTTCGGGAGATCATTCTTCATTAAGACCACATCAGCAGTTTCTAAGGCAACATCTGTACCTTCTCCCATCGCGACACCAACATCTGCTTCTGCGAGCGCCGGCGCATCATTGATTCCATCCCCGACCATCGCAACATGGGAGAAATGATCTTTTAAGGTTTTGATTTCCTGAAGTTTTTGGTCAGGCATACATTCAGCGATATAGTTATCCATCCCCACTTCTTCGGTAATCGCTTTTGCTGTCCGGTCATTGTCACCTGTCAACATGATGGTATAAATATCATGTGCTCTTAAAGTTGCGATGGCTTTTTTCGCTTCTTTTCGTACGGTATCTTTCAAGGCAAAAAGGGCGACGATTTTTTCACTCTTTGCCACGAAAATAACCGTCTTTCCTTCTGAGGCAAGGACTTCAGCATGGTTCTCTTTATAGGCCATTGCTTTTTCTTTTCCGACCAGATCTGCTTTACCGACTTTCCATTCCTCGTTTTCATAAAGGCCGCTTACACCCATACCGCTATGATCCTTGACGTTTTCGACGGTAGAAAATGTACAGTCATTTTTTTTCGCATAGCTTACAATCGCCTGAGCGAGTGGATGATTGGATTCATTTTCAATGGAAGAGACGACAGAAAGGATGGAGTGTTCCATGTCACTTTCTAGCGGAAGAAAGTCAGTGACCTCCGGCTCTCCTTTTGTAAGCGTACCTGTTTTATCGAAGGCGATCGCTTTTAGATGAGAAAGGTGTTCGAGATGAACGCCCCCTTTAAATAAGATCCCCTGACGTGCTCCTTTCGATATAGCTGATAAAGTGGCAGGCATAATGGAAGCGACCAGGGCGCATGGAGATGCTACGACAAGTAGAATCATGGCCCGGTAGATGGTTTCCATCCACGTCCACCCAAACAGAAAGTGAGGGAGAAATAACATAAGGCCAACGACCGCTAATACGATTTTTACATACGTACTTTCAAATCTTTCAATAAACAATTGTGAGGGAGATTTCTCACTTTGTGCGTTTTGAACCATGGCGATGATCTTTTGAAAGAGCGTTTCATTGGATGGTTTAGTCACAGAGACAACAAGACTTCCATCAATGTTCATCGTTCCTGCAAACACTTCTCCTGTCTCTTTTTTATTTACAGGGAGTGATTCACCAGTAATGGCACTTTCATTTAATGTCGAACTTCCTTTCACAATACTTCCATCGGCAGGGACACGTTCTCCAGGTTTGATTAAAATTTGATCACCGACTTGAAGTGTTTTTACAGGCACCCACTCATATCCTGAGTTTGTAATGAGAAAAGCTTCTTCCGGCTGCAGACTCATCAAAGAAGAGATTTCTTTATGGCTTTTGTTCATGGTGTATGTTTCCAGCGCTCCGCTGAGAGCGAATATGAAAATGAGAATGGCTCCTTCTGTCCAGTACCCGATCGAAGCCGAGCCTATAGCGGCTAGAATCATGAGCAATTCTACATTGAGTGATTTTTCTTTTACCGTTTCTTCTAATCCTTCTTTCGCTTGGGCAAAACCACCAATGAGAAAGGCGGTCACATATATACTCACAAAAACAGAAGGTGTCCAATGATGTTCGCCATACCAAGCCAGTAAAATAAGGAATCCACTGATTATGGCTGCGATCAATTCAGCGTGTTCCTTAAAGCTAGAAATCGATGGTAATTTCCACCACTTCATGGAAGAGAAGGTTCGTGATTGATTCATACAATTTTCAACTCCTTTTTATAATTGAGAATGAAAGTCAATTACAGTTGGTTAAAAGGGCTAGTTATTTAAAATTATTTTAATTTAATATATGTTATTATCATACCATGAAAGGGTGATTATACAAGTGGAAATAATGGAATATGTAAAAAAGGATTCAGGCAGTTGATATTACAGGTGTCAAGTTGCTATATTAGACAGGTGCAAAAAACATATGGAAGGTGGAAATAACGAATGCGCAAAGGTCTTTTATTTATACTTATGCTTATTCTTGCTGCATTCCTCGCTGCTTGTGGTTCCAGTGAGGACGGAGAGAGCGGTTCAGATAGCAATGGGAGCGAAGAAGCTTCCGATAGCAAATGGAGCGAAATTCAGGAAAAAGGGGAGATTGTTGTCGGTACTTCCGGTACGCTTTTCCCAGCTTCTTATTATCCAGAAGAATCTGATGAGATGACTGGATATGACGTAGAAATTATGAGAGAAGTAGCTGACCGTCTCGGTCTTGAGTTGAAATTTGAAGAATACGGAGTCGATGGATTACTTTCTGCCATCAACAGTGGCCGTATAGATGCCGTGATTAACGACATGGAAGTAACAAAAGCCCGTCAAGAACAGTTTACGTTTAGTGAACCATATAAGTATTCTTATTCCACAATGATTGTCCGTGAGTCTGACTTATCCGGGATTGAAAAATTGGAGGACCTCGAAGGAAAAACACATGGTGGTGGAGCGACTACGGTGTTCTCCCAAATCGCTGAACACTTTGGTGCTGAGACGAAAACATACGGTAATGTAACCAATGATGTTTATTTGCGTGATGTGGAAAACGGAAATACAGACTTCATCATCAATGATTACTACTTACAGTCTCTTGCATTAAAAGCACTGCCTAATATCGAAGTTCAACTACACCCGGACTTGAAGTTCCATCCGACGAACTCCGCTATTGTTATGCCGAATGATGCCTCCGAAATGAAGAAAGAAATCGATGCCGTATTGCAGGAAATGCATGAAGATGGAACCCTTACGAAGCTTTCTGAAGAGTTCTTCGGTGGCAAGGATGCTTCTAAAAAACCAGAAGCGGATATCCGTGAAATCGAAGGACTAGAACTGTAAGGAGATCCTTATGTTAGGTATCGAAATAAACGAAATTCAAATCGAGAAGCTTTTTAACGCAGAGCGCGCCTGGGCGAATCTTCCTTTCATTCTTGAAGGTGTGCCTTTAACCTTGCTTGTTGCTTTAAGTGGTATGGTGGTAGGGCTCATTCTGGGCTTCTTTTTAGCCCTTGCGAGAGGATCGGACCGTGTCTGGCTGAGATGGCCTGCCCGATTTTATATATCTTTCATGCGAGGCACACCGATCCTCGTGTATTTATTCGTTTTGTATTTCGGTCTTCCTGTTGTAGGCATTAAAATGCCGGCAACCGTTGCTGCCATCATCGGATTTGGAACAAACAGTGCAGCCTATATAGCAGAAATCAATCGAGCTTCTTTGAACAGTGTTCCGAATGGTCAATGGGAATCATCCCGTGCTCTGGGATTTACGTATTGGCAGGCGATAAGGAGAATTATCATGCCGCAGGCAACGAGAATTGCCATCCCGCCTCTTGGGAATGTCTTTCTTGATTTGCTGAAAGCCACATCGCTTGCTGCCATGATTTCTGTTCCTGAGATTTTGAACAAAGCACAAATTGCAGCAGGACGTACGGTCGATTCAATGACGATGTATATTACAGCAGCCCTTGTGTATTGGCCGCTTACTATGATTTTTTCCGCTCTTCAAGATTATTTGGAGAAGCGTCACAACCGATATCTATAAACCATGTAGCCAGAGCTTTTCATTCAGCTCTGGTTTTTTTGTCTTTCCGTATTTTTTCATATTTGGCAGCTGTGGAACGTGAACAGGTGTCAGGCAAGAACGTTAGTAAGCTCATGCCCGGGACCATTCTTATTAATTAATGTAAAGGAGAAATCTACCACCGTGGACGGAACTGAAAAATAGTCTTGATTCGGAACGCTTCCTCCTTTATGATGGTCCTTGTGCATTTAAATCGTAACGATTATTGATTAACATATGTTTCAAAAAGGGAAGGCTATAATACAGACGTTTTTACTTTGACGTACATATCCATTATAATTTAATTCGTAATGATTATTATTTCGAGAGGGATTGACCATGGGAAATGAAACAATAGTAAAGTTAGAAAATGTATCTTTTAAATATGATAGAGAATGGGTCGTTAAAGACGTAAACTTGGACATTCAATCAGGCCAGTTCCTCGGTCTTGTCGGCCCGAATGGTTCAGGTAAGTCCACATTAATTAAATTGATGCTGGGTCTTGTTAAGCCGGATCATGGTTCCATTCGCTTATTCGGTCAGACTTTGAAGCACTATCAGGATTGGCAGGAGATTGGATTTGTCTCACAAAAAGCTAACAGTTTCAATTCTGGTTTTCCTGCGACGGTGATTGAAGTTGTAAAGACCGGGCTGGTCTCCCGAATTGGAGCATTTAAATTCTTTAATAAAAAACATAAAGAGAAAGCATTGGAAGCATTGAGAGTCGTAGAAATGGAGGAATACGCCTACTCTAATATCGGAGAATTGTCCGGAGGGCAGCAGCAGCGGGTGTTTATTGCAAGGGCCTTAGTGAGTGACCCCTCCTTATTAATTCTGGATGAACCGACGGTCGGGGTAGATGCGAAGCACGTCACAGAGTTTTATGATTTGCTTGGTAAACTGAATAAAGAGCAGGGAATCACCCTCTTGATGGTCACTCATGATATCGGGACCATTACCGATCATGCATCGCACGTCATTTGTATGAATAAAACGGTCCATTTCCACGGTGCTTCAGAAGATTATAAGGAATTTAGTGAAGAGGACCTCAACCAGCTCTATGGTCATTCCGTCCAGCAGCTGACCCATAATCACACACATCATGAGGTGACCCACAATGATTGATAGTTTTCTACAATATGAATTCTTACAAAATGCCGCTATAACAGGAATATTAATCGGTATCGTTGCTCCTTTATTGGGAGTGTTCATTGTGGTCAGACGCCTGTCGTTAATTGCTGATGCCTTATCCCACATTACGTTAACCGGGATTGCTGCAAGTTTGCTGCTTGAAAAAAGAGTGACGGCTGTCAATGAATGGAATCCGATTTACATGGGGATGGCCTTTTCCGTGTTCGGAGCGATATTGATTGAGCGTCTTCGAAAGGTGTATAAACACTATGAAGAACTTGCCATTCCTATTATTCTTTCCGGTGGGATCGGTGTCGGTGTGATTCTCATTTCTCTTGCAGATGGATTTAATACGGACTTATTTAGCTATTTATTCGGAAGTGTAACAGCTGTCAGCCGTGATAGTATGTGGACCGTGCTGGTGATTACTTCCATTGTTATTCTTATTGTCATTCTGTTTTATAAGGAACTTTTCGTGCTGTCGTTCGACGAGGAACACGCCTCTGTGTCTGGGGTAAATGGAAGATGGATTCATTTGCTGTTTATCGTCATGGTTGCACTGGTCATCGCGTCCTCTATGCAGGTAGTTGGGATTTTACTTGTATCAGCTTTGATGACTTTACCAGTGGCTTCAGCGATCCGGATTGCAAAGAGTTTCAAGCAGACGATTGGTCTATCCATCGCTTTTGGGGAAACCTCTGTCCTGATCGGTCTCTTTTCGTCCTATCATCTTAGTGTACCTCCAGGTGGAACGATTGTCGTGACAGCCATTTTGATTTTAATTATGTCGATTCTTTACAAACGAGTCCGAGCTCAACAATGGATAAAGGGTGAAGCATAATGAATGTAGAAACAGCTTTGCAGAGACTAAAGGAAAAAGGATATAAAAGAACGAAGCAAAGAGAACGTATTTTAGAGATTTTTGTGAAACAAGACCAGTATATTGCAGCGAAAGAAATTCTTAAGGAAATACAGAACCATTTTCCTGGTGTGAGTTATGATACGATCTATCGAAATCTTTATATGCTGACAGACGTTGATATTTTAGAAGCTACAGAGCTTGGCGGAGAAAAGCATTTTCGTTTAGGGTGTGATACACATGGCCATCACCATCACTTCATTTGCACCACATGTGGAAAAACGAAATCGATTGAATTCTGCCCGATGGATAGTATTAATGAGAACCTGAATGGATATGATGTTGAAAACCACAAGTTCGAAATATACGGCAAATGTCCGCAATGTAACTGATTTATGCCTTGGTTTGAAAAAGAACCTGCGTCTTAACGCGGGTATCTTTTTTTGCGCTTATCAAAAAGTAATGGTTACTGTTTACAAAGTGTAATGGTTACGATATAATCTGTTTGGAAAGACGAGGAGGTCGACGAATGAAGAAACTAGCAATCATGTTATCTTTTATACTTACCATTTTATTGATTACTGCTTGTGGAAATGAAGAGACGGCAACCGAGCAGGGTAATGAAAAAACAGGTGACGATAACGGAGAACTAAACGTTTATACTACGGTTTATCCTTTACAGTTTTTTACTGAACAAATAGGTGGAGAGACAGTCAACGTACAATCCATTTTGCCTCCGGGTTCAGACGCACACACTTATGAGCCGACGACCAAGGAAATGGTGAAGATGGCAGAAGCGGATCTCTTTGTTTATAATGGGGCTGGTTTAGAAGGTTACGCAAAGAAAATTTCTGAATCAATTCAGCCAGAGGGTGTAGAAATCCTGGAAGCAGCAGGGGACCTTGACTTGAAAGAACATGTTCATAATCATGGAGAAGGTGCCGAGGGAGAAGATCATCACGGTGAAGATGAGCATGCACATGGAGAAGATGAACATGGTCATGAAGAAGATGAACATGCCAAAGGAGAAGATTCCCATGACGGCCACGGCCACGGTGAAAAAGACCCTCACGTTTGGTTGGATCCTGTACGTGCTGTACAAATGGCAGAGGGAATCAAAAATCAGTTGATTGAAATGAATCCAGAAGAAGAAGGACTTTATGAAGAAAACTATGAAGAACTTCAAGCGAAACTGATGGATTTAGATCAGGCATTTCATGAGCGTGTAGAATCTAAAGCTAAAAGTAAAATTATTGTTTCCCATGCAGCCTATGGTTATTGGGAAGAGGCTTACGGCATAGAGCAGATTGCTGTTTCAGGCCTAAGTCCGACAAATGAGCCCTCTCAAAAAGACCTTGAAAATATCGTTCAAGTTGCCGAGTCAAACAATCTTGAATACGTGGTTTTTGAACAGAACATCACTCCGAAAGTTTCAGAAGTGATCCAAAATGAAATCGGAGCAGAAGCGCTCCGTTTTCACAACTTGTCTGTTTTAACGAAAGAAAATGTTAAAAACGATGAAGATTACTTCAGCTTAATGGAACAAAACCTTGATGTACTGACACAAGCTCTTTCAAAATAAAAAAGCTGTGGACAACATGTCCACAGCTTTTTTATATCTGCTCTTCATCCTTTCGTTCCAAGGAAAAGCTCAAGCTTCTTGCAGTGAAGGTGCACCTGGATCTTTTTTGTAAAGAGTAGCTGTAAAAACGAAGATCAAAAGAGTGACGATGACGTAGAAAAACGATAGATTTGGCCAAAGATCCAAGAAAAAACCAGACAAGAAAGGACCTAGAATACTTCCGACACTAAATGCCATTCCGCATAATATGTTTCCAGCAGGAAGAAGGTTTTTTGGAAGTAAGTCTGTCATAAATGAAATGCCTAAAGAGAACAAGGAACCCACAAATAAACCGCCTAATGCGAAAGTGGCGAAGAGAGCGACCACAGAGTTTTCAAAGAGAGCAGCCGCAAGGAAGGCGACGATTCCCCCAGCTACGACGGTTAAGATGACTTTTTTTCTTCCAATCCGATCACTTAATGCGCCCAAAGGAATTTGAGAAAATAAACTGGCTGCAGCAAAACACGGAATGATTAAGGATAATAAGTTAACATCATGTCCAATCCTCATCCCGTACACAGGAAAGATTCCATGAAGGGTTGCTTCCAGAAATCCATAGGCAAGAGGTGGCAAAAAAGCAACCCAGGCCAGACGAATGGCTTTAGCAAACCTTTTGATTGAACTCGTTCCATAGGCTGTGGTATGTTCTTTTTCAGGTGTTTCATTTCTCACCCAAATCATGAATAACCAGACGATAAAACTTAAGGATGAGGAAATGATGAATGGTACATAGATACCAAATGCCAATAAGTTGGTCATCAGCGGTCCAAGCGTAAAGCCGACACTAAAAAACAGGCCGTAATAAGCGATGCTTCTGCCACGGTTGTGTTTTTCAGCTGTAGCTGTGATCCACGTTTGAGTTCCAAAGTGAAGGATTTGGTCACCGATTCCAATGGTGACTCTTAAAATGAACCAGAACCATAGCGCCTGCCAGAATGGAAATAAGGCAAGAGACACAACAACCAGAGCCCCTCCTACCATAATCATTGGTTTATAACCAATACGTTGCAGAGGTCTTTCCATGAATGGAGAAGAAAGTAAAATACCTATGTAAAGCCCGGTAGCATGCAATCCATTAATAGAGGAAGAAATGCCGTTCTGTTCAAGGATAACAGCAATCAATGGAAGGAGCATCCCCTGGGAAAATCCTGATATGGTTACAAGACCTATCAAAATCCAGAATCGTGTTTGTTTGGATACCATAACTGACGGCCCCCTTTTTTCATACTTCCTTATCGTATAAGAAATCAATAGGAGGGGACAAGTTTTTCTTTCTCATAAGAAGGTTATTTCCTTACTGAAAACGGTTATTATAAAACTAAAGGCGCAGCATATTGTCAAAGGAGTGAATGAATGATGGACTTTTATTTAAAGGAAAACGGTGTACGCACGTCATTTGAGTACGGTCAAATGAACATTTCAGGTGATGAGACGTTCGGTTTCCGCCCATATCAGCTTATGGTTGCATCGATTGCGGGTTGCAGCATCGGAGTTTTCAGGAAGATTTTAGATAAACAACGCACGGATTATGAAGATATTAAAGTGACGGCTGAGGTAGAGAGGAATCCTGATGAGGCCAATCGTATTGAAAAGATCTATCTTCATTATGTTATTAAAGGGTATCACTTGAACCAGGACAAGTTGTTAAAGAATCTGGAGATCTCCCAGAAAAATTGTTCTATGGTTCAATCGGTTCAAAATAGTATAGAAGTTGAAGAAACGCTTGAGTGCATTCAATTAAGCAAGTAAAATGAAAGAGCCTTATCCTGAATTTGGATAAGCGCTCTTTTTTTGTGCTTTATTCTATTGCGTATAAGCTCCCGTTTGTGGAAGACTCAGTTTCGAGACTTTTGTTGAGTGGATGGGGCGGAGGGGAATAGCTCGCTTTCCGCGGGAGCGCGGTGAGCCTCCTCGGACTGCGTCCTGTGGGGTCTCACTAAGCACTCTTTTCCCGCAGGAGTCTCGCCATTCCCCTCCGCCCCTTTGCCATATAAGTATCTCGAAACCACTACTTAAAAAATCAGCTCGTATGGTTATGGGAAGAGGATGATCTAAACTCTACCCAATGGACGTTTAGAAAACGTAAATACTTGATACAAAGCCCTTTACGCTTGCCTAGGTGAGAAGGATTAGAACCTTACTTATAAGTGCAGGGGTTCTATAATCCACCTATCAAAATCATAAAAGCTGCCCTTTTAGTGTTGGTTTCGAGAATCTATTCCATGGCAAAGGGGCGGAGGGAAACGGTGAGACTCCTATGGGACGTGTGGGACAGGTGAGACCCCGGAAGGCGTAGCCTGAGGAAGCTCACCGCCCGCCCCATGGAAAGCGAACCTTTTCCCGGAGCTCCTAGAACCACACAAAAGTCTCGAAACTGAGTCCTCAAGAAACCTGCCATATAGTGAAATAAATGTTGAAGTGCCAACAATTTTGTCTGGCCATACATACAAGAAAGAGGAGAGAGATGGAATGAGGAATATTTTTGTTAAAGCTTTCTTTTATTTGATCGGGTTAATCATCATTTCCCTTGGGATCACCTTAACAATCAAATCAGATCTCGGCGCTGGCGCTTGGGATGCTGTTAATGTCGGCCTGTCTGAGACCATTGGTTTTACTGTGGGGAGCTGGGTCATTATTATCGGGGCTATGCTGATTTTTACAAACGCTATCATTGCCAAGGAAAAGCCGGATTTATTGGCGGTTATCACCATCTTTGTCATTGGACAATTCATTGATTTTTGGATGTTATCGGTTTTCGATACTTTCGGTCTCGCATCTTTTTGGATTCAATTGACGGTGCTGGTTGGCGGGATTGCAATCATTGCTTTTGGAGTTTCTTTATACTTACAGCCGAAGTTTTCTCTGAACCCTATTGATGGCTTCATGGTTGCTTTGCAGAAGAGGTTCGGCTTCAGTTTAAGAACGGCAAAAACGTTGACAGAAGTCTTTGCACTTGTGCTTGCTTTAGTCCTGGGAGGACCGATTGGAATCGGTACCGTGATTATTATTGTCCTGATCGGACCTTTCATTCAGTTTTTCGATGGGAAGGCGAATCACGTTATGAACAAGATGCTTTCTTGATTCCCTGTGTATAGTCCGGGCCATTTTTCACAAAATAGAAAAAAAGAAAGGTGGCCCATGATGTGAAAAGAAAATGGTTAGGACTGATCATATTTATTGGGATCTTCATGTTCATCAGTGCTGGATCGATATCAGCTGAAAATAAGAAAGCAGAAAAAGAAAGTGCGATTCCGAATCATGTGCTGAACATATCTAAGGACAACACGTATCCGAATTCGACAGATGATCAAGAATTGCTGGAAGAGGAAGAAATCACGAAAGAATTGATGGAAGATACGGATATTCGAGTGACGAATCCGCAGTTGATTGAGATGTTGAATGAAACATCATTGAAACCATCTCCGTTCGCTATTGGTTACAGAGGTGAGATTTTTTTAGGCCGATGGCCGCTTGCTTATGAATCCAAAGAGACGAATATCAATTGGGAATACCAGGAGATCAATACGAATGAATACAGCAACCATGGTGGAAAGCAGACAGAAAAGCTGAGTTATGTCCAAAAAGAAGAAAAGCAGATCAAAGGTGGGCTAACTTCAAGAATTAGTCACAGCGACCAAATGATGAAGCTTATTCTTCTGGAAGCACAAAAGAACACAAAGCTTCCACTTTCATTCAATACCGTTATTGGTAAAGGGACGAAGCAAAATAATACCTATGGTGTACCAACGAACAAAGTGGGTATTCTGCATGCTTATGCACCAGCTGTGAATGAAAAAGGGGAAGTGACCTTTGGGGATGTTTACATTCAGCTCAAAGGTTCGAAAAAAACGTTGAACGTAAAAAATGTCACGAGACAGGGAATCGGGGCATGGATCCCGATCCAAGATCACGTGAGCTTTTCATTTGAAGTGAAATGATGGTCTTCATGACCAGATGAATTCAATTCGACGCGCTGTTCTGCCATGAAGAGGTTGTTTTCAAACAATTCTTCAGCAAGAATGAGGCGCGTTTTTTTTGCTGCCGTCCAGTAAACTAAGTCATTGACCACACCGACGACTGTGTATTCATAACCCCGGTGTTCGTGGTTCAAAGAAGACATCCCATATACTTGAAAAGGTTCATAAGGCTTATCCGTCAAATCTTTCTTCAAGTATTCATGTAATTCTTCATTTAAACGCTCACAAGCTTTTTCTAAGACTTGATACGCTTGTTTAGGGTCTTGATGAAAGCTTGTCGTCACCTTTTCAATCACGCGCATGTATTCAAAGTTATAATTTTCAATCGTTTTGATTTGACCATTGCTTATGGTGAGTAACTTTCCACTCCATTGACGGACCTTTAAGAACCGGAGGCCAATGTCCTCCACTGTACCGTGGAAGGTGTTGTTGACCGAAATGAAGTCCCCTTTATGAAGCTGCTTTTCATATAGAAAGAACAGCCCAGCAAAAAAGTCTTTGATCAAACTTTGAGCACCAATACCTACAATAATTCCGATGACTCCAGCCCCAGCAAGCAGCCTTTCAATAGAAATGAATTCATCAAGGATGACAAATATGAAACCTATAAGTGCTGTATAACTGATGATGGAGTTGAGCATGGATTCGAGAGTGTTTTCTTTTCTTTCCTCAATAAAGTCCGTTTTTTTGAAAAATGTATGAATGACTTTACGGAGGATGAGAACAACTACAAAAAGTATCGCTGCTATTACTAATAACCTGATTATTGGGTTTTCTTCTAAGTAAGAATTAAAATCGTCTAATGACATGAGTTCGTCCTCCTATATGTTCTACCAAGCATTATAGCATTAGTGGTGGGGGGATTTCTTCTTTGTGGACAGGTCTTTTGACATGTACTATGATGGACGTGGTTAAAACGTGAATGATACAGAAAAGAGGTGCAGAGGAATGTCACAACAAGAAAGAATCGAGGATCTCAAAGTGCGCCTGGCGGATTTTATGGGACGTATTGAAAAGTTAGACCCGGAAGAAACTTCTGTTGAAGATATCGATCGTCTTATTTCCATGTTGGAAGACCTTGAAAAGAACATGGAATAAACAGTGAATCGTTAGAATTGACTCTCAATTATTTTGAGGGTTGATTTTTTTGCGTTCGTGCTTTATCATGATAAATCGTTAATGTATGAAAAGAATGAGAGGAGAATGCTTTATGGCATGGGCAGTTGTTGTCTCTGTCCTGGTAATGACAGTCTTAAGTTTATTACGTGTGAATGTCATTATCGCTATTCTTGCCGCAGGGCTGACCGCAGGACTCATGAACGGGGAGACTTTAGTGAGTTCATTAGAATTGCTTGTCGGCGGTATGGGCGAACAGGCAAGCGTAGCGCTTAGTTATATACTATTAGGAGCCTTTGCTGTAGCGATCAGCTATTCGGGGATTACTTCATTGCTGATTGGCTATCTGCTTCGAGTTTTAAAGGATAAACGAACAATGATGGTACTAGTCATCGCATTTGTGGCGAGCTTGTCCCAGAATGTAATCCCTGTACACATCGCTTTTATTCCTATTTTAATTCCACCATTACTGAAATTATTTGATGAAATGAAATTGGACCGCCGTGCAGTTGCGGCCGCGTTGACCTTTGGTTTGAAAGCACCTTATGTGATGTTGCCGGTCGGGTTTGGATACATCTTCCATGAAACGATTCAATCATCGATGAGCAGCAGTGGAATCGATCTTGGCATCGGGTCGATCGCTCAATCTTTGATCATTCCAGGATCAGGGATGATTGTTGGTCTTTTCATTGCTATTTTTATTACGTATCGGAAAAAACGTGAATTGCCGGATGTAGCCACAGAGGGAAACGGGTTTGAAGTAGAGAAAGTACAACCGGCCAAGTTCAACCTTCAACATTTCTGGACAATAGTCGCCATCGTTGTCACCTTAGTGATTCAAGCGGTTTGGCAGAACCTTATTTTAGCTGCACTCGCAGGAATCATCCTTATGTTCATCTTCCGGGTCGTGCCTTATTATAAAGGAGACAAGGTAATGAATGAAGGAATCGGTATGATGGGTTTCATCGCTTTTGTTATGTTAGTAGCAGCAGGATATGCAAACGTTCTGACAGAAACAGATTCTGTATCAGCTCTTGTCGAAGTCAGTTCCGCCTATCTTGGTGATAATCAAGCATTCATCGCGTTCTTACTACTTCTTGTCGGCTTAATCGTAACTATGGGTATCGGTTCTTCTTTTGCCACCATTCCGATATTGGCCGCACTTTTCGTACCCATTTGTTTGTCAGCCGGATTCTCACCAATGGCAACAGCTGCTTTGATTGGAACCGCTGGAGCCTTAGGTGATGCTGGTTCTCCTGCGTCTGACAGTACACTTGGTCCGACATCCGGATTGAATGCAGATGGAAGGCACAATCATATTTGGGATACTTGTGTGCCGACATTCTTACATTTTAATATTCCACTCTTCATCTTCGGATGGGCAGCATCGCTATTTTTATAAAAGGCATGTGGGTAATTTTCCCACGTGCCTTTTTTTATATTCATCAAAAGTCCACACATACTAAGAAAAAAGTGAGTGGTCCGTTATGTGGAAAAGAACTTTTGCCTTAGTACTGGTGTTAGTCCTCTTGATTTTGCCAAATCAGACCTTGGCTGAAGGCTGGGGTTTCAGTAAGAAGAAAGATGGTTCTGTACCTGATGTGGGAAGGTATGGGCCGATGATTGAAAAGTATGATGGGTTTTATGTGGACCCTTCGGGTGACCCGATTGTTTATTTGACATTTGACAATGGCTATGAACAAGGGTACACCGGTCAAGTCCTCGATGTATTAAAGGATAAAGGTGTGCCGGCCACTTTTTTTGTCACCGGTCATTATATTGAAAGTGCACCTGACCTTTTAAAACGGATGGCGAAGGAAGGGCATTTAATTGGGAATCATTCCTGGAGCCATCCTGATTTCACAAAAGTATCGAAGGGAAAAATGAAGCAGGAGTTAGAAAGGGTGGACGAAGCTGTCAAAGAGTTGACCGATCAGGAAGTGATGACTTTCGTTCGTCCGCCGCGCGGAACCTTTAATGAGGAAACTTTAGGGTGGGCGAAAGAATTTGGATACACTCATGCCTTTTGGTCTCTTGCTTTTGTGGACTGGGAGACAGACAAACAACAAGGATGGGAATATGCCTATCGGAGTGTTATCGACCAAATTCACCCAGGTGCTGTCATCCTGCTGCACACCGTTTCTCAAGATAATGCGGAAGCCTTGGCTCAACTGATTGATGAACTAAGAAAAAGAGGATATAGTTTTGGAAGTTTGAATGATCTTATGATCAAACAGATGGTTCCAGCGCCTGTCTGGGGACTCTGAGTTTAAACCACTGCACACCCTGTGTAGTGGTTTTTCCTTTCTAATGAGGAATGGGTGGAAGAGAAATTAAATCGAAAACAGTGGGTGGACATATGTATGTGGATGTAGAAGAATGTTTGAAAAGGGATGAAGTTGGAAATGAGTAAAAGAGGATATTAGGGCATAGTTCCCATTCTTAACAAAATATAAACAAATCGTCCGACAAAAGGGAGGAAAAACAGTTTGTGGAAAGAAAAGTTTAAAGCAAACACTTTTTATGATTTTGATTACACATTACTTCGATGGGCATTTGACCCTCTAACCCGTTTGAACAGAGAAGAACGGTGGGTGGATGTTCCAGTGAAATTAGAAGGGAATCATCACATTGTCCGTGTCCAAGGGCTCGGCACTACCGCTGATCCTTCTTTTGAAGTCTCGAGTGACAGTGAGGAAGACAAAGAAGCGTTGCTCTCCCACATATCTGATTTATTTCAATGGAATATAGATATAGAAAAAGTACACCACCACTTCTTAGATACAAGTTTGAAAACCATGTTTCAAGCACACCCGGGGACACCAATTGTGAAAGATTTTCACCTCTATGACTGTTTGATGAAAGTCATCATCCACCAGCAGTTGAATATGAAATTCGCATATACATTGAGTACGCGTTTTGTTGAAACACTGGGAACAAAAAAGGACGGAGTATGGTTTTATCCAGATCCTCAAACTGTGGCAGAGACTCCTTATGAAACCTTGCGAGAATTACAATTCAGTCAGCGAAAAGCAGAATATGTCATTGATACCTCACGTTTAATTGTGGATGGAAAGCTGGATTTGGAAGCATTAGCGAATGAATCAGATGAGGAGATTATGAAGCAACTGGTAAAGGTCAGAGGCATTGGGCCTTGGACAGCAGAAAACTGGATGATGTTCGGAGTTGGTCGACCGAACCTTTTTCCAAAAGCTGATATTGGAATACAAAATGCATTGAAGTTTTATTTTGGCTTGGAAAATAAACCGACATACGAGCAGATGGAACATTGGAGTAAGGAATGGGAACCGTATTTAAGTTATGCTTCCTTAACACTGTGGAGAAGTATCGAAGGTTGAAAAGAAACAAGAAAATGATCATAAACTTGTCTTCTGTCTCATAATTTGTAGTAAATAGAAAAATAATGTATGAATTGTTTTGAAAATATTCAAAATTGTTAAGGCTTACGTTATAATGATAACCGTACTGGAAAATATTGAACGGCAAAAAGGAAAGAGGTCTTAATATTGGTAATTAGAGAGAGGTATTCTGACCAAGTGCATAGCGGTGAAATTTTGGATGTTCTAAGTTTGAATGGTACACCTGCATGTTTACTGGATTTGCGTCTACAAACGGTTACGCTTAATCAGCAGATGCAAGGAACACTTCAACTTGAAGAGTCGGACATGTCATTCTCTCAGTGGATCCATAGTTTTGGTCACACAGGACAACAACGACTACAACAGGTTCTGCATAGTCTTCTTACAGATGGTCTCAGAGAATCGTCTGTTCAGTTGACTGATGCGAACAAGCATAAATATCAATGCAAGATGGTTCATCTGACGAATGGTCAGATTGCTTTTTCCTTGAAAAGTATAAAAGGGATGCTCGACGGCCCTGCTTCCATGACTCTCTCTTCGAATAAGCAAAAAGAAGCCACATTTTCATTGAATCAATCTGTTGGATATCAGCATCATCGGAATATGATACAAACGTTTGGATCGGAGTCTTCCCCTATGAAAAAGAGAATGATGCATCTGGTCGATAAATTCCCACACGGCCTTGCATTGATCAATCACAACTGGGAAGTTACGTATGCCAATCCGAAAATGGAAGAAATGACCGAAATTCCTTTCTTACAGAATTATTTTAAGAAGTTGTGGGATATCTTTCCGATTCGTGAACACTACTATTTCTTTCAACAGTATTTAAGAGCGATGGAAACCCAGGAAACTGTAGAGTTCGAAGGCTATCTCGAGAAAACCAATACAGATGTTCAAGTCACGGTTCACCCAACGGAAATGGGAATCACTGTTTTCCTTCAAGATATAACAGAATACAAGAATCAATTAAAAGCTTTAAGGGCGTCGGAAGAAAGGTTTGCCTTACTTGCGAATAACATTAAAGACGTCTTTTGGATCAGCCGGCCGGATTTTAAGGAGCTGCATTATGTCAGCCCAGCTTTTAAGGAAATGTTCGGAATGCCCCGCCGGGAAGCTTTTCTCGATCCGAATTCGTTGATGGAAAAAGTTCATGAAGCAGATCGGGCTTCTTTGAGGACAGCTCTAGATGAAATGGCAAAAAAAGAAAGCGAAATCGAATATCGTCTTACAGGCCCTAATGAAAAAACGAAATGGATTCGTACAAAAGGCTTCCCTGTCGAGTATTACGGAAACTCTTATGTCCTTGGTATTCATGAGGACGTGACAGGATACAAAGAGATGTTAGAACTTAAGGAAAAATCTCAACAATTGTCCACGATTACGCAAATGTCAGCTGGCATTGCCCATGAGATTAAGAACCCACTGACTGCGATTAAAGGATTCCTTCAAATTGGTGCAGCCAATCCTGAATTAAGGGATAACTACCAGGAAATCATTCTTGATGAAGTTAATCGCATAGAGGCTATCGTTCAGGATTTTATGATGTTGTCTAAGCCGAAATCGTCCATTCAGCTGGAGCAGGTAGACCCTGAGCAACTGGTTTCCTATGTGTTGCGTCTGTTAGAACCAGAAGCGAATGAAAAACAGATCTATCTTCTCTTTGATTGCGATCCTATCCAGGACAAATTCGAAACGGAACCCAAGCGCTTGAACCAAATCCTTATCAACCTTGTCAAAAATGCAATTGACGCTGTGGATCTAGGAGGAGAGGTTCGTGTAAGCATCCAAATGGCCAGCTCCCATCTAACGCTTTCCGTTAGAGATAATGGACCTGGATTAACCCCACAAGAACTTGCGAAAATAGGGGAACCTTTCTTTACAACTAAAGAAAAAGGAACCGGTTTGGGTGTGATGGTGACAAAGAAAATTGTCTCAGACCTGAATGGAGAAATTTCGTATGAAAGTCAAAAAGGATCAGGTACAAAGGTTACCGTCAAGTTACCTAAATAGAAATCTCGGAAAATCATCATCCAACACGGATGATGATTTTTTTATCTGTTTTTAGATGATCGAGGTGAAGGGAGGACAAATTCGACAAAATTAAACTAACGTAAACATTGATATCAAAATATTGCTTTATTCTTTACATGGGGTTAGATTTCATCAAATTGCGAAATTTCAGCTATCAGACTCCTTTATTTATTAGAAAATTATAAGTTCAACCGCTTACAAAAAATAAATTATATTTTTACAGTCAAAGCTGTTTACAAACGTATATATGGGCTCTATAATCCCGATTGTACTACAATTTCGTTCGACAAATTCTAACTTATTTCCACATAAAAAGGAGGCTTTCTGATGCTGAAAAAAGTATGGTCTTTTCTGTTAATGAACTTAGGTGCGCTTGGAGTTGCCATCAATGTCCATTTTTTCCTCTCACCAAATGATCTTGCCACAGGAGGAGTAAGTGGTGCTTCGATCGTTCTGAATAAAGTCATTCCTGATCTTTCATTAGGAATGATCATGATCATCTTGAACATCATATTATTTATTGTTGGTTTTATATTCCTGGGCTTTCAATTTGGTCTGAAGACCATTTATGCAAGTTTTGCTCTGTCCTTTATGGTATGGGGATTGGAAGCATTCTTCCCTATGCAGGAAGCTTTAAGTAACGACCTTCTCATTCAATTGATCATCGGCCAAATCATAGCGGCGTCAGGAATGGCGCTTGTGTTCCATCAGGGAGCCTCTACCGGCGGAACAGATATCCTTGCTATGATCCTGAATAAATTCTTTTCCATTGAGGTTGGAAAAGGCGTCTTGTTCTCTGATATTGCCATTGCAACGTCATCCATTTTTCTATTTGGACCAACTGTCGGAATGTACGCATTTTTCGGTGTCATCCTGAATGGTCTGGTTATTGACTACATGCTGCAACAATTTGAAGACAATAAAGAGATTGTCATTATTAGTCGTGAAAGTGAACAAGTCCGTTATTTCATCGTCAACCAGCTTGGGAGAGGAGCTACGATCCACCAGGCTAAAGGAGCTTTCAATCAAGAAGATAAAGAAGTTATTACAACAATTCTCAGCCGTAAGGACTATACGCGTCTAAAAAAATATATGACTGCGATAGACGAACAAGCATTCATTACGGTTCACTCAATGAATGAAATTCTTGGTGAAAACTTTAAACGTCTGGCATAAAAGGTGGGATAACATCCAGAACCGAACGTTTACTGATACGCTCAATGAGCGCCAATCCAGAACGGATGACGTCTACGAATACTTGAAGAATCATATTTTGTTTCGTCATTTACCACCAGGTACTCAACTTGTTGAAAACATGATCGGAAAAGAACTCCAAGTTTCGCGCACCCCTATTCGGAATGCAATGAAAAAGCTGGAACAAGAGGGATTAGTCAAAATTTACTCCAATCGGGGTGCCTTCGTTGTTGAACCAACGATTGAAGAAATAAGGCAGGCTTTTGATATGAGGCGTCATTTAGAAAAAATGACCCTTGAACAAATTTACGACCAGATGAACGAAGAAGATTTTTTTCAGTTGGAAGAATGGATTGAACATGAAAGAAAAACCTACGAAACCCGTGATATTCTGGAGTACCTGGATGTGAACAAGCAATTTCATATGACCCTTGCTTTAAAGACGAAAAATACGTTTTTGATTGACTTTACAGAACGAATTCTCAATCAAATTAATGTGTATTTAATGTTGTATGATGTGTTCGTAGATGAAGATCTGTACGAAGAACAGCGATTCAAAGAACATGAACTATTGCTCGAAGCATTAAAGAATAAAGACTTGTCACGCTTGCTTCAGCTGATTGACCAGCATATGGAGGAAAGCTTGAACTACATGTCATTAAGCAAAAGAAGCAACAAGATAGAAGAAAAGAAAAAGAGCCTATAGATCCAGACGTTTAAAGTCAGGGTTTATAGGCTCTTTTTCTTTGTAGGCGGAGAGTTTTTAGTGAGATACTGAAGTTTATCACTACGACTGTAATCAAAGAAGCTAGCGTATAATTGAAATTTTTCGTAATCATGGATAGAGATAAGAATGCAGCTACCATGATGGCGGATATAAGTATTAACTGATACTTGCTGAGTCCAGGCTGTTTGCGGACGGGGCGAGCTTCCACTGCTGATCACTCCCTGTTTATGCTTACACGTATTATAAGAATAGTTAAAATAATTTGTCAATTAAAGTATATGTACCATACCCTCAATTACTCCTCTTTATTCAACTAACTGGCAGGATTGTGGAAGACTCAGTTTCGAGACATTTATTGAGTGCATGGGGGCGGAGGGGAATGACTCGCTTTCCGCGGGAGCGCGGTGAGCCTCCTCGGACTGCGTCCTGTGGGGTCTCACCAAGCACTTTTTTCCCGCAGGAGTCTCGCCATTCCCCTCCGCCCCTTTGCCAAGGAAGATTCTCGAAAAC
>NZ_WMFA01000040.1 GCF_009856445.1 Halobacillus litoralis
CGTCTCCCCGGCCACACTCCATACACTGAAGCGCGCCCAGCGCATGCGCCCAGCGCCCGCCGCGAAGTTGACATAGGGCCCGAGCGGGCTGACGAACCATCGGCTCAGAAAAACGCCCATACCGCCCCAACGCTCAACAGAAGCGTGCGCCCGACCCAGCAGTGCGGCCCGGCCCCGGCGGGCCTCCGCCCAGCGCTCAAGCCACCCCGCGCATGAGCGCCCGAGCAGATAGCCGGTCTGGTCACCACTCAGGGCGCCCCCATAGGCCGCCAGGCTCACCGAAGCGAGAGGCAGGTCGCCTGAGGCCGCGAAGGCACCACCGGTGAGCATCATCAGCGATGCCGGCACGGGCACCGCCAGACAGCTCAGGAAGGTTACGGCAAACAGGGCGGCGCTGCCGTAGGTGGCAACAAGGAGAAAGACCGTGTCCGTCATTCCCTGTCACCCTTTTGGGCACGTACGGCTTCGTCAATACGGCGCTGTATCTCCTCGAGGGTCAGGCTGGAGGCCTCAGCGATCTCCTCGAGCGTGTGGCGCTCACCATCAACGGGCTCCAGCTCCAGCGCTTCACGCACCAGCCCGGGCGGCAGGTCATAGG
>NZ_WMFA01000041.1 GCF_009856445.1 Halobacillus litoralis
TGCTGGAACCGCTGATCCATGCCGAATCCCGGGACCGGGTACTGGCGGAGCGGGCCCTGAACACACGCCTGGAAGGCGGCTGCCAGGTCCCCATCGGCGCCTATGCCGAACTGGAAGGGGATGAGCTCCACCTGCGTGGCCTGGTGGCCTCACCGGACGGCAGCCGGGTTCACCATGTTGAGGGGCGCGCCCATCGCAGCGAAGGCGAAGCCCTTGGTCGTCGCCTGGCCGAACAGCTTCTTGAAAAGGGCGCCGGCGCCATCCTGGCCGAGGTCTATGGCTACGAGCCCGAATAACCCGCCACTGGCCGGACGCCGGATCCTGGTGTCCCGCCCCGAACCCAGGGCGGAGGAAACGCGCCAGGCGCTCGAGCAGGCCGGTGCCTGCAGCCGTGCGCTGCCGCTGATCGCCATCCAGCCCCGCACACTGGATGGCCGTGAACGCAGCCTGATCCAGGAACTGGACAACTTCCGGAAGATCATCGCGGTCAGCCCCAATGCCGCACGTCTGCTTCTGGAGCAGGCGGATGACTGGTGGCCGCAGTGGCCCGTGGGCCTGGAGTGGTGGGGGCCCGGCGAAGGCACCGCCCGGGTG
>NZ_WMFA01000042.1 GCF_009856445.1 Halobacillus litoralis
TGCTTATGCTGCACGACTCAATGCCCTTTATTGAGGCGGATAGGGTCATTTCGCTGACGGCAGGAAGGGCTATGTAACGAAAAGAGCTGTTTAAAGGGCATATCGGCGGCCCCCCTCAGGGTGACCGCCATAATGCGAACGGGAATGATCAGACCTTGGTCATGCGCAGGTACGGGCGCAGTTCGCGCCAGCCCTCTGGAAACATTTCCTTCGCCTGTTCATCGGTGATGGAGGGCGGAATGATGCACTCATCACCTTTACGCCAGTCTGCCGGCAGCGCACAGCTCTTTGCGTCACTGGTCTGAAGGGCATCAATGGCACGAAGTATCTCATCGAAATTCCGCCCTACAGTCATCGGGTAGGTCATCGTCAGGCGGATTTTCTTGTTCGGATCGATGATGAAAACACTTCTGACCGCCGCCGTTTCGCTTTCCCCGGGGTGTATCATGTCGTACAGCTGGGCGATTGAGCAGTCGGCGTCCGCCAGGATGGGGAAATCCAGGCTGCAGGACTGGGTGTCATCGACATCCTCAATCCACTTGAGATGCTCTTCCGCGGTATCGGTGGAAAGCC
>NZ_WMFA01000043.1 GCF_009856445.1 Halobacillus litoralis
GCCCCCGTTACTTTAAAACTTGATTTCGAGACAGTTGAAGCTGACCTTAAACTAACCCACCAGTGATTCAAGGTAACTCTTAAATGTGGTACGTAAATAAGGTCCATTAATCAATGTAGATTTTTTCTAATTTAAACTGATTTCGATTATCATACGAATTTAATACTACATGAAATGACTTATTTTCTGATAATCTATTCCAAATTTCAGTAATGTTTCCCTCTCTTGTTTCCTCGTCTTCAACTATTCGAAAATAATCATCTTGGTCAAATACAGACTTTTTTTCTCCGAAGTCCCCTTCTACGGTCACTATGTATTCATTGTTTACTTGTTTTAAATCTTTAACTTCTATAACTCCAAAATAGGATGTCTTCACATTATACTTATATAGGAAAATAAAAGTAGATAATAGTATAAAACCTATAAGTACAATTTTCCTTTTATTTATTCCTTTGCTTTTTTTATTTTCAATCATTTATTCTCACCTTACTCCTACATGAACTGTTTGCTATTTAATAAGCTGATCTTCCGTTAATATGCTTAAAGTGATTTATTAAGCAATCGCCCCCGTT
>NZ_WMFA01000044.1 GCF_009856445.1 Halobacillus litoralis
CCTTCCGGGACCCCACCATCAGCGCCGACAACCCGCGGACCATCGAGCTCAGACTCAAATCCCGTGGCAGTGCGCGGGGCAACCGGCATTTCGAGATCACCGCGTTCCCCATGGAGGACGAATCCGGCGCCCCCGGTGAGGCCGCCTTCCAGATCTACGGAACGGCCCGCGACATCACCGAACGCAAGGAAGCCGAGGCCTTCATCAACTTCCAGGCCTATCACGACCTGCTCACCCGGTTGCCCAACCGGGCCCTGTTCAAGGACCGTCTGGGCCTGAGCATTTCCCAGGCGGAGCGCAACAACCAGAAGCTGGCGGTCATGTTCATCGATCTGGACCGCTTCAAGGTGGTGAATGACAGCCTCGGCCATGCCATGGGCGACCGGCTGCTGCAGGCCGTGACGCAGCGCCTTGAGGGCTGCCTGCGCCAGGGGGACACCCTGTCACGCTTTGGCGGCGACGAATTCACCCTGCTGCTGCCCGAGATCCGGCACGCCGACGACGCCCGCACCATCGCCCGCAAGCTGATGGAGGCGCTCAG
>NZ_WMFA01000045.1 GCF_009856445.1 Halobacillus litoralis
CATCAGGCAGGCGCCGGCGATGGTGCTGCGTTGCAGCGCGAGGGAAGTGCGTCGCGTCATGATGGTTCTCCATTGGCTTCCTTGATCTCCCCCCACAGTTCAACCAGCGATGCGGCAGTGGCCGGGTCGAGCCCCGGGAGGAGGCTGCCCAGATTATGGCGGGCCAGGGCCGTGCGCGAAAGGCCCGACTGCGTGACGGATCCGTCATCCACGAGGCGCTGCCACCACCAGGCCAGCTCCACCTGTTCGGCCTTCAGCTCCGCCTGCTTGACGGTGTCGCGCAGTGGGGCCGTGGTGTCATTGCCCCTGGGCAGATTCATCCGCAGGGCGCGCAGGTCGGCGGTGACATCGGTGCGCCACTGGTGGATGCCCTCGGGCTCGGTTTGCGGGGCTTGGCGATCGCGGGCGGCACAGAACAGCGCCACCAGGAGCGGGGTCACCGCCAGACCCTGGTTCTGGGCCTCAAGGCACTGGTATGCGAATCCGTCGTGACGCCATAGGGTCAGCACGTACTGCCAGAGTGGATTGTC
>NZ_WMFA01000046.1 GCF_009856445.1 Halobacillus litoralis
CCAGAAGACCGATCACGCCTTCGTGCCACTGTTCATCATGCAGGCACAGCACCGGCGGCAGCTCACCCTCATCCAGGTGCAGCCTGGCCAGCGCCGACTCCGCTTCCCCGCGCATGTCCGATTCAATGGTCCGGCGTTCACGGTTCAGGCGGTCCAGTTCGGAGGCAAGGCGCTGCGCCTCGCCCTCATCCTCCGTCAGCAGGCATTCAATGCCCACGGCCATGTCGTCCAGGCGGCCCGCCGCGTTGAGGCGCGGGCCCAGGACAAACCCCAGATCCGTCGCTTCCAGCGCATCCGCATCCCGACCAGCCAGTTCAAGCAGTGCCCTGATGCCGGGGCGTGTCCGGCCGGCACGGATACGGCGCAGCCCCTGGGCCACCAGGGTTCGGTTGTTGTGATCCAGGGGCACCACGTCCGCCACCGTGCCCAGTGCCACCAGATCCAGGTATTCCGCCATTGCCGGAGGCGCCTGGGCAAACCATCCGGCCGCTTCCAGGTGTCTGCGCAGCGCGCTCATCACATAGA
>NZ_WMFA01000047.1 GCF_009856445.1 Halobacillus litoralis
GTTTTGGACGATACTTCTCCCCCTGCACTGTTTTCAACGGATACGAACGTACGGTTATGGTAGTTGATCATTGCAATCCCTCCTTCGAATTGTACCGCTCTTTCCTCCGATTACCGATATCCGGCCATTCCACTTTCAAATGCCTCGGCATCTCCATGATCCAACCCATGAAGAGCTTCTTTCAGAGCGAACGTCTGCTTATAAAAAAGGGCCCGCCCAAACAAACGCTCCCCTTCCGGATACTGAGATAAGCCTTCCTTAACAAAGGCTTCGCCGTAGCCGGCCAGAAGACCTGCAAAGTCATAAGCTGGATCGCCGATGCCTGCTTCTCCGAAGTCAATGACCCCGGTAATGCGCTCTTCTTTTCTGTCCCAAAGCAAATTGGACGGACCGAAATCCCCATGGATAAGTGTCGTCGAAAACGTAAAAGCTTCTTTCTCAAAAAAGCGTTCAAAGGTGTCATTCACATGACGACGGGCCATGGGGGTCATATAAGGGAACAATTGACCCCGGATACGAT
>NZ_WMFA01000048.1 GCF_009856445.1 Halobacillus litoralis
GCTACAACCTGTACGCCACGGCCGATGGTCGTCACCTGGCGGTGGGGGCGCTGGAACACAAGTTCTGGAAGGTGGCCTGCGAGGTCTTCGAGCGCCCGGATTGGGTGAGCCGCCACTGGCAGCGCGGCGCCTTCCCAGGCTCGCCTGATGCGGCGGCACTCAAGGCCGAGGTGGCCGCTCTGGTGGCCAGCCAGCCGCTGGCTTACTGGGCGCACAAGTTCGAAGCGGCCGATGCCTGTGTGACGCCGGTGCTCACGCTGGACGAGGCTCAAGCCCACCCGCTGTTCGCGGGTGGCCAGCCAGTTCAGCCCTGGACGCTGATCTGACGGTTCGGTCTTGGCCGGTTTGAACGGTTTTGTCTGATCGGGGGGTCAGACGGATGCAGGCTTGGCATCGTTGGGTGCCAATGCCTGCATTTTTTCGTTCATGCGCTGTTCCAGCGCGCGGGTCAGCTCTTTGCGGTAGCGGTTGAGGTCTTGCACCGAACCAAAACTGCGCTCCATCAGCGAACTCATG
>NZ_WMFA01000049.1 GCF_009856445.1 Halobacillus litoralis
GGTGGGGCCAATGATTGGGGTGAAGTCGTAACAAGGTAGCCGTATCGGAAGGTGCGGCTGGATCACCTCCTTTCTAAGGATATTACGGAAACGTACTGTGTTGGTTGTTCAGTTTTGAGAGATCAAACTATGAAAATATGATCTTCCTTCAATTGGATGGGCCTGTAGCTCAGTTGGTTAGAGCGCACGCCTGATAAGCGTGAGGTCGGTGGTTCAAGTCCACTCAGGCCCACCATTCAAAAAGGGGCCTTAGCTCAGCTGGGAGAGCGCCTGCTTTGCACGCAGGAGGTCAGCGGTTCGATCCCGCTAGGCTCCACCATTTAAATGTTACACCTAAACACAAGAACCTATTTTGTGTTTTATAATCAACCCTGCATAAGGGCGTGAACCTTGAAAACTGGATAAGGAATCATTGTTTCATCTAACGATGAGGCAATTGATGACAAGACATCTAATTGAAATTGTAAACGTCTTTTCACGAAGATAGTTAAGTGAATAAGGGCGCACGGT
>NZ_WMFA01000004.1 GCF_009856445.1 Halobacillus litoralis
GAAAAAATCTACATTGATTAATGGACCTTATTTACGTACCACATTTAAGAGTTACCTTGAATCACTGGTGGGTTAGTTTAAGGTCAGCTTCAACTGTCTCGAAATCAAGTTTTAAAGTAACGGGGGCGTTAGTTGGATAGTATCTTTCGATTATTGATCTAAAGGAATAAACAGGTGAACTGGAGTGGACCATTATTAAAACTATTTTAAGTAATGTAGCATTTGCAATTGTGACAATTTTTACGTTAGTTCATATAGTAGATAATTATTTATTAGGGATAATTCCTTTAATTTGTCTTTGGGTAATATTTGACTACATGAAAAATCTTGAGCATAAAGCTGATGTTAATACAAAAACAATAAAGATCGGTACAGTTAGTTATTTTTTAACTGGCATTATAGGTTTGTTACTCGTGTTCTTATTATAGTTATCAAGCTAAGCTTGGCGGGATTAGCGCTTGGTCAAAATATCTCGAAATCAAATCTTCAAGTATAGGGGGCATTAGTTGAAGAAGTCTTAAAAAAAGATGAACTCCTCTAGATTGGAATTCATCTTTCTCCTACTATCATACGTTAGAAGTCTTTAAACTTTCTCATTCATTGTTATTAAGTTTATCTTCAATAAAATTCCTAGCTTCTTCATTGTTCCCAGTCTTTAACACTAAACCTTTAGTATCAAAGAAATAGTACTGAGGAGTTTCCTCAATATCTAGTGAGGAGTATCTGTTCCTGGCTTCTGTTTTGGCAATCCCGATCCAAGATGGGAAAGTTTTATTCAATTGTTCATCGTCATAATGACTTAAGAAATCAGGAGTGCTTATATTATTATCATCATCTCCAAATATTTGTAGCATGGTGTAGGTACCTTCGACTTCAGGAAGTAGCTCTTTAGATATTTCTTCATTTTCACTACTGCAGCCTACTAAAAATAAGGATAAAATAATTATCATAGTCCAAGCTTGTTTTTTCATTTTTATTCTCCTTTACTATTTTAGGTCGATTATCCCAAAGGACATCTTTTAGTTCAAATTTTCTCGTTTGAAGTTAAAACCAGTAACATATCATCGAGAATTTAATTATAAGTTATCTTGAAATCGAGTCTTCATGTAAAGGGGGCAAATCAGAAATTACGATTTGTTCTTTCTTGAATTAATTGTGCAAGTAGTACAATGAAAATTATAGTGCAGGGTATAGGGGGATTAACTTGATGAAAGTAAATATATTGACAAGTTTTCTATTCTGTATCGTTTTTTTAGTTGGTTGTTCAAATGAACAAACATTTGAAGACTTTTTTCATCAAAAAATGAAAGAAATGCACGATGGGGAAAAAAACTATTCGTATTCACTGGTACATACAGAGTTAAATGCCGTTCGCGAAGAAGATGGTGTTGCAGTATTTAGAGAGCACAACAACCATCAAGGAGAACAGGTTTATATTGCTTATATTCAAAAAGATGGTGATCAATGGGACTGGAAACAAACAAGAGGAGCTGAATGGAATACCCCTGTAAAATGGTCTTCAATGAACCAAGCCCCATATATATATTCTGGTGCAATTAGTGATAATTCAATTACTGAAGTATATGCAGGCGAAGAATCAGCAAATATCATTAACGTTGAAGATGATAAAAGATTTTGGTACGTAATAAGCCCAATAAAGGATGTTAAAGTAAAGGTTGTTAAAAAAGATGATAGTGAAGAGTTTATTGAAGAAATAAACCAAGAAGAACTATAGTACAAATATTGCTTTTTGAAATTATGTACTTAAAGTAATAGATGGATTAGTTGAAAACGAAGATATCTCGACTTCGAGACTTTAAGAAATGGGGGCGTTAGTTATATAGTGTATAAGCCCCTATAAAAAAGAGTACTTCCACTTAATTGGAAGTACTCTTTTTGTAGTAATATCAACACTAAACTTTAACAGAATCCTTGGGATAAGGAAGTATTTATCTCGAAAAGAAGAGGCGGTCTAGAAGTTGTTAAGTATCCATTAACCACTCTAACCAGCACGTTACAGACGCCGGGGGAGAGAAGTCCTGTGCGACCAGAGAACTTTATTATTTCCTACCCACACCCATATGTCTTTTCTACGAAGTTTATAATTTCCAAAAGTTTCTAAGTGACTAGAAACTTTTGGAATGCTTAAAAATATTTGAAATTCAGTTGAGAATTTTTTTTTGTGTGGTAAACTAACTTATATAGTTGATATTGATAATCATTATCGATGGAAAATGTGGAATTCCATTATGTTACATGAAAATATCTGGTGTTTAAGACTGGATAATATAAGTATAGATAATGGGAGTATCAGTTCAATGAGTTTTTCTTTGCAAAAAAATAGGAAAAGGAAAGAGGTATGCAAATGGGGAGATTTAAATTAATTTTCATTATGCTGTTTTTTGCTTTGGTATTGGCGGCTTGTTCTAGTTCGGATGAGGCATCAGGTGAAGCTAAAGAATCTGAATCTACTGAATCTGAGGCTGGTGACGGTTCAGAGGAGTCGAACGAACCTGCTACTATTGAAGTTACTGATGCTCATGGAACGGTTACAGTCCCCGTAAATCCAGAGAACGTAGTTGCTCTGGATAATAGAACATTTGAAACGTTAGCTGATTGGGATATCGAATTGGCAGCTGTTCCAAAGCCGATTATGTCTACGGATTCACCATATGTAGAAGATGAGAACGTAGAAGATGTCGGCAATCACGGTGAACCAAACCTTGAAACAATTGCTGCAGTAGACCCTGAATTGGTCATTGTTGGCCAAAGGTTCTCAGGATATTATGAAGATATTAAGGAATTAGTTCCAAATGCTGCGGTTATTGATTTAAATATCGACGTTTCTGAAGAAGCTGATGCTGGAGATAATCTTGTTAATGGCTTTAAGGATACTACTCTTACTTTAGGACAAATTTTTGATAAAAATGAAGAGGCAGAAGAGTTGACAGCTGAATTGGAACAGGCCATTGAAAATGCTGAATCTGCGTATAATGAAGAAGAGACTGTTATGAGTGTTATCGTTTCCGGTGGAGATATCGGTTTTTCAGCTCCTTCTACTGGGCGTGTATGGGGTCCGCTGTATGACATGTTCGGATGGACTCCTGCATTAGAAGTTGAAGATGCCTCGACAGACCACCAGGGAGATGAAATTTCAGTGGAGGCCATTGCGCAAAGTAATCCTGACTGGCTTCTAGTATTAGACCGTGATGCTCCAATTTCAAGTTTAACGGATAAAGTTCCTGCTCAAGACGTGATTGATGAGTCACCTGCTCTTCAAAACACGATAGCAGTTAAAGAAGAACAGATTGTGTATGCACCAACGGATACCTACTTAAACGAATCCATTCAAACAATGATCGAGTTGTTTGACAACCTTGCTAATTCATTTGCTGAGTAAGGTTAAAGGAGTTTAACATCGTGCAGAAAAATACCATTACCGGGATTGAGGGAAATTCTCAATCCCGGTATTATAATCAGAATAAAATATGGACAAAGCCCTTTATAATAGCGATTGTAGTAGTGATAAGTTTAGCTGTACTCTCTCTGTTTATAGGGGTTTATGATGTGCGTGGACAAGAAGATGGTATGGAGATGTTCTTTATCACTCGTGTTCCAAGAACGATTGCGTTGATGCTCACTGGTGCGGCTCTGGCAATGGCGGGTCTCGTTATGCAGCTGATTACTCAGAACCGTTTAGTTGAACCTACGACCACAGGTACATTTGAGTGGGCAGGTTTAGGGCTCCTTTTTGTTTATTTACTATTTCCTGCTCCAACAATCGCTTTAAGAATGACTGGAGCTGTCATTTTTTCTTTTGTCGGAACGATGATCTTCTTTTTATTTTTAAGAAGGGTCAGACTTCGTTCTTCTTTAATTGTCCCTATTATTGGTTTGATGCTTGGCGCAGTCATTTCTTCCATTTCTACATTTTTGGGTCTCTTTTTTCGGATGACACAAGTGATTGAAAGCTGGTTTGTAGGTTCTTTTACGGGTGTTCAGGTTGGAAGGTATGAATATTTGTGGATTATTGTAATCATTACAATTCTTGTTTTTATTTATGCCAACCGATTGACATTGGCTGGACTGGGTGAAGATGTTGCTACAAGTGTAGGTGTAAATTATAAGGCACTCATTCTTCTGGCAAATGGTCTTATTGCTGTGGCAGTAGGTGTTGTTGCAGCAGTTATTGGGAACTTACCATTTTTGGGGTTAATTGTCCCCAACATTGTTTCAATGATTAGAGGAGATGACCTTAGAAGTAATCTGCCCTGGGTATGTTTAATTGGAATGGGGACGATTACTTTTTGTGATCTTGTTTCTAGAACCATAATTATGCCTTTTGAAGTTCCTGTTTCTTTAATCCTTGGAACAGTAGGTTCAGTTGTGTTTATTACTATCTTATTGAGAGATCGGAAAGCAAGGAGGCTGAAATGAACGCTTTAGAATACAGAAATAATGAGAATAAACCAATGAATTTTAGCCTTCCTAACAAAAACAGAACGGCCAGCGCTTTCCGCACAATGAAAGATAAAAGGCGTTACTGGATTTTGCTGACAACATTCATCGCTTTGGGCCTTCTTTTTTCATTCGGTCTGCTGGTTTACAACAATCCAGTTCCAGTAGATTCACCCTCTTTTATCCCGGTAGTTAAAAATAGAGCCGTAGCTATTGTAGCGATGCTTATAGCTGCAATTTGTCACAGTTTGTCGACTGTTGCTTTCCAATCGGTTACGAATAATAGGATTATAACGCCATCCCTATTAGGTTTTGAGGCCCTTTATTCAACCATACATACGAGTACAATGTTTTTATTCGGTGCTAGTGCAATGGTTAACTTTAGTGGTATCGGACCATTTTTGCTTCAAGTTGGTCTTATGATCTTAATGAGTGTGATTCTTTATGGATGGCTGCTTTCCGGAAAGTACGGAAATTTACAACTGGTCCTGCTCGTTGGGATCATTATCGGGACTGGGCTGAACAGTGTTTCTGTTTTTATGAGAAAACTTCTTTCTCCATCTGAGTTTGACCTTTTATTGACAAGAATGATTGGTTCTGTGAATAATGCGGATCCTGAATATTTTCCTATTGTGATACCAATGGTCATTGTTGTAGCACTGCTGTTATATTCCTTTTCCAAGAAATTGAATATATTGTCGCTTGGAAAAGATGTATCTACTACTTTCGGTGTTAATTACCAGCCTAGTATCATTTATACGCTTGTATTAGTTGCTGTATTAATGTCAATTTCAACGGCCTTAGTGGGTCCCCTTACTTTCTTTGGGTTTTTAGTTGCCATTCTGGGTTATCAAGCGGCACCTACTTATGACCACAAATATATTTTTCCGATGGCTTTTGCTATAGCGTTTTTTGTACTCACGAGTTCCTATTTTTTAATGTACCACGTATTTAATGCGTACGCTGTTTCTGTTTTTATTGAACTGTTTGGTGGGCTTACATTTTTAATCGTTATTTTAAGGAAGAGGTCTCTATGATAAAAATTCATAATGCAAGAAAGACGTATGCTGAAAAGGTTAAAATTGGACCCTTGGACATTGAAATACCAAAAGCTGGTTTCACCTCATTGATTGGACCTAATGGGGCTGGAAAGTCTACTACGCTTTTAATGATTGGCAGACTATTAAATATGGATGAGGGTCAAATTAAGGTAGCAAATATGGATGTTTCTTCAACGAAATCCAATGATTTGGCAAAGATTGTAACGATATTGCGGCAGGAGAATCATTTTGTGACGAGACTTACTGTTAGGCAGCTGGCTGGATTTGGACGTTTCCCGTATTCAAAAGGGAGATTGACCAGAGAAGACGAGGAGATTATTTCTAAATATATCGACTTTTTAGATTTAACCGATTTAGAACATAGATATTTGGATGAGCTTTCAGGAGGGCAGAAACAGCGGGCCTATGTGGCTATGGTGCTGTGTCAGGAGACTGAGTATGTATTGTTGGATGAGCCTCTGAATAATCTTGATGTCGCTCGTTCTGTTCAAATGATGCAGTATTTGAGACATGTTGCTGATGAATTTGGAAGGACTATTCTGACGGTTATGCATGATATAAACTTCGCAGCCAAATATTCTGATAAAATTTGTGCTATGAAAGATGGACAGATTTCTGCTTTTGGCACAGTAGAAGAAGTTATGAATCCGGATCTATTAACAGATATTTTTGAAACGGAAATCGAAATTATGCATGGGCCATATGGACCGTTAGCTGTCTACTAGCTCTATAGTTTTAGGAGAGAAGAAAATCTCTTGAATATGTTTGAAATTTATTTTTCCTAATCCTTCCGCTGGTTTATCACAAGATCTATACCAGATGGTGGGAGATGTATAATGAAGGAGGATGTAAAATGCAAATCTATTGGACTAAAATAACCGAGATTATCCAAGAAACGTCTGAGGTCACAACGTACCTGCTTGAATGTCCGCAAGACTTTACATGGGAAGAAGGCTCCCACACTCACTTTGCACTGCAGGGTTTTAATAGTGGTGATACCCCGAATCGCAGCCTGGTCCGCCATATGTCAATTTCCACTTTACCTCATGAGAACACGATTGGAATTACAACACGTATTCGAGAGCAATGCTCCGAGTTCAAAACGATTTTAAAGGATCTTAAAGTCGGAAGTGATGTTGCTCTATTTAAAACCCATTCTAATGTCCCGCTCAAAAGACAGGGGAAAAATGTTTATCTATTGTCGTCAGGGGTAGGTCTGGCTACGTTCAGACCGCTTGTACTTGATTATTTAAACAGGGCTGACGATGTGAATCAAATCCATTCGCTGAATATCGATTCGTCAAAAGAATTCTTGTTTACCGATGTTTTTGCATCAGACCCTGACCAAAAGTTCACTTCAAAGTTTGTCGATAACCGAACAGACTACTATGAAGAAGTGAAAAACCTTGGGGCTGATAAAGACGGTCTCTACTATGTTGTAGGCGGTGATGAATTTCTCATGCAGAATATAGCAGTTCTGCAGGAACAGGGAATTCAGGCAGACCAGATCATGCTTGACAAGCATGATCATCAACTGGCTGAGTTCCTGTAAGTTGACTTGTAGTATTAATTTCTGGAGAAATACTCATATAAAGGGGACCAAAACTACGTGTAGGGTTGGTTCCCATATTTTGATTTTGGTAGGCATTCGCTTTTTAAAAACTACGAAGGACGAGCGAGTAATGTAAAGTCAAATGAGGATTACATACAACGATTGAGATAAATGGTAGGTAATAAAGGATATTTGATTCATTCTTGAACATGTAGAGAGTGGATTTGACCAAAATATTTAAGTGAATTATGAGTAGCTAGATTATCTAATATCTCCAATTCAAATCTTACAGTAACGGGGGCAATTGATCAAGAAGCTGATAAATCTGCTTTGGGTAAGAGTGCCTGACCACGCTGCTATATAACTGTAAAAAATTAGGGGGGGTAGGCACTTTCCTCCTTTCCTCTAAACCTGGGCACTTTATACCTCCTTTGGAATTTTTCAGAATAAAAGGAATTTTATATATCTTTGAAAACGCCTTCATTTGTATCGATAATGCTTTATACTAAAAAAGGACAGCAATAGACAAAAACGGCTGAGGTATGAATAATCATTGCTGTTTTTGCTTTTACAACAAGAGAGGGGGAAATAGTATTGCTTAAAAAACGTAAAGGAATGTTTCAAAAAGGATTGGATGCCATTGAATATGTAGGGAATAAGCTGCCCCATCCAATTACACTATTTGCTATCTTGGCACTACTAGTTGTCCTACTGTCTGCTATCGTTTCCAGTTTTGGACTGAGTGTAGAGCACCCTGGGGAAGAAGGGAAAATAGTTGAAATAAACAACCTCCTCAGTGCAGAAGGTATTGAGTATATTTTCTCCAGTATGACCGAGAACTTTATTGGATTTGCTCCTTTAGGGGTCGTTCTAGTGACAATGCTTGGGATAGGAGTAGCCGAAAGAACCGGACTGATTAGTGCATGCTTACGTGGGTTTGTGCAGTCCGTTCCAAAATCATTGATCACTTATGGACTTGTATTTGCAGGCGTCATGTCCAGTGTTGCTTCTGACGCTGGTTATGTAGTATTACCTCCACTCGGGGCTGTCATTTTTGCAGCACTTGGCCGTCACCCATTAGCGGGACTTGCTGCTGCATTTGCGGGTGTTTCTGCAGGATTTAGCGCTAACTTGTTTTTATCAGCTACGGACCCCTTATTAGGGGAGTTAACGATTGATGCTGCTGCTATCATTGATCCTGCCTATGCGGAGAATATGAATATAGCGATGAACTACTATTTCATCTTTGTTTCTGTATTCTTGCTAACATTTGTAGGGGGATGGGTCACAGAAAAGATTGTCGAACCCCGTTTGGGACAGTACAAAGGCGAGTTCCGTGAAGATTTAAAGGGATTGGATGATACAGAAAAGAAAGGTTTGAAATGGGCAGGTATTTCTGTCGCTGTAGCAACCGTACTTATTGCTCTTTTGATTCTTCCAGCTGGAGCCCCTTTAAGAGGAGACGATGGAGGGATCATACAATCTCCGTTTATGAGTTCCCTTGTGCCAATTATCACCATTCTATTCTTTATCCCTGGGTTGTTTTATGGCATCGCCGTCAAAAGTATTAAAGATGACAAAGATGTGGCAAACCAGCTTTCTGAGACGATGGCTTCCATGGGGATGTTCATTGTACTTGCTTTTACTGCCGGACAATTTGTAGCTTACTTTTCAGAAACAAATATGGGACTCGTCATCGGTGTTTATGGCGCGGAATTATTAGAATCGGCCAACCTATCAGGGATCCCATTAATCTTAGGTTTTATTTTAGTGGCCGCTACCATTAACTTGTTTATAGGCAGTGCTTCTGCAAAATGGGCAATGATGGCTCCGGTATTTGTACCGATCATGATGCAGTTGGGTTATTCACCTGAATTAACACAGATGACCTACCGTGTGGCAGATTCTACAACAAATATCATTACGCCTCTAATGACTTACTTTGCTATCATTATTGCATTCGCTCAAAAATACGATAAAAAAATGGGAATTGGGACTCTGATTTCTGTTATGTTCCCATATACGATCTTTTTCCTTGGATCTTGGACACTCATGTTAATTATTTGGATGATGACTGGCATTGATTTGGGACCAGGCTCTCCCATCCACTATTAATGAATCAACAGAATACTAATTAAAAATCAGTCGGTCTATGCTAATTCATTAGCTTAACAAAATGTTAGCATCTTCCCCCATTATTTTAGCATTGTAAAAGTTTTGGACCAGGCACCATCTTTTAGAAATTAGAGTTGGGGAATATTTGCATTAACTAAGAGAAATTAAGAAAGAGAGCTAAAATTTTTAGCTCTCTTTCTTAATTGTTGAAAACAACGTGGATCTTTCCCTTAAGTAATAAAAGTAGAACAATGGAAACAAGAAGATAGTGATTTTATTAGAAAAAAAGTGATTGAGCACAATATGAAGGAGCTTCCTGACGAACTTAAAACTCCAAGTGAAAATATTAGTTTTGTACTTAAGGATGCCAACGGAAATATCAATGGAGGAATTACAGCAAACATGTTCTGGCATCATATGCACATTGAGTTTTTATGGGTAGAAGAAAAACTTAGAGGAGAAGGTTATGGTCGTGTTCTTTTAGAAAAGATTGAGCGTTTGGCGATAGAAAAAGGATGCAGGTTTATATATTTGGATACATTTAGCTTTCAAGCTCCTGAGTTTTACAAACAAAACGGGTATGAGGTACTATAGAGGATCATCCGAAGGGGTTTAATCAGTATTTCTTGCATAAAAGCTTCGATAAATAGTCTTAAGAAGGATGAAATATTACCATAAATATCTCGAATCCGAGTTTTACATAAACGGGGGCAACCCTGAGATTAATGAAAAGAGGTATCTAATGTATCCACGAGCAAAGTCTTTGGGATTAGTAATTCATAAAGACCTATTGTTACTAGAGCAATATAAAGGTAAGCATTCTAATGGAGAAGGAAATTTTTATCGACCTTTGGGTGGGACAATAGAATTTGGTGAGAGGTCAGATTGGACAGTAAATAGAGAATTTAAAGAAGAATTAGGAACCGAAGTAATTATTCAACGTTATCTAACCTGTCTAGAAAACATATTCAAGATTAATGGTGATGTTGGGCATGAAATTTTTCAGATATACCTTGTAGATCTCAAAGAGGAATGGATGTATGACAAACCATATCTTGAAGTGAAAGAGGGGACAAGGTTTTATAAAGCTCATTGGGTTCCAATTAGAAAGGTACTAGATGGAAATGAATTTATTTATCCAGAAGGACTTACTCAAATAATTAAAAATTATGTTTTATTTTGAATTCGAGATAAAATTTCCTTAAGTATCATTTCAGCCTAGTTTTTTTATGAAATTTAAGAATAAAGGAAAATAGGTTATTCCCTGTTAGGGGAACAAATCTTCAGCATCGTCAGAATCGACCGTGAAAATCCAGTGGCAGCCTGGGACGAACATAATAAAACCTTAATTAAAGCTCGTGGATATTTGAATAGTAAGCATTTTCTATAATGAAAAAGGTGGAAATCGAATGAAAGACCGGTTCCGTGTCGGAGAAGTGGCCAAACTATTTCAACTCTCACCTTCGACACTTCGTTACTATGATGAGATTGGGCTTTTCCAGCCCAAATATGTAGATGCTGATACAAGCTATCGTTACTATACCATTGAACAATTTGTCGTACTCGATACCATCATCTTTTTGAAGAAAAATGGATTTTCCATAAAAGATATCCAGCAGCAGCTGGAGCATCGGACTCCTGAGAATACAAAAGCTCTGCTAAAACAAAAGCTTGGAGAAGTGGAGGAAGAAATGGAGCGGTTGAAGAAGGTTTCTGAGAAAATCAAAAATAAGATTTATACAATCGAAGAGGGGATTTCTCTTAGCGAAGATCCATCGTTGGTGTATCGCTCGTTTCCGAAACGTGCTATTTCTTATTTGTATAATGATTCGCCGATCGATTTGATGAAAGAATTGGAATCATTGTATTTAAAGGACTTAGAGGGTCTTTCTTCAGCTGGACTCGGTTATGACGGATTTTTCACAGGTGATTTTGGGGCTGTCGTTGAAATAGATAGTCTAAAAGAAGGGTCTGTGAAATATCGAGCTGTCTTTGAATTGCTTCACCAAGAGAAGGAAGCTTTAAAGACATCCTATTTGAAGCCAGGGTTGTACGCTTGTTATCCGCATCACGGACCATATGAAACGATTAAATCTACCCATTCCTTTGTCATAAAACGTCTCCAAAAAGATGGTTATCGAATGAACGGAGCCCCAGTTGAAATAGCAATGCTCGATGAGTCCGTTATTCAGGACAAAACAGCCTATGTAACCTTGATTCAAATTCCGGTTGATAATAAAGGTTGACCTTCAAGCTCCTTGAAGGTTTATGCTATCTCTTGTAAGAAATTGCAGGAGGAATTATAGATGAATGGAACACATGAATTTTTAAAGCATCAATCCGTTAAAAAAGTATTTTTTCAATATTTATTTCCATCTTTATTAGGGATGATGCTGATGTCTGTGAACATCCTGATCGATGGGATTTTTGTTGGTAACGGTGTAGGATCGGAAGGGCTTGCTGGCGTTAATCTTGCTATGCCAGTGTTCTCTCTGATTTTCTCAATCGCATTGTGGATTGGAATTGGTGGGGGGACCATCTATTCCATCCATATAGGAGAGGAAAATATGGTGAAGGCGAGAAGCGTATTCTCAATAGCTGTTGCCAGTTCATTGGTGCTTTTGCTCGTCATCGGAGTGATCGGATATTTTAACGTAGAGATGATTGCGAATTTGCTTGGAGCAAACGCCTCTACCCTTTCCCATACCATCGACTACTTAACGGTTCTATTTCTGTTCGGCTGGCTGATCTCAGTACAGCAGCTGCTCAGCATCTTCGTGCGTAATGATGGCAGTCCGACTTTGGCGATGGTCGCTCTCGGCATGACGGCCATTATTAATATTGGCTTGAACTATTATATGATTTTCATCTTAAAGCTGGCTGTTTTTGGCGCGGCGCTTGCCACTGTCCTCGCAAGCTTCTTCGGGGTTCTTGTTCTTTTGCTTCACTTCTTCAAAAAGCATTCAAATTTGAGGAAGCTTTCCTTCCAGTGGTCATGGCATGCGCTTAGAACCATCTTCTTCATTGGGTTCCCGAGCTTCCTTGCAGAAGCGGGAGTTCTTGTCTTTGTTGCCGGTTATAACCTGGCGATGGTCGGCTTACTGGGTACAGAAGGAGTCGCTGCTTTTTCTGTCGTTAATTATTTGCATGGCTTCATGTTTCTATCGTTCTTTGGCATTGAATCAGCGCTGCAACCGATGATCAGCTACTATCATGGGGCAAACGAAAAAGGCCGTATCAAAGAGAGTGTGAAGATTGGTGAAAAGACAGCATTCATGCTTGGGGCCATCCTCTTTATTACCGGTCTGCTTACTGCACCATTGCTCGTTTCACTCTTTGGACTGGAATCAGAAGAAGTCCGTGAATTGGCTGTTCAAGGAATTCGGTTGTTTTTCGTAGGTTATCTTTTCCTTGGTTTAAATTTCGTTTACATGACTTATTTTCAGTCTATTGGTAAAATCCGTCCATCGGTCATCATTATTCTATTAAGAAGTTTTGCTTTCATTTTGGTCCTGCTGTGGATGCTTCCAAAACTTCTTGGCATCTCTGGTGTCTGGCTCGCACTTCCGATTGCGGAAATGATGGTTGCTTTGCTGCTTTTCTTTTTCACAAGGAAACATGTGGTGCGATAAATTTAATTAGGCTTTTGCTTCGGACATGGTGCTTTATGAAGGGATTGTCCTTTTTTCCGTTATACGAGGGGGCATTAAGCGAAATGTTTAGAAGAAGGTAAATATCCTCCTATAAGTAATGATGTTTTACTCTTTTTAGGAGGCTACCTTAAAATTGGAGATGAAACGATTATGAAACAAAACAAATATGATAATGCAAATTTCTTTTCTGCTTATAAAAAAATGCCACGGTCAGTCAAGGGGCTTGAAGCAGCTGGAGAATGGCATGTTTTAAGAGGACTAATGCCAGAGTTACGAAATAAGACTGTTCTTGACTTGGGATGCGGTTTTGGGTGGCATTGCCGATATGCTCGAGAACAGCAAGCAAGTTCAGTGATAGGTGTAGACATATCTGAAAATATGCTTCAAAAAGCTCGTGAAAACACAAATGACCCAGCCATTTCGTTTATAAAAATGCCAATTGAAGACATAAAATTTACTGAGTCTCAATTTGATGTGGTTATTAACTCGCTGGCTTTTCACTATATTAAGGCATTTAAAATAACTTGCCAAAAAGTCTACGATTGTTTAAAACCTGGAGGGACTTTTCTTTTCTCCGTTGAGCATCCCATCTTTACTTCTCGAAGTGAACAGGACTGGTACTTCGATGAACAGGGAAATATACTACATTGGCCAGTAGATAATTACCAAACGGAAGGCTTACGTAAAACCACTTTTTTAACTGAGAATGTAATCAAATACCACCGAACCCTCTCGACTTATATAAATGACATAATTGATGCAGGATTTAAAATAAAAACAGTCGAAGAGCCCATACCCTCTAATGAAATGTTAAAGAGTGTACCAGAAATGAAAGATGAAACCCGAAGACCTATGTTTTTAATGATTTCAGCAAAAAAAGTATCGACTAATAAGGGTATTTATTGGACCGTTCCTATACTACGAGCTCCTACAATAAGTAAAATCTTGTTTTTTGTAACAAGTCCCATTATCCCAAATATATCTCGACTTCGAGTCTTACGTTAACGGGGGCGATAGTTTTATAAGTGCTATCTCTTAGGGTGCTGAAATAATGGTTAGCTTTAAGGTTTTTGATTTTTAATCCTTTTATTGGTAAAATGCATTTACTCTGTTTATTACCTAAATGCTAACGATTGTCCAATAACAGAGCTGACCCGCCTTCTAACCCCAGGCGGGTCTTTTTATATAGTCAAATATATCGGAAGTTAGATTGAATCGCTCACTCAAATTAGAGTGAGTTTTTTTAAAATGAAAGAAACCCCCAACTCAATGAGATGGAGGTACTCTGTCTAATGGTTTGGTCGCTATTAATATACAGAGCATTATTAGTATTGCACAAGAAAAAACACTTATCCTATCTTAAATTGGCATCACACCTAACGAATTATAAACACCCTTCATGTCATTGGGATATTTTATTGAAGTTTGAATATCCGTGTAAGAAGGGGGGATAGAAATGAGGTATGAAAGTGTTCTGCAATATCCATTTGATATGCTTTCTATTATTAGAAACGGATTACCTATTGGTGGAAAGAGTAACAAAAAGAAAATAATCATTATAGGAGCAGGGATGTCCGGTCTTGTTGCAGGTTCTTTACTTAAGCAAGCTGACCACCACGTTACAATTTTAGAAGCAAACAATCGCGTAGGAGGAAGGGTTTATACGATTCGTTCCCCTTTTTTTGCACCCGGGAATTATTTTGACGTCGGTGCAATGAGAATACCATCAAATCATAAGTTGGCTATGGAGTATATACATAAATTCCGTTTACCAGTAAACCCGTTCTTCAACACGAACCCTAACGACTTAATTTATGCTAATAATGTTCTTACTACTAGGAAGTATTATGAGTTAAATCCAGATGTCTTAGAATATCCATTAAAACAGAGCGAAAGAGGTAAGACAGCCCAGGAGCTTTTTTTAGAAGCCACCCAGCCGTTCCGTGACTTATACTACGGCAGCCCACCTCAAGAACAAGAAAAGTTAAGAGATAGGTTTTCGCAGTACTCAATGAGAGAATTCTTAAAGTTTAATCCTTATGGTATTAGTCTCTCTGACGGGGCTATTAGGAAAATTGCTGTTCTTTTAGGTATTGAGGGTTTTCCGGAGTATTCCTTTATTGATATATTGACCGATATTGCGTTCCCTATTTTTAGTCAAGAAATAGATTTTGTAGAAATCACAGGTGGGAATGATCGCTTACCTTGGTCATTCTATCCCGGCCTGAAAAGTAACATATGCTTTAACCAACAAGTTGAACGAATTTATAACACAAAAGGTGGCATAAGAGTTCAGACTAAGAATACTTTGACAAACCAGATTTGTGTTTTTGAGGGGAATTATTCAGTGATAACGATCCCATTCCCTTTAATACAATTCGTGGATATTTACCCTTATGATTCTATATCGTTTGATAAGTACCAAATCATTAGGGAACTGAATTCAATCAATGCTGTGAAGATAGGAATAGAGTTTAAAAACCGTTTTTGGGAGAGGATTGGTGTTGGCAATGCAGTCACAGATCAACCAACAAGGTATTCTTACATACCAAGTCATGGTAGGGGGACTCCTGGACCAGCCGTTTTATTAGCGAGCTACACTTGGGGGCATGATTCAGAGTTATGGACAAGTTTATCATTGGAGGGAAAAGTCAAAGAAGCGCTCACAGATCTTGCTAAAATATATGGAAATGTTGTATACAAGGAGTACTTAACGACTGTGGCTTACGACTGGGCATTGAATCCTTTTTCAGCAGGGGCTTTTACTCTATTTCTTCCAGGACAAGGGGAAAACTTCAGCGCTGTGATGAAAAAAACGGAAGGTCGGTTACACTTTGCGGGGGAAGGACCATCCGATTTTCATGGATGGATTGAAGGGGCTATTGAATCTGGAATAAGAGCGGCCCATGAAGTAAATAAGAGAGATTAGACGCCTAGATAAGTGTTATAAACACTTATCTAGGCACCTAAGTGGGGGTTAAAGATAGTCAAGTTCGAACAATTGATGGTTACCCTGGCTTTGGAAAAATAATTCTACGCATCATCTTCCATAAAATACATTATTAAAGTAAAATATTGGTTGGAATGTAATTTATATTTAATGGAGGAAGTAGTGAGTGAAGTCAAATTCTTTTTATGAGCATCTAGTCCAAGAGTACACGAAAAACTTGGAGCGTGAATTAACAGAAAAGGAAAGAGAATTTCTCTTATGGCTTGCGCATTCACATATAGATAGCAAAGAATAAATATTTAGAGGCTCTAATATTATCTTGAAGCTGAGTCTTACATAAACGGGGGCAATTCTTTAATAGCAGAATTGCCCCCGTTAGTTTTTGGATCAAGTTAGTTGAACATCCAATTTCAGATATTATGTAGAATGTATCTAATTAGTAGCTAGCCTCCCCTTGTCAACTTGGTGCTGAAATATGGGATTGTGCATCAAGGAGTTCGAATATTGTACATTAATCCTAAGAGAGTTAGAACAGAAGGGTTTAATAGGTGGGATAAATTAACAAGTGATCATTAATAGATGATATAGTTAAGGTGGCCTTGTGACGACAGCTTTAATGTATAAAGGGTGTGAGTAATTGAATTTACCAATTAAACAACATATAGTTCCTCAAACATATCTTCGTCAATTCAAGACAACCTCACCTAAAAAGCAGGAAAAAATTTGGGTGTGTCAGAAAGAGTCAAAGCATATTAGGGAACAACGCATAGCAAAAACCCCTGTCATAAATGATTTTTATACTTTTATTGATGAAGAGAATGCTGGGGAAAAACATTATGACGCAGAACTTTTATTCGGTAAAGATATTGAACCGTTGTTCCGTAAAAGTGTCGAACCGCTAGAAAATAACAATATGTTGAGCGATTATCAGAAAAGAGAATTTAGTATATTTGTTTCTTCACAAAAATTAAGGACTGTAAGTATGAAAGAAAAAATATCTACGGAAATTGAGCAGGCATTTAAGTATGGTGTTTCTGGAGAGTGGTTTGATAGTAATGCTCTAAGTATTTTCAAACAAGAATTTCTTGAAGGAGATAAGTATATTACATATGAAGAATTTATTGAGAAATCAGAAGGGAACTTTGAAGAGGTTAGCACAGAGGTAAATAAAAACTGTTTTATCCTCTTTATTCCATGGAAATTAATTGATTTTGCGAATGAGATTGCTTCACAAAACTGGAGCTATCTTGTGGCACCCAAAAATAATTACTTCCTTACTTCTGATAACCCAGTAATACTTGAAAGGGAGATAAACGACCCTTATTTTCCTATTCAAGGAGGAGTATTCCCTTTAACCCCTAAATTAGCACTCAATATTAATTCTAATGAGGAGAAGTTTAAAAAAATCGGTGGTAAGCATATGAGGAAAATAAATGAGCAGATTATATTTCATTCAGATCGATTTGTTTATTCGCATGATGAAGAGTTCCTTAAGAGGATAATAAGAAAAGTGACTTCTTAGGCAGCAACTATTTTTTCTAATTTCCAACGTGGTATTTTTTGTGCTTTTATTGATTCTTGGATAAAAAGTTGTCTTCAACTAAAAGGGCGTTTATCCAATATGGCCGATCGCTTTTATAATTAAATCAGGTTATTTTAGTAGGGAGTGTTTTTGTGGAAGAAGTAAAATCGATGGAAATACACCATGATATGTGGAACCTCTTATCATTTGCAACCTCAGAAAGAAATATTATCCAAGAATATAATTTGTATATGAAATCGCCGACCAGAAAACTTTATTGCTATTACCTTGCAGATGAGGTTGTAGGATGTATCGGAATTGAATTATTTACGCAAAGGCGATGTGAAATAAAGCATATTGCAGTGTCGACAAAATACAGAAACAATAATGTAGGAACTAAAATGATTAACTTCATTTTAGAAAAATATTTGTTCGAAACTGTCTTAGCCGAAACCGATAGTGAGGCTGTGAATTTCTATAAGAATTATGGTTTTGAAATAACAAGTTTAGGAGAAAAGTATCCTGGAGTTGAACGGTTCAGGTGTACTTTGACTAATGAATAAACATTTTATTCTTAAAATATCTTGAAACTGAGTCTTAAACAAACGGGGGCGAATGCTTAAAAGAGCGATTATAGAATAATTGCAATGCAAGGAGGTTGCCTAATGTCTAAAAGCAAGATGACTTTCATTATTGTGATTTTAGCTATTACTTTAATGGGGTGTTCCCAAAATAAAGCAGGAACATTTCTTCTTGGGAATATAACAGAGATTAATGATAAAAGTGGGAATATGGAAATCGAAATTGTAGGATCGTTTACAGTTGATGATGCAGAATCCTTAACAGAGTTATATGAATTTGAAAAACAACCAAATTCACTAACTATAAGAGTTTCCAATCCCAATGAATATGAGGAAGGACAAAAAGTGCAGGCAAAAGCTATTAAAAATTATGAAGAAGAAGTATGGGATTTAGACAAGTTAGAATTTGAAGTAGAAGAGGTAACTTAGAGTATTCATCTATTAGCCCCGTATTGGAAAGTCCTTAAAATATCTCCAAATCAAGTCTTACGTTATAGGGGGGCTTTAGTCAAAGAAAAGCTAAGGAGGTAGGAATAGTTGAACGTACTTAAAAAGGTAAACTTCATATTTGCCATTATAGGTATAGGACTAGTGGTATTGTATTTTTTTATAGAAGATGTTCAAATACCTAAATATGGAATATTCTCTTTTTTGCTGGTTACGTTCTTGTTATTAGGAATTGAAAAAGTCAAGGATCAGCATGATAGAAGTGGATATTTATATGTTGTTACAGCTATTGTTATGTCTTTAGTAGTTATAAAAGAATTAGTTAATGTACTATAAAGAACTCGTTTCAACGGTGGTTTGGTCTAAGTTTTAGCAATTTATCTTGAAATCAATTCTTACAGTAAAGGGGGACGTTTCTATAAAATACTTAATTGATTTATTCTCAAGCTTTTCATACTTAATAGGCTGGTTCATAGTAGTTGTGGCTACATGCTACTTTATTCCATCTATATTTCTTGGAGGGATATTTTTAATAGTCTCTTTTTTAGCTATTTTATTTGGAGTGATGCTCGTTTGGGTGTCAAAACAAATATAGTTAATATGTGCAATTACGTGATGATAAAACAACTTTAAACCAGTCTTCCGCAAGCTTGGGCGTTTCTCTAATATAGAGGATCGGAGGGGAATAAGTTATGAGAGAATGGAAGCAACCTGAATGGTTTTGGTGGGCAATAGGTATCTTTTCCATATCAGAAATAGGTTTTTATTCTTTATTTTCTGTCCTCGGCAACAGTCCTAAGGATATTCTCAACGCTTCGTTGATTATTGGTTTTCTGTTATATCCTATATTCACTATTTGCATTTTATTGTTTCTAGATAAGAGTGCAAGGAAAGACATTAACACATTATTTTATTTAGCATTTCCATTAATTATTAACATACCTTTTTGATTAGTCTTCCTTGATATAATAAGACAGTTAACTGAAAGATTTTTTTAGACAATATTGAGATTGTGAGCTTGTCATAATACCACGGTTTGTAGCCAAATTGCACGTAGCAAAATTAGTAATATCTTGAATTCAATTCTTCAAGAAACAGGGGCTTTACTTCAATATTGAGAATACCTTTCTTATTAGATTAAGGATGCAATTAATAAATATAAGGAGGGATATTATATGGACAGAAAGTTGTTTATAAAGTTCATTCAACATAACCCGATACAGATAATGCAAGGAGGCACATTATGTTAGGTTATGGTCTGGATTCTGATTTTTGGTTGGGGTTATTGATTATGTTAACTATAGTTAGTGTATTATTGGTTTCTTTTAACACAATAATTAGAAAATGGTTAAAGGTGGAGAGAAAGAGGATACTTTCCTACAACCACGTTAATGAAAAACATAAAAGGATTGATTGGATAATAAGAATTATTGCTGTAATCAGTCTAATTTTAGGATATAGCATAAACATTATGAGCTATCCAGCAAATACATATTGGTTTTTACAGCCGTGGTATATAATTATTGTATTTCTTGTTGTGGCGGAATTAGGAAGAGCTGTAATGGAACGAAAGTATGCACAAAACTCTAATGCTTATAAAGTAACCATTTTGGAGATGACATTTATCCTTCTGATATACATATCGATATTAACCACAGATTTTTGGGGACTGGTATAAGTCACGCCATAAAGTGTATCTGTTTAAGAGGAGTTCCACATTAGCTTTTTCTATTAAGTAAATGAATTTCAAAAATGAAGTTGATTGAGAGGGAGTTATTATTAGAACAAGTATAATTTATATTGTAGGAGTTATTCTTTTTACAGCCTGGTTAGTTATAGCGGATTATATTAGACATGACACTTTAAACTGGGGACCAAATATTGCACAATCCTTGTTTGTCGTGACATTTATAATTGCAGCACTTTTGTTAGGGAAAAAGATCCGAAAAAATTAAATGAAATAATTGGATATAGCGTGTTAGGAATTGCCGCAGAGGGAAGTGAATGAATCACCAAAGGATTGTGCGATATAGGTGAAGTGGATTTTAAGGTTTTAAATTATAGACGATATTATATCCTCAAATATCTTGATATCGAGTCTTAAACAAAAGGGGGCAACTGTGGAATAAGAATCAGCGCCAACCTAGATAACTTGGAAATACAGATGTCTATCATTTTCTTATGGGAGTGGTAAAGTGAGTAAAAAAATCTTTAACATAATTGGGTGGGGGCTGCTTTTGGGAATGGGTGCTTCGTGGATAGGGGTTGGTTATTCGAATTGGTATTTAATATTACTTCCAATGGCGTACATTTCTTTTTCAATTAACGATGGCAGCATTAAAAAAATTGGAAAGATAAAACAGATGTCTATACTGCAAGTAATTCTCATCTTGTTTGCATATGTTACGTCAATCGTTATTGTTTATGGTCTCTTGCAATTATCTAGTTACTTGATAAGCGATATATTACACTTAACTGGAGGCATAAAGACCTTTAGTGTGATTATTGCAGTGATTCTTTCTTTATATCCTGTTAAGTTTACTTTTGGCAGAGTTGTTTATAAATTAACAAATGGGTTGAACGCTACAAGGTAAGAAAGTTGTTTTCCTTTGCTTTTAGGGGGGGCGCTTTAAAGAAATATTTGTTCGAGGAAGGAATAAAGAACAAAGTGTAAGTTCTTAGACTATTAAGGAATGCTTTAATATCTTGGAATCAAGTCTTACACAACCGGGGCAATTGCTCAATAATCAATTCTAGTAGAAGGAGGCGAAAGTTAGAGGAATAAACAAGTTATTTTCTGGAGTATAATAGCTGTCATTCTAGTATTGATTTGGCTCTTCTTAAGATAATACATATAATATAGGATTTTATAAGCGAAGAAAGATATCTCGAAATCAAGTCTTATAAAAACGGGGGCGATTGTGTAATAAGTATGATCGCTTTTCATTTAAGTAGCGCCTATATTGAACAGTAAATATTGTGAGCTTCAAGGTTAATTTTTAGAATAATCCAAAAGGAGAGTTTATTATGTACCACAAATTTAATTTCATATAACTTAGAATAAGGGGTCCTCCTTAATATGATTGATCTATGGCACAATTAATAAATCATAAATGGAGGGAACAAGTATGAATAATATAGATGTTAGAAATAAAGAACTTGAAAAGCTATTTGATTACTTAGAAAGTAACCGTTTATTTAGTGGTGTAGTACTATTGTCCGAAGAAGGTGAAGCTTTTTATAAAAGAGCTGTTGGAAAGAAATCAGAAATAAAACAGCAAACCATTGATGCAATCTTCGAAATTGCTTCAATTTCAAAAAGCTTCACGGCAGTAGCAATTATGATGTTAAATGATGAGAAAAAATTAAGACTAGATGATGATATTACAAAATACTTTCCTTCGCTTCCGTATAAAGGCATTACTATCAAAAACCTATTAAACCATACGTCTGGACTCCCAGACTACATGGAGTGGTTTGAGGATACAAAAAACTGGAATCATAGTAGGGTTGCTACAAATCAAGATGTAATTAATTACCTAAATAAGGAAAAACCAGAAGTGTTATTTAAGGTTAATGAAAAATGGGAGTATTGTAATACTGGCTATGTTCTGTTAGCAGAAATAATTGGAATGGTTTCTAATTTGACTTATGATGAATTTTTAAATAAGAGAATATTCACTCCTCTAGAAATGGTTAATACATCGACTCATTCCCAGTTTTTAGAAAGTAGACTAGAAAATTTTTCTTTAGGCTATATATACGATTGGGAAAAAGGGATATATTACCTTCCTCAACAACTTAAAGAGCATAAGTATGTTTACTTTTTTGACGGTGTTAAAGGTGACGGTGGTATAAAGTCCACTGCAGCTGATCTTCTCAAATGGGAACAAGCAATTTACAATAATGAGCTTCTTTCACAAGAAGCCATTGATATGATATTAAGTTCTACTTCATTAAAAGGAAATGTGACTACAGGTTATTGTCCTGGGCTGCATAAGGATTTTGGTGGGTATGGTCTTGGGTGGAAATTGGAAAATCACCCAAGATATAAAGAGATCGTGCTACATGATGGGTATTGGGCAGGTTTTTGTACTAGTTTAATTAGCTATAAAGATTTCAATAAGTCCATCATTATGTTAAATAATCTAGACTTTACAGACGAAAAGTTAAATGAAATCCCACACATCTTAACATTAGCTCTAGAGAGAATCTTATTTTATGAACAAGTAAATTTAGAAGAGTTTGAACAACTGATCAACTAAACTGTTCAACTAAAAGAAGGAGAATTTTTCTCCTTCTTTTTAAGTTAATGTTTTTGTGAAAGTATGTGCTTAAACTATTGATTACATTATGTGACTGTAAACAACATCAGGTTATCTTAAATTCAAGTCTTCAAGTAAAGTGGGAACATCTCCAGTTATGATTTGCCCCTCTCCAATCTATATAGATAATAGTGTTGAGCTAAGCTAAGAGATCAGTCATCATCAATAAAGTTTGAATACACTGGAGGTGTAATAAAGAGTATGAGTAATATACATTTCAAAGACATAGATGATACTAATGAATACATAGTTCGAAATATAAAATTGAAATCTGGACAAGAAAAATTTATTGAAACCGTAGATGAATGTTTGAAAGAAGCCGATACTTACCATCAATGGCATCCAGTAGCTATATATTGTAAAGAAGATATTATTGGATTTGCTATGTACGGTTCTTTTGGCCCCAATAAAGAAACTTGGCTTGATAGAATAATGATAGATAAAAGGAACCAAGGCAAAGGTTACGGTAGAAATGCGATAATAAGACTGATTGATATAATATCTAAAGAATATGAGGTAAACGTTATATATTTAAGTATTACGGAGGACAATATACAAGCTTTTAACCTATATACAAGTATTGGATTCGAGTATATGAATGAGAGAGACCCGAATAATGGAGAATTATTATTTAAATACACATTATAAGAGAAATCATCATGAACTCATTCGTCTAATAAAAGGTGCCTTAGTCTTTATTTGCCCATATTATCTTGAAATCGAGTCTTAAAGAAACGGGGGCGATTATTCAATAAGAATAGTCGCCCTGTTTAATTAGAGGCTTAGAGAGTATATTTGATAAATCAGTTTCAAGGAAATATGAAAAGGTTGGGAATGGAGTTACGAAATTCCTTGCAGAACTGAAAATCGAACATCTGAATCTGTCTGATAATGTGTGTTAGAAACATGATCTCTTCTAGTATAAATAACGAGAAAAGACACAGTACTAACACGAGGTGGTAGATGTGGCATTTATTATAATCGCAGGCTTTGTTATTCCATGGATCACAGGTGTTTATTTATATAAAAAAGCACCGATAATTTTTTATACAACGGCACCTATCACCGCGTTAATTGCGGTTGTTTTGAACCAGGCAGGAATTCATATGGGACTGTGGAGAGTGAATCATATGCCGTCAATTGTTCTATTGGATTCCTTATTTTTAGATTTAGGTATCTTCACCATCGCTGGAGCGTGGTTCACGTATATGCTGGTGTACAAAAGCATTAATCCTCTCTGGATCTATATTATATTCATCGGGGGTATGGCGAGCTTAGAAATACTTGCTCTTCTAGTAGAAACAATAGAATATAATCAATCATGGAATTTCTTTTATACCCTATTAATGTATATTGGGGGGTTTCTTATCATTGGGTGGATTGTCAACATATTAGAGAAACTAAAAGTTTTCCCATAAATTTTTAGGCATTAGAATATTACCGGTCGTAAGAAAAAAATGTATACGGATTTCTAGTTTAACTGAAAACTGACTGTGGCAAAGGAAGATACTGAAAGATACAAAGATATGGATTAATATGATCTCTAGCATAATATCACTTGGATAGCACGGCCTATGACATGGGAAGTAAACGAGTCAATAGATGTAACCGAAGAGTTTCTGAACATGGTAATTAAAGGATACGAAAAAGGTGAACCTGGTGAATGTGCCATTGAATGGAATGAAACAGGCTAAGTGATTGTTGTGGCAGCCTTTATTGATTGGAGTAATAAACATAACTGCGTAGAGTTGGGGTACTTTTTATCGGAAGAGTATTGGGGACAAGGAATTGCTACTGAAGCACTTCAGGAACTTGTTCGCTATGGTTTTAACGAACTTTGTCTTAACAGAATTGAGGGTAGGTCCGATACAGATAATTTCGGTTCTCAAAAGGTAATGAAAAAGTTAGGCATGAACTATGAAGGTACTTTAAGGAAGAATGAGTTTATAAAGGACGAGTATAGAGATACAGAAGTTTATTCCATATTGGAGAGTGAGTATTGATCCTATAAAGAGTTTTTTATTATCTTATAAATTTATGGGGATTACGCCGAATTAACAAAGTTGTTTAGCGTTTTCCCAAATACATATTTCATATAACCTAAGCCCATTTATACAAAAAAGAGACTTCCAAATTTGGAAGTCTCTTTTTACCTAGTAACGATTATTTTTGAACGTTAGCAGCTTGTGGTCCACGGTTACCTTCTACGATTTCAAAGGAAACTGTCTCATTTTCTTCTAATGTTTTGAAACCTTCGCCTTGAATAGCAGAGAAATGAACGAATACATCGTCTTGACCTTCTACTTCAATAAAACCGAAACCTTTACTTTCATTAAACCATTTAACATTACCTTGTAACATAACTTGTTACCTCCTGCGTGGAACGGATCCACATTGTATTACTATTATTGCTCTGCATATTCATTCCAGACGAAAGTTACTTACTAGTTACTTAGGCTTTCATTCGTAAACACGAACAAGAATAATTAACTTTAATTGTACCAACAAAGTCTATTTTCGTCAACCGGAGAGGACGGGGACGTGGGTTTTTTCTTATGTTCCTTATAGTAGCTGTTGTCTGTTCCACTTTGATGTTGTAGCTCCTGGTCCAAGACTATGGGACGAAGCTTGTACCCTTTATATAATTGGTCCCATAAGTAGACTTTATCAGAGCAGAGCAAGTGAGGCTGAATATTATAATGCTTCACATGGATGCAGAACGGATACAAACAAGAATTAAATTGTTTTTTGATTCTTACGGTATTGAAGGTGTACATAAAGGTTATTTAGAGATGGTATTGTTGCGATTAGAGGGGTTATATATAAATGAAAAGAAAGACCGATGAAGAAGACATGGCATTTCAAAGAATGATAAACGAAGGACATTAGACGATTATGAAAAGAAGAGAGTGGATTTAATCGGAATTACTAATGTATTTGTTGGGGTATAAGATCATCTAATATCTCCAGTTCAGGATAAAGGGCTCTTTCTCTAAGTGAGGATATAATGAACCGAATTTTAATTACAAGTGAACTATCTAAAAGGACATTTTAAAAGAATTCACCAAGTCTTAGATGAATCTACCGAATTATCCTGAAGTTGGATATTCCTTTAAAATACTTGAAGCTGCCACTTTTAGCCACTCTCTTCCATCTTTCCATACTTATCGCTCTAAGTTCGACTTTCACCCTAGAGTATTTTATTATGAAGGGAATATATTCTTTCTGTCGAATTAGTTCGATAGGAGGGAGGTGGTGGAATGCAGCACCCATCATCAAGGCTTGATTATCTAATTGTTTACTTGGAAACCCTTTCAAAGATTATTAGCGGGGATGAAGAAACGTATCCTGCGTGGGTGAATGAAAAGATGCAACAAACATGTGAACAGATTGAATCCTTAAGTAAACAACTTTACTAAATTGTGGCACCCCATAACGGGGTGCTTTTTCATGCTAACAAAACTATTAAATAAATGGGTACAAGGGTAAGGTGTTATGAACACTTAATCCAATGGCTTTAAGGGAAACAAAAAAAAGATAGGGAATTAAGGTGAACCAACTTGGAAAATGGACCGGCCAATTCTTTATTGCAAATTCCGTGCGAGGATAAAATAAGAATTCTTCCCATTTAGTTTATCTAGAAATTAAGCTTTCAAGTATAGAGGGCGTTTCTGTATTAAAAAAACTAACACTATTTTAAAAGAGGTGTTGAAATGGAATTCATAGCGTTTTTCTTATTTGGATTTTCAGCATGCTTTCTCATAAGTTCTATATTTAACTTTGTGTTTAATATGAGAAGCAGAAGGGACTGGATCATTACATTGGTATTGAGTATTGTATTAGGTTTAATTTTCTTGCCTTTCATGGTAGGTTAGATTGTTTATACTCAATATCTTGGATTTATCTCGATTTTAAGCCTTCAAGAATCGGGGGCTTTTTCTTAATACCGTTCTTGCCCCCTCAATACATAAGTATAGGTTTAATAAGTGTTAGCTTGTTGAGTGACGGTGCAGTTGAAAAAATTTACTGGAGGAGATTTTAATTACAGGTATTTTAAAATATTTAACTTATTTTGTATTTAGTCTGTTTATTATCCAATTATCCATTAATTTATGGACAAATGAAGGAATAGATTGGGTTATATTCATTGGGATGAGTCTTGGTGGGATAATAGGGGTATTGATTGTAAATAAACTCAGTAAAGTATTTGGGTAAAATGGTAAGAAACCCTAAGAAATATTTAATTTTATATGTTTGTTAAGTAGTGTTTCAGTACTCTTGTTTTTTATCATAACTTCTATATGGAATACTTTTTTCTGAAAAGAGGGGGGCAGGTATGCTGGTACTGATGTTTTCCTTGTAGAAAGCTACTGAACAAATGAGGAGTGGTGGAAATGAAAACAGGATGGAAACGCTCGACTCCGGTCATCATCCCGGATAATCAAACATTATCTAACATGCTGCATTCCTTCTTGCTTGACAGAGGGATCACGGGGGTTGAACCCATCGGTGGAGGACTCAGCAATTCGAATATCAAACTCTCCCTTACGAATGGGGAGGATGTTGTACTACGAATCTACAATGGTGGCGGCATTAAAGGTCATATCGAAAAGCGGATTCTGGAACGCGTCCAAAACCACCTGCCCGTTCCGGAAGTCCTATACCATGATTTTTCCTTGTCCCGGGTCGAGTACCCTTTTCTCTTGTTGAATTGGGTGGAGGGTTTTCAGCTTTCTGAGTTGTTCAAAGAAGGGGATACCGATAAATTATCGGTTGCCGGACACGAAGTCGGCAGGTGGCTAGCCGAGATGCATTCCATTCAGTTCTCCGGACCAGGGTTCTTTGATGAAGAGTTGAATGTGCAGGAGTTTCTGACGATAGGAGCGGATTCTTTCAGAAGTGTATTAGAGGATATCATCAGTGAGGGCTATGTAGAGGAAAACATAGGTTCAGAAATGGTTGAGGAAATCAGACGATTCGCTGATGAGCAGGGTTATTTGTTGAATCGTATTGGGGAGCAGCGTTCTTTAGTACATAGCGATTTCAACCCATTGAAAATTCTCGTCAAAACTGGCGGAGAAGAGGTGGAAGTGACGGGCATCTTAGATTGGGAGTTTTCGTTCAGCCACTCTCCGTTACATGACATCGGAAACATGCTTCGCTATGAGGATGTGGAAAACTCTCCATTCCTGCGCCCATTCATTTCAAGTTATCTTAAGCATGGAGGGGAACTCCCTGCGGAATGGCTGCAGCAAGCGAAAATGATGGATGTGATCGCGTTATGCGATATGGTGAGTAAAAAGGGTTGTGAAAAAACGCGGTTGCGTGATATTCAGAGCCTTTTTCGAAAAACGTTTCGCGAATGGGAGCGCTATGCGGAGGTTCAAGAGAATATAAGGTAGACGATGGCATGTGCACCAAACGGTAGGTCTGGAAGGAAAGTGCCAGTTTTTCATTCCTTAACCAAGGTATAATAAGTTAAGAATGTTAGAATATATCTCGAATTCAAGTATTTAACAAACGGGGGCGATCGTTCAATAGAGAATTAGCCCTTTAATACATAAGCGTAAGTAATATCAGTTGTTAAACCTATTTAACTGACAGATTAGTAAACTTTAATAAGTAAAAGGGTTATCATTAAAAAAAATATGTGGGGGTGTAATAATGTGGTTAATATTTGGGGTTATTGCCATAGTGGTAACTTTTATAAATCTTTTTTTGTATGCAGCAGGAAAGGATTATAAGCTTGCTATGGCGTTGGCTTTATCATTTACAGCATTAACAATTTGTGCTGATTACAGTTATCTTAATCGGTGGATAGATGCAGAAGATTGGGCGGCTATAATGGATGTAGTACCTGGTATGTCAAAGGTATTTTGGTTTTTGACAATTGTTTCTATCTTACTAAATATATCACCTATATTTTTAGAACGAATCCGTAAGAAATAATGGCTAAATATCACGTCATTTATTTAATATTCAACAATTGTGTAAGTTTTTATGTATAACTAAAGTGGTTTCAAGTAGAACCGTGAAAGATATCTCGAATTCAAGTCTTACATAAACGGGGGCTTATCCGTAATCGACAAAGATAGAATGTTTTAAAAAATGGGTGTTCAGAAAGTGAAACAAAAATATTCTTATGCTACTAAATGAAAAAAGAAAATATTTGAGGTGTGAGGTTCAAATTTCTCAAAAGAGGTGGTATTATGTGCGTTCTTTATTTGTATTGCTTATAGGTTGTCTAATAGGAATGAATGGTTGCTCTAGCCCTGATCAAATAATAAGAGTTGGACAGCCTAACACAGAGAATTCTGAAAACGAAAAAGGATATAACATACAAGGCAGTAGCATTACTCAAGAGATAAAAGATGAAGAGAGAGTTAATCGAGTAAAAGTTATTTTTGAAAGCTTCAAAAGTATTGAGGAACCTACAGACATCACTTTCCAAAAGCCCGACGTATTCTTTGAAGTATATGAACCAAATAACAATGTGTCTGTTCACCAAGCTTATTTGTGGTACAAGGCAGAAGGTGGAGCTGTTACAAGTAAAACGACAAACGAAAATGAATATTATGAAATTACTGCAGAACAAGCAAGTACATTAAAAGATCTATTTAATCATTAGTTGATCATACTAAAGAAAACCAGATACCGGTTGTTTCTTGGAGTTAACGATCTTAGTTGATTGTAGCGGAGGGGAGTGGGAGATCTCAGGCGGTTATGCCGAGGAGGCTCCCATCCCTCCACGCGGAAATCAACGGACAAACTTTATCGTCCAAAGACAACAATCAATGCGAATTCAGCCTAAATAAAAGAAGTTAAATGAATGTCTTATTTAACTTCTAACAGCTTGTTAGAAGATAACTACTTTTGGGGTGTTACTGCATAGATTGCAATACTTTCTTGTGATAAGTATCTAACAATCTCAGGGATTTGTTGTCTTGCAATATTGACTTTAAATCCATATTGTAAGTGTTCAATTTTATCAATAAAAGCAATTTTTTTAAGTACTTCTAAAGTGGATTTTTTATCTGCTACTTCAAAATAGACTGAGAATTTTTTGTCACTATAATCAAATGGTGTTGTTTCCAATAAAATCACTACTTTCTATAAAAATTCTTTATATTTAGTACCTGTTTATTTATTATATGAAAAATATCCGTTTTAAGCTAAAGGGGTCACGCTATTAATAGCTGCCTATGTTTTAATGGCCTGTTTGATCTTGAAACCAAGTCTTAAAGAAACGAGAGCAATTATTCAATAAGAACAATCGCTCAGGGGCATTTATTGAATGACTAAGGGAACCCATTTTTAATGAGGTTCCCTTTTTAAATCCACTATTATATGTTGTGAGTAACACCGTTTGAAGTTTCTCAACGCTTAGAGAATACAGAAAGCTTTATCAGGTTTCTTTCATCATATGGCGGAAAATGATTGGAGCTAATAAAGAGAAAAGAAGGACACACAACGTTACCCACCAACCAAACGATTTAAATGTGTCTTCAGGAATGATAAATGTGTATCCCAAATAGGATAAGAACAAAATACCTTGAAGTACTTTCAATGTTTTCGCATCGGCTTGATTCTTCTCGGCTACAAGTCTCTCATCCGTCTCCGATACAATAATTTTAGGGTTCTTTTTTATTTTCATTAGTTTAAGGAAGGAAGCTAGTGCTGCACTGAAAGGAATGAGTGATAAGGCTAAGAAGGCTTTGCTGTTAGTAAAAGAAATGGTCGTTGTTTCGAAAATAAACCAGGTGATAAAAAGGGCTAAGCTAACAAATAACGATATACCAATGGTTAATTTGGTTTCCTTGACTAACTTTTCAGCACTCATTGATCATTCCTCCCAGAATAAATCATCTAAAGTTTTATTTAATGCTTTACATATGGCCGTGCACAATTTCAGACTCGGGTTATAGTTGCCAGCTTCGATTAAATTGATGGTCTGTCTTGTAACTCCTACGATATCTGCTAATTTTTCTTGAGAAACGTCGGCTTCAGCACGGGCGATCTTCATTTTTTTGTTTTTCAAAAAAAATCATCCCCTCCTCCTACATTTATAATATTCAACACCTTACAAAATGTCAATTATATTTTACTTTTTGTAAGGTGTTTAAAGAGAAGTTTCACCATGGCCTAGAAAAGCATCTGTGACCTGCAAATTTTACCTTTAGGGGAAACTAGTTGATTAAGATGTCCAGGGCCGAAATTTTGGATTTATTAGGGTTGTACCTTGAAGTCGAGATTCCGGGAGGGGAATAAGGGAACAGATTCCACAAAATCTATCTCGAACTCGAGTCTTACATAAACGGGTCGATTGTTCACTAGAGCATCAGCCCTTGAAGTCCTTTGTTGTTAGTAATATCAACAAAAAAGGGGAGTGTTTCAACACATGACTCGATTAGGATTCAAATCACGCGCTTCAAAGTTTTCTGTGTGAAGGTAGGTGGTTAAGACTTCATAAAGTTCTTCATCACTCAACTCCTGAGTAGAGATGTTTAACATTAAAAAAAACGGACGCTCTTAGGAGGAGCGTCCGTTTTTATCCTTACTTTACCGATAGATCATGAATCGATGTTTTCATGTGTTTGGATAGTTCCTGAAACAAGTCAGCGCTAAATTCCTTCATAGGGAGAACTTTGAAATCCTGGTCATTTTCAAAGTCTACATATGTGAGTTTAAACCTGGGTTCCTTTATATTGATGGATGTTCCTTCCATTCCCTTCACTTTTTGTACAGTCATCCCCGCTATCCCACCAATCCTTCGGTACTTTTCTTCCTGGCCTGAGAGAAAATTGCCGAGAGAATAAAAAACGAGGCTTTTAGACCCATCCGTATTTTGAATCCACTCCGGTGGCTGCAGCACGTGCGGGTGATGACCGAGGATAATATCTGCGCCTTGCTCGGCGGCAAAAGCTGCCAATTCCTTTTGATCAGCACTTGGGTTTCTTTCATATTCCTTGCCGAAATGTAAACTCATGACGACGACATCAGATTTGCTGGAGGCCCGCTTGATGTCAGAGGCAATCAGGTCTTTATCAATCCTGTTCACCAGGTAAGGCTTCCCATCAGGGGTCGGAATTCCATTTGTTCCATAGGTGTAAGCCAAAAAGGAGAAAGTGATGTCATTCTTTTTGATCGTTGTGATCTTGTCTCTTTCCTCCGGTGACAAGTAGGAACCAACCTTTTTAATTCCCAGGAAATCCCATTGATTAATCGCGTTTTCAATAGCGGGAACACCCCGGTCCAGGGTGTGATTGTTGCTCATTGAAACAATATCAATGCCGTTAGCTTTTAACGTATCTCCTAATTCAAAGGGCGTGTTGAAGGAAGGGTAGGTGGATACGCCGATTGCTGCGCCACCCATGATGCTCTCTGAATTCGCAAATGTAATGTCAGCGTTTAAAAGATAGGGAGTGACCTCCTGAAACATAGGATTAAAATCATAGCATGAAGAAGTCTTCGCATCATTGTATACTTCTTTATGTATTAACAAATCCCCTACGGCTGCGAGAGAAACTTCTGTCACTTCTTTCACTTCTGTCTTCTTCGTTGGTTTGTATAGCGTTCTCATATTGGCTGACACGCGTTTTTCCAACTCTGCTTCATTCGATTGAGAGAAGATGGTGGAACCGCCAATGAAACTGGAAATCAAAAAGATCACTAAAATAATAAGCAGGCTTTTATTTCTCATCATATCCTCCTGATTTGTAGATATTTTGATTCGGTTTTCCTATAAACCACCAGTAGTATCCTTGAAAATTATGTTAAAGAGCATTTACAAAACCTATATAAGCAGGCACACGCGGTTTTTTAAAAAGGCATAAGCGGAATAGTTTCGACATATTAATGTTTATTATTATAAAATAATTTCAAAATTCAGGCAAATAACACCATTATTATTTATGATTCCCTAATATCTGTGAAAGAATGTATAGGAACAAAGTCCTTAAGAACCCTTTCTTTAGCGAAACGATTCTTAAGGACTCCTCTGTTTAGTTAGCTTTCCTGATGTGGATAGGCGTGTTTACCACTACAAGGAAGAAGTAGGTTAGCAGATAGATAAAAGTGTGAAGCATCAGGTCACGATACCTTTTTTGCGAATGAGGAGACAATCTTGGGTTACAGAAGAGGAAGTTCAAGTGTTTGTTAGTGAAGAAGTTACAAAAAACAAAATCCCTTATGTGAGATTGGAAATGAGTTCTATTTCTTTGTTAAAGCAATGGATTAATGGTTAACTGAAGCAGGACCAATGAAAGTCGGACAACACTAAAACCTTCTTAGTAAACGGGGGGATAAGTTCTTATAGTTGATTACTTTGAAGAACTTTAGGGTGAAGATCTGCAAAGACTGGCCAGATTGTTGAAAATCGCTTGTTAATAAGATATTAGTTAGTGTAAAGATTGTACATAGGTAACGTAAACTAACCCGATTTCATTATGGAAACCAATAATTATGGTAGAAGAAAAACAGGACCGGCGTACTTTGTTCGGTTTTTTTAATATTTTTGTAAGATATTTGAGTTTCTCGCGTCTTATATGTAAGGAGGTGAAATGGTGACACAGCTTGAGGATATTTATCATACATACTTTAAAGATGTATTTTTATACGCGTATAGTTTATCCGGCGATAAGCATATTTCTGAAGATATCACTTCAGAAACTTTTATGAAGGCATTGACATCGCTACACAGTTTCAGAGGGGATAGTGATATCCGTGTTTGGTTATGTCAAATTGCCAAAAATAGTTATTACTCTTATTTGCGTAAGAAAAAGAGCTTTGTAGATTTTGATTCGGTTCCAGAATCAACTAGTGGAGACAATGTAGAACACGAAATAGCCAATTCAGAAGCGTCTATGAAGGTACATGAAACGATCCAGAATTTAAAAGAGCCATACAAAAAGGTCTTTACGCTCCGTGTATTTGGAGAACGATCATTTAAGCAGATTGGCCAATTGTTTGCAAAAAGTGATAACTGGGCTTGTGTTACTTATCACCGTGCAAGAGAAAAGATTAAAGCGCGATTGGAGGATGATCGATGAAAATCAGCTGTAATGTGATTAGGGATGTATTGCCGCTATATGTCGAGAATATGGCAAGTCAAGATACTAGAGATCTAGTTGAAGAACATATAGTTTCTTGTGAAAACTGCAAAAAACAACTTGAAGAAATGAGGACTTTTGAAGAACCGCCAGTAGATACCGATATAGCTCCCTTAAAAAATATACAAAATACATTGCGAAGGAAAAAGCTTCAAACGATTATTCTTTCAGTCATGGTAACAATGGTTTTGGCGGTGGTTACAATGGCTTATCTGACAACGCCCGAATACATCTCTTATAATGAAAATGCGGTTTCAATTATTGAAAAGGATGACGGAACAGTACTTTTGAATTTTAGTGAAGAAGTCTCTGGATTTAATGTAGAACAATATCCAGCAGCAGACAATTCAGGTTATGTCTATGATATAACAACATGGGAAACGATTTGGAACCAGGAAATAAGCAAAAACAACCTGGAAAATACGGTCTTAAATCCGAATGGGGAAGCGGTCGCTTCCATCTATTATTACAATACTGATGGAAGTGAAAATACTTTAATTTATGGAGATCCAATAACGGATGGTTCTGTCATGACGTTACCTCGGTTAGTTTTAAGCTACTATGTGTTGTTTGCTATAGGATTTTCAATGATTTGTGGAATTGGATTAGTCATATTCCGGAAGAACGAGAAAATTAGAAATGGACTAGAAAGAATTATTCTAGTGCCTATCTCTTACGTGTTTGCTCACTTCCTTATAAAAGGTCTTCACTCTGCTACTTACCTTGCTGGACGAGACTTTTATCTAATATTACTAGTCGCCATTTCTTTATATTTTACCTTGTTAGCTGGAAGGAACATATTTAAGAAGTTATCATTTAAGAAGCCGGAAAGAACCTTATAATAGAGTTGCTTTCACTTCGAGTCCACCTTCAACAAAAGAGTGCGTTTGTTGAAGAGCGAGTTGCAGAAAATGATCAAACTTTTTTATAAAACAAAAGAAGAAGCCGTTTTGATTAAACTTTTTCAAAACGGCTTCCTTTATGTATAAAAGGTGAAAGTTGAAGTTCTTATATTTGTAATAAGTCTCACCAATTACTATGTTGGTGTTTTTAATTTCCTCCGCAAGCCTTTCATTGGAAAAAGAGATGGCAAAGTAAACTGAAAAATAAAGCTTATTAAGCTATTTGGGGGTATATGGTGAAGATCAACTCCATATTAACTCGGATTCGAGTCTTCACTAGTTTGAAACAAAATGCGAATTTCTTTCGTACATATATTTGAAACGGATGAAAATATTGAAGAAAGACTAATTGCAAATGTAATTTTGAAGATTAGAGGTGATCAAGGTGTTAAGTCATATTAAATTTTTCTTTTCCATGATTGTCGGCCTTTTATTATGGAATGCATTGTTTCCATCTAATAACCAGGCAATCGTTGATATATTGGGGATCTCTTTTTTAGCAACATTCTTTAAATGGTTGTATGAAGTTGCTTTCGAAGGAGCAGAAGGTACTGAGAAGTCTTAAATTAAGGTCATTAATGGAGGTGGAAACCATATGAGGTGTCTATGTGAAGAACAAGAAAAAAATGAATTAAAAGTTGAGGGAGATGTGGGAGCAGACCCTATCTGGTGTAATCAATGTAATTGTAACCTTGATCTAGAAGAGGTTCCAATTGAACTCCATTTGAAGTTGGAGTTAATGAAATGGATTGAAGAGTATGGAGCATGGATGGATTGGTGTAAAGATGGAATAATTCCTAATGGCGTTGAACTTGAAAAAGAGCATAATAAAAAGGATTGAAACTAACAGAAAAAGTACAGAAAGAACTTCAAGGAAAATATAAAGTTTCATTTTCACCTTCGACATTTGCAAAAGGCATATAAACCCAATACCGTCACCCTTAACGGTGCTAAAGTAAAGACTACCCAAAATATGTCTTGGATTAGAGTCTTACAGTGGTTTTTGTGCAATTCAGAAATCGCATATAAGAATTAAAAGATTGTTTTACTCTCATACCATTCAAACTCTATTTGAGATTCAGCAGAAGTGCGACTCCACAAAAAGAACATTGCGTTTGTTCCTGGCTCTATAATCAATCGACCGTCAACTCTAAAACCCAGTTCTGTCTTTTGGGGACTTAACGCTCTTGTACCTACAACTCTTCCTCCTGAAAATGAACCTGATACACCAGGGTTAAATAAAATTTTTCCTACAGGCTTAAGATTGGAGGCAAGTTTCAGAACACTCACGTCTGATGATAGGTGTGGAATTCCAGGTGGGTCAGCATTAACAACAAAGTCTGCTTTCACTAGTTTAGTCGAGAAGTTTGTCAAAGCAAAAAAAGAGACATATAAATTGACATTAGATTCTAACGGATTTACAAGTTGAGCCCATGCATTTTTATTAGCACCCGTCTTCAACACCCCGGAAGTTCCAGCAAACAACCTTCCTTTACTACTTTGAAATGCCGTGTTAATAATATCTACTTTTGGCTTTATTTCCATGTAAGATCTACCTCCTGCCAAGTCAACTTTTTACAATATATACTTTAGATTAGTCATTATGCTTATAAACCAATTAATATTTTTCAGGGGTCTAAGTTGTATATAGAAAGTAAATTTAGTTTACTTCTATACTTTCCTTTCAAATGGGCAGGAAAACACCCATAACCCAGGACGGGGGAACAATGGATAATCTGTCTGGAAAAATATCAGTGGAGGTGATAGGTTGAAACAGATCGTACACACATGGGTTCCGCATGAAGCATGTACCCATTACATTTCGTTGGATAAATGCACACTCCTGCCTTACTGGTTAGAATTGACTTTCGTGCTGCTTTTCCAAAATGATGAGGGCTGCTTTTGTGAGTCAGGAAAAAAGATCACCTTTACGTTCGAATCCCCTATAGCCGTGCGGTACTCGGAGGAGGCAGATCGGGAAGACTTAATTCATGCAGATTTTATTGATGCGGCATCTGTGGCCCAAGACCTTGTGTGGCCTTACTTCAGAGTGGAAAATTCCGAATTCCTGCAATGGCAACTCGATCTTAATGCAGCTATTGACGACCCGAGTGAGCTGACGTGTTTTGGTTTTACCGAAGAGCACTATTTATTTGAAATTCTAAGTAATGAGGACCCTGTCGTGAAAGTAGATTAATCCGCCCCCTTTTACATAAGGTGTTTTACTGAAGTATAGGGAGATGGAATAAATTTCCTATGGAGGTAGTAAACGTTGAAAGTACTTAAAATAGTGAATTTCATCTTAGCTATAATCGCAATATTGCTGGGGTTCTCTCATCTATTTGTTAACAATTCCCGAATATTATCCGTTATATTTATCCCTTTATTGTTGATCTTCTTTTTACTAATGGGAGTTGAGCAGATAAAGACTAATCGAACGAAAAGAGGATATTTATACATTGTTGCAGCTATCCTTTTCGTTTTTCCAGCGATAAAAGTTTTTGCTGACTACTTATAATATATAATGATGCCTATGTAATTACATAAGTTATTTAACGGGGGCAATTCTGCTAAATCAGAATTGCTCCCCTTTTTTATGTGTTGGTCAGGGGAGAAGATGGCTCAGTTTAGATACTAATGGAATAGTTACCTAAATTTTGAAACTTAATCCAGTTTTATTCGTAACTAATAGAAGGAGGGATAATTTTTAAAAACATAAATAAATACGCCCTGTTCATTGGCATAATTACCTTCTTTCTTTGTTTTTTCATCACAAAATTCGGATGAATCTATGTAAGCAGGTGGTAAAGTTTACTTATGTACATCTTTAGAAATCTATAACAGTATAAATGTCAACTTGTATCTGAGAAGAAGCGGAGTAGGAGAAGTGAATTTGGATTATTAGCATTTCTAATATACATAATCAAAAGAGGTGGAAAGTATGGATAATTCTGAAAAGAGAACTTGCCTTAAATGTGGTAGCGAAATGACTAAATGCTATGTGGCTGAGGGATTTAGGGGACTGCTTGTAAAAAACCCCGAAGGAGATCGAATATTAAGCAACAAGAAAAACACAAATATCAATCCAGTTATTTGCACCCATTGTGGGTTTGCTGAATGGTATGCAGATGAACCGGAAAATTTAATTTGATATATTCTTTATTCAAATAAGAAAAGTACATAGTCCTCTTAACCATGAGGACTCCTGCAGAAAGCAATTCTTATATAAACATTGTGTTACTAAAACCGGTTTGTTTGAGATGGATTGGAGGGTAAGGATGAAAGGGAAACGGTTTCATGCAATGAATATTATCCTGCTGATGATCATATCAGCAGCAGGATTGCTCGCTTGGTTCGGAAATGCAATGAGCCAGGTGACGTATTCTTCAATAAATTTTGCAATCATGACAACTTTTGTGTGGTGGGGAGTTTTTTATTGGATTCAGTTTTCAAGAAAAGAGACCACATGGCGTGTGGTTTGGTTTCTCATCTCCTTCGGGACTCTATTATATTGGATGGCTGGAGGAGGGGCATCCTTTTATAATTTGATCTTAGGTTGAAACAAAAGGGCAACGCTCATATTTTGCAGATCCATTTTTCTATTGATACCAAACACATGCACATAGTTTTTTTATGTAGTAATTGTAAGAAAGAAGGGGTGCTGAATTGAAGGATAAAGATATTCTACTGGGGATCTATGTACTGATACTAAGCGTCGTCCCTATCTCCGGGTTTCTATCATTACTTTTTCTTCCAGGTTCGAAAGATATCATAGTAATATGGACGTTTTTGATTATAGCCACGATATTATCCATTCTATCTTTTAAGAGACAAAAATTTTTTGCGATTTTATCAATCATTATTTTATTGGGAACTGCCGCTCTAATTACATTTGCTGCAATGATGGCCGGGATGTCTCCTAATTCTTAAGTTAAGATTTTTTTATTGTAATGTGTCGTACTTAAAGTAAAAGGTTCACTTAGCTATTTCGATTACGAGTCTTCCTGTACCGGGGGCGATGACTTCATAGGATACTCGCTTTTCTTACATAATCATAGGGAATAATAATAGTTTGATGGTGCAGGGTTACTAGTTATTTCAATAAGATCGCTAAGGTGAAGGTGGTGTAACTAACAATGGACGATAATGCATGGTGTCCTGAATGTGGAAACGAGTTGAAGCAAGGGTATATATTCTCTCCTCGAAGAATTTGCTGGTCAGACTCGCCTGATTCCATCTTTGCGGATTTTGGAAGTGAAACATTAATAGGTGATGCATGGTTGAAAGTCAAAAAAGTTCCAGCGTTAAGGTGTAAAGAATGTAGAGTCGTTATTTTCAAACATAGGGAACAAAATATATAAAACAGATTTAGGGGATGTGTAACAAACTGTGTAGTTAAATGAAGAAATTTGTAAACCATAACGGAAAAGTGGCTTGCATATTTAGGGTTATTGACTTAGAGACACGTTTCATGGTGTGAGTATAAATAAGGTTAGGAGGAACAATTTATGCCTTCTATTATATCTGGAATTATTTTTGTCGTTGGATTGCTTTCTTATTATTGGTTTTTCTTTGTGGAATACGGAGCCATCGTCACAGTCATTATTACTTTTCTTTGTGGCTTGTTTGGAGGAGCGATTGCATTAGGTACTAAAAAACGAAAACTAGTGACCATGCATGCACTTCTAATTCTTAGCCCATATCTTCTATTGTTAGTTATCAAAATATTTTAATAGTCGCTTGTAGAACCTGGTGCATTGTGTTTATTTAAGTCATTAGTATTCCCCCCATCGAGGCGATGGCTTAATAGATACTCGCCCGATGAATCAAGAATAAGGCCCTTCATAAACGTGATTTTTTTACTTACATAGCAAGATTGGCGAACAATAGGAGCAAACAAAGTTATCGGAAGGGAAATATAAATGATGGGCAAATATAAGAAAACAAAAGGGACTACTTATTTAGCGGTTGGACTTGGTATGGGGTTTCCTTTAGGGGCAGTGCTTGGTTTAACTATAGTTGATAATCTAGCAATCGGCGCTGGTATAGGTTTGGTTCTTGGGACAACAGTTGGAACAGCAATAGACTCAAATAAAAACTAACAAGAATAGATAACTACTTATCCATTCTTGTGCTAGAGAAAAAGACAGTAAGAGATATCTTAGCTCTGAGTGATACAGAAAAGGTGGCAATTCTATAATGAAGGATTCGCCCTTTTTTTGTTTAGTCAGGTATGTCGGAGACTTAGTTTCAAGGTAACCGTCTATATTGAAACCATACTCTTGTTCAGAAAAGTTAAATCCAATTCAGCATATATGTAAGAATTATGCGTGATAGTTAATTTGAACCGTTCAAAGGGGAGGACTATGCGATACTTAATTATTTTAGGCTTAACTTTACTTAGTATTCTAATAGGTTGTGATACGGAGACTTCCAACAGAGTAAACAACAAAAAAACGGACACAAGTACCCTAACTGAAATAACTTCTAATAAAAATGAATACATAATTGAAGCTACCACAGAAGGCGGACAAACGTTACGAATATTTTCTGCCTACGAATATGTCGAAGAGTTTGTGAAAAAAGTTGAAGAAACAGATGAATGGAATAAGCAGAAGAAGATGTGGAACAACATCGTTATGGATCATATACAAGAAGCATGTTTGAGTGGGGAATACTCTCATCTTGTGAAGGAGTATGTGAGAACTCCTCCGAGAGAGCTGAAAAAAGTAAAGGATGATATCACCATGCTTCAGGCTGCAGAACCAGAAAAAACAGTACTTCAAGCTTTGAAGGAATCTGCTGATCTATTGCCAGGCGAGGATACAACGGTCTGTCTTCTTCCTAGAGGGAATGTGGATTATGGAGGAGTAAATGTTGGAGCAGGCAAAGTGTCTGTGTTTTACTTCCCTCATTTTAACAAAGAGCGATTGAAACAAACTGTTGCACATGAATATCACCACAGTGTGTGGACCGAGAAATTTGCTCGGAACTATGAATGGGATTTACTGGGTAGTATTATTTTTGAAGGGAAAGCTGAATACTTCTCTTCCTTGTTATACGGAGAACCAGTAGTGAAAACGTATCATATGGAAGACGAACAAGAGAAGAAATTATGGAATCAAGTAAAGAGTTCTCTGGATACTACGGAGAATGAACTAGTGAATACGGTGCTTTATGGAGATGGCACTGAGTTTCCATACAGCTTCGGTTATATTATCGGCTACCACATTGTTCGTAACTATGCTGACAACCATCCTGAGACAACGATTGAAGAATGGACGAAATTATCACCCGAGATCCTCTATGAGGAAAGTGGATACGAAGAATCTTTAAAATGACAGATTGATTCCCTGGAAATACGCATAAGCCTGTTCATTCAAACTACCGTTAATTTCTCTTCTAATGAAAATAAACTTGAGAAATATCTAGAAATCAAGTCCCCATGTAGTTTAATTTACTATGAAATGGAAGGAAGATTAGTTGTGGTATATATTTTAATCTCCGGTATAGTTTCCCTGATCGTAATTATCATTTTCTCAGTTAGTTACAGGCACAAATCAAAAGTAGATAAAGGCCCTAAGTTAAATTACTTTAGCTTGTCATACAGAAGAAAAATGATTAGAACGTTAATGACCTTTCCTGTCGTTATTTTAGCAGTTATTGCAATTCTCCTGTTTCCGAACTTTAGTATTCGTATTGAAATGCTTTTCGTAATATTTTTGCTTTTAGTTTTTGTTATTCAACTAATCTATAACTTTTATATGTGGAAGAAAAAAGAGGAGTAAGTTACAAATATTTTTATACATACTGTCTTTAAAATGAAACATTAACAATCGGAACAATTACTATAGTGATGTATAACTTCGAGTATTACCTTTCATTGGAAAATTTAAATAGCAAAATTGATAAGTTAAACCGGTTCTTAGATATATTTTAAAGGAACCGGTTTTTTATGTAGTAATGTGCTTTGTCGTTGTAGATCCTCCTTTTCACGAAGCTATCCTATGTAGGAAATCTAAAAATCCATGTTAATTGACACAATTAAATACAATTGCTAACATTACCTTACGACCGTTCGTAAGTTTTTGTGGAGTAGTTTAAAATATAATTAAAGGAGTCTTATATATGAAGCTTTCTTGGTTTTATGTTTTAATTGGATCTTTATTTGAGGTGGTTTGGGTTATAGGTTTAAAGCATGCCTATAATAGTTTTACATGGATAGGAACAGGTATAGCCATATTTCTTTCGTTTGCTATGATTATTAAAGCCACGAAGAATCTAGCCGTAGGAACGGTGTATGCTGTCTTTACAGGACTTGGCACAACCGGTACGGTATTGATGGAAATGTTAGTTTTCGGAGAACCTTTTAAGATGTTAAATGTCCTGCTGATTCTTATTCTTCTCATTGGAGTGATGGGCCTTAAGTTAGTCACTGGTGAACCTGAAGCAGAAAGGAGTGCGTCCTAATGGCATGGGTATTTCTTTTAATTGCTGGAGGTTTCGAAGTCATGGGAGTAACCGGACTGAATTTAATAAACAGACACAAGAATGTGGGGTCCGTGGCCGTATTCGTGCTTGGAATGATCTGCAGTTTCAGCTTCTTGAGTTTTGCTATGCAGACTCTGCCAATGGGAACGGCTTATGCCATATGGACAGGGATCGGAACAGTAGGGTCCGGCCTTATGGGCATCTTATTTTTTGGGGAATCTAAGCATTGGCTTCGAATTGTATTTATGACTATGGTCATAAGTGCAGCAATTGGATTAAAGTTGATTAATTGAAAAAGCTGTCAAGTATGATAAGAGGATGGTGACTTACGTTGAGCATTACTTCGGTTCAAATTAAAGAAATATCATTGAAAAATTTTGCTCGAAATGGATATGAAGGGGCATCGATGGCGGAAATTGCTGACGAAGTAGGGATTAAAAAACAATCAATCTATACTCACTTCAAAGGAAAAGACGACCTTTTCCTTACTCTGTGCCAGGATGCATATGAACAAGAAATAGCATTCTTGATGAATTATGTTGAACAAAAGAAGGAGCTTCATTTAAAAAACTTTTTGTACAATCTTCTTATAGAAAGTAAGGAACGTTACGAAAAAGAAGACTCAACCAAGTTCTGGATCCGTACAGCGTTTTACCCGCCGGTTCACCTGACTGACCAGATCATGCGCCTAACCTATGATTACCTGGACAGGGCAGAGGAATTATTGCTTCCTGTTATAGCTTCCGGCCAAGAAAAAGAAGAAGTTGCTGCTGAGGTTGGAAAGAAGCAGGTTGCTTCTGCTTATCTGGCCCTGCTGGATAGTCTTTATGTGGATATGCTTTACGGAGGTCCTCGTCGCTTAGAGAGAAGGTTAGAGGCTTCGTGGTATATTTATTGGCGCGGAATTTCGTATCGATCTCAGTAAAAAGGATAGATGAAAATCATATACTATGGCGAGTTTATAGATGAAGAAATGTATGACATATTGCAAAGTGAGTATTGATCTTATAAAGAGTTTCTGATCTTTTATCCAAGTCTTAAACAAAGGGGTGCGATCTTTTTAACAAAAAGACCGCACCCCTTTCATCATGCTTGGATAGCATTGTTAGAAAGCTAGTTTCAATAATGATTAGACATGAAGATGAGCCATTCTCTGCCTTGAGTAGTCATTCCATTAAGGTACATCAGTACAGTCACCAACAAACGTAACTGGGTTTATATGGGCAGTGAAAGTGGTAGAAAAAGTGTTTCCATGGGAATCTGTAGTATTAACGGTCTATAAAGCTAAACCTCCTGCTAACCCTCGGGTGATAGTCACTTCATAAATACCGCTAGGCAGAACATTCACTGTTGTTCGAGCTCTTCCACGTAGACGTGCAAAGGTGTTATCTTCACAATCAATTTCTATTCTTCGTCCGGCAAGAAAATTGATTGTGTTACCGCCACTACTATCGTACATTTATTTTTTGTGTCAAAAAAGAGGGGAAGTAATCGAAAGTGTAGAAGTAATGTAATTGCCATGTAACATAATTTGGGATTTTTCAACAGTACATATTAAGAAAGAGGATCAGACATGACAATTACATTCTTTCGGAAATCGCTGATTCAATTTATTCTTACGTCTATCAGCATTGTTTTGATTGGATCGCTTCCTTATCTCTTCTTCAATATGAAATCGCAGGTGGACGTATTGATGATGATTGAAAAAAAAGAGTTGAATAATACGCTCTTTTTACAGGATACGATAGTGTTTAATGTTCAAGAATATGGTCTCCATATGTGGAATACCGTTAAACTACTGACGACTGGAGGCATGGTAGAGTACTACGAAAGTGGGAGATACTATTCACTTTTTCCTGAGCTATTAGAGTTATTTACGAAGTCTATGATGTATCTGATTTTAGGATTAATTCTTGGTCTAGCTGTAGCTGTTGTGATGACGATGTTGATTATGTCGTTATCCAGCAAAGTCCGGAAGTTCCCCAAAATGATATTGTTTGTTTTGGAATCCCTGCCTGACATCTTTATCATTCTAATTCTTCAATTATTAATCATTTGGATCTACAAAAAAACAGATCTTCTTATATTCAATATCACCAGTACTTTGGATGGCGAACCTGTCTTACTTCCCATCCTGGTTTTATCACTTCTGCCTGGGATTTATGTCACGAAGTACTTGTTATTGGCATTTGAGTATGAAGAAGAACAACCCTATGTGAAGTTAGCCTTAAGCAAAGGACTAAGCAAATGGACCATACTGTTCGTACATATGTTTCGAAATTCTGTCCTAACGCTATTCAATCATTTTAAAAGTATTTTCACCTTTGCTTTGGCTAATCTTTTGATGTTGGAAATCATATTTGATATAGAAGGGTTTATGACGTTCATTTATAAAAATAGTGTGTTGAATCCGGAAATACTGACGATCAGCTTATTTCTTGTGTTTGTTCCGTTTTTTATCGTTTTCACAATTATCCAATGGGTATTGGAGTCGAAGTTTTTGCAGGGGGGTGGGACTCTTGACTAGGAATAGCAAAATCTTAGTTTTCATCGGGGCTGCTTACCTTATTGGGTTAATGGTAGCAAGTTTTGGTTACAGTCATTTCATAGAACCTAAACTAGCAAAGCCGGAGAAATTATTAATTGATGATGACGGCAGTCTCATTGCCATGGCGCCATTTCCACCCTCTATGGCCTATCCTTTGGGAAGTGATATTGACGGGAACAGCTACCTCACCAAAATCATAGAAGGGGCGAAATATACGATTGGTCTTTCCGTTATTATTGCTTTAGGGAGAGTTCTTTTATCTTTACTGGGTGGCTACCTTTTATTTTTACTTCCGACTTCAATGAAACGTACGTTTAAAGGGCTCTCGGATGCGCTGCACTATGCTCCAGTCACTGTCTTCACTTATATATTAATCACGCCGGTTATTTTAACTTTTAGTTGGAGCTACGATTTGACAACCAAAATTGTATTTCCATGTTTAGTAATCATTGCAGTGAGCGTCCCTGTGTTGTCTTTATATGTACAGGAAGAGATCGACCTCGCTTCCAATAATGAGTTTATTGATAATGCGAGAACGATGGGGGCGAGCAGGTTCCACATATTTAAAAAACATATTGTCCCTTTTCTTACCCCTAAAGTAGTAGTAACCTTTGTTCAGCAAATGGGACAAACCCTCATAATATTTGCTCATTTAGGGCTTTTAAATGTATTTATAGGAGGTTCAGATACGAGGGTTATGGAGTACGATATTGAAACGGGAGATGCAATTACTGAAACGTTTACCATGTCAAATGAATGGGCAGGCATGATCAGTGATAACTTTCAATACATAAGGTCTTTTCCATGGATGGTTCTTGCTCCTGTTACTGCCTTTGCATTGACGATTCTGGCCATTAACTTCATCGCGTATGGGCTGAAAGCGAACCGGAAACCTAAAAGAGTAAATGTACCACAGGAAAAATTAAAAACTACAAGTATGTCTTTGGACAAGGAGAAATTTCGCATGGTCAAGTAACCTGACTATTATTCATGGTAAGGAAAACCTTCAAAATTTCAAGGTGAGATTTGGATTCCAGTTAGAAAGAATGAAAATTGAAAATATTACTGAAATCAAAAGGAACTTCCATAACAATTGGACGTTCCTTTTTGTAGGCAGATCGATCATCAACCTTAAGATAGCCCAATTAGAAGACTTTGTAACAACCCACCCTTCTCCATAAGGGAAGAAGGGTTTTTAGTTCTTCTCTTCTCTCAGGTGAATAAGCTTTAATTGGGGAATCTTTGGGAGGAGTGGGTGTGATGAACCAATATGGAAATCCGGATATGTTGGCATGGCAGGCTGCTAAATATGATATGCTCGCCAACTATTATAAGTATTTGAATCCGCAAAAACATGTGCACTACTACCACATGCATCTGCAATGTATGCAGCAGTGGTTGATGAGTGAGCGAAGTGATCAAATGATGGGGATGACCGGCTCCCCGGCAAAAGTGAGAGTTCTCCACGCGTCTCCAGATGCACCAGCTGTTGATGTGTATGTGAATGGTCAGAAGGTCTTGGAAAACGTTTCTTATAAGCAGCAAAGCGACTACTTAGAAGTTCCGGAAGGCCAGTATAAAATCGATATTTATCCTGCTGGGAACACCAATCAGCCCGTACTTTCGCAGAACGTCGGCGTAGAGGGCGGGAACATGTATACCGTTGCCGCTGCTGGAAAACTAAACAACCTCCAACTGATTGCAGTCATGGATAATAACGCAGTGTCTAATGGTAAAGCTAAGGTTCGTTTCTGGCATTTATCCCCGAATGCACCTGCTGTTGACATTGCTGTCAAAGGAGGAGACGTTCTCTTTAGAAACATCCCATTTGGAAAGGCTACCCGCTATTTGACTCTGCCGCCAACCACTGTCGATTTGGAAGTCCGCGTGGCAGGAACCAATCAAACGGCTTTAGAAGTACCTGGGGTAAGTGTAAGCCCGAATCAGATATATACAGCTGCAGCGTTAGGTTTAGCTGGTGGTCAACCACCGCTGGAAGCTATGTTTCTGCAACCTTAAAAAACAGGCATAGACTATGCCTGTTTTTTCGTTTGAAATCATTTACTATCTTCACCATATTTTACTCGTAGTGATCTTACATGAGGTTCCTAAATTATATGAATTACAAAATATGGATGATGTGGTACGGTTATATTAATAGAGTTCAACACAAAAGTTTTTTTCACGGTTCCACAAATTTGCTACGTACATGTCTGCCCATTAAAAAGGAGGGAGTAAATGAAAAACATAGTCATGTATTTCATTTTATTTACTGTACTAATTCACGGTGTACTGGATATATTTGATGGAGTTGATTTGATTTACCGATTAATTAATTTAAGTTTTTTACTGTTTATTGCTGTTGTCGTTCACATATTATCAACAAAGAGAAAGAATAGCGCTGAAAACACTCAACTATAGAAACAAGGAAGAAATTTTTTGTCTTTCGTTGGTGTTTTTCTTCTATTTGAACTGCCATCAGAAAAAGAACGTTTACGTGTTTTTCAGATGCGCTGCACTATGTTCCAATTACTGTCTTTACGATCAATCTAATCCCGTGAAAAAGAATAGGAATTTCATTATCCATACGTCCACCGAGAGGTCAGTGCGAAGAGAACTTAGCAATAAAGGGGGAGGTATTTTGAGGAAAATAAAGATCGCCTACGTTCTAAACACGATTTTCAGCGGCTTCATTGCGCTTCTTATATCCACTTTTTTTGCTGGTGGTACAATAGCCGAGAACTATACCGACAAGACGTGGGTGGCCCCGGAGTTTTTTGTAATATTACCTATATGGGCTCTGGGGTGTTTACTTGGATTACTTATTTATAAGAGTAAAGTCCCTGGTGTGTATTTGTTTATCTCTATTCTTATCACATGGGCTTCAATCCCGGTAGGAATACATTTTGGATTTAATTTAGCTACATAAGCTTTCATTCTCTTCGGAAAGTAATGAGACATGTGCAGGTCAGTTTTCAAACAAACGGGGAGCTTCAATAAAAAATACTAATGGGGCGGTATAAATTAAAAACAGACAGAAAAGGGCTATTTCTGTCTGTTTTCCGTATTAGAATGAGTATGCATCTCCATCATCTGGAACTAAAATATTAGAGGAGATCCCTTTTTCATTAGAAAAACTCTTTAATTCTTCTCTTGATAATGTCCAGTGATTGACAGCTTCCATATGAACAGCAATAATTTTTGAATTCGGAGCAGCCTTATACACTTCATAGACATCATCTTTTCCCATGACCAAAGAGCCTCCTTCAAAGAATTGGTTATCTCCAGCATTCACTACAATAATTTCAGGTTCATGTGTGTGGATTGCCGTTTGAACTTCTTCATACCAAACCGTATCTCCAGCTATATATAAGTTTTTTTCTGAGGAATGTTTGAAGACAACGCCACATACCAGCCCAGCCATTTTTAGGATTTCGCCTCTTCCATGCTGGCCTTTGGTTTTGATCAATTGGATACCTTCGAACACCGTATCTTCTTGTAAAACCTCTACATTTTGGAATCCATCGTTTTGAATTTCTGTCGCATCTTCTTCATTCTGGGAGAATATCTTCATTTCTTTTGGCAAGGCTTCTTTAGCGGCATCATCCCAGTGATCCGCATGCAGGTGAGTGACGATCACCGCATCAACATCTTGAATAATACGATCGATGGATGTTGGTAAGCTTACCAAAGGGTTGTTTTGATCTTGTCGTGGTGCGTTGGGGAAAGGTGGGTAAACTCCTTTCTCAGCAAGCATAGGATCGATTAAAAACTTTTTACCGGCGAATTCAACTACGATAGTCGCATTTCGAATGTGGTGGATATTCATATCTGATCTCTCCTTTTCTTTCTAAATGAATAGGTTCAATGTATATTTTATAATAGGACCCATAAATGGATATATAGAATGAATAAAGTCTTTTGGACGTTTGACTTTATTTTTGAAAGGAGTTTAAAGCATGTTAGATCGGACAGATTCACTTATCTTAGATGAACTTTCCAAGAACAGCCGAGTAACAATGAAGGATTTAGGCGAGAAAGTTCACTTAACAGGACCAGCTGCATCAGCAAGGGTGCTCAAATTGGAAGAGAGCGGAGTTATTGAGGGTTATACGATTAAAATGAATCAAGCAAAAATGGGGTATCCTGTTCACGCCATCATTCATATCTATACCGAAAATCCAAATCACCAACCTTATCTTTCCCATATAAAAGAGCAAGATCGTTATGTCGTTAACCATTACAAAGTCAGTGGGGAAAGTTGTTACCTCCTCGAATGCAGATTTCCATCCAACGAGGTTTTGGATGAATTTTTGACAGTCATAAGTAATCTTGTGAGCTATAAATTATCTTTAGTGATTAAATAAAATCTCTGTAAAAAAATATACTTAACCTAACTTCTGGGAATGTCAGTTTAACATCCTTACGATGATATCTTGGTTTCAAGTCTTAATAGAATCATTTCATAAAAAAGCTGAACTTCCATGATAACGGAAGTTCAGCTTTTTTAGGGTGGATAGATCAACACTAACCCCAACAAACTTTAAATACTTGAACGCAAAAACCGCGAGGGCTATAAAGGAGAAGTTTTTCGAGTGTAGAGTAAGACATCTATTGTATGGCTTGTTGGAAATAGAAGGTGTTCCCAAAGCCAAGCGATGAGGCTATAAAATGAGAGCCTCAAAAACATATAGCATTTTCGTGTTATGGATGCGTTATTTCAGTACGGCGTCATAGAAGGAGGCCCTCCGGAACAATGGTGGGTCCTCCTATTAGCCATTCGCAAATTTCCCTTCATTCATTAGATATGTCATAAGTTGATAGAGTAGTTTCTACCATTATCCTCCTATTGCCTTAACTTGCTCCAAATCAAGGCAAGTGTAAGTTAGGAATTTACAAAACAAGAAAACTTTTGTTAAAAAACCACCATATATGTCACAGTGTGATATAGTCGTAGTGTGACATACTTAAAAATGGAAAAAGGGGCTGAATGAATGAGAAAGCCAGAAAAAACATACATACCTATGACCGAAACGGCTTTCTACATCTTGCTTGCATTAACGGAACCCCGCCACGGTTACGGCATCATCAAACATGTGGAGAACCTGACAAATGGAAGAATACGTTTAGGTTCGGGGACTGTTTATGGCACGTTGACGAAGATGCAAAGAGATGGTTTGATCGTCAAGTACGCGGATGGTGAGCGAAAAAAAGTATATGAAGTTACAGAAGAAGGTAAAAGGATCATGAGAATAGAGATAGAAAGGCTGAATGAACTTTACACTAATGCGGTTCGTTATAGGGAGGATTTTTTATGACTACATCAATCTTTCGTCCATTTTGGAGTTATGACCCGATTAAAACGGAACAGTGGCTTGAGAAGAAAGCGAGTGAAGGGTTAGTTCTGAGCGGCTTCAATCGTTGGTCAAGAAAGTTCCATTTTGAAGAAGATGATCCTAAAAATTATACATTTAGACTTTATTATGAGAAGGTGGATCACTTCCCGAAGGCTTTAGAAGAGTCAGGATGGGAATCGATTACGAAAGAAGGTCGTTGGAGAATGATTCGTCATGAAGGCGCTGCGAACAGGGAGCCCTCAAGGGATCATGTGGCTACTAGGAACAAAGTTCATTACTATATTTTTCTGGCGGTTTTGATTTATATGCTCCTTTCCGCTGGTTTGGTTGGAATCCTGACGCTCTCAGTATTTTTAGGTGGGGGATCTGCGACGTTCGTTCCCAGTCCATATTGGGCCATAACCATTACCGTAGGGTTGACACTTTGGACGCTGGTTCCTTACTCGACACTGAAGTTACATAAAGGATTAAAAAAACTTAAAGTGGAGCCTTCATTTTCTACTGAAGAAAACTCAAAACCTATTACATTCACAAAATGGCGGTTAGCCTGGGCGTTTGCTCCTGACCGTTTAGAAAAGTGGTTGGAGCGTATGGAACAAAAAGGATATCAATTGGAGAAGGTAAGCAGATGGGGGATACGGTTTTCATTCAGTGAAGGAGAACCAAGAATGGTAAGTTATGCAGCTGATTTTCAAAAATCGATTGAATCGGACTATTTCTATATGCACAGCGACCGAGGGTGGCGTCAATTGTTCCACTCTACCTCTACGTTCATGTCTTGGACGTTATGGGCGAAAACGTACACGAGTGAAGAAGATAAACCACAGCTGTACAGTGACCCCCATCACAAGTTAAAGCATGCCAAGCGTGTGACTATATGGCAGGGAGGCATTTTCCTGCCATTGACGATTTTATATATAGGATTAATCACAACGAATATCCGTACTATTCTTCAGGGAGGCATTTTTGACTCTACCTTTTGGATGGTAGTGGTGCAAACGATCGTCGTCATCGAATTCGGTTATTTTTCTGTTCGGTCCTTTATGTATTATTGGCGAGTAAGGAAGAGCATACAGTGAATGGGAAAGTATAACTCTGACCTTTAGATATAAATGAATACATAAAATGAGTCCTTAAAGGCTAGAGAGGATTTTAGATATCTTTAAAAAATCATTCGCTACGTTTTATGTAACTCTTCTCATTTATTATTTGAGAATGAACCTCCTAATAAAAAGAAGAGAAAACATACACAGCATGTTAAAACGCGTAGAAAAGAAACTTATAGACTCCGGTGTAATGAATGAGAATTTTGAACAGGGTACGGTCAAGCCTGAAAATAAAACCATTGAGCGGCTGCTTCATGGTTTTTTGGTGAATCGATCCTATTCAGAAGAAGAAGGATATTACGGATACGTGGCTGATTCATTAATTGAAAAGAATAGAGCTACTTTTTTTAAGGTTTCGCTCTTTTTTACGTTTGTCTTTGTGTTATTGTGGCTCGGGATCCGAATATATGTGATGTATTTTTATTCCATTTCAGGAATAATAGCAATGGGAATGTTCATTGGCCTGTTTGCGGCGCCGTTCTTGGGTTTATTAAGTGCTATTTTGGTTCCTGGTCGGAAAAAGTACCCCTTAATACTCTTGAATCTGGGTCTGCTGATTTTTATCAATTTCAGTCTGGTATAGGGTGAGTTGGACTTTTGACGGTGTCCATGTTTTTCAATACGAAATGAGATAATTAAAACCATAACCAGTGCAAATAAAAAGCGTAGGAAACCAAGATTATAAGTCTGGTTTTCTAAGCTTTTTCATTAATTATAAGTCTGGAAAATTAGGATTATGTTTGGCTTTCCACATGTGTTTACCTCGTCTTCCACCTTTGATTTCTAGTCGAATTTGACTATATTCTGAATAGTATAAATACTATGATAACATAGGTGGTATGTCGGGTATTTGGAAAATATGGAGGTGAAACATCCTCCTAAAGGGGTGTTGAATAACCGATGGGCAAGTTTAATCTCCGGACTCAAAGTGAGAAGAATGCAGTTAAAGTAAACACGTATGACTGGAAATTGAGTCTTTCATAAAGGGGACTTTTCTGAAGCATCATGGAAACTCTCTCATCAACATTTTCATAAAATCAAACTGGGGGAACTCAAGTTGAAAGTACAAAGAGTCAATGCAGAACAAACGTATAAACTGCGTCACAAAATACTGAGACCACAACAACCATTCGAAGCATGTCAATATGAAACAGATCATAACGATAATGCTTTTCATATTGGTGCGTTTATTGAAAAGGAATTGGTTAGTGTGGCTTCTTTCTATTTAGAATCACGCCCTGACTTTCAAAGTTCTATTCAATACAGATTAAGAGCTATGGCTACTTCAGAAGAATGCAGAGGTATGGGAGCGGGAAGGGGAGTTGTCCATTTCGCTGAGAGTGAATTGAAAAATCTCAACGCTGATCTCCTTTGGTGTAAAGGAAGAACTTCCGTCCAGCTATATTATGAAAAGTTGGGTTTTCAACCTTATGGAGAAGTTTTTGATTACCCTCCCATTGGGCCTCATGTAATTATGTATAAAGAATTAGGGGGCGGAGGTAAGAAGTGGAAATGGTAACAGGCTCGTTTTCTTAAAGGACTTTTACTAAAGGGGGTGGTGGCATGATGTCGAAGAAGTCTCTTTCCATTAGTTCGGCCCTTATGTTTATATTACCTGTGTTTCCTTTGTTAGCTGGGCTAACCCGATTGGGAAATGACATATTTACAGCTGTTTTAAATATAAGGAATTTTTCACCTTTAATATTTGGAGTTCTGGGATTAGTCGCTGGTTTATTTGGAATAAAAGGAAGTAAAATAGTAAGTCTTGTTGTACTCAATCTTAGGGTGGCCTTTCTGACTCAGGGTTTATATTATTTTGTCGATTGGAATAAACTATCTCCATAAAGGAGTTGGTAGCGTGGATGTTAACGGTAAAATCATTCAGGGAGAATTTGATCCGATTAACGACGAATTTGTATTGAATCAAGTGAAGCACTTTACGACTCAATCCACTCTTAATAAAGACCAATTGGATACCGTTTATGACTATTTGATGAACCATAAAGATGAAGAAGATGGTCAAGTCCTTACGTTGAATGAGCAGATGCTTGTACGGTTAAGTCAGGAAGAGTCGAGTCAATTTATAGAAGACTTGACCCAGATTCGTGAATTGTATCAATAAGGGATGTTGGCACCTGAAATTTTTTCTTTTGTGCGTTTCTTTGTTTGACGTAAATGGCAGAGAATAATCACCTTCCATTTTTCACCTAAGATATGGAGGAGGTCCCGACCTTACTGCCAGATTCACATAGGTTTTTGGACGGAAAGGAATAGAACAGATATCTTCATAAAGGCTGATTATTTGATCGAATAATCAGCCTTTTCTTCGTTCGTTGTTCATTAATGGAATACGCAGGCGGTAGGATCTCTTCTAAAAGATGAAAAGTACATTTAGCTAGTGTAGGGGGCAGTTACTCTATTAGAATGGCGGCTTTTTCAAAATATATTAGCATATTCGTGAGAGACAGTTTTGTGTTTTATTGTGGGATTAATTTCCATTTGGATAATTCTTTGATAGGATTAAGGTAGTGATTTCTTTTGAATGGACTTCGAGAGGAGAAGGTGTAATGATATCCCGGGGAAAAACCAAGACAGGAAAATGGTTTGTTTACATAGGTATATGGACGTTTGCTTTTGGATTTGCCTTTAGTGAGTGGGTGGGAATGGAAGGCACACCATCTCTACTGGAGGCAGCATCCATACCAATGATCATCATGGGGTTACTGCTAATCGTCTTGTCCAATTTCTTTAGAAAAGACGTTCATGGTTGAGGAAAGCGGATGTCTAAAAAATTTTCTGAGGACATTTAAAACTATCCCAAAACATACGTAAAAGAAACGATTATTCCTAGCTATTCCACAAAGAAGGGAGGGATAGAATGAGGTTAATCTTGTCAGCTTTTGCCGCGCTTTTTTTACTCATTGGTTGTCAACAAGAGGTCGATCATGAGTATAATGAGGTTTCCATTAAGGACGAGGAAAGTAACGTCCTGGTGACATCAGCGGATTTTGAAAAAGCAAGTATTCAGGAAGATTCTGACCGCCTACGAGTTAAGGTAGACTTTAAAGACAGTAAGCTGCCTGAAGAAATGACGGAGCAGTATTTGAATGAGCAGGTTTATATCTACTTAGGAGATAAGGAAATAGCGTCTCCAATCATTCGAAAAGTGACCAATAATGATTCCATCCAGATCATTGGTGATTATACGAAGGAAGAAGCAGAGCAATTTGTGAGTGTCATTAACCAATAGGCATAGTCTTAAGCTTGAAGGGAATGGGAGGTCATCTATGTGACCTCCCATTTTTCATGGAATGATGTTTACTTGGGTATTAAGTCATACAACGGGAGCGGGGAGGTGTTTGTCCGAATTTTATTATATCGGGTAGAAATCTTGAAGGTTGAAGCTTTGAGAGATGGGAAAGTCCGGTTCTATTACATGGTTAACAAGTCGTTTTCAGCAAGGACTTTCCCAAGTAGCTTTCTTGTCATTTTTCCTCTTTTTTCGATTTGTACATGCTACTATGTTAATGAAAATACTTCCCCTTGGAGTATTTACCAGAAACGAAAGAGACTAGTCCTACTTGGAATTGGCTTTTATCAGGAAAGGTAATTGCTGGTTTTTACTTCTTTCTTTTTCCTATCCCATTTGTCGTCTTTCTTTTCTGAAGACGGGAAGAACATGTTAAAAGCCATTCATCAACTAGAAAGAAAAAGGAGTGGTTCTTTATGATACGAAAAGTATCGATTCTAGTCATCGTGTCATTTCTGATGGCACTTTCCGGTTTACTATTGATGGTAAATCTCATCGATTTAGAACCCGGCGAAAAGTTGGGAGAAGGATGGTATCTTCTTAAAGCTTATACGGAACAAGAGATAACGAATGGAGGAGAGGTCTACATTTCGCAGAAAAAAGAGCATGGTGAGGGGATTATTAATCTCTCTGTACTTTTCAGTGTAGGAATGGGGCTTCTCTATTTTATCTATAAATACATACTGTCTAAAAGGGTTACTGGTGGATAAGCATGTATGGACTGACGGGATGGAAATAGCTTAGGATCTATAAAAGTTATCTCCCGGGATTTTTCATGGGGGTAATTCTTATGGGAATGCAGTAGTCGGAGAATATGCTTTTCTCAAGACATCTTTACAGGTGTTAAAGGAAAAGAGGAGAAAATAATCCCTGTTTTCAGTCACATACATCATCATTTTCTAGACGAAACAATGCTCTGGACTTATAAAGCACGAGGAATGGACGGAAAAGCATGTGTCCATTCCTCGTGCTTTTGTTCTATTTATCGTAATGATGTTTGGTCCATACGCCTCGGGGGAAAAAGGGGCGTATTCGGAGGTGCAGCTTATGAAAAAACATCGGAAATGGTGGATTGGACTGCTTGTCCTGGTTGCCATAGGTCTTGGAGTGTTCGGATTCCAATCATCCATGTCCCATCAACAGGAAGAACAAATCGTCGCGCTCGGCGATTCCCTGACTTATGGAGTGGGGGATGAGAGCGGCCATGGATATGTCGAGAACCTGCAGCAGTGGTTCGATAAAAATCATGACGATCCGGTCACTGTCGATAATTATGCTATTCCCGGCCAGCAAAGTGATGGAATGCTCGATCAGATGAATGAGACATCTGTCATGAAGTCGATCGAACATGCGGATTACATTCTATTCTTTATCGGAATGAATGATATCATCAAAAGTAATGGAGGGGACCTTTCTCCATTATATGAAGATAAAATCGCCATGGGGAAAAAGGATTATGAGAAGAATGTCAAAACGATCCTGGATCAAATCCGTGAGGAAAATCCAGAGGCACCGATTTTGTTTCTCGGATTATATAATCCTTACCCGGACAACCCTGAAGTCGGTCAAATCATTAAAGGATGGAACGACACAAGCGAGTCGATCGTTGGCTCCTATGAGAATATCACGTTTATCCCAACGAATGACTTGTACGAAGAGAAGTCCTCCCGTTATTTCAGTGATGAAGTCCATTTGAATGAACAAGGGTATGAGAAGCTGACGATGCGGATCATCAAAGCTTATGATTTCAAATAAGGCATGAAAAAAGGCTTCCTTATGAGGAAGTCCTTTTTGAAAGCTTTTAACTGGGGATGAATCCTCCCAGTTGGAAGCCGGTCCAGGCTAAGGCGATTCCAAATGTGTAGCTGAGGACAGTGTACAGGATGAATGTTTTCCAGTTCTTTTTGAAATGAAGTTGGGCAGACTCCAACTTGAAAGTGGAAAAGGTCGTTAAAGCTCCCAGGACACCTGTTCCGCCAAAGAGTACCCAGAATGTTGAAAGATCAAGTCCAGTGAGCAGACCCAGGATAAAGGAGCCGAGCAGGTTGACAAAAAGGGTGGCGACAGGGAGAGTAGATGCTGTACGTTTAGTAATCCATTGGCTGATCCCATAACGGAGACCCGCACCGATGAATCCTCCCGCGCCAACGAGGATTAGTTTAATAAACATCAGGCACCCCACCTTCTGCCTAAGGTGAATCCGAGCATGGAAAAGGCTAGACCACCGGAAATGCTTAGGGCTATGTAAAGGGAACTAAGGATTACGTCTCCTCGTTCATAGAGAGCAACGGCATCCATACTCAGGGTGGAGAATGTCGTGTACGACCCGACCAGTCCTGTGCCGAGAGCTGCTTTCCATTTTGATGAGAGGGAAAACTTCTCAACGATTCCCATGGTGAACCAGGCAAGGATGAAGCTCCCGGTCAAATTGACGGTCAGGGTGGAATACGGAAACCACTGGTCAGGGTTTTTCAGCCATTCACCGATCAGAAACCGAAGAGATGCGCCGATCATCCCACCGATTCCGACATAAAAATAAATCATTCCACAAACCTCCTACAAATCTAATCGTTATTATATAGACTTTCGGAGTAATTTGAAAGGAATGCTTTTTTTACACGGCAAGAAGCCTTATAATTTACATAATAGTACCAAACGAAAGAGGGTTACGCATGATACGGAGAATTTTAAAAAACATAGATTTTACCATCCTGTTCGCTGTATTGGCATTGTCTGCTTTCGGTACGGTGATGGTATATAGTGCCAGTATGGTCAGTGGTGTCATGGTTTACGAAGTAACCCCTGATTACTTTTTCAACAGACAGTTGATGTCATGGGGACTTGGCCTGGTCGCCCTATTCCTTGGGATCATCTTCCCTTACAAAAACTATCGACGGTTATTCAAGCTGATTCTGCTTGGGACTGTCATCCTTCTGGCCGCGGTCTTTGTATTCGGACATACGTCCAACAATGCCCAATCATGGCTTCCGATTCCTGGTCTTGGAAAGTTCCAGCCGGCTGAATTGGCCAAGATGTCTCTGATCATTTACATGGCCACGATTTTTACGAAGAAGAGCGGGTATATTGAAGATTTCACAAGAGCGCTGCTGCCACCGATCATTTTGATGATGCTGGTCGTCGCGATGATCTTGAAGCAGCCGGATTTAGGGACAGCCCTGATTGCTCTTGCGGTATCCGGTCTGATTATCATGTCCAGCGGATTAAAGAAGGTCCACCTCTTTTCCATGATCGGGATTGCCCTTGCCGGGGCGATCTTCATGTACAATTTCGGGCTCAGTGAAGAACAGCTTTCCCGTTTCGACGGAGCTTATCAACCGTTTGAATACGCGGATGATGCCGGCTATCAGCTGATCAACTCCTACCTTGCGATACATAATGGAGGGTTGTTCGGCACAGGACTTGGAGCTGGCGTCCAGAAACTCGGATACTTACCTGAAGCCCACACTGATTTCATCATGGCTGTCATTGCTGAAGAACTAGGCGTCATCGGTGTCACTGTGGTGTTGTTGTTACTTGGTTTGATCGTACTCCGTGGATTCTATGTCAGCATGGAGAGCCACGATACCTTTGGTCGCTTGCTTGCGATTGGTGTTTCCGGTTTGATCGGCATTCAGGCCATCATCAACCTGGGTGGTTTGACCGGCCTTCTACCTCTGACCGGAGTTCCACTTCCATTCGTCAGTTATGGAGGAACGTCATTGCTCATGATGATGTTCTCTGCGGGGATTCTCATCAATATCCATGCGATTTCAAAAATTAAAAAAGGGCAGGAACAGAAAGCAGCTGCCTAAGCGAAAAACGTCACCAATGTATGGTGGCGTTTTTTTGTTTGGTTATGGTGCTTATCTCGAGGTATAGGAATAGGTGGATCGCGCGAAAGAGAGGGCGAAACGCGCCAAAGAGAGGGCGAGTCGCGCCAAAGAGGGTGTGACTCGCGCCAAAGGAGTGGCGAATCGCGCCAAAGAAAGGCGGAATATACTAACTAGCAACTGGATTTACCAGAATAGGAAAAGATAATAGAGAGAAAATTCAAAAAAGATGAAACGTAACCCCACGCTCATTCGTTAGTATAGTAACCGGTGAGGGCAACACTGCCTAAAGAATTTGGAAGAACCGTAAAAGATAACGGATTGGTTTTTCACTGTAAAAGGAGGGAGAGGTGCTTATGGAGATCTTGATCTTTCTCGTGCTTTTCACTCCATTCTTACTTATTGGATATTTTGCCTACAAATCTTCTGGTTATCAGAAGGGCAATATTGTCATGCATTTGGATGAATGGTACAAAGATCATACGAACTATGTGAAGGCTATTGAGTTGGAATTGAAAAATCAAGGAAGAAAAGTGACGAGCGATGGAAAATACACATTTAATATTGATGGGAAAACATATACGCTGCACCCACAGATTGTTACTAATGCTCGTGTTCCGACTCAACGAACAGTCCTAATACCTGAAAAATGATTAACCTCACTTTGTTGTAGTGAAAGTTTTTATAAGAGGTTGGATATTAAGGAGGGACCTTATGAATTTCATCAATTTGATCATGGCTATCGCGATGATTGTGGCTCCAGCCATGTTTCTAATTTACTGGGGGAAATCAGGCTTCGATTTTGGTGGGAGAAAAGATGAAGAATAGGCGGGGCTTTTCTCCATATTTACGTAGCGTTTTACTTTTACCATCATAGAAATCAAACGATAAGGAGGTGAGTCATGAAGATACGGAAAGCTGAACGGGCGGATGTTCCGACCATCGCAAAAATCCATGTGGATGCCTGGATCGAGACTTATCGAGGACTGGTCCCAGACACTTACTTGGATCGTCTGACCTATAAAAAAAGAGAAGCTCTTTGGACGGAGAACATCCAATCTTCAAACATCATCTTAGCGGAAGATGAGGAAGGGACCGCCGGCTTTGCTACATGGCACTACTCCTCAACTTACGGGACTTACGATGCCGAATTGAGTTCATTATACATACGGCAAAGGTTTCAGCGCCTTGGGGCAGGAAAAGCTTTGCTCTCTTTCATCCTTCATGATTTGCAGGAAAAGGGTCACCAAAAGATGAGGGTCAAAGTATTATCAGAAAATCCTGCCTGTCAGTTTTATGAAGCGATGGGCGGTGAAAGAGTGGAAGAGGTCACGATCACCATTGATGGAAAAAGGCTTAAGGAAACGATTTACTTGTGGACTTTAACAGAAGAGAGTATGTCTTGATCGTTCGGATGGATTCATAAGGTTGATAAGAAAAGGGCCCTGAGTAATCACTCAGGGCCCTTTCTTTGAATGTTCCATGACCAGCACCTTGGCTCAACCTAAAGGTCCTAGAGTATGAATGCAATTTTTCATAGAAAAATGAAAATGTACACGTTTAGAAATTCATCGAAACAGGTATGGATTCTGTACGAATACGATGTGTAAGGACGTTCACAATAAGTGTTTCAGCCCCGTAATGGCTTACATAGTTGGAAGAGTACATGGGCAGCTGAACGTGTTCCTGAGTGACACAAGTTCCGTCGCATTTTAATCAAGGAAGGGAGAATGATGAAATTGAAAAAAAGAATGATCCTATATATTCCGTTAACCGTACTTGTGATTCTCTTCACTTGGGGAATGGTGGAGCCCTATACGATAGATGTAGAAGAAGAAGAGGCTGTGATTCCTAATCTCCCTGAAGAATGGGAAGATAGAAAGATCATAGCGATCGGTGATTTTCAAGTAGGGATGTGGCTGGATAACGATGGACAAATTGAAGATGTGGTGGACCGCATCATAGATCGATCCCCGGATGCAGTCGTTCTCCTCGGAGACTATGTCTATCAATCCGTGAATGACCACCAGAATGAAATGGAAAAAGTTCAATCCTATTTAAAGCCTTTAACAGAGGAAGGCATTCCTGTCTATGCCGTGCTCGGAAACCATGACTACAACATGAGCAGTCGTAAGGTAGACCCGAGCGAAGAGACAGCTGAACGAGTGAGAAGGAAACTGAAGGACATTGATATTGAAATTCTTCACAATCGTTCTGTAGCTCTGGAAAATGAGAGGGCAGATGAACCTCTTTATCTGACAGGAATCGGAGCTCGGTGGCCGGAAAAGGATGAGATTCCCCGCGCGTTTGAAAATATAGAAGAAGAGGATGCGCGTTTCGTCATGATGCACAATCCTGAATCGTTTGATGAAATTCCAGAGGGAGCTGCATCCACCGCAGTCGCCGGTCACACGCATGGCGGGCAAATACGGATCCCGTTTACCCCGCATTGGTCATGGAAAGATCTTGTTGCTAAAGGGAAGGCCCGTGTAGATGGGTGGACGAAAGAAGAATATGGCAATGACGAAAACAGCCTGTATGTCAACCGTGGCATCGGCTTAAGTATGATTCCGGTAAGGGTGAACAATCCACCGGAAATCACAGAATTCCAATTAACCAGGGCAGAAGAATAAAGAAGAATTTCGATGGAAGATTCCAAGTAATCACTTAAATCTATGTATATTTTATGGGATTCTCCACTTTGGATTACAATAATTTTATTATGTAAACATAAAATCAAAAGAAAAGCGGTACTACGCGATGAGTACCGCTTTTTTCATATTTTCAACGGATGACAATATGAATCTCATCCATATCTGACGTTTTCGCATCATTTTGCAGGACAAGTTTAGTTTGAAGGATATAGGTCGTCTCCGGATCATCCAAATCCAGTGTCTCTGGTAAAATGAAATGAAACGGATATTCACTTTCTTCTTTTGGATCAAGTTCACGGTTCATGAGAACGGTGGTGATCGGCTGTAAGAGGCTCGGTTTGTTTCCTGGACTTTTCTTCATTAAGTCACATTCCAGCCGTTGAATGATCTGCTGATTCGATCCACCGATCAAATGGAAAAATCCGGTCACTTTTTCTCCGGGAGCATATTCTGTCTTGGATAGTACCAAGTCGACCTTGGGCAGGCCTGGTCCGAACCAGTTGAACAGCTTCGCTAACATGATCAAAGCCTCCTTATCTCCATCGTTCAAGTTTATGGGAACCTCAAAGCTTGAACTCTATTGATTCGATATATTTGTATCATATTCGACCCTGTACATCCCGTCAATCTTTTTTCGAAAATTCAGCAACTGACTATAAATCGCTTCCATAAAGGTTAATCTTGGAAAAAATCTATGGTAAAGTTATCTAGGAGGAGTGAGATGGATGGACTCATCCATGTGATTCAATACTACGTATCTAATAAAAAACACTCGTTTATACGACATTCATACAAAAGGAGTAGGATGAGACAGCATCCAAACTTTCAGCGGGAGGCGTGAAGTACCGAGTCGCTGCCGTCAACCATACACCTTCCGTAGGCTCACCTGCACACAGGTATGATTACCGTGTGGAATTCAAATTTTGTGTAAGAAAAGTTGATCATCACAAAGCGGAAGAAGCAATTCATAGATAGGAGAAAAGTAGAATGGCAAAAAAAGATTGGTCCGGTATTTTATTTTTTATCAGTGGCATCATTCTTTACGGTTTTACAGCGGTGGGGGCGGTAATTCATCTGTCCTTTATCGAAAGCTGGAACAATCCGCCGGGGTTGTATTGGAGTGCAGTGCTGCAGGGGGGCCTCATGTTTCCGATGATTCTCAGTTGGATTCTCATGGTCCTCGGTATCCTCTTTATGTTCTCCAAAGAATTGAGGAAGGCGTACCAACGGTTGAGCAATTAAAAAGAGCCGGGAGCGATTCCCGGCCTGCTTTTATTTGAAAATGCCGAACGGTTTCCCGATGGGCAGCGTGACTTTACCAAAATGGACATTCAAGACGCTGGCGGCTGATCCGTAAAAGCTCATGATCGCAATCATTAATTCAGCTACGGCAGCTATCATATGCGTCGTGTGCGGCGCAATTCCGAGTGTAGACAGGGAAAGGCCGATGAACAGGAAGTCGATCAATACAAAAATGATGAACAACACTTTGTTCGCTTCCATGGCGCCGATCGTCATGAATAAAGAAAAAATCAGGTAACCGACATAGGCGATCCCTAATTGATGCGGGTCGACCGCCTGGGCGGCTGCTTCTCCGAAGACACCAAAGTCGATGAGCCAGGACGTTCCGACTCCGAACCAGAAGAGTCCGAAAGCAGCAAATGCCGTCGTCCCGAACGTGTTGTTATGTTTCGCATCCTGAATGGCTGCGAACAGCTGGGCAAGCCCGCCGAGGAAAATCGCCCAAGGCAGTACGAAAGATACCCCGTCCGTCCATCCAAGCTTAGCTGAAGATGCCACAAGTGTAACCATAGCGAGTCCAAAAAGTCCGATCGCGGAAGGGTCTGCGGTGGTCATTTGTACCCGTTGCGTCGTTGTTGATTGATTCATAGATGATCCCTCCTAAAAAACATACTTGTTCAATTTACATAAAAAATAGAGGCCATGCAATGAGTTTTTTCATGTAAGCGAAACTTTCATAGATTTCAAAGCCTAGAGAGGAAGTGGAAGATGTTCCAGCATGTCATTACAGATGAAAAGGAGCTTCGCGAAATGACAGGCGAACCCAGTGAACTGGTGAACAATAAGGTGATTCACCACGTGGATGAAAATGCCCGGCAGTTCATCAGACAATCGCCGTTCCTATTGCTTGCGACTTCCGATTCGGAAGGGAATGCTGACGTGTCCCCCCGGGGAGATGAGAAAGGTTTCGTTCACATCCTGAATGAAAACTACTTGATTATTCCTGAGAGGCCGGGGAACAAGCGTGTGGATTCGATGAGGAATCTGCTATCCAACCCTCATGCAGGCTTGATCTTTTTCATCCCAGGAGTTGAAGAAACGTTGAGGGTAAATGGACGGTCGTGCATCATAGCTGATAAAGATCTCCTTGAAAAAATGGCCCACAAGGGAAAAGTTCCTTCCCTCGGCATCGCCGTTGAGGTCCAGGAATGTTTCATCCATTGCGCCAAAGCATTCAAACGATCCGGACTATGGAAGCCTGACACATGGCTTCCAACAGAAGAGCGGCCATCTGCTGCGAAGATGCTGGCGGAACACGCCAGACTTCCTGACTTGGATGAGGCGGCGGTCACGGAGCGTTTAAAAGAAAGTTACACAAAACGACTGTATTGAGAGGTGTCAGGAACATGGACTTTCAAGAATTAAAAACCGATCGCCTGAAGCTCGTGGAAATCACGGACCAATATATTGATCCCTACTATGCCATCATGTCGAAAGATGAGGTCACCAAGTACTATGGAATGCCTTCTCTCACAGAACGGGAGCAGGCAGAAAACATCGTCCGTTCGTTCCGTGACAATTTTGCAGTGATGAAGAGCATCCGCTGGGGAATCATTTGGAAAGAGACAGAGGCATTCATCGGAACCGTCGGCCTGAACAATTGGAGTCCCTACAGCCGAAAGGCAGAAGTGGGTTATGAACTCGACCCTTCCTTTTGGAGGAAAGGGATCACATCAGAAGCCGTATCGGCGGTTGTCGGATATGCGTTTTACGAGTTGGGTCTTTATCGTTTAGGTGCGGTGACTTTTCCTCAAAATGATGCCTCATCAGGATTGCTGCGGAGACTGGGATTTAGAGAAGAAGGGGTGCTGAGAGGGTATCTCTTCCAAAATGATCAGAATCATGATGCACTCATGTTTTCCCGTTTGCGACATGAGTTCCTAAAGGAAGAATCCTGATGGAAATCAATCGTTTCTTCCTGATGTTCGCAACGACGATGATGCTGATTTTTGGAGGCGTTTTCTCTATCCGTTACCTTCGTAATGGAGAGTTCCTCACCGCTCATCTCCTGAGCGCGCTGGCAGGTTTCCTTATCCTTATCATCGCTTTGATTTGGAGGCAGAAGCATAAAGGGAGAGGATGAATACATATGTGGAAATTTCTTTTTTGGTTAGTAGGGATTGGTCTGGTCTTCGGCGGTGGGTATTTTGTTGGGATCATCACATCCGATGACCCTTCCTATCAGATCATGATTCAGGAAGAGGGAGGAGAAAATCAGCCTCCCAATGGGGCGGTTCTGACAGAGGTTGACCAGCCGGCAAAGATGGATACCATGCTTGCCATTCTTCTCGGAAAACAGCCTGCCGATGGGGTCAATGTAAAGGAAAATGAACCGGATGCCTCTCTGAAACTGATGAGTCCCAAGAGGTCGGTCGGATTGACGGATCTTAGAATATGGTTCACAGAAGACGGGGCTGTATTGGCAGAAAGACAAAGCGATACATGGGAGGATCCCGCCTTTTTCACGATTCCGGAAAGGGATGCATCATATATCCAATCCGTGATTGCAGAGGAGGATGAATAGCGTGGAGATGGAAAAACTTCGCGGACCGATTTATTTTGTCGGTATCTGTATCCTGTTCGCCGGCTGTGCCGCTTCAAGTGGAAATAACAGCCCCGTCATTCAACAACAGGATCATTCCTATGAACTGGAGGAGATCCAGCAGGAACTTCAGATGCTGAGGCAGGAAGTCGAGGTCTTAAATGAACAGCTTTCGGATGATGACACTACGGAACGTACGGGTACGAAGCGAACCTATTAATCATGGAGGGATATGTCATGAAGGATGGATTCAAGCACTATTTCTGGAAGCGGTTCTGGTTGATATTCGTTCCGCTTTATTTGATGGCGATTGGAAATGAAAGCTATATTGTCTCGAATTCTTTTTCTGAATTCGAGGACTATGGTTCTTTTCTTTATTTCCTGGTTTTCTATTTCATCGGTTACGGAGCCATTACCGCGGGGATCCTTCACCTTTTTTGGAGAGCGGGGAGGAATACGGGGGTCCTGAATCGTGAAGAAAAGTTTAGAGAGTAAATTTTTCCGGTTATTTACAGGGGAAGGGACGGCTCTCGCTTTGTTCCTTCTGATGTATATTTCTATGTTGGAAAAAATAAATATCATGCAACCCTTCCTTTTTACTCCTTTGTCAATCTTCTGCTTTTTTCTCCTGGAATGGGTTTTATTTCAGGGAACCGTGTACTGGTTTCTTAAATGGAGAAGAATATCTCTTACGAAAAAGACCAGGCTTGATGAATTACAGTATCGGTGGTTCGATTGGTTGAAAAAGAGTAATCTTCTCCTGCTTTCTATTGCGGGAGGATTCCTGATTTACCAATGGGTATTCTCAAGCACAGGAAACTGGTGGGCCTTGTTCCTTTTCGTTTTTGCTGCAGGGGAGCATATCAACTATTACCATATCCGTTTATCCTACCAGACAAAAGAAGAGTGGAGGGATTGGAAAAGCAGAGGGTGGCAGCGCTCTTTACTTGCTCGCGAATTGAGTAAGCATAAAAGGAGACCCAGCTCCACTCATGGACGTTTTTAACCATGCAATAAATGAGTTCCATACATATCCTTGAGAGGTAGAATGAAAAGAAGGGGGATGGCAGGGTGTACTTTCCACCTATGGAAACAGAACGTCTCCATTTAGTCCATGTGAGTCAGAAGCATACGAACTTCATATGGAAGCATTTCAGCAACAGCAAAGTCTGTGAGTTTTTATATGATGAAGAAGACTTGGAGAATTACGACCAAGCTCTGGCATTAGTCGAATGGTTCTCTAATCCTGAAGAAAAAGGGTACAACCGCTGGGTCCTCGAGAGTAAAGAAAAGGGCGGAATACCTGTCGGGACCTGTGGTTTCCATTTATGGGACAGGCAGAATCGAATGGCGGAAATCGGATATGATCTTTATCCCGACTATTGGGGCAAAGGACTGATGAAAGAGGCGCTTGTGGCCTGTATCAACAGCGGCTTTCAAAACATGAATCTGAACCGAATCCACGCTTATGTAGCGGTTGAGAATCAACGTTCCTCTGATTTGTTGAAACGTTTAGGGTTTACGTGCGAAGGTGTGTTCCGGGATAAACATTATTATCATGGCAGGTATTATGACCATTATACGTATTCTCTGCTCCGTAGAGAATGGTAAACCTATGATGATGTAAAAAGCACAGATGGAAAAGGGGGAGAAAGCTTACCCCTTTACAAAATTCAAGTCCTGTTATAAGATGTAATTCGTAATCGTTACTATTAATTGAGTTGGGATTCGTTCTTTAGAAAAGGAGCGTCCTATTTTTTTACGTGTTTTTAAATCGTAATAATTACTATTATTGAAAGGAATGAAGATATGGCTAAAAAGTCAAAAGTAGCAAAAGAGAAGAAACGTCAGGCGTTGGTTCAAAAATATGCAGCACTGCGTAAAGAGTTGAAGGAAAAAGGCGACTACGAAGCGTTAAGGAAACTACCTAGAGATTCCTCCCCCACCCGTCTGACCGGACGCTGTGAAGTCACCGGAAGGCCGCGAGGGTACATGCGCAAATTCAAAATGTCTCGCATAGCCTTCCGAGACTACGCCCACAAAGGCCAAATCCCAGGCGTGAAAAAATCCAGTTGGTAATTTTAAGTGTGGAGACACCCTGATAGACGCGACAAGCATAAGAGGTTCAGCGGAGTTTTTTCCTCCGCTGCCTTACATAAAAAGAAAGAGGAGGTGGCTCGTTGTATAAGTGGGTCATCATCGGTGGAGGCATCCAAGGGTGTACGGTTGCCTCCTACCTTATACATTCAAAAAAAGCAGATACTTCGAGCTTGAAAGTGATCGACCCACACGAGGGACCCCTTCACAGGTGGAAGACGCTCACCCGGCGCGTAGGGATGAAATATCTGCGTTCTACCTCCGTTCATCATATGGATCCTGATCCTCACTGCCTCCGGAAATTCGGAAGAAAAGAAGGGTATGCTCAACCGTTCATTGGAAGATATGATCGTCCAAGGCTTGATTTGTTCAACGATTATCACGAGGAACTTTTCCATCAATATAAATGGAACGACTTTTGGATACAGGCGACAGTGAAGGGATTAGAAAGAACAGCAGGCGGATGGGAGATCGAGACAGATCGCCACTCCATTGCTGCTGAACGGGTGGTCGTTGCCATCGGGGTCAATGACCGTCCTCATTTTCCAGAATGGGCAGACCCGTCCGATGAGCGGATGTGTCACTTGTTTTCTTCTCCAGAAACCAGGAAGAGTGGATCATTGGTCATCGTCGGTGGAGGGATATCCGCCGCTCACTTGGCCAACACGTATGCGATGGAGGGCGAGAGGGATGTGACGCTTCTGAAGAGACACCCGTTCAGGATCAATGATTTTGATAGTGATCCTGGCTGGTTGGGACCGAAATACATGAATGGGTTTCATAAAGTGACGTGTTATGAAAAGAGGCGTGAAATAATTAAAGCGGCGCGTCACCGGGGGTCCATAACAAATGGCCTTTCTGTAAAGCTGAAGCGGCATGAACGCCAGGGGAGATTGAAAATCATCACTGACCAGGTGGAGGCTGCTAGTTACGATAAGGATCACATCCATCTGCATTTGAAAAATCATAAAGGAATAGAGGCGCAAACCGTGCTGCTTGCTACAGGTGCTGAACATTGTGTTCCAGGATGGGAGTGGCTCGATCGTGTTAGTGTATCTTGCGCACTTCCAACAGCTCCCTGTGGCTTTCCAGTCGTGAATGCCCGCCTGGAGTGGGGACCTGGTTTGTATGTCGCGGGAGCGCTTGCGGAACTAGAAATCGGCCCTTCTGCGAGAAACATTGCTGGAGCAAGAAGAGCAGCGGAAAGAATTGCGGCCATTTAGGAGGAGAACAGATGAACGGAAAAATACCAGTCACCGTGTTGAGTGGATACTTAGGTTCTGGAAAGACGACATTGCTGAATCATCTTCTTCATAATAAAGAAGATCGGAAAATCGCAGTGATCGTCAATGATATGAGTGAAGTGAACATTGATGCATCCATGGTCAAACAAGGAGGATTCTCTCGAACGGAGGAGAAACTCGTAGAGCTTCAAAACGGTTGTATTTGCTGTACGTTAAGAGAAGACCTGATCAAGGAGGTCGAGAAATTATCAGACATGGATATTGATCATATCGTCATCGAATCGACCGGCATTTCTGAACCGATTCCCGTCGCTCAAAGTTTCACGTATATTGACGAGGAGCTCGGTATCAATCTCAGTGAAACCTGCCGTTTGGATACGATGGTGACCGTCGTCGATGCTCATCGCTTTTGGGACGATTACGCTTCGGGAGAATCGTTACTGGACAGGGAAGAAGGCGCGGATGAAACCGATGAGCGGGAAGTGATCGACCTTTTGATTGATCAAATTGAATTCGCCGATGTGTTGGTCTTGAATAAAATCGACCTGGTGGATGAAATCGATCGTAAAGAACTGAAGGCTGTCCTTCAGCAACTGAACCCTGAAGCAAAAATCATGGAAACTTCTTTCAGTGAGGTCCCACTGCAAGAAGTATTGGACACATCGTTGTTCGACTTTGAGAAAGCGAGTCAGGGAGCAGGCTGGATCAAAGAACTGAACAATGAACACGTTCCGGAAACAGAGGAATATGGCATTGGCTCTTTCGTTTATCGTAGGAAAAGACCTTTCCACCCGGAACGTTTCATGCACTGGCTTGAGAACTGGCCCCCGGGCATCGTCCGGGCGAAGGGATTCTTCTGGCTTGCGACAAGGAATGATGATGCCGGACTGCTCTCTCAAGCGGGATCATCGTTAATGATTCAGGGGGCAGGAAATTGGATCGCCACCTTTTCTGAAGAGGAGAAGACGGAGCTGCTTGAAGAAGATCCGCAGCTGAAGGAAACGTGGGACCCCCGTTACGGCGATCGTCAAACAGAGCTTGTGTTTATTGGGATCGATATGGACCGTGAAGATATCATACAGACACTGGATCGTTGTTTGTTGACAGAGGAAGAAATGGGCATGACCTGGTCTCGTTTTCATGATCCGTTGCCAGCGTTCGCAGCAGTAGAATAACGACCATAAAAAAGTAGGGACGCCTGAACAAGGGGTCCCTACTTTTTACATACAGCGACACCTAAAGGATAATAGACGCCTTCACGTGGAGGCTCAATAGTGACGCCACGCTGATTATAGATTTCTTTTTCAGAAAAGTCTTCGAACAATTCCTCGAATTCCTCCGGGGTCAGTTGAAAGTAATGGAAAGGCTGACCGCATTCATAATCCCTTCCTTCGCCGAATGGAGTGGACAGAATAAGCATGCCGCCTGGCTTCAATAAATCGTACATACGCTGGACGAACAAACGGTCATCCTTGACGTGTTCGATTGTTTCAAAACTGAGAATCGTATCAAAGGTCCCGATCTCCTCTGGGAGAGAAGCATCCATCGCATCTCCCTGCTTGAAGGTGAGCAAAGGGTGATAGTAGTTGTGAACCGCGTATTGCAAGGTTTCCTCACAAATATCCATGCCTATGATTTCATCGATCTTCTCTTTTGTATCTTTCGCTATTTTGAGACTTCCATAGCCGGTCCCGCATGCCAGGTCCAATACCCTCCCATGGACATAGGGGGTGGAAAAGACGTACCGTGCAATGTGCTCAAGAAGCATGTTGTTCATCGGGTCCATTTCTTTCGGTATGACCCGTTCGCCCGTATCTTCTAGCATATCAAGTTCACCGCTTTGTCTGATTTTTCTTACTATGGATCAGTATAACATAGTCCGGTTTTACAAATGGAAGACCGTACGTATTGAAGAAGGCAGCGTTTAGGAGGCGCTGCCCTTGGATTGCTGCTGACTCTTGAGATGGCGGATAGCCTTCAACAGATCCGCAGCACAGGCCCTGCCGAAGGGGCCGGTTTGTTTTTGTTGATATAGCAGTTCTCCCTCGTGGTTGATCAGGAAGCAGGCCGGTTCCCCGAATGAACGGATCCCTTCATTGGAAATTTCTCGATGTTGAGTATATACGCCGAATGCTTCGTTGATCGATAGAAATTCATCGGCTAAAAGCGGGAACGTGAAATTTTCTTTGTCCGCCATACGTTTCAACCCCGCAGTATTTTCTGCGGCAATCGCCATGACAGTGACATGCTCCCTGGAAAAGTCGCGGAGATGATCCTCGATCTGTTTTAAAAAGCGGACGCATTCCGGTGACCATGATCCTTGGAAGAAAACAATCAAATGCCAACTTTTCTCATGAATCTCCTGATGGGATTCTAACAAAAACTGTTCTCCGGTGATGGTGGGCAAGATAAAGTTCGGAACACGATCGCCGAGCCTGAACTCAGACATAACGGACCCTCCTTTCCTGATGGTTCTTCTTCAAGTTAATCCTGAGGCTTGTTGCTTGTGACTTATATTTTCTTGAACAACGCTTTCATTATACGGTTGAATCTCTTGTGAAAATGGCTTTCTCCTTTAGATTAACCAAATTTTAAGATAATTATAATAATTGCTGGGTATCTATGAAACTTTTTCCTGTTTACGACCGTATACACAGGAGAAGAGGAAATAGAAGAGAGGGTTACAAGATGAATAGGGAAAGAGAGTTATATGAGGAAGCCAAAGCACTTGTGGAACATAGATATCCAAGCGGTTGGGGAGGAGCAGCAGCGATCCGGATCGAGGATGGCACCATCCTGACGAGCATCGCGCCAGATGTCATCAATGATGCTGTGAATCTCTGCATGGAGACAGGGGCGATTCTCGAAGCCCATAAGCGGAACCAACGGGTTACGCATTCCCTGTGCCTCGCCAGGGATGATGAACGCTCTTCCTATAAAGTGTTGTCGCCTTGCGGGGTTTGTCAGGAGCGGTTGTTTTTCTGGGGCGATGATGTGAAAGTCGCTGTGACTCATCCCGGCGATCAGCTCCTGTTCAAGACACTTGCGGAAGTTCAGCCTCATCACTGGTCAAGAGCTTATGAGGAAGAAAATGAAACATCTACTGAGTGAACGAGAGTTGCAGCTGTTGAAGAATTGGACCGGTAAATCCATTCAGGTGCTGCAATCGGATTTCTTCCAAATGAATAGACAAGATTTTAAGAATGGAGTTTTTTCTACTAGTGAAACACTAGTCATCAATAACACACCGGCCCATTACCTCGTTTTTGAACTGAACACGGATTTAGGCCCTGATTTTGAGGATGTCTACGAAATAACCATCCATGAAAAGCAGACACCAAGCCCGCTCCCCTATGAGGAAGTGGGCGGGTTGGCTCATGCCAAGCGTTCTTCAGGCTTATCGTTGTTCCGTACGATTGAAAGGGTCGACGTTTATCAAAAATGCATAGGGACTTTTTATTACGATCATGCCCTGGTGTTTTCTATCGGTAATGGGGATCAGTTCTGCCTCTCTGGAGACGGTCACATGTTTTGGGTCAGTTTTAATCAGAACCGGATAGATGAAAAGGTGGCTGGTTGTTCCATTCGCTGGAGAAGTGGAAAATGACCTCCGAACATTTTTAAAGTTTGGAAGAATGGTTGGTTTGAAGCTATCCTTACCATCAATGTGGGAGTGTGATTTTTCATGAATGGCATCAATAAGCACGTCGTTCCATCCTTGAAATATGGCGTGGGGGCATTGATGGTGTTTTTGTATATCAATCTCCTCAGTGTGCTGGCAGCAATGATCTGGCCGGACCTGACTTTTGATTTTTCGTTATCCTTTCTGGATCACTCGCTGTACTACTTCTCTGTCAAAGATACAGGTTTCCAGTGGAGCGGATCTTTTATTGTATTCGTACTCATTTTCGGGATAGGTCTTCTCGTCTACCTCATCAAGGAGAAAGTGACGAAGCAGCGGAGGTGATTCTATGGGGATGTTGATTTCTTTAATGATCATCGGGATTCTGATTGGGCTTGGATTCATGTTCGGCCTATTGTCTGTCAATCGAATGAAAGGTGGATTTAAAGGGTTGATTGCTCCCGATTCCTCTTCCATCACCTGCCACCATTGCGGAGAAAAGCTCAAAAGGGGAAAAGGTCAGACCGTCTGCCCTAACTGTTATCGACCATTATAATTTGTTCTTTGTTTTCTAATACTTTTATTATTACTTTTATTCGGAGGTTTTCCGTTTTTATTAGTGCTTTTGCTGGTTTTATTTGCAACTTAAACCGTTTTATTGGCGAGTTTTTAAGTTTTATTAGCAACTTTGTGCCATGGAGCGAATGAGAGTTGCGAACGGAAGAAATCGTGCCTCAAGCATCGGCATCGATGACCAGGATGATGATTCTTAACAAAGTGAATCTAAATTCCTAGTATTTTTTAACAAATGATGACAATAAACCCATGTCAGTATTTTCAATTTATTCCATACATGGTACGCTTTTAGTAACAATACATACGGAGAGCGCGGACGTTGTGTGCTCGAATTTACAGAAAGGTGAGACATCGTGAAGAAATTACTTGTCGTTCTTTTACTCTTAGTCGTAGGATGCAGTGTCGCTGGAAAAGATGTAAGTGCGTTCCAAGGTCAAGTGACAGCAGTCAAAGTCGGCGGTTTAGAAGTCGAATGCTCCTCGGCCGTGCACAAGGGAGAAGTGGCGGACTCGGAAGAAGGATGGCCCTGCCTCGTTCTCGTTCCTCCTGATACCCCGGTCCATACGGATAATGGAGAGGATCTGAAAATGGAGACGTTCAGAGAACAAGCGAGAGAGGAAAAGCTGCTCAAAATACGGGTGACGCTCAGTGAAAGTACAGAGATCAATGAAGATCCAGAAAGCAGGAAAGTGACAGCCAAGCAAATCACGGTCCTTGAATAACAGAAATACATATAGTTGAGGTGTTGTCATGAAAAGACTTTTGTTTCATCTAGGATTTGCTGTCTTTCTGATAGGCGCGATGATGGGGATGTTGAGTATCCGTGGAGGACTCGCTGACCAGGCGGAGATGGAATTCAATGTCCTGCCACTGATGATCTTCGATTTGATCTTCCCGGTTGTTTTTGGGATGTTGTTTGCTCTTCCTTTTCTATGGCGCAGATCTAGAGAAGCCCGGCTGAAAGGTTTTGCGTGGCCGGAGTTCATCGGAATCGGTATTCCAAGTCTCTTTGTTTCCGTGTCGCACTGGTTGTATTACACGAACTTTCCACTGAATCCGGTGACGAAATTTTTTGCGATGCATGCGATCCAGGGACCCATCCTTTTTGGATTCATTTTTGGCTTTACCCTGATTCATTCGATTAGAAAAAGGGAACGTGCCTTATGAAAAGGATTTTAGTCACGGGGATGGTTGTTATTGTGCTCCTTTCCTCCTGTTCTCCAGGAACAGGGGAAGGCGGGCAGCTGGATAGAAGGCAGGTGCTCAGCATGAATCCTGATGCGGATTTCGTGGAATTGGAGAACGGAAATGTCTATACCCACGGAGCGGAATGGATCAGCGAGAAGAAGCTGACCAAAGGTGAAGAAATCGCTATCGTTGAAGAAGGCATGGCGAGCGATCTCCCCCCAGGAACGATCCTATATGAATCGAAGGAAATCCCAGCCATATTGATCGCTGAATACGGCGGAATCACGAAACGTTATCATCTGGCCATGGGAGAATAGAAGGAGGAGAAACTATGTCTAACGATACAAAAGTGGCACTTGTGACAGGCGGGTCTAAAGGTCTTGGAAAGGAAATCGCCTATAACCTGGCTGCCTCTGGTGTCACGGTGATCATCAATTATAATCGTGATCAGGAATCGGCCGATGAGGTCGTTCATCATATCCGGGAAAATGGAGGACAAGCGCACGCGGTCCAGGCAAATGTGACGGAAGAGGAAGAAGTGGAGCGTCTTGTGCGGGAGGCGGAACAACAAGCAGGACGTCCCGTTACGATCATTGTCAATAATGCCACAGGTCCTCAGCCTGAATATTCCCTTGAAGATGTGACCTGGGAGGATTATCTCGATCAGCTACACTTTACAACGAAAGCCCCGTTACTCCTCACAAAAGCTGTCCTGCCTTCGATGAAGGAGCAAAAGTGGGGACGGATCATCAATATTGGGAGTGAAGTCGTCGAACTGGGCAACGCCTATTTTTCCAATTATGTAACAGCGAAGTCAGCCGTTGTCGGCATGACGCGTTCGTGGGCCAGTGAACTCGGCGAACACGGCATCACAGTGAATGCGGTTCACCCTGGTTTTACTCCTGTTGAACGGCATGGAGAGGTATCGGAAGAAACAAAATCTTCTTATATGAGTGATGTTCCTCTGAAAAGAATGGGGGAACCGAAAGATATCGCCAATGCCGTACGGTTCTTAAGCAGTGAGGATGCGTCCTTCATTACAGGACAGAACATCAGCGTCAACGGAGGGAAAACATTTTAGAGGGGTGTGTGAGTAGGATGAATCGAGAGACGATGACACGGACAAGCAAGTGGATCAAAAGGAACGCACGGCCTTTGGAGGCAGCTCGATGGCATGCCATGATGGAAGGCGGTTTGAAGAGTGAGGTTATTCATTACATACGCGCTTTCCAAAACGAGGATGGAGGTTTCGGCCATGGCATCGAACCGGACTTTTGGCTGCCGGAATCTTCTCCGATGGCGACATGGGCCGCCGGACAGTACTTGTACGAACTGGATCTCGCTTCTAAGGAACGTGTCGTCCTTGATATGCTCTCCTATCTGCTTGATACGTACGATGCAGACTCAGGCATGTGGCCTTCGGTTCTTCCTGAACACAATCATCACCCTCATGCCCCGTGGTGGCATTGGAAAGAAGGCGTCCAGCAAAATTGGATGTTCAACCCCGGTGCAGAACTGGCTGGTTTTCTCATTCACTGGTCGTATGAAGACAGTGAAGGGGCGAAAACGGGTTGGGCCAGTGTAGAAAAAGCCGTCGCTCATTTGATGGCTGTCGATTTGATGGACTTTCACGAAGTCAATTGTTTTCAAAAATTGATGAATGTCCTGTTCCGTCATAAGGACAAGGTCGCTGACCATACCCCGTTTACATTCGAAGAAGTGAACGCAAAAACCGTGCTGCTTGCGGAACGGTGCATAGAGAAAGACCCGGAGAGTTGGGGCAGCAGCTACAAACCGCTTCCGCTCGATCTCATCCACTCACCGAAACATATCCTTGCTGAAAAGCATCCGGGACTGTTGAAGGAAAACCTGGATTTCTATTTGGAAACAATGAATGAGGATGGTGTCTGGGATCTGACGTGGGATTGGGGAGATGGATCTGAAGCTTTTGCCGTCAGCAAAAGACAGTGGCAGGGAATCCTCGCTGTGGATCGCTATCAGAAATTGAAGGCTTTCAATCGTCTGCCGGATTAACACCGTACCCTGTTCTTTAGGGGTACGTACATAATGGATACAAGGAGAAAAGTCATGAGAATCATAGACTTGAAACACATATCCACCCGGGACAAGGTGGATTTTTTTCATACCCATTGGGGTAGCACAAAGATGGTCATCTCGAGCGGGGTTTATGAATGCCCGGAGCTTAGCGGATTTGCCGCCTTGGAAGATCAAGAGATCATAGGGTTGATCACTTATGTGAAGAAGGAGGGGGCATGTGAAATCATCTCCCTCGACAGTTTAATAGAAAAAAAGGGGGTCGGAACATCGCTCATCGATAAGGTGGAAGAGGAAGCCGCACGTCTGGGATGCCGTTCGTTGTCTGTCATTACGACGAATGACAACATACAAGCTCTCGCTTTCTATCAAAAACGCGGGTTCCGTATCATGGAGATCTTTCATGATGCGGTTCAGCGAGCAAGGGATGTGAAACCCGAAATACCCGCCATCGGTGATCATGGCATCCCGATCGTGGATGAACTTTTATTGAAAAAGGAGATTTGATGATATGCGTAAGTGGCATGTCGTGGGTTCGTTTCTTGTTATGGCCGGACCCGTGCTCATCCTCTCCGGGGTGAAGAATACGTGGCTCGTCCTCTTCCTGATGGTGCCGGGAGTGCTGACTCTCACGATCCATGCGCTCCTGGAGAAAAACGAAAAAAGCTTACGGTGCCGGCTTGGCCTTCATACCTATGAACGCGTCCGTTGGAATGAGGATGGACCTGGAGAAATCATCGAATGTCAGCGGTGTAAAAAAAGAAGAGAAGTAATGAGAGGCTTTTAATGGACAAGGAAATAGGGGGCGTGATCATGCGTGCATTGAAATTGGTTGAACCTTCCATAGAACTGGAAGAATCGTATCTTTGCTTTTATAAAGAATGGAAAGAGAGTGGAGAACCGATGATTCCATGGGTAATCGGAAAAGATCCGACGGACTTCCCATCAATGGTGGACAACTTACATAAGGAAGCGAAAGGGATCGATCTGCCCGAAGGGTTCGTACCGGGCTCCACTTACTGGCTCGTCGATCAAGAGAACAAGGTGATCGGTGCAGTGAATATCCGCCATACACTGACGGAACCTCTGCGGAATGCCGGCGGGCACATCGGGTATGGCATCCGTCCATCGGAACGAAGAAAAGGATATGCGACGGAATTGTTACGTTTATCCCTGCTGAAATCCAAAGAGCTTGGCATTACGAATGCTCTTGTCGTCTGCGATGAAATCAACACGGGCTCCATGAAAACGATTTTGAACAATGGAGGCCAGGAGGATGAAGATTTTATTGAAGAGGACGGCAATGTGGTTAAGAGGTATTGGATTGAATTATGAGATCTTCCTTAAGGGGGTGGAACGATGGAAGTACATCAAAAAGAAGTCGAGGGATCGGAAAGGAAAATCCCATATACCTATATCCAAAATGGATCCACACGCATTTGCTTCATGTTTGCGGGGAGAGGCTACAACTACGACCGCCCGTTATTTTACTATACGACGATGAAATTGATTGAGGACACCTGTGACATTGTACACGTGCATTATGACTATGATTCCTCCTTTTTTGAACAACCATGGGAGGGGATAGCTAAACAGATGGAAGAGGATGTCTCTTCAGTCATAGAAGATGTATTGAAGCAAAAGGATGATGTCCATTTGTGTTTCCTTGGTAAATCGATCGGGACGGTTCCAATTGCTGAAGGGCTGATTCGAAAATACCCTGCGGCAAAATATATCTTTCTGACCCCTTTATTCAAGTACAACTTCTACTAAGAGCCGCTCATACAAACAAGCGCCGACGTGTTAATTTTTGTAGGAGATCAGGATCATCACTATAAGAAAGATGTCATGGACAAATTGAAGAACCGTTCGAATGTTCGAATAGAGCTTCTGGAAAATGTCAACCATTCTTTAGACATAGCCGGAATGGATACATCAAGGTCTATAGAGGTTATGAAGCAGGTGGTCGAATCTGTTGGGGTGTTCATGAAGGAATAGAGGAGGTGTGAACATGAAAGGTTTGTTAATCAAAGAGCCATGGATCGACCTGGTCCTGGATGGAGAAAAGACGTGGGAAATCCGTGGTACGAACACGAAGCAGCGGGGAACCATAGGATTGATCAAAAGTGGAACTGGTCATGTATTCGGAACAGTAGACATTGTGGACAGCCGACCATTGACGATTGAAAAGTATGTGAATAGCACACGTCTACACCGCATCCCTGAAGAAGATTGTAAGCAGATGCCCTACAAACGTACCTATGCCTGGGTGCTCCGGAATCCGGTTCTTTATGATAAACCGATCCCCTATACTCATCCGCTTGGAGCGGTCATCTGGGTCGATTTGGATAAAGCACTGACTGAGGAAGTGTCAGTATCTACATAAAGCCAAAAGCCCATTTCTCATTAAGAGAAATGGGCTTTTGGCTCATCTTGGAATCCATATCTTCGAGAAATCGAAATGACCGAACGACTGAAACCGGACGTCCTGGATCATCGGGTGGAACGTGCGGACTTTCACAGGATGATATTGGAAAATCAACAGCTGGTGTTGTCGTATGTACGTTTCAATTTCAGCCATCACCCGCTCACGCTCATCCGACGTATCCTGCCTTTTAAAAACCTCAAGTTTGTCATGAATCCACTGCAGGCCCCAATCCGGGAAGAAGCGTTGGAAGAATAGATTCTTGTTGTAAAAAGCCCCTAAAAAAGAGAGGTGGGGGTCTAAAGATGAGACTTCTCCCATGAAAATCAAATCCACGTCTTTGTCCATCTCTTCCGTATAGAAATTGGAGAAGTTGAAGGGATGACGTTCGAAATGGAGGCCATAGGCGGCTCCTCTTTCCTCCAGCCATTCTGCTTCCTTCACGGCACTCGGGAATTCAAGGTGATACAGTTTCAACGGTTCGCCCGCGTAGCCGGATTTTTTCAACAGCTCTGGAATCATCGCACTCTTTTTCTGCAAGTGTATCGATCGTGATGGGGCGAAACTGCTGGCTTCGATGTACTGATTTTCGCCAGGCCTTTCAGCAGGGTCAGTGAAGGGGCGCCAGCCGAAAGCGTCCGCCATCTTTCCGATATCCAGCAGGTGGTAGGTGGCTTCTCGGAAATAAGGATTCTGGACAATGTTCTTTTTATGATGATTGAACGTCAGAAAACGGAAGCCGGTTTCGACTTCATGCTTTTGAGCCGGGTTTGCCTCTTCTCCGTCTGCCACCGTGAAATTGATGATGCTCGCAGCTTCCTGGGAAACTTTGAAAAACTGGACCTCATCAAGAAGCGGACGTTCTTTGAAATATCCGGCGAAGGCAGAGAGGACGAGCTTGTTCTCTGTGCGTTCTTTCAGATAAAAAGGGCCGGTTCCGATCCACTCGTGTTCATTGAAGGGTGTGGCCGATGGAAGGATGCACAAATTCGATGCGGCCATGTATCTCGGAAAAAACGGATTCGGTTTCTCCAAATGGATGATGACTTTATAGCGGCTCGGACAGTCGATGCCCCGAATTCCATCCGTCAGCCAGGACGTAGAGGTTTCCTTATTCATCGCTCTCAATAACGTGAACCGGACGTCCTCACTCGTCAGCTCTTCGTCATTATGAAACCGGACCCCTTTACGCAAATGGAACGTCCAAGTCCTGGACGATTCGTCGACCTCCACGTGGTGGGCGATGTGAGGGAGCACTTCATCTCGTTCCGCATCATATTTGAGGAGCGGATCGCCGAGCTGTTCGATCATATGCGCTTCGAAGGTGATGGAAACTTCCAGTGGATCGAGCGTCGTCAATGATCTAGCTATAAAAGAGTGAAGCACGTCTTTCGGACTGTTCTCCTCCCGGTAGCTGAACATTTTGCGGATATCATAGGACGCTTTCGCAATCCAGGACTTCGGGATCGGCAGGCGCAGGAGATGGGCCGCTTCATCCAGCTCGTCCCGCTCCACACAGGCGGTGACGAAATCCTCGACTTCCTTCTGGAACGATTGCGGAAAACGCAGGGTGGACGGCTTTCCGCGTCCTTTGCCTGGAATGTAGGTAAGTTTTCCATGGGCTTCCATTTCTTTTAAAATTCTCTTCGCATTCTTTTGAGAACAATACCAAATGGTTTCGAGTTCCTGCAGCTTAAACGAGATCTTCTGGGCCTCTTCCCGTTCATATAAATGGGCCCGCAATGAAAAATACCGTTCGTCGAGCATCGGTGCACCTCCTAAAAGGGGACAGATTTTTCTAAATTGTACCCTTTTTACCCCTTTTTGGAAACCCCATAATAGAGGGAACGAAGGGGGAAATCTTATGTTCAAAGAATTGCATCCCAACATCCGGATCCGGATTTATACATCTTTTCTCAGCCGGGTCGTCGGGGCGGCTGTGTTTCCATTCATGGCCATCTATTTTACAAAAGAAATCAATGCGACGGTCGCAGGAATTTTACTGCTGATCCAAGTCGGTGCCCAGTTTGTGACCGGGCTTTACGGCGGGTATCTGGCAGATATCATCGGACGGAAACGTTTGATGGTGACAGGGGAGATCCTGAAGCTTGCGGCGTTCATCGGCATGTTCCTTGCCAATTCTCCGTGGTTTCAATCCGCGTGGATGACATTTTTCATGCTGCTGCTCATCGGAATTGCCGGAGGACTCGTGAATCCAGCGGCCGAGGCGATGCTGATTGATGTCAGCACGAAAGATTCGCGGGCGTTCATGTATGCGATCAACTACTGGGCGATCAACATGTCGATGATGATCGGGCTCATGATCGGCGGCTGGTTTTTCGAGAGGAATCTGTTCGAATTGATCGCCGTCCTCTTAGGGATCAGCCTGCTGACGCTCTGGATGACGAGCACGAAGATCACCGATACATACGTCGTGAGCGAAGAGAAGGTGAGGGAAGGGTACGGACTGAAACCGGTTTTGAAAAATTACAGCCTCGTGATGAAAGACATCCCGTTCCTCGCATTCACGGTCGGTGGGATCGCGATCCTAGGCATCGAATTCCAACGCAACAATTTCATATCCGTCCGTTTAGAGCAGGACATCGCTTCAAACATGATGGACCTTTTCGGTCTGTTTTCTTTTGAACTGGACGGCATCCGGCTGCTCAGTCTGCTGACTGTCGCGAACACGTTGTTCATCGTCCTGTTCACATCGCTTTTCTCAAAATGGATCAAGGGGAAAAAGGAAGAACCAATCATGTATGCCGGCTTTGCTTTATTTGGGCTTGGGTATGCGTTTCTCGCGTTCAGCAATCACATCCCCGGCCTTTTCATCGCTGTCATCGTCCTATCCATCGGTGAATTGCTGTATGTTCCGACCAGGCAGTCGCTCCTTGCTGATATTGTCGACGACACACGGCGCGGAGCGTATATGGCTTTCAACGGACTCGTCTTTCAGTTCGGAAAGATCCTTGGAGCCTTGGGAATCATCATCGGGAATGTCATCGGTGGTTACGGAATGGCGGTATTATACGTCGGGCTCGTGTTCGCGGGCATCCACTTTTCCAAAATGGCGATCCGTCGGAGGAAATCACCGGAAGAAATCGTCCTTGAGGCGAGTGGTTCATAAGGATAGCAGGACTGATCCCTACCGTCGAGTAAAATGAATTTCTAATATTTTGAAACAAAAGGCGCTGCTCTTCCGTATGGAATAAGTAAGAAGAAAAAACGGAGGGGTCATTTATGGAAACCATCAAAAAATATTTGAAGCCATTATTCCTGGCAGGGATTCTACTATTATCTGTAGGCTGCACCAATTCGGAAGACGCAGAGACCCATGCCGAAGAGAATGGAAGCGAAGAAAACATCCGGACAGTTCTAGAGCATAGTTTTACCGGTCCTGATGAGGAACAGGAAAAGTTAATCGAGGGTCCTGAAGGCGATGTGGAAGAGTATGCCAAAGAGCTTGGTGATTATCGTGAGGAAAATTTCAAACCCTATATGACTGAACGTTTCTTTGAAAATTATCTGGTAAATACGAATAGGGCATTAATGGCTCAGAGCCTCGCACACCCAAATTATACGTTGAGTGTTGAGGATATAGAGATGGAAGAAGAAGAAGATTATTATACGTTCACTGTGGAAGTGTCTTATATGGATAACGAAAGCAATGAAAGTAAAACGGTTAACGTTGAAGGACATGCACAAACGAATGAAGAGGATAAATTAACAAGTATCCAATATAGTAACTTTGAAGATCTTCGTACCGCCTTAGAGTAATAAATAACCGCCCCCGCTTTTCAAAAGCGGGGGCGGTTTGATGTTATAGCTGTCCATCATACCAGGAAAAGTATCCGAAATAGACGGAGAAGGCAATCGTTATACCAAGCATCCCGAACATCATCACAGGAAAAAGCCAATCCTTTCGCTGTACTTTCATGGGCCGGTAAAACGTGCGGGTCTTCGCACCGGTGAACCCTTTCGATTCCATCGCGATCGCCGTCCGTTCCGCTTTCCGTATGGCGCCAGCGAGAAGCGGAATTGCGAACCGCTGATACTGAAGGAGTTTTTCCTTCCAAGAATCCGGCCGGTTGACGCCGCGGATGCGGTGCGCCGCGCGAATCTGTTGGAATTCCGTCTTCAACATCGGCAAAAAGCGATACCCGGCAAGCACGCCGTAAGCAATTTTCGGTGGCAGCTTCAACTGCTGGATCAAGCTTAAAATAAAATGGACCATGTTCGTCGTGAACAAAAACAGCAGCGACAGGGTGGCGAACGCAAGCACCCTCAGGCCGAGGGCGGCCGCCGTCCAGATGTCTTCCGTCGGAAACTCCATCCCTAGGAAAGAAACCGAATCAGCAGTCACGGTACTGGTATCCGAGAAGACCACCGTCGTCCAGAACATCCCGAAGGCGAACAGCGTGAACGGAATGAAATAATAGACGTAGTATCGTTTCTTGAACGTCCCGAACACGAAGGTGACAAACACTGTCCACACGATGTAGAGCAGTGGGGTGACCGGGTCGAACACGAAAGCGAGGAGGAAGACAGCACCGATGATCGTCAAGGCTTTGACTGTCGGGTTTACGTCATGAAGAAACATACGCAGGCTCCTCTCGCTTCAAAACGGCACGCTTCCATTGTTCTCTTGGAGGCAGCTCTAAGTGATGGTCGCCCAAATCCGGGCGAGCCCAGAGTTCCTTCGGCTGACCATCAAAGCTGAGTTCGCCTTCGTTCATGACAAGTACTCTCGTCGCGTATTTGTCCACGAGCTCCATGTCATGCGTGATCATCACGATCGTCGTCCCGTTTTCGTGTTTTTCTTTCAAAAGGGACATCAAATCTGAGGTCGACTTTTCATCCTGTCCGAACGTCGGTTCATCGAGGAAAAGCATGTTCTGATTCTCGACGATCATCGTCGCGACACTCAAACGCCGCTTCTGTCCCTGGCTGAGAAGGAAGGGATGCTGATCCTCCAGTCCGTCCAACCGGCAGAACTTCAAGGTTTCCTCGACAATCCTTGTCCATTCTGCTTCCTTCATCCCAGCATGCTGGAGACTGAAGGCGACTTCATCATAGACTGTGTCCGTAATGAACTGGTGCTCCGGGTTCTGAAAGACATACCCGACTTCTTTTCGCATCTCACTTTCTTTCCATTTCTTCAGGGCGCGGCCGTGCATAGCCACGCTCCCTTTGCTCGGAGGTTGGATACCCGCAAGTATTCTGGAAAAAGAAGATTTTCCGCTCCCGTTCTCTCCGACGATGGCCATCCATTCTCCCTCATGAAAAGTGACGTTGATGTTCCGCAAAATCGACTTCCAATGCACAGCCTCTGCTTCCAACAATGCCTTCCCAGCAGATAGGACAGGACGGTTTTCTGGGAGAGCGACGGGTGGTATGTCTCCGATGTGAAGCGGATAGGGCGGTGTCCACCCCTGTTCCAGCGCTGTCCTTGTGGCATAAGGAAGCTGGATGCCCATCTCATGAATGTCCCGAGCGTACGTTTTCAAATGATCGTGCAGCGGACCATCGTAGGCAAGTTCTCCTTTTTCATTAATAATAAGGACCCGTTCCAACAAATCGAGCCAGCCTTCAAGCTTATGCTCGATGACAAGCAGAGTGAAAGAAAGCTCCTCTTTCAATCTTTTCAAAAGCTGGATGAATTCCTTCCGCGCCACTGGATCCAGATTCGCCGTCGGTTCATCGAGAATCAATACTTCCGGTTCCATGGCGAGGATGCAGGCAAGGGCGACTTTCTGCTTTTGACCGCCGGAGAGGGAGGAGATGTCCGCTGTTTTGTAGGCTTCCATCCCGACCTGACGCAGTGCTTGGTCCACTTTTTCCACCATCGACGCATGAGGTGTATTCAAGTTTTCAAGACCAAAGGCCACTTCATCCTCAACGGTAATCATGCAGAACTGCGTCTCGGGATCCTGGAAAACGACGCCGACGTTCTGCGCCATTTCACCGGCAGGATAGGAGTCGGTCCGCTGACCTTGCACGAGAACTTCTCCGTTCATGGCACCATCTAATTCCCGAGGATAGAGCCCGTTCAAACAGTGGGTGAGGGAACTTTTCCCCGACCCGCTCGGACCAAGGATCAGCATGTTTTCTCCTTCCTCGATGGAAAAAGTCAGACGCGACAGCACAGGCTTCTGTCTCTCCTCATAACGGAGGGTAAGGTCCTCAACGCGTATCACTTCCTGACTCATGCCGCCTGCTTCCTTCGCTGTTCTTTCCCGAGAGCGAAGCTTGAGAGGACACCTGTCTTCGCTAAAGCGTCACTGAGCGCTTTACCTGCGACACCTGAGATGATCGCACCACTGATGATGCGGGCGATGAACATGGCGACGACGTACCCTGTACTGAGGGCTGCGTAGCCGGAAAGGAAGTAACCCCAGACGAAGCTGAACACCGCCGCCATCACACCGGCAAGCATGAGGGTGAACAGGTCATAACGCTTGTACCTCGTCATAGCGAAGGCGGATTCTGCGCCGAGCCCCTGGATCATCCCTGAAACGAGCAGCATCGGACCAACTGCATTCCCTAGCAGCACTTCGACCGCCGCCGCAATCGTTTCGGATAAAAACGCGGCGCCGGGTTTGCGGATGATGTAAGCTGCAATGATCGACACGATGAACCAGATGCCGAAGATGAGGTCATAGCCGATCGGTCCGAAAAAGCCGACGAGGATTTTCCCGACCGGAAGGAAGGCCAGATACACGACCGCAAAGACGACAGAAAGGACGGACATGACGACGATTTCTTTCAGTTTCCAGCTGTTCATGCTGTATCATCCTTATGGGAAGGGCTGTTGGCAGAGACCGTCACGGTCATGACCGTATGTGAAGAGCCGCTTGCTTCCGTCTCTCTGAACACATCCTCAAGTCCTTTGAAAATGTCACGCGTATCTCCGTCGAGACGGGTGGAGTAGTGGGCGGGCGTGACTTCAACACCTTTTTCTTTCATCGCTTCGATTTGACGGTAGATTGTGTCCATATAGTCCCCGCCACCCATGGGATACAACGAGAACTTCGCCGCAATGCGTTGTTCAATTTCTCTGGAGTGAGACTTGTTCAATCGTTCTTCTGATTCATCCATGTGGGCATCCCCGGATGAATCCCCCGGGCATCCGATCGAAAATGTCCCTTGAAAAGCGACATGGACGCCTGTTTTCGCGATATGTAACAGAATCGCTTCGGTGACATCAAAGACATGCTCCATCCGGCCGCGCACCGTCGTCGTGACGTCATCCGTCTTCATCCACACTTTCGAGCTGTCCACTTCCTTCAGACTGCCCTTGATATAATCCACGAAGTTGTCGGCCATCGGGTGCACAGAAAAAGAGCACCCCGCAATTCTTGAAGTTCCACAGGTGTTTTCCATTTCTAATTCCTCCTTTTTTTTGAGCACAAAAAAACTGCATCCCACGGGAATGCAGTCTACCAATCATAAAGGAAGAACCAGTCAGGTCCTTGTGAATGACGACTGCACTTCCCCACGCTAGTATTATCTAGTTCGGGTTCCAAGGGTCGGAATGTCTCCTCTCAGCCGCCTCAAGCAGCTCCCCCAGTGCAACACGCGTATGCAATTCTTGTACGTTGCTTCCATCGTAGCGGAGAGTCATAGATTTGTAAACCACCTTTTTCCTGAAAAACAAATGGACCGGACCGCCAAACGGCGGATCCGGTCCATTCCTTATGCTTTCGACAAGCGTAACTTCATTACATTCTGATCTATGACACAATCGATATAGGGTACGCGTTCATAAGGGTAATACGTGAGTGAAGTGGGTATCACTTCCATCATTTGATACAGGTCCTCTGTTGAAGCCACATCATTCAAAACCAATTGCACGTCTTCACCAGTCATCGAGGAGAACTTGGCCGAAGTGTAACCTTCATTTTTCATAAATTGGAGTAGATCCATAGTAGTCTCCTTATTATCTGACCTTGAACCTTACATTTTCCCTGAATAGCAATATTCGAAACATAAACCTTAGAAATTACTTAACGCGACATCGCTCTAACTATTATTCTACTATAACAAGGTGCAGGAAGGAAGCAAAGAGTTTCGACAAAAAAACAGGACCTGCATCGCTTCTTGTCGTGCATCAATAATAAGGGGAGATCATCAAGTAGACGATGACTCCGGTGAGACTGACGTACAGCCATAACGGCATCGTCCAACGCGCGATTTTCCGGTGCTTATCGACCTTCATCGCAAGCCCGCGGAACAAAGTGAGTAGCGCAAGCGGCACGATGAGAGCTGCCAGTACGATATGGGTGATCAAAATGAAATAATAGATGCCGGCAACGATTCCTTCACCGCCGAACGATGTCGACTCCGCCATCGAATGGTACGTCAGGTACGAAACGAGGAAAAGAGCCGTCGATGTGAAGGCGGCGAAAATGAAGCGCTTGTGCCACTTCACGTTTTTCCTGATGATCATGAACAAGGCAGCAACCAGGAACACGAACGTAAAGGAATTCAAGACCGCATTCAGGAGGGGAAGAAGTTTGATATTGAACCCGAGATCCCCGTCGACTTTAGGTAAGAACAATAAGGCCACAACAATGAGGTTGATGGCGATGGAAAGCCCCACGACCCATGGGACGTAATTGAATTTTTTCATGGTATCGATCCTTTCTCAATCTCTTTATATAGAATCCTAGTCAAGTATAAAGAAAGAGAGAGGAGAATGCTATGACAGAAAACGCACAATTTGTCGAGAGAACCTATTTTGGTTTGGAATCAGGACGCACGAAGGACTTTGAAACATGAACATAGGCCTGGCATGGAAAAAGAGATGGGGCAAAAGCTCCATCTCTTTTTCTTCGTTCTGGGTGAATGGGCAAACCGCTGACGACGAAAACCCATAGGATACTACACAGAAAGGAGGGACTTCGATGTCCGAAAGAAACTTGTTCCTCAGATTCATAGGCACAGGACTGGAATTCATCGTATCCGGCTTCCTCGCCATCCTCTACACAGCAACCCAGGACACCGGGCGCGGCTTCGATCCGAACCCCGTCTTTTGGAAAGCGTTCATCATCATCCATGTCTCGCTACTCCTCGTCATTCCGCTGCTTGCGAAAGGAAGGACGCTCGGCATGCTGTTGACACACCTCACCATCGAAACGAATGCAGGAAAGCCACCGAACATTATGCAGATTCTCATCCGTGTGATCCTCGGGTTCGGTCCGGTCATCCTTACCCAGGGAATGTGGTATTGGATTTCCTTCGTCACCGGTTTGATGGATCCGAAAGGGAGAGGGTGGAGTGAGATCATCTCTTTTACGACGATTAAATGGAAAGAGCCTCCACCCGAGTAAGAAACTCAGGCCACTGCTGCTTTATATAAAGGGATTCTGACGTAGTTAGGCATATTTTATAGTTTTGAAACCATACCCGGAAGCTTTTTCTCCATCAATCCCTCAAGCCAATGGGTGGTTTCAACGAGTGGATCCAGAGAAGCGGATGTTTCTACGCCCATTTGATGAAACATATGGACCATATCTTCGGTACACACATTCCCTACGGCCTTAGGTGCAAAAGGGCACCCTCCGAGTCCTCCGATGGAAGAGTCGAATGAAGTGACACCTTCCTGGTATGCGGCTAACACATTTGCTAGTCCTAACCCTCTTGTATTATGAAAATGAAGTCTGAGAGGTACTTCACCTTTGAAAGCCGCTTGATATGAGTGGACGACTTTTTTCACTTGAAGCGGATTAGCCTGCCCTGTAGTGTCTGCCAATACCATTTCAGTACAGCCTGCCTTTATGAAGTCTTCGGAAATTTTTAAGACTCTATTGATGGGTACGTCCCCTTCAAATGGACAGCCGAAGACAGTCCCGAGAACTCCTGTCACGGGTTTTCCTTCTTCTTGAGCTTCCTTCGTAACTTCGACCAGGGCATCTTTGGATTCTTCTACTGTTCGTTTGGCATTTTTTAGGTTGAAAGTGTCGCTCGTCGCTAAAACAGTATGGATGACGTCGATATTTGTGCGTAGAGCTCTTTCCAGACCGGATCTACTTAATACTAAGCCTGAATACTGGACGTCTGAATCTCGTGGAACCTGTTCCATGACTTGCTCTGCATCACTCATTTGAGGGACGACTTTTGGGTTCACAAAAGAGACGGCTTCCACTTGTTTCAATCCGGACTGTACAAGTCGTTCAATCAGCTCCACCTTTTTTTCAGTAGGTACCCACTTCTTTTCATTCTGCAAACCATCCCTCGGGCCGACTTCACATATATGAATCATAACTTTTCCTCCTCATTCAGGATTCATGATCTATGTTCTTCAACACGTGGTCTCTTCCTTGATATATGTGTTCCTGCATAGCAGTTTTGGCTCGGTCCGGTTCATTTGCTTGTATAGCGACCGATATGGTTTGGTGCAACTCAAGAGATTTTTTTAACTGATATTCGTTATACCAATAAAAGGACCGGAAAACTAATGGGAGTACGGTCACACTAGAGATGTGAAACCTCAAATGTTCATTATGAGAGGCGTTGTAAACAGCACTGTGGAATTGGTTGTTCAACTCCATGATTTCATTCAATCTTTCTGTTCTCTCATAGGTGGGGGTTTCAAGCAAATCCTTAAACTGTTCATTGCACCTTTCCATAGCTTCGATATCCTCATCGCTTCGATTCACCGCAGCTTCGGCAGCTGCATAACCCTCCAGCAGTGCCCTCAAATTATAAATCTGTCTGATATCTTCCGTATTGAACTCACTGACTATGACACCTCTTTTTAAAGGAGAGATCAGCCTCTCTGTTTCGAGGCGCTTTATGGCTTCGCGTATCGGTGTGCGGCTGATTTGTAATTCTTTTGCAAGGTTTTCTTCCGTTAAACGGGTGCCTGGTGCGTAGGCACCTTCAATAATGGACTTTTTTATGCGTTCATAAGCTTCCATAATTCTATCCCTCCTTGGTGCTATTGTATACAAAGAGGATTTCAACAGCAACTAAATTGGTGTATTTTTCTGAAAAAAGTGCAAAATACCGGCTTTTTATACATAATATTTGATTTTTCTGAATTTTAAGTTGATTTATTGTATACAAAGTGCTACGATAAATTCAAATTAATGGAAATGGAGGTTGTTAACGTGGACAATTCCGAACACCTGCCGTTGCAGGGGGTACGCGTACTAGAATTGGGGACGCTTCTTGCCGGACCATTTTCAGGAAGGTTGTTAGCTGATTTCGGGGCTGAAGTCATTAAAGTAGAACCGCCTGGAAAGTCCGATCCTATGAGAAATTGGGGCAAAAAGAAAGATGGCGTAGGCTTATGGTGGCCGATTCAATCGCGCAATAAAAAGTCTATTACTCTGAATCTTAGAGAGGAAGCGGGACAACGTGTCCTGAAAGATTTAGTGAAGGAGTCGGATATCATCATCGAGAATTTCCGGCCGGGTACGATGGAAAAGTGGGGCCTCTCCTATGAGAGACTTTCGGAGGTCAATCCGAGAATCATCATGGTACGAACATCCGGATTTGGTCAAACGGGGCCTTATAACAAACGGGCCGGGTTCGGAAGTGTCGCAGAAGCGATGGGGGGCTTGCGTCATGTGACGGGATTCCCAGATCGTCCACCTTCTAGAATCGGCATCAGTATCGGGGATACGCTTGCTGCATTATTCGCTACGATCGGATGTTTGACGGCATTGCATGAACGCGAAAGGTCAGGCGAGGGTCAGGTGGTGGATACTGCCATCTATGAAGCGGTATTTTCTGTGATGGAGAGTACGATTCCGGATTATATGCTTACGGGTTATGTGCGAGAACGGATGGGAAATATACTGCCGGGAGTTGCTCCTTCCAACATATATCTGACGAAAGACGAGACGTATATTGTGATCGGAGCCAATTCCGATGGTGTATTCATGAGGTTGTGTGAAGCGATGGGTGAACCTGAATTGGCAGAGGATGAGAAATATTCGACACACGATGCAAGAGCTAAACATATGAAGGAACTGGATCTACGGATTGAAGAATGGACCAAATCGTTGCCAGCTGAAGAAAGCCTTGCCTTACTCGAAGAGCATGGAGTCCCTTCAGGAATGATTTATAGTGCCAAAGACATTGTCGAGGATCCTCATTATAAGGAGAGGGAGATGATTGTACCTGTGGAGCATCCTGAGCTTGGAGAATTTCCAATGCCTGGAGTCGTTCCGAAATTAAGCCGTACCCCGGGGAAAATACATAAACCAGGGGCTGTGAAGATGGGGATGGATAATGAGAAAGTGTTTAGAGACATCTTAGGCATGACGAGTGAGCAAATGGAAGAGTTAAAAGGAAACGATATTATTTAAAGGAGGATCTTATGTCTGATACTTTCCAGGGGTTTGGTGAAAGTATTCATTTTGGTAAAAAACCGGCTGTTCTGGTCGTTGATTTCATCAATGGATTTACGGATGAATCCTGCGACCTTGGATCCAATTTAGACGAAGAGGTATCTCATACCAAACGTTTGCTTGATATAGCCAGGTCACGCCAGCTGCCTATCCTGTTCACAACGGTCGTGTACGAGCCTCATTATCTCGATGGAGGGCATTTCATTGAGAAGGTTCCTGCCTTGAAGTGCCTGTTACGGGATAGTGGATGGGTGGATTTGGATGATCGTTTGGAACGGAGAGAGAATGAAGAACCGCTGATCGAAAAGAAGTTTGCCAGTTCTTTCTTCGGGACAAGTTTACATTCCATACTCGCCTACAAAAATGTCGATACGCTGATCATCACCGGATGTACGACATCGGGGTGTATAAGGGCCACAGTCGTGGATGCCCTCCAGTATGGGTACAAAGCGATTGTACCTGAAGAATGCGTGGGCGACCGATCCGAGAAAGCGCATCGCAGCAATTTGTATGATATTCAAACGAAGTATGGGGAAGTCATGGCGGTTGAGGATGTCGGGAATTATTTGAACACCATATAATCTAATATTCGGAGGGATCGGACATGTACAGAATTGCTGTTGATGTCGGTGGTACGTTTACTGACGTAGTGCTTCAAAATGAAAGTACAGGAAGTATTATTGGTACGAAGACACCTTCTACTCCATCAGATCAGTCGATTGGGTTGATGAAAGGGATCCAGAAGATTTGTGAGGAAAACGATATCGAGTTATCTCAAATCCAATCCATCATGCACGGAACCACAGTTGCGACAAACGCTGTATTGGAAGGAAAAGGGGCGAAAGTGGGTCTCATTACGACGGAAGGCTTTGAACAGATCCTGCATGTGGCACGGTCATGGACACCTGCTCCGATCAGTGCCTGGATGGGCTTCATTAAACCTGATCCTCTCGCCGACCTTATTTATACACGGGGGGCTAAGGAAAGGATTGATGCAAAAGGGGAAGTTTTGACCGAACTGGATGAAGACCAGGTCCGTTCTGAAATCCAGGCCCTTTATGAAGAAGGAATTGAAAGTTTGACTGTAAGTTTATTGAACTCCTACGCGAATCCCACACATGAACAAAGAATCCGTGAAATGGCTGAAGAGATTGATCCGAATATCCTTGTCAGTATCTCCTACGATATCTTACCTGAATTCAGAGAATATGAAAGAACTCTCACCACTGTTATGAACTCTTATGTCAGACCTCCTATGCAAAGATACTTAACGAATATCCAAAACAAACTGGAAGATTTGAAACTAAATAGCCGTCTAAGCATCGTACGTTCCGACGGTGGGTTGATGAGTATCCCCGCTGCAGCTTCTCTACCTGTGCACACGATGCTCTCTGGTCCTTCCGGCGGTGTTACGGCTGCGGCTATGATCGGCTCGCAAACGGGTAATCGGAATGTCATCTCCTTTGATATGGGCGGTACCTCTACGGACGTATCCCTGACCTACGACGGCACACCGCGCGTATCCAGAGAAACAAAAGTGGGGGTCTTCCCAGTCAAGTCTCCTTCTTTAGAAGTAGAAAGCATCGGAGCTGGGGGCGGTTCCATTGCCCATGTTCCTCCTACTGGAGCGCTGCGCGTCGGTCCGCAAAGTGCTGGTTCAGAACCGGGCCCGGCAAGTTACGGTTCGGGAGGAGAGGATCCGACAGTGACGGATGCGAATGTCGTATTAGGGTATTTACCTCCAAGCCTCGTCGGTGGAGAGATGAAGTTGGACGTAGAAGCGGCTGAGAAGGCCGTTCAGAAAGTTGCTGAAAAGTTGGATACGGACATCTACCATGCCGCTCAGGGAATTTATGACATCGTCAACGAAAACATGTATGGAGCGACAAGGGTCGTCTCTGTCGAAAGAGGGTATGATCCGAGGGAGTTTTCTTTATTGGCTCTAGGAGGAGCTGGTCCGCTGCACGCGAATGCACTTGGGAAACTGACGGGCAGTTTTCCTGTCATTTTACCTCCAACACCAGGCGTGTTATCTGCTCTAGGATTCCTGCAGTCAGATATTCGAAATGAATACTCAAGAACCTATATCCACAAGTTGAGTCATCTGGATCGGGAAAATCTGATTGCAGCATTGAATGACCTTTATTTGGACTGCCATTCATGGCTTGAGCAGGAGAAAGTAGAGGAAGACCAGAGGTTGATCCGATTTGAAGTCGATGTTCGTTACTTCAGACAAGGTCATGAAATCCCTATAAAAGTAACGAAAGAAGAGTTGGATCATGCCGGAGTTTCCATTTTAGCAGAACGTTTCAGCTCGATCCACGAACAGATTTATGGATTCAAAATGGACGTGGAAGTGGAACTTGTGAACATTCGGGCTATTGCAATAGGAAAAGTGGAATCTCCTTCCATTCCAATGGTGGAAGAGGGAGAGGTGGATGCATCGGGAGCAATTATAGACCACTGGGAACGGCCCTTTTAAAATGAAGCTCACCATATGGCGGGAAGGGGATCACGCCTATTTTGACTGGACAGGGACGGATAAGCAGTCTCCTGGTCCTATCAACTATTATTTGAGTGAACCTATGTTCAAAATGTTCATCGGTTCGTTCCTCATTTCCGTCTTTGACCCTGCGATCAATTTTAATGATGGATTCTATGATGTACTCCATATCGAATCTCCAGAAGGGACGTTGATGAGACCTGTTGAACCTGCAGCGCTCGGATGTCGTACCCATGCCCTCAGCCGATTGTTCGATGTCTTAAGTGGAGCGCTCTCCATCAATACGCCAGAAAACAGCCCGGCAGCGGGATATGGAACGAGCCCTTACTTCATTTATTCGGGCTACGATCAAGACGGTCGATATTTCAACCTCATGGAGGTCATGTATGGAGGACTCCCGGGTCGACCGATTGGCGACGGTTTGGACGGGCATTCGTGGTGGCCGGCGTTCGTGAATATTCCGACGGAGTATCTAGAAACCTATTATCCTTTACGAGTGGAATATTATCGAACTGGTAAAGACTCTGGTGGGGCAGGAATGAATAGAGGCGGAAACTGTAATGAAAAATTATATACCTGTCTCGCGAAGGGGACGGTCTCCATTCACGATGACCGGTCGACCTTGCAGCCCTGGGGAATCAATGGAGGGGAACCAGGCGGATCTTCTTCTAAGACATTAATTAGAAAAGATGGCTCAAAACAGGAGCTGGATTCAAAAGTGGACAATATCGAAGTGGAACCTGGTGATCAGATTCTATTCATTACAGGTGGCAGCGGAGGGTGGGGAGATCCTCTGGAACGTAAGCCGGAACAAGTGTGTATGGATGTGAAACGAGAATTGGTCAGCCTTGAAAAAGCAAAAGATGCCTACGGTGTCGTTTTGAATCCATCGACGTTAGAAATTCAGCGCGAAGAAACGGTGGAATTGAGGAATCATATGAGAAGGCAGAGAGGAAATTTAAAAGCGTTCAACTTCGGGAACAGAGCAGATATTGTAAAGGTTTAGCTCCTGTCGGCTAATCCCATGAAACGAGCTCAGTCTATTCACAAGGGAGAGAGACCAGATGGGTATAACCCTCTATGAAAAAATATGGGAGCGCCACGTCGTAGAGAACCGGGAGAATGAACCGGATCTCCTCTACATTGATCTTCACTTGATCCATGAAGTGACCTCCCCGCAAGCTTTTGACGGATTGAAAAAAGAAAATAGAACCGTCCGGCGACCGGAGTTGACGCTCGCCACTATGGACCACAGCATCCCTACTGAAAATCGGGATTTCCCATTTGGGGATCCCGTGGCCCAACTGCAAGTGGAAGCACTCGAAAGGAATTGCAAGGAGTTTCACGTCCCTCTTTTCAACCTGGGAAGCGACCGCCAAGGGATCGTTCATGTGATTGCACCTGAGCAGGGGCTGACATTACCAGGCCAGACGATGGTTTGTGGTGACAGTCACGCCTCTACTCATGGGGCCTTCGGAGCGCTCGCGTTCGGAATCGGGACAAGTGAGGTTGAACACGTATTGGCAACCCAATGTTTACAGTTGGTGCCTTCCAAAACGCTGGCTATTGAATTCACTGGAGAGTTGGCACCCGGCATCACATCGAAGGATTTGATTTTGGCATTGATCGGTGCCTATGGGAATGACTTTGCTACAGGCTATGTCATTGAATATCGTGGAGACCCTATTAAAGCCATGTCGATGGAGCAACGGATGACGATTTGTAATATGTCGATAGAGTTCGGTGCACGGGCAGGTCTGATGGCTCCAGATCAAGTGACTTTCGATTACATCAAGGATAAACCCTTCGCCCCGAAAGGAACGGACTGGGAAACAGCTCTCGGAGACTGGAGGGAGTTATACAGTGATGAGGAGGCCGGTTTTGATAAGGTCATCCATTTTGATGTCACTCAAGTATCCCCGCAAGTCACCTGGGGGACAAACCCCGGCCAGGTCGTCGGCGTCAAAGGGGAGGTACCGAATCCTGAATCCTTTACTGGGTTTGCGCGCTCCAATGTCGAAAACGCCTTGGATTACATGGGTTTAAAACCTGGTACTAAGATGGAAGACATCCCAATTGATGTGGTTTTCATAGGTTCGTGCACGAACAGTAGAATAGAAGATTTGAGAGAAGCGGCTCGAGTATTGAAAGGATATGAAAAATCTCCTGACGTCCGAGGGATTGTCGTTCCCGGATCACAGCAAGTCAAAGCCCAGGCAGAAGCTGAAGGGCTTCATCACATTTTTCTGGAAGCTGGACTGGAATGGCGGAATTCCGGGTGCAGCATGTGTCTTGGGATGAATGATGATTTTGTCGGGCCGAACGAAAGGTGTGCGTCTACCTCAAATCGGAATTTTGAAGGCAGGCAAGGGGAAAATGCTAGGACTCACCTCGTCAGTCCTGCGATGGCAGCTGTCGCAGCGGTCAAAGGTCACTTCTATGACATCAGAGACTGGGAGTACAAACTTCAGGAGGTGCATTCATGAATCCCTTTACCGTCCATGAAGGAATCGTCGCCCCTTTTAATCGGTCCAATGTGGATACCGATACGATCATTCCAAAGCAGTTCTTAAAATTGATGAAGAAAGAAGGGTATGGGAAGTTTCTCTTCTATGACTGGAGATACCTTGATGGAGAGGAAGAAAATCCGGAATTCATCCTTAACCGCTCCCACTATAAGAAGGCTTCCATCCTCTTGTCGAGAGATAACTTCGGGAGCGGGTCGTCGAGGGAACATGCGGTTTGGTCGCTTAAAGATTTCGGTTTCCGAGTCATTATTTCCTCATCGTTTGCTGATATCTTTTATTCGAATTGTGTGAAAAACGGAGTGCTCCCTGTAGTTTTACCACAGGGTTCTATAGATGAACTATTTGATCGAGAGGAAAAATCAGAAGTGTACCCACTGGAAGTTGATTTGGAGAAAATGATGATCACTGATTTCGATGGATTTGAAGAGTCCTTTGAAGTGGATCCATTCATTAAAGAAATGCTCCTTAATGGATGGGACGAAATCAGTATGACGCTAAGGAAAGAACAGTCCATTGAAGATTTTGAAAGGAAACATCCGATTCATTTCAGTCTGAAGGACGCTGTTACTCAAAGGAGTTCTGAATGATTGTTTACAAGCGTTCATGCTTGTTTAACAATAAAGTCTCATGTCGCGCCCTTGGTTTTATGGTCCATTCAAACTAAGAGGAGGAATGAAAGATGAGTAAACAGACAGATGTGAAAAGCAAGGATTTCTTTGTGAAGATGGTGGAGGATCATTACTTCAGGAATGTAGATGCCAATAACCTGGAGGGAGTGTTGGAGTGTTTCAGGGAGGATGCTGTATTTACGATTCAGACGGCCCATTCAGTGCATAAAGGAACAGATGAAATAAAAGAAATGTTCATCAATTTGTTCAACAACTATCAACCCAAGATGGTTCATAAAGACTTCAGGCACGTGATCGACGAGGATAAAAACTGTTGTGCTTCACAATTCAATGTTGAATTGATTGAAACGAATAGTGATCAAGAAATCCTCTTGACCAACTGTAATTTCTTTTACCTTGATGAACAAGGCAAGTTCAAAGAAGTGTATGTGTACATGAGTGACGGCCAGAATGTCTTAGGTTGAGGAGGATGACTATGAGTAAAAGAGTCAAAATCATTATCCCTGTTCCCGTCGATTCAGATGGAGTAGAAAATAGACGGTCCCAGCTTCCTGAAGAATGGATTCGGCCCGGGTATGAGGTCGAATTCGTATCCGTGAAAAATGGAGCATCTCTAGGAGATAGTTATTACGACACTTTACTTATGGATATGTTCGTTTTTGAGGCAGGTTTAAAGGCGGAGGAGGAAGGATACCAGGCCGTCTGTATCGATACCGTCAGCGATTCCGGTTTGTATGCTTTGAGATCCAGGTTGGAAATTCCGGTTTTCGGGCCAGGGCAAACGGCTTTCCATACCGCCTCCATGCTCGGCCATAAGTTTTCAGTCATTACGATGTGGGATGAATGGTTCCATCTTTATCAAAAGACATTAAATGATTATGGATTGAAGGATAAATTAGCGTCATTGAGATCGATTAACACCAGACCTGATTTATCAGAGCTATTATCTGGAAAAGAAGAGATCATCTTCGAAAAATTGGAGCGAGAGTCATGGAAAGCCATCGAAGAGGATGGGGCGGATGTGATTGTACTAGGGTCTACAACGATGCACCAGTCCTACCAGTACTTGAAAGAAAAATTACCTGTACCGGTGATTAATCCGGGTCTCGTTATGTATAAGTATTGTGAAGTTTACCTGGAGTTAGGGTTAACTCATAGTAAGAAAGCATTTCCTTCTCCTGAAATAAACAAGGATGAGGTGGTATTTAATAGTTTGATGCATCAAAACTAACGGTACTTTAAATAGTCGAAAAAAACTTCCTGCTCTCTCCGAGTAGGAAGTTTTTTTAACAACTTATGCCAAAGCTGCTTTACGGTATCGAAACAGGCTTGCACTGATTAAAATGAAGGTGATCAACACAAGGATCCACATCGCATCCCGGTAAGCCGAAAAGGTTAGGGGTTGGATCCAGTCATGATAAAGTTCGATTGCGAGCCAGCCGATCGGGAAAATCGGCGCCGCTTTTGCATAGGAAGCATTCAGGGCTGCCTTTCCTTCCTCCGTTTTTCCCTTCTTCCCCCAAGTAAAGCGTAAGAGATAAACGAGCGCTATTAGAAAGATTGGAGTCAACAAAAGTCCTACGAACATCATTTTTCTTCCCCCTTTCTTATCTGTTCACTAATGGTTTGATTCAAGTACTCATCCATGGGATCTCTCTGTCCGAAATTTTTAAGTCCATCTCCGATGAAGTAGCCGGCTAAGGCGATTCCTGCTGCCAGGATGACAGCATCGAGTGAAAATTCCATTGGTTAGAACCTCCGTCCTGTTCTTTCTCTCTCTTCTATACGCATAGGAAGGAGAAAGGTTTCAGGGTAGAGGACCTCATTCTTAAAATGAAAAGACAGAAAATTCCCTCACTTCATTTACGAGCTAACTGTGAGATGGTAAAATTTATCATTGTAATGAACGAAAGAATATAAAGGAGAGAGGGCAATGGGAAACGATGTACTCTATGCAAAATCATATTTTGAGAGACTGCCGGAACTTGGTGATATGGCACCAGAAGCGTTCAAAGCTTTTGTAGCTTTCGATAAAAAAGCACTTGAACCAGGAAAGCTGAATGGGAAATTAAAAGAATTGATCGCTGTAGCGGTTGCTCACGTGACGGGATGCCCGTACTGCATCGATGTGCATGTGAAAAATGTGAAGAAGCAGGAAGCCACGAAAGAAGAAGTGTCAGAAGCGATTCTTGTAGCAACAGCGTTGAAGGCAGGTTCTTCGATCGCACACAGTGTCAATGCATTGAATACATACGATGAAAAAGGCGACGATGCTTTATACAAAGCCTCTTACTTCGACCGTCTGAAAGAACTATCCAACCTTAATGGGGATGCGTTCCATGCGTTTGTCGATTTTGATCAGCAATCCATGAAAGAGGGAGCGATTTCCGCTAAAGATAAAGAACTCATTGCCGTAGCGGCCGCGCACACAACAGGCTGTCCTTACTGCATCGATGTTCATACGAAAGGTGCGAAGAAGCAGGGTGCTGAAAAAGAGGAGGTAGCGGAAGCGATTTTTGTTGCCACGGCATTGAAAGCAGGTTCTGCTTTAGCTCATAGTGTAAATGCGTTAAATGCCTATGATGATGAGTAATAGAATGAACGATAAGTAAAAAAAAAGTTTCCAGAGGCGATTCCTTAATCAAGGAATCGCCTCTTTTACATCTCAGTATGTTGAAAAGTCCCTGACCCTGACGTCGCTAGTGGGGCAGGAGTTTTATAAAAGCGCCCACCAATCTTCTTCCTGATCCTATTAGCTAGATTTGAAAGTTCCCTGTTAGAAAAATTAACCATTACTTTCCACCCACTAACTATCTGAAATTTACGACAATTACTACTATTATCGTATTTACCAATATCCAATAGTCTTGTACACTTTAATCGAAACGTTTCACCAAACTTTGAAAGGGAGTGTTTTTTTGAAAAAGAAGGTTTCACTTTTATTCCTGGCACTTATCCTAATGATGAGTGTAACCGTACCAACCACGTCTCTGGCTAAACAGTCACCAAAAGGTAAAGAGATTGCTTTATCCAAACAATTGGAAGCGATTTCAAAGAAAACGTACCGGTATTTTGAAGATTTTACAGTGGAGGAAACAGGACTCACTTATGATGCTGTCAGATATGATGAGGACGGGGAAATGACGGCACAGAAACATACCTCACCAACAAATATCGGTATCTACATGATGAGCACGATTGCTGCAGAAGAAGCGGGGCAGATTTCCCGTGATTCAGCGGTTGATAAAATTAAAACGACTTTAACGACGCTTGAAGGTATGGAAAAATGGAACGGCTTGTTTTATAACTGGTACAACACTTCAGATGGATCTCTTTATACGGACTGGGGCGAGTTCATTTCAACGGTAGACAATGGTTGGCTGTCTGCAGGGTTGATCGTCGTCGGACAAGCGTACCCGGAACTCTATGATCAGTCCAACGATATCGTACAGGATATGGATTATTCCACGCTCTATACGCCTGAAGTCGGGCAGATGAGAGGCGGATATGATGTCGCTGCAGAAAGCTATACCTCCCACCATTACGGAGCGTTCTACACGGAACCTCGTGTTGCCAGCTACATCGCGATCGGTAAAGGGGATGTACCTAAAGAACACTGGTGGAAGATGTACCGCACGATGCCTGACAGCTGGGATTGGCAAGCCCAGAAGCCGGAAGGATATACGACAACGTATGATGGTGTAGAAGTGTTTGAAGGCCACTATTCTTACAACGGTAAAAAATATGTACCAAGCTGGGGCGGCAGCATGTTCGAAGCTCTCATGCCACCTCTTGTATTAAAGGAAAAAGAGCTGGGTAAAGATGCATTAGGATTGAACAATAAGCGTCATGCGGACATTCAAATCCAATATGCCAAAGAGGAAGGGTACGCCGCTTGGGGAATGTCCCCTGCCGCGACGCCAGAGGATTATTCTGAGTTCGCTGCTACACCACTTGGTATGGATGGATATAAATCAGACGGCACGGTAACCCCTCACGCCACTTTCCTGGCTCTTGAATATGCACCGATGGAAGCATTCAAAAACATCCATCAATTGAAACGTTTCGATACTTATAGCAAGTATGGTTTCTTAGATTCCGTCAATGTAGAAACAGGGGAAGTGACCAACGCTTATCTCGCTCTCGACCAGGGCATGACGATGGTTTCAATCATCAATTATCTCAAAGATGGGGTAATCAGAGACTACTTCCATGAATCAGACATTGGACACGGTCCTGAAGATCTACTGATCAAAGAAGAATTCTCCATCAAATAATAAATAACCCGGTGACTCTCAAGAGAGAATCACCGGGTTATTTTATTTGCTTCTTACAGAAGAGCGTTTCACAAACTCTGTGGAAAGATCAAACGACTGATCAACCTGCTCTCCTGCGAGCATTTGGAAAATGGTATGGACTGCTAAAGCACCTGCTTCATACTTCGGTTGCTTGACGGTCGTCAATGGTGGGTTTACATACTCCGATAACTGGATGTCATCAAATCCGACGATAGAAATGTCATCCGGGATGGATATCCCTTTTTCTGAGAACGCCTGAAGGCCGCCGATCGCCATTTCGTCATTGGCGTAAAACAGTGCATCCGGCAGTTGCTGCTGGGCAATGAGCATTTTAGTGGCCCGGTATCCGCCATCACGAGTGAAATTCCCACTTATTTTAAAGCGGGATTGGAACGTGATCCCATGTTCGTTCAAGGCATCTGAAAAACCTTTGAACCGTTCCTCATTGTCATGGGAATCGTGGGGACCGCTGATATACCCGATCGATCGGTGACCATTCTCAATCAAATGTTCCGTGGCTTGATAGGCGCCATGGCGGTTATCGACCTTCACATGGATCGCAAACGGATTTTGGACTTCACGATCCAGCACGATGATCGGGAAGTCTTCACGTGCAGACTCCTCAATCAACTGGGTGCTGACATTATTCGCAAGGATGATCGCTCCGTCCACTCGTTTCTCCCGGAGGAATTTCGTGGCGGTGGACCGATCGCCTCCTAATGAACTGCAGGCGATCAAATCATATTGATGGCTTGCTGTCACTTCCTGGACCCCTTTGATCAATTCAGAAAAATAGGGGCCTGACATATCACTCAATATTAAGGCGATCGTATTTGTTTTGGTACGCTTCAGATCGGAAGCGAACCCGTTCTTCTGATAATTCAACTCTCTAGCGGCTTTAAGCACTTTTTCGATCGTCGATGCACTTACTTTTTGATTGCCATTCAACGCATAGGAAGCTGTTGAAAGCGCAACCCCTGCTCGCTTAGCCACATCTTTAATTGTAGCCATATTAAATCCTCCATCTGTCAATTCGTATATTTAATTATAACAGTTTTTTACCGGTTTATTTGATACCAGACATAGTGAAACCTTCCACAATATACTTTTGGAAAAAAGAGAAGATGATGATGATCGGTACAACCATGAACGCAGCTCCTGCCATTTGCAGGGCAAAATTATTCGCGTACTGCCCCTGCAACAGGGAGAGTCCGACGGATAAGGTGTAAAGACTTTCATCATTGGCGATGATCAACGGCCAAAGGAAACTGTTCCATCCCGCTATGAAGGTCAAAATTCCCTGCACAGCAAAAATCGGTTTCGCAATCGGCATGACCAGCCGGAAAAAGATATAAAATTCTCCCGCACCATCAAGCCTTGCCGCTTCAATCAAATCATCGGGAATCGTCGTCATGAACTGACGGAATAAAAAGATGCTGAAGGCGACAGCTAGTCCGGGTAAGATAATCCCTGTCATCGTATTCGTAAGACCCATCGCATTCAACAACAGATATACAGGAATCATGGTGACCTGACCAGGAATCATCATCGTCGCCAAGACGATATAAAACACTTTTTCCCGGCCTTTAAAATCATATTTTGCGAAGCCATAGCCTGCCATCGCGTTGAACAATAATCCGAGGAAAGAGAAGAGCACAATGACGAGCGTATTCCTCAGGTACACCGCAAAATTCATGTTGGTGAACAGGTTGATATAATTATCAAGGGTCGGGTTGTCCGGAATGATGGTTGGCGGGATGGCCAAAACTTCACTTTCAGGCTTGAAGGAGCTTGAGATCATCCATATGAATGGAATCGAAACGAGAATGCCTCCCGCTACCATAATAAAGATGACAAGCGCTTGTTCCCATTTGTTTTTCTTAGTCGCTACTGCCATAACTGCTGAAACTCCCTTCGATTAATATTCCGTATCTGATTTTCTGAATTTGAATTGGATCATCGTTACGATAATGATCATGGCGAAAAGCACAAAGGACGCAGCGGCCGCATAGCCGAATTCACTGAATTGGAAACCTTCCTTGTAAATGAAGAGGGCAATGGAAATCGTGCCATCCAACGGTCCACCATCAGTCATGACGAACGGCTCTTCGAAAAACTGCATCCAGCCGATCAAAGTGGTAACGGTCACGAAGAACGTGGCGTAGCGCAGGAGCGGTAACGTTACATGAAAGAGCACCTGCAAGCGGTTCGCTCCATCCATTTCGGCTGCTTCATAATAGGATTTCGGAATTCCCTGCAAAGCGGCGAGGAAGATGATCATATTGATCCCGATCCCTTTCCAGACCGCTAAGATGATCAGGGAGATCTTAGCGATGGTTGGTTCCTGCAGCCATGGAATATTTTCAACCGTAAGTAGAGAGAGTAAGTAGTTGAACAAGCCGTATTCTGTATTGTATAAATAACCCCAGATCACAGCGACTGCAATGATGTTCGTGATCGAAGGCATGTAGTACACGGCCCGGAACATCGTGAACAGTTTGCTTGTCCCGTAGTTCAGCAGCAAAGCGATGGACAATGAACAAATAATGACTAATGGAACACCGATGACGACATAAAAGATCGTATTGAAAATGGATTTGATGAATTTATCATCAGCGAATAGGGATTGGTAATTTTCAAGACCGATGAAAGAAATCGAAGACCAATCGGCCAGACCTTTCAAGTTCATATCCGTGAAACTGATGAAAAAAGCAATAAGAATCGGGATCAAACTGAAAAGGGATAACAGTAGAACAGCTGGAGAAATGAACATATAAGGATGTCTATTTTTTAATTTCATGAAAACCCACCTACCTTGTCGTGACATGGATAAAAGAAGATGGAATGGGGGTTCCATTCCATCCTGCCATGTGATGTTTTATTCTTCGATCAAGCTTTGAGCTTCCTGGTTGAACTCCTCAAGCTCTTTTTCTACGTCAGCGCCACCTACGGTAATGCGCTCGATATGAGCCAGTAGTTCCTGGGCAATTCTTTCAAACTGTTCGGTCTGCAAACCAGGCTTCGTATTCTCCAGCTGTTCCCCGAATGTTGCATACATCGGATTTTCCTGCATCACTGGATCTTCCCACGCTTCCGTACGGGAAGGGAGGGTGTTGGACTCTTCCAACCAGCTCAACTGTGTATCCACATCTGTCATATAGGAAATGAACTTCAATGCGCCTTCCACGTTATCAGAGCTTTCAAAGATGGATAGATTGGCACCACCCATGCTGGACGTATTCGTTTCTTTGGTCGGCATGACGGCTGTCGACCATTTTCCTTCAAGGTCCGGAGCCTGATCATTGATGATATTGATCATCCAAGGGCCACTGAAGAACATCGGTTTAGATCCATCCTTGAACGCTTCTACGATGTCTTTGCCTTCCTGCTTCTGACTGATTCCTTCTTCGAAATAACTCGTATAGTATTGGATCGCTTCTTTGAATTCCGGAGAATCAAAGTTCAAATTTCCTTCTTCAAGGTTCGCTTCATAACCATTCTGCCACGCAAAAATGAAAGGAGTGATCTGATCATTTCGATCGATGTCAAGACCATAGGAATCTTCGCCGCGCTCCGCTAACGTTTGAGCCGCATCCTTCAGCTCGTCCCACGTTTTCGGTGCTTCTTCATAACCCGCTTCTTTCAAGATATCTTTCCGGTAGTAAATGACACGTGTATCGGCATACCAAGGAATTCCTACGACCTGGTCGTTATGTTCCATCGTCGTTACAGAACCATCGAAGTAATTTTCTTTTGCAAAATTCGGGTAGTCTTCCATGTATTCAGATAAGTCCAGTAAAGCTCCTGCTTCTGCAAATTCCGGTACCCAGGTGGTACCCAGCTGAACGACATCGGGTCCATTTCCTGAGGCAACCGCTGTCAACAATTTGTCATGGGCTGTATCCCATGGAATAGCTTGCACATCGACCGTCAAACCTTCGTTCTTTTCCTCGAAATCTTTACTGAACTCTTTCAGTTTTTTACCTTCTTCTCCCATCGCCCACACCGTTACCGTGTTTTCATCCCCTTCAGAGGATGAACTGTCTGAGCATCCTGCCAACATCAATGATGTCATAACAACTGCGATCAAAAACCATAGTTTTCCCTTCACGTAAAGCACCCCTTTTTGAAAAATTAAAGTTTATTGAAACGTTTCGATAACTGTATTATAATTTACTTTGTATCCGCTTTCAACTACTTCTTTGATTTTTCTAATAAATTTTAATAAATCCCTATTTTAAGCGGTTGACGGATAGAGATAGCGGCATTATACTGCAGTTATATTTATTCGAAACGTTTCACTTACTAAAGAATTGAGGGGGAACATTCATGGCAGAACATCAACTGAAAAACTTATTGGATCAAATGACCGTAGAAGAAAAAGTAGGGCAGCTCGTACAATTGGCCACACCATTTTTTAAAGGAGCTTCCGATCGAGGCGAAATTACAGGTCCGATGGTTCACATGAATATAGATGAAGAAGATATCAAACGTACAGGTTCGGTTCTCGGAGCTTCAGGAGCGAAAGAGACGATCAACATTCAAAAGGTTCATATGGAAGAGAGCCGGTTAGGGATTCCATTGTTATTCATGTCCGACATCGTTCATGGGTTCAAGACCATCTTTCCTGTACCCTTAGCGATCGGCTGTTCCTGGGATATGGAACTGGCTGAAAAGAGTGCTTCCATTGCTGCTAGAGAAGCGGCTGTCGCCGGCGTCCACGTCACATTCGCTCCGATGGTGGATTTATCGCGGGAACCAAGGTGGGGGCGTGTCATGGAAAGCACAGGGGAAGATACCTTCCTGAACAGCCAATTTGCCCGATCGTTCGTTCGTGGTTTTCAAGGAGATTTGGAAAAGGATCCTCATAAAGTAGCTTCATGCGTCAAACACTTCGCTGCCTATGGGGCGCCGGAGGGTGGTCGTGATTACAATACCGTCGATATGTCCGAATGGCAGCTCCGTGAAAACTACCTTCCCGCCTACAAGGCTGCGTTAGATGAAGGTGCTCAAATGGTGATGACAGCCTTCAACATCTTAAATGGCATGCCATCAACAGGAAATGAACCGTTAATGAGGGGTCTTCTCCGTGATGAATGGAACTTTGATGGCGTGCTCATCTCTGATTGGGGAGCGGTGAAGGAATTAATCCCTCACGGCGTCGCAGAAAATGAAAAGCAGGCAGCAGAAAAAGCGATGAAAGCAGGCGTCGATGTCGAAATGATGACGTCCTGTTACGTCAATCATGTTGAAGAACTGATCGAGGAGGGGACATTGGAAGAAAGCCTCCTCGATGAAGCTGTGCTGCGCATCCTGCAATTGAAACAGAAACTTGGATTGTTTGATAATCCTTACCGGGGAGCGAGTGAACAAGAGGAAGACACCCATATCCTCTCCACTGAAAACAGAAAAGCTTCCCGTGAACTAGCCACAAAATCAATGGTGCTCCTGAAAAACGAAGGGACCCTGCCACTGCAACAGGATCAGAAAGTCGCACTGATCGGTCCGTTTGCCGACAATACCGATATCCTCGGGCCGTGGTCATGGGGAGGCTCAGCCGATGATACCATTACCGTTGCTTCCGGCCTCTCCCGATACTTAAATGAAAATCAGCTCCTAACATCAGTCGGATGCGGCATTGAAACGGGAACAGACGAACAAATGCAAGCCGCATTGCAAAAAGCAGAACAGGCGGATTCCATCGTTGTAGCGCTTGGGGAGCATTCTGATATGAGCGGGGAAGCTGGATGCCGGGCAGACATCCGCATTCCTGAGGTCCAGTTAGAGCTTTTGAAAAAAATCAAGTCATTAGGAAAACCTGTCACAGCCGTCCTATTCAATGGCCGTCCCCTTGATCTACGGGAAGTCATCGAGAACGCCGACGCCGTCATTGAAGCCTGGTATCCAGGAACCGAAGGTGGGAACGCGCTCGCAGATATCCTGTTCGGCGAAGTGAACCCTTCCGCTAAATTGACGATGTCGATGCCTTATTCCGTCGGACAAGTGCCGATCTACTACAACCGTTACAATACAGGCCGTCCTAAAGGCGCGCCAGATGCGCAGGAGCGCTATGTCTCTCAATATCTTGATATCCCGAACGAACCATTATTTCCATTCGGCTTCGGAATGAGCTACAGCCGATTCGATTATGACGAACTTACGATCTCCTCGAAGCAGATCCGACAAGATGAATCACTGACTGTCTCAATTCAAGTGACCAACACAGGCGACTATGCCGGTGAGGAAATCGTTCAATTATATGTAAGAGATCTAGTTGGGGAGGTTGTCCGTCCGCTGAAAGAGCTGAAGGATTTCGAAAAGATTTATCTTCATCCTGGGGAGCAGAAGGACGTCCATTTTACTCTTACAGAAGAGCAGCTCAGGTATTATCATGCAAATATGGAACATAAGAGTGATGCCGGGGAGTTTGAAGTTTTCGTAGGGCCGAACAGCCGTGATGTTAAAAGTTCGAGCTTTTCGCTTGAGCTAAAATAATTCCAATTAAAATTCACACGGATCTTTTCCGTGTGGATTTTTTGCTTAATTTAAATGCACGCTTGAATCTCATTAGGAAAAGGTTTCCACATAATAAATAAAGGAAGATCAAAACTCTCATTTAGAGTTTTCACTTCCATATTTTTATAGAATAGATCGAATATCAGTTAAGAAATCAGGGTATTTTGTAAGATTTTGTCGAATAACTACAGGTAATATCTTGAAATTATTTTTATTTTCAAAATATTGTTGAAATTATAAACAACTCTATGTATAATTCAGTCTAAGAAAGCGTTTCCATACACTTTTATTAGGGTAATGAAGTCAATTTGTGGAAACGTTTTTATGTTTAAGTCTTTTGGAAAAATCGTGAGAGGGGGTGAATCTTAAAAAGGAGGTTTGACTATTCGCTTTCAAAACAGAGGAGGGACATAACGAATCATGATGAAAAAGAATTCCAGTTTCATTGTTGCGATGATTCCAGCCGGTATTGCACTGAACTGGGTGGCGAACTCGATTGTAGAGATGCTCAAGCTGCCATTGTTTCTGAATAATATCGGTACCGTACTTAATGCCATCGTCTTAGGCCCGCTATGGGGTGCGGCGACCGCTTTGATGACCAACGTAATTTTAGCTCTTATTGTTCGTTGGACGTACTTACCATTTGCTCTTGTCGGAATATTTGTCGCTTTCTTGGCTTACTTCTTCTATAAAAAAGGATGGTTTAAGAAAGCTTGGAAAGTCATGACAGCAGGTGCCGTGACGGGAATCTTAGCTTCAGCAGTCGCCACTGTCATATCGGTGTATGCTTTTGGTGGATTTTCAGGACATACAGTGGATGTGTTGACCGCAGGGTTGATCGCTTCCGGGCAGGAAATATTCAATGCTGCATTTGTTGCAAACATCCCTGGAACAGTCGCTGACAAATTGTTGACGTTCTACATCGTTTGGATGATTCTTAAAATCTTCCCAGTCCGTTTCCTACCAAATGCTAAAGACATAAGAGAAAAAATCGGAATTGCTCCGAAGAATAGTACAAGCAAAAAGAAAACGGCATAAAAAAGAACATCAATACAACAAAATTTGGGAAATCGTGTTGTATGATGCTCCAATTACTTACTTGTAAGGATATAGAAAAAGAGAACAGAAATCAAAAGTTATGACTTGGTTGAATGTGCGGAAAAGGATCGAATACCTGTTGTAGCCTATTGGGTCCTTTTCCAACTATATGAGGAGGGTGCCGATGAATTTGCGCAGAGATGCTTTGGAGCTCCATCAAAAATACCGCGGGAAACTTAGTGTGGAAGTGAAAGTGCCAGTGGAAAGCAAGGAAGATTTGAGTTTGGTTTATTCCCCTGGAGTCGCAGAACCTTGCAAGGAAATTCATGAGAATGAAGAAGCCATCTATGATTATACGATGAGAGGAAATCTAGTTGGTGTCGTCACCAATGGGACCGCGGTTTTGGGGCTTGGGGACATAGGGGCCGGTGCTTCCTACCCTGTGATGGAAGGGAAAGCGGCACTATTCAAGCTGTTTGCTGATGTCGATGCTTTTCCGATTTGTATCGACCGTAAAGATCCGGATGCATTCATCGATGCCGTGAAGGCGTTAGAAACGACCTTTGGAGGAATCAACCTCGAGGATATTTCCGCCCCAAATTGCTTCTATATTGAAGAAAAGCTGAAAGAGGCCCTTGATATCCCTGTTTTTCATGATGACCAGCATGGCACGGCCATTGTTACTGCAGCCGGTTTGATCAATGCTCTGAAAGTCGTTCAAAAGAAATTGGAGCATGTGAAAGTCGTCATCAATGGAGCTGGAGCAGCAGGTATAGCCGTGGTCAAGCTCCTCGTCAATATGGGCGTCGGGGAGATCATCCTCTGTGATTCGAGAGGTGCGATCTACGAAGGGCGTCATTACCGGATGAATCCTCTGAAAGAAGAGGTCGCTGCCATGACTAATGAAACAAGGGTGAGTGGAGAGTTGTCAGAGGTTTTGCAAGAGGCGGATGTCTTTATTGGCGTTTCTGTAGCAGGAGCTCTCACCAAGGAAATGGTCGCTTCGATGAATCGTGATCCTGTCATTTTCGCAATGGCAAACCCCATCCCGGAAATTATGCCTGAGGAAGCCGAAAAGGCGGGGGCTGCGGTGATGGGAACCGGGAGATCGGATTTCCCGAATCAAATCAACAATGTGCTGGCCTTTCCTGGCATTTTCAAAGGTGCCTTGGATGTTTCCGCAAAAGAAATCAATGAGGAGATGAAGGTTGCAGCTGTGGAAGCCATTGCTTCACTAGTGGATGACGAGCGATTGAGTAAAGATTATGTCATCCCCGACCCATTAGACGAACGTGTCGTTGATAGGGTATCACGGGCGGTAGCGGATGCTGCGATCCAGACCGGTGTTGCCAGAAAGACTAAAATGACGGATAAAGTGGAGGTTAGACGATGAAATTTATGCGTTTTACGATTCAAGGTGAGAAGAAAAAAGGGATACTGGAAGATGGAGAAGTGAAAGAAATTTCAGGGGATATCTATAAAACCTGGGGATATACAGGGGATACCTATGCAACTGAGGAAATCGAGTGGCTGGCACCCTTAGAGCCGAATCAAGTGATCGGAATCGGAGCGAATTATGTAGCGGAGGTTGAGGATCTGCCGGAAAAAGGACCTGATATGCCGGTATTCTTCTTTAAACCGAACAGCTCTGTCATTGGTCCCTGGGACACTATTCAAGTCCCTGAAACCATTGATGAAGTAAAGTTCGAGTCAGAGCTGGCGGTTGTGATCGGGAAGGAAGCGAGTGGACTGAAAGAAGAGGAAGTGCAGGACCATATTTTCGGTTATGCCATTGGGAATGATGTGACGGCACCTCAATATTTCCATGAAAACGGTCATTGGACGCTGGGTAAATCATTCGATACCTTCACGCCTCTTGGACCTGTCATAGAAACAGAGTTTGACCATACGAAGGCCGTTGTAGAAGCTGACCATAACGGGGAAAGAAAGCAGAGCAGTTCGACAAATTTAATGATCGTCACGGTTGAACGGATGATTTCGTATTTGAGTCACGTGATGACACTACAACCTGGGGACGTAATTCTTACAGGAAGTCCGGTCGGAGCGGAATTTTTGAAAGAGAACGATGAAATCGAATGCCGCATCGATGGGATCGGGGCACTTAAGAATTCGGTAAGTAAAACGAGGCAGAAAACAACGGTCTCCTAAGTCTTTTACAGCCTTTTATAAAAACGTTTCCACATCTTCGCAAGGGCACACGCCGAAAAATGTAAAAAATAAATATCTTTATTTTCTGAAAATTATTGAAATAACCGCTTCCTTTCCCGTATAATAGACACAAATAGAAAGCGTTTGCATGCGACTATATAAGGGATGAAAGCTGATTTTTTATCTCTTCTCATAAAAACGTTTCCATAATGATAGGAAGTGGTGACAATGACTACGATCAAAGATGTAGCGAAAGCGGCGAATGTATCCATCTCCACCGTTTCGAGAGTATTGAATAATAGTGGGTACTGCAGCGTAAGCACGAGAGAAAAAGTGTACAAAGCGGTAGAAGAACTCAAGTTTCAAAAGAGCATGGTCGCAACGGCCATGATTAAGAAAAAAACCTCGACCCTCGGGTTGATCATTCCGGATATTAAAAACATCTTCTATGGAGAATTGACCCGGGCCATCGAGGATCAGGCTCATCAACATGGCTTTAACGTGATCTTATGTAATACGGACAATGATTTGGATAAAGAAGCAGAATACCTGAGTTTCCTTTTAAGAAAAGGGATTGACGGCATCATTTTTTCTACCCCTGAAATGAATGATCGGAACATCAGAGAAGTCATGAAGAATCGCCCTGATCTTCCTATGATTTTGTTAGGAAGCCAAGTGGAAAACGTGAAGCTGGATGAAGTCCTCGTCGATAACTTTGAAGGTGGCTATCAAGCGACCCAGCACCTTTTGGAATATGGGCATGAGAGAATCGGCTATATCGGTGGCCAGGAAGATTCTTATGCCACAGTCGAAAGGTATAAAGGTTATTCCAAAGCACTGGAAGATCACGGTTATCAAGCCACTGATCATTATGTGCGGTTGGATGAATTCAAAATCCATAGTGGGTATCAACAAGGGAAGGAATTGCTCGCTCTTCCTGACAGGCCCACAGCCATCTTCGCCGGAAACGATGCGATTGCAGTCGGAATTTACAAGGCAGCAAGGGAACTGGACATATCAATTCCGGAAGAACTTTCGGTCATCGGTTTTGACGATTCACAATTTGCGGAAATCGTCGCTCCAGAATTGACGACAATCCGTACTCCGACGGCTGATATGGGAGAGAAGACTGTGGAATTGATTGTGCAGATCATCAAGGAAGGCAAGAATTTCAAGGAGACGATTACTTTTCAGCCGACGCTGGTTGAAAGGGGATCCACAACCGTCGTTGATGAGAACGACCTCGTACAGAAATACCCATCCTAACTACACGAAGGAGGAAAAAGCGTGAATAGTTTGTACTTGCCCAAAGATAGCTTGATTCACAGCTTGGACCCAAGGACGAAGATGATTTTTGTAGCATTTGTCGTTGCCAGTTCATTTATCATGAATGACCCGGCGCTCCAGCTTTTATTGCTGGTTGCTCTTTTCCCGCTCGTCGTTTTAGCAAAACTTGTAAAACCGTATTTGATTTCCATTCAATTCTTACTGCTTTTTGCAGTCCTGATCATGACCGTCCATGGAATCTATAATCCGATTGGTGTCACACCAGTATTTGAAATTTTCGGCGGTTTGACTTTCAAGTATGAGTCGATGGTTTATGCGTCTGTCATGTCTTTCAGAATTCTTGTTATCGGTACAGGTGCTGTCCTCTTCGTCATGACGACCCACCCATCTGACATGGCGTCAGCCCTTGTAAAATGGAAAGTCCCTCATTCTTTTGCGTTTATCTTACTATCAACCTTTCAAATCATCCCAATCATCGCCCGTGAAGCGAAAATCGTCATGGAAGCCCAGCAGGCGAGATGTCTCGATGTGAAAGGGAACATTATTCAACGTGTTAAGAATCTCGTCCCCATGTTCGCTCCATTGTTCATCATTACATTTATGAAAGTGCACCAACTCTCTTATGTTCTCGAATGCAGAGCCTTTAGTAGAAAAGGAAACAAAACAAGCCTACGCGAGACGAATATCGGATCTCTTGATTATTCTTTCTTCATTGGAATGCTTGCAGCCCTGGTCTTTGAAATCTACTTGAAGTTGTTCATGATGGGATCCTTGCAGTGGACAACCGACGCTCTATTAACCTATTCCCTTATTGGAACCTGGGTCGTATGCGGATTTATGTTCGTTAAGTTCCTGGTCAAACGATTTCAAGGGAAATTCGGAGGTGTGAATTGATGCGAGAACAAGCGATTGAAGTGAAAAATCTCACATTTGAATATCCGGATACAGAAGAACCGGTACTGAAAAACATCAACTTTTCCATCGACTATGGAGAGATCCTCGGCATCGTCGGTCCAACAGGGGCCGGTAAATCGACCTTAGCCATGTGTGTGAATGGCCTTGTACCTCAGGTAATCCAGGGAGAGATCGAAGGGGAAATCACAGTCAAAGGCATGAATGTCCACGAAAGTAATGTGGCTGCGATGTCAGAACATGTCGGTTTTGTCTTCCAGGAACCTGAGAACCAATTGAGTCAGATGACGATTGAAGAAGAAATTGCCTTTGGAATGGGGAATCTCGGAGTCCCTCGGGATGAAATGCTTGTACGCATCAAAGATGCCCTCTCTCAAGTCGGTCTGGAAGGATTCGAAGAGCGCAGCCCGCTCGCCTTATCCGGTGGACAGCAGCAGCGACTTGCCATCGCCGCCGTACTCGCAATGAGGCCGACCATCATGATTATGGACGAGCCGACCTCGATGCTTGATCCGAAAGGAAAGAATGAAGTCTATGATGTGTTGAAGAACTTGAAAGCCTATGGAATGACTGGCATCATCATCGACCATGAGGTAGAGAGAATCGCCGCGTATTGTGATAAGGTCTTAGTTTTGGATGAGGGGGAAGTCAAAATGTTCGGCACGACGGAAGAAGTTTTTACAGAGATCGACCGTCTGCATGAATTGACCCTGCACGCCCCGCAAGTGACCGAATTTTTATCACAATATAACCGGACGTTCCATAAGAATGCCGCGCTTGCGACAACCATTGAAAAAGCTGTTCGATCTTATGAAAGCGCAAACAAATAACGTTTGAGGAGGCAGAAACGATGCAACCATACATGTCTGTTAAAAATGTCTCTCATGTTTATCCGAACGGAGTGACCGCGATCAAAGATATCGATCTCGATATCTATGAAGGAGAAGTCGTCGCGATCCTTGGCAGTAATGGCTCAGGGAAAACGACGCTCGTGAAGCACTTCAACGGGCTGTTGACCCCTACGAAAGGTGAAATTACCGTAGGCGGGTTGAACACGAAGAAGGAGAAAATATCGAAGCTCTCAAGCTTAGTGGGGTATGTTTTTCAAAATCCGAACCACCAGACGTTTCTTCCTTCGGTGAGAAAAGAGTTGGAATATGGCTGTACCAATTTGAAAATGTCGGTAAGTGAGACGGAGGAAAGGGTCAACAAAGCCATTGAACTGTTTGAACTGGAAGAGAGGCTTGATGATAATCCTTTTGATTTGAATTCCAGTCAGCGGAAAGAAGTAGCGATGGCATCGATCATGGCGGTTTCCCCTAAAGTAATCGTCCTGGATGAACCGACGACCGGTCAGGACCATAAAGGGTGTAAACGTGTCCTCGATCTAGTGAGGATGTTCAAAGCGCATGGCCACATCGTCGTTCTGATTACTCACGATATGCACCTGATCGGGGAATTGAACTGCCGGACCGTCGTCATGAACCAGAGTAAAAAGATTGCCGATGATCAGGCGGATGTCGTCTTTTCCCACAAAGGCGTAATGGAAGAGGCTGGCCTTCAGCCACCACAAATCACAAGCTTCGCCAATCAATTAACAGATTTGGATGCAAATAAAACCTATTTAACAATCGATTCCATCCTTTCATGGATCAAAGAAAACAAACCAAACAAAGAGAAAAAAGAGGAGGCTGTTCAAATTGGCTCAGGATCTTAAATGGAAAGCAAAAGCAAATCGACCAGAATCAGCAGATCAATCACAATATCACATTCGGTGCCGTCCCGGTGATGTAGAAAAATATGTCTTGCTGCCAGGAGACCCGGAACGTGTGGGACAGATGGCCGAGCTTTGGGATGAGAAAGAACACATCGCCACTTACCGTGAACACGTTACATATACGGGAAAAGTCGGCGGGGTAGGAATATCCGCCTGCTCGACAGGTGCAGGTGGACCGTCAACGGCCAGTGCTTTGGAAGAACTCGCTGAAGTAGGGGCAGAAACCTTCCTTCGTGTTGGGACTTGCGGGGCGATGCAGGAGGATATCGAACCAGGAGACTTGATCATCTGTGCCGGTGCGGTCCGCTATGACGGGACGAGCGATCAGTATGTCGATCAGAAGTTCCCGGCGATTGCCAACCAGGAAGTCGTGATGGCGACAATCGAGGCCGCAGAGAGATTAGGTGTAACCTATCACGTCGGTATCGGCTACACAGCCGCATCCTTCTTCTGTGGACAGGGACGTCCAGGGTACAACAATTATAACCAAAGCTGGATGCACACGATCATGGATGATATGCAGCGGGCCGGTGTTCTGAACTTCGAAATGGAAGCTGCAACGGTTCTGACTTTGAGCAGTTTGTTCAATTTGAGAGCAGGAGCTATTTTTACAGCGGTTGCCAACAGAGTGAAAGATGAATTCGAGTATAAAGGGGAAGGCGTCGAACAATCGATTGCTGTGGCGACAGAAGCGATCAAAATCCTGAGCCACTGGGATCAGCTGAAAAAAGAATCAGGCAAGCCATACTTTTACCCATCCTTATTAACCCAACAATCCAAAGTTGAAGGAGGAAATGTTCTATGAAAATCGGAATTGTCGGAGGCACAGGCTTTTACAATTTAGTGGACGGCATGAAGGAAGTGCAGGTTTCTACAGAATATGGAGATGTCGTTGTCTATGAAGGAGAGCATGCAGGAAAAGACATCTATTTCCTTCCGAGGCACGGGAAATCTCACGACAGTCTTGCCCACCAGATCAATTACCGGGCAAACATGATGGCCTTGAAACAGCTCGGTACAGACCACGTGCTTGCCATGTGTGCGGTCGGCTCTTTGAATCCTGACATCCCGGTTGGAGCACTTGCCCTCCTGGATCAATTTATGGACGTCACGACGAAGCGCATATCTACTTATGATAAATATTCCGTGGAAATCACGCAGCCGTACTGTCCGGACTTGAACGACACGTTCTTAGAGGCAGCCAATCAGCTTGACATGGAAATCACACCAAAAGCGAACTACATCTGCGTGGACGGCCCCCGTTACGAAACGGCATTGGAGATCAACATCTACAAGCAGTGGGGGATGGATGTTGTCGGCATGACGAATGCGACAGAAGCGATTCTGGCAAGAGAACTTGGCATCGCCTATGCGGTCGTTACGATGTCGACAGACCTCGCGGCAGGAACGACGGACGTTCCACCGGATCTTGATACACATAAAAATGTCGTCATTGAGAACCAGGATAAAATTAGAGATCTTTTCCTGAAGACGATTGAACTGGCGACCGATGACAAACCATCGATTGCGCATGAAGCTTATGCAAGAGCTTTGAAAGCCCGTGAAGAAAAGCTCGAAAAATTAGAAGCGACACAGGCATAAAATGAGCCTAGTCATCAGACAGGCGGAATGGATCGACAAGAAAGGTTCAGTGAAGACGGGGGACATTCTGATCAAAGAAGGGAAAATTGAAAAAATTTTCCCTTCTGGGTCTTATCCCGGCAGCGCTGAAACCCGTGAGGTCGATGCCACCGGGCAGTTGATCATTCCTGGCATGACGAATGCCCATTATCACTCGTATTCCAACTTGCTAAAAGGTACCGAAACCGACCTGCCCCTAGAGCTATGGTCATTATATACCGTTGCTTACGGTCATTCCTTAACAGATGAAGATATCTATTTGGCGGTCTTGCTGGGAGCAGCAGAGATGATCCGTAATGGGGTGACTTCCTGTCTGGACCACTTTCCGCACATTCCGAAATCAGAAAGCGCATTGGAAGCCTATCTCGAATCAGGAATGCATGTATCCTTCGCTCCGATGATTCACGATGTGCCGGATCATCACTTTCTTCAATTGGATTTACCTGATGATCTAAGAAGAAAAATGGAAGTCCCACCAAGGTCTTCCGCACAAATGAATGACTTTTACAGCGAGTTGATCGAAAAGTGGCACGGAAAAGAGGATCGCATCCAGCTGACGGTCGGTCCGAATGCGCCGCAAAGATGTACCGCTGAAGCTTTGGAATTATGCGATCATCTCAGCAGAACCTATGACCTTCCTATCCATACCCATCTCTTGGAAACGAAAATCCAAAGAGATTACGGAAGGCGCCATTATGGGGAAGACGGGGTCCTAACACACTTGGATCAGGCCGGCATTCTGGATAACCGCCTCACCGTCGCCCATGCGATCTGGCTGGATGAATGGGAAATGGATCTACTCAAGGAACGAGGCGTATCGATCGTTCATAACCCGGCAAGCAATATGATTTTAGGCAGTGGACAAGCGCCGGTCTTTGATTTTTTACAAAAAGGGTTCCCTGTTGGATTAGGCACTGATGCTTCCAATTGTGGCACGACACACAGTCTCTTTGAAACGATGAAACTCGTAGCCATGGTGCCAAGAATAGGCGAGAGGGATCCAGGGAGATGGCTGGATGCCTCCCAAGTTTTCAATATGGCTACTGGGCAAGGGGCCCTGGTCTTAGGAAATGAAAATCGAAAAGGTGAGATAGCAGAAGATTTTGACGCCGATCTTGTTTTCCTTAACAAAAACACGACAACATGGACGAATACCCATGATGCCGTCACCCAGCTGGTTTTCCATGAAAATGGTTCTTCCATCGATTCCGTCATGATTCAGGGAGAATGGGTGCTGAAAAATAAGCAGATCACATCATATGATGAGAAGCGAGTGATCCAGCGTGTGCAGGAACGAGCAGAAACGCTTCGCGAAAACAGTGCAGAAGCTGTTGCATTCGCAGACAAGCTAAGGGTTCATGTGGAGGAGTTTTACCATCACTTTTATAAACGGGAGGAATGAAAGATGAGCTACGAATTATTGAAAAAAGAACTGCAGCATGTATCCCATAAGGTTTATCAAAAAGGGTTCACCCAGGCGACAGGTGGAAACATCAGTGTAAGAATTCCAGGCACCGACTATGTGCTGATCAAAAGAAGCGGGGTCAGCCTTGGAGAAGTGAGCAGGGAAGATGCCCTCGTTGTCAATATGGACGGAGAGGTCATTGAAGGCCAAGGAAAGCCTTCGAAAGAAATCGGTTTTCACCTTGGTGTCTATAAAGTCCGCCCTGACGTTAACGCGGTCGTCCACTGCCATCCCAACTACGCGATTGGCTATGCCTGCTTAGGAGAAGAGCTTCCTCTTCCTACCGTGACGGCGAGAAAACTTCTCGGACATGTTCCGGTGGCGGACGTCGCACCATCAGGGTCCAAGGAACTTGCGCAACATGTGACGGACGTCTTCACGCAGTACCCGGATATCAAGATCACGCTGATGAAGGATCACGGTGTTTGTTCGGTCGGACCGACGCTTGAAGCGGCTTACAACGTCGTAGATCTTGCCGAAGCAACAGCGAAACAGGCGTTCATCCTAACTCAATTACGTGCAGGTGTACCGGTAACAAACTAAACGGGGAGGGGATTATCATGACTGAAATTCAACAGTTGGTGCAGCGTTATCAAGAAGAAAATCTCGCTCTTCCGATTTGGTTTGAAGAGGGGACGTTGAAAGTCATTGACCAGACAAAGCTGCCTTTTTCTGAAGAGATTATGACTTGTTCCACAGTCGAAGATTTAGGAGAAGCGATTCGTTCCATGCAAATCCGCGGTTCAGGTGCGATTGGCATCTGCGGGGCTTACGGTCTTTACTTAGCAGCCCTTGTCTCTGATGGCGATCCAGAAGCTGTTAAGGAAGCGGGCGTTTTGCTTAAAAGCACACGCCCGACGGCTGTAAACTTGATGAAGACGGTCGATGAAATGATAGCCGCCATCGAGGGGGCTGGGCAGGAGCTCATTCACACAATGGAAACGAAAGCTGTGGAGATTCTGGAACGCCAGCTTGCCTTTGAATATGAACTCGGCCGACATGGAGCCGAGCTGATCGAGGACGGGGATACGGTTATGACGCATTGTCACTCCGGGGCCTTAGGTGGAGCTGGCTATGGTGGCCGGGCTTTATCTGTCATCCGTACCGCCCACGAGCAGGGCAAGAACATCCATGTCATCACTTGCGAGACACGGCCTTATCTGCAAGGAGCCCGCATCACGGCCTATGAATTGAAAAAATTCGGGATTCCACATACGTTAATCACCGATAACATGTCCGCATTCTGTATGAGTACGGGGCGGATCGATAAGGTTGTCGTCGGGTCTGACCGTGTTTCAGCAAACGGGGATTTAGCCAATAAGGTAGGCACGTATATGCACGCACTGGCCGCCAAAGAGCATAATATCCCGTTTTATACAGCCACATCCAGCCATACAATTGATTTCGAAACACCGAGTGGATCCGACATTGAGGTGGAAATGCGTGATGCCAGCGAAGTCACCCACCTGAAAGGTATCGCCATCGCCCCTGAAGGAACGAATGCTCTCTATCCATCGTTTGATATTACGCCAAATGCGTTGATCAGCGGCATCATTACCGAAAAAGGTGTGATCTCGGCGCCTTACTCAACGAACTTGAAGAAAGTGAACTCCAAGAAGGATAAAGTCTCCCAGTAAGTACGGGAAGGAGGAACTCTTATGGTAAAAGAAGCGATTCTCGCATTGATGGCAGGGATCTTCATCGGTGTCGTTTTCAAATTGATTAAACTTCCTTTACCTGCCCCTCCTGTTCTCGCTGGTGTGCTTGGTGTAGCAGGGGTGTATATCGGTGGTAAGATCATCGAAATGCTTTTTATGAGAGTACAATAAAGGAAGATTAGAAGGAGGAAGGACTTATGAGTCAATATGTACAAATCGGAAATTTGAACGTGGACAAGGCCTTGTATGAATTCATTGTTTCTGAAGCTCTTCCAGAGAGTGGGGTGGCGGACGAACAATTTTGGAGTGATTTTGAAACTTTGCTGGATGAATTGACGCCAGTCAACCAATCGCTGCTTGGAGAGCGCGCCGCTATTCAAAACCAGCTGGATACGTGGTACAAGGACAATAACGCTGGTTATGAATTCGAAGAGTACAAAAGGTTTCTCGAGGAAATCGGCTACCTTGAACCGAAAGTGGAGGACTTCAAGGTCACCACGGAAGGTGTCGATCACGAAATCGCTCAACAGGCGGGTCCTCAATTAGTTGTTCCAGTCGATAATGCGCGCTATGCACTGAATGCAGCCAATGCAAGGTTCGGAAGTCTTTATGATGCGTTGTATGGGACAGATGTCATCAGTGAAGAAAATGGAGCGGAGCAGGGGAGCCGTTACAACCCGGTAAGAGGAAAGAAAGTCGTCACGTATGCCAAGGAATTCCTGGACCGGGTCGCTCCTTTGGCAGAAACCTCCCATAAAGATGTGGTTACATACAAGGTGACGGGAGGAGAGCTGAGTGCAACACTCAGCGATAACTCAGAGAGAAGATTGGTCGATCCTGGGAAGTTCAAAGGGTACCAAGGTGTCCCTGAAGATCCTTCTGCCATCCTGCTTGAAAATCATGGGCTGCATGTAGAAATTCAACTGGATCCTGATCACCCAATAGGTAAGGATGATCCGGCTGGAGTGAAAGATGTGCTCGTTGAATCCGCGACTACGACGATCATGGACTGTGAGGATTCCGTCGCAGCCGTCGATGCCGAGGACAAGGTGCTCGTCTATCGAAATCTGCTTGGTCTCATGAAAGGGGACTTGACCACTTCCTTCAATAAAGGGGGCAAAGAAGTGACGCGTCATCTTCAACCTGACCGCAGTTACACCACTCCTGAAGGTGGCGAAAGGGTGCTCAAAGGTCGTTCACTGATGTTCATCCGCAATGTCGGCCACTTGATGACAACCCCAGCGATTTTGGATAAAAACGGAGACGAAGTGCCGGAAGGGATCGTTGATGGTGTCGTGACCTCTCTCTTAGGTAAACATGACCTGCTTCAAAATGGGAGATACCAGAACTCCGTTGAAGGATCCATATACATCGTCAAACCAAAAATGCACGGTTCAAAAGAAGTGGCTTTTGCGAATACCCTTTTCAACAAGATTGAAGACATCCTTGGCCTGGATCGCCATACCATTAAAATCGGGGTGATGGATGAAGAGCGCCGGACGACGCTTAATCTGAAGAACTGCATTCATGAAGTAAAAGAACGGATCGTCTTCATCAATACAGGCTTCCTTGACCGGACAGGGGATGAAATCCATACCTCCATGGAAGCGGGAGCGATGATTCGAAAACAGGAAATGAAAACATCCACCTGGTTGCAGGCGTATGAACAGTCCAATGTCAATGTAGGAATTGAAACTGGACTGATCGGCAAAGCTCAAATCGGAAAAGGGATGTGGGCCATGCCTGAGTTGATGAGCAACATGATGGAGCAAAAAGGAAGTCAGTTGAAAGCAGGGGCGAACACTGCCTGGGTACCTTCTCCAACGGCAGCCTCCCTCCATGCGCTTCATTACCATGAGATCAATGTAAAAGCGATACAGGAAAAGATTCTTGAGAATATCACAGACAACATCGACGACATTCTCCAAGTGCCTGTCGCCTCTTCGACCAACTGGAGTGAGCAGGAAATCCAGCAAGAACTTGAAAACAATGCCCAGGGAATTCTCGGATACGTGGTACGCTGGGTGAACCATGGCGTCGGTTGTTCCAAAGTCCCTGATATCAACAACATCGGCTTGATGGAAGACCGTGCGACACTAAGAATCTCCAGCCAGCATATGTCCAACTGGCTGCATCACGGGATTGTCACCGAAGAACAGGTCGAACAAACCTTGAAAAAGATGGCCAAGGTCGTAGATGAACAAAATGCTCATGATCCCGAGTATAGATCGATGGCTCCTGATTATGATCAATCGATTGCTTATCAGGCGGCGAGAGACCTGATTTTTGAAGGGACAGAACAGCCGAACGGTTATACCGAACCGATTCTGCATCAGCGGAGAAGAGAGCTGAAGGAAAAGGTTTATATCTAAAGAGAAGGAAAAGCTTAAGGCTGTTTACAGCCTTAAGCTTTTTTTGTGAACGTTACATTTTCCTCACTGTAAAGAGAGTAAACGACTGTTATTTTTCTTGAAAGGAGCATCATATAGTGACTTTTAGTAAATATTAGAGGTTGAAACAGGAGGTGAATGCATGAAAATCAAAGGACCGATTTTATTAGGCATTTTAATTGCAGCTATTTTGAACGGTTGCGCTGGTAACGAACCAAATGAACCAGAAGATGTAAATTACCAGCCGACACGTTATGACCAGGACGACCAGAGAAACCGTTTAGAGATAGATAACGGCGAGGATACGAGGCCTGATGTTGATTACCCGATCATCGATCATCAGGATCAGGAAATCGATTTTGGTAACCGGGAGATTGACCTTGAGGAACCTTTTGATAGGAAAAACAATCATGACGATAACCGGGAAATGGATGAATAACTGATACAAAATACCTCGTTGTACATCAGAAATTCCCTGGCCTCTGCCAGGGACTATCTTGTCCTGTCTACTTTTTTAAAAGTATTGTTCGTTGTCATTTTTGAGCTCGAAAAACTTTAAATTTATTCGATCAACCACTTCATTTCATCTACTTTAGGAGAGGGTCTTATTAATCATACTTAACCTTCCGTTCGCTTCTCCCCAGAAGTTCATCCTTAGTTTTGCGCATGATTATAGACCTTCATTTACCAGTTTACTTCTAATGCGCGTGTGGTAACATATACATAATTAGAACAAACGTTCGTATTTTTGTTAAGGAAGTGATCATCTATGAATGGCGTATTGAGAAGGGGTTTAGAGGAGAAGCAACAACTGGAACTCATCTACATGGCTGACAAAGGGAAAATCTCACAGCGGGTCATCCGCGTAGTATCCATCAAAGAGGAGACTGTCCTTGCTTATTGTTACACCCGAAAGACGGTTCGCTCATTCAAGCTCGCCAATATTTTGTCGGTAACCCCTTATAAAAAGAGGGAGCGCTATAAAAAGACACCTTGAAAACCTGGCATCGAAATATGTTGAATGTACGGTTGCTCTAGCGGAAACTAGAGGAGGTACGTTAGGGTCGTTGAGATTTGCAAGAAAATAAGTATGTAAAAAAAGAACCACAAAATAGTGGTTCTTTAGTCTTTCATGGATCCTGCCTCACGCGATGTCATGGCCCCTATCCCTGCGCTTACATCTTTTTGAATTTCCTGCTTTACTTTATTTGGATCTGTTCCGGAATGTCCTGGCTTTAATGATTTCGGATCCTCTATTCTTCCTTGTCCGACCTCGGTTCCTGCCTTTGTCTGGTTCTTTGCCACTACCAATCACCTCCATACTTGTAGGTTTAGCGACAACTCAAAAAATAATCACGCGTATCAACCTGAGGGATGAGTGGTTCTTAAATGAGAAACACAGGCCTACTGATCTTGTGTACTTGAATGTACGGGAGAAGATTTTTTCTCTACCTCTCTCAGTTCCTCATTCAAAGCTGCATGATCAAGGTCATCACCAATAAACACTAAATTGTTTTCCAAATTTAGAGGAGAAGGGGTGAAACTTGGCATCCCATAAGCATATTGAAAAAGTTGAGTTCCTGGTTGACCTGTAAGTCGTAAATATCCCTTAATACGATAAATCTGCTCAGGCATGGATTTCAAGAAGTTTTCAAATCGTTCCTGGTTGACGGGAGAGGAGAATGTATGAACATATGTCTTAATATGAAGATGGTCGATCGTTTGTTCTTTTTCATGCTCACGTCTTTGTTGACCCTCTATATTTGAAAAAGTATCCCAGGGAACTTGAGCGTGCTTAGCTGCAAGCACCTTACCACCAGGGTTTATTTCATTTAATTCTCTCATCAATTTCTCTTTATTTCGTATAGTGAGCTGATCTGATTTATTCAGAATGACAAGGTCTGCATGCTTGACTTGTTCTGTAATCAGCTTTCTGAGTGGGATTCTGAGGTTATGCCGTCCCGCCCAACTATTGGGATCGACCATGGTTATGATCGAATTCACTTTAACTTTATCGGATAAAAGGGGAGTTAAACACGCATCTAATACCTCAACCGGGTGTGCAACACCTGTCGTTTCTATATAGAGCACATCCAGATCATGATGGTAGAGGATATCCGAGATTTGAGTTTCCAGTTTATCAGAAAGAGTGCAGCAGACACAGCCGTTTAACAGTTCTTTTAAAGGGGTGCCCTCAGGCAATGACTGGGTATCGATCGGCAGTTCGCCTGCTTCATTCATAATCACGCCCACTTTTCGTCCTCTTTGATATTCTTCTTCCAGTATTCTCTGCAATAGCGTTGTTTTTCCTGAACCTAAGAAACCAGAAAGTATGTGGATTCCGGTGTGTGCCAATACATAAACACTCCTTGTAAAGTAAGTATTAGTGTCTTGCTAGTTCACATCATTTGTCATCCGTAAATTATTTTAATAGTAATGATTACGAATATTTGTGAAGGCTTACATTTTAACTTCATTTAATGAAAGATGCAACATTTTCACCCCTTTGTATTTACCCACGAGAGAGTAAAAGGGAAGGAAGAAATTAAATAATAAATCAATTTATGCTTGTCCTCATAGAAATTAAGTGATACATTATTCTTTGTAAGTTAAATAGTAATCATTACGATTAAAAACAAAATAGTGAGTTGCGATATAAGAGAGCTTCCTTACATGAAAATATTATCGATCATTGCTTATTTATATCCCAAATATGTATGAAATCACTTGAGCCCATTCACAGAAGAAATCCAGTAGGAAATGTACTCGATCCACCCAGAAAAATTGAAACAGACAAGGTACATAAAGAGATTCGAATTCGGAGGTGAAACGATGAGTGATTATTTACTTAAAATACTAACGGACCATATTATAAGTACCCTGCCACAAAAGCAGCGGGATCTATATAAATATGTCATTAAAATGGAGGATGACATGGTAGAAGAAGTTGATTCCGCAGGAGAATTTATAACCCGTCTTAAAATTGAATCTCCTCATAAGCTTGCAGCGGACCATTTTGAATTAACTTTATTTGAATTATTGCAGGTGATGAAAGAGATCGAGGAGGAAGTCGCTCGACAGCTTCCCTCGAAGATGGACGCTGTTAAATTCATCGATTGTACAGACTCTATTCATGCTGACTTGAACGTAAAAAAGGAACAAAAACTTTATTTTGTATCACTTCCACATTCGTAAAACTGGATCAATCAGAGGAGAAAATAGGAGCTCTGTAATTTTATGGGGCCGTCTACGCTTACGATCATAAAGAGTAAGGAGGTTATGATCATGTTGGATGATCTTTATCGTAAAATTGTAATGGACCACGCCAAATACAAACGAAATTATGGAACGATGGACGGAGAAAGAGATATTCATAAAATTCATTATAAAAATCCCACCTGCGGAGATATGATGGTCTTATATTTAAGCGTAAGGGAAGGGGGAATTGAGGATTTATCTTTCGAAGGCGAAGGCTGCAGCATTAGTATGGCTTCATGCTCTATGATGACTGAGCTTTTGAAAAAACATACCGTGGAGGAATGCCTGAAGAAGAGACGTTCTTTTGAACGCTTAATAAGGGAAGGGCACCGGGAGGATGAGATTGATTTAGGGGACGCCGCATCACTCCAGGGTGTACATAAATTACGTGCCAGACATCATTGTGCACTTATGCCTTGGCAAGCCCTTGATCGATGGTTGGAGGAGCAAAAAACATGATGGAGATGGATACAAGAATTCCTGTAACCATCGTGACGGGGTATTTGGGATCGGGAAAGACCACTTTCCTTAATCATCTGCTCAAGCATACAGAAGAAAAGACAGCACTCATTGTGAACGAGTTTGGAGATATAGGGATTGATGATCAGCTCATTGAACAAACGAAAGAAGAAATCATCGAAATAAACAGTGGCTGCATTTGTTGTAATGTACGCAAAGATTTAATTGATACCTTATCCATGCTTGCTATATCTAGGGACGAGAAAGTGATTGAGTTTGACCGTGTGATTATTGAAACGACAGGACTCGCTGATCCTGCTCCTGTTGTGCAGACATTCCTGATGGATAAAGAAATGGTCGAAGATTACTTCATCGATGCGGTTTGTACATTGGTTGATGCGAAGCATATTTCCAGACACTTGGATCAACAGGGGGAAGCTATCAATCAAATCGCTTTTACCGACGTTGTCCTTGTCAACAAAGTGGATTTGGTAACAAAGGAACAGCTCACGGATCTGCGAAAAAGATTGGTACGCATCAATCCCACCGCCTCTCAACACCTCTGTGAAAGCAGCCGTATTTCACCGGGTGAAGTTCTTGGGATATATTCCTTTGACTTGCAGGAAAAATTGAGAGCACATCCAGATTTTTTGAACAGCCATCACCATTCCCATGATGATGAAATATCTTCTTTGGCTCTTCGGGAAGTGAAGCCATTGAATTTGAAAAAGCTAAACCTTTGGTTATCCTTTCTCGTTCAAATTCAGGGAGAGAATTTATACCGTTACAAAGGGGTTTTGAACATTGAGGGAAAAGAGAGACGCTTTGTTTTTCAAGGTGTTCATATGCTTTTTGCAGGCGAGGAAGCTGGTTCGTGGGGAGATGATGAGCGGGTAAGTGAGCTTGTATTTATTGGAAAGAACTTAGATAAAAAAAGTCTTACGGAACAGTTCCAGCAGTGTGTGACGGAGTAGAAATTTTTTTACACAGTTTTAAATCGTAATCATTACTTTTATAGGAGGGTAACAATGGAGAAGAAAATACCAGTCACGGTCTTGAGTGGTTACTTAGGTTCAGGAAAAACCACGTTACTCAATCATCTATTAAACAACCGCGCTGGACTTAAAATCGCTGTCATCGTCAATGACATGAGTGAAATCAATATCGACGCAGACTTAGTAGAGAAAGGCGGCCATTTTTCCAGAGTGGATGAGAATTTGGTCGAGATGTCCAATGGCTGCATCTGCTGTACGTTAAGAGAAGATTTATTGATCGAAGTGGAAAAGATCGCAAAAGCCGGGGATGTGGATTATATCGTGATTGAGTCAACAGGGATCAGCGAGCCTGTGCCAGTTGCTCAAACCTTTTCTTATATCGATGAAGAGCTCGGAATCGACCTTACCCAGTTCTGTCGCTTGGACACGATGGTAACGGTTGTGGATGCTTACCGGTTTTGGCACGATTATGAATCCGGGGACCGCCTGTTGGACAGAAAGCAGGCCGTAGGGGAAGAGGACGAACGAAATCTGGCGGATCTGCTGATCGACCAAATTGAATTCTGCGATGTGCTCTTATTAAATAAATGTGACATGGTGACGAAGGATCAACTGGATGCATTGACTAGAGTGGTGCAGACATTACAGCCGGATGCGGAAATCATCCCAACAACGTTTAGTGAAGTCGATCCGGAGAAGATTTTAATTACGCATCGCTTTGATTTTGAAAAGGCGAGTCAATCGGCTGGCTGGCTCCAGGAATTGATGGCAGGCCCCGAGTCTCATACACCGGAAACGGAAGAATATGGGATTCAATCTTTTGTATATAAGAGAAGGCTTCCTTTTCATTCCAAACGCTTCTACGATTGGATCAGCCGGATGCCGACTTCGATCGTACGGGCTAAAGGAATTTCATGGTGTGCCACAAGGAATGATCTGGCGCTTCTATTATCACAAGCAGGTCCATCGGTTTCCATAGAACCGGTCTCCTACTGGGTAGCTGCCCTCCCGAAAGAACAAAAAGACCGTACGATTATGCAAAACCCGGATGTGTTGAACGATTGGGATGTGGAGTATGGTGATCGAATGACCAAGCTGGTCTTCATTGGAGTGGAACTTGATAAGAAAACGATTACCAAAGAGTTGGATGAGTGTTTGGTAACGCCTGAAGAGGCGGACATGGAATGGTCGGAGATGGAAGATCCCTTTAACTGGGAAGTCCGATCCTACCAATGAAAATGAAGAAGGTGACAACATGATACTATCCCGTGAGTCTATACGGAACAAGGTGGAGAAAGAGGAGTTGGGCATTGATCCATTTATCCTGGATCATGTTCAGCCTGCTTCTGTTGACTTAACACTGGGCAGGCACTTTATGACAGTGGACGAACATAGTACAGGGCAACTGTCTTTCAAACAGAAAGCTTCCTATCGCGATATCTATATCGGCCATAATGAATCCATAATTATCCCTCCTCATTCATTTATTCTTGCGACGACGAAGGAATGGGTGAAATTACCTGATGATCTCACCGCATTTGTCGAAGGGAGAAGTTCCATCGGGAGGATGGGGTTGTTTGTGCAGAATGCAGGCTGGGTGGATCCGGGATTTGAAGGACGCATCACGCTGGAATTGTTCAATTCAAATCGGTGCCCGATTGAATTGACGGAGGGATGGAGGATCTGTCAACTCGTTCTTGCCCAGATGAATCGACCGACGAACGCCTATCAAGGTAAATATAGGGGTCAATCCAGTACAACAGCTAGTGCCGTATATCGAGATAAAGAGAATCATTTTTAAAAATTTTAAATCGTAATGATTATCATTAAAGGAGAGCATACAGAATGGCTAAGAAATCTAAAGTAGCAAAAGAGAAAAAAAGACAGGAGATGGTAGCGAAATACGCGGAACTTAGAAAAGAGCTGAAAGCCAAAGGAGATGATGAGGCACTTCGAAAGCTTCCTCGTGATTCCTCTCCCACACGTTTAACAGGGAGGTGTGAAGTGACGGGAAGACCGCGTGGCTATATGAGAAAGTTCAAGATGTCCCGGATCGCCTTCAGAGAATATGCACATAAAGGTCAGATTCCCGGGGTGAAAAAATCAAGCTGGTAAGTGACCAGTGACCGGCCTTCTGTCCCTGATGAAGAGCAGGTGGATCAGGATTATGATATGAGCCACGGATATCTAATGAGTAAAGGGTGAAGTCTATTGGACTTACAAACAGCCATTTATACCTTAAAAGAAAAAGGATATAAACGTACAAAACAAAGAGAGAGAATGCTGAAGATTTTCATCGATCAGCATCATTATCTGGCAGCTAAAGATGTCATAAGGGACATTCAGCAATATTTTCCTGGTGTCAGCTATGCCACCGTTTATAAAAACCTTTATCTTTTAACAGAGGAAAAACTATTGGAAACCATAGAGATGAATAGGGAAAAGCATTTCCGGCTTGCGCGTCCGGGCCATAAGCATCTCTTTATTTGTAAGGCATGCAGGGAAACGAAAGATATAGACCTTTGTCCGATGGAACTCATCAAGAATGATTTGGAAGGGTATGTTATTGAAAATCACAAATTTGAAGTTTGTGGGATCTGTCCTCAATGTCATTGAAGTGACAGGGAGCGCATATTAAAAGTAATGATTACTATTTACAAATAGTAATGGTTACGATAATATCAAGTGTGGAATAGAAGGAGGAGAACAAATGTTTAAGAAATTTTTAGGATTATTCAGTTTATGTTTCGTGATCTTTACCATGGCTGCATGTAATGGGGAAGAGGCAAGCAGTGATGAAAGTGAAAAAGAAACGCAGGATTCAACGGAAGAGATGAAGGTGTTTACGACGGTTTATCCCCTTCAGTTTTTCACAGAACAAATCGCTGGAGATTCAGCTTCAGTAGAATCTATTCTGCCACCGGGAACCGACCCGCATACTTATGAACCAACGACGAAAGAAATGATAGAAATCGCTGAATCGGATGCTTTCATATATAACGGTGCAGGATTAGAGCCTTATGCGAAGAAAATCTCTGATTCTATCGAGTCGGAAGATGTTCAAATTCTCGAAGCATCCAAAGGCATAGATTTAAAAGATCACAGTCATAACCACGGCGAAGAAGATAGCCATGACGACCATGCTCACGGTGAGGACGGCCATGCCGACGAAGAAGGTAGTCATGACGAACATTCCGGTGGTGAAGGTAGCGACGAAGAGGGACATGAGGGGCATCATCATGGCGACCAGGACCCTCACGTTTGGCTGGATCCGATCCGTTCCATTGAAATGGCCGAACATATTAAAGATACGCTAGTTGAAATAAACCCTGAACAGGAAGACGTATTCCTAGAAAATTTTGAGACGTTGAAAGAAGATCTTGAACGTTTAGACGAAGAGTTCCATACGAAGATGGAAAGCCTGCCTGGGAATAAGATTATCGTATCCCATGCCGCCTATGGCTATTGGGAAGAAAATTACGGAATAGAGCAGGTGGCGGTGTCTGGACTAAGCCCTGCGAATGAACCTTCACAGAAGGACCTGGAAAATATCGTGAAAACGGCTGAAGAAAATGGCTTGAATCATGTCCTTTTCGAACAGAATGTCACCCCTAAAGTAGCAGAAGTTGTACGCCAGGAAATCGACGCCGAAACGTTACGCATCCATAACTTATCTGTCTTAACAGAAGAAGATCTTGAAAATGATGAGGATTACTTCAGCCTCATGAAGCGTAACTTAGAAGTCCTTTCAACCGCTTTAGCGAATCCTTCGGCAGCTTCAGAAAACACGGAAGAATCTGAGGAGCACGATCATGACCACAGCCATGAACATGGGCATGACGAAGAAGCGCAGAAAATTTATGAGGGCTATTTTGAAGACAGCCAAGTGGAGGACCGAAAACTTTCCGATTGGGAAGGAGACTGGCAGTCGGTGTACCCACACCATAAAGACGGAACGCTTGATGAAGTCTATGCTCATAAAGCAGAAGAAGGGGACAAGACAGCGGAAGAATACAAGGAATATTATGAGCAGGGGTATAAGACAGATGTGAATCGTATTGATATTCACGGAAAGACCGTCACTTTTTATGAAGATGGAAAAGAACGATCCGGGGAATATGTCTCGGATGGGTACGAAATCTTGACTTACGATAAAGGCAATAGAGGGGTAAGATACATCTTCAAACTGGAGAAAGAAGCGGAAGGCCTTCCAACGTATATTCAGTTCAGTGACCACAGTATCTATCCAACCAAAGCGGGTCACTATCACCTCTACTGGGGCGATGACCGTGAGGCTTTGCTTGAGGAAGTGACCCACTGGCCGACCTACTATCCATTAGATATGGATGGACAGGAGATTGCCCATGAAATGATGGCCCATTAGAAGGCTATTCTGTTTAGAGTGACTGTTCCAGCTGATTTAAAGAGGAATGGGAAAAGCTGAAGATTGAATACGGTCTTCAGCTTTTTATTATCCACACATAGGAATCAATCTTAAGAGGTAGTCAAGGATCTATTAAAAAAACTGGAGTATGGAGAACGATAGATATGAAGCAGAGTCGTAAACTGATCGATTTCGCGCGCAGAACCGATTTCAACATTCCCGTTGCATGGAGGAAAGAATTACAGATCGAGGACGGGATGACCGTCACGTTTAACATCGAAAATCAGTGCATCATGATTAAGCCAGCCTACAGTAAAACCCTTGATGTGATGAGTACAGTGGGAAGAAAAGGACTGATTTATGTTCCAAAAGAAATCCGCACCCACTTTGAACGGAAAGGGTTGAAACGTTTCTCTATTCTTATGGAAGAAGGAGAGAGGGCTGTGATCATGCAACCGTTATAACAATAAGGAAAAACTGAGGGGTGTATCAGAGAGCTTGTTATAAATTCCAGAAGAGTACTCTTTCTGTCATTTCCAGTGTGGACGCATGCCGTTTTCATATAGGAAAATCTTGAAAAGAGCGAACCATCCTGCCATGGTTCGCTCTTTTTGTTATCTCCAGCTTATGAGCACTCGAGGATTTTTCATTAGAGTGTAACTATCCATGTACAAGGGACCTATGATCATCCATCGGACTGAATCCACTCCCATTGAATAAGGCCTCCGGCAAAATTTTAAGAAAAGCCATGTTCCATACGCATATTTTTCATGTTCAACTAGTAGATTGTTAGAAATAGTAACAATTACGATTTATTGAATGGAGGAGGATGTTCGACGTGCCCATACCGACTTATATGATAAGTGGCTTTTTAGGTAGTGGAAAAACCACCGTCTTATTAAAAATGATAGAAGAATGCGAGAGGAAGAACCGACGGGTAGGCGTGATTTTAAATGAACTGGGAGAAGTAAATATAGAAAAACCTCTCTTTCAGAAACAAAACGTGAAAGAACTATTAAACGGCTGCATATGCTGTACTATCAAAGAGGATTTAGAGACGACGTTGGATGAATTTATACTAGAGGCGCAAAAGAATGAACTGGATCTTTTGATCATTGAAGGAACAGGCGTTTCCAACCCTCTCGAAGTGAAGAAAGTATTAGAGAATCCTATGTATTCGTCTCATTTCCGTTTGTATTCGATGATTAGTTTGATAGATTCCAGTACCTTTTTAGAGTATCAGAGTGTGTTTTCAAGCACGGCGGATATAAGGAAACTGCTGGAAGAACAGATCACCAGCGCTGATCTCATTCTATTAAATAAACAGGACCTGACCAAAGGGAAGACGTTAAATAAAACCATCATGAAAATCAAGGGTCTTACAGGGGAGTCCGTCCCAATCTTTCAGACATCCTATGGGCGTGTCCCATCTCTGGAGTTATGGAAGAGACGAATCCAACCTTCTATCCAGTCTTCAGCGGAAAGGAGAGAAGAGGAAGGTCATTCCCATCACCACTCCGGGTTGCGTGCCGTGAAGCTCGAGCCCGTACCAAAGATGAAGAAACGAGAGTTGGAGAGTTGGTTGAGCCACTTACCTGAAACCATCTTAAGGGGAAAAGGAGTCGTGAACCTTGAAGGTCATGAAGGCCTTTATTCCTTTCAATTTTCCTCCAACATGCTCGAGTTTGAGAAGATTCAACATCCAGCAGGCATACACCCGGCTATCATTTTGATTGGTGACCAGCTCCAGCGAACAGAACTCATGCACAGCTTCAGCCGGTTAGGGAAGGTCTGAAATTGGTGAAGCAGCTAAGACGATGCAGAATGGACGCTCGAAGATAACAGTAGAACGAGAAAAAGTACGGGATAGGAGGAAGCTATGACTTTTAGGCTTTACAACACAGTATTGGATGTGACAGCCGTTTTAGCTTTTGTTATGGTTGCTTATTTTGTTACGTATAGTCAATGGCTTGGAAAGAGTGCTTCTATGATCCTGCCCGATTCCTTCAACCAGCTGAACACGATCTTCCTCAGCCTCATCATTGAGGCCATACCTTTTGTACTCATTGGTGTTCTCATTGCCGGATGTATTCAAATGTTTATTACAGAAGAACATGTGAAGCGGTGGATCCCCCAAAATAAGTACCGGGCGATCCTGATGGGCTGTTTGGTGGGATCTGTTTTTCCCGCCTGTGAATGTGGCATCGTCCCCATTGTCCGCCGGTTAGTAGCAAAAGGAGTGCCCTTGCCAGCGAGTATCGGATTTCTTCTGACGGGACCATTGATCAATCCGATTGTCATTTTATCGACGTATATGGCCTTTGGGAATGATATGAGAATGGCAGGGTTACGGATGGGCGTGGGTTTTGTTGCGGCGCTGCTGATCGCCCTCTTCATCAGCACTTTATTCAAGTCCAACCAGCTCAAACATTCGGTTTCCGGTTTGTATGGTTCTGAAGGGTCCCCGCAAACAGAAGTATCGTTCATGAAAAAGCTAAAAGGAATGTGTGTCCATTCGATTGACGAATTTTTCGATATGGGAAAGTACTTAATCATTGGTGCTTTCGTTGCTGCCTTTGTTCAAACGTATGTACAAGCCCAGTCCCTCTTTTTGTTCGGCGAAGGATTGATGGGGGCGACGGTCGTCATGATGGGACTTGCTTTCGTGTTGTCCTTATGTTCAGAGGCGGACGCTTTTATCGGAGCTTCCTTCAGCAGTTTGTTTCCTTCCGGTGCTGTTTTAGCCTTCTTAATCTATGGACCTATGATTGATTTGAAAAATACCATCATGTTGTTGAGTGTGTTCAAGTCCAGGTTCGTGTTCACATTGTTCCTTTCCATCACGGTCATTGTTTTCGTTTGTACGATCACTATATCTATGGTGGGCAGGTGAGTAGGCGGTGCGCTTTCACTTTTATCAATTCATGAAACTGATCCTATTAGCCGCCTTCGCTTTTTTCCTTATCCAATTGCACCATACCGGGGAGATTGTGAAATTGATCAACCCCAAATATGTCCTGATGAGTCAGGTGGCCGCAGGTGTGATCGTTCTTCTGTTCTTCGTCCAGCTGGGGAGAGTATGGCAGGGGAATAGCAGTGAACATGCCTTCTGTGCTCCCGGGTGCACAGAGGACCATGATCACAGGCAGTCGTATGTAAAAAGGTGGGTGAGTTATTTGGTTCTCCTTTTTCCTTTATGTACAGGATTTGGATTGGAGCTCACCTCCCTGGATGCTACGATTGCCAAAAATAAAGGTTCCCTTCTCCCACAAGGAGGAAATGCTTATCAAGAGGAAGCATCATCGAATCCACCGACTCTCGATGAGAACAAGCCGATCCCCAATACCAACTATTTGACGGATGAGGAATATGAACAGAAAATGGGTCTTCTCAACGATGAAGTGATTGAAATGAACGAAGATATTTTCGCTTCGTATTATCATGAAATAGAAGAAAATCTCCATCAATATAAAGGGAAAACGATACAAATGAAAGGTTTTGTGTACAAAGAAGAAGGATTGGATCCCAATCAGCTCGTTGTGGCAAGGTTTCTGATCACCCACTGCGTGGCCGATGCCAGGGTCATTGGATGGTTGAGTGAATCGGACGAAGCCGTAAACTTTGGTGTAGATACGTGGGTGGAAGTGCGTGGTGTGATTGATGTTGGTGAGTATAATGGTGTCGAACTTCCAATCATTCAGATAAAAGAAATCACCCCTATCCCTGAGCCGACCAATCCTTACATTTTCCCTATTTTGACGAAGGTTCTTTAATGTCCGTCTTAATAAGGAACAAACCTTTTCGAAAAAATAAAAAAACTTTCAAATTCATAGACACCAAACACACACTTCCTTCGATTATAGAATTGAGGAAGTGTTTTTCTATGCACAAATCCTCCATCTTTCCATAAGAATAGGAGAATCCAAATGAACTATATCAAAGCGATCAACGCCTTCTACGATCACCAGGAATTCAACCCGCTAACTTCTGCTGCCATCAACCTTTGGCACAGCCTCATGCATGTGAATAACAAATCCCGCTGGAAAAAAGAATTCACGGCTTCGATGACCGTCCTTTGTCTGAAATCCAACTTGAGCGAAAGCAGCATTCGGAAAGCCCGCAAGGAACTCGTGGAGAAAGGGTATGTGACGTTCACTTCAAGACCAGGCAACCAGGCTCCCATCTATCGGATCCTCCCTTTATATGAAGAAATGGACAGCGAGAACGACAGTGTGGAGGAGAACAACAGTGGCGGCAAGTCGAACGGCAATGATACCGACAAGTCGAACACATTAAGTAAACAAAACGAAACGAAAGAAAAAGAAGCAGTAGTAGAAACGCCGGCTGAGAATCCCCACCATTTTTACGAAAACAACATCGGCACGTTGTCGCCGTTCATCGTAGAAAAAATCACTCAGTGGTGTGAAGAGATGTCTGATGAACTCGTCATTCATTCGATGAAGCTTGCCGTCGAGAGCAACAAGACTTTCTTCAGCTATTGTGAAGGCATTCTGAAACAGTGGCAGCAAACGGGCGTCCGCACCCTGAGAGGAGCGGAACGAGCCCAGCAGGATCACAAGAAAAAGAGGACTACTCCGAAGCATGACAAAAACAAATCGGTGTTCGATAAGTTGAGAGAGGAGGTACAGGTGTGAAGAGAGAAGAAGCCATCGAGGTGCTCGAGACGATCAGTGAATTGTATCCGCAGAAATTCGATATCACCGAGCGTGTCGCGAATATGCTGATTCCGAAGCTATTGGAAATGGATTATAGAGGGGTGATGGCCAAGCTTTCCGATTTCGCCGTCCGGAGTCCGTTCCCACCGACCATCGGAGAGATTGCTGTCTATCAACCGGAGGAAAATCATCACTTGGAGCAGATGAAAGTGTGGGAAGCGGAAGCAGCCGAAGTATCTGATGAGATCCGTCAGCGGTTCATGGACAAGCTGCGTTCGCTTGCAGAGGAGAAGTCCGATGAGTCATAATCTACAGACGGAACAGGCCGTATTAGGTATTTTTCTCGTAGACGGGGAGAAAATCAAGCAGACGACGCTCGCCCCTGAGCACTTTTCCCGACACGACCATCGACGCATTTTCTTAGCGATGCAGCAGGTGGACAACAACGGAACACCGGTGGATATGGTGACGGTAACAACTAGTCTTGGAGGTGAGATCGCTCAGGTAGGGGAAGTTAGTTACCTATTAGGGCTCGCTGAATCCGTCCCGACAACCGAGAACTTCCACTTCTATGAAAAACTCCTCGTCGAATCCTACACGAACCAACAAATGAGGCAGTCGGCGATCAAGTACATAGAGAACCCGAGTGCTGATGCGCTGCTCGGCTTGAAGCAGCAGCTCCATCTGATGGATCAGGACCCGGAAGCGGATGAGCAGACAGTGAAAGAGCAGCTCAGTGACATCGCCATGGAGATGATCTCCTCGCCCGTACAGACGGGTTTAGCCACAGGATTCGAAGACTATGACAAAATGACCGGAGGAGCGTGGCGATTTGATCATCGTCGCTGCCAGGCCTTCGATGGGGAAGACCGCCTTCGCCTTGAATATCGCCATGAACCATTGCAAGAACGGAGGAGCCGTCGACCTGTTCAGTCTAGAAATGGGGTCCAAGCAGCTGCTGCAGCGGATGATTTCTTCCGAAGCACGCATCGACGGTCAGAAGTGGCGCTCGATGTGTTTCTCAGCCGAAGACTACAAACGTTCCTTCCATGCCATCGGGGAAATCGCCGAGTGGAATCTGTCCATCCACGAGCGACAACAAACCGTCCAGGACATCACCTCAAAAATCAGAGCCTCCGTAACTTCTGACACCGACCATAATCACCTCATCATCATCGATTACTTGCAGCTGATGAACGTCAAAGGCCGCTATGAACGTCGTGACCTCGAAGTCGGCGCCATCACCCGCGAATTGAAGCTCCTCGCCCGTGAACTCAACATCCCGATCATTCTTCTCTCGCAACTCTCCCGAAGCGTCGAACAACGCCAAGACAAGCGCCCGATGATGTCTGACTTGAGGGAATCTGGCAACATCGAACAGGACGCCGATGTCATCAGCTTTTTGTACCGCGATGATTACTATTCGCAGGAAGGTAGTGATGTGGTGGAGGTGATTTTGAGGAAACAGAGGAATGGCCCGGTGGGGACGGTTATGTTAGGGTTTCAAAAAGAGTTCGGGCGGTTCGCTTGATTTGTATTCGGTGAATCATAAAATAAAATGCCTAACATTGTTCAGATGACCGGAAGCATTATCTTCTAGAGAAAATTCCATTTGTGACAAGCTCCGTTCAATCCATTACTGTTATATACATATCAAGAAAACTCCATTTATTCCGGCTGCTTCCTGTATTATACTGGAAGGAGATTCGAAATAGGGGAGGCCGTATCATGGAATTGAACAACAACACGCGATTACTCAAACTAAGGGATATCCTTTTCGAAGAGACGGATGAACATCATGAACTGAGCATCCAGGAAATATGTGAAAAACTGAAGCTTTACTTCGGACCGGAAGCGAAATTCGATGCTCGTACACTCAAGCGTGATATGGACGTGCTCGAAGATGCGGGGATTGAAATCATCCGTAACACCGGACGCTTCGGTAAAGTGTATTACAGCTATCAGGACCGCGTCTTCGAGACCTATCAACTGCGGCTCATCAATGACGCCATCCTATCCGCTAAATTCATCACCGAAAAAGAGAAGAAGGATCTGATTGAACGGAACAAGCAGTTGACGAGCAGACATATCGCAAAGACGCTTCCGGACCCGCTGCTCTACTCCCAGTCAGCGAATGACGATTATGAACTCGTAAAATTGAGCATCGACAATGTCCACAGGGCGATCTCAGAACAGAAGGTGCTCCGTTACCAGTACGGAAAATACAATATGGACAAGGAATTCGAATACCACAGGAATGGGGATACATATCATGTCGAGCCCTATGCGCTCATCTGGCAGAACGATTTCTATTATCTGATCGGAAGGTTCCGCGGAAACGGGGAGATGCGCCACTACCGTTTGGACCGTATGCGGAACATCGAAATATCAGAAGAACGTTTCAAACGGAAACAGGATTTCCTTGTCAAAGAATACGTCGACCAAAGCTTCCACATGTTCGCAGGGGAGGATGCCTGGATCAAAATTGAATTCGATGCAAGTCTCCTGAATGTCGTTCTCGACCGTTTCGGAAAAGACGCCTCCATAAATGCAATCAATGACGACCGGTTCCTCCTATCAACGAAGGCGAAAATGAGCATCGGACTCATCGGTTGGATTCTCACCTGGGGCCACAAAGCAAAAGTCGTCTCGCCAGAATCCCTCGTCGTACAAGTGAAAGAAGAAGTGCAAAAGATGCACAAGCAGTATGAATAGAGAACGTGTGTTGGGAGTGCAAATTTTTGATTACCCCATACGTTATCCTTGAGTTAACACAAATCAAGGAGGAAAAAAAACATGGCAAAACAAAAGAAAAGCTTCATCAAAAAATGGTGGTTCTGGGGAGTCGTAATCCTCGTCGTTTTCGCAGCAGCACAAGGCGGAGGGGAAGAACAGGACCAGGCAGAAGCAGAACCGGAAGAGACGCCGGTCGAGGAAGTGGAAGCGGCTAGCACAGAGACCGAAGAAATCTCAACAGAAGAAAGTGAAGCACCAGCTGAAGAGGAAGCTGAAGAAACGACCGTGGAAGAGAAGGAAGAAGAAGCACTTCCAGAAGATGATAACGTAAAAGTCTCTACAGGCATGCACTAAGTTGGAACGGACATCGAACCAGGCCTCTATAAATCAGAAGGATCCGTGTATTACTGGGAACGCCTTGCAGGATTCAGTGGTGAATTCGATGACATCATCGCGAACGGCAACCCACAAGGTCAGGAATACGTAGAAGTGAAAGAATCCGACACCGCCTTCAGCACCCAGGGCACAGGCAGCTGGATATTGATTGATGACAGCTATGCTCCGGAAACACAAACGAGTTTCGGTAATGGCACGTACCTGGTTGGAAAAGACATCGAACCCGGCACGTACAAGAGTGAGAGTGGAGGAGGCTACTGGGCTCGTTTGAGCGGGTTCAGTGGAGAGCTTGATACCATCATCGCGAATGATAACCCTGGTGGTTCTTCGATTGTAGAGATACAAGAATCTGATAGTGGTTTAACGTGGGGGAATGGTGAGTGGACGAAGGTGGAATAAGCAAAGGAGGCGATCTCAGCCTCCTTTTTCCATTGGTATATTGTAATATTTTTGATATATTTTAAGGTAGAGAAAAATAAAAGGGGTTAAAATAAATGAGTAAATTGACATTACCACAATTAGAGTCCCACCTATGGGAATCCGCAAATATCCTACGAGGGAGCATCGACTCTTCTGATTATAAAAACTATATCTTCGGACTACTTTTCCTCAAACGATTGAATGATGTGTTCGTTGAAACAGCTGTAACCATAGAAAAAGAAGAAGGCGACGATTACGGCTGGTATGACCGCGATGAACACCAATTCTTTGTACCCGAACGAGCGCGTTGGGCACATGTCCAGGAACAAACGCAAGACATTGGTAATACGATCAACAAGGCGTTTGAAGCGTTAGAAGAAGAAAACAAAGCGTTGGAAGGTGTTCTGGCAAGTATCGACTTTAATGATAAAGAAAAGCTTCCAGACAAACTTCTCCTTCAGCTCATTCAACATTTCTCTTCATTAAACTTAGGAAACCAAAATCTTTCAGAGCCTGACATGCTTGGTCGTGCTTACGAATACTTAATCAAGCAGTTCGCCGATGATGCAGGTAAAAAAGGCGGCGAATTTTATACACCAAGCAAAGTCGTTGAACTCATTGTTAAATTAATCAAGCCAGAAGAAGGTATGCGTGTTTGTGATCCGACCGTTGGATCTGGCGGTATGCTCGTTCAATCTGTCGACTATATTAAAGCCAATGGTGGAAATCCACGCAACCTTTCCTTGCACGGGCAGGAGCGCAATTTGAACACATGGGCGATCTGTAAAATGAACCTATTGCTTCATGGATTGAGTGACCACCGTATCGAGCGCGGGGATACAATTCGTGAACCGAAGCTGACGGAAGGTGGAGAGCCCCTTCGCTATGATCGTGTGATCGCTAATCCACCATTCTCTTTAAAAAACTGGGGTCGTGAAGAGGCAGATAATGATGAGTTCGGACGTTTCCGCTTCGGTCTTCCTCCTAAGAACGCTGGGGACTACGCTTTTGTTCAGCACATGGTTGCTACTTTGAATCATGAAGGAAAAGCAGGCGTTGTTATGCCTCACGGAGTTCTTTTCCGTGGTGGAGCTGAAGGGAAAATCCGTAAAGGTCTATTAGGAGAGGACTTAGTAGAAGCTGTTATAGGATTGCCTTCTAACCTTTTTTATGGAACAGGTATCCCCGCAGCTATCCTTATCTTGAATAGAAATAAAGATGAAGATAAAAAAGGTAAATTGTTTATTCTTGATGGATCAAAGTATTATCAAGAAGGTAAGAATCAGAATGTTTTACGTGATGAAGATATTCTTAACATAGTAAAAGCTTATGATGGTTGGGAGGATCAAGAGAAGTATAGTCGAGTAGTTGAGTTAGAAGAGGTTGAAAATAATGATTATAACCTTAATATTGCAAGATATATTGATACAACTGAAGAAGAAGAAGAAATTGATGTGAAGGAAAAGCTTAGAGAATTGGAAAATCTAGAAAATGAAAGAAAGCTATTGGAGAAGAGCTTTGTTAAATACATGGAGGAGCTAGGATATCATGGATAATTGGAGTACCTATGAGCTTGGTACAGTAGTAGATTTTGCAAGTGGTAGTTCATTTCCAACAAAGTATCAAAACAGTTTAAATGAAAAGTTTGACTTTTATAAAGTAAGTGATATGAACGATATAAGGAATCAAAAGTATATGGAGACTGCAACGAATACTGTGTCAGAAGATATAGTTAAAAAACTAAATTGTAAGGTCCATCCTGAAAATACTATAATACTTCCCAAGGTTGGGGCCGCCTTGATGACAAATAAACGAAGGATTCTTACAAAGCCATCAGTATTTGATAACAATATTATGGGGTTGATGGCAAAAAAAGGTCTAAACAACCAATACTTGTTTTATTTTCTTCAAATTATCGATTTAAGAAAATATGCCCAAATAGGTGCTGTGCCTTCAATTAATAAATCTATTTTAAGTGCTATACCAATTGAAGTGCCTAATAGATATAATGAACAACAAAAGATTGCAGAAGTCCTATCCTCTATCGATGAATTGATTGAGAAGACTGAACAAATTATTACCCAAACTGAGAAAGTGAAAAAAGGGTTACATCAACATCTTTTAAGAAGAGGAATTGGACATAAAAGATTTCAAAGCACTTCAATAGGAGAAATCCCCACTGAGTGGGAATTGGTACGATTGGGAGACTTATTTAATAATGCAAGTATAAAAAAGAGTAGTCACCTTCAAGTTCTCACAGTTACACAAAATCAAGGAGTAATACCTAGGGATGACTTTAACATGAACATTAAATATAATAAAAACTCCTTAGATACTTACAAGAAAGTACAAAAAGGTAATTTCATTATTAGTTTGAGATCCTTCCAAGGTGGGTTAGAAATGTCTAACTACGAGGGTATTGTAAGTCCTGCTTATACGGTTCTTGAGAAAAAGGCAGATATTGATGAAGAATTTTTCAAACATTTCTTTAAATCATTTTGGTTTATTGAACAATTAAAATCTTCCACTATAGGAATTAGAGATGGGAAACAGATAGCATTTAATGATTTTAAATTAATCAAAGTGGGGCTGCCAAGCCTAAAAGAACAAGTAGAGATTGCGAAACGTTTGAAAACAGTAGAGCAGAAAATTAGGTTAGAGAATAATAAAAAAGAGAAGTTATACAGTATGAAACAAGGACTTATGCAACAATTATTCACAGGCAAAATACGTGTTCCTGTTGACGATGAAGAGGTGATGACGACGTGAGCATTACTCAAGACTGGAACGAGAAAAAGCTAGTCGAGGATCGTGCCATAGGTCAGTTGAAGTCTCTTGGGTACACTCATGTAATGGGATCCAACCTTGATCAAGAAAGAGAATCACAGGTGGAAGTTGTTTTAAAGAAACGATTGTCACAAGCCATTCAAAAGCTGAATCCGTGGATCAGTGAGAACAATCTTAATAAAGTCGTCCGTAACATTACTCATCTAGACTATACAAACCTCATGGAAGCAAATCAATACTTCCATGAGGTTTTGATTAACCAAATGTCTGTCAATCAGGACCTGGGAAAAGGGCGAAAAAATCAGACTGTTCAACTCATCGACTTTGAGAATCTGGAAAACAATGAATTTCTTGTTGTTGATCAGTTTTCGATTACCAATGCAAAAGGAACGATTCGGCCTGACCTGTTGATTTTTGTGAACGGTCTACCACTTGTAGTTATTGAATGCAAAAGTCCGACACTTCCGCCTGATGAACAAATCGGACAAGGTGTGAAACAGTTGATTCGCTACCAAAAGGATAGTGAGAATCTCTTTTATTACAACCAGTTCGTCATTTCCACAAGTAATGATCGTGCTAAAGTGGGGACAATTGGGGCGAAGGTGCAGCATTATAGTTCTTGGAAAGATCCATATCCACGTACAGTCTCAGAAATTGGGCCGAGCCCTTCGGCACAGGATATCCTCCTTACAGGTGTGTTAGTAAAAGAGCGCTTAATGGATTTGATCCAGAACTTTATCGTCTATGAGCCTGAAGAGGGGAGAGTCATTAAGAAACTTGCTCGGTACCAGCAACATCGTGCGGTCAATCGGGCGGTCAACCGTATCCTTCATGAAAACACTCCTCAAGATCGCGGGGGCGTTGTCTGGGCGACCCAAGGTTCTGGTAAATCATTATCGATGGTTTTCCTTGCAACGAAGTTACGGAGGATTGCCGAATTGAAAAACCCGACCATTGTCATCGTCACTGACCGTCAAGACTTGGATCAGCAAATTACGAACACGTTCCGGCGCTGTGAGTTTCCCAACCCGCAACAGGCAGGTTCTGTTTCTGAACTGAGAGACTATTTAAAACAAGGGCCTGGGTCCACGATTATGACTCTCGTGCAAAAGTTTCAGGAAGCAGAAGGAGAAGAAAGCTTTCCAGAAATGACCAAGTCGGAAAATGTCATTGTAATGGTCGATGAAAGTCACCGCAGTCAATACAGTTCTTTAGCATTGAACATGAGGATGGCTTTACCAAATGCCACGTATATCGGTTTTACCGGCACACCTATTGATAAAAAAGATAAAAGCACAAGACGTACGTTTGGTAACTATATTGATAAATACACCATCGAACAGGCGGTAGAAGATGGCGCAACGGTACCGATTTTTTATGAATCTCGCCTTGTGGATCTTCATGTTCAAGGGGAAAGTGTTGATCAATTATTCGACCGATTTTTTCGAGATTACTCAGAGGAAGATCGGGAACGAATCAAGAAAAAGTTTGCGACAGAAGAGGCAATTACAGCTTCACCGAAACGGGTCCGGCAAATTGTGCTTGATATCATTCAACATTTTGAAGATCATATCAAACCGAATGGCTTCAAAGCCCAAATTGTTGCAATATCAAGGGAAGCTGCCGTTCTTTACAAAAACATGCTGGATGAACTGAGTGATTACGAGTCAAAAGTAATCATATCAGCTGGTCATAATGATAAAGAAGAAATGCAAAAACATCACCTCTCTAGACAAGAGGAAAAAGACGTCATTCAGCGCTTTAAAAAGCCGATGGAAGAAGATTCACTAAGCTTCCTGATCGTTTGTGATAAATTGCTGACAGGCTTTGATGCACCAATAGAGCAGGTGATGTACCTAGACAAACCATTAAAAGAGCATAACCTGTTGCAAGCCATCGCTCGTACAAACAGGACGTATGATAAAAAGACATATGGTCTAATTGTCGACTACTTCGGTGTATCCCGCTTCCTTGAAGAAGCGCTAGGCATCTTCCATGAAGCAGATGTAAAAGGGGCAATGAGTGATGTAGATGCCGAAATTCCGCGCTTGCAAACACGGCACCGAAAAGCGATGCGCTTCTTTGATTATAAAAATAAAGAAGATCTCGATGGGTGTTTAGCTGTTCTCGAACCGGAAGATATTCGTAATGAGTTCGATACGGCGTTCAAACATTTTTCCGAAAGCATGGACATGATTATGCCGAGTCCGAAAGCGAAGCCTTACTTGGACGATTTGAAATGGTTAGGAAAGATTCGTGTCTTAGCAAAGTCCCGTTATCATGAGGAAGATGGAGCAGATATTTCCGATTGCGGAGAAAAGGTTCGTCAGCTTATTGAAGAGCATGTCTATGCTTCGACTCCGCACATTTTGTTTGAACCGATTGATATTTTATCGAACCGTTTCGAGGATAAAATTGATGAAATCAAAACACCTGAAGCGAAAGCAGCAGAAATGGAACACGCTATTAAACATGAAATACGAATCAAGTTGGAAGAAAATCCAGTGCTCTATACTTCCCTTAAAGAGCGGTTGGAAGACTTGATCGAACGCCGCAAAGAGAGACAGATGACGATTGAAGAGTTGCTCGAAGAATATCGGGAAATGATTCATGAGATGAGGAACAATGCAGAAGAAAGTAAAGATCATGGATTTGAACCGGAACAATACCCTTTCTTCCAATTGTTAGATAAAGAATTGGAAACACATGAAGAAGAAAACCTCAAAGCTTTGACACATCTGATTACAGGTGTGGTTCAAGAGCATGCGGTCATCGACTGGACAGAAAAAGAAGATGTCCAACGCCAGATGAGAAGAAGTATAAAAAATCAATTACGTGCAAGTAACTGTCCAAAGGATCGGGTGGAAAACGTTGCCCACCAAATGATGAAGCTTGCAGAAGTCCATTACAAACAAATCGCTTACTAATAACAAAAGGCAAGGTCCCAAGTTTGGGTACCTTGCCTTTTTATGAGCCTATTGTGTGGAGTTCCATTCCTTGAACTCGTAACCACTCTTTGCTTTTTTTATAATCAAAAAGAACCGACTGGACGACATTCCAAAACTTTTCATTATGCTCGGGAATAATCAAATGCGCAAGTTCATGGACCATCACGTAGTCGATGACGGAAACAGGAGCCATGACAATTCGCCAGTTCAAATAAATATCCCCGTTTGGTGTACATGTTCCCCAACGTTTATGTTGCGTACGTAATTGAAGGGAGTTGGGGGCCACACCTAGGATCTCTTCATAAATCTTCGCGCGTTCTTTTACTTTTACTATTCCATGATCACGATACCATTGGATGAGTTTGGTTTCAAGAACCTTTTCCACTTGTGTATATTCCCAATCGCTGGGAACAATCGCAATAAACTTCCCCTGGTGAAACTTCAATGTTGGTATAGAAACCGCCTCTTTATGAACTTTCAAACGATAATGACGACCTAGATAGGGAAACTTCTCTCCACTTACATATTCCTTTTTAAAAGAAGGGGTGTGGACTTGCTCGATCTCCCGCAATTTATTTGTAATCCAAGGCCCTCTTTGTTTGATGGCTTTTTCTATTGATTCCATACTAGTCTCTTCTGGAGCTGTTACTTGTACGCCGTTCACTAAATCTACAGTGATTTTTAAGTCTTTTCTTTTCATGTTTAGTAATTCATATTCTATGGTGGTTGTGCCGTATTGGACTTGGGGCATTTAGTTCACATACCTTTAAGTAGTTTTTCTTTATATAGGATAACATGTAACGAACGAAAAAAGAATATGAACCCGAACGTTTGTTGGGTATGAATTCATTTTATCTAATTTTTGAATATAAGGAATTGCAGGTCAAATCTTTGAACATTCCTTAAGCACATTAAGAGAGGGAAGGATTGCAGAAGCATAGGGTAGAAATGCTCCAAGAAGTAAAATTTCAAACATATAATTACTATAATATGGGAAGGCAATGGATTATTTAATAAAAGCAAGCCTAGCACCCAAATCAACTCTGAAATAGCGTTTTTGTTATGAATCTTCACACTAATGATTAATATGGTATGAAGATTTTTATGTGGGAATATATTACATGTGACTCTCCGTACGTGGTGGTCTTCTTCATTCAATTAGAAGATTTCATTATGGAAAAAGATTATGATGTTAAAGTAAGAAAAGCTGTTGGGAGAAAAATTAAGCAATTGCGCGAAGAAAAAGGAATATCCCAGGAAGAGTTCGCTTATCTAGTTGGTATTGATCGTACGTATATCAGTTTTATAGAGCGAGGTCGCAGAGCCCCAAGACTGCCTATGCTATATAGAATTGCTAATGTCCTTGAGGTACCCGCTAGTTCGTTGGTCGTAGAAGTCAAGGAAACACCGGATAATAATCGTTAGGAGGGAACATACATATTTTATAAAGAGTATTTGTACCTTGAAGTTAAGCGAGTTCCGTTATTTATTGAGATTTATCAAGCGGATCAATGTATTGCTATGACCAAATTTTACAATCGTCACTATAAAGTGGAGGCTAGTAGCAAAAATGAAGCAATTCGGGAAATTTTATTATCAGTTAATGACTATGAGTGATACAGAAGTTACAAAAAGACCTATGGCCAACCTTGTTGGCCATAGGTCTTTTTATTTATCTAGTTATCTGAGCGAAATAACATATACATGACTTCCATTTGTTATTTCAATTCCTAATTATTCATAATTTAAGCATCCTAAGTAATAGATTAAAAGACTAATATTAAACAATCCATTTATTGTTATTCATAATAGTTTTAATTTCCTTATTACAAGTGAATAGATCTGGTTGCATTAAAAAATTGATTCTTAAAATCTACTAACAGAGCCTATATATTTTGCCTAAGTAGTTAACATTAAAAATGTTTTACAATTTTAGGAATGAGGGGACGTTTCTATCCTTTTTTCTGTAAATTTATTTAATTTTTGGGATATTTGTTATAAGATAATAGTAAGAATATTCTACAAGTTGTCTGTCAGGGAAGGTGAAATAATTGTCTAAACTTACTCCAATTGCTATTAAATTGATGGATTTTCTTAATGACAATATTGAAGGTGGAAATATAGTTGAGATAACTAATCAAATCAAAAAAGAAAATTTATACATAGAAAAGGAACAAATAGAAAGAACGCTTGAAAAATACCCAGAGATCTTTGAATTGGAAGGCGAAATATGGCGACTAGTATCAGTTCTTGAAGAAAAAAAGCGAAAGGATGTTGTAAACAGAAAGGCCAGTTTAAAGGAGGAGACTGAAGAAAAAATGGATGAAGGAAGAAAACTAAAGGATGAACAAAGTTATTTTACCAATATGAGAGATGACTACATAAAAGCTCTTCAACGGGACCTGATAGGTCCTACTGAAGAGGAAGAACTAATAAAAGAACGTCCTAATGTCTTTTACCTTGGTGGCATGTTGTATCCTGCCAACACAGAAGTTGAAGACATAGAGGAATTTGGTGCTGAGGAGAAAAGTGAAAGAAAAGACCATGAAGATGACACTGATGAAGAAATTGCATCCAATCAGAATCGTTTTCAACCTTCCTCAATAGGAATTACTTGTAACTTAAAACAAGAAACAGCAAGCGTAAATGTAAAAATAAGCTATGGTAAATATAAACAGGTCAAAGAAGGGAAGAGAAAGTTTTATAAAAGATTACCTTACTATTGTGAGAAGTCTATAAATCTTAACAAAAACAAAGATTCATTTTATTTGGAAGATGGTAAAGTGGAATTTCTTTCAATTGTCAGTCAGAAGGAAAATGAAATTTCACTAAGTGTTTTCCTTATTAATAGATATAAGCATGAAGATACTATCCCTGTTGAACATATTTTGTTTCAGCCTGAGATCATTTTAGTGGGTCCAGATGAGAAGGATAATGTGTTTATAAGAAGGGATGTTAATTATGATAATTCAATAGAAGATGAAGATATAGATCGTTCTATGCTGCTTTACAGAAATACCCCTGAATTTGCTGTTGGACATGGGTGTGCTGTCCAATGGAATGAATTTACAGAAGAGACAGCAGGGAAAATCAAAACAGTTTTTATACCTGAGTATGAAGTGCCAGCAGTGGAGCATTTGGACCTGAAAGATATGAGTGGTCTTAATATGTATGTTTTATCCTATTTAGATGATCCTGAAAAACTAAAGAAAGAATTATTTCCCCTGCTTGACATGTATAAACAATGGATTAACAAGCAGACGGAAATTAAGGTAGATGAACATTTAGTCAGTCAGAAGGATAAACATATACGATATCTTAAAGAAGCATATGGACGCATTAAAGAAGGTATTGAAATTATCTGCAATGACGAAGACTACTTCGAAGCTTTCAAATTTGCAAATGAAATAATGTTACACCAACGGACTTTTTCAGAAGCCTCTAAGTTTTATCGTACAACTGGGAAGCATGCTGAGAAGCAGATACTAGAAGGACAGTGGCGTCCTTTCCAGTTGGCTTTTATTCTGCTAAATATTAAAAGTATTGTAAATCCTCAATGTGAGGAAAGAGATTATGTTGATTTATTATGGTTTCCCACTGGTGGGGGTAAAACGGAAGCTTATCTAGGGTTAGCTGCTTTTGTTATGTCCATAAGAAGACTTAAAGGTGCACCAGATGGAGTAGAAGGCTATGCGGGTACTACTATCATTATGCGTTATACATTAAGGCTTTTAACAATTCAGCAATTTCAGAGAGCCAGTGCTCTGATATGTGCTGCAGAATATCTGAGAAGTAATAATTCAAAGAAGTGGGGAAGGGAAAGCTTTAGTATTGGTTTGTGGGTAGGCGGTGGGACTACTCCAAATCAATTGGAAGGAGAAGGATCAGCTACAGACGCTCTGCATAAATTAAACAACAACGAGAAAGTGTATGGGGGCAATCCTATTCAGCTACATAATTGCCCCAAGTGTGGTCAGGAATTAACGCCAGAATCTTATAAAGTTGAAAGGAAAGTCTTTACAATTCATTGTGAAAATAAAAAATGCTTCTTTCACACAAATAAAATACCAGCTTATACAGTTGATGAAGCTATCTACAACCAGTGCCCAACCCTTTTAATAGGTACAGTTGATAAGTTTGCCCGCCTGCCTTGGAATGGTTCAATTGCTAGTTTTTTTGGAAAGGTAGACCGGTACTGTGAGCGACATGGTTTTATACGAGAAGGAGACAGTCACTCTTGGACCCATAATGCTACTGGAAGTTTACCTAAATCAAGAACAGTGGAAATTGAAAACCTTAAGCCGCCCGAATTGATTATTCAGGATGAACTACATCTTATATCTGGTCCGCTGGGATCAATGGTTGGTCTGTATGAGTCTGCAATCGACTTTTTATCTATGGACGAAATAAACGGTGAAAAAATCAAACCAAAAGTTGTAGCTTCTACAGCAACTATCAGGAGAGCTGATTCTCAGGTTAAAGGAGTTTTTAACAGAGGGGTACGTCAATTTCCCCCTTCCGGAACCAATAGTGAAGATTCCTTCTTTTCCTATGAAGTAACGGGAGAAAAAAAACCGGGAAGGAAGTATGTCGGTTTATATTTTCCTGGGTCGTCTGGTAAAACGGCTCTTGTCAGAATCTATGCGAGGTTATTGCAAAAGAGTTTTGACTTAAGAGAACAGGGGGACGATGTGAATCCTTATTGGACTCTGGCAGGGTATTATAATAGTTTAAGGGAACTTGGTGGAACTTTACGTCTCTTGGAAGATGATATTCCAGACAGAATCAAATACCTTGTTGGCGATAAAAGAAAACAAAGGTTCATTAAACATAAACAAGAATTGATGAGCCAGATTGATGCAACAGATATTCCAGAATTACTTAATAAGCTTGAACTGAATGCTGATAACAAAAGGGCTGTAGATGTTCTTCTTGCCACAAATATGATTTCCGTTGGCGTGGATATAGATAGACTGGGTATGATGGTAATTACCGGACAGCCGAAAAGTACATCCGAGTATATTCAAGCTTCAAGTCGAGTTGGACGAAAATATCCCGGGCTTGTCTTTACTCTTTATAACTGGTCCAGACCAAGAGATATTTCTCATTATGAACAATTTGTTTCTTATCATTCCAAGTTCTATTCCCATGTAGAGGCAACAAGTGTAACTCCTTATTCCTTCAGATCCAGGGACAAAGGCCTTCGGGCTGTTATAGTAGGACTGCTTAGACAATTGGACTCCCGATTATATAGGAATCCTGATGCCAAAAAATTCACAAAAGAAAATGGCTATATTGATGAAATTAGAGAGTACATTATCAATCGCTGTAGAGATATAGATGAAATTGATCAGGACAATATAGAAAAGGAAATAGATGATATTTTTAACTGGTGGGAAGAAAGAGTAAACGAAAACCCAGATAATCTTAATTATCAGAAATATAAATTTTCCCGCAGGGATACACCTGTCCTGTTTAGGAGTATCAATCAGGATATAGAGAATGCAAAGCTGATTCCTGATTCACTCAGGGACGTGGAAGCGGAAGTAGATACTTATTATACCTATTGGGATGAGGAGGATGGACAATGAATAGTAAAAGCCCTGGGGGGATGAGACCGAGTCAGATCGTTACTACTTTCGGACCTGGCTCCCTAATTGACTTTAAAAATGATTCTGTGATGGTTATGGGTTTACAGGACTGGGTTGAACAGGAAGGCTATTATAAGCGTTTAAATGAACCAAGGCTTTCAGCCAGACTAAATATATCTTCCTTTTTGGAACCTAAATCTTCCAAAGGTAAAGGAGGTATTCCAGTCATATCCTTCCCGAAATACCGAGTATGTTCTAAATGTGGCTCCTTAAGAAAGAATTTTAACCGTGATAGATACCGCTTTTTCTGTGACTGTTCTGGTAAGAAAATCACTGCTTACCCTGCTCGTCTAATAATGGCATGTGAGGACGGCCACATAGATGATTTTCCTTGGGCTGAATGGGCGCACAAAGGAAAAGACAATGTTTGTGAGCATCCTGACCTCTATTTGAAAACAAGAGGATCCAGTTCCGCATTGGATGATATAAATATTGAGTGTAAGAGTTGTAAAAAGGGCTTTAATACTCTTTCGGGTGCTCTTAAGAAAGACGCATTGGAAAGTGTTTTGGGCAAATGTGACGGAAGCAGTCCATGGAAAAGGCAAAAAAGCAGCAGGTGTGATAAAGTTCCGAGAGGTTTACAAAGGGGAGCCTCGAACGTTTACTTTTCTTCAAGCATCAGCGCCTTATCAATTCCTCCATGGACAGATGATCTTCAGGAGCTTGTAAGCAGTAAATGGAAAGATATTGTTGATATTATACAAGAGGAAGGTTTTAGTGAACTGAAATCTGGACTCAAGTATATATTTAGGGGCGTTAGCCAAGAAGAACTCGATAATATCTACGATATAATAAAGCAGCAATATAAGATGGGGCAGGAAAAAGAGGATATTAGATATGAGGAATGGAAGGCATTTCAGGAAGATAAAAAAATAACAAAACATTTTCACATTGAGGAAGAGGCTGTGCATCAATCTATCCAACAGTATATTTCAAGAATAGTCCTTGTACATCGATTAAGAGAGGTTAGAGCTCTTAGAGGCTTTACAAGAATAGATTATCCGGACCCTAATAATGAAACGTCTGTTTCCTATTCATATTTATCAAGGAATGCAGATATAGACTGGCTGCCAGCTGTTGAAATTTCTGGTGAAGGTCTCTTTATACAACTTAATGAAGATGAATTGAAAAGTTGGGAAAAGATGATAAAAGAGAAGAATCGTTACAATAAGCTTTTAAAAAGATATGAGAATTGGAGGACAGAAAAGGATTGGGGAAGTGATAGTCGTTTTACTGAGAGATTCATATTACTGCATTCTCTGTCACACGCACTTATCCGGGAACTGTCTTTATCATGTGGTTATTCATCAAACTCAATCAGGGAAAAGGTTTACTGTGACACGGATATGTATGGAATATTACTCTACACCGGATCGCCGGACTCTGATGGATCTTTAGGAGGAATAATACAGCAGGGTAGAAAAGAACAGTTTCATAAACTTTTAAAACAGTCTATTTTAAGGTCTAAAGTGTGTACCTCTGATCCCTTATGCAGTGAAGCAGAAAATGTGGTGGAAAGCAGGCTTAACTTGTCTGCTTGTCATGCATGTTCTCTGGTGTCGGAAACATCTTGCGAGTGGTCAAATATACTGCTCGATCGTCTATCACTTTTTAAATCAAATAATAATGATTTTGGTTTTTTTCATTCAATATAGAGGGGGGTACATATCCCCTCCTTAAGGATGTGACCAACGGAAATGGGCTATACCAATAAACAGAAGTCAGGTCCCGTTTACAGTAATATCAGTTTAATTAAAAAAAGTTTAGTCCAAAGTCCAAATGGGAAGCTTCCATATCACGATATCGTACTATCCCTTAAAAAGACGTGGATTAGAAGCTCAGGGGATGACATTAATTTTTTTGTTAACCTTGCTTTGAATGCCAAAAAATCATATTTTCAGGAAGATGAAAACGGATTGTGGGCAATTAAAAATCGTGAAAATAGAGAACTAAACGAAGTTATCAGATATGTAAGTGAAATTGCAAGGCCTTTCAAGGTTAAAGAGGTCATAAGTTTTTTTCCAGGGGAAGTTTCTCTGAACGAACTTGATAATTATTTAAAAACTGATATAAGATTTACTGAATTGGAAGGTTCTCCTTATTGGCTCTTATCTGAATGGAGTTTAGTTAACGATTTAGTATATGATTACATGCAGAAACAGAAGACAGTGTCCCAAAAAATAGATGAAGTCATAAAAGAAGTAATAATTGAGTATAAACTTGATACGAATACAACAATTTTTGCTCCTCACATAGATGAACGTTTCAATACAGTAAAAAACCTTGTGTCAGTAGAATTATATGAGTTCATTAATGAATTTGATGAAAACATAATAGTACCTAAAGAAATTTCAGAGGAGATTGCCCGTGCCAGTGTGAAGTTGATGAATTGGGTTGGCTCCCAGGAAAGTGAATTTAAGATTAAGGACTGTATTCCTGATGTTTTTAGGATAAAAGCTAGTGAGAATTCTTTCGCTCTATATTATCAGGCTATCGAAGATTTTTTCACCATAGTATCTACAGTTTCGAAAGTCAAAAAAGGGACATATGTTTTTACGGGAAATGTTTCTGATACACGTCTAAATAAATATGGATTTACTAACTCTATCTATGGATCTGTCCCTTTTATTAAAAACATTGAGGATTTATACAAATCCTCAGAGGAAAAAAACGAAGAATGGAAATTGGATAAGAGGCAGCCACCAAAAAGTATTGAACAGAAAAGGTCATATGGTTACACTACTTTATCCTATTATGAAAGAATTAAAGGTTACCTGAACGTTCCAAGTAGTTTATCTGGACACTTCAACAGCGAGGCGGTGTTCGATAAATTATCAATCCAGGTTGAGGGATTTATTTATGAAGGTTGGTGGGTTTTTAAAGATGATAGGTACACCATTTATGGTGATGGTATTAATGATTTTTATAGTGATTACTTACTCAAACCAGGTCATAGTTTAAAAGTTGAAAGCAATGGTAAAGAAACATTAAATATAAGTATAATTGGGTTTGATGAAAGATACAGTGAGGAACAATCCAGGTACCTGGATATAGGAAAGATAGCTGAAGAGAGTAAAGCGGTTAATAAATCCATCTTCACCTTGATGTGCGAGGTTCTTGCAACCTACCCATCTGGCATGCACTGGACACAATTACTAGATCAGGTCATGGAGATTAGATCTACAACCCGTAAGACTGTGTATAATCTACTTAGTAAGAATGAGTGTTTTGAGAAAGTAACTTCTAAAAAAGGGTACTGGAAATTAAACATTGTTAAATTGTCCAGGTTCTATGTTGATGAGGAAGGTAACGATGCTGAACTGATTATCGAGCAGATTAAACCGCCTGCTAAGACAGAAAAAATTTTTAACCCAAGAGAAAACAAACAATCTTATATTGATCCTTATGTATTTGATGAGGAGTATGAACTTCCCCCACTTCATATTTCTTTCAGTAACTGGGCAAAAAAGCAAGAGGGAATTAATTTTTCGGATGCCGTAAATAAAACAACAGGTAAAGAAGATTTGATAGGAATTCTTACAGAATCATACGCAAAATTGTTATGTAATTTCGCCAAATCGCGACAATTATATTCCGTTGAATTTATGGATTTAGTTCAGGAAGGTTTTTTTGCCATTATGAAAGCTGTAGAAAACTTTAATGGTGAAAATTCTTTTTCAAACTACCTTAAAATATGGTTGAGACAGCGCATAAGCAGACAAAGGGCTGATATGGCTAATTTAATTAGACTTCCGGTTCACATGATCGAGCAGATAGATAAGTTAGATAGACTGATAGACAGAAGCCTTACATTGTATGGGAGGTCTCCGGAGCTACAAGAGGTATTAGAGGCAGGACTTAGTCAGAATGCTGTTAATACTCTACCTCTCTATACTATAGATTATGTTTCTTTTGAACAGTTTTGGGGTTATGTTTCAAATAAGAACGAACTTTTTTATACAAACCCCTGGTTTGCGGGGGCGATTATTAACAACAAAATATCAAGGCATAATTATAAAGTAACTGACAAACAGTTACAAGAGGTCCTTAGTAAGCTTTGTGAAATAGATGAGCAGGATAACGAAGAATGCTGGGCAACTACTAATGTAGAAAAGGAAATTGAATCAAAAGTATTATCCGAGGAAGTAACAAATATATTAGAAGCTTTATCAACAAGAGAAAAACAGGTTATCAGATTCCGCTATGGTCTGGATAATAGTGAAGAAAAAACCCTTCAGGAAATAGGGGATATCTTGGGCATTACACGTGAGAGAGTAAGACAGATTGAAAAAAAATCTTTAGAAAGAATTCTTGTCCTCGCTAAAAAACAAAAGTTGAATGAGTTTATATCATGACAAGAAACTTTTCTTGTCATTTTTTATTTAATTCAATAGAATAGTAATTAACATACATAAAATTAAAAGGAAGAAAAGTAAATGAAGAGATTAAAAGTGTTAGATCTTTTTGCTGGTGGAGGTGGTTTTTCCACTGGTTTTTTGCAAGCCGAACATCCAAATTATGAATTTGAAATAACAAGAGCAGTCGAATTAAACGAAGCTGCTTGTGACACATTACGAGGTCATTTAGGTGAAGATAAGGTCATCCAGGGAGACATCACACTTTCATCAGTGAAAAAGGATATATACGAATCATGTAAAAACGTCAATGTAATAATAGGTGGGCCTCCTTGCCAGACTTTTTCACTGGCGGGGCCATCCAGATCCGGTACAAAAGAAATGCGAGAAAAGCTGAAAAACGATCCAAGGAATACTCTTTACAAACACTTTTTTGAAATTGTTGAAAACTTAACACCAGATTATGTTGTTTTTGAGAATGTTGAGGGAATGTTATCAAAAAAAATATATGAAACACAGGGACTGGAAAGTAAGCAGGTACAGGTGATCGAGCTTATTTGTGATGAGCTCGAATCCATAGGTTATACAACCAGGGTTGAATATAACTTATCGCAGAGGTTTCAGGTGTTAAATGCAGCTGATTACGGAGTGCCACAGCACAGGAGAAGGATTATTATCATTGCGAACAGATTGGGAATAGAAAATCCTAAATTGGAACCAACCCACGGTTTTGAACATATGCCCTACAATACGGTAGAAGCAATCAGACATCTGCCAGTAAGGTTACCTAGAATTTCCCTTTCAAATAAACTGAAAAATATTAATGTTATAAAGGATAACTACGGCAAGAGCCTGATGTTGTTTGTGGAAAGTATTAAATTCTTAGCTCTTATAGATAATGATTCTGGGAGTAAACAAAAGCTAACAGAACTTTATGAGAGGCTTAAGCAAGAACTTAAATTAATTCAAAATAAAAAAAGCTATAAGTTGCATAATCTTTTAAAATTTATAAAGCTTTATAATGAAATGGTAACTAAGTTGGAAATAAATAGCTATAAGGATGATGAGGCTCTCACCGACCATAAGTCTAGAGAGCATAATTTTCGTGATATTATAATCTTCATTAGAACCAGGCCTGGCAGTAACTCTTCACGTTTTATGAATCCGGTCTCGTGTGACTATGATGAACTTCTTGACTCTCTTTATCCTTATAACAGAACTAAACATAAGGATACTTATGTAAAGCATAGCTGGGACAAACCTTCCAATACTATCTTAGCCCATATGGAGAAAGATGGACTGAAGTTTATTCATCCTGAGCAACCAAGGACCTTTACACCTTTTGAAGCACAACTACTGCAATCATTTCCAGAAAGTTATGTTATCTGTGGTGGACGGAACGAGCAGTATAGACAAATTGGAAATGCAGTTCCTCCTAAACTTGCTAAAGTGATAGGAGAATCTATACTGGATCTTAATGAAAAAATACAAATTGAAGAAAAAGCTAATCCAATAAACTCCACAGAGGAAGTGTGTCAGTAGTCAAAAACCTCATGTTTACAAATATAAAAATGACTCGCTACTATCAGTAGTGAGTCATTTTTTTAAGCCGGATGTAGATAGGAAAAGGACCTTAATTCACTTTAGATTCTTTAATGAATGTAGAAATTGCTCTTACAACGTCCTCTATATCATTTTTCACATCGTGTTCCCAAATTCTGAGGATATTCCAGTTTAAACGTTCATAATACTGGTTAACTTCCTTGTCTCTTTCTTGGTTTCTTTCCAATTTCTTTTTCCAGAATTCATGGTTTGTCTTTGGTATATTTCCATGTAAAGGACATCTATGGAAGAAACATGAATCTATAAATATTACCACTTTGTACTTTTTAATCGATATATCAGGCTTGCCTTCAAGTTTTTTTGAATTTCTTCTGAACCTGAACCCTTCTTTCCACAACACTTTGGTTACAATCGACTCTAGCTTTGATACAGACTTTATAGCTCTCATGTTTTTTCTTCTCTGCTCTTCGGTCATAACATCTAACATAGAAAGAATCACCTCAGTAAATTAATACCTTCTAAAAATTTTTTTAAACTGTTAGAAGATGTTTCTTCATTTGCTTGGGTGAGTTGTGTTAAGGAAGTTGTTAATATAAAGAAACAGTATAATCATAATAATCTTAAAGGAGATGGGAATATGTCTAACAATCATTCTTTCACTATTACTATTAGTAATAATAAAACGGAAAAAGCAGGAATTAGTTATTTGCAGTCACAAGATGAACGCTTTATTTATCCTGATATAAAAATGAGAAAGAAGTTATTAGAATTGTTAGGACTTCCAAGCCGGTATTCCAAAACTTTTGATTTGATTTTCGTTGATCCAGTTAACAAAGAAGATAATGAGGTTATTATTGATGATGAAACGACTTTTAATTTGATAGAGCTAAAAACTACACAAAAAGAATTACATAATAACCCATCCGGTTTCTTTTTTGGAGCTACCGAGAATGAATTTAATCTTGCTGAAATGCTGGGGGATAGATATAAGTTTTGTTTTGTGTGCCTTCACTCTAATTGTCCTTCTTATCAATTGTTAACCTTGGAGGAATTAAGAAGAATTATTAAGACTAAGAGAATTCAATATCAGATCAATCTTTAATGGCTGTATGACACTGAATTATATGAAACCTCTTCAATAAAGCAGGTTTCATATAATTCAGTGTCGAATGAGGTAGATTAAGGGGGGTTTTTATGTCTTATAGGAAAGTAAGGTTTGAATATTATCAAGTTGTATATAGAAAAGCATCTGATAAAAAAGAACAGAGAGATAGGCTATTTGATTTATTGTTGTGGATGGATGCTGCCAGCAAGAAATCATTAGAAGGTAGAACTTATGATTATTACTCAGAGCAAGCAAGGTTGGAAAGTGCATACTGGGACACAGAATTAGGCTTCTCGTTTCTTCATTTTTTAAGGTTGAGGGAAACAAACCTTCCTTCTAAAGCTAAAAAAGACAGTGAAGTTGAACCATTCGAATTAGATGACGATGAATATTTAGGTGAAGATGTTTCAGCATTATATGATGAAACAAATCATGTTTTGATGCTTCAGAGAAACAAATATAGCTTAGGGCCAGAAGGAATTGAAGAATACCTTAACTTACTATGGAATGAAAAAGAGGAACAAATATACTTAAGACCCATCTCTCCTCCCAATGCCTTTGACGTTGCAAGAAGAGGATCGGAATATAGAAAAATTAATCTCAGATTTGCTGATATCAACACATCAATATCAGAGGGGTTTAAGGATAAGTTCAAATCACCTTTAAAGAAAGTAATAAAATCATTTGGCGATTATGAGGGAATTAATGCACAAATAACAATCACAATGGGAAAAAAGAAAAACGATTCATTAAATGAAGAAACAATAAGCGATACTCTTGATGACATTGAAGAAAATCCAGAGTATTTCTCTAAAGCTGAGATAGCAAAAAAAGACAACGAAGATTCCAGGGTAGAGCTCATTGACCTCTTCGCTCATAAAGCTCATGATTTCGGTAACTTTAAGATGGAAAAACGATCCACTTTAAGTCACCAGGCAATCGCAAAAGAAATGTGGATGCTTTATAGTCCTAATACAGATTGCCTTAACAGACAGCAGAAAATTAACCAGTACCTTAAAACTTGAGATTAAAATGGAGGGTATGATGCAATCTATTATTAATGGATTTAGATACTTATTCCCTTTTATCCTTGCATTGACTTGTTGTGGCCTTTCCTACAAGTATTCAATAAGTTATAATTATAAAAATTTTGAAAAAGTACTAGATGGAGTAATAACGTTTGGCTCTATTGTTGTCGGTTTCCTAGGTGCTTTACTGGGTATTCTTGTTAGCGTAAGGAATAGTGGAATAGTAAAGGAAATCTTTGAGTCAAATAACAAAACTGTGTTAAAAATCTATTTTAACGAGACGTTTATTGTGGGTTTCTTAACTATTATAACTTCAATATCGCTATACATTCTAAAAGAGTACGATCAAGTTGCTAGTAAAATTGTATTTTATTTTTGGATTCTGTTTGTTATATGGTTTATTCCATCAACTTACAGAATTATAAATATCCTAATGACAGTCTTATTTAAGTCGAATGTGAGAGATAATAGTCTTAGACCAGAAGGCAATGCGGTGGATAATCATGAAGATCGCGAGGATATGAAGGAAAGGTTAAAAAGAAATAATTAAAGGGTCTCGAAAGAGTATTTTTTCAAAATGTTAAAACCTTCAGCAAATGTTATTTAAGCTAATTTATGTTTACGCTCTGAATGTTTTGCAATCACACTAATAAGAGAGCGCTTCAGTCACGAAGCGCTCTTTGCTTATAACTACCTGTCTCAGGATTTTTTCGAAGATTTTTATAACTAAGCAAGGGTGAGGACTGGAACTGGGAAGAAATAGGATGAAGCTGAATTACAATCTAAATAAATTGCGATTTTAATTTAAGGTCTTTTCGTGAGTTTCAATGATTATAGTAGATATGCCTTCTCTTCCGTTAGCATTAGGAAAATCACCATTTGTTAGTAGTTCTTCTACTAAGTTTAGCTCTTTTTTATCAGCGATAATTTTATTAATTACGCCGCTCTCCTTAGATTTCTTATCTATAAAATTTAAGCAAACACCAGATAAACCCGACAAATTAGCTCCATCTAAACGCGGTAAGTCTTCTATACCGATATTTGATCTTTTATAAGGCTTATCAAAACTATTTTCTAATAGTTCCCAGATTAATCTAGACCAATCATTTCTTTTCTTTGCTGACTTTCTCCCATAAAAACTCTTCCCTCTTTTCAAGGTTAAAAGACCCATGATCTCGTCTAATAAATGATACTCTTTATTTAGAAAAACATCTGGAGTGGAAGTTGAGTACATTAGTGGTGTATATCTAGGATAAGCTGTGTTTTCAATTAGAAGGTATCTAGCCCCTTCATGAGGGGAAGTTGTATTAATTTGAAAGCTATTTGAAGTTAATCTTGGTTTTGAGAATTTAAAGGATGGCCATTTCTCGTATAAATATAATTGATGATTATCTGTTCTAGGAACCCTCACTGCTCCATTCTTTCTTCTGTCCACCTTAGCCTGGAGTAGTAGAGATCTACGTTTGGTTCTTCCTTTCCGTGGATGGTGAATATGTACAATTAAAAGATCGCCTATTTCTGGGTTCTTATTACTGATATCAATTGGAGGATTTTTAATTTGTACAATAGGTCTTTGGTGACAATAAACTGCAGCAAAGGAGGTGGTAATTCCAAACCTTGATAAAGCTTTGTTCCATTCTCTTGCAATAGATGCAATGCCACCCACTAAAGTAGCAATATAATCGGGTTCTTGCGGTCTCTTATACTTAGAATGGATTTCAGCATCCTTATGGGCTTTATTGAAAGACTTATGTAATCCATTCTCTGCAATGCTCCATAGTTCCCCCCGGGAGCTTTTAATAGCCTCTGTTATCTCCATTTTTTTACACTCCTCTAATATAACTAAGTATAGTTTACCATGAAGAGGAATAAATGAGAGCTTTATGAATGTATGCTAAATAAAATACTTCACTCATAATGTTAGTTACTAAAAGGTATCGACTTTGCTTTGTCTGTTATGAAATCCATAATTTAGCAGGGATAAATTGTAAAAATTATTTAGGTGTTGGTAAAGATAAAATTATTCTTACTCTTGTTCTACTATTAGTAAACACCTAAACCGGTTGTACGTGAGAGGAGATCGAAGATCCATCTTCAATTCCATTTCATTGAAATATATTTCTCCTTTCTGATAAAGTATATTTTATAATGTCAGATTGTACAGAAGGATATCCCTATGGTTCTTTTTAGCTATGAGTTTGAGACTGTAGGTGTTGTATATGATTAACAGAGGTCACAGTATAAATATTTATAGTTTGGGTGATGCTCTATGAGTTGTTATTTTACAAATTTAATCAGAGATCCTAGTTTTATGGGGGCATTATTAGGGGCTTTAATTACTGGAGGAATTGCGATATCAGTTTTTCTTTATCAGAATTATCTTGAGAAGAAAAAAGAAAAAGAACATCACAAGAAGGTGTACTACAACATTCGTAAACCCTTAAAGTTGATTAGCGATTCCATACCCACCCTTCAAGAAAAGTTAAGTGAGGAGCTGATTTTTAATGCCAGTGAGATATTAACATATAAAAATTTGTTTGATATAGCTTCTAAGCTAATTGACGGTGTTGAGGCAAAAGACATGCCAATTGATTTATTAGAGAGTTACTTAAAAATAAAAGATTCTATCGATGGTTTTAAAATATACATTTCTGCAATAGAAGAGAGACAGAAATTAAATGGCTTTTTTAAGCAAGAATTCTTAGATGATATAGAGGTTTTTATTAAATATTACAAACAATTAGAAGAGTACTTTAAATAGAGAATTAATATCAACGTTCATCAGATAGTTAAACTATATTAAACAGTAAGTCTCCACATATAGACAAAATTAGCACTTTCTTCTAAAAACCTTCGGAAGCTAAACGCTATATTAAGAAATAAAGTAGGAGTTATTATTGATGGTTTTTAATTTAAAAGAGTCATTGTTTCTCTTAGGTCCTAATGTTCTTTTTAGATATAGTTTTCCACGAATGTTATGCCAATGATTATGAGCATGTTACGATATCATTGAAATCAAAAAATCATAGACGATCCACTAGAGGTGCCTTCTCATAAGACTGAGATTAAAGTGTAGCTTTAAGACTCTTAGAACCTGATCTGGTTGATACCAGCGTAGGGAAGTGGCGGTTGCGTATATCTTAAGCTACATATAGATTTTTACACATGAAACCACTTTCTTCGCGCATATGAAGAAAGTGGTTTTTTTAGCGTCTGGATATAGATGCATAAATTAAGGTGCCTGACCCCCACTTCGCTAAAGTGTTAACGATTCGGGGCCGCCACTTCACATGTATCCGCCTCATTAAATTTGTGTTAACTTAATTACAAACCATTTTAAGGAGGATTTGATGGTTTCTAAACTTAAACATAGCAGCGAGGAAGAATTGATCAATCAGTTAAAAAACAAGAAGGAAACGTTCTGGCCAAACACATCGCTTCAAGCTTATCAAACGTTTGAAAAAAATCTACCTATTCCTACCAAAGCCCTTCATGAAGCAGAAATGCTTCTTCAAAGATTTACTCCATATTTAGCTAAAGCATTTCCAGAAACCAAGAAAATGAACGGAATCATTGAATCTCCCATTCGCGACATACCTTCTATGCAGCAGGAATTGGAAAAGCGATCTCAGCAATCCATTCCTGGCCATTTGTATCTAAAGTGTGATCATGACCTTCCGATAGCTGGGTCCATAAAAGCGCGGGGAGGCATTTATGAAGTATTAAAATACGCTGAAGGGCTTGCAATAAAACATGGAAAGCTTACAAAAGATGACGACTATTCTAAATTAACCAATAGCGAATACAAGCAGTTCTTTTCCAACTTCTCAATCGCTGTAGGTTCAACAGGTAATCTGGCTCTAAGTATAGGCATCATGAGTGCTATTTTAGGTTTTCAGGTGACTGTTCATATGTCCGTGGATGCGAAAGAATGGAAGAAAGAGCTACTCAGGGATAAAGGTGTAGTGGTGGTGGAGCATGATAAGGATTTTTCTTTTGCCGTAAACGAAGGACGGAGACAGTGTCAGGAGCAAAGGAACTGTTATTTTATTGATGATGAAAATTCCAAGGATTTATTTTTAGGCTATGCCGTAGCTGCTTTGCGCCTTAAAGAGCAATTAAAACAAGAGAATATCACGGTTGATGCGGACCATCCCCTGGTGGTTTATTTACCTTGCGGGGTAGGAGGAGGTCCTGCGGGGATCACTTATGGACTGAAGTATGTTTTCGGGGATCATGTGAACTGTTATTTTTCAGAGCCAACCAGCTCTCCTTGCATGATGCTTGGACTTGCCACAGGTAAACATGCGGACATTTCTGTTCAGGATATCGGGCTTGATAATAGGACGGAAGCGGATGGATTAGCTGTTGGACGACCATCAGCTTTGGCAGGCCGGTTGGTAGAAAATATGGTGAACGGCATTTATACGATCAACGACGAAAATTTGTACAAGCTTTTAGCCCTTTTGCATGAATCTGAAGGTATTTCCCTCGAGCCATCGGCACTTGCGGGCATGTCCGGCCCTATTTCCATTGACATTCAACAACAGTTAGACCGGATGTATGGCTCCCGTTTAAGTCAGGCGACACATTTAGTCTGGGCAACAGGTGGAAGTTTGGTGCCAAAAGATATTATGGAAGGTTTTGTTTCTAAAGGGACATCATTTCTTCTTCAGGAGGAATAGGAGAAACTAACCTGTTGAAAGGTCCTTGTGACACAACTGTCAAGCCAGGGGCGGTTCGTCCGCATCTATTCTTCCTTCATGATACAAAGGAAAATAGCATATTTTCCAAATAGAACACTTCTAATCAATTAGAAATATGGGAGTGAAATGAGGGAGCACTAGAACTGCATCCACTTCAGATAAAAGTCGAAGAGGGAGGAATACTTTAAATTGAAAAAAATCATAACGCTATTGATCTCTACCTTCTTTTTTATAGCAGGTTGCTCTGATAATAAACAGGAAGAATCGCCACTACCTGTTGAAGGTTTAGAAGTTATAGCAGATAATCTGGAAGTTCCGTGGTCCATCGAAAAAAGGGAAGATACCTTTTATTTAACAGAAAGATCAGGGAACATTGTCAAAATAAAAGATGGTGAAGTAGAAAGACAAAGCGTAGAGCTTGAAGAAGATGTATCCACAGCTTCAGAGGCAGGCCTGCTTGGTTTTGTTCTTGCTCCTGACTTTTCTGAATCGAACCTTGCCTACGCCTACTACACGTATGAAGATGGGGAAGAACAATTTAATCGTATTGTAACGCTTCGGTTGGAAGATCGTGTCTGGAGAGAAGAGGATCTGCTTCTTGATCAAATCCCCAGCGGTACTTACCATCATGGAGGAAGACTTAAAATAGGACCTGATGAAAAACTCTACGCTACAGCTGGGGATGCTTCTGATCGTGAAATAGCACAAGATCTAGATTCATTAGGTGGGAAAATTTTAAGAATGAACTTGGATGGATCCATACCAGGTGATAATCCGTTTGCGGGTTCCTATGTTTATAGCTTTGGACATCGCAACCCTCAAGGGATGACTTGGTTATCGGATGGTACGATGTATGCAAGTGAACATGGGGATAATGCAAACGATGAGATTAATCTGATTGAAGCTGGTGAAAATTACGGTTGGCCGGTTATAGAAGGCTCTGAAGAACAGGAGGGAATGGTTTCGCCTCTATTCACTTCTGGAGATAACTCCACCTGGGCACCATCTGGAATGGACAATTTCGAAGGAAAACTTTTTGTGGCAGCATTAAGAGGATCTGCCGTCTTAGAATTCGACCTCGAAACAGGTGAATCCCGCGAAGTGATCACTGGTCTTGGAAGGATTCGGGATGTACAGATTAAGGATAACGATCTTTATTTCATTAGTAATAATACAGATGGGCGTGGCGATCCACAGGAAAATGATGACAAGCTATATAGAATCTCACTCTCAAATTTGGAATAACTACTGAAGAGTAACCGGTCAAAATCGTTCCATATGATAGAGCGCTTCCGTCACGAAGCGCTCTTTGTTATATATCTTTTCTATGAAATGTTAGACGCTCTAAAAAGTTACCATCACTTAGTTTTTCGAGGAATGTTTTGACAATTATTTAGAACATGTTACGATATCAATGAAATCAAAAATCATAGACGATCCACTAGGGGTGCCTTCTCATAAGGCTGAGATTAAAGTGTAGCTTTAAGACTCTTAGAACCTGATCTGGTTGATACCAGCGTAGGGAAGTGGCGGTTACGTGTATCTTAAGCTACATATAGATGTTCACACATGAAACCACTTTCTTCACGCATATGAAGAAAGTGGTTTTTTTAGTGTCTGGAAATAGATGCATAGAGTGCTTGCGTCTTATTTCTTTTTTCCTTGACCGTGGATCGTCGGGAAAAGGAGAGTTCAATCATGAAATTTTCACAACAAATTCGCGAAGCGGTGGATCCCATTTGGGAAGCAAGTTTCAACCATCCTTTTGTCAAAGGGATTGGAGAAGGGACGTTATCGCTCGACCAGTTCCGATACTACGTGCTTCAGGATTCTTATTATTTATCCCATTTTTCAAGAGTCCAGGCGATGGGTGCAGCGAAGTCAGAGGATATGAAAACAATGGCCAGTATGGCATCTCATGCTCAAGGGACGTATGAAGCAGAGATGGAGCTTCATGAGAACTTTTCCAAAAGGCTCGGGATCACAGAGGAGGAGCGCAACCAGTTCACTCCTTCTCCGACGTCTTATGCCTACGCATCCCATATGTACAGGGGAGCCTACCACGGAGACTTGGGAGAGATTATCGCTACGATTCTTCCGTGCTATTGGCTTTATTATGAAGTCGGGGAGCACTTGAAAGATCATCAGCCGGAAGAACCGATTTATCAGGAGTGGATTGGCACCTATGGCGGGGATTGGTTCCGGACGCTCGTAGAGGAACAGATCCAGCGGCTGGATGATCTGGCGGAAGTGAAATCGGAAGCTGACCGTGAGCGAATGAAAGAGTTGTTTGTGATCAGCAGTCAGTATGAATACATGTTTTGGGAAATGGCTTATGTCATGGAAGCATGGCCGTTTGATATGAGAGCTTCTCTCTTGGCAGGAAAAGGAGAGTGAATCGTGAGGCCATCCATTCACTTGATTTCGACAGGAAAGCAGACGTTTTCTGAACTAACCGAGACAGTGAGCGCGGTCCAACAGGAAGTTGATTTTCTCCACATTCGGGAAAAACACCGCTCGGCTGCTGAGATTTTTGATGGGATTCAACAGGTGACGGAGGCAGGTTTTCCAAGGGATCGTATCATCGTCAATGACAGGGCTGACGTTGCTTTTGTAGCAGGATGTTTCGGGGTACAGTTGACTCACCATAGTCTCCCAGTCGCACAAGTGAAGCAAACTTTTCCCGGCCTGAATGTAGGGAAATCGGTACATTCTTTAAAAGAGGCCATAGATGCGGAACAGGAAGGAGCGGATTTCCTCCTATACGGAAATATCTATCCCACCGCCTCCAAGCCTGGAAAAGCGGGGGAAGAATTGAATTCGCTCCGTGAAATCATCCGGCATGTAGGATGCCCGGTCGTTGCTATCGGTGGAATAACTCCAGAAAGGGCAGGCGGTGTCATTCATGCAGGAGCTCAGGGCATCGCTGTCATGTCTGGCATTCTACAGGCGGAGGATCTTGGTGAAGCAGCACAGGCTTACCGGAAGGAAATCGATGGAGGGAGGATGTTATGAAAAAGCATTATGAAACGATTGTTGTCGGTGCTGGTGTGATCGGCAGTTCCATCGCCTATCATTTGTCCAAGCGTGGACGCTCTGTTCTTCTCCTGGAGCGAGGGACAATCGCCTGCAAAGCATCTTCAGCTGCCGCTGGCATGCTTGGAGCACAGTCGGAATTAAAAGACGGGAACGATTCTTTATATTCACTCGCTACAGCAAGTCGAGCAATGTTTCCAGCGCTGGCTGAAGAATTGAAAGTTTATAGTGGCATTGATATCGGATTGCAGCAAAACGGCATCTATAAAATTGCTACAAATGAAGGAGAAAGGGAAGAGTTAATCGCCTATGGGGAAGTTCAAAGAAAGCGCGGGGAGGAAGCGAGATGGATGGAGCCTTCTGAATTGCAAAGAGAAGAGCCGGCGGTGTCTTCCCAGCTGAGTGGTGCTTTATTTCTCCCGAATGACGGGCAAGTTTCCGCTCCCGATTTGTCGAAGGCTTTTGCCATGTCAGCGGTAGAGCTTGGAGCCGAACTTTTAGAATATACCGATGTACAAGGTTTATTTAAAGAAGGGAATCAAGTCACAGGCGTGAGAACCAATCGAGTAGACGTAAGCGCCGATCATGTCGTAGTCGCTTGCGGGGCATGGAGTGAAGATTTGCTTGGAAAACAGGAACTCGGGATGGATATGTTTCCGGTAAAAGGTGAATGCTTTTCGGTGAAAACGAAGCGCAGGCTCATTCAAGGGACGCTCTTTTCAAAGGGGTGTTACATCGTTCCGAAGGCAGGGGGGCGTTTGGTGATCGGTGCGACAGAAAAGCCTGGTACATTTGATGAAACGGTAACCTTGGGTGGGTTATTTCCCTTGATCAAAGCAGCGACTCAGTTAGTTCCGGAACTTGTTTTTGCGGAGTGGGAAACAGCCTGGACCGGACTTCGTCCACAAACCAAAGCTGCCATTCCATATCTGGGCCCGCACCAGGAATATGCCGGACTTTTTATCGCTACCGGACACTATCGCAATGGCATTTTATTGTCCCCGATCACAGGAAAGGTGATCGCTGACTTAATCGAAGGCAAGGATGTTCCTCATGAATGGATAACTACTGGGAATTTATCACGTGGAGGGGTGAACCTATGAAACTACGAATCAATGGGGAGTGGCTGACCGTTCCGGAAACGGTCGATACAATCGGTGAGCTTCTGGGTCATTTTCAATTGGATCATAGGGTGGTCATCGTTGAACAGAATGAAACCATTCTCGAGAAGGAATCACGATCAAATCACAAGGTGCAGGATGGAGATATCATAGAGATAGTACAATTCGTAGGAGGAGGATGAAGATGTTGAAAATTGGTAACCAGGAATTTAAGTCTCGTTTATTGTTAGGCACAGGAAAGTATCCGGATTTTGACGTTCAAAAAAAAGCGGTGGAGGCATCAGGCACTGACATCCTTACCTTTACCGTAAGGCGGATGAATATTTTCGAACCGAGCCAGCCGAATTTCCTTGAACAGCTTGATGTAGAGAAATATACGCTCCTTCCGAACACAGCGGGTGCGAAAACGGCAGAAGAAGCGGTCCGACATGCTAAACTCGCTAAAGCTTCAGGGCTTTGCGATATGATCAAGGTAGAAGTGATCGGCTGTGACAAGACGCTACTGCCGGATCCTGTAGAAACGCTCAAGGCAACGGAAGAGCTGATCAAAGAAGGATTTACGGTGCTTCCGTACACGTCCGATGATGTCGTGCTTGCCCGGAGGCTTGAAGAATTGGGTGCTCATGCGGTTATGCCGGGAGCTTCCCCGATCGGTTCTGGACAAGGGATCATCAACCGTGAGAATCTTCAATTCATTATCGAACAATCAACGGTGCCAGTCATTGTGGATGCCGGGATCGGATCGCCGGCTGATGTTGCACAGGCGATGGAGCTTGGAGCAGACGGTGTGTTATTAAATACCGCTGTTTCAGCAGCGAAAGACCCAGTGAAGATGGCCGAAGCGATGAAACTAGCGATTGAAGCTGGGCGCCTCGGGTATGAAGCAGGAAGAATTCCGAAGAAACGCTATGCCACAGCCAGCAGCCCGATGGAGGGAATGAGCCGGACATGAATGAACGCTATTCCAGGCAGACGCTTTTCTCTCCCATTGGAGAAGCCGGTCAGAGAAAAATAAGAGACAAACATGTGCTGATTCTTGGGGCAGGTGCACTTGGAACAGGAAACGCAGAAGCCCTCGTCCGTGCGGGGATTGGACGGTTAACCGTAGTAGACCGCGACTATGTCGAGTGGAGCAATCTCCAGAGGCAGCATTTGTACTCAGAACGGGATGCCGAAGATCGAATCCCAAAAGCGGTAGCAGCGAAACAACGGCTGTCGGAGGTGAACAGTGACGTACAAGTGGATAGTTACGTCATGGATGCGACGCCATCTGAAATGGAACGTTTGTTAGATGACGTCGATCTCATGATTGATGCCACCGATAACTTTGACGCCAGGATGATGATGAACGACCTTTCACAAAAATACCAGATCCCATGGATTTATGGGGCATGTGTGAGCAGTTATGGCATCAGCTATACCATTCTTCCGGGGGAGACCCCTTGTTTGAACTGCCTCCTGGATCAAGTGCCCCGCGGTGGTATGACTTGTGATACCGCTGGGATTATCAGTCCTGCTGTGCAGATGGTCGTCGCTCATCAAACCGTTGAAGCTATGAAAATACTAGTGGAAGTCTGGGAGGCGGTCAGTCGTAAGCTCGTTTCCTTTGACCTGTGGCAGAATCAGTATACATCCATTGATGTATCCAGGATGAAGAAGGAAAGTTGTCTTTCTTGTGGAGACGATCCTGCTTATCCATTTTTAGAATACAGCCAGCAAATGAAAACGGCTGTATTATGCGGACGTGATTCTGTTCAAATCCGTCCTCCGGCAGACGGAGAATGGAATTTAGAAGAGGTTGCCGGTGCTCTTGCTAAACAGGAAGGGCAGGTAGAACAAAATCCATACCTTATTTCTTTTACAACGGAAAACAAGCGGATTGTCCTTTTCAAAGATGGGCGTGCGTTGATCCATGGAACGCAGGATGAGACAGAAGCAAAGACACTTTATCACCGGTACTTTGGCTAGGTCATCTGCATGAATTTCAAATCTGTGGTCTGGCTCAGGGCATTGTTTTTAGATTAAAAGGATATCCAAAATAGGGGAAGTTGATATAAGTCCCACTCAAATTGGTGCATTCAACAAAGCCCTTTAATCATTAATAAAAAGAGCTGCCCCCCACTCCGTTAAATGATTAACGTGGTGGGGGGCAGTCATGTGATTGTTATTTTTTAAAAGAGAAGAATGCACCTGCAGACCCGTAATTACTCCGGAATCGGTGGAACCACTTCGTTATCTACTAAATCGAAGGCATTCAAGTCCATACCGTACATCATACCAGTTGTCGTGAACCCTACAGGAGCATCTGGAGAAACGGTATCCAGTGCGGTTCCCCAAGGCAACGCCACATCCAAGCGGTTCCGGACCACTTGAATCTGGTCGGCGGTAGGAGCGGTTGTGCCTCCGAATCGATAGTCAACGAACACGGCTAAGCGGTTAGGGTTCGGGTTTGTAATATCGTTCTCCTCTAAGAGGATGGTATCAACTTCTGGGAAATCGTTGGGAAGGAAAATAATCGAGCTTCCTGAACGGTCCTGGTGATCAATGGCATTCCGCCTTACGAATATGGACACATCCGTATAAGCAGAAGTTGCGAACAATACGAATTGGGAATGTCTTTCCATGGTGTTGTCATCGATCAGGAACGTGCCGCTGAATTGATCGGTAGGAGTGTCCTGTTGGAACCGGATGGCCGCTCTACTGACAGCCCCGCCTAGGAACGAATTATCTTTAATGTTTGTAACACCGAACGTTCCGCGTATTTCCAGCGATTGCTCATCGCCTGTATGGTTTAAGGTGTTGTTTTCTAAAGTAAAGTCCTCTACATTTACAATCAGCGTTCGTTCTCCACCGGTCAAAATTGAATCTCGAATGGTGATGCCGCTGTAATAGTCGGCGACTCCACGAGCTGGAATCCGCAATAGTGTTTCATCTCCGGTAACTCCACTTGTGGTCCGGCTCAAACTCAATCCCTCAAGCGTAATGTTATCGGCCTCAAGAGAGATGGTGGTTTCGTCCGTGAACACACCAGGGAACGCGACATCCGTTAGGGCGGCTGAAAAACCTCTGATCGTCAGCGGTTTATCGATGACCAACTCGGCTGTCTGCGGATACTCTCCTGGAGTGACGAGGAGGGTATCTCCGTCGTTAGCATCGGCAACCGCTACAGGAATCAAGTCATAGAATGTTTGCTGGTCGACGTTGAATATGCGTCCGCCTTGAAGGGTGCAGGAGATACCTGGCGGGAATGGAACAGCATCCGGCGGGCAAGGGATGCATGCTTCTGAAGTCCTTTGCAAAATGATGCTGCACGTGTCGTTGGCACAGATCAGTGTTTCTCCGCACGTTTCATCACAAGGGAAGCAGACGATATCGCCTTCTGCAAGCCCGCCGCATTCTCCCTGGATGGTCGTGACTTCATACACACACGTGGGAACGAAACACGAGAATCCCTCGGGAAGAGAAACAGCATCCGGTGGACAAAATAGACACGCTTCCTGCGTCCGGTTCAGGGTCAACGTACAAGTTCCATTCGAGCACTGCAGTATTTCATCGCACGGTTCATCACATGGGAAACAAATCAGGTTTCCGACGGCAATCTCCCCGCACTCGCCCTCAACGTCCGTAACCTCATACACACAGGAAAGCACCGGAACTTCACATGCGAATCCTGCCGGAAGCGAGACGGCTTCTGGAGGACACGTCGTACAGGCAGCATCCGTTAAACTCAGCAGTAGCGTACATTCCCCGTTCGAGCATTGCAGAATTTCATCACAAGGTGTTTCACAAGGGAAGCAGACAACGTCACCGAGGGCAAGGCCCCCGCATTCTCCATCCAGCTCTGTAATTTCATAAAGACAGAAAACCGGTGGAATGGTAACCGTCACGGCCGCATCCACTTGGGTTTGGATCCAGTCGTATACACTTTCTGTACGGATGCAGAGGTTTTCCTCCTGCTGAGGATTGACTTGTAATGGCTGTGTAAGGAGAACCGGCAGTTTTTTCTCACAAGTATCGACTTCGTCGTTTCCGAAGACAGCAGGACACTGGGGTGGTCGCACCGGATCCGGACACGATATCTCAATCTGTTGTTCCCTTGGATTGCAAAAACCTGCTTCGATGTCCACGACGACAGAAGCCGTAGATTGCACATCTTGACACAAACGAAGGATGACACCTATTTCTGTCCCTTCCTCGGTTGTCATTACGGTACAAATGTGACAGGATACATCGGTTGCCTGGGCCACGATGTCTGTTCCCGGTGGGGCGCATAAATAATACCTTTCACAAACAGTGAAATCAGCAGATCCCGTCGACCCGTCTTCAAGAGTCACCGTCACGGTTCCAGTTATCCGAATATATACGAGCTGCAGGATGACCTCTACACCGCTTGGCAGGATGAAGACCTTCTCTTCACGCCCCCCTGGCTGTGGAATTTCCTCGTAACTCAGGTTCGTAATCGTACAGACACTGTTATCATCTGCCTGATTGATGGTGAATCGGTTTTGTTCTGGATTCAATACCATATCGAACCTCCTTTTAATAAATTTATTTGTTATCGATGTAGTATTTGTATGCATGTAGTCAAGCGCTGGGGAGGGCATGGGAATGAAATAGACGGATGTATAGAGCGATAGAAAACGTCTGAAGAGGATGAATGAAAAAGGAAAGTATCGCTGTTCACTTAATATAATGGAAGGAGCTGTTTAAAAACGAATAAAGAGGAGGTTGTCAGTGGAGACAATCTTAATGATTTTAATGCTGGCGTCTTTAGCAGGTGTGATTGTTTTCTTTGCATTAGCTTTTGAAAAAGGGAAAGGAAACAAACGCAGAGATTTCATGAAATCTGGAGGTTGTCTATACGCATTTCTGGCTCTAGTTGTGATCCTGGGGTCCAATGATGGAATTCTTCTAGCATTCTTGCAGGTATTCATGCTAACCGCCTTTCTGGGAGTCATCATCTTTACTGCTTTAGCTTTCGCAAAAGGAAAGATTAACAGGCTGAAGAACTTTGCGATGGCGGGTGGATGTCTGTTCGTACTTCTCGTCCTCGCGCTGGTTGTAGGATCGATCAGTGATGAAGCACCTGTTGCGAAAGAGGCTACAGCTAAAGCTTCCATAGAAGGTCAAAAGACGGATTTGAACGTCAATCAGGAAGAGGAAGTTAAAGAGAAAGAAGAACAGGAGGCTAAAGAACAAGCCCAAAAGGAGCAGGAAGAAAAGGAAGCTAGAGAGCAGGCCCAGAAAGAACAGGAAGAACGGGAAGCGGAAGAACAAGCACAGAAAGAGCAGGAAGCCAAAGAGGCTGAGGAACAGGCGAAGAAGGAAGCAGAAGAGAAAGCCAAGAAAGAAGAAGAGGAACGTAAGGCGAAAGAAGAAGCAGACCGGAAAGCAAAGGAAGAGGCCGAACGTAAAGCTAAAGAAGACAGCGTAACTGTTTCTCAAAAGCAGGCGGTTGCTATGGCTGAGCATTACATTAATTTCATGGCATTCTCGAAATCCGGGTTGATCGATCAATTGGAGTTTGAGGGATTCAGCACAGAAGATGCTACTTATGGTGTAGAAAATATATCGGTGGATTGGGAGGAACAGGCGGTGATCAAAGCCCAGGAGTATCTTGATTTTACGGCTTTTTCGAGACAGGGTTTGATTGATCAGTTGGTTTTTGAAGGTTTCAGTAAAGAACATGCAGCGTATGCGGCCAGTCAAGTGGGGTTGTAATCCCGAGGTGGAATCGTAACAGGTGAAAAGACAAATTTGCAGGTGCTAAAAGGTTGGATTTACTTAACAGGTCGAATATGATTCTAAACATCACATACAAAAGAGCGCTTCGTGACTGAAGCGCTCTTTGTCTATTACTACCGGTTTGCGACAGTTTCTTCAGTACATTCTCCTTCAGAAGATGGCCAGTGTGATGTTAACTATATTCTAGAGTAAAACCAAACTCAATAGTGGCTAAATATTTAGAAAATTAAAAAATATCCTTTACTATTGGATTTTTTTTCTTTATAATTCTCAGTAACTCATAAAGGAAGGGGGAACCTCCAAAATCGTTCGAAAATCTTTTTTTATGAATTTTTGAATGCGGATTCAATAATTCATAATGTATAAGACTTACTTTAAGGATTATCTTTTTGTCTGTTTTGAATGCGGATTCAAAATTTAAAAATTTAGATAAGGTAGTGGTTAAATGGAATCTGTACATTTGAAAAATAAGAAAATGATTCATGAACTTTCATCAAAGTTGTACTACTCAAATAATGATAGTATCGCTGAGGACATTAAGGATTATTATCATGAGGATGCAGTCCTTTACGGTTTTCATCCTATTAACAAAGTAGAGGGTATTGAGCAGATCATAAACACTTTCTACAAACCATTAGTTAGTTCTTTTCCAGATTTGAAAAAAGACTCCTATATTCTCATGGCAGGAGAGTACCAAGAGAATAAATGGGTCACTGCCACCGGAAACTTTGTCGGAACATTTGTAAATGATTGGCTGGATATTCCTGCTAGTCAACATGCGACGTGGATAAGGTTTGGTGAGTTCCATAAAATCAAGGATGGAAAAATTATTGAAACAAGATTATTAATCGATATGCTTGATGTTATGAGACAAGCGGGGTTCAAGTTCATTCCAACATTAGCTCCTGAAATTAACGTACCCGGCCCTTCTACATACGATGGACTTTTGTTGAAAGTAGATGATACTCATGAGAGAGCGAAATCTCTCCAACTGGTAGAGGATATGATCTTTAAAGGTCTCAGGAAAGCAACCTCCGGCTTAGAAAAGCAGGGATTGGAAGCATTTTGGAAAGAGGACTTTATGTGGTATGGACCTGGAGGAATAGGGTCGACTAAGGGAATAAAGGGATTCAAAGATTACCATCAAGGACCTTTCGTCAAAGCGCTGCCGGACCGTGTGGGTGGGCACAATCATGCGTCAAGGTTTGCTGATGGAACTTATATCGCTTCAACGGGGTGGCCTAGTGTGGAAGCGACACACACGGGCGCGGGATGGTTGGGAATACCAGCCCCAAACAAAAAAGTGACGATGAGAGTTATGGATTGGTGGAGGAGAGAAGATGATTTACTAGCAGAAAACTGGGTCTTGATAGACATTGTAGAATACTTGCTTCAGTTAGATATTGATATTTTCGATAGGCTTAGAAAAAGACAATACCTTATCAGGTGAAGGTAATAGATCTTGAATAATACAGGAGAGTGATGGTGATCACATGCATCCAATTGATATAACGATTATTGTAGCTTATATGGCAGGATTAATAGTTATGGGCTACATGCTAGGGAAGGGAAATAAATCACAGAAAGATTATTTCATTGGTGGCAGATCCGTAGCAACTCTACCGATCGCTTTATCGATTGCTGCTACTACGATGAGTGCTAATGGGTTTATTGGAGGCCCAGGGTGGGCCTATACGTCAGGTATGATTGCTTTTATGTTGAATTACAGTATCCCTATTGTCATGATCATTACGTTGTCCGTATTTCTGCCATTCTTCTACAACTTGGATGTTACGTCTATCTATGAATATATTGAAATGAGGCTTGGCGGGATCAGCCGCATGTTGGCGGTTTTTGGATTTGTTGTATCGAATATCATTCAGGTTGGATCATTTCTTTTTATACCTTCTTTAATCATCCAGCAATTTACGGGGTGGTCCTTGTCTGTGGTGGTTCCTATCGTCGTCGTCGTATCAATCATATATACGCTTCTTGGCGGGATAAAAGCAGTCATTTGGACCGATGCGATACAAATGATTGTCCTATGGGGAGGACTCATTGTGACCATGGGGATTATCATCGCTAACCTGGAGGTGGGTTTCTTTGAAGCCCTTGGTGAAGCTAAGGAAGATGGAAAGCTTGCAGCGCTTGATTTCTCTTTGGATGTCCAACTCGAAAACGGGTTTTGGGTGGCGCTAATTGGTGGTACATTCTTGTGGTTGAAATATTATGCTACAGACCAAACCCAAACACAGCGCATGTTTGCTGCCAAATCCGTCACTGAAGTGAAGAAGTCCATTTGTATCAGTGGTTTTGTTATGAATATTATGTATTTTGTGTTTATGTTAATTGGTGTGTTGTTGTTTATCACGATGGATGGTCGTTCATTCGAGAATTCCAACAATGTTATGATCACCTTCATAGCTTCCAATATTCCTGTTGGTGTTCTTGGACTCATGATAGCTGGGGTTTTTGCAGCTGCCATGTCAAGTATTGACTCTGTACTGAACTCTGTCACAACGGTGTTCATAAAAGATGTGTATGAAAAATTCATTACAAAAGGCGAAGAGGCTTCGCTTAAAGTTTCTATGATTTTCACATTGGTTTTTGGATTATTGCTGATTGTCTTCACGTTATTGGCTTTCGGGGACACGACAGCTTCGATCCTCCAAGTAGTCGGAAGTTATCTTTCCTACTTCTCTGGTTCAATTCTTGCTATGTTCCTGCTTGGAATGTTGACGAAGAAAGCAAATGATAAAGGGGTAGCTATCGGTTTTGTAGTTGGGATCATTCTAACAGCCTATATAGGCAAGATGGGAATTGTGAACTGGTTATGGAATTACCCTATTGGCTGTGCTTTTACACTAATCATTGGTTACACAGCAAGTTTTCTTTTCAAAACAGAAAAAGTGGGCTCCGAAGAATTCACAATCCTTGGTCAAAGAGCAAAGCTCAAGGCAGAGGGTCGAACCGAAGATCAGGAAGGAACGTCTATTTTACCTGGTGCCATCGACAAGTACACTTACATTTTATTAGGATTCTTTATCGCTCAAACGGTCTTTCTACTCCTAATTCAGTTATAATGAAAGAAGACTGAATGTTCTAATATTAAAAAAGATGAAATGTATATAATAGAAGGGATTTTAAAAAATGAAAGATCGTATTAGTGCTTATGATGTTGCTGAAAAAGCTGGAGTATCACAATCGACTGTTTCAAGAGTATTGAACAACTATCCTTTTATGAAAGAAACAACCAGGCAAAAGGTCCTGACCGCCATTGAGGAATTAGGATTCACTAGAGATGAAATTGCCAGAAGTTTGGCAAGCAAGAAAACGAGAACCATTGGTTTGATTCTTGGAGATATTACGAACCCATTTTTTTCAGAGTCGGCAAAAGTAATTACAAGGAAAGCGCAGGAAATGGATTATAACGTTATCCTTTGTAATACCAATCATAGTGAGGAAAACTTGAATAAGTACATTCAGACACTGATGGGAAAACGTGTAGACGGCATCATTATTGCCTCAGCAGATAAGGATAATCAAAAAATCAAAGAACTTTACGATAAAGGGTTTCCTATCATTCTTTACAACAGCATTATGGAGCATGATCATGCTAACTACATTGCTGTCAATAACTATAAAGGGGCTCAGCTTGCTGTTGAACACCTTTACCATTTTAACCACCGGGAAATCAGTTACATTGCAGGTCCTTCTAAATATGTAACGACACATCTGCGTAATTTAGGATTTAAAGATGCCCTTGATAAATTTGGTTTGAAAATGAATGACAAGTTCATATATGATCGTGAATTTTCTTATGATGAAGTTTATCTGTTTGCGAAGAATCTATTAAACCAACAGAGTAGGCCTACTAGTTTTTTTGCATCTTCTGACCAAATGGCGCTGGCCGTTTTAGATGCTGCTGCCAGTGAAGGTATTTCAGTACCTGATCAACTTTCCGTTATCGGATTCGATGATATTGATCTTGCCAAGAACCAATTCATAGGACTGACAACCATCACTCAACCTAAAGAGAAAATGGCGATGTTAACTCTAGAAAAACTCGTGTCTTTAATTGAAGAGAAAGAACACGTGGATGCTCCAATACAGATTGTGTTAGAACCTGAGCTTATTTCTAGAAAAACGACAGGCGTATACAAACCATAATTAAAGAGGAAAGGAGTGAAATGATGACTGACTATTTCTCTGATATAAAAGGAAAGCAAGTCATTGTCACCGGTGGAAGTAAAGGAATTGGAAGAGATATAGCTATCGAGTTCGCTAAACTCGGTGCTTCTGTTGTCATTACAGGAAGGGATGAGAATGCCTTACTAGAGACTAAGAATGAACTGATGAAGTTTAGCTCACCGCATTATTATATCAAGTCTGATATAAGAGAAGTCACAGATGTTATTCAGATGGTAGATGAAGCTGCTGGGCTCATGGGAGGTATTGATATCCTCGTAAATAATGCAGGTGTGAACTTGCCAAAGTCAGCGTTTGAAGTGACAGAAGAAGACTGGGATTCCATGATTGACACGAATTTGAAAGGCAGTTTTTTCTGCTCTCAGCAGGCCGGTCGGTACATGCTTAAGCAGAAGAGAGGGAAGATCATCAACATTGTTTCACAGATGGCTTTTGTCGGTTATTTCAAACGAGCGCCATATTGTGCTAGTAAAGGCGGGGCTGTACAACTAACAAAATCTTTGGCTGTGGAATGGGCCTCTCAAAATATTAATGTGAATGCAGTGGCTCCTACATTTATTGAAACAGAATTGACCAAACAGATGTTGGAGGAGCCTTCATTCCGAGAAGATGTCATCAATAGAATTCCTATAGGGAAACTTGCACGACCTCAGGACGTGACGGGAGCTGTGATCTACTTGGCATCGAATATGGCCGATTTTATTACAGGTGAAACGATAAAAGTAGATGGAGGCTGGACGGCAATTTAAATGTGTATCCAATTTTGAATGCGGATTCAAAAATCAGAAGGAGCGTCTTTATGGAAAGTACAGAAAATGAGTTGAATCATGAAACAAACTTAAGTCATGACCGCGTTTATTATGGCGACACAAGTGAAGTGAATCCAGTCGGGTACGCGGATTATAATGAGTATTCTCAGAATAAAGAGAAAAAGCAGAGCATGAAAGGGTTCGATGAGAAATATTCGGATTTTGTAGATTATATCTTGAAAATCACTCATAACATCTGGGAGGAAAAAGGCATTGGCGTGATTTATGACACGTATCACAGTAATGTCGTTATGCATACGGGTACCATTAATATTCATGGGATTAATGAAGTGGTATCCGGAACTTTACAAACCTTGCACGCTTTCCCTGACAGAAGATTGCTGGGAGAAAACGTTGTTTGGTCGGGGAATGACCAAGAAGGTTTTTACTCTTCCCATCGTATTGCATCAAAAGCTACGAATCTTGGAGATTCATCCTTTGGGCCTTCAACAGGGAAAAAAGCATTCTTCCGGACGATCGTGGATTGCTTCGTACATTCCAACCGAATCATTGAAGAATGGTTGGTCAGGGATAACCTTTATATTGTTCAGCAGCTAGATCTTGATCCTGTTGCAGTCGCAAAGCAATTGGCTGAAAAAACGAAGAATAAAAAAGCCTCATTGCAAACAAGGTTTGGGGTAAATGAAACAATGGAAGGCCAGTACATGCCGACCGCCTATATACCTAAACATGATGAGTTTGAAATCGGAGATTTTATTCTGGAACTCTATAACCACATATGGGAGCGGAGGCTATTCAACAAGGTCAAAGATTTTTATATGGATCATTCGACCGTCCACTATATTTGTGACAAGGACTTGATTGGTACCCAACAAATACAAGGGATGCTTGTGAGTTTATTTGCATCATTTCCAAATGCCAAGTTCATCGTGGAAAGAGTGACTTGTAACGAACTCTCTGATGAAAAATGGGATGTGGCGGTCAGATGGAGGATGATGGGACTTCATGAGGGGATTGGATATTTTGGAGAGCCTAGTGGAAACCATGTGGAAATCCCAGGCATTAGTCATCTGAAAGTATATAACCAGAAGGTGGTGGAAGAATGGATTACCTTTGACGGCTTAGATGTACTACGGCAGGTGCACATGGATTCAGAGGATGATCATTTCCATTCAGAAGAAAGTGAGTAAACATGTATTGTTTTTTGAATGCGGATTCAAATACTAGGAGGGGATGAAATGTCAATGCAAACAACCCAACCACAAGTGAAAACGGAAGACTTTCAGGATTTTTTCATGCCGGGGTATGTACGGTTCGGAGTGAATGCCAACCTCACTCTTGCAGAAGAAGTGACGAAACTAGATGCCCGTAAAATCACCATTATCAGCGATAAAGGGTTGGAAAAAGTAGGAGTTGTACAGAAAGTTTTGGATCTACTCGCACCTCTAGACAAAGATATCACTACATTCACTGATATCTCAGGGGAGCCAAGTTTTGATCTGCTTGCTCATTCGATTGATTGGGTGAGAAGGTATGAAAGCGACATGATTATCGGTATCGGAGGGGGAAGTGCTCTGGACGTAGCTAAAGCGACGGCAGCACTGGCGCATGAGGAGGAACTGTCCTTGTGCTTCAGCGGGCAAAAACCCATAGAGACACGAAGCGTTAAATGCATTTTGTTACCGACGACTTCTGGCACAGGTTCAGAGGTCACGATGAACGCTATCTTCGGTGATGAAGAACAGGAAGTTAAACGAGGGTTAGTGAGTCAAAGTTTGTTACCTGACGTAGCCATTGTTGATCCTGTCCTCACTTTATCTTGCCCTCCAAAAGTGACAGCCGCTTCAGGTGTGGATGCTTTCACGCATGCTCTAGAATCGTATGTCGCTGAGCGGGCGACTCCAATGACGAAAATGTATGCAGAAAAAGCGATGAAATTATTCGCTGCCAATATTCCGAAAGCCGTTCATAACGGAAAAGATTTAGATGCGCGAAAAGAGATGAGCTGGGTTAGTCTACTTGCTGGTGTTTCCTTAGCTAATGCAGGAGTGGGTGCGGTCCATGCTCTGGCCTACCCACTAGGTGGAAAGTGCCATGTAGAACACGGGGTGGCGAATGCGCTACTCATGCCGTTTGTATTCGATGTGATCGGGCAGTCCTGCATGGAAGAAATGGTAGAAGTGTCTTCATTTTTGCATCTGGGTGATTTTACAAACCATCCCCATCAAGCAAAAGGTGCGGTTGTCCATTACCTTTATGAGTTGTTAGAAACATTAAACCTCCCTACCTCCTTATCAGAGCTTGGGATTCAAGAAGAAGATCTTCCGTTACTTGCAAAACAAGCATCAAAAGTAGATCGCCTTCTTTCGAATACGCCTTATGAACTATCAGAAAATCAAATATTAAAAATCTATGAAAATGCCTATCGTGGCCAATAAAGGAGTAGATGATTTGCAGAATAAGACCATAAAAAAGTCATTGTTTCTCAATGGCAGTTGGCAGGAAGCAAATGAATATTATGAATTGACATCTCCATACAGTGAAGAATTGCTAGGATATATCCCATTGGCCTCTGAAAACGAGGTAAAACAAGCGATTATGGCAGCAGATGATGCTGCGAGTCAAATCAAGAAGTTGACCGCGTTAGAAAGGGCGAACATTCTCGAGAAAGTGTCTTCTCTTTTTGAAAAGCATGCAGAGGAAGCCGCTTCTATACTGGCTAAGGAATGTGCCAAGCCGTTGAAAGCTGCAAGGGGCGAAGTGGGCCGAACCATTGAAACTTACAAATTTGCTGCAGAAGAAGCAAAGCGTATTCATGGGGAAACCATTCCTATGGATGCAGCCAAAAGTGGACGTGGACGGTTTGGTTATACCGTTCGTGAACCTGTGGGTGTGGTTGCAGCCATCACACCTTTCAATTTTCCTTTCAACCTTGTTGCTCATAAACTTGGACCAGCTATTGCCGCGGGAAATCCAGTAGTTTTGAAACCAGCAAAACAAACCCCTCTAAGTGCTTTGTTCACAGCGGACCTTTTTCAACAAGCTGGTTTGCCGGATGGTGCATTGAATGTTGTTACTGGAAAAGGCAGTGAGATTGGGGATTTGCTTGTGAAGCATGACAAAGTGAAATACATCACTTTCACTGGCAGTTATGAAGTAGGTCTTAGTATTAGAGAGAAAGCAAAGCTGAAAAAAGTGACGCTGGAGCTCGGGTCCAATTCAGCTGTAATCATTGATAGTACAGAAGATCTTGTGGGAGCTGCTAAGCGTTGTGTGGAAGGTGCTTTTGCCTATTCTGGTCAAGTATGTATTTCTGTTCAACGTATTTACGTACAAGAAGCGCTTTATGAAGATTTCATCGAAAGTTTTGTTAACGAAACAAAACAACTGGTATTGGGAGATCCCCTTTCAGAGGAAACCGACCTTTCTTCTCTTATACATCCCAATGAAACGGTACGGATAGAAGAATGGCTGGAAGAAGCTGTTCAATCGGGAGCTTCCATTGTTGAAGGGGGGAAACGATCGGGGAATATGTTGATGCCGACCGTCTTCACAGAGACGGATCAGAATTCCCTAGTCAATTGTAAAGAAGCTTTTGCTCCTATTGTAACGATTACAAAATATAAAGAGTTGGATGAAGCGATCTCTCTAGTGAACGATTCAGAATATGGTCTTCAAGCGGGCATCTACACAGAATCTGTTAATAAAGCGTTTGAGGTAGCTGAAAAGTTTGAGGTTGGTGGCGTGATGGTCAATGATGTTCCGACATTCAGGGTAGACCAAATGCCGTATGGAGGAGTGAAAAACAGCGGAACAGGACGTGAAGGGATCAAGTATTCTATCGAAGAGATGACAGAAATGAAACTCATCACATTTAAATTATAAAAAAGTAATTCCTCTCTGCAGTTAGGGTGGGGAGTAGCCTCAGTAGAAATAAAACAATGAATCATAGAATCGGAAAGGAAGGATTGTATGGAAAATCAACAGCCGAAAGTAAAAAAATCCGTAACTAATGAGGAAATGGAGAAAAACTGGATTGTTCGCTTTGATGAGTTAAAATCAAAATCAATTCCTTTAATGTTTATAGACAGCATCATCCCTGGACACCAACGATTGAATTATGCCTTAATCGGTGATACAGCCAGTGAAAACGACAAATATTCTCCGGAAATTACAGAACCCCATGGTTTTCAAATTGGAATGGTGAAGGCGCCGCCTGGAAATGGACCAGCCTTTCATAGCCACGATTATATTGAGGCCTTTGTTCCATTGACTGGAAAGTGGCGTTTTTATTGGGGAGATGGTCCAGAAGAAATAGAAGGGGAAACGATTATTGATGAATGGGATATGATTTCTTTACCTCCAGGGTTATGGAGAGGATTTGAAAATATCAGCGAGGAAGATGCTTGGTGCTTTGCTGTCTTAGAACAACACAAAGTGTATGACGGGAAAGATCCATACTGGGCGCCCGAAATCATTAAGCAAGCCTCGGAATATGGATTCCATGCCGATGAAAAAGGAAAAATGATTAAACCTGATAATTTTGAAGAATTAGAGAAACAAATAGCTGAAAAACTTCGGTCTGGAGAAAGGTAATGGTTCATAAAACCCCATTACTCCTTCTTCCAGGCACCTTATGTGATGAACGTTTATGGAAGCATCAACTAGCAAGCCTTGACGACATTGCAAATATGACTGTCATTGACCTTACGGGAGCTACGTCTATAAAGGAGCTGGCTCACTCTGTACTGGAAGGAGCTCCAGATACTTTTGCGCTTGCTGGATTATCATTAGGGGGCATCGTAGCGATGGAAGTCGTCCGTCAAGCACCAGAGCGCGTCAGCAAAATTGCTCTTCTTCATTCGAATCCATATGCCCCCCGACCTGAGCAATTGGAAACATGGGATCACCTCGAGCACTTGGTGGAACAAGGAAGGTTTATGGAAGTCTTTAAAGAAAAATTATTGCCTAATTTGATTCATCCCAATCGACAACAGGATGAGAGGTTAGTCTCCACCATAGTAAGCATGGCAGAAAAGATTGGGCCTGAGGCCTATATCCGCCAGCTTAAAGCCGTTGCTACAAGATCAGATGCGAGACAGAACTTGGAGCAGTTACAGTGCGACACTCTTTTATTGACAGGGAGGCAAGATAACGTGTGTCCCCCGGCTTTTCATGAAGAAATGGAACAATTAATACCAAACTCTACCTTGAAAGTCATTGATCAATGCGGCCATTTGAGCAGTTTAGAGCAGCCGGAGGCAGTTAGCGGAGCTTTACGTGCCTGGTTATTAGAAACACCCGAAGGGAGGAATGACTTTTGAAGAATCCGCTGAAAGAAAAATTGGAGAATGGTAAAAGTGTATTAGGTAGCTTTTTAGGGATCTATTCTCCCCCTCTAGTAGAGATGATCGGGTATGCAGGCTATGATTTTGTTGTTATTGATGATGAACACGGCGCATTCAGCACAACTGAATTGGAAGATATGATTCGTACCGCTGATTCCGTTGACCTTGTGCCAATCGTTCGTGTTTCCTATGATCAATCGAGTATACAGAAGGCATTAGACCGCGGGGCATTAGGTATCCAAGTACCGATGATCAACACGAAAGAAGAGGCAGAAGAAGCAGTACAAAAAGCAAAATATCCTCCCAAAGGACGGAGAGGAGCAGCGTATTCACATCGCGCTGCTCACTATGGAAAAGAAAAAGGGAAAAAGTTTTTAGACGAATCAGATGAAGAAATTTTAGTCATTCCTCACATCGAAACTTTAGAAGCGGCAGAAAATTTTCATGAAATTTTCAATGTCGAAGGGATCGATTTCCCTTTTATTGGAACCACAGACTTGTCAGTCAATATGGGTTATAAAGAGGAAGGACCAAATCACCCGGAAGTTAGGAAAGTTGTAGACAGGATTTACATGAAAGCCAAAGAGCGAAATATTAAAATAGGTACGGTTGCTAATGATGCGATTGGAGCTAACAATGCCTATGATAAAGGGGCTTCTTATGTAGGGATTGTCGCCATAAATGTAATTACAAATGCTTTAGGAGATGTTTTGCAATCAAGTAAAGGATAGATACATTTTCACTGTGAATTGGAATCAAATTCTCTTTTATCATCTGATTTTGGCTGGCTGTATGCCAGCCTTTTTCTTTTCCCTCAGATACGGCCTTCCCATTTTAGTTATAATCTTTATAAATAAGCTCTAGTTGATTCAAAACGTTTTTGGTTGTTTACGATCTTCACAGTCGGTTCAGCACCCCCTTCTTGTTTTTTTACTCGGTTAGCTTCCTATTTAAACCACTAAAAATGGTGCAGGATTGCTTTACTCACCAAAAAAAGTACCTGCCCTCCCACTGCGCTACAGTGCTAACGAGGTGGGGGTCAGGCAATTTCTTAAATAATATATGACTAATTAGTATTAAGATTATGATTCTTTCTTGACATAGTCAGTAACTTTTTCACCAGAAACAGTAAACCCTGATGAAACATATTTATCAATATACTCTAAGTATTTTTTCATTTGTTGATTTTCTCCCTCTTTGATTCTCTGTTCTACCGCATCAATTGCCTTAATGAAATTTTCATCCAAATATTTAAAATTAAAATACTTTGGGTCGTTTTGATTAATTATTAAAACACCCATACTATTGAGGGTTAAGGCTATTCCATTAAATCTACCGGATAATAGGTCATCATTTTTCTCATTAAGTATATAGTAATTTACAAATACTACATATTCTCCTAGTCTTAGGGCTTGTTTCTTAGAGTGATGTTTTCTTACCGCAATAATATATAAGACATCGATATTTGAAAATGATGATAGAAACTTTTCAAGGTATTCTTGTGTATAATTTGCTTTTACAATTTCCTTATTCTCTTTTTCAGTGGGTAGTGGTTGAAAGTTCGGCTCAGTTTCGCTGCTTTCTAATATCCTTGTTAAAGAATCAATTCTTTCATATATTTCTTCTCGCATTGAATCAAACTTTGGATGAAGCTCTTCAAATGTGTTCAATTGCTTATCAAAAGTGTTTAACCTTGTATCAATTTGATTTATGAAGTCTTTATAATCTGTCACATCTTTCAATTCATTAGTGATATTTTCAATCTTATCAGCAGAATCATCTAATTTACTTTGGGTATTAGCGAATCCTTGAGATTGGAAGAAACTATATATGATTGCTACTACTGCCAATAGTATTGAAGTGATAGTTCCCGCAAAACCTATATAATTAACTATCTTGTCATCGTCAGCTAAATTGAATGTAAATGCATTTATTACGAATAATGCTGCTATTCCAACTCCATACTTTAAATGAAGTTTAATATAATTTGCTTCAGTGTACTTCTCTTTAGTCATAAATACCTCCATTAACTTTAGGTTTCATTCCTTTTTGAACCCGGTGTGAGAGTAAGGCAAACAGTGAAAAGTCTTAAATAGATCTATCCTAACTTTTATTTCAATATCATTTAGCTAATATAAGCAATAATGATCGAAACTTACTAGACGTAATTTAGTAATTTAATGACTATTTGGTACTAAGTTAATTCCTTTTACGAACTCGTTCATTTAATGTATAAATTAATCTGAAATAGTCCTTTAATGCAAAACACAATATAAATCTTATATAAATTATCACATAGAGAAAAAGCGCTTCAGTCACGAAGCGCTCTTTCTCTATGACTACCCGTCTGCGACAACCTCTTCCGGACATTTTCATTCAAAGCATCCATCTCTTCAATAAACTGCTCACTCGAAGCAATAATCCGTTCCGACGACTGCTCTGTCGTTTTCAATGCATCAAACACATTATCAAAAGACTCCTGAAGAGCCTCCATACTAATGGCCGGATTTTCCATCATCTCTGTCGTCTCTTGCGCATTCTCCTTCAGATTCCTGGAGTTCGAAAGCAGCATCTCCTCAGTCGCTTTATTGACCCCGTTCACCGTATCAATTACTTTCCGCTGATTATTCAAAGCGAGCTGAATGGAAGCAGAGACGGTAATGATGTTTTTCGTCAACGTCACCGCATTACGGATCGATTCCTTCAGTTTCTCATTGTTTTTCTTGATGATATCGACAGAAGAAATGCTCTGATGCAGCACACTCTTCATCTGCGTCATGTTTCTCGTACGTGTAATGATTTTCTCTTTTCCTTCGGTAATCAGTGCCAGGTCGTATTCGCCGGTCGCTTCTTTTTCTCTCAAAAGCTCAAACAGCTTCTTACCGAGGTAGATCTGCTTGTCCAAATCATAAATACGTTTCTGGGCATTTTCTTTAATCAGCTGCAGTTCGACGCTATCTTCTTCGAGGCGGTCTTTCCCAGCAAGCAGGCTCCTAACAACCATATCAATCTTCGAATCGACCGTCTCATACCTCTTCATGTAGCGGTCGATGGGCTGCTTTTTGCTTAGTTTGTAAAAGAACTTCTGCACGCCATTGCCTTCAGTGCGCTTTGGATCAAGGTTCGATACGATCGTTTCGAGTTCTCTCAGTGAATCGGGGATGTCGTTATTGCCTTTAGTCATGAGGTCGTTGACTGGCCGCTTCAACGTTTCCATCGTCTCTCCGGCAACACGCTGTTCTCTTTCTCCGAGGTCTCCAAGTTCTCTCATCACGTCAGATAGGGAGTCGTCCCTGGATGTATCGAACCTTCCGGCGTAAGCTTCGGCCTCTTCGTTCAGGCGGTCGATATCTTCTTTTTCAATAAGCGTCATCGCTTCTCTCAGGTCCTGTTGGTTCATTTCCGCTTCTTTATCTTTATAGGGAGAATGTTTACTCATGTCCATACCTCCTGTATGTCATTCGTTGGTTTTGTGAAAAACAAAAAGGTCGTTTACTTTCGCGAAAGGAAGTTTTCGTCTTCCTTATTATATTTGGAAGCAATGATGCCTTTGCTTCTGGCAAAGTTCTGCGTATGGCTTTCTTCTTCTTTTCGCTCCAGAGTTTCAATGAACTTCTGCAGATCGTACATCGTCTCTACCAGTTCATGTTTCCGTTTTTCTTTATTCTCATCTGATAATCGCTGAAACGATGCGATGAAGTTGGGGACGTCTTTGTCCATCATCGTCTCAAGAGAGTATTGTTCTTCGATGTCGAGTTCTTCCATCCTTCTGAACTGTTTCTCTGTCCGTTCCTTCAAAGACGTCCACTCCTGTTGAAGGTCCGGATGGTTCTCGAGAAACGGGAAGTCCCAGTCTTCGAAGATCGGTTCCTCCGGTTGTTCAAACGTTGTACTCTCTCCGGATATTTCCATGTGCTCGACATAGGTGTTCACATGTTTGAACAGGATCTCTGAAAAATCCCTCAGCGTGCCTCCAAGTCCTTTTTTTCTGGTGAATTCTTCTTTCAGAAAAGTAGGGAGGAAGGCTTTTTCTTCTTCGATCCATTCAAAGCGTCCGAGCAGCATTTTCGGCGGCTTGCCGTAAAATTCGAGGGTTCCTCTGAATGTGTTGGACTTCGGAATCACGGCGGAAAATAAGACACCGTTCCAAAATCCATCCATGATATATCTCTTCTTCATTTCTACCAGTTCTTCTATATCCAGATCGAAATAAACAGGGCGTTTTCCTTTGATCACCTGCTTCATATCTCTCATCGTTTGAAAATCGATGTAGCGCTGATATTCGGAGGTATGTGGCATGAATGTTCTTTCCAAATTCTCAAGCATAAAAGAGTTGAGGTTTTCCATGCTTCGTCAGCCCCTTTTCCATCTTTCCTTTTTCCACGACTAAATGAATCTATGCTACTTCAAGAATACCACAAAATGGGGGTTGAGACTAAGATATGCCTACGTCACTTCCCAATGAGAAGGAGGAGGCGGAGTCATCATCTGTGGGAAATCTATCTTCCATTTACTATGAATATACGTATGTGCGGGCTTCAATGTTTCACTATTTTACATATTACTCTTCAAAGTCCGGGTGGGAGTATTGGTGCATATTTTTTCCTTTGTAGGGAATTAGGACCAAAAGAGAAGGACACTAGCCATTGAAGCAAGAAGGAATATAAGGAGGAATTTCAAGGTGAAAAGGATTTTAATCGTCATAGCAACCATCCTATCCGTTTTATTCGTTACCAGTGCCTGCACAAATTCGGATCAAAGCTCTGTGGAACAAGAGGGAGATTCAAGTGAGGGAAACGAAGCCACAACCCCTTCAGATGAGAATCGTGAGCGAGTACGGGAGTTTCTCGAACACGAATTTAATGGCCCGAGTGAAAAAACGGAAGAAATCTATAGGGAGGGGACGAATGCAGAGCTCTGGAATTATGTAGAGGAGACGTACAAACCTTACTTTAATGAAAAAGGATACAAAGACATAACACAATTACAAAAAGCTTCGATGTATATCAGGGAAGCAAGTAGGAGCGGTTATGAATTGAACGCAACAGACATTAACATTGATAAAGATGAAGAAAATAATGCTTACGCTTTTGAGGTCGATGTGGAATACAGCAAAGATGGCGAAACAGATGCTACAACGGTGCAAGGAAGAATCAATTTGGATGAGGATGGAAAGTTCAGCTTCCTCCGATATTCAGATCGAGGCGGATTGCTTGAGAGTATGTAAGTTTCTTTAAGCATCATGTTTGGATTCCTCCTAAAAGAAGCACCACGATACTTACCTAAGGTGGATACCTAAACATTTGGTTAAGTTTATTAAAATTTGAACTTTTGTCCAATGAATTATGATAGGTTGGTCATACAAAGATTCCTATTAAAATGGAAGCAGATAGAGTTTGGTATCACAAGTGGTGAACAGGAGGGGTTGAAGTGACGAGGGTTTTGCTTCATATGGAAGGAGCATTCGTATTCCTGGCAAGTTTATATTTTTACCAGCAGAATGATTTCAGCTGGCTCGCCTTCGTGTTCCTTTTATTGATCTTCGACATTTCCATGCTCGGATACCTCGTCAATGAGAGAGTCGGGGCGGTTGTCTATAACCTTTCCCATAGTTATGTTCTACCGTTATTGCTTATCGTAGCTGCTATCGCTGCCTCCCTGGATGCCCTCTTAATGATCAGCTTGATTTGGATGGCGCATAACGGGATGGACAGGATGTTCGGGTATGGGCTGAAATATCCGACCGGTTTCAAGGATACGCATCTTCAAAGAATCTAGGAGGGTAAATCAATGGTCGATGCTTTTCTCGTAGGATGTACGGAGAAGTTCTATGAAATTTTCGGTGAGAATATAACAGGTGTGTATCTACATGGTTCGCTTGTCTTAGGTGGATTTGTGCCTGCGAAAAGTGATGTCGATTTGATTGTCGTGACGGAAAAACCGATGTCCCGTATGGATGCCGTTCAGCTGACAGATTTTCTTCTCGAACAGTCGGGCTCTCCTTATCCGATCGAAATCTCTGTATTGAACCGCCGTCAGCTCGACGAATGGCAGCACCCGTGTCCGTTTGATTACCACTACAGCGAGGACTGGAGGAACCGTTTTCTCACAGGCGGATCAACCTATGGCGAAGAAAGGGAAGATCCAGACTTGGCTGCTCATCTGACCATCATCCATCACAGCGGGTGTGTGTTGTTCGGAAAGCCGGTCGATGAAGTATTCCCTCCTGTTCCGAAGCAGGACTATTTGGATTCGATTCTGAGCGACTATGAGGATTGTCTGGAAAATGTCGAGGTGGAACCGGTTTATAGTGTGTTGAACATCCTCCGGGTCTATTATTATTTGGAGGACGAACGCATCTACTCGAAGGATGAGGCCGGCCAGTGGGCCTTGAGTTCTCCTTTTTCAAAAACCGTGGTGAAAGTATTGAAGCGGAGGCGGGGGGATGATGTTTCGATCGCAGATGAAGAACTCGCATCTTTCAAACGATATTATCAAGAGAAAATAGAAGCCTCCCTTCATGAGAAGAAGGTGAGGGTGAAAGGCTCTGTCAACGTTGGTGATTGATCGCTGCTTGAGGAGGATCCACGATGAGCAGGGGAAGGACTGGGAGCGCAAACGATATCCTTAAAACCAATAGCTAACCGGAAAATCACCGTATACGTAAGCTTACGTGAATCCTTCCCTACACAGGAAAGGTATCTTCCTGTCATCGATCAAAAACGGACTATCATCCTCCCTCTAATTCATGTATAGTAGGTAAGGCATATCTTAGGCTTTTTAAGCAGAAGATTAATTATTATTAGAGGTGAAACAGATGGACTACAATCAAATTACACAAAAAATTGAAGATATTGGTGGCAACTATATCACCATATCTTACTTGCAGGCGACAGAAGAAGATGACTCGCTATATGACGTTTTCGTTAATGTATGGCCCAATAAAAGTATGAAGAGAAACTTTGAAACGATCGTCGTTAAAACGGATATTCCAATGGAAAAGGCTGAAAACATTTCTAAACGTCTGCACACATCATTGGGACGTGTTTATGGAGATGTCCATTACACAGGACTCGAAGCATAATATCTTAGGGAAAAGCATGGATGGGATCCATGCTTTTATTTTTTACTTCAGGCCATCTACCGGCGCCAAATAAAAAAAGAGAGAAAAGCGTCGATGGCTTTTCTCTCTCTAAAATTAAGAAATGGAGAAACTTTTTTCTTCCTGTACGCCTGCGTTTTCCGTAAATTCATCAAGGAGAGCGCGCACTTCATCGGTCGATTCTGTGTTCATCAGCTGGTTTCTGAGCTCACCGGCTCCACGGAAACCGCGCACGTAAATCTTGAAGAAGCGGCGGAGCGGTTTGAAAAGACGTGGCTCAAGTTCTGCTGAGTACTTATCATGCAGGTCGAGCTGCAGACGCAGAAGATCGAGCAGTTCTTCACTACTATGCTCTTTCTTCTCTGTTTCGAAGCAGAACGGGTTGTGGAAGACTCCGCGTCCGATCATGACTCCGTCGACGCCGTATTTCTCTACGAGTTCAAGACCTTTCTGGCGGTCAGGGATGTCTCCGTTGATCGTCAGAAGTGTGTCTGGAGCTATTTCGTCACGCATTTTCTTGATTTCCGGAATCAGCTCCCAGTGTGCATCGACATTACTCATTTCTTTTTTCGTACGAAGGTGGATGGAAAGGTTGACGATATCCTGTTCCAACAAGTGCTTGAGCCATGTGCGCCATTCGTCCACTTCCGTATAACCGAGACGGGTTTTCACACTGACAGGAAGTCCGCCGGCTTTCGAAGCCTGAATGATCTCTGCGGCGACATCCGGACGGCGGATCAGTCCGCAGCCTTTCCCTTTTGTCGCGACGTTCGGAGCCGGGCAGCCCATGTTGATATCGATTCCTTTGTATCCCATTTCGGCCATTCCGATACTCATCTGACGGAAGTATTCAGGTTTGTCACCCCAAATGTGGGCGACGATCGGCTGTTCATCTTCAGTGAACGTCAGACGTCCGCGTACGCTGTCTTTTCCTTTCGGATGGCAGTAGCTTTCCGTATTCGTGAACTCTGTGAAAAACACGTCAGGTCTCGCCGCTTCACTCACGACATGACGGAACACGACGTCCGTCACGGCTTCCATCGGTGCCAGGACAAAAAACGGTTTCGGCAACTCATGCCAGAAATTCTCTTTCATATATATCTGAACCCTTTCTTTATTGAAAATAATCGTAGTATTTTTTGTAAATGTCTTGTTTCTATTATATCCATTACCATTTAGGCAGGATTTGAACCATTATATACTTTAATGGTATCGCGTGAAAAGTGCAAGGGGAAGAGCTGGATTGTATCTTTACAGGCGTTTATTGAAGCCTATCATATATTTCTCCTTTAATCGGTAGAAAGGGTTTGTCAGTGGTCTCTCCAGGTAATAGAATCCTAAAGAGTAGTATGGAGGGCTGTTATGAATGATACGCTGATTTCAGTCATCATTATTCTATTGGTTTCAGCGGGTTGGGGAGCCATTATCCTTAGAGACTTTGATATCGCAAAAGGGATAACGAAGGGAAATGGTGTTCACCTTGTGGCTGCTGCAGGATTCGCTTTTTTACTTATTTGGATAGCGACAAGCTTATAATCATAGAAAAAGCCAGTACTCCCGAAGAAGGAGACTGGCTCTTTTTTATATTTCGTCAAGCACATCATTCAACTGCACACGCTGCTTTTCCATCTCTTGTAGCACAAAAGTGATATTCCGCTCATGAAGCTGCAAAATCAGCTGACCATACGTCTCTCCAGGAACAGCCCAGCGGCCGTTCAAGCGGGTCCACGTCGGGGCGATCCCTCGCGTGACGAGGTCGAAGCGCGGATCTACTTTTTCCAATCCTGCTGGAATGGGATCCGTTGAAGCATAGGCGTAAAGATGCTGGATGTGGGCGTGGACGCCTTCTTCTGGTGTGGCGAAGGTGGCTCCCTGAACGCCTCCACCGGTCGCGCCGATGCCGGCGAAGTTATTCTGTTCCGGTCTCACATCTCCTGTGAAGCGGAAGTAGTTTGTTTCATTAAGCGCTTGGGCGTAAGCGACGTCGCCGCGGATGCCGTAAAATTCTCCGTATTTCAAATAGAAGTGTCCGAGATTAGGAGCGCCAGGGTTTACAGTTTTCGCGTAATCATCGAGCTGGCAGGCGGTCAAATACATGTCACCGAAGATCTTGTACCCACCGTCGTCGACAGGAGGTTCTGGTTCCGTCGGCGGGGTCGATCCGTCCGTGACAATGAAGGCATCCGTGATGCCGATCGATTGGAGACGTGCGATCTGTGCTTCGGCATTTTCTCTCATGGAATAGGCACCGGCCTGCAACCGGAAGTAGGTGACACCGTTGATTTCCACTTGGATAATCACGCTTACAATGCCGTTTTGAGCGAGAAAAGCGACTCGTTCTTCTGCATTCTCACGGTTACGGAATGAACCTGCGATGACGCGGAACAATCCATCGCCTGGCTCAGGTTGTGGTGGGGCAGGGGTATCTCCATCACGCACGATGAAAGCTTCTGTAATGCCGATGGCTTTAAGACGTGCGACCTGGGCTTCGGCGTTTTCCCTCTCTGCGTATGCGCCGGTTTGCACGCGGAAATAGGTTACGCCGTTGATTTCGGTCGGCACGATGAAGCTGTCGATGCCATTTTGGGCGAGGAAGGCGACGCGTTGATCGGCATTCACTCGATTTTGGAACGACCCGGCGATGACACGGAACAAGCCGTCTCCAGGTTCCCCCGGTTCCGGTGGCGGAGGTGGGGCAGGTGCATCTTCGCCGCGGATGATGAAGGCATCCGTAATTCCGATGCGCTTGAGACGCTCCACCTGTTCTTTTGCATTTTCTTCATTAGAAAAAGCGCCTGTTTGCACACGGTAATACGTTGTTCCTGAAATCGTCGTCGGTACAACAAAGCCGGGGAAGCCTTCGGCAGCGAGTGCTTCGACCCGTTGTTCAGCATTCTCGCGGTTTTGGAACGACCCGGCGATGACCCGGTACAAGTTGCCATCCCCCGGTGGTGAAGGTGGTGATGGGGTTCTCGGCAGATCGAGTGCATCCGCGACGCCTTCGGCGATCCCGCGGCTGACATCATTGATGAAGGCGGAATTCCTCAAAAGCGCAAGGTCGGCGGGGTTGTCGACGAACAGGACTTCGATGAGCAGGGAGCTCATGTTCGTTTCCCTCGTCACGAAAAAGTTGGCGCGTTTTTTCCCACGGTCGCGTACATTGTACTTTCGGATCGCGCGGTAGGTGGTGTCATGGATGATATTTTGATAGGTTCGTGTATTCGGAGCCAAAGGACCGTTGTAGATATAGCTTTCAAAGCCGCTTCCTCCTGCCGCATTGTTGTGGATCGATAAGAAGAAGTCAGCGTTCACACGATTGGCGAGGTTTGTGCGGTCCCTGAGGGATACGGTAGCATCTGTCGTTCGGGTCATTAGAACCCTTACTTCATAATTCAATGAAAGGATGCGTTGGACATTCAGGGCAATAGACAAATTGAAGGTCTTCTCCTGGAACCCTTGAAAGGTTGCACCAGGATCCGACCCTCCGTGACCAGCATCTATGACAACGGTTTTCATATAAGTCAGTCTCCTTTCTGAACTTCCTCCTATTATATGAAATTATCAGACAAGGAGTATAGTCAAATATAAGGCAACCATCACAAAAATTTCGCCTTAGATAAAACTTTATTCCTACTCTTTCATTTCTACCATTCTTCGGATTCATCATTTATAATTCCATCAAAAAATCGTGTATAATGGAGGCAGATAAAGAAAAGCAGGAGGGGGACACATGGATCCACTCGATATCTTAGGCAATTTACATAAAATCAGACCAGTCTTCCAGCCGATCGTCAGTGCCATCAACCAGGGCGTCATCGGCCACGAAGTCCTGGCACGCTATGAAGAAGATGGGAAATGGCATAGTTTAGGTCCGTTTTTCCTGGACCCCGACGTCCCGGAAGAATTCAAGGTTGAAGTCGATCAGCATGTGCTGAGGCTTGCGGTCGACCAGTTTTTAGAAAAAGGGACCGATGGGATGTTGTTCATCAACCGCAATGCGAAGCAGTTGATGATCAATGACGGGGACGACCTCATACAGTCACTGCTTGAATATGAACAAAAGGGGTTGGAGTTGAACCGGATCGTCATTGAAGTCACGGAGCATGATTTCGATGAAGAGTTCGAGACGTTGAACCATCTGCTTCTCTATTACAAAACGTACGGCATCCAGATTGCGGTCGACCATGTCGGAGCGAAGAGCTCGAACATCGACCGGATCCGGCAGCTGGAACCGCATATCCTGAAAATCGATTCGAGGATCATCCGCCAGCAGAATGGAGATACGTTCCATGACATCATGTTCTCACTGTCGATGCTCGCACACAGGATCGGGGCGGCCCTTCTTTTTGAAAACATAGAAGATGACTACCAGCTCTATTTTGCATGGAAACATGGCAGCCGCTATTACCAAGGGTTCTATCTCGGGTACCCTGCCTTCCAACCGGTCACCCGGGAATCGCTCGCCTTGAATATCGGGGAGAAGATGGCTGGTTATGTCCAGCGTGAAAAAAGCTTACTGCAGCAGCGCCATGATTTCATCAAAACGTGGGAAAAGAAAGTGAAGAACCTGCTGCCGAGGTGGGAAGGTCCGAAGAAAGCGGACACCTTCATAGAAGGGGTCACCCAGCAGTTCGATGAAGAGAGCTTCCGGATGTTCGTCTGCCACATGGATGGCCAGCAGGTGTCCTCGAACTTCAGGAAAAAGACCGATGTATGGGAACTCGAGCCCCACAAGCGTGGAGCGAACTGGGCGTTCCGTCCATATTTCCTCGAAAACGTCATGCAGATGAAAGCCCTCAATACCGGGTTGCTTTCTGGTCTTTATTCCGATATCGAAACGAAGGAAATGGTCCGGACGTTCAGCTTTCCACTGACGGATCAGCATTTCCTTTTCATCGACTTGAGGTATGCGTACCTCTATGAACACGAGTGCCTGCTTGCCTGATCAACGGAGAAAGAGGTGCAGGATGATGATGACCACCACGCCATTTGATACGTTCCTGTAGGGAGAGAGTGAGTGCCTTGAGCCTCCTTGCGGGATCGTGTCAAATCTCGAGGGACAGGACGTGGGTACGATGAAAAACAGAACGACCGATTATTACCGCCATCACAGGGAGCGCATCATCCGGAAGCAACTGGACATTCTGCTGAACGTGAGAAAGTATGAGGAAAGTGAACCTGGGCATCCGTGGTTGCAGCACCCCGGAAAACTGGCGAAAGCGCACCGGAAAGGGGCGTATCGGTATGAAAAGAAACACAAAATCAAAACAGCACCGGAAAAGTCCCGGCTGCAGATGATGCTTGCCGAGATGGAACATTTTGAAGAGGACTGGTGCTGAACGAGGGGGAGCAGGTTGAACCTTTCTTTACAAACCATGACGAAAGAATATGCGGAAGAATCTCTCCAGTGGACGTACGAGCCGCCTTACGATTTTTACAACGTGGAACTGTCCGAAGAGGCGCTTGCCGAGCGGTTGGACGGAACTTACCGTTCGGTTTTGGATGACAAGGGAACGCTCATCGGCTTCTTCTGCACGGGAGAGAGTGCGAAAGTTCCTGCCGGTGAAAAGGACGGCGTCTATGAAGAAACCGCTGTCGATATGGGTCTCGGACTGCACCCTTCGCTTACAGGACAGGGGAATGGTCATCTTTTCGGGAAAAAGGTCCTTGCCCAAATTCAACAGGAAAATGAAGGGGTCCCCATCCGACTTTCCGTGGCCACCTTCAACAAACGGGCCATCCGTCTTTATGAAAACATGGGCTTTGTCAAACAGGCTTCATTCCAGACAGAGGCGTGTCCATTCATTACGATGATCAAAAAATAAGCAGAAGTCCGGGACGGTTGTTCCGGACTTTTTTTATCCTCTTGTACTCTAATTGTCTAAAACATTAAAATTGCCAGACATCTTTCCAGTGGGTATAATGATGAATATACAGGGATAGGTATTATGGATTATTACAGGGGAGAGGGTTGTTACAATGGTACATAGTTTAGAGAAAAAGAATGTGAAGAAAGATCTAATGTTTGAAGCGGCGGAAAAGAATCTGGCCATCATCCAGTTCGGGACCGACCGGAGAGTATCCTACGTGAATGAAATCTTTTCATCGACGATGCAGTTCCGGTCAACCGAAGACATGATGGGCTTGCATCATAAGAACTTTTGTTTTGATGATTTTGCTAAAAGTAGAGAATACGATACGTTCTGGAACGACCTGCTGAGCGGGCGCAGTTTTCAGGATAAAATCGAACGTAAAGATGCGAAAGGCCGTCGTGTCTGGTTGGAAGCAACCTACATGCCGGTGTACGATGACGCAGAAATCGTCGGTGTCATGAAGATTGCGACAGATATTACGAAGCGTCAAAGTGAAATCACCGAAGTGGTGGAGAGTTTGAAAGAGATGTCTGTCACACTGAATACAAGGGCCGAAGAAGGGGTTCGCCAACACGAAGAACTGAACGATAAAATCAATGAAATCGCTGTGAAATCAAAAGGGAACACGGATATCCTCATCGACTTGCGTGCCCAGGCAGAAGACATCCAGGGAGTTGTGAAGACGATCAGGGACATCGCCGCGCAGACAAACCTTTTATCCTTGAATGCAGCGATTGAAGCGGCTCGTGCCGGCGAGCATGGTCGCGGATTTGATGTCGTTGCCAAAGAAGTGCGGAAGCTTTCGACGAAGGTGGAAGAGTCGATCGGAGAGGTGCGCGAAAATATCGATAACATAACGAAAGAGATTTCCAATATCACATCAGGAACAGAGCAGATCAGAAAAGATGTGGAAGGCAGCCAGACACAGATCAACGGAGCCTCTGCAGGATATAAGGAAATCGTAGGGGCTGCCGAAGCACTGAAGAAAGAAGCAGAAGCCTTATCCGGAATCATTTGAACATTGAAACGTTTCAGATGTAGGAGGAGGGGTATCTTTATCTTAGAGTAAATAGACCTAGGTCTTAATGACTTCAAAGACACTGTTTATTCGAACCCCTTTGGAAAGGTCGTCTTCGTATGAAAATGAATTATTTGAGATGGATGCTCATTATCTATATCGTGCTCGGGACTGTCATGGGCATCAGTTTTTCACTGGTCCTCGATCAGTTCATCCCGATTCCGGATCAACTGTTCCTGTTCTTCATGATCGCTTCGGTCTTTGCTGGGGCACTGTTAGGGTCAGTCAACTATTTGATCTATTATTACTTTACAAAACGTTTCATCCGACATGTGAATCTGGTCCTGAACGCGGTTCGAAATGGGGATTTGTCTGCAAGGACCACCTTTCGGTCCGGGGGCATGATTGGTGAATTGAATAAAAACATTAATAAAACGCTGGTCAACCTGGAGCGTTCCCAAAAGAATATCCTCCATGATGATCTGACAGGGATACCGAACAGACAGGCTTTGCAGCAGCGTTTCCTCGAAGGGGAGGAGAGCGGAGTCCATGTTCTCTTGTTTATTGACGTAAATGAATTCAAAAGGATCAATGATACATACGGCCACGTGATGGGAGATGAGATGCTCCAATCCATCGCTGCCCTCCTTCATGAAGCGGTGAAAGGGAGCGGCCACGTGTACAGGTTGAGTGGCGATGAATTCGTCATCCTTCAAAAAATACAGGACGGCGAAAGTGCGGATGAACTGTGTGCCCGCATCCACCATGCTTTTCTTGAACCGTTCCATCAAGGGGGACACCGGATTCCTGTCAGCATCAGCATTGGCGTATGTGAATTCGTGTTCGGGCAAAAGGATTTCGTCAGCATTTTGGATGAGGCGGATCAGGAGATGTATCAAGCGAAAAATAGCCGGAAAGTTCGGTTGCAGTCGTAAAGGAAAGGCGCTTGGATTAGATCCAGGCGCCTTTCCAGGTTGTTGCAGCATCTTATTTTACGATGAACGCCAAATCTCCGACGCCCATTTCAGCGTTGATGTGAATGCGTGGACCACTAGAATCATACGCTTCGTTCACCCATGAGTCTCCTGATTTTAGTAGACCATCCGTCTCGATATCTCCAATCCCTTTTTCAACTGTAATTTTGACACCTGTATCTTCCGGCAGATAAACGGTACTTTCCCCAACGCCAGTTTCGATGGTTGCATCAAAGCTTTCCTCATAATCGCCGGAAAGGTCGACGGTCAACTCTCCTACGCCAGCCTCGATGGAGAGGTTCTGCAACCAGGCTTCTTTTAGATCCAGTTTCGATTCTGCTGCCCACGTCTGGAGGGCTAGATCGACCGGAATCTGATTGGTCAAAAGAACGTCCCACTCACTCTTTTGATTGTTGAGGAATTTCTTTTTACCTTCCGTTTGGGAGAGTGTGATCGTGCCATCCTGATAGGAAAGTTCAGGAGTCAGAAAGTTTTCAGGGTAAAGGAACGACCCTTCCAGCCAGTCTTCCGATCCTGTTGCTAACGTAAGCTCACCGACCCCCATCTCGATCTCCATCTTCAGTTGATCGGCATCATCTCGTTCGATCCGTTGAGTCTCCTCCACCTGTTCACCCGCATGAACGAATGAACACCCGGCTAGTGTCATGAAAGTACTTGCACCCAAAAGAGTTTTGACTAATTTCTTCAACCTCATCGCTCCTTTTTTGCATCTGAAAATAGTATAGCGTGCTTCATCCAAAAGGCTAACTGCCTGCGGGTGTATCTTTCATAGGTCCCGAGATGTATTTTCTTTCATGGAAAAGGGGCGTTCTACTCGGTGGAATAGGGAATAGATTGAAAAAGAAGGAGGAGATGTCATGAAAGTCGTTGCCTTGAAAGATGTAATCGGGACGAGTCAGGATGTCGATGGAGGAACGTGGAACAGCCGGCGTCTCATCGTTAAGAAAGACGGGATGGGCTATTCCGTCCATGACACGATCATCCGCGCAGGTACGGAAACACACATATGGTACAAGCACCACCTGGAATCGGTCTATTGCATCGAAGGAGAGGGTGAAGTCGTCACGCTGAAAGATCAAAAGACCTGGCCGATCGAGCAGGGTGTCCTCTATGCCCTCGATGAACATGATGAGCATGTGTTACGGGCAAAAACGGATGTGAGAATGATCTGCGTTTTCAACCCACCCATCAGCGGGGATGAAGTCCATGATGAAGATGGTGTGTATCCAGTCGATGAATCTTAACCTTTCCTAGTCCAGGAAGGGTTATTTTTTTCCATAAAAACGGAAATTTTTGTTACAATAAGAGCCGTGGCATGTGGAAAGGAGGGTCTTTGTGTTGAAAGTGTGGGACAGAGTTGGAGGCATTTTCCTGATCGCTGGATTATTCGCTCTCATCCTCCCGCTGTTTACAGACTTTCCTTTCCGATGGGAGTTGTTATGGATTTGCTCGGTGCCATCCACAGTAGTGATGCGGGTGAAAGACATTCAGGAAGGGAAGAGAGTAGAACCGATCCTTGTTATTACTTTTTGTGTACTTATTTTTGGGTTTGCGCTGTACAGTTTGTTCTACAGTCCTTTATAAAAAATGATAGAACTCTTTGACCGCATACATATTTTTATAGGACCGTAGTCGTTTGGAGAGGGGGAATGAAATTGAAGAAGACTTGGAGGTGGATCGGACATTTTCTCTTCGGGGCTGCCGTTCTCATTTTTCTTGTGATGCTGCTCACCGACCTTCCATTCCGCACAGAATGGGCCTGGATGTTCCTTGCGCCATCCGTCGCCATTACGAGAGTGCGGGATATGCGTGAAACAGAAAAGACAGTAGAGCCGCTCATCACCATCGGTCTTTGTGTCCTCATTTTTAGTCTATCATTATTTGGTTTATTATTTATCTGATTACATATCGCGAGGGATTTTATATGGAAGAAGCTTTAAAACAAGAAAGTGTCGACCAGAAAAAGGTTAGAAACAAAGCCCGGAGCTCAATGTGGTACCTTTTCTTATTGATGGTTTTGTGTATTGGCTTCGGGCAGATTTTTTTCAATATGATTCAGGGTCTCTTTTATTTGGGGGCTGTCATCTTTTATGGATCTTTCCTTTACGAAACGTACATGAGCAGGAAAACGAACGAAGAGTTGTGGCAGATCTGGGATGAACGGTGGAGGGACCGGCGGTTTCTTTTCCAATTCCGTTCTTCGCTGTCCAAAAGTATAGAAGTGCTGTTCCCTGCCATTCTTGGAGCAAACGCGTCGTGGATGATGTTTGGCCTCTTCCTGGTTATCGGGCTCGCGACTGGCTTTAGACAAGGCATACAGAAATGGAAAGCCAAAGAGCATTACTACCAGGAATACTTGGAAGATAGGAGCATGGCCGCATGAAAGCATTCAGGATATTTATCGCTCTCTGTGGAGTGATGACCATCATATGGATGACGGTCAGTTTATTTAATGAACGGATCAACCCTTCTCCATTAATCAATGCTCTCATCATCGGCGCTCTCTTTATATTACTTGGAGTAGAAAATTGGATCGATGATCAAAAGAAATACGCTGCTTTTTACATACTCCTGGCCTTCATTCCAATCCTATCACTCTTGATATAAAAAAAGAGCCAGAAGCTGGCTCTACCTTTGATGGTACGTTAAATCGATCATTAAAGTCGTACATAATAACAGAATCGCTTGTTCCTCCGTCCACTCGCGGCCTCTCACATGGTAGATATCGCCCGAGAGCCACGCTTCTTTTGTGGTCGGGGCCGGGATGGATCGTTTTTGGATGGTAGCGATTTGCGTATCTCCTGCTTTCGCTTCAAAATCAGATGCCATATTCTTTCCATTCACTTCAAAAAGCGTTTCCCCAGAAGATTCAGCAATGATTTTCTGCGAAATGCTCCCTTTGAAGCGAAGATCGTATGTAGCATCTCCTGTTTGGATAGAAACATCGCTCGTGAGTCCTTTTTTGCGGTAAATATGTGCGATGACCTCCTGATTCACTGATAAAAGTTTGATATGTAAGCTGGTCATTTGATTAAGATTGAAAAATTGGAGAGCATGGTTCAGCCAGTTTCCGGAGCTTGAAGAGTCCTCTTCAAACGTGGCTACTCTTTGATTCTCTTTATCTGATATGCAGTATTGTTTGCTTTGATGAGTCATGATGGTTTTGGTTTGTAGGGTGTAGTAGGTAGAGTTATGTAACATAATCGTCTCGCTTTCTATAATAGGTATGACTAAACAGTACGGATGAGTGTGTGTGATGGTTTCATCCATTTGAAAAAAGTGAGTCGCGCGCTGGAAGCCTGAGTCGCGCGCAAGGAGCCCGAGTCGCGCGCAGGGAGTCCGTGTCGCGCCAAAGAGAGCCCGAATCGCGCCAAAGGGGGCCTGAGTCGCGCCAAAGGGAGTCCGAGTCGCGCCAAAGAGGGCCCGAGTCGCACCAAAGGAGGCTCGAGTCGCGCGCAAAAAATTACGAACCGCACGAAAAGAATAAAAGTTAGGAAGATACATATGAAAGGAAAAACATTCATCATCTCTCTGCTGATCATCGCCATCAGTTGGGGAGGAAATTTATGGTTCTACCATTCCAAGCAGCTGGAGGAACCAATATTTCTCGAACATTTTTACGATGGAGCCGGGATGTTCGAGCTCTATTACTTAACCAATAGAGATGACCCGTCACATATCGTCCGTGTAGAGTTTAGTGACGGAACAACGTTACATGCGGAAGCGGATCAGTATGCTTTTCGGAATGAGAACCCTGCCTACGGGCCGGATGTCCGCAGCAAATCCACGCATTATCTGCTGAAAGCGACTAGGTTTGATGAGCAGAGAATGAGAGAATTGGGCGTCGATCATGAAGGAAAAGCCACGATCCATTTTAATGGTGGTGAAACAATCGTCGCAGATATTGGCATGGTTGAAGCCGGTGAGTTGAGGAAGGGGAATGGACTATTCACTCAACAATCCAGTTCGAGTAGCAGTAACGGTCGTTCCTTCCGGTCATATTCAGTAAAAGAGGAGTTGGATATAGAATCTATATCCTCTCCGTTCCCTGAAGTCGACGATGGTCTCAAGATGAAATTATACGCACCATCGATTGGTTCAACGGGTACGCCCGACGGGGGAGGGCCCCGCACATACAAAAAAGAGCTGGATGAGGACTGGAGCGAAGTGGCAGGAATGCCTTTGGCAAAGATTGATTTTCCAATCAAAATGAAGTCCCAAGATCGAATCAGGCTGACGATGCAGGAAAAGAAAAATAACCTTCGTTCATACTCCTATGAAATAGAAGTAACAGGTACAACAAAAAACGGTGTGCCTTTCACGCAGCCTTTCCTCGTCTCCAATGATCCTCAGTTTACACCAGAACAGATGGAACTCCTGATCGAAAGGAGGGGAAGAGAGTGAATCCTTTTTATCGGATCTTCGGAGGTTTATTACTGGTCTTAATCGACATCCATCTCGGCCAAATTGAAATCTTGGCTGACTTTATCGGTTATCTCATGGTATTAAGTGCCTTGAATGGAATGGACGGCAACTTAAAAGGGATGAAGGGTGCGAGAACCACAGCCCTGGTCATCAGCATTCTTGCCATCCCGCTTGCTTTCATTGGTCAGCCTACAGGAACAACGATGGGTGTCAGTATCAGTACCGATCTTGTGACGATTTACCACCAGTTCACGACTATCGTTCATCTGATCCTTGCCTACTTCCTGTTTTATGTTTTCATGGATTGGTCGAGAAAAGAAGGCAAGGAAGAGCTGAGAAAGAGAACCCACAAACTATTCCGGTTTTATCTAGGGGCGCATATCCTCTATTTTGTACTCATCCCCTTTTCGATCAATATTCCTGAGAACGTGACGATTCCTTTGTTTATCTTAGGGCTGGGAGCGTTGCTCATCATGGAGATCGCTTTTCTGGTTTTGATAAGAACGTACCATAAAGAACATCAGAATATCGTCCCTATGTAAAAAAAGGCGCCTCATTATGAGGCGCCTTTTTTAGGCGGGCTGTTTTTCCAATTCCGGATCGGCTTCCGCTGCATCAATGAACAAAAAGATTGCTGTCAAAATGTGCATGACCATGCCGACGAAAGGAACCCAGCCGACGCAGGAGGTGACGATTCCGAGGATGCTTCCTCTCGTTTCCCGGCCTTTTTGCTGGGAAAGCACAAGGGTGATGATGTGAAGAATGAGCATGACGGCCAGGGGCGTCCACAATAATGTGATAACAAAAGATCCTCCGATCAAAGGGATACCTAAGAATGCTTCCAAAGAGGCGGTGACCCACATGAGAACACGTGCTGCTGACATACAAACACCTCCCATATATCCTTTTTCAATGTATTCAAAGAACCCATGTTTAGAACTTGGGACTATAGAAACAGGACAAACGTTTCTTTTTGGATCATTTTCTGAATATTTATTCACACTCAGGAAATCTATGGTATATTGTTTGTGAAAGCGTTTGCACTAACGATCGCGTATCGCTCTCGGAAACTCATATAAGGAGGATGAATAATTTGAGGATGAATAGACAATGGTGGAAAGTTGTCATCAGTGTTGTGCTCGTATTTTTGCTTGCGGTTCCGACTTCTTTTTCGCAGGTCACTTCGATGAAAACTTTTGCGGAAACTGATGAAACCGTTACCATTCATTACAAACGATTAGATGGAAATTATGAAGGGTGGGGCCTGCACCTATGGAACCAGGACGGTTCCAATCCTGCGATTGAACAAGGGACAGACTGGTCGGACCCTGTGGAGTTTACCAATGAAACCGACTATGGAGTATCCGTGGAGATTCCGGTCATTGATATAACGAACGGATTGAACTTCATCGTACATAAGGGGGACATGAAAGATACTCCGAACGACAGAAGTTTTCCAACAACGGGTGAAACGGAGTTCTGGCTAGTCCAAGGCAAGGAGGACGTTTATTTGGAAGAACCTGTGCTGACCACTTACGTCGAGTCTGCGAAAATCAAGGATGATATGCTCATTTCAGCAAAAATGAGTCAGGTGATCGAAAGTGCAGATCATTCAGACTTTGTTCTGAAAGGCGCGGATGGAGAAGAGGTCATGATTGAGTCTGTAGAGGCAGATGGACAAGATGTCCAGCTGCACACATCAGAAGCCCTTGATCTCACTCAAACGTACACCATCCAGTATGGAGAAGAAGTAACGAATGTGATCGTCGACTGGAAGCTGATGGATGAAAAGTTTGCTTATGATGGGGACGACCTTGGAGCGACGTTACATGACAACGGTACCGCTGAACTGAAGCTTTGGTCACCGATTGCGACGAATGTCTCTGTCGTTCTTTATGATAAAGAAGATCAGTACGAAGTCGTGAACGAGGACATCCAGATGGAAAAAGGGCACGATGGCGTCTGGTCTGTGACGCTCGATGAATCCAATACGGGAATCAAAGATCTGAACAGCTACTATTATCAATACAAAATCGAAGCTTATGGCGAAGAGAAGCTTGCTCTCGACCCATATGCGAAATCGATGGCGGCTTCGAACAATGAGGACAACGATGATGTCGGAAAAGCGGCGATCGTCGATCCTTCTGACATCGGTCCGAAACTTGATTTTGCTAAAATCAAAGGCTATGAAAAACGCGAAGATGCGATTATCTGGGAAGCACACGTCCGTGACTTCACATCTGACCCGAGCATCGAAGGGGAACTGAATTCCCAGTTCGGAACGTTCAATGCTTTTGTAGAAAAATTGGATTATGTAAAAGAGCTCGGTGTCACCCACATACAGCTGCTTCCTGTCATGAAGTATTATTTCGGGGATGAGTTCGACAGCAGCACGCGTGAGCGTGAGTATTCCGCTTCAGGGAACAATTACAACTGGGGCTATGATCCTCACAGCTATTTCGCTCTTTCCGGCATGTATTCGGAGCGTCCGGAGGATCCGGAAGAAAGAATCGAAGAGTTCAAGAATCTGATTGATGAAATCCACAAACGCAAGATGGGCGTCATTTTGGATGTCGTATACAACCACACGGCAAAAGTAAGCATCCTGGAAGACCTTGTCCCGAACTACTATCATTTCATGGATGAGGAAGGGAATGCCAAAGTCGGTTACGGCGGAGGAAAAGTGGGAACGACGCACGAAATGTCCCGCAAGCTTATGGTCGACTCCATCGAATATTGGGTCGATGAATTCAAAGTGGACGGGTTCCGCTTCGACCTGATGGGTGATTTGGATGCCGAAAGTGTTCAGGCGGCCTACGACGCAGCGGAAGCCTTGAATCCTAACATCCTGATGCTTGGAGAAGGCTGGAGAACGTATGCCGGCGATAACGATGGCGAAGGTGTTCAACCGGCCGACCAGGATTGGATGGATGAAACAGATGGAGTCGCTGTGTTCTCTGATGAAATCAGGAATGAACTGAAGTCCGGTTTCGGCAGTGAAGGCGAACCGCGTTTCATCACAGATGGCGCTCGTAATATCGATACCATTTTTAACAACATCAAAGGTCAGCCTGGAAATGTGATGGAAGATGATCCAGGCGATATCGTGCAGTACATCGCAGCCCACGACAATCTGACGCTTCATGATGTCATTGCCCAGTCGATTAAAAAGGACCCAGCGGAGCATGAAGAAGAAATCCAGAAACGGATCCGCCTTGGTAATTCTATGATTCTTACAAGTCAGGGCATCTCTTTCCTTCATGCCGGTCAGGAATATGGCCGCACGAAGCAGTGGAAAGCCGATGGTGTTCCTGAAGACAAGTGGACCTACATGGAAGATGAAAACGGGAATCCGTTCGAGGATCCTTACTTCATCCATGATTCCTATGATTCTACCGATGTGATCAACCAGTTCGACTGGCAGGCGGTGTCCGAGCCAAGCATCCAGCAGGAAACGATGGAATATACGAAAGGTCTGATCGAACTGAGACGCTGGACAGATGCTTTCCGCCTCGGTTCTGAGGAAGCGGTCGAAGAAAACGTAACCCTTTTGGATGCACCTGAAATTCAGGAGACGGACTTGATGCTCGCCTTTAAAGCTGTCGATCCTGGCAAGAAAGCAAAAGGAAGCTATTACGTATTCATCAACGCCGATGACGAAGAGCGTACGTTGACGCTTAGTGAGAACTTGAAGAAAGGAAAAGTACTCGTCGACAATGACGAAGCCGGACGTAAAAAAGTGAAAGATCCGTCCGGTTTCAAGCTCAGTAAAGATGGCATTACCATCGATCCATTGACGACGGTTGTGATTCATACGAAATAAAAAGAAACCAGCTTCCTCTTGGGGAGCTGGTTTTTTGATATGGCAAAGTGACTTTATGGAGCGCTAAAGTGCCCAAACGCACGACCAAAGTGACTTAACGGGAAGTCAAAGTGCCCTAACGCACCACGAAAGCGCCCTAACGCCAGCCTAAAGTGACTTAACGATCAAGAAGCGGACTTTTCCCTGTACCGAGCCGGCTTCTTTTTCGACTCATTCACTATGATGACTGATAAAAGGACGAGCGCGACGCCGGCATATTGGTAGACCGTCATCACTTCCGCATAAACGAAGTACCCGACAAGGGTCGCGACGACTGGTTCGATGGTGGCGACGATGGAGGCGCGGCTCGATTCCACATGCTGTAGCCCTTTCGTGTAAAGAAGAAAGGGCATAACCGTCGAGATGAGTCCAAGTCCTAAAATCAACAGCCAGACCCGCCCATCAGTAAGGACATCTGCATCGTTCCATAGACGGCTGAAAGGAACAACAGCGATCGTTGCAAAGACGAACGTGTAAAAGGTCACCGTCAAGGAAGGGTACTTTTTCAAAATGACCTTGCCAAAGATGCTGTAAAGCGCGTAAAACAAGCCGGAACCCAGTCCGAAAAGGAAGCCGGCGAGGGACAAGGAAGCTTCCAATTCCGGAAGCAACCCGATGACGAATGTACAACCGATAAACGTGGTGACAAGAGCCATCAGTTTTCTTCCTGTCCACGTTTCTTTGAAGAACATCCTCGAGAAGATGGTCACGAAAACAGGCGCTGTATAGAGGAGCACGAAAGCGATCGACATCGAAGTGGCTTCGATCGCGCTGAACAGACACCAGTTGAACAGGGCGATGCTGATGACCCCTGTGCCGAAGAAGTAGCTTGTATCCGCGGGCTTTATTTTCAAAAGTGCTGTATTGGAAACGAGGATATAACTGAATAGCATCACCATCGCAGAGGTCACTCGGAGAGCGACGACCTGGATGGGGGAGAGGCCATACTCGTACAATTCGTTCACAAACAGGCCGATGATCCCCCATAGGGATGCGCCGAGAAATATGAGGATAAACGCGCGGTTTCTCGTCACCTGGATCCCTCCTTCTTCCATGAATGTCCGTCTATTATACAAAAATTTAGAAAGGTTTGAATATAGCTGTTGCAAAAAAATAGAAATTCTTGTTTGATAGAGGATAAGGATGAAATCGAAACACAAGGGGATGGAACAATGAATCCAGTTATGAGAGATATTAAAACACACATCGAAACCGAACGGCTGATTCTGAAAATGCCGGAGCCAGGAGATGGAACAGCAGTCAATGCGGCGATCCAGAGATCTGTGAATGAACTGAAACCATGGCTCGGATTCGTCCAGGAGACGCCGACCGTCGAAGATACGGAATCAAACGCAAGAGAAGCGCACGCGAAGTTTTTGCTGCGACAGAACCTGAGGTATCTCGTTTTTCTAAAAGAGGATCGCACCTTCGTCGGTTCGACAGGTTTTCATCGAATGGACTGGGATGTCCCGAAGTTTGAACTAGGCTACTGGATGGATACCGCTCATAGTGGAAAAGGATACATGCGGGAAGCAGTGGAAGCTTTGACGGGATATGCGTTGAATGGTCTAGGCGGGGCACGGGTGGAAATCCGCTGTGAGTCGGAAAACAAAAGAAGCCGTGCCATCCCGGAGTCGCTCGGGTTTGAACTGGAAGGAACCCTTCGCAACGACGATCTCTCTGTCGATGGAAAACGTTTAACCGATACGTGTATCTATGCCAAAGTCCGTGAAAAAGGGGAGTGATCCCGTGTATGACATCACGATCATTGGTGCCGGCGTCAGCGGGGTATTCCTTGCTCACACGTTAGCTGAGGAACATCCGGATGTGAACATCCATGTGATCGATAAAGGAAAACCTCTGGTTGAACGAACGTGTGGATTGCAGCAGGAGAGCTGTATCTGTGATGGCTCTTGCGACCGCTACATAGGATTTGCCGGGTTGGGAAAATCGGAAGGGAAATTCAATTATACGAACGACTTTGGAGGACAACTGGGAAAGAAGATCGGGGAAGAGGCAACGCTCTCGCTCATGGAAGAAGTCGATGAGCTTTTATGTTCTTATGGTGGCGACCTTGTGGAAAAATACAGTACGAAAAATGAGAAACTCTCCGAAAAAGCCGCCCAGCACTCTTTACGGGTTTTCTCAACAGAAGTCCGCCACCTGGGAACGCAGCTCGCCCGAGGGGTTTTTCAAAGCATGTATGAGGTCATGGCTGAACGGATGACATTTACCTTCGAAGCGGATGTGACGGCGGTCACAAAAGAAAGCGGTCGATTTTCGATCGATACCAACCACGGGCGGTTCCAAAGCAGGAAAGTAGTGTTCGCCACAGGCATGAGCGGGGGAGAATGGCTGAAATTCATGACTCAGGATTTAGGGCTGAGAGCGGGCGAGACGCGGTTGGATCTCGGGATCCGGGTGGAGATGCGTGGCAATCAGCTTGATGCCATCCTTCAGGAAACGTTTGAAACGAAACTGCATTACATAAACGAACGCTTTTCAGCGACCACTTACTGCATGAATCCACGCGGGAGGATCATACGCAAGTATCAGCATGGTCTGGTGATGGCAGATGGTCAGAACCAGAACGAGGAGGAACCGAGTCAGAATTTGAATTTCACTCTTTTCGTTCCACGGTATTTTAAAAATCAAGACGAAGCCATGGCAGAAGCTCATCGTGTCATTGGTGGTATCAATCAAGGGCAGGGCAGGATTGTAGCACAGAAATTAGAGGATCTATTGGCAGGAAAACCGTCGATCCATCTTGAATCAGCGGTGATCCACCCTTCTTTGGAAGCAGAAGCAGGAGATCTCCAAAAAGAAGTTCCGCCTCTTTATATCGAAGCGCTTCTTGAGTTTTTCGAGGCATTGGAAGGGCTGCTGGGAGAGAAAATCGATTGTGACACCATCCTATATGGAATGGACAGCAAATTCTATGAAGCGAAGATCTTTACAGATGAGCATTTTGAAACGGAGCTGCAAGGTTTGTATTTGATCGGAGACTCCTCCGGGGAGACGCACTCCTTATCACAGGCGGCAGCGAGTGGCATTTACTTAGCTCGTTGTATGAAAGCTTAGCCTTTTACAAGGAGGCTAAGCTTTTTTCTACGGTTAGGATCGCTTCTTTCACTTGGTCTTGCGTTTGAATTCCCATCAGGTGTATCGATTCGCTGGGACGAGTGGAATAGTAGGAAATGGTTTCTATATCCTCCAGGGAATCTGCATCCAGCTCTTTGAGGGTGAGAGGGAGCCGCATGGATTTGTAAAAGGGAATCAGCTGCTCGATTTGATCGGTTTTCCCTTCAAGAGTCAGCTGGACAAGGATGCCGTAGGCTACTTTTTCTCCATGTAAAAACTTATGTGTTCCGGGCACTTTCGTCAGGCCGTTGTGGATGGAGTGCGCGCCGGATATACGACCGTAACCATCTCCAAAGCCCCCGACCATCCCTCCAGCCATGATGATCGTTTCAGTGACTCGTGTAAATGAGGACGTGCATTGAGCGTTTTCATTGGCTACTACAGCGTCTTTTCCTTCCTAGAATAGAACGTCTCTGCACAATTTTGCTGCGTGGAGAGCCATTTCCAAGGGGAGAGGCTTTTCTTTCATATGGCTCGTCAGGACATCGGCCTCATACCATTTGGCGATTGTATCTCCAATCCCTGCACGGAGATATTCTACAGGTGAGTTAGCGAGCATATCCGGATCGACGATGACCATGTATGTACTTCTTTTGTAAATGATATATTCAAGGAAATTCCCATCTTCATCGTAAAAAACGCTCAAAGGCGTCCATGCGGCACAGTTGGATACCAGGGTGGGAATCAGGATCACAGGCAGGTCCAGGTGAGCCCCGCATGCTTTCGCAAGGTCGAGGATTTTCCCTCCACCAACACCGATCAGGACATCTGTGGTTGTGATTTTCTCCGCGATCCTTTCCACTTCTTTATGTGTGCATTCCCCTTCATAGAGGATGGTTTCGACAGCAAATGGAAATGCAGGGATGTAAGGCTTGGCCATCTCCCACGAATCGCTCCCATGGATAATGGTCCCATGCGTGAACGTTTCATCCTTCACGAGGTCAGGTACTTTTTTCAAAAGGCCGGGTTCACACCGGTAATAAGTCGGCGCTCCTTGTACTTGGATTGTTTCCATTCAAAATTCCTCCCTCTAAGATATGACCATTATTATCCATACCTGAAAATGTCATGTCAACGGAGAAAAATTATAATTGAAAAAATTGAGAAAATTATTTACAAAACCTATCACTTGCGTTAAAGTGTTAAAACATAAACGAAATTCTTATCAAGAGTGATTGAGGGAAAAGGCCCGTAGAGATCACAGCAACCTTCCATTTGGAGTGGTGCTAATTCCTGCAGAATATTTTTATTCTGGGAGATAAGAGTTTAGCAGTCTTTCATGCGAAACTCTCTCCCTAAAGGGCGGGAGTTTTTTTGTAGGACTTGAATTTGTTAATGAAGGGGGAAGCCGATGATTTCATTGGAACAACTGAGCAAAGTCTATCAATCCAAGGAGAAAACCGTAATCGGAGTCGATGACGTCTCATTGGACATTAAGAAAGGTGAGATTTTCGGAGTTGTCGGGTACAGCGGGGCTGGTAAAAGTACGCTGCTGCGATGCATGAACATTCTGGAACGCCCGACAAAAGGAAAGGTCATGGTGGATGGAATCGATCTCATGACATTGAATCCTAAAGACCTGAGGAAGGCGAGACAATCCATCGGGATGATCTTTCAGGGTTTCCACCTGGCGATGGCGAAAACCGTTTTGGAAAATGTCGCCTTCGCTTTAAAGGCTTCAGGCGTCAATCGCCAGGAAAGAAAAAGGAGGGCCAAGGAGCTCTTGGACCTTGTCGGGCTGTTAGATAAAGCGGGTGCGTATCCCGCCCAGTTAAGTGGAGGTCAAAAACAGAGAGTGAGCATTGCGAGAGCGCTCGCCAATGACCCGAAGGTGCTTTTATGTGATGAAGCCACTTCTGCTCTGGATCCGAACACGACACAATCCATACTGAAGTTGTTAAGAAAGATCAACCGCAAACTTGGACTCACGATTGTCCTCATTACCCATGAAATGGAAGTCGTGAAAGAAATCTGTGATCGCTGTGCTGTGATGGAGGACGGGAAAATCGTAGAACAGGGGTCTACGTACGAAATTTTTGCAGCCCCTGAAAACGAACTGACGAAACGCTTCATTCAAACGGTGATCGACTTCCGTATTCCTGAAAAGATTCTCTCCGAAAGAAAAGGGACCATCGTACATATGACGTTCAAAGGGGACTCCGCGAACGAATCAATTGTGTCAGACCTCTTGCAAGGATTTAAAGTACGGGCCAATATTCTCCACGGGAAAATCGACTACATCCAGGACCAGGCGCTCGGAAACTTCGTCATGGAATTGACTGGAGAACAGAAAGTTGTTAAACAGGCGATCGATGATTTGAAAGGGAAACTTGGAGAAGTGGAGGTGCTGCAAGATGATCGAACAGCTGATCAATCTCTGGCCAGAGCTGAATAAATCATTCCTGGAAACACTGATCATGGTAGGTATCGGACTCCTCGTCGCTTTAATTGCAGGGCTTCCGCTTGGATTGCTCTTGTTTGTAACAGACCGTGATTTATTTTTGGAGAATCGAACCATCAAAAGCATCGTCGGCGTTGTCGTGAACCTGATCCGTTCGGTTCCGTTCATCATTTTACTCGTCTTTCTGTTTCCTTTTACCAACTTCCTGATTGGGACAACGACAGGGCCGGTCGCTGCATCCGTAGCTCTTTCTGTAGCTGCGATCCCTTTTTACGCAAGGATTGTGGAATCATCGGCGCGTGATATTGACAAAGGGGTGATCGAGGCGGCCATCGCCTGCGGGGCTTCCCCTTGGTTGATCATCAAAGATATCATCTTCCCGGAAATCAAACCCGGACTGATCAGCGGATTGACCATCACTGCCATCAGTTTGATTGGGTACTCGGCCATGGCAGGGGCCATCGGGGGCGGTGGAATTGGAGACCTGGCGATTCGGTATGGTTACTACCGCTACGATAACTTCGTCATGTTTACAACTGTCATCCTGCTTATTGTTCTTGTTCAAATCGTACAGTACACAGGCGATTACATTGCCAAAACGGTAAAAAAGAATTAAAGAAAATTTAGGAGGTACCATCATGAAAAAACTCATTTTGTTAGGTGTCACATTATTATCCATTGCCTTTCTAGCTGCGTGCGGAGAGGAAGAAGAAAGTGCGGACGCTTCTGGAAAAGATACGATCCGATTCGGCGCTACGGCTGGACCGTACAGCGACATGGTCACGAAAGCGATTGCTCCTTTGTTGGAAGAAAAGGGATACGAGGTGACGAACAAAGAATTCACAGACTATGTTCAACCAAACAAAGCCCTTGCCAATGGAGATTTGGACGCCAACCTTTTTCAGCATAAAATTTACTTAGAGTCGTTCGCCAAGGAAAACAATTTAGATCTATCCGAAGTCATCATTGTACCGACGGCTCCAATGGGGATTTACTCCAATACATACGAGGATATCAAGAGTATTGAAAAGGGAAGCACGATGGGCGTACCGAACGATCCAACGAATCTTGCCCGTGCCTTGATTGTGCTTGAAGATGAAGGCCTTGTTGAGGTCGATGACAGTGTCGATCCTCTACGTGCATCATTGAACGACATCACGAAGAATAAGAAAGACATTCAGTTTGTCGAAGTTGAAGCAGGGCAATTGCCTCGACTCGTTGATAGCGAAGATTTGTCCATGGTTCCAGGGAACTATGCTTTGGCTGCCGGAATGGATCTTCTGAATGCACTAGCCTTGGAAGACATGCCTGATGATTACCGCAACCGCGTTGCGGTGAAGACGGAAGATCTCGACGCACAATTTGTGAAAGATATTAAAGAAGTAGTGGAGTCAGAGGAGTTTGAAAAAATCATCGATGAAGAATTTAAAGGCTTCGGAAAACCACAGTGGATGAAAGAATAAAAAGGAAGGCTGACGTTCACTCGTCAGCCTCTTTTTTATATAGTCCCAGGCAACCATACGTGTTGTTTGGAACAGGTCAACATTACTTCAATCATTGGAGAGTACGTTCATTAAAAAGACCCGCCTGGATCTTTATGATTCAGGCGGGTCTCACGATGCTGATAATTTAAAATTTAATCCAGCCAGGTATTTTGCCTGATTTAAAAAGGATTGGTCGCCCACTGAAGCGACTGTTTGATGAAAATTCGAGGATGTAATTTCAATTGAGAGACCATGTACTCAGCAAGGTCCTCAGGCTGCATATACTTCTCTTTATCCTGTCCTTCCATGTCCTCGCCTAAAGCGAGTTCTGTCGCGACAAGACTCGGGTTTAAGGTGAAAACGCGGATATTATCTCTTCTTACTTCCTGCATGAGCGCTTCCATCATGCCTTGAAGAGCGAACTTCGATCCACTGTAAGCCGTAGAACCGGCCGTCCCTTTAAGCCCACTGCTTGAAGAAATATTGATAATATCCCCTTGGTTTTTCTCCTTCATCATTGGCAGGACCGCTCTCGTGACATGGTATGTACCATAAACGTTCACCTCAAACGTCCGTTTCCATTCTTCCGGCTCGAGTTCAAGGAACTTCCCGTAAACACCGATTCCGGCATTGTTGATGAGAATGTCCGCTTCACCAAGTTCTTCTTTTAACTGCTTGACCGCTTTTTCAACTTGTTCGAGATCGGAAATATCAACAGCTGCGACAGCCGCTTGGACCCCGTATGAACGTACTTCCTCAGCCACCTCTTCCAGACGGCTTTCTGTCCGAGCCATCAGCCCTACATGAACACCCTCTTTAGCCAGCTGCAAAGCTGTAGCCTTTCCGATGCCGCGACCTGCACCGGTAACATAAGCGATTTTTCCTGTGATTTCTTGTGCCATGATTCTCACTCCTTTACCTATTCTTTATTCAAGTCTACGAGTTTCCTTTTTTGAAAGCAAAAGATAGCATCTACCTTTGGGAAGAATCCTTTGATAGACTAGGAGAGGGAAGAGGGATTTTATGGAAACTCTGGAGCTTTTGAGACCAGCCTTTTTATTATTAGTGATGGCCTCCGTACTGCTTACTCTATTTATCATGTTTCAAAAGGAAGAGAAGGTGAATGGATGGACACTCTTCTTCATTACATCGATGAGCTTAATTATCGGCAGCGTCTGCCTGTACAGCAGCGGTTTTATCGTGGATGAGTTCGGAATGAGTGGCGATCCTGTTTCCTTTTATCTATACATCGCTTTATTCCCTGTAAGTCTATTGACTGTTTTGGTGTACACTTTTAAACCAAATCATAGGGTAGAAGCCTGAGATAGAGCACTTAATAAAGGGAGCTAACCAGCGGTATTCATGAAAAATGGTTTTGAACATATGGTTAAATATTCCAACTATTAAAAATGAGGGAATCATTTTGAGGATAAATATGAAAATTACAACTGTCATTTCAACAATAATTATGTTGTTCCTTATAATAGGATGTGAACAGGAAACAATGGATTTTTATGAGAGTACAGACGGTATTGACCTCTCTGGTGAAAATATCGATTCTATATCCATACATTCATCTGAGAACGATGTATTAAACACTTTTGGAAAACCAATGGAAGTCGAGGAAATAGAAGATCCAAAATCAAAATATTTAAGTTACGATGGGGTGGAGTTTGGGTTTGCCGATGACAGGGTTATGCGATTATTCATTCGAAGAACACACGAAAACTCCAAAATCTATGAAACTGCCGAAGAAATTAAAGTCGGGGATACAAAAGAACAGGTAATTAGAGAATACGGTGAGAACTATTACGAAAGGGTTGAAAGTGGCTTGGATACCCTTGGATATTTTGATAAAGACAATAGGATAAATATAGAGTTTGGGTTTAATGAAAAAGAAGTGATCGCTGTTATTATTAAGGAAATTGGTTGGAAGGAAGATCATTAAGCGAATAATTAGTGAAAACTGGTTCAATATATCTCTGGATTATCTCCATAGTGAGTCTTATAGCATCATGCACCGTCAGTGACTAGCCCGTAAGAGGGGTTAACGAGAAGGTATTTTGAAAGAAAAATAGAAATACTATGTAAGCCACTCATAAGGAGGAGAAGTAATGGAATTAGGAGCATTTTCTGTTAGTTTAAATGTGAAAGACATTCATCGATCTAAAGAATTTTACGAAAACCTTGGGTTTGCAGCCACTGGAGGAAATATTGATCAGAATTGGCTGATCATGAAAAATGACGATAAGGTGATCGGGTTGTTTCAGGGCATGTTTGAGAAAAACATTCTGACTTTCAACCCAGGGTGGAATAATAATGCTGAAGAGTTGAAAGGTTTTACAGATGTCCGTGATTTGCAAAAAGAACTAAAAGAAAAGGGAGTAGAACTGATTGAAGAAACTGATGAATCTACAAAAGGGCCTGCCCATATTACATTAGAAGACCCGGATGGCAACCCAATTTTAATTGATCAACATCGATCATAATAAGAGGCTATGGAAGTGGAAGATTTGTGATAAGAGTGGAAATGGAAACTTGAAGGTAGCCAAAGTATATGGGGACTTTTTAACGTTTACATACATATCACTCGAAACAGAATTTGTTATAGCGGCGAATTCTGCTTCCACATCTTTTTCATTAGCATACTCCTTTTCTTTTTTATTTTAACCCAAAAATGATCTTGATTACTTAATAGGTAATTCAACGTCAATGTTAATGAATTCATTTAACTAACGAGTGTTTAGTGTGTAACCTGCTTCAAGATATCTCGGGATCAAGTCTTACAGGCTAGGAGGCAATTCTAAATTAATGGAATGGCCTCTTTTTTTATGTTTGGTCATGATTATAGAAGTCTCAGCTTCGATTTAAAGCTATTTTTGAAACCATAATCGTTTTATCTCGTAAATAGAGAGTATAACTTTTGGATATTATAATTTGCCACATCAATAAGAGGTGTAAGTCATGATCAAATTTTTTATTGAACCATTGAAGCAATCATGGATTGAATGTAAGGATTGTTGGCATAGAAGTAAAGAGGAGAATAAAAAGGCCAAAGAGAAACTCATTGGGCTTATTTACTTTAACACAATTTTCATCATAGGCTATAGTTTAGCTCTTTGTGCAGGCCTGTATGCGTTAATTGGAGGAATAGTGATTCATCCATATGGTTTTCTAGCCTTAGCATCCGTTCTGCCATTTCTTATCATCGCTGTATTTTTTAGAATGAAATATTATCCTAAATTTAAAGAGTATTATCTTAAAGATGTTACATAATGTAAACTAGCGCTGTTGTGTTGGCTGAAATCATAGGGGTGCAGTGAATTTTTATAGGAATTATGGTTTTTAAAATATCAAGTTTAGTATGAAAGCAGCGTATAGTTAAATATTCTTAATAGAGTCCTTCCGAATTCCCAACTATATATTTCATAAAGAAAATAGTGGAGGTATCATTTAGCCGATGAGTAATATCCATATTAAAGACATAGATCATGCTAATGAATACAAAGTTAGAAATATAAAATTAAAATTTGGGCAAGAAAAATTTATAGAAACTGTAGATGAATGTTTAGAGGAAGCCGGTACTTACCATCAATGGCATCCAGTAGCTATATATTTTGAGGAAGACATTATTGGATTTGCTATGTACGGTTCTTTTGGTCCCAATAAAGAAACTTGGCTTGACAGGATCATGATAGATAAAAGGGCTCAAGGCAAGGGTTACGGTAAGAGGGCGATCATTATGCTGATTGATATAATTTCTAAAGAATATGGGGTGAACGTTATATATTTAAGTATCACAGAGGACAATAAAAAAGCTTTTCATCTATATACTAGTATTGGATTCGAGTATATGAATGAGAGAGACCCGAATAATGGAGAATTATTATTTAAGTACACCTTGAAAACGAAATCTTCATGAACCATTTGTCTAATAATAGCTGGCTTTAGTCTCTAATTGCCCATAATATCGAGTCTTCAAAAACGATGGCTATTGTTCAATAAAGCTTTAGATCATCAATTACATAAGTCTGAAATATATAGAGGTATGGAGCTATTAGATTGATAGAACAAAATCTTGAATAAAATGGATGAACTTAGAGGTTGGGCAGTAACGACCTAAGGAGTGGAGTATGGTTATGAAAAAAACTCTGATATTATTTGCAGGCTTGTTTTTGATTTCGGTAGTGGCAGGATGTTTTGGTGAAGATTATGATGTTGGAGTTCCAACGGCTCATTTACATATAGATGCTCACGTGCTTAGTCAATCTGTACAATTAACAGAAGCGAATATCCATTGGTATTCATCAAGCGGGAAAGTAGAAGATACCATAGAAGATATCGAAGAATATGCACAATCACAAGATGAAATAAAGATATTCCCAGGGCAGGACGCTTCTTTAGATTTTAAAGAGAATAAAGAAAATGGCGGAGATATTTGGTCGGCCCCAACGATCTCAGCTGTTCTATGGAAAAATGGAGAAAAAACCGAAATCGAGATGAATGAGCAAAGAGAATTTCAGTTTCCGACTAAAGAAGGGAATTATGTTTTTGAAGCTTCATTTAAAGATGGAAGTAACGCGGCCCAGTACGTAGGGAATATTGTTATTAAAGATGATACACAGACTTCCCGTTAAGTTATCAAGAATTAGGGGAATTAAAAGAGTAAGTAATAGAGCCGGCTGAATGCGGGCTCTATTATTCGTGATAAGCCTAGCACCGGACGTTTTGCTCAAAAAATGAATTAGTTAAATGGTTAATTATGTTAAACTTACCCCAGTGGTCCTGTCATTGATTAAATAATGGAGAAGTAAACATATGTAATTGCGCAGGCAGTGCCACTAAGTGCAAAGACGTTTTTTAATGAAACCATCCGTTCTAGTAAAATGGACGATTAAAAGGAGAGGTTATATGGTAACTGTCCTTAAAATCATAGGAATCCCGCTCTATATTTATGGAGTGAGTTTGTTGGTCTATCCGCTCTTTGATATGGATGTAGATGGATTAGGACAGATCGTATTAGTGATTCCTGTTACTTTAATCGCGTATTGGCAAGTTTTCTTTGCAAGGAACAATGAAAAATAGTGATTCCTGGTTTTGATTCTCAGGTGTCGCTGCTACAAGATAGCGAGCTAAAACTGCTTAGTAAGTTTACATGATGCAAAGTGACCATGTATTTAATGGAACCAAAGAGTGGGTGGGGAGGTACCTATGAAAAAAATTTTGATCCTTTCCTTCTTTTTGCTTGTATTCTTCTCAGGATGTAATAAAGAAGAGCAAGACTTTTCCGGTGAACCCACCATAGAGGGCTATTTAATTAGAGTGGAAGATAAGGAAATATTAGTGGTTCATGGGATTACAAAGGAACAGGCTGTTCATCAGACCTGGAATGACCTTTCAAAAGATAAGCATTACGAAGCTCACGAATTTCATATCGATCGCTTTTTTGAGTCATTCTCAGATTTTCAAAAAGGAGATAAAGTCAAAGTATGGGGCGAGGGTGGAGCTAATGAATCGTATCCCGCTCAGTCCAGTTTAGGTAAGATTGAACGTGTAAAATGAAACCTTTCCAATCGAGCTATTACTTTTCCATGTGGTGTAGAAAGGTGCAATGAAGCGAGGTGGTATGATTAGAAAATCAAACGTCATGCAAAGAAAGAACTCTCTCCTGCTCCTATTTGGATTGGGCATCTCTACATTAGGAGACTTTATTTACCTTGTAGCCATAAATGTTTTAGTGTTAAAGCTTACTGGCTCAGCCGCTGCCGTCGCCGGTTTATGGATGATGGGACCGATCGCTTCCTTACTGACTAAATTCTGGTCTGGAAGTCTAATTGACCGGCTGAACATCCGAAGGATTATGATTGGAACCGATATTCTCCGGGCGGCCCTGGTAGCTACGATTCCTTTCTTCTCTTCCGTCTTGCCGATCTACATATGTCTGTTATTCTTATCTGTTTCTAAAGCGTTTTTTGAGCCTGCCGCCCTTACTTACATCACCCATGCTGTTCCTGAAGAAGACAGAAAACAATTCAATTCTTTTAGAAGTTTGATTACTTCCAGTGCTTTCTTAGTCGGTCCGGCTATTTCCGGAGCCTTACTCCTCATTACTTCTGTTGACATCTCCATATGGCTGAACGCTGTTTCGTTCGTTGTTTCAGCTATTCTGGTGTATTTCTTACCCGACGTAAATGCCAGCACCAATCAAACAGCGCAAAAGATTAGTTTCCAAATGCTTAAAAATGACTGGGGTGAAGTGTTTAAATACAGTCACAATCACCGATTCATTGTAAAAGTGTACTTCCTGGCGCAGTTTTTTATGATCATCGCCCTTGGTATGGATGCCCAGGAAGTTGTTTTTACCCAACAGGAATTAGGTTTATCTGAAACAGATTACGGTTTGCTTATAAGTCTCACAGGAGTCGGTTCTATTTTAGGGGCGGCTGTGGTTTCCTCCCTTGCTAAAAGAATATCCATAAAGGCTTTAATGATCAGTGGCTATTTGATGGTTTCGATCGGCTATCTCGTTTATGCTTTTTCCTTTTCCTTTGTGACAGTAGCCCTGGGGTTCATGGTCTTAGGTTTTTTCAATTCCTTTTCAGGGACTGGATTTATGACATTTTACCAGAACAACGTACCCGTAGGGATGATGGGCAGAATCTCAAGTATATTCGGGATTTTCCAAAGCTTACTACAGATTCTTTTTATTCTTCTAATTGGTTTCACAGGGGAGATCATTCCCATTAGGTACAGCATTATTGGTGCCTCGACATTAATGCTGTTCGTAAGCATGTGGCAGATCAAGCTCGTTCTTATGCCAGACAAATCGGATTACTTTGAAGATCGATCCGTACTTAAAAATACGTCTTGAAATCGTTAGCTGAACAGGGAGTATGAAGTACGGTGTTTACGAATCATCTAAAGAAATAAAGAAAACAGGAGTGGCGTATGGATAATTACAAATTCAAGGAATTTCTTACAATTGCACAAAAACTAAATGATATAAAAATCATTCCATTGTTGATGGGATCCGTAGGGCTTGAAGTCATAACAAACATGAATTGGGAAGCCCAGGACCTGGATATTCATGTTCCAGGGGATAAAAGGGGATGGGAGGTATCTCCTGAATCGAACATACATAACTGGGATGATATTGTAACGGTGATGAATTCGATGGATTATACTTTGGTTGATCTGCATGAACATGAGTTTGCAAAACAGGGGTTATCGGTTGAGTTTGGAATCATGGATACGCTGCCGAGTTTCGCAGGCATCCACCTGAATGAATTGGAGATGCATCATTGGGGAGAGGCCACATATTATTTACTGAACCGAGATCAATACCTAAGGGTTTATGAATCTTCATCCAAGGATAGTTACCGGGCGGATAACAATAATCGTAAAGACTTTAGAAAAATTGATGTCCTAAAAGGAATGATCTAACGGAACAGGTTACTCTATGGGGGCATGGTTTATTCTAATGGATGTCACCGAAAAGATCATCGACCGCCTGCTTTCCCTATAAAAAACATGTCATGGATTTAAGGGTTTTAAAATTCGATGTTACATTCTTTTCATCCGATTAAATTAAGTTTAAAAATATTTGATAAATGATGAAGGACTAACAATATCCGTTAGAAAATCTTGTATAATAGGTATGAAGTATAAATCGGTATTCAGGAGTAAATGGACGGAGTATTAGAAGGGGACCTTGCTTTTTGTGGTTTTTTCCATCGAGATGTTTCCGGTTAAGTAAAAATCCAGAGGAGGTGCCGATGATTGAATATGATGAACGATAAAGATAAAGAGACCTATGACAACCTTATACATTCCTTTAAAAATGCTGTGTCGATAGAGGAGAGCCGCTATTATTTCGGGGAAATCCAACTTTATTTGGACAACCTTCAATCAGCCGACGAACATTCCATAACGAAACCCCAATTGGAAGAGTATCAACGGTTGAGAAAGGAGTTAATTGAGGCAACGTCGAAAAAGGAAGTAAGGTATTATGAAGACCAGATCCATGAGTGGTTAAATAAAATCCATTATAGTAAGCTGACATAAGTTGTTATTGCAGTCAAAAATTTGCAAAATAGTATTTATTTTCTGATAATAATAGTGTAAACTATAGTCAAGGTGTTCATTATAGTGGGAGACCTGTATTAAAAAAAATAACGGACTTAAACGGAGCGGCGAGCTTGGTTGAGGATTTAGTGCATAGTAGCGTATGTTTCTAAGTTTCTACCAACTGCCGCTCTTTTAGTCTAGGGGGAAAATTTCTTATGAATACACTAATCATTGCGGGGTGTATTGGAGGACTGACAGGTATTGTCGCTCATTTGATGAGAAATGGAAAAGTTCTGATTTTTCCTAAAAAAAGAGCACGTCCCAAGGGAATTTATCTAGGGTTTCTGGCAGATTTCTTTATTGGGGCGGCCGCTTCCATTTTCGCCGTCACCTATCTGACCCCTGAGTCGGATGCGTTAAGATCGCTTATTGGAATCTCTATATTAGCGGGGATGACAGCCGAAAATGTGTTATTAAAAAGGGAATTGAATGTAGAGAAAGCGAAAGTAGAAGGATTGGATCGTATCAATCAGAGATTAAAATAAATGCTCAACTGGTCCAATCCTTATTTTTTCTTTCGAAGAAATCCTCACTCGTATCCTCACTTTTATCTACTCCTCAAACAAAACGCCCCTGGTCAATTCTTAAATGGAATCTCATAAGCTGAATCCAAAGTAAAAGATTGATGCAGCCACAAAGCTGACAGCGAGCGCTCTTTTGACCAGCTTTTTAATCGTCTGCTGATTCAACTTTCCAAGTAATTCATAGATCATGGCAAACGATACGACCACTATGATCATTTCATTTCCGAAATTAAGATAAGGGAAGAATATAATCCATACCGTAGAGCACAAGGGCAAATATAGACCCAGCTTTATGAAAAACTTTCCTACTTCCAACCGCTTCACCATTTTATTGATGACCAGGGATAACGGGAAGAGTACGACCAGCAGGAGAAGAAACAATGCTATGTAAGTGCCATGTATTTCTTCCAGCGGAAATTCGAAATAGTGCTTATCATATGGAATTCCCGGCGATGATGTGAACCTTGGAAGCAGCATCAGAAAGGCAAGGTTCCAAACGATTAAAACGGCTAGGAAATTCCGCAATTGCTACACTCCTTCTTACCTATTGTCCTGATATCCATACTAGATCTTTCGATTTTGACTAACCTCCATTTTTCTTTACCCACACAAATATATCTTGAATGAAAGTCTAAAACAAGCCGGGATTAGTGAAATAAATAGACAAAAGAGCCCGCATTGTTGCGGGCTCTTTTGTCTATTGGAATACGTGTTTTTACTTAAGCTTTCGTTTTATAAGAGGTGATGTGATCCTGCAGCGTGTCGTCTTTGCCGAACAGGAAGTGTTTTTCCATATCCGGGGAATACGTGGAGTTCACAGCTTTGCGGCCGACGGTTTCTGCTACTTCCCGGAGCATGGCAGGGGAAGCTCCACAGCAGAGTCCAAAGTAGTTCACGCCAATGCTTTGCGCTTCTTTGGCCCATTCTGCGAGTTCATAACGGTTCGTGTAGAGCGGATCCAGGGACGTAGGGAACGTGGTTTCCGTTGGGAGTGTACAGGCACATCCACCATCCGGCAGGTTGAAGAAGGTCGGGTTTTCTTCTGTCGTCCGGTAAGGAATGGGAAGGGCACCTACATATCCGTCCACCGTCTGACGGATTTTCTCTACATACGGCTGCATCGTCGCTGGTCCGCGGAAGCAGTTCATCCCGACGACAAGCGCTCCTTTTTCTTCTAATAAGCGGCAGGCTTCTTCCACTTCGTAACCATCTCGGAGAATATTTTCGCCCATCAGACCGAAGGTGATCACAGCAGGGAGGTCCTGCTTTTGAATTTCCTCGAGAGCGATCAGCGCTTCTTCATAATAATAGAAGGTTTCACCGTTCACAAAATCTACGCCTTCTTCCTTACACCAGCCGATCATCTCGGCAAACATGCTCCTCGTTTTTTCAATAGCTTCAGGATCGTCCGGATTGAACAGATTCGTGTTGGAAATGTTCCCCGCAACGAGTGCCTCTTCTTCAGGGTGCTCCTTGGCGACTTCTTTGGCCAGGCGGATCGCCTGACGGTTAAGCGGCTCCAGCAATTCCTCTTTGCCGATGATTCTCATCTTCTCGCGATGACCGTTATAGGTAAAGGCTAAGACGACGTCTGAGCCTGCGAGCATATAGTCGCGGTAGGTTTGTTTAAGGGCCTGTGGGTTATCGAGAGCCACCTCAGGTACAAACGATCCGGCCTGTAAATAGCCTCTTCGCTCGAGCTCAAATAAGTATCCCTCTCCACAAATCACGGGTCCATTTTGTAATCTTTGTTCTAATGATCTTTTCATGTCCTTGCACAACCTTTCCATTTTGTAAGAGTTATTTATTTAGTAAGCGAATGTCCTCTTTAGACACGCTGACTTTCTGTCTGTGAGGGACTCCATCGTTTTGCGCCCGAGAGCTCTTTTTCAAAAAAAATAAAAGGACCTCCCTGGATAAGGGGGTCCTTTATATATAAAGAGTCTCCTTATCTTCAAGGTATAACAACTACCTTCTGGATTTAGCACCGTGCCAATGGCTGGTTGCTGAGGTATCAAAGGGCCAGTCCCTACACCTCTCTGGATAAGTTTGATGGATATGTAGTTTTTGGAAAAACATTTCGCTTGCGATTTACAATACAGGAAATCGGAATAAGAATCAATAGAATTTTCAGAAAAAGTTCAGGTTACTTTTATGAAAGTGCTTGCAGGGTTGGAAGGAGCTCATAATTTTGTTCCTTCTGAGTGTGTACATAGTCCTTATTCATGAATTTAGCATGTGATTGAATGGAGGTGAAAAAGCTCTCTCCAAAAAATTAGAAACTTATGGTAATCTTGGATTTAGTAGACGAAAGGGAGAGGATTCCCAGTCTGTTCCTGGTAACAGTTTCAGTATGCATGAGGCTGTAGCTTACTCGTAAAGGTGATGAGGAGATGAAAAGAGTAAAGGATTTCACGTCATTTCAATGGATCATTGATGAAACAGAACGAATAGATTTTGAAAATGGGATAGGGAGCAGGGGGGAAAACTTTATCCCGAACCGGTTCACTCATTACGCTAAACTCATGCATCCGATTTATGCAGATGAAAATATAAAAGATACCAGCATCTTGTGGAGCCAATGTAACCCGGATGAAGAAGTGAGCTTTAATTTTGGTGAGCGCATCTTTATGAAAGATCTGGCTGAAGCCTATGGACGACCACACACAAAAGAGTTTAGCTTCGCCTCGATTTATCATTGGTTAGGTGGTTACCCCAGATATATTCTCGGACCAGCAGAAGATACCATGGATGAGAAATTGGTTCCAGAAGTCGTTCGCGTACTCCAGCCCTTTACAGGCGTCCCCTGTTATTTTCAATATGATCTAGTTAAGGCGAAGAGGTATGAGGAAAATCATGGATATGGGTATTTGTATCGAGGAGAATTAACGGAGGTTGAGCAGTTCACTGGTTATGGAGAGGTGCACGATTTCCCGAATTATTGGTACCCGGAAAGCAAGAACTGGTGCCTCTTCACAGGAATAGACTTCAATTTCACGTTATTCGGTGGAAACAAAAAGATGCTGGAAGCACTTCAAGCAAATGCTGAAATTGAATGCATGGAAGTAGATAAAAGGACGAGAGTCGATGACAAAGCAGATGTACACCATTTACCTTAGGCTGCGTGAATGATAGTAAAGGAAGGAAAAGGTTTGGATGAAATATATGGCGATCATTCTATGGGCATTCTTATTTTTTTATCTTAGCAATGCTTTTGATGTACCTAAGAATATACTTTATATATTTTTAGGGTTTCCAATACTCTTAGGAGGGGTATTTTTTATTCGTTATTTGTTTGAAAGAGAAAATGATGGAAAACGATAATCGGCTCCACGGGGGAGATGACATTGTTTCAAAAAGGAAACGTAAACGTCCGTAAGTTAAAAGAAGAAGATAAATACTTGTTAGCAAAGTGGCTTTCAGACCCGTCGGTACTTGAGTTTTATGAAGGTAGAGATCAACCTTTTGATTTAGCGAAAGTGAATCAAGTATTTTATAGTTCGGGGGATTTTAAAGATAAATGTCTGGTAGAGTTTGGAGGCAAAGGGATAGGATACATACAATTTTATCAACTGGATGATAAAGCAAAAAATGTGTATGGATTGACCAACGGGAATGTGTATGGAATCGACCAATTTATTGGTGAAATAGAACATTGGAATAAAAGGTTAGGGACATTACTTGTTACATCCATGGTTCAATTCCTCATCGAAAATAAAAAAGCTGATCGGGTCGTCATGGACCCGCAGACAAGCAATACGCGGGCGATCCGGTGCTATGAGAAATGTGGTTTTAAAAAAGTTAAGCTTCTGCCAAATCGTGAGTTTCACGAAGGGGAGTATAAAGATTGTTGGTTTATGGAGTATTGTGAAGAATCCATATAAGTGCTTTTTTCATGCTCTTTAATCTACAAATAATAAGGGGATCACTTATGAAGTGACCCCCTTATTATTTACCTCTGTCATTTAGTAGATTTTATTCCATATTCATTAAAGTGGAGGATCGTTACTCTTTCTTTTTACTAATTTGAAGAGGCTGCTCCTGAAGAGGGAGACCTTTCTCGATACTACCGATGTCACAAAGAGGTACAAAACTAGTTGTCCCAGGTACGAGCAGATCTTCAATTTCAAGGACATAGTTTTCCAAGCTTCTGAATCTACCTGTAAATATTCCTGCACCTTCATCTACGAAAAAGGTGATCCCGATAGTATCCCCACAACAAAATCGACTCGAAATGATATGAGCCAAACCAGTAACACAACAATTACAGGTTGTCGCATCATTATGATCATAAGAGTTACAACTTCTATAATTAGGGTTGTTATTCACAAAAATACACCTCCCCTGTTGCAAGATATATTATTCTATGAGGTCGCATGCTTTCTTGTATAGATTAATAACCTGCTTGTCCTCTATATCTTTGAGAAGATAGACTATAGACCCTCTTGATTACATATAAAAGTTGGGAGCCAGCCATCTATTCTGACATTTTTATACTTAATGCCCCAGTGAACAATAGGGAGTATGGATAATGATGTTAAACTTAGCCGAGTAGGGTTAACCACTAGACTTCAAGGGGTTGGGGTGAACCAAAGTTCAAATCTATTAGAATTGAGAGGTAGGATATATGGACATCAGTATTCGAAACGCCGAGCTGAACGATTATGAATCATTATTGCCTTTATTCAGGCAGGTTCACGAATTCCATGTGCAGGCAAGGCCGGATTTGTACAAAAAGAATTCGACTCCGGTTCAACAAGCGTTTTATGAAAGCCAGGTGAAGGATAACAAGCAACACCTTTTTGTGGCGGTCACAGGCAAGGAGATCATAGGAGTGATCGTGACGCAGGAAGAAGAAATACCTGAAAACTCTTTTGTACGAGCGAGGAAAGTATTATCTATCAATAGTTTAAGCGTGGCTGAAGCGTATAGGAACAAAGGTGTCGGGAGAAAGCTTGCGGCCTACGTTTTTGATTTTGGAAAAAGCCTCAATGTTGAAAGTGTTGAATTGGGAGTATCTGAGAGCAATCCATCAGCCATCGAATTCTACAGGTCCCTGGGGATGACAACCAAGAGCAGAAAAATGGAGATGGTGTTCAATGAAAGGGACACTTAAAAAGAGATCCTCCACGATCTCGCAGAATCGAATCGTCTAGAGGGAGCGTTCATGCTAAGATTTCAGCGGGATGTTGAATCTTACTAATCGTATGTTCTTGCGGTGAACATATCGCTTTTTGATGGAAGGAAAGTGGAGAATCCAAGGATATAAGTACTTGGGTAAGGGTGTTTATTCGTTTATTGAAACATATGTTATACAAATCAATCCAGATGTGATATTTGGGAATGCGAAACAAAGGGATCCTTTTCTTTTATAGAAGTATGGTTTGGCAGCCTTTCATTCATGATGTTCATTACATCAGTCATGAGGTATGTGGAATTCATTTGGTTATAAGTTCTATGAAAAGGTGTGGGTGCTGTGGTCTTAATGTTTGATAAAGATCGATTCGTAGATGAACGTTTGTTGAGTGTAAGTGTAAAGAATAAAGGTCTTAATTATGGATTAGGCTGCCTGGATGGAATCCGGGCTTTTTGGAACGATGAGAAAGAGCAATTGTTTATCTTTCGATTAGAGGATCATATGAAAAGATTGCACGGATCCGGGAAGAGTTTGTTTATAAACATCCCTTATACGGTAGAACAATTGTCCTCCATAACGAAACAGTTGCTGCTTTTAAATCAGGTCACTCAGGACGTTTATATTCGACCCATTTGTTTTAAGGGAGCCAATACGTTGCGGCCGGATTTAAATGATCCTTTCAATCATCTGGCTATCTATACACACTATACAGAATATGAACCGAAGCCATATTTGAAAGTCTGTATTTCTTCATGGACCAGAATAGGCAGTAATATGATTCCTCCTCAAACGAAACCCACCACAGGCTATATGAATTCCGCATTGGCGAGTGAAGAGGCGGCGACCAATGGATTTGATGGAGCGATCCTGTTAACCGCAGAAGGCAATGTCAGTGAGGAAGCGACGGCAAATCTATTCATTGTCCGAGATGGTCAAGTGTACACTCCTCCTGTATCAGATGACATACTTCCAGGGATCACCAGAGATACAACCGCCCAAATTTTTATGAATGAGATGAACATACAAGTACGTGAGCAAAGTTTAACAAGGGTCGAATTATATGAAGCGGATGAAGTGTTTTTAACAGGAACAGCGATGGGGATTAAACCTGTAATCGAGATCGATCGGAGAGTGATTGGGAGCGGGCAGGTGGGCCCAATGACAACTAAAGCTCAAGAAATCTATCAATTAATTGTGCGGGGTAATCTGCCTTCCTATATGAATTATTGTACTCCTGTATATGAAAAAGAAGAGAAGTTTAGCTGATTTATTTAATCCTAAGGTTTTGAACACCTTCAATATCTGCGCTTAATCGTACCATAAACATCATTTCCTAGAGGTGGAGGGGCGGATAGCTTTATTTAAGCCAACAGACCAAAAATGGCTGATGAGCATATAAACAATATATATGCTCTCAAGCAACTTGAAAATTATTACCGGCGTATGAAGGAAGTGCATGAGAGGTCCATATGATTAATGTTTATATTTACACGCTCGACACATTAGCAGAAAAAGTGGCTTTTATTCACTTTTAGAAAAGGATAGTGCAAGGATTAATCAGACATCATAATAAGTGACAATCACCAGGAAGTTAGCATTCAAGTAATGTAAGAAAATAGACACGATCCTTATTTTACTGCGTTAAAAAATACCGAAAGAAATCAATGATAATGTAACAGTGATAAGGAGAATCAACAAGCCCTCAATATTTACCCACAGGGCATTGACGTGGTTACTTAGTGTTTCTCGATTATTCATAGCAATCAAAAGGAATAAAACGATAAACGGTAGAATCAATCCATTGGCATATTGAGCAAAAACAATCAGCTGGATCGGGTCATAACCAAGACTGGCAAAAATAGTACCTACAAGAAGCACTCCAATCCAAACCAGGCGAAATTTCGTTGAACGTAAATCCCTTTCCCATCCTAAAGCGCCTGCAGTAGCGTAAGCAGATGCTAAAGGCGCTGTCATAGCAGAAGATATTCCGGCAGCAAAAATACCGATACCAAATACATATTTAGCCCATGACCCAAGTAGTGGCTTCAATTGGTCCGCCATGACACTTGGATTTTGTATTTCTGTACCCAATGGGAAAGCGGCAGCGGCCGTAATGATGATCGCAACAGAGATAATTCCACAAATGGTGATTGTAGTAACCACATCAAAACGGCTGTCGTTTAACTCTTCTTCTCCTTTGAAACGCTCTTGTACGACAGAAGATTGTAAGAATAAGGTGTAGGGAACGATGGTTGTCCCGATAAGCGATATAACAAATAAAATGTTGCCAGTAGAAACCTTAGGGACCAGCCCCTTCGTTATAATCGCAGATAATTCCGGCTGGATGACAATAGCTGTAATGACAAAGCTCAATGTCATTGTCAGAATCAGTACAATAAAAACGCGTTCAATAATTTGATATTTTCCGATCCATAATAGAATACCGGCCATCAAGCCTATGATGATGGCCACAATTTCAGTGGAAAGTCGTGTCAATGCAGCTAACCCCAAAGCCCCGCCAACAATATTCCCCGCTTCATAAGCCGCACTCCCAATGACAATAGCCGAGATGATCAAACAAATCGTCAACCATTTCAGCACGGGATGGGAAAATTGTTCTCGCAATATCGTACTTAAATCCTTTCTTGTAATGACCCCTAATCTAGTCACCATCTCCTGAAGAAACATCGTAGCCATAACGGAAAAAATCAAGGCCCAAATCAATGCATAGCCAAACTGCGCACCAACATTACTCGCTGTCGTCACCGTTCCTGGACCAACAATGGCTGCAGCTACAATAGCACCCGGCCCAATATTCTTCATCCGCCTCTTGAACTTCCCTTTTTTCGCCATTCATTATCTCCTTTCGTGATACTGGTCTGAATAAGAACCGTACATATGAACTTTCATTGATTCAGTTCCCTAAAAATGGAATTTGAATCCTGTCTCTAACGGGCATTTTCACTTGTGTAAAATTATTCAAATAATAGTTGATTATGGCTATTCGTGTGTATATAATGTATATATAGTATATGTACATTATATTCAATAGACAGGAATGAAAAAGAGGGATGACAATGCAGATCATTATATCCAATAGGTCCAAAGAGCCGATTTATGAACAAATTACAAATCAGATCAAATCTTCTATCTTAGCAGGTGACCTGCATGAAGGAATGGCGTTACCTTCCATCCGTCAATTGGCCAAAGATTTACAGATAAGTGTGATTACAACAAAACGTGCGTATGAAGAACTGGAGAAGGCAGGTTTTACTTACTCCATCGTGGGCAAAGGATCATTCGTCGCTGAGCAAAATTTAGAGGTTATAAAAGAGAGAAAGTTTAAAGCGGTGGAGGATCAGCTGAGTGCCGTCATAGCCAACAGCCGGGAGCTTGGGCTTACACTTGATGATTTACAGCAATTATTAACCACCTTATATGAGGAGTGAAATGATGGAGAATGTGATTGAATTAAGAAATGCAACAAAGAAGTTTAAGGGGTTTTCTGTAGAAAACATCGATTTACAAGTGAAGCAAGGCTTAATTACTGGTTTCATCGGAGAAAATGGAGCTGGAAAGTCCACAACGATAAAAATGATGATGAATCTATTAAAGCCGGATGCTGGGGAAGTTAAGGTTTTCGGATTGGACTTCAGGACACATGAGAAAGAAATAAAGGAGCGTATCGGCTTCGTATACGATGGGAATGTATATTTTGAGGGATTGAATTTAAAAGATATAAGAAGAATCGTTGGCCCTGCTTATAGTCAATGGGACGATGATTTATTTTATAAATATGTGAATCAGTTTGATTTGCCTCTCAACAAAGCCATAAAAACCTTTTCAAAAGGAATGCAGATGAAAGGGTCCCTGGCGATCGCATTATCTCATCATGCTGAGTTGATCATCATGGATGAGCCGACGGCCGGATTGGATCCCAATTTTAGAAGAGAGCTGCTGGAGCTCTTGCAGGAGATTATGGTGGATGGGAAGAGAACGATATTTTTATCGACCCATATGACGACAGATTTAGATCGAATCGCCGATTATATAGCGTTTATCCAACGAGGGAAATTGGTTTTCAATCAATCCATCCAGGACATCTCTGACCAATATGCTTTAGTTAAGGGGCCTTTGGATCTTCTGGATCGGGACACGGAGAAGGATTTTGTCCATGTCCATCGATTTAAAACAGGTTTTCAAGCCTTAACGGATCGTGTGAAAGCAGTGGAAGATACCTTCGGAAATTCTGTTGTCATCGAACGAGCGTCTCTTGAGGAGATTATGTATTTCATGAAAGGGGAGAGGCAGCATGTTTAACTTAATTCGCCGTGATGTCATTTTGCAGAAGAGACAGCTGCTTTTCTTTATTCCATTTATTTTGTTCTTCATTTTTATGAATTCCCACCCAATCATGACATTTCTTGTGGCGAGTATCTTCATTCCTTTTAACGCGTATGCTTATGATGAAAAAGCGGAGACAAACGTTTTATTGAATTCTTTGCCTTATACAAGAAAGGAGATTATCGCCTCACGTTATCTAGGTGCTGTCTTGTATATGATTCTGGCCATCAGCCTATCAAGTCTGGCATTATTTTTATTGGATAAACCATTTACGATGAGAGATATGGCCATTGGAAGCGGGTTGTTCTTAACCTTTTCTGCATTCACATTTCCACTGTTTTACATATTCAAGCAGGGCTATATATTTACAATCGTATTGATTTCTTTTCTTGTGTTAGCAGGGATCGGTCCTTCCATCCTTAACTACGTAGGAAAATATTTGACGCCTTTGTCACAATTTCTCGCAAACTTATCCGGCGAGACTTTATATATCGGAGCATTGCTCAGTGCGTTGATCGTTTATTGTTTATCGTGGGGCTTCTCACAAAAGATTTATCAAAGAAAAGCTTTCTAAAAGTAAGAATAATTGTAGGGAGGCATTCTCTATAGCTCATCGTCGACATTTAATCTAACGTACTTGAGTACTTGAGCCAGAGTTAGAATATTATAAATATTGTACTTTTTTAAACTTTTGAAATTTCTCCCAGTTAAAGCACCTTCCGATAAATTTACAGAAAATCTGGGTTGGACCTTTATTTGAATTATAATGTTTACATTTTTCCGATTGGCAGGTAGAGCCGTATCTTTCAAGGAGGGTGAATGATGAAAAGAACCTTAATTGGTGGATTCGTCATGTTAGGTGGATTATTCATAACAATGACGATGATTATAGCAGGAGCGATCTATGCCCCTCATATGACTTCATGGTCTGGTAAATCGAAGTTATGGTATGCCGTTTTCGGGGGCAGACAATATGGGGATGAGAACGTAGATTCATTATTTTTAGGGTTTCCGTTCATACTTGGTGTAACCCTTACCATTGGTGGTCTCGTCATCTTATGTTTTGAGTATTATGAAACGATTGAGAAGAACAAGGAATGAATCCTATCTATAAATCGTTGTTTTCTTCAGAATATTTTGAGATGATGGTTACCGAAAAAAGATTACCCATCGACGGAGGTGAACGATATGGAGAACTTTTATACCCCGGTGGGGAAGACGAGAGCAACTCATGCAAAGCCTGTGAATAGATGGCGATTCTTTGCATGGGGATCAATGGGTTAATATCGTCATAAGATCGCTAATTCATTTGGCTTTGCCCCTTATTATTTATTGAACATAAAAATAAGGAGCTGGCGATAAATGAAATATGTGAATGCCAAAGAAGCTTTACCGGCCGAGTTGTTAAAAGAAGTCCAAAAATATATCCAAGGGGAGACCCTTTATGTGCCTAAATCTGCGAGTAACCGTGGAAAGTGGGGATCGCGCACAGGCATTAGAGAAGAATTGACGGTAAGAAACAGGAAGATCAAAGAAGAATATTCGGATGGACTGTCATTGGAAGAAATTTCATGGAATTACCATCTGTCCGTAGAAACCATTAAAAAAATTGTCTATTCGCGAAAAGAGATTACCTGAGAAGGTAATCTTTTTTTTGATGGTTTTTATTCTAAATTAAACTCGTCCTATTATTGGTCTCCTGCTTACCGTTATGATAAGACCAGGATCGATAAAGGAGGAAGGGTTATGGGTAACGACAGTATAAAAATGTTAGAGGACGAACGGGTTTATTTAAGGCCATTGGAACAGGAAGATCTCGGCTTATTTTATACAAAAGCCCTCTGGGATAAAGAAGGGAGAAGGCTTACGGGTACACAAGCGGTATTCAGTCGACAGAGCGTCCAAAACTGGTTCGATCGGATCGCATTGGATGATTCAAGGATTGATCTCGTCATCTGTTTACAGGAGACGGACCAAATAATTGGAGATATCGCTATGCTGGACATCGACTATCAAAACAGAAAATCTGTCGTGAGGATTTCAATTTTTGATAAAAATTATTGGGGGCAAGGGTATGGTACCGCCTCCCTGTCATTATTGATACGGTATGGATTTGAGATGTTGAATATGAACAGGATCGGACTGGATGTGTTTTCATTCAATGAAAGAGCATGGAAATGTTATCAAAAGTTAGGTTTTCGAGAAGAAGGCAGGTTGAGAGAAGACTTATTTTACGATGGGAAGTATCATGACTCCATAGTAATGAGTATCCTGAAACGGGAATTTCACGAATCTCCATGATCTACAGCCTAATAAGAAATTGACTTAGAATATACATGAAAAGTAAGATGCCGATGCCTGCCAAACTGTAGCCTAAACGTTTCCGTTCAGATAAGTGCTCTCCTTTAATCGCTTTCCAATCAGGGTAAAAAAAGCTGATGACCCGGACAGCTATGATTCCGATAGCGATTAAAACTACAGCCAGTACTTCCATAGGAAAGCCTCCTTTTTACCATACTCGTTTCCTTACAGGGGCGAAGTAAAACCAAAAGGAGAAGACAGGTCGATCATATAATCATCAGATTCAATAGAAAGAGGAGATGGAAAAAGTGGATGCCAAGATTCGTGAAATCGCAGAAAGAGAAGGTTTTTCAGGTTCCGTGGTTGTTAAACAGGGAGAAGGAGTCGTCTATTCAGAAGGGTTTGGTTACAGAAATATTGCCGAAAAGCTTCCGAATCAAAAGAATACAAAATTCGGTATAGCTTCCGGCAGCAAATTGTTCACAGCTGTAGCTATTGCTCAGCTCGTGGAACAGAATCAGTTCGCTTACGATACACCCGTCCATCAGTTATTGGAGCAAAGCCCCCATTGTATCGATGAACGAGTGACCATTCACCACTTATTGACACATACGTCAGGAATCCCTGATTATTTTGATGAAGCAGTCATGGACGACTTTTCAGAACTGTGGGAAGAGAAGCCGATGTATAAGATGGAAAAACTTGAGGATTTCCTGCCGCTGTTTGCAGATAAGGAGAAGATGTTCGAACCAGGAGAGAGATTTTATTACAATAATGCAGGTTTCATCGTTTTAGGGTTGGTGGTGGAAGCGGTAGCGAACCAGTCTTATATCACATATGTAACGGAAAAGATCTTCAAAGCTGCCGGCATGCTGGATTCTGGTCATTACCGTTTGGATCAGCTGCCTGGCAATACTGCCCTTGGATACATACAAAAAGATGGGGTTATCAAAACCAATGTGTATGACGTTCCAGTCGTCGGAGGATCCGACGGAGGAGCATTTGTTACAGGTCCGGACATGACTGTTTTTTGGGAAGCCTTGCTGGGTGGGAAACTTATGGGTGCCGTCCATGTCGAGCGGCTTTTAACGAAACACATAAAAGTCAAAAGTAGCACTTCATATGGGTATGGCCTTTGGCTCGATGATGCAAAGGAGCAGACCGTTTACCATGTGATGGGTTATGATCCTGGGGTTCAATTCCATTCTTGTTTTTATCCAGAACAGCAAGCGATTGTCACAGTTCTTTCCAATAAAGGGGGAGGGGCATTTAAAATCGTCCAAGCGGTGGAAGAACTTTTTCAGAAATAAACAAAGGGAGGGGAAACCTCCCTTTATTCTGTGTTGAAGTTCTGGGTGCCGAAGTCTGTAATTTCTGTGGTTATTTCAACTTTGAAATCCATGTCAGGAAAGATTTCGTTCCATTCTTTCCAATACTTCGGTTCGTGGATATTTACCCATTTGGATAGATTGAGAAAATCGATTTGGTATTCCTGCTGGGCGAGTTTCAGCACATGCTCCACTTTTCTCTGGATGACTGTGTTCGCAGCTTCTTCAATTCCTTTTTTCCAACCCTTATTGTAAACATTTCTGCCTGTTCCCCAGTCTTCTGCCAGAACAGTCGACGTGCTGATCTGAATCGTCATCTCCGGTTTATCTCCGTTCACTTTGGTCTTGAACTTCGTTTTCGACCCCTTGATTTCAAGGACAATCGGTCCGTCATCAACGTTTTCTTCGTCTAAATAGAGGAAGCCGCCTTGCACCGTGTTCTGGATATAGCGGACTCCTTCCATATCTTCACTATCAATCCAACCGATATACTTAGAACTCTCCGCTTCGATGATTCCTGCTCCGGATGCCTTGATTTTTCCACTATTCAATTCAATGCCCGGGATTAAAAAGCTTTTCTTTTCGGAAATCATCTGTGACATGTCTCCAATTGTGAAGTTTTTCGGGTTTTTATTATTTTTATTCGAGTTTTCACTGAGAGATTTGATTTGAATGGACGGAAAAAACTCCTTCGCTGGATTGGTACTCAGAATATCAGGCACTGGGTCCCGGGTCAGATAGACAGGCGTTGTTCTTCTGAACTCATGGTCACGGATGAACAGGTCGATCACTTTGTCGGCGCGTTCTTTTTCAAATAAGGCCGTAGAGGACAGGATCGATTTCAAGTGTGTGTAATTGGGAGGTCGATTGCTTTCCAATGAGTTGTTACGGATAATCTCAAAAAAAGTTTTCCCGGACTGGGAAATGTTTTGATACGGGACCGTTTGCTGAGAAATGGTTTGCTGTGTCGGAATCTTACCCGGAACGACATATTGGTTGATCATCGTCAGTTCATCCTTTTCTTCGTTGACATCCAGGCCCATACCCGTGATGATTCCGACATCCTCAATCTCTCGAATATCCCAGCATCCGGTCAACACAAAGAGCATCAGCAAACAAGGGAAAATGATTTTACGCAGCATACGTATTCCCCCTGATCAAAGAGACAATCAACAGAAGTCCAGGTAAGACGACGATCGCAGCAACCGAAATCAATTGGATCTGTGGCGAGTAGTGGAAGACTTCCGTAAGACCTTCAGGAATTAAGGTCAAAGTGAAAATCAATGCACCAGCAACTGGCAGAAACCACCGGGAGGGTGTAAACATATTTTTCAATCCTAATGTCAACGCGTACATATAAGCGGTGAAGGAAGTGAAAGCCGTCGTCAACCATCCGAATATGAAAATCAACTCAAAACGTTCGAAAAAGAAACCTTGAAATTCGATGCTTTTGGCCATTTCAATCGTTGGGAACGTGATTTCTTTCAGCTCTTCCACACCAAGCACTCCAATCGATATGATATGGAAGACCACATAAATGAGCGCGGTCAACCCGATACTCGTCCACATCGTCATCAGCAGATGTTTGGCTTTCTTCTTCTTGATCAGTTTGGCGAAGATCAATAGAAGTTCCATGCCTAAAAAAGAAAAGAACGTGATCTTCACGCCACTGATGGTGCTCCATATATTGTTTTGCAGGACGGGCCGTACATGGTTGATGTCGAAGTTTTTGATACTTAATAAACAAAGAACAAGGAACATCACCATCATAATCGGAAAATAGAGCTGGAAAAATCGGACGATATCTCCCGCTCCGTTATAGATCAAATACATGCTGACGAGAATAAAGGTTCCAATGACCACAGACAGAGGGGTTGTATCCAACAGGTAGTTCTTTATGATTCCCCCGGTCACTCTTAAGATATAGGCCGCAACGATGAGCGTGTAGACAGTGAAGAAAAAGTTGAAAGTGAAGCCCATGAACTTCCCGAGGATTCTTGTGCTCATTTCATAAAATGTAAGACCAGGATAGCGGACAGCCAGAGCTACATATAAACAGGAAACAACAGACACCGCGACAGCGCCAAAAATAATACTCATCCACAAGTCCTGAGAATTTACAGTATTGGCAAGGTCCCGAGGCATGAGGATGATGCCGATGCCGATCATGGAAGATATGAATACGACGACCATCTGAAGCATGGTCAGTTGTTTCAAATCACTCAATGCGTCCGCCTCCTTTTTTTAACTTGAATCGGATTAAGGAATCTTTCCAACGTTTCACATAGAAAGGTGTGAATGGTTCCATATAGGGCACGGAGAAGCTTTGCAGATGTATAAGGTGAATGCTGACGATGAACACGGCTAAAATCAATCCATATATTCCTAGGAACGCGGCAGCAAACAACATGACGAAACTGATGGTTCTAAGCGCAAGACTTAATGCGTAATCAGCGATGGTGAACGAACAGATGGCTGCGAAGGATACGACAATAACCATCAAAGGGCTCACTATTCCTGCGGTTACAGCTGCTTCTCCTAATACAATCGCACCGACAATACTGACGGCAGGTCCGATTGGTTTTGGTAGTCGGATGCCGGCTTCTCTCAATGTTTCGATGGTGAGTTGCATGATCAACGCTTCCATGAACGACGGGATCGGCACACCTTCACGCGTCTTAGCAATCGAGATGGCAAGGTCCGTAGGGATTAAACCATGATGGTAGGAGATCAAGGATATATAAATTGAAGGAAGCATGACAGAAAAAAAAGCCGCCATAAATCGCATCAACCTGATGAGAGAAGCTGGAATCCATTTAAAATTGTAATCATCAGCCTGTTGAAATAGACTGTTTAAGGTTGTTGGAGCTAGCAGCACGGAAGGAGAACCTTCTACAAAAATCGCTACTCTTCCTTCTACAAGGGCGCTAGCTACTTTCGTCGGTCTTTCGGTTTCCTGAATTTCCGGAAACAGTGAATAGTTGTTCTTTTCAAGTAACTGTTCCATCACTCCACCATCAGGGATGTAATCCTCCTCGATGGCATGAATCCTTGCTCGGACGTCCTTCAACAGTTCTTCATTGACTGTACGATCCACATAGGCCATGGATACATTGGTGAAGGACCGGGTACCGACGGTGAATTCTTCAAATTTCAAGTCTGTCGAGCGCAGATGTACACGCAAAAGAGCCACGTTTTGCTCAAGTGATTCGATAAATCCGTCTCGGGATCCACGCAGAGTCATTTCAGCAACGGGTTCCTGGATGGAACGGTACGCAAATTGTGCCGTGTCGATCGCATAAATGGTTTGTTGTTCGATCAGCAGGGTGAAACCATCAAGCAGATATTGATCGACATCGTTTTTTTTCTCTAGCAGCAGTAAAGGTTCTGCGGAAAAAGCATGGGGGAGGGGGCTTTCTTTGTGATTCCACTCTTGAAGTGGTAGGAGGATCGCATCCTGGATTTGTTTAACATCCGTGATGGCAGGTATGTAAATGACGTGGACGGGGTGTTCCTCCAACTCTAGTTTCTTGATGGTCACGTGATGGTTTTTCTGCTTTTCACGAAGGATTTGTTCGATGTTCAATGATTGATCCATATACTCACCTCGAATCCCTGTCGTTTCTCTTTAGTATGTACAGTTGTTTTTTATTTAAACGAGCGCAATATTTTTCATTTAGTGTATATTTACACTAAATGGTGTGTTAAGCTAATCTATACAAAAAGGAAGGGAGCATCGGTATGAAGCGAAGAAAAATGGTGGCTTGGATTTTTACGATATTGTTTGGATTGCTTGGATGGTTTGTTTATGGTCTTGCGCGAATTCTTTCTTCGGGAAATGAATACATGTATGTCGGTTTCCTGTGCATGGCTTTCTTTATTGCAGGCAACTATTTCATCCTGAACATACATAAGAGGGTCAAGCAGAAGTGGACGTGGGCCATAATGGTTTTGATATTCATTGTTCCTTCTCTTCTTTATGGGAGTTATGACTGGTACATAAGAAGCATTGAAATTGCCAACGCTGAGGGCGATCTGTCTACTTATCAACCGTACAAGCAAGGATCGGAACTTGCTCTTCTGGATGAGCCTGCTGCTCTTCAACTGGAGGAAAATCTTCCTGAATTAGATGGAGCGACTGCCTTATACCCTGTTTATGCTGCGTTCGCAGAAGCCGTTTATCCGGAAAGGACCTATTCTTATGAGGATCGTAGTGAGAGTCCGGTCACTGTATCAAAAACGAATGGAGCATTTCAACGGTTATCAAAGTTTCAAGTGGACATCATTTTTACAGCCGGACCATCCGACGAGCAGCAGGAGGCCTTGAAGCAAATGGAGAAAACAGCGATAGGGAAAGAAGCCTTCGTGTTTTTTGTACATAACGACAACCCCGTCGACTCCTTAACATTGAAACAATTGAGAGGAATCTATGCTGGTGAAATTACCAACTGGGAAGATGTTGGGGGAAGAAATCAAAAAATCATCGCATTTCAACGGCCGGAAGGAAGCGGCAGTCAAACTGGATTGGAGAACATGATGGGGAAGAATCCGATCATGGACCCACCTAAGGACCAGCGAGTCAACGGGATGGGCGGGGTGATTGAAAAAGCGTCTGATTACCGGAACCACCGGAACAGTATTGGCTACAGCTATCGATTTTTCGCGACAAAGATGGTCGAAGGACATCACATCAAGCTGTTGAACATCAATGGCATCGATCCGAGTGTCCCTCATATCAAAAGGGGTGACTATCCTTTGACCGGAAACTTTTATGCGATTACGAATGGAACAAAAAATCCTCACGTTGAACCTTTCATCGAGTGGATCTTGTCGAGTCAGGGTCAGCAGCTGATTGAAGATACGGGTTATGTCCCTGTGAAAGAAACCGATCTCCCTTAAGAGCTGGACTACTTGATTCAGCCCTTTTATGATGTGGGTGTTATTTCATTACATGGATTTTCACACAACATCACAAAATAGAGGAGAAGGGAGGTCTTTGCACATGGGTAAAAAAGCGAAAAACAAGAGTAAAAAAGACCTGAATGCACTACGCCGTGAAAAAGGGGAAAAGAACGGTACGGGCAAACAGGATCCTTATCGTTAAGGCCTATAAAAAAACGCCTGCTTCCAAATGGGAAGCAGGCGTTCCTTGTTATACCGTTTGTGGTCGTTGTTCGATCGTATCGTTCAGCTTACTGAACTTATTCTTGATGACAGATGTATCCGCAAAAAGATCATGGATCCCTTGGTGTCGCTTCGTGAAGGCGACGACTAAATAGGGGATGCCGAGAATCGCCATGCTGATGTAACGGCCGATGCATTCGCGGAAAATGATCTGACCATTCGATAACGATTCTCCTTTTAAAGAAACGACAGATAATCCCAGTATCATTTTTCCTAACGTCGCACGGAAAAACTTCGTCATCAGTATGAAATAAGCAAAAAAGATGATCGATGTCGTAATATTCGCTGCGCTGAACATAGGTACCCATAGCTCGGCGTCTTCGAGGTTCAAGAGCCGCAGCAAAGGCCGGGTCACAATGCTATTGACGCTCCAAATGACAATCAAGTCGATGATGTAGGCAAGGAATCTGGAACCGAATCCTGCGTACAGCAGTTTTTGGAGGTCGTTTTTCTGATGATGGACCAACGACGATAGCTGTCCATCATTCTCGTTATGATTGGTGTAATCCATACCGTTCCCTCCTTAATCTGTGTACATATACATCATGCGTGGTCCCTGGCGCTTGCTCATCAAGTCTTCGATGTAGCGGATTTCACTATTCGGCATCAAGCTTTCAGCAAGCGGCAGGTTGAAGAAAGATCCCATGGTGTTTTTGTACTGGAACACCTGCGGGTCGCCGCCAATTTCTTTTTTCAATGCCTTTAACGTGTCTTCACGGAATCCGATGTCGTCCACCAGTCCGTTCTCAACGGCCTGTTTCCCTGAGTAGATGCGTCCATCGGCCAATTCTTTCACTCGGCTTTCCGGCATATCCCGACCTTCCACTATGACATCCACGAACTGCTGATAGGATTCATCGACGAGCGTTTGGAGAATCTCTCTGTCCGCTTCGGTCATTTCCTTTGTCGGGCTCATGATATCCTTGAATTCACCGCTCTTGATGGTATTGAATTTCACACCATATTCATTGGCGAGTTCCTGATAGTTGATGCTTTCCATGATGACTCCTAGAGAACCTGTGAACGTATCATTACTCGCAAAAATACGGTCAGCTGGAGCTGAAACATAATACCCGCCGGAAGCGGCCATGTTCCCCATGGACACGTAAATCTTCTTATCTGCTTCTTTTATTTCAAGCAGTTTGTCATGGATTTCAGCACTTTCATACACGCCGCCACCTGGTGAATTGACATACAGGTGAATCCCTTTAATAGAGTTGTCTTCTTTGATCGCTTCTAACTTTTTCATGAAGCGATCATGCTGATATCCACCGCCACCGAATGGATTCGGGTTCGTACTCGGGTTGTCGATGATGGCGCCTTCCAGGTTCAACTCCACAATCCGTTTGCTTCCGGATCCTCGTTCGACGATTTTCTCTTCTAAATTCTCACTGCTCGAGAAAAGTCCCATCGCCTCATTCTCTGCTTCTTCCCCGGTGAAGACGGTTCCGATCAGCTGGACGACAAGAGCGAGAATCAGGATCGTAGCCGCAATGATGCTTGCTGTTATTCTTTTGCTCATATGTAAACTCCTTTCTGTCTGATGTTCAGAATTCAACCATACCATAAGGATATGTCCAAAGGATACAAAATGAACCTTTCCGTGTTTCTGAACACCTTTTCTACGATTGAGGATTTGTAAGGTTTCATATTTGATTGATTTTTTACGCTTATTTTTTTAAAAAAGAAAACGTTCCTTGCCCATAATAGTTGATGGAGAAAGTCTAAGCATAGATGTTTGAAGGAACGGGTAGAGAAGGGGAGGAGGGATGGAACATCGAGTCAAAATAAATTAAGAGTGATCATCATTACGATCATTGTTGTCTTTTTAATCGGACTTGTTGGATTATCCATACGAATGGCTCTTCAGCCGCAGACCATCAATGGAGAAGGGACGGAAGTGGTTTCCGTCCTTCAATCCGGGTTCACGTGAACGAGTTGGAACCTCTCGCAAACGAGATCCATATCTTCGCTGTATTCATATCCGAGCTCTTCCGCTTCCTTTTTGAAGAACTTCTTATGAACCTCTAACCAGTGTTCATAGGAGAGGTCTCCTTCTCCTTCCGCTCTTGCAAATGCTTCGGTCACTTCATTAAAGGGAACCACTTCCACTTCTGTCGTTCTGATGATGGCGGCAGGTTCATCTTCCCCATTAAGGATGATGTTATATTCTCCGACTTCAGGTAGTGCTTCTTTTTCAACCTCATACGCTTGACGTGCCGAGCATGTGGCAGTCTTGACACCATCCATCACCAGTCTTGCCATACGGTCAGGGGCAGTTCCGAATGACCAAGCCTTGACGTGTTCAGGTTTTTCCTGTCCTTTCCAATATCGCTCCCAGTACTCTTTTGCCTGTTCGTTCATGTGTGAACACTCCTTTTCCAAATAGGGATAGACTTATCGTTTACTTTCATTATGGGATGTTATAATGAATTCCATGCACTTTTTCCATTTTCAGGAGGGAGGAGTTGGATGTATACTGCAAGACCGCCACGGTGGGTCTTACCCGCATTTGCCCCCATTTACATAACAGACCTTCGTGAACAGGATCTCACTATTCTCACACTTGTATCTTTTGCAGTGGTGCTGCTTATCTTTGGAGGCTCTTATCAATTAAAGGTGGATCAAACGATACAATACCACGTCTGTTTCTTTCACCTCAGGGTTTTGGGGAGTAAACTGCACCCCGAGGATATACATAAGATTGTTTTCAAGGATGCCGGCTGGGGAAAGCCCGCCGGAACGATCAAAAGGAAGAGGGGACTTCCAATTCGTGTGATGAATTTTAACTCGGTAGAAGTGCTGGCCGAACTCAAATGTTTTGCCGAGCGTCATCAGATCAGAGTAGAGGAGAGAAAATACTACAGAACGGTTTATGATCAGAAAATGAATAAAGAAAAGCAAAGAGCGTAAAAGAATATATGGTCTATGAAGAAGTGGCTCATCTCAGCGGGAATTACATCGATGTGGCTGAGTTTGTGTCCTTATGGCTGACAGGCGGGAATATCTCCGTGGTGGCGAGACCGGTTATAAAGGTGGAGAACTTTCTAGGGAGATGGTTCTCTCGGTCGCACTAACAGTTGATTTCCATATTATTGACGGGAATATTAAGATTCATTTACATCTCTTCGAAAATCCGCCTGCAGCGGTGTATTTTCCATTAGAATAGGGCATGCAACACGTAACACACATCAAAGGAGATACCGACGATGAACGTTGAACAGATCATGCAATTACTCAATCAAAATACGAAAAAGAAAATAGATGCTCATTCGCTCATTACCGGTGTCACTGATGACTCACGGAACGTTAAGGAAGGGTATGTCTTTGTAGCCGTCCGAGGTTACCAGGTCGACGGTCATGATTTTATTGAAGAAGCGGTTGAAAAAGGTGCTTCTGTCGTGGTCAGTGAAGAAAAAGTGGAGCACGACGGAGTGGTTTGTCTTGAGACCGATAACGGCAGGAAAGCGCTGGGACAGATTGCCTCTGCTTTTTATGGGTATCCTTCTGAGGATAAAATCGTGATCGGTGTTACAGGTACGAACGGAAAAACGACAACCTCTCATATGATTAAGCACCTTTGCGAAAAGAATGGCTATACATGCGGGATGTTCGGAACCATCGATTATGTGGTCAATGACAAAGTTGTTCCGGGAATTCAGACGACACCAAGCGCTCCATTGCTGCAAAAGCTTCTCGCTGAAAGCAAGGATGATGTCGTCGTGATGGAAGTTTCGTCTCATGGACTTGCTCAGTACCGTCTGGAAGGAGTCACGTTCGATTTCGCCGTATTCACCAACTTATACAAAGATCATTTGGATTACCATGACTCGATGGATTCTTATTTTGAGGCCAAATCAAAGCTTTTCCATATGTTGAAACCTGGAGGAAAATCGATCATTAATACGGATGATGCCTGGGGGGAAAAGCTCGCGAACCTTTTGGAGCAAGAGGGCAGATCCTTGTGCAGAGTGGGTCACCATCTGGAAAGTGAGATTATTGTGCAGGAGATTAATACCGATGATTTCAGCGCCTGCATTCAATATAACGGAGAAGAACGAAATGTAAGGTCCCCGCTCCAGGGTACACATAATGTCTATAATACCTTGGAGGCCTACGGAGTCGGTCTTCAGATCGGTTTCTCATTTTCTGACATGGAGAACGCGCTGCAATCTTTACCTGGGATCCGCGGTCGATTTGAACTTTATGAATTTGAAAACGGCCCAACCGTCGTCATTGATTATGCCCATACGGCAGACAGCATTGAACATGTCCTGGATACAGCAAGGCAGCAGGGAGCTGCTTCCCTGACGCATGTATTCGGTTTTCGTGGGGACAGGGATGTGTCAAAAAGGGGAGAAATGATCGGTGCTTCCTCCATACGATCAGACCATTACATCCTCACGCTTGATGATCTGAATACAGCGGGCTATGAGGAAATGGTATCCACGCTTGAAGACCTGCAGAAAGAATATGGCGATTCGAAGGGCAGGATTATTCCCGATCGGACGCTCGCGATTGAAGAGGCTATCATGAACAGCGGAGCGGAAGATTGGGTGGTCATCACTGGGAAAGGCCATGAGAACTACCAGCAGGATTACCATTATCCAGTGAAGTCGGACAAAGAAATGGTAGAGGATATGAAACGTAAGTCGAAATCAGCAAAAAAAGACATGATGGCGTGAACCTGCTTTTAGCAGGTTCTTTTTTTATCCATTGAAAATCTCAGCTGGAAGAATGGTAACTCTGGACCAACCCTTTCATCTTATGAAGGAACTTTGGGCGCATGTAGAGAAAGGTACAAGTGAAAACAAAAAAAGGATGTGAGTGAATGGGGAAAGAAGTATTAATCGTCATTGATGTGCAAAACGCAGTCATGGAAAACACCTATCAGTGTGAAGAGAAAATCAACAATATGAATCGGGCCATTCATCGGGCGAGAGAAAAGCAGATTCCAGTGATTTACGTGCAGCATGAATACCCGGAAGGTCCGATGAAACGTGGCGCAGAGGGCTGGCAACTTCATCCGGACCTGGAGAAGCCTCTGGAGCAGGATGCCGTGATTTTCAAAACGGTTCCGAACGCTTTTGTGAATACATCTCTTAAGAGGACGCTGGATAATGTTGGAGCGGACCATTTGTTTATTTGTGGGGCACAGACAGACTACTGTGTGGACTCTACGTCCCGCGGTGCTTTTGATCGTGGATATCACGTTACACTGGTATCAGATGCGCATACCACATGTTCTAACGAGTACTTGTCCGCCTCTCAGATTATCGACCACACTCAATATACGTTAGTAAACTTTTGGAGTGAAACAGCAGCGATCGACTTGAAATCTTCCCATGAACTTGAATGGGAGAGAGTCAATTAAACATGAAAAGGTCACCGTTCATTGACGATGACCTTTTTATTATTTCATGAGGAGACGGTGTGGGTATGTAAGATTTACTGATTATTTTGGAAGGGGTTGTGCTTATGTGGAAGGGAAATCCGATCATTGATCAGTTGAATGTGGACTATCCGATCTTTCAGGCCGGCATGGCTGGTGGAGTGACGACACCAAGACTAGTTTCAGCAGTTACTAATGCCGGTGGATTAGGGAATCTGGGTGCAGGTTATCTGACTGCTGAAGAAATGGTACATAGAATTAAGGAAATCAAGAAGCTTACTAGTCGGACGTTCGGTGTAAATGTCTTTGTTCCAGAGCATCCTCAAGCGACAGAGCAAGAAATAGTGGAGGCGGACAAGTGGTTGTTACCATTTCGTTCCGAGCTGAAAATCAAGGAAAATGTGACGCTTGAGCATGACGTTTCTCTTTATGAAAAACAAATTGAAGGGCTGGTGGCTGAACGAGTACCTGTTATCAGTTTCACGTTCGGTGTGCCTTCTCGGGAAGTGATCAAAGATCTGCATAAAGAGGGGGCGGTTGTAGTCGGAACGGCGACCACGGTCGAAGAAGCGATAATCAATGAAGAGCAAGGGGTGGATGTGGTTGTTGCACAGGGGAGTGAAGCAGGCGGGCACAGAGGAACTTTCACTGGAGTTTATGAACAAGCCCTGATTGGAACGATGTCACTAGTTCCTCAGGTGGTTGATCATGTGAAGATCCCGGTTATCGCGGCCGGTGGAATCATGGATGGCCGGGGCGTAAGGGCCGCTCTCGCCTTAGGCGCACAAGGCGCACAACTTGGAACGGCCTTTGTCACTTGTCAGGAAAGTGGTGCGAAACCCCAGCATAAAAAGGCGATCTTGAACAGCACAGAGACGAATACGGTTATCACTTCGGTCTTCAGCGGTAAACCCGCAAGAGGCATTCGTAATTCGTTTATAAATCAAATGGAAAAAGGAGGAGGCCGGAATCTTTTAGCCTACCCTCTACAGAATATATTGACCAAGGAAATTCGTAAGCAGGCTACGATCCAAAACCGTCCTGAGTATATGTCGCTTTGGTCAGGTCAGAGTCCTCGTCTGAGTACAAACCGGCCTGCTGCCTCCATTGTAGAGGCAATTGTCACCGATATAGAAAAGAATGCAGGAAAGGTATGAGAAAGAAAGAATGAGAAATTGAGAGTCCCCCTCCTTTTATATTTGGTAAATGGGAGGGGCAGTACCCGTCAAAGCTTGCTCTTGGGCGGTTAATAGGGAAGTTAGTACTTGACGATTTAACTAATGAGTATTACTATATAGTGGTAGTAAGTGTTACTTAGTATTGGTGTTGCTTTAACCTTAGTGGTCAAAATGCTTCAGAATATATGAATACAAATGGAGGAAAAGATGGGAAATTTCAGAGAAATGATGAAAGGGGTGCTGGAAGGGTGTGTACTGGAGATCATCAGTCGTGGCGAAACGTACGGCTATGAAATTACGCAGCAGTTACGGGAACTCGGATTCACCGATGTGGTGGAAGGCACCGTTTATACAATTACGATGCGGCTTGAGAAAAACAATCTCGTAGATATTGAGAAAAAGCCATCATCTATGGGCCCGCCAAGAAAATTTTATACACTCAACGCAGCGGGAGAAGAGCATCTTCATACCTTTTGGGGGAAATGGGAATTCGTATCAAGTAAGATTAACGAGCTGAAAAATACAAAGGAAAAGGAGAGATAAGATGAGCATTTTTGAAAAAATGATCGGGAGTATGGATGATAAAAGGGAATGGAGAGCGATGGAAGCGCGTGCGAAAGCGCTTCCTGGTGAATACCAAAGCGCCTATAAAGCTATTCAAAAGTATATGTGGACCACTGGAGGTCCTACTGACTGGAAGGATACGAAGCGTATTTTTGACGGCATTCTCGACCTGTTCGAATATGGATCTGCCGAAAATAAAAAAGTTACTGACCTTACTGGTGATGACGTAGCGGCTTTCTGTGATGATCTAATGAAAGACGAGAAATCCTGGCAAGATCAGTACCGCAAAAAGTTGAACGATAAAATTGGGCGTAGCGGATGATGAAATTTCAAAGGGTTAATAAAAGAGTGTCCTGAACATATCAACCATTCCGACTGAAGTGCTGAAAATGAGATGAGAGGCAACCTTCAGTTTTTTTACACTCTGGTAGTAAGTGATACAGAGTATTGGTTGTGCACACGAATCGGGTGTCCTTTCTATTAATCTTCAAAGCTGTTTGATGAAAGGACATTCAGAGATCCATGAAAGCACAACTTGAAAAAGCGGGAGAGATTACTTCTCCCGCTTTTTCCATTTCCATCCATTCGTAATGATCCCGACCAGGCCGGAAATGGTAAGTATGTAAGCCACAAAAAGTGGTATGTCTTGAAGGTCTGCGGTGAATAATCGGAACAAGCCGACCATGAGTATAAGGAAACTGCCGATCAGTGCAATCCCTGTTTTCATCTCTTGATTCATAGGATTTCCTCCCTTTCTTTTCACTACTAGATTAACATATATAATCATAGTGGTTCATGCTATAGTGAAGATGATTGATATTTCAGAATATATGAGGGTGGTGGGAGGATGAAAGAAGAAAGCTTGTTTCAACAAATGCGTTTTGTTAGAAAAAGGAGTCTTGCAGCACTTGATGCCACGACAGAGGAAATAGCAGATGCTCAACCTTTCGGCTTTGTAAATAATATCCGCTGGAATTTCGGCCATATCTTCGTATCCCAGGAAAATTTATTAGCCAGGTTTACAGGGGAAGAAGTGGTTCTGCCTGAAGGATATATGCATCTATTCAATGGTGGAACGTCACCAGGCGAATGGCCGGAAGAGGTCCCGCGTTTATCAGAACTTAGAAAAGAACTGGAGACTCAAACCGAACGCTTGATCCATACGTACAAAGGGCGTTTATCTGAAGTCGGGGAAAAGCCGTTTGACCTTGGCGGCGGCATTGTTTTTCGAACGTTGGATGAAGTGTTGAATTTCACAATCTGGCACGAAGGCCTCCACCAAGGGACCATATCTGCGCTGAAAAGGGCTCAAGGTGTTGAAAACTTGTTCTGATGGTACATAAGGCACTCGAGAACATAACACGGACAGGTAATGGTGTCGTCCTGGGAGTATTCATCGTTTCTTTGTTTTCTGAAAAAGCTTTTGACTTGTCCTTTGTTTTCTATTTTCTCGTTGGTTATTTCATCATAGAAATAATCAGGATACTCCCTGATGGAAAGGAGGACAATTGGTGGAACGAGCTGGATTTTGGAGTCGATTTTTTGCCTTGCTTCTGGATGGACTCATCATAACCGTCCCAATGAATCTTTTGTGGTCCTTATACCAGGGAGAATGGTCCAATAATGTGACCGAGGGATGGTTATGGCAAGTCATTTATGTCGCTTACCTGACGATCCTTCCCGTGCTGTGGAACGGATACGTCGTGGGTAAACGAATATTAACGATCCAAATTAGAAAAGAGGGCGATCAGCCTGTAAACTTATTTCAAATGTTTATTAGAGAAGTCATTGGAAAATTTCTTCTGGGTGTCATCACATTTGGTATAGCTTCTGTCGTAAGTGCATGTATGATCGTCATTCGTAAGGACAAACGGGCCATTCACGACCTGCTTGCCCAAACCTATGTCAAAAATATACCTTGAGAAGTCGATGGATTCTTCCATCGACTTTACATATACCTCCCAAT
>NZ_WMFA01000050.1 GCF_009856445.1 Halobacillus litoralis
ACAGGATGGAGATCGTGTGAAGGAAGTTCACAATGAATTAACAGATAAACAGCTCCGCCGTATGCTGCAGCAGGAACTATTCACCGCGGGAAGACAAGGGAAACTAGCCATCAGGCAGGGAGAAATGTCAAGGTTCTTCCATTAATGAATTTTTGTTGGAGAGGGGTATTTCTATGGGTTTAACAAGAGAAGAAATATTTAAGAAAATCGACGAGGAAAATGTCAAGTTCATCCGTCTGCAGTTTACGGATATGCTCGGCACAATCAAAAATGTGGAGATTCCACTAAGCCAGCTCGACAAGGCACTGGACGGAAAAATGATGTTTGACGGATCCTCCATTGAAGGGTTCGTGCGTATCGAGGAATCGGATATGTATCTGGTTCCAGATCTGGATACGTTTGTCGTTTTCCCTTGGACGTCTGAAAAGGGGAAAGTGGCCCGATTCATCTGCGATATTTACAACCCGGACGAAACTCCTTTCGAGGGATGCCCGCGCTATAACCT
>NZ_WMFA01000051.1 GCF_009856445.1 Halobacillus litoralis
AGTAGATGCCTGCAAATACCGGACCAGAAAGAACACCTTCCATACTCCGACAGTACAGCATCTGATCACTCTGCAAGTGCCTGTAAAAAGTCGTTTCCGCACGTAGCAAAACATGGCCTTTCCCCGTGCTTTGACTACGCTGCCAGTGTTCACCGGATTAAATCCACGTCACTGAGAGGGAATCACCCCATGACCACAAGCTCCTCCCGAGCCCGGACCCGCCTCGCCATGGCGGTTGCGTTCACTACGGCAGCTGCAAGCACCCAGGCCGCGCCACCCCAGTTCAACGACGCCCGAGCCTTTGGCATGGGCGGCACCGGCGTCGCCGCAGCACGCCCGAGCGGTGCCGCGCTGTTCAACCCATCACTGCTGGCGGCCGATCACAGCGGCTGGAACGATGGGTTCTCAGTCACCCTGCCGTCAGTGAACGCCCGCTATGCGGAAAACGAGGAGGTGGTCGACGAGATTGATGAGATTCAGGATACGATTGATGCTTTCAACC
>NZ_WMFA01000005.1 GCF_009856445.1 Halobacillus litoralis
ACAAAGTATGTCCCGCAAGGGCAACTGTCACGATAATGCGGTAATAGAAAACTTCTTTGGGTTAATGAAATCAGAGTTCCTTTATCATAAAGATTTTGAAAGTATAGAGCACTTCAAGCAGGAGCTCGAAGCTTTTATGGAAAAATACAATAATAGAAGAATCAAATCTAAATTAAGGATGAGCCCGGTTCAGTTCCGCGATAAATATCAAGCAACAGCTTAACTATATAGTGTCCAATTTTATGGGGTCATTACACTTCGCACTGTGGGGTCTTGCCAGCCAATCCATTCCCGCGGGAGTCTCGCAGCTTCCCAACCACCCCATTCGATGTATGAGTGTAACGAACCCCTTTACCAAGTTTGATGGTCTTCTACTATCCAACTGTTAGGGGGAAAAGCGCTCTGGATTAGGCTTTTCTGTGCTAGGGGAGGTGTTCTTTCATCCATTTCTAATAATCATACGAGCTGTCCTTATCGGAGTGGTTTCGAGAACCTTTTATGATAAAGGGGCGGAGGGGAATGGCGAGACTCCTGCGGGAAAAAAGTGCAGGGTGAGACCCCACAGGACGCAGTCCGAGGAGGCTCACCGCGCTCCCGCGGAAAGCGAGCTATTCCCCGCAGCCCCCATCCACCCAACAGAAGTCTCGAAACTGAGTCTTCAACTAAAGGGAGCTTTAGTAAAATAAAAGAAAACCCAGGCAAGCGCAAGGCTTTGCCTGGGTTCTCTCTTAAAAAGATGGAAGGTTGTCCAAGTTGTTGGATTGAATGCCATCCGGTTCACTGCGCAGATGGTCTTCTCCATCTTTACCTCGAATGAGGTTCACGTGTTCCAGTTCACCACTGCGCGCCATTTCATGTGCTCGTTTATAATCGATCACTTGTCCTGACGACAGCTGCATTTCAACAATGCTTCCTTGCCCGTTTTTTCTAACGGCGACAATTCGTTCTGGCATCATTCTCAACCTCCTCAACCATTATTTTGTCCAGGAACCTAAATAATATGAGTATCAATCCGTGGGGATTATTGGATGTTATCATAAATAAAAAAGGCAGCCATTTCAGCTGCCTTTTTTATCTTACATATCGTGAGAAGATTTTTGCTTCTGACGTGAATGTTGTCTGTTTTTCACTTTATGAGATCCTTGAGCCGGTTCTCCGTATGCTTGTTTAGGCCCAAGAGGCAAATTCGGTTGTTCCTGTTGTTTCGGTCCCATGCGTCTACCCATAAGAAATCCGCCTCCTTGATTATCTCCGTTTACGAGCTGCTTCTGGCCCCTCCATCGCGGTCGCACCTGGATAACTTAGGCGCTGATCACGGTCGGACTCCACTCTTCCGGATTTTTTCAACTTTTTCTCTTGTCGATCTCTACCCATTTTAAAACGCCTCCCTTCTCTTTTAGTATGGAAAAGAGAAAGAAGGCTATGCCTGGGAATCATTTTTTAAAATCGTCGAGAAAATCCTTTTGAAAGCTTGTATTCACCTGAGGATTGGTCGGATTACTAAGATCTCGAAAAGGATTTTTTCCGTATTTTTCCGTTAAATCATCAATCGTTTTATACAAGTTTTCTTTGCTGGCATATTGTTCAAAATTAAATAGATCTAATTGCTGACTAACTTCTGATTTCTCTGCCAGATCGCTTGCAGTAACACCCAGGAGACGAACAGGCTGCTGATTCCAGTGATCATCGAATAACTGCATCGCCACTTGAAAGAGATCTTCTGATGAATGGATGAATTCCTGCAATTGCCGGCTGCGTGTCACTGTTTTCCGGTCATGGTAGCGGATCATCACCTGAACATTCCTTGCGAGAACCTTTTTATTCTTCATCCGTGCTTCCACTTTATTTGAAAGCCTGCGGATGACGCTTTGTACCTCTGTATCATCTGTTGTATCCTCTGGAAGCGTTGTAGATGTCCCGATGCTTTTAAATTCATGAACCGCATTAGGATCGACAGGACGGTCATCGATTCCATTCGCCCTGTTTTTCAGCCGCTCTCCATTGATTCCAAGAACACCCTTTAATTCAAGAACAGAATGCTCAGCTAACCCGCCAATGGTTTCAATGCCGATTTTCCTTAATTTCTCTGCTGTTTTCGCTCCCACTCCGTACATTTCTTCTATCGGTAAAGGCCATAATTTTGTTTCAAGATCTCTTTTCCGTAAGATCGTAATTCCCATAGGCTTTTTCATATCAGAAGCCATTTTTGCCAAGAATTTATTAGGAGCGATCCCAATACTGCAAGGCAGATCGAGCTCGTCATAAATCCGCTTTTGTATCTGCTCGGCTATTTCCGGAGGCGAACCTTGCTCTGCGCAGTCGGTTATATCCATATAACCTTCGTCTATCGATACAGGCTGAACGAGCGCTGTCACATCAGCCAGAACCTTAAACATTTCTTTGGATGCTGTACGATATCGTTCAAACGTCGGGCCCATGACAACAAGTTCAGGGCACAACCTTCTGGCCTCTCCTAAAGGCATCGTCGTTTTGACCCCATATTTGCGGGCTTCATAGCTGCTTGTGACAATGATCCCGCGCCTTTCTTCAGGATTTCCTGCAATGGCAAGCGGCTTGCCTTTCAAGGATGGATCAAAGGCTGCTTCCACAGATGCATAGAAACTGTTCATATCAACATGAAAAATGACCCGGCCTTTTTTGGGATACCATTTGGACTGCATAACGTTCTTCCTCCATTGGAACATTTGTTCTCTATTATACCATGCCATCCTTTGTTATTGTTCATCAACGCTTCAATTATTGTTTGTCTAATTCATAAAACTCATCATCGTATTATTAAGCTAACGGGCAGGATTGTGGAAGACTCAGTTTCGAAATGTTTGTTGAGTGGATGGGGCTGCCCCTGTTAGAAGTGGTTTCGAGACACTCTTATAAGGTAAAGGGGTGGAGGGAAACGGTGAGACTCCTATCCTTTAGTGTGGAGGTGCCTTGGTCAGCGGCGTATGGACTGGACTGAGCTGGCGGAGATAAAGGAAACACGGAGAGCGTAGCGATTCGATGTTGACTTATCGTACAGAAGCGAGGGAAGTCTCACTAGCCGCTAGGCGCCGGAACCGGATAACCAAAAGGATGTGTGGGACAGGTGAGACCCCGGAAGGCGTAGCCTGAGGAGGCTCACCGCCCGCCCCATGGAAAGTGTTCAAATGCGGAATCGCCCTGGTAGACACGACTGGCATAAGCAGACCAGCAACGGAATGTGTTTTTCATTCCTTTGCTGGTCTGCTTATGACGCGAGTGTCTGGACGATGGAGCTAGACGAACCTTTTCCCGGAGCCCCTAGAATCACACGAACATATCGAAACTGAGTCTTCCACAATCGGGAGCTTATGTGTAATACCTCAATAGTAGTTCATAAAAAAGACTCCCTGAAATTCAGGGAGTCCTGGCTTATTATTGTGCGACTTCTTCAACGATCGCTGTTACGAACTCTGTAATTTTTTCAAGTTCGCTGACAGGCATACGTTCGTTTGTTGTATGAATTTCCTCATACCCTACACTCAAGTTGACCGTAGGAACGCCGTGTCCTGCGATGACATTGGCATCACTGCCGCCGCCACTTGTTAATAGTTCACTTTCACGACCGATTCGTTTCGCAGCAGAACGTGCGACTTCTACGACTTGATCTCCCGCCTGTTGCTTAAAGCCAGGATACATAATTTCGACATCAAGTTCGACTTCGCCACCCATTTCTTCCGCTGTTTCCTGGAAGGCTTTTTTCATTTTTTCTACTTGCGCTTCCATTTTTTCAGGATTGAGGGAACGAGCTTCAGCTAAGACTTCGACGTGATCACATACAATATTCGTTTTCTGACCACCTTCAAAGCGGCCGATATTCGCTGTTGTTTCGTCATCGATTCGTCCTAGCGGCATTTTAGCAATCGCGCGGGAAGCCAGGGTGATTGCTGAGATGCCTTTTTCAGGAGCAACTCCTGCATGAGCGGTCTTCCCTTTCACAATGGCATTAATTTTTGCCTGTGTAGGAGCAGCTACGATAATATTGCCGACTTGACCATCACTATCGAGGGCATATCCGTATTTTGCCTTGAGCATGGAAGCATCAAGAGCCTTCGCGCCGACAAGGCCGCTTTCTTCTCCTACAGTAATTACGAACTGCAGGTCTCCATGTTCAACGTTTTGTTCTTGAAGAGAACGGATCGCTTCAAGGATTGCAGCAACTCCCGCTTTGTCATCCGCTCCAAGAATTGTTGTACCATCGGTCACGATATAACCATCTTCAACAGAAGGTTTAACCCCGTTTCCTGGTACCACTGTATCCATGTGAGAAGTGAAATAAATCGGTTCTGCGTCCTTTTTAGATCCTTCTAGATTACAAATAAGGTTGTTTGCCCCATGGCCTGTAACCGAGGCTGCATCATCTTCCAGGACTTCCAAACCTAAGTCCTGAAATTTCTTTTTTAATACTTTAGCGATTTCTGCTTCCTGGGTTGTTTCTGAATCGATTTGAACCAATTCCAGAAATTCATTCAGTAAGCGTTCTTTGTTAATGGCTACCATCTATATTTGCCTCCTTCAATATGTAAACACATTCCTCTTAGTACGTTAGCGGAACGAATGGACTGTGTCAATTATAGAGGGATGTTGCCATGCTTTTTATAAGGACGGTCTTCTTGTTTATTTTTCAGCATATCCAGAGCTTTGATCAGCGTTGAACGCGTTTCTCTTGGATCAATCACATCATCAATCATTCCGAGCCCCGCTGCGACGTAAGGGTTCGCAAAACGTTCCCTGTACTCATTGATTTTATTTTGTCGTGTTTCTTCTGGTGTATCGCTTTCTTTGATTTCTTTTGCAAAAATGATATTCGCCGCTCCTTCTGGACCCATAACAGCAATTTCCGCGTTTGGCCAGGCATAGACGAGGTCCGCTCCAATCGATTTACTGTTCAGCGCGACATAGGCTCCACCGTACGCTTTTCTAGTAATAACCGTCAGCTTCGGCACAGTGGCTTCGGAGTAAGCATATAAAATTTTCGCACCGTGGCGGATGATCCCTCCATGTTCCTGTTTGATGCCAGGGAAGAAACCAGTCACATCTTCAAATGTAATGAGAGGGATATTAAAGGAATCACACGTTCTTATGAAGCGGGCTGCTTTATCACTGGAGTCGATATCAAGTCCGCCAGCCATGTACTTCGGCTGATTACAAACAAGTCCCACGGTCTTTCCTTGCAGACGCGCAAATCCGACAACAATATTCTTTGCAAAGTCCTTATGAATTTCGAAGAATGAATCCTCGTCAACAAACTCATCGATAACGATACGCACATCGTAAGGGCGGATCGGATCAAAAGGTATTTTATCTGTGATGTCAGGTCTGAAGTCATCATCAAGCTCAACTTCTACTTCTGGTGTCAGTTCTTCATTGTTCTGAGGAAGGTAACTGACCAGATCCCGGACGGCATCCAAAGCGGAGGCTTCATCAGGGGTTTTCAAGTGAGCATTCCCACTCAAAGAATTATGAACACCGGCACCTCCCAGATCTTCTGCGGAAATCTGCTCACCAGTAACGGTTTCAATGACTTTCGGACCGGTAATAAACATTTGCGATGTCTTTTCTACCATGATGACGAAATCAGTAATGGCTGGAGAATAAACGGCACCCCCGGCACATGGACCCATAATGACCGATATTTGTGGGATGACGCCAGAATAAATGGAATTACGATAAAAGACTTGTCCATAACCGTCTAAAGAAGATACGCCTTCCTGAATACGAGCTCCTCCAGAATCGTTCAAGCCAATAAAAGGGGTTCCATTTTTGGCAGCAAGGTCCATGACTGCAGCAATTTTTTTCGCATGCATTTCCCCTAAGGCTCCGCCGTACACCGTGAAGTCCTGAGCGAACAAATACACATCACGTCCATGAATTTTACCAAACCCTGTCACGACCCCTTCACCCGGCGCTGACTTTCCGTCCATCCCAAAAGCATCATGACGATGTTCAATGAATGGGTTCAGCTCTATGAAAGATTCCTCGTCCAAAAGATGTTCGATGCGTTCCCTGGCTGTCCATTTGCCCTTATCGTGCTGTTTGTCGATCCGTTCATCTCCGCCCCCTAATTCCACTTGGCGGCGCTTATCATATAGTTCATTGATTTTATCAAAAATATCCACAGTTACTCCTCCTCTCCATACTGGCATAGTTCAAACAGGACACCATTTCCTGCTTTTGGATGCAAAAAGGCAATCTGACTGTCATGTGCGCCCTGTTTCGGCTGTTCATGTATGAGACGTACTCCTTGTTCTTTATACTGATTCAAACGCTTTGCAAGATCGTCTACTTCCAAAGCAATATGATGGACACCTTCCCCTTTTTTCGTTAAAAACGATTGAATAGGCGAATCGTCACTCAGTGGCTCCAACAATTCGAACATCGTTTCACCAATTTTCAGAAAAGCGACGCGGACCTGCTCAGATTCCACAACTTCTACAGCTTCAAGTTCCAACTGAAGGTTATGCTGGTAAAAAGGCAGTGCTGCATCTATGCTTTCCACAGCTATACCAATATGGGCAATTTTCTTCGGTGCCTCTATGGTTTCTTTGTTAAGAAGCTGTTTAATGTAAATGGCGATTGCATCTGTCGGGGACCCGCTGGTGAAGATTTTATTCACTCCTTTTTCCTCAAGAAAAGGAATATCTTCTGCAGGTATAACTCCGCCTCCAATGACGGGAATGTCCGACGCCCCTTGTTCTTCCAGTGCCTGTACCACTTTTGGAAACAATGATTTATGAGCACCGGAAAGAGAAGAAAGTCCGACGACGTCCACGTCTTCCTGAATGGCGGCTCTTGCGATTTGAATGGCGGATTGCCGCAGTCCTGTATAAATAACTTCCATGCCATGGTCTCTGAGTGCCTGGGCGATGATTAAAGCACCTCTGTCATGTCCGTCCAACCCTGGTTTCGCTATAAGTACACGTATTGGTTTCAACCTCATCATCCCTTCCTACATTCCGGTGTATTCTCCAAATTCCTCTCGTAAAACATTCGCGATCTCCCCAACTGTTGCATAAACCTTCACTGCGGCTACAATATGCGGCATGACATTCTCCGACCCTTTCGCCGCTTCCCTAAGGGCTTTGAGGCATAGATCGACGGATTCCTGATCGCGTGAAGATCTTATTTCCTGTGTTTTCTTGATCTGGGCTTGTTCCAGTGCTTCATCTACACGTAACAAGTCTGCATGGATTTCTTCTTCGAGTTTGAATTCGTTCATACCGACGACGATATCTTCATTCGATTCAATCCGTTTTTGGGCATCATATGCTGCTTTATGAATTTCACGCTGCATATACCCTTCTTCGACAGCCTGGACCGCTCCTCCAAATTCTTTGATGCGCTCTAAGTAAGCATTGGCTTCTTTTTCAATCTGGTCGGTTAGAGACTCAACGAAATAAGAACCAGCGAGTGGATCGATGGTGTCCGCTACACCGCTCTCATTGGCAATGATCTGCTGTGTGCGTAACGCAATTCGTGCAGAATCTTCTGTCGGAAGGGCAAGAGCTTCATCCCTTGAGTTGGTATGCAGGCTCTGCGTTCCTCCCATAACAGCAGCGAGTGCTTGTAAGGTGACACGCACAATATTGTTGTCCGGCTGCTGAGCTGTAAGTGTACTTCCTCCTGTTTGCGTATGGAAACGGAGCTTCCAGCTTTTTGGATTTTCTGCTCCATAATGTTCTTTCATAATCTTTGCCCACATGCGGCGGGCTGCCCGGAATTTGGCCGCTTCCTCAAAAAATTGATTGTGAGCATTGAAGAAGAAGGCAAGCCGTGGTGCAAACTGATCGACTTCCAGCCCAGCTTCTATCGCTGCATCTACATAAGCCATACCGTTCGCTATCGTAAAGGCGACTTCCTGCACAGCCGTGGAACCAGCTTCCCGGATATGATAGCCGGAGATACTTATGGTGTTAAATTTCGGTAAATGTTCCTGACAGTAACCGAATATATCTGTAATCAGCCTCATGGAAGGTTTCGGTGGATAGATATACGTACCACGAGCGATATACTCTTTCAAGATGTCGTTTTGAATCGTCCCTGTCAGTTTTTCAGGTGCTACTCCTTGCTTCTCTCCTACAGCTATATACATCGCAAGCAGGATACTGGCTGGAGCATTGATCGTCATCGATGTACTCACTTGATCGAGTGGAATTTGATCGAACAGCTGCTCCATGTCCTTTAGTGAATCAATAGCTACACCGACTTTCCCAACTTCCCCATCAGCCATCGGGTCATCAGAATCATAGCCGATTTGAGTCGGCAGGTCGAAGGCCACTGATAGACCGGTCTGTCCTTGTTTCAATAAGTACCTGAACCTCTCGTTCGTTTCTTCTGCCGACCCGAACCCAGCATATTGACGCATGGTCCAATAGCGACTTCGATACATGGTCGGCTGTATTCCTCTCGTATAAGGATATTGGCCTGGAAAGCCGATCTCCTCTATGTAATCCTCATTCATCTGTTCCGGCGTGTATAATCGTTCGACCGGAATTTCTGAGCTTGTATGAAACGCTTCTTTCCGTTCAGGAAAGCGCTCCGTTGTTTTTTCTACATCCTTTTCCCATTTTTGCTTAGGGTGTTGGTCACTTGATGATCTGTTCATAAGAAAAGCCTCCTTATTCAGTCCATTCACACTACTAGCATACCAGAAATGAAGCGCTTACCTATCTAAAAATTACTATCATTCGCAATTTTATTGTAAATGATTTCACGCCCTTGTCCAATTTCTCTTTTTTAGGTAGAATGTCAGTAGGATTGACTGAGAAGGAGGTTACACACCTTGGCTACAAAAAAACGTTCAAAACGCGAACGCCGTATGAAAGTCGTGATCTATGTCATGATTTTGTCTATGCTTCTATCTAGTGCATTGGCTGGCGCGAGTTTCTTCTTATAATAAATAAATGATTGAATGAAAAAAGCCGAAAAGATGGATCGTCCATCTTTTCGGCTTTCTTAGTTTCTAGAGTTGTTTTTGTAATTTTCTTTCTTCCCAGAAGCGATATAAGTCCGGCATTTTTTTATCACGATCTACAATCCATACTTCCGCTTCAGCAGGAACAAGGTCAAAAAGAACTTCGACATCTTGATTATTCATCCGGATACAACCCGCAGAGACTGATTTACCGATGGAATCCGGCTGATTGGTTCCATGAATGCCATAAATCCTGCCATCTGTCCCTCGTGCATCAAACCCGATCCACCGGCTCCCCAATGGATTCTTTGGGTCACCACCCGGGATGTTTTTTTTACGATAATATGGATCTTTGGCTTTCACTTTCACATTGAACTGGCCCTCCGGCGTCAAATCCTTCGTCTTCCCTATGGCCGCAGGAGCCTTAAAAAGAACCTCTCCGTCTTGATAGAGCACAACCTCATGGGTTGCTTTATTTACAATAATAACCGGATCAGCCGGCGTGTGTGGCGGTAGTAATGGGTTTAACAAACTTAATATTAAAAGGAAGCTGTACAAAGCAATCATCCTCTTTTACTAAAAGTTTCCCCTCACATGTACCCTCTATACATCACTCTTCTTGAACGAACGCTTAATGATCAAATAGTCCTCTATCTCATTTAATAAATGAAAGAGACTGGCTCTTACTTCAAACTCTTCCCGTGTTTCCGGCAGTCGGTCTTCACGGAAGTCTTCTTTCATCTCTTTCAACATTCTTAAATAGATCAGGGCTGTATTTCCGGGATGAACAGCATCGGCTAAGTCATCAAAAAACGCTGCCATGCGAATGCCATGTGCATCAGATTTCGATATACGGGAAACGAGAGGAAGCATACGTTCCAAGAGTTCAAACTGTTTCGTCCGCATATGAAAATAGTGGTAAAAATGATTGTGGGAACGCAGCAAATGATTTTCTACATCCCGATAAGAAAGGGACTTCGCTTTTTCCAGAAGATTGGCGGTCTCTGTCAGCTCCTTGCCTGACCAATCATTATCTCCATTCCTTAAAAATTGAGCAATTTCTCTCAATATAATGGAAAAGTTGCTTTCCACCTGTTTTCGATACTGATTCAACTTCTTCTCGAGGCTCGGCATATATAAATTGAGAAGCAGGGCGGTTCCAATTCCCACCGTTATTAACAACACTTCATTCCATATAATACTCCAGCCGATATCCCCTGAACCGTATAGATGAAGGATGATGACTGAGCTGGTTACGATTCCAGGTGTGATTTTAAACCACACTGTTGCAGGAATAAAGGCAAACAACATCAATCCAATGGAAATGGGATTGTATCCCAACAGCTCAAAAAAAGCGAATGAAAACCCCATCGCTAATAAACAAGCAGAAAAGCGGTGCCACGCACTTAAAAAGGACCGTTTTCTTGTAATTTGGATACAGAGTATGGTCAAAATCCCTGCTGATGCGAAATTTTCGAGCTGCAGCATCTGAGCAATCCATATGGCAAATGGTGTGCCCAATGCCGTTTTAATGGTCCGATATCCTATTTTCAATCCTGTGTTCACCTCCGTTCTTTCTGGATACGCTGCCCTGAGAGGATTAAGCGTCCGATTATGTAAGCTAAAGATTTTACGTAAAAAAGGATCTTTGCTTTTTAAACAAAGATCCTACACCTATTGTATTCTTATACTTCTTTGCAATACTCTTCAAAACTGCGCTGAAGCTTCCCGATAACTTCCATAGGTTCAAAGCCTTCAATGTCGTGACGCTCGACCATTGTCTGAATTTTACCATCCTTCAAAAGAGCAAAAGATGGAGAGGATGGCGGGTAGCCTTCAAAGTATTCGCGGGCGCGATCCGTAGCTTCACGATCCTGCCCGGCAAAAACAGTAACAAGCTGATCCGGACGCTTATCGTAATGAATCGCATGTGCAGCAGCTGGACGGGCAATACCGCCTGCACATCCACATACGGAGTTGATCATTACAAGGGTTGTACCTTCTTTATTTAGTGCCTGATCGACTTCCTCAGATGTCGTCAGTTCCGTATATCCCGCTTGGGTAATTTCTTCACGTGCTTTTGAAACAACATCGTTCATAAAAATATTAAAATCCATTTGACATGGCCCCTTTATAGAAATGCTAAGAACATTTTACCAAGATATCTGACATCTTTCAATTGAATTGTCTATGATTTCTAGATACTTGAAAGAGCTTAGGGACATTTGGAAAGAGATTGTTTTCCTGCTGGGTTTCTTCCTTCCCAAACGCCCCTTACCATATAGAGTTGTTGAAAACGCAAAAACCCTCAATCCATAAGAGCAGTTCCCCTCACATATACCTTCTACAAAAGCTTTGATATGTGAGAAAAATGCCTTGCACTGGTGGAATAGGATGATAAAAAAGCTGTCCTCCATGGTTGGTGGACAGCTTGATTGCATTAGTATACAGATGTGTTGTCTTCTGACATTTTCTCTAAGATCTCTTTCACACGGGCCAGGAAGTTGCCGGCTACGAGACCATCAAGAACCCGATGATCCAAGGATAGACATAGATTGACCATGTCACGCGCTCCGAACATGCCATTCTGGTAAACCGGCTTTTTCACAATGGATTCCACTTGCAAAATAGCGGCCTGAGGGTGGTTGATCACACCCATGGATTGTACAGAACCGAAAGAGCCTGTGTTATTGACAGTGAAGGTACCGCCTTCCATATCTTTCGATGTCAGCTTGCCTTGACGGGCTTTGTTGGCAAGGTCTGTAATGTCTTTTGCGATTCCTTTGATGCTCTTTTCATCTGCATCTTTGATGACAGGAACAAACAATTGGTCATCTTTAGCCACAGCAATATTCAAGTTGATAGCTTTGCGCTGGATGATCTTGTCTCCGGCCCACATACTGTTCAACTGCGGGTATTCCTTCAATGCTTGAGCGACAGCTTTTACAAAGAAAGCGAAATACGTCAGACTGAAGCCTTCCTGCTGTTTGAACTGGTTTTTCTTTGCATTGCGAAGTTCAACTAAATTCGTAACATCTACCTCGACCATCATCCAGGCATGTGGAATTTCGGTCTTCGACTTCACCATGTTTGCTGCAATAGCTTTTCTTACACCTGTCACAGGAATTTCGATGTCGCCTTCACCCGCTTGTACATTCGGCGTCTGTGATGAAGGAGCTGGTGATGGAGCAGCTTTCTGCTCAGCTTGCGCAGGCTGCTCAGCGGGAGCTTCTGCTTTTGCTTCCCCTGCTTTAGGAATCTCTCCGCTCGCAACAATTTTCTCAATATCTTTGCGCGTAATTCGTCCACCTTTACCGGATCCATCGACTTGATTCAAATCAATGTCATGTTCCTGCGCAAGAGTCATGACCGCTGGAGAGTACCGCTTTTTACTTCCTTTGTCCTGTTTCTTCTCAGGTTTCTTGGAAGCTTTTGATGGTTCTTCTTCAGCGACGGGAGTTTCCTGTGCAGGAGCTTGTTTATTTTCTTCTGATGAAGGTTCTTCCGCAGATCCTGCACCTTCTACTTCGATGTAGCACATGAGTTCACCGACTTCAATGGTATCTCCTTCAGATGCGACGAGCTCTTTAATCACGCCGGAAAAAGAAGATGGGACTTCTGCGTTTACTTTATCTGTCATGACTTCTGCAATGGGATCATACTTATTTACCTGATCTCCAGGCTGAACAAGCCATGTGCTGATCGTTCCTTCTGTGACACTTTCACCAAGCTGAGGCATGTTGATTTTTTCTAAACCCACAGGGAATCTCCTCCTTCAATTAAAATTCCGCGAGATCTCTCATCGCTTTTTCAACTTTATCTGGATTCATCATGAAATACTTCTCCATCGTCGGAGCATAAGGCATGGAAGGGACATCTGGACCAGCCAGACGCTGAACAGGAGCATCCAAATCAAACAAGCAATTCTCACTGATGATTGCGGACACTTCTGAGATGATTCCACCTTCTTTATTGTCCTCCGTTACAAGAAGGACTTTACCTGTTTTGGATGCTGCTTCAATAATACCTTCTTTATCTAAAGGATACACAGTACGCAAGTCGAGGATATGTGCATCAATGCCTTCTTCAGCCAACTTCTCTGCTGCTTGTAGTGCAAAGTGGACACACAAACCGTACGTAATAACCGTAATGTCGGAACCTTCTCGCTTTACATCTGCCTTACCAATCGGTAGCGTATAATCCTCATCAGGCACTTCCCCTTTGATTAGACGGTAGGCACGTTTATGTTCAAAGAAAAGGACCGGGTCATTGTCACGGATGGAGGCTTTTAACAAACCTTTGACATCATAAGGAGTCGACGGCATCACAATTTTCAACCCAGGCTGATTCGCGAAAACAGCTTCAACGGATTGGGAATGGTAAAGAGCTCCGTGTACACCGCCGCCATAAGGGGCGCGAATTGTTATTGGCGCACTCCAGTCGTTATTGGAACGGTACCGGATTTTAGCGGCTTCAGAAATAATCTGGTTGACTGCCGGCATGATAAAGTCAGCGAACTGCATTTCAGCTACTGGACGCATGCCGTACATCGCTGCACCAATTCCAACTCCGGCGATTGCCGATTCAGCTAGTGGTGTGTCCAGAACTCTGTCTTCACCAAATTCATCATAAAGACCATCAGTCGCGCGGAATACGCCTCCACGTTTTCCAACATCTTCACCAAGGACGAACACTTTTTCATCCCGCTTCATTTCTTCTTTCAAAGCTTGAGTGACGGCTTGAATATAAGATATAACTGCCATTATTGCTCCCCCTCCTTACTCTTCGTACACATATTTCATTGCAGATTCCGCTTCCGCATAAGCCGCATTCTCGGCATAGTCAGTCGCTTCATTGACGATTTCACTGATTTCGTCATTCATTTCCTGTTCTTTCTCATCCGTCAGTATACCTGTATCACGCAAGTACTGGGCAAAAGTGACGATTGAATCTTTTTTCTTTGCTTCATCCACTTCTTCCCGTTCACGGTAAGTACGGTCATCATCGTCACTGGAGTGTGGAGTAAGACGGTAGGACACAGTCTCAATTAATGTCGGTCCTTCTCCATTACGGCCACGATCGGCTGCTGCTTTTACTGCTTCATATACAGCTAGTGGATCATTGCCGTCCACTGTGAAACCAGGCATGCCATAACCGATGGCGCGATCAGAAACTTTTTCACAGGCCAACTGCTTCGATACAGGAACAGAAATGGCATATTTATTATTTTCAACCATAAAGATAACAGGAAGCTTGTGTACCCCCGCAAAGTTCGCACCTTCGTGGAAATCCCCCTGGTTGGAAGATCCCTCACCGAAAGTTACGAGAGAAACGAAGTCTTTTTTCTCCATCTTCCCTGCAAGAGCGATACCTACAGCATGTGGCACTTGTGTAGTAACGGGTGATGATCCGGTAACAATCCGGTTTTTCTTTTGACCAAAGTGACCTGGCATCTGACGTCCACCCGAGTTTGGATCTTCTGCTTTTGCAAAGCCGGAAAGCATTAAATCCTGAGCAGTCATACCGAATGAAAGAACGACACCCATATCACGGTAGTAAGGCAGAGCATAGTCTTTTTCACGATCAAGAGCATAGGAAGCCCCTACTTGAGCAGCTTCCTGACCTTGACAGGAAATGACGAATGGAATTTTACCTGCGCGGTTCAATAACCACATACGTTCATCGATTCTTCTTGCTAATAACATCGTGCGAAACATGTCCAACACTTGATCATCACTTAAACCTAGAGCTTTATGGCGATTTTCAGCCATGAGGATCCCTCCTTCATATTTATCCATGGATTTGGTTGCCGTCGACGGCCATAGCCGCTTCCCCGATTGCTTCAGAGAGCGTTGGGTGTGGGTGGATCGTTTCAGCGATTTCCCATGGTGTCGCATCAAGAACTTGAGCCAAAGCCGCTTCCGAAATCATGTCCGTGACATGAGGTCCGATCATGTGCACGCCCAACAGATCGTCCGTTTCTTTGTCAGCTACGATTTTCACAAAGCCATCCGTTTCTCCGTGAACGAGAGCTTTTCCAATCGCTTGGAATGGGAACTTGCCTACTTTCACATCAAATCCTTTTTCTTTCGCTGCTTTTTCTGTTAAGCCAACACTTGAAACTTCAGGGTTGGAGTAGATACAGGATGGCACTTGATCCTGTTTCATCGGATGTGGGTGTTGATCAGCCATATGCTCAACGGCAATCATGCCTTCATGAGAAGCCACGTGGGCCAGTTGCATACCACCGATAACATCACCAATGGCGTAAATGTGGCTCTCTTTCGTCTGATAGACATCATTCGTCTTGATTACCCCGTTTTCCACTTGGATATCCGTGTTTTCAAGACCGATATTATCGACGTTGGCTGATCGACCGATAGAAACCAGCATGCGTTCAGCTTCATAAGTAACCGTTTTTCCGTCAACTTCCGCATTTACTTTCACACCATTATCTTTCTCGATTGTATCCGGAAGAACCTTGGCGCTCGTAACGATATCGACGCCTTTCTTTTTCATCTGCTTCAACATTTCCCTGGAAATATCTTCGTCCTCGGTAGGGAGAATGTACGGCAGGTATTCGAGTACCGTCACTTGCACACCAAAATCTGCCAGCATGGATGCCCATTCAATTCCAATTACACCCCCACCGACGATAATGATGGATTCAGGAAGTTCTTCCATATGAAGAGCTTCATCAGAACTTATGACAACTTCACCATCGATTTCAAGCCCCGGCAGAGATTTAGGACGAGAACCTGTCGCCACTAACACATTTTTAGGAATCAACATTTCATTTTCTTCCCCGTTGTTCATCTCCACAGAAATCGTCCCTGCTGTCGGTGAAAAGATGGAAGGGCCTAAAATTCGTCCAAAACCTTCGAAGACATCGATTTTTCCTTTTTTCATCAATCCTTGAACACCTTTATGTAGTGTGTCTACAATCGATTGTTTCCGTTCTTGGACTCTCGTGAAATTCAAGGTTGGGTTTTCTGTTGACACCCCATATTGATCCGCTTCTTTAGTCTGTTTAAATACTTCTGCACTTCGAAGCAATGCTTTAGAAGGGATGCACCCTCTATGTAAGCATGTCCCACCAAGTTCTCTTTTTTCTACAATCGCTGTTTTGAGGCCTAATTTTGAAGCTCGGATGGCAGCGACATAACCGCCAGTGCCACCTCCGAGAATGACCAAATCGTATTCTTGTGCCACCTTGGACTCTCCTTCCTATTCTTGAAAGTTAGGGTATTGTTTTGGAACCTCTTCTTTATTCAGGACACGTAGCGTCCCCTCATTCAATGCTTCCAGCTCATTTTCACCAGGATAGACGAGGACATCTGCAATCCAATGCACACGTTTGGATATTTCTTCAACGAACGCTTTTCCGTACGCTAGTCCGCCAGTGAGCGCAATGGCATCCACTCTGCCTTCCATAACGGCACTCATACTTCCAATTTCTTTGGCAATTTGGTAAGCCATGGCATCAAAGACAACTTTCGCTTTTCGGTCACCTTTTGCTACCATCTCTTCGACATCACGGGCATCATTTGTACCCAGGTAAGCCATAAGGCCTCCTTGCCCGACCAATTTCTTCATCACTTCATCTCGGTAATACTGGCCGGAGAAGCATAAGGAAACGAGGTCACCGGCAGGAACGGTCCCTGCCCTCTCTGGAGAAAAAGGGCCATCTCCGTGCAATCCATTGTTGACGTCAATCACTCGGCCGCCAACGTGCGCACCGACAGTGATCCCTCCGCCCATATGAGTGACGATTAAGCGGGCATCTTTGTAAGAGAGACTAAGGTCAGCTGCCGCTCTTCGCGCCACAGCTTTCTGATTAAGGGCATGGAATATACTTTTTCTTGGTATTTCAGGAACACCGGAAACACGAGCCAATTCATGGAGTTCATCCACCACAACCGGATCGACAATATAAGCTCCAATATTCAACCCCTGAGCAATTTCATTGGCGATGATCCCTCCAAGATTCGACGCATGTTCTCCATTGTATCCATTTTTCAAATCCTCAAGCATCGCCTCATTGACCTCATACGTCCCACCTTCGATGGGACGCAGCAATCCTCCTCTTCCGCAAACGGCACTCAATTTGCTGATGTTAATGCCTTCGCGGTCAAGCTCTTCAAGAATGACCTGTTTACGGAAATCATATTGATCAATGACGCGCTTATATGAGCTGACCTCATCCGTCGTATGACGGATGGTTTTTTCAAAAACGACTTCCTGGTCATCAAAGACTCCAATCTTTGTAGATGTGGAACCTGGATTAATGACCAGAATACGATGTGTTTGCAATTCCTAAACCCCCGTTAACCGTTCTGTCTTCTGCTTAAGATGTGTTGACCATTTTGAAGGAATTGACTGCGGGACCTGCGCATACGTTCAATTCGCTCTTCTGCCATACGGTCTGCGGCTGCATATGTTGGAATGTTATCCCGACGTGAAATTTCAAATACGCGTGATACGTTGTCATAGATCGTTTCTACTCGCTTCATCGCACGATCTTTATTATACCCGTGCAGCTCATCAGCTACGTTGATGACGCCTCCAGCGTTAATGACATAATCCGGTGTATAAACGATGCCTTTTTCATGCAGAATATCGCCATGCTTGGTTTCTTTTAATTGGTTATTCGCTGCACCAGCCACGACTTTCGCTTTCAGTTGAGGAATCGTTTCATCATTAATTGTCGCTCCAAGAGCACAAGGAGCGTAAATGTCGCAATCCACACTGTAAATATCGTCCGGATCAACCGCTTTTGCTCCAAATTCTTCTACTGCGCGCTGAACGGCTTCCTTATTGATATCTGTAACAATAAGGTTGGCTCCTTCCTCATGAAGGTGACGGCAAAGAGTGAAAGCGACATTTCCGACACCTTGGACAGCTACTGTTTTTCCTTCCAATGAATCTGTGCCGAATCCTTCTTTTGCTGCTGCTTTCATCCCACGATATACTCCGTAAGCAGTCACTGGAGATGGGTTTCCGGAAGAGCCGAAAGCTGGAGAGATTCCTGTCACATAATCCGTTTCTTCATGAATCAAGTCCATATCCTGGACAGTTGTTCCTACATCCTCTGCAGTAATATAACGACCATTCAAGCCTTGAATATAGCGACCGAATGCACGGAACATTTCTTCATTTTTCTCTGTTTTAGGGTCTCCGATAATGACGGTTTTCCCTCCGCCAAGATTAAGTCCCGCTGCAGCATTTTTGTACGTCATCCCTTTTGCCAGACGCAGAGCATCTTCCACAGCATCATCTTCAGAAGCATATGTCCACATACGTGTTCCTCCGAGAGCAGGCCCTAGTGTTGTATCATGAATGGCAATGATTGCTTTCAAACCGGATTGTTCATCTTGACAAAATAACAATTGCTCGTAATCGTACTCTTGCATATAGCTGAAAATTTTCATTATGTTTCCTCCTATTGTTGACTGGCTTGTAGAGCTAAAGCCAGTGAATAAATTTTACTTTGAGCATCATCTGCCCTAGACGTCAATACGATTGGAGCTTTAGCCCCGCTGATCACGCCCGCCACTTTTCCTTTGGCGAAATATATAAATGATTTGTACAAGGCATTAGCCACTTCAATGGATGGCACGACGAGAATATCCGCCTGCCCCGCTACTTCGGATACAATTCCTTTTTGTTCTGCTGCTTTTGGATCGACCGCAATGTCAAAGGCAAGGGGACCATCTACGATACAGCCCTTCAGCTGCCCACGCCTGTTCATTTGGGTAAGCATCGCAGCATCTTGAGTAGCTATCATGGAAGGATTCACTACCTCCACAGCTGCTAATGGGGCTACTTTCGGGTTTTCCCACCCTGCTCGAGTAGCTACTTCTACGGCATTATTGATGATTTGAACTTTCTCCTCCAAATTAGGAGCGATATTCATCGCAGCATCTGTAAGGTAGATCAGTTTATCCCTGCCCGGAATTTCAAATAATGCGACGTGAGACAGCACCGAACCTTTCCTGAGTCCGTACTCTTTATCCAGGACCGCTTTCAACAAAGATTTTGTATCAATATGGCCTTTCATGACCACATGAGCTTCACCGGAATGGACAGCTTTCACAGCAACTCCTGCACTAACCCTTTCACTGGCATGAATCACTTCAATGCCCTCCTGAGATAAATCCAACCCCACAGCTTTTGATTTGTTTTCAATCTCCGTTTGATCTCCCACAAGAAAGAAATCAGCAAGGTTGGAAGCCCGGGCCATTTTCACTGCCTTCAATACTTCATCATCTGCTGCTTGAGCAACAGCGACCGTTTTAGGTGAACGGCGGTCTATTTGATCGACTAACTCATCTAACTTTTTCATGCGTCACCTCTTCCCCTCTTCATAAACATGCAATATTCATGCCAACTCCAGTACCCATTAAAACAGGTTAGTCTTGAAGATTTTCACCTTGCAAAAGATTGCATTATGAAAAATTCTGCATGCTGTTTTTGTCTAAATTATATTTTTCTAATTTGTAATATAAGTTTCGAATCGATATCCCTAAAGCTTTGGCTGTCTTTGTTTTATTAAAATCATGAGACCGGTAAGCATCAGCAAGCAAACTTTTTTCATATTCATCAACGGCCTGCTGTAAGGTCTCTCCCAGCCAAGGAGCCTCTTCCTTTTGTCTTGCTGATTCAGTTGAGGCTTTTTTCAGTCGAGGAAGGTGCTCTACCTTAATGGTATCTTCCATATTTTCCATATAAATCATGGCCCGGCCGATAATGTTTTCCAGCTCTCTGACATTTCCAGGCCAATCATATTCTTTCAACAAACGAAAAGCTTCCTCATCAATTGAGGTTACATGCCTTCCATAATCTTCATTCAATTTTTGGATCAAATGGTAAGTCAGAAGTTTGACATCTTCGATCCTTTCACGAAGGGGTGGAATGTATATCGGGAGCCGGTTCAGGCGATAGTACAGATCTTCTCGGAAGTTCTTGTTCATAATTGCTTTTTCCAAGTTGACATTCGTTGCAGCAATTACACGGACATCTACATGAACAGGCTTTGTACCTCCGACACGGATCATTTCATTCTCTTGGAGAACCCTCAGCAATTTCGCCTGCATCGGCAATGTCAATTCACCAATTTCATCAAGGAAAATACTCCCATGGTTCGCTTCTTCGAACAGTCCTTTTTTACCACCGCGTTTTGCACCTGAAAAAGCACCATCTTCGTAGCCAAATAGTTCACTTTCCAGTAAGGATTCAGCTATGGCCGCACAATTGACTCGGATAAACTTATTATGGCGCCGCTTGCTCTCGTTATGAATCGCATGGGCGAAAAGTTCTTTCCCTGTCCCGGACTCTCCTCTCAACAATACAGAAGCAGGTGTACGCGCACCAACTTTCGCTTGTTCAAGAGCCAAGGTCATTTCCTGAGAATCACCAATAATATCATCAAATGTGTACTTGGCTTCCAAACTGCGTATGATTTGTCTGGCTCTTTTGAGTTCGCTCGTCAACGCCTGAATTTCGGAGACGTCATGAAGAACGCCGACACTACCCTTCAACTTCCCATCAACAATGACAGGGGCCACATTAACGAGGACGTCTTTTTTTGAGGGGCCAACCTTCATCCGCACCCCTCGGACAGGCCTTCTGGTACGAAGGACTTTCATATGCATACTTTCGCCTTCAGATATGTCGACCGTTGCCGGCTTCCCAACGATTTCTTCTTCTGAAAGTCCTGTAATCCTTGTATAAGCAGGGTTTATCATTAAACCGCTTCCATTTTCATCGACAACAGAAATCGCCTCGTCTGAAGAATAAATGATGGCTTCGAGCATCGTTTTCACTTCTTTTAGGTCTGTGATTTCCTCAGCAAGGTTGACCACTTCCGTAATATCTTTGAAAACGGCAAACGCCCCAATCACTTTCTGATCCTGTCCAATCAGCGGAATACGAGTGGTTACTACTTTCTTCCCATTGCCTAAGGCAAGCTTCTGGTTCACTTCTTCCTCCCGGGAAGCAAGCACTTGGGGAAGCCTCGAATCCGGTATGATTTCATTTATGGGTTCTCCAATCATGGATGAACGCCCCATATCTACAATGCGCTCTGCACTACGATTGATGAACGAGATTTCGCCTTTTTCATCAATAACAATCATACCGTCGTGAATGCTGTTCAAGATCAAGTGCTGGTTTTCTGTCTGCTGCTTCAATTTTTGCACAAGCGTTTCTTTTTCTTCCAACAATTCTGCAGTTACATAAGCCACTGAACCTGGAATCACGACCGTCGAACGCTTTCTGGTTTCCCGGATCTCATTGAACACACGCTCTTCCCCTGTAGCTTCGATCACAATATCAATTTCTTTATGTATCCAATCCTGCCAACGGCGGTCTGTAGCAATTCCGTAACTCTCAGCAAGCGCGATCCCTGGTGCTTCCGGGTCGATGTCTGTTACCGCAACCACTAACATACGGTCCATTTTCTTTAACAATTTCAACAGGGCGGTTCCGCCTTTCCCCGCTCCGACAATCAACACACGTTTCATTTCACCACACCCTGCAACTTTTTGCGTAACTTCATCGTATCCTATTCTGCATGTTTTAGCAAGTGTGTCTATAGTTCCAACGTGCCGTTCCATTTGATATACTTATTCATGGATTGAAATAAAGGAGTTACGAACATGCGATTAATTGCTTTACTTTTATTAGTTACCCCAGGTGTCCTCGCCGTTTATGGAATAAAATTGATTCGCGATGCTCTTTTCGGGGAATTTCACCCCATCTTTTTTCACATCGCCATTCAAGGGCTTGCAGGGATTCTATTTGTCGTTGGAGGTTTGGCCTTCATTGGTGGCTTCATCCTCCACAGGGACAGAAAGCGAAACTTGACCAAAGGTCGTTTCAAACAAAAAGATTAGACCGTCGTGAAATACAACAACTGTGATGAAGGAGTTTTGCTCTGTGACAGAGTTTGAAATGTTTAGAAAGCAATATCCATTCGATTTGCTTTCTGAGGAAGAGTTTGATGAAGTTTTTGGTAAAGCCATGGTCAGGGAATTTTCAAAGAACGAATTCATCATCCATGAAGATCAGGAAGATGACACCATTGATATTCACTTCATGGTCTCTGGACTTGCTAAGAACATCATGCACCGGTCGAACGGACGACAATTATCGGTAAGGTTCTATTACCCGGGAGACCTGGTAGGTGTCATGATCCTACTCACAAGTGGAGAAATGCGTTTTTCTGTTCAGGCTTTAGAACCAATCAAGACCATTTGCTTTGAACGCGAATCCTTTTTGAAAGTGATGTCCAACAACAACCACTTTTCGAAAGTGGTGATGGATGGCATCAGCCATCTGATGAAAAGCTTATATGATGAAGTAAAATATAAAAGCTCTACAACAGATGAGCAGGATGATCGTGAACTTTATAAAAAACGTGCAGACGCTTATATGGAGCCACCTACGTTCATACATCCGGAAGCCTCGATTGAAAAAGCTGCCCGCATGTTACAACAGCAAAAGATTGAAGCTCTGATTGTGAGCGATGATCAGCAATCGTTGCTCGGTATGATTGGATATGGTGAAATACTAAAAGCTTACTTTGAGAACGATCACAAAAACCCAGTCAAAGCTTATATGTCTGAAGAAGCCTATGAGATTAATGAGCAGGAATTCATCTATGATGCTTTAAGTTATTTGAAACACCACCCTACAGAAATCATTCCTGTTCTGCATAAGGCCAAGGTTGTTGGAATTTTGAGGCAGTCCTCGTTTTTCACCATTAAAAATTCCGTGTACTTCGACCTCACTTATAAAATTTCAAATGCGATTTCTATAGAAGAAATTAAACCGTTATCACCGATTCACAATGAAAGGTTCCAAAAATTCGTGGCGAGCTTGATTAAAGATCACATGTTCGCTTATGACATTGCGGAATTGATGACCAACTACAACGATCGTATCCACAAACAAGTGGTGCAGATTGCAGAAGATGAAATGATTCGCGAAGGGTGTGGAGCACCACCTGTGAATTATTGTTTCCTGGTTATGGGCAGCGAAGGACGTAAAGAACAGGCATTTTCTACTGACCAGGACAACGCCATCATTCTTGCTGACTATGAGAACAGTAAGCATAAAGCGAAAATAGAAAAATACTTTGAAATCTTCACTAATAAAATTAACGATATGTTGAATGAATGCGGTTTTCCTTACTGCACAGGCGGAATTATGGCTAAGGAACCCAAATGGCGTCAGCAAATGAGTGATTGGCACGGGAGTATCGACCAGTGGATCAACAAGATGGATGCAGAAGAAATCCGGGATTTCACTATTTTTATGGACTTTCGTCCGATCACAGGTGATTATTCCCTTGCGTATGATTTAAAGAAATATGTAACCAAACGTGTTCAGAAATCCTTAAATCTTCATCAGTTACTTATGAAAGATACACTTCGTTTCCGGGTCCCTGTCCAACCATTCGGAAGAATTTCAGGGATTGGTAAGAAACGGACGCTCAACTTGAAGAAATCAGCGATTATGCAAATCGTCAATGCGATCCGTATCTACAGTATGAAATATGGAATTGAAGAGATTAATACCGTCAATCGGTTAGAAGCATTAGCCGAACAAGAGCGTTTCCACCCCCGGGATGTGGAAAATGCAAAAACAGCTTTGCACCGGCTCATGTTGTTTAGGTTAAAGGCTAATCTCCAACAGCTGGACGACGAAGAACCATTGAGCAATGATTTAAAACTCGGGCCAATGAAAAAAGAAGAACGTCGATCACTCAGAGAAGCGCTCATTATCGCTAAGCGCCTGCAGCAGGTGCTGGAATTGAGCTATAACCGAAATCGGGTGGTATGATGCTTCCAGTTGACTTACAAATCATCAAGTATCTGCTTTTTGAGAAACCCATGTACTATTTCAAGATAAAACCTTATTTGAAATGGCACACCTACCATGAATTAGAAAAGCAGCTGACCGTTTTCAATAAGAAAGGAAGCTTTCACGAGAAGTCATTAAAGGACCTGGACTATACCATCTTTGACCTTGAGACAACCGGTTTCCTACCAGAGATTGGGCATGAGATCATCTCCATAGGTGCCATCAGGCTACAGGGACTTCACGCTTGCCGAATGGAGAAGTTTCATCAGGTGATCCGTCCCATTCGTCCTGTTAACAAACAAACGCTGCGGTTAACAGGGTTATCCCGCGATCGTCTCGATAATGCCAGTCCTTTTATTGAGGGTTTCCAAAACTTCATGCAGTTCAGTGAAGGTTCCGTTCTTGTAGCCCACCCTGCAAAATTTGATATGCGGTTTTTAAAGGCCATGCTGAGAAGATGGAAGCTTCCTGATTATGAACCACACGTGATCGACTCCCAGCTTATGGCGCAATGGCTCCTGCCGAATGTCAGGCACCAGCTTGATCCTTTGCTAAAATATGTAGGTATTGAAAAAAGGGAACGTCACCACGCATTGAATGATGCTATTATGACAGCCGAGTTATTTCGGTACTTGCTTTCAAAAACGATTGACTATGACGTTCACACATTAGAACAATTAAATAAAGTATTGGCCCAACAGAAAAAAACGAAGCAGTGAATATCACTGCTTCGTTTTTCTTTCTTATTGAACAAACGCTCTTTATACTTGAAGACTCAGTTTCGGGATGTTTTTGGTTTCGTTCCCTGTGTTGAGCGTCAGCGGCGGTCGCGCTCCTGCGGAAAGCGAGCTATTCCCTGCAGCCCCCATCTACTCACCAAAGAATCAAAATCAAGTCTTTAAAAACCCTGCCATATTCTATAATAACTTCCCTCACCAATAAAAGTTAAGCTATCTATTCAAAAAACGTTCGATACAACGACTGGACAGCTTTGCCTAAGCTTTCGGACTTGACCCCGAACATCATCGAAACTTCCGAAGATCCCTGGTTAATCATTTCAATGTTAACCTCTGCTTCGCGGAAAGCTACGGCTGCCCGGCTGGCGATACCAATCGTTTGGTTCATCCCTTCCCCTACAATCATAATCATCGCCATTTCCCTTTCAATCAAGACCGTATCTACTTCCAATTCATCTTTTATCCGCCTCACGACTTTCTCCTCTTTTTCAGGAGGAAGCTGATGTTCACGAATGACGACGGACATGTCATCGATTCCGGAAGGCGCGTGTTCAAAAGATACTTCTTCATCTTCTAAAATCTGAAGCAGTCTGCGACCGAATCCGATCTCACGGTTCATTAAGTATTTACTGACATATAAGTTCAAAAAACCATCATCACTTGCTATACCTACCACATGACTTTCTCTTTCAGGTAGATCAGCCACAATCATCGTTCCAGGAGCCGCAGGATTATTTGTGTTTTTTATGCAGACAGGAATCTTTTCTTTAAATGCAGGAATCAGAGCTTCATCATGAAAGACGGAGAAGCCTGCATAGGAAAGCTCACGCATTTCTCTGTAAGTCAAAGAAGTCAGCTCTTTTGGTTGATCTACGAACATCGGATTGACGCAATAGACCGAATCAACATCCGTAAAGTTTTCATACAGATCTGCTTTTAACCCTGCTGCAACAATGGAACCGGTAATATCTGATCCTCCGCGTGAGAATGTTACCAATTCTCCTTCAGGTGTAAACCCAAAAAATCCAGGAATGACTAAGATTTCGTTTCGATGCCTTAAGCTATACAATTTTTCAAAGCTTTCTTCTAACACCAACGCCCCGCCAGGTTGGTCCCGGACGAGAATCCCCGCCTCTTTGGGGTTCACATACGATGCATCCGTACCCATCTTTTGCAAATAAGCACTTACAATATGAGCGGAACCATCCTCTCCACAAGCTTTTAAAGCATCAAGTGCATGCACAGAACCATCTTTCACCAACTTAATGGCCGAATCAATTTTATCCTTCACTTGTTCTGCTACGTGAAAGGAGAGATTCAAATCCTCTGTCATCGATTGAAAACGATCAATGATTTTTTTATAGACGGCCTCATCCATCTGGTCCATCTGTATAGATGTACCTAATGCAATGAGGAGGTCCGTCACTTTATCATCTTCACTATGACGTTTTCCCGGTGCTGACACCACAACCACACGGCGATCATCATCCAAATCAATAATATTCTTTACTTTTTTAATCTGCCCGGCATCTGCAAGAGAACTGCCTCCGAATTTTACGACTTTCATTGATACAACACCCCATTAGAGAACGAAAGTAATTAATAATTAATAATTAAGAATTGTATCACAAAAGGGGAGCAAAATTGAATAATTTTTAGAAAAAAATCAGTTGAACGACGAAATTTGACGGAAACATGGGAATTTTTACATTTATTCTACAAATTTGTTACATCTTTTGGTATTTTTAGATATGATGGATGATAAGAGGAAGGGTGGTTCTATGGTTTTAACAAGGGATGGTTTTGGGGGATGCAGGTATTATCCCGAGAATAGCGAATTATCCATACTATGTACGTATGAAGATCAAGGACACACCTTTGTCATTATTCAATACCTGGACCTTCCTTTCAGTTACCGGCTAATCAACAGAGACGGCATATTTTTATTAGAGGAAGAGCTTTTCAATTTCTTGGATAACCATATTGACGACATTGATGCAGGTATATATGAAGATGTTACTCTTGCCAAAGAGATCACTAAATTGATGAAAACACAAAAATAAAAGCACGAAAGATGTTTTTACATCTCTCGTGCTTTTTCGTTTAACTCGCTTTATGTTCCAAACGAAGGCGGTCCGCCACCATGGCGATAAATTCGCTGTTTGTAGGTTTCGCTTTTGTATTGGAGATTGTATAACCAAAGAGAGAAGAAATCGCATCGATATTTCCTCTATTCCAGGCTACTTCAATGGCATGCCTAATGGCACGCTCCACTCGGGATGCTGTTGTGTTATATTTCGTTGCAATGTCGGGATAAAGGACTTTTGTAATGGAACCTAGAAGTTCAAGATCATGGTAGACCATTGTTATGGCTTCCCTTAAATACTGATACCCTTTAATGTGTGCAGGTACTCCCACTTCATGAATAATGTGAGTAATACTTGTATCAAGATCAGGCTTTTTCGATTTGGTTGAGGTGTAACTGTTCCCCAGTGCACGATTAATCGGATCACCGGCGTGTTTAATTTGACGAACCTGCTCGCCAAGATGGTCAAGGTCGAATGGTTTCATCATGAAATAAGCTGCTCCAAGTTCCACCGCTTTCTTCGTGACTTCTTCCTGACCGAAAGCCGTCAACATAATAACCTCCGGATGCTTGTCCATATCTTTTAATTTATTCAACACAGCAAGACCGTCTAAATGAGGCATAATGATATCCAATATTAGGACGTCCGGTTTTTTCTCCTCAACCATTTGAAGACAATCTTTTCCGTTATAGGACGTGCCCACAACATCAATATCCGACGCATCATCAAAATATTCCTCAAGTAGCTTTACAAGCTCACGGTTATCATCAGCAAGACAGACGCGAATCTTTTCCATTTATTTTCCTCCTTACAAAATAGTCCTTCTTTTTTCCGTAATACACATATTCGACATCCAGGAATTTAACCCTCTTTTATTATAACAAAAAAATTTCAATATTTGAGATTATCTTGAAAATGCTTTAAAATACTCACGAATTCGCATATATTCGACACCCCTAATCATCTTTTGTCGAATTTTGTCGAATATAAATTATTGAAAGGTATAAAAAAGAAGAGCCTTAAGTAGGCTCTTCTAACTTGCTTTTTGCTTATTGGCATGATCTTCGTATAATTCTATTCCGGCTTCTTGTAGCATCCACTCAATGTGTACACCATACCCACTGGTTGGGTCATTGATAAACACATGGGTGACTGCACCAATGATTTTTCCATTTTGAATAATCGGGCTTCCACTCATTCCCTGGACAATCCCGCCTGTTTTATCGAGAAGTTCAGGATCTGTGATTTTGACAATCATCCCTTTTGTTACTGCGGATTTTTTCGGCATGTTACTGACGATTTCCACATCAAAGGTCTGCATTTCTTCACCATCTAACACAGTCATAATCTGCGCAGGTCCTTCTTCGACTTCTTCTGCAAATCCGACAGGGACACCTTTAGGATACGTTTCATTTTCCATATCCCCATCCAATTCACCAAAAATTCCAAAAGGCGTATTTTTCGTTATAGTGCCTAAACGGTCATCGCGCAACGAAAACTTCGCTTTTTTCTCACCGGGAATTCCCTGGCTTCCTTTTTCTATAGAAGTTACGTGGGAGCGAACAATCGTGCCTTCATGGATTTCAATAGGCTTCTTCGTATCCATATCCGAAATTACATGGCCAAGAGCTCCATATTTCTTTGTTTCCGGATCATAAAACGTCATTGTCCCTATACCTGCAGCCGAATCACGAATATAGAGACCGATTTGGTATTCCTTTTCTTGGGCGTTAAAAACAGGGGTTAAAGAGGTTGAAATCATCTCTTTCCCTCGTTTGATCTTTAGTTCTATGGGTTTCTCCGCCTCGCCAGACTTTTTGACGATGGTGGAGAGCTCTTCCATACTATTGAGTTCTTCTCCGTTCCCTTCAAGGAGAATGTCACCAACTAGGACATTCGCTTCCTCCCCTGGTGATTTTTTCGTCTCTGTTTCTCCATTTACTAAATGGTGGCCGACGACGAGAACTCCTTTTGTATGCAATTCAACACCCACCGACTGTCCGCCAGGGATCAAACGGATATCACGCATCTGAGTGACATCTGTTTTCTTAAGCGGCACTCCAGCGAACTCATAAAAAACTTGGTGATCATCAGTGGATGAAAATGCAGTCAACGCTTCTGTCTCTTCCAATTCAGTAAGGGCTTCTGATTCATTGGATGCGCTGATTTTTACATCGGTAGGGATGGACAGATAATCATGAACAGGGGCGATCAAAGGTAAAATGAGCATGAACAGCAGGAGAACGGAACCGCATATATATTTAAATGTCTGTTGATCTTTCACGGGTTCACACTCCTTATCACTCCAGTACCAACTAAATGGCTTACTTATAATGTGGTCTTCCATAAGCTTTTTTAAACGAGCATAATCACAGTAATTATAGTACCCTTTCCCTTCTGTAGAAACATTCTCCAACGTATATGTAAAGATTGGAATATCCAATCAAATTTTGTGGAGACTAAGAATACATAAAGAAAGCGTATGGATTTTACATCCATACGCTTATCCTTTGTTCATTTATCTTTTCTTATGTTTATCAGCCATGAGGAGCAATTCACGTGCATGTTCCACCGTTGTTTCTGTAAGCTCTGCACCTGTAATCATCCTGGATATTTCATCCGCTTTTTCATCATATGTTAATTCTTTTGCTGCTGTATGAGTTCGATCATTATCTACTCTTTTCTCAATTCTTACGTGAGTGTCGGCCATAGCAGCCACTTGTGGGAGGTGTGAGATGCACAAAACTTGTGAACCTTCCGATATCCCGTAGATTTTTTCAGCAATTGCCTGGGCTACTCGACCGCTTACGCCTGTATCTACTTCATCGAAAATCACACTCGTAACGCCTTGGTGACGAGAAAATATGCGCTTTAAAGCAAGCATAATCCGTGACATTTCTCCCCCCGATGCAACCTTATGTAATTCTTTTAATGGTTCTCCTGGATTTGTAGTAATTAGAAATTTAACGATATCTATACCATTAGGGAGCAGTTGTACGGGATGCCCATCAAGCTCAGGATCAGAGTCACGCCCTTCTTTCAAGTTGATATCAACAGCAAAAGATGCTTTTTCTAAATATAAATCCCTGAGTTCTTCATGGATATATTCTGATAAAGTGACCGCTGAATTTGTTCTGATGTCGTGAAGGGTTTTCGCCTCCATTACGGCATCCTGACCAAGCTCATGGATTTCACTTTCCATCTTATTCAAATGAGAATCCTTATTTTTAATCTCATCAATTTCTTCTTCAATCCTTGACGCGTATTGAAGCATATCATCGACCGTAGCTCCATACTTCTTTTTCAAACGGTTCAACTCGTTTAAACGTGATTCAATTTGATTTAAGCGTTCAGGATCAAATTCAAGCGCTGCCATTTGATTGCTTAATTGGAAGGTCAATTCTTCAATAATATAGTAGGAATTCGACATTTCTTCAGAAAGCTTGCTCAGTTCGTCATCCACGTCTGCTGTGCTCTCAAGCGATGTCATGGCATGGCTCAGCCAGTCCAAGCCTTTTTGCTCCCCATATAAGGAATAATAAGCATCATGGATTCCTTGATAAATCTTTTCATAATTCATCAGCTTTTTTCGCTCTTCTGAAAGTTCATCATCTTCCAATGGCTGCATTTCGGCTTCTTGCAGTTCTCTCAGTTGAAACTCAAGCAAATCCAACCGTTGTGCCATCTCCTGCTCATTTTCGCTCAATTCCTTGTAACGCTTTTTCAGTACTCGGTATTTGTCATATACCCGCTGATATTCTTCCAAAGAAGACTTCATATCGTCCGAAAAAATATCGAGCAGATCGATGTGACGGTCCGGATCCATGAGTGATTGTGTTTCATGCTGACTATGGATGTCGATTAAAGAATGACCGAATTCTTTCATGATGGCTAGTGTAACCAATTTCCCATTCACCCGGCAAATGCTTTTTCCTTGATGGGTGATGGTGCGTTGCAGGACGACCATTCCATCTTCATCAATATCCACACCGAATTCTTCACCCACTTTATGAATGGGATGATTGGTTCCAACGGTGAACAATCCTTCAATCTCCGCTTTTTTTGTTCCATGACGCACGAACTCGACAGACCCTCGTCCACCAGATAGCAGTTGAATGGCATCGATAATGATCGATTTACCCGCACCTGTTTCCCCTGTGAGTACGGTGAGACCCTCTTTGAACGTAATTGAAATTCGATCAATGATTGCAAAATCACGAATAGACAATTCTGTTAGCATGAAACTTTCACCTCAGTTATAGCATATTGAGCAGCTGCTCACTAATCGTTTCTGTTTGTTCTGCACTGCGGCAAATGATCAAGCATGTATCATCCCCGCAAATCGTACCCATGATCTCATCCCACTCTAAATTGTCGACGAGTGCACCTACCGCATTCGCGTTTCCTGGAAGAGTTTTTAGAATAATGAAATGACCCGCTCGATCGATGCTCACAAAGGCGTCCATCATCAAGCGTTTCAGTTTTTCAAAAGGATTAAAACGCTGATCTGCCGGCAGGCTGTACTTATAACGTCCATCCATCATCGGTACTTTCACAAGGTGCAATTCTTTAATATCCCTTGAAACTGTAGCTTGAGTAACATTATAGCCCATACCCTTTAATCGATCGACTAACTCATCCTGGGTTTCAATGTCGTCATTCGTAATCAATTCCCTGATTTTGATATGACGTTGTCCTTTGTTCATGACCATCCTCCGTTTCCAGTCCTTCCATAAGAAAAGGGCTTTTCATAAGCCCTTTTACGTTCATTATGCGTTTTTACGATGCGCTTCATGCGCTTCTTCTACAACCGCCCCGATATTGATTCCTTCGGAGATCCCAGCTGGTCCTTCCTCTTTCAAACGTAAATGGACGAGGAATTCGATATTCCCATCACCGCCTGTAATCGGTGAAAAAGTGAGTCCATGTACAGAATAGCCGTGATGAGTTGCGAAATCAAGAATATTCTCAATCACCTGTCTATGTATGGACGGGTCTTTGATTATTCCTTTTTTCCCTACCTGCTCACGTCCAGCCTCAAACTGAGGTTTGATTAAGGCTACAACATCGCCTTCCTGGTCTAAAAGTGTCGCCAGTACGGGAAGAATGATTCGTAACGAAATAAAGGAAACATCAATCGAAGCAAATTGCGGCTGTCCTTCTGACAAATCGTCTTTCGTCACGTACCTGAAATTGGTCCTTTCCATAACAATGACTTGTTCATGGTTACGAAGACGCCAATCCAACTGGTTATAACCGACATCAATCGCATAACTGAGCTTGACTCCATTTTGCAGACCACAATCTGTAAAACCACCGGTTGACGAACCGATATCCACCATCACTTTATCCTGGACGGAGAGATCGAAAACTTTTAAAGCTTTCTCAAGCTTCAGTCCACCCCTGCTTACATAAGGAATAGCTTTACCTTTGACTGTGAGCTCAGCGTTTTCCTCGATTTTTTGGCCAGGCTTATCCAGGCGGACTTGATTATGAAAAACAAGCCCTGCCATAATGGTCCGCTTCGCCTTTTCCCGTGTTTCCGCGTACCCTTTTTCTACTAACAATACATCTAGTCTTACTTTTCTTCCCATAAGATTTAAGCCCTTTGCTGTTTATTCGGTATCATTTGCTTTAAATTCTGCTCGATGTGATCGGTGGTCAATCCAATTTCTTCCCAAAGCTTTTGGACACTGCCGTGTTCGATGAAGCGATCCGGCACACCCATACGCTTGACCCACTGTGAGGAGTAGTCATTTTCTTCTGCAAACTCTAAAACGCTTGAACCGAATCCACCTTGAAGGACACCTTCTTCTACAGTAAGGATTGGGAGACCAGCTTTCATGATGTCATGAAGCATGGCATCATCCAATGGCTTGATGAATCGCGCATTCACGACTTTTACGGAACGGCCATCCTTTTCCATTTTTCCACTAGCTTCAAGAGCCATATCAATGGTCGTACCAAAGGTTAGGATTACAGCATCCTTTCCTTCTTTTAAGACTTCCCAGCTTCCTATAGGAATGATTTCCGCCTGGTCATCTGTTTGTACACCTTTTGCATTGCCCCTTGGATAACGTATCGCAAATGGACCATCATCATAATGAGTGGCTGTGTGAACAAGGTGTTGCGCTTCATTTTCGTCTTTAGGCATGGAAATCACGAAATTCGGAACAGAGCGTAGAAATGCGATATCGAAAACACCCTGATGTGTCTCACCATCAGCTCCTACTAATCCCGCTCGATCGATTCCGAAAATCACATTCAATTTTTGTCTTGCTACATCATGGACGACCTGGTCATATCCTCTTTGTAAAAAGGTGGAATAGATAGCCAAAAATGGTTTCATACCCTGTGTTGCAAGACCGGCAGACATGGTCGTTGCATGCTGTTCAGCTATGCCCACATCAAAGAGACGATCCGGAAACTCTTCACCGAATTTCTCCAATTTAGATCCAAGAATCATTGCTGGTGTTACGGCAACGATTCGATCATCTTTCCTTGCTTCTTTGCTTAAAGCATCACTGATAACCGAACTCCACGCAGGTGGAGCATCCACAGGTTTTATTTTTTCACCGGACTCCATCTTATATGGTCCTACCCCGTGCCATTTGTCTTTCACGTCACTCTCTGCCGGATGATAGCCTTTTCCTTTTTGTGTCATCACATGAACGATAACAGGTCCGTCCGTTTTTTTCGCGTAATTCAAATTCTCGATGAGATCATCAAAATCATGACCATCTACAGGGCCATAGTACGTAAAACCAAGCTCTTCAAAGAACATACCAGGGACAACAAAATATTTCATGCTGTCCTTCAACCGTTCAGCAGCCTGTGCAATTCTTCCTCCGACAGCAGGAATTTTCTTTAATACCCACTCAAGGTCGTCTTTTACGCGATGGTATTTCCCAGCGCTTCTCATTCTTCCCAGCGCACCGTGAAGAGCCCCCACATTTTTAGCGATTGACATTTCGTTGTCATTAAGGATAACGGTTACATTCTTCTTCTCATGTCCAATATGGTTCAAGGCTTCTAAAGCCATTCCACCTGTAAGTGCTCCATCACCGATGATCGGTAAAATGGAATGCTTTTCTTTTTTCAAATCTCTGGCAATGGCCATTCCCATCGCTGCAGATAAGGATGTGGAACTGTGGCCCGTCTCCCAGACATCATGTTCACTTTCGTCGCGTTTCGGGAAGCCGCAAAGTCCTTTATACTGGCGGAGGGTTTCGAATTGACCACCACGTCCAGTCAAAATCTTATGGATATAGGATTGGTGCCCCACGTCCCATAAAAAACGGTCTTCCGGGCTTTTATATACTTTATGAAGAGCGAGGGTCAACTCAACGACTCCGAGGTTCGCGCCAAGGTGTCCTCCTGTTGTGGCCAGGTTTTCAATGAGAAACTGCCTCGTTTCATCTGCCAATTGCTCTAGTTGGTTTGTATTCATATCCTTCAGAATTGAAGGGTCTTTAATTTTACACAGATCCATTGAAGGACCCCCTTGTATTTATCTTGATTTTTTAGTGGACGACGGCGCACTTGTTACTATTCTAACTTTCAGTCGCTTTTCTAACCATGAAATGACCTTTGCAGCGAAGAAAATGATATCCGTCGACTTATTGATGGCAAAAAATTTCCCTAGCGCTTTTCCACCGACAGTAAGTGCAGCTACAATACTTGTCAGGATCACAGATATTACGATTTGGACTGTTGATCCATCACTATAGCCGAAGTTATTGGCCAGTTGGATGACCACGACCGCAGATGCCGTACCACTAACTATACCAGATATATCCCCTATTACGTCATTACAGAAACTTGCAAATCGATCCGCATTTCTGACTATAGCAATCGCTTCTTTAGCCCCGTTCACCTTTTCAGACGCCATCGCATGGAAAGGCTGCTCCTGTGCAGCGGTTGCTGCGATACCCAGCATGTCGAAAACGACACCCGTAAAGACGATAAGGAACACAAGGACGAGTCCGATGATCCATACGACACCACTTAAAACGGAAGAAGATATAACTGAAAAAATAGCCGCTAACACGAATGTGATAACGGCGATACTCAAACTGAATTTTAAAGATTTTTTTAATTTGTTATCCATATATACCCTCTATATCACTAAATTGACGTGTCTTATGTAAGGAAAGGAATGGTCATGATTTAAGTAAAAATTGCGGCTTAGGTCTAGTAGGTTTTCCCAGTCGAGTACCGAATGTCACCATCCTGGCGGTTCCCCTTTAAACTCGACTCAGCCCCGTCTCCGGCAGCTGGACTAGATTGCCACTTAGTCCGCACTATAATTCCTAAATCATGTCCTTGGAACAGTCTAGGGGATTTCCCCGACAGCCTTTAGCCGTTCCTTAGCCTCTTTTGCAGTTCTGATTTCATATAGTTTCTGCACCAGCACCTCAGTGGCCATCTGAAGCTGCATGATGTTCACTGACTATAATCCCCTCAAGAACCACTCAAGGCAGGCTACGCTGCGCATATAGATGTTACTCCATATGCTGCAGGTTCATACCCCATTTCATAACAACATCTGGCTCAGATGCCATTACAATAATGGGCCTCCGCGGAAGCAGGGTCAACGCCCACATGCCTTTGTGGATCGCCCTGCGACCTTAACTCCCAGCATCGACCCAAGGCTGGGCGCCTCAAGCCAACACAAGGAACTTCATCGATGTGCCCTTCGGCGGATTTTTAGGCCCGCCTTCAGGAACGGAGGGCCGACTAGAATACTGCACCATTCCTTCTGTAATGATAATATATCACATATTGTCACGTGGCTCAATCGAAATCATTCACGTCAATGATCACGATTGCTTAAATAGTGTATGAGCTCAGAAAGAGTGGTTCCCTCTACTCCTGCATTTTTAAGAGCTTGCTGTGCCTTTTGGACGTATCTATCCTTTTGAGCTATAGCTCCACCTAATCCCAGAAGCTTGGGGTAAGTGCTTTTATGGTTGCCTTCATCACTTCCTGCAGGCTTACCGATAACCTCCGAATCACCAGTGACATCAAGAATGTCATCTTGAATTTGGAAAACAAGACCCAGGGCTTCAGCCATCTCGGTCATTTCTTCTAGTACTTCTGCTGACGCTCCGCCTAAATACGCTCCAGCGAGGATAGAGAACCTCAGCAATTGCCCTGTTTTATTTCTATGAATATGTTCAAGGGCCTCTAAAGAGATTTCAGTACCTTCACTGAGCATGTCCTGCATTTGACCTTCAACCATGCCTCTCGCACCGCTGGCTTTCGTCAATTCTCTAACTAAAAAGACCCGTTCAGCATCACTTAAACCCGCATCTTCAGTAATCACCTGTGAACTCAGCGTCAATAGTGCATCTCCTGCAAGGATTGCGGTTGCTTCATCGAAGCGCTTGTGATTCGTTGGTTTTCCTCGTCTTAAATCATCATCGTCCATGGCAGGTAGATCGTCATGAATCAGGGAGTAGGTATGGACCATTTCTAGGGCTGAGGCTACTCCTATCACTTTCTCTTCAGGAACACGAAAAGCTTGTGCTGTCGCCATTAATAAGATAGGGCGCAGCCTTTTTCCTCCCGCGTGAATGGAATATAACATAGAATCCTGAAGACGCCCTGAAACCGTATAGTCGCGCACAAGCATTTCCAGCTGCTCATTAATTCGTTGTCTATTTTCTGTAAGATATTCAGCTAAATGCACGGTTCAGTCTTCCTCCTGGACAGAGAACGGTTCCAACTCTCCGTGTTCATTCATGATCTGCTGCATTTGAGTCTCCACATTTCCAAGCTTTTCACTGCAAAGCTTGGAGAGCTTCATACCTTCCTGATAATACTGGATCGCTTTTTCCAAAGGAACTTCTCCTGTTTCTAACTTCTCCACGATTTCTTCGAGTTGTTTCATCGCGTCCTCAAAACTGATGGTTTCCTGCTTATCTGTCATTTTCATCCTCCTTTACCTCCGTTACGTGACAATCAACGATTCCGTCTTGCATTTTCAAGGAAAGGGATTGACCTTTTGTAATCTCAGAAGTACTTTTTATGACGTCTCCTGCTGAATTAAAGGGAACAGCGAAGCCTCGCTTCATAATGTCTAAGGGATTGACTAAGGTCAGTTTATCGACATTCGTATAGAAGCGTTCCTTTTTTTGCTGAAAAAGGGACTCAAACCGCTTCTGCAATTGTTTCTTTTGGCGTTCCAGAGATTCTGCACCTTCTTTAATCTTCAATTCCGGGCCTTGCTGTCGTAATCTTCGAGCCATGTTCCCCCACTGAACATGGCTCGCTTGATGGAGGTGCTTCATTTGGATTGCCATACGTTCAATAATACGATCCAAATCCTGCTCTTTTTGCTTCATCATCTGTTCAGGATATTTAAAAGCATATGATTTTTTCAGACGTTCCAATTGCTGCTTGGCCTCTGTCTTTCTCACTTCCATTACCCTATGTAGACGATGATCCATCGACTTGACCTGATCCTTCAACTCTACAATGGACGGAACAGCAATTTCAGCAGCTCCTGTAGGAGTCGCTGCCCTTACATCTGCCACAAAATCACTGATGGTCGTGTCAGTTTCATGACCCACAGCTGAGATGATGGGGATTTCAGAGTCCGCGATGGCTCTGGCAACCACCTCTTCATTAAACCCCCATAAATCTTCAATAGAACCACCGCCCCTGCCAACAATAAGCACATCAACATCCATTTTTTCGTTCGCATATTGAATAGCATTGACAACAGAAGAGGCCGCTCGCTCACCTTGGACAAGGACAGGCAAAACTGTGACAGGTACGATAGGATAACGCCTTTTTATCGTTGTCATGATATCCCGTACAGCTGCTCCCGTCGGAGAAGTAATGACACCAATGTGTTTTGGGTATGTAGGGAGAGGCTTTTTACGTTCAAGTGAAAATAAGCCCTCTTTTTCCAATCGTTCCTTTAATTGCTCAAAAGCGTAATAAAGGGCTCCGATCCCGTCCGGTTGCATTTCTTTAATATACAACTGATATTGTCCCATGGGTTCATAAACATTGATTTCCCCTTTAACGAGGACATTCATACCATTTTCAGGAATGAATTTCAGGGACCGGTTGTTCCCAGCAAACATAACAGACTGAATTCGAGCCTGGTCATCTTTTAAGGAAAGATACATATGCCCTCGGCTGTGGTGTTTGAAATTCGAAATTTCTCCTCTGAGCCAAACCGTTTTCAAATGCGGATCCCCTGAAAGTTTACGTTTAATGTACTTCGTTAGTGCCGTAACGCTCAAGTACTGATCCTGCATACCCATCCTCCTTACTGATTATGAATTCGCTTAGCAGCTTTAATCGTATTATGGAGGAGCATAGTGATAGTCATTGGACCTACACCTTTAGGAACGGGAGTGATATGGGAAGCTACTTCTTTCGCAGACTCAAAGTCCACATCCCCTGTCAGCTTACCATCCACACGGTTAACTCCAACATCGATCACAACCGCTCCTTCTTTGATATCCTCGCCAGAGATCAAGGAAGGTTTACCTGCAGCAACGATAAGAATATCTGCCTGCTTCGTGTGTGACTGCAAATGTTTAGTACGGGAGTGACAATGGGTAACGGTTGCGTTTTCGTTAAGCAGTAATTGACCTACAGGTTTCCCTACCAGGTTACTTCGACCAATGATGACCACATGCTTCCCTTCAAGCTTAATGTCTGCGCGTTTAAGCATGACAAGGATTCCATAAGGAGTACATGGATAAAAGGTGTCCTGGCCTGTCATCATTTTTCCGACATTCGCCGGATGAAATCCATCCACATCTTTATCTGGATGGATGGCTTCAATGATTTTCTGGTCAGAAATATGGTCAGGTACTGGTAACTGAACAAGAATTCCATGAACAGTATGGTCCTGGTTTAACTTTTCAATCAAGTCCAGCAGTTCTCGTTCGGAAGTTTCTACTGGTAATTCAATCAGATCAGAATCCATACCGATTTTCTCGGAAGCGCGCTGCTTTCCTTTTACGTAAGACATGGAAGCAGGATCTTCACCTAAGATGACAACGACCAGTTTCGGACGAATATCTTTTGTATGCAGTTCACTCACTTCACTTTTCATTTCTTGACGCAGATCTTCTGCCAGTTGTTTTCCATAGATCACTTCTGCTGACATATCCCATTTCCCCCTTATTTGTTTAAACCATTTTAGATAATACGCCGTTCACAAACTTACCGGATTCTTCTTCTCCGAAAATTTTTGCGAGCTCTATCGCTTCATTTATCGCTACTTGCGAAGGGACGTCTTCTTTGTATTTCATTTCGTAGGCTGCCATTCGCAGGACAGTCTTCTCTACTTTGGCTAACCGTGGGAACGTCCAATTGTCAAGATTGTCAGAAATCCACTGATCCAACTCTTCTCGATTTTGGATGACTCCATGTACAAGATCATATAAAAACTCGTCCACTTCCTGGCCTTCGACTACATGAGCAATGGCCTCATCGGTTTCAATATCACTCGTAATCGTTTGAAAAAGCGCCTGGAATGCTTTTTCACGTGCTGTGCGTCGTTTCATCTTCATTCTCCTTTAAGGTAATATCCGTTAGAATAATAACATTTTAGCTTGATAAAAGCCATTGTAATCAGGTGATAGCAAAATTTTGCCGCTCATCAAATCGAAAGGGCCAGGAGTAAAACAAAAAATCAGAAAGGGGTCTCCCCCTTTCTGATTACTCTTACAATTCTTCTACTTCCACTTCTTCCTCTTTCCCTGTTTCCATTTGTACGCCGACAATGTGGACATTGATTTCATTAATATCAAGTGCTGTCATGTTTTTAAGCGCCTGCCTTGTGTTGTCCTGAATTTTCTGTGCCGTGTCAGGTATGGAAATTCCATAATCCATGACTACATAAGCATCAATCAAGACACCATTCTCAGTGAGCTCCACCTTCACGCCTTTTCCGTGGTTCTTCTTACCACCAAGACGCTCAGCTACGCCTGATGCGAAATTGCCCCTCATCGAAGCAACACCAGCCACTTCTGAAACAGCAATTCCAGCGATCACTTCAATGACTTCAGGAGCAATCTCGATGTTACCTAATGTCGATCCATCTGTCACATTCAACAATTGCTTATCACTCACAATGACCACTCCTTTTTATGATTCATCCTTCATTATAGTATATTTCTCTAAAAACTTTGTGTTAAAGTCTCCGCCAACAAATACTTCATGTTCCATCATCCGTTGGTGGAAAGGAATTGTAGTATGAACCCCTTCAATGACGAATTCATCAAGGGCACGCTTCATCCGGCGAATCGCTTCATCTCTATCACGACCATACGTAATCAGCTTAGCGACCATAGAATCATAATAAGGCGGGATCATGTAGCCAGGATATGCTGCTGAGTCCACTCTGACACCCAGACCTCCAGGAGGAAGGTACATATCGATTTTACCCGCTGAAGGCATAAAGTTTTTGTGAGGGTTTTCTGCATTGATCCTGCATTCAATGGACCAGCCTTCGAATTCAATCTCTTCCTGTTTGAAAGAAAGTTCATTGTTGTCTGCAATCAATAACATTTCTTTAATCAAATCTACACCTGTAACCATTTCCGTAACCGGGTGCTCCACCTGAATTCTTGTATTCATTTCCATGAAGTAGAAAGAATCATCTTCTTTGTCATAGATGAACTCAACGGTACCCGCACCTGAATAGTTGACGGCAAGAGCTGCTTTTACTGCTGCATCTCCCATTTTCGCACGCATTTCCTCCGTGATCGCTGGAGACGGCGTTTCCTCAATCAACTTCTGAAGGCGGCGTTGAATGGTACAGTCCCTTTCACCAAGGTGTACGGCGTTACCATGGTTATCGGCAAGTACTTGAATTTCGACGTGGCGGAAATCTTCAATGAACTTTTCGATATAGACGCCAGGGTTACCGAATGCTGTCTCTGCTTCCTGCTGAGTCATACGAATTCCTTTTTTTAAATCTTCTTCGTTGCGGGCTACACGAATACCTTTACCGCCCCCGCCTGCTGTTGCCTTGATAATGACTGGGTAACCGATCTCTTCAGCTACTTTCAGCCCTTCCTCTTCATCCTTGATAATACCTGATGAACCAGGAACAACCGGTACCCCTGCTTCTCTCATCGTTTCACGAGCGACGTCCTTCGTCCCCATCTTTTGAATGGCGTAAGAGGATGGCCCAATGAAAGTAATATTACACTCTTCACACATCTCAGCGAACTCTGCATTTTCCGAAAGGAAGCCGTATCCTGGATGGATCGCATCTGTCTCCGTCAATGTAGCCAGGCTCATAATGTTCGTGTAATTCAAATAACTATCTTTACTGAGCGTCGGTCCAACACAATACGCTTCATCAGCCATCTGAACGTGCAACGCTTCTTTGTCAGCTTCGGAATAAACCGCTACCGTTTCAATCCCCATCTCTTTACAAGCGCGGATGACACGCACAGCGATTTCTCCTCTGTTTGCTATCAGAACTTTTTTAATCAACGTCTCAAACCCCCGTTTACTTGGACTTCACACGGAACAACGGCTGACCATATTCCACTAGTTCACCGTCTTTAACGAGAATCTCAACGATTTCCCCTGATACTTCCGCTTCAATCTCATTAAATAATTTCATCGCTTCAACGATACAGACGACGGAATCTTCTTTAACTGAGTCTCCGACTTTCACATAAACATCCTCTTCAGGTGAAGGAGATGCATAGAAAGTTCCGACCATCGGTGATTTCACCTCTGCATCGTAATCGGCACTACCTTGGGCTTTTGGAGCTTCGCTTTCAGCTGCTGCTTCTTTGACCTCTTGTTTAGGCGCTTGCTCGGCAGCTTCTTGTTTAGCCTCTGTTTTTGGTGGAGCTTGTACCGGCTGTTGGACTTGTACTGGTTCAGCAACAACCTGTCCCTGTGGCTTTTTCATGTGAACTTTAGTTCCGTTTGCTTCATAAGAAAACTCATCGATATTGGATTGATCAATCAATTTAATGATTTCTCTGATTTCTTGTACCTTTAGCATTTGTGGCACCCCTCTTATGTAAAGTTACTTTTTATAAACTGGTACTAATACCTCTTCATATTCTATTATACATTACCACCTCCCTGCAACTCGCTACAAGAATAACCTCCAGTAATATTCTGACAACTATCCCACAATAGCTCCCATTTCTGGAACGCTCAGTACCGATACTTTTGCGGAGTTGATGGGGGATGCGAGACTCTTGTTAGAATGGATGGGCCGGCAAGACCCCATAATGCGAAGAACGAGAAGGCTTGCCGTCATCTCCCCAGGAAAGTGAGTAGCTTCCCTGCCACTCATGACACTCAATACAGCAACGAACCACAAGCATTCCGAAACTGAGTCTCCTACAATCCTGCCAGATAGCTTAATAAATGAAGACAAATGACAAAAAAGCCTCACTCCTTTTTTGAAGGAGTGAGGCTTCTGTTTTATTTTCAGCCTGCTGGCTGGAATTGTACTTGAACTTCTTTCTGTCCAAATTCGTCAGAGACCATTTGGATGATGTTGTTCGTTTCTGTTTTCGATAGTTCAGCCGCTTTCACCGTAACGTGGACGACATCATCTTCCGCTCTTACTAGTACATCATCATAGGAAGCACTGGCACGGATGGTATTTTCGATGATGGATTCTTTGGATTGGTTTGCTTTGATTGTCTCCATTTTTTCTAAGGCTTCATTCTTCTCTTCTGTACTAAAATCACTGGAGGCAACGATTTCTGATAGCTGTTCTTGCATTTGATCCCGTTGATTTTGCATGTCGAGACGGATGGCGGAGAAAAGCTCATCAGTAGAAATCTGGGAAATGACTGTGCCATCGCCAGTAGTTTCTACCCCTTCCTCGCCAGCAGCATCTTCTGTAATCTCTGCCCATTCATCTTCCTGTATAAAGGCCATTTCACCATTGTCCGGGGAAGTCATGTAATATACGCTCAGCACAATCAAGAGACTCAACATTGTCAACAACCAAACCGTTTGTTTTTTAACCAAAGTAACCCCTCCTTATTGTTTAGGCAAAACAGAAATCCTGTGAGTCGGGACATCCAAAACTCTAGAGACAGCTTCCACCACCCACGCTTTCACCTGCATTTGATCGACCCCCGCAGCTGTTACGAAAACTCCGCTTACCTCCGGCTTAGATGTTTGCGTTAGCAGCGGAACCTCCCGATCGCCTTGGCGGACGAGAACTAGCTGCTGTTCTCTTGAATAATCCTCAATTTCACGTTCCCCTCCGTTCTTATCATTTTCCTTGGTTGTTTGTTTTCCGACGATTAAATTTTTATCGTACACTTTTTTATGTGTCGATGACAGGTTGATCATAATGTCCACAGCGGATACCCCTTGAATGTTTTCAAGAAGAGGCTTAAGCTGTTTTTCATACTCTTTTTCCAACAGGGAAATAGAGTCCGTCATTTCAGGAGTCTGTGCAGACGCTGCGTTCTCCCCGGCTTGACTTGGCACATTTCCTTCATCGAGGGCCGGTGAAGGAGAATCGCTCGGCTGGAACCAATTGCTTGTTAGAATTATCAACACTCCGATAATACCAATGGCGATTAAATACTTCGTCTTATTCAGCTTTCTCCCCTCTTTGTTAGATAGAGGTTCCGTCAGCTTGTTCCACCATTTATTCATCCTCATCCTCCCAGCGGATAATGATTTGTTCCTTGTTCAAGTCAAGATAGTCAGCGATCCATTTTAATAATTCTGGATCTTGTTTTTCTTCTTCTGTCTCCCCTTCTTCCATGATAGAGATCTCTACATCCTCGACCGACTGGGTCTGTTCATCACGTGAAAGTGTGAGGGTCAGCTTGTCCAACGTTTCTAAACTGTAAGGCTGTTGATGGAAGCTCATTTCAGCATTGACGAGAACCAGGTTTTGTTCTTCTTTCAATGGCGTTTCAATTTCAGCTGCAAGCGCCTGGGTAACTTGTTCTAATTTATATGCATCTTGTCCTTCGAGTATTTCATTTTTCTTTGCTTCTACATTTTCCTCAAATACTTCTGCGTCCATTTGTTGCTGCATGGTCTGGTCAGCGCGTTGTATAAGACTCTCAGGATCAATGTTTAAAATTTGTAAGAGTGGCCCCATAAAGATCAGTAGCAGCAAAATAGACATGACCAGTCGGGCGTACTTCTTCATGACACCTGACGGGAGAAGAGCGTCTGCTACCATCGCCAATAAAAGAAAGAGAACAATCTTTGTGATCCACTCAATGAGATACTCCATATTCACCACCCTATCTGACCATCATCGTAATGTTACTAGCCGCCACCATAATGACGATAACAAGAAAGAACATCATAGAAACCATTAATAGTGCGGCAAAGATATAAAGAATATGCCTGCTGACAACGTCCATCGCCTGAATGATCGGCCCGTCCCCGAGTGGCTGAAGAAGAGCTGCAGCAATTTTGTAAATGAGAGCTATGGCTAACACCTTAATAGCTGGAAATATTGCGATTCCAAGTAATATGACCACTCCGGCAATCCCCAGGGTGTTTTTTAGTACAAGAGAAGCCCCAAGGATTGTATCCGTGGCATCCGTGAACAACCTCCCCACAACAGGAACAAAATTTCCGGTAACAAAACGAGCGGTTTTCATTGTAATCCCATCCTGTACCGCAGTCACTGTACCCTGAACAGATATCACACCAAGAAAGATAGTTAAAAACACGCCCATGATCGCCATCCCTGTTTTTCTTAGAAGTTCAGCCAGTTGATCTACTTTGTATGTCTCATTCAAACTTCCCACAATTAACAAAAGAGCGGAGGAAGCAAACAATGGAATTAGTAAGTACTTGACCAGCAGGCCGCTTGATTGGACAAGAGCAATAATAATAGGGTGAAAAAAGGATATGGACATCAGGTGACTGAAGGAAGCCATGATTCCAAGAAGCAGAGGAATCAACCCAATCATGAAGCTGCTCATTCGTTCAATGGCCCCTAGTGTATATTCAATGACTTGCCTAAAACTCTCCAGTGCAAGCGTCAACAAAACAAGGTAAACCACCATGTATGCAATCTTACTGACTACAGAATCTTCAAATGCCGACTGCACTGAGTGAAGCAAAGTACTGAAAAGTGTTAAGAACAATAAGGAAGCAAGTAACTTTCCGTTGAAGAGAAGCTCATGGAAGAAGAATTCCAGTATTCCTGAAAACCAATCCGATGATTCAACTGAACTTTCACTTTGGATAAATTCACGAAAGTTATTCGTATGAAAATTGGGAAGATACTCTCCATACTGCTGGTTCAATTCATTCCAATTGTCCTCCAACTCTTCTGTAGATATATGATCGAGCATAGAAATATCAGGATCTGCAGGGGAGGGAGATGCAGCAACGATGATTGGAGAGTTCAAGCAACCGATCACAATTAGACAACACAACAACATCCGTTTCATGGCATCCCTCCCGTGTTTCCTATGCACCTGGAATGAAATTCAAAATGGTCTCGATCACAGCTGTTACAATCGGTATGGCAAGCATCAATATAAACAATTTCCCTGCTAATTCCACTTTAGAAGCCAGGGAGTTGAGCCCGGCATCTCGAATAAGTTGGGCTCCAAATTCTGCGATATAGGCAATGCCGATGATTTTCAAGATCGTCTTGAAATACATAGGTTCGACCTGAGCCTTTTCAGCCATGTAAGACAATAGTGCAAAGATATGCCTGACCTGATCAAGAATGGTTAAAAACAGGATGATGACCGTGAATAAAAGGAGAAGAAAAGCGACCGAAGATTTGTGTTCCTTTAATAGTAGAATCAACAAGGCCGCTACTAATCCTAGTGAAACAATTTGAATAATATCCATGGGTTACCCCTGATAAAGGAAAACAGACTTGATTTGCTGAAACAGATCAGCGAGCCTGTGGAGTACAATAAATAAGACAATGATGAAACCCGTCAAGGTCACAGCCTGTGCAATTTCTTCTTTACCCATCTGTTTCAGGATGCTGTGGATCATCGCGACAATAATACCTACACCAGCTATTTGGAATAATATCGTTGCATCTTGGAGCACAATGCCTCTTCCCCCTTTTGTAAAATGCCTATTCCTTCTAAATGATTAAAATAATGACAAGCAGCCCGCTTAATATCCCCATTCCTTTCGCCATCTTTTGATATTGATCGCCGACTTCCAGGGCATCATTCAGTTCGCGATCCAGGTGATGAATGGTTAGTTGGATCTGTTTTTGCTGCTGCTCCAGATCGTGCTGGCCAAGCGTTCTTCCAAACTGCATCAGTATTTCTAATTCGTTTTTCCCCATCGCGTTTAATGACCAGTGTTTCTTTAGCTGCTTCGACCACAAGGAATAGAAGTCATCCCAAACTCCATTTTCATTAAGAATACCTTCAAAAAACTGGTTAATGGGTTTCGGTAAATGTCTGGATAAATTCTCACACACTTCCAGCAACGAAGATTGTCCAAAAACCATCTCAGCTTCTATCATCTGTAAAGCGTTTTTCCATTGCCGAATATGCCCTGGACGCTTTTTGAAACGGGAAGCCATATCAAACCCTGCCCAGGTCGTAACGGTTAACACGATGACAGCCCCGATCCATTGCATTTGATTCCCTCCCCTTCCCATGGCCTAGTACTTCTCCCGATTGATCAAAAACTGTCCATCTTCTTTCTTTCTGAGGGGACATCCGATCCAAGACAACATATCTTTGGAACACTTCCTCCTCCATCAACTGTTTTGCTGATGGACGTTTCCTGATTCCAGTAAAACTCTGACCATGAATACTGCATATAACTTCTACACCTGTATACGTCGCCTCACGGACAGCTTCGGCATCTTTCTGTCCACCTATTTCATCTACAATTAACACTTCTGGTGACATGGAACGAATCATCATCATCATGCCTTCCGCTTTAGGACAAGCATCCATCACATCTGTGCGGAACCCAACATCCAGTTGAGGGACTCCCTTCATGCTTGCTGCTATTTCGGAACGCTCGTCCACAATGGCGACTTTCGCTGCGCTGTATCCCTTTTGATCAGATCCAATGTAACGCGCCAATTCCCGAAGGAGTGTGGTTTTCCCTGAATGTGGAGGTCCGATAACCATCGTACTCATCCACCGCCCCGCTTGATAAAGGTATGGGATAAGAGGCTCAACATTCCCCGAAGTAGCTCTAGCAACCCTAATGTTCATAAATGATATGTGCTTTAGTGTTTCGACATGATCTTGATGGGTGTTCGTCTTTCCAGCCAAACCTACCCTGTGGCCACCCTCAATCGTAATGAAACCCTCTTTCAACTCTTCCTTAAAACGGTAGAGGGAGAACTGACTGATCTGGTTCAGGACGAAAGAGAGGTGATCAACAGTCATCACTACAGCCTCAATGGAATCATGACGATTATTTTCAAGAACCTCTATCGGACGACCAATCCTTAAACGGATCTCCTGCACACTCTTCCACTGGACCTCACTTTTTAAGAGATGTTGGATAGAGGGTGGGAACAAACGTATAATCTCCTTCATCCTCTCCTACTCCTTTATTAGGTTTACTTCATATGTATGTGCTTCTTACGGGCTTATGACTGTGAAATGGTATAAAACTAGAAGATTTTGAGAGAGGAACTAGAGGGGTGATAGAGCAATTGATAGAAACTATTTACCACACTCATATTAAGCTATATGGCAGGATTGGTGAAAACTCAGTTTCGAGACTTTCCAGGGTTCGTTGCCCGGGTTGAGCGTCAGGGGTGGCTGGGAAGCTACTCGCTTTCCTGCGGGGATGACGGCAAGCCTTTCCCGCGGGAGTCCCGCATCTTCCCAACCACCCCATTCGATGTAGGACTGTAACGAACCCCTTTACCAAGTTTGACGGTCTTCTTCTATCCAACTATTAGGGGGGAGAAGCGCTCTGAATTAGGCTTTGCTGTGCTAGGGGAGGTGTTCTTTCATCCATTTCTAATAATCATACGAGCTGTCCTTATCGTAGTGGTTTCGAGACACCGATATAGCAAAGGGGCGGAGGGGAGGGGCGAGACTCCTACCTTAAGTGTGCAGGCGCCGGAACCGGATATCTACGAGGAAAAAAGTACTTGGTGAGACCCCACAGGACGCAGTCCGAGGAGGCTCACCGCGCTCCCGCGGAAAGCGAGTCATCCCTCGCAGGCCCATACACTCAACAAAAATCTTGAAACTGAGTCTTCCACTAAAGGGAGCTTATATGGAAAAGTATTTTGCTGGGGTAACAGATGTTTCACACAAAAAAAAGAACCTGTCCGGATCGGACAAGTTCTTTTCGAAGCGCAAGATTATGCACGGGATACGTATTTGCCATCTGTCGTACTGATGACCAATACTTCCCCTTCATTGATGAAGAATGGCACTTGAACAGTAAGACCGGTTTCAAGTGTTGCAGGTTTTGTACCGCCACTTGCTGTGTCACCTTTAATGCCGGGTTCTGTTTCGGTAACTTCAAGCTCAACGTTTTTCGGCAGTTCAACACCGATTGTTTCACTTTCGTATGACTGGATTTGGACTTCCATGTTCTCTTTCAAATAGTTCAATTGTTCTTGGATAGTAGCTGTAGGAATTTCCACTTGTTCATATGTCTCCATATCCATGAACGCGTGCATATCACCATTTGCATAAAGATATTGCATTTTGCGGTTTTCAATGTGTGCACGTTCTACTTTTTCACCACCACGGAACGTTTTTTCCTGAATATTTCCGTTGCGGAGGTTACGGAGTTTCGAACGAACAAAGGCCGCTCCTTTTCCTGGCTTTACGTGTTGGAAATCCATTACTTGCCAAATATCTCCATCCACTTCAATTGTCAGACCTGTACGAAAATCGTTTACTGAAATCATTTGTCTTCCTCCTTTAAATTACAACGTGATTAATTCTTTGGTAGACTTGCTCAGTCGTTCATTTCCTGTTTTCGTCACGATTGTATCATCTTCAATACGGCAGCCGCCGACGTTCGGAACATAAATGCCCGGCTCAACCGTCACAACCATGCCTTCTTCAAGAGTGACATCGGAACGGAAGGAAAGTCCAGGCCCTTCGTGGACGTCCAAACCAATTCCATGACCTGTGGAATGACCGAAATATTCGCCATACCCTTTTTCTTTTATATAATCACGTGTCAGCGCATCGGCTTCCTTACCCGTGATGCCTTCTTTTATTCCTTCCATACCTTTTAACTGGGCCTGTAAAACGGTATCATAGATTTCCTTCAACTGATCATTGATTTCGCCTACAGCTACTGTTCTTGTGATATCAGAACAATACCCTTTGTAAAGGGCACCAAAATCAAGCGTCACAAGCTCTCCGGATTGGATTTCCTTTTCGGAAGCCACACCGTGGGGCAGAGCTGAACGATATCCTGATGCAACGATAATATCAAAACTTGAAGAGGTCGCTCCTTGCTTACGCATGAAGAACTCAAGTTCATTAGATACATCAATCTCCTTCACACCAGGCTTTATGTAACTAAGAATATGTTCGAAAGCATCATCAGCAATCTTAACGGCATCCTTTAATATACTAATCTCCTCATCCGTCTTAATCAAGCGTAATTTTTCCACAAGGCCTGATGTAGGGACGAGTTCTGCCTCTAAAGCTTCATTATATTGTTCGAAAAGCGTATAGGTAACATGATCTTTTTCAAATCCGATCCGTTTCAAACCTAATTCTTTTGCTTTTTCAGCAACTGTTTTCGGCATAGGCGTTTTATGTTCAAGGATCTCAAACTCCTTCGCTTGCTCTGCCGCTTGTTCTGTATAACGGAAATCTGTAATTAAAACAGCTGCGTCCCTCGTCACTAAAAGAGCTCCAGAAGAACCGGCAAAGCCTGATATATACCTTCTGTTTTTCGGACTCATAATTAAAAGGCCATCTAGTTCATTTGATGCAATCGATTTTCTTAAATTTGAAAGTTTACTCACGAATGATTTCTCCCTTCACTTTCTACCTTTTGGATCATCCCCAATGTCGCTAATCGGTAGCCATCAATTCCAAAGCCGACTATTTGGCCTGAACAAACCGGTGCTAACATCGAGATATGGCGGAAAGATTCCCGTTCATGGACATTTGAAATATGGATCTCTACCACAGGTTTTGAGATTGCACTAATGGCATCCCTTAAAGCAATGCTTGTGTGTGTATAAGCTGCGGGGTTTATGATGATCCCCTCAGCCTCTTCTTCAGCCCGCTGAATCCAATCGACGAGATCCCCCTCATGATTGGACTGAAAAGATGTGACTGCATACCCGAGCTCCGAGGCCGTTTGCTCGACCAATACCTCAACATCTTCAAGAGATTTTTTTCCGTATGTTTCCGGCTCCCGCTTGCCTAACCTATTCAAATTCGGCCCATTGATCAAAAACAGCCGCTTCTTCCCCATTCACCAATCCCACCATTTCCAAAATTGTCATACACTTTAAGTTTATCATACTCTCCCTTGATTTGAATAAGAATTCACTGTCTCATTGAACTCCCTGTATTCATAAGAGATGGAATACCCGATAAAAACCCCGTATAAAATAAACAAACAACCAGTTGTCACCCATGTATCACTATTTAGTTCCATAAAAGCCGGAATTGCTGGAAAGATGGGGGTTAATAGAAGATAAACGACCGCCCAGAGCCCTATTCCATAAAAAACACCTGGCCACATACCATTCTTTTTTTTCAGAAGAAGATAGTAAATAAGAGCTGTCCCTAAAGATAATATCCCTAAAATAAGAACAGCTAGTACTTCAGCAAGCCATGTACCCGTCCAATCCGTCTGCCAGAATGATCGGAAAACGAAGGAGGCAGGAGACACTTCTGTGAAATTGAAATAATACGCAAGCGCACCTAAACCACTCCATAAAATCCCGGCAGTAAACCCTATGACTAATGCTTTTGCTATGACACTTTGCTGTGGCTCTTGTTGTCTTTGGTCTTTTTGTTTTTCAGCCATCTTCATCACCTCTATTCTCATTTTAACCAACCCCAAATTTTTCATGCTCTTTTCGATTGTTGGGCTAGTGCTTCATACGAATTTGAGGTAAAATAAAAGTCCAACCAAATTTAATACTCTATTGTTTAAACAAGCCCCTTTGAAGTAAAGAGTTTACTAAAACGTACTCTTTCACCATTCAAAAATAATGAAGGGCCTGCATATTTTATTCTATAAAGGACACAATCTTAAATAGCACATAATAGCCTACCATCCGCCGCATCTGATGATGAATAGTGTTGAAATAAGGGTATAGTTCAATAACCAGATATTCATAGTCGACCACTACGAGAAGGGAGGAAAATATCATGCGTAATTGGATGACTCCTGTCATTTACACATTGATTGGTTTAGCCATTTTCTTTGTTGGCGTTCAGTTGTTTACGAACACAACCAGCTTTCTCACTTCGATCGTTATGATGATCGGAATCGCTGTTCTCATTTACGGTGCCATCTACTTCTTCTTCCTCCGCAAGCGCGGTATAGGAGGGGCAGCAGGTGGAAACCGAAATGAAATGAAGAAATACAAGCAAGCAGTCAAACAATCCAAACAAAAATACAAGCAGCCAACACCTGTCATTAAGAAAAGCCCTGTAGCCAAAGCCCAGACCAAAGCGTCTGCATTAGGTAGAAAAAACCGGAAACGTTCGAGTGGACCACAGCTTCGTGTGATTGAAGGCAGTAAAAGCAAAGGAAAAAATCGAGCCACCTTCTAATGGCTCGATTTTTTTATTTCGTATTATGGTTCATCTGCTCCATCGTTTCAAGAATTTACTTGCATGTTCACGACCTAATGCCATCAAGGTTTCTTTTTCTTCTTTACTCATATCAAAATCCGTTGTTTCTACTCCACTGACCGGGATAAAGATAATATCCTTACTCAACGCCTTGGAAATGTACCTTGCATCGTGGGCTTGCTGCATCGTCTTAAAAAGTGCATGGAACATTTGGATGGCATTTTTGATTTTCTGTTCTGGTAATTTATCTGGTTCATCACTTAACTTCATTCCGATTATAGGTCTGGTACGACAGCCATCCGGCTTTTCCCAAATCCACAGAGGGAAATTACTCAACACTCCACCATCTACCATAATGGACCTTCCACGTTTTCCGTGAATTTTTACAGGAATAAAAAAGTAGGGGAGTCCTGAGCTCATCCTTACAGCTTTGGCTACAGAGAAAGTAGCAGGATCAATGCCGTACACTTTCTTCAAATCATCAGGGATCACAACTATTCTTCCTAAAGTCAGGTCAGAACAAATCACCTTTAATGACCCGGACGGTAAGTCCGCAAAAGTACGCACGCCCTTTTCACCAAGCCACTCCTCTAATACATTTTCCAACTGATTCCCTTTATACAGCCCCATCCGATAATACAAAAGAAGCCATTTCATAAATGGAAACAGGCGATCTGACAATGGAACGTCTACTAAACTAAGAAACGAAAGATGATTGAGTCTTTCCTTCAGTTCTCTAGCTGTGTAGCCGGCGGCTGTCAAACTAGCCAAAATGGCACCAGCGGATGTTCCTGCCATTCGTTTGAATGTGTACCCTTGCTCTTCTAGTTCTTCAAGAGCTCCAATGAAAGCAAGGGCTTTCACACCGCCGCCGGAAAAAACACCGTCCACTTTCATCCTGCTTCACCCCACTTTACTTCATTATAAACACGGGTTTGGCAAATTAGAACGAAAGCAGACGAATTCAAAGGCAAGGCTATTTAAGATGCTATACCTTGTCTTTCGCTGGCAATTAATAGTTCCCCCGCCTGCACATTTTCCGAGGCATTCGGTTACGAAATGGCCGATGAAGACCTAAAGCATATATAAAATATTACAATAATATCAGGATAACGGATCAATGAGGTGTATAAAAAATTCGTCATAAAAAAAGACGCATGGGATCCCATGCGTTTTTTCACTCATCATTCTGTTCTTCATTCTTTTTCTGAACTTCTCTTAACGCACTCACACGCTCTGGCTTCTCATCGAAGTATTGAACGAGATCACCAATACGGTCGATAGAGTTCCAACTCATGTGGTGCTCAATACCTTCAACATCATCATAAATATTCTCCTGATCGACCCCGATAATCTCCAGGAACTGTTCCAATAGTTCATGACGATAAACAAGACGCTTTCCGACTTTCTTTCCTTTTGGTGTTAAAATCAATCCTCGATATTTTTCATAGTTCAAGTATTGGTCTCGATCAAGTTTCTGAACCATCTTCGTAACGGAGGACGGATGTACCTGGAGATTTTCAGCTATATCAGAAACTCGTGCATAACCTTTATCTTCAATTAATATATAGATTTGTTCAATGTAATCTTCCATGCTAGGTGTCGGCATGTTGAACCCCCAATACCCTGTCTTATGTACACGCCCTACACTGTATGGTGGACGGTTTTTATAGCATATGTTTCCACATTAAAATGATACACCAGATTCCTACCAGTGACAAGCAAGGCCTGTACTTGATCTTTAACACAATGAATGGAATCAAAAAAATAAACCGGCCGTTAAAAACGACCGGTTGTGTTTTTACAATCCACACTTCAACTGCGCATTACAGTTCGTGCAAGTATTGCAACCACCTATATCTTCAACCGTACCCTGGCGACAAACGGGACACGTATCTCCTACTTCAGATCCGATTGTAACGTTTGTCTTATCTAGCTCATGGATCGTGTCCATAAGTACAACATGAGGTTTTTTGTCTTCCGATTCAAACAGTTCCGTCTGTTCTCCCTCGAAGTCATTCTCTTCTGCTTTTAAAGATAATACTTGACTATCCCGACTTCCATCAACGTAGACCGTACCACCTTTGGCACCTCCACGATATAAACGTTGGTACACTCTTTCCACTTGTTCAACGGTGTACCCTTTTGGAGCATTGACTGTCTTGGAAATACTGCTATCTACCCAGCGCTGGATGATGCACTGTGTATCTGCGTGTGCCTCCGGGCTCATTGTCATTGCGGTAATGAACCAATCCGGCAACTCATTGGGATCTTGTTCCGGATGAGCATCCAAATATTCCTGAAGAATATCTGCCTTCACCTCAATAAATTTACCTAAACGACCGCTTCGGTAATAGGAGAATGAAAAGTAAGGCTCAAGTCCGGTACTTACGCCCACCATAGTACCAGTACTTCCTGTAGGAGCAACAGTTAAGAGATGGGAGTTTCTAATTCCATACGTCAGTACATCCTGGCGTATATCTTCCGGCATTTCCTTCATATAGCCCGTCTGAATAAAACGTTCACGCAGTTCTTTCGTTTCTTCCTGCGTTTTTCCTGTTAAGAATGGAAAACTGCCTTTTTCTTTTGCAAGTTCAATCGACTCACGATAGGCCGTGGTAGCGATAGCTTCAAAAATTTCATCGACCAGTTGGTTTCCTGCTTCAGATCCATAAGTGGTCTCACAATAAATCAACAAGTCATGAAGGCCCATAACACCAAGACCAATTCTTCGTTCACCAAGGGCCTGCACTTTATTTTCTTCCAGGAAATACGGAGTTGCGTCAATGACATTGTCCTGCATACGGACACCACGACGAACCGTTTTCTTGAGCTTTTCAAAGTCGACCTGCTTGCGTTCCTTGTCTGCAACATTTGCCAGGTTGACTGCAGCGAGATTACATACAGAATAAGGAGCAAGTGGCTGTTCACCACAAGGGTTTGTAGCGACTACCTTCTGTCCATATGCTGTTGCATTTGTTTTCTCATTGGCATTATCAATAAAGAATATGCCTGGTTCAGCCGAATACGTAGCACAGATATTAATAAGGTTCCACAATTCGCTGGCTTTTACTGTACGATAGGTGCGCACATCGAATCCACGCGCCTCCCATTCACGAACATCTCCACTTTGATGCCATTCTTCATTGTAGATTTTCATTTCTTCAGCTGAATAATTTTCAACATCCGGGAAACGAAGCTCATAATCAGCATCATTTTCCACAGCTTCCATAAATTCATTCGTGATACACACAGAAATGTTGGCGCCTGTCAAAAATTCAGAGTTATGAACGGTATAGTTCCCGCCGAGGTGAAGCTTCTCTTCTGCTTCTTGAATGCTTTGATCCGTAAATCCTCCTTGCCCTTGGATGTGTTTATAATTGACCACACTCTGGTACAAGTCCCTCTCTGTTTCTGTGAGCGGGGTGAATTTCAATTTATCTTTAGCCAATTGTTTGATCGTTTCATCTTCGGTATTCTCAATGAGGAAACGGAGAATTCGCGTATTTTGCATTTTAGAAATAATAAATTCAAGAATGTCAGGGTGCCAGTCAGATAACATAATCATTTGGGCCCCGCGTCTTGAACCACCTTGTTCGACAAGGTGTGTAAGCTTAGCGATATCATCGAGCCAGGAAACGGAGCCTGAAGATTTGCCGTTCACTCCTCTAGCCAGCGTGTTCCGAGGACGTAGTGTTGAGCCATTCGTTCCCACTCCACCTCCACGGGACATAATTTCCATCACTTGCTTACGATGATCCGATATGCCTTCACGAGAGTCTTGAATGTATGGCATCACATAACAATTAAAATATGTGACATCGGTTTGAGAACCTGCGCCATACAAAACACGTCCGGCTGGGATGAAATTCAACTCCGATAACTCTTCATAGAAGTCATTGAAGCTTTGTTGTTTCTTTTCCGTATCTGTTTCTACTTCAGAAAGCCCCGAAGCATTACGAAGGGCAATCTGCTCATAGTAGACTTCCAAAGGTTTATCGATCGTGTCAAGGCTACGCTTGATCAAACCTGTTTTTCGTTCCTCTTCATGCTCAAGAACATTTAGGAATTCATCTTCCACCCTTACTATAGCCTGGTGAGTCTGCCAATCAATAGAATGAATAAACCCAAAACCACGGGCAGGGAACTTCGGATCGTCCTTAACTGTAAGAACTACGAAATCACCCTCTGCAAGAGTCAACTTTTCTGTATCTTTAAACGCATACCTGTCCAGCATCACAAGTCGTGAGACACCTTTGTGTGTTATTGCCATGGATTCAGTAATTTCATGAACCTGTGGAAACTGCCTTATATCTGCATTGAGGCGTTGCACATCAATTTTTGTGTGTACATCTATGGAGGTGGTCGTCTGCATTTTGCATCTCTCCCTTTAAACTAAAAACTAAGTAATTTTCATTTGATATATGTAACATACCACATCTGCAAAAAGATAATCAATATATTGTGTTGTGATAATTTTCAGTCACCATATATTGTGCTGTTGAACGAATATGTAGAAACTTGTCAATCGGAAAATCTTGAGATATTAAACGTATATCCCAGAGATTAAAAGAAAAACCTCTCCCTTGTTGTTTGTTTCAGCTTTTTCATCATTTGCATCCTATCACCTACTACAATCCTCGACAAAATAACAATTTCACACATGTTTCGGAAAAATTTTTTTGAAATACTCCTCATTCCCTCCTATAATAGATAGAGGAATAGAGAAATGAGGGGGATGGAAAGATGGATTTATGGATCTTAATCGCAGCGATCCTATTAATTATCGCTTTCGGTTTGTATAGATTCTTCAAAGCTAGAAAAATCATGACCACATTACCGGAAGACAAGTTCCGCGAAGGGTACAGAAAAGCCCAGTTGATTGATGTTCGTGAACCGAAGGAATTTGATGGCGGCCACATTCTTGGGGCAAGAAATATACCATTGTCTCAAATGAAAAACCGCCTTATTGAAATCCGCAAAGACAAACCTGTTTATCTATACTGCCAAAGCGGCGCCCGTTCCGCACGTGCCGCAATGATGCTCCACAAGCAAGGATATGAAGACCTCAATATGCTTGAAGGTGGATTCAAAAAGTGGAATGGTAAAGTCAAAACGAAAAAGTAACCACCCTCCCGGTTCTCAAAGAACCGGGATTTTCTTTTCTCCACCTTAAACTATAGAGTTGAAGACTCAGTTTCGAGATGTTCGTGGGATTCTAGTAGCTCCGGGAAAAGGTTCGCTTTCCATGGGGCGGTGAGCCTCCCGCCCCATGGAAAGCGAGTTATTCCCTGCAGCCCCATCCACTCAAAAAACATCTCGAAACTGAGTCTTCAAGAAACCTGCCATATTGTTGAAGAGATAAAACCCGGAGTCCATATGTAGATGGACTCCGGGTTTTGTTATTGTTCTTTTTGATATCTTAAAACAGGTTTCCGTGCAGCTTGCGTTTCATCCATACGACTCACAATCGTCGTATGAGGTGCCTCTTGAACTTTTTCAGGATCATTCTCCGCTTCGTGTGCGATTTGAATCATCCGATCAATGAAATCATCCAGCGTTTCTTTTGATTCCGTTTCCGTCGGCTCGATCATGAGAGCCTCTTCCACATTGATCGGGAAGTAAATAGTCGGTGGATGATAGCCGAAGTCAAGAAGACGCTTCGCCATATCCAACGTGCGGACCCCAAGCTTTTTCTGACGTTTACCAGACAGGATAAATTCGTGCTTGCAATGACGATCGAATGGTAGATCGAATGCCTCTTGAAGGCGTCGCATCATGTAATTCGCATTGATGACGGCGTATTCGCTCACTTTTTTCAACCCTTCCGGCCCCATCGTACGGATGTACGTATAGGCACGGACGTTAATGCCAAAGTTCCCATAGTAAGGTTTCACTCTTCCAATTGATTGTGGGCGGTCATAATCAAACACATACAAGTCATTTTCCTTCTTCAAAATCGGTGCTGGCAAATATTCAGCGAATTCAGCGGTAACTCCGACTGGACCTGAACCTGGTCCTCCGCCTCCGTGAGGGCCTGTGAACGTTTTATGAAGATTTAAGTGAACCACGTCAAAGCCCATGTCCCCTGGTCGTGCATAACCAAGAATGGCATTGAGGTTTGCACCATCATAATAAAGCTTTCCGCCGGCTTCATGCACAATGGCCGCCATTTCTTCGATATCCTCTTCAAACAAACCAAGAGTGTTCGGGTTGGTAAGCATTAGAGCTGCCGTTTGTTCATCGACTACTCGTTTTAAGTCTTCCAGGTCCACAAGTCCTCTCTCATCCGACTTCACGGTTACCGCTTCAAAACCAGCGACTGTAGCTGAGGCAGGATTCGTACCATGAGCAGAGTCCGGTACAATGACTTTCGTCCGGTTTGTCTCTCCCCTTGCTTCATGGTAAGCACGGATCATCATTAACCCCGTCCATTCCCCATGAGCACCGGCAGCCGGCTGTAAGGTAACGGTATCCATGCCTGTAATGGCAGCCAGAGATTCCTGCAAATCGTACATTAAATGTAATGCTCCCTGAACACTTTCTACAGGCTGATAAGGGTGGATATGACTGAATCCAGTCAACCTAGCTACATCTTCATTCATTTTCGGATTATATTTCATCGTGCAGGAACCAAGGGGGTAAAAACCTGAGTCCACCCCGTGATTTCTTTTGGAAAGGCCCGTGTAGTGGCGCATAATTTGCAGCTCACTTACTTCTGGCAGATCTGGTTCACTTTTTCTGATATAGCCTGCTCCAATCATGTCATCGACATCTGTTTCCGGCACATCGAACTCTGGTAAGCTATATCCCGTACGACTTTCTTGACTCAATTCAAATATTAACGGAAAGTCCTGGTTAGACATGAAGATCCCCCACTTCCTTGACAAACATATCAATCTCTTCTTTTGTCCGAATCTCTGTTACGGCAACTAACATACAGTTCTTCAGTTTTTCATCGACTTCACCAAGGTCGTATCCTCCGATGATCCCCTGCTCAAGAAGGAGGCGGTTGAGCTCTTTCACGTCTTTATTCAATTTCACTACAATTTCATTAAAGAATGCCCCGTCAAAAACAACCTCCACGCCTTTTTCCTGGAGCTGCTTCTTCATATAGGCTGTTTTCTGGATATTCATCCAGGACATTTTTCTCAAGCCCTGTTTACCAAGCGAAGACATGGCTACTGAAGAAGCTAAAGCATTCAAGGCTTGATTGGAACATATGTTAGAAGTGGCTTTATCCCGACGGATATGCTGTTCTCTAGCCTGCAAGGTCAATACGAAGCCGCGACGGCCTTCTTCATCCACCGTCTGCCCAACGAGTCTCCCCGGCACTTTTCTCATCAATTTCTTCGTCGTCGCAAAATATCCGCAGTGAGGACCTCCATACTGTGCAGGTATTCCAAACACTTGGGCATCTCCGACAACGATATCGGCTCCAAATTCCCCCGGGGGCGTTAAATACCCTAAAGCAAGGGGATTGCTTGATGTGATCATCATCGCTTTTTTCTGTGTATCTACAATAGCTTTAACCTGGTCCAGTGGTTCGATTTGACCGAAGAAGTTCGGATACTGAACCACCACACTTGCCGTGTCCTCATCGATTTCTCTTTCTAATTGCTCAAGATCTGTTCTACCGTCCTTATGGTCGATCTCCACCACTTCCACGCCTGGTCCTTTAACATAGGAATGGATAACAGCTAAGGACTCAGGATGAATCGCTTTTGACACGAGTACTTTCTTCTTCTTCGTTTGACCGGCAGACAAGTTAACGGCTTCAGCTAAAGCCGTCCCTCCATCGTACATGGAGGAGTTTGCTACATCCATCCCTGTCAATTCACAGATCATTGTCTGAAATTCAAAAATGGCCTGCAGCTCACCTTGAGAAATTTCAGGCTGATAAGGAGTATAAGCCGTGTAAAATTCTGATCTTGAAATGACATGATCTACAATAGAAGGAATGTAATGATCATAAACACCCGCACCAAGAAAAGAGGTATGAGATTTCAAATCGACGTTCTTTCCAGCCAGCTCCGTTAACTCTTTCATCAGTTGAAATTCATTTTTAGGTTTTTTGATTTGTAAATCACCTTTAAAACGGATACTTTCCGGTATATCTGAGAAAAGTTCATCGGACTGCTCAACACCGATGACATTCAGCATTTCTTTTTTATCTCTTTCTGTCATGGGCAAATAACGAAACTCCATGCTTCCATCCCCCTCAATTTATCTTTTATAAAAAGGTGTTTTGACGACTTTCGCTTTCAGTTTCCTTTTCCGGACTTGAACCGTCACTTCAGTGCCCTCAGCTGTGTATTCGCTATTAATCAGTGCCAGACCGACGTTTTTCCCAAGGGTTGGGGACTGAGTTCCTGTAGTAACAAAGCCAATGACTTCTTCGCCGTCCAGGACATCGTAATGGGTACGAGGAATCCCTTTATCGATCATCTCTATTCCGACAAGCTTTCGACCAGGGCCCTCTTCTTTTTGTCGTTTTAAGACATCCTTCCCAATAAAGTCTGACTCTTTATTCACTTTCACTGCAAAGTTCAATCCGGCTTCAATCGGAGTGATTTCTTTACTAAGCTCCTGGCCATACAAGGCGAGGTTTGCTTCAAAACGAAGCGTGTCACGAGCCCCGAGTCCAATCGGCTTCAACCCAAACGGTTCACCCGCCTCAAGGATGGCCTGCCACAACTGGGCTCCTGAATCTGCGTGCAGGTAAATTTCAAAGCCGTCTTCCCCGGTGTAACCTGTGCGGGATACAAGAGCATCTCCATCTACACCCTTCAAGGTCACACCTTGCTTGAAGCGGAAAAACTTGATGTCGGAAAGATCCGTGTCCGTGATGGTCTGAAGTGCTTCTTCCGCTTTTGGTCCCTGAACCGCCAGTTGTACGTATTCATCAGAGACGTCTTCCACGGTTACGTCGCCTCCCTGATGTTCTTTCAACCATTCATAGTCCTTTTGCCGGTTTGCTGCATTCACAACGAGAAGATATTTGTCTTGATCAAGGTGATAAACGATCAAATCATCCACCGTCCCCCCGTCTTCATAGCACATAATTGTGTATTGAGCTTTCCCTGGTTCCAGCTTGGATACGTCGTTCGTCAGCATTTTTTGCAGAAAGGAAAGACTATCCGGCCCTTCCACCATCACTTCTGCCATGTGAGAGACATCAAACAACCCTGCGGCTGTTCGTGTAGCATGGTGCTCCTCTTTGATACTGGAGAACTGCACAGGTAAATCCCAGCCGCCAAAATCGATGGTTTTCGCTCCGAGTTTTTTATATTCAGAGTATAACGGTGTTCGTTTCAAATCTGCCATTGGAACCACTCCTCATCACTGATTTCGCCCATAAAAAAAGAGACTTCACCGCTTGTACGGGAGTCTCTGTCCGTTTCACCAGAAAGATTCACATCAGGAAAACCTGACGCTTGCTTCTTGGGTGGTTTGCACACAAAATGCAAACACTCTCCAGAGTTGCGTCCTATAGAGGTCTTTTTGCCTGAGAGATTCACAAATGATTGCTTGCTCCTTCGGCGCCACGTACGTGGTCTCTCCCTCTACAGTCATTCGCTTTCGTATTTTTCTAGATTTTACCGGGCATACTATTGTGTAAAGTTCAAACATTATTTTGTATATTTTCAGCATCATTATATCACGCGTCTTTCACAAAAGACATGGTAATTCTACAATAATTCGCAATCTTTTATCATCCCTATTGATGGAGGGCTACAAATATGATCGAAATTCATCCAGACCAGTCATTTATTGGATTATTGAGCGAGAACCTGGAACATCCCGACAAACTCACAACCTGGGATGGTTTTAAGCTAGCGTATCAGGCTGCTCAATTTAAAACCGTACCAAAATTCGACGGCCTCCTTGCTCTTGAACACCTCCCCCATGTAGATTTTATGGAACACCAGATTGAAGCAGCAGAAACAGCCGTCCATCAGATGAATGGTCGCGCCATTCTAGCTGATGAAGTAGGCCTCGGAAAGACTTTAGAGGCAGGGCTGATTCTAAAAGAATATATGATCAGGGGAAGAGCTAAAAAAATCCTCATTTTGACACCCGCTTCCCTTGTAAACCAATGGATTCAAGAACTAAATGAAAAGTTTTATATTCAGGCTGCTTCTCCCCGTAAGAAACAGGCCTCATGGAAAGAATGGGACGTAACAGTGACTTCCATCGATATGGCCAAACGGGAAAATCACAGAGAAGTCATTCTCGATATCGATTACGATCTTATCATTATTGACGAAGCTCATAAGCTCAAGAACCATCAAACGAAAAATTACCAATTCGTACAATCCTTGAAAAAAACTTATTGTCTTCTATTGACTGCTACACCCATTCAAAACAAATTGAGTGATTTGTTTAATTTAGTATCCATTCTAAAACCTGGTTACCTCGGAAACTTGACCGATTTCAAGAAGAAATATAAAGAAAATGCAGACGATAAGGATAATATCCAACACATCCATTCTCTTGTCGGGCATTTAATGATACGGAACCGGAGAAAAGACACCGGACTCGATTCCTCCAAGCGCAAAGTCGTCAACGAAAGACTTTCGTTTTCAGATGAGGAAATGGACATGTACAGAAAACTAGAACATCTAAAAGCGAGTCACCCATCCTTTACGTGGCTGACACTTGCAAAAGAACTATGTTCATCCAGAGAAGCTTGTTACATGTCCCTGAACCAATTGAAGAAAAATGCACCGGAAGAAAAAGCTGACCTCTATGATGAATACATTGAAGCGATCGGACAGGTCCCTCATCATGTGAAAGCCAAACGTATGACTGAACTGATTGAAAAAACAGGCGAGAAATTCATAGTATTTACAGAATACCGCGCCACCCAATTTTATTTGCAGTGGTATCTCCAACAGAACGGAATTACTTCCGTTCCATTCAGCGGAAAATTCAATAAGAGTAAGCGGGATTGGATGAAACAATTGTTCAAGAACAAAGCCCAGGTGATGGTCGCAACAGAAGCCGGTGGAGAGGGGATCAACCTCCAATTCTGTCACCACATGATCAACTACGATCTTCCATGGAACCCCATGCGCCTTGAACAAAGAATTGGACGGATTCACCGCTTCGGACAGGAACACGACGTTAAAATTTTTAACTTTGCGATCAAAGATACGATTGAAGATCACATTATGAAGATGCTGTATGAGAAGATCGAAATGTTCAAAAATGCGGTCGGTGACCTGGATCATATTCTTGAGCAGATTCCAGGTGGGTCGTTCGAGCATCAAATTCAATCCATTCTTAAACAATCGGAAAGTCAAGGAGAAGTTGACATCAAGCTTAACAATTTAGTCAGTTATGTCGAGCATACGGTGAATGAAAGGAGGGAAACGAGTTGAATGCCCCAAACCCACACAAATCGTTCGTCAAACAGTTCTTTTCATCTCACGGTTGTACTATCATCAGTGATTCTCCTTCCCAATTCACTGTACAGCTTACCAACGAGATGGATGAGGAGATCATGAATCGGCCTTTTTACTGGCATTACATGAAGAAAATGAATCGAGAAGGCGTCCCCATGAAGCTGACCTTCAGTGATACGGATCAGAAACAGGCAGGCGGCATTTATCTTCATGCAGGAACACCTAAACTTCACCGCTTGTACAATACAGCAATTTCTAAAGCACGGACAGCCAGGCTTTATGAAGTAGTCCATCAGACCAGGGGACAAAACCGGGCCATGAGTCCCTGGCTGGTCGTTAATGGGCTTCTGCACTTCCGCGGAAAACATACCAGGGATGAATCTGTTTCTATAGGAATCAATTTAATCCACGGGACGATGATGCTTGGAATGATGGACAAAATGATGGATATGAATTTTGAAACCACCGTTTCGGACTATACATTTCCGATGAGGCCTGTCATTTCCTTATCACATGCATATAAACGCATGGAACGACATATCGAAACGTATGTAGGTTCGCTCGATCATCAATGGGCAAAAGATTCTCTGCACCATCTTGAAAAAGAAACCCAATTGCTGGAATCCTTTTATGAATCTGAAGACATCGGTTTGGATTCTTTCACGAAAGAGCGTGAACAGCTCGATAATCGTTACAAACCTTATATAGAAATGGAAGTCATCAATGGAGGACTATTTTATATTTCACAGGAAACCAGCAAGACCTGGATACAGCATGAAGTTTCAGACGCTCCATCAGATAGGCATCTATAAGAAAGTTTGAGTAGTTCCAGAGATCATACATCCACAGTTTGTGAAACGAAAAAAGCCGCTGAGGTTCTCAGCGGCTTTTCTTACTCTTTCAATGATTGTTGATTCGTTTTCTTTTAAACATTTTCAAAGCGAAAGGAAGCAATCCGAACCAGTAAAAGGAGGATTTTTTGGAGGGTTTGGATTCTTTTCGTTGCTGCTTCTCATCCTTAGACATGTGCATATACTTGACAACTTCTTCTGTCAAAAACTTTACATAATCATTCTGATTCATGAGAACCCCTCTTTTTCCATTGTTACCTTTAGTATGATCCAAACCCTGCTATTTTAGACGTGACACCACTTCTTCAGTGATCTTTTCCGGAGTCTTCTGGTCCACATGTATGACTATATCTGCCGTCTGTTCATATAAACTCAGACGTTCATCAAACCGTTTTTTCTTTTCTGAGACATCACCTTTCCACAAGGGCCGGTCGGTGTCACCATCCAATCTTTCCACAATCGTTTCCCATTCTGCTTTTAAGTAAACAACGGTCCCTTCTTGCATGAGTTCACGATTCTCTTCCCGTAGGATGACTCCTCCTCCTGTAGACAAGACAACTTCTTCTTTTAAGTTCTTCAAGAATTCTGTTTCCTTATCCCGAAAGTACTGCTCTCCTTTTAGCGCGAACATATCACGAATCTTCATTCCTTCTGCTTCTTCAATAGCCTCATCCATTTCTATGTAAGAATAACTTGTTTTTTCACTTACCATTTTTGCTATTGTAGACTTGCCACTTCCCATGAAGCCAATTAAAAAAATCACTATAATTTTCCTCCTTTTAAAAAGTTATTGCAGGAATTAGTCCCTTTATGTCGAATACAATAAAAGGTCAAAATAATACGGAAGAGGTGATAAATGTTTGAAATCCATCGCTCAATATGCCCATGACCTTATCGTTTCCGCAATCCAGCAAACTGCTACGGACATCCACTTTTCCCCTTATGAAGAAAGAGCCTCCATTCATTTCCGTATCCATGGAAATCGTATTTTCCACTCCACGACCCCAATTCCCATATACAAGAAGCTTCTTTCCTACTTCAAATTCACTTCAGGGATGGATATTGGAGAACACAAACGACCTCAAAACGGTACACTCCAACACCGCTCCAATCAGAACACATTCGACCTGCGCCTGTCTACCCTCCCCATAACCGGAACCGAAAGTTTGGCCATTCGTATTCTAAGACCTATGGACCATACTCCACTTGAACAGCTTTTTCTTTTTCCTTACCAACTTAAAAAGATCCAGCGTTGGTTGAATTACCGAAGTGGCATGATCCTCTTCACAGGACCGACCGGAAGTGGAAAAACCACTACCTTGTATGCCTTGCTCCAATCCCTCACCTCCTCAAATTCATTTCAGGCTATTACTCTTGAAGACCCCATCGAGAAAAATTTAAACAACATTATTCAAGTACAAGTGAATGAGCGTGCAGGTGTGACATATGACACGGGGTTAAAAGCAGCCTTAAGACATGACCCTGACCTCTTAATGGTCGGGGAAATCCGAGACAAATCAACCGCTCAATTTGCGTTTCGTGCCGCTTTAAGCGGCCACCTTGTAATCAGCACGATTCATGCGCGGGATGCACATGGTACCATTCACCGTCTTAAAGAGATGAGTATCAAACAAACCGATATCGACCAAACCATGATTGCCATTGCATCTCAACAGCTTATCTCTCTTAAGGGAGCCAAGCATTTACCGAAGAGAGCAGCAATTCTCGAGCTTTTGGAAGGTCCCTCATTAAAAAGAGCCATTGTAGGACAGACCAATCACCAGCAGAATTTTCAATCGTTCAGAAACTTAAGGAGGAAAGCCTATGCACTTGGCTTTGTTGCAAAAGACGAAGTGGCCCCGTTTTCGTGACCCGCCTTTACCTGTCAGTCAGCAAATTCTGTTTTTTAAAAGGTGCAGTCATATTTTGGACAAAGGTTATCCGCTTCACGATGCTCTGCAAATGACTGGATGGGACACAAAACTAAAATCCACTTGTGACACCTTGACACAGCACCTCAGCGCGGGAGACCCTATCCAGGAAGCTTTTGTGAAAGCACGCTTCTCCCTTTCCGTGACCAATTTCCTCTACTTCAGTCAGATCCACCATAACTTATCGAGAAGCTTTCAACAGTGTAAAGCCATGCTGCAAATGAAGAAGGATTACAAAGAGAAATTTATGAAGGTTATCCGATACCCCGTTTTCTTATTTGTTTTCCTCATCGTTGCTTGCACAATCCTACAAAAAACCGTGATCCCGAATTTTGTACATCTATTTGAAGGCAAGAAAGATGGAACCTTCCACCTGATAGTCATTCTCATGAATGTCATGAATGGGCTGGGCATCCTTGTTTTACTGACTGCCATTCTCTTTATGGCTATTATGATTATCTTACCGCGGATGCCTTTTAAAAAAAAGCTGGCATTTTATGAAAGAATCTCTATTTTAAAGATGTATCAATCCTACTCCGTTTCCTTCCTTTTCACGACCCACCTCCACTCTTTACTTCAGGCAGGTCTCCCATTAAAGGATGCTATTGAGATGATTAATGGGAATGAAAATTATGAACTACTCTCTCATTACTGTAATGAACTCTTAATAGAACTGTCCAACGGTAAAACTTTTGCTCAGGCGATTTACAGCTGTCCGTTATTCAGACCGGAACTAACAAATATATTCCATCACACCAACGATGTCGAAGCTTTAAAAGATGAACTTGAACTTCTTGCAGAATTCTTGATGGAGTACCTCAGTCAAAAGATATCCACGTGGCTCCATGTCATTCAGCCTGCTTTCTTCATCATAATCGCCACTGTCATCATTTTGATCTACGCATCCATCATGCTCCCTCTGTATCAATGGATGAACCAAATTTAAACGAGGAGGAACTCTCATGGTAAAAAACGAAAGAGGATTCACATTAATTGAGATGCTTATTGTTCTACTTGTCATCTCTATATTGTTGATCATCACAATCCCTAACATGTCCAAGAACAGTGATTCTGTAAAATCTAAAGGGTGTGAAGCACTCCAAAAAACTGTAGAGGCTCAAGTGCAGGCGTACTTTATTGAACACGAAACTTTCCCAGCATCTATTCAAACGTTGGTGGATGAAGAATATATCTCCCAAGGTACATGTCCTGACGGTACAGAATTGGTAATAAGCTCAGAGGGAAATGTCAGTGAGAAAACATCACCAACCGGAACGTAACGGCTACACTTTCACCGAAATGGTCATCGTTTTATTGTGCTGGTCCATACTCCTTTCCTGTTTCATTCCATTGCAGTACCGCACCTACCAGAAACTTGAAGCAGACCTTACCCTGCAACAATTAAAGGAAGACCTTCTCCTTACACAACACCTATCCATGAATGATCATGTTTACTATACACTGAATTTCGACCAAGAATCAGGAGGCTATGTTTTATATGACACGAAAGAACGAAAACCAATTTTCACTAGGAATTTACCAGAGCAATGGGCGATGCGCTTGACTACTCTACAGCCAACGGTGCGATTCAATCAGAAGGGGATCATTCAAAAAGCAGGAACAATGTACCTTTATGCCCCGAATAAAACCTATAAGATAGTTTTTCCATTTGGATCGAGCAGGTTGCGAATTGAGGAAATCTGAAGGCTTCACGATGGTTGAGACCTTAAGTGCTTTTACCCTTTTGATCATCATTACATTATTTACGCTTCCTTTGCTTACCGAGATAAGGACTGCAAAGAAGGACCTTCAAGTAGAAAGAAATGCCGTCACGCTGCTTCATAATGAATTCTTTGAACACAGGATGAAGCATGGTCCAATTCCTTATACATCAAAACATTTATTAACTTATGAAATGACTATAGTCATCCAACCCAAAGGTGAATGGATTGCAGGCTGCGTATTATGGAAAAACCAAAGAAATGAAAACAAGGAGTTCTGTTTGCATGATAAAAGGGAATAGTCCAAAAGAAACCGCATTTACCTTATCAGAAGTTTTAATCAGTCTGATGGCGACCATGATCCTGTTAACGATCTCCGTCCCCTTATTTTCTTTACTGAAAGGATATGACTATTACTCTGATTTATCGGTTGATCAGCTGAAAGCAGTCATACAATGGGAAATCAACCAATCCCGTACCTTTAACGTTTCTGATCATTTCATCTCATTCGTTGATAAGCAGGACCGGCACATTGTCTTGGAACAGTATGGAACAATTTTCAGGAGGACTGTCGACGGTTCTGGACACGAAACCCTTATACAAAATATAGAATCCATATCTTTTATTCATGAATCTCCTTCAATTCTAATGGAGGTAAACATTCATGACCGGCTATACACGCGAAAAATCCACCTTACACAATGACCATGGAATTGTCTTTCCTTGGATGCTTATTCTTTGTTTCTTACTTCTTATAGTCACATTAACAACCACCAACCAGTACAAAAACCACCTTTACCTCGTCAAAAGTCATCAAGCTTCAGTTATAAAACAACACATTCTGGACACTTCACGGTTGAAATTGAATACAGAATTAAAAAAGATCCCTAAAGAACAAATGCAATACTCTACTACCCTGCATACCCCTGATGGTGAAAGCGCAGTGGAATGCTCACGTGAGGAAATTCAATGGGAATGCCTGTGGCATATAATAGTAAATAGCAATTCATTTCAGCTCAAAACTTTTCAAATCCCATAAAAAATCGCCCCTCTTCGAGGGACGATGCTTTTATGAGATATTTTGTTTATATTCCATTCTTTTATCTGTAATCCCACGAAGTCCATCCAAATCATATCCGATGACTAATTTATTTCCATTGGTCAAGATTGGACGCCTCAACAGCTTAGGCTTCTCAATAACCAAGTCCAGAAATTCATTCAAGGTTAAGTCCTCTACGTCTAGGTCAAGTGTTTTAAACTCTTTACTTCTTTTCGCTAAAATTTCATCGATCCCATGAGTGGTCAGTGAGAGGATCCTTCTTAATTCGTCAGCGGTAGGAGTCTCACGGAACAGGTGCTGTTCGTTAAAATCCACCCCTTGACTTTTTAACCATGATTTCGTGCGCCGACAGGATGTACAACTTGGGTATGTGTAGAATTTTAACTCTTCCATGTTTAACGCTCCTCGCTTTTTTGTGTAAGTTTATTGTATATTGATTGTATAACCTTTGTACAATATTTTAAACTCCTTTTTTTATTTAGACAAATATTTTTCACAACTTGGCGAGTTAAAGAATAAGCGCAACTGGGAATACAAATACTGAGAAATGAAAGATGAATACGTTTTATTTACAATTGTATCCGGGTCGTTTATAATATGAATGATAGTTTAACGATAGAAAAGGAGGGGGAAAAAGCATGGATCGAATGTTTCGAGTACTGGCCTTTTGGACAGGTATCTTCGCTGTCATGTTCTATACAGGCGATATGATGGAAGCTTCCTTATTATCACTAGTTCAAACGGCTTTTTTCCTTACTATTGGTTACCTTAAGCTGTCAGAACGTATGTATGTGTACATATTTTTCTCATACTTGACAGTCTTTATGATTGGATTCACGTATTATTGTTCCTTTATCTTAGTACCAGGATTTGGCGGACACTAAAAAAAGAACCTGTCATCCTTTTTAAGGATGACAGGTTCTTTTTTAAACTCATCACACGGATTAATTAAGGAAAGGATTCTCTTCCCGCTCTTCACCGATTGTAGTCGGCTGTCCATGGCCTGGGAAAATGCGCATATCATTTCGTAACGGGAAAAGCTGTTCCCTAATACTTTTCTCAAGAACCTCACGGCTTCCTCCCGGTAAATCCGTACGTCCAATACCTCGCTGAAACAAGGTGTCTCCAGCAATCGTAAGACGCTGATTTCTAAATACAAAGGAAACACTTCCTGGTGAATGTCCCGGAGTATGACGTACTTCAAATGGGAAGTCCCCTATTTGCATTTCACCTAGCTCAAAATAGTAATCCGCTGGTCGAGCTGTAATTTGCCCTAAACCGAATAAGGCCGAGCCATTCTTTTGTGGATCCCCCAGCCATTCCGCTTCTTTTTCATGTATGTAGACGGGAGCCTCATAAGCATCTCTTACGGCATCAACGGCTCCAATATGGTCGAAGTGCGCATGTGTTAACAGGACCGCTATTACATCAAGTTCCCTTTCCTGTAAATAGTTCTGCAACTTTTCGAAATCCCCACCCGGATCAACGACTAGCGCTTTATGGTTTTCATGGATGATATAAGCATTTGTAGCGATCGGCCCAAGCGGCAACCTGGTTATTTTCTTCATTTTTTCCACCTCATTTATTCGTTTCTTTATACGTTTATCGGCTTTATCGTACAATGTGTAAAAATAATGTAGATAACTCGACAATTTTTTGTTTATACTATAAAATAGATAAGTACCAATAATAACTACATATAGTATAACATCTATCCTTTATGGATGATAATAATGAAAAGAGACTTAGGGGGTGCTGAATTTGGTAACAGCTATTCTTCTTTTACTCGTAACAATCTTATGTGTTTGGGCAATTTTCCGTGAACTTAAAACAAAAAACTTCTTTGCTGTTCTTTTCGCAGGGGCATCAGCATTGATTTTCGGATGGTTCTCAGTCATGACGATCTGGTACAACTTATTTGGATAAACCTTAAAAAGCAAGCAGACCTTTTGGTCTGCTTGCTTTTTTATGAAAGATCATATTAGGAGCGTGAACTTCTAATCTCTTCATCCGTTTGCAACAGTTGTTTGTTTTTATTGAAAAAATACCTGTACATACATAAAGTAATGAACATGGCACTTAATGAAACAGAAGAGAAAATACTGAGGGATATGACTAACTGATACTTGATGGCCATGACAGGTGAAACACCACCAAGAATCAAACCAGTCATCATTCCCGGCAGCTGTACAAGGCCAATGGTCTTCAGACGGTCGACGTTAGGTATCAAAGAAGCATGTAATGTATTCTGAACGATCAAATGAGAGGCCTGCTTCGGCTCTGCTCCTAAAGACAAGGAAGCGAGCAAGCGGCCATTGTTTTCTTTAAACTCATTTTTCATTCGTTCTAGAGCAAGCCCCATAGCAGTCATACTGTTGCCAATGACCATCCCACTCATAGGAATGACTTCAGAAGGTTTAAACTGGATCATGTCAAATAGGAGCCATAAACTCAGTACACCTACCTCAATGGCCAATAGTCCTCCAAAAAGAATAAACCCGACATAAGGCAAGTCCTTCCCCTTTTGTCTTGCGTGAAAAGTAGCAATGATGATCATAACTGTTAACATAAACGGAATCCCATAAAGAGCGGGTAGATCAAAAAGGAATGTTAATATGTAACCAATAGCAAACAACTGGACCGTTCCTCGAACGGTGGACCAGATAACGTTTTTGCTTACACCAAGCTGGTAGTAATAAGACAATGCCAAAGGGACGATAACGAAAATAATTAAAAAGTATAGCGACTGATTCGATATTTCTGGTTCCAAACCTTCTTCCTCCCTACTGCTCTAAAAACTTCGCAAGCTCTTTTGTTTTCGGATGATCAAACATATTTGGTATTTTTCCATCTTCTACAATCTGTCCATCACTAATAAACAACCCTCGGTTTCCAAGCCTCCGTGCTTGATTTAAATTGTGAGTAACCATAAGCATGGTAAGCTGATGCTCTTCCATCAAACACTCCAACACCTCTTCAATCTCTTCTGCTGTGCGATAATCAAGAGCGCTGGTAGGCTCATCAAGTAGTAAAACTTCAGGTGAATTGGCTAATGTCCTTGCCAAAGATACCCGTTGCTTTTCCCCACCCGAAAGCTGATCTACCTCTCTTTCCAGATAATTAGAAGGAAGTTGAACGTAATCCAATAATTTTTTCCCTTGTTGGTCGTCCCATTCATTAAATAAGGACGGTCCATATTTAATGTTATCCAATACGGTTCCCGGGAATAGATTCGGTGCCTGAAGGACGAGACCTACTTGTTTTCTTAAATCAGTGATGGAATGTTGTTCAATCGGTTCCCCTTTAAAATAAATGGCCCCCTGCTCAGGGTCATTCAAACGGTTCAATAAGAACAATAATGTGCTCTTCCCAGCGCCTGAGGGACCGAAAAGGATGACTTTATCCTGTTTTTCCATTGTAAAATTAATATCTTGAAGAACCCCTTGGTACACATGTTCAAAACGAAACATACCTTTCCCTCTCTCCATAAAACGTTGTTTGTAAATATCATTACCCTTATATGTATGAATTTATGTGAACAGCGAAGTAAAAGCTCCCTACTCTAACTACTACCATTCGCTTTAGTGGGTGGATACGTTATCTATTCACGAGTATTATTCACCCCCTCCTTGTTCACCTTCATAAAGCTTATCAGTTTTTTATAAAGATTTCTAAACGACAACCCTCAAATGGCTGCGAGTTTGCTTCAGCTTTATTACAACTTAGGCCGGAGTGTTTTATTACAGCGTTCCTCACTTCTTATATCAATAAAAATAAAGCCGCTAAGACAATGTCTCAGCGGCTTTTCCCTTATTTTTCTGTTTGATTAAACTCGTAAAACCTGAACAAGTCACCATAAATGATATTATCTGAGTAATTCATTTCTTTACTTACCTTTTCTTTAATAGGCTGGCATACTTGAGCGTCTTCTTCAGGGAGAGGTTCTCCTGAGGAACGATCATAACACGTTTCATTTGAATACAAATAATTATCTGTAATAAAGCTGCCGTCTCTTAAAGCAACGAAGTCTTTATTCTTTTCTGCGAACATATTATCACCGAAGGTTAAGTCTCCGTTTTCTTCAATACCTAGGAGGTGGAGTAATGTCGGTTTAACATCAATTTGACCAACCACCTTATCTTGCACTCCGCCGTCTTCATACCCAGGAATGTGAATCATAAATGGTACTCGCTGAAGTTGGGTTTGCACAAAAGGATCGACTTCTTTTCCTAGGAATTGGCCCATAGCTTTATTGTGAAAATCACTAATTCCATAATGGTCACCCATTAAAACGATGATGGAATCATCATATATGCCGGCATCTTTCAACTGTTGGAAAAATTGTTCCAACGCTTCATCCGTGTAACGAGCGGTTTGGAAATAGGAGTTCAACGTTTTTGAATTGGAATCGTATTTATCGATATTTGCTTTTTCTTCAGGAAGTTCAAATGGAAAATGGTGAGTCAAAGTAATAAATTTGCTATAAAACGGTTTTTCCTGTGATTGCAAATATTTAATGGATTGTTCAAAAAACGCTTTGTCTTCCAGCCCCCAGCCGAAAGAGTTCTCAGGGGTAACTTCGAACGATTTCTCATCATAGAACTGGTCATACCCTACGTTGTCATACATGACATCCCTGTTCCAAAAGCTTGCGTTATTGGCATGAAAAACAGAGGTTTCATAACCTTCTTCATTCAATATTTCAGGCAGAGCATTGTACTCGTTCCCTGCATGTGTGAAATACACAGAACCTCTTCCCAAAGGATAAAGGGAGTTTTCAACAATGAACTCCGAATCAGAGGTTTTCCCTTGGGCCGTTTGATGGTAAAAGTTTTCAAATGTGATAGTGTCCTTACTTTGTTTCAGATCATTAAGGAAAGGTGTCGTTTCTGTTCCGTTAATCTCGGAATCAAATAGAAAGTTCTGGAAGGACTCCACACTTACAAATATGACGTTCTTATCTTCTGCAATTCCATATAGCTCTGAATCCTTGTTCGTTTGGTCAGGCGATGTTTCCTTTAAATACGTCTCTATTTCACTGATTTCACTGCCATCGGCAAAAACTCGCTGGGCCTTTGTTTTTGTCTGCATCGTTGCATCATACAGATGATAGTTGTAAATGCCGATATTCTTTACAAGATATTCACGGTCGAAGGCCCGTACGAAAAGCATCGGACGCTCAATCTCTGCAAGCACAACATTCCCCGCCAAAAGCAGAAAAGTAACGGCAGTCACTGCAATCTTCCCACGCTTCGGCATCTTCACTGATAGGTTAAATTTCTGTCTACTCAAATACCATACGAGCGCCACATCAGCAAAGATGAAAATGTCTTCGATGTGAAGCAAGGTCAGAAAACTACCAGTAAGGTCTGCAGCATTGTTCCCCTGGAACAGCACAGGAATGGTAATAAAGTCGGTAAAGTTCCTATAGAAAATTAAGTTTAAGAATAAGACCAATGAACCGATCAACGTCGTCCAGCGTAAATATTTCATTTGATTTTTAGGTTTCAGCCATACACTGATTGCAAAAATCAAATAGGCACTTGCAATTGGATTAAATAAAAGTATGAATTCTTGCATTGGATTCTCAATCGATAAATCGAACATGAATCTATACACGACATAAGTCTTCAGACCAAACAACAATGTCGCAATGATAAATAATGGCATGTTCTTCATTCTCCATTGCATCATGGTTCCTCCTCTAGTACGATACTGATCAATTTTAACAAAAATTAACCAGGTTCCTTATCTTCTTTAACATTTTCCACTTATAATCCATATTAAACTCTTTCTTCATATATGACGTAATTGGTCCCATAAAAGTTTCATAAAATTTACATTTTCCATCATCTGCAAAATGATAGGATGGAGCTTTTCTTATCATAAGACAAAAACATGATAAAAAGAAGTCTTGACGATTAAAATCTTTTTACAAATTTTATACAATTGAAACATAAAAAAGTTGGAGCTCCAGGCTCCAACTTTTTTATGTATTCTTTTTAACTAAGAAAGCTCCTCCAATGACACCTGCATCATTCCCTAACTCAGCTATACCGAAACTCGATGCTTCCGCCGTTCTTGGTAAGGCGTATTTCCGGTACGCTTTTTCAAGAGGGGCCAACAGTAAATCACCTGCTTGGGAGACTCCCCCACCAATCACGATTTTTTCCGGGTTGATCGCAATCGCCATGTTCGCAATCGCCATTCCAAGGACATCGGTAATTTCCGAAATCACACCGCTTGCCGCCTCATCACCAGCCTTTGATGCTTCGAATACATCTTTGGCGGTCAATGTTCCCTCACTTATATAAGCGTTCAGTTTAGATTCCGGGTGATATTCCGCTGCTTCTTTAGCTTTCCTGACAATACCTGTCGCTGAAGAAACAGTCTCAAGACACCCGGTTTTACCACAGTTACATGGTGCTCCTCCATCAGGTACAACTGTGACATGGCCAATCTCGGCTGCAGTACCGTTGGCACCATTAAGAATCTGGCCGTTTGCAATAATGCCACCACCTACACCTGTACCAAGAGTAACAGCTATGAGCTCTGTGCACCCTTCTCCCGCGCCTAGCCAGTTCTCTCCTAAAGCAGCTAAATTCGCATCGTTATCCACCCATACGGTCATTCCAGTCAATTCTTTGAGAAGGTTACCGAAATCAAAATCTTTCCAACCAATATTCACGGCTTCATGAATATAGCCGGTAGTCGTATCCACAAACCCTGGTGCTCCTGCTCCAATCCCTACGACCATCGAAGAGTCAATCGTCTCTTCTTTCAAAGTGTTTGTAATGGACACTGCGATATCAGAAGGAATCGCTTCTCCCTGATTATCTGTATTAGTTGGGATTTCCCATTTTTTAACGATTGTTCCATTCTCATCAATAATAGCTAATTTTACAGTCGTTCCACCGATATCTGCACCGATATAGTAATGATTCATTACTTTTCCTCCCCCAGTTGACGATCCTTTTGTTTCGCAATTTCACTTCTTAAAAGCAGAATAGCCATTTGAAAGTCTTCGGAAGGCATACATTGGGATTTGTACAACTCCCTTACTTCATCTTCCATCATTTCTAAATCGGCCAATCTGTCGCCTATGTAAATAATCGTTCCGAATTTTTTCAAGTATTGCTGAATATCATAAATCGTTTTCATTTTTCATCACCACCATACATTATACCAATACCTACACAACTTGAAAACGTAAAAACCCCGATCGATCAACGATCAGGGTCATCAGGGTGTAGAAATGCCGGTCTTCGGTTTTTTAAAGGAATCGGGGAACGAAGTAAAACATCTCTTAACGGTTTCCATGAAAAAGGTAAGAACGGCCATAAGTACGGTGTTTTGAAAGACTTCATGCTGGAAACATAAAGGAGCCAGAGGGTCACTCCCACTACATATCCTTTTAATCCAAATAACCCCGTGACAAGAAGAAGCACAAGCCTTGTTATTCGATCGGCTAGTCCTAATTCGTAACTCGGTGTAGCAAACGTACCTATAGCTGCAAGGGCTAAATACAAGACCACTTCACTTGAGAACATCCCAACCTCTACAGCCACTTGGCCAATCAATATGGCAGCTACTAACCCAAGAGCTGTTCCCAGTGTAGATGGGGTATGGATGGCTGCCATCCGCAACATGTCTATACCTACTTCGGCAATCAAAAACTGGATGATGAGCGGCAAGGTCCCCGTGTCGGTGGGTCCAATGAATGCAAGAGCTTCTGGAAGCAAATCCGGTCTCTTAGAGAAAAGAAAATACAGAGGAAGAATAAAAATGGATGCAAAGAAACCAAAAAATCGAACAGCACGTAAATACGCACCTACCAACGGTTTCTGACGATATTCTTCTGCGTGCTGTAAGTGATGCCAAAAAGTTGATGGAGTAATCATGACACTCGGTGATCCATCTATAATGACGAGAATATGCCCTTCATACAAGTGGGCAGCTGCCGTGTCGGGACGTTCTGTGTAACGGATAACTGGATAGGGGTTCCAGTAACGACCGCTGATATATTCATCAATGGTCTTTTCTGCCATCGGAAGCGCATCCGTATCAATCTCCTGCAATACGTTCTTCAATTCTTCGACACGGTCGGAGTCTGCAATATCTTTGATATAGCAAATACACACATCCGTTAATGACCGGCGGCCGACTTGCAAATATTCCATTCTCAAAGAACGGTCTCTAATCCTTCTCCTCGTTAAAGCCGTATTGAAGATAATGGTCTCTACAAAACCATCCCTCGAGCCTCTCACTACTCTCTCAAGATCAGGTTCCTGAAGCCCGCGAACAGGATAAGTGCGTGCGTCAATCATAATGATCTCATCGACGCCTTCGACCACTAATGCTGTTGGCCCTGCCAATACCCAATCTGCCGCTGCATTCAAATCTTTTTTCTTCTCTAACTCTACATAGGGAAGATGGGTTTTTAATAACTTTTCAAGGGGGTCCGGTTCCAGTTGATCAGGATCCAGCCTAGAGAGAAGCTTCATTAAATAGTGAAGAATATCATCTTTTACGAAACCATCTACAAGAAATAAGGACATCCCTCGGCCAGCGTAAACTAGGTCAAGATGAACCATGTCAAAACTTTCTTCTACTCCGAGCCGATCTTTGAGATACGATACATTTTTTTCATAACTATCAAATAAGCGTTGTTCTTCCAAAACGCATCCTCCTCTTAACCTTCTGGGCATAGTTTCTTCCAAATTCATTTATTCATACACTAAGGGAAGAGAGAGGATTATACGCATGTCCACGGTAAATGGAACATATCTTGAAATATAAATCACCTATGCAGAGAGGATGTATGAGGAGATGATGGTTTGAGAAAAGTGTGGGTACAATGGGTACTTGGTCCTTTGGCCTTAGCCATAATTATCGCAATCTATACTCAATACTTTAATGAAGAAGCGGTCATCAAATATTTTCCATTAGATGACAGAAGTGAATTTCAATCTTACGGCACATCCTTGAATTTTGCTTCCCAAGAAGATGAGGATGAATATGAAATCCTATGGAATATGTTTTCTGAAAGTGATAAAGCCATGTACTTAAGACAGGATGTCTCCCTTTTATATGTAAACGGGCGACTAAAAGGCGTGGTGAGCAAGTGGGAGGAAAACACATCAGAAATTAAGAAAGAAACGTCCTTACACGGGGAGGATAGTCAAAAATATCAGGCGATCTCTTTCCATCATGGAGAAATTCATGAGGAGAGTGGTCCGATTAAAAGCATCCAGGCAAGTTCGAAGGACGAGCTTTATGTCATTGATTCCCCTCACTCAAAGCGGACCGCATTCAAAAAACCAGCAAATCAAGAGGAGGAGGAATGGAAAAAGAGACTGGACCACTCCATTCAGCAACAACTGGAAGTTCAATGGGAAGAGTTGCTGACGCACTATGGCATAAACAAAGAAGACTACACACTTGTACCTTTGACTGATCTCGCAGACTACAAAGACAAGCCCTTACCTGGAACGAATGAAGATGTCTCTGAACGAATCAAAGGACAGCTATGGGAAGGTTTATATAAAAACTATGTGCTGGGCATCAGCGATACAAAATCTTCTCACCCGATTCAGAGCTATATTCCACTCATTCTTTTTGATAAAAAAGGGAAGCATTTGATCGTCCTTTATGAGGATGATACCGGAAAAAAACATCGGCTCATTCAGTCCTATTAACGGAGGCTGTCGTATAGTTCTTTAAAATCCTTTTGATCGGGATTAAGGTCAGCGGCTTGTTCTGCATGGTCAGCCGCTTTCTCTTCTTCACCGTCCTCCTGGTATAATAGCGCTAAATTATAATGTGCCTCTGCCATCTCAGGGGAAAGTTCTAAAACACGAAGCAAATCTTTCCTTGCTGCACTGGTCTCACCTTTTTGTAAATACGCAAAAGATCGATTAAAAAGAAGAGCAGCCTCATATTCACCAGGTTCTCCCAAAGCTTCACTAGTAATTTCAATTACTTCATCATAGGCACCCGATTGATTTAGTTCCTGCGTCTCCTGTACCTCACTAAAAACTTTCCCGCTATTGAACAGTCCCATATAACCTGTTAATGCCATACCTGAGATAAGTATTAAATAGGCAATAAGAGCAGTCAGCTGTTTAAACCCATTCTTCTGTTTAGGCATACGGACCACCGCAGTTGCAATAAAACCACCGACCATTCCACCGATATGGGCTCCATTATCGATTTGTGGAACGAGCAGCCCGAAGGAGATATTAAGTAGAACAATAAAAATAAGATTCCAGCCCATTGTTCGAAAAAACAACTGTTTATGCTGGACACCAAAAAACAAGAGGGCCCCGAACAACCCGAATATGGCACCTGATGCTCCAGCCGCAACATGAGGATTCAGCATAAAACTCGCCACACCGCCAAACAAACCTGAAAGTAAATAGATCCATGTGAAACGCCGAGTGCCATACAATTTCTCAACGGCCGTACCTAAGTAGTAAAGGGCGAACATATTCATGAATAGATGAAGAAACCCTATGTGCAGAAACATAGAAGTAGCGATTCGCCACCATTCCCCATCCATAATGGCGGGGTTGAATTTTGCGCCGTACTGTATAAGGGTTTCCACCGAAGTACTATCACCCACCCATTCAATGTAAAGAAAAATCAATACATTGACAGCAAGTAAAAAGTAGGTCATTCGAGGTTTGCCATAATCGAAGATGGACATGACTTGTTTTCTTTGATCTTGTTGTTTCTTAACAAGCTGATGCTTCAAATAGGGCAGCATGGCCTCCATTTCGCTTTCACTCACGTGTTGATCAATGAGAGGTTCATCTAATTCAAAAGCATCGTAAAGTTTTTTCTTCTCTCTAGTTTTGCTTTCATTATCCATATAGTAAAGGAAGATGGGATTTTTTTGTGAAGCGATATCTTTTTCAACATTTTCCCACTCTTCCACAGGAGGGTGTTCTGAAACATACACTACATGGAACTGAACTTTTCCGCCACGGAATAATTTTTTATTTTGAGACAACTGGCGATAAGCTTTCTCAAGGTCCCTCCGCAGCTCATTTCTCCAATTGATTTGTTTATGTGTTAAGCGGATGACATGGGTCTGCCAATCCTGCTCCTTCTCAAGCCATATTTCCCCTTGTTCTGTACTCATATTAAGCACTTGAAAATCTTGCGCTACAACAAGGTCATAGGTAAGTTTCCATAAATAATACTCTTGTTCAATAAACACGTTGCACCCCCTCAATTACACCTTCATCATATCATGTCCTTTTGTTAAGGAGCTAACTGAAAGCATTGAAAAAGCCGTCAGGAAGATACCCTGACAGCTTATTATATTCATAGCCCACGAAACATTTGTGAAAGAAATTTTTGGCGAATCCAAGGAATGTTCATGGACAAACGAACAAGAAGCTTACGAAGAAAAGGAACCTTCGTAACAATGTCCAACGCTTTGTACCGGTATTTATAAACCGTTGCTGCAACCGAGCCGATGATCATGACCCATCTGAAAAATTGACGCATCTCATCCACCTCTTCTTTAATTAGGTGAACTTATTTTTCGCTTGGGTCGTCGTCCTTATACACATAGTTATGAACAACAGGTCCCATTGCCTCTTTCAATAAGGAAGCAGACGCGTGAAACTTTTTCATTTCAACTTGATCAAGGTCCAATTCAATGATTTCTTGAATCCCTTTGCGATTTACAATCGCAGGCACACCTATATAAAGATCATCCATGCCATACTGCCCCTGTAGATAACCAGAGACTGTTAAAACTGCATTCTCATTATGAAGAATCGCTTTTGTTAATCGGACTAGCCCCATGGCAATCCCATAATGAGTCGCCCCTTTACGGGCGATAATATGATAAGCAGCATCCCTGACTTGTTCAAAAATACCTTCAAGGTCATTTTCATCATACAAATCAGGATGATCTTTAATACGGTCGAAAACAGAGCGTCCAGCTACATTTGCGTGACTCCAAACCGGAAGTTCAGAGTCTCCGTGTTCCCCCATAATATACGCATGCACATTTCGTGTATCTATATCGAAATATTCACTTAGTTTGAAACGGAGTCGGGCTGTATCCAGAATCGTCCCTGATCCAATGACACGTTCAGCAGGAAGACCGGAAAACTTCCAAGTCATATAGGTCAGAATATCAACAGGGTTTGTTGCTACCAGGAAAATACCATCGAAACCACTCTCCATAACAGAGCCAACAATGGATTTGAATATAGCCGTGTTTTTTTCAAGCAAATCCAACCTTGTTTCCCCCGGTTTCTGATTCGCTCCTGCCGTAATAACGACTAGATCAGCGCTTTCACAATCGGCATAATCCCCAAACCATATCTTCTTGTTTGAGGGGGCAAAGGCGAGACCATGATTCAGATCCATCGCATCGCCTTCAGACTTCTCTTTGTTCAAATCAATCATAACCAATTCATCCGCAACTCCCTGGTTCAATAAAGCAAACGCATAACTCGAACCCACCGCACCTGTACCGATTAATGCTACTCGATTTACATGTTCCATTCCAATCCCTCCTCCATTAATCTAACCCTATTATAACTTATAAATTTGCTCACAATTTCACAATGAATGAATGTTTTGTGAAACCTTTAGAACTAAAGATGGTATGTAAATCGTACTCCGCTTTCTGTAAGCACATATTCCACTCTTTGATCGAATTCTTCAAAAGGAAGTGGCGAGTATTTTTGTCGATCGGAAGCAATCATTACTGTTTTCCCACGAAAGCCTTCAATGAATCGATCAAAATATCCTCCTCCGTACCCTATTCTGTACCCTTTTTCATCAAATAACAGACCTGGTACAAGAAGAAGATCCATTTCATTTTTCTCCACTAAAGCTGAGCTCTCAGGCTTGGGTTCCCTTAAACCAAAATAGACTCTTTCTAATTGATCATACTTCTCCAAATGATAAAAATCCATCTCTCGATTCTGAGGAATACATTTGGGCACAACCATTTTCTTGCCGGTCCGCCATCCTTCCTCAATTATAGGCTCTGTAGACCATTCATGCGTCTGAGATAATGTAACCCCCACGACCTCAGCATTCTTCCATAGTTCGCTTTTGAACAACGTCTCATGCATTTTTGCTTCTAGATGGAGTCTATCTTTTACACTGATCTCCTGAAGAATCTTTCTTCCTTTAAACCTAAGTTCATTCTTTTCCAAACCAACACCTCCCCTTCTGCTTACATACATTGTTTAATAACAATTAGGCTCGCGAGTAGCATTTGGATATAAAAAAAACAGTAGGAAATAATCCTACTGCTTACTTTGTTTCACGGTGAAGCGTGTGCTTCCCTACGCGTGGGCTATATTTCATAAGCTCTAGACGCTCTGGGTTTTTACGCTTGTTTTTTGTGCTAATATAATTGCGGTCACCAGTTTCGGTGCATGCAAGTGTAATGTTTACGCGCATTATTATTCCTCCTAATCATAAAAGCTATTCACTGTCTCATTCACATTATCAGACTAATTCATAATACCAAAAACGATTGGACCTTTCAAGTAGTTATTCAGCTAAAAACGGTGAAATATCCCATAGCCACGCATCTGAATCTATGATATAAATAAATGTGGACAACCAAAGGAGTGATACAGCTTGATTTATGTGATTGGTACATTGGCTGCTGTTGCCCTTGGTCTTTTTATTCTTTCATACTTCATGAATGACAGGATGAAAGAACTTGAAAACCAAGTCGAACAGGTCAATATGACAATGATGCAAAGCAACTACCAGCTAAAAAAGAAAATGAAGGTTTTAGAAGAAGAGCTTCTGGCTGAAGATTTAACCCAGGAAATCATGAAACAACCTCTGAAGAAAAAAGAAACTCCCCGTAGCCTTCCCTTAGTAGATACGGTTCTATCCATGTATCAAAAGGGATATAAAACTCATTACATAGCAAAACAGACGAATTTGAGCGAGCATGATGTTCAGTCGATGATTCAACAGCAAAAAACTGGCGGTGTTCAGTCATGAAACAGTGGATACGCTCCTATTCCCTGGGCTTACTTACAGCGGTGATTGTGTTTGCTATATCCTACTGGAATATAGAAGCCGCTTCCTCTACAGCCGCAGAAAAAGAGTACACAGCGGATGAAATGATTGAAAAGCTCCAAAGTGAAGGATATCGAACATTAACTATGGACGAGTGGAAAGCTCTTAAGGAAAGTGACAACAGGGAATCATCCACACCCACCCCTGTTGAAGAGCCTGTAACGACCTTTTCTATTGACATCGTCTCAGGCACTACAACTGATGATATCAGTGAAAAATTGATCCAGGCCAATATCATAAAAGATGCAAACGAATTTGAATCCTTCATGAAAGATAATGATTACAGCCGCTACATTCAGATTGGTCAGGCTACACTAAATTCAGGAATGTCACATCAGGAAATCGCTGAAGCTATTACATCCAAATAAAAGAAGCCGCATTATAGCGGCTTCTTTTATTTTTCTTTTTTTAAAGTAGCATTCCAACTTCACCTTGAGGATCTGGAGTAATATATAGATTCCCTGTAGGAAACAATTAGCGCACGCTTATCTGCATTAATAAGATGAAATGACTTCCAGACTAAAAAGACATGAATCGAAGCCATCGATTCATGTCTTTTGTTTCTACTATTTGTTCAAATCATACGTTCTACCCTTCACCAGATAGAAGATACTTTCGCCGATGTTCGTTATATGATCAGCAAAGCGCTCAATATATCTGGCTATATAAGCCATCTGCATGATGTGCTGGATCTGCTGTGGGTTTATTGCCGTCAATTCAAGCATTTCCTTTACAATCGAACCATACTTTTTATCTACAACATCATCCATCTCAGCCAGCTTATTCGCTAACGAAATATCTTCATACTCGAATGATTTAATGGCCAGATCTACCATATCCATAGCCAGGACAGCCATTTCACGCAACTCAGGATCTACTTCAATCCCATGTTGCTCACCTAAGTGAATCGTTGCTTTCGCAATATTAGTCGAATGATCAGCCATGCGTTCCAGGTCACTGGAAATCTTAATGGCGATGATGATCCTTCTTAAATCTCTCGCTACCGGCTGTTGCTTCGCCAGCATCAAAATAGCATCATCATTTATCTTTTCTTCCTTACGATCGATGACTGCGTCATCTTCCAAGATTTTTTTTGCAGCCTCTACATCCCCTTGATACAAGACATGGATTGCTTGATCAAGTGAATCTTTTGCATCATGAGCTAACTCTTTAATTTGTTTCTTTAAGTCCTCGAGTTCTTCTTCAAAATGAACACGGATTGACATAGTATATCCCCCCTGAAAATTAGCCGAAGCGTCCAGTAATATAGTCTTCTGTTCGCTTATCGTGAGGGTTTTGGAACAAGTTATCTGTGTCAGCGAACTCTATTAATTCTCCATTTAGGAAAAAGGCTGTTTTATCTGATATACGCGCAGCTTGCTGCATGTTGTGTGTAACGATAATAATACTGTATTTTTCTTTCAACTCCTGAACAAGCTCTTCTACTTTTGCAGTAGAAATCGGGTCTAATGCTGAAGTGGGCTCGTCCATCAAGATAACATCAGGTTCAACTGCTAAAGCACGCGCGATACAAACACGCTGCTGCTGACCACCAGATAGACCATAGGCATTTTCATTTAAACGATCTTTCAGCTCATCCCAAATCGCCGCACCTCTTAAACTTTTCTCAACGATTTGATCCAATACTTCTTTCTTTTTAATCCCATGGATTCTTGGTCCATATGCTACATTATCATATACACTCTTAGGGAATGGGTTAGGTTTTTGGAACACCATTCCTACCTTTGTGCGAAGGTATTCTTCTTTATATTTACTACTGAAGATTTCCTGATCACGATACTTAATGGATCCTGATGTCTTGACGATTGGTACCATTTCAACCATGCGGTTTAATGTTTTCAAGAACGTGGATTTTCCGCAGCCGGAAGGTCCTATAATAGCTGTCACCTGCTTCTCCGGCACCTCCATGCTCACTTCATATAGAGCCTGGTCTGAGCCATACCATAAGTTCAAGTCATTCACTTCAATAATGCTATTCATTTTCTCTTTTTTAATTCCCTCTTTTTTCACCTCAGGCTTCGTAGTTCCCTGGTTTACCTTTTTATTTGTTTTCTCTTCCATTACTTTATTCATATTGAAACCCTCCTCATCCTAATTAAAGACGACGTTGATATTTGTTCCTGATCAAAACAGCAATTGAATTCATTAGTAGTAAAACGGCTAACAGAACAATAATTCCTGCTCCTGCAACAAACTGCCATTCTTCCTGCGGTCTACCTGTCCAGTTGTAAATCTGAATCGGCATGACGGTATATTTAGCCAGCAATGAGTCTGGTAAGGTGTAAATGGCAGTGGCCGCACCTACGATAATTAAGGGTGCAGTCTCACCAATGGCACGGGACAAAGCGATAATGGCACCTGTAAGAATCCCCGGAATAGCTGCAGGAAGAATAACCCGGGCAATGGTTTGCCATTTGGAAGCTCCCATACCATAAGATGCTTCCTTAATTTCAGCTGGTACTGATCGGACTGCTTCTTGAGCAGCTACTACAATGACAGGAAGAATCAACAACGCCATTGTTAAGCCACCAGCAATGAGTGTATAACCAAAGTTAAACATATAAACAAAGAAAGTTAATCCTAATAGTCCGAATACAATGGAAGGTACACCAGCTAAGTTTTGAATGTTCACTCTGATAAACTCCGTGAATTTATTTTTAGGTGCGTACTCTTCCAAATAAATGGCTGTTGCAACCCCAATGATGACGGCAAATATTGCAACAATAATCATTAAGAAAATGGATCCGATTAATCCGGCATAAATACCAGCTTCTTCTGGATATGGTGCTGGGAAGTTCAAAATATAATCAAGACTTAAATAACCAATTCCTTGAGTCAATACACGATAAAAAAGTAAGACTAGAAAGACTAATCCCACTGCAGTAGCCAGGCCGAACAAGACCATGAGGATTTTGTTGATGGCTACTCTCCCTTCCATACGTTTCTTAATATTTTGTTCATTTTGACCAAGCATCAATATTCCTCCCTGAACTTACGAGAAATGTACTGTGCAATAAGGTTCATGACGAGTGTAAAGACAAACAATGTCATTCCTACTGCATACAAACTGTAGTAAATAGTAGATCCGAAAGTGGTATCCCCTGTTGCTGCCTGGACAATGAAAGCAGTCATGGTTTGAATCGATTCTGTCGGATTGAAGGTTAGGTTAGGTGTAGCCCCTGCTGCGATCGTTACAATCATTGTTTCTCCGATAGCTCTTGAAATTGCAAGAACGATGGAAGCGATGATTCCAGAAAGTGCGGCAGGCAAGACTACCTTAAATACAACTTCCAGTTTTGTTGCACCTAATCCGTAAGCTCCTTCCCGCAAAGCATTAGGAACAGAGTTCATAGCATCTTCTGAAAGGGATGCCACCATAGGAATAATCATAATACCGACAACGAATCCACCACTAAGGGCGTTAAAAATTCCCAAATCAGGAATGAAAGATTGGAACATTGGTGTGATGAACGTCAAAGCAAAATAACCATAAACGACAGTCGGAATTCCTGCTAAAACTTCAAGCACAGGTTTAATCACACGTCTTACTTTATCATTTGCATATTCACTCAAAAATATGGCAGACATAAGTCCCAATGGTACAGCTACCAGCGTAGCAATCAAAGTGATGAGTAACGTACCACCAATCAACGGTGCGACTCCATACTCACCAGACCAAGGTGACCAGCTTGTACCTGTATAAAAATCAACTAAAGACACATTGGAAAAGAAGCCAATAGACTCTCTCAACAAAGTAAACAATATCCCTACAGTTGTTAGAACACTAACTGCAGCACAAAGAAGCAAGAAAAAAGGAATGATTTTCTCTATTCTTTCCCCAAGACTTTTCTTATTCTTATTCCTTTCGATCATTTGTTGGACGTCAATCATATTTCCCTCTGATTGTAACCCCTTGTCCATGTTAAAATCTCCTCTCATCCATAAGGCAAGGTGAGACCCCAAATTAAGTCTCACCTTCCTTTTTAGGTTTTCAAATCAATTACTCTGCCCAGCTTTTCGCTGTTTCAAGTTGTTCTTGATACTTGTCTTCAGGAAGAGCTACATATCCTACTTCTTCAGCAGCTTTTCCAGCATTGTTCAATGTGTACTCTACGAAATCACGAACTTGTGCTTTTTCTTTATAAGCATTCACGTTTACATAAGTGAATAGTGGACGGGATAGTGGTGTGTAAGAACCATCTTGAATTGTTTCAGGGTTTGGTTTTACAGCTTCATTGCCTTCTTCAGAAATTCCAAGAACTTTCAATACATCTTCGTTTTCAGCATAGTAAGCATATCCAAAGAATCCGATCGCATTTGGGTCATTTTCAATACCGCGAACAAGTACGTTATCATCTTCAGAAAGTGTAGTGTTGGAGCCTTCTTTCATTGGCTCTTCTTCAAGAATTACTTCATTGAAGTAATCGAATGTACCGGAATCATGTCCAGGGCTGAAGATCTTGATTTCTTCTTCAGGCCATTCAGGATTGATATCAGACCACATTTTAGCGTCAGAAGATTCAAGGAAAATTTGCTTCAATTGTTCAATTGTCAATTCTTCAACGAAATCATTTTGTTGGCTGACAACAACAGAAAGACCATCATATGCAAGTTCTAGTTCTTCTAGTTGAATGCCGTTTTCTTCAGCAGTTGCCTTTTCTTCTTCTTTGATAGGACGAGAAGCATTACTTAGATCAATTTCACCAACTGTAGATTTTTTGAATCCACCGCCGGAACCGGAAGAGTTAACTGTCACATTCACATCAGGGTTTTCCTGGTTGTATGTGTAAGTCAAGTTTTCCATGATCGGGAATACAGTAGAAGAGCCATCAATAGCGATTGGTCCAGATACTTCTTCAGAACCTTCAGCGTTTGAACCTTCTTCTGAGTTGTTGCCTTCTTCAGCTGCTGGTTCCTCTTCGGATCCTCCGCATGCAGCAAGTACTCCGAGCACTAGGATGAACATTAGCATTAGTGCTAAACTTTTAAAGTTTTTCATTTCTTTCTCCCCCTATTTTTGTGGTTATGTTTTGTGTCTGGCTGCTTGGCCAACTCACATTTTATATATTAACGAGAGAGTTTTAATGACATATGAACCAAACGTAAAGGTTTTGTAAATTGGCGATTTTTGTTGAATAAATACCCTTATATTTGTATTTTCCACATGATTTTCTCGTTCATATATAAAAAAAGAGTGATACTTGTCGTATCACTCCTCAGTTTCTGCTTCTTCATCTGAATTATTCGTTTGTATTCCGTTTTCCTTACGTTCCTCTTTCAATTCAAAATACGCTTGGCCAATCCGGGCGCCAATGTTATTACTTATATTAAATGTGCTTGATGCCTCTTCTCCTAAATAAGGAGAGACAATGGAAAAAGCAATCTCCGGATCATTGGAAGGTGCATATCCAACCAAGGTTTTATTTAAAAGATTCTTATAGGTTGTTCTTTCACCATTTTCATCAAACTCCGCTTTAAATGATTGTGCTGTTCCTGTTTTTACAGCCATATTGTATTTTGCATAAGGTTCTTTTGAGAACACATGACTGGCTGTACCCTGATTCGTTTGAGCAACTTGCCTGAACCCTTCCTGGACTCTTTCAATATATGCTTGATCCATTTCAATCTGGTTCAATACCTGCGGGCTGTAATCTTTATACAAAGGACCCAACCCAGGTTCAAGTGACGGCTCATGAATACTCTTCACCAATCTAGGCTGCATTCTGTCACCACCGTTTGCTATGGTGGATACATATTGATTCAACTGCATCGGTGTATAGGTACTGAATTGGCCGATGGAAAAGTCCAAGATGTGTCCAGGGTTCCCAGGCTCGCCTGTAACCCCTAAGCCTTCATAAGGAAAATCAATCCCCGTTTTAGCACCAAGTCCGAGCTGGTTAAAATTATAAATGAATTTGTCAAACGTGCCTGCTCTTAATGACAGGGAGTTCATATCATAATTGTTACTATACTCCCCTCCCAAATACATCGCAAGGAAGTACATATACACGTTCGATGATTGTTGAAGTGCTGCAATATCATTGACTGTACCTATATTATTCGTGTAGGAACCTTTTTGATCTCCAGCAATTGTAATAGGTCTATCATTGATCCAGGTATTAGGTGTCACAGCCCCTTCGTGTAATCCAGTCAGAACAGTAGCTCCTTTTACTACCGATCCAGGCATATAGGAATTATAAAGCGCCTGGTGGGAGGTGTCTGAGAATCTGGATTCTCCTTCTTCAGGAGTTCTATTATAGGTTTGACCTGTAATCGCTAGTATTTCACCTGTATTTGGGTCAGAAACGACCGCCACCGCATTTTCCAGGTGTCTATTTGGGCCGGGAGCCTCGCGAATCGCTGCTTCCAGCTCCTCCTGAACAATCTTATTCACTCTTTCCTGCAACTCCATATCAATGGTTAAAACGAGGTCTTTCCCTTTCTGCCCCTCACGGATAACCCTTGAATCAATGACTTGATTATTTTTATCGGTTTCATATTGCACTTTTTCTTTCGTGCCCCTCAGAACATCCTCATACTCTTGTTCTAGCCCGCTTGTACCTACACGGTCATTACGACTGTAATCCAGCGACATGAAATAATCCAGTTGATCTCTCGGTACCCCCTGTTCTTTTGAAGTAATGCTACCGATATAGCTGCGGAAAGTTGAATCGTACGGATATGTACGCTCCCAATCTGAGGTTACATTGATCCCCGGTAACTCTGCTAAGTGCTCGGCTACTACAGAATATTCCCTTTCAGAAATATCAGCATTCTTCAATACGTGAGGAGCTAAAGCGTAGGCTTTATCTAATTCCTTTTTAATTGCTATGATTTCTTTCGTTTGATTGTCATAGCCGGCAATTTCGTTTTCCTTAATACTATCTAACTGAAGTTGGTAGACTTCACCATTATCCAAATCAGACGTCTCTTCATTTTCAATACGTGCCGTGACTTCTTCCTGATTTTGAAGGAAGAAATATTCCTTCAAATCTCTATCCGTTAACTTTCCTTCAAATTCCATATCTATATACTTAGATATTTCTTCCGCTAACTGCAGCTTGTCTGTAGGCTGCACACCTTTTGGAGGGGTGTAGGTAATCGAATACAATGGCTGGTTATCAACCACTACACGTCCATACCGGTCATACATTTCTCCCCTTGGAACAGGTATGCTAGTCGTTGTGTTTTCTGTTCGGTCAATTTCATCCTGGGCCTCTTCTCCGTTAAGAATTTGAACGACCCCGAGTTGTAGTATAATCCCAGCAAATATAAGGAATACAACAAAAAACACCACGTTCAATCGGAAAGAAAGGTGTGACTTGTGTTTATTTTTGTTTTTATGCTTCTTCCCCATGAACTTCTCTCCTTCTTTTTATGCTTCATTCATTATAGCATTTTTCATGCACCATAGAATAGACGAAGCTCATGGGTTATTGGTTTCAATTATGTGTCGATTCCTTGCACTGAGTGTCAATACCCTTAACAAAGAAATAGATGAAGAAATGTCCCCCTCCGACAAGTAACAGAATATACGGTATACCTGTTTCTGGTGGGATCAAAGTAATCGCAAAAAGAAAAATCACAATCGATAAAACTCTTCCGAAATTCAGGAAGATCTCGCGCACAACAATATATTCGATTCTCATTTCGGCAGCATTCCATGATTTCCCTATCACATCATAGGTCAATGATATATATGGCACATAGAGCATAGGAAAGAAAACCCCTGCAACTCCTGCATAGATAAGCAATAGAGCCATGGTATCACTGAACAGCAGGATCAAGACGCTCAAATATAAAGCCAATCCAGATATGAGGATTGCCTTCTTCCTGCGCCTGGGTTTAACCCAACGACTCACAAGGAAGTAAAAGAGAAAAGAAAAACCGGAATAAACCAGATTAAACACACCTAAAGACAATTCATCTTCAGTCATTAAGAAGATCCAGATAGAGACGGCAAATAAAAAGGTCCCTTCTCGAAATCCCTGCGAAACATGAGCATTTAAAATCCGTCTCCAATTTGAGTTGTTTTTTCTCTCTGTAACGATCCTACGGAAGGAGAAATGACCTTTGGCCTTCCTTCTTGATATCCCGAAACTTACAAGAACAGCAACAATGAACAAGCCGAAAGAAATGGTGAAAATTACGGTATATCCCGTGAAGTTGTTCAATCTGGAAATGATATAACCGGCAAGTAACGGCCCAGTCATTCCTCCAAGAGATTGCAGCACCCCTAAAAACCCATTGAAAAAATCACGGGTATCCGGTTCGGTAATTTCAAAGGTCAATACATTGTAGGCAAGCCAATAGAACCCATACCCTACCCCCAATAGTGATCCAAGCATAATATTAAATGTGGCTGCCCGCTCCCCAACAAGCAAAACGGTTAAAAAAAACAAAGAGAGAAAGGTCACTCCTGTTCTCAATACGATCACACGATCTATTCGCTTTGCACACTTTCCCGCTATTATGAAAGTTATTGGTTGTAAAACATAAATGGCTAAATTATAAAGAGCTATGTCAATGTAGCTATTGGATTGTTTCCATAAGTATATATTCACAAATGTACTGGATAAGAATATACCGAGAGAGTATAAGCCTCCAATGAGAAGTAACAGCAATAAATCTTTTGATACATTTTCGTGGCTGAGCCACACACGCAGCTTACTCACCATATCCATGTCTCCTTTGTGTTCACCTTTAGTGTTTTCAGAACAAAAGGAGATATACAAAAAGAGAGGCATGGATTAATATCCATGCCTCTCCGTAATTTTCAATTATTTAGCTGCGTCGAAACGCTTTGCTACTTCATCCCAATTTACAACGTTCCAGAATGCTGAAACGTAGTCAGGACGACGGTTTTGGTAGTTCAGGTAGTACGCATGCTCCCAAACATCAAGACCTAAAATTGGAGTTTTACCTTCCATAATCGGAGAATCCTGGTTAAGAGTATCGATTACTTCAAGGTCACCATTATTGACTACTAACCAAGCCCAACCAGATCCGAAGCGGCCTTTTGCCGTTTCTTCAAATTTTTCTTTGAACTGGTCCAAACCGCCGAACGTATCATTGATTTTCGTAGCAAGATCGCCTGTTGGCTCACCGCCACCATTCGGAGACATGATTGTCCAGAAAAGGCTGTGGTTAGCGTGGCCTCCACCGTTTCTACGAACCGCTGTGCGGATATCTTCCGGTACAACAGAAAGATTATTGGAAAGAAGCTCTTCCAAGGACTTGTCTTGAAGATCTGCATGTCCCTCAAGTGCATTGTTAAGCTTTGTCACATATCCGTTGTGGTGCTTCGTATGGTGGATGTTCATTGTTTCCTTATCAATAGTAGGTTCTAGAGCATCATAAGCATAAGGTAGTTCTGGTAGTTCAAATTTAGCCATAATGTAACTCCTCCTTTAAAATAATATGTAAAACAGAAGCATTCCGCTTCACATTTTACATTATCAAACGGAAAATTGATTAGCAAATGTTTTGCATCACGATATTAAGAATTCCCTGAAAAGAAATTTTAAAACATAAAAAAACAATCAAGAAACACTTGATTGTCTAGAAGAGTGGCTCGGGACGGAATCGAACCGCCGACACACGGATTTTCAGTCCGTTGCTCTACCGACTGAGCTACCGAGCCATGATAAACATTCATTTTCATTGTTGATTTGACTCCATATCTCGTTTCAATATATATGGAGATGTTCTGCTCTCATAAGGGTAATTATGTATTATGGCGGAGGAGGAGGGATTCGAACCCCCGCGGGCCGTAAAGCCCCTGGCGGTTTTCAAGACCGCTCCCTTCAGCCAAACTTGGGTACTCCTCCGGAACATGTTGTGGTGGACCCTGCAGGACTCGAACCTGCGACCGATCGGTTATGAGCCGATAGCTCTAACCAGCTGAGCTAAGGGTCCACATGGGGCGGTTGATGGGAATCGAACCCACGAATGCCGGAACCACAATCCGGTGCGTTAACCACTTCGCCACAACCGCCACGTTTTTATTTATGTATATATGGTGGCGGTGGAGGGAATCGAACCCACGACCTCACGGGTATGAACCGTACGCTCTAGCCAGCTGAGCTACACCGCCAATTAGTATCGCTTATGAGCGACTTAAATAATATAACATTTATATATAAATGCGTCAACTGTTTTTTTCTTTCAAATCAGCGACAAAAATAATATATCACGCCCTCCCTTTCCTTTCAAGAGTTTTTTTAAGAAAAGTATGGAATTGTATAGACTTTCACATAAACTTCTTTTGCACGGGACTAAGTTTCGGGATATTTGAATGGGATTAGAGACTGCAGGAAAAGAAGTTTTTCACCGGGATAAACTAAAATATTTCTATCTGATCTAAGGTCTGGGCAATGATTTATAGAGATTTTTGATAGTTACCGCCATCATATATCACTTATTTTCAACAAAAAAGGCGGCTGTAAAAGCCGCCTTTCTCCATTATAGACTTTCTTTTTCTCCTAACACTTCTTCAGCAATATTCACGGCATGGTCACCGATACGTTCTAAGTTGCTGATCATATCTACAAATACAATACCTGCTTGCCCGGTACAAACACCCTCATTCAAACGAATGATGTGTTTCTTACGATAACTACGTTCCATGCGGTCCAATTCATTTTCTTTTTGGACTACGGCCAGCGCTTCTTCGCGGCTCATCGTTTCAAGCGATCTGGTCGCCTGCTTAACGGTCATTAATGTTAAATCAAACATCGTATTTAAATCCTCGATAGCCTGAGGAGTAAGGTTCACTTTATTGGAGTTCTTATAATCGATCAACTCAATGATATTCTCAAAATGGTCACCAATACGTTCTAAATCTCTAACAGAATCCATTAGGGCCGAATGCTTATGACTCTCCTCATCGGAAAGAGAAGCTTGAGATAGATCAACCAGATAATCCGTAATTTTGCGATCAAGGTTGTTCAAAGCATCTTCAATTTGCATAGCCAGTTCAGAATGCTTTTGTTGTTTATTGTTCAAGTATAGGCTTGTTTCTTCAAGGCCTTTATAAGCATATTCACCCATTCTTACAACTTCTTCTTTTGCTTGATCTAAAGCAAGGGATGGAGATTGCTCAATAAAAATCGGATCTAAATGCTGTGGTTTATGATCAATTTCCGAATCCTGTCCTGGTACCAGTTTAATGACAATCCATGCGAGGACTGCAATAAACGGGAATTGGACAACCGCATTAGCAATGTTGAAGGATCCGTGGGCAAAGGCAATGGTCATTTCGGGCTCCAGATCCATACTTGTTTGCAACCAGTTCACATACCGCTCAAATGGAACTAGAAAAATCAAGAATACGGTGGCACCTAACACGTTGAATATAACGTGAGCAAAGGCAGCTCGCTTCGCTCCGACACTTGCACCGATGGATGCAAGAACGGCCGTGATCGTTGTACCGATATTATCACCAAACAATACAGGGATGGCTGCTTGTAAATCGACAAGCCCTTCTCCCAGCAACGTCTGCAAAATTCCGATGGTTGCACTGGAGCTTTGTACGATTACCGTGAATAAGGTACCTACAATAACACCCAAAATCGGGTTATCACTCATGCTTACCGTCAAATCCTGGAAAGCTTGTAATGATCGTAGTGGTTTCACCCCTCCGCTCATCACTTCAAGTCCAAAGAACAAAGCACCTAGACCGAAGATGGTCTGACCAAAGTTCGCGACTTTTTTACTTTTGAAAAAGAATAGCAGGAAAGCACCAACAGCAAGGATTGGAAGTCCATAAGCTTTAATATCTATACCAATAATAAATGCAGTCATGGTTGTACCAATGTTGGCACCCATAATAACACCAATCGCTTGTCTGAATGTCATGAATCCCGCATTGACAAGACCAACCGTCAAAACGGTTGTCGTACTACTACTCTGCAAAAGAATCGTAACGACGGTACCCGCGATCACACCCATAAATGGATTGCTCGTGAAACGGTCTAATAGTTCCCTCAAACGATCTCCCGCTGTACGTTGTAGTCCATCCGCCATATACTTTAAGCCGAATAGAAAGATACCGAGTCCACCGATGAATTCAAATATCATCTGTTGCACATCGATTTCCATGTTCTCCACCCTTTCCTCATCCAAGTTTCATCATTTTTCTCTTTATTTAAACAACCTCACTCATATTAACCATGGAAAAAACTTTTGTAAAGGTAATTCACGAATCTTAACATTAAATTTACATTCGCATAATACTGAAGCAAATTTCGTGTGTTATCCGAATTTTCCAATAAAAAAAGGCCCTTAAGAGGACCTTTTATGATGCCTTTTCCTTCATTAGATAATCTGCTTCCTGTTTTTCTCCTGCGGCATTGTTTTGCTGCTCTGAGTATTCTTTGTTCTCAAATTGATTGGACGCAATGATAAACGAAAGCTCCTGTGTGAGTCCAATCCATTCAGTCGAAAAAGCATCAAAGGTTTGCATTGTTCTCTGCTGACGGTCAGAAGTATCCACTAGTTTCCCTGTGGAAAGAACCTGGTTTGAGATCACTTTTTTCATGCCTTCAATTACGTTCTCCATTCGTGGCATAACCTCTCCGCCTTCTTTTAACTGATGTTTGGTGGTTTCCAATTGTAAATTAAACGCACTCATACCTTCTGATAAATGCTCGAAAGCATCCTTCGATATATCCATTTGGTGCTGTCGATCTAGAATATCCCTTTCCATTTGGTCAAATTGATTGGAAAGCTCTCCCCCGAGCGACATCACATCCTTCATCCGTTGATCGATGTCAACAGCCGCTGTTCTTGACCGATCTGCCAGGCGTCTAACTTCCTGAGCCACTACTGCGAATCCTTTTCCTTGCTCTCCAGCACGAGCGGCTTCAATAGAAGCATTCAATGCAAGCATCCTCGTTTGCTCTGCAATCTCCTGAATTTTGTTTCCAGAATCTTGGATGTTCGACATGTAGTCTTGAAAAGATACCACTCTCGAAGTCATTCCGTGAATTTCGTGTCTCAAACTTTGAAAACATTGATTGACCTGTTCGACTCCTCCATTCCCCGAATGCACCGCTTCATTCATCCGTTCCTGTTCTCCGAAAAGGTTTTCCAACGTATGATGTAACTGACCGAAGACTTTGTTCAATTCATCGAACACTTCTTTTTGGCTATCCATATATTCCGAAGTCAGGTCACTTCCGTCTTGAACTTGATTCACACTTTTCCGTAAATCTTCATAGACAAGCTTCAACTCCTGAGAGGAATCATCCATCTTTTCCCCTCCCTTTCCCAGTTGGTCGACAGTCCCTTGAAGAGAGTCCAAAATAGATGCAATCTTATGTATAAGTTCTTCGTAACTTTTTCTTAACGACTGGATCTCAGGAAGACTCGTACTAATGGAACCTGCCTCACTTAAAACACCATTCCTCGCTTGCTTCATAACAAGCTGCATCTGTTTCACTGGGTGAACAATCCTCCCCACAATAAAATAAACAATCACTCCGATCGCAAGGACGGTAATAAAGCCTAATATTAATGTGTACAAGGCCAATTGGCGTACTCCACTCATAAAATCCTTCTCGGGTACTCCTAGAACATAGATTCCTTGCAGTTCTTGGACGGGTGCGTAGGAAAGTATGTATTTCTCCCCTTTCAACTCTACAGTTTCTGTGCCATTCTCTTTATTCAACAGATCCTGCGAAAGTGATTCTGGTAAAGAAGTTTCATCCATGGACGGGTAGGAATATACCCCACTGTTATTTACAAAATAAGCTTCAGAAGATAAACCATCTTGTTGGATTTCTGCTTGTTGTGCATTCGAATACCCTTCCATTCTTCTTGAGAATTCTTCCTGATCTCCAACAAAGGCATACATCAATTGCTCTGCCACATCCTGAGCCATCAGCAACTCACGTTCCAGACGGTCTTGAACCAGATCTACTTGATTTTCCTTAGCTTTCGTATAAGAAAAGAAACCAATCAATGAAACTGAAATAAGCACAAGGGCACAAACAATGACTGTCAACCTGATTTGCAAATTGATTTGAGGCCATTGAACTTTTGGAATTCTTGATTTGAGTCTTATCGAGTCTTTCATAAAATAAACACTCCATCTCTTTGATTGATTGCACAAACAAAGTATGACGACAGAGTGTTAAGGAATTGTTAATAATCTTTTAAGGTTTGGTAATTTCACAACTTCTTGACCAGGATTTTTGTACCATCCACTTTCACTACTTTAATTTGATCGCCTCTCGTAATCCACTGACCATTGGAAACAGCACTGTATTCTTCATCCTCAATTTTCACCGTACCTACAGGTCTCATGTCTGTTAGGGCTTCGCCTTGCTGTTCAAGTAAGTACTGGTATTTTTCATTCATTGAATTATATCCCATTTCTGAGGACATTTGATCATTGAGAGCCATTTTCGACCACATTTTTCGGTGTTTGAAAACTTTCAAGAACAGTAAGGAAGCCGCTCCCCCTAAAATAACCCCTATAACACTGTACAACCCAGCCACCCAATTAGGTGCACTAAAGCCAACAGCAATAATCATCGTTGCAGCACCAATGATCGCAAGAGTCCCGTCATTCAGCAGTTTACCATCAATGATCATAAGTATAATTCCCAGGAAATAAACGAGCATCATGACGATAAACATTTCTGTTTCAAGGTAACCTGAGAAATAAACAGTTATAAAGCCAAAGCCGATAATGGCGAACAATCCACGCATATTGACGAGTAATTCCCCAATTAAAAACATCGTACCGAGAAAAGTAATAAACAAAGCGATCCAATCATAAGTAAACATGATGGCTCACATCCTCTCCTTAATTACTATATGTACGTTCGAAGATCCCTTTTTGTTTCAAAGTCTCCATTATTTTTTCTCTATTACTCCCATGATATAATGATGACAACATTTATGAGTTTACACAAATTTAACTTACAAATGTGCATATTTAAGGTTCCTGACTTCTCATTTGCAAAAATAGCCCTTATAATGAAGATTGGAATTCATCTTGCATACCTTTTTGTGAATATACAAAGGAGCGATATTAATGGCAATTACGCACAGAAAAGATACTCGTCCCGTAAGAGTCGGAGACGTTACGATAGGTGGATCGGATGAGGTTGTGATTCAATCCATGACCACCACCAAAACACACGATGTAGAAGCAACAGTCGCTGAAATCAAACGTCTGGAGGAAGCCGGATGTCAAATCGTGCGAGTGGCTTGTCCAGATGACAGAGCCGCTGATGCGATTCCTGAAATTAAAAAACGGATCAACATTCCATTGGTTGTTGACATCCACTTCGATTATAAAAAGGCTTTGAAAGCCATTGAAGGTGGAGCAGACAAGATCCGCATCAACCCAGGGAACATCGGGAAACGTGAAAAAGTCGAGGAAGTAGTAAAAGCAGCAAAAGCAAAGGGCATTCCGATCCGAATCGGAGTCAACGCAGGTTCACTGGAGCGCCATATCCTTGAAAAATACGGTTATCCTACCGCAGATGGAATGGTTGAAAGTGCCTTGCATCACATTAAGATTCTTGAGGATCTTGATTTCCATGATATTATTGTATCCCTTAAAGCTTCGGACGTGAAATTGGCTATTGAAGCTTATGAAAAAGCAGCAGCAGCCTTCAACTATCCAATACACTTGGGAATTACTGAATCTGGAACTCTTTTTGCCGGCACGGTGAAAAGTGCTGCAGGACTTGGAGCCATCTTAAGTAAAGGAATTGGAAGTACTGTGCGAATCAGCTTGAGTGCTGACCCTGTGGAGGAAGTAAAAGTAGCGAAAGAACTTCTCAAATCCTTTGGTCTTGCGTCTAACGCTGCGACTTTAATTTCCTGTCCAACTTGTGGACGAATTGAAATTGACCTGATTTCTATTGCCAATGAGGTTGAAGAATATATTCAAACCATTAAAGCACCCATTAAAGTGGCTGTGCTTGGCTGCGCAGTCAATGGCCCTGGTGAAGCGAGAGAAGCAGACATCGGGATTGCTGGTGCCCGAGGGGAAGGTCTACTCTTCCGCCACGGAGAGATCATCCGTAAAGTACCTGAAGACATCATGGTCGATGAACTGAAGAAAGAAGTCGACAAATTGGCTGAAGAACACTATGAAAAAGAACGTCAAGAAAAAGAGAAGCTAAAACAAGAGCAAGAACAGTCCTAAAAAAGGTGACCCTGAACAGGGTCACCTTTTTTTATATCAAGTTATACATTGGGGCGAAGAATAAAGAAAATGCGATGGAAACGACACTGACAATAATCGCCATATTGCCAAGTGTATCGGCTCCTCTTCGTTTACCGATGATCCCAAGAACAATCCCGGCCGCACCAAGTATTAACGGAGCAAAAAAGAAAGAAAGGATCGCGGCGGATAACCCTAGCCAGCCCATCCCCACTTTAACATCTTCCTCTTCTTCCATTGTTGTTTCCTTTTCCTCGTTATTCATAGGTTCATCTATCGGCCCTACAGCCGCTTCTTGAGCAAACTCTTCCTCATAACTATCGCCATAAACAGGCTGATCTGATCCACGACCAAGATCATCGACAGCAGTAACGTCATTATACTCAGCCGCTCTAGCCTCTTTATAACCCGGTTCCTGTCTTAAATCCTGATCTTGGATTTCTTCAAAAGCTTCATTCAGGACTTGTTCTGTCGACGGCTCGTCATGTTCGTCAACAGCTTCTTCATGAACTTGCTCTAATTCATCCCCGTGCTCAGGGGCTTTTTGCGTATTTTGATGATTCTCAACAGTATCTTTCGGATCATGCATTAGAATACCCTCACTTTCTGTTTGAAGAATCATGATTATTATATGGAGAGTACAAGAAATTACATAAGGGAGTTGATGGTAAAAAAACGCCTGACTATAAGTCAGGCGTTCCCAATCAATTCGCTAATACTACAGTCGTATGATTTTCTGCTTTCTCTTGGATCTCTTCTGCATACCAGCTTTCTGCGTGTCCATTTTCTTTTTTATATGCTTTCAAGCCACCCATGCCTCGGTGATATGCTGTGAGTGCTTCGTCCCAATTATTATATTTCTTTTTTAAGAAATCTAAATAAACTAATGATAATTGCATGGAATAATAAGGGTCAAAAAGCAACTCTTCTTCATATGGTAAGCCAGCCATATCAGCAATCCACGGGGCGGTATTTTTCATGAATTGTGACATCCCGTACGCATGTCCATATTTGGTTTCAGGTCCCACCAGCTCAGGGTCAAAAGTTCCTCCCGTCTCCACTTTTAAGAGCTCATAAACAAGATAGGGATTGATTTTATAACGCTGGGCTTCCTTAACGAGGTACATAGCCCAGGACTTTTTGAAATTCCCATCACTCTCACTTACAAGTCGATCTGCTTTCTTTTCAATTTCCGGCCATGTGTGATAGCCACTTTCTTCTTCGGCTGAAGGCTTTTCCTTCAAATACTCATTCGTCGACTGTAACCGTTCAATTTCCATGGATAGTTTTTGATTTTTATTTTTCAATTCCTGCTTTTGATCTTCCAGGGCTTTTTCCTGCTTCTGGTTCCATTGGTTGAAAGCAAAAAATGTCACCATGACGAGAAGCAATGCCATACCCGTTGTCCAAAGAGGTTTTTGTTCTTTCATATTTGTTTTTCACTCCTTCACGCTCTGCACCGGTACTTTTGACCAGCACCACACTGAACCCATTGGCTTATACTAACCGAATAAAATATGTAATTCAATTGAAACACTTGTAGACATAATTTTTTAAAAACACAAATCCTTCTCAACATTCATATGGTGTAGTAAATAAGGAGAGAGGGAGTATAAGCCTATGAAGAATGTGGCACAACAGTTAATTACCCAGAAATTGAAGCAGTTAACCGTAAAAGAACTACTTTTTTATAGTCAGAAGTATCAAATCCCTATATCTAAGGATGAAGCCACTGCCATTGTCACAGCATTGAAAAAAAATAAAGATAACCCTTTCGACCCCGATGGACGGAAGCGCATGCTCAGTAAACTTGCAAAAATCACATCAAAAGATACAGCAAGATCTGTAAATAAACTGCTCATGAAAATGGCAAAAGAATACGGAGTAGAGCATTGGCTAAGATAAAACCTGATTAAATTCCATTCTCTATCGAATAAACACTCCCATTAGTTGAAAACTTTATTTCGAGAAATTTTTTCCTGCAGGAGAACGAATAGCTGGCCGAGTGCCCCTGACACTTCAACAAGGAAACGACCCCATAAATTCTTGAAACGGAGGCTTCCACTGCCTGCCATTTTATTTAATAACTAACAAAAAAAGAAGGGGCCCAGAGGCTCCTTCTTTATTGTTGCATGATTTTTTCTTTTAAACCTTCATCAAAAACGCCTTCTTTAACCATATCGATTTCATAGCGATACGGAGGCTTCTTATTTTTCTTATCTTCCCCTACATATGGCGTTTCAAGAATTTTTGGCAGGTCTTTCAATGTTGGATGATGAATGACTTTATGAAGAGCATCGAAACCGATATGGCCGAACCCGATATTTTCGTGCCGGTCCTTGGCTGCTCCTTTGATGTTTTTACTGTCGTTCACATGGACGACCTTCAAACGATCGATGCCCACTATTTTATCAAATTCATCCAAGACGCCATCGAAATCCTCGATGACATTATAACCTGCGTCATGAATGTGACACGTATCCATGCAGACAGATAAGTTCTCATTGTGGGTCACCCCATCAATGATTTGCGCCAACTCGTCAAAACTTCTCCCGATTTCAGAGCCTTTTCCTGCCATTGTTTCAAGAGCGATTTGGACCTTTTGGTCTTTATGAAGTACCTCGTTCAAGCCTTCAATAATCTTCGGCAATCCCTTTTCTACTCCTTGTCCAACATGTGACCCTGGGTGGAGCACGATTTGCCTTGCTCCTAGAGCTTCTGTACGTTCTATTTCATTCCTTAAAAAATCAACACCAAGTTGGAAAGTTTCAGGTTTTGTTGTATTTCCTATATTGATGATATAAGGAGCATGGACCACGATGTCCGTGATGCCATTCGCCTTCATATGCTCAGTCCCTGCTTCGATATTCAATTCTTCAATGGGACGACGCCTTGTATTCTGCGGGGCTCCGGTATAAATCATAAATGTGCTTGCACCATACGAGGTTGCTTCTTCGCTGGCGCCCAGCAGCATTTTTTTCCCTTTCATAGACACGTGTGACCCAATTTTCAACATACAATCTATCCTTTCTTATTTCTTCTTGAAACGACTCTGCTTCAGCTTCCTCATGTTTTTATCTGTTTGCTGTTTCATTTTCTTCTTGTAGCCAGGCTTCACTTTTTTCGGTTTCCGTACCATCTGCTTCGCTTTCTTCTCTAAATCGGAAGCATGGCGCTCACGGTTCTGTCTCTCGTTGTAGGCATTTGTTTCTTTCCATTCACCATTTTTCACTTCATAAAATTCAAAGGTAAGTCCTTTTTTCTCGAGCTTCTGAATAAGAGGCAGATCGGATTCCTTATACAAATTGATAGCCGTTCCTTGCAATCCAGCTCGAGCCGTTCGTCCGACTCTGTGAATGTAGAATTCTTCCTCTTTCGGCATTTGTGCGTTAATCACATGACTGACGCCTTGAATATCGATGCCTCGAGAAGCAAGGTCTGTGGCCACAATATACTGGTAACGCAAGTTCTGCAACTCTTTTAGCATTCTTTTTCTTTCTCTTGGTGAAAGACCTCCGTGAAGAATTCCTGTTTCAAGACCTCTCTTCGTCAATTCCCCAGCAAGCTCATCGGCATGATTTTTTCCATTTGTAAAAATGATAGCCAAATAAGGTTGAATCGCCTTCGATATTTCGACAATGACTTCGGCTGGTTCTTTATGTCTTAACGGGACTAAGCGGTGCTCCATCGTTTCTGGTGATGGTTTGTCATCTTCAATCTCAATGTGTGTCGGGTTCGTCAAATATTTCTTTAAGAATGGCTGTAGACGTTCTGGAATGGTCGCCGAAAAGACGAGCATCTGTACATCCTGGTCCATCCTGACGAGAATTTGGTCTACTTCTTCAATGAATCCTAAATCCAGCATCAGATCCGCTTCATCCAGCACAAACGCTTTGGCTTGGTAGAGGTCAATAGCCTCCTCTTTTACCATATCTAATATACGACCAGGTGTTCCGACGACAATATGCGGAGCTCTTGAAGACAGCTTGCCAACCATTTTCTGCTTATCCGTTCCACCTATGAGGAGTTTTGAACGCCAAACCTCTTCTTTCCCAGCCATTTGAATGGCCTTTTTCACTTCATCCTGAATTTGAATGGCTAATTCTCTTGTTGGCGCTGTAATTACAAACTGTACATGGTCCGCCTCTTCATCCATCTGGTTCAATAGTGGAAGTAAATAGGCATGTGTCTTCCCTGATCCTGTATGGGACTGTCCGATGAGACTCTCCCCTCTTAATGCTGCAGGCAGTACCTGCTTTTGAATGGGGGTGGGTTTTTTAAAGCCTAACCCTTCTACAATTCGACTGACTGTAGAAGTGATGGCATATTGTTCAAATGTATGCTTACTCATAACCGTTCTCCTTTAATGTAAAATGTTCCTTCCTTATTATAATAGAGCAGAAGACAAATTGCACGATAACCTTGTCTTAGAACGTCTTTCTTTGTCATCTTTCCCTTTACCCTTTATAATGATAATGGTATCTTTAAAGTTATTGGATTGGATTTATAGAGGAGGACGTTAATCAATGGAAGTCATTAAAATCGCCCCTCGCGGTTATTGTTATGGTGTAGTAGATGCAATGGTCATTGCTCGTAACGCAGCTAAAGACCCAAACCTGCCACGTCCTATTTATATATTAGGTATGATTGTCCACAACTCACATGTAACCGATGCCTTCAAGGAAGAAGGGATCATTACGGTAGATGGAAAAAATCGAAGCGACATGCTCGAAGGCATTCACGATGGCACGGTTATTTTTACCGCTCACGGTGTTTCTCCTCAAGTGAAGGAACGCGCCAAGGCGAAAGGATTGACCGTTTTAGACGCCACCTGTCCTGATGTCACAAACACCCACAATTTGATTAGAAAGAAAGTAGCTGAAGGTTTCGAAGTTATTTACGTAGGAAAAAAGGGACACCCTGAACCAGAAGGCGCGATGGGAGTAGCACCAGGTAAAGTCCATCTCGTCCAAACAGAAGAAGATGTGGAAGAACTTAATCTGGATCATGACAAATTGATGATCACCAACCAAACGACAATGAGTCAATGGGATGTCTATGATGTCATGGAAAAGGCAAAGGAAAAGTATCCACAACTCGAAAAACAGCAGGAAATCTGCATGGCGACCCAGGTACGGCAAGAAGCTGTTTCTGAGCAGGCGGGTGAAGCTGATTTGACATTGGTTGTCGGTGACCCGATGAGTAACAACTCCAATCGACTCGCCCAAGTCTCTATGGAAAAAGCAGGCACAACAGCTTACCGTATTGCTGATGTGACAGAAATCCAGTTAGAATGGTTGGAAGGTGTAGAGAAAGTAGCCGTTACAGCGGGAGCTTCAACTCCAACTCCGATAACAAAAGAAGTCATTAAATTCATCGAGCAGTTCGATCATAACGATGAAAGCACATGGATTCGCGAGTCAAAAGTTGAACAGAAAAAAATCTTACCTCCCGTCCGTGCCAGAAAAAAAGTAAAGAGATAAAAAAAGGATGAAAGCCTACGCTTTCATCCTTTTCTTATACAACGGTAAAGGGCTCTGTATTCGCTTCGGAAACAAAAATGTTTAAATCTCTCTCTTTGTTACATGTCTCTTCCAAGTATTGTTTTACTTTTGGACAGACAACCTTTTCAACATGGTGCCCGGGATCAATGAGGGAAAGTCCCATCTCCATGGCATCTTGTGTCATATGAAATGTCATGTCTCCCGTAATATAAACATCGGCACCACTTCTCTTGGCCTTATGAATGTATTTTTCACCACTGCCTCCAAGAAGCGCGACTTTCTTCACTTTTTTATCCATATTTCCAGATACACGTACATGAGGAACACTGTATTCTCTCTTGATTAACTCTACGAGTTCACGTAAAACCATAGGATTTTTGAGTTCTCCTACACGCCCTGCTCCCACTGGTTCCCCTTCGTTTAATAATGGATAAACATCATAAGCGACTTCCTCATAGGGATGAGCTTCTTCCATCGCTTTCAATACTCCGGATAGGCGTGACTTTGGAACAATCGTCTCGATTCGTTTTTCGTCAACGATCTCAAGCTTTCCTTGTTCACCGAGGTATGGATTGGTACCCTCTTCCGGCTTGAATGTTCCTTGTCCGGAAAGCTGGTACGTACAATGACTATAATTGCCTATATGCCCTGCACCTGCTTCACTGATGGCATTCCGCAATTCATCTGCGTGATTTACCGGGACGAAAACAGTGAGCTTTACTAGAGAGTCGCTGCCTGTTTCAATCAGCGGACGGCTACTCGTTACTCCAATCAGTTCAGCCATAACATCATTCACACCGCCTTTAGCAATATCAAGGTTCGTATGGGCGGCATAAACCGTGATGTCATTTTTAATCAGTTTCTGAACAATTCTTCCTTTCGGTGTATCCAAATTGATTTGATTCAATTTGACAAAAAGCAGAGGATGATGGGCAATAATTAAATCCACTTCTTTTTCAATCGCTTCATCTACAACGTTCTCCAACACATCAAGAGTAACCATAATGTTTTTTACCTGCTTATTAAGTGTACCGACTTGGAGCCCCACATTATCCCATTCAAAGGCCAACCCCTTAGGTGACCATTTTTCAAATTCGCGGATGATATCTTGAGCCGTGTACGTTCGATTCATGATTGCAATACCTCCTCTAACCATTCCATTTCCTTTTGATGTTGTTTCAATTTTTCTTCATCAGGGGAAGTTGCTTGCTTCATCTGTTTCACAATATATTGTTTCTTCTTCCATTCCTCTTTGCATTTCTTAATAAACGGATCCGGTCGTTTCTTTAATAAGAATGGCCCGAGCCACATTTCTTTCTCTATCACCTGCTGATGGTAAGAGGAGGAAGGATCTCCCTTTTCTGCAACAAGGACTTCATAAATGTGCCCACTTTCCTCTACAATTGCCTCATCCACGAGTGTATAGTCATGCTGGAAGAACCACCTTCTTAAAGACCTGGAATCGATGTTGGGCTGCACGACAATCCGGTGGACATTAGAAAGCTTCTCCTTCCCTTTTTCCAGAATATCACGGATTAAAGGTCCACCCATACCTGCAATGACCACTTGCTTTATCTCTCCTGGATCAACAACTGCGAGCCCGTCCCCGAGACGGACTTCGATGCGGTTCTCAAGCTTATGTTTTTCCACTTCGCTTTTCGCACTATCATACGGGCCTTGATTTACTTCTCCTGCAACAGCTCTTGCTTCCGGGTCCTTCAGGCATACAAAGCACGGAAGATACGCGTGATCCGAACCGATGTCAGCAAAATGGGCCCCCTCCGGTAAATAATCAGCAACAAGTGCTAAACGTTGGGATAATTGATTAACATTCATAGACTCTTTCCTCTCATAAAAGAAAAGCTTTCTGATTGGCCAGAAAGCTTTTCGTTCTTCATCTTATTGTTATTTCTTTTCGGCCAGCCATTCAGCCAATTTAGTTGCTTGCTCTCCTGTATAAAGACCAGCAGGCATGGCTGAGCCTTTACCATTTACGATGATGTCATTAATTTCTTCAGCTGAATAGCGGCTTCCTACTTCTTGAAGGTTAGGGCCGGCTCCTCCGCCAAGATCTCCACCGTGGCAGCTTGCACATTGGTTCTGATACAATTCTTCAGGACTTGCACTTGCGGTTTCTTCTTGCTTCTCACCGCCGCCCTCTTCTTCGTTCTGAATAGCTTCGCGTTGATTAATCCCCGCTGCAGATACGACAATCATAACGACGATCCCCAGTACAGCGATAATGGCGAATGGAATCACAGGGTTCTTTCTCATTTGTTGCAACCTCCTTATGTATTCCCTCATATAGAATTTTCGTGTCTATTCGACTATATTTATTTTACTTGAAAACCGTTACTTATTAAAGAGATTTGATGTGAAAACTTATGAAACAATGTAAATTATTAAAAAAATAAAGCCCATGACACCTGAATAGAAAAGCGTTTTCACTTTCCATAACCAACCAAGAAAAACCCACAAAATTAAATGTAAAGAGAGAGTTATGTAAAAGGAAAACAAAGAACCTATGATTTGTTGATTAAGATGGACAGTCATCAGCAGCAGAATCAGAGCGCCATTGAGTAGCGGAATAAAAAGCCAGTCCGGCTGTTTATATTGTAACCAACGAACGTTAATCCATACTCCCATTACAAAACTCGACAAAACCACTGTTTGCATTATGATTCCCATTTCAGTAAAATAAATGACAAGAAATGAAAGGGGTAACAATAAAGCATTCACTGTTACGAACATATAAAAGCCTAGACTGAGTGCCCCCGAGCTTTCATTGTTTCCTTGATTTTCACCCTTAGTATAAAGCGCTAACAAAAAATTGCAATATTCATCTGGAAGCAGACGATTTTGTTTCCAGTACCTGATTTCATCAACAATGGTTTGTGTCCGTTCATGCTTCATAGCAGCCTCCAAAAGAAAAGATAACTCAGGAGTCCTCCCGCATCCATTTGCGAAAGGAGCCCTGAGTCGGAAAGAACCTTTATTCCATGAAGTCCTTCAAACGTTTGCTCCGGCTTGGGTGACGGAGTTTACGCAAAGCCTTCGCTTCAATTTGACGGATTCTCTCACGAGTAACCCCAAACACTTTCCCTACTTCTTCAAGTGTTCTTGTACGGCCATCGTCCAAACCGAATCGGAGCCTGAGTACATTTTCTTCTCGATCTGTCAATGTATCGAGAACATCCTCAAGTTGTTCTTTTAACAGTTCATAAGCAGCATGATCTGAAGGAGATGTTGCTTCCTGATCTTCAATGAAATCACCTAGGTGAGAATCATCTTCCTCCCCGATCGGTGTTTCTAAGGATACAGGTTCTTGTGCAATCTTTAGAATTTCACGCACTTTATCTGGAGTAAGGTCCATATCCTGCGCAATCTCTTCCGGTGTTGGTTCACGCCCAAGATCTTGAAGAAGTTGGCGCTGTACTCGGATCAGTTTGTTAATCGTCTCCACCATGTGGACAGGAATACGGATTGTACGAGCCTGGTCGGCAATCGCTCTTGTAATTGCCTGTCGAATCCACCATGTGGCATAGGTACTGAATTTGTAACCTTTACGATAATCGAACTTTTCTACCGCTTTGATCAGACCCATGTTACCTTCTTGAATCAGATCAAGGAAAAGCATTCCTCGGCCTACATATCTTTTAGCGATACTTACAACAAGTCGAAGGTTGGCTTCTGCCAAGTCACGCTTCGCTTCTTCATCACCATTCTCAATACGTTGAGCAAGGCTGATTTCATCTTTGGCAGATAGCAGGTTCACACGACCGATTTCTTTAAGGTACATACGTACAGGGTCATTGATTTTAACCCCAGGTGGTACACTCAAGTCATTAAGGTCGAACTCTTCCTCTTTATTCAATTGCTTCATACTTGGATCTGATTCCGAATCCCCGATCACTTCCACACCCTGCTCATTCAGGTGCTCATAGAATTCATCCATCTGATCAGAATCCAGCTCGAAGCTCGATAGTTTTTCCGCTACCTCTTCATATGCGAGGATCCCTCGTTTTTTCCCTAACTCTACCACTTGCTCTTTCGCTTGCTCAAGTGTCAATTCTGTTTGGTTCTCATTTTCTTTAGAACGTGATGGCTGCTGTTGCTTATCTGCCATAAGTCCCCCTCCTTCCAACAATCTATACAAACTCTACCTAGTGATGTTTTAACTCTTTTCTGCGTTTGATGATTTCCATCGCAATTTCTGCTGCCCGGATCGGCTCATTTTGCTGTTCAGCCTTTTTCAACTCAGATTCAAGGTTTCTAATATCCGTTCGATCCCACTGTTCTGATCGAATCCTTGAGATGTAATCATGGATTTCCTGATCAGAAACTTCTTCGCTGACAGGGGCCATTGCAAGCTCGATCGCCAAATTTTTAATGGAAGCATCTTCAATCATCTCGACGAACTGACTGATATCCGATTCATTGCCGTCTTCATAATATGCATAAAGATGGGTGACAATGACCTGATGGTCTTCAATATTGAAAGCTCCTCCGATTTCCTCTTGAACTTTATCAGCGATATATGGATCTCTCAACATATACGCAATCAGTTTTCTTTCTGCATTATGAAAAGCGGGTAAAAGTTTTTTTTGAACCGTTGGCTGCCTTGTATCATTAGTATATCGGTTCTTTGGCTCCTTATCCTTGACACCGCTTTGCGATCGAATACGCTGAACTTCTTCTTTTAGAGTCTCTACGGAGAGCTGAAATTCTGTAGCGATCTCATTCAGGTAATGCTCTCGTTCGACAGCACGGTCAAGCCCTGCAATCTCTTGTAATACCTTTTCGATATAAGTGATGCGATCTCCTTCTACTTGCAGATTATAATCTCTACGCAAGTAATTCATCATAAAGGAAATATACGTATCACTCGTATCGATAATTTCACGTTTAAATCGGTCCCCTCCATACTTTTGAATGAAATCATCCGGATCGAGTTCATCAGGGACACGAGCAACGTACGTTTGACAGCCCACGCTTTTTAAGAGCTTCGCTGCTTTAACAGCTGCTTCAATTCCAGCGCGGTCCCCGTCATAGCAAATGATGATCTGTTCTGCGTATTTCTTCAAAAGGTTCGCCTGGATATTTGATAACGATGTACCCATTGTGCCTACGGCATGGTGAATACCCGCCTGATCAGCAGAGATGACATCTCCGAAACCTTCGAACAGGATCACCGTTTTTTCCTTTCGGATGGCGGAGCGGGCAAGGTCGAAGTTATAAAGCAGACGCCCCTTGTGGAAAAGTTCCGTCTCCGGACTGTTTAGATATTTGGGTTCCTGTTGTCCAAGAGACCTTCCTGCAAAAGCTACGGTTTTCCCTAAGTGATTCCTTAGTGGGAAAATCACTCTCCCACGGAACCTGTCCGCATATTCTCCATGATCATTGGTACTGAGCAATCCTGCCTTGACCATTGATTGTGGATGATACCCTTTCTTTTCAAGGAAAGTTACAACAAAGTCTCTGGAATCCGGTGAATATCCTATTTGATATTTCTGGATCGTTTCATCGGTAAAACCACGGTCGATTAAATACTGATATGCTTCCCGACCATCCTTGGAATTCTTTAACAAATGGTGGTATAATTTAGTCAACCATTGATGGGCTTCAAGCATCGACTGAGATTCCTGGCTCTTTTCTGACGGAGCTTCTTCAGATAGTTGATCAGGAAGATCAGTACCTGTCTGCTCAGCCAGTTGTTTTAGTGCCTGGATAAAACTAAACCCTTCAATCTCCATCAGGAAGGTATAGACATTCCCTCCCTTTCCACAACCAAAGCAATGAAAGATCTGCTTATCTTGAGAAACGGAAAAGGAAGGAGTGTTTTCCCCATGGAAAGGACAAAGGCCGAAATGGTTCCTGCCTTGTTTCTTCAAATCGACGTAATTGCCGATCACTTCTACAATATCCGTTGATCTTCTAATTTCATCGACTTTTTCTTCTGGAATATGTCCAGCCATAAGATCACCATACTACTCAATTATTCTCGTTCAAAGCTTAAATTCCTTCATGTTCTGACAACAATTTTTGGAAAACAGATCGGAACTTTGCGCGATCATCCGCTGTAAATGCCGATGGACCCTTCCATTTCTTTCTCTGCTTCATCGTTTGCTGCCGTATGAACTTTTGGTTCATGATGTTATCTGCATCATTTTCTCTAACCAGTTTACCTCTTGGAGTAAGTACATAAACCCCTTTAGAAGTCAATAATACAGCCAGAGAAAGATCCTGGGTAATGACGACATCGCCTTCTTCCACTTGATTAAGGATATACATATCGACAGATTGCGATCCATCATCCATGAACCTCCATCCAGCCTCTGCCTTCTCTTGGCTATAATGATTAACGGTCGCTATGAAATAAGGATGTAGATCGTACTGCATACAAACATCGATGATTTCTTCTTGTACTGGACAGCTATCTGCATCGACATAAATATGAACATTTAAATTTGGCATAGTATCAATATTTCTACAATAAGCGGTAGAATCCTCCTTAAAAGTGAATGTTTTATTTTTCTGAAAAGTAAGTGCCTTTAATAGCGCATGGTCAGAAAATTTTTTTAGGAATGGACATCCCTTCATTATAAGGATTTTTACCACAAATAGATATTATAATACATTCCTATCGTTTACGCTATGTCTAATTGTACCTAATTTCATTCTTCCCAACAAAAGTCGCGCTTAATCAAAGCGCGACTTCCGCTATTTGTACTATTCCTGGGCATTCTGACGTAATTTGTTCATAATAACATTGGCTGTCTCTTCAACCGCTTTGTTTGAAACATCAATTACTGGACAACCAATCCGCTCCACAATCCGGTTGAAATGATCGATTTCCTGTTGAATACGTGTCATATTCGCATAGCTTGCCTGATCTCCAAGTCCTAATGACTTTAATCTTTCTTTTCTTATATCATTTAGTTTTTCTGCACTGATACTCAAGCCTATGCATTTATCGGGATCGACGCGGAATAATTCAGATGGTGGCTGTACTTCCGGTACAATCGGTACATTCGCGACCTTCAGGCGTTTGTGAGCCAAATACTGAGACAATGGAGTCTTGGATGTTCTAGAAACACCAATCAGTACGATATCGGCTTTGGATATGCCCCGTGGGTCACGACCATCATCGTACCGAACAGCAAATTCGATGGCCTCTACTCTCTTAAAGTAATCTTCGTCCAATTTATGAACAAGCCCCGGCTCAAGGCGAGGTTTAATTTGCAGATGGTTTTCCATAACCTCCATCATTGGTCCCATAATATCCACACACTGAATGCCGTGTTTTTCAGCTTCTTGTTTCAGGTGCTGTCTGAACTCTGGAATCACTAATGTAAAACCGATCATTGCTTTATGTTCTTTGGCTTGCTGGACCGCTTCGTTAATCGTCCCTTTATCTTCTACATAAGGGATTCGCTGCAAATCAAAAGGTCCATCATCAAACTGACTGAGACAAGCTTTTACGACCAGTTCTGCGGTCTCCCCAACTGAATCTGATAAGACATAAATTAAGGGCTTTTCCATAAACGATCCCTCCTCCCCACTGAAATCACAGGTGTTGGTCCCTGGCCAACTCCACAAGTGCTTTCGTTATATTTGTTTTCGTCAGTCGGCCCACTACTTTCAATCCTTCGTCAACAGGTTGGACGACTGGAAGACCATCAATTTGTTTTTCAATCAACTTCTGGGCGGCATCCAATAACAAATCTTCAGGTTCACAAACCGTTATATTTGGCATTCTTGTCATAATGATATGGACAGGAACGGACGTTAAGTCCTGATTGCCGATACTCGCTCTGAGCAGATCTTTCCTTGATAACACCCCAGTTAGTATGGAATGTTGATCCGTCACAAACAGAGTCCCTACATCCTCTAAAAACATGGCACAAATGGCATCATAAACCGATACATCTTCTTCGACAACGATCGGGCGGGATTGATATTCATCCACTTTGAACTTCTTCAGTTTTTCAGTAAAGAGTTCAGACCCTGTTTTGCCCGTGAAGAAGTAACCCACCCGTGGGCGGGCGTCCAAGAAACCTGCCATTGTCAAAATAGCTAAGTCTGGACGCAGCGTAGCCCGTGTCAAGTTCAACTGATCCGCTATATTCTCACCTGTGATTGGCCCGTTATCTTTCACAATTTGAATGATTTGTTCTTGCCTGTTCGATAGTTCCAATCTTTCTTCACCCCGATCACTAACTGTGACATACTATTTATTAATTATAGCTCATTTTTAATTATCGGAAAAGAAAGCTGATTAGAACTGTTGTTTCCATTCAACGGCATTCAAGTCGGCGAATGCATAGACATCGTTAGAAATTTGCTTTAATAAACCTAAGCGGTTCCGACGTATGCTCTCGTCTTCCGCCATGACCATCGTTGCATCAAAGAACGTATGAATGGGACTAGCAAGCTTGGATAAATGGTCCAGGGCCAAATCCAGTTGATTCTTTCGTAATGCTTGTCGATAGTCTTCCTGAATGTGTTGATAAGCCTCATGCAATTGTCGCTCTTGTTCATTCTCAAACAATGAAGGATCAACATCCGCAGTGTCTGCCTTTTTGGCTAAATTCAGCACACGGCCGAGTGCTTCATGGACGGATTTGAAAGAAGGTTCCTGACGTTTTTCTACTAAAAGGACGGCTTTTGCTTTCGTTATAGGATAGACACCGATGCCTCTAGCCAACACAGCTTCCACAACATCTGGAGCAATCCCTTCTTCTCTCATTAAGTAAGCCGCACGTACGCGGAAGAATTCACGCAAGTCTTTATGGACTTCTTTTTCATCACGAGTTGGGAGTTCCAATTCATAATAAAATTGATGCACGAGATCAATCAATTGTTCGACTGGAATGGACCATCCATGAGCCGTTAAGGTTTGCAGAATCCCTAAAGCCTGACGTCTCAATCCGTAAGGGTCCTGTGAACCTGTCGGAATGATGCCGATGGAGATACTACCTACAATCGTATCGAGCTTATCTGCAATACTTACAAGAGAACCGATGGTAGATGCAGGTACGGCTCCATTGGCTTGACGAGGCATGTAATGCTCATTGATAGCCACGGCCACCTCTTCATCCTCACCGAAGATACGAGCATACTTTTCCCCCATCGTTCCTTGTAATTCTGTGAATTCATCAACCATCTGAGTTACAAGATCGAACTTGCAAATTTCGGCTGCCCGTTTCGCTTTTTGCAGTTGAGCTTCTTCTAGGCCGATCCATTCACCAAGTTTTCCAGTAATGGCTACAATCCGTTGTACTTTATCTGCTAACGTTCCAAGTTCCTCCTGATAGACCATGCGAGAAAGCTTCTGCATTTTTTCATCAATGCTTCCCTTTTGGTCTTCTTCATAGAAGAACTGAGCATCCTTAAGGCGTGCTTTCAAAACTTTTTCGTTACCTCTTGCCACGGTCTCTATGTGCTGGTCATCCCCATTACGAACACCGACAAAATGAGGTTTCAACTGTCCGTTCAAAGAACGTACCGGAAAATACCGCTGATGCTCCTTCATTGATGTAACTAGGGCTTCTTCAGGGATTTCAAGGAATTCGTCTGAGAAAGTGCCACTGAAAACGGTCGGATACTCAACTAAGTGCGTCACTTCGTTCAATAAATCCTCGTCAATCATCAGCTTCCACTCATTTTCACTTTCAAGCTTCCTCAACTGATTAACAATCTCCGATTTTCTTTCCTCCACGGATGCCATGACATATTGGTCTTTCAACGTTTGTTCATAAGCATCAGCTTCTGCTACTGTGGTCTGGGACCCTAAGAAGCGATGGCCGTATGTCGTATTGCCAGTATCTACGCCTTCGATTGTGAAAGGGATGACTTCTTCTCCGAAAAGACCGATCATCCATCGGATTGGACGTGCATAACGAAGGTCGCGATTTCCCCATCGCATGTTTTTTGGGAAGGTTAGCGATAAGAAAACATCCCGAAAGTTTTGAAGAAGGTTTGTGGTCGGTTCTCCTTCAATAAACTTATTGACGTGGACATATTCCGTTCCCTTGATTTCTTTGAAATAGATATCATCTACATCTTTCCCTTGACCTTTAGAAAATCCGATGGCCGCTTTCGTCCAGTTTCCTTCTTCATCAAGAGCGATTTTTTTGGCTGGACCTTTTGCTTCCTCTTCAATATCTGGCTGCTTTTCTTCAACGTTTGTAATTTTAACGGCCAATCTTCTTGGGGTAGCAAAGCCGGTGATTTCCCCATAAGGAATCCGGTTATCCTTGAACCATTGAACTGTTTTATCCTCCAGCTGATCCAAAGCATCATTGATAAAGCGAGCGGGAAGCTCTTCTACACCTAGTTCAAATAATACGGTATTACTCATGATAACCCTCCTCCTTCTTCAGCATAGGGAAGCCGAGACGCTCCCTTTCCTCTACATAGGTTTTAGCAATCTTCCTCGCCAGGTTTCTCACACGGGAAATATAACCAGTTCTTTCCGTTACACTAATGACTCCTTTTGCATCAAGCAAATTAAACGTGTGAGAACACTTCAACACATAGTCATAGGCTGGGAAAACAAGGCCTTGTTCCATAATTCGCTGTGCTTCCTTTTCATAAGTCGAGAATAGGTTGAACAACATATCCTCATCAGAAGCTTCGAAAGTATAAACGGAATGTTCATATTCCGGCTGAGTGAAAATATCTCCTACTGTCACTCCATTGGTCCATTCTAATTCAAAGACATTTTCTTTATCCTGAATGTAAGATGCCAGTCTTTCAAGACCGTATGTGATTTCTGCAGAAACAGGCTTCGCTTCAAGACCTCCGATTTGCTGGAAATAGGTGAACTGCGTGATTTCCATCCCATCAAGCCATACTTCCCAACCAAGACCTGCGGCGCCTAGCGTTGGGTTTTCCCAGTTATCTTCTACAAACCGAATGTCGTGTTTCTTAGGGTCAATTCCAAGAGCTTCAAGTGACTCTAAATATAATTCCTGGATATTATCAGGAGAAGGTTTCATGATGACCTGAAACTGATGGTGTTGATATAAACGGTTCGGGTTTTGGCCATAACGACCATCAGCAGGACGGCGGGACGGCTCGACATAGGCAACGTTCCATGGCTCAGGTCCGAGACTTCGTAACAACGTCATAGGAGACATCGTTCCTGCCCCTTTTTCAGTATCGTAGGCTTGCATAAGAAGACAGCCTTGTTTTGACCAATGATTTTGCAAAGTTAAGATCATGTCTTGAATATTCATACGTTTCCTCCTAGATAATGAGTGTTTCAAAAGAAAAGAGACCCCGTCCCTACGTCTGCATACAGACATAGGGACGGGGTCTCCGCGGTTCCACCCTAATTGCTTCCTCTAAATAAGGAAGCCACTTTCATCATTGCTCCAGAACGCCTTCACCAGTCGGCTTCCGCTTGTCTCTCACCGTCACAAGCTCGCTTTTGGAAACGTAAAAACCGGTTACTACTCTCTTTCACAGCAACACGTTATTTAGTAATAGAATCATACTCTAATTTCAGCAAAATTGTCAAACCTCAGTCTGAAAACAAATCCAGCTGTTTTAAAAATTTCTTTGATTTAATGAAATATCCACCATATCGATCATAGTATTCATCCATGATATGACGCAATAATTTTTTATTCTCTTCTTTCATCGTAATTTGACCAAGCCGCTTCACATCCATATGTAAAAAGACCCTCAGCAATTTTGGTAAAGGATCCGGCAAACCGTAGGCCTGTGGGTCCCGCTGTTTACAACGAAAGCATAAGAGGCCACCCTCTATTATAGAAAAGGCAAAAGGACCTTCCTGGCTTCCGCACTGGATACAGTGATCGACGACCGGAGCAAACCCCGCTTTTTTGTAAATTTTTAATTCATACATCAACGTCAGGATGTTTGGATCTTTTCCTTCATTCATCCATTGAAACGTTTGAAGCAACTGTTCATAAAGAAAAGGATCCGGCTGCTTTTCCTCAATGAGTTTATCTGTCAATTCTGCGATGTAAGACGCATACGCCGTTTTTACAATATCCTCGCGAATAGACCTCAGGGATGATAACATCTCCCCTTGACTCATTGATCCTAAGCCGGACCCTGTTTGAATTAAAAATGTGCCGTGGATGAATGGTTGGGTGATTGAGGACATCCGGCTCTTTGGCTTTTTAGCCCCACGAGCCATTACGCCTATTTTACCTTTTTCCCGTGTCATCATCGTGACGATTTTATGTGTTTCACCGTAATTATTCGTCCGGATGACGACTCCTTCCACCTTGTCCATCAAATGGCTCACCTGCTCCGTTTACGAATGAAGATCATCCGTAGATATTGGTTCAGTAGGGGAAGCGAACTGTTCTTGAGACTGCTGATCTTGAGACTCCAATTCTTTCATCAATAAATATGTTTCCACACTTCCTGTTTGACTGAAAACGTTCCATGAAAGCTTGTCGCGCACAAGAAACACCGCCTTTCTTATCATCGCTAAACGAGTGTACATTCCTAGAATGCTTCCCCTGACCGAAAACATAAGGCTTAATATTTTCCAACCCTTAATATTCGTCTTCGCGATAACCGAAATCACTGAGTTGGATTTGTTTGTTTCTCCAGTCTTTCTGCACTTTGACCCAGAGTTCCAAATAGACTTTGCTTCCCAGCAGAGATTCAATATCTCTTCTAGCCCGCTTACCGATCTCTTTCAGCATACTTCCTTGCTTACCGATAATGATGCCTTTTTGAGACTTACGTTCAACGATGATGGCCGCTTGGATCTGTACTTTATCGTGTTCATTCCGAGGCTCGATTGATTCAATGACCACAGCAATGGAGTGAGGGATTTCCTCGCGAGTTAAGTGTAAAACTTTCTCTCTGATAAATTCACTGATGACAAAGCGTTCCGGATGATCCGTGATTTGGTCCTCCGGGTAGAACTGCGGACCTTCAGGCAGATGTTTTTTCAGGACGTCAAGTAAATGATTGACGTTGTTGCCTTCAAGCGCTGAAATTGGAATGATTTCTTCAAAATCAAGCTTCTCTTTGTACTGATCAATCAGTGGCAGCAGGTCATCCGGGTGGACCCTGTCAATCTTATTGATGATTAAAAAAACAGGCTGCTCGACACGCTGCAAGCGGTCCAGAATAAATTGGTCCCCTCTGCCGTATCCTTCTTCTGCATTAATCATAAAAAGGACAGCATCTACTTCGTTTAATGTATTTTCGGCAACGTTGACCATGTAATCTCCAAGTTTGTGCTTGGGTTTATGGATACCAGGCGTATCGATGAAAATGATCTGTGAGTCTTTATCTGTCATGACTCCCTGGATTTTGTTTCTTGTTGTTTGGGGTTTATCACTCATGATGGCGATTTTTTCACCGATCACACGATTCATGAACGTCGATTTGCCCACATTCGGCCGGCCGACGATTGTAATGAAACCCGACTTGAAATTCTCTGTCATAAATGTTCCTCCAATAAATATCACACATTCGTTCTGCTCTATCTTACTATATCATCTTCTCAAGTTCATTCCTAATCTCATATCAGGAAAAGCTTGGGCAGGAAAATGATCATTCCTATGATGACCGCCCCAATACTTGCTACAAGAACCGCGCCAGCCGTAATATCTTTAATCGAACCGATAATGGGGTTTTGTTCGGGATGGTAAAAATCAAGCAGTCTTTCCATAGCTGTATTGACCATTTCAAGGCTTAATACCATGCATATGATGAGAAGGATGGTCACCCATTCCCCCTTTGACAAACCGAACATAAAGGCAGCGGTGATGACTAAAAGAGCAACCAACAGATGAATGCGGAAGTTGCGCTCCGAGCTACACACTTCCTTTATCCCATTCCAAGCGAAACGAAAGCCGATTTTTTTCTTCTTATTAGGATCTTTGAAGTCCGAACTCATGTAAAATTTCCTCTTGTCTTCCGAACATCTGCTTTTCATCTTCTTCATTCATGTGATCGTAACCAAGCAAATGCAAGAAGCCATGTAGAGCGAGGAAGCCGAATTCACGTTCAAGAGAATGATTATAGTCTTCCGCTTGTTCTTTGGCCTTATCGACGGAAATGATAATATCGCCAAGCATAAGCGGCATATTCTCATCCAACACATTCATTTCGTCTTCACCAAGCTCCTGCATCGCAAAAGAGATGACATCTGTAGGTTCATCTTTTTGACGATAATTGCGGTTGATTTCCTGAATCTCCTTGTTATCCACAAAGCTGACAGAGACTTCCGCATCCCCCTTAACTTCTTCTTTTTCCCCTGCAAAACGGATAATCCGTTGAATCATATCAACAAATGCTTCATCTACTGAATTGGTTTCGTCTTGAAAATCGATGGTAATCATATTATTTTGCCTCCTTGACTAATGGTTTCGTTACCGGATATTCAATTCGCGAGTGAAAAATACCCTGTAACGTTTCACATATGGCTGTTTCCATTCTCTTCAACTCATTAAACGTCAGATTGCTGTCATCCAACTGACCATCAAGCATGCGGTCTTCTAAAATGGACGCCACAATTTTTTTAAGTTTTTCTTCTGTTGGATGATTCAATGACCGAACAGCTGCCTCCACAGAATCGCAAATACACACAATCGCCGCTTCCTTACTTTGAGGTTTAGGACCTGGGTAACGGTAATCTTCTTCTTTTGTATCCTGCTTCATTTCCTTTGCCTGATAATAAAAATACTTCAAAAGCGTCGTTCCATGGTGTTGTTCAGCAATATCGATGACCTCTTCTGGAAACTTATGCTCCTTCAACATTCTCGCACCATCATATGGATGATTGATGATTATCTCTGCACTTTGTTCAGGCTTCATGAAATCATGTGGGTTTTTCATACCCATTTGATTCTCAATAAAATAACGAGGCTGGACGGTTTTTCCGAGGTCATGATAATAGGATGCCACACGCGCAAGAAGACCATGAGCTCCAATTGATTCACAAGCCGCTTCACTTAAATTGGCTACCATGACACTGTGATGATACGTACCCGGGGCTTCCGTGAGTATTTTACGTAAGATTGGATGGTTGGGACTGGCAAGAGTCAGCAATTTTTGATCAGAAAGGACACCGAAACCAGTCTCTATAAAGGGAAGGAGACCGAGCGTCAGAACTGACGAAAGAAAGGCACCGGCAATTCCATACCCCCCATACAAAAACACTTCCGACCAGGTGTATTTTTCAAAAGAAATGAATAGAAAAAACAGGATTGCACATATATTGATAAAAGCAACCCCCACACTTGCTCGAACAATGGACAACCTTTCGTTACTTGGAGTAAGGAAATAAATCCCTGCCAACTGAGAAAGCAGCAAATACATGCCTGCTGTTGCATGAAGTGCTCCAGCTAACTGTCCGTTGAACAACAAGCAGGCCATCAAAGAATACACTACCGCCAGTACGATCGCAAAACGTTCAGAACAGAGGATCCTTACAATCATGACGCCTGTAACAGCCGGGACAAGAAAGTACAAAGGTTGTTCCATTGATCCAAACAAGCTAAAAACCTTCATAAGCGTAATGATCAATAAGGAAACAAAGGTGGAAATGAAGATAGGACGGAATGTCCAGTTTTCCTTTTTAACAGCTCTCCTGAATTCTGTGTACAAAATTGCGCCTAAAAGGAGCGCAAATATGGCCAGTCCAACGGATGGCAGTAGGTTGCGTTGTTGATCGAGCAATCCAGTCAACAAAAGATCATCATAGAGATCTCCAGTTATCATAGACCCCTCTGTCACAATCACTTCTCCCGCTCTAATCATGACTGGCTCCACAGTTGCAGCAGCGTTTTTAATGACTGCCTCTGTTTTCTCATGATCGAACAAAGCGTTTTCGACAAGAGCATAGGTCCCTATATCCGTAAGGACTGGTTTTAAAAAGGATGGTGTTTCTGAGTATTGAATTTCCAGCTCCATCCTTCTTTCCAGATCTTTAACTTCTGACCCTTGCACCCCTTCGTTAAAGTAGTTATGTAGAAGGGTTTCTAACAATCGGTGGCTTTCGTTCAACAACGATTGCTCTGCTCTCAGCAACGGCAGAAAAGCTTCTGAAGGGAGACCTTTAGAAAGTTCATCTGACAGAAGCGATTCAATCATAATTAATTGTTCGTCTTTAGTCAGGTTCCCCTCCTTACTTTTTGTTTCTTCTACCACTTCATAGATTTCATTTACCATACCAAGGCGTTCTTCTGCAATATCTTCAGAAATCGTATATTGATCCTCAACCGCCTGAGTAACTGCTCTTAGTTGCTGTTCTGTTTTTTTCTTATTCTCTATGGTAATGGGGGAACGGATCGTTTCGGGCGCTGTGCTGTATTTCTCCAGCTCGTAGGTTTGTGTGTAAACATTTGGAATAGAGAGCGCGAAAAAGAAAATAGCCACAATAAGCCCTGATAATGCCGGCAACAGCTTCGACTTATGCAGGTTAAGTTTTTGAAGCTGTAGAAGGAATCGCTCCTTCAAATCACCCCACCCCTTCCCATATAATTCCAAATAAGAACAATAAATAAGACCCAATCACTGGGCCTTACTTACTTTCCTCCTCATATGCATCAATAATCCGCTGCACAAGAGGGTGCCTGACAACGTCGGATTGATCCAAATGAATGAAGGCAGACCCTTTCACTTTAGCTAACCGCTCCTCAGCGACTCGCAAACCGGACTTCACGCCTTTTGGAAGATCCACTTGTGTGATATCTCCAGTGATAATCATTTTTGAACCGAATCCTAAACGAGTCAGAAACATCTTCATTTGTTCAGGTGTCGTATTTTGAGCTTCATCCAAAATAGCAAAAGCATCATCCAATGTCCGCCCTCTCATATAAGCAAGCGGAGCAATTTCAATCGTTCCTCTATCGATTAATCGTGCCGTATGTTCTGCGCCGAATACATCGTGCAAAGAATCATAAAGCGGCCTTAAATAAGGATCAACTTTCTCTTTAAGATCACCCGGAAGAAAACCTAAACTTTCTCCAGCTTCCACTGCCGGACGAGTCAGAATGATCCTCTTCACATCTCCATTTTTCAAAGCATTGACGGCCATAATCACAGCAAGGTAGGTCTTCCCTGTACCAGCAGGGCCAATACCAAAGACAAGGTCATTCTTCTTAATGGCTGCGATGTAATTTCTCTGACCAAGTGTTTTAACTCTGATTGATTTCCCTTTTGAGTTTTTCGTGATTTCATCTTCGAACAATGCTTCGAATTGGTTGATTTTCCCTTTTTTAGCAAGTTCCACAGCGTATACGACATCTCGTTCCGTAACAGTTAAACCTTTACGGATAATTGCAAGAACGCTGTTGAGGATTTCCTCCACGAGCTGAACATGTTCCGCTTGACCGGATACTCTCACTTGTTCCCCACGTGAAATGATCGTAACTTTCAGCTGTTCCTCAATTTGCTTAAGGTTACGGTCTTCTGTACCAAAAAGAGCTAATGCTTCTGTTGTATTATCTAATTGAATGTCCATTGTTTTTAAATCTTCTGGCATACTCAATCTCCTTGACTTACATACTTGGTAACTGCAATATTTTCATAAACTTTGTACATTAGGATTAATTTTACTTTACCATTCTCCTCACTGAGGTGCAAAACTTTTTCATCCTTTATTTCCGCATCTGGATCGAGTTCTTGTTGAAGGTTGCTCCTTGCTGAAGATATCCCTATTTTCTCGATATTTTTACGAGATGATTCATAGGCTTTTCGGTCAATGGAGAAGTAATTAATCGTTTTCATGTTCACTGGAATTCGGAACCCAAAGATACTCCAGTCTGAGGTATGAGATTCTTCCCTAAAGTTTCCTTCCCCTCCACGCCAGAACCCCCAAACAGGAATAGAGAACTTCCCAATCTTCAAATGATATTCACTTTCCACGAAACCATCCGTTAAGGAAAGCACTTGTTTCATAGGGAGATTCTGAGCGACGCGATACCATGTTTCTGCAATCACTTCCCCTTCAGAGTGTATAAATAGATCCTCCTCTTCTACCAGCTGACCCGTAGCAAGAATTTGTCCCTTTTGTACAACATCATGAACCGACACCATCGGTCGACCCTTCTTTATAAATGTTTCAATAATCATTCCTTTTTTGGCTGCTACAAGATTGGAAGGGCGAGTATTCTTCTCTATATCGTATCTCGTTTTTTCCACACCATACAAATGATAGCTCGTCCCTTGCTTTTTCACACCGATCCATAACAAATCCGGAATATCTTCTAATAACTGCTGTTGTATTTCGATAGGATCCTTCATCCCTATCGTTAGTTTTCCAGGAGAGACACCATAACTATTCAACTTACTTTCAACATCTGCTTCAAGTTCCGGTGAAAGGCCGTCCACCTTAATGGACCACAACGTATTCGCGAGCACAAAAATAATCACTACCGCTGCGATGAAGGCGAGAAGAACCGAAAGCCTCCCAACCATATGCTGGATAAGAAACGGAAGACCTTTCCCACTCTTGATGGATATTTTACAACGGTATTTCTTCCTCAATTGTCTGAAGGTTTTCCAGTCCTTTAATCGAATCGTTAAAATGACTAGAGAATCATCCAATCTTCTCATATTTGTAATATGACAGCCACGTTTCGTGCATGCTTGCAAAAATGGCTCGATCAACGGTCCCTCTACTTGTACCGTCATGATTCCCTGAAAGAAATCATGCTGGTTCTTCATCGTCTCACCCCCCTTTTGATTCCGGCAAGAATTCTACAGACTTGAGTTCACCTTCCAGTAATAGCTCTTCCTTCAGCATCATTTTCACTCCAAGGTCTTTACCCAAAATCCGAACTTGACCTTTTTTGTATTGAATTCTAACTTCTTCATCAGAAAAATGAAGGAGGCCTGTATGATTTTCTATGTACACATGAATGGACCCGATGGTTGTGATTCTAGGAAGATCCAACATGACATCAGATGGTAAATCAAAGTAACGACTGATCCAAGTCCGTATTTGCTGCTGCCATTTTGACATGTGACGCCCTCCCCTCTTTTCATTTATACGAAAAACGCACGAATTGTATCACTACAATTCGTGCGTTCTGCTTATCTTTTTCGTGGGTGGGAGCTGTGAGGCTTGCGAGCCCGGGGCGGACCGAGTACTTCAGACATTAAAATCCCTTCAGCTAACCGCTTTTTATCCCACTTTCTTGTTTTTTCTATTAGTGGACCATTTAAATTCAACTCAGAAGATATCTTTTGTTTTTTTCTTGACTCCGCTGACGTATGAGCATACATTTCCTCATCTTCTTTTTGATGTTCTTCAGATCGAAATGTCTCAACTTCAGCAAGCTTCTTCTGTTTGGTCTCGTAATAATCCCTTAACCTATCTTCTCCTGATTGATCCTTGGTTTCTGCTTCATGAAAATTCCTTGAAGGACCACTAGGGTAAGCAGGGGGAATTGGAGATGTCTTCTTTTCAGGTCTTTGTTTATTCTCATTTTCTTTTGTCATCCCGCTGAACCAACTGATAATCCCGCCAATAATAGCCGCAAGAATAAGGAAATTGCTGAAAATGAGTTCAATCAAATCTCCCATACAAACTCTCCTTTAAATTAATCAAGGACTATTTATCTTCTTCCTCTTCATCGGACATTTTCCCGAGTGTGTTCCTCATATCCGTATCCGCATTGATGTTCTGATAGTTCATATAATCCATGACACCCATTTTACCGGAACGCAAAGCTTCAGCAAGCGCCTGAGGGACTTGAGCTTCTGCTTCAACCACTTTCGCCTGCATTTCTTGTACACGGGCACGCATCTCTTGTTCTTGAGCGATCGCCATAGCACGACGCTCTTCGGCTTTTGCCTGCGCAATATTCTTATCTGCTTCTGCTTGGTCTGTTTGCAGGATCGCACCAATGTTCTTACCGATGTCAATATCGGCAATGTCAATAGAAAGAATCTCGAAGGCCGTTCCAGCATCTAAACCTTTTCCTAATACATTTTGGGAGATCCTATCTGGATTTTCCAATACTTTGTTATGATTTTCACTGGACCCGATCGTGGATACGATTCCTTCACCGACACGTGCAATGACAGTATCTTCGCCTGCACCACCGACGAGGCGGTCAATATTTGCCCTTACGGTAATACGCGCTTTCGCTTTTACTTCAATCCCATCCATCGCTACACCTGCGATAAATGGCGTTTCGATAACTTTAGGATTTACACTCATTTGAACAGCTTCCAATACATCACGGCCAGCAAGATCAATGGCTGCACAACGCTCGAAACTTAGTTCAATATTCGCTCTTTGTGCTGCGATAAGAGCGTTTACTACACGGTCAACGTTACCACCTGCCAGGTAGTGGCTCTCCAGCTGGTTTGTGTTCACATTTACACCTGCTTTATGAGCTTTAATTAGCGGATTGATTACACGGGAAGGAATAACCCTTCTTAACCGCATACCTACTAATGTAAAAATACTAATCTTCACGCCTGCAGCTAACGCACTGATCCATAGCATGACAGGTATGAATGTAAACAACACCGCTACTACAATAATTATGATACCAATGATGATGATTGGCATTAATTGTTCAAGTGTCACTTTGTTTCCTCCTCTTGTTCTACTTTTTCAACCTCACGCACAACGATACGTGAACCTTCTGTTTTTATAATTTTCACTGCTTGATGCACAGGAATGAAACCACCTTCAGTCACGACATCCAACCGTTCACCATCAAAATCCGCTGTCCCGGAAGGTCGGAGTGGCGTAATCGTTTCTCCTTCCATACCGATTAAATCCAAACGGTTTTGTGAAGATACATAACCTTGTTCAGATGAAGTGGAATCATTCAAAATAATATGACGAAAGAATCCTCTTTCCAAACCAACGAATTTAAATAGTACAATGGATACAACAATCGTTACTAAAAGAGCAATGCCTATACTCATGGCCATGTGCCCCATATCCGCTGATGAAAGCATCAATGAGGATACAATTGCAACGACCCCCGCTATCCCTGCAATACCTCCTGGTAAAAAGAATTCAGCTATCACTAACCCAATCCCTAAAATAAGGAGTATAATCGCTTCGTATCCTGCAAGCCCAGCCACAATATGACCATAAAAAAACAGGACGAGCGAGAGCGCTCCCATTGTTCCTGGTATACCAAACCCCGGCGAATACAATTCAACTACAAGACCAATACTTGCGATGGATAATAAGATCGGAATAACAACAGGATCTGTCAGGAATCTGGCAATGTTCTCGGAAAGAGTAGGGGTCTCCTCTATGACGGTTGCATCAGACAAACCAAGCACACTGAGAAGCTCATTACGGTCATCCACAATCCCTTCAGCATAGCCTACCTCTTCCGCATCCGTTGCCCCCAATGTTAAAAATTCTCCTTCAGGAGCTCCATAATCCTTTAAATCAACGGATGCATCCGCCATAGCCCGTGCATATAAAGGGTCACGCCCTGTAGACTCAGCCGCGGCTACCATAGCTGAAATCCAGGCTGATTGAGCCTTTTTATCAGCAGCTGTCCCATCAGAATTAATAACCCCGGAAGCCCCCATGGTCGCTGTCTGTTTCATGTAGATAGCATCTGCGTTTAAAGCAATGTACGAACCAGCCGAATAGGCCCTGTTCGTTACAAATGCACTATTCGGAACATCCAAATCCTGAAAGATTTGTCCGATGTCGCCTGCCGCATCCACGCGGCCTCCCGGCGTATCGATTTCAAATATGATATGATCCACACCATTTTCACGAGCTTCTTCTGTCGTTCGGGTGAGGAACGCAGCCATCCCACGCTCTACTGTATCTTTTACTGGAATGACGTAAACCGTCTGACCTTCTCCGTCTGCCTGAACAGATGATTGAAGATGGAAAAATGATAAAACGCTTCCTAAAAGGATGAGTGTGCCCCAAATACCTAGACGAAAAGATCGCTTCATCCATTTCACCTCCTTTACAGGTAGCCTACCCATCATATAATACGTTTACGAATCAAAAGCAGGGTTGGTTTCAAAAAGTTTACGACTTTTAAAAAAACCTTGAAGAGATGTTTAGTGTATGTAAAAAGGCCTCTCTTAACTAAGAGAGGCCTTTATATTTACGATAGTTGCTGAAGAACGAGCTTATTGACCTTGGTTCCGTCGGCCTTGCCCTTGACCTTAGGCATGACGGCACTCATGACTTTACCCATGTCACTCTTAGAAGTAGCGCCTACTTCCTGAATCGTCTCATCAACGACTTGCTTGAGTTCTTCATCTGTCAGCTGTTTCGGCATATATACTTGTAAAATCTCAATTTCACGTTCGAGTCCTTCTACAAGATCTTCACGTCCAGCTTCTTTGAATTCATGGAGGGAATCATTTCTCTGCTTTACCTCACGAGATAAAACAGTCAATTCTTCTTCTTCAGATAATGAGTCTTTTCCCAGTTTAATGGCTTCATTCTGCATAGAAGCTTTCACCATGCGGATCGTTGATAATCTTTCCTTATCACGAGCCTTCATGGCTGTTTTCATATCCTGGGTGAGACGGTCTGTAATTGTCATCTCTTCAACACCCTCTTTAATTACTTACGCTTTCTAGCCGCCTCAGACTTTTTCTTACGGCGTACGCTAGGCTTATCGTAATATTCACGCTTACGATATTCCGCTAATGTACCACTTTTTGATACATCACGCTTAAAGCGACGAAGAGCATCTTCAAGAGACTCGTTTTTACGAACGCGAGTTGTTTTTGACATGCTAATTTCCCTCCCTCCGAAGCAAACAAAACTGTTTCTCTTGTATGGGAACCCCCCATACCTTTGACAATTATATTATATGCATCTCATATGGTCAACTTTTTTTGAAAGATAAAGGGTCTTTAACTTCTTTAATCTCTACCTCATCATTCAAACTTACATAACTTGAACGCCCGAGATAAAGCGGAATGTTCAAATCTTCAAAGTTCGGCAAGCCATTTTCAAGAAATTTTTCTTCTTTGTAGTGGCAGCCTTCGATGTTACCGATCACCCAGTCATGGTCTCCTGTAGGAACGATTTGATGAACTCTACACTCGTAGGCAAGATAAGCACGTTCAAGCAGGGGATAATCCTCCTCCATTCTCCAAGGTTGACCGTATGTTTGGGTTTTATCCACCTCTGCACCTGAAACCGTTCCGCTGTATTGAATAAAGCCAGCATCATCAAAGGGGAGGAAGTTAATCGTAAATCGGTTCGATTTTTTCACCATATCATATGTATGCCGTTCTCTTCCTATAGCTACGCCTTACATTGGTGGAGACATAGAAAGATAGGCGTGCCATCCGGCTGCCATAAAGTTTACTTTGCCTTCGTGAAAAACTCCCACAACGGCAACCATTCCTGGATAACTATGCATTTTGACATGATCTTTCCTTTTCATTTCATCCCTCCTTTTCTATACAATCTTTCAAATCAACTCTAAAGTCAAACGATACTACCCTCACCTCCACTATAGCTTCCTATTCTTGAAGACTCAGTTTCGAAACTTTTGTTGAGTGTATGGGGGCTGCGGGGAATGACTCGCTTTCCGCAGGAGCGCGGTGAGCATCCTCGGACTGTGTCCTGTGGGGTCTCACCAAGCAATTTTTCCTCCTAGATATCCGGTTCCGGCGCCTAGCGGCTAGTGAGACTTCCCTCGCTTCTGTACGATAAGTCAACATCGAATCGCTACGCTCTCCGTGTTTCCTTTATCTCCGCCAGCTCAGTCCAGTCCATACGCCGCTGTATCGAGGCGCCTGCACACTTAAGGTAGGAGTCTCGCCATTCCCCTCCGCCCCCTCGTCATATAAGCATCTCGAAACAACCTCTGGAATAAGTCGCTTTTGCAAGTTGTCATTCGAACAGAACGAACTTCTAAGGACGCTATTCTGCATGCGAAAAGCTTGATATGGGTTGGTCTTTATACTCATAAAACATATAAAAAGAAGCCATCTCCTTTTTGAGATGGCTTCTTTTTATATGTTTTATTAATAATCAGAAGTTCCTTGTTCGCCGTTTACGATAGCGATTCCGGAGCTTGCACCGATACGGGTAGCACCAGCTTCGATCATTGCTTTTGCACCTTCGTAATCACGCACTCCACCGGAGGCTTTCACACCCATATCCGGGCCGACAGTTTTACGCATAAGGCTGATATCTTCTACCGTTGCTCCTCCACCGGAGAAACCAGTAGATGTTTTAACAAAATCTGCTCCTGCAGCTTTTGCAAGTTCACATGCTGTAACTTTTTCTTCTTCCGTGAGAAGGGAAGTCTCAATGATTACTTTCACAATAGCTTTTCCTTCCGCTTCACGTACAACTGCTTCAATATCCTGTTGAACTAGTTCGTGATTTCCTGATTTCAATTCACCGATATTGATTACCATATCTACTTCAGTCGCGCCTTTTTCGATAGCCTGCTTTGTTTCAAAAGCTTTTGTTTCTTTCGTTGTCGCTCCTAGTGGGAAACCAATCACTGTACAAACCTTCACGTCTGTTCCTTCTAGTAACTCTGCACAGTAAGAAACCCAGTGAGGATTTACACATACGGAAGCAAAATTTTGTTCTTTTGCTTCTGTACATATTTGTGTGATTTTATCTTTCAGTGTATCGGGTTTAAGCTGTGTATGATCAATCATTTTAGCTAGATTTTGTTCCATTTGTAGATCGCCCTTTCAAATTTAAGTTGTTCGTACATCTCTTCTATCTTAGCATGAAAGCGATTAAAATGCGAGTTTGCTTACGCATTTTAAGCTTCTTCCAATTTGTAGGAGAGGCTCGATAGGAAATAAAGAGGCGCTGTTTCCATTCGTAAAATTCGTGGACCCAGCCGAACTGACTTGAACCCTTCTTGTAAAAGTTTTTCCACTTCGGTTTCAGAAAATCCACCTTCAGGTCCGAAAACCACTAAAATAGCTTCTTTAGGCTTCACTGATTCGATGACTGAACTTAAAGAGGGAGACGTTTCCTGTCGTGCCTCTTCTGCATATCCAAATAAACAGTGCTCATAGCGCTCTTTTAATTCCAAAAGCTGATGGAGAGTATGAACAGGTTGTACCTTAGGAACCCTGGTTCGTTCGGACTGCTCACTCGCTTCTTTGGATATCTTTTGCAACCTCTCCACCTTTTTGACTGCTTTTTTCTGATCCCATTTAGCTACAGAACGATCAGCCTGGTATGGAATAAAAGCAGAAGCACCAAGTTCTGTCCCCTTTTGGATAATTTGTTCCAGCTTATCCCCTTTTCCAAGACTCGCTACGATTGTCACATGGACAGGAAGCTCCCGGTCTTCCTCCATCCAGGAAACAACTGTACAATAAACAACACCCTCTACCACATTCGTGATTTCGCTTAAAGCGGCACCCTTTTCTGGATGGATGGCTACGAGGTTGTCCCCTTCTCTCATTCTCATAACTCTCACCATATGATGGGCATCTTCTCCACTCACATAAAAGGTGGCTTCGTTCCAACATTCTTGTTCAACAAAGTAACGTTGCATACAATCACTCCGGTTTTTTAGCGATGATGCTTACCCAGTCTTCCATCTTGTTTGTTTCAATAATTTCAAACCCTGATTGGATTAATTGGTCCCGGACCATTTCCTTACGCCCAGAAATAATTCCACAAGTTATGAAATAACCTCCTGGCTTAACTACACGATAGGCATCATCTGTAAATTTGACGATAATCTCGGCCAGAATGTTCGACACAATTAAATCCGCTTCCCAATCTACGCCTTCAAGAAGGTCATTGAGTTTTGATGTAACTTTATCTTCCACACCATTTAAAGCGGCATTGTTCCTTGTACTAGAAACGGCTATGTCATCTAAATCATAAGCATAAGCATGCTCAGCTCCTAAAAGGACGGAAGCTACACTTAGTATTCCAGATCCAGCACCGACATCAAGTACCTTATCACCTTTTTCTAAGTACTGCTCCAAGGCCTGTATGCTAAGAACTGTCGTCGGGTGAGTTCCTGTACCAAAAGCCATTCCAGGGTCCATTTCAATAATGATTTCATCACTGGATACCGGCGTATAATCTTCCCATGTCGGTATGATGGTGATTTTTTCTGATATTTTGACGGGTTTATAATATTTTTTCCAGGCGGTTGCCCAATCTTCTTCATGAATTTCGCTGATTGTCACATTATTATGTCCAATATCTATTCCGAACTCCGTTAAATTTGATACGGTTTTTTTAATCCCGTCGACAGTTTCCCCAAGAAAACTGTTCATAGGCAGGTAGGCTTTTACATAAACCCCTTCTGCTGGATAATCGTCCGGGTTCAATTCGTAAATTTCACCCAGTTTCGTTTCCTTTCTATTCATATCCGACGGGTCTTCAATAACGACCCCGCTCGCTCCTGACTCATGTAGAATGTTCGAAACCGGTTCTACCGCTTCTGTTGTCGTATGGACACATACTTCAGACCATTTCATTGATGATCCACCCTCTTCATTATTTTTTCTAAGTATCTATGGATAGTAAACCAGACGCTCAATAAAAAGTGCCTGCACGAAAGAACGGGAAATTCCATGAACTACCCATCAACCCATCGTACAGACACCTTCCTTTTAACCTTTAGCTGTCCCCTTTAAACGCACGTTTCATACGTTCGAAGAAGTTACCGTGCTGCTCATCTGTTGCTTCATTGCCACTAATATCATTGAATTCACGAAGCAATTCTTTCTGTCGTTCTGTCAAATTCTTAGGCGTTATCACTTTCATCTTCACATGCTGATCCCCTTGGCCACGGCCATGGACGTTCGGTGCACCTTTCTCTTTCAAACGGAATGTCTTTCCAGTCTGTGTTCCGGCAGGCACTTTCAGTTTCACATTTCCGTGTACAGTTGGGACTTCAATTTCATCACCAAGTGCGGCCTGTGCAAAGGTAAGAGGAATCTCACAGAAAATGTGATCCCCCTCACGTTGGAAGAATTCATGAGGCTGTACGCGGATGACAACAAATAAGTCTCCCGCAGGGCCTCCATTGACACCTTCTTCCCCTTTTCCTTGGACACGAATTTGTTGACCATCGTCGATACCTGCTGGGATGTCCAGGTGAATTTTCTTGCGCTTCGTCACTCGGCCATCTCCGCCACAGGTGTTACATTTGTCTTTGATGATTTTCCCTGTCCCTTGGCAGTGGTGACATACACGACGGTTTACGACGCGGCCAAACGGAGTGTTCTGTTCCTGATTGACTTGACCAGAGCCTTGGCAGTGGGAACATGTTTCAGGTGAGGTTCCTGGTTTAGCACCCGAGCCATCACAAGTATCACAATCTTCCTCCATAGGAATTTCAATATCAGTGGACTTCCCGAAAATGGACTCTTCGAATTGAAGAGTCATCGTATATTGCAAATCTGCACCTTTTCTTGGTGCGTTCGGGTCACGGCGACGTCCACCGCCACCAAAGAACATATCGAAAATGTCGCCAAAGCCGCCGAAATCCTCTGCGCCTCCACCAAAACCGCCGAAGCCACCCTGGTTCGGACCGGCATGACCAAATTGATCATACTGGGCACGTTTCTGCTGGTCGCTTAACGTTTCGTAAGCTTCTTTCGCTTCCTTGAACTTTTCAGAAGCATTGTCTTCCTCACTGACGTCAGGGTGATACTTACGCGCCAGTTTACGGTAGGCTTTCTTAATTTCATCTTTTGAAGCATCCTTGGACACGCCAAGGACTTCATAATAATCACGTTTACTCACTTGTCGATCACTCTCCCGGACGCTATTACATAAGGTTTATATTAACATTGAAAATCTAGGCAGGCAAACGTCATCTTTTTACCTGTTCATGAAAAAAGTCAAAGTCAAGAAGAACCTGACTTTGACTTTTTTTCTACCTTTTCTTACTTCTTGTTCTCGTCGTCGTTCACTTCTTCATAATCTGCATCAACGACATCGTCGTCAGCTCCGCCGCCTTCTTGGCCTTGCGCAGCTTCAGCCTGAGCTTGCGCCTGCTCATAAAGCTTCACAGAGAGAGCTTGCACTTGTTCTTGAAGTGCTTCTTTCTTCTCTTTGATTGCGTCAAGATCTTCGCCTTCAAGGGCAGTCTGAAGTTCTTCTTTCGCAGATTCAGCTTTTTGTTTTTCTTCTTCACTTACTTGTTCACCAAGATCTTTGATCGTCTTGTCTGTTGTGAAGATCAGCTGGTCTGCTTCGTTACGAAGTTCAATCGCTTCACGTTTCTTCTTGTCTTCTTCAGCGTTTTCTTCCGCCTGACGAACCATTTCTTCTACTTCCTCATCAGAAAGACCAGAAGAAGACTTGATCGTGATGGATTGTTCTTTGTTTGTACCCATATCTTTCGCACGTACATTAACAATTCCGTTAGCATCAATGTCGAAGCTTACTTCGATTTGAGGCACACCACGTGGTGCTGGTGGAATATCTGTCAACTGGAAACGGCCAAGTGTCTTGTTATCTTGCGCCATTTCACGCTCACCTTGCAAGACGTGAATATCAACAGCCGTCTGATTGTCAGCAGCAGTTGAAAATACTTGAGAGTGGCTTGTAGGAATTGTCGTGTTACGTTCGATCAATTTCGTTGTAACGCCACCCATTGTTTCAATTCCAAGGGAAAGTGGAGTAACGTCAAGAAGTACAACGTCCTTCACATCTCCTTGAAGTACGCCACCTTGAATGGAGGCACCAAGTGCTACAACTTCATCAGGGTTTACACCTTTAGAAGGTTCTTTACCGATTTCTTTCTTAATGGCTTCTTGTACAGCTGGGATACGAGTAGACCCACCTACAAGAATAACTTTGTGGATGTCGCTTGCACTCATGTCTGCATCTTTAAGTGCTTGACGTGTCGGTTTCATAGAACGCTCAACAAGATCAGAGGCAAGCTCTTCGAATTTCGCACGAGTCAAGTTCATCTCAAGGTGAAGCGGACCGGCTTCTCCTGCAGTGATGAATGGAAGAGAAATTTGTGTCTGAGCAACGCCGGAAAGGTCTTTCTTCGCTTTCTCAGCCGCGTCTTTCAGGCGCTGTTTTGCCATTTTATCCTGGGACAAATCAATGCCGTTTTCTTTTTTGAATTCAGCTACCATGTGATCAATAATGACTTGGTCGAAATCATCTCCACCTAGACGGTTGTCACCGGCTGTAGAAATAACTTCAAATGTTCCATCTCCAATTTCAAGAATGGATACGTCAAATGTACCGCCACCAAGGTCGTAAACAAGAATCGTTTGATCTTGGTCTTCTTTATCAATACCGTAGGCAAGCGCAGCTGCTGTCGGCTCATTGATGATACGCTCAACTTCAAGACCAGCAATTTTACCAGCATCTTTTGTAGCCTGACGCTCAGCGTCGTTAAAGTAAGCTGGAACTGTAATAATCGCTTTATCTACTGTTTCTCCCAGGTAATCTTCAGCATAGCTCTTGATATACTGAAGAATGATCGCAGAAACTTCTTGAGGCGTGTATTCTTTACCTTCGACTTCTACTTTGTAGTCTGTACCCATATGTCGTTTGATGGAAAGAATCGTGTTCGGGTTTGTAATCGCCTGACGTTTTGCGACCTCCCCTACTTGACGTTCACCATTCTTAAATGCAACAGCAGAAGGAGTCGTACGGTTCCCTTCTGGGTTAGGGATTACTTTCGCTTCCCCACCCTCCATTACTGCTACACAAGAGTTTGTTGTACCTAAGTCAATACCAATGATTTTACCCATGGTTAAATGTCCTCCTTTACGTACTCGTTCATAAGATAATTTTTACTGGTTCACTTTTACCATTGACGGGCGGATAACCCGATCTTTCAGGCGGTAACCTTTCTGCAACTCTTCTACGACGATATTACTTTCATAATTTTCGTCTTCCACTTGCATGATCGCCTGATGCATATGAGGATCGAACTCTTCCCCTTTTGCAGGAATTTCTTCGACACCTTCTTTTTCAAGAGCTGCTTTGAATTGGTCATAAACCATTTTCATTCCACTAGCGAAGTTTTGGGCTGCATCGCCTTCCACCTCCACTTGGAGAGCTCTTTCAAAGTTATCCAGAGCCGGTATTAATTCCTCTACAAGGCTCTGGGATCTATATTTCCTGTCCGCCTCTTTCTCTTTTTGAGTACGACGGCGGAAATTATCGTAATCCGCTTGCAAACGAAGCAGTCGATTATTGACCTCTTCTTTTTCCTGACGAAGCTGTTCCAGCTCATCCGTCTCTTCGACTACTGTTTGTTCAGGTTCCTCATTTTGAGTTTCATCTTTTTCATCAATGATCTCTTGTTTGTTCTCTTCCACGACTTCCACCTCCTACTTTCCATTACACCGTTACTGACTATAACATGAATCCTTATCCTGAAAAAGTATGAGACCTAAAGAAGCAATCGGTGCATGAGTCTCTTCTTTTCCACCGTACTAATACCAGCCACGGAACGTATCTGTCATATGCTTGGATAAGACGTTCATCAATGAAAACATCCGGTTGTACTCCATGCGGGTCGGTCCCAAAAGGGCAATCGTACCCACTTGATCATTCCCGAGCTGATAACTTGCCGTAATCAGGCTGCAGTTCTGCATAGCATCAAAAGGATTTTCTTGTCCTATTCGGACTTGAATTCCTTCCTTGCCAGTCCTCAGCAAGTCAGCCATCTCACTTTCCCGTTCAATGGTTGCATACAAAGACCTGACTTTATCAAGATCCCTGAATTCGGGTTGCATGAGAATGTTTGTCTTTCCACCAATGTACAGTTTCGTAGGATGCTCATCCACGAGCGCTGCACGCAAATACTGGAAAGCTTCTTCGTGATGATCCGTATGTGTCTTCAATAGATCATTGATCTCAGAATAGAGTACTTCATGCAATTTCACCAACGGGACTCCTTGGAGCCGGCTGTTTAAAATGTTCACCATCTTTTCCAAATCTGCACCCTTGATCTCTACAGGAACGTTGAAAGCACGATGCTCTACATGTCCGGTATCCGTAACTAAAATCGCAATAGCAGACTGATCAGATAATGGAACGATCTGCAATTGTTTTAGTTTTGTTTCGAACACTTCAGGTCCTAGCACAATGGATGTGTAGTTCGTCAAATCGGAAAGAATACCTGCTGACTTCTGAACCACACGTTCAAACTCCATCATTTTATCATCGAATGCTTCCCGTATAGTCACAATCTCTTGACTGGAAAGGCGCAATGGAGAAAGAAGATGGTCGACATAGAAACGATACCCTTTTTCAGAAGGGACCCTTCCGGAAGATGAATGGGTTTTTTCAATAAAACCCAATTCCTCTAAATCAGCCATTTCATTCCTTATCGTTGCTGAACTGAATGTTACAGCATCTTTCTTAGCTATAGACCGCGAACCTACAGGTTGTGCGGTCAGAATGAAATCATCAATAATGACTTGCAAAATGAGCAATTGTCTATTTGTTAACATCGATGATCACCCCTGTTAGCACTCGTTTACAGTGAGTGCTAAATCTAATAATAAATTATCAAAAGGGGTGAGGGATGTCAACGGATAAACCTCTTTTTTTTAGTCGTTCCTCCAGATCATTCTTCTCTTTTGGAAAATGTCGATGTTGAACTTCCTTATTCCATTCCTTAAAGCACCCATTTTGATGATATGATGTCCAGTCAGTGACGTATTAAGAGATTAGATTGGAGAGGGGAATGGCTCACTGCTCTTCCAGAAGCACCGCCCCCCCTGCAAAACAAAACCTTTGAGGAGGTCACCACATTCTAAATTCGTAGAGTCTCCCCACAATTGTCCAATTTAATCGACCAACCTCTTATATGGAAGAACGTTCATAGGATTATTCATCCAATAAGAACTCTTGGAATACCTCATTACCGAGAATACGCCCCTTTGATGTGAGAGAAATATAACCAGTGTCTTCTTCTATTAAGGAGCGCTCTTTTAGTTCTGTAAGCTTGTTTCCAAAGACATCAACAAGTGTTTTTCCATACTTTTGCTGGAATAGTTCCTTCGATACCCCTTTAGTCTTTCTAAGTCCGAGAAACATTTCTTCCTCCAACTGTTCTTTAAGACCAATAGGTTCCTCATGGAGAATGGGCTTTCCATCTTCTGAGGCTTTCTTCACATAAGCAGGCAGCGGGCGGATGTTGATCGTACGTTTACCCGGGAGATACCCGTGAGCCCCCGCTCCAATTCCATAATAATATTCATTATTCCAGTATGTCAGGTTGTGTTTACTTTCAAACCCAGGCTTGGCAAAGTTACTGATTTCATATTGCACAGCTCCAGCTTCTGCTAATTTCCGCTGTAGCAATTCGTACATTTCTGCTTCATCATCTTCCTTCGCCTTGGTAAGCTTACCCTTTTTGTACCGCTGATAAAACACCGTTTTCGGTTCAATTTGAAGAGAGTAGGAAGAGTAATGAGGTAAGCCGAATTGCATCGCTTCATCTATGGTTTTTTCAAAATCTTCAACCGTCTGCCCAGGGAGAGCATACATAAGATCTATACTGACATTCGTCAGCCCTGCTTGAACGAGACGATCAATATTCGTGTAGACATCTTTTACTTTGTGTACACGTCCGATCTTTTCCAGCATATCATCATCGAAAACCTGTACTCCGAGAGATATACGATCGACGCCATACTCTTTTAACAGACGCACTTTCTCTACGTCCAAATCGCCGGGGTTTGCTTCAAAGGTATATTCTTCACAGCCAGCAATATCAAAATGGTCGTTAATCATTTGTAGAAGCTTTTCTAACTGCTTGTGGTTCACGGCTGTCGGAGTCCCGCCACCGACAAAAATGGTTCTCACTTTCGCTTTTTCTACCGGGATATAAGTGTGAATTTCTTTTTCAAGAGCTTCTAAATAGTCGTCTGCCAGACGTTCATTATAGAAAAACTTCGTAAAATCACAATAATGACAAATCTGCTGACAGAAAGGGATGTGAATATATGCGGATGGGATGTTCATGGATGTTACCACCTTTCATAAGGAAAACCGCAAGAGAGAAATCTCCTGCGGTTTCAACTGTGTTCCTTTAGCTTTAGTCTTCGTTCAAGTCAAGGACGGACATGAAGGCCTCTTGAGGAACCTCGACAGATCCGACCATCTTCATGCGCTTTTTCCCTTCTTTTTGCTTTTCAAGCAATTTACGTTTACGGGAAATGTCTCCACCGTAACATTTGGAAAGAACGTTTTTACGCATCGCTTTAATCGTCGTCCGAGCCACGATTTTATTCCCGATGGCTGCCTGGACAGGGACTTCAAATTGCTGTCTCGGAATTAATTCCTTAAGTTTTTCAGCAATGAGCTTCCCACGTTCGTAAGCGAAGTCACGGTGTACGATGAAGGACAATGCATCAATGGTATCTCCATTAAGCAAGATATCCATTTTCACGAGATTGGAGACACGGTACCCAATCAACTCGTAATCAAAGGATGCATACCCTTTCGTTTGGGATTTCAAGGAATCAAAGAAATCGTAAACAATTTCAGACAATGGTATTTCATAAACGATATTGACCCTGTTGTCATCTAAATACTGCATATCCATGAAATTGCCTCGTTTGCGTTGACAGATTTCCATGACTGGACCGACATAATCATTAGGGACCATAACCGTCGCTTTTACAAATGGCTCTTGAACCTCTTCAAGTTTCTGGTTATCCGGCATCATAGAAGGATTATCCACATTGAAGACCGACCCATCTGTAAGGGTCACCTGATAAATAACACTTGGCGCCGTAGTAATGAGGTCAATTTTATATTCCCGCTCAATACGTTCTTGAATGATTTCCATATGAAGCATTCCAAGGAAGCCACAACGGAATCCAAAGCCAAGAGCTTGGGAAGTTTCCGGCTCAAACTGAAGGGAGGAATCATTAAGTTCCAAACGTTCCAGAGCATCACGAAGGTCATTATATTTGCTCGCATCTACTGGATACATTCCACAGAACACCATCGGATTCATCTTTTTGTAACCCGGTAGTGGTTCGGATGCAGGGTTATTAGCCAGTGTGATCGTGTCACCTACACGGCTGTCGCCGATGTTTTTAATTGATGCCGTCAAATAACCGACATCCCCAACACTCAACTCTTTCAATGGAGTCGGGGTTGGGCGGAATACACCCAATTCATTCACTTCAAACTCTTTGCCCGTAGCCATCATCTTAATTTTATCTCCAAGTTTGATAGAGCCTTCACGAACACAGGTATAGGCAATGACCCCTCTGTAGGAATCATACAAGGAATCGAAAATCAGAGCCTTCGTCGGATCTTTCACATCGCCTTCAGGGGCTGGAATGTCACTCACGATCCGCTCCAGAATTTCATCAATGCCCACACCTTCTTTAGCAGAGGCAAGAATAGCGTCAGAAGCATCGATTCCGATGACATCTTCTATCTCTTGTTTAATTCGTTCAGGGTCGGCACCCGGAAGGTCAATTTTATTTATGACCGGAATGATTTCTAAATCATTTTCCAGTGCCAGATAAACATTGGCTAATGTTTGTGCTTCTATCCCCTGAGCAGCATCTACAACCAGGATCGCTCCTTCACAGGCCGCTAAACTACGAGAGACCTCATATGTAAAGTCCACGTGACCCGGGGTATCAATTAAGTGGAATGTATAATCCTGTCCATCATTGGCTTCATAAGACAATTGAACGGCATTTAATTTGATCGTGATTCCACGCTCACGCTCGAGATCCATCGCGTCAAGGAATTGCTCTTTCATTTCTCTTTGGGTTAATGCTTTCGTTTTTTCCAGAATACGATCTGCAAGTGTCGATTTCCCGTGGTCGATATGGGCAATAATCGAAAAATTGCGGACCCTTTCTTGTTTAGATTGTGCTGTCAACTTAAATCACTCCTACTGAATTCGACACAAATATCTAGGTTGATTATAGCAATACGGCCAGCATTATTCAATGTAAACCCCAACAACATCTGAATCTTATTAACCTGCCTGGATCATTTCAGACAAAACAACGATGACTCCATTGAAGGTCGAAGCTACCCCTTTTCCCATTCCTCCAGCAAGCTGCGAGATCCAGGGTGCTTCATCCTCTATTTTAGGAGGGGAGCAAAAATCATCGGATTCCGGTGTTGTTAATGCTTGCTTTTCCACCCTATGATCCGCTTCTTGCTGGGGTTTTTGAGTCGTCACAACAGCGGGGCGGTCATCCAGCTTTTCGTTCGTTTTGTCAATCCCATAAAAAGCTCCCGTCACAAAAACGATGACAACGATGAACCCCCCCACTAACCATTTCATTCTGCTCCTCCTCCCTAATCTGTAGATACTTTTTCATCTTCGAAGTAATAATCACTGAAAACTTCTGCCATGACATCAGCTGAACGATACAATTCATCTAAATGATTATAAACACCGCCGAACTCTATAAGTATGGCATTCGGATGCAGATCCTGGTTATAAATCCCATCTACCCCTGAACCCTTCTTCGTAATGACTCCTCGGCTGATCCCAGGATATTTTTCTTCAAGAAGCTGGTGAATTTTTGATGCCAGCTGCAAATTCTGTTCATATTTTGGGTGCTCAGCACCGATAACGAAAGCAAACCGTGCGTAATCCTTGCCATTGATCGATGTTGTGGTGTGCTCCTTGGAAAGGGAGTCTCTATGAAGGTCAAATAAATACTGAATGCCTCCATTCTGGCTGATGGCCTCTTCCACTACAGGACGCATTGCATCGTAAGATTGATAGTACTCCATTCCTTTTTCACTTCTTAAAGCGGCTACATCTGTTTTATCCACAATTGCTCCAACCCCTCTTTTTTCCAAACTCTCCCCAAGACGTTCTCCAATAAGGGTGATGTTTACTTTTCCATCATGGTCGGTAGATTCATCAGGTAAATGCGGATAAAAAGATTCCGTGTTGTGCGTGTGGTATATATAGACACGATCTTCACCCACTGGTTTCTCTTCCTGTTTGTCATCTTCTTCGTTCGTTTCTTCCACATCCCCTTCCTCTCCGCGGTCATCTACGATCATAGGAGGCTCAGACTCAATAGGAAGGGTGGAATAGTCCGTCCCTTTACCAGCGATGATAATTTGACTATTGTAAGAAGATAATCCTGGGATTTCCCTTCCCAGGAGGCTTCTTGGGTCATTTGGGGTAAGACTCGTAAGTAACTGAAAGGACAATGTCGTTAAACTTGGAATTCGGTTTCCTTCGGGATGGGCATCTTTAAAGGCGCGGTTTTCCATTTCAAATAGATATAAAAAAGCACTGCCTTCAAGCTTGGTGGTCCATTCCTGTATCGTACTTGAGTAAATACGATAGGTTGTTTTTGCACCTGTAAGAATACCAATCCCAATAAATAATAAAAGCAAAACGGTGACTGCGATGACGGTCCACCTAGTCCCCTGCTTCATATAACTCTTCTTGGTTTTCTTCATGATCGGGTAACGAGACATGAAAAATCCTCCCCCTCATCCACTATCTAGTAAATGGTATGAGAGAGAGGAATTTAATAGAACCTCTCTATTAAATCATTATTTAAAATAAGATTGTGCTTCTCCATCTTCTATCCCAGGATGCAAGGCCCCATTTATTCCCTTAGCAATGACATGAGCCATATCCTGGATGAAGCTGTCCACCTCTTTAGGTGTAACCATCAAATTGTGGCCGAGGGGAGTCAGTACTTCCTTAATCAGTTGCTTCTTTTCCATCTCTTCCAGTTGGCCGAACATACCCATGACCGCTTTACTCTGTTCCTCATTCGGATGATCTTCAGCCGTCAATGTTTTTCTTTCAAACGGGTTCATAGCGGGTGACAAAGCATTGGAAGGACGATCTTTTTCACGCCATTCCCTTCCAAAGTGTTTTAACACATAATCAATCGCATCACTCGTGATGGTTACGGCATCGACTACTGTTGGAACTCCAATGGATATTACAGGGATTCCGTATGTCTCTCGGCTTATTTCTTTCCGCTTGTTGCCTACTCCTGATCCTGGGTGAATCCCGGTATCAGAAAGTTGTATGGTTGCATTGATCCGATTAATTGACCGTGAAGCAAGGGCATCGATGACTAGAACGAAATCCGGTTTTGTCTGTTCAATAATCCCGTGCACCATATCACTGGTTTCAATGCCCGTTACGCCCATGACCCCTGGTGTAAAAGCAGAAACAGGTCGATAACCATCCGATACGGTTTCCGGGTGAAGCTCAAATAAATGGGTGGTTACATAAACTTCTTCTGTGACCAATGGTCCTAATGCATCCGGGGTTACATTTGCATTACCAAGGCCGACAATTAACCCACGGTCCATTTCTTTGATGCCACACTCATTCATTAATTTTCTTAACTGACCGGATAATGTCTTGGATAAATTCACCTGCAATTGATGATCCTGCTTACGGATAGCCAGTGATTCCAACGTGACATAATGCCCCGCCTTTTTCCCGATTCGCTCAGCACCTGCTTCATCCACCGTCACATACGTAATTTTAATCTCATTTTTCTCGTTTTCATGAACCTCGACCCCGTCGGTATCTGAGGATCCAGGTTCATCTTTAACATTCATCTCCTGAGCTTCAAGCGCCAGGTCCGTTCTCAACGTGTAGTCGAAATTTTCCTCCATTCACTTCAACCTCCTTAAGAAAATCTTCTCCCAAGCAGATAAAAACTATGCAAATGAAAGGAATGGTATTGAGATAAGTATTGAAAACAGCACCCTGCTCTGGTAAAATGTCTCTTGTTCGATATGAATGAGTCTTTTGTTTTTACCTAGGAGGTGAAACTATGCCTAATATTAAATCAGCGAAAAAACGTGTACGTACGAATGATGACGCTCGTTCTTTGAATGCAGCTTTCAAATCTGACATGCGTACAGCGGTTAAACGTGTAGAAAAGCTTGTTGAAAGCAACGATGTAGAGAACGCGAAAGAAGCACTTCCTACAGCTGTTAAGAAAATCGACAAAGCTGTTCAACGTGGTGCCCTTCCTCAAAACACAGGGAACCGTAAAAAATCCCGCCTAACTAAACTAGTCAACGCATTATAATTCATTCGTAATTTATGACCAACAGACGATCCTTCTTGATTGAATGGGTCGTTTTTACATGAACGAAGCCCTCCGATTCATCGGAGGGCTTCTTTTTATGTCACCATTGTTTATAACCTATTCAAGTTTGAGAAGCGATCCACTACCCCCATATCAGCACGAACATCTAAATGGGATGTAATCACGAAGAGACTGATGTATTTTGTTTAATGTTAATCAAACGATAGAGAAGCATTTCAAAAGCCAATGCTTTCTCCATTTTCCCCTGTTTCAGGTTGTAATCTGTTTCTGCCAGTTGATTCATAATTTGATCCAGTTCCTGTTGAGTGAAGGCACGCTCCCTCTTCAGCGCCATTTTAATGACGTAAGGATGGGCCTTGATATAACTTTTCATTTGATTCTGGCCATACCCTTTTTGCTTGAGGACCTTGGCTTGACTGATAATCCTGAATTGAGAAGCTAAAAGAGCCGTTAGAGCAATCGGCTCCTCATTCAGTTTTTCCAAATCCTTATAAATTCGAATGGCTCTCCCCAAATCTTTTTCCATAACGGCATCAACAAGTTTAAGCCCTGAAGCTTCTGCACTGTGAGAAAGAAGCTGCTCTGCAATTTCTCTCGTGACCACGCCGCCTTCTCCGACATACAAAGACAATTTCTCCATTTCTTTCCTAAGCGCCATAAGATTCGCGCCAATCTCTTGGGTGAAAAGTTCATGAATGTCTTTAGGAACCGTGATATGTAAATCGTTGGCTAATGTTTGAATCCATTGATCAATGTCCCATTCTTTAACCGGCTGACAATTGATAACCTCTCCATTCTTTTTCAATTGCTTGAACACTTTTTTTCTTTCATCGAGCTTTTCATAAGGAGCAATCAAAATAAGTACCGTATATTCAGCAGGATTTTGAAGGTATTCCAGTAATGAATCTGTGTCGTGTTCGAACGACAGTTTATCTGGTTTGGCCTTTAAAAAGACAGGATGATTGGCAATGACAACTTTTCCCTCGCCAAGAAAAGGAAACGTTTCAGCATCAATCATGACATCTTCAATGGGAGTCTCCTCTAAATCATATTGGGAGATATTAAACTCACGGTCCTCTTTCTTTAACGTTTTTTTAATGATTTTATTCTTATGTTCTTGAATTAAATAAGGTTCTTCTCCATATAATAAGTACACTTGTGATTGTTTTACATTGACCATAAAGTGGTTGTCCTTCCTTTATAAAAAAAGAGTACGGCGCCCCATTAAGGGGAACTCAGTGTCACCATTTTATGTTTCTTTGGAATTTCTGTCAAAATGGTGTGCTGATGCCGCCGTATGAACCATCTATATAAACGCCATTCCAAAAGCCCCGGGAGCTCTTGGAGAGGACGATGTTGTTCCTCTCTTGCGTTTAGTTTGACCGCTTACGTAAGAATTATCTGTGACAAGTCTTGCTAGGAGTGGGAAGAGTATGAATCATCGATAAAATTCGTTTTCATGCCCGGTAAATGTAGATTTTTGGTTAAAAATGGACTATACTTAGTAATTGATATAGGAGGGGTAACAGTGAACGAGTTTAAAAACGATATTCAATCCAAAACTAATGATGTGATCGACTCTGGGTTAGGGTTTGTATTTTCATTTGTTTTCTTCTTCGTCATCTTTTTCATCGGTGTTTTGTTTTCTTTTCTTGGACAGTAATGAAAGGCAAAACCGGAAGGCTGCTGTTTTCGGCAGTCTTTTTTTATTCTCTGCTCGCATTATACGGGATAAACGTTGAAAACGTTCCACTTTGCCCAGAAAAAAAGTATTGAACTGCACCGTGACGATTGGTTTGAAGCAATAAAACTCCATGTTCCGTTAATCTTTCCACCACCTCTGAATGCGGGTGTCCATAACGATTGTCCACCCCCGCAGAAATCAAACCGATTTTAGGTTGCAGCCCCTTCAATAACTCCTCTGAGGTCGAGGTATGACTTCCATGATGGGCGACTTTTAACACATCTGTCTGCCGTATCGATTTCCTCATTACGATCTCTCTTTCCACCTGTGCAGATATATCTCCTGTAAAGAACCATCGCTGACCACCAAATATGCTATTTAATACGAGCGAATTGTCGTTTGGGTCTCCGAGATCTCCATTGATTAACGGATGAATCACATCAAAATCATGCCCCCCTACTTGAACGCTCTGACCCGCACTTACTTTTTCAACGATCACTCCATTTTCGTATGTTTCAGTATGAAAAGGACTCACATAGATGCGATCAATTCTCATTTCCTCAAGTATGAAAGGCACGCTCCCACTGTGATCAGAGTCTTCGTGAGTAATAAAAAGAGCATGTATACGGTTAATGCCCCTTGACTTAAAAAAAGGTAAGATCACATCATTGGCCGTCTTTTCTTTATTTGATGTGAAAATTGACGGACCAGCGGCATCGATCATAATGACTCCCTTTCTATACGGCAGTTCTATGACAAACGCGTCCCCCTGGCCAACATCCAGCATGGTTATGACTCCTTCCTCCGAGAAATACGGCATTGAACTATAAAAAATCAAAACAAAAACAACAGCTAGAGAAGCAAGAAATGCTTTCACCTTTTCTTTTTGTTCCCATTTTTTCATCATAATGACGAAAAAAACTGCGTACAAAATAATGAAAAATGAAGGCAGTTCACCAATAACCCAGATGTAGTCAAGAGATTCAGACTGTGTGATTAACATGGAAATTATAAATTCATGCACGTTGGAAAATACAGAGGAAAGAAATAAACAAACCGTCGGTACGAGAAAGGAGAGGAGAAAAATCATCATTAGGAAAGGGATAACAAAGAATGAAAAATAAGGAACAGCGATCATATTAACCCATAAGGAAAATGGTTGAAATTCATAAAAATAATGGACCTGTAAAGCGAGGAGGGAAAGCTGGCTGACCAGTCCGATAATCGCAGACTGTTTCCACTTACTTTCATATTGCTTCAATATCGGAATCGTAAGCAGCAGACTGAACGTGACTAAAAATGAAAACTGAAAACCCAAGTGGTAAAAATAGGACGGGGACGAAATCAACAAGAATAAGCAGGTGAAGGAAAGGAGGTCAATAATGGGGATCTTTTTTTGCAAAGAAGTGGTGAGGAGAAGGAGCACGCCCATGAATCCTGCACGTAAAACAGAAGGGGCACCACCCGAGATAAACATATAAAAAGGCAGGAGGAGAAGCAAGAAGACCTTGGATTGCTTTCTTGTGGCCAGGCCTGTCCGGTATAGTAGAAAATAAACCCCGCCGAGTGTAAGACCAACGTGCAACCCTGATATGGCAAGAATATGGGACAAATTGAACTCTCTAAACCATTCTACCGTTGAAGAGTCAATAAAGGATGTATCTCCAAATATCAGAGCCTCTATCCATATATAAGTGGTAGGGGTCACCTTTTCCCTAACCGTCATTTTCAACTGTTTCCTAGTGTCGTAAAGGGAGCTGAGCCACGATTTGCCATCACACTGGATATCTGCTTCATTTTTTATGATGATTTGAGAATGAATGCCTTTGCCGGCCATATAAGCCTGATAATTAAACTGCCCTGGGTTCCTTGCCCCCTCCAAAGGTTTCCTCTCTCCTTTGATCCTGCAAACAGCTCCATGTTTCAAACTTTCTTGGACCGAATCATTCCCTTTCTCTTTCAAATAGCGAACGAGTACTTTACCAGCATCGTCTTTTAAGATGACCGAGAAGGATTGATCACTTTCTGTCAAATCAGATACAATTTTACCTTTTAAGAAATCATTATTGAGGGGTGGAGGAGAAAAAGATGAGGAATCGAGAGGAAGATGGATATACCCACCTGCGCCGAATAGAAGGAGGATGAAAAGAAATAGAAGATGTTCACGGTAACTATACAACCAGGCAAGAAAAACAAACCCAACAATGTAAAAAGCAAAACCTTCCTGGATCGCTAACACCCCGCCAAGCACAAATGCTATGACGGGAATGTGCCACGATCCCCTCAAGGAAATCATTGACTGTCCAACCTTAGAAGTTGAGCTGCTTCTTGTACGAGCCGCTCGGATTCGGGATCCCCATTCGACTCGAGCTTCTCAAGCATTTGTCGTATGAGAAGCTGCTGTTCGTCAGGAAGCGGTTCTTGATCGACAGGAACCTTTTGCATGCGGACCCCCGACTGTTGCAGCAATTCTATCGCATAGGGATCATTTTTATAATCTTCGCTATAATAAACTGCTTTGACCCCTGCCTGAATAATGGCCTTCGTACAGTGCAGACACGGAAAATGAGTCACGTAAATCTCTGCCCCTTCTGTAGCCACACCGAACTTCGAGCACTGGAGAAGCGCATTCATTTCCGCATGAATGGTACGTACACAATGTCCATCCACGACATAACACCCCTCATCGATACAATGGACACCTCCGGAGACACTCCCATTGTACCCTCCAGCAATCATACGCTTATCTCTTACAATGACTGCACCTACAGCCAGCCTCTGACACGTGCTGCGTGATTTTAATAAATAGCTTTGAGCCATAAAGTATTGATTCCAAGTAATACGCTCCATTATGTACCCCCACTTTTTTCATCAAGTTTACTCTGACCTCTGAATTCCGTCAAACTCACGGGACAGTAATCCATTCCTTCAGACCTTCGAGCGTCTTCTCACCTATCCCCGGAACATTCACGAGATCTTCCACAGAAGCAAATGGACCATTCTCTTCCCTATACTTAATAATACTAGCAGCTTTTGAAGGTCCAATTCCATTTAATGTTTCCATTTCACTTGCTGAAGCACGGTTGATACTCAATTTATCACCAGAAGGTGTATTTCCTTCACCTGATTCGTTAGACGTAGATTGCGCAGTAGTTATAGAAGTTACAAAAATCACCATTTCATCCTGTATTCTTTGCGCTAGGTTCACACTGGTCATATCTGCATTTTCTGTCATTCCACCAGCCTCTTTAATGACGTCATCTACTCTTGTGCCCTCTTTCATTGTATAAACACCCGGAGTATTCACTTCTCCTTTCACGTCAACTTTCATGGTGGCGGAAGGAGTTTTTTTCTCTTCTTCACCCTGGATGGTCACTTCCTCCACCTCGGTCCTCTCGGTCTTTCCATCATTCGAAGGATTGGAAAAATAAAGGACACCAATGACTGCTAGAACCATAATGAACCACACGTATCTTTTTAATACGCTCATGTTCTGACCTTCTTTCATAATTATGTATTTTCGGAATAAGGATATATAGGTAATCAATAAGGAGGGATTCCAATGAATTGGGGAATCATCGGCACAGGGAACATGGGAAGCATGCTCATCTCTACCCTTATTAAGAGCGGAGCCGTACCTGCTGAGAAGTTGACGATTTACAATCGGACATTAGAAAAGGCGGAAAAAATTCAAGAAGAATTTCCGAAGATCCAAGTAGCGAAGGATTTAGCCGCACTGCAGAATAGCAGTGATATCATTTTCATCTGTGTGAAACCGCATCACTACAAAAACATCATTGATGAACTAGAAGGAAAATGGACGGAAAACCAATGCCTTGTTTCCATTACCAGCCCGGTAGCTGTTGATCAGTTGGAAAAAGTTACGCCTTGTCAAGTCGCAAGAATTGTTCCATCTATAACCAATCATGCATGGTCGGGTGTAAGTCTCTTCACTTTCGGATCAAAAATAAAGCACGAAAATCGAGACTTATTAAAGCAGACATTCCAGCATATCTCCACCCCCATTGAAGTGAAGGAGGAACACATTCGTGTAGCATCAGATATCGTTTCATGCGGGCCTGCATTCATTAGTTATCTGCTCAGTCAATGGATAACAGCTGCTGGTGATGTGGCAGGCCTCCCCAAAGATAAAGCTACCTCGTTAACGGAAAATATGATGGTAGGACTAGGAGAACTTTTAGCACAAAAAATTATGACGTTGGAAGAATTGATGGAAAAGGTAACGGTGAAAGGTGGAGTTACAGGAGAGGGATTACAAGCTTTAGAAGATCACATTGGTCCTTTGTTTCAAAAAATGTTCGAAGCAACCCAAAATAAACACAAAGAAGATAAAAAACACATTCACTTATAATCCATACATTCGACAAAAGTTTCGATTATCCTGCAAAAACCCCCTTCTGTTACAGGAATATTTCATTTAACAAACTCTAATAAAAAAGAGTCCGGCATTTACGGACTCTTTCATGAATTTTATTCTTTTGTGCAAACGAACAACCATCGTTCTCCGTCTGTGGATGGTGTTTCCCTAAAGTCAGAAAATACTCCTTGCACTTTAAAACCAGATTGAGTGAGCCATGCATTTAAAACGGTATGGTCATACCCCCGCTGTTCATGAATTTCATCAAAACGATGATATTTCCCATCATTCCCAACAAAAAACGTCAAATCGTGCACAAGGCTGTTTTCCAATTCCCCGGGATCACAAAACCAAATAAAAGATAGATCATCGCGGACTTCAGCAAATGTTGCACCACTGAGATCATTGCGAATATGATCTATAGAGTGCACATCAAATAAAAACACGCCCCCCTGTGCAAGGGATTGATAAATGGAATGGAATGCCTGCTGCACCTTCTGATCATCAGTTAAATAGTTGACGACATCACAGTAACTGATGACACAATCATATGCTGATAACCCTTCTAATGTTGTCATATCCTGTTGAATCCATTCGATGGCAGCTTGAGGGTTCTTCTGTTGCGCAACGGTCAACATATCAGAAGATAAATCGATACCCGTCATTTGAAACCCTTCTTGATGGAGACGGTGGGTAATCTCCCCTGTACCACAACCTACATCAAGGATCCTTTGACCCTCGGAGTGATATTGCTGAAGCATTAGCTTCGTAAATTTCACCCATTGTTCGTAGGGGGCATCCTGCATAAGGAGATCGTACACACGCGCCATATCCCCATAGCTCATTTTAGCTTTCTAACCCTTCTACAGCGACCGTATCCGCGTCGCCCCATAGTCTTTCCAGGTTGTAGTAATGGCGTTCATCTTTGTGGAAGATGTGGCAGACAATGTCATTAAGATCTACAAGGACCCAGCGTGCTTGCTCAAATCCTTCCATCCGCTTCACTTCTATCCCGTGTTCTTCCGCTTGACTCTTCAATTCTCTCGCAATTGCCTGCACCTGGCGTTCATTGGACCCTTCACAAATCAAGAAATAATCCGCGATTAAAGAAACTTCTGACATATCTAAAACAACAATATCCTGTGCTCTTTTTTCATCGCATGCTAGTGCTGCTAAATTTACTAATTCTTTACTTTCCATGGGTTTCCTCCCTATTTCATCTCTATCTTTTCCATGATCAATTGATCATATTAAATCATTATATGCATGAAACGTGTCCGGATAAACGGTCCTTTCCTTACCAACAAGAAAATTGATGGTATTCTTCAAAGCTAGGGCACATGCTTCATCCAGGTTTTCTTCGGCTTTCTTCCGTACGTGGTCCACTCCAGGAAACTCACGGCCGGGTTCTATATAATCAGCTAAAAACACGACTTTATCCAACTTAGACATGTGTTTTTTCCCTGTTGTGTGGCTGCTGATGGCAGATATGACGTCCACATCCGCAAGCCCAACCTCTTGTTCGAGCATTAAAGCCCCTACAGGTCCATGCCAAAGCTCATGATGATAATCCAATAAATCCTTTGGCAGTCGACGGTCACTTTCAATCCAACGCTTCATGAGCTCCAGAGGTTTATACTTCGCATAGTCATGGAAAGCAGCTGCCAATTCCGCCTTTTTAACATCTACATGGAACCGCTCGGCAAGTTCAACAGCCTTGTCTGTTACCCTCACTGTGTGTTCGTACCGGGAGGCTTTCAAGGCAGGACGAACATATTCAAGCGCTTCTTCACGACTCATTATCATACAGGTGATGCTCCTTTATAAAAGTATCTACAACTTCAGGCACTAAATAGCGAACGCTTTTCCCTTGTAAAATACGGTCGCGTATCATGGTAGAAGATACATCAACTGACGGGATATCAACAAAATGGACGGGAATTTCGTTATTCCACCCATACCCAGGTCTTTTAACCCCAATGAATTGGACCAATTCCGAAAGATCTTCGACTCGGTGCCACTTCGGTAAATGCTCTACCATGTCCCCTCCAATGATGAAGAAGAACTGAATCTCAGGATATCTCTTTACCAAATCAGTCATGGTATCGACTGTGAAAGATGTTCCCTTCCGGACTAATTCAACATCACAAACTCGGAAATGTGGATGGTCCTTGGTTGCCGTCTGCACCATAGCAAGTCGCGTCTCAGGATTAGTTGAAGACTCTTGTTTATGTGGAGGGATATAGGAAGGCATGAACCATACTTCATCAAGGTCCATGGCTTCACGGGAAAACTCCCCCATAATTAGATGACCTTGGTGAAGAGGGTCGAACGTACCGCCAAGAATTCCGACTTTTTTCATTGACCTTCCCCTTTATGGTAATTCGATTTGTTTATTTTCTTTGGACTCTTTATAAAGGATGATGGTATTTCCAATCACCTGGACAATATGAGCATCGGTTGCTTCCACAATCTCATTCGCAACAACATCATTATCTTCAAAGCAGTTTTGCAGAATGCTTACTTTTATCAGTTCCCTTTTTTCGAGAGCTTCATCAATCTGTTTGGTCATATTTTCATTCACGCCAGCTTTTCCGACTTGAAAGATCGGCTGTATATTATGGGAAGCCGCTCGTAAATGCTTTTTCTGTTTACTTGTTAACATTCTATACCCCTTTCAATTTCTGTTCGAATTCATTGAGCAATAGCGAAGACTCAGGCTCGGTGTCTGTCCATATTTGAAAGGCATAAACAGCTTGCTGCAACAGCATTTCATGTCCAAAATGGAGACGCGCCCCCTTTTTTTCCGCTTCGTTTAAAAATTTCGTTTTCATAGGACGGTAAACAATATCGCTTACAACGGTTCCTTCTGTCAAGTGGTCTAATGATACAATCATATGATTATAATCAGGGTTCATCCCGACCGTTGTTGTTTGGACTATTAAGTCATAGTCCTTGAGTGTGTTTTTCGCCTGCTCCAGTGTCAGGGCACTAGAATACACCTTTGAAGGTATATCCTGAATGAGGTCCTCGGCTCTTTTCATGGTCCGATTGGCTATGTCTACGCGATCGATATCAGATCTGGTAAGTGCTTCAAATATTCCTCTTGCCGCTCCTCCACTTCCCAACAATAAGGCCTTTGCATTTTTGTGGAAAATATCCGGGAAACGATTTTTCAGAGAATGGACGAAGCCTATTCCGTCTGTGTTATATCCAATCCATCCTTGATCAGTATGATGAACAGTGTTCACAGCGCCCAAGTGTCGGGCGCTATCATCCAGACCATCAAGGTATGGGATGATTTTCTCTTTATATGGCACGGTTACATTGAAACCATCCAGCCCTTTTTCCTTCAATAAATTGACTTTTTCATCAAACTCATCCGGCTGAATCTCCAAGAGTTCATATTTTCCTTCAATCCCCTGTTGCTCCATAAGTTTTTCATGAATCCATGGAGACATGGAATGACCAATCGGGTGGCCGATCAACCCTAGTTTGTACAAATGATCCCCTCCTATATGAGTGATTCTCTCAAGGACACCTTCACTCCTTCCGGGACGTGTGCTGTTACCGTGATACCACCTTCTGGAACAGTCACCCAGCCGAGCCCGGAAAAGACAATATCCGTTTTGTCTTCTTTAATTTTTAATGTGTGACCTTTCAACGGAGGGAGCTTATGGATTGTATCCTGGTCTGGTGGTGTTAATAGTTCTCCTAAATGATTTTCATACAATTCATCGGCTTTTTCCAACTTTGTACGATGAATGTTTAATTCATTAGAAAAGTGACACACGAAAGAACTCCTTTCGCCTGTCTCAAAATCAAGTCGAGCGAGGCCGCCTACAAAAAGCGTCTGCTCTTCATTTAACTGGTAGACTTTCGGCTTGACTTCTTTACGTGGGGTAATCAGCTTCAAATCCTTATCTGATACATAGTGAGCCATCTGATGGCGCTGAATGACACCTGGTGTATCATAAAGGGAACTCTTTTCATCTAATGGTATATCGATAAAACCTAAAGTTGTACCAGGGAAATAAGATGTCGTAATAGCATCCTTAACGCCAGATGTATTTGAAATAAGAGTGTTGATAAACGTTGACTTGCCAACATTGGTCGTCCCCACTACATAAACATCTCCATCTTCACGGTGTTGTTCGATGGCTTGGGATAGTTGCTGAATTCCCTGGTTTTTCTCGGCCGAAATTAAGAACACATCTTCAACCTCTAACCCATTCTCTTTTGCTGAACGTTTCAACCAATGTTTGACCTTCCCATGGTTTACGGACTTTGGAAGTACGTCCATCTTGTTCCCTACAAGTATGACAGGATTGTTTCCAGTCAACCGCTTCAATCCTGAAATAAAGCTTCCATTAAAATCGAAAATATCTACAAGTTGAACGACCAGCCCTTTTGTATCACTGATTTGGTTCAGCATTTCAAGGAAGTCATCATCCTGAAAGGGAACATCCTGCACTTCGTTATAATGTTTCAGGCGGAAACATCTCTTGCATATGATATCTTCCCTTTCCAGTGCTGAGGCAGGGGCATAGCCTGCTTCTTCCGGGTTTGTCGTTTGAATGACGGCTCCGCATCCTTGACATTGTATTTCAGCCATCACTGATCTCTCCTCTGCCATGTAATCTTTCCTTTTCTTCGCATCCAATTTAAAATTCTTCTTTCAATCTTTCTGTTGAATTTTGTAATAAATCCATCTGTTTCCACGATAGGAACAACTAAGATGGTATGGAATCCAGCGGAATTCCCACCCAGGACATCAGTGAGCAATTGATCTCCAATTACAGCAACTTCATCCTTTTTCAACTTCATCTGTTTCTGAGCCTTCTTGAAAGCCTTTGACAATGGCTTCCTTGCACTATGGATAAACCTCGTATTCAATGGCTCGGAAAAAAGCTTGACTCTAGCTTCATTATTATTAGAAGCAATCGTAACCTGGATACCGTGATCGCTCATTTTATTAAACCATCTCTTGATGTCTTCTGTGGCATCCGGTTCATCCCAGGCAACAAGGGTATTATCTAAGTCGGTGATCACACCTTTGATTCCTTTTTCTTTTAACTTGTCCGGGTCGATATCAAAAACGCTCGGCACATGTTCATCAGGTAAAAAGTTTTTTAACATCTATACAGTTCATCTCCTCATACAACGGCAAAATCTCCTTCACCATCATATACAAAATCGAAGCATGTTTCAAAAAGACTTACGGTAAGAACAAAAATCGTTCGACAAATCCCGACAAAAATAGGTTGTGGATAAGTTTATTCACATATTCCACACAGTAACTTCTTTGTTATCACTCACTTAAACCTCTTTTTGCAAAAAGTTATCTACAATTTTATGTAGATAACTTCCATATTGTGGCGAAATTAGGGTCGTGATAAGGTAAGAATACATTAAAAATTCGAACGTTCAGTGATTCAAATGAAGCGGGAGGTGACTGTCACATGTGTGACAGCGGCATGAAGCAATTATCAGATTCCCTACTAATACAATCTTACCACAAAGCCATAGAACTCAATCTTTCAGATGAGTTCATTGAACAAATCAGGAGAGAAATAAACACGCGATCCATCCAGCATCTTCTTGAAAAGCATATTTCACATGTAGGCTGAGATTTACACTTTATGACAAATTGTTAGTCTCTACTCGAGAAATACTCGTCCATCCAGCAGAGGGCGAGTTTTTTTTATGACTTTTTTATTTGGATAAATGATGTCTTTCTTCTTATTTATAAGGACAGACTAAATAAAGCCTATCGCCGCATATCCCCGGTATGCTACAGTTGAATAATGAACCTTTTTTTGATTACAATTGAGTGAACACATGGTTACGAACACCCAAAAAATCCAATTAAAAAATAGAAGAAAGTTACGTCAAAGGAGGAACATACCACATGTTGGTGGCTGTATTATTGCCCTTTATCATTGCTATTTTTATCCCAATGTTAAGTAAATGGAAAGAAAAGGTTCACACAGGATTTTTCGTTACGATTGTACCTGTGTTGATTTTTATTTATTTTGCCCGCTTTTTAGGTACTGGTTTCGAACCAGTCGTCCATGAGTACTCCTGGATTCCATCCCTTGATATGAATATGGTCTTTCATCTGGATGGACTGAGTTTACTTTTTGTTTTATTAATCAGCGGAATCGGCGCCCTAGTTGCCTTCTATTCGGTTTTTTACCTACATAAATCGGAGCAACTGGGACATTTTTATGTGTACTTCCTCATATTTATGGGCTCTATGCTGGGAGTTGTATTATCTGATAACGTATTTGCCCTTTACAGCTTTTGGGAATTCACTTCCCTCTCATCTTTCTTATTGATCGGATTTTGGAACTATAAGAAAGAATCAAGATATGGTGCATTAAAATCGATGCTCATTACGGTTTTTGGTGGGTTGAGTCTTTTGGGTGCTCTAGTCTTTATGAGTGTGTTGACGAACACGTCAAGTATACGAGGGATGATAGATCAACAACAGTTGATTCTTAACCATGAATATTTCCCATTGATACTGATTCTATTACTACTGGGCGCTTTTACAAAGTCTGCTCAATTTCCATTCCACATCTGGCTACCAGATGCTATGGAAGCACCGACACCGGTCAGTGCTTATTTACACTCGGCAACTATGGTAAAAGCAGGCATCTATTTGGTTGCCCGCTATTCCCCTATGCTTTCCGCCAATGAATGGTTTTTTATCATTGTATCAATTGCAGGGATCGTAACATTATGCTGGGGTTCTTATATGGCTGTAAGACAAACTGACTTGAAAGGAATCTTAGCCTTCTCCACAATCAGTCAGCTTGGAATGATTATGGCTATGCTTGGCTTCGGTACAAAAGCAGCAATCTTCGGCGCTGTATTCCATATTTTGAACCACGCTACGTTCAAAGGCAGTCTATTTATGGTAGCCGGTATTGTTGACCATGAAGCAGGGACAAGGGACATCAGGAAACTTGGCGGGCTGATGACGTTTATGCCTATGACAGCCACGCTTGCATTATTTGCCTCGTTCTCAATGGCTGGGGTGCCCCTGCCGTTCTTAAACGGGTTCTATAGTAAAGAGATGTTCTTTGAATCTTCGCTGCACTTGGAAGCAGCTAGTACCGGGATCGCCGGAATACTGCAAACCAGTGTACCTTACCTAGCTGTTTTAGGAAGTATATTTACCTTTGTATATTCCATGTACTTTTTCTTTGGAAGTTTCCGTGGTCCATCACATTTGAATGAACTACCTAAAAAACCTCACGAAGCCCCCATCGGAATGCTTATATCACCGATGGTTCTAGTCGCTGGTGTCGTCATTATTGGCTTATTCCCAAGTTTGATTAATGAGCCTTTTATTGCCCATGCGGCTGAGGCTGTCAAAGGGGCAGCTTTAGAAGAGAAACACATATATTTCTGGCATGGATTTATTCCGCCATTCATTATGTCCCTTACTGTTCTCGTCTTTGGAAGTATCCTGGCTCTATCCCGAAAAGTCTGGTCGCCCGTTTACAACATTGTGCCGGGAGTTCTAAGTATGAACAAAGTTTATGACGGCGCCGTTGATCGTGTAGAACGATATTCTACAACCATCACCAAAGGATACATGAATGGTTCCCTTGGACGATATGTCCGATTAATCCTAGCGGCCATCATTGTCATTTCATTCGCCTTCATGGCCATCACAGGTGGATTCACAGTGGATGCTTCGAATGTTGCTGAGATTACGGCTCCAGAAATACTAGTGGCCGTGACAATGGTCATTGCAGCCATAGGTACCGCTCTAACCAATAATCGAATAGCGGCCATCCTCATTCTTGGGGTCGTAGGTTATGGGTTATCAATGCTTTTCGTCCTATACCGCGCACCTGACCTAGCTCTAACTCAATTAATCATAGAAACTGTAACCGTCGCTTTGTTCTTGCTTGTCTTTTACCATTTACCAAAGCTACGTAAAAAAGATGAACCCGCAAGTACGAAGGTGCTTAATCTTGTTATTTCTGTCGGTTTCGGCGCATTAATGACAATGGTAGCCATTTCATCTCACAGCAGTAAGTTCTTTGATTCAATTTCTGAATACTTTACAGACAATTCTTACAAACTCGGCGGCGGAGATAACATTGTAAACGTCATCCTCGTTGATTTTCGTGGATTGGATACATTGTTTGAAATTGTTGTACTTGGAATTGCTGCCATGGCCATTTACGGATTGATCCGCTTGAGAAAGAACAAGGAGGAGGAATAATACATGGAAATTATTATGGCCGTTTTAGCCGGCATTCTCTTTACTACGGGTGTCTACAACCTCCTTCAAAAGCAATTGTTACGAATCATCATTGGTACAGGACTCATTTCACATGGAGCCCATCTGTTCATCCTTACAATGGGAGAGTTGAAAACAGGGGCACCGCCTGTACTAACTGAAGGAGTAGAAAAGTACACGGATCCGCTCCCACAAGCATTGATTTTGACATCAATCGTCATAAGTTTCGGTGTGACAAGCCTGCTACTTGTATTGGCTTATCGTGCTGCAAAAATTAACGGAACTGATAATATGGAGCAATTAAGGGGTAACGATTATGAGTAATTTAGCTGTATTGCCTATTCTGCTGCCTTTATTAGCAGGCATCTTCTTAGCTTTCATACACACAAAAACAAAATTAGTTCGGAATTTATCCAAAGCATTTGCAATCATTAACCTCCTCGTGGTCGGGATCATCTTCCTGCAAGTGAGAGGAAATGGAAACATTGTTCTTGAAATGGGGAGCTGGGAAGCCCCCTTCGGCATTGTGCTTGTCGCTGATTTACTTGCAATGACTTTGGTTCTGACTACAAACATTATTGCTGTAGCGAGTGTTTTCTTTGCACCTCAATCCTTATCAGAAAAAGAAGAATCCTTTTACTTCTATACGTTTTTCTTCATGTTGATCTCAGGAGTGAGCGGTGCATTTTTAACGGGTGACTTATTCAACCTCTTCGTATTTTTCGAAGTACTCTTGATGGCTTCCTATGGATTGATTGTACTTGGGAATGGGAAGGCACAACTTAGGGAATCCATCAAATATGTGCTGATCAACTTATTTTCTTCCATGTTATTCGTCACAACGATTGCTTTCCTATATTCGGTTGTGGGAACAGTCAACATGGCTCAGGCTGCTCAGCGCGTTCAGGAAGTGGACCAACAGGGGATTCTAACGACCATTGCTATTTTGTTCTTTTTTGTATTTGCAACAAAAGCGGCCGTCTTTCCTCTTTATTATTGGCTGCCACGACCGTATATATCTCCGAATCCGGTCGTATCCGCTTTATTCGGAGCGTTGTTAACTAAGGTAGGGGTTTATTCGATCTTGAGGACGTTCACCCTGATATTTAATCAAGAGGTTGCTTTGACGCACACCCTTTTCATCTACTTAGCAGCATTGACGATGATTTTCGGAGTAGTTGGTGCTCTTTCAACCAACAATATTAAGCTGATTGTCGCGTACAATATTATCCCAGCCGTAGGCTTCATGCTTATGGGAATAGGAATCTTTACAGAGGTTTCGATAAGCGGGACCATTTATTACCTTGTTCATGATATGGTAATCAAAGGAGCACTCTTTATCCTGGCGGGAGCTACTGCCTATGTAGCCGGGACATCGGATCTCCGTAAAATGGGTGGATTGATCCACCATTATCCCGTTCTCGGATGGCTTATGTTTCTAGCATCCTTGGTACTGGCTGGAATCCCACCTTTCAGTGGTTTCATAGGAAAGCTATTATTATTACGAGGCGGATTAGGTGAAGAGGAAATCTTCATCGTCATCACCGCTCTCATCTCAAGCCTACTGATCCTATTTTCGATGATCAGAATATTCATCAGAGGATATTGGGGAGAAAAAATGGACATTCCTGTTCCAGAGCGGGAAAAGAAAGGAAAACGAATGGCTCTTCCTGCTGCCGGGCTGCTTACGGTTTCCATTCTCCTCGGTGTGGGTGCTGAATGGTTCTTCCCGACAATAGAAACCATCTCTCAATACATGATGGATCCAGAACTCTACATTGATTCTGTGTTAAAGGAGTAGAAGCTGATGCCTTTACAAATCGTAATGAACATCATCATCGCTATGATGTGGATGTTCCTGAGTGAAACATACAATTTCACAACCTTCTTTGTCGGTTATATCTTAGGAATCATACTCCTCTTCGTCCTGCAGCGTTTTGTACCAGATTCATTCTATATGAAACGGGCGTGGAAGTTTTTCCTTCTCATTCTCTTGTTTATACGAGAGCTTTTCTTGTCCAACATCGACATTGTCAAGCATGTTTATAAGCCAAAAATGGATATGCAGCCAGGGATATTCGCACTTCCGATTGATGTGAAAACAAACTTTGAAATCACTCTTCTCGCCAACTTGATCTCATTGACTCCCGGAACCCTATCTGTTGTAGTTAGTGAGGATCATACGAAGATCTTCATTCATGCAATGGATATGCCGGATGTTCAGGAATCTGTGAGTGAAATTAAGAATTCATTCGAGAAGCGTATCATGGAGGTGACCCGTTAAATGGAAGACATCCTCAATATGACGCAAACATGGATACAAATATCAGCGATCATTGCAGTTGTCGCTGTAGCAATCTCTGTGATTCTTCTTTTGTATCGCGCAATCCTTGGACCGACAAACCCGGATAGAGCGGTTGCCCTTGATATTATAGGAATAAATCTCATGGCTTTAGCAGGACTAATCGCCGTCCTGCTCGTAACAACAAGATTTAATGACGTGGTCCTGCTGATTGGAATACTACTCTTCATCGGTACGGTCGCACTGGCGAAATTCTTAGAAAAGGGTGTTATCATTGAGCGGGACATGGATTAATTTAATTTTCGACATCACTATATGTCTATCTCTATTGATTGGTGCCTTTTTCCTTATCTCTGGCTCCCTGGGAATTTTGCGTTTTCCTGATGTGTACACAAGACTTCATGCGGCGACAAAAAGTTCGACCCTCGGAGTTTCAGGAATCATGATCGGTGCATTTTTGTTTCACTACGTAGAACATGACATCGTAAGTGGTAAGCTGCTTCTCGGAATATTCTTCGTCCTTTTGACTGCTCCGGTATCGGGACATATGATTTCAAGAGCTGCCTACCGGGCTGGTGTTCCTCTTTGGGAAAAGAGTGTTAAGGATGAATACGCTGAAGTATTAAAAAAAGAGCAGAAGCGACAAGCACCAGATTCATAATACGACATGCCTCCATTCCAATGGGGGCATTTTTTTACCTTTATGAACATTATTTTTAACGACAGACAAGCACAGACGACATCACAAGGACATAAGTATGTTGTAGGCATTCGCCTAATCCTTGAGGAGGTGCGTCCTATGAGCAGTCTCATCGCTTCCATCCTTTATTTTTTCAAAGAGTCTCTCTTCTTCATGTCTTATGTAAAAAACCAGGCTTTTCCGAATCCCCTGCCTCCAGAAGAAGAAGCTAAACAACTCCAATTGATGGCAGAAGGAAGTCATGAAGCCAGGAACAAACTGATTGAACACAATTTACGACTTGTCGCACACATTGTGAAAAAGTTTGAAAACACGAAAGAAGATTTTGAAGACCTTATTTCTATCGGAACCATCGGTTTAATTAAAGGAATAGAAAGTTATTCGACAGGGAAAGGAACGAAACTTGCCACTTATGCCGCACGTTGCATTGAGAACGAAATCCTCATGCACCTCAGGTCGACGAAAAAGATGAGCAAGGATATTTCACTGCAAGACCCGATCGGCCATGATAAAGAAGGAAACGAATTGAACCTTCTTGATATTCTTCAGGCTGATGTTACGGATATTGTGGAGGAAATCCAACTTCATATGGAATTGGAGAAGATTAAAGATTTCATTACTGTATTGGATGAGCGGGAAAAAGAAGTGATTATCTTCCGCTATGGACTAAACCAGACAGAAGAAAAAACGCAGCGGGAAATTGCCAAAGAGCTGGGTATATCTAGGAGTTATGTATCAAGAATCGAAAAGCGAGCATTAATGAAAATTTTTCATGAATTCTATAAGCAGAGCAAACAAGGGAAGAATGGATAAAAAACAGCCACTACCATCTTATGAGAATGGAGTGGCTGTTTCATTCAGTCCTTTATGAGTTGTCTTTTCCATTTTCTGATTTTCAAAGTCATGAAGAAAGCTGTGAAAAGGGTCAGACCAATGACCGGATATAAAAACAAATAAGTCTTTGTACCGTATTCATAAAGGCTGATCAATGTACCTATATAGAGATAAGTGCTCATGATCAATAGCGTCATCACGAACCGTTTAAAATCCATTACTTTTTTCTTTAATTCTTGGGAAGTATCCAAAACGGTCCACCTCCTACTATGAAGATCTTAACATATGAGAATCATAGTGTCGGTGGGAATAAATGTCACTCGTAGTTTTTAACCATTTCCATAATCATGACAGCCGCATTTTCTGCAGCTTTCGGTAGAAACTGATCAAATGAAATGGAAGATTCCTTACCAGCGATATCAGACAACGCGCGAATGACAACAAAGGGTGTTCCATACTTATAACAAACCTGGGCGATCGCAGCAGCTTCCATTTCTGCTGCAATCATCTCAGGAAATTTGCCTCGAACGAAATCCACCCTGGATTCCTCCTGCATAAAGGAATCACCTGTGGCAATGATACCTTTCGCTGCTTTAGCATCTGTCTTTTCAACAGCAGTCATCGCTTGTTTCACTAGTTTTTCATCTGCTGTATACATGTCGGGCATGCCCGGGACTTGTCCATATTTATATTCAAAAGCTGTCACATCGACATCATGGTGTGTCACTAAGGATGAAATAACCACGTCACCCACTTCAAGATTTTTGGCAAAACCTCCAGCGGATCCAGTGTTGATGACGGCGTCAATTTCGTATTGTTCATGAAGAATAGTCGTTGCCATCGCTGCATTAACTTTACCAATGCCTGATTTTAATAAAACAACTTTCTTCCCATGCAAAAGGCCATCAACAAAATGACTGCCCGCTACCTCTTTCTCTGAGGCTACTTCCATATTTGCTTTTAATAATTCAACTTCTTCATCCATAGCACCAATAATTCCAATGGCCATAACTGAACTCCCTCTCTCAACCGTTTTTATTTTTTAGAATCTCAAGTTTGACTGGTTTATACCCTTGTCCATCGATCCAGTCAATTTGCACCCGGAGGTATCCGGTCTTATTTTTGTCAGAGACTGTCGCCTTAGCTTTTTGATGGTGACCTCTGTTACTTACATCCCAATAGATGATATTGTCCTCAGAAAGGCCGACAGCGCTTCTGATTGCCTGTTTTAACTCTTCATAGTCCTGCGTACCCGATTGGTAGGTAATCCCATGTTCACCGTTCGTTTCCATCTCTGTAGGGATAACCGGCCAATCCTTTGTGATCACGCGTTCTACATTAGGGTCATCACTTTTCTCAATTTTCAATCCTTTTTCGTCTTCAATCGGTTTCAGTTCTTCAAATTCTTCAATGGAAACCTGTTGTTTATCTGATTGCTCCTCTGTATCTTTTACTTCTTTATCTTCTTTGTCACTCTTCTTGCCGGTTTCTGCCGAAGCATCTTCATTTGAACCTTGTTCTTCCTTTGTGACCTGTGGACTTTCTTTATCCTGAGCTTGTCCTTTTTGTTCCTCTCCACCAAAGACCATTATTCCAATGAGTAACAACATGAAAACACCGCCTGCCCCTACAAGCCAAGTCAACATCTTCGTACCACGACGCTTTTTCTCGTAACGACCTGAACGGGAATACGGGGATTGTTTGTTCGACATGATCTTCTGCCTCCTTTTTACTCGCCGTTTATTATACATGAAGTTTTGACTCTTACCAATGCTTTCTTTTTCCTATCTCATTTCCCGGGCTATATTCCAAACCTCACTCTCGCTCCCGTTTGTGGAAGACTCAGTTTCGAGACGTTTGTGAGGTGGGTTGGGGCTGCGGGGGATGACTCGCTTTCCGCGGGAGCGCGGTGAGCCTCCTCGGACTGGGTCCTGTGGGGTCTCACCATGCACTTTTTTCCCGCAGGAGTCTCGCCATCCTCCTCCGCCCCCTTGCCGTATAAGTATCTCGAAACCACTTCTGGAATAGTTACTTTCTCACGTTGGAATTCGAACGTAACGAACTTCTAAGGATGCTACTCTGCATAATAAATGCTTGTCATAGATCGCTTTGACTAATCACACCAGGATAATGGAAGTACATCCAAATTGTTACAGGGGTTCGTTCCTCCCTTACATCGAAAGGGGTGGTTGGGAAGCTGCGAGACTCCCGTGGGAGAAAGGAGATCGGCGAGATCCCGCAGGGCGTAGCCCGAGGAAGCTCGCCACTCCCCCCACAGGAAAGCGAGTAGCTTCCCAGCCATCCCCGACGCCCAATAAGGTAACGGAACCCTAAAACATCTCGAAACTGAGTCTTCCACAATCCTGCCATATACTTTAAGATGAGCCGTATGTAGGCATAAAAAAGACAGGGGGAACCCCCTGTCTTTTTTATTATTCAACTGTGATGATTTTTACGTCGATCTCTCCGCCTGGTGTCGCGACTTTGACTTTGTCACCTACAACATGTCCAATTAAGCTTTGAGCCATTGGAGAGTCATTTGAGATTTTGCCTTCGAATGGGTCAGCTTCTGCACTTCCGACAATCGTGTATGTTTCTTCATCTCCATCCGGAAGCTCTTGGAACGTTACAGATTTACCCATTGTCACTGTGTCGGGATTCGCATTATCATTTTCAATGATGACTGCATTTCGAATCATATTTTCCACTTGTGTAATGCGTGCTTCTACAAATGCTTGTTCATCTTTAGCTGCATCGTACTCTGAGTTCTCAGATAGGTCTCCGAAACCACGAGCGATTTTAATCCGTTCGACTACTTCTTTACGTCGCTCAGTTTTTAAGTGATGCAATTCTTCTTCTAACTTTTGTTTACCTTCTTCCGTCATATAATAACTTTTTTCTTCTGCCATGGTCCAAATACACTCCTTTAAATACAAGAAAAAATGATGTCCTTAATATAGGAAATGAGCAGTACGACTGTACGCTCATTAAAGATAATTAACTATACTTTACCCGAGGACATTATGATTTAGAACTACTAGTGAAAACTATGCCAGATTTTTGGTAGTATTTCAACTATTTTCTTTCGTCACTGTTTGTCCTTTTTCGTAGAGAACCGTTTGGATCTTCGTTGCCATAAGATCAATGGCCACGTGGTTTTGTCCACCTTCTGGGATAATAATATCCGAGTACCGTTTCGTCGGTTCTACGAATTGCAAGTGCATAGGACGAACGACGTTGATATATTGTTCGATGACAGAGTCAAGTGAACGGCCTCTCTCATTAATATCTCTCATTAATCTACGGATAATTCTTACGTCTGCATCTGTATCTACAAAAACTTTTATATCCATGAGATCTCTGAGACGTTCATCTTCCAGGACAAGAATCCCTTCAACGATAATTACTTCTTTAGGTTCGACATGAATGGTTTCATCTGAACGGGTATGCATCTTATAATCATAGACCGGTTTTTCTACAGGCTTTTGTTCAAGCAATTGTTCCAAATGCTCAATGAGAAGGTCATTATCGAAAGCTAGAGGATGATCATAGTTTGTTTGTAACCTCTCCTCGAACGGTACATCACTTTGATCTTTATAATAATAATCCTGTTCTAGCATTAATAACGTCTTATCTGTAAAGCGCTGGATGATCGAACGAGTGACACTCGTTTTCCCTGATCCTGATCCTCCCGCTACTCCAATCACTACTGGTTTATCACTCATGCTCCTGGGTGCTCCTTTCATCCATTTCATTCTTATCTAATTATTTGTGCTTATGTTTCTTTTTCGTAATTGCAACCCCGTCTCCGATGGGCACAATGGTTGTATTATAATCAGGATGCTGGACAAGCCATTCATTAAATCTCCGGATCTTACCAGCGATCTTCGCCATTCTTGGGCTTGCTTCTGAATCGTCAGCCACTAACCCTTTAAATAGTACATTATCAGAAAGAATGACGCCTTGATCGGATACCATCGGGGAATACAGATGGAAAAATTCTTCATACTTCCCCTTCGCTGCATCGATAAATAATAAATCAAACTGACCATCTTTTTCAATGGTAGATGCTACCTCTAGCGCATCGCCGTGTATGACATGGATCTGTTCCTCTGCGTTCATAGCCTTAATATTCTTCAAGGCTTCTTTATATCGCTGTTCATCACGTTCGACCGTTATTATATGACTACCTGGGCAAGCTTCCAGCATTCGAAGCGCTGAATAACCAATAGCTGTGCCAATCTCCAGGATTTTTTTTGGTTGGTGGATCCTGAGAAGCTGCATGAGAAAATCGATTCCTAACGGTTCCATGATTGGTACGCGCTGTTTTTCTGCTTCGGATTCCATTTTCTTTACATCTTTGGAAGGCTCTGAAAGCAATGACTGCAAATATTCTTCTTGATTCACCGAGTTTCACCCTTCCATTCATTTTTACATCCGGTTTACAACCCCACTATTTTAACATAAAAAAAAGAAGGAATGCGAGTATCTTTTTGCATTCCTTCTAAAAACATGTTAATTAATATACTTATCTTTCAGTTGGTTATGTTCTTCCAGTGAACTCGCGTAATGGATCTCTCCACTGCTATCAGCAAGGAAATAGAAAAACTCATGCTCTTCTGGTTTCGCAGCTGCCTGAAGAGAGTTCTCATTGAAGTTTGAAATCGGCCCGACTGGCAGTCCGGTTATATAATAGGTATTATATGGAGATTCGATTTCAAGGTCTTCATACAGGACACGGTCTTTATGTTCGCCATGGGCATAAAGCACGGTGGGGTCTGTTTGAAGCTTCATATCTTTACCTAGACGATTTTGAAACACGCCGGAAATCATTTTACGGCTTTTTTCTGTACGTGCTTCGTTTTCGAGAAGAGATGCCATCGTGACGAGGTCATGCACATTCTCAAGCCCTTCAAGGTTCCCCATCTGATTGACGTAAGGAAGGACCACAGCCTGTGTCTTATCCAGCATTTTCTTCACAACCTGATCGATGGTTGGATCTTCGACATAGACGTCATAGGTCGCAGCAAACAAATACCCTTCTAATGGGTGTCGGATTTCTTCATTCAATATATCCTCTGTCAATAGCTGAGGATATTCAGACATCTTTTCTTTCACATAAGATTCATTATTCACTTTTTCCATGAACTCTTCCTTAGTAAATGGTAAGTCTTCTGCGTAAACTTCAGCGATCTGCTCCAGGTTACGCCCTTCAGGGACAGTCACTTTGTACACAGGTTCTTTCACCAGCTTACCTGATTTTAAGGTCTCAATAATTTCATTCAGTGTCATGGAAGATGTGAACTGATAATTTCCCGCTTGGAAACCAGATTCATTCTTAAATTTTGTATAAAAACGGAAAATCAAGTCGTTTTTGATGATATCATTCTTTTCAAGGATACTTGCTATCGAAGATGTTGAAGATCCTAAAGGGATATCGACATTGATTTGTTTATCATTCCCTGGCTCTACAGGCTCTAAAGCAGACTTCACGTATAAATAGCCAGAAACTCCGCCGATCAAAAGAGCAAGAATCAGGACCGTGAGAATGATTGACACGATTTTCCTCACTTTACTTGCTTCCTCTATTCTATTTTTCAATCTTTTTTTATATTGATTTTTAAAGTCAGAATTAGACAAACGGACTTCCCCCTTTCATCCGGTTCATTATACTATAAAGTGAAAGAATCTTTCTACATATTCCCTTAATTTTCTACAAGGACTAGCGTATTCCGAGGTTTTGCTACAAGCGTTCGTGAGTCAAGTCGAAGAAATGTAGTGTTCCATCTTAAGGTATAATAAAAGCCTGCAGCTGATCGCTGCAGGCTTTTGGCATTACGTCAAATCTTCATCTGTCAACGTGTTCAACATTTCTTCAACCATTTCCCATTCATCATCGGATTCGATTTGGAAGAGAGCAAGGTCATCCTCTTCGTTCCCTTTTTCTTCGTAACGGAATGCGAAGACTTCTACTTCTTCGCCATCCTTTTGTTCAGCAGGGACCACTGCAATGTAAGAATGTCCGGTTTGTTCTACATCAAAGGTGAACAACACTTCAAATAAATGCTCTTCCCCATTTTCATCAGGAATGATGATACGTTCTTCTTTTTCTAGTGCCATATTAAAACGTCCTCCTTATTGTTTCGAATCCAAGTAACTTTGCAAGATCATGACAGCGGCCATTTTATCAATGACTTTTTTCCGTTTTTTCCTGCTGACATCTGCATCCAGCAGCACGCGTTCAGCTGCCATTGTTGTTAAGCGTTCATCCCAAAGGTGTGTTTGGAGATGAAATTCTTCTTCCAGCCATGAGGCGAAAGTCTGGCTCGCTTCTCCTCTTGGGCCGACCGTACCATTCATATTCTTTGGAAACCCTACGACTGCTTCCGTCACGTCATGGTCACGTATGACTTCTCTTAGCGGCTCTTTAGCCGTATTGTAGTCCTGCTCGTCCCAACGGAGTGTGGTGAGGCCTTGGGCCGTCCAGCCCAAAGCATCCGAAATGGCGATGCCAATCGTTTTTTCGCCCACATCCAATCCTATTTTTTTCATTCAATGCCCTCTTTATTCTCTTTGATGTAAGATTTAACCAGCTCTTCAATCAACTCATCCCGCTCAATCTTGCGGATTAAGTTTCTGGCATCCTGATGACGAGGAATGTATGCAGGGTCGCCTGAAAGCAAATATCCGACAATCTGGTTGATCGGATTGTACCCTTTCTCTTGTAATGCTCCGTAAACAGATAGAAGTACGGATCGGACATCTTGATCAAACGGTTCTTCAGAGAAGTTGAACCTCATCGTTTTATCCATTGAACTCATTACAGTCACCTCGCACTTTGTAGTATTTACTCTATTATATACCTAATTCTTCGATAGGAAAAACTAGGCGTTTTGACTTGCGTATTCCTTGGCATATTCAAGTGCCTCTGGAATTTTAGAAGCGTCTTTACCTCCCGCTTGGGCCATGTCAGGACGACCTCCACCGCCGCCTCCACATCGTGTAGCTGCTTCTTTAATCAATTGACCTGCATGGTATCCTTTTTCTACTAAATCCTTCGATACTCCTGCAATCAATTGAACTTTATCTCCATTCGGAGCCGCTAGAAGGATCATTCCGGAGTCAAGTTTCTGTTTCAGATCATCAACCATGGTTCTGAGAGCATTCATATCTTTTACATCCACTTGCTTAGCAAGAACCTTCACACCGTTAACTTCCTCCACTTCATCCAGGATGTTGGAGGCTTCCATGTTCGAAAGTTTCGCACTTAGCGATTCATTTTCTTTTTGAAGGTCTTTCATTTCTTTATGAAGGACTTCTATTCGTTCTGGAACCTGATCGGGCTTAGTCTTCAGCTGCTCACCGGCTTTTTTCAGCAATGCCTCTTTGCCATTCATATACATATACGCATCCTTAGCTGTGACAGCCTCGATCCTTCTGGTGCCAGCACCAATTCCGGACTCTGAAATAATCTTGAATAAGCCGATCTCGGCGGTGTTCATAACATGACAGCCCCCGCACAGCTCAAGGCTGTAATCGCCAACCTGCACAACTCTGACTGTGTCGCCATATTTCTCACCGAATAAGGCCATCGCTCCCTTGGCTTTGGCTTCTTCAATAGAATTAATCTCAATGGAAACTGGCATGGACTGCCATACTTTTTCATTAACGATGGCCTCAATTTTCTCCATCTCTTCGTTCGTTACAGAACCAAAGTGAGAAAAGTCAAAGCGCAGGCGATCTGGAGCTACGAGAGAACCGGCTTGATTCACATGTTCGCCAAGCACATCTTTTAAAGCTTGATGCAGAAGGTGAGTCGCTGTATGGTTTTTAACAATAAAGGAACGTCCACTTTGATCGACTTCTGCCTTCACTGCGGCTCCTTTTTCTATAGAACCTTGTTTAATCACCGCTTCATGCATATGCTGACCATTGGGCGCTTTTTGGACATTGGTGACTTCAACGACAGCAGATTCCGTTTTCAGGAAACCACGGTCAGCGATTTGACCACCACTCTCCGCATAGAAAGGTGTCTGCGATAGGAATAGATAAACCGTGTCGCCCTCTTCGGCATATCCATTGAACTCTTTCCCTTTAATCAGTTCCACAATTTCCGTTTCAACTTGAAGGGTATCATAACCTACGAATTCACTGTCGACATGAACGTCACCCAGCACACCATCCTGAACTTGCATAGAGTCCGTCTTCTGACGGGCGCTGCGCGCGCGCTCCCGCTGCTTTTGCATCTCATTTTGGAAACCTTCTTCATCAATAGTGAAGCCAGCTTCCGCTACATACTCTTCCGTCAACTCTTTAGGGAAGCCATACGTATCATATAAACGGAAGACTTCCGTTCCGGGGAACACGTTACTTCCCTTCTCTGTTTCCTGTTTGATGATGCTGGAAAGAATCTGCAACCCATCATTCAATGTTTCGTGGAAACGTGTTTCTTCTGTCTGAATGACGTTTTGAATGAATGCTTCTTTTTCTTTCACTTCCGGATAAAAGTCAACCATGATTTTAGAGACTTCAGGAACCAGTTTATACATGAACGGTTTGTCAATTCCGATCTGCTTGGCAAAGCGTACCGCTCTACGAAGCAGGCGGCGCAGAACGTAACCACGTCCTTCATTCGAAGGCAGGGCTCCATCACTGACTGCGAAAGTAACGGTTCTCATATGGTCTGCAATTACTTTGAAGGAAGCATCTGTATCAAAACTGTCCTCATAATTTTTATTCGCCATTTTTTCCGTTGCTTTGATAATTGGAAGGAATAAATCTGTCTCAAAGTTCGTTTCTGTTTCTTGAATAACACAAACGATACGCTCAAGTCCCATCCCTGTATCAATGTTTTTCTTAGGAAGTGGTGTATAAGTATCATCAGGGTTGTGATTGAATTGAGAGAAGACAAGATTCCAGATTTCTAAATAGCGCTCATTTTCTCCGCCAGGGTATAATTCCGGATCACTTGTATCATTCCCGTATTTCTCTCCACGGTCATAAAAGATCTCTGTATTCGGCCCACTTGGCCCTTCTCCGATATCCCAGAAATTTTCCTCAATACGGATAATGCGCTCTTCATCCAGACCGATTTTATCTTTCCAGATTTGGTAAGCCTCATCATCTTCCGGGTGGACGGTAACAGACAGCCTTTCCGGGTCGAACCCAATCCACTGGTCACTCGTAAGGAATTCCCAGGCCCATTCCATTGCTTCTTCCTTGAAATAATCTCCAATTGAAAAATTACCGAGCATCTCAAAGAAAGTGTGGTGTCTCGCCGTGAATCCTACGTTTTCGATATCATTCGTACGGATGGATTTCTGAGCGTTTACAATTCGAGGGTTTTCAGGAATGACGCGGCCATCAAAATATTTTTTTAATGTGGCCACTCCACTATTGATCCATAGAAGTGTAGGATCTTCATGAGGGACAAGTGACGCACTTGGTTCTACGCTATGTCCTTTTTCTTTAAAGAAGTCAAGAAACATTTGACGGACTTCCGCTGATGTTAATGATTTCATTTGTTAATAACCTCCTCAATTTCTTCAATAGTATAGAGACCGTTCCAGACGAAGAGGAACAAAAAAACCCCGTCCCTGCCTTTAATTCGGCAGGGACGGGGTTTCGTTTCCGCGGTACCACCCTGGTTATAGACAATCAAGTCTATCAGCTTGAATGCCTGTAACGTGGCATGACTCCGGCGGGAATTAACCGCACTCTGGAATAGCTTTCAACAACCTTCATGCAATGCGTTTTTCAGCCTGGAACGCACCTCTCTGAACATGAGAAAATCGCCTACTTTTTTCCTTCATCGTGTTCTTTCGTCCTTATAGTCTTTGCTAAGCGTAATTATAGATAACTGATCTTCATCTGTCAATGTTTAACCTTCCTGTACGGATTTCAGAGGCTACTACTTTTAAACAGGTCAACACAGGAACGGCTAAAATCAGTCCAGGGATCCCTGCCACTTCTCCGCCAACCAGTAAGGCCAGGATGATGAACAAGGGGTGGATATGGATACTCTTCCCCATGATGTATGGAGAGAGGAGGTTTCCTTCGACCAGTTGAATGACCAGGATGACAGCTAATGTAAAAAGGAGAGTATTCACACTGACAGTAAGAGCAACAATGACCGCAGGACCCGCTCCAAGAAGAGGTCCAAAATTGGGGATGATATTCGTAAGTCCGGCAATTAATCCTAAGACTAAAGGGTAAGGTAAATCAATGAACCAAAACCCCGCGGTAGCTAGTACACCAACGAATAAACTAATCAATAGCTGCCCCCGGATATAGCCTCCAAGAGAATCATTCAATTCTCTGACCAACCGCTTGGATTCCTCATGCCATTTGGAAGGGAGTAGTAAAACCAGAGCTTTCCCGATGCTCTTATAGTCTTTGAGAAAATAAAACGTCATCACAGGCACAACAGCTAGCAGAACAATCATATTAAAGATTCCGCTAAGACCAGCGAGCAGCGCCAAGACTCTTCCGCTTACCCATTCTTCAAAGCTTGCAAAGCGTGCATCCACTTCATGATGCAGACCATCCGGCAATTTTTCTGTTTGCGCATAAAGCTGCTTGGTCCAATTCTGATAGGATTCAACCAAGGAAGGCAAGTGTTCATTTAAAAGCTTTAATTGATCCAGCAAACGTGGAATACCCTTATATAAACCAAAGGCCGTCAAGGAAAAGAACAGCACAAAAATGACAAGTATGCTGACTGTGCGGGACAGGCCAAGGTCCTCGATCATGTGCACGAGTGGATGCAGCAAAAGGGATAAAACGAGAGCAAGCAAAAACGGCAGCAGCACTTTCCCCATGACAATTAGTACACCGTCATAATAAGGGAACAACCAGGCTAACAGTAAGAGAGAAAGTAAGATGATAAAAAAGATGGTGAATCTCCGTAACCATTTCGAGGAGCGATCACTCATGAATCATCAAGATCCTTGCTGATAAAAAATATCATTCAAAGAGCTTAGACTGCCATCTTCCTCAATTTGGTTGATATTTATTTTCCCATCTTCAATCGTTAACTCCAGGCAGCAATTCCAACAGTAGTATTGTTCGTTACCAATTTTTCCTAGGTTCTTATTATTGCAGTTCGGACATCTCATCGGACATACTCCTTTTTTTACCAAATAGTATGTCCACGAAAATGAGATTCATACATTACTTGAGTTGTTCCATCACCCACACAATCCCTTCATCCACTTGTTCTTCAGAAGGGCTGGTATGTGGCGTGTGCTCGAGGATAAAATATTTGTCCCTGCCCTTTGCCAGCAGTTCTAAAAATGGAGCCATGTCAAAAGCAGTGTCCTGCTTTTCAAAGTCCGGATGAATCGGAGTCCAAATATATCCCTTCTCCGTAAAACGGACATTATGCATATGTACGACTTTCGTAAATGGAAGAAGCGGTTCTACATACTCTCTCCAATTGTTTTCAACTGCAATCCTATAATCCCCCATATCAATACAGATACTCAGACCATATTTCCCCCAGAGATTCATAGGGAAGTCGTACAAGTACTGAATACCTGCAGGTGATTGATTTTGACCGAGTTTTGGTTCACAAACGATCGGAACCCCATATGTATCCTGCAAGTGCTTTAAAAACTGCAGTCCTTCCTCTATCTTTTCAACCACAGCCTCCGTCTCACCTTTGAAATAGGGAAAATGGACAAGAACATAGGAAGCCCCTGATTGCGCTGCTTCCCTGACTTCTTCTACAAACAACTTCCTGGCGACAGATGGTTCCATTTTTACTTCCTCCAGAAGATCATACTTGCTGTTTTCTCTGAAGTGAGGAACATGAATACCAAAACTAACCTGGTTCTCTCTAGCTAGATGTAAAAAGGAGAGATAGGAATCCCTGTCCCCAAACTCTCCTATTTCCACATGAGGCAAACCTTTACCAAACAGCTCTGGAAGACGGTCACGATTAGACAAGATGGTACTTCCAGACATCCCGATAGAATGAGCCAAAACGTTCCCTCCTACATAAAATCGTATGGTGACAACTGTTCTTCCTCTTCTTCTGTGTTCACTTCAGGAGCTGATTCTTCCTGCAGTTTCTCTTTCAACTGTGTGTATCTCGTATTCGTATCGGTCGTGCGCACACCATCAAGGAAAGCTTCCCGATCACCGCAAATAATAAGAGACTGTTTAGATCTTGTGATAGCCGTATAAATCAGATTCTTTCTCAGCATCCGGCGATAGCTTCGTACGATTGGCAGAATAACAATAGAAAACTCACTGCCCTGAGATTTATGGATGGATGTACAATACGCGTGCATGATACTGTTCAAGTCCTTTTTTGGATAGACGACTTCTTTTCCTTCAAAATCGATCACTACCTGCTCGACACCATCGACGTTTTCTTCCGCTCGAAAAATGGCTACGATTTCTCCTATATCTCCATTGTAAACCCCATCTTCAGGCTGATTCACTAACTGGATGACCTTATCCCCTTTTCGATAAGTAACCTCAAAATGTTTCAAATCACGTTTTTGTTTATGTTTCGGATTAATCGTCTGCTGGATGCTTTCATTCAACTTGTGGATCCCTACATCTGTTCGATACATGGGAGCAAGCACTTGAATATCCTTCAAGTCATTCCCCTTGTCCAACGCTTTTTGAACAATGTTTGTCACGAGATCACTTAGTTGATGTTCTCTTGCTGGGATAAAGTTGAAATCATGGTCTTTTTCTAGGGAGGCAGAAGTGCATGCATCGTTTTTTATTTCATGAGCGAGCTGGATGATTTTCGAACCTTCCTTTTGACGGTAAACTTCTGTCAACTTCACGGAAGGAAGCGTGTTAGAAGCCAGGAGGTCAGCAAGCACCTGACCAGGCCCTACTGAAGGGAGTTGGTCTTCGTCTCCCACCAGTAAAACTTGCATACCATCAGGAATGGCACGGAACAACTGATTGGCAAGCCAAATATCGACCATCGAAAACTCGTCAATGATCAACACACTCCCCTCCAGCGGATTATTCTGATTGCGTTCAAAGGAGTCATGCCCATCCCACCCTAATAAACGGTGAATGGTGCTTGCAGGCAGTCCCGTGGATTCTGTCATCCTTTTTGCTGCTCTTCCTGTGGGTGCTGCAAGGACGAATGGAAAGGGCTTGTCACTATCATAATCACCTGGATCGATAGAATGGTCATTCAATTCTGCATACGTATGGATGATTCCTTTGATCACTGTAGTTTTCCCCGTCCCCGGGCCACCAGTTAAAATCATTAATTTGGAATGAAGAGCTTTTTCAATGGCGTTGAACTGATCTTCCCCATAACTCATCGCTTCCTCTTCTTCCAAGTCCCCGATGATTTTCATCAAATCCGCCTGCGTATGGGCTGCCTCCACCTCTTTTTCCTGAATACGTTCCAGATGGCTGCAAAAACCATTTTCCGCAAAGTATAGCGTCGGAAGGTAGACGCGTTCATCTTCGATATACACAAATCGTTCTTCACCAAGGTGAATCATTTGCTCAGACAGCTGCTCGAAAGTAATGGCAGGCTCAGACCCTTGATTCAACAATTGTTCAACCTGGACGAGACACTCTTCTGTCGGTAGATAGACATGTCCAGAACTCATACTCTTTTGCATCATATACAAGCACGCCGCCCGAATCCTTGTAGGATGGTCGTGCGAAAGATTCTGCATCTTTGCCATTTCGTCTGCTCGATGAAAACCGAAGCCATCCACATGGAAGACGAGCTGGTAAGGGTCCTCTTCAATAATTGCCATCGTCTGATCCTTAAAGGCTTCATAGATTTTTTGGGCAAGCTTAAGACCAAATCCATATTGTGACAAATGAATCATGACGTGCTCGAACCCTTGATGCTCTTTCAAAGCCTCATATAGCTGATCCGCTTTTTCTTTAGGCAGCTTCGGGACAGCATCCAGCACCTCACGGTTTTCCAATATTCTGGATATCGCCTGCTCTCCTAACTCATCCACGATCCGTTCGGCCGTTTTTTTTCCGATGCCATGGAAAAGGTCACTGGATAAGTAGAGGACGATTCCATCTTTCGTTTCCGGCAGGACACGGTTGTACATGTCTACTTCATATTGCAGCCCAAATTTTTTATGGTTTTTGAATTCTCCATAAAATAGATAAGTTTCGCCTTCTTCCAAAGGGGAAAAATGACCTTTAATCACAAGGGACTTCTCATCGAAGGCTTCATTCGTTTCTTTCACATGAATGGAAGCGATCGAGAAGTGCTCGGATTCATTGTGAAAAATCATCCGACTCAACTCCCCTTTGACATACGGACGTTCCTCATTTGATTCTTGAAAGAGCGATTGTTGAGTCATGATCATCGAACTCCTCTACTCGTTTAACGCTTGTTCCACTTGCCCCTTGGCATGAGCTGCCAGCATATGCTCTGGATTGATTTCCAATGCCTTAGAAAAATGCTCCAGAGCTTTCCCGGCGTTCTCCTGATGAAGAGCTACAACACCAAGGTTATAATGCGCATCACTGTGTTGTTCTTCTAATTGTAGCACATGGTTCATGACTTGTTCAGCCTGATCAATCTGTCCATTTTGAGCCAGACATAAGCCATATTGAAATTGGACATCAACGTCTTTCGGAGCGAGTTCTGATGCTCTTAACAGATAAGGGAGAGCAAGCTTCACGTATTCTTGATGAATGAACGTCATTCCTAACATAAAGTGCACATCTGCTTCATCCAACCCTTGCTGGATCGCCTGAATGAACTGCTCCTGGGCTTTTGTGTACTTTTCCTGTTCATAGTATACATTCCCTAAACCATAATAGGCAGTTGCTGCCGTATCATCCAATTCAATGGCACGATGAAAGAAACGCTCGGCTCTTTCATGATCGTTCATATGTGTCAGAAGATTACCGAAATTGATATAACCGACAGGCTCTTTTGGATTCTCATCAATGGCCTCCGTAAATAGCTTGGCCGCCTCCTCATAATTATGGTTCTGCATTTGTTCGATTCCTTGTTTTAGTTTATCCATTCTTCAAAACTCTCCTTTCACTATTCTCTTTTAACACTTCTATTAGAAAGAGTCGTCCTCTCTCACGGTCATTTGTAACGTAAGAGTATTACTCATAAAAAAGTCATGTCCAAAAGATACGGACATGACTTTTTTTATTTTATCCTACATAAGTGATCGCTTCATCTTCTTTGAGCACGACATCAATGGTCGCTCCGCCAAGGCAAACCTCTCCATCATAAAAGACGACTGCCTGTCCTGGCGTGATGGCACGTTCTGGTTCATCAAACATGACTTTCCACTTTCCATCTTCCATCGGGTACACGGTCACTCCGCTATCTTCCTGGCGATAACGGAATTTGGCCGTACACGTGAAAGATTCGATGGGAACGATCCCTTTTGTCCAGGTCGCTTCAGAAGCAATTAGACCGTCAGAGTAGAGTGCATCATGATGGAATCCTTGTCCAACGTAGAGAATATTATCCGTTACATTCTTACCTACGACGAACCACGGGTCTCCAGCGCCTCCTATGCCAAGTCCCTGACGCTGACCTAATGTGTAATACATCAATCCGTCATGCTTCCCTTTCACTTCACCATCCAACGTTTCCATATTGCCTGGTTGTGCAGGTAAATATTCACTTAGGAACTCTTTGAAGTTACGCTCCCCAATAAAGCAGATTCCTGTAGAATCTTTCTTTTTCGCTGTAGCCAGACCATGCTCTGCCGCAATGGCACGCACTTCTTTTTTCTCAAGATGACCTAATGGGAACATCACTTTAGAAAGCACTTCCTGTGATAGTTGGTTCAGGAAGTATGTTTGATCTTTATTGTGATCCACTCCACGGAGCATTTCATAGGTGCCCTCATTTTCACGGACTTGTGCATAGTGGCCTGTTGCCAAATAGTCTGCCCCGAGGGACATCGCATGGTCCATGAATGCTTTGAACTTGATTTCTTTGTTGCACATCACATCCGGATTCGGTGTCCGCCCTTTTTTATACTCATCGAGGAAATAGGTGAACACTTTATCCCAATATTGTTTCTCGAAATTCACTGCGAAATACGGAATATCCAACTGATTACACACACGGATGACATCTTCATAATCTTCCGTAGCTGTACAGACACCATTTTCATCGGTATCATCCCAGTTCTTCATAAAAATACCGACGACATCATAGCCTTGTTCTTTTAATAGAAGAGCCGCGACAGATGAATCCACCCCGCCACTCATCCCAACGACTACCCTTGTATCTTTAGGATCTTTCATTTCTTACACCTTCCTTTATCAAGACAGCCTTTTGATAATTTGGCTGACTCTCCTTGCTGATTCTGTTATATTCTCTTCATTATTTGCAAGTCCAAAACTGAAACGGATTGAATTGGTGGTCTTCGGATGGTCGGAACCAAACATTGCGGAAAGAACATGTGAAGGTTCTACAGAACCTGCCGTACAGGCACTTCCGCTTGAAGCAGCAATGCCCGATAAATCAAAGTTCGTGAGCAGAGTTTCCACATTCATCCCGGGAAAACTGATGTTCACGATTGATTCGATCGATTCTTCCTGGGATCCGTTCACTTCAAAAGGAACGTGTTCCTCCTTAAGGGTCTGGAGGAAGAGCTGCTTATAATGAAGGTATTTCTCTTTATAAGTCGAACGCTCGGATTCTATAATCTCAACCGCTGTCTTCAGCCCTTGAACGGCCGGAATGTTTTCTGTACCCGCTCGTCTTTTTCGTTCCTGTTCTCCGCCATATTGAAGAGATTCAATTAACGTGCCTTCACGGATATACAAAAAGCCGATTCCTTTCGGTCCATTGATCTTATGACCGGAAACCGCCATCAAATCGACCCCAAGTTGTGAAACATCCAAATCCATCAGACCGTATGCCTGAACGATATCAGAATGAAAATATGCCTGATGGTCCTTTAACTCAGCGGCTATTTCTTCAATGGGCTGGATCGCTCCCGTTTCGTTATTCACCATCATAACGGAAACAAGAATCGTATCTTCACGAAGAGCATTTTTCACATCAGTCACTTTGACAATTCCATGCTCATCGACAGGCAGATAAGTGACTTCAAAGTCTTGAGACTCCAAGTATTCAACTGCATGTAATGTAGCATGATGTTCAATCGAAGTGGTAATGATATGCTTGCCTTTTGAACGATTGGCTCTAGCCGTACCCATGATCGCTAAATTGTCTGCTTCTGTTCCTCCACTTGTAAAAACAATTTCCTTCTCATTCGCACCTAGCCCCTGAGCAATTCTTCTGCGCCCTTCATCCAGAATCCGACGCGCTTTCCTTCCATACTGATGCACACTGGAGGGATTACCGAATACCTCTTGATAAACGGGCATCATTTCTTCGATTACTTTGGGATGGACGGGTGAAGTCGCCGCATGGTCCAAATAAATTGACTTCATCTTGTCACCTCCAACCATTAAATATAAAACATGTAAGCATCCTGAGTCTGGTCGTCTACATGATCCTTCAGGTCTTCAAGGGTCGTAGTATCCAGGACATCCTTCACTGCATCTCTGACCCTTTTCCATAAGGCTTGTTTGGCAGGCTCTTCATTTTCAATACCTTCAACAGGAGTGATTGGCCCTTCTAAAACGCGGATCACATCTCCTGCTGTAATCTCATGAGGAGCTTTCGTTAGCATATAGCCTCCATAGGCACCACGCACACTTTTCACGAGGCTTGCGTTTCGTAATGGAGCAATCAACTGCTCCAAATAGTGTTCAGACAGGTTATTGTCTCTTGCAATCTGTTTCAAAGAGATAGGACCATCTCCATATTTCCTTGCCAATTCAATCATGATGGTTAGCCCGTATCGGCCTTTGGTAGATATCTTCATATATGTCACCCTTCATTAATAAAAACTGTAGCCATGTTTTCGCCTGTGGTAAGGTGTATCCTACAAATGTACCCAGAAACAGAGCGATGAATACCGTCCCTGCTCCCACTGGGCCGCCGAGGGCGAAACCTGCCACGGCTACGATCATCTCAATTCCATTCCTTACTGTCGATACTTTCCATCCGGTAGTCTTTGTAATCCATAACATCAGGCTGTCACGTGGCCCTGCACCAATGTCGGGGGCAACGTAAACACCAATCCCAAGTGCAATGACGAACGTGCCTGATACAAATATGAATAATTGCATAATCAATGTTTCAGGTTCTGGCAAAAGCCAATTAAAGAAATCAATAAATACACCAATGAGGATCATATTTAATATCGTTCCTACTTGCGGCCACATTTTTTGTAAAACCGAACTTATAAGAACGATCAGCAATCCGGCAATAATCGACCAGGTCCCTACGGTAAGACCCAGTTGAAGAAACAGACCATAATGAAAAACATCCCATGGTCCAATTCCAAACTCTTTCACCTGCATTGTCATTGAAATGCCAAGCCCCAGAATGACTAAACCGATAAAGAAAAAGCTCCAGCGAATAAAATTTCCGCGCTTTTTCCCCTTTTCGTGAGTCATGGTCATCTTCCTCTCTCTATTATACCAAACGCTATTATAGCATGAATGGCAAGTCCCTTGCATTTTCCTGAAAATCATTCTACGCTTACAGTCATAACTGTCAAAAGGAGAATGTTCTATGAGTCAGCAACCCCTCGCTTTTCGCTTGCGACCAGACAATATAGATGAAATTATCGGACAGTCCCACCTCGTTGCCGAAGGAAAAACCATCAACCGTATGATCAAGGCTGAACGTCTGGCCTCGATGATATTATTCGGTCCACCTGGGACAGGGAAAACATCAATGGCAACCGCACTTGCTAAAAGCTTGAATATCCCTCATAAAACGTTGAATGCGGTAACGGATAAGAAGAAGGATATGGAAATTGCTGTGGAAGAAGCAAAGATGCACGGGCAGCTCGTATTGATCCTTGATGAAGTTCACCGGCTGGATAAAGCAAAGCAGGATTTCCTTCTCCCCCACCTGGAGAGTAATCGTTTAACCATGATTGGCTGTACGACAAGTAACCCCTACCATTCCATAAACCCCGCGATTCGCAGCCGTTGTCATTTATTTGAACTGTACAGGCTGGAGGATGACCACATTAAGCAGGCCATTCAAAGAGCACTGGAAGATCGTGAAAAGGGCCTTGGTCAAATGAACATCCAAATGACTGACGAAGCACTTAACCACTTCGCTCAATCTTCTAATGGAGATCTTCGTGCCGCATTGAACGGGTTGGAACTTGCCGCTTTTTCTACGCCTGCTGATGACAATGGGTTTGTGGAGATCAACTTAGAGGTTGCCGAAGAGTGTATGCAGAAGAAAAGCTTCTCCCATGATAAAGATGGTGATGCACACTATGATGTCCTCTCAGCCTTTCAAAAATCAATCAGAGGCAGTGATGTAGACGCTTCCCTACATTACTTAGGCCGATTAATCGAGGCGGGAGACCTTGATAGTATCGCTAGAAGATTAGTAGTCATTGCATACGAAGACATTGGACTCGCCAATCCACAAGCAGGTCCCAGGGCTCTTTCTGCCGTGGAAGCCGCTGAGCGAATCGGATTTCCTGAGGCCCGGATTCCATTGTCAGTAGCTGTGACGGAACTTGCCCTCTCACCAAAATCAAACAGTGCCTACAAAGCACTTGATGCAGCGCTTTCGGATATCAGAAATGGGAAAAGCGGAGAAGTACCTCAACATTTAAAAGACTCTCATTATAAAGGAGCAGAAAAGCTAGGAAGAGGAATCGATTATAAGTATCCTCACAACTACGAGAATGCGTGGGTGGACCAGCAATACCTTCCCGACCTCATCCGAACACGCCAATACTATGAACCAAAACGGACAGGAAAATTCGAACAGGCGCTTGAACAGGTTTATAGCAAAATCAAAAAGCAAAAGTCTACTTGAGTATAATTCCAGTTCTTCTTGGCTACACTACTACTAAATCTGACAAACTATTATCTTTACAGATAAAATTAGGAGTGGTGAATATGCCTAAAGTAAGACAAGATGCCTGGTCTCATGAAGATGACCTTTTATTAGCGGAAACCGTTCTGAGACACATCCGTGAAGGAAGTACACAATTAAAAGCTTTTGATGAAGTCGGAGATATATTAAACCGCACCTCAGCAGCTTGCGGGTTTAGATGGAATGCAGAAGTACGACAGAAATATGAACAAGCCGTTGAGCTTGCGAAGAAACAACGAAAAGAGAAAAAACGGAAAGAAGCGAAACAGCAGCCTGTCTATCAGAGACCGCAGGCTCCCGTTGTGTACCAGGCAGAACAAGAGGATGACGACTACTTACTTCCTGAGCCTGTCGTATCTAAGACCCAGGAAGAGAATCCAACTCAGCCTGAGCTTCGTTTAGAAGACATCATTTCTTATTTGACGAACTTGAAACAAGAGAGTAAGAGTTCAGGATCTCTCCAGAACCGACTCTCTGAACTAGAACGTCAGAATAAAGAGTTAATCGAACAAAACCAACAATTAAATGGGCAGCTTGAAGCCATGACAGAAGATTATCAGGCCTTGATTCAGATCATGGACCGTGCTAGAAAAATGGTGATGTTTGATGATTCTGAACATGCTTACCGACCTCAATTTCGTATGGAGAAAAACGGAAATCTTGAAAACCTTGCCCGCTAAATAGAATAGAGGCATGAGTGTCAGGTCACTTTGGCTGGAGGATGTGCCTAAAAATCATATCTACACACATGTTTTTTCCACCATTCACAGGACCATGAAAAAAAGCGTTTCCCTATCCGGGAAACGCTTTTTTGTTAAATTCATATGTAATCCTTTTGGATTAATGGCAATTAAAAAAACCAATCCCAATTGTGCCGTCGTATCATGAGTTTTGAACCCGCTCTAGGCAGGTGGGTGCCCTGTTCTACATTTCTTGCGTCCTCCCATCAGTGATGGTTATGAGGCGTGCATTCCATATAGAAACACCAGGCTCCCGTATCAAAAATGTTCGGTCAAAACGTACATTCGAACAACGTACACATCAGGATTGGTCTCTTTAATTTTGTAATGTAATCTTAGCATATAACCTAAATAGAATCAACAATTAACCCACACATTTTATTCATCTGAGTCAGACTGACTAGATGGCTTCAGCTGAAGGTGAAGTTCATCCAGCTGCGCTTCACTTACAGGTCCCGGAGCGTTCGTCATTGGATCTTGAGCGGAAGCTGTTTTAGGGAACAAAATAGTATCACGCAAATTCGTACGACCGGCTAAAAGCATGACGAGCCTGTCCAGGCCAAAGGCAATTCCCCCGTGAGGCGGTGTACCGTATTCTAATGCATCAAGAAGGAACCCAAACTGTTCATTTGCTTCCTCCTGGCTGAAACCAAGCACCTCAAACATTTCCTGCTGCATTTCTTTTTCAAAGATACGCAGGGAACCTCCACCAAGCTCATACCCGTTGAGGACGATGTCATAAGCTTCTGCACGGACGTCTTTTGGATTTTTCTTCAGTTCATCCATACGTCCGCCTGCAGGCATTGTAAACGGATGGTGCGCGGCGTGATAACGTCCTTCATCTTCATCATACTCAAATAAAGGCCAGTCCGTTACCCAAAGGAAGTTGAACTTCGTCTCATCAATCAAGTCTAATCGACGGGCAAGCTTTTGACGTAAAGCTCCAAGACTGTCATGAACAACGGAAGTCTGGTCTGCTACAAAGAGAAGGAGATCGCCATCTTTTGCTGCCATTTTTTCTTTCATTGAAGAAGCCTCGTCTTCAGAGAAGAATTTAGCAATCGGTCCATTGAACTCTCCGTCTTTCACTTTTAACCATGCCAACCCTTTTGCTCCATAGACTTTGACATCTTCTGTCATCTTATCGATATCTTTTCGGGAAAACTCATCAGCTTTTCCTTCCACATTAATGGCGCTTACTTGGCCGCCTGAAGAAACCGCTCCGCTAAACACTTTAAAACCTGAATCCTTTACATCTTCAGAAAGATTCACTAATTCAAGACCGAAGCGGGTATCGGGCTTGTCGGAACCGTACCGTTCCATCGCCTCATCATAAGGCATACGAAGGAATGGGGTTTCGATATCCTGGCCTTTCACTTCTTTCATGACGCGCTTCATCATACGTTCCGTCAAGGACATGATCTCTTCCGTTGACATGAATGACGTCTCAACATCCACTTGCGTGAACTCAGGCTGACGGTCAGCGCGCAAGTCTTCATCACGGAAACAGCGGACGATCTGGTAATACTTCTCGAACCCTGACATCATCAACAACTGTTTGAAGAGCTGAGGAGATTGAGGCAATGCATAGAATTCACCTTCATGAACCCGGCTTGGAACAAGATAGTCACGCGCCCCTTCCGGTGTACTCTTTGTCAGCATTGGTGTTTCCATATCCAAAAATTCTTCTTCATTCAAAAAATCACGGATCGACTGGGTCGTTTGGTGACGCATTTTAAACGTCTCCTGCATTTCTTTTCTTCTTAAATCCAAGTAGCGGTATTTAAGTCGAAGGTCTTCGGATACCTCTGATTGATCTTCAATCATGAATGGGGGTGTCTTCGCTTTGTTAAGAATCGTCAATTCCTTGGCAGCTACTTCAATTTCTCCTGTGCCAAGGTTGGTATTAATGGTTTGAGCGTCACGGGCCACAACAGTCCCTTTAACTTCAAGGACATATTCACTGCGCACATTTTCCGCCTTCTCCAATGCTTCACCTGAAGTCTCAGGATTGAAAACCACCTGTACTAAGCCGGATCGATCTCTTAAATCGATGAAAATCAAACCACCTAAATCGCGGCGTTTTTGTACCCATCCTTTAAGTGTTACTTCTTGCTCAAGATGATCTCTGCGCAAAGATCCGCATTTTGTTCGTTCCATCTTATTTGCCTCCTGTCAGTTCTTTCTTCATATGGTCGATGATCTCACCAAGAGGAACCTCTTGCTGCTCTCCTGATGTCATGTTTTTCACATTAATGACCCCGTTCTCGAGTTCCTGATCTCCGAGAACAAGTACATATTTACTACCAAGACGATCAGCTGCTTTAAACTGAGCTTTCATTTTTTTCCCTAAGTAATCTTTGTCCACTTGAATGCCGGCACGCCGTAATTCATCTGTTAACTTAACTGCGGCACGATTCGCCTCATCACCAAGGGAAACAAAAAACACATCCAATCCCTCATCCGTAGGGAGTTCAACGCTTTCCGCTTCTAAAGCCATCAACAACCGCTCGATACTCATGGCAAAACCGATTCCTGATGTTTCAGGGCCGCCCACTTCCTGAACTAGACCTGTGTAGCGACCACCGCCGCTCAATGTCGTGATGGCACCGAAACCTTCCGCTTCACTCATAATTTCAAAAGCTGTGTGGTTATAATAATCGAGTCCGCGTACAAGGTTTGGATCGACAACGTAATCAATGTCCATCACATCCAAGTATTGTTTTACTTGTTCAAAGTAATCTTTGGAATAATCATTCAAATATTCAAGAATGGACGGTGCTGTTTCCATTGCCGGGTGTTCACGATCCTTTTTACAATCCAGAACTCTAAGCGGATTTTGATCAAGCCGGACTTGACAATCTGCACAAAGTTCTTCGCGGTGTGGATCGAAGTGACGGACCAAAGCTGCTCGATGCGCTTCCCTGCTTTCTTTATCACCGAGACTGTTGACCACTAGTTTCAGCGACTTCAGCCCTAGTTCTTTATAAGAGTTTAAAGCAAGAGAAAGCACCTCTGCATCAATAGCTGGATCATCACTGCCTAAAGCCTCAATACCAAACTGCACAAACTGCCTCATTCTTCCCTGTTGAGGTCGCTCATAACGGAACATAGGCCCCATGTAGAAGTATTTGGTCGGCTGATTTGGCAAACCGTAGACTTTATTCTGGACAAAAGAACGAACGACAGAAGCTGTTCCTTCTGGTCGTAAGGTAATGCTTCTTCCTCCACGATCTTCAAACGTGTACATTTCCTTCTGGACGATGTCTGTACTATCTCCGACACCTCGTTGGAAAAGCTCGGTATGTTCAAAAATCGGTGTTCTGATTTCTTTATAATGATAGCGACGGCATAGGTCAGCTAATTGTTCTTCTACATACTGCCATATTTCAGATGTACCAGGCAGAATATCCTGCGTACCACGAGGGGCATTCATACTCATCTCAAACTCCTCCTAACGAAATAAACCATTTTTTACCACAAAAAATCCCGTCCCTTTTCCGCGCTTGCGAAAAAGGGACGGGATTACCCGCGTTGCCACCCTGATTTGAGGCTTTAAGAGCCTCCACTCAAAACAGTTAACGCCTGTGTACGTCTACACCTACTTTTAGTTCGATGTAGAACCTAAGAAACGTCTTTCATCAGAATATAACGTCCGAATGCTTTCAGCCTAAGGCATTCGTTCTCTGTGCGCATGGAAACTGATTACTTTTTTCCTCAATGGTTTTGTTCGAATCATTTTAGAATTGATTATAATCATATAATCTCCGTTAACCTTATGTCAAGTTTATCTCCACAAATTTATAAGATCAAACTTTTTCCTATGGAGAAGGATATTTACGTCATTTGTCGAATAATGAATGGAGACTGACAAGGAGGTGGAATATTTTTTGAAAAAAGGCATAATTTTCTTCATTTTAATTTTAGGAGTTCTTACCTTTTATGAGACTCCTTACGCGTATGCAGACAAAGCGGTCATTCAGGTCGATTACTTGAATGTGAGGACAGGACCTGGAACGAATTACGACCGTATTGGTAAGGTGCATACAGGTGAAACCTACAAGATTATCGAAGAGAAAGACAATTGGCTCAAGATTCAACGAAGCGGGAAGGATGGCTGGGTCGCCAAATGGCTCACAAAAGTAAAGGCAGACCAACACATAACCGACCGTCATTATTCAAAGTATGATTATCTGAGGATTCGTTCCGCTCCGAATCTGGATGGGAAAATCAAAGGGTATCTGATGAAAGGTGATGCCGTAGAGCCCGAGAAGTCGGATGGGAAATGGGTCTATATTCAAAAAGGAAACACAAATGGCTGGGTCCATGGAGACTATCTGACAAAAGAAGCGAAACAAAAGCAAGAACCTGAGAAAGATGAGAAAGCCGATGAGAATCCATCATCAACCGTAAAAGGAAAAGTGAAAGTAGGAACAGCCGTTCTAAACGTCAGAAGTGAAAACTCCACAAGAGGGCGGATTCTTACAAGAATACGTAAAGGTGAAACCTATGAATACATAGCGAAGAAAGACCGCTGGTATCAAATTAAGTACAGCAGCGGAAAGACAGGTTGGGTCGCCGGTTGGCTTGTAAATGAAACAGACAATGAACAAACGAACACACCCGCTTCGAAAAACACCTATGTATCTTTGAATTATAACGGCACGAATTTGAGGTCCGGGCCATCTACGAATTATAAAATCGTCGGTCGTGGCCACAAAGGCGATCAATTTCAAGTCTTAAGCAAAGAAGGGCAATGGTACAAGATCTCCTATGAAAGTAAAACAGCTTACGTGGCTGGATGGATTGTAGAAGAGACCAATCAGGAAAGTACGGCCACAACACCAGCTACTTCAAATTCCCTTAAAGGGAAAACCATTATGATTGATGCTGGCCATGGCGGACGCGACCCCGGGGCAGTAGGGAGAGGCGGAAGCTACGAGAAGACATTAACGCTGGATACGGCTTACCTTCTAAAAAGCCAACTAGAAAGCCAAGGTGCCAAAGTATTGATGACTCGGACGAGCGATCATTACATCTCCCTTACGATCAGAACCTTCCATTCGAACCGTTCCAATGCAGATGCATTCATCAGTCTGCATTACAATGCGGCGCCATTGAATGTGGTTGCCAGAGGGATTAATAGTTATTATTACTCTTCTAAAGACAAAGCACTTGCAGATTCGCTGCAGTCATCTATCGTTTCTTATACAGGACTGCGAGATCGAGGGACAAAAAAAGGCGATTTCCACGTAATCAGGGAAAATAACAAGCCTTCTGTCCTATTGGAGCTTGGCTTCCTATCAGATGCAAGAGAAGAACAAACCATTAAAACGCGCTCTTATCAGATAAAAGCCAGCCAAGGGATCGTAGAAGGTTTAACTCATTACTTCAACTAAATAAATGAATGTCATTCACAATTCAATCGCACCGCTTAGAAAAACAAAAAAGCTGTACTCAAAATGAGTACAGCTTTTTTTTATCGTTCTTTACTATCGATGATTAATGTCACAGGGCCGGAATTGGTCAATTTCACGTCCATCATTGCACCAAATTCTCCTGTTTCCACTTTCACACCTTCCTGCTCCACCATCTGATTAAAAGATTCATACAACTCTTCAGCCTGGTTAGGCTTTGCCGCTTGCATGAAGTTAGGGCGGCGCCCTTTGCGACAATCTCCGTATAATGTGAATTGAGAAATCGATAGCATCTGGCCGCCTAAATCAACCAATGAATGATTCATTTTTCCATCCTTATCTTCAAAAATGCGCAGGTATGGAATCTTTTTGGCTAAATACCGTGCATCTTCTTCTGTATCCTCATGATTTACACCCAATAAAACGACAAGTCCCCGATCAATGGTACCTACGTCGTTTTCCTCAACGGTGACAGAGGCGTTTACAGCTCTTTGAACCACTGCTTTCATCGTAGATTCCCCTTTATCTTCTATTGCATGACACGACGAACCGTGTACACTTCCTGAATTTGTTTAATCCGCTCGACAATCTTTCTCAAATGGTTCGTATTCTGGATTAAAATAGTAATATGAATAGTCGCCATTTTATTACGGTCGGACTTTCCTGAAACCGCGGTAATATTCGTCTTCGTTTCATTGACTGCTTGCAGCACTTCGTTAAGCAGGCCGCGGCGATCATATCCCCAGATCTCAAGGTCAACATGATACTGCTTGGAATCCGTGACTGAAGTCTCCCATTTAACAGGTAATAGGCGTGTCTGAGCTTCTTCGGTATGAACATTAGGGCAGTCGCTTCTGTGGACGGATACCCCTCGTCCTTTAGTAATATAACCGACAATCTCATCACCAGGTACTGGGTTACAGCATTTGGATAGACGGACAAGAAGATTGTCCACCCCTTCCACTCGTACTCCTGAATCCTTTTTACCTGTTTTTGCAGGGGTTTTAATTTCCGTGGTATTTACATCAGCCAGTGTCTGCTCCAGGTCTTGTTCCTGCTGCTTCCGCTTCCTGATTTTCTCTGTTAATCGAGTAGCGATTTGAGCGGCTGTAATCCCCTGGTATCCAACAGCGGCAAACATATCCTCTTCGTTTGCGAAATTAAACTTTTCAGATACACGATTCAAATTATCTGTCGTATAGACATCTTTTGGTTGGATCCCGAAATTACGAATTTCCCGTTCGACAAGCTCTTTCCCTTTAGAAATGTTCTCGTCTTTTTGTTGTTTCTTAAAGAATTGCTTGATCTTATTCTTCGCCTGTGATGTCTGAGCGAGCTTAATCCAATCTTTGGAGGGTCCATAAGCATGCTTAGAAGTCATGATATCGACAATGTCCCCGGTCTTCAATTCATAATCCAGGGGTTCCATCTTCCCGTTCACTTTTGCACCAATCGTTTGATTTCCAACTTCCGTATGAATACGATAGGCAAAATCCACAGGCACTGAACCAGATGGAAGCTCGATCACATCTCCTTTTGGTGTAAACACATAGACCATGTCTGAAAATAAATCCACTTTAAGGGATTCCATAAACTCTTCGGCATCATGAGTTTCACTTTGCCATTCAAGAATTTCACGGAACCATGTAAGCTTCTCTTCAAACGATTGTTCAGCGGAGGTCTGCTTTCCTTCTTTATATGCCCAATGGGCTGCAATTCCATATTCCGCAATTTCATGCATTTCGTGTGTACGGATTTGAACCTCCAGAGGATCTCCTTTAGGTCCAATTACTGTCGTATGCAGAGATTGATACAGATTAGGCTTCGGCATGGCTATATAATCTTTAAAGCGACCCGGCATCGGTTTCCAACACGTATGGATGATGCCAAGGACAGCATAACAATCTTTGATACTGTTGACTGTAATTCTAACGGCTAACAAGTCATAAATTTCATTGAATTGTTTATTCTGAAGTACCATCTTCCGGTAGATACTGTAAAGGTGCTTCGGCCGTCCAAATAAATCCGCATCAATGTTTACTTCTTTTAATTGGCCACGAATTTCATCAATGACTTCTTCGATATAATGCTCACGTTCATTCCTCTTCTGCTTCATCAAATGAACAATCCTGTAGTATTGCTGAGGATTCAAATACCGAAGGGCCGTATCTTCAAGCTCCCATTTAATCGTAGAAATACCAAGACGATGAGCCAGAGGTGCAAAAATCTCCAATGTTTCATTGGAAATCCGACGTTGTTTCTCAGCTGGAAGATGCTTCAATGTGCGCATATTGTGAAGCCTGTCCGCAAGCTTAATTAAGATGACACGCATGTCTTTCGCCATAGCGACAAACATTTTCCGATGGTTTTCCGCCTGCTGAGCTTCTTTGGATTTATATTTGATTTTACCTAATTTCGTAACGCCATCCACCAGCATGGAGACTTCTTCATTGAAGGCTTCTTCAATTTCCTTAAGAGAAACATCTGTGTCCTCTACGACATCGTGAAGAAAACCGCCTGCAATCGTTTCAGGATCCATCTCTAGGTTCACAAGAATACCTGCTACTTGAATGGGATGGATGATATAAGGCTCTCCCGACTTTCGGAACTGGTTGCTATGGGCCTTTTCAGCAAATTCATAAGCACGACGAATAAACGCCAGATCTGACTCATTCAAATACTGACTCGCTTGTTCTATGACTTCTTCCGCAGTTAGAACTGTATCTTTCGCCATTCAATCACCCTAGTTTCTTTAAAACTTTCAAAGTATATTTGATTAACATTATCAAAAAAAGGACTCTTCTTGTAAAGGGAAAAGCCCGATCATCAATTGTAAAACAAAGAGCGCCCCTGAAAAGGGCACTCTTTCCATTAATATTGCATTAAAGTAAGGACGTCATGGCCGTCCAATTTGCTGCGGCCATCTAAGTATGTGAGTTCAATCAAGAACGCACAACCAGCTACTTCCCCGCCCAACTGCTCGACAAGGTCGATGGTCGCTTCAATTGTACCACCTGTAGCAAGAAGGTCGTCGACAATCAGTACTCGTTGACCTGGCTTAATCGCGTCTTTATGAATCGTTAACACATCTTTTCCGTATTCGAGGCCATAATCCACTTTGATCGTCTCGCGTGGAAGCTTTCCTTCTTTACGAACAGGCGCAAAGCCGATTTCCAACGCATACGATACGGGGCACCCCACGATGAATCCGCGTGCTTCAGGACCTACTACGATATCGATTTCTTTGTCTTTTGCGTACTCTACAATTTCATCAACCGCTGCTTTGAATGCAGGACCATTGTCCATTAAAGGAGTGATGTCCTTAAATTGGACTCCTTCTTTCGGCCAATCTTCAACGATTGCAATATGCTCTTTATAATCCATTCGTTACTTCCTCCTTGACTTGCTTAAAACGCTGGTTCATATATTGGTCAAACCAACTCTTCAATTCTTTATATGTGGAATAATACAAGGTACGTTCAATTTGCAGCTGTTCTTCTCTTTGAAGATAAAGCGAAGATTCCCGCAAATCTTTTTGAGAAGGTTCGGATTCTGCTGTAATGATCCCGTCTTTTATTTTAACAAAGTCGAGTTCAAAAAACACCTCAGAAATAAATTCCACCATGGACTTGTCCCATCCCTTACGATTGGCAAGTAAATCTGCTTCTTCATGAAGGTTGAACCGACCACGCTTCAATAGCATACCATAAAACCATTTGAAGTGGTCCCTTGAAGGCCATGTTTTTAGAAAAGTACTCTCTTGTATATGATAGCAGGCATAGACTTTACGAGTTTCAATTTTAGATAAAAGCTCGGTCATCTCCGACATGCGTTTAGGTAGATCGATAATCAGAAGACCATCATAGGAATCTCCATGCTCCACTGACTCTGCCTGAAGGACAGGAACATCGCAGGGGGACTGATCTTTCCCTTGAAAGCTGACAGCTGCAAACGTTTGGTTAGGTGGAATAATCAAATTCTTTTCTATATGCTTTGAACCTCTGTGATCAAATAACTGCCATTCTATCACACGGAGATCCTTGATCATCACTTGTAAGTTCTTCCGTCCGTTCCATTCATTGATTCCAAGTTCTCCTACAACATCCAATGCGGCTTGTGGGGATATTTGCTGATAAAGATCTCCCATCCCGAACGCAATGCCATCCAGCCGGGACTGCTGACTTTGGAATTGGAATTTCAGGTGATTTTTTTTACTTCCGATCAACCGTACTTCTTTAGGGGTATGTTTGAGATGAAACAATGGTTTTGGGTTCCCCATTCCAAATGGACGAAGCTTGTTGACTTCCTCAATTTGTTTCAAGGATATATCTTCCAACTCGACGGTTGTTTCAATATCCAGGACTTGTTGATAATCGTCATCCGATAGCTTTTCCTCAGCCAGGGAAATTAAATCACTTCGTAACTCTTCGATTTGGTCAAGCGCAAGCGTCATACCGGCTGCTTGGGCATGCCCTCCAAAATGTATAAAGCGATGGCGGATCTCCATACAGTTGGAGAATAAATCAAAAGCGTCAATGCTCCTTGCTGAACCTTTGGCTTCCCCTTTTTCTTCATCAATAGCCAGGACGATAGCCGGACGGTCAAATTGACGAACGAGTTTGGATGCGACGATTCCAAGCACTCCTGGGTTCCAGCCCTCTTTAGCAACCACAATCACATTCTCAGCTTCCCCATTTTCAACAGAAACCATTTCTTCCGCTTCCTTGGCGATGGAGGCAACGATTTTCTGTCTTTCCTGGTTCAACTGGTTAATGAAGGTTGCAATTTGTTCCGCTTCTTCCAGATCTTCCGATAGCAATAAATCGACTGCCGGAGTAGCATCCTGAAGTCTCCCTACAGCATTGAGTCTTGGACCGATTGTAAAACCGATCGTTTCCTCATTCATATCCCCCTCTATGCTGCACACTTTTCTCAACGCCTGGATACCAGGGCGGGCAGAATGGGAAATCGCCTGAAGACCGATCGATGCAAGCACCCTGTTTTCGCCTTTTAAGGGGACAAGATCAGCAATCGTACCAATTACGACAAGGTCAAGAAACTCTTTTGGAAAGCGGCCTAGAAGAGCATGAGCAAATTTAAAAGCCACTCCGACACCCGCTAATTCCTGGAATGGATAATCCGCTGACGTCTTAGGGTGGATGATGGCATAGGCATCAGGAAGAACCTCCTGGACTTCGTGGTGGTCCGTAATAATTAGATCAATCCCAAGTTCTTTCGCAAAAGATGCTTCTTCCATAGCGGCAATACCTGTATCTACCGTTATGATTAGAGAATAGCCGGAATCATAGGCAAATTGAAAAGCTTCTTTATTTGGACCATATCCTTCCGTGAAACGATTAGGAATATAGAAGTCACAGTCCGCCCCTGCTTTCCTGAGCGCTTCCACCATGACAGATGTAGAGGTTACTCCGTCTGCATCATAATCACCAAAAACAAGAACGGATTGATCAGATGCTATGGCCTCTTTCACACGAGCCACGGCAATGTCCATCCCCTCCATAAGCATCGGATCGTGAAGCTGATCAATCGAAGGCTTTAAGAACCGATCCGCTGCTTCAGCATTGTGGATACCTCTTTTTTCTAAAAGCTGCTGAGTAAGTGGAGTAACTCCAGGAAGGACTGAAGAACTTTCTTCCGAATTACTATATGTAAATTTCCATTTCATCTTGCTTTGTATCATAAGTTCACCCCTGACCCATCTATTATACAAGAGCGGACCAGGGGTAGCAAACGCAATTATGTGACTTTTGATGAAGAACTTTCCTCCTCATTTGCCGTTTCATTCTCATCAGAAACGTTCCTATCTTCATCCTTGACGCTTGCAGGGGACGCAGAAGCCTCGGACTTCAACCGGCTGTTTTCCCTTTTCAGCTTATAGTATCGGAGAGCTCCGACGGATGCTGTGGCTAACCCACCTAATAAAACAGATATTAGAATGACAAGAATCAGAGGTGCTTCACCTGATCCAAACAAATAATTAACCTGAACAGGGTCCACATTAATGACGGCAAAAATAGCAATGACTAATGCAAAAATGAAAGCCAGGATAAGATAGCTTTGTCCTTTCATATGGTCAACACTCCTTCATTCATAAAGGTTTCTTTATATACTTGATATACCCGGAAAGAAAGAGTAATAACCAAAGAAGACCATCCTCCAGGAGGATGGTCTTCTTTTAAGGTCCTCCAGTTTACACTTGAGGTCCGTCCGTTTTTTTCTTTTTCACATAATTGATCGGGTTATCTTTAATATTGCGGCCACGCCATATGAGCCAAAGCTGAGACGCAATGAACAGGGATGAGTACGTACCTGCCAATAATCCGATGACTAGAGCGAACGAGAAGTTCGTGATGGATGAGGCTCCGAAGAATAACAGCATCACAGCTGCGAAAATGACAGTAAGGACTGTATTGAAGCTGCGGGCAAGCGTCTGCATTAAACTGTCATTGACGACTTTCGCAAGCTCTTTAAAGGATTTCACTTTCTTCTTCATCCTCAAGTTTTCGCGGATCCGGTCGAACGTTACAATCGTGTCATTCACCGAGTAACCGACAATGGTAAGAATCGCTGCAATGATGGTAATATCGAATTCCAATCTCGTTAAACTGAAGAAAGCAACGATGAAGAAAGCATCATGCAGCAAAGCAATAATCGCTGTTAAAGCGAAGAAGATTTCAAAGCGAATGGTAACATAGATGATGATCCCAATGGACGCGTATAAAACAGCCAGTGCTGCGTTTTTAGCAAGCTCTTGACCAACAATCGGGGATACAGTGCTGACGTTCGGCGTATTGCCAAACTCTTCTTCATAGTAGCTTTGAATTTCACCGATTTTATCTTTACTCAGTTCATCATCAAAACGAGCGACTGCAATCTCACTGTTGTCCCCTGAAATGATGACCTGTTTCGGGCTGACATCAAATTCTTCTTCCAACGTTTGTTCGACTTGTTCTGATGTTATATTGCCATCAGACAAAATCGACACCCTTGAACCACTGGTGAAGTCAATTCCAAGATTCAAGCGGAAGAATGCAAGAGCCAGGATTCCCGCCACCACGAGGACAATCGAAATCGAGAAAAATCGTTTTCTAAGTCCTACAAAATCAAATTTGCGTTTCATGAAGGTTGCTTCGACTTCTTCTCCTTCAGCAATATCATGAATATCCTCTGGTTTCACCCCAAACCATTTCGGACGCTTATTCAAGAAGCGGCTCTTGACCCATAAACTCATGAATAATCGCGTACCATACACGGCTGTTATGAAACTGACAAGAATACTCACAATCAACATTGTTGCAAAACCTTTGACCGAACTTGTTCCGAAAATGAAAAGAACAGTGGCTGCAATCAAGGTTGTAATGTTCGCATCAAGGATGGTTGCTAAGGAACGCTTATTTCCTGCCTTATAGGCTGATAAAAGAGATTTACCTGATTTTAATTCTTCTTTAATTCTTTCATACGTAATAATGTTGGCGTCTACGGCCATACCGACACCCAGGATCAAGGCGGCAATACCAGGCAGTGTCAAGACACCATTCATCAATTCGAAGACCACGAGAATTAAATAGATGTACACACTCAACGTTAGTGTTGCAATGATCCCAGGGAAACGATAATACGCAATCATGAACAAGAAGATGGCTGCAATTCCAATGAAGCCTGCCAGGATGGTTTTGTTCATGGCTTGCTCCCCGAATTGAGCACCGACAGATGTCGAATAGGTTTCTTCTAGATTAACAGGTAGCGATCCTGCATTCAGAATATCTGCTAATTGTTTAGCGGATTCCTGAGTGAAATCCCCACTGATCATGACCGAATTACTACGAACAGGTCCGTCTTGGAACCCTGGTGCAGAAATATAAGCCGGGTCTTCTTTCCCCCACTCTTCAGCGAAAGAAGTTTCTTCATTATAATCCAACCATATCACTAATAGATTGTCCGGATATGGTGTATCTGGATTGTTCGGAGTGTTGTAAATTTCTTCTGAAACGTCATAGAACTTAGAAGCACTTTTAACTTTAAGTGTAACAATGGGTTCATTCGTATCTGGGTGATAGGACTGCTGAGCACTTCCCTCAACAAGATCTGAACCATCCATGTACAATTTTCCATCCGTACCACGGAAAGAAAGTTCAGCGGTTGTTGAAAGCAGTTCTCTTGCTGTCTGCTGGTCTTCTACACCCGCAAGCTGTACTCGAATTCTTCCCCCATCTTCAATAGTGATGTTCGTTTCACTTATACCAAGTGTATCCACACGTTCCGTCAATGAACGTGCTGTAGCCTCGAGAACCTGATCATTCACTTCCTGGTTCTCATCTAACGGCTCGACATCGTATAAGATTTCGAAACCACCCTGTAAGTCCAATCCTAATTTAATATCTTTGGTAACCCCTGTTACTGTCGTTCCAATCATAGCAGCCAGTAATAAAACCACAATAAAAAAGGCTACGATCCGCCCTCGTTTCACCATACTGTCCTGTTCCTCCTTTATGTACGAACACATGCGATGATCCATCGGCTAATATGTATAAATGCTTATAGACAATATTTGATAATCCCCGTACCTATTCTACTACTTTTTCAAACTTTCGCAACAATAGGAAAAACTTTAAGCTGATCACCGTAAAGAGATCAAGCCTCATTGATATTCCGAAGGACCCTTCAATGCCTCAATGGAGGCAAGCAGATCATCATTCTGATATGCCTCTGTTGTCAGATAACTCGTATATGTATGGGTCTGCAAATGCAGGATATCCTGGACTACCTGGTGCAGTCTCATTTCAGGTTCGCCATTCCAAACTTTCTTGATCAAACAATCCCACACTTCTTCTTCGGTCGCACGTTTATAACCTAATAAGTGAAACTCTTCTACTTTGCTTTGCAAAACTGTTCTCAGTTCATTTCTCCAGCTTGTGACCACTTTTTTTTGATCCATCAGGTTACTCCTCACTCTAAGGTTTTCGTAAACGGGTGTCATGCCTTGTCCATCCTTACGCATATACTTCATTGTAGCGGAATTTCATTTCTTTGAGAAGGCGGATCAATCATATGTCAAAACAAACTTTTTTACATGGTGCACTGATTCTGGTTGCTGCTGGACTGATCACCCGTTTACTCGGTTTCATTAACAGGATCGTCGTTGCCCGCGTAATGGGCCCCGAAGGTGTGGGGCTCTACATGATGGCCCTACCCACATTAATTTTAGCCATAACCATCACCCAATTCGGTCTTCCCGTGGCCATTTCAAAAAGAGTATCAGAAGCAGAAGCGACTCGGAACGAAAGTAAAATCAAACGCATTCTACTAGTTTCTCTTGCAATTACGGGGTCATTAAGCATTTTGTTTACGATCGGACTCTTCCTGTTAGCCCCCGTTGTAGCTACTTATTTCCTGACTGATTCAAGAGCCCTTTATCCATTGCTGGCTGTAACCCCTATCATCCCTATCATCGCCATATCATCTGTTATCCGGGGTTATTTCCAGGGAAGACAAAATATGAAGCCACAGGCAATCTCTCAAGTGATCGAACAAATTGTCAGAATTGGTTCAGTCGTGGTCCTTACAAAAATGCTTTACCCTTACGGCGTTCAATATGCAGCCGCAGGAGCCATGGTCTCTGCTGTCATCGGTGAATTCGTTTCTTTGATGTACATGCTGAGACAATTCAATCTACACAAAAGCTTTCGGCTTCGAAAATCGTGGAAAAAGCATATCCATGAGGGCAAGAAGACGCTTAACGAATTGATGACGATCGCTCTTCCAACAACAGGAAGCCGCTTCATTGGTTCCTTAACGTACTTCTTTGAACCAATACTCGTCGCTCAAAGTTTGGCTATTGCAGGAATTACGGCTATTGAATCTACCAAACAATATGGGGAGCTCACAGGATATGTGCTGCCCTTGCTATTTTTACCGACTTTTTTGACTCACGCGCTTTCTATTGCTCTCGTACCATCCATCAGTGAAGCTGCAGCTCAAGGTGAAAATGAGACGATTGCTTATCGCATCATGCAATCGATCCGATTATCCATTGCCTCTGGAGGGGTCATCACGATCATTTTCATGATCTTTCCTGCTGTCATCCTAACCACTGTGTATGGGACAAGTCAGGCTTCCTTCATGCTTCAGTTCATGGCGCCATTTTTTCTACTTCATTATATCCAGACACCTCTTCAAGCAACCTTACAAGCTTTGGACCTTGCCCGTCCGGCCATGTGGAACACATTGATTGGAGCTATCATCAAGTTTATTGTCCTTGTCGGGTTAAGTTCTCGTCCTGAATTCGGGATTCATGGAGTTGCTCTTGCCATCGTCGTGGGTGTCGTTGTCGTTACACTGTTGCATTTAGGGGTGCTTATGAAATATAAAGTCATCTCCTTCCCTTTACAGATGTTCTTTCGATTCGGACTTGTTATAGGAATCATCGGAGTCGTTGGATTTCAATGGAAACATCAGTGGCTTCTTGAGAGTAAACCTCTTTCGCAATTGTTGACAATGGGTACGGGACTTTCCATTTTGTACATTGTGCTATTGTTCGTCTTTCGGTTAATCCGGATGGAAGAATTAAAAATGATCCCATGGAACCGCATCTTCAACAAAAAATAACCGCCTGATAGCGGTTATTTTTTGTCTTCTTGTTCATTTTCATAACCCGTTATCCCTTTAGTTGAAGACTCAGTTTCAAGACGATTGTGTGGTTCTAGGGGCTACGGGAAAAGGTTCGCTTTCCATGGGGCTGGCGGTGAGCCTCCTCAGGCTACGCCTTCCGGGGTCTCACCTGTCCCACACGTCCCATAGGAGTCTCGCCGTTTCCCTCCGCCCCTTTACCTTATAAGTATCTCGAAACCACTTCTAAAAGGGGCAGCTTGAATTCATTAGTAAGGTTTAAATTCTTCTCCTCCAGGCATATAGAGCGTTGTATCTGCATTTGCGTATGCTAAACGTCAATGGTGTAGAGTTTATATCATTCACTTCCATTCCCATACAAGCTGAATTTTTAAGTAGTGGTTTCTAGAACCTTCCATGGTAAAGGGGCGGAGGGGAATGGCGAGACTCCTGCGGGAAAAAAGTGCATGGTGAGACCCCACAGGACGTGTAATGACCCCATAAAATTGGACACTATGTAGTTAAGCTGTTGCTTGATATTTATCGCGGAACTGAACCGGGCTCATCCTTAATTTAGATTTGATTCTTCTATTGTTGTATTTTTCCATAAAAGCTGAGAGCTCCTGCTTGAAGTGCTCTATACTTTCAAAATCTTTATGATAAAGGAACTCTGATTTCATTAACCCAAAGAAGTTTTCTATTACCGCATTATCGTGACAGTTGCCCTTGCGGGACATACTTTGT
>NZ_WMFA01000006.1:0-127500 GCF_009856445.1 Halobacillus litoralis
AAGGGGCGGAGGGAAACGGTGAGACTCCTATGGGACGTGTGGGACAGGTGAGACCCCGGAAGGCGTAGCCTGAGGAGGCTCACCGCCCGCCCCATGGAAAGCGAACCTTTTCCCGGAGCCCCTAGAATGACACGAACATCTCGAAACTGAGTCTTCCACAAACGGGAGCTTTAGTTGAAGTCGAAATTTGTCTTTTCATTTCTGAATCAGACTTTTTTGTTCCAACCGGGAAATCGGACCTGCTTTTTTCTGTTCAATCCACCCAAACTTTGATAGAGTAGTTTCATAGGGAATAAAGGAGGTACCAACATGGCATTTGGATTCAGCTTGTACGCGCTCGTCATTTTATTCGTGTTTAACTCACTCACACATTCCTTATGCACTAAGACGAAAATGTCGAACGAAAAACAAACGCGGGTATTCCGCACGATCAACGTACTGATTACAATATTATTGATTTCTTCATATGTGGAAGTGCTTAATACACTTTAAAAACAGGCCGGAGATGGCCTGTTTTTTCTATGTCTTGTTTGAATTTCTATATTTTCACAACACAGTATAGAACACGGCCTATATAATGTGTTATATTAACTCATAGGCTGTGAGCAAATCTCTACGTCACGAAATTTCACAATAAGTTTGGAGTGTCAGGATTATGAAAAAAATAGCCATCACCGCTGCATTAGCAGCAAGCGTATTCACCTTGTCAGCTTGTTCATCAAATGCAGATGAATCAGAAGCTGTTGTTGAAACCAATGGTGGAGAAGTAACGAAAGAAGAGTTTTATCAGGAATTGAAGTCTCAGTATGGTGAGCAAGTGCTTCAGACTCTTGTCATGAAAGAAGTTCTTGCAAATAATTACGAGGTTTCCGATGAAGAAGTAAACAAGGAACTAGACACAATTAAAGAACAATACGGCGATAATTTTGAAAACATTCTTCAGCAAAATGGCTTTGCCGATGAAGAAGCTTTCAAAGAAACCATCCGTATGAGTTTATTGCAGGAAAAAGCCGCTTCTGAAGGAATTGAAATTTCAGAAGAAGAAATGAAAAATTATTATGATCGCATGAAAACAGAGGTCCAAGCGAGTCATATCCTAGTCTCTGATGAAGAAACAGCGAAAGAAGTTAAAGAAAAAATCGATAATGGGGAAGACTTCGGAGAGTTAGCTGCTGAATATTCTTCTGATGGTTCTGCTCAGCAAGGTGGTAAGCTTGGCTGGTTCGGACCTGGAGAAATGGTTGCTGAATTTGAAGATAAAGCCTACGAATTAGAGCCGGGTGAAATCAGTGAACCTGTGCAGTCTCAATTTGGCTACCATATCATCAAGGTGACGGACAAGCGTGACAAAGAAGATATCAAGCCTTATGAAGAAATGAAAGAAGAAATCAAGCGTACATTGACGAGTCAGAAAGTCGATCAGGCTGAGCTTCAGAAGAAGATGGATGAGCTTATGCAGAACTCTGAAATTGATGTGAAGCTGGAAGAGTTTGAAGGTCTCTTTGATAAAGAGGAAGCTCCAGTAGAAGAAGGAACAAATCCAGAGGGAAATAACTCTGAAGAAAATTCTTCTTCAGAAGAAAATACAGAAGAATAACAAAGACCAAAAGCCAGGTGAACCACTCACCTGGCTTTTATTCTGACATCATGGCATCTCTTTTCCCGCGCCGCTCTTTCTCCTTTTCAATCCGCTTCAAATACACTTGACCTTCGCGTTCGATATACTCTTGTTCAAGGTTGTGCTCCGCTCTCATGGCGCGGATGGCCATATACCCACTTATGAATATAAAGACAATGCACAGAAACACCCAAATCGGAAGACCGAATAACATAAATTCATCCTCCCTGCTCCTTTTGTCTCTAGTCTATGAGCGATTGAAAGCAAATATGATACAGGCTCCCTTCCCTTCTTTATGAAGAGAAGAAAAAATCCGATGGGTCCAGCTGAAAAGCTGGACCCATCGGATTTTTTACTTTTTATCTTTTTGATCAATTTTCGGAACATATTGAAAGATTTCCCCGGATTCTACCACATGAATGAATCTCATAAGCCATCGATAATAATTTTGAGCATATTCCAACCGATCGATATCCTCTGTTATTTTTGCTTGTAGATCTTCGTCTGTGGTGTTCTCTTGCAGTTCTTGAAGCTCCTGGATGGCTTCATCCGCTTCTTCAATATTCGTCTCTGTATGATGCCTCCAGCGGCTGCCAAACAAGGAAGTGAATGATTTATACCAATCTTCTTCTGACTTGTAAAGGTCTTTACGAACCCCTTTTTTAAAGGAAGGTTCGACCATCTTCATATCTGATAAAGCACGGACGCCTGTTGACATACTCGTCTTACTCATCTCCAAAGCTTCCCGCATGTCATCCAATGTCATGGGGTCCTGTGAAAAGTACAGCACTCCATACAAGCGACCAATGGACGGGGTTACCCCATAAAGGCTCATATTCTTTGCTATAACTTGGATAAATTGTTCAATCGTTTCTTCGTATTTGTTCCAATCTCTATTGTTCGTTTCTGGCAATGGAAACCCTCCATTTGCTTATTCCTCAGTAATCTTAAAACATTTTATCATTAATGTCCTTACATTGCGACCTTAATATCGATTTTAACTCAATCGTAGGACTTGAGGAGATTGAAACACTTCTTCCAAATCTTCTCGCCATGTAAAAAGAACGACTTGGTGCTTTTTAGATAATTGCTCGAAAAGTTGGATCATCATGTTTAATCTCTTTTGGTCAAAATGAACAAAGGCATCATCCACAAGAAATGGCAGTGACAAATCATCCGCCATTGTTTCCCCGAGAGCTAAGCGGAAAGAAACATACAATTGATCCTTTGTGCCTCGTGAAAGTTCAATTGGAAAATAAGTGAACCCCCGCTTGCTAATAACCTTAATGCGATCATCATCAGGGGAAATTTTCACATCCACATAATTTCCGTCCGTCAGTTTATGAAAATAGTTCGTAGCTTTCCGTAGAATAAGTGGCATGTATTTTTCTTTGTATGCATGTTTCGTCTTCTCCAATGCCTTCCAGGCCAGTTGATAAGCTGCCCATTCTTCCGACTGTTTTTGAAGTTCCGCTTTTTCTTTATGAAGTTTGTGGGTAATGCTTGAGCGTTCATCAGAGTGCTCAAGTTGCTGGATGGCACTCTGGTTATCTGCCATAGCCTGATGAGTCTTTTTCTGTTCAGCTTCAATCGTTTGTTTTTCGCTTTGAAGTCGTTCGAGACGAGCCGAAAGTGCAGCTTTTTCTGGCACCTCCGTCCACACAAGATAATCCTGCTGCTCTCTTTCCGACAACATGCGCTGCAACTGACGTTCTAAATCCTGGAGCTGCTTTTCCAGATCCTCTTGTTTTTCCCTCTGCTTCGCCTTTGTGTAAAAGTCTTCTTCCTTCTCTACCCCGACTTCTTTGAAAAGTTCCTGTTGCTTCGCTACATAAGTAGACAGCTTCACATTATTATCTTTCGCCCGTTTATACAAAGTTCTCAACTGCTCTTCTGCCTGGATGATTTTCTGCCTGTTATAACGCTTCTCCTGGACCCATTCTTTTAAACGATTCCACTGCTGTTCTATATTCTCTTCGTAGAATTCCCACTTTTCTTTTCTACAAAACGCTTCCAGATTTTTTTGGATCTGGTTCATTGCGGAAGACTGCTTCTCTTTGTCCTGAAGCAGCCGTTTCTGCGTGCGTTTCTTTTCTTTCAACTGAGACAAAAGATGATAGAGCTTTTCCCAGTGCTCCACGTCTAAATAAGCTAGGAAAGGATAGAGATTCCGCTGTTCGTCGAGAGTGCTTTCCAATCTTCTTTTTCGCTGTTGCAGATGGTGAGTCTTCTCCTGCAGCCGAATCTCTTCCTGGTTCAACTGCTTCCACTGCTCGCGGAGATGATGATACTCATTTTTTTGAGCCTCATATTTCTGCAGCTGTGCCCTCGCTTGTTCCATTTCTTCCACCGGAATGGATGTCTTCATATTTTGCTTGGATGTTTTCAATATCTTTTTGTGACAGCTGTAACTGTACAAGGCAAGAAGAGCGGCTATGGCCAAACACACGATGAATAGCACCATTCCTTCAAGGAACCCGCCAATCGCCAGTGAAAACACGGCCATTACGCCCCCTAACAAGCGTCTATTCCTTAACTCTGTTATGTGTTGGTCAGACGCTGCTGCCGTCTGATAGCTCCTCTGCAACTTTTCTTCATATTCTTTGGCTGTTTCCTCACCAACCCTCTCGTTTTCTATCGAATGCTTACGTTCCTCTATCTTTTCAAACTCCCGATTGATGTCAGTGGATTGTTCCAGGATATACGCTCCCTCACGTTCCACTTCATCTTTTTCCTTCTTCAAAGCTCGCCATGTTTCTTCGATATAAAAAGGCAGCGGATATTCCTCTAGATCATCTATATCCAAAGGCACATCAATATGACTTTTATCTTCCTCTACCTGTTCATCCATTCGACTGATCTGTTGTAAAAGGCGCTCAAGCTCAGAGACAGCTTGTTCATACTTTGGATATCCTGTTTCCAGGAGCTTTTCGCCTTCTTCTTCTCGAGAAGGATCTCCTCCGTTTTCCAAGTGTTGAATAGAGGCTTCAAGTTCCTCTATATTTGTTTCCAATAGCTTTTGTTCCGATTGAAGAGGCAACAGAACTTCCTTCACTTGTTGATAACGCTCCACCCCGGCTTCAGGAAATGAAATTCTGTTTTGTTTCTCTACTTCATCCTTTATTAAATGGTAATCAACAATTATAGATCTCACTTTCAGGACTTGTTCTGTTATGTAGATTTGATTAATGGTTTCCTGCCAGTTCTCTCCAAGTGTACGTATGCGTTCATTCAATGTATCTTTTGTTTGTTGAAGCCGTAAATAGTTTTCTTCTTCCGCATCCAATATTTTTTTCTTCTGTTGCAACTCTTCAACCACTCGAAGCTGTTCATTAATCAGCGGCTTCTTTCCGTTCGGCTTGAAACGTTCATCCATTTGTTTTTGAAGCCATTTTTCTGTCTGATAAATTTGATCAGATCCAGTTAACCCGATATTCAAAAGGGCTTCTCCTAGCTCATGACCTGATATATTTTTTAATTCCATCAAGTCCTCCGCATTAAAACTATAGGTGGATTCAAATACTCTGCGTCCCATTCCATCCAGCAAGTTCCGAAGCCATGATTCATCCTTTTCCTCCCCCGTCTCCAAACGGCAGATCGCTTTTCCGTTCTCATGTTCGTGTTTTCTCTCAATCGTCACTCTTCCATATTCTTCAGTTGAGAGAACAAGGCGCCCGCCCATGCTTCCACCGGTTTTAGGTACGAAAGACAGCCTTTGCTTTGGAGGCAGCCCAAATAACATAAACAAGATAAATTCATAGAGCGTCGACTTTCCTGCTTCATTTTCGCCTATGATAAGGTGAGGAGATGGATCAGTTAAATCCAAAGAATAATCCTTCCACTTGCCAAATCCGAATATGAATAAATGGATGATCTTCAAATTGTCCCCCTCCTCTCATGGGTGATCATCCGTTCCAACAGAAGTGTTTTCGTTTGTTCGATCACATCTGCCGTTTCTTCACCTTTAATCGGATGTATATACTTGGATACTTTTCGATGGTTGAACAAAGGAGAAAGCCACTCTTCTATTTCTTCTTCATTTAATTCAGAAATAGTCCGCAATAGTTCACCAGTAAAATGAGACCCCCCCATTAACTCCTCTTCATCCCATGTTGCGCGAGCTTCGGTCTTGATTTCCTCAATCCAGACCCAATCATCTGAATCAAAGTCTTCATTCTCATTAACGACTTCTACCCATTCTTGGAGATCCTCTATAGAGCCTGCATATCCCACCAACGTGATTGTCAACATGACAGGAGAACCGCCAGCGACTTCTTCTTTCGCCTTCTCCAACACTCTCTCCAATTCTTCAGATGGTGTATTCTCAAGATCACCCACCGTGGTGGAGACATAGGTAATACTTTGCAGAGGAACAAAATGATAATTCCATTCTCCAGAAATGTGCTCGACAAGGTAACAACCTTTCTCTCCCGATTCCTTCCGTGATCTCCCCTGAATATTCCCAGGGTAAAGGGCGGGTGGATCCGTCGATAGAACTGACCGTTTGTGGATGTGCCCCAAGGCCCAATAGTCCAGTTCCTGGCTCCTCAACTCCTGCAATGAAAAAGGTGCGTACACATCATGGTCTGTATTCGTATCCAGGCTGCCGTGAAGCATTCCAATGTGATAGTCCGCCCCCTCTCCCTTGGTAAAGAACGGGACTTTGCGATCTCGAACTTCTCTTGTCTCATAGCTGAATCCATAAATATGGGCCAGTACCTCCCCATTCTTCTCAAAAGGGTGATGGGTAACATTCTGACTTTGAAAAATATGTACATTGTCGGGCATTGTAATGGGTAATGTTTTCCCCTCTATATAATCGTGGTTACCATAACTGATATAAACATGAATATCCATCTCTTGAAGACGTTCAAACCCACGTCTAAGATGAACCTGAGCTTTTATACTCCGAATGTCCTCGTTGTATAAGTCACCAGCAATCAATAGAAAATCCACCTTATTTTCTATACAAGCATGAATTAAACGGTCGAACGCTTCGAACGTACTTTGTCTCAGCCTTTCTAACAATTCACCCGGGAAGTATCCCTTTGTTTTAAAAAGGCTGTCGATATGTAAATCTGCGCTGTGAATGAATCGAATCGATGACTCCATCATGATCAGCCTCCTTTTCTATAATTACTTTCATTTTAACAGAGCCAAAAACCGAATGCACGTTCTCATACCATAAGAAACAAGAGGACAGGATTCTTCTGTGACCCATCCATCTCATAAGTTTTAGCATATGTACAGCCAAAACAAAAAACCCCTTAACAAAGGGGTTTTTCATTACTTCTCTTTTTTAGAGAGCTGTAAAGCCGTTTTTAAATCTTTTAAGGAAGTGGACTTCCCATACATCAGTACACCGCCACGGTAGACCCGTGCGCCAATCAACGCAAGCACAAGAATGGATCCCACGAGGATAGAGATTGATAAGGCAACTTCCCAAATCGGTATCTCCAACATCCCTACACGTAAAAACATGATCAGTGGTGTAAAGAACGGAAAATAAGAACTGACCGTGATGAAAGTGGAATCAGGGATGCCAAGGCCAAACATCGCAATGAGGAAACCAGCTACAACCAGCATAATCATAGGGGCCAATAATTGCTGCGCATCCTCCAGGCGACTGACGAGAGATCCCAAAGTCGCCGCTAAGGTAGCATAAAGCAAATAGCCAAGAATGAAGAAAACCACAGCATAAATGATTGTACCAGGATTGATGTCGTCAAAGCCGAAGAAACTAAGCATTGAACCATCTCCAAGTGTTTTGCTCTGTTGGATGCCCAAGTACCCTGCCAATATAAGGATCGCGAATTGCGTCAATCCTAGCAAAGCAATGCCGAAAATTTTCGCAAACATCTGAGAAACCGGCGATACACTGGAAACTAAAATTTCCATAACGCGACTGGATTTTTCTGTGGCTACCTCCGTAGAGATCATCTGCCCATACATGATCACAGAGAAGTAAAGGAAAAAGAGCATGACGTACACAAGTCCGCGTGTCTGGTTGAGTTCTTCTGCCGTTTTTGCACTCTCTTCCAACGCTACGAGCTCAAAGCTTACAGGAGCATTCATTTGTTGAATAATGGCAGGATCGACATCAGCCCGCTCCGTCACATACTGAACTTTCAGTTGTTGAAGCGCCTGGCGGACTGGATCGCTTTCACCTGTGTTCGCGATTTTATTCGCATAATAAGTCGCTTCAGGCAGCCCCTCTTCTCCTTGTTTCACTTCAACGACAGATTGAAAGTCTCCTTCTTCTACCGCTGCTTGGGCTTCCTCAAGGCTTCCCTCATATTCTTCAAGACTGAGATTGTCATTCATCGAGACCACCTGATTTAATGATTGGAACCATTCTTCATTATCCGTCAGAACGGCCACTTTCTTTTCTTCATCCACGTCACTGAATGTCTCGATGATGGATTGAAGATTAGATAAAGCAAAAATGAGTGCTACAGTAATAATTGTCGTAATTAGAAAGGACTTGGATTTCACACGGTTTTTATAGGTCTGAGCAACCATAATAAAGAATTTATTCATAAGAAGCACCCACCTTTTCGATAAAGATATCATTCAAAGTCGGCTCTTCCAGATCAAATTTGCGTACAAATCCTTTTCCTTGCAGTTCTTCAAAAATACGCTGAGCAATTTCCTCACTCTCAATCTGGATTTCACAGCCATCTCCCAATGGCTTATATTTTATTACTCCGGGGACCCTTTCCAAATAAGCAAGGTCAAAATCCGCGATGACTTTCACATTCTTTTTCCCGAATGATTTTTTAATCTCTTTCAACTTTCCATGAACCACCGGTGTGCCGTGATGGAGAATACAAAGACTTTCACACAATTCCTCTACATGCTCCATCCGGTGCGAGGAAAACACAATCGATGTTCCATCTTCTTTCAAATCAATGACTGCTTTTTTCAACATCTCCACATTAACGGGGTCAAGACCAGAAAAAGGCTCATCCAATATCAACAATTTTGGTTTATGTAACACAGCGGAGATGAACTGGATTTTCTGCTGATTTCCTTTTGATAATTCTTCAACTTTCTTATTTTTGTATTCTGGTACCTTAAACCGATCCAGCCAATGACTAATCTGTTGAACGGCCTCTGACTTTTTCATCCCTCTTAATTTCGCTAAATAAACCAGTTGTTCCTGGACTTTCAACTTGGGATAAAGTCCTCTTTCCTCCGGTAAATAGCCGATTAAATGGCTCTGATCATAGCCAATATCTCCACCATTCCAGGATATTTCACCTCTGGTTTGATCTAGTAAACCGAGAACCATGCGAAAGGTAGTGGTTTTACCCGCTCCGTTCGCACCTAGAAAACCAAAGATCTGTTTTTCCGGAATTTCCAATGACAAGTCATCAACGGCTGTAAAAGACCCGAACCTTTTCGTCACTTTCTCCAATCGTAGCGTCATCATTTCTCCCCCTTTTCTCCTTATGTACGTAATTTTTAACTCAATGGTTTCATTCATTCTTATCCATTCTTAAAAAACTTTTATTAAGGAATATGGCAGGATTGTGGAAGACTCAATTTCGAGATGTTTGTGTGGATTTAGGAGCTCCGGGAAAAGGTTCGCTTTCCGTGGGCGAGTGATGAGCCTCCTCGAGCTAACGCTCTGCGGGGTCTCATCTACCACGCACTTCCCACAGGAGTCTCACCGTTTCCCTCCGCCCCTTTGCCATATGAGGTTCTCGAAATCCCTCTTATATTCCCCTGCCTAAAACTGTTATAAATCCTGCTTAAACCGCATAGATATAGGATTTTCAACCATAAAAGCTCCTATTGCTGGAAGGTAGTTTCGAGAATTTCTTCCAGCAAGTGGGCGGAGGGGAATGGCGAGACTCCTGCGGGAAAAAAGTGCATGGTGAGACCCCACAGGACGCAGTCCGAGGAGGCTCACCGCGCTCCCGCGGAAAGCGAGTCATCCCCCGCAGCCCAACCCACCTCACAAACGTCTCGAAACTGAGTCTTCCACAAATGGGAGCTATTGTGGAATGCTGTTGGGAATTTTTTAATGGAAATTCACTGGTCAAGCAGGAATATCGACGATGTATGACAAAAGTATGTAATGAATACCTATTCATTCAAGGAGGAACAACTATGAAGACATACTACTTAACTGTATTCGAGAAAGACGGTACCAATGTCCTCGATGAAACCTTTCAAGCTGAAAATGATGACCAGGCAAAAAAGTTAGGGTCAGAGAAGCTCGAAGAGAAAGGATACAGCAATCATACCCATCGCTGCGCAGCACCTGAGGGGCATTTGGTTTTGTTCCACAGATAAAACCACTAACCTGTAAATGTAAAACCATAAAAAGTCGCGCTGTTAAGCGCGACTTTTTACTATCTGCCTTGAAACTCCGGCTTTCGTTTATTCAAGAATGCTTCAACCCCTTCGCTATGATCAGCGGTTTGCAGTAAGCGCCATTGGTTCTCACGCTCTTTCTCTAAGTAGTGGGACAAACGTTCCATCCCATGTTGGTGATATATTTCTTTTGTAGCAATCATGGATTTCAACGGACGGCTGCTCCACTCTTGCGCTAGACGCGCAGCCTCTTCTTGTACAGGTCCATTGACGACGATATCCACCAGTTTATGATCATAGGCTTCTTTGGCTCTCATTTGCTGACCTTCCCAAGCGAAATGTTTAGCCTGATGTGTCCCTAAGCGTTCCTGCAGCCAAAAATGACCTCCACCATCAGGAGCGAGTCCAATACCTATAAAGTTCATAGATAAATTGGCATCCGGCTCAGCTATAACATAATCAGCAGATAATGCAATACTCAACCCTAGACCTACTACAGGACCATGCAGGGCTGATATAACAATTTTCTGCATGGAATAGAAGGTCTTCACGATTGTTTCTATATTGTCCATGACTTCATCATAGGTATCTCGGTCAGACACCTCTTTCATCATGCTTAAATCTCCACCTGCACAAAATCCTTCACCATCTCCATATAAAAGTACAATTTGTGCCTCGGACCGCCTGACTTCGCGAGCAGCTTCAGCAAATTCCGCCAACAGCTCTGCATTCAGTGCATTATATTTTTCTCCTCGGGCAATTTTTAAATGAACGACATTTCCCTTTTCCTCTACAATGAAATGCTTCATGATTTTCCTCCTATATTTGGAAAAATTCTTCTCGATTTAAAATTTCGTCATGCAGCATCTACTTTCCTGCAAGAGACGACAAAAAAGTCGTTCCTATAAGAAGCTCTTACATAAATGAAAGATAGAAGAATTATGGGGTTTAAGGCCGATGACCACCTCCATCAACCACAGTTAGAAATGGAGGACAAAAAAAGGAGCTGGTTTCCCAGCTCCTTTTTTCATTTTATCTTATTGTTGTGGCTCTTCAGGGTTGCCGTAAAGCTCTTCAAGAGGCTTCGTAATGATACGGCTGATGTCGTTAATGACTGTATTTAAGCGTTGCTCTTCTTCCATCAGCTTGGAGATTTGAGGGTGTTGTTGTACAAGCTCAACGACTTTACGAGCTTGTTCTACTTCTTCCTCAGAAATTTCTTCTCCCTGCATCTGCTTTTGTTGAAGCGTAATTTGTGTTTGACGGAAATCGTCGAACATTTTTTTAGCAGCTTCGTCGTTCATTACTGCTTCATATGCTTCTTTCAATCCGTTGAATTCCTCGCTGTTACGGATTGCTTTTTCTAGATCATACGCGTAATCATATAGATTTGCCATAAAAATAAGAACCTCCTAAGTTTTCGTTCTGACACTCCTCCCCCACTATAACAAACTCCTATACGTCTGTATAGGAATACACTATTATCCGAAAAATAGCACAATAATGGCTTGTAGAAGGCCAATCATTCCTCCAAGCAAAGCACCCAGATAGGTAATCATTTTAAATTCTCTCCTGGAAATACCAAGGACCATTTCTTCAAGACGATCCACTTGGAAAGCTTCGACTTCCTCCTGGACAATTTCAGATAAACGAAGCTGTGTCATCATGCCCTCTACCTTGGATGACAATAGTTCACTGATATGATCTACGGCTGCAGGTACGAATGTATGGAGAATTTTCTCTTCATATGGACTTGTCCAATCCTTCACTGTTCTTCCCATCCATTGTTCCACTGGCAAGGCATGAGCCACGAGTTCTCCAAGCTTTGTTCCCAACGCTTCACGACCAATCTGTTCTTCAAACCACTCCACTCGTTTGGTTAAAAGCTTATCTTTCTCAGTGTGGAGCATCGTTTCCAACCAATCCTCCATTTCCTGATCGGAAACATACTTTAAAATCAGTGGATAAATACGTTCGGTTAGGCCATCAGGACCCATAAAGGATGAAATCATGTTACCGAGAAATCCTTGATTATCCAAGTAGTTATCAATTAAAGCTGCAACTTTCTCTTTCCCTTCTTCACTGCGGAAATAGCTTTCAATACTAGCCTGAATATGAGCAGCCGCTTGATCCACCCCGCGGTCTGCTTTTTCCCGCAACTCAGGTGTTAACAACTCCTCAATTGTGTTTCCGCGATATTCGTTCATGACCAGTTCATAACGGTGCTTCACCCACTGGGACACATGACCTTGAATGGATGTAGATGTAACATCAATCTGAAATTTTTCGAGGATTTCTTTTAACGTGTCTTCTTTTTTGAGCATCGTTTGAACTTCATCTTTTGCCCATGTGGTCATCTGCGCCTTAAAACTTGAATGGGTGAGTTTTCGACGGATGCCTTCTGGTGTTAATAGATGATTCACAACCATTTTTCCTAATTGTTGGGCTAATTCCTGTTGTCGTTTAGGAATCAAACCTGGTGTAAAAGGAAGACGGTAGTTACCGATATGAATAGCTCGGTATGGACGGAATAACATTTTTATGGCTAATGAATTGGTAAGCCCTCCGATTAGGGCTCCGATTCCGATCATCATAAAGATTAATAATACAGAATTCATGTTCCAACCTCTTTCTACAAATGGTGTACCAAGTATAATCTATATAAAAGCCAAGTGCCAATGGTAAAACATCAAACAAAAAAGGCCCTGTGCAGACATGGCCTCTGAACTGGAATTATTTTAGTCTCCCATAAATGGTACCGAACCGAGTCGCATGCTCCATCTCATCAATCATGGCTGTAAATACCGCATGATAAGCGACGGGTGAAGGAACCATAAATAGCATTTCCTTGTACATTTGGGCTGCTTTGAATTCATCTTGCTGAGCCCTGATTACTCCTTTCTCAAAAGAGCGATAACTGATCATCTCGGGTTCAAATTCATGATATTTTCCTGTCAACTGTAAGTAAAGGTATTGGAACATTCGATAATGTTTTAATTCATCATCTGCGGCATGCATAATATAGTCCGCAAACAAACGGTTACTTGTATCTCCTTTTAGCCGACTGTAAAAATCATGATCCTTCCATTCTTCTTCTATAGACCTTTGTAGCCTTTGGATAAAGGACTCACCATAGCCCTGCATTTAATCCCCCCCCCTTACTAATAGGATATGAAGGGAAAAGACAAGCTTATGCTTGCTGTGCATTCATTGAATCTCAGAATCCGGGCAAAATGAAAAGAGGAGGTGACAGAATGGCGAAGCATAAAAAACATGAAGCACCCGAAGGAAAAGACAAGTTTGAACTGGACGTCGATCGGATGATTAATGAAGGGATGGCAGGAGGCACGATTAAACCTGTTTATGGACATGAACAAATCGGAGAAGCTCACGAGATTCCCGAGCAGAAAGAGAAAAGATGAAAAGAATAAGCTGTCTCCTGTTTGTCTTTCATCAGACGCAACCGGAGACAGCTTTCTTCTTTATCGCTTTATCGACTTTTAACAATCATCTGTACAGCTTCGTTAATTAATTCTTCTGCTGATTCGCCTTCCTCATGAGCATCGCGGATACAGCCTTCTAAATTTTTTGCAACGATATATCCAATCGCACGGTCCATAGCTGAACGTGCGGCTGACAACTGGGTAATAACATCTTTACAATCTTTATCTTCATCCATCATCTTGAGGACACCACGAACTTGACCTTCAATCCTTTTTAAACGGTTTTTCGTTTCAGGACCGTAAATACTTTTATCCTTCACTTGATCCAATACCTTCTCCTCCTCTCTTCAGGTACAACGTTTTATACTTGAACGCTTTGCGGATTTTGTCCATTGTATTACTATAATAGTAAATATCCAACCAAAAAGGAAGAGATTCATGTCAGTTATAGACCAACTTAAACGTTTATACCCTTCAATCACGATAAATAAACTAGGTTTTGATAACCATTTAGAATACAAATGGTTTCAAACCGAACATGCGGAAATCGTAGGAATTAAAAAAGATGAACTGGATCAACATTCTTCTGAATTACTCTCTATATTCCTTAAGCCTTTAAGCTCGGAAGAATCCACTATGACGGAAAGGGAGAAGCATTGGTCCTCATTGCTTTATAAAAATGAAGAAATTCCAGAAATGGGGTGGCCGGCATCCTATCGTTTTGTCCTTTTTTCCATTGAAGATGTTGAAGCAGAGAAAGATATTGTAAAGGAAGCCCTTCAATCACTATTTCCTCAAGAAATGCCACTCCTATGGACGTCGGACCGTGATGGAATCATCATAGAGGAAATTACAACTAACAATCAGGAAGTCATGGAATTTGAAGGCATGGCAGATGTTTTAAGCAGTGATTTTTATACAGATATCCATTTTTTCATTAGTGAATTCACCTCAAAACCGGAGGATGCCTCAAAAATCTTGAAATGGACACAGCATGGCGCGGGGATAGCCAAAGAACATAAATTAGGTTCGATCATTACCTATAAGGATATTATCCCCTATTTATATATAGACGCACTTCCACAAGAAGAATGGGAACATATTCTGAGAGCCATTTTTAAGGACATCGAAAAGGACAAGGAATTATTACAGACCATCCGAATCTTCCTGGAATCAGGTTCAAATACATCGTTAGCTGCTAAAAAGCTGTATATGCATAGGAACAGCTTGCAGTATCGAGTGGATAAGTTTATTGAAAAAACAGGGCTTGATATTAAACAATTCGAAGGCGCGGTCATTACCTATCTCGCATTATTACACATGGAATACTGAGTATCGACAAAGTGCACAAACACCCCACGCTAAGGTTTGTGCACTTTGTCCATTTACCGTTTTCAGAAACTTCGATACACTGTAATCACACAAGAAAGCGATTTCAAATTCACTAGGGGGATATAAAAATGGCGGAAATTAAACTGAACAATATTGATAAAGTTTATGATAAAAGTGTTAAAGCGGTAGATGATTTTAACTTACACATCAAGGATAAGGAGTTTATCGTATTCGTTGGTCCATCCGGTTGTGGTAAATCTACGACGCTTCGTATGATTGCAGGTCTTGAAGAAATTACGAACGGAGATTTCATGATTGATGAAAAACGCATGAACGATGTAGCTCCGAAAGACCGTGACATCGCGATGGTTTTCCAGAACTATGCCTTGTACCCACACATGAACGTATATGATAACATGGCATTTGGTTTGAAACTCCGTAAGATGGATAAAAATGAAATTGAGAAGCGCGTAAATAATGCAGCGCAAATCCTTGGCCTTGAGGCTTTACTTGATCGTAAACCGAAAGCGCTGTCAGGTGGTCAGAGACAGCGTGTTGCTCTTGGTCGAGCGATTGTACGTGATGCGAAAGTATTCTTGATGGACGAGCCTCTTTCCAACCTTGATGCGAAACTTCGTGTTCAGATGCGTGCGGAAATCCAGAAGCTGCACCAACGCCTTCAGACAACGACGATCTACGTCACACACGACCAAACAGAGGCGATGACGATGGCCACACGACTTGTCGTTATGAAAGATGGCGTCATTCAACAAGTGGGTGCGCCTAAAGATGTTTATGACAAACCTGAAAATGTATTTGTAGGCGGCTTCATCGGTTCTCCAGCCATGAACTTCCTAAATGGCACACTTGCCGATGGACACATCGAACTGGGTGAAGTCAAAATCGCTGTTCCTGAAGGTAAAATGAAACCTCTTCGTGAACAAAATTACATCGGCAAAGAAGTTATTCTTGGTGTAAGACCGGAAGACATGCACGATGAGCCAGTGTTTATTGATGCGAACCAGGACAAGAAAATCACTGCAGATATCGAAGTAGCAGAATTGATGGGCTCTGAGTCTTACCTTTATTCCAAACTGAATGATCAGGACTTCATCGCTCGTGTAGACTCCCGTTCTGACATTAATGGTGGAGATCAAATCACGTTAGCCATTGATATGAACAAAGTACACTTCTTTGATAAAGACTCTGAATTACGCATCCACTAATACAAGATAAAAAGAGAAACGCAGCCTCAGGGCTGCGTTTTTTTATGTGGCTTGAATATCATTCAAACCACAATCTTCACAAACAAATAAATGGACGCATTCCTCCGTGATGGATGAATTTAGATCCCCATCCACGAGATCTGTATATTTTTGATCAAGATAAGGACTGTAGTCATCTAAAAAATCCGTGACACGCCCTTGATCCCGCATTGTGCCTTCACATTTTGGGCAAGGTCTTTCAGAGGCTGCCCATCCATTGCATACACCACATTCCTGCATCGCTCGCCACTTCTTTCAAAACGGTCTTGGGAATTCGATCCTTGTGCAACGTATGAATGCTTCAAACATCCAAAAAATAAAGAGGAAGGGCGCACCCTTCCTCCTTCGTCACAAGTATTTATTTGTATTGTTGTCCGCCGAACTGTTGCTCAGCCATTTGGACAAGACGCTTAGTGATCTCACCACCTACAGAACCGTTAGCACGGGATGTAGAGTCAGCACCAAGTTGTACGCCAAATTCTTGTGCGATTTCATATTTCATTTGGTCTAGAGCTTGTTGTACACCAGGTACAACCAACTCGTTTGAACTGTTGTTGTTAGCCATGTGTCTCACCTCCTGTCTTGTGTAATCGTAGTATGGGTCGGTCTGGATGTTTTTATGTCAAAAAAACAGGTGGTAATTACTGGAGAAATTACATTAAGCTAATAAACATGGCTAACAACATAAAATTATTTCGTATTTGGTTTCGTCATCGCTTTAGGATCCACATATTCTTCAAACTGATCTTCCGTAAGAATCCCCATCTCAACCGCTGTTTCTTTCAATGTCTGATCTTTTTCAAAAGCTTTTTTCGCGATTTTCGCTGCATTCTCATATCCAATATGAGGGTTAAGAGCTGTTACAAGCATTAAGGAATCGCGTAAGTACTTTTCAATCTGCTCATGATTCGGCTCCAGTCCACTCACACATCGTTCATCGAAAGAAACGATACTGTCCGCAAGAAGTTGTGCAGACTGTAAGAAATTATAAGCGATAACTGGTTTGAATACGTTCAGCTCAAAGTTCCCTTGGCTAGCGGCAAAGCCGATCGTTGCGTCGTTCCCCATGACCTGTGCCGCAACCATCGTTACCGCTTCACTTTGTGTAGGGTTTACTTTGCCAGGCATGATAGAACTTCCCGGTTCATTCGCTGGAATCGTTATTTCGCCAATCCCGCAACGAGGCCCGCTTGCAAGCCACCTTACATCATTGGCTATTTTCATAAGATCAGCAGCCAGGGCTTTCAAAGCCCCATGCGTGTGAACAAGTTCGTCATGCGAAGTGAGTGCATGGAACTTGTTCGGTGCGGAAATAAACCCTTTTCCTGTCGCCTCGTTAATTTGAGCGACAACCTGGTCAGCAAAATCTTCATGGGCATTCAACCCCGTGCCTACGGCTGTTCCGCCAATTGCAAGCTCTTTTACATACTCCGTACTTTCTATTAGCATTTTTTCTGTTTTTTCAAGCATGCGGTGCCACCCACTGATTTCCTGCCCCAGGGTTAGTGGAGTAGCGTCCTGTAAGTGAGTACGACCAATTTTAACGATATCGTTAAACGCTTCCATTTTTTCTTGTAATGTATGTTTGAATTGGATCAAGGCTGGAAGAACGACATCCTCGATCTTTCTGACAGATGCAACGTGCATCGCTGTCGGATAAGTATCATTAGAACTTTGAGATTTATTGACATCATCGTTCGGGTGGAGGCGAGTTTCACTACCTTGATCCTCAAGCCATTGTGAACCCACATAAGCGATGACTTCATTCACATTCATGTTAGACTGTGTACCACTCCCCGTCTGCCATACGACGAGAGGGAAATGCTCATCAAGTTCTCCGGCAATAATGAGGTCGGCTGCATAAGCAATAGCGTCTGCCTTTTCCTCTTCAAGCAACCCGAGTGCTGCATTCGCTTTTGCTGCACTTTTTTTAAGGATAGCAAACCCCTCAACAACTTCTTTCGGCATTTTCTCATCGCCGATCGGGAAATTTTGTTTACTTCTCTGTGTTTGAGCTCCCCAAAACTTTTCGCTCGGTACTTTGATTTCTCCTATGGTATCTTTCTCAATGCGATAATCCATGAATATCCTCCCTTTGCTCAAATCATCATACCCTTTCATTGTATCAAGAATCTTTTGAACAATCACCAGATGCCTGCTCTTTTTGACAATTTTCCCGAAGTTTTATGTCTGATTATTTACATTTTTCAGATATTTATGTATAATGAATTCATCAAGCAAAGGTACATATCTTCCTTCCTTGCTTGATCTCTCAAGTGGGTAATAAGTGGTGAAAAGAGCCTTTGCAGAAAGGCTCTTTTTTTTTGAATTCACACTTTCATTCATGCTCCCTTTAGTTGAAGACTCAGTTTCGAGATTTTTGTTGGGTGGATGGGGCTGCGGGGAATAGCTCCTTTGCCATATAAGTATCTCGAAACCACTTCCAGGAAAGGGGAGCAACATGGATTCTCCAACCTCATTTTGAATGATAAAGCCTGTTATAGAGCGCTTTATCACTATAGATTCAGGATATGTGAAAGACACTCATACTGGGCAAAGGGGTTCGTTTTTCACCTTTATTGTATGGGGTGGTTGGGAAGCTGCGAGACTCCCGTGGGAGAAAGGAGATCGGCGAGATCCCGCAGGGCGTAGCCCGAGGAAGCTCGCCACTCCCCCACAGGAAAGCGAGTAGCTTCTCAGCCACCCCTGACGCTCAACCCGGGCACCGAACCCCTGAAAGTCTCGAAACTGAGTCTTCCACAATCCTGCCAGTTAGTAGAATAAATTCTTATTAAGAATGGAGAATGATCATGCCTAATATATGGACGCATATCCTGTTTGTAGATCAGCTGTGCGAGGAGCTTGATCGAAAAGACCTTTTAGAAACTTCCCCAGCTTCTTTACATATGGGAGCACAGGGTCCTGATCCGTTTTTTTATCATAACTTTCTGCCTTTTCTACCTGACAAAGAGGTAACAGAAATCGGGATGTTGATGCATACGGAAAGATGCGGCCCTTTTTTAATGGATATGATTGAACGAGGGAAATCAGAGAAAAACTCAGTGCAGGCCTTTATCCTTGGCTTTGTCAGCCACCATGTCCTTGACCGCCATACTCACCCTTACGTTCATTACCACGCAGGTTATGAAAAAAATAAACACCAGGAACTCGAAGTAGCCTTAGATACCGTCATGCTTAACCGCGAGAGAAGGTTGAAAACATGGAAAAACCCTGTTCATACGAAAATTAAAATAGGTAAGCAAGTCCTTCCTATTTCCTCCCTTATGCACGGCCTGCTTACCAAACATTATCCTGAAGTCACGGCGAAACATAAGAAGAAGGTGATTCAGGAATCTTTTTTTCATATACAAGCAGCGCAAAGGGTGTTGTATGACCCATGGAAATGGAAGAATCATTGGTTCGGATCGCTCGTATCTTCTTTCTCCCACCAGCCAATCAATGAAGATAAAGATTTTTTGAATGAAAATAGAACGGAGTGGCGTCATCCGGCAACGAATGAAAAGCGTACCGAGTCATTCCTGGATTTATATGCCCAGGCTAAGAATGAAGGGATCCTCCTATTTGAATATATCTTCGAGTATTGGAAGACAGGTTCTTCAGAAGTTTTGGCTCACATTCAAAAAATCATTGGTAACATTTCGTATGACACAGGTGAGCCTCTTAAAAAAATGCTGGTGAACCAATACAGTCATCCGATCGTGTAAACTAAGACCGGATGACGGGTTCTTCCTCGGAGCGGGTGTAGGCCTGCGCCTGCTCTACCCCTTTTTCCACATCAAGTACATATAACAGAATCATGCCAACGATAAAGAAAAACACGAGAGACAGTATCCCAAAACGGCTGGATCCTGTCAGTTGTCCGACAATCGCGAAGGCAAACGGCCCGAAAATGGCAGCAAATTTGGAAGAAATTCCATAAAAACCGAAAAACTCCGCGTGACGATCTCCCGGAACCATTCGTCCAAAAATAGAGCGGCTTAAAGCCTGGGCTCCACCCTGTACGAAACCTACACATACAGCGAGAATGTAAAAATGAAGAGCCGATGTCATAAAGTACCCAAGTGCTACGATAATTAAATAGAAAAATAATGAGATCATGAGCGCACGTTTAGGCGTTATTTTACCTGCCAGCCACCCAAAGAAGAAGGTACACGGAATTCCAACGAATTGTGTGATGAGTAAAGCTGTAATAAGTGAAGTACTATCAATTCCAATATCTCTTCCATATATCGTGGCCATTTTTATAATCGTTGATATCCCATCGTTATAAAGCCAAAATGCCAATAAGAAAATGAGGAGCTGTTTAAATTGCCTTAGTTCTTTCCATGTCCGGCCAAGTCGTTGGAAGCCAATCGCTATATAAGAATGCTCCCTTTTTCTTTGAACCTTCTTTTCCTCTACAACGTTTTTCATAAGTGGAATGGAAAAAATAAACCACCAAATTCCTACCGATATAAAGGCAAGCTTCGTCCCCGTTAAGGTACTCGCCAGTCCGAACCATTCATATTTCATAATCATCAGCAAGTTTATGGCGAGCAAGATCCCACCACCTACATACCCTAAAGTGAATCCAGCTGCAGAAACCTGGTCGATATCTTTTTCATTGGCTACTTCAGGTAAAAAAGCATCATAGAATACATTGGCTCCTGAAAAACCAATCGTACCCACGATTAATAATAGAGATGCAAAGATGTAATCCCCTTCACCGACAAAGGCCAGCAAAACGCTCGCAATCATGCCCATATAGGCAAAAAACATTAAAAACTTTTTCTTTGCTGCCGAATAATCACTGATCGCCCCAAGAATAGGAGCGAGAATCGCCACGATTAAGACGGCAATGGATTGGGAATATCCCCAGTAACTTGCAGCTAAAGATTCTTGAACACCTTTAGCCGCTACATCATAATAGAATATAGGTAAAACAGCAGCCATGATGGTCGTTGCAAAAGCTGAATTGGCAAAGTCATAGAGCATCCAGCTCCAAACGGGTTTCTTTTTCATGGTCATATCCCCTATCTACAATCTTTTTAGACAAGCATAGCAAAGGATTTTCACATTATTACGTAGACATGATTAAACTTTACAAATCTTTGAGGTGATTTAATGAAATTAGCTTTATTCGGTGGAACGGGAAGAGTCGGCTCTGAAATTATACGATTAGCCCTGGATGATGGGGTGGAAGTGAAAGCACTCGTTCGTGATGAAAAACGCGCGATGGAAGTTATACCTGGGGCGGAGTTGGTTATAGGCGATGCAAAAAATGAAAAGGACGTCCGAAAGACGATTGCCAATTGTGATGCAGTCGTAAGTGCCTTGAATACAGACAAGACGGATACCCTTTCAGTGAGTGTACCTTTAATAATAAAAGCAATGAAAGAACAAGGGATCAAACGAATCGTCTCGATTGGAACGGCTGGCATTCTTAACAGTAGGTTCGAAGAAGGAAAGTACCGCTACCAGACCAATGAATCCAAACGCAAGAAGACATTTGCAGCTGAAGAACATGTCAAAGTGTATCAAGCTTTATTGGAAAGTGACCTGGAGTGGACTATTATCTGTCCAACTTACTTACCTGATGGAGAAAGGTACGGCAATATCCGATTTGAGCGTGATTTGCTCCCGGAAGACGGCAAGAAAATTACCGTAGCAGACACCGCTTTTTTCACCTATCAGGAACTACACAAAAAGGAATTCGTAGATCACCGCGTGGGCATCTGTTATTAAAAAAGCCATTTCTCTCTTTATGAGAAATGGCTTTTTTTATTGATCGGAAGGGTAAAGTCCAAAAAATTCCTCTAAGGTTACAGCCTGTTCATGAACATCTGTAGAGAACTCTTTGCCTACATACCTTAAATGCCAGGGTTCGTACATGTAACCAGTGATATCTTTGGTACCTTCTCTATACCGGATGATAAACCCGTATTCATGCGCATGGTCGGCAAGCCATTCTCCCTCATTGGTTTCACCAAAGGACTGCTCCAGTTTAAATGCTACCTGAGCAGAGGTCACATCCATGGCAAGACCTGTCTGGTGTTCACTCGTGCCAGGCTGTGCTGAAAATGTATCTGTCTCCTCTTTGCCATAAACTTCTACATTTCTTTCGTAAATCCTTTTTTGACGGTCATAGGAACGATATCCTGAAGCGGCTACTAAATCAATTCCATCCTGTTCAGCAGCTGTGAAAAGCTCTTCTAAATGACGAGCAGCTTCTTCTCTCATCTGTTTTTTCGGGTGGTCTTCCGTGAAATAAAAAGGAACATCCGGGACTGTCAAATCTTCGGGAACATAATCCCCCGGTAGTTTCCTGCCTTTGTTGACGACGACCTGTAAGCTCTCAGGTTCTCCTACTTCGACTGTGCCGTCCTCTAATACTTTATCTTTTTCTGTTTTGTCAGAAGCCGTATCCTTTTCTTCTTCAGCAGGTGCCTGCTCTGTTTCTTTAGAAGAAGAGGATTGACCTTCCTTATCAGCAGGGTTTTGTTCCGGTTCTTTTTGCGAGGAAGCAGGAACATCTTCTTTCGATTCTTGTTCGCCCCCTGATGAGGTGATGGAACAAGCAGTCAAGCTGATACTTAAGAATGTTAGAATCCATACTTTTTTCAATTGTATTACCTTCCTAGTCTGTGATGTTACACTTACTATAACATTCACAAGAAGAGGTTGTATATCTTAGCCCTTCTCATGAAGCTGTTTTCTTAGAACTCAGCTCATATACTCTGAGGTTGGTTTCAGATTTCTTTGACTAATCTTTCATCTGATCTTCACCATTGCCGGCAATCCTGATAGACGTTACTCCTTTTTCATTATAATTGTACTTCTATGCCATAAGGACAAATAACTTCACAAAAAAAACCGCTGCATCAGCAACGGTTCTATCTTATTCCCATGTAAAGGGTTGATATTGAGAACTTAAACGTTCAAATGCAACGCGGTCATCGTTATCAATAGCCTGGTTGATTTCCTTATCCAGCCGTTCTTTATTAAACTGATAACTTAGTTGATCTAAAAGCAGACGTGAGGCTAACTGTATGCCAAAGGACAACTCTCTCTTTGCCGTAATCTCTTTCCCTTTGTACTCGGGGTGGCGACGGATAACATAATCAATCTTTTGCTTTCTCATGAGACTACCCCCTTCATGCTTTTTTTCATTATGCAGGATATAATAGAATTTCGCAACAAGTTTTCTGAATATTTAGTATTATGATACCCACAATTAAAATTTTTAAACCTCTCAACCCTATTGCTAGAGGGATTCATCGAGATTTCCTATTGCAAAATAGTTACTAAATTCCTAAGGGAGTACTGTAAACACCCCTATTTTCTCGAAAAAAATAGGATTCGCTCACCTTTGCCTGTCACATTTAGAAGAAAGAATAGCGATGATCATCTTTCTTCCACAATCCTCACTAAAGAGCGCTCAATCCCTAAACTTCCTATATAAAGATCTGGTTATCTCTGAATAAGAGCTTATACCACACTGCCTTACTAAAGGAAATGTTTATCAAACCATTTAATAAAAAAAGAGTATGAAACCCAAAGATTTCATACTCTCTTCTATGATTTAATTGATAAATTTACTTGCAACATCTATAGTACGTTTCACTTGATGACGTACGCCGCCTTCAACTTCTTCTTTCATATTTCCTTCTCCATCTACGCTCACGCTCGTACCATATGGGTTTCCTCCAGAAGCAAACACGGCATCATCTGTGTAACCTGGCGCTGCAATGATGGCTCCCCAGTGGAACATCGTAGTATAAAAATTCAACAGCGTTGCCTCTTGGCCACCGTGCACGTTTTGAGCAGAAGTCATAGCGCTGACAACCTTGTTCACAAGTTTTCCTTGGAACCAAAGGCCGCCCGCCTGATCCATAAATTGCTTCACTTGGCCTGGAACGTTACCAAAACGGGTAGGTACACTGAAAATTACAGCGTCAGCCCAATCCAGATCGTCGATTGTCGCTTCTGGAACAGCGTCTTTGGTTGCTAAGTAATGCTCTTTCCATGCAGGGTTCTGTTCAATGGCTTCCATAGGAGCTAACTCTGGGACACGAACCAATTTCACATCTGCCCCTTCTTGTTTAGCTGCATCTTCCGCCCATTGCGCCATTTTGTAGTTCGTACCTGTTGAACTGTAATAAATGATCGCTAATTTTACGTTTGCCACTAAAATCTCTCCTTTTGCGTACTTTTGGAATCCAAGAATGCCTGTTTATTGTTTCCTAAGAGATGATCAGGATTCACAAATAATATATACCCGCACAAATTTAAACTCAAACTCAAGACTCTTAAATTCGAGATATTTTATAAAACCTTTACAATCACTTCATAATAGTTCAAATGAAGTTATTTTGCGTGAAGGCAATTAACATGAACATGGAAAGCTTTTTTTCTCTAGACCCACTGAACTTCTATTTGGTAAGCTATATCAAGCCTAATTGATCGATCTGGAGGTAAAAGTCCATGAATGACTATGCAAAATTGAAAAAAGGGGAACGTGGTGCCTGGGTAAGCATTATTGCCTACCTTGTTCTCGCTACAACAAAATTGATTATCGCCTCCGTTGGAAACTCTGAAGCACTCCGAGCAGATGGTTTAAACAATACAACTGATGTCATTGCTTCTGTGGCTGTCTTAGTCGGGCTCAAGATTTCAAGAAAGCCACCAGATGAGGATCACCATTATGGGCATTTTCGTGCTGAAACGATCGCTTCTCTTATCGCCGCCTTTATTATGATGACTGTAGGCATAGAAGTCATAATCGGGACAATTCAGGATATTATTCAGCAAAAAGCCAGTGAGCCGTCCATGCTCACGGCATGGACGGCTTTAGCAGCTGCCGTTGTCATGTATGGTGTTTACCGGTACAACCTGAATCTATCGAAAAAAGTGGACAGCAATGCTTTATACGCGGCTGCACAAGATAATCGATCAGATGCTTTAGTAAGTGTCGGCGCAAGCATAGGGATCTTCGGCTCTCAATTCGGTGTCTCCTGGTTGGACCCTCTTGCAGGTTTGATTGTTGGTCTGATCATTTGTAAAACCGCCTGGGATATTTTTGTCGATGCCACTCACAGCCTTACAGACGGTTATGACGAAGAAGGCATTGAACACATCCGCGAAAGTATATCCGATCATCCTGATGTATGGGCAGTTAAGGATGTCAAAGCACGGATGCAGGGAAATAAGACACTTGTCGAAGCCACCATTCACGTCAACCCTGATATTACGGTGCAAGAAGGGCATACCATTACCGATGAAGTGGAAGAACGATTAGAAAAAGAAAAAAATATCGGTTATGCCCATATCCATATCGAACCCTATGAAGAAGAAGAGACGTAAAAAGCCTGCCAATAATGGCAGGCTTTTTATATTTACTCCAGTTTTAAGCTAGTCGCTCAGTTAAGCTCTTTAATTCATTCCAACCATAAGCCGTCTCTTCATAGGTCCCTTGTCCGATTGTGACCCTCTCAGCCTCTACAGGATCCGCTCCATATTTTATGTAAAATTGGCTGGAAGGATTATTGGTCAGCACCCATACAAGAAGGGATTGGTACCCTGCTTCAAGCATCCCGTTCGAGAATACCCGGAGCATTTCTTTCCCATACCCTTTTCCCTGATACTCATCCAACAAGTAGATGGCATAAATCTCCCCGTCGAATCCATAATTCTTCGTCCGCTCTTTTCCACCTGAAACAAAGCCGACAACTTCCCCGTCATCATTTTCAATAACATAGGCAATCTGACCATTCACAGGAGTTCTGAGAACTGTTTCCCAAAGTGCAATCCGGTGTTCAACCGTGGTATTGCTTAAATCCCTTTCATCAATCAGGTCTTTATATGTTGATTTCCAACTCTTTACATGAATTTCTGCAATCGTTTCAGCATCCTCAAAGCGGGCAGCTCTTACTTCAGGCATATGGAGATCGTCCCTTCTTCCTCTAATTACTTCTTATTGTAACAAAAAGATGATGCCAAGAGTGACATCACCTTTTATTTGCGGTTTATCTACATTGGAAACTAGAAATTTGTCGTGTATCAAAGCCTGTATAAACCCATTGACGACGACGTCGCTGCCAACGGTACCCGGCAACAGATGTACGGCCGATGAATGTCGGGTAAAACCAGAATGAACGACCATTTACAAGAGTGATCCAAGTGTATCGATAGAGGCAGCCATATAACGACCCTGGGTCAACAGCAAACAAAGATGCCCCTTGTGGACTAGGCGGCTGTTCCGGTGGTGGTGGAAGCTGGATGCCAGACCCTCCTGGTCCTCCAGGTCCTCCTCCATATGGCGGCTGACCCTGCCCGCCTCCAAAAGGCGGTCCACCCGGAGGAGGTCCAGGCGGTTGGCCAGGGCCGAACTGTCCTCCCTGGCCGGGCGTCGGAGATCCGAAAATCTGCCCGAAAGGAAAACCAAATTGTCGGTGCATAACGATCAATTCCTTTCTCGGAAGTATCCCTATACGATATGCACCTTCTGGGCAGGTGTGATTATAATGTCATCAAGAATACAGACGCAATCGCCCCAAGGACAACGAAGATAATATGGACATTCAACCATGCAAGAAAGATTCCTACCAAACCTGCTATGATTCCGATTTGAGGTGCATCAGGTTTTACTGAAATGATTCCCGGAAAAATCAATGCTCCCAGGGCAGCGTAAGGAATAGCATTAAGCCACCGGTCCACCCATTTCGGGAAAGTGACAAACCCTACAATCAACGCAGGTAAAAACCTTGGTACAGCTGTAACAACGGCCATACCGATGATCATCCAAATGATCATTCTGTCACCTCCTCATCCTCAAGAATCCAAATTCCGCTGAAACCTGCAAGGACTGTCCCCATCACAATAGCCCAGCCTTGACTCATCCCCCAGAACTGACAAATAAAATTGATCAACATCGCGAGTACAGCGATGCAGGCGATTTTAACATCCTTTTTCACAGACGGGATCAAAAGTCCAATGAACATAGCGTACAAGGCAACACCCATACTGTCACTTAACCTTGCGGGCATGACATCACCTAAAACTCCACCAAGGTAAGATCCTCCCACCCATGATAAATAAGCCGTCAAAATTAGAGAAGCATAAAACAAGCTGCCATGCTTTTCTTTTGCTTCGTTTTTATACAAGGCGGACATCGTGAAAGTTTCATCTGTTAAACCTAAAGAGAGAGGAAGTTTTGCTCTTAATGCTATCCCCTTCAAACGGTTGACGAAAGATAGACTCATGACAAAATGCCTGAAATTGAGAACAAATGTAGCGATAATAATTTCAATCATCCCTGTTCCCGTTGCTACCATACCCACTGCCAGAAATTGAGCAGCACCGGCAAAAACGAGTACGCTCATCAATGTAAGCTCTACATTCGTCATGCCTGTACGGCTCGCTAACACACCATATGTGAGAGCGATGGGTAAATAGCCCAGCATAATTGGAAAACCTGCAAGAATTCCTCTTTTTATCATATGTAAACGAGTAGAAGAAGCCGAGGTGCTTATGACTTGAGTTTCCATCCTTCCTCCCCCTTTCCAATCAAATTTCCACTATTATACACAACTAACGGTACAATTTGAAGCTTCCCCTTTTAAAATAATCGTTGACATACGATAATAAATATTCTATTATGAATTCACATCACTTCACTGCTTAAAAGCGTTTAAGCAAAAAAGAATAGTTCGTATCATGAATTCCGAAGTAGATGGTTCGATTCGCAGCCGATCAGAGACCAAGTGGGTGGTGAGAACTTGGGCATCCTTCCATCGAATTACAGAATTCCATACCAAATGATACACCAACAGAGTGGGTAAAGGGTTTTCTTTACCAACAAGGGTGGTACCGCGGAGTGCGAGCTTCGTCCCTGTTTTTCAGGGGCGGGGCTTTTATTTTTTTAAATGTGGCCCAAGGAGTAAAGAATAAGAAAAATTGAGGGGGAATTCCTATGCTTCACCTGCAGCCAAAAAAGCTACCAGGCTTAATCGAATCCACATTACTATTACTCGTAACCATTGGAATCATCAGTTATTTTATCATTGACGTTCAAACCGTCCCACACATTCCGATTTTAATTGGGATTCTCATTATGATCGCCTATGGGTCTTATAGAAAAATGAGCTTTAAGGATCTGCAGTACGGGATGACTCAAGGAGCACAGACAGGAATGGGAGCTGTCCTGCTATTTTTTGTCATTGGTGTCCTAATTTCAAGCTGGATGGCAAGTGGAACGATTCCTGTCTTAATGAATGCAGGCTTCCTGCTGGCTGGAGGCCCATGGTTCCTTGCGATCGTGTTTGCTGTAACAGCCATTGTTGGTGTTGCCTTAGGAAGCTCATTCACAACAGCAGCGACGGTTGGCGTCGCGCTCATCGGGGTCGCTCAATCGATGGACGTATCCTTAGCTATGACAGCCGGAGCCATTGTATCCGGGGCATTCTTTGGTGACAAAATGTCCCCGCTTTCCGATACGACCAATCTGGCATCCACGGTTGTTAAAGTTGATTTATTTGACCACATAAAAAACATGGCATGGACAACGATTCCAGCCTTTATAATTACCTTTATCCTGTTCATGATTCTATCCCCGGACGGAAGCCCGGATGTTAAGCAACTGAACACCTTTCAAGCCGGACTTAGTGATACAGGATTGATGCACTGGACCTCCTGGATTCCATTAGCTTCACTTGTGCTTATGACAATAACCAAACGTCCGGCTTTCCTATCCCTTGCCATCAGCAGCATTATTGCCACAATGATTGCAGGCTTACGCGGTGTCATGGAATGGGGGGCTCTCTTTGGAACATGGTTTGATGGTTTCCAAGGGAATTCCGGAAATGAAATTGTTAACGAGCTGTTAACACGCGGCGGTATGAACGGCATGCTCTTCACTGTAGCTCTGGTCATTCTCGCTCTTGCTCTTGGAGGTCTCTTCTTTGTTACAGGGATCATCCCTTCTATTTTGACGCGGGTACAGGAATCATTGAAATCGGCACGATCCGCTACGCTGGCTACAGCGTTTACAGCGATTGGAATCAATATTGCCATTGGTGAACAATATTTGTCCATCCTGCTAACGGGAGAAGCTTACCAGGATATTTATGAAAAAGCTGGTCTTGCAAGGAAGAACTTGTCACGAACACTGGAAGATGCCGGGACCGTCATTAACCCGCTTGTACCTTGGAGTGTATGTGGTGTCTTTTTATCCGGCGTCCTCGGTGTACCCGTTCTCGATTATTTACCATTTGCCTTCTTCTGCTTGCTCAGCCCATTGCTCACGATTTTATTTGGAATGACAGGTAAAACACTGACCCCAAAGCAGACGAAAGTTCAGCCATTCGATAAAGCAAACTAACAGATGAAAGACCGTCCCCTTTAAGTAAAGGGGACGGTCTTTTTTATTTACTGGCTCCCTAAAAACGGTCCAGACTGCCTAGTGGCTGACACGCTTCCTGCATATCATGACTAAACAAAAGGATGGTGAATAATTCCCCTTCTCTGACTTACACTAAATAAAAACGATGAGGGAGCGAGGTGATGGACATGGACCAAATGGAACATGAAGATCAGTCGAACGAAGAATATCATATGGGGCATGCAGAAGCTGAACAAGTGTTGGATGATCTCGCCTTTTACCGCACGTTAATTGTCAATGTTATTTTCATCGGTAAAGAGGGAGCCGACGAATGGGTGCTCGTTGATTGTGGAATCGGACATTATTGTAAACGGATAATGGAAGCCGCTGAGAAGAGATATGGACAAACAAAACCGAAAGCCATTATTTTGACCCATGGCCATTTCGATCATGTTGGTTCAGCAAAGCAGCTGGCAGAAGAATGGAAGGTTCCTATCTACATTCATCCAATGGAGATGGATTATGTAACTGATAAACGAGACTACCCTGTAGGTGATGCAACCGTTGGAGGTGGGTTATTTTCGCTTTTATCACCTTTCTTCCCTACTCACCAGGCAGATTTGAGTAAATACATCCATCCACTACCAAACGACGGGACCATTCCTTTTCTTGAAGAGTGGCGCTTCATCCACACCCCTGGACATACACCAGGGCATATCGCTCTGTTTCGAGATAAGGACAAGACACTCATTGCTGGGGATGCATTCATTACAGTCAAACAGGAATCCAGTATGGCTGTGTTTACTCAACATCAGCACGTACATGGTCCGCCCGCATATTTCACTCATAACTGGGAGGACGCGGAAAAATCAGTTAAAAAACTCGCATCCCTCCAGCCATCGGTAGCTATCACCGGCCACGGTCTGCCAATGGAAGGAGAACTTCTAGCGAAACAATTGAACGATCTAGCCACAAACTTTAAAGAATTGGCTGTTCCGAAACATAAAGGGAAAACTCACTAAACAGCAAGTGATTCAATCACTTGCTGTTTTCATGTTTAACAACAGTATAAATCTTTCTAAGACCTTCCAGTAAACGCGGACTTGGTCGGCAAAAGAGTGACTCTTCCAGTACATGAATACGATCATGCTTCACAGCCTTGAGTTCGGACCACCCGGGTCTCTTCCTAATAAGATCCGGGTTCATTTTCTCCTCCTTCACCCCTACCCAAACCATACATATATGATCAGGATCGCGTTTTTTCACTTCTTCCCAATCGGTTTGAAAGCTGGCGACTTGTTGATCATGGAAGAGGTTAATCCCACCGGATAGTTCACTGATTTCATTCAGCCAGTTCAATTCCCCTGGTGTGAATACCGGTTTTGGCCACCACTCCCAATACAAAGTAGGCTTCTGCTCCATCTGCCGGGCCTGTTGTCTATATTCATCGATTTCACTCATAAACGCTTCCGCATGCTGGCGGCCTTTCTCCTCTACTCCGATTGCCTTTCCTACACGACGAATATCTTCAGAAATCTCATATAACGTGTTCGGATTCAATATGATATAGGGCAGTTCGTATTCTTCCAATCCCTCAATGTTCTTTTCCATTCCAGGAACGGACAAGGATGCTAACACAAGATCCGGGTTCAACGCAGCGACCTTTTCTATATCTATGGATAAGTCAGGACCAAGCTTCGGAAGGTGTTCTACTTCCCTGGGATAATCAGAATAATTATCGACACCAACCAACAGGTGCGTCTGCCCAAGATTAGCGACAATTTCAGTATTGCTGGGACAAATCGACACAATTCTCATTTTTTAACCCCTTTTTTCAGAATCGTCTGATGTTTCATTTTCTTTCATTATAGCTTATATTGAATGTATGGAAAAACAAAGAAAGAAAGGGATGAACCCATTGACGACAACGCTCCTCGATACATCCAAAGGAATAGTAGAGTTTACATATAAAGGGTCCGGCCCTCCTGTTCTGTTATTGAAAGGCGGTCACTCCACAAGGGATACCGACTTATCTCACAGCAGTCTGATCTACGAAGGGTTTTCTCTACTAACGATTTCTCGTCCCGGCTACGATTACACAGAGCTCTCCACAGGCCGATCACCTGAGGATTTTGCCAATACAATCGTTGAAGTACTCGACCATCTCAAACTCGAAAAAGTGAATGTCATCTCTATATCGGCGGCGGGTCCTACGGGGATCGCTCTAGCCGTGCATCATCCTGACCGGGTGGACCGTCTATTGCTCGAAGCAGCTCTCCTCACTTCATGGGAAAATGATGTTAAGAAAAAGGCTTCGCTCCTTTTTGGACCAGCAGAGAAATTCGTTTGGAGCAGCCTCCGAACCATGCTTAAATTATTCCCGGATTTGGTATTAAAACAGTTGCTTGCTGATTTAACCACAGAGAACGTTGAAGATTACCTGGAAAACCTTACTCCTAACGACCGCCGTTTCATAGTGGATATGCTGGCTACTTCGCAATCCGGCAGAGGGTTCATCACTGATCTTGGACACGAAACCCCGGATATAAGCGGCATTCAAGTGCCAGTTCTCGGCATGTACTCACAAAAAGATCGAAGTGTGCCGTACACGAACGCTTTATTACTTAAGTCTTCCGTACCTGAATGTGAAATTTTTGAAGTTGACTCCGATAGTCATTTAATTTGGATAGGTAAAGATGCTCACACCGTTTGGAAAAAACGCCTGGAATTTTTAACTAATACTTAAATATTCGGAGGGATCATCATGGATGATGTCAGATGCAAACAAATGTTGGATCGTTTCCTTACGTTTTATGACCAAGCCTCCCAAACACCTATGCACAGACGTTACGAATTATGGACCGATCAATACGCTTTTCCTTATACCCCGCCCGGCTATCAACAGGGACAGCTAGCCAAAGAAATGATTGAATATGCATGGAACAGATACGAACAAGTTTATGACAAAATTCAATATTTTGATATTGGCCCTTTAGAAGTGAATGGTTATGTAGAATCTATTAAACAAATTCTTCATTGTACATCACCTGTTAGAATGACCGTCATGTTTTTTGTTGGTACATTTGAAACAGATCCATTCATTATGGAAAAAGACCAGCATTATACTCTATGCTTTCCTGTCGAACTAACATCCAGCCGGACCCGGTTGATTCAAGAATTAACACGCGTTGTCCACTGCAGCCAATCCGGACTTGCTCCAAGCCATACACGAACATTAGGGCAGTTGATCTTCCAGGAAGGGATGGCAGCCCATACAACCGAAGAAGTTTTAGAAGAGAGTGGAATGATCGACTTCCCATTATGCTGGGAACAGGAAAAATGCAGTCGCGAACCGAACCGTGTCATGATGAACATCCAACCCCACCTGCACAGAACCGATTATGAAGCCCTTTATTCATTCACCAAAGGAACGGGGGCCTCGGGTTTTGAAAAAGAAGCCAATTACACTGGCTATTTGATCGTTGAACATTTATTGGAGCAAGGACGCCCACTCTATGACCTCGCCCGCATTCAGAATACTGAGGTCGATGCCATTGTAGAGAAGTCTCTATTCTCATTAATGAATCAAGCTTATCTCACCCAGACGCAGGAATAAACATTCCCATTAGTTGGGAAAACTTTTTCCTTACAGGGCTTTCATTCCTTTTGGTCATCTGTTATACTAAGGTTAATTATTCGTTGTTCGATCAGATTCATGCAAGAGAAGATGTTTCGTAAGATGTCGTCTTGATGGAACTTGAAGAGCAAGAATAGTAATACAATGTGGAATTTTTCCACGCAGGAGGTAACGTACATGGTTGAAGGTACAGTAAAATGGTTTAACGCAGAAAAAGGTTTTGGATTTATCGAAGTAGAAGGTCAAGACGACGTCTTCGTACACTTCTCCGCTATTCAAGAAGAAGGTTTCAAGTCTCTTGAAGAAGGACAAGTTGTAACTTTCGAAATTGAAGAAGGTCAGCGTGGACCACAAGCAGCTAACGTTCAAAAATAAGAACGTATGAAAAACTCCCCTTTCGTAGGGGAGTTTTTTTTATGCCCAAAATGAAACTTCCTTCACTAAAGCTCCCTTTAGTGGAAGACTCAGTTTCGAGACTTTCGTTGGGTGAATGGGGGCTGCGGGGAATGACTCGCTTTCCGCGGGAGCGCGGTGAGCCTCCTCGGACTGCGTCCTGTAGGGTCTCACCCTGCCCTTTTTTCCCGCAGGAGTCTCGCCATTCCCCTCCGCCCCTTTGCTATATAACTATCTCGAAACCACTTTCCAATCTTCAGCTTTTCAGTTTAATGGGAGTATAAGGATGAAACTCCCATGCTGAGGTGATTAAACCCTGAAAGCTTGATACAGAGCATTTCCTAAAACAATCGGGATAGAGGAAGACCTTCCAACTTGGCAAAGGGGTTCGTTATCCTCCTTATCGAATGGGGTGGTTGGGAAGCTGCGAGACTCCCGTGGGAGAAAGGAGATCGGTGAGATCCCGCAGGACGTAAGTCCGAGGAAGCTCACCACTCCCCCACAGGAAAGCGAGTAGCTTCCCAGCCACCCCTGACGCTCATACCAAGCAACGAACCCCGAGAACATCTCGAAACTGAGTCTTCAAGAAACCTGCCATTTTCTTCAATAAAAAAAGAAGGCTCAGGGGGAGCCTTCTTTTTTGTCCTTATTCTTCGTCCTGTTCAGTAAGAATCATTGGACCTTCTTTTGTAATAGCGACGGTGTGCTCGTATTGAGCAGAAAGTGAACCATCAACAGTACGCGCTGTCCAGTTGTTTTCGTCCATCTGACTGCCCCATGCACCGATGTTTATCATCGGTTCAATCGTTATGACCATCCCCTCTTTCAAACGCGCCCCTTTTCCAGCTGCACCAAAGTGAGGAATATAAGGATCTTCATGAATGGAATCACCAATTCCATGTCCTGTGAAATCACGGACGACCGAATAACCTTCTCCTTCTGCATAGGATTGAATAGCGTGACCGATATCGCCGATGCGCATCCCAGGAACAGCCTGCTCAATCCCTTTATATAGAGAAGTTTTCGTGACATCCATCAATTTTTGAGCTTCTTCACTAATCTCTCCAACGGCATGCGTCCAGGCAGAATCAGCAAGAAAGCCATTTAGGTTAACAACCATATCGATTGTCACGATGTCGCCTTCCTTTAGCTGTTCCTGCCTTGGAAAACCGTGACAGATTTCATCATTGATGGAAGCACATGTAGTGAATTCATATCCTTGGTAGCCTTTCTGCTCTCCAGTAGCTCCACGTTCAGCTAAGTACTTTTCAACGAAATTTTCAATTTCCATAGTGGTTACACCAGGTTTAATGAACGTGCGTAATTGTTTATGAACACTAGCAAGAAGCTTCCCTGCTTCGTGCATCTTTTCAATTTCTCTTTGACTCTTACGTTTGATCATTTGCTCAATCCTCTCTTTTTCTATTACGTATGCATGCACCCTCTAGTATGATAACGAAAAATTGGAGGAACGACTACCCTTATGATTTTAATCCACCCTTCGAATTTCCTTGGCAGGGTTTCCAGCTACAAACACATTCGGTGGAACATCCTTCGTCACCACTGCCCCTGAGCCAATCACGACGTTCTCTCCAATTGTTACTCCAGGATTGATGACAGCACTTCCTCCGATCCATACATCGTCCCCAATGGTAATCGGCCTACCTGACTCTAATCCACTTGCCCTTGTCTCACGCTCCATTGGATGAGTGGCTGTATACAATTGTACATTCGGGCCAATCAATACTCTTTTCCCGATACGAATCTCACAGACGTCCAAAAATACACAATTGTAATTAGCGAAAAAACCGTCACCTACATGAATATTGTAACCATAATCACAATAAAATGGGGGTTCGAGTCCCATCTCCCCTTCAATCGTACCAAAAAGGTCATGAATAAGCTGCTTACGATAATGGTCTTCTGTATCTTTTGTCTGGTTCAATTGATACATCAGTTGTTTAGCACGGGACCGTTCCAACGTCAACTCTTCATCCCAGGATTTATACAATTCGCCTGCCAGCATTTTTTCCTTTTCAGTCATGAGATTACCTCCGTCATTAAATACGTTCTCTCTTTACTTTACCATAGTTTTTCGCTAGTCTAGGAACAACCGAAGGAGGTCATTGATTATGCAAGTACGTGAATTGAATCAAGCGGATGCTAAAGAATATTACGATTTAAGGCTAGAAGCGCTACTCACCAACCCTGATGCGTTTATCACTACATATGAACAAGAAAAACAACGGCCAGATCCAATCAACACAACTGCTGAAAGATTGGAAGGTGAAACCTCCCGTACGTTCGGGCTATTTGTTGAGGAAACGCTCGCAGGTGTCGTCACCTTAGTGAAAGAAACTCATCCAAAGTTTTCCCACAAAGCTTCCATTGTAGCCATGTACATAACTAAAGAACACAGACGCAAAGGTGGTGCGGAGCTCTTGGTTGAAGAGTTGATTCAATTTGCAAGGGCCATCGAGCTGGAAGTACTTCACTTGAGTGTAGTTACAGATAATCACCCAGCCCAGGAGCTGTATAAAAAGCTCGGCTTCCAGACATATGGCACAGAGGAAAAAGCCATCAAACTACCTGATCGCTATTTAGACGAAGATCATATGGTCCTCTTTCTTTAATCAATAAAACAATTCCACAAAAGCTCCCTTTAGTGGAAGACTCAGTTTCGAGACTTTTGTGTAATTCTAGGGGCTCCGGGAAACGATTCGCTTTCCATGGGGCGGGCGGTGAGCGTCCTCAGGCTACGCCTTCCGGGGTCTCACCTGTCCCACACGTCCCATAGGAGTCTCACCGTTTCCCTCCGCCCCTTGACCATATAAGTGTCTCGAAACCACTTCTAAAGGGTCAGCTTGAATGGTTGAGGGAAGTGGATAATTCGAAAACCTTTATTCATAATAAGGTTCCAAATCTTCTCCCCTATGCGGGCAAATAGTGCGTTCTATCAAGCATTTGCGTATGCTAAACGTCAATGAGATAGAGTTTAAATCATTCACTTCTCATATCCATACAAGCTGATTTTTAAGTAGTGGTTTCGAGAACCATACTTGGTTAAGGGGCGGAGGGGAATGGCGAGACTCCTGCGGGAAAAAAGTGCTTGGTGAGACCCCACAGGACGCAGTCCGAGGAGGCTCACCGCGCTCCCGCGGAAAGCGAGCTATTCCCCGCAGCCCCCATCCACTCAACAAACGTCTCGAAACTGAGTCTTCAAGAAACCTGCCATTTTCTTCAATAAGCAGAGGAGTAGAATAAAGACAGTGGTGTTGGAAAATTGAAACATTCCCCCTTTTCTTTCGTATAGAAAAGAGGAAAGCAACTTAAGTAAAGGGTGAAAATATGATAGAAATCAATCGTATATCTAAAAGCTTCGCAGGGAAACAAGCGGTAAAAGACCTTGATCTTTCTGTCCCGGATGGAAAGATATTCGGCTTCCTCGGTCCGAACGGAGCTGGAAAATCAACAACGATCAAAATGATGACAGGCATTTTGCCCATCGATGAAGGTTCGATCATTATGAATGGCATCGATGTGGCGAAAGAACCGATGAAGGCCAAGCATCAATTTGGGTATGTCCCGGACCGTTCAGACATTTTTCTAAGGTTAAAAGGGATTGAATATTTGAATTTTATTGCTGATGTATTTGAAGTCCCAAAGGATGTACGAAAAGAAAAAATTGAACATTTGACCAAAAGCTTTGGAATTTATGAGGCTTTGAATGATCATATCCAAACCTACTCCCATGGGATGAGACAGAAAATTGTAGTCAGCGGTGTACTGCTTCATGATCCAGATGTCTGGATTCTGGATGAACCGTTAACGGGGCTCGACCCGAAGTCTTCCTATACATTAAAGGAAATGATGCGTGACCATGCTAGAAGAGGGAAAATTGTCTTTTTTTCCACCCATGTTTTAGAAGTAGTAGAACAGTTGTGTGATGAGGTTGCCATCATTAATAATGGGCATGTGCAATTCAAAGGGAATATGGCTGAGATGAGACAACAATTTAAAGATGATGATAATCTAGAGCAATTGTTCCTGGAGTTGACTCAAAATGAATAAAGCATGGAAATTGATGCGTATCATGGTCAAAATGCAATTATCCATGGCCAATAAAAGCAGTATGGAAAAATTCGGATTTGTCATGATTGGTTTAATGATGATCCCTTTCGGATTGCTCATCTTGTTTTTCATTCAAGGAATCATCAGTAACATGTATGCCGCCCTTGAACCACTAGGGAACGAAGGAGTCATTCTTGGATTATTGTTTGTCATGATGACTTTTATTTTCTGTTTTACAAGTATAGGGACCGTACTCAGTTCTTTTTACTTCGCCGAAGATGTGGAGTCTTTTATATCTTTGCCTTTCCAACCTTATCAAATCTTATTTGGGAAATCTGCGGTTCCGTTTCTATCGTTATATGGTTTGAATGCGATCTTGCTGCTCCCTTCTCTCATATTCTTTGGCTTACATAGCGGAGCCGGCGTCCTTTATTATCTTTCAGCTCTAATCATTTGGTCATTAACACCTATCATTCCTTTCGTCTTAACGGCTATTGTTCTTATGTTCATTATGAGATTCGCCAATATATCCAAAAATAAAGATCGTACAAAAGTACTCGTCGGGCTCCTGGGCTTTGTTTTTGCTATAGGAATTAATGTACTGATCCGCTTGGATTCAGGAACAGGTAACGTAGCAGAAATGCTAACACAGCAGAACGCTCTTCTTGAACTTGTAACAAAATTCTTCCCTACTGCTTACTTCAGTAGTATCGCCCTAACTGAAATAGGAAACTGGACTGGGGTATTTTACTTCCTTCTGTTTGTCACATTATCTTTAGGGGCGTTCTTTGTATTCCTTACTGTTGGCCAAAGTTTCTACTTTAAAGGTGTGCTCGGTTTATCTGGAGGAAAGCGAAGCGACTTTAATGAAGAAAAGATTCAAAAACAAGTAAAGCAGCAGTCTCTATTAATGAGTTTATGGAAAAAAGAGATGCGCATCATCTTTAGAACTCCTACTTTTTTTACACAAATTGTCGTGCAGAGCCTCTTCTTTCCTGTATTCCTAATTATCATTATGATGTTGGACCCCAATGGACCTCTTACAGGGTGGGGGACTCAACTCAATGTTATGGAAGGAAAAAAAGTCATATTAGGGATGTTTGGGATCACAGTTGTCGCACTAGGAATTAACCCCGCCTCCTTCTCTTCCGTGTCCAGGGATGGGAAGAGCTGGTTCAACCATTTATACTTACCCATTCCAGCATCAACGGTCATTTTAAGTAAACTGCTTGTCTCCTTCTTCATGAATGGTTTATCCATCTTGCTTCTAAGCTTGGCTGCATTAATCGTTCTTAAAGTCCCATTCACCATATGGCTGCTCTGGTTCGTGATTTCTCTTATTACAGGCTGGGTCGCGAGCATCGCAGGGCTTATGATTGATTTGTACAGTCCGAAGTTGAATTGGACAGATGAGAGGGAAGTTTTTAAAGGAAGGTTTATCGGAATAGTCCCTCTCGCATTGGAATCAGCGGTGTTTGGGATCATTATTCTGATTTTGTGGAATAGTGGCTTGCAAGGTATATGGACCGTTGGTAGTGTACTGATTCTTGTGTTGGTGACGATCACTGCTCTCACACATTATTTCTTAAATCGTATGGTCCAAAGAAAATACTATAAGATCCTCTGAAGATTTAAAAAAGCTCTGAGTAAAAACTCAGGGCTTTTCTAATTCACGTGTTTCAGTTAGCTTAACCTCCAAAGAAAAAGTCGAGAATGTTACCTGCTTTGGAAGCATTTTGGTTGTAAAACTCTGAGTATCCGCAATTCTTGCAATAAACGGCGGTGAATTTGTTGTTTTGGACTTCCATTATTTCACAATCATAACTGGACATTTCGCTCTTTTTGCCACTTTATGGCTTACACTTCCCAATACCATTTCCTGCAGGGTATTCAAACCTCTACTTCCAATCACTACAAGATCAAAGTTATTTTCATTTGCATATTTAACGATCGTCGGACCCGGTTCACCATGTTGAATGCTTACTTGATACGAAGCATTTTTCTCCAGAAGAATTTCTTCAATAGGTTTCAATCTCTGCTGCCGGCGCTGTTCAACCATGCTTTGATCACCTTCGGATAAGACATCTGACTTAGACTGCTCACCGTCGATCACATAAACGATTGTAATTTCACCGTCCCCTTGTAAGTGGGCAAGTTCTGCAGCACGTTCAGCTGTACGGATAGAGTGATCGGATCCATCTGCTGCTACTAATATCTTCTTATACATCGGAATTCCCCCAATCGACTTCATCTGTTTTCTCCATTTTACCATTCTCATTCATCATTTAGGGGGAAAAACTACCATTAAATAACTTACAATAATATGATTTTTGTATAGTTAGGGTCTATATAAGCGAAAAAAAGAGAAAAAAAGAGAAAAATATATATTTATGCGCTTACATGGGGTTATGTATTATCCCCTATAGGTGATATAATCTGATCGTTCTTGCCGGATTTCCGTATTGTTATGGACAATACAAAATAAAAAATGTAGAAAGAGGTGCGCAATTGAACACAGAAACAATTAAACAACAATGGTTCGGAAACGTAAAAAACGATGTGCTTTCAGGCATGGTCGTCGCTATGGCGCTCATCCCTGAAGCGATCGCTTTCTCTATCATCGCTGGAGTCGACCCCATGGTAGGTTTGTACGCTTCCTTCTGTATCGCTGTCGTCATTGCTTTTATGGGTGGTCGTCCAGGTATGATTTCTGCTGCGACCGGAGCTATGGCTGTCTTGATGGTCACCTTAGTCAAAGACCATGGTTTGGAGTATTTACTGGCTGCTACGATTTTGACGGGGATTTTACAGTTTACTTTAGGTGCATTGAAAATCGGACAGCTTATGAAGTTTATTCCTAGGTCCGTCATGATAGGTTTTGTGAATGCCCTAGCGATTCTTATTTTCTCATCACAACTTGTCCACTTTGAAGGGGCAGGATTAGCTATGTATGCGATGGTAGTAGGTTCATTAGTTATTATTTATATTCTACCAAGATTCACCAAATCCGTTCCTTCACCATTGGTGGCTATTGTCGTAATGACAATCATCGCCATTACGACAGGAGCTGGATTGAAAACAGTAGGGGATATGGGAGAACTATCCAGTACACTGCCTATTTTCCTTCTACCAGATATCCCATTGACGTTTGAAACATTACAAATTATTTTCCCTATCTCACTGGCTCTTGCTTTTGTAGGGTTACTAGAATCGTTACTAACTGCACAAATTGTAGATGATATGACAGATACAGTAAGTGATAAAAATAAAGAAGCCAGAGGACAGGGAATGGCCAATGTGGTTTCCGGTTTCTTTGGTGGAATGGCCGGTTGCGCCATGATCGGTCAATCCGTTATTAACGTCTCCTCAGGTGGACGTGGACGATTGTCGACACTCGTTGCAGGAATATTTATGATGATGCTGATTATTGTATTCAATGATCTTCTCGTCCAAATTCCTATGGCCGTCCTCGTCGGAGTCATGATTATGGTATCCATTGGAACATTTGATTGGAGCTCACTGACACGCTTCAAAAAGACTCCGATTACAGACAGTATTGTCATGCTTGTAACCGTTGGTACAGTAGTACAGACTCATGATCTGTCCAAAGGTGTCATTGCTGGTGTCATTTTAAGTGCTATTTTCTTCGTTGCTAAGATTTCAAAAGTGAAAGTTGAGGAAGTATTTGACCAGAATACAGAAAAAATGGTGTACCATGTAAGTGGTCAAGTATTCTTCGCTTCCACAGACAGCTTGCTTAAGCATTTCGACTATGATGTGAAAGCATACCAAGTAGTAATTGACTTTACCTATGCCCATGTTTGGGATGACTCAGCTGTCGCTGCGATTGATAAACTGATAACGAAGTATGAAGACCGTGATATAGATGTCGAGATTGTTGGATTGAATAAGGACAGCTCCAAGCTTGTTCGACGCCTTACAGTCAATGACAAACTAAATGCCTCATAAGTAAAGCGCAAGGCCTAAGGCCTTGCGCTTTTTTCTATCCATTCTTCTCTCAGCATACTGTAGACACATGAATCCTGCCATTTACCTTTCACAAGTAAATCTTTCCGAAGAATTCCTTCTTTAATCATACCGACCTTTTCCAATACTCTAATCGATCCGGTATTCTCCGGATTTGATGTGGCTACTACCCGCTGCAATTCACAATGCTCAAAACAATAATTGATCATCAATTGAACAGCCTCAGTAGCCAAACCTCTTCCCCAGTAATCTTGATGAATGATAAAACCAATTTCGCCGATTCCATCCCAGTCTCGAATGTTCATCTCGATATTGCCAACCACTTCATCCAATTCTTTTTCTACAATGGTAAAAACATAGCGGCTTCTATGTCTTTGTTGCCGATCAATGATAATTTGACGGACGAAAAAGAGACTATCTTCTTCTGTGTTCGGTCCCCACGGCTGGTGCTTTACCGTCTCTTCGTTCGATGAATAAGGGTGAAAGGCTGACCAGTCTTCAAGTAAGACTTCCCGAAGGCAAATACGGTCACTCTCTGCAATCACTTCCACTCCATCACGTCCTATATCCGTTAATTTATATCATCTATTTAAAAGACATGCTTTTAACTCTTTCATCCAAGGACTGGGATCTTCTTTCACCATATAGGCCCGTACACCTTTGTGTGTATGCAAATAAAGCATTCCATACATGGACGAAGATCTCCGATATGAAACATCATGAATGGCATGAAGAGGAAAAGTTTCCTTTGGCGACACAACACTTGTTTCAAACAGCTTCAACTTATTTTCTTTCTCTAAATAGAGCTGCTGATTATTTTCAATGACACGCGTTCTCTCGAATATGGGTTGAGAACAAATCAACATCTATCGCCCTTTCTTTATTCCTTTACTACTTCAAGTATACCGCACTTTTTAAGACCGTGTATAGACAATCCCCTCCACTCCACTATATGGAAAAATTGTAGAAGAAGTGCATCTGGCTTTCTTTCATTAATTTTTTATATTAGGATGGTAAAGGTGTTTTTTTTGCACAACATAAGTACAACTGGAGGAACCATCATGAGCAATCGAAATAAAGGAATCATCTTACTACTTATATCTGCCTTCGGCTTCTCTATGATGGCGGCACTCGTTAAGCTGTCTGGAGACGTTCCGACTGTTCAAAAGACTTTATTCCGTAATCTTGTATCAGCCATTATCGCCTTTGGTTTTGTCATGTACAACAAAGAACGGCTTTTTGGTAACAAGGAAAATCAGAAGTTGCTGCTTTCCCGTTCAGCACTCGGTACGATCGGGATGGTACTGTTTTTCTATGCCATTGATAACCTTGTATTGTCAGATGCGGATATGCTCAACAAACTCAGTCCATTTTTGTTAATTATCTTTTCAGCTATCTTTTTGAAAGAGAAAGCACGTTTGTATCAGATCATTGCTATTATCGTCGCGTTTATCGGGACACTGTTCATCATAAAACCGGCATTTTCTGTTGAGTTCATTCCTTATCTCAGCGGTATTTTCTCAGCCGTGTTTGCAGCTGGCGCCTATACTTTGCTCCGTGTATTAGGAGATAAAGAAAAATTTTATACCATTGTCTTCTACTTCTCATTTTTCACAACTGTCACTCTGCTCCCTTTCACCATTGCTTTCTATGAACCGATGAGCTTGAAACAATGGGTGTACCTGCTATCCGCTGGGGCATTTGCGACGCTGGGACAGTTCGGTTTGACCATAGCCTATAAATTCGCACCAGCACGGGAAATCTCTATCTTTTTCTATTCTACCGTGGTCTACTCGGCACTCATCAGTATCATCTTATTTGATCAAGTACCCGATATTTTCAGCATCCTCGGTTACTTCACAATCTTCGGTGCCTCGCTTTACATGTTTTTGAGAAATAACAAAGAAGCTAAGAAAGTAGAGGCAGCTCAGTAACCGGAAAAGCCAGCTCGATAGGTGATTTTCACACATAGATACCTCTTTTAACATAAAAAAGCGACCGCTTCCCGGTCGCTTTTTTTTAGTCCTTTTTCAGTTTCTTTAAGTGATACAACGTTTGTTGATAGTCCTCCTCCAATTGATTAACATCATCATTCGGACCAGGCATACTCAACCGGCTGACGAGTTCCGTCAACTTTGTTTCTAATGCCATCTGATCGTAGACGTCATCGTCAGCAACAGGAGGATTCTCCACATACTCCTCCCACTGTTTCCATGTCCCATCGAAGGGTATGAACTTTGAATCTTCGATCATCCATATTTGATCCGCTGTCCTCTCGATGAATGTACGATCATGGGTAACAAAAAGAATCGTCCCTGGGAAATCGCAGATTAACCGTTCTAAAGCATGTATTGCTTCGAGATCCAGGTGATTCGTTGGTTCGTCAAGCACGAGGAAAGTTGCTCCGCTGGCCATCAATTTCGCCATAGACAGTTTCACTCGTTCTCCTCCACTCAATTGGCCTATGGTTTTGTTCATATCCTCAGCAAAAAACCTCAGACGCGCAAGAATGATACGAATGGTAGTTTCGGATAGTGAACTCTCTTCACTTGCATAGTCGTACACTTTCTTCTCAAAAGGTAAATCTTCCAAAGTCTGGTGAAAGTACCCGATCTCTACTCCTGGAGAAAGCCACTCTGTTGTTCGTAAAAGATGTTGGATAAAAGTGGATTTTCCTGTTCCGTTCCCACCGATGAAGGCTGTTTTCGATCCATTTTTCAATGAGAGCTTAGGGGTGGAAAATAGAACCCTTGATCCAACTTTGACCTCGGCCTCCCCCACTTTCCCTATCACCTTTTTATTTGAAGGGTTCAATTTGCTAAACTCCATCTTCACTTGGTCCCATTCCATAGGCTTCTCTGCCTTCTCGAGACGATCCAATCTGCGCTCTAATGTTTTACTGACACGCTCCACCTTCTTTTGATGAGCAGCTGCTTTGTTCTTCCCAAGTTGCCACTCGGAATTTCCCATTCGTTTAGGAGGTTTTCTCATTCCTTTAGATTGGGACTGCTTTTGGCGGATTCGTTCCTCAATTCTGTTTTTTTCTTTCACATACTGTTCGTGCATTTCGTATTTCTGCTTTCGTTCATACTCCTTTTGAATCTCATAAAAATCATAATTTCCTTGGTATTCCGTCAATTCTCCTTGTTCAAGTTCCCAGATTTTATTGCAGCAGCGATTGAGCATCTTTCGATCATGGGAAACAAGAACATAAGCGCCCTTATGCTTGAGCAGTTCTTTTTCTAATGATTCAATGTGCTCCCAGTCCAGGTTATTCGTTGGTTCATCAAGAAAAAGCAAGGAGTGTCCAAGGGAAAGAATTCGCTCCAGTCGAGCGAGTGTTTTTTCACCACCACTCAATGAAGAAGATTTCCACTCTTCTTCATTCATCTGTTTCATCCATCCATAAGAGGTGTGCCATTCCACTTGCGGGGCTACATCGAGCTTTCCTAACAAGTATTGCAGCAAAAGGCTTTTCCCTTCTCCATTTCTTCCTACTAGACCAATTCGGTCTCCTTCATGAATCTTCAGTTCTTTAATATTAAGTAGATCTCGGCTCCCGATTTGATACTGTATATTGGTTGCACGCATGTTTAACATAAATAAACCTCCCTGAACCGTTCCAGAGAGGTTTTAGTCTGCCATCACTTTTTGGGCACACCACAACATATGTGAAGGGTGATGTAAAAAGCAAGAGGATCCTTTTAAAAAAAGGACAGACCAATCCTGTATCTGGAACGAGTGTTGTTTCTTATTCTCATACTCGTTTAGCAACAGGATTAGTACTTCATTGCTTTAAACGTCAGTCCCTTCTTTTTTGGTTACGTTTATTATATGATGAAGTGGCTTAGGAATACAAGACAAAAAGAATGGAGGAAGTCATATGGGGAAAGTCACATTATACATTGCTCAAAGTGCTGATGGTTATATCGCAAGAGAGGATGGGAGCATTGACTGGCTGCGGGATAGTGCTGACGAAGACTATGGCTATGAAAAATTCATCAACACCGTTGATACCGTTTTTCTAGGAAGGAAAACTTATGACCACATCTTTGAATTAACCGAAGAATTCCCATACAGAATGAAGGATATCTATGTCGTGAGTAACACGCGCGAAGGCCATGACGATTATGCGACATATCTACAACCTGAACAAATCCTGCCTCTTGTGAACATGCTTAAGAATGAACAGAATAAAACCATTTGGGTTGTCGGAGGAGCAAACCTGATCCATTATTTCATCTCCGCAGAATTAATTGATGAATTCCAGATCTTTATTCAACCAACATTGATCGGTAAAGGCATCCCCCTTTTCAAAAAAAATGACCTTGAAAAAGAACTTCAGCTTACAGAAACCAAAGCCTATCAAGACGGAATGCTCGCCATTACTTACCAAAAGAAGGAGCAGAAGCATTGATTCCACAAGATATAAAAAAGAACCTCTCTAAAGCGTATGACCGTCAATCGAAACAACGCAATCAATCACGCACACAAGATTGGAAAATCAAGGAACGGGGGGCTTTCCTGGAAAAATTAAAGAATGAGAAGAAGCATTCACTGCTCGAAATCGGATCAGGACCAGGAAAAGACAGTCTTTTCTTCTCCCAGGAAGGATTCAACGTTCAGGCAACAGATTTATCCGAAGATATGGTCCAGCTCTGCCGTGAAAAAGGATTGAAAGCAGACGTCATGAGTTTTGATGACTTACAGTTTCCGGAATCATCTTTTGATGCCGTCTGGGCTTTGAACTGCCTGCTTCATGTACCCAAAGAGAACCTCCCTGAAATCCTAAGAGGTATTCGCAGCGTTCTAAAAAAAGATGGGCTTTTTTATTTAGGTGTTTACGGCGGCATCAATCATGAGGGCATTTGGCAGAAAGACTTCCATGAGCCTAAACGCTTTTTCTCTTTTTATGAAGACGAGATTCTTGAATCTATTCTAAAACGTGAGTTCAAGCTTGAAGCGTTTCATAAAATTCCGATAGAAGAAGGTGAAGATGGCCCCACTCATTTTCAGGGAGTTATTCTAAGAAAGTGACTCAGCATTCATGGTTCACTCCCCTCCCCCGTCTCCACCACCATCAGAATGATCGAACTGATGAAACCCAGGCTGCCACGTAGAGTCATCTTTTTTAGAAGAAAGGGATCGACTACTGGTTGACTGTCCAACAAACCTGAAGAGAAGAGCTAAAAAAGCAACAACAAGAATAAACCCAATAATGGTTGAGAACATAAGAACCCTCCTTGCTTATACATACGAGCCGATTTTGAAGATAGTTTCAAAATATTCTAAACCCTGATGGACGCAAACCATATTTTTTGGTATAGTTATTTAATTTACCAATCGAAGGAGGCAAGTTAATGATACCTGAGAAATTGAAAAGGGGAGATGAAATTCGAGTAATCTCCCCTGCCAAAAGTTTATCGATTGTAGCACCTGATCAGCAGGATCTGGCCGTAGAGCGTTTGAACCAGGCGGGATTCAAGGTAACCTTCAGTACATATGCAGCAGAAAGCAGCCGGTTCATCTCCAATCCCGTTGAACACAGGGTAACTGATATACACGAAGCTTTTTCTGATCCGAATGTCAAAGCCATCTTGACTACTCTTGGTGGATATGACAGCAACCAATTGCTGAGCCGCCTTGATTTTGACCTCATCCATAAGAACCCTAAGATCTTCTGTGGGTATTCTGACATTACAGCTCTCTCCAACACGATATATAAAAAGACAGGACTGGTCACATACAGCGGTCCTCACTTTTCATCGTTTGGTATGGAAAAAGGCATCCACTATACGTTCGACCATTTTATGAGCGTATTCACTGAAACAGAACCGCAAAATATACGTCCTGCTATGGATTGGAGTGACGATCGCTGGTATTTGAATCAACAGGAACGACAATTCCATACCAACCCGGGCTATGAAGTGCTGTATGAGGGTTTGGCTGAAGGCACCTCGATAGGCGGAAACCTTTGTACTTTGAACTTGCTTCAAGGAACGCCATATATGCCTTCCCTAACAAATTCAATCCTGTTCCTTGAAGACGACATGTTATCAAATCCTTCTACCTTCGACCGTGATTTACAATCTCTAATTCATCAACCCGGCTTCGAGTGTGTTCAGGGAATGGTGATCGGCCGCTTCCAAAAAGAATCACACATGGAGGATGATACGCTCAAGCAGATCCTCCAGTCTAAAAAAGAACTCGAACATATCCCTATCCTATACAATGCGAGTTTCGGTCATACCACACCGATTTTCACTTTTCCTATTGGAGGATGGGTAAGAATTAAAGCCCATGGACAATCATCCACGATTGAACTCCTGGCATATTAATATTAGTAAGAGCCCAGTGATATCACTGGGCTCCTTCAATCATTTCCCTATTAGATCATAGAGTTTATACACCTGACCATTTTCGATTTTATCCGGTTTTTCTAAAAGGTTCATCAATACACTAGCCACCTCATCAGGGGAGCGTAACTCTCCTTCTTCTTTCAATTTCCGGAACTTCCCTACATCGGCAAAAGCGTCTTCCGAAGAAGTACGAATTTCGCCTTGCATGTCTGTATCCATGACACCAGGACTATAGGCAAGTATCGTATGACCTTTCCCTTCCTGCTCCAACGCCAGCGTTTGCGTGAAACGATTAATGGCTGCTTTGGAGCTGCTGTATGTACTCCAGCCATGAATGGTTTTCTCTGCTGCACCCGAAGTAATGTTTATGATTCCAAGAGAAATGTCCCTTTCATTCGCTTCTTTCACAAAACGATTTACAGTCAGAATAGGTGCCGTTACATTAACCTGCATATGTTTTTGCACGGCTTCTGCTTCTAAATTACCAACTGTCTCAATAGGCTCGATGACTCCTGCATTATTAACGAGATAAACATAATGAGTGTCCTTGTGGAAGACAAGATCGATCATTTGATTGAGTCCTCGATTTATATCATCCAGGTCACTCAGGTCACAGCTGACATGATGGAAACCCACACCTTTTTTATCTGCCAAAGCTTTCAACTCTTCATTGCCTGATCGTGAAACAGCCACCACATTCACGCTCTTCAAAATGAATTGTCGCGCAATCGCTTCTCCTAAGCCACGAGAAGCCCCTGTTACAACAGCATATTGCATGTCTAACACCCTTTCTCTATTCTTTTTTTTGCTTTCCCTATTGTGCAATCAGCAAACGCTCCGTTCAGAAACTTTACATCCCAGAATCCAAACGATATGATAAACGGAGCACAAGTGGACACATAAAGGAGTCTACCTATGAAATATTTGTTTCTGTTTATCATCTATGTGGCAGGACTTGTCGTTTCAAGTCTTGGCCTTGCGCTGATCATACAATCCGGTTTAGGAGTGGGCCCAGGAGACAGCATTGCTGTCGGCCTATCCATGCATTTCCCTGTAACTGTCGGTAGTGTCATGATCGTTGCTTTTGTCATTCTTCTCCTTGTTAATGCCAAGTTGGAGCATAAACGACCCCAATTCGAATCATTAATCCCAATTATCATCCGCGGAAGAACATTGGATATCTTCCTATACGGAATGCTTGAGAACATGGAGTATGAAGCATGGTGGGCGCAATGGGGCATTTTTTCGCTCGGCCTCTTAGCCACAGCTGTGGGAATCTCTGTTTATTTACGAACTCCATTCCCCCGCATTCCTCTGGATCACTTCATGATGATTATGAATGAAAAAACAAATCAATCCAAAAGCACGGTGCGCATTTTCTCCGAATCCGGAATGGCTCTCATTGGGTTTTTGCTCGGAGCCCCGGTTGGTTTTGGGACATTAATCGTCGCCTTGCTGTTAGGACCCCTCATTCAATGGTCGTTCCAGTGGGCGAGGCCGATTGCTTCCCTGTGGACAGAACCGAGAAAGAAAATGACTCAAAAAGCGTGATGCTATCATCACGCTTTTTTTATTCATCAAAGGAGAGCTTCGTCACGCCTGTCTCTTCAAGCTTCCGGCCAATGTCTTCTTCAATAGCCAGTCGTTTTTCCATTTGTTCTTCCGTCAGTTTTCCGTCCATTGGTCCGTAGATTTCTGTCATCTGTTTTTCAGCAAGTTTCTCAACCAACTTATCCCAGAAGCTGAACTCATCGTATTCTTCTACGTGTGTATCTAATAGTTTCGATTCATAATCTACATCAAGGTCATGAACACCTATTTGTCCCTGATAAGATATCTTGTCCTCAAGATTCGCTTCCTTGTATTTGGATAACACAAGCTCTCTTACATCTTCGAACTGTTCATCCAGCTCTAACTTTGTCGAATTGACCATCCATGTCCCTAAAAACACCATTTCAACCAGTGTTTCATATTGTTCTTTTGTCATTTCAAGTTTTATATTACCCATAAAAAACCGCTCCTTTCCTCTTTTCCTTAGCATTATAGCATATCCAAAGTTCTCTATTTATTATGCCGCTTGTTCCTCCTTTTTAAATGACTCGCCTTCGTGACATCACGCACCTTGCGCTACGAGATTCATGGGTGCCAGGTATGCTGCTCATACTTTCACAATAAAAAGTAACGAAAAAGCCCGGAAGTCCAGACTTCCGGGCTTTCTATCATTCAGCTGCCGTTTGACTTGTAAAGATAGAATCATCCTGATTAATGTGAGCATCTGCTTCATAACACTTTTGCAGTTTCCGTGTAACAGCTCCAGGAAGGCCATCACCAATCGTTTGCCCGTCAACTTTTAATATCGGCATGATTTCTGAGGTACTGCTTGATAAAAATAGTTCATCTGCATAAGCAAGATCCTCTACCTGGAAGGCTTCTTCAATAAACTCGATCTGTTCTTTCTTGCAGAAAGCCTCCACCCTCATCCTTACACATCCATGTAGAATGTTCTTCTTGGCCGGGTGCGTGTAGACTTTCCCCTGCCGCACAAAGTAGACGTTGGAAGAGCTGCATTCAGTCACTTCACCATTTTTATGGAGGATGGCCTCGTAACACTCATGTTCTTTGGCCGTCTGTTTTGCAAGGACATTCGGAAGCAAGTTTAAACTTTTAATGAAACACCAGTCCCATCGCACATCTTCATGAGTAATGGTACTGACGCCCTCACGCAAGAATGAAATCGGACGAGGAAGATCTTTCACATAAGCATATAAGTTTGCTTGTGTCTGATCAGGAAAAGCATGATCCCGCGGCGCAGAGCCTCTGGTGATTTGCAAGTACACTTTGGCATCTCCGCTGATTTCGTTTTTCTTGAGCAGTTCTTCCAGCCGCTCATACATGTCTTCCTTTTTGTAAGGGACATCAATTTTAACAGCTGCCGCAGAACGGTACAGCCGATCGATGTGTTCATCCATTAAGTAGTAGTTTCCATTGTAAACACGGATCACTTCATAAATCCCATCACCGAACTGAAGTCCTCGTTCTTCGAAGGGGTACTTCAATGTATCCTGCTTTACAAAATCATTCTCTGTCAAAATATGGTCGTGAATCGTCATTACTTCGCCTCCTCAAGTCATCTCCAGGTTTAACGAATAGTTTATCAGAAAAAAGGCCGGGGTTGGACCCTCCGTTGAAAACTTTTTAAACGAGAGCGTTCAACCTATTCCAAAGTTTGAAGCCTGGATGGTCGATGTGAAATGAGAGTACCCTCATCTGTCCCTTTACAAACCCTCTCCATCAGTCCCGGATGATCAAAATTAAAAATGTGGACGGGCAACTTAAAATCCCGCGCAAGAATGAGAGCAGACTGATCCATGATCTGGATGTTTTGAAGAAGAATGTCATCATAATTTAAACGGCCATACATTTGTGCTCCTTTGTGTTTGGCAGGATCCGATGTATACACACCGTCCACGCCTTGTTTTGCAACAAGGATGGCATCACAGTTCAATTCAATGGCCCTTTGGACCGCAGGATAATCGGTCGTCACAAACGGCTGTCCGTTCCCTCCTGCCAAAATGACCACCATACCTTTAGCAAGGTGGTGCAAAGCCTTCAAACGTATATAAGGCTCTGCTACGCTTGCGACTGGTATAGAAGTCATGACCCTTATTTCTTTTTTTGACTTTTTCTTTAACACGCCCCTTAACATCAGACTGTTAATAATCGTACCGATTGTACCAATATTATCAGCTTCCACACGCTCGATCCCCCAGTCTTCTGCGGTTCTGCCCCTGAAGATATTGCCTCCGCCGACGACGACCGCAACTTCCAATCCACTATCAAGAAGCGAGAGGATTTCGTTTGCAATATGTTCCAGTCGCTGATTGTCGAAACTGTCCCTGCTGTCCCCTTTCATGGCACCACCACTAATTTTCAGCAAGACACGAGAATATCTCATTATGAGTCCCCTTTTCATAGACCATTGTTTATTCGAAAAAAAGAGCCTAGACCTGTGTCTAAGCTCATTATTAAACCAACCTTATCTATGCTATCTTATGCTCAGGCAAGCTTTATTCATTCCACTTCCACAGTGGTTTCCAGCCAGGGATGCTCGTACGGAGCGCCTTCCTTGCCATCATCCATCATAGGGTAAAATGCCAAATCAAGCTCATCCAGGTCTTTGTCATATCGGAAGTCATCAAATTGGATATAGCGAAAAGTAGTGAACGTTCCTTCCTTAGTACCAATCGTATGTCCATTATACGTCGTGCCGTTCGAATCGACCGCTTTAACTAAAAATTCGATATGTCCTTTATCTCTCAGCCAATCTTCTTCCTTGTTTCTCATTACAGCATTTCGGTCTCCATACCACATCCCAAGATACAGTCCGCTTGCATTGTTGCGGCTGTAGAGCCTGGTCAAATGGACTTTCGTATCTCCGATTTCCTGAGAAGAAACCGTGATGGGTTCAGGGTGTTGTTTCGGAGCTTCCACCATCGGATAGCTCTGGTTGTTTTTCAGTGCGTTGACTTCCTTATTGTCCACATAAAAAATGACAGCGGCAATCAATACAGCGATCAAACTGTATATAGCCACGCGCACCTTTTTCATCCATCTCACCTCTTTTGCATTAGGAAGGTAAATCTTACCGTCATTATACCAAATTCCTCTTCTCCAAGTTGTCAAAAGAAGGGAGAGGTTTTGTCGATTTCTTACTTATTAAGTCTCAGACCTACTCAAATAAAAAAACTGCCCTTTATTATTTAAAGAGCAGTCTGCATTCTATAGATATTTCTTCTGAACTTTTTTACCACCATAGCTGAAAACAACATCCCGTCCTTCGACTTTCGTTTCTATGTGAACATTTCGTCCCCACAGCTGATACACATAAGGCAATGTTTTTTCCAAATATCCGACATCGAGTTCCACGTCTTCAAAATGGTGTTTCAAATAAAGTTCTCCGGCCTTCACGTAATCACCGTCCTGCACAGTGATATAAGGGAACCCACCATTCACCCTCATGGTGACAAGCTGATCCCGGACGGCTTCATGATCTTTATCCGTGATTTTATATTTTTGACCTTGCTTCTGGAACAGATATAAATCCTCTCTCCTGGCCAGTTCTTTCGTTAAATAGTTACGGATGAAGCTTTGATCGGATTCAATTTCACGGACCTCGAACATTTTTTCTCTTCCTGAACCGGGTTCGACACCGTGTTTAATCATTTCCTCGGTTGGGTTGTCATAACGATCTTCAATGTCCTCGAAAATCTTCAACCCTAAGTAATACGGATTCAGCTGCGTCTTACTTGGCTGCACAACGCTCGCATTGAGTTTAGCGAACTCAATGGACTCATCGCTTGTTAAGTCCATTTCCCGTAAAATTCGCGCATGCCAGTAGGATGCCCATCCTTCGTTCATAATCTTCGTTTCCAACTGCGGCCAGAAATACAACATTTCTTCGCGCATCATCGTCAGGATATCCCGCTGCCAATCCTCAAGTTCACGACTGTACTGTTCAATAAAAAGAAGCAAATCCTTCTCAGGTCGTGGTGGGAATTTCTTTTTCTTCCTAAACCTTGGCTGCTCTTCTGAGGAGGATTCATCAATCTTCCAAATATCATCATATTCGGTTTGAACCGGCTTTTCTTCACTTTCTTCTTCGTCCATGGACCAGGCGAGTTTAGGACGGACCAAAGATGGATCAATATGTTCCTGAATGGCAAGAACAGCATCGAGGAATGACTCTACTTCATGTTTCCCATATATTTTATCGTAGGTAGCGATTCTTTCTGCTGTCGCCGCCATACTTTCCACCATGTCCCTCTTCGTATTCTGGAACCGGGCATTGTTCTTAAAGAAATCACAGTGAGCCAGGACATGGGCAACAATCAGCTTATTCTGAATCAAACTGTTTGAATTCAATAAAAAGGCATAGCAAGGATTCGAATTGATGACAAGTTCATAAATCTTACTTAATCCGAGGTCATATTGCAGCTTCATCTTGTAGTACTGCTTTCCAAAGCTCCAGTGGGAAAAGCGTGTCGGCATCCCGTACGCTCCGAATGTATAAATAATATCATCAGGACAGACTTCGTAACGCATTGGATAGAAATCAAGCCCGAAACCTTTAGCGATTTCCGTTATTTCTCTGATCGCATATTCGAGCTTCTTTTGGTCATCTGGTCTCAAAGATGCCCCCTCCTTCGATTTCGCTTATTTAACTATATGAGGGGAAAGCAGCGAACATGAAGGTTCAGGCCATCTTCTTGTCCTACACTAGAATTTTAGACATGATATATTCATCCACAGGCCTCCCGCTGACGATCAGAGACTGCCTCTTGACTCCTTCTTTTTCAAAACCCATCTGTTCATAAAAATGGACCGCTCTCTCATTATGAACCATGACCGTAAGTTCAAGCCTCGTTACTCCATGATGTTCTGCCCATTCAAAAAGATGATGAAATAGCTCTTTAGCGACTCCTAAACCGTGAAAGTCCTTCAATACTCCAGTAATAACACTTGCTGTATGTATGCTCCTTGGTGCTCCACCGCCAAAAACGGTCACATGCCCATTGATTCCTCCGTGTAAGTCAGAAAGAAGGATCGTAGAATTTTCTTCCTTCTCCACCTTTTGAATCAACTTTTCTACCTGTTCGTTCGTGGCTTTCCTTTCCCCATTACCGAATAATAAAAAATCCGTTTCCGACTCCAGTTTCTCCATGAGTTTTCGATAGCCTGCTGCATCACAGATCTCCGCTGTTCTAATCATCTTTAAAGCCCCCTTTCCTTCATTCTATCAGAAGAAAGGCACTCAAACGCCACTCTCTTAGAGGTGTAACTGCGCGACACCAGTACTTTGATCTAAAAAGGGGTGGACTTTAAAAAGGCTCCAACATGTCAGCAAACCTGAACATTAGAGATACAACCTTTTTTGAGGTACACTGAATGACACAAGAACAGAAAGGAGTTTTCAAATGAAAAAGAAGATCCTTCACTCCTATGAGCATTTGTCTGCGCATTATGAATTTGATGTTGACCGAAAGCCCTACAATGCTTATCTCGAACGTCCCGCCATGATCGACCTGCTTCCAGAACTTCGAGAAAAAAAAGTTTTGGACGCTGGGTGTGCAGCAGGGTGGTATTCGCGTTACATGGCTGATCACGGCGCAGATGTAACAGCGGTTGACCTCAGTCCTTCCATGATTGCTGCAACTAAGCGGCGAGCAGAAAATGCCAATATCCAGGCTTTTGTTCACGATTTGTCGAATCCTTTACCGATGGAAAACGACTCTTTTGACTTCATTATCAGCTCACTTACACTGCATTACATAAAAGATTGGACACCCATTTTTCAGGAGTTCTATCGTACATTAAAACCAGGAGGAACACTCCTTTTCTCTACCCATCACCCGTTTATGGATTATATGAACCATGATGTGGATACTTACTTTGCCTGCCAGCAACTTCAGGAGGAATGGACGGTGAACGGCGAAAAAGTTCCGATGACTTTTTATAGGCGGCCGCTTGAGAGGGTCATTTCTGCGGTAACCGATCATTTCCGGTTCATTCAACTTTCAGAGCCAAAGCCTACGCCTGAATTTAAAGAAGTATACCCAAAGGGATTCCATAAAGTTTCAACAAAACCGAATTTCATTATTGTAAAAGCTGAAAAGCCAGGACCTAAATAAATGGTCCTGGCTTTTCGTTATTATGAGCGTTGGTCAGGGAAAATACGGTCAACCATTTCTCCGAATTCACGGAAAAATCCTCTGACAGGTTCACCATTTTGAGCATCTTCTACATAATTGTTCGTCAAGTCAACAAAATCTGGATTCGTTGAAATGTAAACATTGTTTATATCCTGATCTGATTCTTTGACTGCTTTTTTAATTTGCTTTTCCATTTTATCAGAGACTTCGTTCTTGTCTCCTTTTGGATTATCAAGCTCTGCAGCTACATAGGCATTGTCACGTGTTTTCAACACGTAAACACGATCTACGCCATCTACATTTTTTTCGATACGGTTGGCTGCATCTTTGGCCACTTTATAATTCGTGTTATGAACCATTCCGCGATCATTGTCATACTGGTTCGCCTTTTGACCATTTTCGGACATGTCATCTGCTGTACGCTCGAAGCTTGTATTTTCCACTCCGTTGTAGTTGCCGTTGTCTCCAGCTTCTTGCTCTGCCTGACAGGCCACAAGAGATCCAGCTGCTAATAGACCGATGGCTAATACTTTGATTTTCATGATATTCACCCTCCTTCCATCCATATTTACGGTTAGTATGTGTGGTTGAAAAGCAAATATGCGATTGACAAAAACAGGAAAAGTGCGTGAACATCAAAAAAATCCCCAGTTAAGAAAACTGAGGATTAACGATTCAGGAATGGGATACTCCACCATATTTGAATGAAAATTAAATAAACGAAAAAAATAGCATTAATAAATAAAAGGAAAACAGAAACAAGCTTATAATGACCTTCGACTTTTTTATAACCGATGCGAATAAAAATGAAGCCAGCAATGAGAAGCATATACAAGCTGATAAACCATATCCACGTATGAGGGGTGGACGCATCAAAACCTACTTCGTAACCAATTCCATACAGCAACCAGGGAGCTAAAAAACATAAAATAGAGAGAGGGAGATACTTTTGATCACTTTTTATGTAGTAAAGAGAAAGAATGGCCACAACCAGGGTTATTCCTCCGATGATTTCCGATATGAGAATCATCACCTGTTGGGTGGCATCAGCTTCAGCTGTTACCAAGCTCAGGAATAATAAAACACCCAGTAAAATGACACACCCCACATTTGCATAAAGAAGATTTTTTTCTGACATCACGAAAACTCCTTCCGTCAAAAGCAAAACTTTTCCATACTATCATAACAAAATTTCCAATGCTTTGCGGAAGAAAAAAGCAAAAATGTGTCGGGATTCCCAGAACTGTGACGAACTCTCTGATTGAGGGGGAACGCTCACGGGGATAATAAGACCACTCCTTTCATAAAGGAAGTGTCATCCAATGAGTCACTATGATTACGATAAAGCCCTGCACTTCATGATTTGGGGGCAATGGGACGATTTGCTCGTCCTCATGGTACGCACAAGGGATGAATTTCTTTCAAAAAAGATTGAAACATTCCTTCACTCGGCCTACTATCCGAGTAAACAAAGCGAAATGCTGGAGTCACACGAAGCTTTGTTGAGTTATATCGATCACGCTCAAGCAACCACCCTACAACCAAACTTTTTCACATAAAAGAAAGACCGGGTCATCCAATTGATGGATGACCCGGTCTTCATTAGTTTTCCTTTTATACACGCGGATAATCCTGTATGAGCGGGTGGAGATGCATTTCATCAATGACCATATGTTTCGGTGCAAGCGCCATATATACAACAGCTTCAGCAATATCATGAACCTTGAGCCACTCTGCTTTTTCCGGGTCTCCCTGAGTCCCATTGGCGAAATAAGTATCCACCATTCCGGGATTAATGGTACCTGCCCGGATGCCATCTTTTCTTACTTCTTGAGCAAGCGATCCCATAAACCCTTGAACCGCATATTTCGTAGATGTGTATAAAGCTCCACCTTCTGGAATTGTATAACGAGAGACATCGGATGCGACCGTAATGATTGTACCGAACTTTTGTGACTTCATGATAGGCAGAACGGCTTTGGTCGCAAGAAATACGCCCTGTACATTAATATCAAACGTTCGACGCCATTCTTCTACAGTCACTTCTTCGATTGGCTTGAAGTCTCCAATCCCTGCATTGTTCACAAGAATGTCCACTTTGCCATATGCTTTCTTCGTTCCTTCCACGACCTGATCCATTTCGTTCTCATCACTCACGTCAGCAGTATAGGCCAAAACATTAGTGAACCCTTGCTTTTCTAGTTTTTCCTTCGTATGGTGAATTTCTTCTGAACTGCCTATAATCGTTAAATAAGCTCCTTTTTCAGCGAGTTGGAACGCAATTTCTTTTCCAATTCCTCGAGAAGCTCCTGTCACAATAGCTACTTGTTTGTCCAACACAACACTTCCTCCCTTACGTTCGTTCTGGCTTTTCTTCTGTGTCTAATTTAAATCGAAGATCAAATAAATCCCGACGTCGATCCCGCAGCTGCCGGACAGTCCCTGATTTTCGTTGTCTTCTCAGTATTTCTAAATCAACATCTCCAACAACAACTGTTTCCACATTTGGGTTACACTCGCCAATAATCCCATCACGGGCAAATTCAAAATCCGATGGCGTAAAGATGCCTGATTGTGCATACTGAATATCCATATTCTCCACTTGCGTCAGGTTCCCTACTGTACCTGCAATAACGGTATAGACCTGATTTTCAACGGCACGAGCCTGGGCGCAATATCGCACGCGCAAGTACCCTTGTCTGTCATCTGTACAAAACGGAACGAAAATGATATTCGCTCCCTGATCGACCGCATAGCGAGCGAGCTCAGGAAACTGGATGTCGTAACAAATTTGAATAGCAATCCTGCCACAATCCGTATCAAAAACTTTGACTGCATCTCCAGGCTGAATGCCCCACCAAGTCCGCTCGTTCGGCGTAACATGAATTTTGTATTGCTTTTCTATCGTACCGTCACGTCTGAATAGATAAGAGATGTTATAAATTTGCTCTTCTTCCTCTACGAAATGAGACCCGCCGATAATGTTCACATTGTACTTCACAGCAAGATGTGTGAACATTTCTATATATTCTTCGGTGTATCCACTCAATTTACGAACCGCTTGAGAAGGTACTTTTTCTTCTAAAAAGGACATGAGCTGTGTAGTGAAGATTTCAGGGAATACGGCAAAATCAGAGCCGTAATCAGCGGCGACATCTACGTAGTACTCGCATTGCTTCGCAAACTCTTCGAAAGAATCGATATTTTTCATCATATATTGAATGACCATGATTCTCACTGGGTGACTTGTCTTGAAATATCGCTTCGTCCTGGCACGATAATCTATATTATTCCATTCCATCAGCGTCGCATACTTTAAAGACTGCTCGTCATCCGGAAGATAGTCTGGATTAATCCGCATGACAGTAAAGCCATTCATGATCTGGAAAGTGAGGACAGGATCATAAATGTTTTGATTGCGAACTTCCTCCACATATTCACGCGGCGTCATTTCATCTTCATACTTGTGGTAATTCGGTATACGGCCACCGATAATGATGCTCTTCAAATTCAACTCGCGTGCTAATTCTTTCCTTGCTTCATACAAACGCCTTCCAATTTTCATACCTCTGTATTCAGGATGGACCATCACTTCAATTCCATACAAATTGTACCCGTCTGGGTCATGATTGGTTATATACCCTTCATCTGTAATGTCATCCCAGGTGTGTTTGTCATCATATTCGTCAAAATTCACGATCAAACTTGAACAGCTTCCAATAATTTTCCCGTCGAACTCGACGACAAACTGCCCTTCTGCAAAATGTGTCAAGTGGCTCTCCAGGTGTTCCCTCTTCCATGGATCCATATCAGGAAAGCAAACCTTTTGTAACTTAAATATCTGTTCGATATCTTTATCCTGCATATTTCTAACAATCATTTTCTTTTCATATTGAGTCAGATCAAGCTTCGACATTTTATCTTCCTCTCCTCATCATGATCGTTCAACCATTTTCATCGTACTCAACCTCCATCCTTCTTGTCTAGTTTTTAATAAAGTTATTCCACTATATGGCAGGATTGTGGAAGACTCAGTTTCGAGACGTTTGTTGAGTGGATGGGGGCTGCGGGGAATGACTCGCTTTCCGCGGGAGCGCGGTGAGCCTCCTCGGACTGCGTCCTGTGGGGTCTCACCAAGCACTTTCTTCCCGCAGGAGTCTCGCCATTCCCCTCCGCCCCTTAACCAAGTATGATTCTCGAAACCACTTCTAAAAGATCAGCTGGAATAATGAAGCGAAATGAATCATATAAAATTTTCTACTGCTGGCTGCCAGAACTTAAGGATTGATATAGAGCGTTTTATGCCTACTTAGGATAGAGGAATAAGAGACACTCACTTTCTGTATAGGGGTTCGTTCCACTTCTCCACAAATGGGGTGGTTGGGAAGCTGCGAGACTCCCGTGGGAGAAAGGAGATCGGCGAGATCCCGCAGGACGTAGTCCGAGGAAGCTCGCCACTCCCCCACAGGAAAGCGAGTTGCTTCCCAGCCACCCCTAACGCTTAACCAGGCAACGAACCCTGGAAACATCTCGAAACTGAGTCTTCAACTAAAGGGAGCGTTAGTGAAATAGGGATGGTTGGATTAAGTGTGTGCAGAAATGAAATGTATGAATTGAATCGGTTCATAACTTCGTGTATGATGGTTTAAGAAGAGGTGTAGACAATGAACGGATTTGAAAGAAGGAAAGAACGCAAAAAGCAGAATATTTTGAACGCCTCCCTGAAATTGTTCTCAGAATATGGGGTGCAGAAAGTCAGCATCCAGGAAATTGCCAAAAAAGCACAAGTTTCTCAAGTCACCATTTATAATTATTTTGGCGGTAAAGATGAACTGCTATTCGAGACGGTAAAAAAATTCATTTACGAACGATTGGACCGTTTTCGGGACGTCGTCCACAATGACGATATGGACTTTAAGGATAAGATTCGTTTTGTAATTCAAGATAAAAAAGAAAACATCCTCCATATGGACCCTGGATTTCTTGAAACCGTGATGAGGGACCAGCCTGAGTTACAAGAACTGATTCATACCTTCACACAAAAAGATGCGGTTCCTTTACTTATGGAACTCGTGGAACAGGGAAAAACGCAAGGTTTCGTTCATCCGGATATTTCTTTTCGATCCATTATGTTTTATATAGAAATGTACTACCAGGCGATGCGCTCGAAGGAAGATTTCTTCGATCATTCTTTACCTGAATTAAGTGAAGAGATCACCCATATGTTTTTCTATGGCCTTATGGGGAATCAAGACGAACATTTGCACGAAGACTAAAATATTGGATAGAAAAAATGCGTAGAGAAACGTTTCTCTACGCATTTTTGGATCCTTTATTTATCTCCATTTTTTCACATACCAGCGAATAAGATCATTCCATTTACTTCCGAACAGTTTCTCTCGCCAATACAGGTCTGCGGTTTGAGAAACGACATTGTTTTTAGCCGGGTAAGGGTGTATAACATTCGAGATGCTTTGAAACCTCTTATTGAGGGCCTGAACGGTCCCGACTTCCTGCATCCATTCTCCAGCACCGTCGCCAATAGCATGAGCTCCGACGATTTTCCCGCGATTCGTTGTCAAAATTTTTACAAGACCCTCTTTTTTCCGTTCGGCCATAAACCGATCGTTATCAGCTAATTTTGTTTTAAAGGTTAATAAATCTTCCCCATACTTCTCTTTTGCTTCTTGTTCGGTCAAACCAAGATGATAAATCTCTGGGTTTGTGTAGACAACCCACGGGATTTTTTCATAAGAAGCTTTTCTAGAAAGGCCCAGAACCGCGTTGGATACAGCGATTTTCCCTTCCATTCCTGCAACATGAGTGAACGGCATTGAGCCATTACAGTCACCTACAGCATAGATATGTTTCTGATTCGTTCTTAAAGCTGCATCCACTTGGATCGAACCTTTCTCAGATACAATACCTGCCTTGTCCAACCCAAGCCTACCGATGTTCGCTTTTCTTCCAGCCGCTACAAGGATGGTATCGGCAGTCATGCTGTTTTGAGCCCCGTCTTTCGTATAGTGAATTTTCACCTGTTTCCCGTCTCTCTCGACTCGTTCAGCCTTAGTATTTGTTAAAATATTCAGCTCTTCTGATAACAATCGTTGGGAGAGATTTGCAATTTCCTTATCCTCTTTGGATAAAACTTGTTCACTTCCTTCAATTACTGTCACTTCTACACCCAGACGACTCATGGCCTGCGACAGTTCTACTCCAATCACTCCTCCACCGATCACCACCATGGAAGAAGGTTTTTTCCTTAGAGAAAATATGGTTTCATTTGTTAAGTAATCCACTTCGCCTAAACCATCAATAGGAGGGACTGCGGGGGAAGATCCGGTAGCTATAACAAAACGTTTAGCGGTGATCGTCTGTTCTCCTACCTGCAGTGTATGTTCATCTAGAAAACTTCCTTCTGCTTCATAAATATCAATTCCCAGGTTGATAAAGCGGTCTTTGGAATCATGTGCCTGGACATCTTGTAAAGCTTCAGATACTCGTTCCATCGCTGATGTGAAAAAACTTTCGTAATCATCTTCCGTCAATTGAGTATATTTAGATGCATCTTCTATTTCTTTAGAAGCTTGAATCAATGCCTTCGAAGGCATGCATCCATAATGAAGACAATCCCCGCCAAGTTCATTTTTCCGTTCAATAAGAGCTACTTTAGCACCAAAACTTGCCGCACCTGCTGCTACCGTTAACCCACCAGAACCGCCACCTATAACAACGATCTGATAATCAAACGTCATGGGTTTCTCTCCTCATTGAATCATAATGTTGGGATATGGCTTCCATTCGTTTTTTATTGACTCCGAAGTCGGAATATCCCACTCTTGAAGCAGACCTGAAATGGACGACCTCATCCTTCTGATCAAAATAAAATTCAACGTCGTCCTTGAATTTGATCCACTTGGATTCAACTACAGCATGGATATAATTTTCGTTCTCTGTCTCAATCGTCGTTCTTTGTCTCTCACTTAAAATCTCTTCTATCAAAGACTTTGTGGTTTCCAAGTCCTTGGTAAATACCAAAGCATCCATTCTCTTTTCTTCCTGATCTGTTTGAGTACTGACACAGTTTGGAGACGTCGGGCATTCAGAGAGTCTCCCGTTCTTAACGCCTATATATGGTTTACTCATCATTACTCCTCCTTTTCTACACGATACCCTTATCTTCCCTGCTTCTTCAACAAAAAAGCACTCCCAACTGTCTAGGAGTGCTTTCCGTTCGAAGAATTTCCGTTACCTTGAGGAGGTTTCTCTTTCCCTTTTGATCCTCCTCTTTCTCGTTCATCCTTCTTATGATTATGTTTTGAACCATTCCCCTTACCCTTCTCTTGGCCTTTTTCTTTCTTGTTTGGCTTAGGAGACGGCTTTTTGGGTTTTTCCTGATGTTTACTGTTCGTTTTTTTATCTTCGTTTTCTTTATGTTTATTCTTGTGGTCTTTCTTTTCTATGTGTTTGTTCTCGTTGTCTTTCTTTTCTATGTGTTTTTCCTCATGTTCAGACTTTTGCTTTTCTTTTTGCTGACCCGGAGCTTGGGATTTCCCTTTTTGACCCTCTTGTTCAGGTTGTCGGTTCTTCGCACTCTGGTTTTCAGGTTTTACATTTACAGCCGGAGGAGCCGTGGGTTTCTCTTCGGAATCTAGAACTTCCTTCTGTTTTTCTTCAGATGATTCTTCTTTATAAAACGATTGTATAATTTCTCGATCATCATCTTCAACGTGAACAGGGAGTTCTGATTCTCCTGTCTGATCCTTTTCTTCACTCTTTATTCTGTCTGCAACCATTTCATTGACAGATGCCTTCTGAGCAATGGCTTCCCTTCGTAGATCCTTCGGGACCAGAAAAGTAGCAACGCTTATATTCGCCGCTTTATTCATGAGAAATGTTTCAATTTCTTCCGCGTACTTCTGGTTCTCTTGTTCTTTTAAATAACTGATACCAATGAGGACTTGATTCGCATCATTGACATACCCTTTCTCTTGACTCAATTCAATCAACTCAAAGGTAACCTCGGATGCATCTTTCTTTTTCCAATCTTCTAAAGAGGAAACAATCTTTTCAGCTTCCTCATTTTGAGGGATGATATCTATGACTTTCATTTGATCATTCAATTCAAGTTCAACACTGGGATTAATATCGATATTCATATAGGCAAACGCCTGATTGCTGCCATACCACGAGAATACAGGGAAGACCATTAATAGAAAGATAATGGCTACAACAGCTGCCCGCGTATAATTGTTACGCAACACTTGAGTCCATCGATGCAGGACTTCACGCTCACTGATTGTCCTGAACTGGATTTCCATCCCAATATCTACATGGTCAACCTTTTCAGCTCTATGAAACTTGCCATCACTAGTCATGACAATCATATATTCATTCTGCTGTTCCATGACAATACCTTTTTTCACATACCCACCCCTTTCAGATAATCCTTAAGATATACGTAATCCCCGTTCAGGATGAGAACTAAGGCGATAATGAATTTACGGTTCCGTTCTAATGTTTTCTTACTAACATCAACACGATCGACCAAGTCCTTGATCGGTAAACGTCCTTTATCAATGACTTGCGAACATAAAAACTCATCTTCATAAACGAGCCTGGCCACCTGAACCGCGGATTCCCTAGCATCTCTATGTTTTGGAGAAGCCTCAATCAGCTCTTCAAATGAAAGCTTATACTTTTGCAACTGAGCCTGAAATTCCAAAATTTCCTCTTTACGATGCCAAGCTTCCGTTTCCAATTGAAACTTCTCCTTGGCTGCTGAAATTTCGACAGGGTTTTCCATTTGTTCTTCATCATGGAAATCCTCATCAAGAGAAGTGACTTGCACACGTTTTTGTTCATTCCGAATGTAATCAATCACTTTCCGCTTAATGACAAGTCTTGCAAAAGAAAGAAATGAACTGCCCTTATCACAGGAATAAGATTGGATGGCTTCATTGAATGCAAGCAAACCGATACTAAACTCATCATCTTTTTTAGGGTCTATATATCTTTTACAAACTTCAGAAACACTTTTGGCGATGAAAGGTTGATACTGTTTCAGCATTTCATTACGTGCATCATCATCTCCCTGTTTGGCTGAAGCTACTTGTTCATCCAGGGAGGGATCTGCTTTTTGAAAAAGACGTTTGATCAACCTTTATCACCTCCAGCCTATTAATGTTTTCGATTATGGCTTATATTTTTTGGGTGTCTTTTTTAAGATTATTTCAATTGTGTTACAAAATCGTATCAACCAAAATTTCTGAAGTTTGCAGTTATTGGGTCAGGGAAAAAGGTATTGTCCTCGACCATGACCATTTTACTGAACAACGCCTGAACGGTCTACTTCATAGGGGTTACATTTTATTAAATAACCATTTCAAAAAATAAGACCTAAGACTCTTCCAAGGTATACAAGGAATTATAGTAGTCGAAAATAAGGAATTTATAGGCATATATACCCACCAGAGCAATGAATGACATACCGTATGATCCATTGCAAGAAAATCAAAAGAGGAAACCCTAGGGGAGGTTTCCTCTTTCGGTCTGTTCGTAGTAATAATCTATAGGTACCGCCAGGCCGACCCGTCCCTCATCATCATCATGTAATGTTGCAAAAACTACACCAATCACTTCTCCTTGATCATTGATGACCGGGCTTCCTGAGTTCCCTCGATATATCGGCGCATCAAGCATTAGAACTTGTTGGTCCCAATCAGACAACTGTTTATATCCAATCACATTCCCCTCATTGGCAATCCCCGTAAACTTGAGAGGATTCCCGATGAAGTACACATGTTCACGGTCATCGAAAACCGCTTCATCAGCAAGTTCCAAATGAGGAAGGTTTTCTCCTTCGACATCAAGAACAGCAAGGTCGACTTCTGGAAAAGAGGCAATGACTTCAGCGTCGAAAAGCCCGTCATCTGGAAAGCCAACAGAAATTCTTTTTTCATCTTCAACCACATGATGGTTCGTAAGGATATAACCGTCTTCGGTAAAAGCAAACCCGGTGCCTTTACTTTGTCCTGCCTCAACCACAACAACGGATTCCTTATAAGTCTGCACCTTTTCATCTGTCGAAAGTTTTGCAGAAGTCATAAGAAAGTCAATCGCCGGTATAGAGAATGTATTCGGAAGGACAGCGACGATATTCAGGACCATCATGAAAGCGATCAACCAAAATATCCACTTAGGGAAAGGACGCTTTTCCTTCCGCTGTTCTTTCTCTATCCTTTCCCGTTCATATGCTTTTCTCTTTTCTTCCTGAACGAGTTCATATAGTTCTTCATCATCTATTTCTTCATACAGGTCTTCATCGATGATGTCTTTTTTTTCGTATTCTTGCTCATGCATGAAACCTGCCTCCATGTCAGCAGTTTTGAGACCTCTATACCGCTTCTATACCTGCAGCACCTTGCTGCATTTGGTACATGCGATAATACTCACCTTTGTTATGAATCAGTTGCTTGTGGGTCCCTTGCTCCATTATTGTACCATGATTCAGGACAAAAATTTGGTCGGCTTGCTGGACAGTAGACAATCGATGAGCAATCACCAAAGTGGTTCTCCCTTTCTTTAAGACTTCCAATGCTTTTTGTATCCGTTGTTCTGTTTCCGTATCGATGTTGGCTGTTGCTTCATCCAAAATCAAAATGGCAGGATCAAAAGCCAACGCCCGGGCAAAGGAAATCAACTGCCTTTCACCCATCGACAAGGTATCCCCTTTTTCGTTAACGGGTTCATCATATTTTCCGGGTAATTTCCCTACAAAGTGATCAGCACCGACAGCTTCTAACGCTTTGACGGCCATTTCCCGGGAAATACGCTCATCATTCATGGTCACATTCGACAGAATCGTCCCACTAAAAATGAAAGGGTCTTGAAGGACAGTGCCCATGTGGCTGCGAACTTGTTGTCTAGACCACTCGCTCGTCGACTTTCCATTAATACGAATTGCTCCCCGCTGCGGATCATAGAAACGGAATAACAGATTCATGATAGAGCTTTTACCTGAACCGGTATGACCGACGAAGGCCGCTGTCTCTCCAGGTTTTACTTTGAATGAAAGATCTTTTAGCACATCGTTGCCTTTTTCATAGGCGAACGTCACATGATCAAAGTGAATCTCCCCATTGTATCGTCCAATTGGGTTATTCTTGACAGGCTCCCCATGTTCATTAAGAATTTCAAAGACACGCCCTGCAGCTACTCGTGCTTCCTCGAGCTGAGGCAACTGATTGACGAGATCGGTCACGGGCTGAAAGAGTCTGTTCAAGTAATCAACGAATGCATAAAGTACTCCTGCCGTAACCATTCCTTCAGGACCGATGGAACCTGCTCCGAAGTACCAGATAAAAGCTACGAAAGCGAGATTTCTCAATACATTCACGAGATTAAATGATGTTAAAGCATTAAGCCTGATCAATTTCCTCTGGTAGGTGAAGTGACGCTCATTCAAGCTTTCAAACCCAGCTGATGTCTGTTTTTCCTGCCGGAAGGATTGAATGATTGACATGCCCTGGATGGCTTCATTAATATTGCCATTCATGTCACTGACGGTGGAGCGGATGACTTGGTTATACCTTCCTGCATACCCTTTGAACAGCTTCATCCAAATTAGTAAAATCGGGATTAATAATAAACTCAACAAAGCGAGTTTCCAATCCAAGAGCAGCAACGCAATATAAATACCGCTCATATAAAAAAAACTCGTCACAAATGTCGCCAGCACTTTTACATACAATTCACGGATCGACTCTGTATCATTCGTTATACGAGCGACTACTTTCCCTGCCGGCTGATCAACAAAGAATTGAACCGGCAGTGTCTGAATGTGTGAAAAAAGGTCATCTCTCATTTTCCTAATAATTCTATTGGAAGACTTTTGTAACAAAAAAATATGGGAAAACTGAAAAACAGATGCTATGAGCAATAACCCTACATATAAACCGAGTAGCCAATAAATGGACTTCATTTCAGGTAGAAAAAAGCTGTACAATTCCTGAACCTCTAATTCTTCAGCACCTACAGCATACATATTGTTTGACGTTTTAATAGTCAGAACCCCATCCTGCCACTGACGACTACCACTCACCGGCACTTGTTCTTCTGTGAAGTAATAGTTTCGATCCACTTGTAAAATGGTCCGAGTTTGAACGATCTCATCCGACTCATCTTTTCGATCCGAGCGTTTATATATATTTCCTCTGTACGTTACGGTATGATCATCTTGTGTTTCAACCTGATACCATTGATTTTCAATTCCAATGATATGCTGATCAATCAGCCTTTTGGCAATGAAAGGACCGGTGAGTTCTAAAGCAACGGCGATAATTAAACAAACCAAACCAATGAATATACGTTTACGGAATAGCCACGCATACTGAAACAGCTGTTTTTCCGTCGACTTTTTCATCGTCCCACCTCCCGGCTCTCCAACTGTTGATGTTCATACTGCTGTTGATACCATCCACCATTTACAACAAGTTCTTCGTGCGTCCCCTGTTCGATAACTGCCCCATCCTCAAGGACCAGAATCTGATCTGCATGGGTTACGGCTGACAGTCGGTGAGCGGCGATGAACGTCGTCTTCCCTCTTCGTTCTCTCCTTAGGTGTTGAAGAATCTCTGCTTCAGTTTTCCCGTCAACGGCTGACATGGCATCATCCAACAAAAGAATTTCCGGGTCCATGATGAACGCCCGGGCGATGGAGACCCTTTGTTTTTGTCCACCCGATAGCGTAACTCCACTTTCCCCGACTTTTGTGTCCAACCCTTTAGGCAGAAGTTGAATATCATTTTCAAAATGAGCAAGTTCCAACACGCGGTTAATTTCAGAATCGGAGGCCCCTGGTTTACCAAATTGGATATTTTCTCGGATTGTCTTTGAGAACAGAACCTGATCTTGGGGGACATAACCGATCCAGGATCTTGTCTGATCCAGACTAAGGTCTTCTATAGAAACACCGTTCACCTCAAGACGCCCCGAAGCCCCAGGATATTCACGAAGAAGCTGACGGAACAACGTCGTCTTCCCTGCTCCTGTTTTCCCTACAACTCCAACGGTCTCCCCTCGATTCACCGTTAAATGAATGTCATCAAGACTTTTCTTCTCAGACCCTGGATAAAGAAAAGACAATCCTTTAAACTCCACCTGCTTTGGATCTTCAAGGAAGGCAGGTGACTGAGGGTCTTTTACATCTGGCTCATAGTCAAGCGTCGTTTGTACACGATCCAAAGACGCATTTCCACGCTGCAAAACGTTAATCAGTTCTCCCACAGCGAACATAGGCCAAATCAACATTCCTAGATAAACATTGAACGAAACCATTTCCCCTAAGGTGATATGTTTTTGGAAGACAAGGTTCGCTCCGTACCCCAATCCGATCGTATAAGAAAGGCCCACCAATATTTTTATGGTCGGTTCAAATAGCGCATCAATCTTGGCTACCTCTATGTTTTTGTCGTAAACCTCCGTGGTCATATGGTTAAATGAGCGTTCATCATTTTTTTCTTGCACAAAAGCTCGAATGACTCGAACTCCCCGAATAGATTCAAGAACTTGGTTATTCATTTCTCCGAAAGATTCCTGTGCTTCTGTAAAACGCTTATGAATCACTTTGCCGTACCGTTTCATCACAAGAGCCATAATCGGCAAAGGAATCAACGCCGCAAAGGTCAACGGCCAACTTATCGTAAACCCCATAACAGCAATGATCATCATCATAAACACGGTCGAATCGACCAGTGTCAGTATACCGAAACCTGCCGTCATCGTCAGAGCTTTCAAATCATTCGTTGCCCTCGCCATCAGATCCCCCGTACGGTTCTTTCCAAAGAAAGTGGGAGTCATCCGCAGAAAATGATTCATTAACCGGGATCTCATCGTTCTTTCCATCATCATTGCACCACTGAATAGCGTGTAATCCCATAAGTAGGAAATGGTATAACTCAAGATGATGATGCCCCCGTAAAGGAGCAGCAATTCCAATAGACGTTCTCTTGTAAACGAATGGAATTGTATTTCGTCTATCGCCATCCCCACAAGTTTTGGAGGGATCAGATCAATCATACTTACAACAATTAATGCTATAATCGCCAATGTGTACCGCTTCCAATAAATTTTAAAAAACCAGCTCAGCTTGAATAATACACTAAACATCGTTTACCACCCTCTCTACTAAACAGTCACTAGCCGCTCTCTTTCCAATCTTCGTTCCATTCTTTCTTTTCCATGTAGTGAACCATCTTGATTCCTCCTCTGATCATCTCATTCAATTTATATAAAAATCGGTCGTGTAACCGACTTCTATTCTCAGACACAAAAAAGCATACGTCCTTTGACGTATGCTTTCACACATAAAAAAAGGCACGTATCTACGTGACCTTGTTTCTTCTATACGAGTCCAAGTTGTCAGATAAACAAACGGCTTTCAGTCACGATCGATATGAAGTTGTCTTTATATTGAAGACGTTGCTTTTCCATCATCGTGACCTCCTTTTTGTATCAATGATTATATATTATATATTTTTCTGAATTTTAAATCAACCATTATTTTCAAACAGTCGTTATTAAACAATATGGCAGGTTTCTTGAAGACTCAGTTTCGAGACGTTTGTTGAGTGGATGGGGGCTGCGGGGAATAGCTCGCTTTCCGCGGGAGCGCGGTGAGCCTCCTCGGACTGTGTCCTGTGGGGTCTCACCAAGCACTTTTTTCCCGCAGGAGTCTCGCCATTCCCCTTCGCCCCTTTGCTATATCAGAGTCTCGAAACCACTACTGGAAAACTTAGCTTGTATGGTTATGAGAAGTGAATGATGTAAACTCTACCCCATTGCCGTTTAGCAAACGGCAATGTTTGATACAAGACACTATACGCCCGCCTAGGGGACGTGTGGGACAGGTGAGACCCCGGAAGGCGTAGCCTGAGGAGGCTCACCGCCCGCCCCATGGAAAGTGTTCAAATGCGGAATCGTCCTGGTAGACACGAGTGTCTGGACGATGGAGCAAGACGAACCTTTTCCCGGAGCCCCTAGAACCTTACAATCATCTCGAAACTGAGTCTTCAAGAAAAGGGAGCTTTAGTCAGATAATGTTCTGGCCTTCAAGAATGACAATGGCTAGGATGAGGACGATGACGATAACGAATACGATGGAGAGGGGACGGGAGACATTCGCTCTTTGAACCTCCTCCCACCGAACAGGTCGGATACCGCTGATCGAGAAGATGGAGACGGCAGCAAGGAGGATGGACATGATGTTTACCGTCACTAACAAGAATGCACCATATGCGGCTGCCATCGATCCATCGCCGATCGACATTCCCATAGCTACAGAAGGCGGGAGCAAGGCTACAGCAACCATTACACCCACCAGGTTTCCGGATAAACGATTTAAAAAAGCTAGTGCTCCAGCAGCACCAGAAGCGACTCCCAATGGAATATCTATCAAGGTCACTTTCGTTCTATCCAAGTATTGAGCGTTCTCCATTCCGACATCCGTAAAAAAACCAAAGGCTATGGAAATAAACAATACGATGGCTACCCCGTATAATGAACTAACCGCTGACTGCCCAAGTCCTTTATAATCACCCAGAATAGCAAAAAATGCAACGGAAATGACAGGACCAATCATAGGGGCTATCACCATAGCCCCTATAACAACCGCTTCGCTATCTTTAATGATACCGACAGTTGCTACAATAGCTGATAGCAAGATAAGTAAGGAATAATTCATTGTAATATGGCTGTTTTTTTCAGCGGCATTCATTAATTCATGGCGACTTGCTCGCAGCAAACGGGACTTTTCCTCTTCGTCGTCTTCTTTTTCTTTTTCCTTTTCCTCTTTGGTTTCTTCATGAATGGTTTCTTTAGATATATAAGTTTGGACAGGAATTAACAGGGTCTCAAACCCTTCCACCACATTAGAAACTTCCTCCAAATAATTAAGGATCTTTTCCACTTCATTTTTTTGGACGAGTATGCGCACAAGCATACGTTCTTCTGATTCACTTGACACCCAATATGAACGATGATCATACTTTTTCAACTTTTCATCAATGGATTCAAAGTGTTGGTCAGGAATGTACACTTCAATTAATTGCAAGTTCATGCTGTTCACCTCTATTCAACCATTCTGTATAAGCTATGAAGTATTAAAAGAACACTAAACTATGGGTGATTCTGATAACTCCAGTCCCTCCGCTCCCTTTTCCAGATGGAGATGTACTGAATCTCCTTCATAATGTCTCCTATTTTCCACATACTAATTCTACTTAGAGAAGAATAGAAAGGGGGTTCCTTGATGTCTCTCCTACTACCGATGAAGAGAGAACAGTTTCTGTCGTCATCCAAAGATTTACTTAATCAAAGTCCGGACCTTGTCCAAAAAGTGTTTAATCATGAAGGTCAATCGATCATTGTCCAATTCATTCATTATCAAGTAAACAAAGAACAGCTGGAGGATGAAATTTTAGAAATTATCACTAGATCTACTCATCCTTGGTCGAACGAGGGACTGATGAATAAAATCCCTCTAGCTTCCACGAAACAAGAGAACAAAATGGATGCCATCATAGAGCAGATGATTCACGGGAGTGTCTGTATTTACATTGAAAGTGAAAAAGAAGCCACGCTATTCGCTCTGCCAAATCAAGAACACCGTGCTTTAAACCGTGCAGAAACAGAGTCGCTGGTTTTCGGTCCTCAAGTGTCGTTTACTGAATCCCTCATGACGAACTTGAATGTTATCCGTTGGCGTCTAGACACATCAGACCTCGTTACGGAAAAGTTGATTGTTGGCGAACGGATTCAATCGGAAATACGTATCGTGTACTTGAAGTCTCTTGCCAATACAGAGAATGTGAACACTATGAGACAACGGATTCAGGATTTAAATATCTCTGAAGTTGAAGACACGAGTGTCCTTGGACAATTGATAGAGGATTCCTCAAGTACCGTTTTTCCTCAGTTGATATTCACGGAACTGCCCGATCGCTTTTGTAATGCCATTTCTAAAGGTCGTGTAGGGGTTATGGTCGATAAAAGCCCGACCATGTTGCTGGGACCGATGAATCTCTTCAGTTTTTTTGAGTCGACGGAAGATTTATATATGCGCTGGAATATGGGGAGCTTCATAAGGCTGCTTCGATTCGTTTCTATGGCTTTGTCCATCATTTTGACACCGATGTATGTAGCAGCACTGACGTTTCACTATGAAATCATCCCTAGCACATTACTTGTATCCTTAGGACAATCCAGATCGACGGTACCTTTCCCACCTGTTTTAGAAGCTCTTTTACTGGAAATCCTAATTGAATTGCTTAGAGAAGCAGGCGCTCGCTTGCCTACAAAGGTGGGGCAAACGATGGGTATTGTTGGAGGAATCGTCCTTGGTCAAGCTGCTGTAGAAGCTGGATTCACGAGCAACATTCTCATTATTATCATCGCACTCAGTGCTCTGGCTTCCTTTACTGCCCCAAGTTATTTAATGGGGACAGCGATTAGAATCATCCGCTTTCCGATGATCCTTCTGGCAGGTGCCTGGGGAATCATCGGTATTGTATTCGCCTTATCTTTCCTTGTTATTCATCTATTAAAGCAGAAATCATTGGGACGTCCATATTTGGCCCCCATCTATCCATTTGAATGGAGTGATTTCAATGAATCCATTTTCAGAGTACCTTTTCAAAAAAACGCCAAACGCTCCAAAGCTCTTATGACCAAAGACAACTCGAGGTACAGTGAGTCAAAAGCGAGAGAACGAAATGATGTGGACCGTCTATGAAAACGAATATCCCCTTTCATCCTGATCGTACCGTTCAAGCTTTCTATCTTTTCTTTATCATCCATACCTCACAAATCGGTGCTGGGTTAATGGGGGTACCCCGAATACTTGTGCTGGAAGCAGGGGTGGATGCCTGGATTTCAGTATTGGTAGCGGGCCTTTACCTTCATTTGATAGTTTTCATCATGCTCCAAATATTGAAATCTTATGAGAATGCCGACATTCTTGGGATTCAGCAAGATTTGTTTGGCGTGTGGATCGGGAAAGCCTTGGGCATAATATATGTCCTCTACATTTACATGCTTCTTTTGACGGTCATTAAAAATTACATTGAAGTGGTTCAGGTATTTATCTTTCCTGAAATGCCGATATGGCTGATGTCTCTCTTTTTACTATCGCTCATGGTTTATAGTATTTTAGGCGGATTCAGAGTGGTCGTAGGGACAAGCGTCGTTTTTTTCTTTCTTACCATCTGGCTTGTCTTTACCATCTACAAACCGATCACCTATATGGATTGGGAACACTTCTTCCCCGTGCTTCAGACACCTGTTCCTGATCTGCTAAAGGGAGTGCAGCAAGTCACTTTTTCCGTGCTTGGACTCGAGATTCTCTTTTTTGTTTATCCGTTTATCCAGGATAAAAAAAGAGCAGCCCTTCCAGCACATGCAGGTGTACTCTTTACGACTTTTCTCATCCTGTTGGTTACCGTTGTTTCCATCGGTTATTTCAGCCCTGATCAGTTAAAGTCCACTGTATGGGCCACTTTATCTTTGTTCAAAATCATAAGTTTTTCCATATTAGAACGATTTGATTTTATTGCTGTGGCGTTATGGATGATGGTTATCATTCCGAATATCGTTTTATTCGGATGGATGATCATCCATTCTTTAAATCGGCTTTTCAATGCACCAAAGAAACCATCCTTGTACGGATTAGCCTTTCTCTTATTCATAACCTCGATCACAGCAGAAAAAAGGGTCGCGCTAAACGAACTGACCGACTGGACGGGGCAAATTGGTTTTTGGATTGTTTTTGTCTATCCATTATTGATTTACGTGTTGGTTCTACTAAAAAAATCAATGAAAAAGAGGCATGCATCATGAAATGGTCATCCCTTCTTGTCGTCCTATTCCTCTTGGCCGGCTGCATCCCCAAATCGTATATAGAAACATTAGGTATCATTTCAGCTGTTGGATATGACTTGACTGAAGATGAAAGGATACGAGGCACTCTTGTCATGTATCAATTTGATGCTGGGGAAACAAGCACCTCGCAGGTCGTTACGGGAGAAGCAGATACATCAAAAGGGATACGATTTGCTACAAGCCGTCTCACCAGTCATCAACTCGTCTCCGGTCAAGTAAGACTTGAAATATTTGAAAACGAGCTGGCCAAACGAGGGATGATGAAGTATATGGACACCCTTCAAAGAGATGCTGCCATATCGGATATGGGTTACTTAGCTACAAGTGAAGTTCCGTCAGAAGAATTGTTGAAATCAGGAAATGACGAAGATCGCCCGAACACGGGGAATTATATTCAGGAGCTAATTAAAAAAAGCATTAAAGAAGAAGCGATTCCCAATGCTGTATTGACAAGCTTTCTGCATGACTATTATGACACGGGTAAAGACCCCATTCTTCCATCACTTACACTTGAAGACGATAAAGCCGTGATCAACGGGATCAGTTTATTCCAGGATGACCGCTATGTCCATACGACATCCCATGAGCACACGTTCTACATTATGCTCATGAAACAAGAATTTGACCATGGGCAATTTCAAGTCCAACTGCCCAAGGACGCATTAGAGAAGTACCACAAAAAAGAAAGCATCGACCAACCAGGGGAAAATGCTCTGCATGTATCTATCCATGAGCTGAATTCTGAACATGCCATTACCCCTTCTAAAGGAGATCCAACCAAACAATCATTCAAACTGAAAATGGAAGGTCGTTTGTTGGAAATCACACAGGATATAGATTTAAAAAATGAAGAAGCTGTAGAAACTTTAGAAAAGGAAATTGCAAAACAAATAAAAGAACACCTTCAAGAAACCTTGCAGGTGCTGATTGATAATAAAGTCGATCCTGTTGGATTCGGTGCAAAGTACAACACCCAGAACAGAACGAATCGGGTAACTAAAGAAAATTGGCGGGAGCAAATCCCAAGTCTTCAAGTCGATTTTGATGTATCCTTTAAACTTCTTCGCTATGGCATTTCCGAATAATGTAGAAACCCTTGTGAAAAATGTTGCACCTTCTTATCACAAGGGTTTATATCCATTTATGCATTCTCAAGGATGGACTTTGGATGTGTGCATCAACCACTCCTGCGCTTTTAAGCGGGAAGTACTAAAGCGTCCAAAGTCCATCCTTATCTGTAAGGAGAAAGTCTTCCGGCTGCCTTCCAATCAAATAAAGACGATGCAGAGGCCTCGTCATAGCTACATAAAGCATTTTCAGATCCAGTTCATTTCTTTCATACGTATGTTCATTACAGTAGAGAATAACAACATCAAACTCCAGTCCCTTGGCAAGATAGGCGGGGAGAATGACGCGATCTCCTAACACGTCCGTGTTTTCGTCCATAATCTCAAATGAAGGAAGTTCATGAGCTAACTGCTCCGCTTCATGTTTTGTTTTCGTAACAAAAGCAAAGTTATTCATCCCTTTTTCGAGTAAATCTTTAATCAATGGATGGATATTCTTAATTGCATGCTCATCCCTATAAAGGAAAGCAGGTACATCCCCATGTCGGACGACGGGCTCGGCTTTAGGAAGTGCATCTGGCATATCATCCAAAAGGCTGTTCGCTAAATTCATGATTTCAATGGTCGTGCGGTACGTCTTCTGCAAAGTAAGATAATTCGCGGTTGGGAATATTTCGTTTTGTAACGTCTCCCAATTCTCTAAACCTCGGTAATGATAGATCCCTTGAGCCAAGTCCCCTACAATGGTGAACAAATCTGTTTGGAAAGCCTTCCTCAAACTGAAGATTTCCATAAAGCTATAGTCCTGCGCTTCGTCAATGACCACTTTCTTTGCACGATCATCAGGGTCAAGACCGGTGATAAAGGTCTTTAAATACAAAAGAGGAGCTAAATCCTCCGCACAAAGCTTTCCTTTTGCATGAACTTTTCTTGTATTCTTTCTCATTTGTTCCCATTCAGAAGATTCTTCAGCAGCAACCAGTGAAAAGCATTCTTCCTGAAAGAGCTGCTGATAGAGTGTCCAGACAGCCACTTCCGGATATTTCTTCATGTAACGATTGACCGCTGTCCTGGCTGCTTTTTTAATTTCATCCAGCCTCTCCTCTTTCCGTGTAATCAAAAAACTAACACGGATTTTGCGTTTTTCTGCATTCTTCATCCCATAAAGCGCATCATCCAGGGCTTCATCATATTTGACAGCCATTTTATTCAAAATTTCCTTCTTTTTTCTTCGTAATTCACTTTGCAAAACAGCCTTGATTTTTTGAACGCGCACCTCGTAAGGAAAATAACTGTATTCCTCAAAAAACAGTCGATTGATGGCTTTTGCACTTTTGCAGATAGCGATCCAGGATGTCTTTGAACATTTTGGACCCTTTAAGTCTCGCATCATGAATAACGCTGTGTTTCTTAGGATCTTCTACAACATTCATGAGCACCTCGTGCTGGGAAATGACCGGCAGATGAAGACTGGTAGCTTCTTGAACAAACTCGGTAAATGTGGTCTGTCTCGCTCGATCTACTCCAAGTTCCGGCAGGACTTCAGATATGTACTGAATAAACAGACGGTTAGGGGCGAGAATGAGCATTTCTTCCGGGCGGAAAATCTCTTTCATTGTGTAGAGAAAATAAGAAATCCGGTGAAGAGCAATCGTCGTTTTCCCACTCCCCGCAGCCCCTTGCACAATGATTGGTTTTCGTAAGTCTGCACGAATGATTTTATTCTGTTCTTCTTGAATAGTTGCTACAATTTCAGTTAAACGCTTTTCTGCATTTTGAGCTAACGAATCCTGCAGCAACTCATCCTTTGTAGTAAGGTCGATATCCCGATAATCCAACAGCTCACCATCTTCAATCTGATACTGTCGTTTTAGGGAAACATCTCCTTCATACCTTTCTCCAAGGGCTTCGTAACTCACTTCTCCCAAGCGGCCTTCATAATAAACATTGGCCAGAGGGGATCGCCAATCCAAGATAATAGGAAATTGAGTCTCCCGGTCAAATAAAGACGTCTTACCAATATAAAAGATTTCTCGATCGGGTTTTTCTTTCTGATGAAAATCAATGCGGGCAAAGTACGGTTTATTTCGTAGATGTTTGAGGTTCTCCAGCTGTTCTTTGGACATTTTCATGAAATTTGCATGAGAGAGCATTTCTTGATATCTAAGACTGCTGTCTTTAAAGCTAAGGTTTTCAAGGGTGTCTTCCTGGCGCTTCTTCAGTGATTCCTGACCTGTTTCCTGTGAGGCGATCAGTTTGTCCATGTACGTTTTCGTAAAGGAAAGCCGATCCAATTCTTTTTCAAATTCCGGATGCCGTTCCGTCATTTGAGCCATTCCTCCTTCTTTTTGTTCTGAAGAGTTCACAGAACATTTACCTAATGGAATGACGCGTGAGCGCTGGCCCATCATGCAGTTTTTCGAAGCAACGAATAAATAAGATACCACACACGCCTTGGAAGCGCAATCATAATTGTGCGCTTCAACTGAAATCATGAATGTGAAACGTCACGTAATCCATTCAATCACCTCAAAATTACGTTTAAAAAAATCCTTCTCTATCGTTATGTAAAAAAAAAAGCAGTTTAGTTTAAGGATGCGCTTTATCCTGCGCATACACCTAAACTAAACTGCTAACATTAGGGGCCTAGTGTCTGTTTTTATTTTCTACATATTTTGGCAGATGCATTTCAAATATGAAGAAAGAAAGAATACGCAAAAGTACAGGATATAAGGCCAGGAATCCTACCAAATCCCCAATCCTCCCAAGAAGATCGGTTAAAAGAAGAACGATTGAAAGAACAAGCATGAGAAAAACAGTCACAAGTCCTACTCTCCCATTAATAGGTGTCCACGCTCCTGCAATGGTCCTTGTGTCCTGCTCTAACAGTTCGAAGCAACGGTAGTGATAAGGGCGTATTCTGAACCAGTTGGATGCTGTGACAAGCTGGTCACGGTCCTGGATTTTTTTGAAACAATAACGACAGATGTTTGTGTTCACGAAATCTACTCCTGATTGAGATATTTTTTCATCAGCAAACACTCGTTGCCCTTTTCATTATATCGTAAAACATCCATAACTCTAAGCATTAACGTAATTCCACGTCCACTCTCATCTAAATCTTCCACACTTGGGAACCAGTGCTTTACATCACCTGTCACCTGATAAGGCCTCCAGTCAAACCCATCTCCATGATCATAAATTCTGACGAGCAACCTTTTGTGAAGAAAGTGGATTTTTAACAAGACGGGATAATCTGTCCTCTCATGGTGGCCGTGGACCCATGCATTCCTTACAGCTTCAGTAATGGATGCATCCACAAGAAGTTGATCATTTCCGTAGTATTTGGAAAGATATGGTGAATATTTGCGTCGGACATCTCTCAGTTCTCTCGGATGTCTGATATTGGCTTCTATAGATGCCTTCATTATTCAGCCTCTCCTCTTTTAAGTCAATGATGTGCAATCATTGTACTTAGCAAATGGATTTGTTCACTTTCCTATTCCCTTTATCCAAATCACTTAAAAGGGGATGTCCTGTTTTTTTCATAAAAATGGAAAACGATACCAGTTCCAGGCGGAAGAACATTACTCCTTGCCTATCTTTGACTATAGGAGTACGGATCTTATTTATTCTTTTCATGACTCTGAATGATGTCCACCACTTTTTCCTTCGTTTGTTCACTTTGATAGCTTTGCATAGAGTCAAGAATCTGATTACGATTATGAATGAGTTGACGGAGGTCATTTACTAATGTTTCATTAGTAAGTTCCTCTTCCTCTCTTTTAAGCGCATACCCCTGTTTAACAAAAGAGTCTGCATTCAAAATCTGATCTCCGCGGCTGGCTTTTCTTGATAAAGGAATAAGAAGCATCGGCTTCTTCAAAGCTAAAAACTCGAAAATGGCATTTGATCCTGCCCGAGAAACAATATAGTCTGTAGCAGCAAACAAATCTTTCAGCTCATCCTGAACATATTCGAACTGGGCGTATCCCCGCTTATTGATGGACGTATCCTTGTGCCCGTGCCCGCAGATGTGAACAATCTGGACTTCCTGAAGCAATTCATCCAGATTACCACGAATCGCATCATTGATTCTTTTCGATCCAGTACTTCCTCCCATCACCATTACTACAGGTTTTTGCTTATGAAACTCACACAAAGCTAAACCTTTAGAGCGGTCTCCTTCAAACAGTTCCTCACGTACAACGGCTCCGATATATTCGCCCTTTCCTTCTGGCAAGTGTTTCATTGTCTCTGGAAAAGTGGCCAGAATTTTTTTCGCAAATGGGAAGGAAAGTTTATTGGCGAGCCCCGGCGTATAATCCGATTCATGTATGATGGTCGGCACGTTTTTCAGGCGAGCCGCCATGACTACAGGTACAGAAACAAATCCACCCTTTGAAAAAATGACTTGAGGCTTTCGTTTCTGAATGATGCGAAGAGATTGGGCTAATCCTTTCAAAACTTTAAAAGGATCCTTAAAGTTTTCCTTAGACATGTACCTTCTAAGCTTTCCAGTAGAGATGCCATGGTAGGTGACTCCATCTAAAGGCTCGATCAAGTTTCTTTCAATCCCACTATAAGAACCGATGTAATCAACGGTATATCCTTGTTTCTGGAATTCTGGAATAAGCGCAAGGTTCACGATCACGTGTCCCGCGGTTCCTCCACCGGTAAATAAAATTCGTTTCTGACTCATATGTTAATCAACGTCCTTTCAGAGGGCTTCTTAAGTAGGTCTGTATGTGTTACTATGCTATAATCCTCGTATTCCTCTAAAGAGAATTGTACCAGAAAAGAGTGTGGCCTATGTATGAAACAAAAACATTAAAGGAAAAAATCAAATTGTTCAGCATCATCCTCATTCCTATCTTAATTACGCAAATCGGGATGTACCTTATGAACTTTTTCGATACGATTATGGCTGGGCAATCCGGGCCGGATCAACTGGCAGGAGTAGCAATAGGATCAAGTATCTGGATGCCTGTATTTACAGGATTAAATGGCATTCTCATGGCTATTTCCCCAATTGTTGCCCAATTAAAAGGGGCAAAGAAAGAAAACGAGATTTCTTATTCCGTCAAACAAGGCATCTATTTGTCCATTGTTTTGGCAAGTGGAATAGGTACCATTGGATTCTTTTTGCTGGATCCCATTTTGTCTTTATTAGACATTACTCCAGAAGTCCGGCATGTCGCAAAATATTACTTAGTGACACTGGGGATTGGAATTGTCCCTTTGTTTGTTTTCAACATCCTTCGGTCATTTGTAGATGCCCTTGGGCAAACCAAAGTTTCAATGACCGTCATACTTATGACGCTACCCATTAATGTTCTTTTCAATTATATGTTTATCTTCGGTCGATTGGGGGCCCCTGAACTCGGAGGGATCGGCGCAGGAGTAGCTTCTGCTCTCACCTACTGGGTATCATTAGTTATCCTTGTCAGTATCATTCACAAAATCCGCCCTCTAAGAACATATAAGATCTTCCAATCATGGATTTCTCCTGAATGGAAAGAATGGTGGGCACAATTAAAGATTGGCATTCCCATCGGTTTTGCCATCTTTTTTGAAACGAGTATTTTCGCAGCCGTCACTTTTTTCATGACAGCTTACGACACGAATACGATCGCCGCTCACCAGGCAGCCATCAACTTCGCATCACTTCTCTATATGGTCCCATTGAGTATCGCCTTCACCTTAACCATAGCCGTTGGTTTCGAAGTTGGGGCAGAAAGACACAAGGAAGCGAGGACGTATTCTTATTTAGGAATTGCATCAGCTGTAACGATGAGCATTTTTGCAGGACTGGTCTTATTCATATTTGATGATGCCATTGCAAGACTTTACAGTACAGATGACAGAGTGATTGAATTGACGAAGAATTTTATTATCTATGCTATATTCTTTCAGCTGTCTGATGGTTTCGGTGCGCCTCTGCAAGGGATTCTCCGCGGCTATAAGGATGTGAACATTACACTTGTCATGGCGTTTATTTCTTACTGGGGCATAGGCTTACCAAGTGGGTACTGGCTGGCGAACTATACGGCACTCGGTCCTTATGGATACTGGTTAAGCTTGACCATCGGTCTGACCGCAGGAGCCATCACCCTCCTCATCCGTATGTTGTACATCCAAAAAAGAAACACCCCATTAAGTACCACTTCCTAGAACAGCTTATTAAACATACTGGCAGGTTTCTTGAAGACTCAGTTTCGAGACTTTTGTTAAGTGGATGGGGCTGCGGGGAATAGCTCGCTTTCCGCGGGAGCGCGGTGAGCCTCCTCGGACTGCGTCCTGTGGGGTCTCACCAAGCACTTTTTTCCCGCAGGAGTCTCGCCATTCCCCTCCGCCCCTTAACCAACGAAGGTTCTCGAAACCACAAATTAAAAAATCAGCTCCTTTGGTTATCAGAAGTGAATGATGTAAACTCTACCTCATTGGTGTTTAGCAAACGCAAATGCTTGATGCAACACGCTATATGCCGGCTTAGGGTAAAAGAATTGGAACCTTACTTATGAATACAGGTGTTCTAATCGTCCACTTCCCTCAACCATTTAAGCTGACCATTTTAGAAGTGGTTTCGAGACACTTATAAGGTCAAGGAGCGAAGGGAAAAGGTGAGACTCCTATCCTTTAGTGTGGAGGTGCCTTGGTCAGCGGTGTATGGACTGGACTGAGCTGGCGGAGATAAAGGAAACACGGAGAGCGTAGCGATTCGATGTTGACTTATCATACAGAAGCGAGGGAAGTCTCACTAGCCGCTAGGCGCCGGAACCGGATAACCAAAAGGACGTGTGGGACAGGTGAGACCCCGGGAGGCGTAGCCTGAGGAGGCTCACCGCCCGCCCCATGGAAAGCGAACCTTTTCCCGCAGCCCCCATCCACCTAACAAAAGTCTCGAAACTGAGTCTTCCACTAAAGGGAGCATATCTTGAATATAAAAAGAAGCGTCCTGAGTCAGGACGCTTCTTTTTGGTTTATGGTCGATAGTTATTGGTTTAGGTTAAGAACGATTAAGCGTTCTTCTGTCATATCTTCGATCGTGTATTTCGGCCCTTCTTTACCCCAGCCACTATCTTTCACGCCCCCATAAGGCATGAGGTCGACACGATATTGCGAGGAATCATTGACCATTAAACCTCCAACTTCCACATTTCTCGCTGCATAAAAAGCGGTATCAAGATTCTTCGTGAAAATACCCCCTTGGAGGCCATAAGGGGAATCATTCACTTCCTCTATACATGATGGAAGATCAGAGAACGGAATGATGCTCACAACAGGAGCGAATATTTCTTCGCAGACGACTTTCATATCTGGCTTTACATTTGTTAAAACTGTTGGATGGAATAAAGCGGCTTCGCGATTACCGCCGTGGATGACTTGGGCTCCTGCTGATTTCGCTTCTTCCACCCACTGTTCGGCGCGATCAGCTTCATCTTCGCTGATCATAGGACCAACATCGGTATGAGGGTCATTCGGGTCGCCTACATTCAACTTTTCAATCGCTTGAATGAACTTGTTCTGGAATTCTTCTCGGACTTCTTCGTGGACGTACAATCGTTGGACAGATATACAAACCTGTCCGGCAAACGCATAACTTTTAGCGGCCACATTTTCTGCAGCTGCATCAAGATCCGCTTCTTTATCAACGATAACTGGTGAGTTATTTCCGAGTTCCAGGATTAGTTTGTTCAGCCCTGTATTTTGTTTTAACTTGAGCCCGACTTCTGCACTGCCTGTAAACGTGTAAAGGTTAATCCGGTCATCCTTCATCATTTGATTTCCCACCGTAGATCCTGAACCTACCACCACATTAAGAAAACCTTTCGGAAGTCCCGCCTCTTCAAATAACCCGGCTAATTTAAGCGCAGATATCGGTGTTTTACTTGCAGGTTTCAAGACCACCGCATTCCCTGCCGCTATAGCGGGTGCGATTTTATGTGCGACAAGGTTAACCGGGAAATTGAATGGGCTGATGGCTCCGACAACTCCTACAGGAACTTTGATCGTGAAAGCCATACGGTTTTCAGACCCTGGAGCAGCCTCTACTGGAACACCTTCTCCATGGATCCGTTTCGCTTCTTCTGCTGCCAATTCAAATGTTTGAGAAGCACGGTCCAGTTCGGTTAACGCCTGTTTGATCGGCTTGCCGGCTTCCATCGTTATGACTTTTGCCATTTCCTCCTGGTTCTCTTTCAGTAGTTCACTCACACGTTTTAATATTTCAAATCTTTCATAAGGAGACATGGCATGCTTCTTATACGCATGCATGGCTGCTTCAATGGCTGCATCGACTTCTTTCTCAGAAGCTTTCGCCACCTGAGCAAAGGTTTGCTGAGTGTATTTGTCCCATACGTCCAGTTGATCATTAGTGTCTATCCATTCTCCATTAATATAGAGCTTATGACGATCCATGAACCTCTCTCCTTTGAAATAGAATCTACAACTTTTCCTATTTTCTGAGCAACGGTTGGAGGACTCGCATAGAAGAAAACAAAAAAAGTCTGAATGGAGGAAACCCTCCATTCAGACTTTTCGGCACTTTATAGGAATAATCCTGCAATTGTTGCAGAAAGCATAGAACCTAGCGTGGCACCGATAAGAAGTTTCATACCGAAACCAGATACTCGTCCACCTTTTTCCGCATCAATACCTTGAACAGTACCAGCAATGATACCAATCGAGGAGAAGTTAGCGAAACTTGTAAGGAAGACCGTGACAATACCAACTGTTTTCTCAGATACACTATCAAGCATGTTAGAGAATTCAAGCATCGCTACGAATTCGTTCGTTACGATTTTCGTACCCATGATGGCACCAGCATCAACAACTTCAGCAGCTGGAATACCCATCAGCAACCCGATTGGAGCAATGATATAACCAAGCAGTTCTTGAAGTGTAAAGCCGTTGAATACAGCTCCGAACACCCAGTTCACAAGTTCAAGTGAAGCGATGAAAGCAATTAGCATAGATGCAACGATTAAAGCGATCTTACCGCCATCAAGGGCACCATTACCCATAGCTTCAAAGAAGCTTTTCGCATTGGAAACGTCTTGAATATCAACTTTGTCCTCTTCTTTAGAAACTTTAACCGGTGCGATGATGGATGAAACAATCAAGGCACTGAACATGTTTAACGGAAGAGCCACAAGGATATATTGACTTGGCAGCATTCCAAGATAAGCACCTACGATAGATGCAGATACAGATCCCATAGCGGAAGCACTTACAATATACAAACGGTTATCATTCAAGTTGTGGAACTGTGATTTGATAGCAATCAAAGCCTCGGACTGACCGAAGAAAATACTGTTGACCGCGTTAAATGATTCAACTTTCGGCAAACCGGTAATTTTAGAAAGTCCCCAACCAAGATATTTAATAATGAATGGCAAAATCTTAAGATACGTTAAGACAGAAAGAATGGTTGCGAAGAAAATGATGATCAGCAGCACGTTGAAGAAGAAAACGCCGTTCTCTCCTACTTCTACGCCCCCTAGTACGAAGTTAACACCGACTGTTCCAAATTCAATCAGCTTGTTGAACCCGGCGGAAATTCCATCAATGATGAGTTTTCCGATGGTCGTGTTGAACATGAAAGCCGTAATTAGCAACTGAACAACAATCATAACCCCTATACCTTTGTAGTTAATGTTCTTACGATCATTGGACATTAGAAAAGCGATTCCAAGAATGATCGCAACAGCAAGAATTCCTAAAAGAATACCCACAATAAGTCCTCCCCTAATTGTAAAATAAAGTATTTATGAAAATGCTTACATCAAGTAATTCCACTATGGATTTTATCAGGTTGTCAGACGTCATGCAAGGTTTATTTGTATGTAATAAATAACAAATCATGACATGCTAGTCGTCCTATGCTCTAATATGCCTTTATTCCTAAGGGTTTATCCCCCTTTCAAAAACCTTAATTAAAAATTGTCATATGAGTATACACATGTACACAATAAAAAAGAAACGCTTTTAAAAGCGTTTCTTTTTTATGATTTCTGCATCTTTCTCAATAAGAATAGAAAGTACGGAGCTCCGATGACAGCCGTAAAAATGCCGGCAGGAACTTCTGTAGGTGGAAACAATCCCCGGCCCAGGTTGTCAGCAACCATTAAAAGCAACGTGCCCGTCAGCGCTGAAACAGGTAAGAGATAGATATGCTTATTCCCCACCAGTTGCCTAGCAATATGCGGCGCAATTAACCCGACAAACCCAAGTGTACCGACAACGGCCACTGAAGCTCCAGCTAGAATCACGGCTATGATCAATAATATCAACCTTGCTTTTCTTACGGGTTCTCCTAGCCCTTCCGCAACATCGTCTCCTAGACTAAGAACATCGAGCTTTGGAGCTAGGAAAAACGTAATGGGAACAACAATCACAATCCAAGGCAGAAGCATCCACACATCTGTCCAATCTTTTCCCCATAAACTCCCGGTCAACCAGACAAGTGCTGCATTTGTCTCCAATGGAAATTTAACGGTTAAAAATTGTATACCAGCCTGACATATTGCTCCTAAAGCAATCCCCACCAGGGCGAGAGTCGCTGGTTGGACTCCCCTTTTAAAAGCAAAAATATAAAGGCCGATTGTGACCAGCCCCGCTCCTAAGAATGCAGCGATCGGGAGACCGATGACAGGCAATGAAGGAAAGAGGATGATGACAGCTGCGGCTGCAAACCCAGCTCCCTTGGTGATCCCAATGACGTCTGGAGATGCCAGGGGGTTACGGATAATTCCTTGCAGCAAAGCACCAGATACACCCAATCCAGTCCCTACCAACAAACTCATAATGATGCGGGGCAATCGGAAATTTTCAATGATATAGCCACTGCCGCCTGCATCAACTCCAACCATATAGTTGTATATCGATCCAGGAGGAATCCAAACAGCACCTACACCAATGGAAACAAAGGCTCCTAACAAAACCAGAATGGTAAGGGAAACAATAATCGTTATTGGATTCAACTTTTGCAATCTCACACTGAACGCCCCCCTTTACTAGCAAGGTATAAGAAAAACGGGGCTCCAAGCAGTGCCGTTACTATACCCACTGGAGATTCTGCAGGAAAAGAAATGAACCTTGAAAGAACATCAGAAATTGTTAATAATGCTGCCCCGAAGATAGCTGATACCGGAAGTACTAAGCGGTAATCTGATCCAATGAGCTTACGTACAATATTCGGAATAATTAAGCCTATGAAACCGATTGGACCAGCAACCGCCACGGAAATGCCGGCCAATAGAATGACTAAGATAGCTGATGAAACCCGGATCCATCCAATTCTCTGCCCTAATCCCCTTGCAACATCTTCACCTAATCCAAGGATTGTAAGCCCTTTACCTAGAAATAGTGCACCGATGAGACCGGTCAGTGACCATGGAATCATTAACTGGACATCAGCCCAGTTGCGACCATCGATTCCACCGGCCAGCCAAAAAAGAACATCCTCCGTTGATGTTTCATGAAAAAGGACGATTCCCTCAATTAAAGAGGAAAGAAATAAATGGACAGTAATCCCTGCCAGAGCTAATTTCACTGGTGTCATACCGCCCCCTGTAGAAGAGAGCGAATAGACGATCGCTCCTCCAACGGCTGCACCTAAGAATGCGAAATAGACGAGCGTTGAAGAACCAAGTCCCGGAAAGAGGACAACACCTGCCACTACCATTAATGAGGCTCCCGCATTCACCCCGAAAACTTGAGGAGAAGCTAAAGGATTGTTCGTAATGGCTTGCATTATTCCTCCGGCTATAGCTAAACATGCGCCTACGATGATTCCTACCAAAGCCCTTGGTAAACGGATTGTATGGATGATGGAAGCAGCTTTCCCCTCATCAGGGGCAAATAAAAATTTCCATACATCAGTAAATGGAATAGCATAGGCACCAATACTTAAACTCGCCATGAAGCTCGCCATAAGGACCAAAATACCGAACAAGAAAATGAGGACCATTTTATATTTGAATATGGATGATTGCTCAGATATATGCTGCACATGAATTCTCCTATCTATATACTCTTTTCACCATATCACAAACGATAGGAAAGCCCTATGGTAAAAAGGAAAGAGCGAAGGGAAGCCCTCCGCTCTTCATACCGTTATTCCTCATATAAATAGTTGATCGCGTCCTCTAGTATTTTTTCAGATGAAATCAACCCTCGAAAACGTGACCACATGTTGCGATCAACTTCATGGACTTCTCCATTTTCCACAGCAGAAATACCTTGATATAAGTCATTGCTTTCCCACTCATCAACAACCGTTTGATCACCAGCAACCATATGGAACATCACATCCGGATTGAATTCAACGACCTGTTCAAGGTTGATTTTATTGTAGCGCTCATCTCCACTTTGAATCGCGTTTTTCAAACCGATGGATTCCAAAAGAGAACCGGTGTAGGATTCCATGTTGTGTGCGAAGTAACCGCTGTCCGCTACTACGGCCGGAAGGACGGTACGGTCTTCGTCCTCAGGTACCTGCGCTTTAAGTTCTTCCATTTTTGCCTGATGATCGGCTAAAACTTCTTCACCTTTCTCTTCCATACCCATGGCTTTTGATACGGTTTCAAAGCTTGTAATAATGCCTTCATAATCAGCAGCTAGTGAAGGAAGGATAATCGTCGGAGCAATATCAGACAATTGATCATAGATATCCTTGTGTCTTTTCATATCGGCAATGATCAAGTCAGGTTGAAGAGAGCTAATTACTTCTAAGGAAGGCTGCTTTCTTGTACCTACTGATGTATAGTCACCGATTTTCTCACGAATCGGTTCGATAATACGTTCTGAATCATCATCATCCGCGATGCCCACGGGTGAAACCCCCAACGAAGCAAGGTTGTCCACGAATGAAAACTCCAGCGCTACAACCTTCTCAGGCTGCCCTGAAATTTCTGTTTCTCCCATTTCATGTTCAACCACACGTGTTTCCTCTGTTGTTTCACCGTTCTCATCTTTTGTATCTTCTGAAGTTTGATCTTCAGAAGCACCCCCACAAGCACTTAAAACGAGTACAAGAACAAGCATAAATAACGAAACTATACTTTTCTTCATATGTAATACCTCCATTGTTATTGATAATCATTATCAAATGCTTTTTTTATCATACTTAAATTCAGGTCAATTGTAAAGGGTACAGCAAAAGGGATGCCGCTTTTTCGAAGCAACATCCCCTCCATTTATTGTGTTATAAACATCTGAGTCCAATAATAACCGTAACTTCCGCCTTCTGCGTAACCTACACCGATCTGTCTTAAATTAGGATCTAGAATGTTCTTCCTATGCCCAGGGCTTTCCATCCACCCATTAACCACTTCCTGTGGTGTTTGCTGGCCGGCAGCGATGTTTTCGGCAGCACGATTGTAAGAAACATTAAAGTCTCTCATCATATTAAATGGTGAACCGTAAGTCGGTGACGTATGGGAAAAATAATTTTTATTCGCCATGTCTCTGGACTTGTACCGAGCCACGCGTGATAGCTGCCAATTGGCTTTTAAAGCAGGAAGTCCATTTTTCGCCCTTTCCTGGTTCGTCAAATCAATGACTTGCCTCTCGACTGATTTGATGTCTGCTTTTAGAGGAACCGTCACCCTGTCCCCTGGATAAATGAGATCAGGATTGTCAAATTGAGGGTTGGCATTGATGATTTCTCTCAAGCCGATTTTATATTTTTTTGAGATCTTCCATAGTGTGTCCCCACTCTTGACTGTGTAAGTATCCGTTTCTGCATGTGTCATTTGCGGGGCTTGCACAAACAACACGGCAGCAAAAATGATAGCGCCAAACCACATCCATACTTTCAAGTTTCTCACTCCTTTTTTAGTGTCAGATGTAGTTTGGCTCTCACACATAAAAATATGTATATAGAGGAAAAGTTTAGAAATTAAAAACGCACCCACCGGTGGTCAATCGGTGAGTGCTATACCATAGGGGAGGTATAATCATTTTATGAATGAAACGAGCGGGCCACTTCAACCAATTGTTGACGTGTCACACTCTGTTCATTATCTTCTTCATGCGCCACACTGGCGCGGTAAGTCATTAAATACGTCACACCATCTTTTGTCCAAGTTAGTTTCTTGGAAAAGCGGTTATTTTCGTATAAGCCATCTAGATTTCCAAGGATAGAAAGCTCTTCCGGATCTATCCACGGAGTATTAATTTCCCCTTGAGAAAATTGAATGGTCAGCAGATCATTATCAGGCGTATAAAAACTCAGGTCCATCAACACTGAACCTTCACTCTGATAGATGTCTGTCACGACGCTAATCATAGGTACAGGAATGTACTCAGGCAGCTCAGGTTGAAAGTCTAATTGTTCAACAGCCGAGGATACTTTTTCTAAATTGTAAGAATGGTATCCACTAGGAATGGCGTGGGTTTTACTACAAGCACTGACTAACAACAAACAGAAAAATAAAACACCAAATCTTCTCCACACACTGTTTTCCTCCGTCATTTCTATGTTTCTACTATAGAGACGAGGTGAAGCATAAAAAGGTTTCACCTCGGAGGAAAAAATTTTAATTAATAATTCCGTGTTGGATGACTTCCACTTTCACGCTCGGTTTAATGGATATTTCCGGATACTCTTCCTCCCACTTTATTTTTTTCCAAACGTCAGGATGATAAGCTTTCACTCTTCTTCCAATCCCAAAAATATCACTGTTCGCTTCTTGAAGCTGAGCGATAATATCTACAGAATCTTCGGTGAGTGTTTCTGAGAGCTTCTTGCCAATTTCCTCAACCCTCCCTTTTACGTACAAATGATCCGAAGGGTATTCTACAATCTTCACTTTCATATCGAGATTAATCGTTACAGAAATTTCTCCATCCTTATTTTCAATTTTCATTTTGCGGTCGTTTTCTGCTACATTCACAGTCACATAATCCAAAATCTCTTCTTTTTTATTATCATCAATTTTTTCCGTCAAACGGGCGACTCTTCCCTTTACCCCCTCCAAAAGCATAAACAAGGTCGTTTGCTCCGCGTCAATTTTTTCACCTGTATAGGCTTTATCATGAAATAGCCCCATTCCACTGAAAGTAAGAAGATTCCCTTCATCTTCTATTTTCAGCATAGGCACAGAGAAATCAATTCCAGGTTCCAACAATTCCGCACAAAGCAGCTGCAGGTTTTCACCAGTCGCATGAGTCGATGAAACCGCAGCCTCCAGGAGACCACTGACATAATTGCTGATTCTTGTGGCTCCCGCATGATTCATACTGATTACATCTTGGGCCGTCCCTTCCTCGACAACAGCAAGATAGGCATTCAAGTTGCTGCGAGAGTTTCGATACATGTCATCCAGGATCGGGTAGATGTTCTTCTTCGCAAGGTCTTCCCCTAATACGACGACTTTCACTTTGGAAGGGTCATAAGACTCCGAGATCATGAGGTCGATCTTATTTCTTGCTTGCAACGGGGTTTGGGCAGAAGTTGAGAGGATTTGCAGACTCTCACTCCCCGGCCCTTCTGTAGCTCTATTGACTGTAGGAATAGAAACGGTCTGTATGATTTGACCTTCGTCTCCTTGATCGAATCCTAATGAAAGCACGAGCTTAACATTTTTAAACTGTTTTTCATCCCAGCAACCCGTAAGGAATAAGAGACCTGTCATAACAACGATCAAATATCTCCTCATGATGTACCTGCCCCCTTATCTTTGTTCCTCCTCCAAAAGCTTAATGGGACCATAATTAATGGAAGAGTCACAGAAAAAACATAACCAGAATAGGTCACGACATTGTTGAAAGCTTCCATTTTTTTAATATCCATACCAATAAACATACTAATGCTGAATACGACCACGCCGATCAAGACAATAAATTTCGTTGTGGACTGCTTCTTAAACAAATCCGAAAAGCCAATACTCGATAAGTAAAGGTACGTCGCGAAGGAGGTGGCGACATTAATCACCCATATCGTTATAAAAAACAAATCAATCCGAGCGATAATCGGTAGCGAGAATGATTTCAACATATACAAAACAGGTTCTGGAACTAATGGGAGTTCACTAGTACTGAAGAAGGTGTAGCTTGCAAGCACCGTAAACAAATAAAAAAGCGTTACAAACCAGTGAGCAAGGACGATCGTCGTTAACTTTTGTTTGTTCGTTCCTTCCACTTTTGAATAAACAACCAACGTAACGATAAACCCAAAATAGGAGAAAATGGCTTGGTTGATTCCAGAAAACACCTTCCCCCATCCTGATTCTAAGATAGGAAAGAGGTACATGATTTGCATTTCTTTTGCTCCGAAGACCATAAGGATGAGCAAAAATACAATCAATATCGAAAGCATGGTGTACATCCTTCCTAGCACGAGCAACCCACCGTGAACCATGTACATACAAACGGTGATCATTAAAAGAGCCGTGACCCAAATGGGTGTATTCGGCAAGACCCACACATTAATCATTCGGCAGAATAACAAAATGATAAGTGTCCCAACACCGATAAAGTACAGGATATACAAAATGGATAGTGGCCGCCCTATCCATTTTGTGTACAACTTATCATTCATTGTATATAGAGTATCTTGTGGAAGGTTTTTAGCAACAACCCATATTCCTATCAATAAAAGTTGAATAGCTATTGCTCCTAACAAAAGAGAAATCCAACCGTCCTGCTTAGCTACCGTGTGCAGTTCATATGGAACTGATAATACTCCCACTCCAATTTGGGTTTGGATGATTATGAAGAAAAATTGCCTGCGTGACAATTTCTGCTCATTCTTTTGGTTTGTTTGTTGTGGAGGTTTGGTCCCCTCCTTGTTTTGATTGTTTTTGTTCATCACGGTTTCTCCACTCCCTTGAAGGGTCCAAAGCTATAGGTTTAATTGCATGAGCATCTTTTGGTCTTAGCTTCATCATATACATGGGCAAACGGACAAACGTGTCTTTCAAATCCACCAGACTCAAGGGAGCAAGTGGTGCAAAATAAGGAACTCCGAAAGAGTGAAGGCGCGTTAAGTGAATGAGAATGAATAACATCCCGAATACGATACCAATAAACCCAATCGTCCCTGCGAGTAAGATCAGTGGAAAAGTTAACAAACGCAGGGCTGTGCTCAGTTCATTGGAAGGGACAACAAAGGAAGCAATAGCCGTCAAGGCCACCACAATGACCATCAAGTTGGATACAAGTCCTGCCCTTACAACCGCGTCACCAATGACAAGGCCTCCGACTATCCCGATGGTCTGCCCAATGGGTTGTGGTAAACGTATACCTGCTTCCCTGATCAGTTCAATAATAATAACCATTACAAGAGCTTCTAATATGGGGGGATAAGCAATCTCATTAATCGATGCTTTGACTGGAATGATCAGCTCATCAGGAATGACTTCATAGTGGAAACTTACTACCGCAATATAGAATGCAGGTAAACTCACAGCTATCACGAAACTGAAGAGTCGAATCAAACGGACAAACGTGCCTGTGAACCATCGCATATTATAATCATCCGGGGCCTGATAGAACATAAAGAATGTAGCAGGTGCAATAAGAGTCGTAGGACTCCCTTCCGACATAATGGCGACTCTCCCCTCTACTATGTTAGCCGCCACACGATCGGGTCTTTCAGTATTTAACATTTGAGGAAAAGGAGAGTTCGACTGATCTTCAATAAATTCTTCTACGTGTCCTGGACTATGAATCATGTCTGAATCAACAGAGTGTAATCGGGTCTCAACTTCCTGGACAAGCGTAGGATCCGCAATACCATCCATATACATGACAGCAACATTCGTATTTGTCTTTCTACCCAACTTAAAGTATTTGATTGTTAAATCCCTGTGCTCTACTCTTTTACGTATCAGGTTGATGTTCGTCATCATATTCTCCACAAAACCATCATGGGCACCCCGAACAACTTTTTCGTTTTGTGGCTCTTCAGGCGTTCGGCTGAAAGATGATGTCACACTAAACTGGGCGATTTCTCGTTTCCCCTCTTCTAAATAAAGCGCATGCCCCCGCAGAATAGTGCGTACTGCTTCCTCCAAATCGTGGGTATGCTTTGCATTCGGAAGTTGAAAAACATCATCAGTGTGCCCCATTTCTATGGGAGCAAAAATTTTCTCATGGATTTTTTCGTGTTCAGCTAAGGATTCTAAATATAAAAGAGTCGCGTCCCCTTTCTTAAGGACACGGATTTTCAGATCATTCGTTTGGTGGAAAGCATCTAAGATATATTTAACATTCTCCGTTAATTTTTTTGTGGTTGGCACTTCTTTATCACCCGAAGGTTCAGACATGTGCCGGTCTTTCAATATGTCCCGGTTATTCCTGAAGAATCGCGTAAAGATTCCCATTTTCGCATCACCTACCCTTAATTTGCCACGAATAAAATGGAATATACGCAAGAAAACCTTATGAAAGCCGAATCCCCCTCTTTGTCACTAACGCTCCCGATTGTGGAAGACTCAGTTTCGAGATGTTTCCAGGGTTCGTTGCCTGGTTAAGCGTTAGGGATGGCTGGGAAGCAACTCGCTTTCCTGTGGGGGAGCGCCGAGCTTCCTCGGACTGCGTCCTGCGGGATCTCGCCTATCTCCTTCTCCCACGGGAGTCTCGCAGCTTCCCAACCACCCCTTTTGTGGAGAAGTGGAACGAACCCCTATACCGAGAGTGAGTGTCTCTTATTCCTCTATCCTAAGTAGGCATAAAACGCTCTATATAGCCTTAAGTTCTGGCAGCCCGCAGTGGAAATTTTATATGATTCATTTCGTTTCATTATTCAAGTTGATCTTTTAGAAGTGGTTTCGAGAATCAACCTAGGTTAAGGGCGGAGGGGAATGGCGAGACTCCTGCGGGAAAAAAGTGCTTGGTGAGACCCCACAGGACGCAGTCCGAGGAGGCTCACCGCGCTCCCGCGGAAAGCGAGTCATTCCCCGCAGCCCCCATCCACTCAAAAACATCTCGAAACTGAGTCTTCAAGAAACCTTCCATTAAGTTGAATAACAAAAAAATCCTATGGCTGGATTGCCATAGGATTTGGTGGAGTTAGTGGCCTGGGAAGAAGACCATTTGTAATATGAAAATAACTGCGAACATGTATAAAATCCAGTGTACTTCTTTTCCTTTTCCAGTAACGAGCTTTAACAATGGATACGTGATAAAACCAAACGAGATTCCTGTTGCAATACTGGATGTGAGTGGCATGGAAAGGATGATGATGAAGGCTGGGAAAGCGTCATCGAAACTAACCCAGTTCACCTTTGCAAGACCACCCATCATGAAGCAACCGACAATGATTAATACAGGAGCTGTAATAGCTGGTAGACCGGAAACGGCTCCTACAATAGGGGCAAAAAACATGGATAGAATGAACAATAGAGCAACGACCGTCGTCGTCAGGCCTGTCCGTCCTCCAGCTGCTACCCCTGAAGAAGATTCAATGTAAGCAGAAGAAGGACTCGTTCCAAACATAGCTCCAACGGTTGTAGCTGACGCATCTGCCATTAAAGCAGCCCGCGCCCTCGGCAGACTTCCATCTTTACGGATGAACCCAGCTTGTTCCGCCACACCGATCATCGTTCCTGTCGTGTCAAAAATCGTGACAAGAAGGAAAGCGAAAATAACCGTATAGAGGCCATTGCTGAACACCGCTCCTATATCCATATCCCAGAATACAGGAGCTGGTGGTGCCTCAATAAAGCCTTCTAGCTGAAGCTGACCAGTGAAAAAGCCGATAATACCTGTAACGAACATGCCGATGAATAATCCACCTGTCACATTTCTCGCGATCAGGACCAGTGTGAAGAAAAGCCCGAATACCGTCAATAATGGACCTTTTGCTGTCAAATCTCCAAGTGTAACCAGCGTCTCTTCACTGGAAACGATGATGCCTGACATTCTTAACCCAAGGAAAGCTATAAACAAACCGATTCCTGATGTAATCCCATATTTTAATGAAGCAGGAATCGCTGTAATCAACGTTTTACGTAAACTAGTCAAACTAAGAAGAACAAATAATATACCTGATACAAAGACAGCCCCAAAAATAACAGAATAACTAACATCCTGTTGGACAACTTCCGTAACGAAGTACGCATTCAATCCCATACCAGGAGCTATAGCAATGGGGTAATTAGCAGCAAATGCCATAATTAACGTACCAACAATTGCCGCAATGATCGTCGCCATAAACACTTGTTCGAATGGCACGCCCGCACTTGATAGAATTGCCGGGTTAACAACAACGATATAGACCATCGTTAAAAAAGTCGTCACTCCTGCAAGCAACTCTGTTTTAACATCTGTATGATTTTCATTTAATCGGAACCATTTGTTTAACATTTGGGAACACCAAACTTTCAATAAGAATTACAACGTGTATTATAATATTATTTTTACGAACAAAAATCAATAGTAACAACAAAAATGTTCGCTTTTATTATTTTCACACAAAAAAACCGCCTGAGTACTCATTCCTCAGACGGTTTTTCACTTAATCTCTTGACTCTATACCAGTGCATGATTTCCTCTGTATCGCTTTTCTCAAGGTAATAGCAGGAAGCAAGCGATCTGCCTCCTCCTGACGTTAACATAACTTCTATGCTTGAGAGATGTGTCCTTTTTTGAAAATACGTTTGTTTTTCATAAGATGCCTGAATTCGGTACTTTTTCATAAAGTACGTCTGCTTGATGATTCCTCTCGATCTTAAAGTCAGCTGATCTTCTCGAATATTCCATCCTGCATCATGGTAGGCTAACCAGCCCAGCACGGCTAAGAATCCACCGGCCAAAATGGATAACAGACCATAAGGAAAAAAGAAGATGCTGATGGGAATTGACGCTAAAAATCCGAACCATGAATGGCGCAGAATGTATCTGAATAACGATCGCTTAGGCGGTTCATGGAAATGGTCCACAACATCATAAGCAGGAAGAACCTTTTTCAGTACCTTGCCCACGTCTTCTTTTTTGATCATTGGCAGCAGTCGTAATTGGTGCTCATCATTCTTTAAAACCGATCCCCCTGCGCTGATTAGCGTTACTGAAGCGTATCCTAAAGGCTGTCGAATTAAGTTTTCTTCCATTCGAATGCCCTGAATCCGATTTAAAGGTATCGTCATCTGTTTTTTCTCAAGCCAGCCACGCGTAATAATCAAATCATCTTCGTCAATAAAAACAGAAAAGTTGGCATACCTTAGAATCGTCATTACAATTGATATCCCATAAGCCACTAAGAGTATGACAAGGGCGGTAAAAGCAATCACCAATACGCCAATTTGGATCCAGTCAAGGATTTCATTATAGATCGTTCCTACGGGTAAAAGGTCCATAAATTGAGAGAAGAAAACTGCTACTCCGGAGATGACTACCCCCGCTCCTCCAGAAGTGACGGCCATCATCACAATTTCCTTCATGGACATAGCATAGACCTTTTCACGATTTGACTCTTCTATTTCTGTCTGAGCTTGTTCAGTATCACAAAAGTCGTCATCAGGTCTTGCGTTTCTACGTTTCTTTTCCTGGAAAATAGCTTCTTCCAAAGAATCTGCCTCTTCCTTCCGGATGGCTGTTAGTTCAGCCTCTGCCTTTTCATTCCCTGTTGAGCCTGCCGTCTCAATTGACACCTTAACAAGGTTCAAAGGACGATGAAAAATACCTTCTGAAAAATCAAGACTTTGAATTCGATCAATAGGGATATACCTCTTCTTACGAAAAATAAGCCCGTATTCAATTCTCAGCTCTCCTTCTTCCATCCGGTATGTAAATCGCAGCCAGCGAATAATCCCTGCTCCCAATACAAGGATCAGTACACCGATCCATATCAGCAATGGAATCCAATCCACTTCCCCACTAAATATGTTTCCATTTAACACGAGCACAATAATCAATGGTAAAGCCGCATCTTTTAACGTCTTCACAAAGTTGATGACGGCTGAAATCGGATGCAGTCTTTTCGGTTCAAACATCATCTTCCGCCACCCTTGCTAGGGAAGAGATGGACTGACGTAGACGCTCGGCTTCCCTCTCATCCAGTGCCGGGATTTTATGTACCGTCGCAGCTGTAGAAATGCTGATGGTAGATAAACGAAACTTCCTGAGTAAAGGTCCTTGTTCTGTATCCACATGCTGAACTCTGACCATAGGTACCAGCGTACGTGTCACAATAAATAATCCGTACTGCAAATCGATTTCTGTTTCCGTGACATCATACCTCCACCTTTTCCAGCGTAAACTTGGTACGAGCCATACAAATGAAAGGACTTCCAGCAAAGCGATGCCTAGCCCAATCAGCACAATCCACCATGGCCAATCCCATAAGAACACCGTCACGGTTAATCCAATAGTCAGCAAAAGAACGATCCCTACTTGGATCCACCCATAGATGCGCCACACCGTCAGCGCTTGCTGTGATATTCTTTGTGTCGGTTGCTGTTCCATTCTTCCACCCCCTATGTATGCTTACGAATGACTGTTCGAAATGTTTCACTATTTATAAAAGAAGCCGGACGTAACAGCCCGGCCCTCCCTTTATTATTTTCCTTTTGATAATGCTTTAGACTTCTCTGTACAAGCTTCCATCCCTTGAATAATCGCATTTCTAAAGCCGGCTTCTTCAAGCTTTGTAACTCCTGAAATGGTTGTACCTCCCGGAGTACAGACGGCATCCTTCAGCTCGCCAGGGTGGCGGCCGGTTTCTTTAACCATTTGGGCCGCCCCTTGGACAGTCTGAGAAACCATCTTGTAGGCTTTGTCTCTGGGGAAGCCTTGTTGGACAGCCGCATCCGCCATTGCTTCAATGAGCATATAGATAAAAGCTGGTGAAGATCCGCTGACGGCTGGAACCGCATCCATCAACTTTTCTTCGACTATTTCAGCTTCTCCAAAGCTCTCAAACACTTCCATCACGTCTGCTAATTCTTCCTTGGTCACGAAATCGTTCGGACACAGAACGCTCATGCCTGCTCCGACAAGCGAAGGCGTGTTCGGCATGGAACGAATCACCTTCACATTACGGCCGAAGGCTTCTTTCATAGCGTCGAGAGTGATGCCGGCAGCAATGGTAACCACCACAGTATCCTCAGGTACTTCGTCCTTAATTTCCTGGACGACTCCTTGGTACACATAAGGTTTCACCGCTAAGAAAAGCAGGTCACTCTCTCTTGCCACTCGTTTATTTTCATTGGAAATGTTAATTCCGTATTCATCCGTCACAAAATCTATCGTTTCATCGGATAAAGCCGTGGCAGCGATATCACGCGCTTTCACAAGGCCTGCATCAATCATGCCCTGTATCATCGCCCGCCCCATTTGACCACAGCCGATAAAACCTATACGTTTGTTCACCGTACATCCCTCCTTAGTGATTCTTATTGTATAGGAAGATTGTCGAACGTACAATTCCATATTGGATTTCCCTTGTTTCTCTAGTAAAAATTACATGTTTTTTCTAGAAAAGGTTTACAAAGCCTTATATCTTACCTATAATAATAACTGTATTCTTCATATCATAGTGAAACGCCCAAAATATCATAGCTGCTACGAAAAAAGCCGAGCTGCCTTAAGCTCGGCTTTTTTCGTGTTCTTCTTCTTTCTCTTCATTAATTGCTTCAAGCAGCTTCTTCACTTCTTTTTTATTTTTCCTTGCAACAAGGATATACAACGTATCCCCCGCTTTAATTTCTGTTTGACCATAAGGAGTGATTACATCTCCGTCACGGATGATGGCGTTGATTAAGGCTCGATCCGGCAATTCCATATTTTCTAAAGTCTGACCAACAATGATGTTCCTTTCCGTTACATCGAACTCAATCATTTCAACATTCGCTTTGCCGATGGAAATTAACTCAAGAGAATGAATCGGGTTTCCAAGCTTATCGGAAACCAGTTTGAAACGTTCAGCAATACGGGTGATGGACGACCCTTGAACAAGAGCTGATGTAAGAACAGTAAAGAAAACAACGTTGAAGATAAGCTGGCTGTTCTGTATTCCAGCCAGCATCGGGAAGATCGCCAGTACGATTGGTACGGCACCACGCAACCCAGCCCAGGATAAAAAGTACTTTTCCTTCATCGTAAACGAAAAACCAGACAGGCTTAAAAGCGTGGCTACAGGCCTTGCAATAAATATAAGCACAAGTGCTATAAGCAATCCATCCATCATAACAGGCCATGTGAAAACTTCAGTGGGCGAAACAAATAACCCGAGAATTATAAACATGAGAATTTGAGCCATCCAGCCAAATCCCTCATGAAACCGCAAGATGGAATAACGGTAAGCCAGTTCAGCATTTCCAATGACAACGGCTGTCACATATACAGCTAAAAGACCACTTGCTTGGAGAAGGGAGCTTGAACTGTAAGATAAAAATGCGAAACCTAGAGCGAACAATGGATAAAGTCCACTTGAATCCAAATTGATTCGATTTAATGAAAAACTGGCCAAGTACCCGATTCCAAATCCAACCGCTAATCCAGCACCCATCTGCCAAAAGAATGAACCGATCATCCCTAATATATTGACTTGATCAATCGTGAGCAACTGAATAAATGAAATAGTGAGAAACACAGCCATAGGATCGTTTGTACCAGACTCCGCTTCCAGTGTCGCTTCAAGCTTAGGTCGGACATTTTTTCCTTTTAAAACAGCAAATACAGCTGCCGCATCTGTAGACCCTACAATAGATCCTACAAGGAAAGCCTCAATCCAACCGATATGTAAGATGAATTTGGCAGCTAAAGCTACGATGGATGTCGTAAGGACGACTCCTACTGTGGCTAAAGAAATGGAAGGAACCACTACAGGTCGTATATCTTTCCATTTTGTCAACATACCACCTTCAAACAAAATAACAATTAAAGCGATGACACCGATCAACTGAGCAATTTCTGGGTTATCAAAATAAATGAACCCAAGCCCATCATTTCCGACGAGCATTCCAACCGCAATAAAGAGAACGAGCGATGGAACCCCGAGTCTGGAAGAGAATTTTGTAACGATGATACTGACAATAAGCAATAGAGCCATCAACATGATGAATTGATTGGACTCTAAAATTTCCTGAATCATAAACGATACTCCTTTTATTTTCTTTATAGCGACATTATACCAAGGAAGCCTAAGGTTCAAGTAATAAAACACTCGTCCAGCTTTTGAAAACACAAAAAAGGCCAAGCAACAAGATGTTACTTGGCTTCTTTGCAACATCAGCTTAGCATCTCTTCAACCTGTTCACTGAAGAATTGTTTCATGGCATGAAATACATCTGCTTTTCTTCTCAAAATGTAATAGCGGAACTTCGGGTGATCGATGGATTTATAGGCCTGCATCAAACTGGAGGAACGATTGTATTGGTTGACTTCTCCATAACCAAACATTTGTGAAACTTCAATCAGCTGTTCAATCAATCCCAGGCAGCGTTTATTATCAGATGTTAAATTATCACCATCAGAGAAGTGGAACGGGTAAATATTATAGCGCTCCGGCGAATACTTGGTCTCAATCAATTCTAAAGCCTTGCGATAAGCTGAGGAGCAGATCGTCCCTCCACTTTCCCCTTTAGAAAAGAAATCATCTTCACTGACGACTTTAGCTTGTGTGTGATGGGCAACAAATTCAATTTCCACTGTTTCATAGTTCCGGTTCAGGAACCTGGTCATCCAGAAGAAGAAACTTCTGGCCATATACTTTTCCCATTGCCCCATGGAGCCACTTGTATCCATCATCGCAATAACAACAGCTTTTGATTCCGGTTTGGTTTTCTCATTCCACGTTTTAAAACGAATATCTTCTGGATAAATCGGTGCAAATGAAGCTTCTCCGCCTAGAGCGTTTCGTTTGTATGCTTCAAGCATCGTCCTCTTCTTGTCGATGTTTCCTGTTAATCCCGTTTTCCGAATATCGCTGAACTCGATGTCTGTGTGAATGATATTGTCTTTTTCCTTCTCATCCAAATTCGGTAAGGTTAATTCCTTAAACAAGGCTTCTTCTAACTCGGCTAATGAAATCTCTGCCTCATAATAATCTTCGCCAGCTTGATCTCCAGCTCCGTCTCCATCGCCAGGCTTACCTTTCGATTGCTGCGGCGCTTGAGCAACAACATCCCCGACTTCACTATCCCCTTCACCTTGTCCTGCATGTTTATTCTTCTCGTGATTATAACGAATCTTATATTCATCAAGTGAACGTATTGGAATCTTAACGACACGCTTTCCATTCGACATCACAATATTCTCTTCAGTAATGAGATCAGGTAACTGCTTGCTCATCGCATCCTTCACTTTTTCTTGATGTCGCCGCTGATCGTCGTAGCCTTTCCGATGGAGGGACCAGTCGTCTTCGGCGATTACGAAACTCATCTCTTCATCCATGTAATTCCCTCCTAATCGAGTATTACTCTATCGTATGCAGGTCCACGGTAATGGATGAAAGATATTGAGATATACATGGATTATTTGTTTCTTTCGCCCATATTGTCTATCGTTTCACAAGCAGATTGATAGTCCATGCTGGTAAATATGTTATTCAAGTATAGGCAGCGTTTGTGTGATTAGGAATATAAAATCCCCTTCCACGGGAGTTGTGGAAGGGGATTGGTTTTAGCCTTCGAGCAAGAGATCGAATGGATCTTCAATCATTTCTTTAATTCTGCGCAAGAACTGTACCGCATCTTTTCCATCTACGATTCTGTGGTCATAGGAAAGAGCAATGTACATCATCGGACGAGCTTCGATGGAGTCATCCGGCATAACTTTCGCGCGTTTTTCAATGTTATGCAAACCAAGGATTCCTACTTGAGGTGCATTCAAAATCGGGGTGGAAAGCATAGATCCGAATATTCCACCGTTCGTAATCGTAAATGATCCACCTTGCAAGTCATCAAGACCAAGCTCTTTGTTTCGGGCTTTGGTAGCAAGGTCTGCAATTCCTTTTTCAATTCCGGCAAAGTCAAGACGGTCCGCATCACGGACAACAGGAACGACGAGACCTTCATCTGTGGAAACGGCCATCCCGATATCATAGAACTGTTTCTTAATGATTTCGTTCCCTTGAATTTCGGCATTCAGTAGCGGGAATTCCTTCAATGCCCCAACTGCAGCTTTTGTGAAGAAGGACATAAATCCTAATTTAATGTCATGCTTCTTCAGGAAGGATTCTTTACGCTCACTTCTGAGCTTCATAACATTAGTCATATCCACTTCGTTGAACGTTGTAAGCATTGCAGATTCCTGTTGGGCTTCAACGAGTCTCTTAGCAATGGTCTGGCGTCTGCGGGACATTTTCACTCGCTCGACCGGCTTATCAAATTCTGTTTTCTTCGTTTCTTCTTTTTTCTTCTCCTGCTTCTTAGACTGGTCCTCAGAAGAAGACTTGGATGAACCTTTAGATTGCTGCTTGCTTTCTCCTTTGGCAGCTGCATCAACATCTTCAGGGCGGATGCGTCCAAGGGGATCGCGAGCGGAAATCTCACTCAAATCAATTCCAAGTTCACGCGCACGTTTGCGAGCGGCTGGAGTAGCAATCACGTCTTTAGAATCCTTACTGGAAGACTCTTTTTTCTCTTCAGAAGATTGTTGCTGCTCTTCTTCTTTCTGAGATTCTTCTTCTTTGTTGGATTTCTCTTCTTTTTCTTTTGGTTCAGATTCTTCCTCATCATCAGAAGAAGTGTCTTCGTCTGAACCTCCCGCTTCGCCATTTTCATCGACTTTAGCAATCACATCGCCGACTTCTACGTCGTCTCCAGCTTCTCTCAACAACTCAGCAATAACTCCACTGGCATCTGCATTCACTTCAACGTTTACTTTATCTGTCTCAAGCTCGAGAATCGGGTCGCCTTTTTCCACTTGATCCCCTTTTTTGACGAGCCATTCTGATATTGTACCTTCTGTTATGGATTCAGCTAATTCAGGAACCTTAATTTCCTTCATTTGTTTCTCCTCCTTTAGACATCTGTAGCGCTTCATGAATGATTCGATTCTGCTCCGTTTTATGGATGTTCGGCTCGCCGACGGAAGGTGAAGCACGGTGCGGACGACCGACAAAGCGGTGAATCTGCCCCTCTTTCAACAACTTGTGCAAAATCCCTTCGACGAAGTACCAGCTACCCATGTTCTGCGGTTCTTCTTGGACCCATACTAATTCTTCTAAATTAGGATAAGACTCTAACATCTCAGCTAATCGTTGTTCAGGGAACGGATAGATTTGTTCGATTCTTACGGCATCGATCGACTCAAAGGTTTGATCAGTACCATCTACCGTATCTTCGATATCGACCATGATCTTCCCGCTTCCGAGAAGAAGTGTTTTCACTTTTTCTTTATCTTTGTTTTCAGATAAGATTGGTTGCTTCATAATCGGTTGGAAGCGTCCAGTGCTGAACTGTTCCCCGGAAACGGCCACTCGTTGATTTCTTAAGAGACTCTTCGGTGTCATCAACACAAGAGGACGCGCTTCTTCCTGATTACTAATAGCTGCTTGTCTTCTTAACAAGTGGAAGTATTGAGCAGAAGACGTGACATTGGCAACCGTCCAGTTGTTTTCAGCAGCAAGCTGTAAGAAACGCTCCAGTCGCGCACTCGAGTGCTCAGGCCCTTGTCCCTCATATCCGTGAGGAAGCAAGAAGACCATATTGGACTTTTCACCCCACTTGGCACGGCCGGCAGATACGAACTGGTCAAAGATGACTTGTCCAGCATTAGCAAAATCACCGAACTGTGCCTCCCAAAGGACTAGAGATTCTGGAGCCTGGACACTATATCCGTACTCAAACCCAATAACCCCAGCTTCGGACAATGGGCTATTATGAATGTCAAAAGAGGCATTTGCCTGTTCTAATCCGTGAAGAGGACAGTACGTTTCCCCTGTTTCCACATCATGAAGAACAAGGTGTCGGTGGGCAAATGTTCCGCGCTCCGTATCTTGACCTGTGATTCGAATAGGACGTCCATCTTCAAGAATTGATGCAAATGCTAGGGCTTCGGCTGTAGCCCAGTCAACTTTCTGACCATCATCAAGCATTTTACTGCGCCTCTGGAGAATTTTCTCAAGCTTTTTAAAACCATTAAAACCTTCAGGACGCTTCAGCATACCTTCATTTAAACCTTTTAGACGATCAATATCGATGGCTGTATCGATTTCGTCGAGATTACGTTCCACTCCACTCGGACGATCTTTGACATCAGGAGAAGACGTTTCATGCTCGTTCATATTGTTATAGATATCGCGGAGTTTCTGTTCCACTTCCGCTTTCATATCTTTAAGAGCACCATCACCTACGACTGATGCTTCCTGTAGCTGTTTTTCAAAGACAGCAGCAGCTGTCGGATGTTCGTCAATTTCTTTATAAAGTCTCGGTTGTGTAGAGCGTGGTTCATCCATTTCATTGTGACCGAAACGACGATATCCGACGAGATCGATCAAGAAATCTTTATGGAATTTCTGACGGTACTCATACGCAAGGGCCATCGCTGATAAACAAGCTAGCGGATCATCAGCATTTACATGAACAACAGGAATCTCGAACCCTTTGGCAAGATCACTCGCGTAACGTGTCGAGCGTCCGTCTTTCCTATTCGTCGTGAAACCGACAAGGTTGTTAGCAATAATGTGGACCGTTCCACCTGTGCGATAGCCAGGGAGGTCACTCATGTTCAAGGTTTCTGCTACCACACCTTCTCCGATGAAAGCAGCGTCACCATGAATCAAAAGGCCGAATGCCTCGTCCTCATCCATTTTTGCATAACCCGGCTCTGATCGGTCATCCTGAGCCGCACGTGTAAATCCTTCTACTACAGGATTGACGTATTCTAAGTGTGAAGGGTTGTGGCTTAGAGTCACACGCGTAGCCGACTGTTCACCGTTCTCAATTTCTCTTCTCGCACCGAAGTGATACTTCACATCACCTGTCCACCCATAATTAATTCCCATCGAACCTTCCGATGGCATTAGCTCCTTATCGGGAGAAAGGTGGAATTCAGAAAAAATGCGGTCATAAGGTTTTCCAAGGATATGTGCAAGTACATTCAAACGACCACGGTGGGCCATGCCCATCATGATATTTTTTATTTTGTCACCTGATGCTGACTGGATAATATGATCAAGCATCGGCACCATCATGTCCAAGCCTTCAATAGAAAAACGCTTCTGCGCAACAAATGTTTTGGCAAGGAAATTTTCAAATCCTTCTACTTCGGCCAGACGGTATAGTAATTGCTTCTTCTCTTCATCTGTCAGTGACACGGTATAAGAACCAGTGTCGACTTTATCCTGAAGCCATTTTCTTTCATCTTCGTTATTCACATGACCAAATTCAAAAGAAATGGTCCCTGCATATCGTTCTTTTAATGTTTTGACTACTTGAAGTGCGTTATCCAGTTTCATTGGGGCATCAGGCCACACCCAATCAGCCGGGATTTCTTTTAGATCCTTTTCTTGTAGTCCATATGTTTCTAACTCAAGCAAATTTGTTTTAGGTCGCTCATCACTGCCTACCGCGTAAATATTCGCCTGCAGGTGACCATGACGACGAATAGCCTCAACAAGTTTCAAAGCTGAGGTAATTTTAGCTATATCCCTTTCAGAAGGTGAAGCAGATCCATTGGTTTCGGCAACCATATCGCTTCCCATCCATGCAGGAGCCCCGTGCTCATCAAAGATTTCCTTCAAGGAAGGATCGACAGCACTAGGATCGTTTTCATATTGTTCGAATTGTTCTTCGATGTACCCCATGTTGGGGCCATGGAAATTTTCCCAAAAGTTTTGAGTGGAGCCTTGTTTAGACACGTAGAATACCCCCAAGTAGTTGTTGGCTAATGTTTCCTCGAAAACGTTTCCAAGTCCATGTACTATTATAGAATTGAAACGCTTCCGTATTCAACAAATTTCGCTTAATTTTTTAATAATGACCAAATCCATTCCATTATAACAAGAAAGACGCACCGATGGGTACGCCTTTTTCACTTTTTGCCACTAAAGTGATATATCGTTGTTATTCTTCATCCTCTAAGACACGGTAAGCCATATCGTAAAGTTTCATCTGACTATTGATGGGCTGCGCGTTTTCAGGGCGTTTAACATGTTCATAGGACCCGTCATTCTTTTGTTCCCTGGCTTTGACATTATCACTCAGCATGACAGATAAAATCTTTTGCAAACGATTTTTTATCACTGGTTCATAGATCGGGAATAAAAGTTCGACACGCTTGACCATGTTTCTTGTCATCATATCAGCAGAGGATAGAAAGACACGATCGTCTCCATTATGATGGAAATAATAAATTCGGCTGTGCTCCAGGAAGCGACCAACAATACTAATGACACGGATGTTATCGCTGAAACCCTGGATCCCGGGACGCAGACAGCAGATTCCACGCACGATTAAATCAATCTGCACACCTGCTTGAGAGGCTTCGTAAAGCTTCATAATTAAATTTTTGTCCGTCAAAGAATTCATTTTTAAGATGATGCGCCCATTGCCATGTTGTTTTTGGAAACGGATTTCATTGTTGATATAGCGGATAAAGTCATTTCGTATATCAAACGGAGCCATCGACAGATGATGGAATTGCGGTTTCTCGGTAAACCCGCTTAAATAATTGAAAAAGTCTGTGGCATCAATTCCAAACTTCCGCTTGGCTGTGATGATTCCCATATCTGTATAAAGCGATGCTGTCTGGTCATTATAATTCCCTGTTCCCAGGTGAACGAAACGTTCAATTTTTTCGTTCTTCTTCCTGACCACCAGAGTAATTTTGCTGTGCGTTTTCAAGTAAGTCATTCCATAAATGACATGACAACCTGCTTTTTCCAATTCTTTTGCCCATTGCACGTTGTTTTCTTCATCAAACCGTGCTTTTAGTTCAACAAGTACGGTGACCTGCTTCCCTTTCTCCGCCGCACGCTTGAGAGCTTCTATAATCGGTGAATCTCCACTAACCCGGTATAATGTTTGTTTGATAGCCAGCACATGTGGATCATCTGCTGCTTCCGCGACGAAGTCTACGACCGGTTCAAAAGATTCAAACGGATGGTGTAGGAAAACATCCCGATCCATTACTTGTTCAAAAATATTTTCATCACTACTCAAATCACGCGGAGGCTGAGGCATCAACGTTTCGTAATAAAGGTGGTCCTTGATGTCTTCAAACGTTTTATGGAATTTAAATAAGAAAGTTAAGTCCAGCGGTCCATTTGTAATGTATAAGTCATCTTTATGAATTTCGAGGACATTCAATAAAAAGCTGACCAATTTCTCATCATATTTTCCGTCCCGCACTTCCAGACGGACAGCCGCTCCCCACTTCCGTTTCTTCAATTCTTTCTCTATTTCTTTTAATAAATCACGGGCGCCTTCTTCATGAATTGTCATATCAGCATTTCTCGTAATTCTGAACTCTGTGATCGACTCAACTTTATACCCTTTGAAGAGCTTATTCATAAAATGACCGATGATTTCTTCCAATAAAACATACTGATATTTATCATCATGGTTCACACTTACGAAACGGTCCAGTACGGATGGCACTTGAACAATCGCCGTTTTCGTTGCTCCCTCTTGGTCGAGTTCATCCCGAATGACGACAGCCAGGTTGATGGACTTATTCAAAAGCATCGGAAAAGGACGATAGGCATCCACTGCCATAGGGGTCAACACGGGAAAAATCTCTTCATCGAAATAGGTTTCAAAGCGCTTGATTTCCTCTTTGGTGAGGTCGTCAATGGACAAAATCGTAATTCCCTCTTTTTCCAATTCCGGTTTCATCGCCTGATAGGCCGCATACTGCTTTTCCACATTTTTGTGGTTAATCTCAGCAATTTTGTTCAGTTGCTGCTTTGGCGTCAATCCGGCTTTGTTTTCCGGTTTATTAAAGCCGGCTTTGACCTGGTCCTTCAATCCCGCGACGCGTACCATAAAAAATTCATCAAGATTGGAAGAGACAATAGCTAAAAATTTCAACCGTTCGAGCAAAGGGTTGTCCATATCAAGAGCTTCATCCAAAACCCGTTCATTGAAGCCAAGCCAGCTGAGCTCTCGATTATTATAAAAAAGTGGATTATCCAGTTCTTTCGTCTTCATTTCTGTTGACATAACGCACACCCTTTACACATGTATTCACATATAGGTTAATACATCCATATATTCCACATATGAATGCAAAGTTAACTTTTTGTAAAAATTTGATTGAAAATGTCGAACGATAAGACAAAAAATAGAATGACAAAAAAAGCAGCCCGGGAACGGACTACTTTTTATTTTCCACAAAAGAAAGCTCGATAGTCTTCTTCAGTGACTTTTCCAAGTGTTTTTTCTGTTTTTCTGCTTGATATTCCTCAGGCATGTAAGCACCGTTACAATAGAGAGTTACCCGGAGGTCATCTCCATCATTGGATAGTTCCAGCCTTTCCACCGTCTGCCTGCGGGTGCTGTCCAGACTATAACAAAACTTCAACATGGACCCGAGAAGGCGGATCTTTTTCCGTTCATCTTTCAAGAACCACTGTTTGTATGGATTGAGGAATTGCTTGAAGATTGTCTTATTTTTGAAAGAAGCCATAAGAGCCATCCGTAGTCTTTCCATATGCATCAATCCGTCAATCGTACGGTTAGCAAGAAGGTAAAAAGTGTGCTGGGAGCTTGATTCATTGTCAATGTATTCTCCAAGGTTAAACACATAGCTTGCTCTTTTCACTTCCTGCCAGTCTTTTTTCCTCAAAGAACCGATTCCATGATCGTGGAGCTGATGGAACAATTCGTGGGCCAGGTGCTGAACATGCTGGATGTGTTTCACATTCAACTCATAATCACTGATCAATTCCTGGATGCTCTCCTCTAACACATTCGGAAAGAGGGCTGTTCCCATCTCACTCGTCAGCTGCTCGAAGAAAATACCGTCACGCAACCCTTTTCTACTTAAGATAAAACCAGAAGCATGGACCGTATCATATAAAGAATGGAAGACTTCGGTTGCGGGAAGGATGATGTCCGCACGATCCTTAGACAGCCCCTCAACCTTCTGCAACTTCTTCATATTCAAGGTGAAAAGGTAGTTCTTAATAAACGCAAGGTCACTGTCCTTCATTTTATACTGGTGTAGACCTGCGAGAGGGTATTCTTTCAAATTCTGATCAATTTGAACGAGGTTACGTGCCCCTCCCCCGATTCCGATCAACGGGACGTTCTTTTTCTTCAGCCATGGAAGAGATTGAAATTGCTCAATCAAATAATGACGAAGGTCAGACATTTCTTCCTCTGTAGGAAGATCTTTTTTAAAAAAGTCTTGTTTAAGCGTGAGTGCTCCGAATGGGAAACTATGGGATTCTACCAATTCCCTGTCCTTAAAATATGTAACTTCTGTACTTCCTCCACCGATGTCTACCGTTATTCCTTCTGTCACAGGTGTAGAGTTCACTACAGCCAAATACCCATAATAAGCTTCTTCCTGGTCGGAAAGTATTCGCATATCGAAGCCTGTTTGATCCGATACCTGATGAATGATTTCGGCTTGATTTTGCGCTTGCCTGATGGTAGCAGTCGCTACACAAACGATCTCCTCCAAAGGATATGACTCTGCGACTTGTTTGAAGCTTTTTAAAGTGGTCAAAAGGATTTGGATACCTTCAGTAGATAATAGGCCGTCGTCCATGAGGTGATTCCTCAATCGGGCAACAGCTTTCACATTCTCCACTTCCCGTAGACGTCCACCTTTTTCCCTTAAATAAATGACTAGGCGCATTGTATTCGATCCGACATCAATAATTGCATAATATTTTTTGGCCATCGTCTCACCACACTTCATTTTTGGCCATTATACCACAAGAAACCGCCCTCTTAATAGAATAAGAGAGCGGCTGGGGGTTGCCCATTATCTATTCAACAAGCTACCGACATACTTCAATAATTCATTGGCAGAACTGGAATTGTAACCATGTTCATCAACGAGAGTCGCAACCACTTCATTGATTTTCTTAAGTTGCTGCTCATCCGGCGTCTTCGTGGACGTGGTAATTTTGACAACATCTTTCAGATCTGCGAACAACTTCTTCTGAATGGCTTCACGTAACCGCTCATGAGACTGATAGTCGAATTTCTTGCCTTTTCGAGCATAAGCGGAGATTCGGATCAAGATCTCTTCACGGAACGCCTTCTTCGCATTTTCTGATACACCAATCTGTTCTTCAATGGAACGCATGAGGCGCTCATCCGGGTTCAATTCTTCACCGGTCAGTGGATCCCTAAGTTTCGCCTTGTTGCAATAGGCCTCTACGTTATCTAAATAGTTATCCATTAATGTGACAGCTGACTCTTCATAAGAATAGACAAAAGCCTTCTGCACTTCTTTCTTCGCGATTTCGTCGTATTCTTTTCTAGCAAGCGAAATGAAATCAAGATAACGTTCTTTATCTTCACTGGAAATGGAAGCATGGCTTCCAAGCCCGTCTTTCAGCGAACGCAGCACATCCAGCGCATTTATAGACGTCAACTCTTTCTTAATAATGGTTGAGGAAATGCGGTTAATGACATAACGAGGGTCAATGCCGCTCATTCCTTCGTCCGCATGCTCTTTCTTCAGCTCTTCCACATCTACATCGCTGAATCCTTCTAAAATTTCACCGTCATACAGGCGCATTTTCTTCAGTACATCGACAGAAGCTTTTTTCGACTCCTTCAACCGGGTTAAAATGGTAAACATCGCCGCAACCCTCAGTGTATGCGGGGCGATGTGCACATCTCTGATGTCACTTTCTCTGATCATTTTTTCATAGATCCGTTCTTCCTGACTCACCTTCAAGTTATAAGGGACAGGCATAACAATCATCCGTGAATGCAAGGCCTCATTTTTCTTATTGGCTATGAAAGAACGATATTCCGCTTCGTTCGTATGGGCGATGATCAATTCATCGGCAGATATTAGGGCAAAGCGACCAGCCTTGAAGTTTCCTTCCTGAGTCAGGCTGAGTAAGTGCCATAAAAACTTCTCATCACACTTCAGCATTTCCTGAAACTCCATGATCCCACGGTTTGCTTTATTCAATTCTCCATCGAAACGGTAAGCCCTGGGATCTGATTCAGAACCATACTGGGCAATCGTAGAGAAGTCAATAGAACCGGTTAAGTCCGCTATATCCTGGGATTTTGGATCGGACGGGCTGAACGTACCAATGCCTGTACGCTTATCCTCTGAGAAAAAGATACGTTCAACTAAAACATCTTCAATCCTTCCGTCATATTCTGTTTCAACTCTCATCGTATTTAACGGGGATAGACTTCCCTCTACACGAATGCCGTACTCATCCTGGAAATCCTTACGCAGATGGTTCGGAACAAGGTGTAAAGGATCCTCATGCATCGGACAACCCTTAATGGCAAAGACAGCCCCTTCATCGGTATGCGTGTACTTCTCCATCCCACGTTTAAGTAAATTAACGAGCGTTGACTTACCACCACTGACAGGTCCCATCAGTAAAAGGATACGCTTTCTAACATCCAGCCTTCTCGCAGCCGGGTGGAAATATTCTTCCACAAGCTTCTCCATGGCTTCATCCAGTCCATAAATATCCTCATCGAAAAACTTGTAACGCTTATGATCGTGCTCTTCTGCTACCCCCGCACTTTTAATCATATTGTAAACGCGGGAATGGGCGGATTGAGCCAAATACGGACGCTCTTTCAGCAATTCCAAATACTCTGAGAATGTACCTTCCCATTTCAGTTCCTCTTCTTGTTCCCGGTGGTCTTGTATTTTCTTTAAAATGTCCACTTCGCGACCTCCCCCGTCGTAAGAGACGAATTTTAATACATCCTATGCCTGGCTACTGTAAAACATGTGTAATTTAGAAATGTGGAAGCGGCCTGGTTAGACGCGACAAGCATAAGGCAAACGGCGCAGTGGTGTGTTTTTCCACCACGGAGGCGGTTGACTTATGTCTCGAGTGTCTGGCCGCTGCAACTGAACAAACGCGCAACCTACCATTCATTCCAGGTGTCTGGTGGATACAACCCTTTCGAAAACATAATTTCAAAACGCTAACTATGAAGAGTCAACTGAAAAGTGAGGGTAAAGCCCTCTTATCCACCCTATGCCTACCTTGTTCATTCATGACAGAAAAAAAGAGGACCAACATGAAAGTTAGTCCTCTTCGTAATCCTTTTCTTGAGTATACCTGCGTCTTTTGGACAATCCCATGACCAAAAAAGCAATAAACAGAAACAAATTAAGCCACCTGAAATCGTCATAAAATATAGCTAATAATGCCCAAATTGCTGCACTGACCAAGAAAAGGATGCTGGAAATCAACGTTTGGCTCACGATCATCCCTCCTTCCTTTATTATAAATCAACAGTACCGGATTGTATGTCCATTTTTTTGCAATGAGTAAGTAGTCCTAAAGGTTGAATTTACGCTTGTTAGTAAATTTTGACACGATGATATCCCCTTGTTAGAATTGTTACGAATATTTTAATAGGATAAAGTGCTACACAATAGAAAGAAGGACTGCAAATGGAAACATGGTACTTTGTCGATTCAGGTCATTGCACCCCTGCGATGAACATGGCATTGGATGAAGCCTTGATGAATTGGCACCGCAATGGAGACATTCCTCCTGTACTCCGCTTTTATGGATGGGAGCCTGCTGGATTATCTGTAGGATATTTTCAGAAAGTCAAAGGAAAGATTGATTTGGAGGGCGTCCAAAAGCATGGATATGAGCTTGTTCGCCGTCAGACGGGTGGACGAGCTGTCCTACATGACAATGAACTCACATATAGTGTAATTGTTTCGGAAAATCATCCGGATATGCCAGACTCTGTAAAAGAAGCCTACCTTGTCCTATCAAAAGGTTTGCTTGAAGGATTCACAAACCTTGACATACAAGCAGAATTCGCTGTTCCTGAAGGAAAATTAGATGTAGCAGGATCCGCGGTATGCTTTGAAGAACCTTCATGGTATGAACTTATTGTCGAAGGTAAAAAAGCAGCGGGAAGTGCACAGACAAGAAAGAAAGGGATTATCCTTCAACATGGGTCCATCCCCATTGATGTCGATGATGTGAAACTGTTCGACATGTTCATCTATAAAAATGAACGCATTAAAGAACGCGCACGAAAAGCCTTCGGTGACAAAGCCATAGCGATCAACCAAATCGTTGATCACCCAGTAACTTTCGAAGATACAAAAAAAGCTTTTAAAAATGGTTTCGAAAAAGGACTGGGTATTAAACTTGAGCCTTTTACCCCAACAGAAGCACAATGGGACGAAGTAAGAAAAATTGCAGAAGAACGTTATGAAAATGACGAATGGAACTACTCACGCTAATGAATAAGGAGTGAATGAAATGGCCAAAGATCAAGAGTACATAAGAAAACCAGAATGGCTGAAAATAAAGATCAATACGAATAAATCCTACACAGGCTTGAAAAAGCTGATGCGTGATAAAAAACTGAACACCGTATGTGAAGAAGCCCGATGTCCAAACATTCACGAATGCTGGAGTGAACGAAAAACGGCGACATTCATGATCCTTGGAGATACATGTACACGAGGATGCCGCTTCTGCGCGGTCAAAACAGGACTTCCTAACGAACTAGATTGGGGCGAACCAGAACGTGTCGCTGATTCTGTGGAAATCATGGGACTTAAGCACGTCGTTGTGACCGCTGTTGCGCGTGACGATTTAAATGATGGTGGTGCTGCCGTTTTCGCTGAAACAGTGAAAGCCATCCGCCGCCGTGTACCGGGTTGTACCGTTGAAATCCTCCCTTCAGATATGAAAGGTGATTATGAAAGTCTTCACACATTAATGGACGGAGAGCCGGATATTTTCAACCATAACATCGAAACCGTCCGACGCCTGACGAAAAAAGTGCGTGCTCGCGCGATGTACGATCGTTCTCTTGAATTGTTGAAACGTGTAAAAGAAATTCGCCCGAATACTCCGACCAAATCAAGCATCATGGTCGGTTTAGGTGAAACGAAAGAAGAAATCGTTGAAGCCATGGACGACCTTCTTGCCCATAACGTTGATATCATGACAATCGGTCAATATCTACAGCCGACAAAGAAACATTTAAACGTCGAGCGTTACTATCATCCGGACGAATTTGAAGAGCTTAAGGAAATTGCTCTTGAGAAAGGATTCAAACACTGCGAAGCAGGCCCTATGGTCCGTTCATCTTATCACGCAGATGAGCAGGTGAACGCCACATCCGCCCAGCGCCGCATCAAGTACATGCAAGGCTACGAATCCCAAGGAAAAGAACTGGATACTACGAACTTCTAAAAAATTGCCCCTCATGATTGGTTCATGAGGGGCATCTATTTTACCATGGCCCTCCATAATAAGGAGGTCGGTTATATCCATATCCTGGTCCACCGTATCCGGGTCCTCCACCGTAGTAAGGTGGTGGCGGAGGCGGGGGTCCAAATCCTCCGTAAAAGCCAGGTGCCAGAGCTCCCCCCAAGAATCCACCGAGCAGTCCACCAGCAAATGGTCCTAAAAAGAAGAAACGTTCATCCTCATTGCGGAAGTCCTCTTCGACTTGGTACGGGTGATAATAATATTGGTAATGGTTCATTTATGCTCCTCCAATCCATCCTTGGTTATTCACCTACCCTTCACTCTATGTAAACGCCCGCCCTGACGTATAGGCATGTGTCATCAGGCAAAGGATAATTTTAACTGGACAAACAATTCACATCCACCCATAAATAGGGTATAATATGAATTAATCATGCTTGTCTGGCTACATAAAGGAGGACCACTCATGAATCTTACATTGATCATTCTTGTCTGTGTCGCATTTCTTACTGCTATCTTCAGTGCCGGATATGACACAAAACCTGGTACGCCAAAAAAATAAGCAGCAAAAACGCATCCATTATGGATGCGTTTTTTTGTGTTTTATTGGTGCCATGAATCGGGTGCCACATAAATCGGGTGCCTTAAATCGGGTGCCAGGCACCAAAATGTCTTCTCGAAGTGCCAGGCTTTATGTTCGAGTCTTCACATAAAAAAAGACCCTTACTCTTTATTAAGTAGCAGGGTCCTCTACATCATGAAATTTCATAAACTCTTCGTAAGTTACCATTAAATACTCTCTCAACAGTTCCGTATCCACTATTGGATCTGATTCTTTATTAATATAGGCACTATGCGACGTCCACAGGTGATTAGATAACAATCGTTTTAAATTGGCTCTTTCAGGATTCTTGTGTACATACTTACAAGCTGTCAAAAAATACTCACGATTAAGTATAATTTCATCATGATACCTTCCTTGAAACAAATGGCCGGTGTACTCATATTTGGAATTAAAATACTTGGAATATTTAGTGTGGAGTTGCTGGAGGATAGAACTTGGCGGGGAATCATTGATCTCGATAATTAAGTGGACATGATTACTCATTAAACAGTAAGCATGTAATTTAAAACCATGTACTTTTTTTACTTCTTTCAAAAAATTTAAGTACGATAATCGGTCTGTATCATTTAAAAAGATATTTTGCCTTCGATTTCCTCGAGCAGTAATGTGAAAGATTGCTCCGGGGAACCAAAAGCGCTTTTTCCTGGCCAATGAAACTACTCCCTTCATGAACATTTTCTATAGATAAAATTCGACATAATCCTAATTAATCCTCTTTTTATCGTAATCTATAGTCGTTTTACTTAGCTTCCGGCCACGCTTGTTTGGATGCCTTGTTTGGATGCCTGGCACCTAAACAACTCGCTCCAGTGCCTGGCACTCAATCAGCTCATCCCAGTGCCTGGCACCCTATCAGCTCGTCCCGGTGCCTGGCACCCAATCAGCTCGTCCCAGTGCCTGGCACCCAATCAGCTCGTCCCAGTGCCTGGCACCCTATCAGCTCATCCCGGTGCCTGGCACCAATATAGAATTCTCACTCAAAAACGCAGAACACATCAAAAAAGACGACCACATACGGCCGCCTCTCTGCTTCATTTAATTAAGTTCGGATAACCTTGTTGTCTTAAAGCCTCAAAAAGAATAATGGAAGCTGTATTGGACAGGTTGAGTGATCTCACTTGATCGGTCATCGGTATTCTCAAACAACGATCCTCCAACCCTTCTAAAAGGTCTTTAGGAATCCCGTCACTTTCACGCCCGAAAACGAACAACAAATCCTGTTCAACATCACTAAAGTCAAAATCTACGTATGATTTCGTACCGAAATTCTCTATATAGTAAATTTCCCCTTTAGGAAAGGCTTCATAAAGTTCTTGAATGGACTCGTAATAATTCACATTGACCTTATGCCAATAATCCAATCCTGCACGGCGGACCATCTTATCATCCGTCGAAAAACCCAGAGGGCGGATCAGGTGCAATTCAGAATTCGTAGCAAGACACGTCCGAGCGATATTTCCAGTATTTGCTGGTATTTCCGGTTGAAAGAGTACAATATGGTTAGGCATACGTTTCACCTCAGTCTAATCTTAGTCAACTAGACTATTATACCATACTCTTCAGCCATCAATTTTATAAAATTTGTACTGAATATCAGGGGTATAAGCCGTGGAGTCTTCATAGGCCCAATAGCGATGGCGGCTGTTGGATGTATGTGCATTTACAAGCGGCATCCCATTGGAATCTTTTCTGACAACAAAGGTGTTATGATCAAACCTTCCGTCTCCCTGAAAATCATAGCAAATGATGTCACCTGGCGAAAGTTGATCAGCAGAGGAAACCTCTGTGGCTGTCAGGCCTTTCCTCGCTCCTCCCAAATACCAACGCAGGGCATGAGCGACCGTCCAGCTATAGCTCCAATTTCCGCTTCCATACCACCATCCTTTCGTCCGATTTGGTGCGCCCCAGGTTGACGCTCCACCTGCACGTATGCACTGGGATACATAATTCGTACAATCGACATCAAAACTTTTATAGGCGGGATTGTAGCTGTCCCACCAACGGTCGGCATATCGAACAGCTTCTCTACGATTGTAAGTAAATCGTGATCGTTCTCGGTCTTGGTCTGTCGCCACATCCACAGGCAAAGGTTTTGAGACCTTATTGCCCTCCAACATTTCTGTCCTCACTAGGTGGTCCGTTAACTCTCCCCCCACAAACCGTGCCTCCCCATGATAATGACCTTCTTCTAAGAAATGATATCTTCCGGATTTAATAAGCAGGGATATAGTCAAAAGATACTGGATGTGGGTTTGATTTTCGTAGGCGACACGATGATATGGATGGATATTAAAAGTGAGCCGCTGCAGCCGCTGTCCCCGTTCTTCAATACCATCCACTTTTTTCCTCAACCATTGGTGATCTTCCTGATCGAACAATCGATCCATGATTCTTTCCCAGTACACTTGCAGTTGATATGTATGACTCATGCCTCTCCCCTCCTTTTACATCTTATGAAAAGCAAAGAAGGACATGAACATCAAAAAAGCAGCCTCCATGTGATGGAGCCTGCTTCAGTGGTTTTGTTTAATCGTTTGGTGCTCTTTTTCAAATTCCAATAGTTTTTGCTTTTTATCTAGACCGCCGGCATAGCCGACCAACTTGCCATTACTACCGATAATTCGATGACAAGGTACAATAATGGAAAAGGGGTTTTGGTTCACCGCGCCTCCAACAGCTCTAATCGCTTTCGGAGCATGCATGGAAGCAGCGATATCCTTATAGGACCTGGTCTCCCCGTAAGGGACATGATGGAGAAGCGTCCTCCATACTTGTCGTTGAAAATCTGTGCCGTAGCAATTTAAAGGCACATGGAATTCGTTCCGATGTCCCTCAAAGTAGCTGGTAAGCTCTTGTTTCGTCTGTGCGACATATTTGTGTTCGGGGTCATACACCAGTTCACCTTTGAGAAAATGCTTCTTTTTCCAAGATTGATAGGTAGCGAGCCGGTCTTCATAATGCCCATAGTCGATTCGGCAGACGCCTTCATCATTCGCTAGTACAGTCATTGGGCCCAAAGGAGTTTCAAAAGTGTCATAGTATAAGAACGATTGATGGTTCATATTCAACCCCTTCTTCTTTAACAGTTTTTTCTATTATACAAGAGCTTTCATATGTTGAAAAGGTACATTTGGTTACAGTTTTTTAAATTGAGCGCCCTTTTCCATTTCAAAAAGCACTTGTTCATCCTCTTCTTTAGCCATTGCTTCTTCGATAGCTGCAAAACACTCGGTTTTGCCAATCTTTCCAAGCCCCCAGGCCGCCGTGCCACGAATGACAGGACGAGGGTCTTCCTTCATCAACCGAATCAATTCATCAATAGCAGTTTCATCACGATAATGCGCAAGAGCAAGAATGGCGTTTCGTTGAATCGGTTTTTTCCCACGCCATGATCCTGAAATGAAACCGAATTTCTCTTTGAATTGCCGGTTTGAAATCGATAGCAATGGGGTTAATTTCGGCTTGACGATTTCCGGATCTGGTTTGAATTCTTCATGATTATGAAAATCCTTTTTGCGGTTTTTTGGGCAAACGGTCTGACAAGTGTCACAGCCATAAAGACGGTTTCCGATTTTCGTCCGGAATTCATCCGGCAAAAAATCCTTCGTCTGTGTTAAGAATGCGATGCACCGATTGGCATTCAACTGACCGCCCTGAACGAGGGCATCGGTTGGGCATGCATCGACACAGATGTTACAGTCTCCGCAACTATCATCGACCGGTTCATCCGGGGCAAATGGAATGTTCGTAACCAGCTCTCCTAGATATACATATGAACCAAATTCAGGAGTGATAACGGCACAATTTTTCCCACTAAAACCGATACCTGCACGCTCGGCTACAGCGCGGTCAGATAGCTCTCCCGTATCCACCATTGATTTCAGTTCCACATCCGGAAATTTTTCCTGTAAAAAGGCACCCAGACGATTGAGGCGGTCTCGTACAACATCATGATAATCCTGCCCCCAGGAAGCCCGGCAGAAAATCCCTCGCCGGTCCCCTTTTTTACTTTTTGGAGCATCATGCATTTTTGAAGGATAGGCCAGGGCGATGGAAATAATGGATTGAGCTCCGGGAAGCAGCCGGCCAGGATCTGTGCGCTCTTGAACAGATCCTTTTTCAAAACCGGACTGATAGCCAAGTTCCTGCTGTCTTTTCAGGCGCGCTTTCAACTCGCCGAAAACATCAGCGGAAGCAAATCCAATTTTGTCAATTCCGATTTCTTTACTGTAGGCAATGACTTCCTCTTTGAATTGATGAAAATCCACCCTGACACACCTCCTTTCTATCTCAAGTCTTTCACTTTCGCTGTCCGGATCCGGTTCAGCGTAGCAGCAATTTCGAAACGTCTTGGTCTAGCCAGCTCACCTGGATGCTGGTCTTTAAACGGGGCAAATGAAGCCAGACCTTTTTGATCCAATTGAAGCTCAATAGAATCAAGCAGTTCATGAAGCGAATTCCCTCGCTTCAGTACGCCTTTTTTATCTAAATGAAGGAGTAAATCAGCGATCATCCTTGTCTGTGATGCATCTACAAGCTGTTCCACATGATCTAACTCGATGTCTTCACGCCCCATCAAAATCTTATGCATACCCTTGGCCTGGACCTTTTCTTTTTTTCCTTTACGTGTTTGCAGGCTTTGAGGTAAAAAGGAACGTTTCGGTACAGCACCAAAGGAAGCATCAGACGATTCCATACGTCCATTCGGATATTTACTGGCGATTTCCTTCGCTTTTTCCGTGACATTGTGGGGGATATACTGATCCATCATAATGACATCATCAGCCACTTGGAAGTAGTCGCCCGATCCCCCCATGACCAGAACCGTAGAAACTTCCAATTCATCGCGCATCTGTTTGATCTTATCAATGAACGGGGTGATCGGTTCTTTCTCTTTCACTACGAGTTCCTGCATGCGCTCATCTCTAATCATAAAGTTTGTTGCACTCGTATCTTCATCAATCAGCAAGCTGGATGCACCTGCCTCCAGGGATTCGATGACATTGGCCGCTTGTGATGTACTTCCACTGGCATTTTCCGTTGAAAACTTTGTCGTATCTGTACCATGGGGAAGGTTTTTAATGAATGGAGATATGTCCACGGTGGATACTTGACGTCCATCTTCCGCTCTCACTTTTACGGCAGAAGGATCTGTCAGCACATACTCACGTCCATCCCCTGCCATATGAGGATACACGCCACGCTCCATTGCGTTCAACAGGGTACTTTTACCATGATAGCCCCCGCCGACGATTAACACAATTCCACGCTTCAATGCCATGCCGGTTAAAGGTTCTTCTTTGTGAGGAAGGTTGATTGTCACCCGATTTGATTCAGGGCTTGCAAAAGGGACAGCCCCCCGCATCGGCTTTTGACTAATGCCACTCTCCCGTGGAAGTATCGCCCCGTCAGCAACAAAGGAAATCCAATCATTCTTCTCCATTTCATCAAGGATCGTTTGATGCTGGTCGGCAAGTTGGCAAACCGCTTCAATTTCTTTATCTTTCATAGCAAAAACAGATTGGTTCATGATCTCCGGGAGAATAGAAAGGAAAAGCTTTTCCGCTTGTTTCCCATTGATTCGCCTGCCATTCGCCGGCAGGCCAACCGTAAGACAGACCGTCATATCCTCTGTGTTCAAAGAAACGGACGTTCTTTCCAAAATTTCCTGTCCCGGTTGATCGATCGCGATCATTCCACTTTTCCCGGAACCTTTCACACTGGTTTGAGTTTTATAAATGGTTTTTGCAATCGCTCTCGTGATCTGATCTTCGGCATAATACTTCCTGCGGGAGTTATTTTTCCACTCCGGAAAAATCCTCCGCTCCGAATCAGGAATACGGATACGGATTTTAGAAGGAGCAGCAAAAGGGTCTCCCTGGACATAATCAATCATTAAATCATATCTGTCGAATGAATACGTCCCTTGAATTTGTTTATAGGCTTTATAACTTTTACCATCGATTTGTTTCAAATGTTGCTGCAATTTTTTCATCATGGATTCCTCCCTTGAACAAGTAGGTCTATTATAGGGTTTATCCAAATTTCATCAATAAAAAACGCAATGCTTCGTTACCCATTTAACGAAACACTGCGTTGGTTCACATAAGTATAAAATAATAGCATTGGAGCGGGTGAAGGGAATCGAACCCTCGTCATCAGCTTGGAAGGCTGAGGTTTTACCATTAAACTACACCCGCGTAATTAAAAATCATAATTCATATTTTGCCGAGGTTCGTTCATGCCCCACCTTCTACTCGGTTATTCAAAGTAGCAAAGTTTGTAGGGGTCATGAGTTGTTCGGACAACTCTTATCGTTTACATGTGTAATCATAACATTCGAAATCTAGCGACGCAACATGAAATTTACGATTTTTTGTCGAAATTTAACTTCTTCTTTACTTTATTAGTTTCGTATAAATATGCTTTTATGTAGTGTACCAAAAAACCATTCCCCTTAAACTTCTCAACACGAGTTATAGTCATGCGCCTTAACCCTGAAGCCATTTTAAAATGTTTGATAAAGGGAAGCAGGGCGGCAGAAAATGACGCGCTTCCCCACCTCCTCCACTTCCATAAACGTAGAGAGAATCATATCTCTACCAGACTTCTTAAGCTACAAAAACCAATCAACTTTTCTTAGACTGATACACGTAGATCATGGAGAACACTAGAAAAGCAATAAAGTGGATAGAGTCGATGAACAGTTTGAAGAGATCAACTAAAGTAGTAGAATCCATAAGATTCACCCCCAACAAGCATTTTAGCTGTAGTTCTGCTAAACATGTTGCTGTAAACAATAGAGCATCTTAAGTGAGTGGATTAGTTTTTCAGAGGTAGTGAGATGGTACTTTCCCTTAGGATCCCTTGTAAACTCATTTTTATACGATCCAGACATCACCATACAAAAAATAAGAAAAAACTACTAATGCCATCCTCCCTTATTCTTTTATAGACATAAAAAGAAACCGAAGTGCAGCACCTCGGTTTCTCAAATATTTTTAATCTATTTACCTTTTATAAGATAACCGTACTTTTCAAAGCAGCGATTAAATGTTCAAAATCTTCCTCGACTTGCCTTCTGACGTCGTCCCTCTTGTAATCTTTGTTTTGTTCTTTGGAGCTTTCAGGCTCAATCAATAAGGTGCGACCCTCCATAAAGGTAACCTCAATTTTACGAGGAGGGGTGTTTTCTGACAAACTATAGTCTTCAAAGTATTCTTTCATAGAAATAATACGATCTGTAAATAACGTTTCTTTTTTCAAGGCCATGTCCTGGGAAAGGCTGAGCACCGTTAGCGTCCGGTCGTTACGATTCACAATAAACAGCTGTTGTTGATCAGAGTCGATGACTTCTAACAAACGGTATTGATCTGATTCGAATAACTCCTCCGTAAATTCAAGAATTGCCGCGGTCTTCAAATGACTTAACTCTTCCGTACCCAATCTTTCTTTTAGTTGGATGGACATGTATTTGTAACCTCCTTAAGAATTTGTTCATTCTTCTCATCCCCCTTACTTTACTTGTGAAAACGCGAAATGTGAAAAATAAACAAATTTTACCACATAAAACAGGGGCCGGGGTTCCGAAGGGCTGATTCATTCGACAAGCCTCACCCTTTTTCATAGGTTTAGATAGAAAACCCCCATAATGGAAGCAAAGAAGAAACATCCATTACGGGGAATATAAAAACCATATCCGTTCATGCGTTGTAATCGGCAATTGAAAAAAGGAATACAAGGAGAGAGCACCCACTCCTCAATTGTATGTATAATTTGGCAAGGCTTGGTTTACCATCACATTTAGAGACGATCAGAAAGAACTTTAAACGACTCGACCGCTTCTTTGTAATAGGTAAACTGACGACTTTGAATGGTTTGCTCCAGTTTCTTGAGCGCTACGGCAGCCATTTGCTTTAAATCTTCATGACTTGTCATATCCATCAGTTTTTTGATCATTACTTGCTTTTCTTTCGTGTCTTGCTCTAATTCCTTCCAATCTTCTTCTGTATCTACGTGGTGTTCTCCCAAGTCTGCCTCTACTCCCCGTCCAAGACCATCGATTAACTGTTTCATATCCTCATTCCCGTCCATACTTTCCCGAATGGACTGTAGTGTTCGGTTATCAACAAATTTTTCTTCCACTACCCCATCCAATTCTTCAGGATCTGCTTTGTCTATAATCACCGTTTCATAGGATTGATCATCACTGGGGATAGCTTGAACATTTACATTCTCCTGCTGATCGACTTCCGTTATCTGCCACACTCCAAATCCTAGTGCGAGTACACCAAGAATGGAAGTTCCTTTTACGAACTTACTCATTTTCCATCCCTTTCTCCTATGATTTTTTATAATTTTATATTTTCCGATACTTTGTTGTAATGCAATTGTAACATTCCATTATATAGCAGTAAATAAAAAGGAGAAGCTTATGAAAGCTTCTCCTTTTTATCATTTTTTAACAATCTATAAGTTTTCTAAAAATAATCGAATGACATCCGCACCGCCTATGAATGTCCCTAAGGAGCTTCCGATATTGGCTAGTACAACAACGAGAAGAATACGAGTCACTTTATTGTTCCAGAAACCTTTTACACTTGTTACATCATCAGACAACGTTTCAAAGTCTGCTACATTTGGACGTCGGAAATAAGCTTGGACAATCCCGGCAAACCAGCCTGCAGCAATCAATGGATTCAATGATGTAATCGGCGCCATGACGAATGCTGACACTATAGCTAAAGGATGGGCCAGGGCTGCCGCTGCTCCTATGGCAGAAAAAGACCCGTTCCAAAGCACCCAGCTGATGGTTTGTTGTGTACCTGCAGCCGGGTTCGAAAAGAAGGTGTAGAGAATGATGGACACAATTAACACGGGGATACTCCACCCAATGATCTTCGGTGCTTTCGATTTTGGCGGACGCTGTTTGAGCTTTTTTAAATCGTGTTCTTTGTGGATCTCTTCTTTGATTCCAGGTACATGGGCGGCTCCTAGAATAGCGACTACCTTCTCTCCTGGTGCATCTTTAATCTTCTGGGCCAGGTACTGATCTCGTTCATCAATCAAAGGTTTCTTCAACTTTGGAAAGTTATCCGTCAAATCCTGCAGCATCCCATCAAGCATATCCTGGGATTTCATCTTTTCCAACTCTTCTTCAGAGATTTTATCGTTACTGAAGATGCCATAAAAGATGGATAATAACAGCTTCATCTTCCCACCGAAACCGATGTTGCCCCATATTCTTGAAAAAGTAATCTGAATATTCCGGTCAGCTAACACAAGCTTTGCCCCGACTTCTTCAGCTGATTCGATCCCCTGGATCATTTCCTGGCCCGCTTGGATACCAAACTGTTTTGCCATACGTCTCTGAAATGAGGAAATCGCTAAATTAACGAGCAACAAGGTGGCTTTTTTATTTTTAATCACTTCAAAAATATCTGTGTTCTTCCAACGATCACCATCTTGGATGGACTGAAACCTTTGCTCATCAAGTTCGACACAAACTGAATCTGGCTGCTCTTCTTCGATAACAGCTTTAACTTGTTCAGCACTTGCTTTCGAAACGTGAGCCGTGCCAACAAGTATATATTCCTTATCATCTATATGAATTCGCGTAATGTTTTCTTCCATTGCAGACATCTGAACCTTCCTTTTTTGCTTACCGTTTATTTTCTCTCCCTTCTCATATTAAACTAGATGAGCTCAAATGAGAATCCTTTCACCTAAAAACATGCCATTGACAAGCATCTTGAGGAAGGATAGAATCTCCTATAATTATAATAAAAACCTTGCGTATAAATTTGGAAATAAGGTCCAAATGTCTCTACCGAACCACCGTAAATGGTTTGACTACGAGAAGGATATTCTTATCCTTCTCTTGATTTCTGCACACGCACAGGCTTTAAGAAAGAGGAGGAACAAAATGATGAAAATTCAAACACTAACGGAAAGAATCAAAGTAGCAAATAAAGAACGTCCAGCTGACCTAGTCATTAAAAATGCGCAGATCGTCGACGTATTCAATGGGGAAATCATTCATAAAGATGTTGCGATCGTTGATGGGTTCATTGCAGGGTTAGGAGAATATGAAGGAGAGGAAGTGATGGACGCTCAAGGTCAGTACAAGGCCCCTTCTTTCATTGATTCTCATGTACACATTGAATCATCCATGGTCCCGCCTTCGGAGTTCGCTGAAGTCGTCATTCCTCACGGTGTGACCACGGTGATTACCGATCCTCATGAAATAGGAAACGTCCTTGGAACAGATGGCCTCCAGTTTATGCTCGATGACGCTAAAAACCTTCCCATGGACTTTCACTTTATGCTTCCTTCCAGTGTTCCAGCCACGCCATTTGAGACGTCAGGAGCAGAATTACAGGCCTCGGATCTTCATCCTTTTCATGCTGATTCACAAGTTCTGGGTCTTGGAGAAGTGATGGATTATTCATCACTGAAAAACGCTGACCCAGGGTTATTGGAAAAGATTGTACAAACAATCCAAGCAGGCGGCTATGTCGACGGACATCTTGCAGGGTTGGATGAAGATGCTGTAAATGTCTATTCAAGTTCAGGTGTTCAAACCGATCATGAATGCAATACTGTAGAAGAAGCCCTCGCACGCCTTCAACGGGGGATGTATGTGAGTATCCGTGAGGGGTCTGCGGCCAAAGACCTGAGAGCCCTTCTGCCTGTAGTGAACGAAAAAAACGCTAGACGTTGCCTTTTCTGTACAGATGATAAACATATCGATGACCTTTTAAATGAAGGAAGCATTGATCATCACATCCGGTTAGCTTCTGCCCTGGGCTTTGATCCAATCACCGCTATCCAAATGGCTACAATAAATGCAGCCGAGTGTTATGGACTCCACCATAAAGGAGCGATTGCACCGGGATACATGGCCGACTTCCTATTTTTTGATGACTTACATGCACTGAAGGTGACACAGGTTTTTAAGAAAGGAAAGAAAGTGGCTTTCCAAGGAGAATTAGTGGATGATTTTCGTTCTTCCTCTTCAAGTTCTCCTAAAATCACAAACAGTGTTCATATTCCAAACCTTTCAAAAGAACAGCTGCGTATTTCTATAACTGAATCAAAAAAGGCGAACATCATTCAGATAAACAAAAACCAAATTAAAACCGATCACCTTATAGAAGAGGTGGAGATAGAATCAGGCTACTTTCAACCTTCGGTGAGCAAAGACCATATGAAGTTGGTCGTCGTAGAAAGACATCACCATACGGGGAATATTGGACTTGGGATTGTAAAAGGAATGGGGCTTCAAAGAGGAGCGATTGCAACAACCATTGCCCATGATTCCCACAATATCGTAGCCTTAGGCACAAACGATGAAGATCTCGAAAAAGCGATCCAACACTTAGGGGGCATCGGTGGAGGGATGACCTTATTTCATGAAGGAAAACCACTCTCTTCCCTGCCCCTTCCAATAGCTGGACTGATGTCAGATCAAGGGTATGAGAAGGTAGCTCATCAATTAATAGACATTCACAAAGATCTGTCAACCCTGGGTTTCACAAATGATTTCAACCCTTTTCTTACCCTGTCGTTTCTTACCCTACCTGTCATTCCAAGCTTGAAGCTTACCGATAAGGGCCTTTATAGCACAAAAGAAGCGAAACACATTTCTGTATCTAATTAACAAAAAATAAGAAGTCAGGCATTCGCCTGACTTCTTATTTTTCCTTAACTGGAGTTAGACTTACCCGTCATCTCTCGACTCACCTTTTCAACAATCCGAGAAAGATCCTCATCGATCCTCGCTCCACTGAACCTCATAACAGTCCAACCATGATTTTTAAGGTATGACTCTTTTTCCCACTCATCTTCCCACACATCAGAAGAGATGAGAAAGTCATGCTCTACAGCCTCTACAGCAATTTTCAATTCTGGAAATGCGACATCAACCGTGTACTTTTCCACTTGATAACGCAAAGTAGGTTGTAGGCCATAAGCAAGAAACCCTTCGTACAATTTACGGACTAAATTTGAGCTGAAACCCTCAGCATCCACTGCTTCCGGCTGCTCCTCGCTTCTGACTCTTAGTGTCAGTAAAATGGC
>NZ_WMFA01000007.1 GCF_009856445.1 Halobacillus litoralis
TTGGACGCAAGGGCTCCCATACCGCCATTCTTCCATTTCCTCATCCACCTTCGAACCATGGAATAATCGGGGATATGGAAGAGAGCTGAGGCCTCACGAATGGAATACCCTTCGTCTTCGATACATGTAATTACCTTCAGTTTAAATTCTGAGGAATAGTTTGTATAGGGAGGCGCAAAAGCTTGATCTCCGTGATACTCATATAATTTCACCCAATAACGTAAAGCAGAGTTGTCTACGCCGATTTCTTTAGCTAGATGACGGTAGCTTATGGTTTCATCAAGATATCGATGGACGGCTTGAAATTTGTCTTCATTCGTAAATTTATTCAAGGTGTATCCCCCTTCGGTCAGAGTTAGAAGGTGTCCAACTCTTGGGGGTCACTTCAACGCAGTCCGAGGAGGCTCACCGCGCTCCCGCGGAAAGCGAGTTATTCCCCGCAGCCCCATCCACTCAAAAACATCTCGAAACTGAGTCTTAAAGAAACCTGCCATTTAGTTGAATAACCCCATTCTCTTCTTTTGAGAGAATGGGGTTATTTAAATTCGTTGTTTTGGTCGATTTGGACTTCGCCCTGGTCGTTAATGGTACATAAGGATATTTCATTGAAAGAATGAAACCCCTGCTTTCGCACTTCATTTACGAGCCATTGTTTATTTTTCCGGATTGTTTGAAGACCACTATATTGCACTTCACCATCAGCAATTAAAACAACGGCATAATCAGAGCTGCCATCGTCTTTCTTTTCAAATACCGAAAGCTTTCCTGATGGTTCCAGAATCGCATAAGCGACATCCCCTACTTGTTGAATGCCATGTTCGCGCAATTGCAACAACAGATCATTGAAGTTATAACGCTGACGCTTCATCTCTTTCTCATCTACTTTTCCGTGTTTAATGATGATGGAAGGCTTGCCGTCGAACCAGTTTCTGAATCGCTGGTTTTTCAATGAAATCCATGCACTACCAATTTGGATGGCAAGGAGAACGGCCATAGGCACGATGGCTTTCCAAATAGCCTCACCCGGATTCTCGATAAGGAAGACGGCAATTTCAGCCAGCATGATAAATACGACCAAGTCCATAACACTAAGTTCACCAATTTCTCTTTTCCCCATGAAGCGGAAAACAAGCAGAATGATTAAATAGGTGATAAGTGTGCGAATGATAATGCTGAATACAAGCACTCCGAGCACAACCTTTCCTAAAGGTTTCCCTTTAGTTAACATCACCTATTTTTCCTGTTTTATTAAAGAAATGGAAGCAAATAGCGGAACCAAATATAAATGGATGATACGATTAAAGAAAGGATCAAAACCGGAAAGCCGTACAGTGAAAATTTAATAAAAGGAATGGGTTTATTATGACTGGCTGCAAGGCCCGCCACAACTACATTGGCGGAAGCCCCGACAAGGGTACCGTTCCCTCCAAGGCAGGCCCCAAGAGCCAATGACCACCAGACAGGATCGACGTTCATCATTCCATATCCCTGCAACTCCTGAACCACAGGGATCATAGCGGCAACGAATGGGATGTTGTCGACAACACCTGAAAGGATTCCTGCACTCCAAAGCATCACCATCGAAGTGATAGGCATATCTCCACCTGAGATCCACACCATTCCTCTTGCTAATTCATCAATCACACCTACCGTCTCTAATCCCCCTACAAGCATGAACAAGCCCATAAAGAAAAACAACGTCACCCATTCGACTTCCTGAAAAACATGTTCAACTTCAAGCTCTTTCTCAGACAAAAAGAGCAGCAATAGTGCTCCGCTGACAGCGATCGTCGTTATATCCATATGAATAAATGGATGCATCATGAAACCGCCGATCGTAAGAAGCATGACGGAGATGGATTGAAAGAGCAACGGCGACATTTTCAAATATTCTTTCGCATCTACACTCATTAAGTCCTCCGCTAAGGCATGATCATACGTAAGCCCTTTGCGGAATAGCAGAATGATGCCTAGCGTGACGAGGACAAAAATAATGAATACTACAGGGCCTAGATGATAAAGGAATGATACAAAACTGAAATGGTCCACCGCTTGTCCGATCATAATGTTCGGCGGGTCACCGATGAGCGTAGCCGTACCACCAATATTAGAGCTGAAAATCGTCATGATCAAATAAGGAAATGCGGGAAGTTTCAAACGATCGACGAGAGTCAAAAGGACAGGTACAAATAAGAGAACCGTTGTAACATTATCTAAAAAAGCAGACCCTACCGCTGTAAACAGCGCTGTTACGAGTAAAAGCGGCACAGGTCTTCCTTTGACAAGCTGTGCTAACCAAATAGCTAAAAAAGTGAAAATCCCTGTCTTTTTCGTGATGGACACTAACACCATCATAGAAAAAAGGAGGGCAACGGTTTCCCAGTCTATAAATCCAAAAGCCTGTTCCCATTCATAAATCTTTGTCATTAAAAGAAGTACGCCACCTGCTACAGCTACCAGTGCACGGTTTAACTTCTCCGTCATTATCAGTACATAGCTAGCTACAAAAATGAGTATTGCAAGTACAGTTGACATAGATCTTCCCCTTTTTGGACGGACTTTATTAATACTTATTCAAGTCCAGAGGAAAATATCTGCTTCTATCTATAGAGTTTTCATGCATATAGATAAAAGTGACAAGCATATCAAGGGGGGGATGGGATGAAAAAGTTATTGTCAGGGGTCCTGGGGTATGGAGTCGGATCTATTTTTATCCTAATGATTGTATTTGCAGGCGTGTTAGCACTTTTATTAAGGTTTACTGGAATGGAATATGAAACACTCAATCAGTTAGCTCTAGTTGCAGGGATAAGCATTCTCGCCATCGGTGGCATGCTGGCAGCTTATAAGGGAGAACAGAAAGGCTGGCTCTCTGGAGGGATGACCGGGCTGATCTTCGTCAGTGCGATGATTTTATTTCAAGTCATTTTTGAAAACTCATGGGTATCTCTGCCTCAATTAAGCTATTTCGGAGGGTTGGTTCTTGCGGCCTGGCTTGGTGGAATGATAGGAGTCAACCTGCCACGTAAAACGGTGAGGAGATGACGGTACGTAAAATCCCGCTACAAGATGATGTAGCGGGATTGCATTTGATTAGCTCAATTTTTCACGCACGGATGAACGATCGAATTTAAGTTGAGTACCATCTTGTACAGAAATCACAAGCGTACCTTCATCAATCGCATGAATCGTTCCGTGAAGTCCTCCGATTGTTATAACTCTATCGCCTTTTTGGAGGTCCGACTGCATTTGTTGTACTTGCTTCTGTTTCTTTTGCTGCGGTCGAATCAATAGGAAATAGAAAATGACAAACATTAGAATAATTGGAAGTAAACCTACTAATGTATCCATTTATTTTCCCCCTTTCTAAAAGTTCTTTGCGTTTGGTTTGTTGAAACCATACATTTCAAAGAATTCTTCTCTAAAGTCACCGAGTCGATCTTCTCTAATGGCTTCACGCACTTGCCTCATTAAGTTTAACAGAAAATAAAGATTATGATAAGTCGTAAGTCTGAAACCGAATGTTTCGTTAGCTTTGACTAAATGGCGGATATAAGCACGGCTGTAATTTCTACATGTGTGGCAATCACAATTCTCGTCAATGGGACGGAAATCACGTGCATATTTCGCATTTCTCACAACTAGTCTTCCCTCAGAAGTCATCAGAGTCCCGTTCCTTGCAATTCGTGTTGGGAGCACACAGTCAAACATATCAATCCCCCGAATGCTGCCGTCAATCAAAGAGTCCGGCGAACCGACTCCCATGAGATAACGAGGTTTTTGATCAGGCATCAGAGGTGTGGTGAATTCGAGAACACGATTCATAACATCCTTCGGTTCACCAACAGAAAGCCCTCCGATTGCATAACCCGGAAAGTCCATGGATGTCAGGTCACGAGCACTCTGACGACGTAAATCTTCATACTCTCCACCCTGGATGATTCCAAACAACCCCTGATCATGCGGACGCTTGTGTGCTTCCAAGCAACGCTCAGCCCAACGGCTTGTACGCTCTACCGAGTCCTTCATGTATTTATGCTCGGCTGGATATGGGGGACATTCGTCAAAGGCCATCATAATATCCGGACCAAGGGAGTTTTGGATGTGCATTGCTTTTTCTGGAGATAAGAAAAGCTTCTCTCCACTAATATGGTTCCGGAAATGGACACCCTCTTCTTCAATCTTTCTAAGATCACTCAAACTGAAGACCTGAAAGCCCCCGGAGTCCGTTAAAATAGATCCGTTCCAGTTCATGAACTTGTGGAGACCACCTGCTTCTTCAATGATGTCTTCTCCTGGACGGAGCCACAAGTGGTACGTATTTGAGAGAATGATTTGTGCACCCATCCGCTCCAACTCTTCCGGACTCATTGTCTTAACGGTTGCTAGTGTACCGACAGGCATAAACATCGGTGTTTCAAAAGATCCGTGTGGTGTATGGACCTTTCCCAGACGTGCGCCAGTCTGCTTACATGTTTTAATCAATTCATATGTGATTGCCATGATTTCTACCCTTTCTCACTGTTGATCCTAAAGATCATTTTATGAACATCGCATCTCCAAAACTAAAGAAACGATACCTTTCTTCTACCGCCTGTTTGTAAGCTTCCAAAATAAAGTCTCGTCCTGCAAAGGCACTGACAAGCATGATTAAGGTGGACTTAGGCAAATGGAAGTTAGTAATTAATCCATCGATGGCTTTCAACTTCTGAGGCGGATAAATGAAGATGTCCGTCCAACCGCTTGCCTCTTTAAAAGTCCCGTAATCACGGATGATGGTTTCAAGAGTTCTCGTAGAAGTGGTTCCTACCGATATGATCCTTCGGCCTCGTTCTTTAACTGCATTGAGCTGATTCGCTGTGTCTTCACTCAACTGGTAGAACTCTGCATGCATATCATGTTCCTCCACTTGATCAACACTGACCGGACGGAAAGTACCAAGCCCTACGTGGAGTGTCAAATACGCAAGTTCAATCCCCTTCGACTGCAAATCCTTTAACAGTTCTTCTGTAAAGTGTAATCCAGCGGTTGGGGCAGCGGCTGAACCTTCTTCCTTTGCATAGACAGTCTGATACCGGTTTCTATCTGACAATTGCTCTTTGATATATGGCGGCAAAGGCATCTCTCCCAGAGATTCCAGTACTTCAAGGAAAATACCTTCGTAACTGAATTTCACCTTGCGTCCTCCGTGCTCTTGCAATTCGGTACATTCGGCTACAAGCTTCCCTTCTCCGAATATGATCTTTGTACCAAATTTTACCTTTTTCGCAGGTTTGACCAGCACTTCCCATTCATCCTGGGCTGTTTGATGAAGAAGCAGGACCTCTACTTTCCCACCGGTCCCGTCTTTGGAACCGTACAGCCGTGCAGGCAAAACCTTAGTGTCATTCAAGACAAGGCAGTCACCTTTTTCTAAGTAATCGGTGATTTGAGAAAAATGCTGATGTTCAATGGTTTGTTCTGAACGATCACAAACCATGAGCCGGGAAGCCGTGCGATCTTCTAATGGAACTTGGGCGATCAGCTCCTCCGGTAAATCAAAATCGTATTGCTTAATATCCATGTGAATCCCCTATTCTATGTGTAATCGGTCAAAATTTTCTTATGAAATAGAAAATTAACGAAAGGACAATGCTCACAATAATGGAAGTCATAATGGGAAAATAAAACGTGACGTTTCCTTTTTTAAAGCTGAGATCGCCTGGCAATTTTCCAAATATGCTCCATACTATACCAATCAGTATGAACACAATCCCTATTACAATAAAGATTTTACCAAACCCCGTCAAGAGCCAGGCACCTCCCTGTTGAAGTGAGCGTAGGCTTTAGGTGTGACCACCCGGCCTCTTGGCGTGCGTTGGATATAACCAATTTGCAGCAGGAACGGCTCATAAACATCCTCAATCGTTTGAGGTTCTTCCCCAATGGTTGCGGCTATCGTATCCAATCCCACAGGTCCTCCCTGGAAGCTGTCCATGATCCCTTTCAGCAATTTGTGGTCGATAAAATCAAGACCTTCTGCATCTACTTGAAGCATTTCCAATGCTTCCTGTGTCGTTGCTTTGCTGATGACTGTCTCCCCTTTTACCTGAGCAATATCGCGGACACGCTTCAACAGGCGATTGGCAATCCTCGGTGTTCCTCTCGAACGACGCGCGATTTCAACAGCCGCCGCCCCGTCGATTTCAACAGAAAAGATTTCTGCTGTCCGTTCTACGATGGAACAAAGCGCTTTCGTATCGTAATATTCCAGACGGCTGTGCACACCGAAACGATCTCTGAGAGGCGCGGAAAGCAAACCGGCCCGCGTTGTAGCTCCGACCAGCGTGAAAGGTGGAAGATCAAGTCTTACAGAGCGCGCGCTCGGCCCCGTTCCTACGACAATATCAAGACAGAAATCTTCCATAGCAGGATAGAGAACTTCTTCGACAGAACGTGGAAGGCGATGGATTTCATCAATGAAGAGGACATCCCCTGGTTCCAAAGAAGATAAAATAGCCGCTAAATCCCCGGCTCGCTCAATGGCTGGACCAGCCGTCGTTCGAAACTGGACCCCCATCTCATTAGCAATGATCGAAGCAAGTGTTGTTTTACCTAAACCGGGCGGCCCATACAACAGTGCATGGTCAAGGGGCTCATTCCGCATCTTTGCCGCTTCGATGAAGATGCTAAGGTTATTTTTCACTTGATCCTGACCAATATACTGTTTCAGAGTTTCCGGCCGTAAACTAAGCTCAATCTCCTGGTCGGCGTTCTGTTGTTCTCCGGATATCATGCGATCTTCCAACATTCATCCCTCCTTCCCTTAAGATTTCATAAGTAACTGCAGCCCTTGTCTGACATAATCATCCACGCTGCCATGGTTGGCTTTTTCAAGTTCTGTACGAACCATCTTCACTTCTTTTTCTGTATAACCCAGGGCTTTTAATGCTTCAACCGCGTCGTCCACGAATGCCCGCTTCTCTTTCGAGGTCAGATCATCCTGATAGAATAGAGTGTCCTCATTGTCTTCATCAGGAAGCCAGACAATCAGCTTCCCTTTTAAATCAAGGATCATCTGACGAGCAGTCTTCTTACCGACTCCCGGAAATTTCGTTAAGTATTTATCGTCTTCCTGCTCAATAGCCGATACGAATTCTGGTACACTCACTGTTCCAAGGATTGCAAGTGCTCCTTTTGGTCCAATGCCAGAAACGTTTAGTAACTGAGCAAAAAGCTGTTTGTCTTCTTTTTTCTTGAAACCGAAAAGTGATTGATTATCTTCTCTTATATAGTGGTACGTATGTACTTTGACTTCCTTGCTCATTGAATCTTGAAAATGATATGGATTCGCGCACAGCACTTCGTATCCTATGCCGCCTGTTTCTATAGTGATCGACCCTTCATCGAGTGTCGTCAACTGACCTTTCACGTAACTAATCATTGTAAAATTCCCTCTCTACCCTTTATTGCTATCCTTCCTATTGTAACATACAAGCACATGTTCGCCCATGCTAAAAAGCCGTGGATCCCCTTTGAAACGGCATAAAACAGCCACAATGATTTGTGGCTGTTTTAACGTCTTTCATACTTCATCTTGTTTGGAAAATTGACGTACGACTTGCTCAAAGTGTCGATGATCCTTGATTTTTATGCCCTGTTTTAATTCATTCTCTCTTTTTGTTTCTAACGGCTTTATGGGTACTGGTTTAAAGGATTCTATCACCTTCCCTTGATCAGGAAGACCTTGAAAGACGGCTAGCTCGCCATCCTCTGTCAATCCGAAATACCCCGTCTGTTTTGTCAAAGGAGAGATATCATCGACTTCTCTCTGAAAAACCACCCTGTCCAACTGCTGTTCTTCAACCGTCCATCCCTCGTACGAAGCCCAAAAATCCATCATAGACCATATGGTTTCTTCTTTTTTTGTTGTTTCTGTCACACCATCTATATAATGCTCCTTTAGAATGACCGTCAGTTTCAAAGGTTCCGGCTTCACCAATGTCTCCACGGATTCTATTTGCTCCTGCTTACCCTGGATGACTCTTTGAGGCGTGTTATCTTTAAAGGTTTTCTGTTGAGTTTGATCAATCATCGACCAACTCAATACGGCAACGCCTATGGTTAATCCAACAATCCAGGCCCATCGTTTCATAACAGGATCCCCCCTAAATAAAATAACTTCTGTTTCTAGTGTGTCCAGAAACAGAAGTTATTATCATAGCAAAGGGAGATCACGATAATTTTTCTAGGATCGCTTCATCAGCATCAAGATTGTGATAGACTTCTTGAACATCATCGTTATCCTCCAACATATCAATCAGCTTCAACATTTTTTCTACGCCTTCTTCGCCAAGTTCCGTATAGGTTTCAGGAATCATGGTCACTTCACTTGTAGTAAAGGCATACCCATTTGCTTCCAGGGCCTGTTTCACATCAGAAAAAGATTCAGGATCCGTATAAATTTCAAATTGTTCTTCTGAAGTTTCCATTTCCTCTCCACCGGCTTCAATGACTTCAAGCATCAGTTCTTCTTCATCCGCCTCTGTTGTTTCCCTGTCGATCACAAGATAACCTGAGCGATTGAACATGAAGGAGACACACCCATTCTCCCCTAAGTTTCCATCATTTTTATTGAAAGCATGTCTGACATCTGCAGCTGTACGATTCTTATTGTCCGTCAATACTTTCACCATAACTGCTACCCCGCCAGGACCATATCCTTCATACGTATATTCTTCATAATTGACCCCTTCAAGGTCCCCGGTCGCTTTTTTAATGGCTCGATCAATGTTATCTTTCGGCATATTGTTTGATCTTGCTTTATCTACAGCTATACGCAGCGCAGGATTGGTTTCTTGATCCCCGCCTCCTTGTTTCGCCGCCATGAAAATCTCACGAGCAAGCTTCATGAAGAGTTTTCCGCGTTTCGCATCTTGAGCACCTTTTCGATGCTTGATATTACTCCATTTTGAATGGCCAGCCATTGGACATTCTCCTCTCCCAAACAAATCTTTATCGTCCCTTAGCGTAAGTTTAATCAGCATTGGACTCTACATTCTAATATATCACAATCCCCTTTTTTCTTGAAAGCGAACCGTTATCCCCTGTTATTGATTAAAAAAGTTTTTAAACCTTTCTCTGATTTTATCAGGTGCTTCCCTGTCTCTTGAGTTAAAGTTTTTCATTTCATCCCAGCTGTTGTTATTCGTATAGACAACCAAATCTTTATCCGACACTTGCTTCACCTTAGCTTCTATCTTTTCCGGAATCGTTTCATCTCTCAGATCATATGGATTGATCATGACCGCCACATACATGCGATCATCAGTCGAATAAGCTTGAGCCATCGTGATTTCCTTCAATTCATTCACTTTTTCTACGACAGCCATGGCATCTTCGTTATTGAAATCATTGTCGTGGGAACGGTTGGTTTCACCATACTTCGCATTTCTGAATTCTTCCTCTGCTGTACGTTTAAAGTAACTATCTTTCCCTGTAGGAATTTGCCCTCGGCGTTCAATCGCTCCATCTTGAGCATAACCAAGAGGTTGGTAAGGGGGTGATTCTTCTTCCTTCGGTTCAGCCGTTTCATCCGCCTGACACGCAAACATGAATAAAGTGGTCAACATAAGCATACTAACGATTTTCCACATAAAAACATTCTCCTTTTACCCTTACTATGGGTTCAAGAAGAATGTTTTAGTCTGTCAATATTCGCCAGGCTTATTTCGGTGGTGCAGGAGGCAGCTGGCGCTTGTGGGCGGAACGTTTATGCATCGCTTCGATGATATTACGATCTTCTTCAGGAATTTCCTCACCCTTCAAGTGGCGATCGATCATATCATAACTTGTGCCCATTTCGTTCTCATCTGTCTGGCCTTCCCACAACCCTGCACTCGGTTGTTTATGGATGACTTCATCCGGTACACCTAAATATTCAGCCATTTCCCGCACTTCACCTTTAGTAAGGTTTGCGATTGGTACCAGATCAACGCCTCCATCTCCAAACTTCGTGAAGTAACCTGTGTACCATTCTGCTGCATTATCTGTTCCGACAACTAAGTATTTATGATTAGTGGCGATGGTATAGAGGGTACTCATGCGTAAACGGGCTCTTAAATTAGCATCGGCTAATTTTTCCTGTTCTTCATTGAAAGATCCAGCATCGTTCAATTGCTGTTTAATGGTTGAGAACATAACCTTATGTGTTTCCGTCAAATCAACTGTCATAACCGGTAAGTCACACGCTTCCACAACACTCTTTGCATGGATTTGGTCATCGGATTGACTTTTACAAGGCATGATGACTCCCAGGGAGCGATCAGGGAATGCTTTCTTAATAAGATTAGCTACGACAGCGGAATCGATTCCACCACTGACTCCAACGACTAATCCTTCCACTTTTGCTTCTTTCACTTGTTCCTGAAGCCAGGACACGATTTTTTCAACTTTTTGTTCCACCGGATTGTTCATCCTTTCACACATATGATATCTAATCATAGCATATGCTCAGCATATCGGACAAACTTCTTCCGGTTTTCCCATGCTTTTTCCAACTTTCTCATATGTCGGGTCATTGATGCTTCTTCCCTTAAGCTAAGCCGATATCCATAAAGCCACTCCCTCAAAAGATCAGCGGGGACGAGGACTCCTTTCCACCAGATGTCCTTATCTGAAACGTGAGGAAAATATGGCAGCAAAGTAGATTTCCTAAGTTCCACGTATGGTAAAAAACGTTGAGCTAGTTGAATGTGGTCATATAGACGAGGCCCGGTATGCAAAAGATCAAAATCAATCATTTTTATATTCTTATCCGTGCCTACAATGAAATTATGATGAGCCACATCTCCATGCAGCCATTCGTGTCGGTCCCAGGCTTTCTCCTCCACCTCTCCCCAGGGATGATCAGTAAAGTCTTCTAACCGTTTGCTCATGCAAGCGTGGAGTTCCTGAAACATTTCCCGCTTCCGTAACTCAGTGAATAAATCTTTCGTTTCTTCAAATTGTTCTAAGCGCCTTTCCCATTTGACATATAAAGGGTCCTTAGGAATGGATAATACACCAATACCTTTCGTCGTTCGATGAAAATGGTGCAGAATACGTACCGCTTGTTTTCGATCCTTATGCCGGTTGAAATCTGCGTGCCTTCCTTCCACTCGTTCAAATAAAGCCCAATCACAACCAAGTTTACTGATCGTATAGACACGATCATAAAAAGAATACGGGCTTGCAGCTATTTTGTAGGCATAGTTCCAGTGTTCAAAAAACTCCACTTGTTTTTCAATCACATGAAACCTCCGATACCCCTTCAAAATAAATGGCATGCCTTCATACCTTACTTTGTACACCTTCGGTTTGATGGTCTGTTCATATTCAATGGGAAGCTTTTCCTCTGTTTGCATCCATTGAAAAAGGCGATCCGTGTATGAATCGCCCATTCGGTGTTCAGCTTTCATCTAAATCATCTTCCCTCCAAGGCTGTTGATATCCTTGGCCCATCTGTTGGGGATCCCACTGTCCCATTTGCTGTGGGTATGGTTGGCCCCACCCTTGCTGAGGCTGACCCCATCCCATGTGAGGTGGCTGCTGACCATAACCCATCGGCTGCTGCATCCCACCATATGGTGCCTGCTCCCATGGCTGCTGAGCGCCATATGGAGACGGCCCCCATGGCCCCATCATCGGTCCATATGGCTGCGGTCCTTTTTCTCCTCCGCATCCACAGTCCCCACCGGCTTGCACGCCTTGGACCATATCATCGCTTGATTCATCCCCCATCATATGCATAGGCTGATTCATCGGCATTGGTTGTTGGTACATCGGCATATGCATCGGCATCATCACTGGATAAGGAGGGCAGCAATAATAGTCGGTGTGCATCAACTGCGGCTGCATCGGTTGTTGCATTGGCTGTTGCATCGGTTGTTGCATCGGCTGTTGCATTGGCTGCATCGGTTGATAATACGGCTGCTGTGGCATTGGAGCTTGTTCCGGAGACTTCATCCCTTTCACATCTTCCATTTTTTCTCCTTTTACTTCTTCTTTTAGAGCCTCCTTAGGTGATTCTTCTTTCGGCTGCGGCATCGGCATTTGAGGAAGGTGGAAAGTTGTATAATAATTTTGCATCTGTTGATCAATGCTCGGCATTGTAATCGGCATATTCATGTTAATGGGCTGCATCGGCTTCATCGGTTTTTCCATGACACCTTTAGGTGCCGGTTTCTTCTCATCTTCTTTAATTTTCGGAATCGGCTTTGGTGTTGTATCTTTATATGGTGGTTGTGAAGGCATTTCCTTCTTAGGTGCTGGTGCTTGTTGTTTAGGGGCCTCTTTTTTAGGAGCCTCTTTTTTCACTTGTTTTGTACCTTGAGGGACTTTGATCTTCATACCCGGCATAATCATATCAGGATTGGAAAGCTGGGTATTCATGGATTTCAACTGTTCAAAGTCGACCCCATATTTCTTGGCAATGTTCCAGAGTGTATCTCCTTTTTGTACAATGTGAATTCTCACATCTGCAACTCCCTTCCTGTAATTCTGTAAAAACAATAAGGCAATAATAGCTTCATAACACTCTATGCAACACAAGCCAAAACATTGATGAAAAAGCCTATAATAATTTGAAGAAAAATATAAACAAACCCCTGAATCCCTATTAATAAAGGGGTTCAGGGGTTATGAGGGTCAAGCTTATTTCACAGGGGCCGGCACATCGATCTGGTAACTTGGATACGTTCCGAGCACCTTCAGCTGACAACCTAACGCTTCAAGTTCTGCCTGCACACCAGGAAAAAGCACGTGATCGTATGGTTGATCGACATCTATTAAGAAAAAGTAGTTGCCGAGGCCGGTTTTCATCGGCCTTGATTCGATTTTAGATAAGTTCATTTTTCTCCACGCAAAGGCTGCGAGTACTTGATGGAGGGCTCCTACATAATCTTTAGGCAACGTAACCATAACCGTCGTTTTGTGCTTGGTTACAGGATGATCCTTTACTTTCAAAGTGGTAGGGATCTTCTGGACGACCGCAAACCTTGTATGGTTATTGTCATAATCATGGATGTCCGTATCCATAAACCTCAGACCGTTTTGCTCTGCTGCTAAATGGTTGGCAATGGCAGCGACACCCGGGCCTTCACTTGCTACAACTTCAGCCGCTTTTCCTGTCGATGCGGTGTATTCCACTTCAGCGTTCGGGTACTTAGTGTGCAAGTACTGGTGACACTGGGCAATGGCATGGCTGTGAGAATATACCTTCTTAATTTCCCCATCATGATCAGGATGGACGAGAAGGTGCTGTTTGATGGGGACTGTCAGTTCTGCAATAATTGATTGGTTGACGTGATGGACAAGATAATCAACCGTCAAGTGTACAGAACCTTCAATCGCATTTTCAATGGGGACAACGGCCGTACTGATTTCCCCATCCTCCACAGCATCCAGACAGGCAGGAATGTTCTCGTAGCCCACGAACTCTCCACCTTCAAACAAAGCATCCACTGCCATTTTTGTAAACGTACCCTTTGGTCCTAAATATCCAATCCGTTGTTCCGTCATGATTTCCCCTCCAATTAAGCTCCCGTACTTAAGATCTCTACACGATCTACAAAATCTAACTTGTGCAGTTGCTGCAATAGTTTTTCTATGCTGTCTTCCATTCCGGAAGTATTCAATGAGAGCGTCACATTGGCTTTGCCTTGAAGAGGAATGGTCTGATGAATCGTCAAAACATTACAACCGGACTTAGCAACCGTCATTAACAAATTCGACAACGTTCCTTTACGATCTTCAAGGTGGAAGAACAACGTAATCATCTGCTCTTTAACCATCGCTTGAAAAGGAAAAACAGCATCTCTATATTTATAAAAAGCACTGCGGGATAAGCCCACTTGCTGGACTGCTTCGAAAATGGACTCTACTTTCCCCCGCTCCAGCAGCTCTTTGGCATCAATGGTCTTCATCATAGCTTCAGGAAGAATGTCGCTACGGACTAAATAAAATTTCTCATTATAATCCGCCATGAAAAATCCTCCCCTTTAATCGACAAACTCAAATTCATAATCCATCAATCTTACCGTGTCGCCATCTTTCGCCCCGCGTTTTCTGAGCGCTTCATCCACACCCATACTCCGCATCTGACGAGCGAAACGGTTGATGGACTGGTCATGAGAGAAGTCCGTTCTTTTAAAGAGGGATTCAATCTTCTCTCCATATAAGACATAGGCACCGTCATCATCACGCGTAATCTTAAATGGCGCTTCCTCTTTTTCGAATTTGTAGATGACTCGTTCATCCACTTCCTCGACTTGTTCTTCCTGCTTCGGAATTTGATCCAGTTTATCTGCTACGGCATACAACAACTCATCCAACCCATCCCGTGTAACTGTAGAGACCGAATAGATCGGAATGTCATCGTTGCCAAGCTGCTCCTTGAACCGTTCCAGGTTCTCTTTGGAATCAGGAATATCCATTTTATTTGCTACAATGATTTGAGGACGATTTTCCAACCGTTGATCATAAGATGATAGTTCATTATTGATCGTTATATAGTCTTCATAAGGATCGCGGCCTTCCATTCCAGACATATCAATGACATGGAGCAGTAATCGTGTACGTTCTACATGTCGCAGAAATTGATGACCAAGCCCTACCCCTTCATGCGCTCCTTCGATAAGGCCTGGAAGATCGGCCATTACGAAACTACGATGGTCCTGACTTTCCACTACCCCAAGGTTTGGAGAAAGAGTGGTGAAGTGATAATCCGCAATCTTCGGCTTTGCAGCGGTTACCACCGATAAGAATGTTGATTTACCGACACTCGGAAAACCAACTAATCCGACATCTGCTAACAGCTTTAACTCGACGACGACATCGAGTTCTGCACCCGGTTCCCCATTTTCAGCGATTTCAGGCGCCGGGTTCCTGGCCGTAGCGAAACGAGCATTTCCACGTCCTCCGCGACCACCTTTAGCGATGACCGCTCTTTGTTTATGATCCGTTAAATCAGCGATGACTTTATCTGTCTCTGCATCTTTCACCGTTGTCCCAGGAGGAACACTGACAACCAGTGGATCAGCGTTTTTTCCATGCTGCTTCTGATTCATCCCGTTTTCACCTTTGGCCGCTTTAAAGTGGTGTTGATACCTGAAATCCATCAGCGTGTTGAGACCTTCATCGACTTCAAAAATGACATCACCGCCATTTCCACCATCACCACCAGCAGGTCCACCTCTTGGTACAAATTTTTCACGACGGTAAGCCACAAGACCATTTCCACCGTCTCCACCTTTTACAAATACTTTCACCTGATCGACAAACATGTCTATTCACCTCTTCATTCTATTGTCATTTCAATAGAAAGTTCTTTACTGTCAAAAATCGTGGCAATAAATCCTTCTTTATTCAGCGTCTCTTTCAAACGTTCCGGTTTATGAAATAGCCCTTCCCATTCCCAGCTCAATCCAAGCGTATCCTGCCCACCTACATAGATGGTACATGTACCTTCATAAAGTTCTTCATTTCCAATATGTCCATCCATGATTTCAATCATCCGTTTTCCATAAGCGAACAATGTATGATCATGACGGGATAAATCAACTTCTCCCCTTATGAAATACCGTAGCCGGTAAGTCTTATGTACCCAATTAAAAGAAAGCAGCCATAAAGAAAAATGTAGAGAATGACTATTCAATAATTTCCGTTCTTCTTCTGCCTCTTCTTTTATTTCTTCCATTTGTGACAGCAAGCGATCCTGCTTTCCAAGGGTAGCGTAACCTTGAAGCAATTGAATTTGATTCATCCAGTCATGACGCTTATGCCTGAGCAGCTCAATGATTTCTTTTTCTTCCATCGTTTCAGCTCCCTCGTTCAACCCATAGTAATAAAAAGTATAGCAAAAATTCAAGGAAACAAAAAATTTAAAACATAAGATCAGTTTCGAGGATTTCGCGTGATAGGATTAGTGACTGAAAAAATACTGGAAATGATCTTTATAAGTTTTCCGTTCCTATTAGGAATCATTGCTCTCATGCCAAAACGGAATCCAGACGGGCTGCTTGGACGCGTTCCTGAGAAAAGCGACTCATTACTCTCAATTATTTGCTAAACAGCAAATAAAGGATATAAAAAAAGCCGCGCTTATGCGAAAAGCAAAGCGCGGCTTTTTTGCTGATGGACTATTCGCTTACGCTTCCTGTGCTACAGGATAAACGCTGACTTTTTTACGGTTACGTCCGTAACGCTCGAATTTAACAACACCATCCACTTTCGCGAACAATGTGTCGTCTCCACCACGGCCAACGTTCGCACCAGGGTACACCTTTGTACCGCGTTGACGGTAAAGGATGGAACCAGCAGTTGCTTGTTGTCCGTCTGCACGTTTAGCTCCAAGACGTTTGGACTCAGAGTCACGACCGTTTTTTGTACTACCTACACCCTTCTTCTGGGCGAAAAACTGCAAATCAAGACGTAGCATGAGTCTTCACCTCCTTATCGTTGGGATATTTTCATATATTGATCGTATTCTTGTTCAATCGTTTCCAAGGACACCTGCATGCCTTCCAATAAGGTTTGAGCTTTGACATGAATGGATTCATCCAAATCTTCAGGAAGAGTGATTTTTAAATAACCACCTTCACCACCTTGTTCGACATCAGGTTCGAATCCACAAAGGCTGATTACAGCATTGACAGCACCGAACGAAACAGCCGATACGGCAGCGCAGACGAGATCATGACCATAAGGTCCACTTTCTGCATGTCCGGATATTTCAAAGCCTGTAATTTCTCCTTGCGAGCGAAACATCGATACTTGTATCATCCGATACGAACCTTACGCGTTGATTTCTTCAACGACAAGTTTCGTGTACGGCTGACGATGACCTTGTTTGCGCTTGTAGTTCTTTTTAGGCTTGTATTTGAAGACAGTCAATTTCTTCTGAAGACCTTGTTTTTCAACTTTAGCTGTTACAGAAGCACCATCAACGTAAGGAGCACCAACTTTTGTGTTGCCTCCACCTACGAAAAGAACTTTGTCAAAAGTGATAGACTCACCAGCTTCTACGTCCATTTTTTCAACATAGATCTCCTGGCCTTTTTCTACTTTTACCTGCTTACCACCAGTTTCAATAATTGCGTACATACTTGCACCTCCTCAATATACTCAGACTCGCCATTCAGGTACCGGAAATCGGTTTTAAAACCTGTTCTGTGCGGTTGTAGCAACGGAGTGCTACTAGAATAACAAAACAATGTTACCACAGATCAAAACAAGTTGTCAACATGATATCCGCGACGCTGAACAGCTTCCCGGATCATGTCTAAAGACCCTTCAAGCTCTATTTGATAGTCAGAGATGTCAGCATCCTGCCTAACAAACAGCTCCTGTGGAATTTTACTAGAAATCGACTCAGAAAGCAATCGTTTTTTACAATCCACAATCGTCGGATGAACAGCAACCATCAGGGCCTCCGCCTCTCTCCTTTGCAGAAGTTCTCTTTCTAAACGATATACAGCCGTCTCATCCGTGAATTTCACTTCCTTAGGCTTGATGAATAAGGAAGACAGGCTGGGACTTTCCCTTTTTCTCGTCATTTCTAAAAGTCCTAATCTTGTCATTCCAAACACGTTTGTTTTCATGGGGTCCTCTTTCACAAGCTTTCTCATTTCTGAGACGAGTTGTTTCTCTTTGTTCTCATCCTTCATGGAAATGAAGTCAATAAGAATGATTCCAGATAAATTTCTCAAACGGATCTGCTTTTGAATTTCCCTGGCAGCCAGGATATTAACATCAAGCGCTTGAGAATTTGTAAAGGCCCGTCCTTTCACTTTATGGCTATTCACATCAATGACAGTCATCGCTTCCGTTTCTTCGATGACTAAGCTCACACCATTATCCATTTCCACAAGAGGATTGATCATTTGCTCCTGAAGACGTGAAAAGGACACAGGCAGCTTTCCTTCCACATCACTTACCCAGCGGATGCGGTTAGCCAATGAAGGAAATTTTTTCTTCAAACGCTTAGATGTGCTCGCTTCATCAAGGATTACTTCCTGAATCGTTGTCGCCGGAAATTTACGAATGAATGCATCAGGGATACTCGGCTCACTCCATAAAGAGCCGGGTTTATTAATTTCTCTCTTTTCAATCGTTTTCCACTCATTTCGAAGTTCTCTTAATTCTTCCATCATCGTCCCGGGGTCCACGGCTCCCGCTGCTGTTCGTATAATACACCCTTCGGGATTGTTCAATTCCAGTTCCAGCAACGCTTCAAGCTCTGATTTTTTTCCGTCGTCAAGCTTCCGCGAAATCGAAAGTTTCCCTTGAGCAAAAGGCTGATAGATGGTGTACAAGCCAGGGAATGTCACATTTGCGGTCAGTACAGCCCCTTTGTTGCCAACCGGTTCCTTAACGGCTTGTACAATCACTTTCTGCCCTGTACTCAATGCTGTAGATAATTCACCTTCACACCAGGGAACCATTTCCTTCCTAAGAAAACCTGACTTCTCCTCTCCTATGTCAATAAAAGCGGCACCCAAACCCTGATCCACCCGTTCAACTTTCCCCAAAAAAATAGAGCCCGCGAGCTTTTCAGCACCGGGCCGGTCGATAACATATTCATGGATCTCTCCATTTTCAATGACCACTCCCGATTTTTCGGCTGCCTTTGTATGTAAAACTAATTTTCTCATGTCATCCCTCATCATATAGCGATTTCAGCAATGTCCCTTACTTTTAAATGCGGCTTCTTTTGTTCAAAAAAAGCCCGGAGACACTCTTGTTCATCTACTATATAGAAAGGATTCGTATGTTTCAATACATACTTATGGCGCCGGTTGGAGTGGATGTTCTTCAGCACATCACGGACGAGCGTCTCTTGATGAACGTTTACATACTTAGTTTTTAATGATTCCCTGTTCTGATACGTGCAATATAGAAGATAACGCATCATCGTATAAGACTTCCGCTTCCATTCGAGAACGTTTTCAATGAATAAAAAGGCGGTCAGGAGGATGGCGGCTAACGTCCAGCGCCCGCCTGTAAACATCCAAAATCCAGCAAATATCATAAACAGAAGGGATAAACTAAGGGCTACTGCCAGACTCACCCTGAAGGCAAAGAAGCGATTTAAAAGATAAAAAAGCAATTTCCCACCATCTAAAGGCCAAACCGGCAGCATGTTAAACAGAAAGATCACTCCATTATAGAAGAAGGCAGCATCTAATAAAGGATGTACGCCTATTATGGATTGAAGAGTCATGAGCAAAACAAAGATCCATAGATGCTGAAAAGGGCCAGCGATGACCACAAGCATCTGCTCTCGAAAAGGCCTTGTGTTGTGCTCTTCACTCACGACAGCCCCCCCGAACAGCCAAATCTCCATTCTTTCTACACGCCACCCAAACCGTTTTGCCATAAGGAAATGGCCCAGTTCATGAGCAATGACTATGGAAAACAGAACGATGAAATCATAAATAGCCCCGGTCAGCAGAGCGGACAAAGCAAGCAAAAAGAAGAGGGGGTGGATATGGATATGGTCGTGGAATTTAAGGACCTTCATTCACTTTGATCACCTGTACTGGATCTAAAAAAGTATTGTCTTTTTCAATGGCGAAGAAGAATTCCGCTGCCTGCCCCTCTTCCGCTTTCACGGATCCCAAATCCTTTTGCGATTGGACATGTTCATATAAATGGACATCAATGGATGATAAATAACCGTAAGTGGTTTCCGTTCCATCCTCATGCTGTAAAACTACAGCCTTCCCAAACTCAGGATCATTTCCGGCAAATATGACGGTTCCTTCCCGAACCGCTTTTACTTGAGAGCCATTTTCCGTTGTTAAAATAATCCCTTTGCCATCATTTTGAAAAGGAGTCGTCACCGTTCCATTCACAGGCATTGCGAGAGGTTCTTGATCCGTTCTACCCTCAGACTGGATGACCTGTAATGGATCTCCAAAACGGTCACTGTACCAGGCTGTCACTTTAGCAAAAGGGAATTCTTCCTGCATTTGGCTCACTGCCCAATCACTTGGAACTTTCGCAATAGCCAGGTCTGTATTTTTCCCCGCAGCTACGAGGGCAAACAATAAAATAGCGAAGAATACTTGCATGCCTAAACGACTTGTCGCATTTGACTGACTCTCCTTTTTCACTGGTTTATGACCGTAATCATTAACCAGAGGGGGAAAGCCATGCATTTCTTCATCTTGAGGTGGGGAGAAAACTCCAGGAGGGCTCGTCCCCTGACGATGCATCTTTCTTTTTTTTCGATCGGCTATATTCTTGCGTACATCATGAATGTTCTTCTTCACAACCAAACCCCTCTCTACGCCTTTTTCTATCAGTCTATGGGACAAGGAGGAGGTTTATTAATTGAAAATAAAAAAACCTGCCACAGAATGTGGCAGGTGAAACGATGGTTATGTGCGCATGCCGAAGAATTTCTTGACTTTCGCCAGAACGCCCCGGTCTTCATCGAGCTTCATAAGGGGTACCGTTTCGCCAAGAATTCTCCTAGCAATGTTTCTGTATGCGAGAGAAGCTTTTGAATTCGGCTTCATTGCCACAGGCTCACCACTATTGGATGCTTTAATGACCGCATCATCATCAATCACGATTCCCAATAGATCGATAGACAGGACATTGACGATTTCATCAACATCTAGCATGTCCCCATTTTTCATCATATGATTGCGGATGCGGTTAATGACCAGTTTCGGAGATTCCATTTCTTCCTGTTCCAACAGACCAATAATCCGATCCGCATCCCGGACACTTGATTTCTCAGGAGTTGTGACAACAATCGCCTTGTCCGCACCAGCGACCGCATTTTTATACCCTTGCTCGATCCCCGCCGGACAATCGATGACGATATAATCGTACTCTTGCTTCAGCTCCTGCACAATGGCCTTGACCGCTTCCGGGGTCACTTCAGATTTATCAGATGTTTGAGCGGCAGGGAGCAAATGAAGACAATCAAAACGCTTATCCGTAATCAAGGCTTGTTTTGTCTTGCAGCGCTCGTTTACGACATCGACAATGTCATAGATGATGCGGTTTTCAAGCCCCATCACGACATCTAAATTTCTGAGACCGATATCAGTATCAACGAGACACACCTTTTTCTTCTGCAAGGCCAAAGCGGTCCCCAGGTTCGCAGTAGTCGTGGTCTTTCCGACCCCTCCCTTTCCAGAGGTAATCACTATCGCTTCACCCATTGATCATTCTCCTTTCAAAACTAACCAGATCCGGTCTCTTTTTTACAACTTCTTGTATTCGATCAATACGTATTTTTTCCATGGACTCATCAATAAATCCACATTCCATATAGACACCCTCTGATTCATAATCAGGGGAGCGGCTCAACTGATCGGCGATTCTTAGTTGACTCGGCTGCATATAGGAAGAGGCGATCACTGCATTCGTATCCCCTTCAAACCCTGCATGCGCAATTCCACGCAAACTTCCCATGACAAAAATATTGCCTGTGGCTTTGATTTGCCCTCCAGGGTTCACATCACCGATCAAAAGCAGGTCTCCTTTGACTTCAACTAACTGTCCCGACCGCACAGTTTTAGCTACAGGGGTGATTTCCGTATTCTCTTTCCACTCAAGAGCTTCCTTTTTCGTCAAAACATCCGACTCGATCTTTTCAACAACGAGCTTCTGCTTTTCCCGGACAACCTCTGTGAGCTTTTCTTTTTGTTCTTCATTCAAATACCTGTTTCCAAGCTTAATCGTCACACGAATCATCGGATGTTCATCTGTTAATCCGTTCATAGACAATTGATTTTGCAATTCTTTTAAAAGGGCTGAGAAGGAACATTGATCATCCAAATGTAATGTCAGACCGTCCCTCGTTCCTTTAATCATCACCTTTTGAACATTAGCAGCCATAGGCTCTTTCACCTCAAACCTCAAACATTTCCATCAGACTAGATATTGCTCGCTTCTTCACCCCAGGCATACACTTTTTCCTTCACGAGTGGATATAAGAGAATGAAGAAGATCATATTCGCCGCCAGGGTCGGCAGCAGCCTCAATAGAGCGTAATCTCCCCAAGTCATGGATGTAATTTGTACGAATGAATAAATGATATACAACATCGTATCAGCTAAAGCCACACCAACAACCGCCAATAAGGACGCCGCAAGAAAATTGGAATGCAGCCATTTGTTTAAACCATGCACCGTATAAATAATCAGGGTATATGTAATCATATATACCCCGAGCACGCCTGTGTAGACAACATCGATCAATAATCCGAAAGCAAGGCCATACCAGACAGCATTGTACGTATCATCCTTGTCATAGAAAATGGCAATGATTAAAAGGAAGATCAATATCCAATGAGGGGTCATAAGCAAATCAGAGTAAACAAGATTAGCCGGCAGCATACTCATGGCCATCCCCTGCATGATCAAGAAAAACAAACATAGGAGTGCAATGAAGTATCGACTCATGATGCTTCTTCCTCCTGTTCAGCTTCAGGATCCACTGTTTCTGCTGTACGATCGACAACCATCACATGATTGATATCAAACAAATCGGCAAACGGTTCTACATAGGCGGTTTGTGTCAGCCCAAATTGATCATTGACGACTTCTTCAACAGTTCCGATTCTCAAGTTACTCGGGAAAACCCCTCCTAAGCCAGATGAAATGACAGTATCTCCCGGCTTGAGCTCTTCGTCCAACTTGATTTCTTCTAGTAATAAGCGCCCGGTTTCATCGTCATAGCCTTCAATCAGACCGAAGGCTTCATCCTGGTCCTCACGAACGACCCAAGCAGAAATTTTGTTGGAACGATCGAACCCACTTAATAGTTGAACCCTTGAATGAAAGGCACCTACTGACTTAATTTTCCCAATCAGACCATCACTGGTCATGACGGCCATATCTTTTTCAACGCCGTGTTCTTCCCCTTTATTGATCGTCATCTGCTCAAACCAACGGTCTGAACTTCTTGCTATAACTGTTGCCTGAACAGGGGAATAATCACTCAAACTATCGGACTTATCCAACGTTTGCTGGAGTTCGCCAATTTCACTGCGAAGTCTTTGGTTTTCCTGAATGACACCCTTGTATTCAGAAAGCCTCGCTTTCAATACTTCGTTCTGTTCATAAACACCGAACATGTCTTGAATATTTTCATAGGTATTGTCCACAAGACTGACCGGTTTATGGAAGACAGTTTGCATCCAACCGATCGAATCCTGCAGGAATTTTTCAGGTGTGCTTAACGAATCACGGTCACGGATTGAAAAGCCGATTAATGCTACGAGTACGATAAATCCTACTAATACAATCATCAGTCTTTTTCTACGAAATAGCGAAGGCATAACGAGCTAAACTACTCCATTTTCGCCCGGCTTGCTACATTCGGCTGAGAACGGAAATGATGGATATACTCCAAAGACTTTCCTGTTCCAACCGCCACACAATCCAGAGGATTATCGGCAATAAATACGGGCATGTTTGTTTCTTCGCTGATGACTGTATCGATATTCCTTAGCAAGGCTCCTCCCCCGGTAAGGACAATCCCGCGTTCCATGATATCCGCCGCAAGTTCTGGGGGTGTTTTTTCCAAGGTGTTTTTGACCGTTTCAATAATTGAATCAATCGTATCTTTCATAGCACTTACAATTTCGTCACTTTGAATCGTAATGGTTTTAGGCAAACCACTGAGCAAATCTCGTCCCCTGATGTCCATTTCGTCAACTTCAGTGACTTCTCCTGCTCCACCTAATTCCATCTTCACTTCTTCAGCCGTACGCTCACCAATCATCAAATTGTATTTTTTGCGTACATGTTGAATGATGTTGTCGTCCATCTCATCCCCTGCAACGCGAATGGACTGACTTGTAACGATGCCACCAAGAGAGATGATGGCGACTTCTGTTGTTCCTCCACCAATATCAACGACCATGCTTCCCGTTGGTTCCCATACAGGAAGTCCTGCACCGATGGCAGCCGCAAATGGTTCCGCAATCGGATAGGCTTCTTTTGCTCCCGCCTGTTTCGTTGCATCAATGACCGCACGCTCTTCCACCATCGTAATGCCAGAGGGTACACAGACCATGACATTTGGTTTACTTGCAAAAGAGGAACGCGTTTTTAACGCTTTTTTTATATAATATTTCATCATTTGAGCTGTTGTATCGTAATCAGCAATCACGCCATCCTTCATCGGTCGGATAACATTTATGTAACCTGGCGTTCGCCCGATCATGTTCCGCGCATCATTTCCGACAGCTTCAATGTCACCTGTTTGTGTATTTTTGGCAACAACAGAAGGCTCTCGCACAATGACCCCTTTACCTTTCAAAAAGACAAGTGTATTGGCAGTGCCCAAATCAATTCCTAAATCTTGAGAGAATCCAAAAATCCCCAATAATATCTTCCTTTCTAGAACCCGTTTTCCTATCAACGGGGGTTAGGCATCTATATAGAATCATGATTAGAAGAAGCGCCTATTTATAAGGAAATCCTATAAATGGCGCTTTTTCTTTTTCATCTATTCAATTATACGAAAAATCCACAAAAATAGATAGTGTTACAAATAGCCTTTTTCTTTAAGACTAATGAATTTACGATCACCGATGACAAGATGGTCCAGTAATTCGATGCCAATCATCTTCCCGCATTCTTTCAACCTGCGTGTGACTTGAATATCTTCTTGGGATGGAGTGGGATCCCCGGAAGGATGGTTATGGGCACAAATGATAGAGGCGGCAGACCTCTTTACCGCTTCTTTGAACACCTCTCTCGGGTGGACAATCGAAGCATTCAAGCTGCCGATAAAGATGGTTTGTCTATGAAGGACCTGGTTCTTCGTATTCAAAAACAAACAGATGAAGTGCTCCTGCTTTAAATCTCTCATTTCTTCCATGATAAAGTCCGCCCCATCTTCCGGACTTCTGATCATATACCGTTCCACAGGTTTCATCTTCTGCATCCGTTTGCCTAATTCGATCGCTGCCAGGAGCAGAACGGCTTTAGCCGCTCCGATCCCACGAATGGCTGTAAGCTCTTCAATGGTTGCATCCTTAAGAAGCATGATCCCTTCAAAATGGACAAGGAGCCGATTGGAGAGCTCCATCACGGACTCGCGTTTCGTTCCACTTCCTAGCAATATAGCAAACAATTCCTGATTTGATAGATGGGAAGCTCCGAGCTCAATCAAGCGCTCTCTCGGCCGGTCCTCCCTCGGAACATCTTTGATCATTATACTCGTCTGGGTCAATGATTCGCATCCTTTCCTTCTATGTCCCCATGAAAGAAGGAATTAACCAGGGAAGATGCCTAACCTCTTAAGTTCCCGTGCGACTCGTGACAGTGGAAGACCCACGACACTGTAATAGTCTCCATGGATTTTTTCAACGAACAAGGATCCTTTCCCCTGGATGCCGTATCCTCCCGCCTTATCCCAGGCCTCTCCCGTCTCGATATAAGCATCGATCTCCTCTTCTGACAACTTGTAAAAGGTGACTTCTGTTTTAACATGGAACATATCCACCGTCCGGTTTGCCTTTAGGCAAACCCCTGTATAAACCTCGTGGGTCGTATCACTTAAAGAACTTAAATACTTCCTTGCTTCCTGCTCACTTTTCGGTTTCCCAAGGATTCCGCCATTGTTAACTACAACAGTATCCGAAGTAAGAAGCACTTCACTTTCCTCGACCTCTACGTTTTCAGCCTTCATCCTAGCTAAATGGAGGACAGCTTCTTCGGGGGACATCCCTTCCTCAATCACCTCATCAGCGTTGGATGGACGGATATCAAACTCATACCCGGCAAGCTCAAGCAGTTCCTTTCTTCTTGGAGACTGTGATCCTAAAACTAAGCGCATCATTCCAATATCATCCTTTCTAAACATGGGGCTCTTCCTATAGTACAAGATTTTTAATGAGCCGAGGATTATAGAAAACATCATTTTCTATAAGAAAAAGATATAAAAAAAGAGTTTTCAATTAAGAAAACTCTCTTTTTCATAGAATATCACGTGCTGTTTTCCTTATTCTAATGACTGAGCAACTTTTAACCAGTTGATATTCGTATCATCCTGGGATTCCCATTCCTTTAAAGCTTGTCCAAGTAATGTACTCTCGCCGACTTCATCCATAAGATTTTTTCTTTCATTCTCAGACAACCCTGTCATTTCATGTGTTTCAATGGCCGTGGTCAACTCTGTGGGGATTTCTTTATCAATCGTTACAACAAAAGGCTTCACATAAGTATCTATGCTTTTTCCGGCAAGGCGCCCAGCAATCTGATCCGCTTCCTGTTTATTCGGAGCACTCCCAACAAACAAGAAATATTGACCATCCCTTTGCCAGACCATCGAGGGCACAAGCAGAGCCGTTAATTTGCTCTGCCACTCATCAGCCTTCCCCTCAGTTGAAAAGGCACCCGCTTGAACGATATACGTCTCAAACGTTTGTGTAGGACCACTCGGGAGATCCGAAACCGCCTCTTCCTGGGAAGTGACCACTTCCGTGTTTGGATTCGCTTCCCCAGACGCAGGTACGGCTTCGGATCCTGTCGTGGATGAATCCGTTAAAGATACAAACATACGAAGAAGCAGGAAACCTAAACCAAGACTGACAAAAAGGGCAGTCAGAGCTGTAGTGATCAACGGCCTGACTGGAGTTTGAGAAAAGCGTTTCTTTTTAAAAGGAATGTGATACACCCGGGTAGCGGGACGTTCATCTTCCTTATCTTCCTCTACGGCAGCGGCTTGTTCCTTTTGTGTCCGAACAACTTCATTTTTCGTTTCCTGCTGATGTTCGTTTCGAAATGAAATGGAGATCTTATTTTTGGAATCCATGGTTTGATCACTCCTGCAAGGTTTGTTCCAACCCTATCACAGCAGTTTTAAAAAGGACGCTGAAATTTGTCAGTAGCCCTTCGACAATTTTGGCTACAACTGGCTCTCAGCTTCTGAATCAGGTGTTTCCTCCTCTTCTTCATCTACAAAGTGCCGCTGTTCTTCAACCGATGTCTTTTCTTCCTCTGTATTTTTAGACACAGATGGACTCATGTTTTCCCATTGTTCCATAGCAAAAGGATCTACCTTATTCGGACTCCCCCCATAATGGTATTGGGGTGCTTCATTAGCGAGTTCGGCATATAATGGCTGATAATAGCTATTCATGACGATGGAATAGCCAAGTTCATTCTCATTTTCAGGAGCGTCAAACTGCACCGACTCAATCTGTACTACTCGTGATAAAGATTGAATCTCTTTTATAAAACCGAGCATTTCATCATAGTTTTCGGACGTCACATCGACTGTGAACTGAAGGGTATGAAGCCCTTCAATCAGTTGCTCCGCCTCATCGTCTATGGGCTTATCAACCTCTGTATCTAAACCTTCTGCCTCCTCGTTATTTCCACCTTTATCTACGAACTCATCTTCTGGTTCTTTTATCGTTAGAGATGACTCTGAATCAGCAATACTAATACTGTTGATCAAGCTTGTTGAAGCATTCTCTGCCCGGTCAAGACCGATCAACAATTGGTCGATGAGAGGAACGACTGGTAATTGTTGCTGAATCGTTCGTGAAGTGAGGATTTGTTCTCTTTTACTTTCTTCCTTGTTACTCTCTATGGCAGAAAGAATTTTTTGTTCCTGCGCTAAACTGTCTTCCTGCTCTGCCACCTGCTCCTTGTAGGGAGTCAGAAAAACTCTTTGACCGAGTATGTAAAACGCAATGATAAGAAAAAAACCTGCCATGATGATCCATAAAATCCGGCGATTCCATTCAATTTTCATTGGATAGACACCCCCTCAGCTGCAAGCGTAGCTTCTTCGAGAACGATATAATAACTGGCAATATACCGCGGTTGATAATCGTACAGGTCCTCTGTATCGTCCACCACATCCGTTTCCACACCTGCTAATTTAACATCAGAGATGAACGATTGTTGAAGGAGTGTATGGGTATATTTCGCCGCATCCTGAATTGTGTCAAACCTTACATTCACGTTAACTTCCGAGGCACTGGTTAAAGCAAAGGATTCAAAAAAACCTCGCTCAGGAAGCAGCGATACAAGTCCTTCCACAACAGGACCCGTAGGTACAACCGTGCTTTTCAGCTCCTGGAGAGAACTTTTCAACTGTTCCCTTTCCGTCCCGTCACCTTCAGATGGGCCGGCCAAGTTTTCCTGTTCCCTCTGCACCTGCAAAATCTGTTCATCCAATCGAGAAGATTCATTAACCAAAGTTGTCTTTTGTGCATGGAACACGATAGCCATAATGAATAAAAGGAGAGCGAAGAAAGCGACAGCTATGTATGGCAGAATATTTCTCTTTTCTTTTTGTTCCAATAAATTAATTTCCACTATCATTTTCTCATCCCCTGCCTTTGTCCTTTATGGCTTAATCGCTAAACCAATGGCATCCATATATTCAGCACTGGAAGTTTGGTTTGATTCCAGGAAAACGTCTGCATCCTTCAAAGCAGCGACCTGTATCCCTTTTTCTTCAAGCAAATCCTTTACCCGTTCATTCTCCGGCCAATCTCCTGTTAGAAGGACCTTAGAAACCGAGGCTTCACCATTCATCACAGAGAATCGATAAAAGTCCATAATTCTTTCCACTTCGTTTATCTGGTCGTAAGTAAATTCAATTGGACCTTCATCATTTCCCTGCCAAAGATAGTGACCGTTTTCCCTTTTCCATAATGTCATGGATAGCGGACTTCTAGTGTGGTTGATAAATGCTGGTACATGTTCGTTAAAGACCGTCAGTACACACCCATCCAAATTCCAGTCAATCAATAGTAAGTGTTCTCCTTCTGAAGTCAATTCCAAATACTCATACAAACGATAAATAGACAGGGCACTAATATCAGCCGCTTTCGTTTTAAGCTTGGCACCATTGAACACCTGATCCAGCATTCGAATCTGCTCTTCCGGAAAAGAGAACAGAAGCAGCTTTTTATACTCCCCCTTTTCACCAAGGACACTATAATCAAAGGCAGGGTCATCGAAAGGGAGATGGAGGGTTTCCCCCAATTGCATATATAAATACCCTTTGATTTCATCGTCCTTCAGATGAACTGGTACATCATAAGGACGGACAACAACCGAGTGATCCGGCACCGTAAAATAAAGTGTTTTTTTGCTCCAGCCCTTATTCTCAACGAAGTTGTCAACGATTCTAGTAAGCTCACTGGCATCTTTGACTTTCCCGTCCTCCATCACGTGAGGAGGAAGAACAATTTCACCCATATCATCCATTTCACCCGCATGGCCGGACTTCGAATACACATAGCGAATGCAATGATTTTTGATTACAAAATTCACTCGACCACTGGTATTAAAAAAACGAAACAATGGTCTCCCCTCCTCCTAAGAAAAATGTTTCAAAATAAAATTGCAGCAAATCAAATCCAAAAAGGTAACTGATGACCGCAGCCATCACAATCGATGGGCCGAAAGGAAAGGGATCTTTCCTTCCTATAACTTTGAAGCTCAACAATGTCAAGCTGACAACCGTACCAATTAAAGTGGCTAAAAATAAAGTTAGCAACGTTAACTTTAAACCCAAAAGGATCCCTAACGTTCCCAAAAGCTTCATATCTCCCGCTCCCATGCCACCTTTACTAAGGACTATAATCACAAAGATGATCCCAAAGCCGGCTAGAGCGCCATATATGGAGTCATACCATGGCTGCAACGGATGGAGTGTTCGGAAGATGATAAAGCTTGGCGCAAAGAATAACAAAAGTTTATTTGGTATAAGCATGTAGTTTATGTCACTCACTGTTACTACAACCGCTAAAGATATCAATAGAATTGCGCCTGCAAATTCCAATGATAAGCCCAGGTTTATGTATGCTAATAAAAACAGGAAGCCCGTAATCAGCTCAATGAGGGGGTATGTAATTGAGATTGAAAGCTGACAATGTCTACATTTACCTTTGGATATGAGGTAAGAAAATAGAGGGATCAGATCTCTTTCTTGTAAAGGAGTGGTACAGTGTGGGCAAGCTGAGCGCGAGGTTGTGAATGGGATGTTTTTTGGTAAGCGTAGACCGACAACGTTTAAGAATGAACCTAGAATAATACCGGTTACAAATATATTTAATGCTTGCAGTAATTCCATATTTTTCTCCTTAATAAATTTGTTAGAGAAGGCCTCAACATAAATTGAGGCCACTATACCTTATTTAATTAATTTGAGCCATTTTCTCCTTCAGTTTCTTCAATTTCCTCAGAACCACCTGTAATTTCTGCTTTGGTCAAACCAGTGATATCAGTATCACCTAAAGTGACAGAATAAGTTAATGATCCATTACCTGCTTCTGCAATGTTAACTGAAGCACTTGAGTAAGCAGAATCAGTTTCTGGATTCAAGGGTACTTCATCCAAATAACCTGCTGTAACTAATGCACTAGCTTGTACATCACCAGTACCGATATCTCCACTAACATGAGCTAACCTTGCTGATTCAATTAGAGACAAAGCGTTAGCATCGTGTGCATCATCTTCTGTATTAGCTATCAAACTTCCAATAGAAGGAATAGCAATAGCAGCAATAATCCCCAAAATAACAATAACAGCCAAAAGCTCAATCAACGTGAAACCTTTCTCATTCTTCAACATTTCTCTTAACTTCTTCATTTTCCCTCTCCTTTTTGTAGTACTTTCGATTTTCTGCTAATGGATATGTGCTACTTTTTTCACTAGCAAAAGGTCCTATGTTCATTATAAAGGATACTTGGTGATCAAACTAGTATTTTTGCACATTCTTACAAATTCTTAATTAATGGTATCGAAGATCGAAAACATCGGCACCGCGATTGCCGCTACAATCCCTCCGACCACGAGTGCGAGGACTAAGATCATTAGTGGCTCAATCAGCGTCTTTAATCGGTCCGTAGTATATTCGAGCTCTGATTCATAGAATTCAGCTACTTTTGAAAGCATGTAATCAAGCGATCCGGTTTCCTCACCTACAGCCATCATTTGGATGACCAGGGGCGGGAAAATGGGGTATTGCCGCAATGGATCGGAAAGGTTGTTTCCTTTTTCCAGCGATTGATAGCTATTCATGATTGCTCGTTCGACCACTTTATTTTCTACGACGTTTTGTGTCACTTGCAGGGACTTTAAGATAGGGACGGAGCTGTTCATCAACGAACTCAATGTACTTGTCATTCGAACTAGAGCGGCTTTTTGGATCAACGGACCGAAAACAGGAATTTTAAGCTTCATTACATCAACGGTATACTGCAGCTTTGGATTCCTGTCTACGACCAGTTTAAAAGTGACCATGAAAAGCGCAGGTAGAAGGACGGCCACATACCAGAAGCTCTGGAAAAACTGGCTCAGGCCAAGTGTAAGCTGAGTAATCCAGGGCAGCTCTCCTCCCATCGTATCGAACATACCTGCAAACCTTGGTACAACGAAGGTTAATAGAAAAATTACAATCCCAATCGCTATTAGACCGACCACAAGCGGGTAGGTTAGAGCAGATATGATTTTCTGCCTTGTGTCGTATTGTTTTTCGTAATAAACAGCTAAACGTTCCAGGATATCATCAAGATTCCCACCAACTTCACCCGCCCGTACCATATTGATGAATAAGTTTGAAAAGATTTTCGAATGAGAGCTTGCTGCGTCAGAAAAAGAACGTCCACTCTCTAATTGCTCACTGATATCATAGAGCGCTTCACTTAACGCCCGGCTATTGGATTGTTTTGCAAGAATTTTAGTCGATTCAAGCAAGGAAATTCCGGCTCTCATGAGCGTTGAAAACTGCCTCAGATAAATGACAAAATCCTTAGACTTTACCGGACTGCCTATTTGGATGTCCTTCAGAAAGATACTATCGATTTCTTTAATCTCCGTGATCGTCATACCCCGGTCTTTTAATGACTTGACGGCTTCTTTTCTGGAATTTGCACGCAGTCTTCCCTTTTGAACTTTGCCAAGCAGACTGCGCCCTCGATAGGAATAGTAAGGCATGCTATAAGCCCCCTTCTCTTAAATATGGAGCCGCATCCCGTTCATCAATGACTTTCTCTTTCAGCAATTCCTGGATTGACATCTCCAAGGTTTGCATTTGCTGTGCCCGGGATGTCTGCATGACATTTTCAATTTGATGAATCTTTTCATTTCGAATCAAATTTTTGACCGCCGGTGTATTTAGCAGAATCTCAACCGCAGCCCGTCTCCCTTTTTTATCCAAACGGCGGAATAAGCGCTGAGAAACGATCGCTTGCAGAACATTTGCGAGCTGTACCCTCACCTGGCCCTGCTGGTTTGGTGGAAAAACATCAATGATTCGATCGATGGTGTCCGGAGCATTGGTCGTATGTAAGGTGCCGAATACAAGATGACCGGTCTCTGCAGCCGTCAGGGCAGTTGAAATCGTCTCAAAATCCCTCAGTTCTCCAACCAGAATGACATCAGGGTCCTGACGTAAACAAGAGCGTAAACCATTGGCAAAATTCCTCGTATCAAACCCGACTTCACGCTGATCCACAATGCAGTTTTTGTGATTATGGGTGTACTCAATCGGGTCTTCCAGGGTAATGATATGCTTGCGGGCGGATTGGTTAATATAATCAACCATGGAAGCGAGTGTTGTAGACTTCCCTGAACCTGTAGGCCCTGTAACAAGTACCAGCCCCTGCGCATAGCTGCTTATTTTTTTCAACACTTGCGGCATGTGCAGATCTTCGATCGTAGGAATCTCCCGTGGTACAATCCTGACAGCCATCGAGAGACAGTTTCTTTGATAGTAAATATTGATACGAAACCTCGAAACTCCCGCAATCCCGTAGGATACATCCACTTCACGGTTGCTGATCAACTGTTTATGTAAATCCTCAGATAAGATCGCCTCCGCCATCCCGTTTGTATCTGCCGGTTTCAGCGGATTTTTTCCGTACTTCCTTAACTGACCATGTATTCTGAAAATCGGAGGCACCCCGACGGTTAAATGAATATCAGAGGCTTCATATTCGTTGGCAACCGTCAGGAGCTGATCAAATGTTTCTTTCATGTCTTACCACCTCGCTAGTCGACTTTTGCGACGCGAAGCACTTCTTCTAACGTCGTCAATCCCTGCTTCACTTTCAACAAACCATCATCCAATAAGAAAAGCATCCCCTGCTTCAATGCGTACCTCCGGACTTGGTCCATACTTCCGTTGTTCATCATCATCGTACGGATTTCATCATCAATGACTAACACTTCCTGAATAGCCATCCGACCTCGATACCCTGTATTTTGACAGCTGTCACAGCCCGCTCCTTTGTATATTGTGTCTGCCGTCATTCCACGTTTTTGAAACTGTTTTTTCTCCATTTCCGTAATGTCGTGGGACCGTCTGCAATCACGGCATATTTTTCTGACTAACCTTTGAGCAACCACACCTGAGAGAGAAGAAACAACGAGATAAGGTTCCACATCCATATCGAACAAACGAGGAATCGTAGCAATAGCACTGTTCGTATGTAACGTACTTAAAACCAAATGCCCGGTCAAAGAAGCTCGAATGGCAATTTCCGCTGTTTCCGAATCCCTGATCTCACCGACCATGACAACGTTAGGGTCCTGACGTAAAATCGAACGGAGTCCTTTCGAGAAAGACAGGCCGATAGATGTATTCACCTGCACCTGGTTCAGCCCTTCGATTTGATACTCTACAGGGTCTTCTACGGTAATAATATTGACATCGTCTGTATTCAAACGATTCAAGGAGGCATATAAAGTAGAAGATTTCCCAGAACCCGTCGGACCTGTAATCAGGATCAGGCCAGAAGGTTGTTCAATCAATTGTTTATATTTTTGAGCATTCAATTTGTTGAATCCGAGGTCTTCGATTGAACTCAAAGCATTTGAAAGATCAAGAATTCGGATCACGATTTTCTCCCCGTACACCGTAGGAAGGATTGAAATTCTCAAATCAACGGGAGACCGATCGACATTCGTCTTGATACGACCGTCCTGCGGCAGGCGGTTTTCTGTAATATTGAGGTTAGCCATAATTTTCACACGGGCAATCAAACTGTTTTGGAAGGACTTGGGTAATGTTCGTTCTGTTCTTAAAACCCCATCAATTCTGTAACGGATTAAAACCCGCGATTCCTGGGGATCGATATGGATGTCGCTTGATTTCAATTGGACACCTGCCTGAAGTAACTGGTCCACTAGTTTAATGGCAGGCGCTTCTTCCGTATCCTCTGCATTTTCCACAAGACTAGTATCATTCAAATTGTAATGACGGTTAACGGCCTGAAGGATCTCATGCTTCGTCGCAATAACCGGGGAAATTTTGAACCCTGTGGAAATCTTCAAATCATCAATCGAAAAATAGTCCATCGGATCCGCCATAGCTACTGTCAGTGCCTCGCCTTTTCGCTGAATAGGAACCAGGAGGTTACGAATAGCAAAGTCTTTGCTTACGATCGTAATCACATGAGGGTCAATGGGAAAATGAAACAAAGAAACATGCGGAATCCCCAGTTGAAATTCCAAGACTTCAATCAGTTGCTTTTCCGTCACATAACCCTTTTCTACAAGAACATCCCCCAGCTTCTGGTCCGGCTTTTTACTATCCAACGCTTCTTGAATCTGGTTCTCTTCAATAATCCCCGCATCTTTTAACAAATCACCTAATCTTTTTCTCTTAATCATGGCCGGCTCACCCTTTTTGTCCATTACTTAGATTCATCTTTAGGAACAACCTCCCAAATGCCATCCTCATTCTTTTGCAAGGATTCGGGATTTTTGGCGTCCCGTTCACTATCATCTTTGTCGGTATCATTTTTTCCATTTTTTGAATGAGAGCTACTTTCTTCTTTTACAGAGTCTGAATCGTCTCCAAGGCCTTCTTCCATACCAGGCGGGTGTTCCTCCACTCTAGCTACCGGCGGGTAATAGTCTTCAGAAATGAACTCCTTCACTTCTTCGGATAAAGATCGATCCACACGATAGACCGAGACAAGCTCGCCATTTTCACCTTCTTGTAAAAGATTGAATGTCCCCCTTTGGACAAGAGAAGAATATTGGATGATTGTTTTAGGAGATATTTCTTCACGTTCTAACACTTGGACATGGTAATCTGAGGCTGTCGGATATCCCATCCATTGAACCTCCACATTTCCAGCTTCTACACTTACCGAAAGTTGATAGTCTCCTGAAAAAGGGTTGTACACTTTCAAATCCTGATCTTGGTTAAGATCCACATTCGCTTCCATGCCAAGTTCTGCGTATTCTGGTAACCGGTGGCTGATATGTCTTTCCTGGATGATCATCCCGGCATTCACACTAGCTCCATAGATGGCAGAGGCCAGTACATCCAGGGAAACTTCATCGTAAACCCCATCATTATTTAACCAATAGTTGAAGGAAAAGACTGCCCCGTCTTCAAGCTCTTTTCCTTCAAATAACTTCTCAGCTCGGTCCATGCTCGTTTCTTGTGGAACGGCGAGCGTCTGTTCACCTATGCTCTCGTAGAGCGAAGCTGTATCCCCTTTTACAAAATCATAGGCGAGATACTCTAAACGGGAATCACCCAATTGTGCTGCATCCCTTTTCACAGTTTCAATGAATTGTTCCTGAGAAAATTCAGAAGCCAGTAAATCATTCATATGAGACTTCATGTCCGACACATAAGACTCATCAATGGTGATTTGCAGATCTCGATTGGTTGTTTGGATAGCTTGTTCAACCGTTTCAACTACATTAAATTGGAGCATTCCCGGATCAACAGCGAGTTCTTTTCCATCCAGTTTCACAATAATCGATTGGTTATCTTTCCAATGCTGTACTTTTTCATCCAACAGTTGTACCGCTTCTTCTTTACTTTTCTTTGATACATTGACGGAAGCAATAACGGTATTCTCCGGGAGGCGTTCTCCGGTAGTGACATATTGAATAGCCGCTGAACTTCCCATCGTAAAAAGAAACATACTCATCCCAACAGCAACTACCAATGAAATCAATTTAAGGTTCGGTATTTGTTTCAATTAGGAACACCTCCTATAAATCCTAAGGAATCACTTCACATTCATGCTCAATTCAACCATGACACTCGGACCGAACCTCTTCAATTGATCAATTCCGTCTTTAGTTAAAACTGCACCTTCTGTGACAACGGTCTCACCCTGGGAGTTCACGATATCTTTTGTTGCCTGTTTCCCTTCCAATAGTTCATCCTGCTTGCGATCAAGATCATCTATACGCTTCTGGTTAGCCGTTGTAGAGAAATGAATGGTTTTCTTTGTTTCCACTTGTGAGGCCTTTTCCTCCACATCGCCAGTTTCCTCTTTTCTTGTTGAAAACTCTTCGTTCAGAATCAACAGGTTTTCACCATAGGTAATGATATATTCAGAAGAAACTTCAAAGTTATCTTGATTACCTGCTCGCACATCTACAGAAGTAATTTGTCCATTCTTTTCATTCACATCGTACTCTGTAATTTCCCCCACTAACTCTCCGACTCGAGTCATGACTTGAGATCCTATAATAGAAACCTTCTTATTAATCAATTGGTTTGCAATGGGAATCTCATTCAAATCCAAAATGGAATGCGTGCTTTCAACCGTAATCGCAAATTTTCCAATCCCGATTATTTTTTGGAATGGAATCGCCTTCACACTCACTTGCCAATCTTCATGCTCCACCGTCAAAAAATCTACCGATCCTTTTTCCGGATTAATAACCATTGACTTCACTCGGCCAATCTCTTCACCGGCAGAGATACTGATAATCGGAAACCCGATAATTTCTACGCTTTTTTTCATGTCATCCTACACACCCATCATTATTTTGTATATTGAACTTGCTGGTGAAGCACATAACTTAACTCTTCGACGAGCAGAGGGTAAGAGGCGAACTTATTAATCAATTCACCTATAAACAGTTCCAGTTCACCTGTTTTCTCGTATTTGATATAATACTTGACCAGGTACTTGGAGACGGAGTAGTATTCAAGATCCGGTAATTGCTCAGATAGATGAGCTTTCACATAATCCTCATACTCTACTCCTGTCATTTGCCCTTCCATATATTCAATCTTCTCAATCAACAACTGTAGCAGCTTCTTCCTTAACGCTCCATCGGCAAACAATTCATCAACTTGACCTTCCTCAAGTGCAAGGCTATCCTCATCATCTTCCTTATCCGCATCCAAATTTTGATATGTGTGTGGGGATAGGATAACTTCCTGATGATCTACAGACATTCCTTCATCCTGATCGCTCATTTCCCGGGTAATATCATTGTCAGAATTTGTTGATTCGTAAATTTCATTTATGATTTCTTCTTCAGATTCTAAATCATCCTCCACAATGCTTTCTTGTGTATCCTCTTTAACACGTGGAAGCTTTTCAGACTTGGAAACTTTATCTTTTGGACCGTGTTCTTCCATATCCAATTGGAGATTTCTTCCCGCCATTAACTCTTCTTCTGTAACCTCTTCGGAATCCTCAAATTTCTCTCCATCTACTACACTTTGTTCTTCCATTCGTAACCGTGAAAGTTCTTCATCTAATAACAAAGATTCATCATCGCCGGCCCATCCGAACACATCTCCCTGCATTTTTACATCTTCTATATAGAAGCCATCATGCGATTCCTCTTCTTGAATGGGCTCTTCATACTCATCCAAGTTATCTTTAGAATCGCTTGATTTTGAACGTTCCACCTCAGTTGTTTCAGGAACGAGAATTCCTTCTTCTTTCTTTTCAGGATTTTCCTGTGGGAAATTCTCATCCTGAACAGGCCCTTTATCCGTCTGTCTCCCTGATAACTCGTCATCTTCTATAAGGTGTTCGTCATCATTGTCGTTACGGTACCGATTCTCATAGTCTTCCATTTGAGGAGGAATCTTTTTCTCATCTGATGATTCTTCTGTAGTCTCTTGTCCGACTGCAAATGCCCGAGGAGCTTTTTCCTGCAGAAATACGGCAAACACAACCCCAAGGACAAGCGCGGCTAGAATTCCCATCCAGAACGTATAGGTGATCGTAGCTAATAGCGCTAATGAACTAATCAATGATCCTGTGAGCCACACGATCATCCGGCCCTTCATAGGCAGGTTCATAGGAATATACCGCAAAACAATCAATGCGACACCAACCGTTACGAACCATACAAGTAGATCTGTCATTCATTTATTTCCTCCCTTCATGGACTGTAAAAGTGTTGATCGATTTCTTTTACTGTGACTTTATCGACCGTAGGTATACCTTCAGGCGGGTTAAGAATAAGCTCCTGAGCATACTCTATGGTCAACCTGGATGATTGAGGACTTAGAGAATCCTGATTCTTCTCTACATACAAGGGGTCACTACTACTTGAGAAATTAGTAGAACCAGCAAAATACTCATCACTGGTGGAACCTTTAACGGCATTTAACGTTACATTCCTTCCATATACACCTCCACGAATTTTCAAGTTAGAGCCAACCCCATAGATATCCAAGTCACTATTCGTATAAAAGAATGCATTGATAACTTTCGGTTCACTGTTATACAAATTATTGTTGGCAATTCTTAATTCTCCTTCACTTACCACAACGAGTGTACCGCCGCTTTCATTAGACAAGTTTTCTATTCGTCCACCCAAACGAGTATAAAGAGTCCCGTTCATATTCAAATCTTCCCTTATATCAACTTCATGATTTGTGTAAAGACTTCCCTGAAAGGTGAGATCACTTATGTAAACCCCGCATTTATTGTTGTGAGAGTTATTTCCATTGCAATTCCCGTTTTTAGGATAGCCATTAATATACATGAATCGATCTTCTGGCAATGTAACCGTTCCAGTTAAGTCCGCATTCTCATGGACATAAATGGAACCATCAACGGTGATAGAAGAATCCTCGTTTCCTTGGGGTTCAATAGTGAGATTACCGTCCACGATTAAATTTCCATCTACCTTCAAATGGGACCCGTGTAATTTCAAATCCCCACGTATATAGGTATCGCCATAAAACCGATCAGGAGCTTTTGGAGATTTCCCCTGTCTTTCATAACCTTTTTTAATAACCTGATAACCATCAATCTCTTTCATGTTGCCAGGATACGCTCTTGATGTGATATCGCCCATTGGATCGTTTCTTTTTCCCCTGATGTAGTCTAATACTTCTAACGGGGCCACATCAGGGTGTTCATCTACTATTCTAGGTTTAATCTCAAAGTAAGAGTCCAAGTCCTGTTCTGATAGTCTCCAATTCCAAAACCACCCCGGGCTCTCATACCGTCCCTTTACCGACAAGTCCCCCTGGATCGATGGGTAGGAGGTATTCGCCCATCGACCATACCCAGAAATGAAATATGCTTGATTATGTAACCTTAAATCATTTCCAACAAATACATCCCCTTTAATAAAAGGAGCTCCGTTTAAGCGCATATTTCCTGGAGTTACAGCTCCGTACCTGAATACATCAGCAATCGTAGAAACCGTAAAAGTGCGGACCAGCGTTTTACTTGAATCTTCTACAGGAACCTCTAGATCAATCCTTTGTAGAAAAACACCGTTCTCGCCATCTTTGAGAATCCTTTTCCTAATAATCCCTTCCTCACCTAACTCGTTCTCAACCTGATGAATCACACGATTAATTCTGCTGATCACTCCACCTAGACCAGGGGTCGCTTCAGTCAAATCATCATTGATTTCATCGATACCTTTCATAATCTGAGCCTTTGATTCCTGCACGGTCATTTCAGCTTCCGCTTTCGTCTCGATAAAATCGGTATTCGCGGAAGAAAACTGCTGAGAACCAATGGTATAGCTCATCAAACTCAAGCCTAAAATACTGAAGATGACGAACATGATAAGAACAGTAACAAGAACATAACCGTCTTCATTTTTACGAAGGTTTCTCATTAACATCACTCCGTCCCTAAGCGGAAGATTTTAACCAGACTGTACGTTTCATCTGTATTTTCTTTAGAAATTTCTAAAAGGACGGTCAGTTTACTGCCATCCAACTCGAACGTTGTATTGGATAAGTCCATATCTTCACTATTTTGTTGAATTCCATCTATAAGTAAATGACCATTCTGAATGGAAACATCTGTTGTTTCATCTATGTAAGTAAACGTTGAATCTTCATCCATGTCACCTAAATGAGTGGAAGTGGCGGTGAAAGCTTGAAAAGTTCCCGTCAGGTTGTTTGTGGGTTCAACCTCATCCACATTCATCAAGTTTTCTTCTAAACTTAAGAGGAGTATATTCGCTTCTTTTCTAATTTCAGTTTTTGCAGAAGAGGTTTCCACGGCACCTGTGACAAAGTAAAAGGCATGATAAGCGGCCACCATAACGATCATTGAGAGACTGACGACTGCAAGGAGCTCTACTAAAGTCATTCCTTTTTCACTTTTCATGTTCATCGTTCCACATATCCTTCTATTTGAGTCTCTTTACGATTTGTCGATACCGTAACGACGATTTTCGTTAAATAGTTACTCAAACCAGTCTTATCAGGTTCTGTCACCAGCACTCGGCCTTCATACTGGTCGATATTTGCAGCAGATGGCAATTCCAGCAGATCAGGGATGTTCACGACCATTTCCCCCTTGCCTTTTTTATCGTCCAAATCTTCCAGAGATTTAGATTGATAGGCTTTCAGTACCCCATCAGCTATTTCCATCGTCGTAAAGTCCTCATTAATCGTATTCGATTGTGTCAGCGTATTCATGACGATTTGTGTCGATACAATGAATATGACAAGCAGCAAGGCCATAGCTACGACCACTTCTACTAGCGAAAATGCTTCTTCCTTCCTGAAATCCGGCATCCGCCTTCTCCTCCAATTGGCATCTATTATCAAAATTATATCGTAAATATAGGACTTTGTCCTGGGATAATTCGACAAATTACCTACGAATCACACAAAAAAACTGTCCAATTCTAATCATTGAACAGTTTGAATCAGTTCTTTATAACTGGCCACGCGATCTCTGCCTTTCTGTTTCGCGCCGATGTACATCGCCCGATCCGCCTGACGAATTAAATCGAAAGCTTCTTCACAATGGTCAGGGCACGTAGCTACTCCTATACTCGCCGTTACGGAAATAGAGACGGGTTCTTGTGAGTCATGCATATGGACAAATGAATCAAAAGGTTTTTCAATAATACCCGCTCGTATGGAATGAGCTACTTCTACTGCTTCATTCTCGGAATAACCCGGCAAAAGCAGGACAAATTCTTCTCCCCCATACCTCGCAAGTGTCCCTCGTCCAGCTGACGCCTCTTGTATTCTCTCCGCCAGCGAAGCAAGGATCTCATTGCCACTTTCATGTCCGTAAGTATCGTTTACACGCTTAAAATGATCAATATCCAATAATACGAGGGAGACGGGATGTCTATTTTTTTGACGCTGATTGATTTCAAAAACGTTCACAATGTAGTCTTCAAAATAACGATAATTGTATAAGCCAGTAAGAGCACAACGCTCACTCTCTGCTTTCGTTTTCTCATAGTGTCTGGCATTATCTATCGCCACACCTAAATAGTTGCCTAGTATATTTAAAATCATGAACTGAAATTGTAAAAAAGCACGCTTTTTAATGGAATAAATGGTAATGATCCCAACAATTTCTCCATTCCTCTCCACGGGTACAGACAAAACGGTTTCAGCACGACCCGGGGTATATTGATTCTCTAAGTGTGACCATTCCGATTTCTTTTTATAGAAGACACTCTTTCCCTCCAACCATGTGTTGCCACTTATGCTTTGTCCTCTGGATAGTTGGATGTTTGGAAAATCGATTTCTCCCGATCGATCAAAGAAACGGATCAGCTCCATCCGTTTCTTTTTATTCACATCATAAACATAGATATAGTCCACCGGAAGGAGTTCGCTCAATCGATCGACGAAAATATCCAGCACTTCTTTCACTCCGAGCTTTCCTGTCAGCTCATGGCCGATGATACTCGTCTTTTTTAAATAGGTATTCACTTGATTGCTGTTATGGTAAAGCATCAGCATGCCGGAAATAAAAATAAAAGGAATGCCGACAAAGAAAATCCCACTGATACCAAATTCTGAAAAAACCATATAAAGGATAAAGCCGACAGGCAGGACAAGACTTGATGTTAACACTTCCCAGGCAAAACCTTTATCGAGCCATTTCATCTCTTTACGATAAAGAACTTTGGCTACGAAAGTTATGGAAAACTGGTTGAGAATAATTTGTGAGAGTGCATAACTCACAATAGGAAGTGCATCGCCTATATCATTCACAGCGGAAGGGCCGTGTGTGCCCCCAAGAGCATAATAAAGGCCAGCAGATACTACGGAAATCAGTAGAAACATAAACAAATTGATCGGTAAACGGTGCAGATTGGTTCTTCCAATCCTCATTTTAGCCATCAATGCTAAAATCGCTGTTTGGGAAACGATGATTTCTATGAAAAGTCCGTAATATAAAAAAACGGCAAATGCAATCCCCTGCGTAAAAAAGACGGGGTGGTCTCCGATTTGCAGCGGAAATAAAGCAACGATCGAAGCAAGGATGATAAATGCTGCGATCTCTATTCTGCTTCCTTCAAATACAGGGGATAACCACAAGTACAAGTAAACCAAACCAGCAGGCCAAGTGGATGCCCACACGAACCAAATTGCATATTTCTTTTGCTTTGTCATCCTACCACCCCCGCCCTAAAGACCCTCACAAGAATAAGACCATTTTACCATAAGAATATTCAGAATATCATCATATTACCTTGAATTTTCTTTAATTTCAAAATATTCCCTTATTCGAGAAATGAAATACAAGGAGCCTGTAATGAGCAGAATGCCGTCTTCTCCCACTTGTTCAGAGGCTTGCTGTATGGCTTGTTTATAATCTTCAATAGCGACGGTTTCGGCGATATCTGAGTATTCAGCCAGCTCATGACCTTTCAGAGCCCTCGGAAATTCAAAAGTTGTCATATAAGCTTTGTCGACTACACTTTCCAGTTGTTTCAACATTTTTTTAACAGGCTTGTCTTCTAATGCAGAATAAACGAGCACAACCCTTTGATCCGCGTAATGGCGTTTCACTGTTTCTACAAGAGCGCTCGTCCCCTCTTCATTGTGGGCGCCATCTATAATGGTCAAAGGAGCGTCCATCACTTTCTCAAACCTTGCGGGCCACCGTGTAGACGCAACCCCTTTTCCATAAAGATTTCGATCTATTTGTATTCCAAGAGCTCTTAATACTTCAGCAGACTGAATGGCCAACGATGCATTTTCTACCTGGTGAGGCCCTTTCATTTGACTGACAAACGTTTCAGAATGGAACGTTTCATTATCAAAAACAAAAATTTCTCCATCATCACTACTGGATTGATGAGTGAAATTAAAGTCATGGCCAAGTCTGAACACCTTCGAATGACAGGACTTTGCTTTCTGAGTGATTACTTCTATAGCTTCCTGCTGCTTCACACCAGTAACTACCGGGATTTCAGGTTTGATGATGCCCGCTTTTTCTTCCGCAATTTCTCCTATTGTAGAACCCAGAACATTCATGTGGTCATGTCCGATATTTGTGATGAGGGATAGAACAGGTGTTAGGATGTTGGTAGAGTCAAATCGTCCTCCCAGGCCTGTTTCAATCAACACAAGATCAAGTGGGGTCTCGGAAAAATAAAGCATAGCTACCGCTGTTATGATTTCAAATTCCGTTGGTTCTCCTAAATGCGTCTGCCCTAGTTCTTCAGAGAGAGGTTTAACTCTAAGCACGAATTCAGCTAAATCTTCATCTTGAATGGCTTGACCATCAACACTGATTCGTTCATTGAACTTCTCAATGTAAGGAGAAGTGAAGGTTCCTACAGACATTCCCTGCTGTTGGAGGATATAACGTAGAAAAGAAAGCGTAGAGCCTTTCCCGTTCGTTCCTGCGATATGGACAGACCTGAATTTTTTCTCTGGATGATCAAGCCTCTCCATCATCCACTCCATTCGTTTCAACCCTGGCTTCACTTTGAATTTCTCTCTAGAGTGAATCCAATCAATTGCTTCTTCATACTCCATTTCCATTCCCTCTTTTCAAAAAAGGAGAGTACTCCGTAGAATACCCTCCCCCTTTCTTTATGCTTTTAACTCTTTGATTCGCGCTTCTACTTTAGCACGTTTATCAAGGTAATCTGTTTCTTTTTTACGTTCTTCTTCAACGACATGTTCCGGGGCTTTGCTTACGAAGCCTTCGTTGGAAAGTTTCTTTTGAACACGTGTGACTTCCTGATCCCATTTCTTCCACTCGTTCTCAAGACGTTTGATTTCATCTTCGATGTTGATCAAGCCTGCTAATGGAAGGTATAGTTCAGCTCCAGTAATAACGGCTGACATCGCTTTTTCAGGGGCCTGCAAGTCTGTGGCAATCGTCAGTTCACTTGGGTTACAGAACCTTTCTAGATAATCGCGGTTCTTCTCAAGCTCTTTGACGATGGTATCGTCTTTTGCCTGGATCATCAACTGGATTTCCTTGGACATTGGTGTATCGACTTCTGAACGGATATTACGAACAGAACGGATAATGGATACAAGACGATTCATTTCCTCGACCGCTTCTTCATTATGGAAATCTTCTCTTACTACCGGCCATGAAGCCTGTGTAATAGATTCTCCTTCATGAGGGAGGTGCTGCCAGATTTCTTCCGTGATAAATGGCATGAATGGATGAAGCATGCGCATGGTCTGATCTAGTGTATAGGCGAGGATAGAGCGTGTCGTATGGATACGCGCTTCATCTTCTCCATATAACGGAAGCTTCGCCATTTCGATATACCAATCGCAGAAATCATCCCAAATGAAGTTGTAAAGATGACGGCCAGCTTCACCGAATTCATATTTATCAATGTTTGTCGTCACTTGCTCAATCGTCTGGTTGAGACGAGTCAGAATCCATTGATCGGCTACTGATTTTTCACCTGTGATATCAATGTCTTCATATTTCAAGTCGCCCATGTTCATCAACGCAAAGCGGGAAGCGTTCCAAATCTTATTAGCAAAGTTCCACGTTGACTCTACTTTCTCCCAATGGAAACGCAAGTCCTGACCAGGAGATGAACCAGTAGATAAGAAGTAACGAAGAGAATCCGCTCCGTATTTATCGATGACATCCATAGGGTCGACACCATTACCTAGAGATTTACTCATCTTACGACCTTCAGCATCACGAACTAGACCATGAATAAGGACATCATTGAAAGGACGCTCATTAGTGAACTCTAGAGATTGGAAAATCATACGGCTTACCCAGAATCCGATTATGTCATACCCTGTAACGAGTACGTTTGTCGGGAAGTAGCGCTTATAATCCTCACTATTTTCGTCAGGCCATCCCATTGTCGAGAAAGACCAAAGGGCGGACGAGAACCAAGTATCGAGGACATCTTCATCCTGCTTCCAGTTTTCCGGATCTTTCGGCTCTTCTTTACCGACATGAATTTCTCCCGTTTCTTTATGGTACCAGGCAGGGATACGATGTCCCCACCAAAGTTGTCTCGAAATACACCAATCTCTGGTGTTCTCCATCCAGTGAAGATACGGCTTTTCAAATCGATCAGGAACAAATTGTACTTGATCGTCTCCCTTTTGCAAGTCGATGGACGCATCAGCAAGTGGCTTCATGTCAACGAACCATTGAGTAGAAAGATAAGGTTCAACAACCGCTCCGCTTCGCTCAGAATGTCCAACTGAGTGCATGTGTTCTTCAATTTCAAAAAGGACACCATTCTCCTGAAGGTCCTTTACGATTTGCTTACGACACTCAAAGCGATCCATACCCTTATACTTGCCTGCATTTTCATTCATCGTCCCGTCTTCATTCATAACAAGAATTCGTTCCAGCTTGTGACGGTTTCCAATTTCAAAGTCGTTAGGGTCGTGAGCTGGAGTGATTTTAACAGCCCCTGAACCAAATTCCATATCAACATAATCGTCAGCAACGATTTCAATTTCACGGCCAACAATCGGCAGAATCGCCTTCTTACCAATCAGATGCTTGTAGCGATCGTCTTCAGGATGGACGGCAATGGCTGTATCTCCAAGCATCGTCTCCGGACGCGTGGTCGCAATCTCAATCGTTCCTTCCTCATCTTTCAAAGGGTAACGCATGTGGTAAAACGCACCTTGCACGTCTTTATATTCCACTTCGATATCTGACAAAGCTGTCTGCGTGGCAGGATCCCAGTTGATAATGTATTCCCCACGATAAATCAGGCCTTTTTCATAAAGAGTGACAAACACTTCTTTAACAGCTTCAGACAGACCGTCATCAAGTGTAAAACGTTCACGTGAATAATCAAGTCCAAGTCCAAGCTTTTCCCACTGGGCACGGATGAATTTCGCATACTCATGCTTCCACTCCCAGGATTTTTCGAGGAATTTTTCACGACCGAGATCATGACGCGAAATACCTTCTTCACGAAGTTTTGCGTCTACTTTTGCCTGTGTAGCAATCCCCGCATGGTCCATGCCCGGGAGCCAGAGTACATCATATCCCTGCATCCGCTTCACACGTGTCAGGATATCCTGTAGTGTCGTGTCCCACGCATGGCCGAGGTGCAGCTTCCCTGTTACGTTCGGTGGTGGAATGACGATTGTATAAGGTTCCTTGTTTTTATCTCCTGTAGCTTCAAAAAATTTACCATCCACCCAGTACTGATAGCGGTCCTTTTCAACAGCTGCCGGATCGTACTTAGTGGGCATTGAAAGATCTTGTTGATTCATTGGATCTTCCTCCTTTTATTCTCTTTGTAAATATAAAAAAACCCTTTCATCCTAAAAAAGGACGAAAGGGTTTCATTTCCGTGGTACCACCTTTAATTTACAGGAAATTCTTCCTGTACACTCAAATAAAAAATAACGGCTTCTAACCGGCTTCTTCTACTCTAAGTTCAAAGAAGCTGCATCAAGGGCGACCTTCCATCAACAGGGTTCCTGGAAAACTCTCACCGACTGTTTTCCTCTCTGAAGGAATTGTTCATGTACTCTTCCCTATCTAAGCATTTCACGTATAAAGACTATATTACATATTGTATATAAAAAAGAGGCATTTAGTCAACTACGTCAAAGAAAAAGGCGAAAACCCCTGAGCCGATTGCCCAGGAGCCTATATCCTCCAATGAAAAGAGGTGCCCTTAATGAGTCGTTTGTATCGTTACCGTCTGCCTCCTTGGTGCAGGACATGGTTGTTTGTTATTGAAAAATCTTTGCTTCCCATCGTTATTTTCCAGGCGCTTAGAACCATCATCTTCCCGACTACTTTCGATATCTTCCTCCTCGGCCTGGTCCTCGGTTTGTATCTCGCTTTCAAATATAAATGGATTTAGTTCGGAATATACACAATCTGCCCAGGAGAAACATCGTCTTTATAATCGTTGACTCGTTCTAATTGTTTCACAGATACGTCATACTTTTCCGCAATCGAGGATAATGTTTCTTCTTCCTGGGCGATATACATTTTCATTTGTGTATAGGTGTCCTCTCTGTTCGGGAAGAGGTGTTTGAAGATTTGTTTAATCCCGTCCATACCTCCAGGTGCCTGAGCACTCTCTTGATCGGACTCTTCACTGCTGGATTCTACACTACTGGACTCTTCGATACTGACTTCTCCCCAACTCGCACTATCATAAGAAGGCTCTTCCGGTTTTAACTGACTATTTTCCTGCGCATGACCGAAAAATTCCGGGAAGCTTTGTGATTTTTTATAAAACCAGCGGCCGTCGTCCTCATGCTCACTTTCATCCTCTTTCTCCTCAATCCGGAAAATAGGTGCTTCACGTTCCGGCAGAACCGTCGATTCATTTGGACTTTGTTCTTGGAAATTGACAGGGCCGATCGTTGCTGATTCATCGAACTTCGGTTCATTCGATGCTTCCTGCTGTTTTTCTTCCAGGCCGTTAATATTTACATGAGCATGAAGACGAAGTTGACGATTGGCCGGAAGTTCATAATCAAAACTTTCGATGTCGATCAACACGTCTTCTAAATTCGATACTCTTTCCAAAGGAACAGTGATTTCCACTGGGAAAGAATGCTGGAACGTATGAACCCCTTCTTCAGATGGTTCGACCGAATCCATGGTTCGTACAGAAGCGGCAAGAGGACTTTCATCCAAGGCATCCCCGCTTCCAGTAGGAATGTACTCGCCCGCCAGATCGACCGTTCCTTTCAACCGGACCTCATCTCCAAGTTCTTCAATAGTAATTTCAGGCTCTAGTGATATGCCAATTAACTCGCGTACGCCCTGTCCTTCCTTGAACCATATGGATTCATCTAAGTAAAATGAGAATACATTTTGTTTGTTTTGCAAAGTACGGTCCCCTCCCTAAGGTAATAAACACTTTTCTCTATTATCACCTTATGCGGGAGTTAGAGTAATATACATAACGAAAGCGCATGAGGAGACCCCATGCGCTTTTCTTACTTCGATTTAATTTCTGAAAAGACTTTCTCCGCTGCTTGAATCGTTTTCTCAATATCGTCATCCGTATGTTTGACGGATAAAAACAATCCTTCAAATTGGGAAGGTGGCAAATACACGCCTTCTTCTATCATTCCCTGGAAATAACGCGTGAACATTTCCAAATCCGATTGATTGGCTGTCTCAAAGTTCGTAACGGGTTCGTTTGTGAAGAAGAAACCGACCATTGAACCTGCGCGGTTTACTGTCAGTGAAATGTTGTGTTTTTCAGCGGCTTGCTCGTAACCCTCAATTAAACGGTCTACTTTTTTATTGATGGAAGCATACGCTTCTTCCGTCATAGCCGAAATCGTCTCATAACCGGCTGTCATGGCCAGCGGGTTCCCTGAAAGCGTACCCGCCTGGTAGATGTCACCGACTGGAGCGACCCGTTCCATGATTTCACGCTTTCCGCCATAAGCTCCTACAGGGAGGCCGCCTCCAATTACTTTTCCAAGGCATGTCATGTCAGGAGTCACACCAAAGTGACCCTGGGCACTGTGGTACCCAACTCGGAAACCAGTCATAACTTCATCAAAGATCAAAACCGTTCCATTGTCTTCCGTCAATGTTCTTAGCTCTTGCAGGAATCCTTCGTTTGGCGGAACGACTCCCATGTTTCCTGAGACAGGCTCAATAATGACAGCAGCTAAATCGTCTCCGAATTCTTCAAAGACATAGCGGACGCTTTCTAAGTCATTATAAGGAACGGTAATCGTATTTTGTGCAATAGATTCCGGAACTCCAGGAGAGTCTGGCAGTCCAAGAGTCGCTACACCAGAGCCTGCTTTGATCAGCAAGGAGTCTCCATGGCCATGGTAATTCCCTTCAAATTTCAAAATCTTGTCTCGGCCAGTGTATCCACGAGCCACACGAAGGGCGCTCATCGTGGCTTCTGTGCCTGAATTCACCATACGCAGCATCTCAATAGAAGGCACCCGTTCTCTCACCAGGGACGCCAATGCGTTTTCCATTTCTGTAGGGGCACCGAAGCTTGTTCCATTGGCCGTGGCTTTGGTTAAAGCTTCTGTCACCCTTTCATCGGCATGACCTAAAATTAAGGGGCCAAAACTTAAGACATAATCGATATATTCATTACCATCAAGGTCATACAGTTTTGAACCTGCCCCCTTTTCCATAAAAATCGGGTCCATTTGGACAGATTTAAATGCACGTACTGGAGAGTTCACTCCACCTGGCATTAATTCTACTGCCTTCGTATAGGCTTGTTTTGAACGATCAAATGTTTTCATTCTCCGACACCCTTTCTGTCCTCTTTATTGATTTAACCAACGAGCTGCGTCTTTAGCGAAATAAGTGATAATTAGATCCGCGCCTGCCCGTTTCATAGAGGTCAGTTTTTCAAGTACGATTTCTTCTTCATTGACCCAGCCATTTTGTGCCGCCGCTTTGATCATCGAATATTCACCACTGACATTGTAGGCGACCAGTGGCAAGTTAAAACGATCCTTCACTTCTCGCATGATGTCAAGGTAAGCAAGTGCGGGTTTAACAATCAAAAAGTCTGCCCCTTCTTCTACATCTGACTCAGCCTCTCTTAATGCTTCCAGGCGGTTCGCTGGATCCATCTGGTAGGCACGGCGGTCACCAAATTGAGGAGAACTGTGAGCTGCATCACGGAATGGGCCATAAAAAGATGAAGCATACTTAACCGCGTATGACATCACCGGAATGTGGCTGAACCCTTCTTCATCAAGCCCCTGACGAATAGCTGCAACAAAACCATCCATCATGTTGGATGGGGCAATGACATCGGCACCTGCCTTCGCTTGCGTCACCGCTGTTTTTGTAATGTAAGTCAAAGACTCATCGTTGGCAATATCCCCGTCACGGACAATTCCACAATGGCCATGATCGGTATATTGACATAGACAAGTATCGGCCACCACGGTTAGAGAAGGAAAGTTTTCTTTAATTTGACCGATCGCACGCTGCACAATCCCCTCCTCGTGATAGGCTTGACTTCCTACGTCATCTTTTTCTGCAGGAACACCAAAGACAATCACAGACTTAATGTCCAGCCGTACAAGCTCATCCATTTCCTCATTCAAATGATCAAGGGAAACTTGGTGGACGCCTGGCATCGAACCCACTGGATTTTTGATGTTTTCTCCTTCTACCACAAAAATCGGATAGATTAAATCTTCTGTACGAAGATGAGTCTCTCTTACAAGCGCTCTCATGGAATCCGTTCGGCGCAAGCGACGGTGGCGTTTGAACTGCAAATCTTTCATATTTATCTTTTCCCTTCGTTAGAAAAATAGTAAGTCATCTGTTTTAACATATGGGTGATGGTGAACTGTTCCGGGACGTGAACGTTCGTAAACCCCCATTTTTCTGCTTCCTTGGCTGTCGTCGGACCGATACAAAAACAGGGGATCTCAAGCCCCTTTTCCCCGACCATAGAGACAAAGGCGCGTACGGTCGACGGACTTGTAAAGGTTAATGCATCAATCTTTCGTTCCTGAATCCACGCAAGGAGTTGAGTCTTTTTTTCTTCCACTAGTAGCGTATCATATACAGTCATGGAATGGAAAAATACACCCTTGTCATCAAACATGCGGGGAAGAGCGTCTCTTGAACGATTTCCTCTTATGTACAAAATTGGACCAGGTTGAGGGTAGCGGGCAAGGAATTCTTTTCCCATCGAAGACGCATGGTATTTAGAAGGGATAAAGTCAGCCTTTATTCCAAAACCTTTTAAACGTTTCTCAGTTTTCGATCCAATGATGGAAAATTTAAGGGACGGCGGAACCTCCACCTTATACTTTTTAAGAAGCTCGAAAAAAAACTTCACGCCATTCGCGCTTGTGATAAACACCCAGGAATAGTCGTGAAGTCGTTTCAAAACCTCTTGATGAGATTCAGAATCATTCAATTGGAAGGAGAGAAGGGGAGTGTGATACACACCCCCGCCTTCTGCTTCTATTCTGTCAATAAATGAGCGCGCCTGGGACTGTCCTCTCGTCACGAGAATTCGCTTCCCCTGCAATGGCTGCATTATTGGTCATACTCCTCTTTAGCACGATCCACGATCTCCTGCGCTCCTTGAGCTTTCAAACGATCCGCCGCTTCTTTCCCCACTTCAATTGGATCTGTACCAGAAACCGTTTCATGCAAGATGGTCTTTCCATCAGGCGTTCCGACAAGCGCTGTCAAGACAATTTCCTCTCCCTTACGGTAGGCATAACCACCAATCGGAACTTGACAGCCTCCATTCAAATCATGGAGGAATTTGCGTTCAGCAGAAACCGTTGTTTCGGTGTACTCATGGTTCAATTTTTTTAGGAAATCGCGTAATTCTGAGTCGTTTTCGCGGCATTGAATGGCAAGCGCTCCCTGTCCAACAGCCGGCACACAGACGTCAGGCTCTAAATATTCGGTTACAACATCATCATCCCAGCCCATACGTTTTAGGCCTGCAGCTGCGAGAACAATGGCATCGTAATCCTCTTCCTTACACTTTCGAAGACGTGTGTCTATATTTCCGCGGATCCATTTAATTTCAACGTCCGGGCGTACAGCCTTGATTTGGGACCCACGTCTCAAACTGCTTGTTCCAACGATTGCTCCAGTCGGAAGGTCTTTAAGGGCAACATTGCCATTCGATACAAAAGCATCCCGATGATCTTCACGAATCGGAACAGCCGCCACCATCAAGCCCTCTGCAACAACCGCAGGCATGTCCTTCATACTATGAACAGCCATATCAATTTCACCATCATACATCGCCTGTTCAATCTCTTTGATGAAGAGACCCTTGCCGCCTACTTTAGAAAGGGTCACGTCAAGGATTTGGTCCCCTTTCGTAGAAATACGTTTGATTTCAAAATCATAGGATGGATCGATCTGTTTCAACTGTTCGATTACCCATTCTGTTTGTGTAATCGCTAAATTACTCTTGCGTGATCCGATGACAATTTTTCTCAAAACATTTCCTCCTCGAAACTAAAAATGAAAGTTAGATAATGAACCAAATAAAAAGAAGTTGATCAATAGAAACAGAAATGCTGCTGCATTGAATATGGCGATCGTCCGCCCCTGATAACCTTTTATGACTCTCAGCGTCAAATAAACGACATAGACGACTAGTACAAGTAACGACCCGAGTGTCTTAGAATCATACCAGTAAAACACGGCCGTAGAGACATATCCCCAAACAACCCCTAAAATAATGGCGATTAATAGCAGTGGGACCCCTAATATGATGGAAACATATGAGAAGTGATCCAGCTTCGTCAAATCACCAAGACGAAATAGTTTGGCATCCCATTTCTTTTTCTTTAATAAGCGGTACTGCAGTAAATACATGACAGAAAAGATAAACGATAAGGTAAAGAACCCATAAGAAATGATCGCTAAACTGACATGGATGACAAGAAGCTCATTAACAAGAGCCACTCCCCTGTTTTCCAAGACATTTTGTGCTCTCGTAGAAATGTGGATGATCATAATCAAAAAACCGACCACATTGGTGAAGAATACAAGAAAGTCCACTTTAAAAAGACGATTAATGATGAGGGAGAACGTCACTAAAATCCACGAATAAAAATATAATCCATCATAAACCGTCATAATTGGAAAGTCATCTTTGACAAAAACCTGCGAGAGTAAAAAGAAGGTTTGCAAAACCCAAACCATACTAAGTAACCAGAAGGCAGTTATATTCGCCTTCCGGTTATTTTGTACAAAGTCGATGAAGTATCCAATGATACTCAATCCATATAGAAAAAGGATAAGTTCGTAAACCCATTTGAATTCAAGCATTTCATTTCCACCTTATGAATGGGCTACAGGGCTGATGATGGAGATGGAATCACTGGCCTCTGTATCGTTCTTCACCTTCACGCTGTTCTTTTTTTCTTGTTCTTCCGCCTCTTTTTTCACCTGCTCTTCAATACCAAAGATTTGTGTGAATAAACGCAGGGTTTCCTCTGAATCCGGCTGAGCTGCCATTTCCTTCGCTTGAGAGATCGGTTCTTTCAACATTTGATTGATGATACTCTTTGTGTGCTTACTTAGCACTTTCCGTTCGCGATCGGTAAGCTCGGGCATCTTTCTTTCAATACTCTTCATCGTTTCTGCCTGTATATTCAAAGCTTTTGAGCGAAGAGCGGAAATCACAGGAACCACACCAATCGTCTGCAGCCACTGCTTAAACTCTACAATTTCTGCTTCAATCATAATCTCAATTTCTTTTGCTGCCTGTTTACGAAGAGCAAGATTTGCATCTACGATTCCCTGCAGATCATCAATGTCATACAAGAATACACTTTCCAGAGCTTCCATTGCCGGATCTAAATCTCTTGGAACAGCAATGTCTACAAAGAAGAGAGGCTTCCCTTTTCGTTTTTTATGAATAGGGTCCATCTTTTCCTTTGTAATGACATAATCTGTGGCACCTGTAGAGCTGATGACGATATCAGCATCTTCCAACACACCTTCAAGCTCGTCCATCGTGTGCGGTTGTCCATTGAATTGATCAGCTACGTTTTGAGCTTTAGCCAATGTGCGATTGACGACCGAAACTTTCCGCACACCAGAGCCGTGAAGGTTCTTAGCTGCTAATTCTCCCATTTTTCCTGCACCCAGGATAACGATATGCTTGTGTACAAGATCACCAAAAATCTTCTTAGCAAGCTCTACCGCCGCATAGCTGACAGATACAGCGTTTTCACCGATTTCCGTTTCTTTATGGCCTTTTTTCGCCATCGTTACCGCCTGGCGGAACAACTGATTGAAGATCGTTCCTGTTGTCCCTGCTTCCTGTGCCTGCAGGAATGCCTGCTTCATTTGACCGAGAATTTGAGTTTCTCCAAGAACCATAGAATCCAGTCCTGCCGTGACGCGCAACAGGTGTTCAATCGCTCCGTCGGTTTCATAAATGGAAAGAAAAGGAGAGAACTCTTCTTTGTCGATGTCAAACCAGTCGGCCAGAAACTGTTTGATATAATAACGGCCTGTGTGGATTTGATCCACAACCGCATAGATTTCCGTTCGGTTGCATGTAGAAATAATCACATTTTCCAAAACACTTTTTTGTATGTTGAGGTGCTGCATAGCTTCTGTGAGCTTATCCTCAGAAAATGTGAGCTTCTCGCGAATTTCCACAGGGGCTGTTCTGTAATTAAGACCGATAGCTAAAATGTGCATTTCATCTACCCCCATTAAACGTTCAAGACTTATCACATATCCATTAGTATATCACAAAATCAGATCGATTTTTCGTTCGAAATATGAACAGATTTTGAATCCCTTATGATAGGATAAAATTAGTTGGTATAGAAAATAATAACGATTTATTTAGAAAAACTTTAAATTATAATCCGTTTGTAATATACCAAAACCTACGCATTATCGCAAGGATCCGACATTTTTGTAAAATAGGAAAGGATGTGATTACACTGAATAAACAAAATTCCCTTATTGGACTTTTATTCATCGGGCTGGGCGTTTACTATTTCCTTCGTCATCTCAATATTCCCATACTGGCTCCATTTTACTCATGGCCCACTCTAGTAATTTTCATAGGTATCGCCTTCCTATTACATAGTTATTGGACAAAAGACCATTCTTCCTTGTTCACTGGTGTGATTTTAACTGGTTTCGGTTTGCATTTCATAGCCGTTGATCATGTTCCTTTTTGGCGCGATCATTGGGGTATGTACCTTATTATTCTCGGGGTAGCTTTTCTATTGCATTATAGGAAAACAAAGAATGGACTGATTCCTGCCCTTTTATTTCTCGGCATCGGAATGTTTGCCATGTTCGCTCCTACAAATCCTACATGGTTTCAATGGATCCAGGGCGTTTTCCAATTAATCGAACGCTTCTGGCCACTTGCCCTGGTCGCTTTTGGCTTTTATCTATTAAAAAAGAAATAACCCATCCTCCACTAAAGCTCCCTTTAGTTGAAGACTCAGTTTCGAGACTTTTGTTAGGTGGTTGGGGGCTGCGGGGAATAGCTCGCTTTCCGCGGGAGCGCGGTGAGCCTCCTCGGACTGCGTCCTGTGGGGTCTCACCAAGCACTTTTTTCCCGCAGGAGTCTCGCCATTCCCCTCCGCCCCTTTATCATAAAAGGTTCTCGAAAACACTACGATAAGGACAGCTCATATGATTATTAGAAATGGATGAAAGAACACCTCGCCTAGCACAGAAAAGCCTAATCCAAAGCGCTTCCCCCCCTAACAGTTGGATAGTAGAAGACCATCAAACTTGGTAAAGGGGTTCGTTACACTCCTACATCGAATGGGGTGGTTGGGAAGCTGCGAGACTCCCGCGGGAATGGATTGGCTGGCAAGACCCCACAGTGCGAAGCACGAGGAGGCTTGCCGTCATCCCCGCAGGAAAGCGAGTAGCTTCACAGCCAGCCCTGACGCCCAATAGCTTAACGAACCCCGAAAATATCTCGATACTGAGTCTTCCACAATCCTGTCATTTTCTTTAATAACTTTTTAAATAAGACCAAAACACAACCCCCCCCAGAGGCAGCCTCTGGGGGGGGTGTTTTTATAAAATGGAGCTTAGGAACGCTTGGGTTCTTTCTTCCTGCGGATTTTCGAACAAATCTTTCGGAGCTCCTGACTCTACGATTTTTCCATCATGCATATAAACGACACGGTCGGCGACTTCTCTTGCAAATCCCATTTCGTGGGTGACCACGACCATTGTCATTCCTTCTTTCGCGAGGTCTTTCATAGTGGCGAGAACTTCTCCGACAAGTTCAGGGTCAAGCGCTGATGTCGGCTCATCAAACAGCATGATTTCAGGTTTCATCGCAAGTGCCCGAGCAATTGCAACTCTTTGTTTCTGACCACCAGAAAGCCTTGATGGATAATCATTGGCTTTATCCCCAAGGCCCACTTTTTCCAGAAGTTCCTGGCCTTCTTTTTTCGCCTGACTTTTAGAAATTCCTTTGACTTGAGTAGGCGCCTCAATAACATTTCCTAGTACCGTCATATGAGGGAACAGATTAAAATGCTGAAAGACCATTCCGACTTGTTGTCTTACTTTGTTTAAGTTATCTTTTTTAGGATCAATTTGTTCCCCTTTAATAAAGAGCTCTCCGCTGTTCTTCATTTCTAAAAAGTTCAAACAGCGCAGCATTGTACTCTTCCCGGACCCGCTGGCCCCGATGAGTACAACCACTTCACTTTCTTCTACATGAAAATCAATATCTTTCAAGACATGGAGATCCCCAAACGATTTATTCAATTTATTGACTCGAATCATTTGCTCTGACAATTGTGTTTCCTCCTCTGTTAGTCACTCACAGCCATCTTTTTCTCAATCGCACTGACAACTAGCGTCAGTAGGAATACGAGAATCAAATACCATACAGCACTTACGAGCAACCAGGTCATATAGTCGAATGTATTGGCTCCTTGAGTGGTGGCTACAGCAAATATTTCTGATACACCGATGAATGCAGCCAACGATGAATCTTTCAAACCAATAATAAACTGATTCCCAAGCGGAGGCAATGCACGTCTAAAAGCCTGAGGCAGGATGATGCGGCGCATCGTTAAAGTACCGCTCATTCCCAGTGACCGACCAGCTTCTGTCTGACCCTTTCCAATTGATTGGATGGATCCTCGGAAAATCTCTGCAATATAGGCGCCGTTGTGGAAGGCAAGACCTAGCGCTACAGACCAGAATCCACTGATCATCCACACTTCCGTTAAACCATAATAGAACACGAAGATTTGAACAATCAGCGGGGTTCCCCTCACCACATAAATGTACACATTCGCAAGCCATTCCAACGGTTTGATTTTAGATATTTTCATAAAGGCAAACATTAACCCGATGACGATCGCAATTAAAATAGAGACCGCAGTAAGGGCCAGAGTCATTTGAGCGGCTTCAAAAAACATGCCTCGACTATCGATGAGTGCTGTCCAAAAGTTAGCAGAATACAAATACAATTGACTTCAACTCCTCTATAATGTCAAAAAGAGTACGCTCATTGCGCACTCTTCTTAACTTCGGTCTTCAACTGAAAAACGAGCATTTACTCTGGCAAAGTCGTAATATCTTCCCCAAAGTATTCTTTACTAATTTCAGCAAGTGTTCCATCTTCACGAAGTGTTTCTAGAGCTGCATTGATTTCTTCAAGTAAGGCTTCGTTTTCTTTTGCTACAGCAACAGCCTGTTCACTACGCTCAATCATTTCTTTCGATTCAATTTCAAGGCCTTCTCCTGAAGCTTCCTTCCCAGTCAAGAAATCTGTAATTACAGCATCATGGCGACCTTTTGCTAGTGATTGTAAGGCTACAACATCACTGTCATATGTTTTGATGTTCTCTGTCACTTCTTCCGCATACGTGCTATAAGTAGAACCCTTAGAAATGGCGATTTCCATTCCTTCCAAGTCTTCTAATGTTTCTACATCACTGTCCGGACGTGTGAAAATTTGTGCCCCGGAATAATAGTAAGGAGTAGAAAAATCTACTTCCTGCTGTCTTTCTTCCGTAATGGTATGACTTGCAACCGCCGCATCAAAACGACCGGTCTTCACACCTTCTACGATACTCGCGAACTTCTGTTTTTGAGGATTCGGCTCCAAGCCCAACTCCTCAGCAATGGCATTCGCAACATCGATATCAAAACCTGTCATTTCCCCACTTGCGTCAGTCATACTAAATGGTCGGAATTCACCAGAAGCAGCAAACGTAAACTGACCATCTTCAACAAGGTCATAAGCTGTTTCTTCTGAGGAATCACCAGTATCCGTTTCATTCGAATCCCCTGAATTTCCTCCTTCATCCTCGCTTCCGCCACAGGCAGCAAGAGCAAAGATCATGAAGATGCTGAGGGTAATCATCAGTAAATATTTTCTCATAACCAAAATTCTCCCCTTCATCAATTTGTCATTTTTCTGTAATAATAGCAACACTTTAAATTATATCTATTTATCAAATAATTCCCAAAATTGTACATCGTCCAAAAAATACGAAATATTGCTGATGATGAGCCTGACCTTCGTAATACAATCCTTTCCTTATAAATGCATGAATTTGCTTTAATATAATAAATATTTGCATGAATATACATAGGACATAAAAAACGACTTCCCCAATTGGGGAAGTCGTTTTTTCTTATAAATTCAAGTGCGAAAGCATGGTTTTCCACGCAACATCCTTACCTTCGCCCGTTTCGGATGAGAAAGGAATTAACGCATCCTCCTCTTCCATTTCCAACACATCATAAATCATTTTAAGCTGTTTCTGTCGTTGGCCTTTTTTGATTTTATCAAGCTTTGTCGCGATGACCATAACAGGGTGCTCGAAGTGTTTCAAATAATTGTACATCAATTGATCATCTTCTGTTGGTTTATGACGGATGTCGATAATTAAAGCTGTCGCTTTCAATTGCTCACGCTCAGCAAAATATTCTTCCATCATTTCTCCCCACTTCGCGCGTTCCTTTTTAGAAACCTTTGCATACCCATATCCAGGTACATCGACGAAGTGAAATTTATCATTAATGATGTAGAAATTCAACGTTTGAGTTTTACCAGGCTTCGATGAAGTTCTAGCTAAGTTCTTTCGTTGAATCATACGATTGATAAATGATGATTTACCAACATTCGATCTTCCTGCCAGTGCAATCTCAGGAATCGGTGCTTTTGGGTACTGCTTTTTGCTCGCCGCACTGATGACGATGTCTGCCGTGTTAACTTTCATGTACTGCCTCCGTTAATGCTTGTTCTAATACTTCATCCAAATGCTTCACAGGGACAAAAGTTAAACCTTCCTTAATGCTGTCAGGAATATCTTCCAAGTCTTTTTCGTTCTGATCCGGGATGATAATTTTCGTTAATCCTGCACGGTGGGCACTCAAGGATTTTTCCTTTAATCCGCCAATAGGCAACACGCGTCCTCTTAATGTAATTTCACCTGTCATACCTACTTCTTTACGGACAGGGCGACCTGTCAGGGCCGATACGAGGGCAGTCGCCATCGTTATACCTGCTGATGGGCCGTCTTTAGGGGTCGCGCCCTCAGGTACGTGAATATGGATGTCGTTCTTTTCCACAAACTCAGGGTCGATGTTCAGTTCGTTCGCTCTTGAGCGGATATAGCTGAAAGCCGCTTGTGCGGATTCTTTCATCACATCTCCGAGTTTCCCTGTTAATGTAAGGTTACCTTTTCCAGGATATATGGAAACTTCAATGGATAAAGTATCTCCACCTGCAGTTGTGTATGCAAGACCGGTAGCAGCTCCAATTTGATCTTCCAGTTCAGCACGTCCATAACGGAATTTCGGACGGCCAAGAAGCTCCTCCAACTGCTTTTCAGTCACTACTACCCGTTGTTTATCACCAGAAACGATGATTTTAGCAGCTTTTCTGCATAAACTCGCCAATTCACGCTCCAAACCACGAACACCCGCTTCTCTTGTATACCGACGGATCAATTTCAAAAGCGCATCATCTCGTAATTGAAGCTGACCTTTCTTCAAACCATTTTCCTTGACTTGTTTAGGAAGCAGATGCTCTTTAGCAATATGAACTTTCTCAACTTCCGTATAACCGGCAATGGTTATAATCTCCATTCTGTCACGCAATGGGCCAGGGATGTTTGATATATTATTGGCTGTAGCGACAAACATAACCTTAGATAAATCGTAGTTCTCTTCAATGAAGTGGTCACTGAACGTACCGTTTTGTTCCGGGTCAAGGACTTCCAACATGGCTGAAGATGGATCCCCTCTGAAATCACTTGCCATTTTATCAATTTCATCAAGTAAAAATACAGGGTTCACGGTTTCTGCACGTTTCATCCCCTGAATAATACGTCCGGGCATAGCCCCGATATAAGTTCTACGATGACCACGGATTTCGGCTTCATCACGGATGCCACCTAAAGAGATTCTAACAAATTTTCGATTGATGGAACGAGCGATGGACTTGGCAAGAGACGTTTTTCCGACCCCTGGAGGTCCAGCCAGACACAAGATCGGTCCTTTGATCGTTTGAGTCAGCCTTTGAACGGCTAAGTATTCAAGTACGCGCTCCTTAACCTTCTCCAAACCATAATGATCTTCGTCCAAAATCTTCTCCGCACGATTCACATCCAGGTTATCTTCCGTCTCATTCGACCATGGCAGAGCCACAAGCCATTCAATATAATTACGGATTACAGAACTTTCTGCGGAGCTTTGTGGGACTTTTTCATATCTTCCAAGTTCTTTATAAGCGATTTCTTCTACTCGCTCAGGCATATCGGCCTGCTCTATTTTTTCTTTAAGTTGTGCGACCTCTCCTGATTTTCCATCCTTATCACCGAGTTCATTTTGGATCGCTTTCATTTGTTCACGCAAGTAATATTCCTTTTGCGTTTTTTCCATGGATTTCTTCACTCTTTTACCGATCTTTTGTTCAATTTGCAGGACTTCACGTTCATTGCCAATCATGTCGACAAGCTTTTGAAGCCGTTCTTTCACATTCGCTGTTTCAAGAATAGACTGCTTCTCTTTTAGTTTCACAGGCAAATGGGAAGCGATCATGTCTGCCATGTGACTCGGGTCATCAATATCGGATACGGTATTAAAGGTTTCCTGACTTACTTTTTTAGATACTTTTACGAATTTCTCAAATTGATCCATCAACGTTCGCATGAGGGCTTCTTCTTCATTTTCTCCTACATGCTCATCCTCAATTTTAGTGATATTCGCATAATAAAAGTCCTCATCATCGACCAATTGATCGACATGGGCTCTATATAAACCTTCTACAAGGACCCGATTGGTGCCATTAGGTAATTTAACCATCTGTTTTACCCGGGCTATCGTTCCAATCTCATAGAGGTCATCTTTTGAGGGTTCATCAATATTCACTTCTTTTTGTGACACAAGTAAAATTTCATTATCATCCATCATGGACTGTTCCAACGCTTGTACCGACTTTTCACGCCCCACATCCAGGTGAAGGACCATAGAAGGGTACACAAGCAGCCCTCTGAGAGGAAGTAGAGGTATCTTTTTTCTCTGTTTGTCCGTCATTTCTTGCACCTCCGATTATTGCAGCTACGTATTTTTATCATATAGAAATGTACTTGGAAAGTAAACGAAACGGCCCCAGTTGATTCCAACACCGAAATCCCCTAACCAACTACTGTCAAGGGGCTCACTCCTCTAATACTTTATTATGAACAGAAACCAGCCTTTCATGCTTATGTAGCTCTTTGTCGATTTCATAATACAGAAGCCGTGCTACATCATTTTCGTAGCACGGCTTCTTGGATTTTATTCCTTAAGGTTTACGCACTCTCTTTAGGAGATTGCTTATTCTCATCTTCAACAGTGCCATCTGTCAAGACCAGCTTAGGACGTCCATTTTTAGCAGTGACTGTCTCTTTGGTAATGATGCATTTCTCAATGTCATCACGGGAAGGAAGTTCGTACATGACGTCCAGCATGATTCCTTCAATGATCGAGCGCAATCCACGAGCACCTGTCTTACGTTCTATAGCTAGACGCGCGATTTCACGAAGCGCATCTTCTTCCATCTCCAACTCCACATGGTCGATTTGGAAGAGTTTTTGATACTGCTTCACAAGCGCATTTTTCGGTTTTGTAAGAATTTCAACAAGCGCATCTTCATCAAGCTGCTCTAGGCTGCCGATGACCGGTAGACGACCGATGAATTCCGGAATTAGACCATAGCTCAACAAATCCTCTGGAAGCACTTTTGTAAGCAATTCTTTCTTCTCTGCTTCATCAGCTGCTTGTTCAGAACCGAAGCCAATCACTTTACGTCCCAGACGACGTTTTATGATCTGATCAATACCGTCAAAAGCTCCTCCTACGATAAACAATACATTGGTTGTATCGATTTGGATGAACTCTTGATGAGGATGTTTACGTCCACCTTGTGGCGGTACACTCGCTTGAGTTCCCTCAAGTATTTTCAGTAACGCTTGCTGTACACCTTCACCAGAGACATCTCTCGTGATGGAAGGGTTTTCTGATTTACGGGCCACTTTATCGATTTCATCGATATAAATGATTCCTTTTTCCGCTTTCTCCACATCATAATCTGCTGCTTGAATCAACTTCAACAGAATGTTCTCAACATCTTCACCAACGTAACCTGCTTCTGTTAAGGAAGTAGCATCAGCAATGGCAAATGGAACGTTCAGAATACGTGCCAACGTTTGAGCGAGTAAGGTTTTACCGCTACCTGTAGGCCCAAGCATGAGGATGTTACTTTTCGCAAGTTCTACATCATCATTTTTCACACCTGCATTGATACGCTTATAATGGTTATAAACGGCTACAGACAGGTTCTTTTTAGCTTGATCCTGGCCAATGACGTAGTCGCTTAGAATTTCACGAATTTCTTGAGGTTTCGGTACCTCTTTGAATTCTACTTCTTCTTCATTACCTAGCTCTTCTTCAACGATTTCTGTACAAAGTTCAATACATTCATCACATATATATACGCCAGGTCCTGCTACGAGCTTACGGACTTGTTCCTGACTTTTACCGCAGAAAGAACATTTCAACTGTCCTTTTTCATCGTTAAATTTAAACATTCGTTTCACCCCTTATTATAATGACGCAATCGTTGCGACTGAAGTTTCATGATACGACGCTTACGTTCCCACTTCACTTCTTTTGCTCATCATATCAGATTAACTTCAAACAAAAAAGCAATACCTTTTCAGAGGTGTGCGCAACTTTTTCTGCACCATCCTCATTATGTAATTCAACTGCAGATAAGTCAAACGATGGAGCACCAGTACTATTGTATGTAAACAGCTGGAGAAGTATCAACTATCTTCCCCATTATTCTCTACCTCTATACTCTTTAATATAGAAATATATGAGAAGACAAGGTGCGATCATGCACCTTGTCTTCTTAGTTTATTATTCAGCTTTAGAATTTGCAACTAGAACGTCAATGGCTTTGCGGACTTTAAGATCTTCTTTGATCATGTCCGTATTACCACCAAGCATTTGCGTCAATTGAGCAACATCTGTCTGGTACATGGAAGCCATGTTCTCAAGTTCAGCGTTCACATCTTCTTCAGAAGCTGCGACATTTTCCGCCTCTGCGATCGCTTCAAGAGTTAGGTTCGTTTTCACGCGCTTCGCTGCATCTTCTTTCATCTGCTCACGAAGGGCATCTTCGTCTTGACCAGTGAATTGGAAGTACATGTCTTTTGTCATGCCTTGCATTTGCAGACGCTGTTCGAATTCCTGTACCATGCGGTCAAGCTCTGTATCCACCATAGCATCCGGAATTTCAACTTCAGCATTTTCAGAAGCTTGTGTTACAAGCGTGTCACGCTTGCTGTTTTCAGCGTCTGTTTTCTTCTGCTCTTCGAGACGCTCACGAGTTTTCTTCTTCAGTTCATCAAGAGACTCGACCTCTTCGTCGACATCTTTCGCAAACTCATCATCAAGCTCAGGAAGTTCTTTTCCTTTTACTTCATGAAGTTTAACTTTGAATGTCGCAGATTTACCAGCTAGATCTTCTGCGTGGTATTCTTCAGGGAAAGTTACTTCGACGTCTGTTTCTTCTCCTGCTTTCTTACCAACCAGCTGTTCTTCGAAACCTGGGATAAAGGAACCGGAGCCAACTTCTAGAGAGTAGTTGTCTGCCTGTCCACCTTCGAACGCTTCGCCATCAACGAAACCTTCGAAATCCATAACGACTGTGTCGCCATTTTCAACCGCAGCATCCTCTTTAACGACTAGCTCTGCTTGACGCTCCTGCATCTGCTTCAGTTCGTTTTCAACATCTTCATCTGATACTTCAGTATCCTGCTCTTCTACGACAAGTCCTTTGTAATCGCCCAGTTTCACTTCAGGCTTCACTGTAACCTCAGCAGTGAATACAAGATCCTGGCCTTTTTCAATTTGTTTAACGTCTACTTCCGGACGATCGACTGGCTCAATTCCAGTTTCTTCAACAGCTTCTGTGTAAGCTTGTGGAAGAACAATATCAAGGGCATCCTGATAAAGTGACTCCACTCCGAAACGCTGTTCGAAAAGTTTACGAGGTACTTTACCTTTACGGAATCCAGGTACTTGAACCTGTTGAACTACTTTTTTGAAGGCTTGATCAAGTGCTTTGTCGAACTCACTTGCAGGTACTTCTACTGTCAAAGTCCCCTGATTGCCTTCTTGCTTTTCCCATTTTGCTGACATAAAAAATTCCCTCCAACATCTATTCATTCATTTTCGTCCGAAGACGATGATCTGACGATTCTATGACTCTTTTTACATACGAATCTCGTTTGCAACCACTACATTATAACATAATCCTACAGCCTTTCAAGCCGTGAGCTGTTCATTTATTCACCTACGATCAACACGTAATGCTGTTCACATAGTTCGATTTCAGATTTGTATTTCTCCACGTTTTCCAATTCCTCATTCACAGACATTGGGAGCTGTAAATAATCATGTCCTAATTGTTTAAGGGCTTCGACTAGAATCGGGACTTCCTTTTCATTAGGAAATATTGGATAACGCACATAGCAATAATGATATAATAGACGATTGATCATTTCATACATGGTCGGGTTGTTTTGTTCAATTTGACCGAGTCTCATTTGTATCTGTTTAATGATGTAATCGGAATGAAGCTGTGTTAATTCCGAAGGGACGACGGTTGATGTCTGCCCGAATTTCTTAATGGTCAACTCCTCCGTCCAACCAGCATCCCGGAACCATTCTAAAATGGAGGATTTAATAATCGGGTGGACTGTCTCATTTATTAAAACCCGTTGAAACTCATCCGCAAAAAGTTCAGGAGACTGTTTTTTTAATTGGTCAACCGCTTGCCATTGCTTATGTATATCATCAGAATCCAGGGCGTATTTAAATTCATCAAAATACTTCGTACCTTCCTCTTTATGACGATCTTCGAGAAGTTTCCTGCTCACTTCAAACATCTGCCAAAGTTGCGTACGACTCTGATGGGGTATGTCTTCTGATTCGAACACTTCTTCCAAGAGATTTATGATTTCTTCATACTGGTTACTCTGAAATAAGATGGTGATATAGATATGTAAATAATGGTAGTACTGTTCATAGTCTTCCTTCATTTGTTTTTGACACAATTCTCCCGCTTCATCATACAACCCGAGTTCAATCCAACTCATCAGAAGTCCTGTAATCACATCCCCATTTGCAACACCATACTCCACAAGGGGCTCCAAAGCTTCTGAAGCATCTTTATATCTTTTTTCCTTTAACGCGTCCAGCCCTGTACGTTCCAGAGCGGTTTTCCATTTTGGGAACATCACTAAGTTCCCGTTTTTATTTTCCATAAGACACCCTTCCCTAAGAGTTTATACTTCCACATTCTATCCTTATCCTATGTTTTTCAAACCTCTATTCATTTAGCTTATTAGGATATACTAAAGTATATTCATAAGAAACACAAAGAATACACATCTCCATCTGAAATCCGTTTCCGATCCGTCACTATTCGTTAAGTAAATACAAAGAAAGACAAACGATTTCACTATTCAAAAACCTCAATTTAGTAAATTATCTGAAAATGTTTGATATTAGCAGAAAACAGGACTTTATACTCATGAAGATTCCGCTTTTTTTGCTAAAATAAGTGAATGTGAATAAAATTTCACCGAATTATAAAATTTAAGGGGATGTATCGTTTTGTCATTGCTAGATGATCAAACATTGCTGGAAACGTACATAGAATCCGTGAAACTTCAATTAGATGATGAATTCGTCCACTTATTGACGAAAGAAATTGATAAGCGATCTATGGAATTGCCTAAAGGAAATCTCCAACTTACATGAATCGACATCGAACGCTCTCCTTATCGAGAACGTTTCTATAGAGGAAATGAGAAAGGGTGTGCTAAGTAGCACACCCTTTCTTTTATTGATTAGAGGTTGGGTTGCTCTGACGTTGCCCTGACATTTTAGCAATGCTCGGGATAACGTTCTGCAACTGCCCTGCCTGACCAGTCATCATGCTGTAGGTGGCAGCACCGATTCCGATAGAAGCGACAATCGGCAACCACTGAACATTCTTCTTCTCCATCCTGATCACTCCTCAAATCGCTTGGCTTTTATAGCCATTCCTATTGTTACCGGGAGAAGGATCATGTATGTGAGTTAAAACCATCATCTGTACCCTTTATTTACCTTTAAGTAATACACCGATTAAGAATAGCGGCCAAAGAATGACCCACCCTAATAACACGAACATGTATATGGACTTCTCTTCTCTACTCTGGTTTTTTGGTTCTTGTTGCTGGAAGCAAAAAAACATACCAATCAGCACGTAAGTGAAGGCTATCAAACGAATCACTCCTCTACACCATAGCGTATGAAAAATACGTGATATGTGCCCCACCTTATGCAAACCTTTTTAAGAACGCCCTGATGTAAAACATGGTAAAATGATCGTAGAGGTGATGAAATATGGAACGAATTATTCTTTTTGACGGGGAATGCCATTTCTGCAATCAAAGTGTGCAATTCATTATAAAAAGAGATCCCGAAGGACATTTTAAATTCGCTTCTCAACAAAGCCAGGCTGGACAATCATTGATGAGACAGCATGAAATTCCTAAGGAAGTGGATAGTATTGTCCTTATTGATGGTTCAAAGTCTTACCTTCGTTCTTCAGCTGCGTTGAGAGTATGTAAGCATTTGAAGGGTGTTTGGAAGGTTGGTTTTGCCATGATTATTGTTCCTAAACGGATAAGGGATGGGGTGTACAACCTCTTGTCTAACAATCGATACAAATGGTTCGGTAGAGAGGAAGCCTGCCCACTTCCTTCACCAGAAATCAGGAGACGCTTTTTGTAAACTCCTTTACACAAAAAAGAAGCGTCTAATGATAGGACGCTTCTTTCGTTGCCTAAAAGACGATCACTTACGGATTTACAAAGGAAATACTTTTCAGTTGAACCTTTAATGCTTGTTTGCCAATGGAAAATATATCTTTTTTGAGCCTGCTTTTTGAAGTAGCATTATTAGTATAGTCTTCCCCACAGATTCTTACCGCCACCTTCTATTTTTTATTTCCTCACACCTAACACATGATAGTCATTACTTTCACGAAAAACTTGTTCATAGATTCAGTAGATACACATGAGTTTCTAAGATTGAATGAAGGCTTTCCTACTATGTTTACTTTATAGGTATAACTAAAGCATTTGTAGTGAGTGTAAGAAATATTTCTGATCGCCTTTTTTCCATCTAGTCCTTCCAAAATAAAAAATAATTTGATAATTATGACATTTTTTCAAAATAGTTTCAAATTTTCACTCTAAGTCAATTACATAAGGTAAAATATTGTAAAAAGGGGATTTATTATGGATTGCGAAAAATTAAAAAATGAAATTGAAGATAAAAGAAGGGAAATGTACCAAGCCTTTCTGATCGACCAAAATTACAACAACGCTCTTACTAAATCTCAGGAACTTGATGCTATGCTAAATAAATTCAGACGCTTGTGCCAAAAACCATTTATAATCGCTATGTCCATTTTAATGCTTTGAATGTGGAATGGGATGTACCCTTTCTCTTGAAAAATTGAGCTTGTTAAGCACAAAAAAACTGTTTCTTTTGTTTTTACAAAAGAAACAGTTTTTTATTTAGCGTCCCAGGAGAGATTCGAACTCCCGACCCACAGCTTAGAAGGCTGTTGCTCTATCCAGCTGAGCTACTGGGACATGTAAAAGTATGTAGTTGAAAGCGCAAACTTTTGTCGGCTGTCGTCCCGATTTCTTAGGTTAATTCGAGATGTTTTGAAATCGGTACGTTGTAGCATCACTTCGAAGCATATTCGATCATGCTCTATCCAGCTGAGCTACTAGGCCATACTCATTAAGTTTGAAATATGTAATGGAGCGGGTGAAGGGAATCGAACCCTCGTCATCAGCTTGGAAGGCTGAGGTTTTACCATTAAACTACACCCGCATCGTTAAGAGTTCATTGCTCTATATTCTAGTTGTCTCATAAATTAACTTGTTGTGAAAACATTTTTTGTTGCTGTCTTGTGAAGCGGACAAGAACTATTATATTAAGGATACGGAAAAATGTCAACAGGGTTGCAGCAAAGAATTTAATTCTTCGCTGCAATTGCTGTTGTCATTTGTAAATCAGGCATTGGAACCCCGTTCACATGGTAAAATTGCAAGTGGGCGTCACTTACATCAGTCCATTCTAAAATTGCATAAGTAGGCTCTTCTCGATCTCTCGGGAGCCTTGCACTTCCAGGATTGATGAAGAGTGTGTCCCCAACTTTTTCGGCTCCTGCAATATGGGAATGACCGAAACACGCGACTTGCGCTCCAACTTCTTCTGCACGGTACGAGAGGGGCATTAAGGTTGATTTGATTTGATGCAAATGACCATGAACGACCAAAAACATCACTTCTCCTACTTGGAGGGTTTGTTCTTCTTCCATTTCTGGTTCGAAATCACAATTCCCTTTTGCATAAGAGAAGCCTTCAAGCTCTTTTGATTCATAAGCGAGTTCCGAATCTCCACAATGAATCATGGCATCAACGTCATGGTGTCGATCTTTGATTTCCATCACTTCGTTTTTTAAACCGTGGGTATCACTTAGAATTAAAACTTTCGGCATACGACTCACCTCGATTAGCTTTGAGTTTTCAACCACTCTTCGATTTTTTGTATGGCGTGGTGACGGTGACTGATTGCGTTTTTCTCTTCAGAGGAGTGTTCAGCCATCGTACGTAAAGATCCTTCCGGTATGAATACAGGGTCATAACCGAAACCATTTGTACCTTGAGGTTCGTTAGCGATCGTGCCCTCACACGTTCCTCTTTTAACAAAAGTATTCTCACCAGGTCTTGCCACCGCTACAGCGCACACAAACCTTGCTGTACGTTTTTCTTCAGGTACATCATTGAGCTCATTTAAAAGTTTTTCTGTATTTTTCTCGTCATCTTTCTCTATTCCTGCATAGCGGGCGGAATAAACACCTGGTTCACCATTTAATGCATCCACTTCCAAACCTGAATCATCAGCCACGACAGGCACTCCGAAATGTTCAGCCATAGCTTCTGCTTTAATGGCTGCATTTTCTTCAAATGTCGATCCTGTTTCTTCTATGTCAATGGAACGATCAATATCTAACAAGGATTTCACAGAAATATTGTATTTGGAAAACATCTGTCGGAACTCATCCACTTTACCTGGGTTCTTCGTCGCCACTATTAGTTCCTTCATTTTACTTAGTCGCCTCCGCTTTTGTACGAATGACCTCTGACCATTCTCCAATGGCTTCTCCCTGGAGTTTGATTAGATCTGTAACGCCTTCCTCAGCGAGGGACAACATCTTTTGCAGCTGCTGCATAGAAAATGTTGCTTCTTCTCCAGTACCTTGCAATTCAACAAATTCACCTTTTCCAGTCATGATGACGTTCATATCCACCTGGGCCTTGCTGTCTTCTTCATAGCAAAGGTCCAGAACTTCATCCCCGCCAGGCATGACACCTACAGAAATAGCAGTCAAGAAATCTGTAATCGGCAGCTCTTTAATTGTTTTTTTATTCACTAATTTGCCTAGTGCAATGACGACAGCAACAAATGCCCCCGTAATGGAAGCTGTACGTGTTCCGCCATCAGCCTGGATGACATCACAATCGACCCAAATCGTGCGTTCGCCAATTTTATCTAAATCTACAACCGCACGAAGGGAACGCCCGATTAAACGTTGAATTTCCATCGTCCGCCCGGAAACTTTCCCTTTTGACGACTCACGGATATTCCTTTGTTCTGTCGCTCTAGGCAGCATCGCATATTCAGCTGTAATCCAGCCCTTTCCTTGTCCACGTAAAAAAGGAGGTACACGATCCTCTACGCTGGCATTACAAATGACTTTCGTATCTCCAAAACTAATCAGCACGGACCCTTCTGGATGCTTCACATAATCCGTTTCGATTGTTACTTTTCTTAGTTCGTTGACTTCCCGATGATCATTTCTCATCAGTAACGACCTCCTTTTACCTACACCATTATCCTTGCCCATCTTAACACAAATTACATGCGTGAGGTAGTTAAAGCTCAAATGGAAAAGCGCCTCAAAAGCTTTTCACTTTTGAAGCGCCTGGTTACTAGATTTTGGGACTACATGGCTTCTGCACCATTGATATCCTGCCGTGTCACAGGTTCAGCCAACGGCTCTCCGGCTTCGTTGAACACTTGTTCGGTTCCATCTACATGAACTTCTACTGACTCTATATCCGCTTGATCGGTAAGGCTCATGACAAGACTCGCTAAAGCAGCATCAGATAAGGAGGGTTGCTCGTTCACACTGGTCAATATATTTTCATTGAATGAAACCGTAAGGACACCATTTTCAAGTTTAGACTTGACCAATTCTGCTCCTTCATTGAAAGGGTTCATCAATGCACTTCCGAGTTCAGGCCCTTCCAGTAATGCCTGTACCATGGCGGTATATTCGTCACTTTCTTTAGCTACACGAGTGGTCACCGGAACTTGATAAACCTGTTCCCCATTTTGGGCAGGGAAATAAACCGTGACCGCTTCACTGTTCATAATGTCTGTGTTGTTCCCAACACTGTGGTTGATCCCGTCAGCACGGGAGACCCCTTTAGAGATCGGGGTCCCGTCGACAGGCATGACTTGCTGCTCGTGACCGTTGATCCACAGTTTAATTCGTTTCACATTTTCGAACTGAGTCAGAGTATAAGTCATGGCTTGTAAAATCTTCTCTTCATCTTCAGCCGCGTAATTTTTGAAGTCTTCCGATACGTCTACCACAAGCGTTCCATCTTCTTTGGCGTTCACTCCGAGAATTTCTGTTCCAGCAGGAAGGACCGCTTCAAAACCATTTGGCAGTAAGTTGGTTACAGGCCCGTCTTTCACCATATACTCCAGTGCCTGTGTCGCCACCTCTTCTGATGCGGGCAGCTCTAAGGTCTGCGGGGCAACCATGCCGTTCGCGTCCAATAAATATACCTCACGAGCGACTGTGGCTGAAGAAGACTCCTCTTTAGTTCCTTCTCCTTCTTCCCCTTCTGTATTTTCACCTTCTCCTTCAGGTTGAGGTTCATCACTACTCGGATCTGGCGTTGTTGTAACCGCCTCTTCTGGTGTATCCATTTTCTCTAATGATTGCTCTCCTTCAAAAAGGCAGCCTGATAGTAACCCTGCACTCAACAGTAATATAACCGCGAGTATGAAGGGTTTGTAGCCGTAATTCTTCATAGTTTTCCCTCCTGAGATAGATTGTACTACCATATATACGAGCCCCTTGAGGGATTAGACCAGAAGATTTTATGAATGAAAATGGGATTTTTATTTAAAAAGAGTGAATACGTCTACCTGATTTTTTAATTCATATACCGGTGCCTGCCACCGTGGTTCCCAAAACAGTGACAGGCACCAAACATTTCTGTCCGGTGCCAGGCTTTGTATCCTTTCACAGCATTAGTTATAAAAAAAAGCCCTGCTTTAGTAAGCAGAGCTCGGAACATGTTCAATTTGAACAGATTTAAGAATTTGTACAGGTTCGTCAAACCAGCTGTTTGCAACTAGTCGGAACTTTTCCATATCTCCCGTCGTATAAAATTCATGGGCTGGAGAGGCATTGTCTTTCTCTAACAACTTATGATAAGCAAGGATCAAACTAGCCTCCCTTGCTGTTTCTTCACCGGAACTAATGACTTGGATATGACTTCCCATCTCTTTTTGCACGAGATCTTTAATCAAGGGATAGTGAGTACATCCTAAGATCAGTGTGTCGATATGATTCATTTCTTTTAGAGGCTGCAGGGTGTTGGAAACGATCCTTTCAGCTCTCGGACCGGATAGAATCCCGTCTTCCACCATTGGTACAAAAGGTGGGCAGGCAAGACCATTGACACGGATGTTTTGATCGATAGCTACGAGTGCATTCGGATAAGCTTTACTTTCAATTGTTCCTTCCGTACCGATGACACCAATTCGTTTATTACGACTGAACTTAATTGCTGCACGTGCACCAGGTTCAATGACACCGATCACAGGAATATTCAATGTTTCCTGAAGTTCTGTAAGCGTATAAGCCGTGGCTGTATTACACGCGATTACTAACATTTTAATTTTTTTCTCTAATAAGAAATTAACCATCTGCCATGTGAATGCTCGAACTTCCTCCTCTGACCTAGGACCGTAAGGACACCTTTTTGTATCACCTAAATAGAGAAAAGTCTCTTTAGGTAATTGGCGCATCAACTCTCTTGCCACCGTCAAACCGCCCACGCCTGAATCTATAACTCCTATCGGTTGTTTCAATTCGCATCCCTCTTTTATATCTTAGTTGTCTGTTTCCTTGTCTGTCTCTTTCATGTTTTCATGGAGAACGTGGAGTAAGCGGTTGAGTGTTTCTACGTCCTCTTCCGGCACGCCCTTCAAAACTTCTTCGAGGTAATTCTGGCGTTTCTCAATCACCTCATGGATGATTTTTTCTCCCTTTTCCAAGACATGAATACGAACAACACGACGGTCTTTAGGATCACGAACTCTTTCTACAAGCTCGTTCTTTTCCATACGGTCTACAAGGTCTGTTGTGGTGCTGCAAGCAAGGTGAATATAATTGGAGAGCTCTCCAATCGTCATGTCTCCCTTTTCTAAAAGCCACTGGAGAGCAACGAATTGTGGAGCTGTAATTGGATAATGATTTAAGATAACTCGTCCTCTTTGTTTAATAATTCCGGCTATGTATCTCAATTCTTTTTCTACATCAGCCATCATGGACGTCTGTTGTGATTTAGTCACATTCAGCACTCCTAACGAAAATACTTTATAAATTCCATTCTCATGGTTTGAGCAGAAAAATTCAAGGTCTAACTTCTCTTTATAAGAAAAACCCTTTCAGGTATGGCTGCGTCAAACGCGACCTTACCTGAAAGGACCCCCTCCATCTCAAAAGCAATGGTTTGCTGTTCTATGGAGATCACAATTCCAGTTCCCCCATACGCAGCAGTTCTACCACTGCCTGGGAACGTCCTTTCACCCCTAGCTTTTGCATTGCGTTCGAGATGTGATTCCGCACAGTTTTCTCTGAAATGAAGAGCTCTTTTGCGATCTCACGTGTCGTCTTATCCTGTACTAGAAGCTCGAAAACTTCTCGCTCCCGCTTGGTAAGAATTTGTGTTGGCCGATAGCCGTCCTCCTTCACAAGCGTACCCCTCCTTGTTGTCCCTGAGCTTATATGAGGGGAATCATTTAGTCTCTGTATCGTATGAACAGGGAGGTCGCCCTGTGCTACGCTTTCACGATTTAGACACAAGCCCGAGTTCTTGCGCTTTGAAGAGCGCCTCGGTTCGCGATCTAACATTCAGTTTATTAAAGATACCGGTCAACGTGTACTCCACGCTTCTTTGCGACATGTGAAGGGTTTGTGCAATTTCTCTGTTTGTAAAACCAGATGCCACTTCCTGTAAGATGGACTGTTCTTTTTCATTCAAAGAAAAACTATTACCTTTTTCTGTTTCAGAAGAGGTGGTGACACATGCCTCCGACCTTCTCAGTTGTTTAAATAAGTGTATAGGAATGACGACCTCATCCCTGCATGCACAGCGAATCGCGGTTACCAACTGCTCACTGGTCGCGGTTTTGCTGACAAATCCATTAATGTCTGCTTCCACCAACATATTGAAGTGGGTGTTCAAATCAAAACCTGTATAAATAAGGAGCTTCAGATCAGGATAAGACTTTCGTATTTTCTTCGCCAACTCGATCCCGTTTATTCCAGGCATGTATAAATCCAATAGAACAATCTCATAATTCTTTTCGCTTAAGAGGGGCTCTACCTGTTCATTTTCATGAGTAACATCCACTTGCATGTCCCCTTCTTGCTCGAGCATCGATTTCGTACCTGCTCCTACCGCAGGATGATCATCCACAATTAGCACATTCATCATACTTGGACCTCCCTTTTTATTTCGATCGGAAACGTAATCATCGTCTTAAATCCTTCGCCTGGTGAGGTTTCTATTTCCAGATGTCCATTTAAACCATTGACTCGTTGTTCAATGCCTGATAAACCAATATGCGAAAACAAATCACGTTGAACGGAATAGTCCATGCCTTTCCCATTATCGGAATATAAAAGCATGACATGATTCTCCTGGCTGGATAATGATAATTTTACGATTTTGGCATCAGAGTGTTTCATGGCATTCGTCAATAGTTCCTGAACAACTCGGAAGATCGCTAAGATCCGCTCTTGATCCAATTCTGCATCAAAGCGCTCATCTGTAAAATAAACCGTAAAGTTCGAGCGCAGCTGATATTGATGAATTAAATTCTTTAAGGATTGAACAAGCCCCATCTCCTCAATGAATGCAGGACGCAGCTCATTACATGTCTCCCGAATCAAGTGAATACTGTCTAGGAGAGACTCTTTATAAACCATTAACTCTGCGTGGAGACTTGGAGTTAAATCATTCCTTTGTCTAATCAAATCATCCATCTTTCGATAAAGGTACAGTTGCTCTTGCAAGACAGTGTCATGCAAATCAATGGAAAGTTGTTTTCTTTGATTTTCAGCGATTGTAAACAACAACCTTGAAAGCCAGGTAGGATACTTTTGTGTTTGATCGCTTCTCAACTTACGGAGTTCTTTTAATAGATCTTCAATCGTGTTCATATTTTGAATGGCAATGTTTGCATTATGGGAGATGGTTTGCAAATAGGTCTTCTCATCACGGTTTAAATTTGTGTAGTCTTTTTTCCCTTCACACCACATCATGGTCAGCTTTTCTAACGAGTAGCCTACAATGACCCCAAACCCTTTCTCCGTTTCAATCACCGATCCGATATCATAATGGTAATTGTTTAGATGCTCATCAAAATGGTCGATGATGTCCTTCGGGATTTGGTCATACACACAATACATATTGCGTTTGTTATGCTTGGAATAAATATAAATATCCCGAACATTCAGTACATTTTTCACTTCATCACGCATGACCTTCATTAAGTCGACTGCGTTGGATTGGTCTTTCATGTCCTGAGCCATTCGGTGCATGCTCTCCTGATAACCATAGCGAGCGGAAAACAAATAACGCTGAAGTTTGAAATCCAACACTTCTTTTACTGATAAGAATATGACCAATGAAGATTGAAACAATAAAAACATTTGAATATAACTGACGGCGAATAGATCTTCTTCAACCAGCCATCCAATGGTAAACATAAGAGCTAGGCTAGGGATGACAGAGAGGATCATATAGTACCGCACACGTGTCATGACAAAGTCAATATCAATCAATCTTTCCCTTGTTACCAAATACATGAAAGTAATTGGTAAAGCAATAAGGAACATAGCTCCCACTTCAAGTGAAATCACTTTCACTCCAAAAGCAAGGGCAGGAATCAGATAAAGAAAAATATAAGGAAAGAACGCAATCGTCATTCCTACAGCCATATATTTAAAAATAGGTCCCACAGCTGCACCTTTGTGAATAAACAGCCCCCGGTATACGATATAAAAAGATACAATATACAAAACTAAAAGCAAGAAACCAGGGATCGGCTCAAAAACAGCTGGGTAAGATTCAGTGATAAGGAAGTAGCCTTCAAGTAACGAAACAGCCCCAACAGTAATGTATAACAGATAAACAATTTTTTTAGAGAACCAATAAATATTCAATTCCTGAAAGTAATTATATAAAAAATGAATTAAAATCACAGGTGCAAATAAAAACAAGCCTGTGTTTAAAAACAAGCCGTAGAGATTATCTCTTACTGCCCCACTGTTACTTAAGTACCCTGTAGCAATTGCCAGGAAGAACAAAATCAACTGTTCCGCTGAATACCTTTTCGGGACCCGTTTATGAACCAAATAGGATATACCGAGGATAACTAAAAAGAAAAGAACAGGCAGTACAATATATAACAACCAATGAATCGGACTTGAATTTTCAATATCCGTGTAGGCCGTTTCCTGACCATTGTGCTGTATGGAAAAGGAATAGGCTCCCTCTAATTCATTGAACATAGAAACGGAACGATGCTCTTCTGGAGGGGCATTATTGATCGAATTGATTTCTCCTCCGAGCGGAACACTATGACGATCTCCCCAACTTCCTGTATGAACAGAAGTTACTACCCATTCTCCTTGCCTTTCCTTCACATCAATACCAAGGTATGGTTGTGTAATGGATAAAACAATCATATAACAAGCGGATAGGACGAAAAAGGATAGGACCAGCCACTGTGACCATTTGAAATTAAGCATATAAATCCACCTTCGTACATTATTCAACCATGTCTATTATACTATGGAACTTACAGCCGACAACCCATAGTCTTCTCCTTAAAATGTTATTAAGCTAAATGGCAGGTTTCTTGAAGACTCAGTTTCGAGACTTGTGCTGAGTGGATGGGGGCTGCGGGGAATGACTCGCTTTCCGCGGGAGCGCGGTGAGCCTCCTCGGACTGCGTCCTGTGGGGTCTCACCTAGCACTCTTTTCCCGCAGGAGTCTCGCCATTCCCCTCCGCCCACTTACCAAGGAAGATTCTCGAAACCACTACTTAAAAAATCAGCTCGTATGGTTGTGAGAAGTGAATGATATAAACGCTATCCCATTGACGTTTAGCAAACGCAAATACTTGTTACAGCGCACTATATACCCGCCTAGGGGAAAAGATTTGGAACCTAACTTATGAATACAAGTGTTCTAATCATCCACTTCCTTCAACCATTCAAGCTGACCCTTTAGAAGTGGTTTCGAGACACTTATATGGTCAAGGGGCGGAGGGAAACGGTGAGACTCCTATGGGACGTGTGGGACAGGTGAGACCCCGGAAGGCGTAGCCTAAGGAGGCTCATCGCCCGCCCCATGGAAAGCGAATCTTTTCCCGGAGCTCCTAGAACCACACAATCGTCTCGAAACCGAGTCTTCAAGAAAAGGGAGCGTTTGTGAAAGAGGTGAGTATTAGAGGTTGGCGTAAAAAAAGAAGCCTCCATGAAAAATGGAGGCTTCTTTCGTATTCATTTTAGACACGTTGGTCGCTTCCAAAGAAGCTTTTGAAAGATTCAATAGCTGTGTCACGGTTAAGTGCAGCAATGGAAGTCGTTAAAGGAATTCCCTTTGGACAAGACTGCACACAGTTTTGTGCGTTTCCGCAGCCCATGAGTCCTTCTTCATCCATAATTGTCTGCAAACGTTCACTCTTGTTCATTTCCCCTGTAGGATGAGAGTTGAATAAACGAACTTGAGATAATGGAGCAGGTCCAATGAAGTCCGATTTGCTATTGACGTTCGGGCAAGCTTCCAAGCATACTCCACATGTCATACATTTGGATAGCTCATAAGCCCATTGACGCTTACTTTCAGGCATTTTAGGTCCTGGGCCAAGATCGTATGTTCCATCAATTGGAATCCAGGCTTTTACTTTCTTCAATGAATCAAACATACGGCTGCGGTCAACAGCGAGGTCACGGTTGACTGGGAATGTCGTCATCGGAGCCAAACGGATCGGCTGTTCGAGTTGATCAACGAGGGCTGTACAGGATTGACGAGGAGTCCCGTTAATCACCATGGAACATGCACCACATACTTCTTCCAGACAACCCATATCCCAATAAACAGGAGTCGTCGGCTCACCATCTGCATTGACAGGGTTACGACGAATTTCCATAAGCGCAGAGATGACGTTCATATTTTCACGATACGGTATCTCGAATTTCTCTTCATAAGATGATTCATCAGGGTGGTCTTGACGAGTAATGATCATCGTGATCGTTTTATTTTCGCTCATGATCGTTACCTCCTTTATTTACTTTTCGAGTAATCACGTTTACGAGGCTCGATTAAGGATGTATCGACTTCGTCATAACGGAATACCGGCTTATTGTTTTCCTTATCAAAGCTAGCCACCGTCGTCTTCAGCCATTCTTCATCATTACGTTCAGGGAATTCAGGCTTGTAGTGGGCGCCACGGCTTTCATTACGGTTGTATGCGCCTTGAGTAATTACGCGAGCCAGTTGAAGCATGTTCCAAAGTTGTCGTGTGAACATCGCTCCCTGGTTACTCCAGCGAGAAGTATCATTGATATTGATTCGCTTGTAACGGTCCATCAATTCAACGATTTTCTCATCGGTTTTCAGAAGCTTTTCATTTTCCCGAACAACTGTAACGTTGTCCGTCATCCATTCTCCGAGCTCTTTATGAATCTGGTAAGCATTCTCGTCACCATCCATATTCATAATCGCTTCGAATTTATCCTGTTCTTCTTTTACTTTCTCTTCAAATAGCTTGGCTGTCATGTCATCTGCCAGCGTTTCCAATCCATCAATATATTTAACGGCATTCGGCCCAGCTACCATTCCTCCAAAAATGGAAGAAAGCAGTGAGTTGGCCCCAAGTCTGTTTCCACCGTGTTGTGTGTAATCACATTCTCCGGCAGCGAAAATTCCCGGGATATTGGTCATTTGGTCATAGTCGACCCACATACCACCCATGGAATAGTGAACGGCAGGGAAAATCTTCATTGGTACTTTTTTCGGATCGTCCCCTACGAATTTTTCATAGATTTCAATAATTCCACCAAGCTTGACGTCTAATTCCTTCGGGTCTTTATGAGATAGATCAAGGTAAACCATGTTCTCCCCATTGATCCCTAGCTTTTGATTGACACAAACATCAAAGATTTCGCGTGTTGCAATATCACGCGGGACAAGGTTACCATAAGCCGGATATTTTTCTTCTAAGAAATACCAAGGCTCTCCATCTTTATATGTCCATACGCGCCCACCTTCACCTCGAGCTGATTCACTCATAAGGCGCAGTTTGTCATCGCCAGGAATCGCTGTCGGGTGAATTTGAATGAATTCACCGTTTGCATAGTTTACGCCTTGCTGATAAAGCGCACCTGCTGCGGAACCTGTGTTGATGACAGAGTTGGTGGACTTACCGAAGATGATTCCTGGTCCCCCTGTTGCCATGATTACAGCATCTGCCGGGAAGGCTTTGATTTCATGGTCGCTAAGATTCTGACCAATGATGCCTCGTCCTACACCATTATCATCAACGATTGCGGATAAGAACTCCCAATTTTCATATTTGGTTACCAGACCATTCACTTCGTGACGTCGCACCTGCTCATCCAAAGCGTATAGAAGCTGCTGTCCGGTAGTTGCTCCGGCAAAGGCTGTACGGTGGTGCTGAGTTCCACCAAAGCGACGGAAGTCGAGCAGCCCCTCTGGAGTACGGTTGAACATTACACCCATACGATCCAGTAAGTGAATAATTCCTGGTGCTGCATCACACATCGCTTTTACTGGAGGCTGGTTCGCTAAGAAATCTCCTCCATAAACTGTATCGTCAAAGTGTTCCCATGGGGAATCGCCTTCCCCTTTCGTATTAACTGCCCCGTTAATTCCGCCTTGGGCACATACAGAGTGAGAACGCTTAACAGGAACAATGGAAAGCAAGTCCACGTGAACCCCTTGTTCTGCTGCTTTAATTGTTGCCATTAGGCCGGCTAAACCACCACCGACAACAACAATATTACGGTTTGTCATGATTGAAGCTCACTCCCTTGAATACTAAAAATCTACCGTTTCATGATTGAAATTTTCATTAATTATATGCCATATGCGAATTGAATAAGTGTACGAACACCAACATAAGAAATCGCAAGGAAAATGATGATGCTTGCATAGGTCATAATCTTCTGTGAGCGAGGTGAAACTGTGATTCCCCAGCTGACAAAGAACGACCAAAGACCATTTGAGAAGTGGAAAGTCGTTGAAACGACCCCTACTATGTAGAACCAAAAGAAGAAAGGTTCAGTAAGGATGCCTTCCATCAACGAATAGTTCAATTCTGCCCAACCGAAACCAATAGCAATTCTCGTTTCCCATACATGCCATGCAATGAATATGAGTGTGATGATTCCAGTGATCCTTTGGAAGATGAACATCCAGTTCCTAAAATAACCGAAGTTAGATAAATTACTTTTTGCTGTGAAAGCAATATACACTCCGTAAATAGAGTGGAACAACAGTGGTAAAAAGATAATGAAAATCTCCAGTACATAACGATATGGCAAGCTCTCCATAAAATGAGCTGCAGCGTTAAATGCTTCTGGTCCACGTGTTGCAAAATAGTTCACAGTCAAGTGTTGGATCAAAAAGATCCCGATTGGGACGACGCCCAAAAGTGAATGCAGTCTTCGATTAACGTATCCGCGTGTTCCCGCCATATTTACCCCCCTCAAGATGATAACAGTGTGAATATGAACATTTTTCAGACAGTTAAGCGCTTTAATTTAGCGTTAAAAATAATAGGAAAAGCCCCTCTTCCCTTACTACTCGTCTGACCAATGTACAATTTGTGACATGTTTATTGTACTTCTATCCCGTATGAGCGTCAAGAAAGCACGTTCATTATTTGCTCAAAAATACACATTTATTTCCTTTCGGTCAAAAGGAACAATTTTTATTGCACCGAACCTCTTTTCGAGTGATAATAAGGAGAGAAAGGACTGAGCGTTTTGAAAGAATCTACGAAGCTAACAACAGGCAACATTTCATCGCTTGTAGGGACAGGCGCAGGTTTTGATCTGATGCGTTATTACACCCTCCCGGATTTCTTAGGGAAAGATGCCCCCTACCTCCTTTATTATATGGGGAAAAACATGGCTAGACAGACAGAGATCAGTACCCTGGATGAGCTCTATGAATTTTTCCAGTACATGGGCTGGGGGGAACTTATCTTAGTCAAAGAAAAAAGAAAAGAATTGATTTTCAACTTGAGCGGCCATATGATAGAAAAGCGGCTGAACCAGAAGATGTTCGAGGTCGACTTCCGCATGGAGTGTGGCTTCATGGCAGAAATCATCTGCCAAATTTATGATCATACATATGAGTGTTTTGAAGAGAAAAATCACAAAGAAAACTACGTCGAGATTACAGCGTTAAAAGGATAAATAAAGAAAAATAAAGAACCAGCTGTTATTCTTCAGCTGGTTCTTCTACGTTATCTTGATTAAGGTGGATAAGAATGGTGTTAGCTACAGGTTCCGGAACACCCAATTTGGTAATATCCTCAATATCTGCATTTTTTATCTCTGTCACAGATTTAAAGTGTCTAAGCAACAGCCGCCTACGTTTCTGTCCCACACCTGGAATACGATCCAGTTCAGATTGAATGGCACCCTTTCCACGAAGCTGACGGTGAAAGGAAATAGCGAATCTGTGTACTTCATCTTGTATCCTCTGGACTAGATAAAATTCTTGAGACTGACGATCAAGATCGATAGGTCTCGGAGGCTCTCCGTATAATAACTCACTGGTTTTGTGTTTATCGTCCTTAGCTAAACCGCATAGAGGAACATCCACACCCAGTTCATTTTCAAGTACATCAAGAGCGGCCGTCATTTGACCTTTCCCTCCATCAACGACGATTAAGTCTGGAAGGGGCAGGTCTTCTTTTAACACCCGCTTATACCTCCTTCGAATCACTTCTCTCATGGTTTCATAATCGTCAGGACCTTCTACATCCCTGATCTTATACTTTCTGTACTCTTTCTTCTGCGGTTTTCCATCAATGAAAACAACCATCGCAGAAACAGGGTCGGCCCCTTGAATATTGGAGTTATCAAAAGCTTCGATCCGATGTGGCGTTTCAATATGCAGATGCTCTCCTAATGATTCAACGGCTTTGATAGTCCGCTCTTCATCCCGTTCGATTAAGGCGAATTTTTCTTCCAGAGATATTTTGGCATTTTTCATGGCAAGCTCGACCAATTCTTTTTTTCTACCACGCATTGGGATAAGAACTTTTGTGTCTAAGGCTCCCTCCAAGACATCCACGTCGGTCGCGACAGGCACGAGAACCTGTTTAGGGTATGGATGGTTTTGATGCAGGTAGAAGCGTCCGATATAGCTGATGAAAGTTTCTTCTGGGTCGTCGAAAAATGGAAACAGCGTGACATCCCGTTCTATGAGTTTGCCCTGGCGGACGAAGAAGACCTGAACACACATCCATCCTTTATCATAAGAGTAACCAAAAATGTCTCTGTCCACTTGATCATTCATTGTCATCTTCTGCTGTTCCATGACAGATTCAATGTGTTCAATTTGATCTCTTAATTCTTTGGCACGTTCAAAATCAAGTTCTTCAGAGGCCTCAAGCATTCGCTTTTTCAAATCTTTTTTGATTTCTGTATGACCGCCATTTAGAAAAGACGTTATATTTTGAACAATATCTTCATTTGTTTTTTTGGAGACCTTATACTCGCATGGGCCCAGGCACTGATGCATGTGGTAATAAAGACAAACACGGTCGGGCATGGTATTACATTTTCTTAATGGATACAATCGATCCAGGAGCTTTTTCGTTTCTCTTGCAGCAATGACGTTGGGATAAGGACCAAAATACTTTCCTTTATCTTTTTTCACATTTCTTGTGACAATCAGCCTAGGGTGTCTTTCTGCTGTCACCTTTAGATAGGGGTACGTTTTATCGTCTTTTAATAAAACGTTGTATTTGGGATCATATTTTTTGATTAAATTCATTTCCAGAATTAGAGCTTCAATCTCTGAATTGGTCACAATATATTCAAAGTTGATGATTTCACGTACAAGTCTTTGCGTTTTACCGTCATGTGCTCCGGTAAAATAGGAGCGCACTCGATTTTTTAATACTTTAGACTTCCCTACGTAAATGACAGTATCATTTTTATCCTTCATAAGATAGCAACCGGGCTGGTCCGGTAGTACAGCCAGCTTTTCTTTAATCGTTGAGTTCATATAGGTTCACTCCATGACGTAGATTATATATTGAAAAAATACCACAACTATGGAACAAGTATGCAGGCTCAATGCGCACAAAACCAACTTAAGCAACGTCTCGATTTATTGAAAGTAAATATCAAGAAGCTGCTTAAGATCTTGAACCTGAGTATATCCTGAAAGATGATGAAAGCCGCGCTGCTTGGCAACGCGGCTTTCAAAGTAATTTCGTTCATTAGGAATGTTTTTGAATCAATTCAGCAAGGGCTTCTTTCGGTTGGAAGCCGATGACCTGATCCACGACTTGACCATCTTTGAAAAGAAGAAGTGTCGGGATACTCATAACACCGAACTTACCAGCTGTTTCTTGGTTTTCGTCAACATCCAGTTTGACGATTTTTACTTGATCGCTCATTTCCGCATCCAATTCCTCTAATACGGGTGCAATCATCTTACAAGGGCCACACCATGGTGCCCAGAAATCAGCTAGGACAAGACCCTGGCCTGTTTCTTCAGTAAAGTTTTGATCAGTTGCTTTTACAATTGCCATTGTATAATTCCTCCTCGACCTAATAGTCTGTTAAGAGTATATCACTATCTATTTTTAGTGACTAACAATTTGTTTATACCTTATTTAAACATGGAATAAAGCCGAAGCCAAATATTTGGCTTCGACTTTATGGTTAGGCGTTGACTTTCATTTCTTTAATTTCTTCAATTAATTTAGGAACGACATCGAACAAATCACCAACGATTCCGTAATCAGCAACATTGAAAATGTTCGCTTCCGGATCCTTGTTAATCGCCACAATGACTTTTGAGTTCGACATTCCGGCTAAGTGTTGAATCGCCCCGGATATACCACATGCAATATATAAGTCTGGCGTAACGACTTTACCAGTTTGACCGATTTGTAAAGAATAGTCACAGTAACCCGCATCACAGGCTCCGCGTGATGCACCGACGGTACCACCGAGAACCTCAGCGAGTTTCTCAAGTGGTTCGAAACCTTCCGCACTCTTCACACCACGACCACCGGCGACGATCACTTTCGCTTCTGAAAGGTCGATACCATCCGAAGACTTGCGCAGGACATCTTTTATAATTGTACGGATATTTGAAATCTGCACTTCTTTTTCGGATACGTTTCCAGCTAAGGAATCATCTCGTGTAAGGGGTGGAATGTTATTTGGACGAATCGTCGCAAACACGAGTCCCTCTGTAACCATTTTCTTTTCAAAAGCTTTTCCGGAATAGATGGGACGTGTGAAAACAATGTCTCCACCTTCCGCGACTACCTCAGTAGCGTCTGAAATAAGTCCGGATTCAAGCTTACTGGCAAGTTTAGGAGTCAAGTCCTTACCAATTGCCGTATGACCCATGATTATTCCTTCTGGTGATTCATCCTCGATCACTTGATAGACGGCTTGGCTGTATCCATCAGATGTATACGTTTTCAATTCTGGGTTTGAAACAGTGATGACTTTGGATGCTCCATAGTAAACCATTTCCTGGCCCATTTCTTTCAAGTCGCCATCTCCACATAGGACACCCACGACTTCTCCCCCGTCACTGACGATATTTGCTGCCGCAATGGCTTCAAATGTAACATTACGAAGAGATCCTTCTCTAGCTTCCCCGATCACCAACACTTTTTTACTCATAAAGATTCTCCTTTCCCTTGTCTATTTACAGTACTTTGGCTTCTGTTTTTAATAAAGATACAAGTTCTTTTACTTGATCGTCGACTTCTCCTTCGAGTACTTTCCCTGCTTCTTTTTCAGGTGGAAGGAAAATTTCAGTCGTCTTGGTTTTTGGCTCTACGTCGTCTTCATCCAAATCTAAATCATCAATTTCAAGTTCCTCAAGCGGCTTCTTCTTCGCTTTCATGATCCCAGGCAAAGAAGGGTACCTCGGCTCGTTCAAACCTTGTTGACATGTCACCAGGACAGGAAGTGTCGTTTCAACCTTTTCGACATCCCCTTCAACATCACGCTCAATATTTACGGTCGTACCATCAACTTTGATATCCGTGATTGTCGTCACACAAGCCATATCCAGACGTTCGGCAAGACGAGGACCTACTTGACCGCTTGCTTCATCAATGGCTACGTTTCCTCCTAGAATAATGTCGACTTCTTTATCTTCAAAGAACGCTTCAAGAATCTTAACCGTTGTAAATTGATCGCCTTCTTCAAGGTCATCTTCTGTATTAATCAGAACTGCTTTATCCGCTCCCATAGCAAGAGCTGTGCGAAGCTGTTTCTCTGCTTCTTCTTCTCCAATTGTCACGACTGTCACTTCTCCGCCGTGCTCGTCACGAAGGTTAATCGCTTCTTCCACCGCATACTCATCGTATGGGTTGATGATGTACTCTGCGCCATCATCAGCAATCACACCATTACTAACAGAGATTTTTTCCTCTGTGTCGAATGTTCTTTTCAACAAAACGTAAATATTCATGTCTATATACCTCCTGGACTATTGATTTTTAAATTCTGGTTTTCTTTTTTCAATAAAAGCTTGGATGCCTTCTTTAGCATCTTCATTCCCAAATACTTCTCCAAAGGCTTCTGCTTCTGCATTGTTACCCGCTTCAAACTGAGAAGTGTGAGCATAAGGGATCAACTTCATGACATGATGAATGGACGGCCCGCTTTTCTCTGAGATCGTTTGAGCCAAATTTTCGGCTTTCTCAAAAAGTTCCTCACTGGAAAAACTTTGATTAGCAAGACCTAACCGGGCAGCTTCTTCCCCAATAATTGGAACACCTGTGAGAATCATTTCATAAGCTTTTGCTGTACCAACGTACCTTGGTAACCGTTGGGTGCCTGCAAAGCCAGGGACTATCCCAAGATTCAATTCAGGCAATCCTAACTTTGCATCATCGGCTACGTACCGGATGTGACAGGACATGGCGAGTTCGAGTCCTCCACCAAGGGCCGCCCCATGAATAGCAGCAATTACGGGGATGTGGAAATTTTCAATCCTGCTGAATAATTGCTGCCCCTTAGCTGCCAATCCTTTGTAATCATCTTCTCCTTGGAGAGATGTAAATTCTTTGATATCTGCTCCTGCAGAGAAGAAACGTCCTTCCCCTTTAAGAAGGATAGCTTTTATGGAAGGGTCGCTTTCGATTTGATCCAGTTCCTTGGAAAGGTCTTGAAGAATGGAACTGGACAGAGCATTTGCTGGCGGACTCTGAATTGTAATTTCTGCTACATTGCCTTTCACTTGTGAAGTTAAAGTCGACAAATCATCATCACCTTTCTCACTTATCATGACGGGCTAATCCATTCACAATTAAGCTATGGACTTCTTCAGCCTGTTCTTCTATGTTATATCGCTGCTCGTTCATGACCCAGTTTGTCACCGTCTCATCCATCGTCCCAAAAATCATTTGACGTACAAGACGGCGATCCAGGCCACTGCGGAACAACTCCTCTTCGACACCTTCTTCGACAATTTGATCAATGACGTTCAAATAGCGCTTCAATACATAGTTGATTTTTTGCCTCAACTCTTTATTCGACTGGCGCAATTCCAACTGTGTCACAATTGCCAGATGGTGATCGGCAGCCAGCTGTTCAAAATGTGTTTGGATTAATGTCAGAAGTTTTTGCTCCGCTGACTGCTTTGAGGTTGTTTCCTGCTCAATCTTTTCTATGAATTGCCCCATTTTTTCTTGAAACAATGATACAAGGATATCTTCCTTGTTTTTAAAATAAAGATAGATGGTTCCATCTGCCACTCCTGCTTTCTTTGCAATCTTAGAAACTTGAGAAGAGTGGTAGCCATTTTCAGCAATGACTTCGACAGCTGCATCAATGATTTGCTTGAATTTCGGTTTATTTTTCTTCAATGGTATATCTCCTTGCTATTGCGAACTGAAAAATGAATGAATCATCATTCACTTATTATTCTACAAGCAAAGAAATATTCTGTCAACTTTCTTTTTGGAGTTTATTGAATACTCTCGGATTCCTCATACTTACGCTTTTCTTCATCGATTAAAGTCCTCCTTAAAATTTTACCAACCGCTGTTTTCGGTAGCTCGCTTCTGAATTCATACAATCTTGGAACTTTGTAAGAAGCGATGTTTTTACGGCAGTATTCATTTAGTTCGTCTTCTGTAATTTCGCTGCCCTGTTTTTTAACAATGAAGGCTTTTACGGTTTCCCCACGGTACGGATCAGGAACTCCTACAACAACAGCTTCCTGAATTTCAGAATGCTCATAAAGGACTTCTTCCACTTCACGAGGGTAGATGTTATACCCACCTGCGATTATCATATCTTTTTTCCGATCGACAATATAGAAGTAACCGGCATCATCCATATACCCCATATCTCCAGTACGGAACCAGCCATCTTCACTGAGTACTTGGGCCGTTTCTTCGGGTTTGTTCCAATAACCTCTCATCACTTGAGGACCTTTCACGACAATTTCTCCGATTTCCCCGTTCTCAGCCTCTTCATCAGCATCCATCTTGTAGATCTTCGCGTCTGTATCCGGCCATGGCACTCCGATACTTCCACTCATACGCTGCCCCCATACAAGGTTGGAGTGGGTAACTGGAGAGGTTTCGGTCAACCCATATCCTTCAACAAGACGTCCACCAGTTACAGCTTCAAAGCGTTCTTGTACCTCAACAGGTAATGGTGCTGAACCACTGATACAGGCTTCAATGGAAGAAAGGTCATATTTTTTTAAATTCGGATGGTTCAATAATGCGATATAAATTGTCGGGGCTCCAGGGAATAACGTTGGTTTTTGTTTATCGATCACTTTTAAAACATCTTCAGGCTCAAACTTTGGCATAAGTATCATTTTGTTCCCCATCATGACAGACAGGTTCATAACCGAGGTCATTCCGTAAACATGGAAGAACGGCAAAATGGCGAGAACAGTTTCTTCACCGTCCTTGCATTTGTACAACCATTTCTTAGACATTTGTGTGTTAACAATCAAGTTATAATGAGTAAGCATGACACCTTTCGGAAATCCGGTCGTTCCTCCGGTGTATTGCAATAATGCCAGGTCCTCCTTAGGATCAATCTCTACCTCTTCTACATGTCCACTTGCGTTTTTTAAGATATGAGACCACAGATGGGTGTCAGTAGATTGCTCCGGTTTAACAAGCACTTGGTACTGACGTTTTTGGATGTAAGGGTATATTTTGTTTTTTGGGAAAGGAAGGTAATCTTTAATACCTGTCACGATGATGTGTTCAAGAGGGGTATCAGGCTTGATATTGGCAGCCTTTGGATAAAGGACATCAAGACAAATAATCATCTTGGCGCCGGAATCCTTCATTTGATACTCCAATTCCCTTTCCATATAGAGAGGGTTCGTCTGAACAACGATTCCTCCAGCCATCAAAACCCCATAATAGGAAATGACGGATTGAGGACAGTTCGGCAGCATGATGGAAACACGATCGCCTTTTTCCAACCCTAGGTCTTGCAAATAGCTCGCTAATGCCTGGGCCTGTTCATAGATTTCTTTATAATCCAACTCCTTCCCCATAAAATAAAGCGCTTTCTTTTCTCCGTACGTTTCAGCACTTTCCTTAAGGTAATCATGGAGTGGTTGTTCTTTGTAATCAATGGTGACAGGGACTTCTGGTGGATACAACTTGTGCCATGGACGTTGAAAATCACTCATTTTGACAGACCTCCCTAATAATTGTCTTCTCTCCTATTATAACGACTAAAGGCTCATATTTGAATTATTATTTAAAAAATTGAAAATATTACCCTTCAAATCAATCACCTTCTTACACATAAGCACCTATACTTGAGGACTCAGTTTCGAGATGTTCGTGGGATTCTAGGGCTCCGGGAAAAGGTTCGTCTTGCTTCATCGTCCAGACACTCGCGTCATAAGCAGAACAGCAAAGGAATGAAAAACACATTCCTTTGCTGTTCTGCTTATGCCAGTCGTGTCTACCAGGACGATTCCGCATTTGAAAGCTTTCCATGGGGCGGGCGGCGAGCCTCCTCAGGCTACGCCTTCCGGGGTCTCACCTGTCCCACACGTCCTTTTGGTTATCCGGTTCCGGCGCCTAGCGGCTAGTGAGACTTCCCTCACTTCTGTACGATAAGTCAACATCGAATCGCTACGCTCTCCGTGTTTCCTTTATCTCCGCCAGCTCAGTCCAGTCCATACGCCGCTGATCGAGGCGCCTCCACACTTAAAGTAGGAGGCTCACCGTTTCCCTCCGCCCCTTTACCTTATAAGTGTCTCGAAACCACTTCTAAAAGGGTCAGCTTGTATGGTTGAGGGAAGTGGATGATCAGAGCACCTGTATTCACAAGTAAGGTGCCAATCCTTCTCCCCTAGGTGGGCGTATAGTGTGTTGTATCAAGCATTACGTTTGCTAAACGTCAATGGGGTAGAGTTTACATCGTTCACTTCTCATAACCATACAAGCTGATTTTTCCAGTAGTGATTTCGAGACTCTGATATAGCAAAAGGGCGGAGGGGAATGGTGAGACTCCTGCGGGAAAAAACTCCTTGGTGAGACCCCACAGGACGCAGTCCGAGGAGGCTCACTGCGCTCCCGCGGAAAGCGAGCTATTCCCCGCAGCCCCCATACACTCAACATAAGTCTCGAAACTGAGTCTTCAACAATCCTGCCATATACTTTAATAACTACTATTAAATGAACAAAAAACAAGAAGCCCGTTTAGTTGGGGGCTTCTTGTTGGATGATAATTTCTATTTATATGATAAAAAACAGGATGCCGACGATGAGAAATACTGCGGCAACGACCATTAATATTTTGGCTAAGGTTTCCACTGTCTCTCTCCTTAAATGATATTCGCTCCAATTACATACGAAAGCCCGATGGAAATGACTAAGGATATGAATCCTACGGCGCGGTTGTCATTTGCAATTTCCTCATCAATCTTAAAAGATGGGGTTAAGAATTCAAAGATGAAATAACCGCAAAGGAGAAGAGCAAATCCATACAGGCCCCAGCCCATCGTTTGAGTGAGCGAGTCATTATGTTCAATTGAAAAACGAAAAATGTTTGCGATTCCAAATAGTTTACCCCCGGTTGCCATCGCTACAGCAATGTTGCCCCTTTTGATTTCTTCCCAGTTATTATAAGAAGTTACGATCTCAAAAATCGCCATAAAAAGAACTAAACACAAGACCACAACACTGTAACGAGCGGCGGTTTCCACTAACGTGTATTCCCAAAAATTACTCATTCCTCCGCTCCCTTTTTAACGAATTATCGAAACTCTAATACGGTCACTCCACTTCCACCTTCATTCATGCCTCCTGACCGATGACTGGAGATGCTGCGGTGGTTCTTTGCAAAGTTCTGCACGGCCGTGCGAAGAGCCCCCGTTCCTTTACCATGAATAATGGATACTCGTGGGTAACCTGCTAAAAGAGCGTCATCAATATACTTTTCTAGCCGATTCAACGCATCTTCATAACGCTCGCCCCGTAAATCAAGTTCTGTTTTCACATGAAAGTTCTTGCCTTTAACTGTCGCCATTGGCTTTTCCTTATAGGGTTGCTTTGCCTTCACAAATTCGAGTTCTTTTCGTTTAGCTTTTACTTTCATTACACCAACCTGAACCTGGTATTCGTTCTTACCTGTCTGTTCCACAATGGTTCCTTGCTGGTTGAGAGTCAGTAGCTTCACTTCATCTCCAGGATTCAATTCTCTCGACTCTTTCTTAGGTGCAGGAGCTGCTTTCGGTTTCTTCTTTGCAAGTTCAGGCTGCGCTTCATCAAACATCTTGCGCGCTTCAATCCATTCGTGCTCTTTCATTTGTGCCTGTGATTTCATGTTCCGTATTTCGCCAACAATCGATTCCGCTTCTTCTCTAGCCTGGCGAATGGCTTTTTCTGCTTTTTGCTCCGCTTTCTCATACAACTTTTCACGCTGATCTTCGAATTGGTCCCATTTATGTTTCAATTCATTTCGGAGTTCTTCCGCTTCTGCAAGCAATCGTTCAGCTTCTTCATAATCCTGCTCTGCCCCGCGCTTAGATTCTTCCAGGGAAGCAATCATATTTTCAACACTCTGAGAATCCACACCGACATGACCCTTGGCGGACTCGATCACTGATTCTCTTAAGCCGAGACGCCTGGAAATTTCAAAAGCATTACTCCGACCTGGAACGCCAATCAACAGGCGGTAGGTAGGTTTAAGTGTTTGAATATCAAATTCGACAGAAGCGTTGATCACGTCTGGGCGATTATAACCATAAGCTTTCAATTCCGGATAGTGCGTCGTCGCGATGACACGGGCTTTCCGGTTGACTACCTCATCTAAGATCGACATCGCAAGAGCTGCTCCTTCTTGCGGGTCCGTGCCTGCACCTAGTTCATCAAATAAAACAAGGGACTGTTCATCGACTTTGTCCAAAATGTCTACAATATTGGTCATGTGAGAAGAAAAAGTGGATAAACTTTGCTCGATGGACTGTTCATCACCAATGTCTGCATAAACTTCTTTGAATACAGCCATCTCACATCCATCCAAAGCAGGTACCTGTAACCCGGACTGTGCCATCAGTGTGCACAAGCCTACAAGTTTGAGAGTAACTGTTTTTCCTCCAGTGTTAGGTCCAGTAATAACAATCGATGTATAATCCGTACCTATTTCGATGTCATTCGGAACGACTTCATCCTCAGAAATAAGTGGATGTCTTGCTTGTTTCATATCGATACGGCCTTCATCATTCATCTTAGGCATGGCTGCTCGCATCTGCTTACCTAACTTAGCTCTGGCAAACATGAAATCCATATGACCCAACAGTTGAACATTTTCATATAAAGGTTCATGATTTTCCGCAATCGCCTCAGAAAGTTCTTTTAAGATTTTTTCAATCTCATTTTTTTCTTGAACACGAGCTTCTTGCAGCTGGTTATTCAAGTCTACGACTGTTTGCGGTTCTATGAACAATGTCGCACCAGAGGATGATTGGTCATGGACAATGCCGCCTATGGACCCACGATATTCCTGCTTTACAGGAAGAACATAACGTTCATTTCGTATGGTAACAATCGCATCGGAAAGCATTTTTGACTTAGATTTTGTGAAAGACTCCATTTTGTCCCTTACACGGCTCTCATAAGTCCGGATCTTCGAACGGATGGATCGCAATTTCTCTGACGCTCCATCCATGACCCCTCCATGATCATCGATACAGTTTCTGATATCGCTCTCGAGTTCCCTTAATGGGGCGATTGAAGATACCATTTCTCTCAAAATAGGCATCTCGGGTTCTTCCATATCTTCAATAAAACGTTTGAGTTGTCTACCTCCATATATGGTACTGGCGACATCCAGGCATTCTAATGCACTGAGCGTGCCGCCGATGGTAGTCCGCTTCAAGCTTGGCTTGATATCAAATATACCACCAAGTGGGACATGACCTTTCAGACGCAGGACTTGGCCAGCCTCATCCGTTTCCAATTGTAAGTGGCGGACCTCTTCTAGATCAGAAGATGGTTTTAAGGCGGCTGTTTTTTCTTTCCCCAAGGAAGACGCCGCTTGTTCGTTCAATTGTTCTATGATTTTTTTAAATTCTAGTACATGAAGGATGCGTTGATTCATGTGTAACCGTCTCCTTTATTACTCCTTATGGCTGTTGAACTTATCCATCAACTGTTGTTTCGTCCACGTATTGATGACTGTATCTTTTCTAAGCCACCCTTTTCGCGCTGCACCAATTCCTATTTCCATATGCTCCAACATAGGATAACTGTGAGCATCTGTATTAACAGCAATGTTCAAGCCCTCTTCCTGGGCTCTCATTAACCATTCCCAACTCAAATCTAACCGGTTAGGATTCGCGTTAAGTTCAAGAATTGTTCCTGTTCTCTTCGCCCCTTCAATCAATGCTTCAAGGTTCACGTCGTAGCCTTCGCGACGACCTATTAAACGTCCTGTCGGATGAGCAATCATATGAACATGAGGGTTTTCTAGAGCGTTGGTCAACCTTTCCATGATTTGATCCTGGGATTGCTGAAAACTTGAGTGGATGGATGCGATGACAAAATCCATTTCTTTCAGGAACTCATCATCAAAATCCATGGTTCCATCTGGAAGAATGTCCATTTCAATGCCGGCAAAGATATGGAAATCTTCCATTTCAGCATTCACCTTTTCAATCTCTTTCCTTTGCAAGCGTAAACGTTCTTCATTCAATCCATTTGCTACACGCAAATATTTCGAGTGATCGGTGATTGCGATGTACTCATACCCTTTCGCTTTTGCTCTCTCAGCCATCTCTTTGATGGACTGTGCTCCATCGCTCCAAGTCGAGTGCATATGAAGATCCCCGCGAATATTCTCCAATTCCACGAGTTCGATAGGTTCCTTGAATTTCTCAACTTCCCCATAATTTTCTCTTACTTCAGGGGGAATGAAATGAAGACCAAAGTGTTGGAAGAATTCTTCTTCCGTTTCAAACGTTTGGACTTCTCCCGTTTCCACTTTTTCAATACCATACTCACTTATTTTTTCATCGTTTTCTTTTGCCAGCTGTCTCATTGCGACATTATGATCTTTGGACCCTGTGAAATGGTGTAAGGTCGTAGCAAACTCTTCTGGTGCAACAATACGGAAATCAATACCTATATCATAACCCTCGTTAACGACCACAGAAACTTTCGTCTCACCTGAGGCGATCACTTCTTTTATATCTGGATACGCCAGTAGTTCATCTCGAGTTTCAACAGCATTTTCAGAAGCAATGATAAAATCAATATCTTTAATCGTTTCACGCATTCTCCTTAAACTTCCCGCTCTTGAGAACCGGGTGAAAGTTTTTCCCTGTTCAAGAAAATGCTCGATTTTTTCTGCTAGTGGAAGCATGAGAGCAATCGGCAGGCGTTCTGGACGTGCTCCCGCTTCTTCAATCGCCTTCAACATCTTTTCGGCAGACTTTTTCCCGAAACCGTCCAATTCTTCCACTTTCCCAGCTTCCAGAGCTTCTTTCAATGTTTCTGCATCGGTCACACCTAATTGTTGGTAAAGCTTCGCCAATTTCTTACCGCCGAGACCTGGAAGGTCAAGCAATGGGACTAGACCGGCAGGAACTTCTGCCTGTAATTGTTTTAATGTATCTGATTCTTCGTTTTCTAAGTATTCATCAATGACCGTTGCCGTTCCTTTACCGATTCCTTTCATTTTAGTGAAATCATCAATCTCACTTAAAGATCTGTCATCACGCTCTAAAGCTTGCGCAGCCTTACGGTAAGCAGAAATTTTAAAAGGGTTTTCCCCTTTCAACTCTAGGTAAACAGCGATTTTTTCCAATAGTTTAATGACTTGTTTCTTATCGATAGTCATGTTTATCGACTCCTTCACGTTTTATCCTGTTTTCAAGATGAAAAAGAGCCGCCATGATCATAATCATAGCGGCTCTCCCTGTACTTTCATCCTAACGCCTTACTCAGCCGGCTACATGTTCAATCCACAGCGTTTTCAATTGTTCTGAAAAGACTGGTGTGTGTTCGATGATCAGCTGTGCAAGTATCGATCCGTCCAAAGCACTTTGCACCCCAGCCAGAGGTACAAGCGCCGCTATGTACAGCACCACGAATAAGATGACATAATTTTCAATAAAGCCTAAAATTCCACCTAACAACGTATTCAAAGAATGCAGGATCGGCAATTCTGAAACAAAGTCCAACATGGACGCAATAATATGTAAGATGATTTTGGCTCCAAAAAAGATAATCGCAAAAGCAACAGCGTTATAAAAGGCTTGTTCCAAAGGCAGATTTTCTAAGAAGATCGCCCAGGAAGAATCTTGTGGCAGTTCAGGATAGGGTACCCATAACGTCAGTTTCGGCGCGAGGTCATCATAGTAGATAACAGCGAGTACAAAAGCTACAATAAATCCAATGAGATGGAAAAGCTGAAGGATAAAACCTCTTTTCAACCCCGTTATTACACCAATAAACAAAATAAACAACAACAATAAATCAATCATTTTACCCTCTATCCTCTTTCTCTTTCTTTTCAATATAATTCATAAGTTCTGTACATTCTTCCTTTAATTTCATATATTCATTCATCGTATTCACAGCGGTCAAAACGGCGAGCTTTGCCGTATCCAGACTAGGATTCGCTTCATGGATCTCTCGCATTTTTTGATCCACCAGACTGGATACCATACGGATATGATGGGGCTCTTCATGACCAACTATAGTGTAAGATCGTTTGTTGATCTCCACTGTAATTCTTTTTTTCTCTTGGTCTGACTGCGACACATTCATACCCCCTAGTTTCTCTCAATCCTAAACTTTATATTAACACGAAGCTTGACAAATAGGAAACCAATATGGATGTTTTTCGCAAATGTTCTCTTTTGTCATCCATTTTGCTATACTAATCCTATCATTTTAGACAGAAAGGAATCCATTATGCCCCAAGTTGTATTGAAATTACCTGCGTCAACACTAGAGAACATGAAGAAATATTACACCTCAAGTCTGAAAAACAGTCCGCCGGCAGCGATATTCGCAGCTAAAACACCCAACTGCACCATTACAGCCTACAAATCAGGCAAAGTGCTCTTTCAAGGTCAGAAACCAGAGACAGAAGCTGAAAAATGGGGAACCGTTCCTTCTACAACCTCAGGAGATGGAAAGACACGTAAGAACAACCGTCATGCCTTTCATCCTGATGACCAGCTTTTCGTAAGCTCCCATATTGGATCCGATGAAGCAGGGACAGGGGACTATTTCGGCCCCATCACCGTCGCAGCTGCTTTTGTCACAAAAGAACAAATCTCTCAATTGAAGGCAATCGGTGTAAAAGATTCAAAAAATCTTTCGGATGCACAAATTACCAACCTGGCGAAAGACATAGTCGCTATGAAAATCCCATATAGTCTGCTCAGACTGCCGAATAAAAAATATAACCAGTGGCAGCGAAAAGGGTGGAGCCAGGGGAAAATGAAAACTATGCTCCACCATCAAGCCTTGAATCGTCTCCTTGAGAAGATTGCTCCTGAAAAACCAGATGGCATCTTAATCGACCAGTTTTCAGAACCACATGTTTACGAAAAACACCTGAGAAGTGAGAATCAGCAGCTTCAAGAACATGTTTACTTTATGACAAAAGCAGAAAGTTATTCGATCGCTGTCGCAACAGCTTCCATCATTGCAAGATCAGCTTTTGTAAAGGCGATGAATCAGATGGAATTCGATACAGGCCTTCCGATACCTAAAGGGGCTTCAGGAAAAGTTGATCGTGCTGCTGCAGCTATCATTGAAGCCTACGGCGAAGAAAAACTGGAGGAATTAGCCAAAGTACACTTTGCCACTACGGAAAAAGCGAAAAAATTCGTTAAATAATGCTGCTAATACAAAAAAGCTCAGAGTTAAGAAAAACTCTGAGCTTTTTGTTTATCATTTGATTTATCCACGAAGTTCAGCCTGATGCTGACTTTTCACCGCTTCCAGGATCGCGTTGTGCGTCTCTTCCACTTCTTGATCCTTCAAAGTACGAAGGGGGTCTAAATAAAGCAGACGGAAAGCGAGGGATTTCTTCCCATCATCCAAATGTTCCCCCTGATAAAGGTCGAATACTTGAACATCCTTCACTAGCGGACTTCCTGCCTCACCAATCGTCGCCTCAATCGATCCTGCAGTTACATGCTCATCTACGACAAGTGCAATGTCACGAGAAACGGAAGGGTGACGAGGGATGGTCTGGAATTTCTCTTCTTTCTTATAATCCTCAATGAGAACTTCCAAGTTTACATCAAAGACATAGGTTTCTTTCAGTCCAAGCTGCTTTTGAAGCTTCGGATGTACCTGCCCGACGAAACCGATGACTTTTCCATTGACCCACACCGTCGCCGTACGTCCTGGATGCATATGATCCAACTTCGTTTTTTCATAAGTGAAAGGAAGATCCAGCTGTTCGCTCAGCCCTTCCAATATACCTTTTGCAACGAAAAAGTCGACCGATTTTTTCTCCTGCTGCCATGGGTGTGAGAGCCACTCCCCTGTCAATGCACCTGATGCACGCAGCATCTCTTCCGGCTGTTTCGTTACTTTTTCTTCTTCACTGATAAACACAGTACCCACTTCATAGAAAGCAAGGTTTTCCTGTTTACGTGCCACATTATAGGATAGGGATTCCAACAACTCAGGTACCATGCTTAACCGAAGTGTGCCATGATCTTCACTCATTGGCATAGCTAAAGCGACAGGGCTTACGGATCTTTCCTTCACTTCAGGACTAACAAGCATTTGAGCTTTATCCTTATGAGTAAGAGAATAAGTGATGGTTTCATGAAGTCCTGCACCTTCAAAGTAGGCTTTCACTTTACGTTTCAACAGTTGCTCAAGTGTCAGGCCTCCTGCTTGTGATGCTCCTTGTGGAAGAGTATAAGGAAGATTATCGTACCCATAAATGCGCGCCACTTCTTCAAGCATATCCTCAAAGATGGTAATGTCCCCACGACGTGTCGGAACAGACACATGGAACTCATCCCCGTTTTGATCATAGTTGAATTGAAGACGACGGAAAATGTCGGCGATATCTTCATTGTTAATTTCAGTACCAAGTCGTTCGTTAATGGTGTTTGTGTTTACTGTAACTTGCTTTTCAGATCGATCGAGTTCGTCATGGGCCACAACTCCATCTAAAACCGTCCCTCCTGCATACTCTGCAAGAAGTTCGCAGGCTCTAAGGCCGGCCCGTTCTACGCGGTTTGGATCGACACCTTTTTCAAAACGTGTGCTTGACTCACTGCGAAGCCCATGATCTTTGGAAGCTTCACGTACAACAGATGGATGGAAAAATGCTGCTTCTAAAATGATCGTCGTCGTATCATCTTGCACTTCAGACTCAGCCCCACCCATAACACCAGCAATGGCATGAGCTTTTTCCCCATTCGTAATGACGAGATGATCGCTTTTCAGCGTACGCTCTTGGTCATCAAGGGTCGTCATTTTCTCTCCATCTTTTGCACGACGTGTAACAATGGTATTTGAACCAAAACGGTCAAAATCGAAAGCATGAAGCGGCTGTCCATATTCCATAAGTACATAGTTTGTAATATCCACGACATTATTAATTGGACGGATGCCTGCTGCAGTCAAACGGTTTCGCATCCATAGTGGAGATGGTCCGACTTGAATATCCTTAATTATGAAAGCTCCATAATAAGGGTTCGCTTCCGAATCTTCCACGACTACAGAAACGTGATCTTCTGTTTTCTCATCAGAAGTTTGGACATTTTCATCAGCCAATTCATACGCGCCATCAATCGCCGCTGCAACTTCATAAGCTACGCCAGCCATGCTTAGAGCATCCGAACGGTTTGGTGTCAATCCAAGCTCAATGATCAAATCATCAAGGTTCAACAAGGATATGGCATTTGCCCCGACTTCCACGTCTTCAGGAAATACAAAAATACCATCAGCGAATTCTTTCGGGACCTCTTTTTCATCAACACCAAGCTCTTGAAGAGAACAAATCATACCGTTCGATTCTTCTCCACGCAGTTTGGTTTTTTTTATTTTGAAGTTCCCAGGAAGGACCGCCCCAGGTGTAGCGACAGGAACTTTTTGACCTTCTGCAACGTTCGGTGCTCCACAGACGATCTGGAGCGTTTCTCCACCAACGTCCACCTGACAGAGGTTCAATTTATCGGCGTTCGGATGCTGTTCGCAAGATTGGACGTACCCAACGACAACGCCTGTGACCTCTTCTGCTACAGGTTCTACACTTTCCACTTCAATTCCGGTCTTCGTAATGATTTCTGCCAGCTCTTCTGGCGAATAACGACTGACATCAATATATTCTTGCAACCAATTCAATGATACAAGCATGGTTTCATTCCTCCTTTAAGCCTTGTGATACTGTTCTAAGAATCGAATATCATTGGTGTAGAAGTGACGGATATCATCTACTCCATACTTCAACATCGCGATTCGCTCTGGTCCCATACCGAATGCAAATCCGGAGTATTCTTTCGGGTCATATCCCGCCATCTCAAGGACGTTAGGATGAACCATTCCACCTCCAAGAATTTCGATCCAACCCGTTCCTTTACATACCGAACAGCCTTTTCCTCCACATACTTTACAGGATATATCCATTTCAACGGATGGTTCTGTAAAGGGGAAGAAGCTTGGACGCAAACGTATTTCACGGTCCGCTCCGAACATTTGCTTTGCGAATGCATTCAAGACGCCTTTCAAATCACTCATTCGCACGTTCTTATCAACTAATAATCCTTCAATTTGAGTGAACTGATGAGAGTGGGTCGCATCATCTGTGTCGCGTCGATATACCTTACCCGGACAAATCATCTTAACGGGTTCACTGCCATTTTTAGCTCCCATAGTCCTTGCTTGTACGGGGGAAGTATGGGTACGCATCAAAAGCTCTTCCGTAACGTAGAACGAATCCTGCATATCCCGCGCCGGGTGGCCTTTCGGTAAATTCAGTGCTTCAAAGTTGTAATAATCCGTTTCCACTTCAGGACCTTCTTTAATTTCAAAGCCCATCCCAATGAAGAGATCTTCGATTTCTTCTACGATACTCGTCAATAAATGAGGGCCTCCAATTTTTACAGGGCGGGCAGGAAGAGTGACATCAATGCTTTCTTCTTCCAGCTGCTTTTCTAAGGCTTCATCCTCAAGTGAGGTTTGCTTCTTCTCAATCGCTTGGGCAATATTTTCCCGCACATCATTAGCTAATTGTCCAATGACCGGACGCTCTTCCTTGGACAATTTGCCCATCCCTCTCAGAACTTCCGTAATCGGGCCCTTTTTTCCTAAGTACTCGACTCTTACATCCTTCAAGCCTTGAACAGAATTCGCCTGTTCGACTTTCGCAAGGGCTTCCTGTTGCAGCTCTTCTAAACGTTCCTTCATGCTTATTCCTCCTTTAAAATCGTTTCGACTCATTTTCCATTTACGTTTCAGAACTTTTCGGGTTGAAAAACGGCTGAAAAATAAAAAAAGCCTCATCCCTGAAAAGGGACGAGACTTGTATGGTCGTTTCGCGGTACCACCCTTGTTGACACATTGACATGTGCCCACTTTGATGAGAATAACGGATATTATCCGGGCCTAATGGCCAGCTCCAGAGTGAAATTTCGATACATGCCACGTTAGAAGCACTTCCAGTCCAAGGTGCTTCCTCCCTAAAACGATTCACATTCATCTACTTTGCTCTTTCTAAGCTTTTGATTGTTTAATTTTTATCAACTGAATATATTATAGTCAAAGAAGGCTGTGTATGCAACCTCATCCCTTTAAATGATACATTAGAACAGCACCTGCAATTCCTACATTCAAGGACTCTGCCTGTCCATAAATCGGGATATAGACCCGTTGATCCGCTTGATTCAAAAGGTTCTCCTGAATACCCTGTCCCTCATTCCCTACAATAAGAGCAGCTTTAGAAGGGGCCTGTAGTTCTTGAAAAGGGGCAGCATCTTTCAGAGCAGAAGCCCAAATCTGTACGCCTTCTTCTTTCAGTGATTCAACAAAGTCCTCAAGCTCTCCCGTGATGACAGGAATATGGAAGATCGACCCTTGGGTAGCCCGAATGACTTTATCATTATAAGCATCTACTGTACCTGAACCTAAAATAACCTGGTCAAATCCTGCTGCATCCGCGGTCCGGATCAGTGTACCTACATTCCCAGGGTCCTGAACGGAGTCCAGCATTAAGGTTAAGGCCGCTTGATTTACAGATGTCTCCTTCTGTTTGACAATTGCCGCAATACCTTGAGGAGATTCCGTTTCTGCTATTGTCCGAAACACGGAATGATTGACCATTACCGTAGGAATATCTTCAGGGATTGTAAAGTCCGTTCCTTCACGCACAATCATTTCAACGATCTCCCAATTGCTTTTAAGCACCTCTTCCACGAGATGAAACCCTTCTACGATAAAAGTGCCTGTTTGATTTCTATATTTACGTTTATGTAGTTTTTTCCATTCCTTCACCTTTGTATTTTGTAAGGAAGTCAACATAGTAGTCCCTCATTTGCGTGTTTATTTCTCATTCATCATACATAGCAGGACCATGGTTGGTCAAACTAAAGAAGAATATTCTCGAAGTTCTGTACAAAAGGAGGTTGAATGAACAATGAATTTGAATTTAAGAGCAGCCATTCTTTCTAACGTCAGCGGACATAATGCCGAACAATTGGAAGCGACCATCGATGATGCCTTGCAAAAAGGAGAAGAAAAAATGCTTCCTGGCCTTGGTGTCTTTTTTGAAATGTTATGGAAAGAATCTGATGAACAAGAAAGACAAGAAATCCTGGATACTTTAGAACAGGGATTGAAGCAAAATCAGTAATAAAAAAGCCAACCTGAATAAGGTTGGCTTTTTAAGTCATTGAACTTAATTAAATGTTATTTCCTGAACTTTATCTGCATCAAGACCTTTAATAACTTCAACAATCAAACGTACCGCATTTTCAAAGTCATCACGATGAAGCATCGCTGCATGAGAGTGGATGTAGCGTGTTGCAATCGTAATGGATAGCGCAGGAACTCCATCATGACTTAAGTGAATCGCCCCTGAATCCGTTCCGCCTCCTGCAAGAGAATCGAATTGGTACGGAATCGCATGGGCATCCGCGGTGTCTGTAACGAAATCACGAAGACCTTTATGTGAAATCATAGAAGCGTCATAGAGAATGATTTGTGGACCTTCACCCATTTTGCTTGAAGCATCTTTATCAGATACCCCAGGTGTATCGCCAGCGATTCCAACGTCAACACCAAAAGCGATATCCGGGTTGATCACATTGGCAGACGTACGAGCACCTCGAAGGCCTACTTCTTCCTGGACGGTTCCAACACCATAAACGATATTCGGGTGTTTTTCACCTTTCAACTGTTTCAATACTTCAATAGCAATCGCACATCCAATACGGTTGTCCCAGGCTTTTGCAAGAAGCATCTTCTCATTTTTCATTTGGGTGAATTCGAAATATGGAACGACAGAGTCTCCCGGTTTCACACCGAATTCCATCGCTTCTTCTTTACTTGAAGCACCGATATCAATAAACATATCCTTAATGTCTACTGCTTTTTTACGTTGCTCCGGAGGCAGGATATGAGGTGGTTTGGATCCAATCACACCTGTCAAATCTCCTTGACGAGTCATGATGGTCACACGCTGAGCAAGCATCACTTGGCTCCACCAGCCGCCGACAGTTTGGAAATAAATATATCCATTGTCATCAATACGGGTAACCATGAAGCCTACCTCATCCAGGTGACCAGCTACCATAACACTTGGTCCTTTTTTATTTCCTACCTTTTTCGCGATCAAGCTTCCCAGATTATCTGTAAAAACTTCATCTGCGTAGGGAGCGATATATTGCTTCATCACATCACGAGCTTCTCGCTCGTTACCAGGAACGCCTTTAGCGTCCGTCAGATCTTTCAACATTTGTAATGTTTCATCTTTTTTAGCCATATGTAACAATTCCTCCTTTTCCTATCCAATGGATATTATAAACCTTTTGAAGCGATTTCACAAAAAATTCAGTTTCCTGCTGCATCAATATCCTTCATTTTGACGCTCGAAGTTGATGGCATTTTTCCTTTCGTACGCTTCAATCAATTCTTTCTCCGTAATCCCGAGAGTCAGTCCCAGTACTAAATAATCATAAAAAGCTTTTACATAGGATTGTTCATCTTTTTCTTTTTTCATATGTTGTATCGACGAATAGACAGCAAGAAAAGCTGCTGTTTGTGAACCGGATTCCTTAAGGGAAGTGGATGTATAACGATAACCTAAATCCAAACCTAAAGAAAGAAGGAAGTGGACACCATCGACATATTCTTCCAGTATGACAGCTTTCTCACTAGGTCCTTTTGTACTCCAAAATTTAAAGCATCGCGTTTCATTAGCAAGCTCTCCTAACTCAACAAGCATAGCTAATATTTTTTCATCAACCATCTGTCCCTTTTCAATTTCGTGCTGTTCTTCTATATAATGATCTAATTTCCGCTGCATGTCATACAAGCTCTTCCAATCCATACTGAATATCTCCTTCATCTTTTGTTTAGTCAGCTCAACGTGATGATTTTATATAAGCTCTCTATACTTCATGACATTATTACGAGACGTCTTTTTCCCGAAATCGAGTCTATTTCCTGTCTAGCATATATTTTAATAGCCACATCAGTTTCCAACCAAGCTCTCTTTAAAAAATTTCTCATTTAATGTATCATTTTTTGAAACAAAAGGATACGTTCATACGTATGGAAGCAAAAGAACAGTTTACAGGGAGATGAAAGAAATGATCATCTTATTATTCCGGTTGCTTTTACTGATTGCCATAGCCTTCATTATTTATACCGCCTATAAATTCATTGTCAATCCCAGAAGAAAATTAGAACTTGCAAGAGACAAGAAAGAATTTTACTTTCATGATAACAAGGAAAATACAAAAGAAAACTTTTTGATGACTTTAAAAGGACATGTTTTTGAAGGGGAGAAATACTTAGGGACCACAGAGGATTCGTTTGAAGTTATTAACATTAGTGTGAGTGTGCACAATCCAGAAAAGTTACAAGGACTGGACAGAGAAGACCTTTACTTTATGGAAAAAGAAATATTGATTCGCTATCCTTATGCTTCCATCGAGTGGAAATACCCGATGAACCGCTTAATCATTCATCCCTTAAAGAATTACGATGAAAAGAAGCCCCACTCTTTCGAGTGAGGCTTTCCTTTATGAAGTCGTCTGGAAAAAATCCTTCCAAAGAAAAACTTCGTATTTTTTCCGTATCAAGAAGGACACACCAATTAAAGCTCCAGAAAAGAGAATCATCATGGGAATGGAAAACAAGGAAATCCATTGTCCGACAGACGTATAAACCACGGCCAAAGGTAAATTGGCAAATAATGATGACTTCGCATATTCTTTAAAATCTGCACTGATTTCCAATAAGCAATAGGAAAGTAAATGAAAATGAATAAAGGGTACAAGTCTTAAGACAGCGACCTGCTTCACCGTCAAATGAGAATTTCTCTTTAACCATTTTTCTTTTAACGACCCCAATTTTTTCAAGCCGGAAGGTACGAGCCGGATGGTGCGATAGAATAATAAACTCGAGAGCATTGTTCCCACCACCGAATATGCACTCCCAGCAATAGGACCAAATAAAACCCCACCCGTGATACAAACAAGCATAACGGGTAAAAACAAAAAAGGTCGTAACAAATGAATAGCAATGAATAAGAGCGGTGCCCAGGCTTCTTGATGTTCTAACCATGCAAAAATGGTACTTGTTGTTTCGCCCATCTCATCCCCCTCCCTGTCTACATAATATGACAGGAGAGTTAGAGATAGAACTGATACACCAGGTAGGCTGCTCCAGCGATATAAAAGAGGCTTAAGATTGGGAAACCAAATTTGAATGAGGTGTGTTTTGTCTTATGCCTGAATACACTCATTCCAAACCATCCCCCAAGGACTCCTCCTGCTAAAGCTATTCCCCATAATTTCTTTTCTTCAATACGCCAAGATCCTTTTTTAGAACGACGTTTATCCACGCCCATCATAATGAAAAGGACCAGATTGATGACAATTCCATATATACCCACAAGGATAACAACATCCATAAAATCTCTCCCTCCTCCAAACCATTCACAGAAAAAAATCCCAATGAATGTATAACTACTATGTAAATTCCTAAGTAAACGAGTATAAAAAAAAGCCATTTCCTACCGATCGGAAATGGCTCTTTATCTTTGTCATTTTATTACTTAAGAGCAGATTTAGCTTGCTCTGCTAGGCTTGCGAAACCTTGCTCATCGTTGACAGCAAGATCAGCTAGCATCTTACGGTTAACTTCAACACCTGCAAGCTTCAAACCGTGCATTAGACGGCTGTAAGAAATGTCGTTCAAACGCGCTGCAGCGTTGATACGAGCGATCCATAGCTTACGGAAGTCGCGTTTTTTCTGACGACGGTCACGGTAAGCATACTGACCTGATTTCATTACTTGTTGTTTTGCAGTTTTGAATAGTGCATGTTTTGAACCATAATAACCTTTTGCTAGTTTAAGGACACGGTTACGACGTTGGCGTGTCACTGTTCCACCTTTTACTCGTGGCATGGTAATCCCTCCTATTTATGTCGTTCTATATTAGTCTTTTGGAAGCATGTGCTTGATGCGGCGGTAGTCTCCAGCAGAAACTAGTGCATCTTTACGCAACTTACGCTTTTGTTTTGTAGATTTGTTCGCGAACAAGTGGCTTGTGAATGCGTGGGAACGTTTCACTTTACCTGTTCCAGTCTTTTTGAAGCGTTTTTGAGAACCTTTATGGGTTTTCATTTTTGGCATGTGAATTTCCTCCTTTTACTTGATACAGTGACTTACTTCTCGTTAAGAGGAGCAAGCATTAAGAACATACTACGACCTTCCATTTTAGGCTTGGTCTCTACTTGGGCAATATCTTTGCACTCATCCGCCATGCGTTCAAGTACTTTTTGTCCAAGTTCTTTGTGAGTGATTGCACGACCGCGGAAACGGACAGATGCTTTCACTTTGTCACCTTTCTCCAGGAACTTACGCGCATTACGTAACTTCGTGTTGAAGTCATGGTCTTCAATCCCAGGGCTGAGACGAACTTCCTTGACTTTGATGACCGTTTGTTTCTTACGAGCTTCTTTTTCTTTCTTCTGCTGCTCGAAACGATATTTACCGTAGTCCATCACTCGGCAAACCGGAGGCTTCGCATTTGGTGCCACCATAACGAGGTCAAGATTTGCATTCGCTGCAATATCAAGAGCTTCGTTACGTGATTTAACTCCAAGTTGCTCACCATTCACGTCGATCAGACGAACTTCACGGGCACGGATTTTTTCATTAACGTTCATGTTATCCTTGCTAATATCGAGCCACCTCCAACAAATTTTAGAAAACTTATATGAGATCTGTCATCGACAAGATTTCCTGATGCAAATAAAAAAAGTGTCGGTACACATACTGCACCCACACGACTCCTAGTAATCAAAGGAATAAGTGACCTGCCAACTGCGCTGTGCGTCGATCAGGTGAGAAGCGGGTGCTCCTACTTGTCTCTAGATCCGTTCATTCAGTTACCTAAATTATAATAGCATGCCTTATGATGCATGTCAACAACTAAACCCCGCCGACATGACTACTTAAACTAGGATAAGCCATGCACCCGCAAAAATCAAGGCTTTTTTAGCCAGTCACCACAATCCACCTTCTTCAACTAAAGCTCCCTTTAGTTGAAGACTCAGTTTTGAGATGTTTCCAGGGTTCGTTGCCTGGTTAAGTGTTAGGGATGGCTGGGAAGCAACTCGCTTTCCTGTGGGGGAGCGCCGAGCTTCCTCGGACTGCGTCCTGCGGGATCTCGCCTATCTCCTTCTCCCACAGGAGTCTCGCAGCTTCCCAACCACCCCTTTTGTGGAGAAGTGGAACGAACCCCTATACCGAGAGTGAGTGTCTCTTATTCCTCTATCCTAAGTAGGCATAAAACGCTCTATATCAAGCCTTAAGTTCTGGCAGCCCGCAGTAGAAAATTTTATATGATTCATTTCGTTTCATTATTCAAGTTGATCTTTTAGAAGTGGTTTCGAGAATCAACATAGGTAAAGGGCGGAGGGGAATGGCGAGACTCCTGCGGGAAAAAAGTGCAGGGTGAGACCCCACAGGACGCAGTCCGAGGAGGCTCACTGCGCACCCGCGGAAAGCGAGCTATTCCCCGCAGCCCCCATCCACTCAGCATAAGTCTCGAAACTGAGTCTTCAAGAAACCTGCCATTTAGCGAAATAAAAACCCGAAAGTCTTGTGAAAGATTTTCGGGTTTTCTTCTTTTACTTGCGTAGAAGCTTTTGATCGATTTCGTTGCGAATTTCCTGTTTGAATGTGTCCAGTGGTTTTGTTGCGGAATCTTGTTCTCCGTAACGACGGACGTTGACCGCATGATCTTCGATTTCTTTGTCACCAACCACAAGCTGGAACGGAATTTTTTGCATTTGAGCTTCACGGATCTTATAGCCGATCTTCTCATTACGCTCATCCACTTCGACACGAACACCAGCTTCACGTAACTCATCTTCAAGTTTCTTCGCATAATCCAGGTGCACGTCTGCGGAGACAGGGATGATTTTCGCCTGGACAGGAGCAAGCCAAGTCGGGAATACACCTTTATACTCTTCAATAAGGAAGGCAACAAAGCGTTCCATTGTAGACACGACTCCACGGTGGATAACAACTGGACGGTGATCTTCTCCATCTTCTCCAACGTATGTCAGATCGAAGCGCTCTGGTAAGTGGAAGTCAAGCTGAACCGTAGACAATGTTTCATCCTTGCCAAGAGCTGTCTTCACTTGAACATCGAGTTTTGGACCGTAAAAGGCCGCTTCCCCTTCTGCTTCTACATATTCAAGCTTCATATCTTCCATTGTTTCTTTCAACATTGCCTGTGCTTTATCCCACATCGCGTCATTGTCGACATACTTCTCTTTGTCTTCAGGGTCTCTGTAGGAAAGACGGAAGTAGTAATCATTGATACCAAAGTCACGATACACTTCCTGCACAAGACGAACCACTCGCTTGAATTCATCTTTCAATTGATCCGGGCGAGCGAAGATGTGGGCGTCATTCAATGTCATCGCGCGTACACGCTGCAATCCTGCTAGTGCGCCGGACATTTCGTAACGGTGCATCATACCGAGCTCGGCGATACGCACAGGAAGGTTACGGTAACTGTGCAATTGATTTTTGTAGATCATCATATGGTGCGGGCAATTCATTGGACGAAGGACAAGATCTTCGTTATCCATTTCCATTGTTGGGAACATATCATCCTGGTAGTGATCCCAGTGTCCACTTGTTTTATACAAATCTACACTTCCAAGAACAGGTGTGTACACGTGGTCATATCCAAGACGTTCCTCTGTATCTACAATATACCGTTCGATTGTACGACGGATGGTCGCTCCTTTTGGAAGCCACATCGGCAATCCTTGACCAACCTTTTGGTTGACTGTGAAAATGTCGAGTTCTTTTCCTAACTTACGATGATCTCTTTCTTTTGCTTCTTCAAGCATTTGCAGGTACTCATCGAGATGGGCTTTCTTTTCAAAAGCTGTACCATAAATACGCTGCAACATCTGATTATCGCTGTCTCCACGCCAGTAGGCACCAGAAATGCTCAAAAGCTTGAAAACTTTGATTTTACTTGTCTGCGGAACATGAACCCCACGGCAAAGATCAAAAAATTCTCCCTGCTGATAAATGGTCACTTGTTCTCCTTCAGGGATGGCTTCAATGAGCTCAAGTTTTAAATCGTCGCCGATCTCTTTGTACTTTTCAATCGCTTCTTCACGAGAAAGCTCGATGCGTTCGATCTCTAGATTCTCATCGACAATGCGCTGCATTTCTTTTTCAATCTTCGGAAGGTCCTCTGGAGTAAGGGATTCTTCCATGTCGATATCATAATAAAATCCGTTTTCAATGACAGGGCCAACACCAAGTTTCACGTTGCCATAAAGTCGTTTGACCGCCTGAGCCATCAAGTGAGCGGAAGAGTGACGCACCACTTCCAAACCTTCAGGATTTTTATATGTCAAGATTTCAACAGCTCCGTCTTGTTCAATCGGCCTTCTCAAATCATAAGGTTCGCCATCCAATTTGATGGCCAAGGCTTGTTTCTTTAAGCCAGGGGAAATCGATTGTGCGATTTCTTCACCTGTCGTACCTCTTTCAAACTCCTTAATGTTACCGTCTGGAAATTTGATTTGAATCGCATTCGACATGTTTAACACTCCTTTATCTAAAATAAATATAAAAAACGCCCGTCCCTCAGCATTTAAGCTAAGGGACGAGCGTTATCACTCGTGGTTCCACCCAAATTCCCGCAAAGTAAGACCATGCGGCTTCGTTCTCCTTAACGCGGATCAGACGCTGTCTATTACTAATCGTATGTTCACAGACAGAGCTCCAAGGTGGTAAACAATAAAGCCGTCAACAAGGAGCTTCCAGCCGATGGCCCCTCTCTCTGGTCTTGCGTCACTTTATGTTCGTGTCCTTTTCCAAGCCGTTGTTTAGATATGTACGTTATTATATCCATTTAGGAAAAGGAAATCAACCCATTTTGAAAGGAAATTGTGATTTGGGCCTCCAAGAAGCTTTTTCTTCAAAAATATTCATTAATAACTCTAAGTTTGAATGGCCCGTTTCATCTGAATAGATGATCAACTCATCAGGTGCATGAGCAAGCGCAGCTGTGACCGGCCATTCAATCGGAAGGTGAGCAATACATTCATCCGGGTATTGCTTCATGTACAATTTGGTTTCTGATTCACTGATGGGGTTCCCTTCATCATGGTAGTAGGTTAATCGACCATCATCAAGCAGATGAAGCAACTGCACGCCTGTGTCTTTATGATGGACACGGTGACGCCAGGAATCCACCATCAATTGATAGGACTCTTCCTGCTTATATTCATCAATGATCTTTCCTGTGTATTCAATAAGCGATTCATGAACGGACTGCAGGCAGGCAGCACTGAGTTCGTCAAACTCCACAAGACTTCTGGCGACCAGATAATCCTGGATGAAAGCGCGTAAATAGTGGTAGATCGGTGGAAGTTGAAGTCCTGCGGGTGGCTTATCTTCGAAGTCTTGTCCAATTTCAAGCATCCGCTGAATTTCTTGTTCATCCTCGTAATAGTACCGGTGTTTCAATACGCCTTCCATCCACCCAAGCAATTTCCTTTTGCGGATTAATTGCAAAAAGGCACGGATCGCCTCCACATAAGCTGTTCCACTCAATGAAGCATTCATCAACTTCACATCAAAACCATCGGTATGTTCCTTGAAAATCCAAAGTTTTTGTTCTGAAACAATCGCGTTATAGAATAGGATCGCTTCCGCACGATTAGAAAAGTGAATGCAAAACACCAAAATTCCCCCTCGTCCCGACTTCATTCAACTTCTATGTTCTATGGAAGACCCCAGGACAGCTCCCTGAGGATCCGCCATTAAAAGATGGCGCACATATGACATAAAGTTGGCTATTCCCTGTTATATTTATGTGAGAGGAGAGGGAATCATGCTATTGTCTTCCGTTTTGTAATCGTTATCCTCGTCTGTTCCGTCCATTGACGTGGACCCCTTCACTCAGTTGACGGATCCGCTCTGTAATTCTTTTTGCTTTTACTTGTTCTACATCTCCCCGGTTACTCGTCATCAACACTTTCTCTAACTCGTTCAAGTTGTAATTAGAGGTAAAGAAAACCGGAAGTCTTTCCATCATACGATAGTGAAGAATACTGCCGAGTACTTCATCTCTAAACCACGCGGATTGAGATTCCGCCCCAATATCATCAAGCATCAGTACAGGAATTTCTTTAAAAGCTTCAATCTTTTCATTCATGGAGTCATCCTTAATTGAAGCTTTAATCTCCCTCACAAATTCCGGCATGTAAATAACCATGGAAGGGATATTTTTTAAGCTCAGTTCGTTGGCGATAGCCCCAAGGAAATAAGTTTTCCCCACACCAAAAGGTCCATGAAAGTAAAGCCCTTTACTTGGCAGTTCGTCACCCAGACCTTCAATATATTGCACGGTTCGTTCTACAGCAGCTCCGCGATCAGGATCTTGAAGATCCATCCGTTCTAGAGATGCCTCAAGAATTTCCCGCGGCATGTGGAGACTTCTTACTAGGGACTTCTGCTCCTCCTGCTGTTCATGTTTCCGTTGACGGCGACATTTATCATAAATCAACTTTACATCAGAACCTTCTACTTCTACTCGTGGGACATAACCAGGAAGGATGTTGATACACTCTTCACGTGTCGGACATTTCTCACAGTTTTTTGATTGAGTGCGGTATTCATAGAGTTTAATCAACTGTTTCTCAATCGCTTCCTCTGTTAATTCCTCATGCTCCTGCATCAATTTCTTCACTTCCGTGGATTCCATAACTTCCGCCTTCATGTGGTTCATTCGCTTTTGAAACTGTTCATTGTTACGCATCCACTTTTTTAATGATTGTTGAATAGGTTCCATTGGTCTATCCCCCCTTTTAGTTGCCTTTGCTCGTCAATTTCTTAATCCTTGCTGCTATGTCATCCGTATTGACTTGTACGGCTTCTTTCTTCTCATGCGGCTTTCCTTCTTCTTGTTTGAACCAGGCTGGGATCACTTCTTCTTTTTGGTTTTTACGCTTCTGAGACTTCTGCTTTCCCCATTGCTGGTATTTCTGATGTTCAGCTTTGGCAAGGTTCATCGCTTGTCTTACAGTCGTTACATTTTTTCTCGCCCAGTGACTGGCAATTTTCTCAAGGTAAGCCTTTGACAATTTCATATCGGTTTTTAACAAGACATAATGAACGAGTACATTCATGACCCCTGGCTCAATTCCTTGTTCTGTCATCACGTCACGAATCATTTTCAGGTCTTGTTCAGACGCACGATTACCATTGGAGACGTCTTCAAGTAATTCCCTTGGGGATATTTCTTCAAGCATCTGTATGAATTGATCCTCTTTTGACCCCTGAGTTGTTGTGTTTTCTACTTTCATTTTCTCTCTGCGATCTAGAGCCGAATCTGTTTGTTTGTCATTTTTTTGCTCTTTCATAAAATCATGACAAGCTGCCTTCAACTCTTCTTCTACTAAATAATGATTTTCATCAATGGCCCAGGTGACGGCTTTTTCAAGCTCTGTGTTGGAAAGGTCATATAACGTAGCCAATTGGACAATCAACTTCTTGTTTCGCCCCGTTAATATTTGTTCCGATGGATACATTCGCTTCTTCAATGCATGGTTCAACCAATGAAAGTCCACTCGGTCCATCGATGCTACCGGCCCTCTGGTTTCCTGCTGATGCTTTTGCTGCTTTGAAATGGTTTCCGTTTCTCTTTGGACCGTTTCGATCATTTTATTATGGAATACTTCATCAAAAGTCGCAGTTACTTCAGTAAATCCCTCAAGTGTTTGCCCAGTATTCAATAACCGGCTTTTTAAGCGCTCATACTTTTCCTTTCCCAACTCATGATGAAGAAGCAAGGAAAGCATATCATCAAGGAAGAACTCTTCCGGAGAAAAAGGAGGGTGCACAGAGTAAAGGTATACAGCTTGCTGATCTTCATCAATCGAACGGAACGTCCGTAGTAATCCGATGGCCTCCAATTTCCCCCTCGCCTCATATATTTTATCCAAGGGAGCAGAAAGGTAAGACATCAATGTATGGTGAGACTGTACCTGTTCCCCTTCAATCATATCCGATTCCGATATAAGAACATGATAAAGAGAAACCGCCAACCTCCCAACAATCGGCTGGTATAAATGTGACAAGGAACGATGAAAACTTCGAGGCAGCTCTCCATTTCGTATGATTTTAAAACCGTCCACTGGGAGAAGTTTGCCAATAGAGTAACTCACCGCCTCCACCTCCTTCAATCATTAAAGCTTATTCATTCTATTTCAATCAGAAAAAGACCATTCATTTCAAAACTGAAACCAAAAGGCCTTCAAAATGTAGGGTCCTAGAAAAAGAAAATGAGCCGGAACAGGCTCATTCATTGTCTTCATGTTTAATTAATTCTTTTAATTCGTCGATGAAAACATTGATGTCCTTGAACTGTCGATATACGGAAGCAAAACGAACATAAGCAACTTCATCAATGCCAGACAGACGCTCCATCACCATTTCACCGATATCCTCACTCATGACTTCAGAAACGCCACGGTTCCTTAATTCCTTTTCGATATCCATAGTCACTCGTTCCAGTTCCTCTGCGGCCACAGGTCTCTTTTCACAAGCTCGAATCAGTCCACGCATCAGTTTTTCACGACTGAACTCTTCTCTTGTGCCTTCTTTTTTCACGACAATCAGAGGAACTTCTTCAATCCGTTCAAAAGTTGTGAACCTGAATTGGCATTGTTCACACTCTCTGCGTCGTCTGATCGCCTGTCCTTCTTCGATGGGCCTGGAATCAAGGACTTTTGTACTTTTATAGTGGCAATTCGGGCACTTCACGTAAGATCAACTCCACATCATCATCTTTTCGGCAGTACTCAGGAAGGATCCACCGCTGTGAACTGACTGTCCAATTTTTTATAAAGCTGAACGATTAGATTCCGGCTGTGACCAAAATCAACGGGACCTCCTGAGTCCGTAGTGACAGAAAAGTCAACGGCTGTTCGAAAAGGGCGGACCATGATGACCGTCGCCACTATAAACGCGCGTCTATTCCCTTTATATTTGACGGTCAATTCGCCACGTTCTTTAGAACTTGCTACAATTTCTGAAGGTGCTGAAAACAATCCTTCAACAGCACGGAAAAGATCATCATGCTTAGCTTTATAATAGTGTGTGACAAGCGCAGAATCCTTATGCTCTTCACTCGTTTCGGAATGGTTGCTGAAATACCTGGAAATAAATGCTTTCACTTACCTAACCCCTTCAATTCCATTCGACATAATCTCCCTTTATTTTAACATGACTTATGAAAATAAGAAACGATTATTGAAACCTAAGGTTCGTTGATAAATTCAAGAGAGCTCATGACGGTACTAGATGCACTCTTTCTGAGAGCCCTTTTAAAAAAGGATTTTCCAACCACCATCCTCATTTATATCGCTCTATAAATAGAAAAGGAAGCCACGCAGGTTGATCCTGCGTGGCTTCCTTTTCTATTATAGCGCGCGAGACTGCTGTACTTCTACAGGTCCCATTCCTCTTGGTACTTCTACTGTTTCATTTTTACCTGCTTCCAGTGCATCGACGATGTACTGAGCAGCGACATTAGGATCAATACGATCTCCGCAAGTATAAACATCAATACTTGCATACCCATGCTCTGGAAAGCTATGAATCGTCAAGTGTGATTCGGAAATGATAACCACTCCGCTAACTCCATGAGGCGCGAATTTGTGAAAAGCAACCTCACGCACTTCTGCTCCAGCTTTAAGGGCTGCATCTACAAAAACTTGTTCTATATACGACATATCGTTCAATTTTTCTTCATTACAATTCCATAGTTCAGCAATTACGTGTCTTCCCATTGTATCCATATCAAGGATCCCCCTTTGTACATTCACTTCAATACCTCTGAAATAACCGCCATGAACTACCACGGGGGAAAGTTAGTCCTGAGAGGTCCTAACCCTTTGAGTAGACATGAATTTATATGAAATTCAGAAGTTCAAGAGAAAGTATATATGGTTTACCCTTAATTTGCAAGAAATATTTTACTGGCTATTGTACAATTCTTCTTGCTGCTTCCAGGGGGACTTAGATTCAAAAAGATTCGGGTTAATTATGAAACTCGGGCTTCCTTTTCTTGTTTCATCATATTGCCCACAAACTTAGCAAGATCCACCACACGGCAGGAATATCCCCACTCATTATCATACCAGGCTAGTACTTTAACTTTACGGTCATCGATGACTTGTGTGGATAACCCATCGATAATTGCCGAAGATGAAGAAGTCGTATAATCAACGGAAACCAGTGGCTCTTCACTGTATTCCAAGATGCCTTTCATTTCCCCCTTAGCCATTCTTTCAAAGGTTTCATTCACTTCGTCTGCTGTAACTTCCCTTTTTAAATCGACGACTAGATCAACAAGAGATACATTTGGAGTCGGTACACGCAAAGCCATACCATTTAACTTTCCTTGAAGGGAAGGGATTACTTCTCCTAAAGCTTTTGCTGCGCCTGTGGATGTTGGGATGATCGACTGCGTACATCCTCGGGCCCTCCGTAAATCTTTATGTGGATTATCTAAATTCTTCTGGTCATTAGTGAATGCATGCACCGTTGTCATCAAACCATTTTCAATGCCAAATTCATCCTCCAACACTTTTACTACAGGGGCAAGACAGTTGGTTGTGCAGGAAGCATTTGAAATGACATCGTGACTGCCCGGCATATAAGTCTCTTCATTCACACCCATTACAATCGTTGCATCCACTTGTTTTCCTGGTGCTGTAATGATGACTTTTTTTGCTCCAGAATCCAAGTGAAGACCTGCTTCTTCTTTCGTTTTAAACTTACCTGTTGCCTCAATAACAATATCAATATCCAGTTCATCCCATGGCAGTTCCAATGGGTTCCTTGTTGAACACAGCTTCACTTTTTTCCGATTGACGACTAAGTCTCCGTCAACGACATTGACCTCTCCTTGAAAACGACCATGCACACTATCGTATTTAATCATGTGAGCAATTGTTTCAGCTGGATAACTTGCATTAACGGCAACCAATTCCATAGATTCATCCGCCACAGCCTTTCTAAAAACCATGCGACCAATTCTTCCCAAACCATTAATAGCAATCTTTGTTTTCCCCATGCTGTTCCAGCCCCCTATATATGATATACTTTTACTCTGTAATTCCTAGATTAGTATAACATATTGCAAGCGCTTTTACATAAAGAACGAAAACTTTCTACAAAAAATAACACGCCTGCTTAGACGTGTTATATTATACGATGTCCCAACCGTGAAGTATGTCTTTTAATTGTTGTAAACTTCCTTCAACTGTGCCGGTATTATCAATGACCGCATCCGCCATTTCTGCTTTCTTTTTCACAGGGATCTGCGCACGGATCCGCTCTTCAGCATCTTCCCTCCCTGCCTGGTCTCTTTCCATCAAACGCTCTCGTTGTGTCTCTTCATCCACGTACACGACGAGAATCTTTTCTACATAATCGGTTAAGTTGCTTTCAAACAGTAACGGAATATCAAGGACGACCGCTCGATATTGTTGATTTTTATACTGTTCGCGCCGTCTGATCATCTCCTCCCTTACTTTAGGGTGGACAATGCCGTTCAATTGCTTACGCTTTGTCTCGTCGGCAAAAATGATCTTACCGAGCTTTTTCCGATCCAGTCCGCCCTCTTCTGAAAGCACCTGTTCTCCAAAAGTGGCTACAATTTCCTGATAGGCAGGTTCTCCAGGTTCGACGACATCCCTTGAAATTTGATCTGCATCAATAACAGGAATATCCATATCCTTAAACATCTTCGCTACGGTACTTTTTCCACTTGCAATACTTCCTGTTAATCCGATGACTACAGTCATCCCGACACCTCCTTATGACAACTTGATCAGTCCAATGATAATAAGTAACACTCCAGGTAGAATGGATAAACTTTCTGCTTTATCACTTAGCTTTGATCCGCTTAAAATCCCGCACCCGAGCATGCAAAAAGTGGCTAAGGTTATCATAACTGCTGTAAATAAAACAGGAATTCCAATAAGGGCTCCACTGATTCCGGCTCCTATAGTATCAAGAGATAGTGCTGCTCCAAGCAGCCATACTTCTTTTCCGCGGATGCCACCTGAGTGGTCAACATCTGCAGCTAAAGGATCGTTCAATACTTTCGCTGGATTAAGCCATGGCTCTTTCTTTTCTTCATGATCCTTCTCTTTCCTAAAAAACTGCCATAAAAAATAGATACCAATGGCGATTAACGCAAGTGCTCCTACACGTTCGGCGTCTTCTACAGCCACTACTGCTGCCAGTAAATGTCCAAAATAGGAAGACAACAGAAATACAATTCCAGAGACACCCGAAATTAGAAAAACGCCCCTTAAAGTAAGGCCGACCTTTTTCAAACCTAAAACGCAGCCGATTCCAAAACTATCGATGCTGACTGCCGTAACGAACAAAAAAATAAACATGCCAATTCCCATCTATCCCACACCTTCATAACTTAAGCTGTGGGATAGTATATGGGGGTTTACCTAGTAGTGTGTAAAGGCTGACAATGAGGACAAATATGAGTTCCCCTGCCGCTCACTTTCAACTTTGTAATCGGAGTACCACATTGAATACATTCCGTATCCTGCTTCCCGTACACACGAAGCTTCTGTTGAAACATTCCAATCTCTCCCTGACTGTTCAAGTAAGAGCGAATCGTCGTTCCTCCCTGTTCAATCGCTTCGAGGATGACAGAAATACTGGCTTCACGAACCTTTTCAACTTCCGCGTTCGTCAGTGTATTTGCAATTCTTTCAGGGTGAATTCCTGCCCTGTAGAGGGCTTCGTCTACATAGATATTTCCTAAGCCAGCTACAATTGATTGGTCAAGCAGGACCGCTTTCATATTTCTAGTCGTCTTTTTAAGCCTCTCATAGAAATAATCCGTGGTGAATGCTTCATTGAATGGATCAGGTCCTAATTGAATAAGCGGTTTATTTTCAAGCTCCATGCCTTTAGGAAAAGCATGCATGGTGCCGAATTTACGTACATCGTTATAGCGCAGTTCTGTTCCATCCGTAAAATGAAAAATCACATGTGTGTGCTTCGGCCTTTCGAGCGTCCCTTCGTACACACCGAATTTCCCTTCCATTCGCAAGTGTGAAACAAGGGCAATGTCATCCATATGAAAGATCAGAAACTTCCCTTTCCGATCAATGTCCTGAATGGTCTGACCTACCAGTAGCTGTTCAAACTCCTTAGGGTCTTGAGGTTGTTTAATGATGTTCCCCCAAAAGATGGAGACCTTTTCAATCTCTTTTCCTAAGGCGAGGTGACTCAATGTTTTTCTGACTGTTTCTACTTCCGGTAACTCTGGCATCGTTGCATTCTCCTCTTACTTTGCATCATACCATGTGTCCCCATAGGAAGAATCGACCTTTAATGGGACATCTAAATCCACGGTACTTTCCATGACAGATGATACAATCTCTTCTAATTGCTCCACTTCTTCTTTTGGTGCTTCTATGATTAATTCATCATGCACTTGCAGCAGAACCTTGGCCTGCATTTTCTCTTCCTGTAGTCTTTCTTCGAGGTCGATCATAGCTTTTTTGATAATATCTGCGGCGCTTCCTTGAATTGGTGTATTCATCGCCGTTCGCTCGGCAAAGCTTCGCTTATTAAAATTCCGGCTAGTGATATCAGGGAGATATCGTCTGCGGTTCATGAAGGTTGAGACATACCCTGTCTCTTTGGCTTCCCTCACAGTGTCGTCCATATAAGACTTGACTCCAGGATAGCTTTCAAAATATTTATCAATGAAAGCTTGTGCTTCTTTTCTCGTAATGCCAAGGCTCTGGGACAGGCCATAATCACTGATTCCGTAAACGATCCCGAAGTTTACTGCCTTCGCCTGTCTTCTCATTTCACTCGTTACTTCGCTGCTTGATACACCAAAAACTTCACTTGCTGTCTGAGTATGGATATCTTCCCCTTCTTTAAATGCCTGCATCAGCTTTTCATCCTGAGCAATATGTGCAAGGACACGAAGTTCAATTTGAGAATAGTCACTGGCAAACATGACCCACTCTTTTTGGGAGGGGATAAAAGCCTGCCTTATCTTACGTCCTTCTTCAAGACGAATCGGGATATTTTGCAAGTTAGGATCTGTGGAACTTAACCGACCGGTTTGTGTTAGGGCTTGATTAAAGCGTGTATGAATCTTTCCTGTATCTTCATGAACCACCTTAAGAAGGCCTTCAATATAAGTCGACTTCAGCTTCCTGAGCTGACGGTTAAGAAGAATTTTAGGAATAATCTCGTGTTGATCCTCCAACTGCTCTAAAACGTCTGCAGAAGTGGAATAACCCGTCTTGGTCTTTTTGATCACCGGAAGCTCTAGTTTTTCAAATAATATCGGACCTAGCTGCTTAGGAGAATTCAAGTTAAAACTTTCTCCTGCAAGGTCGTAGATTTCCTGCTCGACCTTATTCAACCGTTCTTCCAGTTCTTCTCCCATATTCTCTAACCTCTGGACGTCCACACTAACTCCGCGGTGCTCCATCCGCCCAAGAATAAGCGCTAAAGGCATTTCGAGTTCCCTGAACAAGTGATATTGTTCGTTTTCTTTCAATTTCATTTCCATGTCATCTTTCAAGTGATAAAGAAGATCTGCTTTTCTGCCAATGTGCTCATAGAACACATCATCATCATCTGGGCGTTTCATTTTTGCGCCTTTTCCATACACTTCTTCATCATATTTGACGGCTGTTTCACCCAATCGGTGGCCAATCGCAGGAATATCATGATTATTTTCAGCGGGGTTGATTAAATAAGAAGCCAGTAATAGATCAAACGTGATTCCTTTCATTTCAATGCCATGACGTAAAAGAGCGACACACGTCCTTTTGGCATCGAACACCCATTTTTCATTTTCTGCACTCTCCGCCCATGTTTGGAAAGCGTCCGATTTTTTAGCATCCTCCATAGAGAGCACGAACTTCCTTTGATCGTTTACAATAGCAATCCCTTCGACCGGAGCCGTATGATAATTATCATAAAGCATTTCAACAACGACCGACTCTCTTCCAGTGAAAAGGTCTGATTGAATATCCTCCACAACTTCTATATCAATTTCAGGGAGTTCTTGAGCTTCCTCAGATGCTGCACAGCCTTCCTGAACACGGGAGAGCAACGATTGGAAGCCGAGATCTTTAAAAAACTCACTCACTTTTTGGGATTGGTAACCGGCATAGCCGATATCAGAAATGCTTATTTCAATCGGTGCTGCGCGCTCGATAGTAACAAGCTGTTGACTCATGAATGCTTCTTCTTTATTCGTCTCCAGCTTTTCTTTCAATTTCTTACCGCTCACATCATTTAAATGCTCATAGAGGTTTTCAAGCGTATCAAACTGTTTCAAGAGTTTTACCGCTGTTTTCTCCCCGACACCAGGTACACCAGGGATATTATCGGAACTATCTCCCATGAGCGCTTTCAAATCAATGATCTGATCGGGACGGACTTCCATCTTTTCCATAAGGAAAGAGGGGGTGTATGTATCAACATTGGTAATCCCTTTCTTAGTGAGGCTCACAGTGATCTGCTCATTCACTAGTTGGAGAAGGTCCTTGTCTCCGGAAATCACTTTCACTTCCAAGCCCTTATCTCCCGCTTGCGTAGCAAGGGTACCGATGATATCGTCCGCTTCATAATTCTCAAGCTGATAATAATTGACTTCAAACGCATCCAGTAGCTCCTTGAGGACAGGAAATTGTTCGGATAGTTCAGAAGGAGTTTTCTGCCGACCACCCTTATAATCCTTGTATGTTTTATGGCGGAATGTTGTTTTACCAGCATCAAATGCAACAAGCAGATGATCCGGTTGATCCTCTTCAAGAATTTTTAACAACATGGTGGTAAAACCATAAACGGCGTTCGTGTAAACCCCTTTATCATTATTCAACAGGGGCAGTGCAAAAAATGCCCGGTATGCAATACTGTTTCCATCAATTAATACAACTTTCTCTGCCATTGGCTCACTCCTCATTTTAGAAGATACTCAAAGGAGATCTTCATCTGTTTCTTTCACTTAGTCTTCGTTCATTTAATGAATCAATGTATGCTTCTTCCATGGAATCTGAGGTCCCAATGCTCAATAAAAAACGCCTTTTTCACCATTCTACCATGTTTACAGTAGAGAGGAAAAAGGCGCGCCTTTTCTGTTATTCAAAATACCCTAAAAGCAATTCAGCATAAGGGGAATCCTGCGGGAGGATAATAGTTGTCTCCCCATCGATTGTCTTTTTATAGGATTCTAAGGTGCGATAAAGTTGATAGAATTCTGGATCTTGATCAAACGCATTGTTATAAATCTGGGCAGCTTCCTGTTCACCTTCTGCTCGGATTTTTTCAGCATTTGCTCGAGCTGTGGACAGCATTTCCTGCACTTCCCGATCCACCTCCGCCCGAATTCTACTCTTATCCGCTTCCCCTTCTGACAAGTACTGTTGAGCAATTTTTTCGCGGTCGGTAATCATTTGATTAAAGACTGCTTCTTCATTCGCTTCCGGCAGATCAGAACGCTTAATCCGCACGTCATCTACAACGATACCGTAATTATCTCTTTGCAGATATTCGTTAACTTTGGCCGTGATTTCTTCATTCAATACTCCTCTGGAGCTCTCTTCTTCATTAATGATCTCAGAGAAATTCATCTTTCCTAACTCCGAACGCACAATGGAGAAAATAAACTCCCCCATTCGCGCTTCTGCATTCATTTCAGTACGGGCGTTAGCTATCATGTTTTCTGGGTCAGTGATGCTCCATATCGCATAATTATCGATAATCATCCGCTTTTTATCTAATGTGGTGATCTCTTTTTCATCTACATCGTAGACCATTTTCTTTTTAGAGAGGGTGGTAACTTCTTGTACTAATGGAATTTTGAATTTAAGTCCGGGTTTTTCGTGAATTTTAACAACATCGCCAAATTGACGAACCACCTTATATTCGCCTTCTTTAGCAATGACGATTGAATTTATACCTACAAGAAGGATTCCGATAATGACAAGTAATGTGATCCCGGCTTTTACATACTTTTTAAGGTCTTTCTTTTGTTTTTCATTTTCTTTGAATATTTCTTCACTCATGATTCTTCACTCTCCTCGTCCTCCGTCGAACCAGGTACTACATTTTGAACCGTTCCTTGGTTTAAAGGCAGGTATTTCATCGTGTTTCCATCATCATTCATAATGTACACATTAGCCTCTGGAAGCACTTCCTCAAGTGTCTCCATGACCAGACGCTCACGCGTAATCGCTTCGTTGCCCTGGTATTCTTCAAGCAATGCATTGAAACTCGCAACAGCTCCGGTAGCCTGTTGGATTCTCTCTACTTTCGCACCTTCTGATCGTTGTATGATCGCATCCTTTTCCCCGAGGGCTTCCTCGCGTTTCTGGTTAGCATATTTTTCAGCTTCATTCACTTTACTTTGCTTTTGTTCTCTGGCATCTGTCACCTTTGTAAACGCAGATCGCACATCCTTATTCGGAAGATCGACCTCCTGAAGGCGCACATCTATAATAGAAACACCAATTTCATAGCCTTCAACCAGACTGACCAGACCTTCCCGTACCTCATTTTCGATTTCTGCTTTACCGGAAGTTAGAGCCTCATCAATCTCACTACTTCCTATGACACCTCTAAGTGAAGAAGATGTGGCATTGAACAACACTTGTTCAGGATTCTCAGAGGCAAACAAGTAGGCTGCTGGGTCCGTGATTTTCCACTGAACCACGAGATCGGCCTGTAAAATCATATCATCCCCTGTAATCATCGTTACCTTATCCGTTTCTTCTCCGCTGTCATCGAAACCAAAATCCAAACTGAAGGTTTCTTTCGACATTTTTTCTACTTCTTGAATCGGCCACGGCATTTTGAAGTGCAACCCCGGTTCTGTTATGCCATCTTCAGCCTTTCCGAACGTAAGGACCACCGCCTGCTCCGATTCATCCACGGTGTACCATGTCGTGATAAGCGCAATAATCAACAACACAGCCACTACCACCAGGCCCGTCCATTTATAAATTTGTTTAAGACTCATATCGACTTCCCCTTTACCTTTTCTGGATACTATAATTACGGTTATGTAACAAAAAGGTTTCAAAAAAGTAAACTTCGCTTCATTCTTCAACTAAAGCTCCCTTTAGTTGAAGACTCAGTTTCGAGATGTTTGTGATTCTAGGGGCTCCGGGAAACGGTTCGCTTTCCACGGGGCGGGCGGTGAGCCTCCTCAGGCTACGCCTTCCGGGGTCTCACCTGTCCCACACGTCCCATAGGAGTCTCACCGTTTCCCTCCGCCCCTTGACCTTATAAGTGTCTCGAAACCACTTCTAAAAG
>NZ_WMFA01000008.1 GCF_009856445.1 Halobacillus litoralis
GGTAGCTTATGGTTTCATCAAGATATCGATGGACGGCTTGAAATTTGTCTTCATTCGTAAATTTATTCAAGGTGTATCCCCCTTCGGTCAGAGTTAGAAGGTGTCCAACTCTTGGGGGTCACTTCAAAGCACGAGGAGGCTTGCCGTCATCCCCGCAGGAAAGCGAGTAGCTTCCCAGCCACCCCTGACGCTCAATCCGGGCAACGAACCCCGTAAAGTCTCGAAACTGAGTCTTCCACAATCCTGCCATTATCTTCAATAAAAATAGTAAGCGTGATGATAAATAATGAAATAAAAAGTTATTGACTTCTTTTTTTATTGAGGTACACTAAAAATGAAATAAATGATGTATTTCATTACAAAACTTTTATTGGAGATGATGAAATGACTATCTTCGCAAACCGAGTCAATAAAACGTATCAGAGCGGAGAAGTAAAAGTTGAGGCACTACGCCAGGCTTCATTAGAGGTACCAGATAAGAAAATCGTGACGATTCTCGGACCTTCAGGGTCAGGGAAATCAACATTATTAAATGTTATTGGAGGAATCGACCGTTACGATTCAGGATCAATCCAAGTAGGAGACACGGTCCTCGATCAACTGAAGGATCGCCAGCTCACGGATTACCGCCGGAAGTTCGTTGGCTTCATTTTTCAACAGTACAATTTAATACCGACACTGACCGTTGAAGAAAATGTGGAGGTCGGACGGGAATTGAGTCAGAAACCGCTTGATATGAAGGATATCTTAGAAAAAGTAGGGATGTGGGATAAGAAAGATAAATTCCCTTCTCAACTGAGCGGGGGTGAACAACAGCGTGTCGCAATCGCGAGAGCACTGATTAAGAACCCGCAGATTTTACTCTGTGATGAACCGACAGGAGCCCTGGATGAAGAAACGGGAAAAAATATTTTGAAGTTGTTGAAGTTCGTTAATGAGCAGTATGGAACGACAGTTTTGATCATCACTCATAACCAGGGGATTGGCGAGATGGCTCATTCGGTTATCCGAATGAAAAGCGGTGAAATTGTGGATGCCTATGAAAATGAAAATCCTGTCCCTCCAGAGAAGGTGACCTGGTCATGATTTTAAAGAAATCTGTGTACCGCACTTTAAAGGAAAAGAAATTCCAATATGCCGGGGTGGCTGTTCTTCTTTTACTAGCAGTTATGCTTTATGTGTCCTTATCCATGGCCATCACGACTCTGGAATCGAGAAATGAAACATTTACGGAAGACTACAGACAGGAAAGCTTTCATTTTGTAGCTGGAGGGGATGTGACCGATGAACAGCTTTCTTTATGGGAAGATGAGTACAATGTCGTTTTAGAAAAACGGAATTATGCAGATTTTGAGATCGATGATTCGACATTACGTACGTTCACGACTACTGACACAGTTAACATTCCTTACATCGCTGAAGGGAAAGCACCGTCCAGTGCTCAAGAACTGGCTATTTCCAAAGTGTTTGCTGAGAAACATCAATATGAGCTGGGTGATGTCCTAACACTGGGTGATCGGGAATTTGAAATTACAGGATTCGTTTACTTGCCTGATTACATTTATATGGTCGAACAAATGACGGATTTGTTAGCGGATGCTGAGAAATTCGGAGTCGCCGTCATATCCGGTTCTGATATTTCAGAGGTAAATGGACAGACACAGATCTTAGGATGGACAGATGATGGAGCGGTGCCCGAGGGGTTTAGAGAAGCGGTGAGTGCAGAAACGGCACTTTTGCAATTTGTTCATTCAGAAGATAATCCACGCATTGGGTTTGTGGAAACAGAAATTCAAGGCGCTAAGAGCATGACAACGACATTGCCATTGTTCATTCTTGCTCTTTCGATTGCTATGGTGCTGATGCTCATGAAGCGACGGATGGAAATGCAGAGAAAAGAAATAGGTACGCTCATGGCCCTCGGGTATCGTAAGAAAGAATTGGTCCGTCATTATTTAGGTTATGCCTGGATAATCGGGTTAGCGGGCACAGTCGGTGGTTTAGCTGCAGGTGCAGGTCTGTCTGTACCGCTTTCGAACTTGTATGCGAACTATTTTAACTTACCTGCTCTATCCATGTTTGACTGGAATCCTTTCGTTCTTGTTATAGGATTTGTCCTGCCTTTATTGCTTTTGATCTTACTCACCACCTTCGTTATTAATCGGACATTGCGGACAGAACCGCTGACGCTTCTTAGACCGAAGGAGATGTCCAGTGGGAAAAAATCCTGGCTGGAAAAACTTCCGCTTTTGCAAAAAGGTGGTTTTATCCGCAGGTTCCGTTTGAGGTTACTGGTGAGAAATAAAGCGAGAAGTTTTTATATTTTTATTGGGGTGATGTTTTCAACCGTTTTATTATTGTTCGGGTTCATTACTTTTAATAGCATGGACCAGCTTGTAGAAACGACGTATAAGGATATTTTGAAATACGACTATGCGGTCCATTATCAATCATTAATGACGGAAGAAACGGATGAACAACAGAGTCCTTTTACAATGAACGAACTTGGTGTCGTTGATGAAGATGTGAAAATTACGGCATATGGAATGGAAAAAGAGAATCGATATATTCAGTTGAGTGCTGATGGGGAAAGTCTAGAATCGCAAATATCTGAAGGAGCGATTATCAGTGCGCCTTTAGCTGCTGTACTTGGTGTGGGGGAAGGGGATGACATCAACCTCGAGAACTCATTGAACTCAGAGACGATGAGGGTGGAAGTCGTAGCCGTTGCTGATCTTTATATTGGGAATAACTTGTATCTTCCGCGTGTTGAATTGAATGATTTTCTAGGTTTCCCCGATGAAGGATATACAGGAACATGGCAGAAACAATCTCCACAAAACAGCGGAAATATTTATATGGTAGAAGATAAGCAGAAGGCTATAGACAGTTTTGAATCGACAACAGGAGCAACGAGAGCGTCTGTTGCCGGCATGGCTGTATTTGCTGTATTGATTGGTGTAATTGTTCTTACTTTGCTCACCAATTTAATCGTTGAGGAAAACTCACCTTCTATATCGTTGTTTAAAGTGATGGGCTACCATGACAAAGAAGTATCCAAACTTGTTTTAAGTGTGTACACTCCTATCGTTTTGATTGCCTACTTTGTGTCCATACCTCTGGCGAGTTTGAGTTTGGACCAAACGATGAATACATTAGTTCAAGAGACTGGTTTTCTTATGCCGACAGATGTAGCATGGTGGATGGTCCTGACAGGATTCATTGTAATCATGCTTACGTATTGGCTCTCTCTTGGATTATCGAAACGAAAGTTGAAAGATGTATCTTTACAGGAAGCATTGAAAAAGCAACAGGACTAGAGAAAAAGGACAGCGGCCCGGCCGCTGTCCTTTTTCGCGCGCAAGAAGCCAGGAACGCGCGCAAGAAGCCAGGAACGCGCGCAAGAAGCCAGGAACGCGCGCAAGAAGCCAGGAACGCGCGCAAGAAGCCAGGAACGCGCGCAAGAAGCCAGGAACGCGCGCAAGAAGCCAGGAACGCGCGCAAGAAGCCAGGAACGCGCGCAAGAAGCCAGGAACGCGCGCAAGAAGCCAGGAACGCGCGCAAGAATGCCAAAATGCGCATAAAAAAAGCGAGCGTAATGCTCGCTTTTTATCTAACCAAAGAATTTCTTTAATACCGCAAGACCAAGTTGGGATCCTGGATAGCGGAAGTTTTGATCGAAACGGGTGGTTTGTTTTGTGATGCTTTTCTCGTGCGTAAAGGTTTCAAAGCTCCGTTTGCCATGATAACTGCCCATGCCGCTCTCACCAACGCCTCCGAATGGGAGGTGTGGATTGATAATATGGTAAAGGGTGTCGTTGATGCATCCACCGCCGAATGAGATCGAGTTAAGGATGCGCTGCTGTTCAATTTCGTTTTCCCCGAAGTAATAGAGGGCAAGTGGCTTAGGACGACTGTTGATTTTCTCAATTGCTTCATCAAGGTCATGGTAAGTCAGGACAGGAAGCACAGGTCCGAAGATCTCATCTTTCATAACCTGATCCTCCCAGGACACCTGGTCGAGAATGGTAGGTGCGATTTTGTGTTTAGATTCATCCAAAGAACCGCCGACCACGACCGTTCCGGAATCAAGGTAAGAAGATACGCGTTCGAAGTGCGTTTGGTTCACGATTTTGGTGTATTCTTCATTGTTCAAAGGATTTTCTCCGTAAAACTGCTGGATGTACTTTTTCATGGCACGGATTAAGTCCGCTTTCACCTCATGGTGTACGTAAAGGTAATCAGGTGCAATACATGTTTGACCTGCATTGGTGAATTTACCCCATACAATCCGTTTCGCAGCAAGGTCGATGTTCGCATCTTTGTGAACAATCGTCGGGCTCTTTCCTCCAAGTTCCAATGTGACCGGGATGAGCTGTTTACTCGCTTTCTCCATAATGATTTTACCGACGGGGACGCTCCCGGTGAAGAAGATATAGTCTAGCGGTTGTTCAAGCAGCTCCTGGGTCACCTCTTTATCGCCTTCGATTACGGCAATATAGTGGGGAGGAAAGTACTGTTCTATCATTTTTTTCAACACCCATGAAACGGTTGGTGTTAGTTCGGATGGTTTGATGATGACCGTATTTCCTGCTGCAATCGCGCCGATTACCGGAGCAAGGGCTAGCTGGACAGGATAGTTCCAAGGGGCAATGACCAATACCGTGCCATAGGGTTCTTTTCGAATGAAGTTTTTTGAGCCTGTATGGGTAAGTGGGGTCTTCACTTTAGTCGGCTGCATCCATGTTTTCAACTGTTTCACATGATGATCGATCTCACTTTTTAAAAAGGCGATTTCAGATGCGTACGCTTCATATTCCGATTTGTTCATATCGAATTTCAATGCATTGAGAATTGGTTTCTCAAAGGTCGTCAGCATCTTCTTCATTTTTAACAGCTGTTCTTTTCGGAAAGCATAGCTTTTCGTATGTCCTTCCTGGAACCATGTTTTTTGTTGCTTGACCGTTGCGTGCATACAGCTCCTCCTTCGTTAAGTACGTTTAATGGGATGTTGATAAAAATCGTGTGCAATCGTGGTGTTTGGGAACAAATTCTGTGCTTCTTCCAGGAGCTCCTCCACGGAATCTCCCTGGTATCTGGAAGAGACGTGATTCAAAATCAGTTCCCCAACATTTGCGTTCTTTGCAAGGGTAGCGGCTTGTTTGACGGTGGAATGAAAATAATCATAAGCCATTTTTTCCTCATTTCCAGCGAATGTGGCTTCGTGGACGAGAACGTCGCTGTCTCTTAAGACTTCTTCAAGATGCGGCAGGTAGCGTGTGTCTCCCAATATGGCGACTTTACGTCCCTTTTTAGGAGGCCCGATGACATCTTTGCGTGTGATGACTCTTCCATCTTCCAGGACCGTCCGTGGTTGATTCTTGATTTTTTGATAAACAGGTCCTGGTTTGATCCCAAGCGCCTTCAGCTTTTCCGGCTGAAGTTCACCAAGCTGATCTTTTTCTTTAAGGATATATCCATAGCTTTCAAGTCCATGTTCAAGTTTGACGGCTTCAACGACAAACTGTTCGTCTTCGAAGAGTTCTCCTTCTTCCACTTCTTCAATGTAAAGGGGATAGCGAAGGTGTGTTCCGCTCAATTCGAGACTGATATCAATGTAATCTTTTAACCCGCGCGGCCCGTAAACGGTTACAGGTGTTTCACCACCTTGGAATGAACGGCTGCTCAATAAACCGGGCAGTCCGTAAATGTGATCCCCGTGAAGGTGAGTAATAAAAATCACTTCAATTCGTCGCGGTCGTATGTTTGTATTCAATATTTGCTGTTGTGTGCCTTCTCCACAGTCAAAAACCCAAGTCGTTCCTCGCTCTTCAAGAAGGCGGAGGACAAGGGAGGAGACATTTCTTTCTTTTGATGGGACACCAGATCCCGTACCTAAAAAAAATAGTTCCATTGCCAACACTCTCCTACACTTATCATGATACCACCAGAAGGGGGAGAACACACTTGAAAAGCCATAAAAAAACTGCCGGATGTTTTTCCGGCAGTTCACAATTGTTCACCAAGCACGATTGTATTGTCTGGGTCCTTCTAAGGAGTAGCCAAGTTCATCTGCTGCTTCTTTTGGCCAATAAGGATTTTTTAGGAGCGCGCGGGCAAGGAAAATCAAGTCGGCCCGTTCATTTTGCAAAATTTCTTCTGCCTGGTTGCCGCTTGTAATCAGACCAACGGCACCCGTGTCGATGTCGGCTCCCTTTTTAATTTGTTCAGCATACGTGACCTGGTATCCGGGGTAGGGATCAATTGCTGCAGGCACGACACCACCTGAGCTTACGTCGATGAGGTCCACACCCTGAGACTTCATCTCACGGGCAAAATAGATAAAGTCGTCCATCGTGTTTCCATCTTCATGATATTCTTCTCCAGAGACTCTGACAAACAGAGGCCCCTCCCATTCTTGTTTAACGCCTTCAATCACTTCACGCAGGAAACGATACCGGTTTTCACGGGTGCCTCCATATTCATCGTTCCGCTTGTTCGTAAGAGGGGAGAGGAATTGATTGATTAAATACCCGTGTGCTCCGTGAAGTTCAATTACATCAAAGCCCGCTTTTTCAGACCGGCGAGCTCCCTCGCGGAAAGCTTCCACTGTACGTTTAATGTCTTCTTTTGTCATTTCTGTCGGGACCTTCATGGATGAACTGAAAGCTTCAGCACTAGGGGCGAAAATTTCATCCCTTAAGTTGGCCTTTCTTCCGGCGTGAGCCAGTTGAATCCCCGCTTTAGCTCCGTGACGGTGAATGCCTTCATTGATTTTTTGTAAACCTTCGATATGTTCGTCGCTCCAGATGCCAAGGTCTTCATGGGAAATACGGCCTTCAGGTAAAACGGCAGTGGCTTCTGTAATGATCAATCCAACTTGTCCGGCCGCACGACTTTCGTAATGGGCAAGGTGAAAAGGCTGAGCGTAACCGTCCTGGTTGTCTGACGAATACATACACATGGGAGACATGACAATCCGGTTTTTTAACGTGACGTTCTTTACTGTATAGGGTTCAAATAATTTATGTTTCAACGATGGTCCTCCTCCGAGTTACGGAAAAATTGTTTCAATTCTTTGATCGAATACCGGTTCCCACGCCATTCAATTCCCCCACGAATCCATGTCAGGATGAGTGCTCTTGCAAGCATGAAAACAAACAGGATGGCAAAGATCGGCAGGCCGAATACCATCCACCATGGATAGTTTGTGAATGAACGGGTGGTTAAACCATATAAACAAAATAACAAAAGGATGTTGATTGCGCTAATGATTTGAACGGCGGGACTCCCGATAAAGACGAAAATGAAGGGAAGTACCTGGGAAAACAGGACACCGAAAAGGGCAAACAAGGAGAGGGCAATAGAATAATTCAATCCAGCAAATGCATTCTTTTCGAAACCCTTTAGTGCAGACTTGAAATCAGGATACCACTCGACTGAGAGAAGGTACTTGGCTGTTACAAGCTTTTGTCTGAAGCCAGCTGCCTTGATCTTCTGTCCGATGGCAAGGTCATCATCGGGTCGGAAACGCACCACTTCATGTGTCCCGATTTTTTGATAACATGATTGGGTCATCATTTGGAAAGCTCCGATCCCCATCCCACCTTTAGGTTTCTTCTGGTTCGCCGTCCATGGTCGTTTTAAATAACCGAAACCGAACAAAAAGTAGGAAATCAAGCCGCGTAACGCAAAAGAGCGGGCTTTTAGATCCGGTGCTGCTGTGAGGTGATCCAGTTCTTCTGCTTTCATGAATGTTATTGCTCTAGCGAGGGTCTGTTCTTCAAATTGAATGTCTGCGTCTGTAAAAAGTAAATAAGCGCCAGTGGCAAGCTCGGCGCCTTTTTTTAGAGCATGATTTTTCCCTAGCCATCCTTCCGGCAGGTGGCGGATATGAACGGCTTGGACATCAGGGTACAACGCAGATGCTTCATCGATGAGCGCACCTGTTCGATCAGTGGAGCGGTCGTTCACAGCTATGACTTCGAACATGACCCCTTCCTGTTTTGTCAGTGTATGAATCGTCTCGTGAATTGAATCTTCCTCGTCTTTAGCCGCAATAATTACAGAAATAAGCTCTGTCGTTTGAGAAGGATGGGTCTGTTCGAGTTTTGGAATATTTCTCATTCCTATAAGGAAGTCCATCAGTAGAATCATCCATACAAAAAGGAGCCCAGCAAACACCCAGAACATATTAACGGTTTCTCCGTTTTCGATAAAAGTCACGGTATTCGATAGCCTGATGAGGGACATCTGTGAAAATTCCATTGACACCCAGGCTGTAGCACTTCTTCATCATGGAAGGACGGTTGACCGTATAGATGCGGAGTTCGAGATTTTCTTTATGGCAGCGTTTGACGAGCCTCTTATCCAGAAGACGGTGTTTTACATGGAGTGCGTCACACCCCTCGGACTTGGCATACTGAGGGAGGTTACGCATCTTGGTCGATGTCAGGAATGCGGTCTGAACCGATGGGTTGATTTCTTTCATGCGTGTGAGGGAATCAACATTGAAGCTGGAAATAACGGTCCGCTCAAGAACGTGATAACGTTTTAGGGCTTCATAGACAATCCGTTCAATGTTTTTATAGGCAATGACGTTCGTTTTCAGTTCGATATTTAAGAACATAGGCTGGTCACGAAACCAGCGAAGAAACTCGTCCAGTGTTACAATATAAATGTCAGAAAATTTAGGAGAAAACCAGCTTCCTGCATCAAGCAGGCGCAGCTGAGCATATGTATAGTCTTGTACGAACCCTGTTCCGTTGGTAGTACGTCTCAGGTTCTCATCATGGATGAGGACGGGGATTTGATCTTTGGTAAGCTGCACATCGGTCTCGATGCCGTCAGCTCCGGCTGCACGCGCCAGCTCAAACGCGGGCATCGTATTTTCCGGAGCCAGCTTACTTGCTCCTCTATGAGCGTAGATAAGGGTTTTCATCGTGACGTTCACCTCTTCCAAGTAGCTTATGAGTTTGATTGTGTTTGATAATTCAGGAAAAGTCAATAAGGAGTGAGACCCCATGACCGTTTGGCAGACGAAAGAGCAGTTGACGGATCTACTATGTTCCCTTGTAGAGTACCCTAGTATAACGAACAGCAATGAGGAAATCGCAATCATCGAATACTTATATTATATTTTAGAAGATCGCGATTATTATAAAAAACGGCCCAGCCACCTCAACTTGCACCCGCTGGACGATGGGCGTCAATTACTGACAGCCTTAGTGAAAAAAGACGAATCCAAGGAAACGCTCGTCTTGATTTCCCATGTGGATGTCGTGGGAATCGAAGATTATGGATCCTATCAGAACCTTGCTTTTTATCCCCGTGAGCTCACCCAGGAGCTACATAAGAATATCGAAGATCTGCCGAAAGAAGCTGCCCGTGATCTGGAGTCAGGGAATTGGTTGTTCGGACGTGGAACCATGGATATGAAAGCAGGACTTACCGTACATTTATCCCTTTTGGAAAAAGCGATGGCCGGTGAGTTTGACGGGAACCTGCTTCTCGTCGCTGTTCCGGACGAAGAAGTGAATTCGGAGGGAATGCTGGCTGCTCTTCCTGCTCTTGCAGACATTCGTGATAAAGAGGGACTTGTCTATAAAGCCGCTTTGAACGGCGAACCGATGTTCAGCAAATACCCTGGCGATCCTGCTTATTATTTGTACACGGGTTCTATCGGAAAGACGCTGCCGGGCTTTTTGTGCTATGGAAAAGAAACACATGCTGGTGAGCCCTTTGGAGGTTTGAACGCCAACCTGATGGTCAGTTACCTGGCACAGGAAATGGAACTGAATGAAGCTTTTATTGAAAAGGTCGGCGGAGAGCGGACCCCGCCTCCACTCAGTCTGATGCAGCGCGATTTGAAATTTGAGTATTCGGTTCAGACACCTCAGGCAGCGGTCGCGATGTACAATGTCCTGTATATGAAGCAGTCCATTGCTGAATTGAATGAAAAGCTTCTGCAGGCAGCCCAGCGAGCGAAGGCGAAAATCATCAATCATTACCATCATCAGGCTTCCTTTTATTTGGAAGGTACCCAGACATCTGCTTTCCATCCGGATATCACGATTCTGACCTATGATCAGTTATACAAGGAAGCGGTCGCACGTTACGGAAAAATGGAAGTGGACCGCCGTCAAAACCGGTTAGTCAATTTGAGAGACCAGGGTGATCGGGATTTCTCAACCACACTGGTCCAGAGTCTGGCATCCTTATGTAAAGATATCAGTCCGATGATCGTCCTTTTTTACAGCCCACCCTTTTATCCAGCTGTGTCCTCGAATGATGATCCTTTCATTCTGCATGGGGCCAAGGTTGCCATCGATTATGCGAAGGAAAAGTTTGACGAAGATCTTGAAGTGGTGGAGTATTTTACAGGGTTGAGCGATTTGAGTTTTATCGGTCCGACATCTTCCACCTCTTCCCTGTCAGATTTGACAAAGCAGATGCCGATTCACGGAAATGGGTTTGAATGGCCGTCAGAAGTGATGGAATCGATCACAATGCCGATCATCAACATCGGACCATTAGGAAGAGATCCGCATCAGTGGACGGAGCGACTGGAATTATCATACAGCTTTGAAAAACTGCCGCAGATTTTGACACAGGTTATTCATGAGTTCTTTAAGAAAGAGCGGGAATGAAAGGATATTAGAACTATTTTTTTGGAAAGTCGGTGGTAGAGTGGGTGTTATTTTTGTGACAGGGTTATCTGGTGTTGGTAAAACCAGTGTCCTGCAAAGGCTGCATCATGAAGGGTACTACGTGGTGGATACTGATAATCATGGTTTCACAAAAAAAGTCGCTTCAGGAGAAGGGGAGGAAATCGTATGGGATGGAGAAAAAATCTCCCATCTCATCGAAAGAAAAAGGCACACTCATTTAATCCTTTCCGGGTGTTATTCAAATCAAGGGAAGTTCTATAAATCTTTTGATTATGTCGTTCTTCTTGAAGCTACTTTAGGTGTCATGCTTGAACGTGTGAATAAAAGAAAGACAAATCCTTACGGAAAGCATCCAGAGGAGAGAAAGGCAATCATAGAAAGTTTTACTCATGTGCTGCCAAAACTGAGAGCGGGGGCAGATGTGGTGATTGATACTTCAAAGGTGGGCATTTCTGAAACGGCCGATCGTCTGAAAAGTTTAATGATCCTGGCACATCAGGTCAGGATTTAGATAAAAAAGCGTCCGGAAATCATTTCCGGACGCTTTTGTTTATGATGGATTAACCATTGTATTCGAATCCTGCTCCAGGACCGATTGGTGCACCGGTCAACATCCAAATCAACAGCATCAGTGTCCATATGGCAAAGAATGCAATGGAATAAGGAAGCATGGTAGAAATCAATGTACCAATACCGACCTTCTTATCATACTTCTGTGCGAACGCAATGACGATTGCGAAATACGGCATCAATGGTGAAATGATGTTCGTTGTTGAGTCGGCGATCCGATAAGCGAGTGTCGTAAGCTCCGGAGAGTAACCGAGCTGCATCATCAACGGTACGAATACAGGAGCCATAATCGCCCATTTTGCTGACGAGCTTCCGATAAACAGGTTGATGAAACCAGCTACGAACATGAAAGCAATGATGAGACCGATGCCTGTGAAACCAATGGAATCCAAGAACTCGGCACCGCTGACAGCAATGACTTTTCCGAGATTCGTATGGTTGAAGTAGGCAACGAATTGACCTGCCGTGAAGGCGAGGACAATGTAGATTCCCATGCTCGCCATCGTTTCAGACATTTGATTGGCTACGTCCTTATCATTCTTGATTTCCTCTGTAATCTTCCCGTAAACATAACCAGGAACGAAGAACATGATCAGAATGACAGGCACTAAGCTATGGAAAAATGGAGATGCTAAGAAATCATCAGGGTTACGCAATGGCCCCCAGGATGGTACGACGAGCAGAGAAAGCAGCCCGATGGTCACGATAAACGCGATCAGAGCACCGATCATCCCTTTTTTCTCAAGTGGAGAAAGGTAATTGACTTCTTCTTTCACGCCACCTTTGTATTCTCCTAAACGCGGTTCAACAATCTTGTCTGTCACTAGTGTTCCTACAATCGTAAGGACAAAAACAGATGCAATCATGAAGTAATAGTTCATCGTATAAAGGATGGTATCCGCATAGGCAGGATCAATGGTTGCTGCTGCCTGAATCGTCAAATCACCAAGCAATGGGTCCAACGACGTAAGGAGCAAGTTGGCACTGAAACCAGCCGAAACCCCGGCAAATGCTGCGGCAAGACCCGCAAGTGGGTGACGGCCAAGACCAGCAAATAAAACGGCTCCGAGTGGTGTCAAAACAACGTAACCCGCATCAGCAGCCATACTGGACATGATACCACCGAACACGAGCGCTGCTGTCATCAATGAACGTGGTACGGATGTAACGAGTCCACGAAGCATCGCACTAATCAGCCCTGAGCGTTCAGCTATTCCGATACCAAGCATTGTCACAAGAACGGTACCGAGAGGCGCGAAGCCTACGAAGTTTTCTACCATGCTTTCAAACATGTATTGAATACCGTCACTGGAAAGCAAGTTGACGACTTGTAACGTTTCGCCGGTCGCTGGGTCTTCGACTTCCACGTTCATCGTGGAGAAGATCCAGGAAGCGACGACAACCATGAGTGCAAATATTGCGAACAATGTGACAGGGTGAGGCAATTTATTCCCGACGCGCTCAATCCAGTCGAGTATGCGCATTGTCAACCCTTTCTTTTCTTGTTGTTCCATGATCTTCCTCCTTATTGACCTTTACATTTCTTTAAAATTTACAATGACGCGTTAAAGTATAATGGGAAGTAATTTTTATTTGAAGTCTTTTGGAAAAAGTCCCACTAGAAAAAGAATTATGAATAATGAGACGTCTGTAATCTTTGTCATATTGGAGGAAAAGATCTGGCAATCATGCTACAATGTAGAAAAGTGAATGATCATTCAGTATGGAGGAAGTGTTATGAAGACATTGAAGGATACCATTACCCAGTTCACATTGCCGACCCCGTATGCGGTGGGGGATGTTCATGTTTATCTAGTAAAAGGTGACCGGCTCTCCCTTATCGATGCAGGTGTGAAGACGGAGGAGTGCTGGAAAGCCTTAGTTGATCAGTTAAAGGAAGTGGGCTACCAGCCGGAAGATATTGAACAAGTGATTTTGACTCACCATCACCCGGATCATATGGGGCTTGTTGAACGTTTACCGAACGTGAATACTATCGCCGGCCACACGAAATTGAAGCCTTGGCTTGAGCGTGACGAAGCCTACTTCTCTCATTATGAGGAATTTTTCAAAGGTATGTACAAGGAATCTGGAGTGCCTGAGCGCTTTCTTCCATTGTTAAAAGGATTGAGGAAAACGTTGAAGTGGACGTCAGAAGGAAAGCTTACGCATGAGTTGATCGAAGGCGACCGGCTGCCAGGTCATGAAGAATGGGTGACGATTGAAACGCCCGGCCATGCCCAAAGCCATTTGTCCTTTTACAGAGAAGGTGATGGGGCGTTGATCGGTGGGGATCACCTGCTGTCCCATATTTCTTCGAACCCTTTACTTGAGCCGCCTCACAACAAAGGAGAGGAGCGCCCAAGACCTTTGCTTGATTATCGCCATTCTATGGAAAAGTTGTTGCAGTGGGAAATCAGTACAGTTTATCCAGGGCACGGGAAAATTTTCAATCATGCTCACGAGCTGATTCCCGAACGTTTGAAAAAGCAGGAACAGCGGGCAGAGAAGGTGCTTCTGATGTTTAGCGAGGGCCCATTACGTGCATATGACGTATGCAAGCGTCTCTTTCCGAAACACATCGAGAATCAATTCGGTTTGACGATGTCTGAAACAATCGGACAACTGGACTACTTAGAGAGCGTAGGAAAGCTTAAGATTTCTTACGTAGACGGAGAGAAATTCTATCAAGCAAATAGGTGATTTGGATGAATGAACGAGTAAAAGGAAAGAAAGTATTGATCACGGGAGCCTCAAGCGGAATTGGCGAATTTCTCGCGATACACGTCGCGCAGGAAGGCGGCACGCCGATTCTTGTGGCACGGACCGCCCACAAATTGGAAATCATCGCCGAGAAGATTGAAGAGGCCTTTGGTGTCAAATGTCCATGGTACCCTGCGGATTTATCAAATGATGCAGAATGGAAAGATACGATTGACCGGATTTGCTATGAACATGGATCCATTGATGCGCTGATCAACAATGCGGGAATCGCCGTGTTCGATCATGTAGCAGAGTCGAATTGGCAGGATATTGAGCGTATGCTCTCGGTTAATGTGAAGTCCTTGTTCCGTGCCACGCATCAGCTGCTCCCTCATTTGGTCCAGCATGGAGAGGGACACATCATCAACATAGCATCACAGGCAGGCAAAATTGCCACACCTAAATCAGCGGTCTATGCAGCGACTAAACATGCAGTCTTAGGGTTTACGAATGCTTTAAGGATGGAAGTTGAGCCATTAGGTATCTATGTTACTTCCGTTAATCTAGGACCTGTGAGGACCAATTTCTTTCAACAAGCGGACCCGAGCGGAAAGTATGAGAAGTCGGTCGATAAGATTATGCTTGATCCGAACCGTGTAGCAAGGACTGTCGTCCACCATTTATTCACGAAACAGCGGGAAATCAATATGCCTTCCTGGATGGATTCGGGAAGCAAAGTCTACTCCCTCGCACCAGTCGCGATGGAAAAACTCATGCAAAAACAGTTCAACAAAAAATAACGGCCCCCCAACCAAAAAACCTCTTCCCACTAAGGGAAGAGGTTTTTTGGTTGGGTGAGGTGGGAAAATCTGTATGACCTGGTACGCCAATATATGTAAGACCTGGTCAGACAGGAAATGGTAGAAGGAATTGCCACTTGCAAAAGCGAACATATATTCGCATAATGAGGATATACTAGGTAAAGGAGGTGGAGACGACATGGGGCATCCGAGCATTGATTATGGGAGGTATCCGGACAGGGGGATTTTGTGTGTGGATATGAAGAGTTTCTATGCGAGCTGTGCGGCCATTGACCGCGGGCTTGATCCGCTCACAGTCCCGCTTGCTGTAGTTGCGGATACGAACCGGAAGGGGAGTGTCGTATTGGCAGCGACCCCGGCAATGAAAAAGAAATATGGGATCCGCACAGGGAGCCGCCTGTTCGAAATTCCTTCCGCGCCGGAAATTGTCATCCTCTCCGCGCAAATGAGAAAATACTTGGAAGTGTCTACTCAAGTGACGAACCTTTTTCACAAATTCGTCCCGAAAGAAAAGATCCATACGTACAGCGTCGATGAAAGCTTTTTAGAGGTAGGAGATAATAAAGGGAAATTCGGTGTCCCCGAAGAAACGGCTCAAATGATCGTCGATGAATTAAAAGAAACGTTCCACCTGGATGCAGCGATCGGCATTGGCCCGAACATGCTGCTTTCCAAACTCTGTCTCGATCTTGAAGCAAAAAAGAAAGGCATCGCCCGCTGGACGTTTGATGACTTTCAAGAGAAGTTATGGCCGGTCGCTCCCTTGTCGGAAATGTGGGGCATTGGCCCGCGGCTTGAGCATCGGTTGAATCGTATGGGCATCTGGTCTGTCGGACAATTGGCGAAGTTCCCGCTCGATCGTCTGGAAAAAACGTTTGGTGTGATGGGAAACCAGCTGTACTACCACGCGAATGGTATCGACTTGTCCGACCCCGGAGCTCCGATTATTCACGGTCAGGTGAGCTATGGGAAAAGTCAGATTCTCCTTCGCGATTACCAGGATCCTGAAGAAGTAAAGTACGTCATCCTCGAGATGTGTGAAGAAGTCGCCCGACGTGCAAGGAAAAAAGGCCATGCAGGGAGAACGGTTTCTCTTGGGATCGGCTATAGCAAAAGTGAAGGGGCGGGTGGCTTTCATCGCTCTGTATCTATTGAACATCCGACGAGCATTACGATGGATATTTATCACGCCTGCCTCACTTTGTTCCAACGCTTTTATAATGGCGGAGTCGTCCGCCGCATCTCCGTCACTCTTGGAAACATTACAGAAGATGCCAATGTCCAACTGGACTTGTTTGATGACGGCCGCGATAAAAAAAGGGACCTCGGCTATGCGATGGATGAGATTCGCGAGCGTTACGGGCAGGATATGCTTCTCCGGGCAGTGTCCTGGACAAATGCAGGAACCGCCCGCCACCGCAGTCGTCTGGTCGGTGGACACTATGCAGAATAAACATAACCGTTGCCTCTGAGGCTGAGTTTTCTTACAATAGAAGAAACAGGAGGGATGAACGATGAAACTACGCATCACTGAAGAGGCGAAGCAGCAGCTAGAACACATTCAGGATCCCGAGCGTCCACTCATCCGTCTTTTTTATGACACCGAAGGATGTGGATGCGGCGTGAATGGACTGCCAACCATTCGTTTGGAAAAAGAAGAACGTCCTACAGATCTCAAAGTAGAAAATGATGATTATTCCGTCATTATCGATGATCAGCAAGCCACTTTTTTCAAAAAAGAAATGAAGCTTGATTTCATGAGAGGCACCTTCCGCCTTTCCAGCCCGGACGGCATCCTGAATCCGATCATCCCGATCAAAGACGTGAAAGAAGGGGCGACCGTATGAGTAAGAAAAAGCCGCAACCCGGTTCTCTTGGCGACCAGCTTAATGCTGATGTTTTATCAAAGCTGAAATCCAAAAAGACAGAGCTGAAACAGCAGGCCGATGAACGTGAAGAACAGGAAAAGCAGCGCCGTATCGAAGAGCGCAAGCGAGCAGAAGCAAACAAAAGCTTTGAGGAACTGTTGAATGAAAGTGATCTCAACTGGAAATCCTTCAAAAAATAAGCACTCCGCTATGGAGTGCTTATTTTTTGTGAGGATTTTTGAGTTAAGTCGTTGGGCTAGTGCGCTCCGTTAGGTCGTTATTTGTTTTCGCATCGGACGTTATTCCTTTTAGTTAGGGAGCTATCCATAATTTTCTTTCGGAAAAATTGAAACATTCGGACCATATCGACCGTATAGAAAAGCAGGAGGGAACAAAATGATCGATTTTTTCCTTGTATTCTTCATTGGAACGATAGGTGTGACAATCGCTGTCATCGGGTGTGTTCTTGCGATTGTCCGTAACATTCGATCAACAGGCGAGGAGGAGCGGATTCAACACTTGGAAAAAGAAGTGGAAGCATTAAAGGAGAGTGAACAAGGTGAGGTGTAAGGCATGCGGACGCAGTTGGCCATTTGGAAGAGCACTGCTTTCATCGATAAAAGTCAGCGGCAAGAAAGAATGTCCGCATTGCGGAGAGGAACATTATTCTACGAAACGGTCCTATCATCGTTCAGGGATATTAGCGGTTTCGGCATTTTTTGTGTTTATGTTATTAGTAGAAACGTTTCAAATGCGACTGACATCAGCCCTGTTTTTCGCTGTCTTCCTTTTGTTAATCGTCCTATTTGTCCAACCGCTGGTGATTCACTTATCGGATGAGGAAGTCTTGCATAAGGAGTGAGTGTTTGTTGAAAGATTTGTTTTCTCTTCTCAAAGGACAAAAAACAAAGAGGATCAAGCGCTATTCAAAAGAGTTCATTAAAATCCAGGACCATAAAAAAATGGGCATGAAAATATCTGATAAACGAAGGAACCAAAAACTCTATGGTTTGCCACTTATTCGGGTCATGTTGGAAGAATAAGAGGAGAAAGGTCGATTTTTAACCTTGAAGCAATCATTTCAACGCTGCATACGACAAATCAGTCTCGCAGCGAGAGGTTTCAGAGGGTGATGTCTTGAATTATAAATATAGCAACACAGAATTATGGGGAAAAAAAGCGCGGGGTTCGTTGGTTAACATTTTCACAGGGGTATTACCGGTAGGAGTTTCACTGTATTTGCACGGCCGTGTCGAGCCATTTATCGTTTTCGGATCAGGTGTGATCTTTCTATTAGGGATTTGGCAAATGATTCACTATTACAAAATGCCTGAGCGAGATTATGTGCGCTTGGAAGATGATATCCTCGAGATTCGGCTGGGCATTGCAGATCCGAATACTCGTCTGGCAGATGAAGAAATTGAGCGTATCCAGCAAATGGATGATGTCATTTCTATAAAATCAGACAAAGGTGAGGAAGAGAACATTTACTTAGAAAACTTATCTGAAGAGGACGCAGAAGCTCTTTTAAACGAGTTAAAGCACTACTATGGAAACCGCATGCACACAAGCGGTCATCCAGCTTGATCTACCGTCATTTGAAGATGAAAGCACCTTACTGATTGAACAGAGAGAGGAATAAAAAGATGAGTCAAACGACAGAACATAACAGTAAAGCATGGGACAAGAAAGTGGAAGACGGGGTACGTTACACCCAAAGCGAAACCCCTGAAACAATCGAAAAAGCTCGTTGCGGCAAGTGGTCTATCGGTGTGACCGCAGATCGTCAGGTGCCAAGAGATTGGTTTCCTGAATCGATCAAAGGCATAAAGATTCTCTGCCTCGCATCCGGAGGTGGCCAGCAAGGACCGGTCCTAGCTGCCGCAGGTGCTGATGTTACGGTTTTTGATTTGTCAGAGAAACAACTGCAACAAGACGTGGAGGTAGCTCATCGAGAAGGGCTCGATTTGAAAACCGTTAAAGGGGATATGACAGATTTATCAGCATTTGCTGATGAAACCTTCGACCTCATTGTTCACCCTGTGGCCAACGTATTCATCGAAAATGTCCGCCCGGTATGGAAAGAAGCGGCACGTGTTTTGAAGGATAAAGGAACACTCATCTCAGGCTTTATGAATCCCGTCCTCTACTTGTTTAATGCAGAAAAAGAGGATGAAGGAAAGTTGGAAGTGGCACACAAGATTCCTTACTCCGCACTTGAAGAGGAAGAAGTGAGGGAAGGCGAAACGCTTGAGTTCGGCCACACACTGGAAGATCAGCTTCAGGGACAGACAGATGCAGGGTTTGTCATTGCAGGAATCTATGAAGATGATTTCGGTGGAGGAAGAACCATCGATCATCACATTAAAACAATGCTCGCGACAAGAGCCGTTAAATTAAAGGTATAAGGGGCGGTTTATGGTTTCAACAATCATTACGGTGTTGTTTTCCTGCTTAATCGTTGCCGTTGTACTACGCACCGCCTATCGTATGTTTGTGAAAAAACAGTACCCGGATAATTCCTACACACCATTCGATTATGTGAGCGGACAAACAGAAACGCCTTTTCATGAAGAAGATAGGGAAGAGGAAGAAGAAAATGACAAAACAGGGCAGCGTTATGACTAACGCCTGCCCTGTTTTTTTAGACTTGAGTTATTAACGAATATGCAGGCTTCTTGAAGACTCAGTTTCAAGTTAATGGGGATTCGTTGCTAAGTTAGGCGTCAGGGGTGTCTGGGAAGCAACTTGCTTTCCTGTGGGGGAGCGCCTGGCTTCCTCGGACTACGTCCTGAGGGATCTCGCCTGCCTCCTTTCTCCCACGGGAGTCTCGCAGCTTCCCAACTACCCCTTTGCCAAGCAGAAGTTCTCTTCACAAATCCTGAACTATAGAACATAAAGCGCTTATAACAAGCTTTTCCATTCATAAAAGCGATAATATACATAATGTTCTACTTTCCATACAAGATAAAAGCTTCCTTTTCCGGGCGTGGTTTCGAGATACTCATATAGCAAAGGGGCGGAGGGGAATGGCGCTCCCGCGGAAAGCGAGCTATTCCCCGCAGCACCCACCCTCTCAATAAAAGTCCCGAAACTGAGTCTTCAAGAATAGGGAGCTTTTATAACATAAGAAACTTATTGAAAGAAGGAGTTTCTAGCATTTGGTGGAATACGTATATCGATAGGAGGACGTATCATGAACCATTCACTAATCCGAGTAGGAACCATTTACTTACCCGTCCAGGAAGTTGATAGATCCGCAGTCTGGTATAAAGAAAAGCTTGGAGCAGTCATCCATTATCAGGATGAGCAGAAAGCAATCATCGGCTTAGCGGACATCAGTATTTTCTTGGTAAAGTCATCACCGGAACAAACATCCAACTTTGTAGATGAGGATGGTAGCGATCGATTTGCTATCACGTTTGAAGTGGATGGAAAAGAAGCTTTGAGGTCTTTACAGAAGGAATTAAAAGACAAAGGCGTCGAAGTGGGAGAAATCGAAGACAGGGGTCACCCTGGTTTGAATTTTGTATTTGAGGATGTAAACGGAAATCGTTTGGATGTCTGGAGTGAGTTAAGTCCTGATTATGGAGGATGATACTTGTTGGCTTGTGACAGGTAGGTGAATCCCCTTAAAATTTATAGATACCGTTGTTACAGGAGGGATCGTAATGATCCAGGCATTCGTTTTATTTCTACTAGCAGGAGTAGCTGAAATCGGAGGAGGGTATTTGATTTGGCTCGCTATCCGTGAAGGGAAGCCGCTTTCCTGGGGGATTGCCGGAGGATTCACCCTTGCCTTGTACGGGGTGATCGCTACGTTTCAAAGCTTCCCATCCTTTGGTCGTGTGTACGCCGCCTATGGCGGGGTGTTCATCATTCTTTCTGTGTTGTGGGGTTGGGGCGTGGACCGTAAGACCCCTGATTTTTATGACTGGATTGGTGCGGGGATATGCCTTATAGGCGTATGTGTCATGTTATTTGCGCCAAGACAATAGGAGATGAGAACAGAATGTAGATTACTAAGGATCTTGAAGCAGAAAGTGGGCCGTAACGAATGGAATGAAGAAGTTAAACAAGCATTACACTACATGGGTTATCGTCCGAAAAGCTTCCTTGCAGCGTATGAATACTATCAATACGCTAGAGAAGTGCAAGGATATTGAAGGAAGCCCAGCCCTTATAACAATCTCTGCCAGTGGTTGTCATTAGCGCTAATCATCCTTCTGAACATTGGCGGGAGTATCAGCAGTTATTAGTAGAACTGACCCTGTGCACAGATCAGGTTTTCGCTGATACCGGCCACGCTGTTCATTTAGAGAACCCGGACCTCATCGTTGGTAAGGTTTTTAAACTAATCCAACAAACTTAACGAAAAAATCAGTTGCATAGTTAAGGGCGCTCTTCGGATCGTTCTTCTGGCTTCTGGAAGAACGTATGCTTTGTTTGGGAGGCGAACTCGATTTCTTCCATCGTCCGGCAATACACGGATTCAATATCTCCACTCAATTCCTTAGCATCCTTTTTCATCAAATCCAGTACGTGTACACTCTTGAACCAATCCCCTGTCTCCGCTTCTGCATGGACCCAATCCTCCCACACAATCTCAAGCCTGGGACTGTAAATTTTAGGACCGTTCTGCTTTCGTTTGCATGGGCTCACGGTCATTTCATGAACATGCCCTGGTGGTGTTTCGTTGATATCATTGAACAGCTGCGGCCAATAATCCTTACGCGAGCCTGTGTGTGCATGAGCAGAGCACCATTGAACTATTTGATCTAAGCGTGACCGAACACCATAAAGAAGCTCATAAAGGGATCTACCGAGGAGAATGCGTTCATCCACGGCTGAAAAGTGGTGGACTGTTCCACCTACAAGGTGTATCTTTTGCTGAATGGGGGTCACATAAGGGAAAAGGATATGGTTCATGGAAAGCACATCTTGAAGCTTGAACATCACTTTATCCATAACAGTCGCCATATACAGGTGATTTCTTATGACCCGATTTTCGATATAATGCTGTTCATTTACAATCAGCGCTTTAGTTAGTTCTTCACTGTTTCTGTTTTTCCAATAGCGTTCCCAAAAAGGCCTCATGAATTTGGAAACATTCAACGCATCTAATAGGTGGTAGAGAGGGCGGCCATGCTTCAAGCTGGCATCATACAACAATAGTTGTGGATAGGCATCTTGAAAAATGAGCCAGTTTCCCCGTTCTAAGAAAACGAAAAAGTCTGTTCCTTCCTTTCCTGTCAAAAGCTTTGGCAGGTATTCACCCTTCAGGTCAGTCATGTTCCAGCCGGCGTTTCTAGATACAAGGTGGGCGAGCAATGCCCAATGAATCTCAGGATGCTTTTGAAAAAAATGAAGGTACGCCATCGTACGTGTAACGTTATTCCGATTTTTCTCCTGAGTGATTCTCCTGATTTCCCTCACCAGTGTTTCTTCCTCCGTCGTCAATGAAGACGGGGTTGACTTCAATGCGGCCTTCAGGTCTTTTTTCAGCATGCGCCACTTGGATGAAAACACTTCCTTCTCACCTCCTACTCTGAATATATTTCTGAAACGATTGCAACATGATTAACTTAGTATTTGACCTCTATCCTTCTCTATGTAAAAAAAGGAAGGAATTTCAAAACAGGTAGCGAATTTTAAGAGAAGGAGGAGCGAGATGGGATTCAGAGAGGGATGAAAATGGTCGGTTCTTAACCTGGTTGGACAGTCATTCGGAGGAAAGGGTCTGTTGAAAAATCCATTTAGGAGGGAATCATATGGAGCAACGTGTGATGTGGAATCATTTGGAGTCGGCTGGGGCGGAACATTTAACTTTGAGAACGTTCACCAATCACATGGAGGTACAAGGAACGGTATTGCTTGTTGATCAGGGAGTGCCGCACCATCTTTCTTATGAGTTGAAGCTCGGATTGGATTGGAAGACCAAAAAGGTGAAGGTTTATCAAGATCAGGAGAGGGAACCTTTTGTTGTCCAGGCGGAAAATCAGGATAAATGGTGGATCAATGGAAAATACGATGAGAACCTGGATGGTGCGACGAACGTCGATATGACCATTACTCCTTTTTCGAACACCTTGCCGATCAATCGTGTGACTTGGCATGTAGGAGAACGACGGACGTTCAAAATGGTTTTTATCGATGTATTAAGGAAAGAAGTATGTCCACTGCTCCAAGTATACACGTATCTAGGAGACAACGATGGCTATAGGATTTTTCAATACCGTTGTAGAGATTATGAGACCGCTTTAGTCATTGATGAACAAGGTTGGGTCGTTGAATATCCTGGTGTCTTCGAACGCAGAGCTCTTCTTACGAATGGTAACCGGAGGATAGAAAAACAACCGCAGCCTTTACTAGCCAATGCCCCCTCAGGATCGGAAGGGTTTTATTGAAATTTGTAAGGGTGTTCTTGGTTTTTAAAATAAAACATGTCACATAGAAGCGTAATGAAGAGGAATTCTTCATTACGTTTTTTTCTGTGTGAAGTGATCCATTATCAAAGTTCTGGGTATTTGACTTGCACACAAAAAAAGCCCAGTTTTCATAGGATAGGTTGATGACTTCTAAAAGGAGGTTGATTGGGTTGTATCGGAATCAATATGGATATACATTTAACCCTTATGGGTATGATGGTTACTTTCGCGTCCAAAGTGACCAATCAATCGTCAAAGATATTGAAAAAGCGATTAACGGGGAGTACAGTGCGATTGCCTGCTACAATAAATTGGCTGATTTAGCTCCTACACAGCAGGCAAGACAGCAGATTTATGAGATTCGTCAGGATGAAATCCGTCACTACGAGGCTTTCACTAATATTTATAAGCAACTGACTGGAAAACAACCCTCCCCGAAAATCGATGCCCCTTGCTCGGAACAATACAGGGAAGGGATAGATGCAGCGTTTATTGATGAACAAAAGACGACGGACTTCTATCATGAAATAGAACGGAAAGCGCAGGATCTTTCCATCAAAGAAACGTTCCGCCAGGCGGCGGCTGATGAGCAGAACCATGCGGTATGGTTTCTTTATTTTCTTTCGTTTCCCAAAAAGGATCGTGCCCAGATCAGACAGCAGGATTATGGGGCAACAGGTGCTTTAAATGCTTCTTCATTAACATTCCAAGACATGTTGACTTATGCCATCCAGGATGAATACCTTGCTCAGGCCCGGTATGATGCTATCAGAAGGGAATTTGGTGATATCCAGACGTTCGTCCGTATACAGGAAGCGGAGAAGCGGCACATCACTGCTCTGAATACACTTTTCACAAGGTATCAATTTCCTATACCGTCCGATAATGCCAGTCAATATGTAATCACTCCTGACAGTGTCAAAGCGGCATATGCTGCTGGTGTGCAGGGGGAAATCGAAAACATTTCCATGTATGAGAAGTTCTTATTGTATGAGTTGCCAGAGGATGCGAGAACTGTTTTTACACAGTTAAGGAATGCATCATTGAATCACCTCGCAGCCTTCCGGCGAGGTCTTGCACGTTTTGAAGATTCATAAGAGCTGCATGACAGCTCTCTTTACATAAGTCTTTGAACCCATCAGAAGCAAATGCCTGTGGACTGCGGAAAAATCATCTGTTTGTGTACACGGATATAAATCGACTATTGATGTAGAACAGTATTACAATTAGAATAATATGTAAGCGCTTAATTATAATATTAAAGGGAGAGGGTATCCGATGCATGTTCCATTGATATTGACAGAGTTTCTGGACAGAGCGGTACAGTTATATGGGGAGAAACCGGCGATCATTGATGATGATTGGACTTTGACTTACCGGGAATTGAACGCTCGCGTCAATCAGTTATCAAGAGGGCTTGAATCTTTGGGAGTAAAGAAAGGGGACAAGGTTGCTTATCTAGCTCCGAATTCGACGGAGATGCTGGAAGGGTTCTATGGTGTCTTTCAACTGGGGGCGGTGATGACTCCGTTAAATACAAGATTGAAACCGGCAGACTATCGATTCATTTTAGAGCACAGTGAAAGTAAAGTGCTTCTCGTCGATCATACTCTCCTGCCGCTGGTGCAAGAGGTTGTACAAGGGCTTCCTTCTATAGAAAAAGTGATAGTTCATGGGGATTCTTCCAGTGAAGGGTATGAGTCGTGGCTCACCCAGTTTTCATCCGACCGTTTTGAACGGGAGCATGTAGAAGAGACAGACATCGCCTCTTTACTCTATACGAGTGGAACGACGGGAAATCCTAAGGGGGTATTGTTAAGTCATCGCTCCAACTATCTCCATGCTTTATCATCCATGCATCACCTAAGGGTTACGGATCAGGATACTCTCCTCCATGTGCTGCCTATGTTCCATGTCAACGGCTGGGGATCTCCTTTTTATTATACGGCGAATGGTGCCACACAAGTGATGCTTCGAAAAACAGATCCTGAATTGATCCTGGATAAAGTAGAGGAGCACCAAGTTTCCGTGCTACATATGGCGCCGACTGTATTAAACATGGTGATCGGCGCTTACGAAGAGAAGCGGCCATCCATTGATCAGGACGTAAGAGTCGTGATCGCCGGTTCTGCTCCGCCGCCGGCGTTTGTCCGTAAAGTGGAGGAAGATTTGAAATGGAAATTCATTCAGGTGTACGGGATGACGGAAATCTCACCGCTCATTACTACCTCGGAACTTCGGTCGATGGACATCGATCGGCCAGCGGAAGAACGTTACCGGTTGAAAGCAAAGGCTGGTTACAGCATGATCGGCAGCCAGGTGAAGGTCGTAGATGAGCTGGGAGATGAAGTTCCGAGTGATGGAATATCCATTGGGGAAATCGTAACAAAATCAAACAACGTGATGGAAGGGTATTATAAAAACGTGGAAGCGACCAATGAGACGATAAGGGATGGGTGGCTTCATACGGGAGATATGGCAGTGGTTGATGAGGGCGGGAATATTGAAATCGTCGATCGTAAAAAAGATGTGATCATAAGCGGAGGAGAAAACATATCTTCCATCGAGGTGGAGGCGGCCTTATACGAACACCCTTCCATACTTGAAGCTGCTGTTGTAGCTGTGCCAGATGAAAAGTGGGGCGAGGTACCCCATGCGGTAGTGGTGGTGAAAGAAGGAGAAATCCTCTCTGAAGAAGAAGTGATTCTTTTTTGCCGGGAGAAATTGGCGCATTTCAAAGCACCAAAGAGTGTATCTTTTATCGAAGAATTACCAAAGACTGCGTCTGGAAAGATCCAGAAAGTCATTATCCGCAAGAAGTTTTGGAAAGACCATAATCGAATGATCAATTAAAGAATGTTCCATTAGCCTAAAGCTGCTGCTTTAGGCTTTTCTAGTTATGAACAGCTTCTAATCGAATTCAGCAGGTGGTGGGCTAGGCATAAGCCCTTTTTCTGGAAAAGGGACTCATTTTCTGCTTAAATATTCATTGGTAACAAGAGGTTTACTTGTTGACATACATACCGCGCAGGGTATAAAATGATCTTAGTTCAAGACAAAGGAGGAACATCATGTCATTCGTGTTGATCGTAACGTTAATCGTGGGGACGGGGCTCTTCATCCTTCATAGATACTTGCCGGCTTCCCATGTCAAAAAGATGGATATGTCCGAAGTAACGTCTGAAGATGGCATGGTCGTTCCCGTTGATACGAGAGATTATCAAACGTCATCTCAAGATAAATTGGCGCACGCTGTTTGTCTGCCACTGGCTTATTTAGAAAGACATCATCAAGATATACCACAGCGGCCGATTGTACTCATTTGTTCAGATGAAGTTGAAAAGAATTTGGCAGCAAGACTACTGAAGAGAAAAGGGTATGAAGTGATTGGTTATACCATTCCAACCCAGCACCAGGAGTGCCGGGCGATGCCATGTATGATTGAAAAATAAGAGGTGAAACATATGGAAGCTATTCTCCCGTGGGGAATCGGATTGTTACTCGGTTGGTTCATCATTAAAAAGCTGTTGCCAGCCCAAGGTGTTCAAAATATAACTGTCCAGGAAGCAAAAGAGCGTTTGAAAGAAAAAAATGTCCAATGGGTTGATGTCCGTACGCCCGCAGAGTATCGGACAAATCATAAAAAACCGTTTAAGAATATACCTCTCTCCGATCTGTCAAAACGAACAGGGGAGCTGGACCGTAATAAAGAAGTCGTCTTAATCTGCCAAAGCGGAATGAGAAGTACAAACGCAGCGAGAGTATTGAAAAAGAAAGGTTTCGAAAACATCACCAATGTTCGAGGCGGGATGAGTGCTTGGGGCTGAGAAACACCCTCTAAAAAGACCAGGGAAAATCCTGGTCTTTTTTTATTTTTCTGAAACTTTCACTTGAGACTTATCGTACATACAGGTAATGGGGTGATGATATGTTTTGGCTTTATATTATACTCGGTACTGCTGCCGGTATTGGCGTTTTTCTGTTTTTTAACTGGTTGATGGGGTATCGTAAAGGCCATATACAAATGGATTTTGATGAACGTTATATGAATCATCAAGCGTATATTGAAGCAATTAGTGAAGAATTAAGGGATAGAGGATATAAAGACGTCCATTATAAGGGGGACCATGTTTTTATTGTGGACGGAAAAGCTTATGTATTCTTTGAAAGGAATGTTCCTATGGGGGGCGTTCCTTTACAGCGGACGATACTGAAACCTCAAAAATGATGAGGATTGACCAGCTCCTGTAAGGGGGCTGGTTTTTTCCGTTTTTTAGCTTGGATAAGAGAGCTTTTTTACCCGCAAACTAATCAAAAAAGAAAGGGGGCTTCCCTTGAAGAAAATCATCCTGTATCTTTCGCTTTTTCTCATTGTTTTTCAATTGAGTGTTGTAAGCGTTTACGCAAAAAACCATACAAGAAATTATTATGAACAGCAGGGGACGGCGATTTGGGATGTTCCGATTTCATCAAAGTATATCGCCATTACTTTTGATGATGGTCCAAGTTCTGAGTACACGCCTGAAATTCTGGATATTTTACAGGAGTACAACGCAAAAGCCACCTTTTTTGTAGTTGGATCAAGAGCTCAGGAGAATCCATCGATCATCAAGTCGATGGTGAAAAGTGGTCACGAGCTTGCTAACCACAGCTTTCATCACCCTGACTTTACAGGGATTACGAAAGAAGAGCTGATTCATGAAATGGACAATACAGCAGAAGTTCTTGAGAGTTTGACAGGAGCTCCTCCGAGGTTGTTTCGTCCACCAGGAGGTGTGTATAACGACATTATTGTCAATACAGCCAATGAGGAAGGGTATATGGTTGTTATGTGGTCCTGGCATCAAGATACGAGAGACTGGAAAAGGCCTGGTGTCCACAATATCGTAAAAACCGTATTAAACAACACGAGGAATGGGGACATTGTCCTTTTTCATGATTTTGGTGGCGATCGTTCGCAGACGATTGAAGCATTAAAGCAGATTCTCCCTCAGTTGAAAAAGGAAGGGTATCAATTCGTAACTGTCTCAGAATTGCTTCAAAAACATTCCAAATACAATCTCCTCCATGGAGTCAATGGAGTAGAATGATCCCCTGATCTTAAAAGATGGGGATCTTTTTTGTTTTTTTTAATAAAAAACACGATGGGGCTGCCTTTCCAGGCAACTTAAGAAAATCCCAATCATACCCTATGTTAAGAAACCTGACATTTATAGTTGTGTAAATATTGCGACTTTGATACAATGCTTAATAACATAAAATGTTATAAAATCTAACATAAGGGGAGTCAAGAGAATGGATGCAACTTTTTTAATGAACAATCTTTGGATCATCGTCTGTACGATCCTCGTTTTATTGATGCAGGGAGGATTTATATTACTGGAAGCCGGGTCGACACGAATGAAAAACGCGGGTCATATTGCGGGGAAGACGGTTTTTACTATAGGTATTGTTTCTGTGGTATTCTGGGCATTAGGGTATGGCCTGATTTATGGTGAAGGAAATGGATTTATTGGCTTCTCTAACTTCTTTTATGGTGATGCAACGACGATGGGAGAAGGTCTTGCGGGATCCACAGACTTTCTATTCCAGCTGGCGTTTGCGGCCATTGCGATGACGATTGCTTTCGGTGGATTTGCTGAAAGAGCAAAACTTGTCGCCTACGTCATTTTCGCTATTTTATTTTCTATTCTCGTTTATCCTGTGATTGCTCACTGGATTTGGGGCGGCGGCTGGTTAGGTGAACACGGGAAGCAGGATTTCGCCGGTTCAACGGTTGTCCACTTGACAGGTGCTATGGCAGCTTTAGCGGCAACGGTTATTTTGAAACCCCGGATCGGGAAATACAACAAAGATGGTTCTTCCAATGAAATTGCCGGCCATAACCAAGTGTTTACAGCATTAGGTGTCCTCCTCTTGTGGGTCGGCTGGTTTGGATTTAATGCAGGAAGTACATTCGGCGTTGCAGATGCATTCTTTGGTTATGTCGCTCTTAACACCCAATTGGCAGCAGGTGCTGGTGCTATCGGTGCGATGCTGATGGTTTGGGCCGTCACAGGAAAAGCGGATGTACCGACTACGCTGAATGGTGCTCTTGCCGGTCTTGTAGCGATTACAGCTTCGTGTGCTTTCGTTGAGCCTTGGGCAGCGGTATTAATCGGCTTGATCGGTGGAGGAATTGTATTCTTCAGCATGCGTTTCTTTGATAAAAGGAAAATTGATGACCCGATCTTCGCTCTCTCTGTTCATGGTGTCGTCGGTGTATGGGGAACGCTTTCGAACGGCCTGTTTGCAACACCAGAGCTTGCTTCTGTAGGTCGCCCCGGCCTGTTTTACGGTGGTGGATTCGAGCAGCTTTGGGTACAGACGCTCGGAGTTGTAAGTAGTGGGTTGTATGCGTTTATCGTTTCTTTCATCATTCTGAAAGTCATGGATAAGGCGATGGGTGGACTTCGTGTATCTGAAGAGGAAGAAATCATGGGTCTCGATTTAAGTGAGCACGGTGGTTATGGTTATCCAGAGAATTTAACGCCTCCGCAAAAGACGAAATCAGGAGCATAAAGACGTAATGAAAAAGGATGGAATGGATGTTTAAGACATATGAAGAAATCAGAGTATGGCGGGAAGAGATGATTGAATCTGTAAGCGGTGATCATTTTCAGTTGAATGCTTTTCACGACCGATTGATTCATCATACTTTCCATCTGGCAAAAGAAAAGGTTGAACGTGAGCAGGGGCCTCCTCCTGCTCCTTTTGCATTTTTTTTGATGGGAAGTGCCGGAAGATATGAGCAGTCGTTATGGAGTGATCAAGATCACGGCATTATTTTTGATGGGGATGAGAAGCACCAGGACTATTATTTAGTGTTGGGGAAAGAAATCAGAGAAGGGATGGCTGTCGTCGGTTATGAGAGGTGCGAGGGGAATGTGATGGCTTCCAATCCATTATGGTGTCAGTCCGTGGAATTGTTCACGGTGCAGATTACAGAGTGGTTGAAAGAGGCGGAGTGGCAGGCACTGCGCCATTTCCTTATTTTCTTCGACTCCAGAGTGCTGGTGGGGGAACGAAATCTGCTTTTTCAAGTGAAAAAGGCATCTTTTGCGGTGATCGATGAAGAACCAGCGCTTTTGACTAGGTTGCTGGATAATGTCAATTACGTAAAAAAGGGTGTAGGAGTTTTCGGGCAGCTGCTACCGGATTACAGTGGTGAGAAAAAGGGGCATTTCAATCTGAAACAGACGGTCTACTTTCCTTACATTAACGCTTTAAGAATTCTTTCCCTTTTTCACCATGTCACTAGTTCTTCAACGTTATCAAGATTTGAAGCGCTGCGTTCTCTTTATCCTACTCTTTCTGAATATGAAAATGATTTCCGACAATTCCTGCAGCAAAGATTGAAACTGAAAAAAGATGCCGAGGATTATCACCATGTCCACGTGATCAAAGTGGAACAGTTAATGAAAGAGGAAAAACAGCAATTGAAAAAGCAGGTCAAACGGGCTCAAAAACTCCATCAAATGGCGAAAACCATCATTAAAGAGGGTCAAAGATGAACCCTTTTGTACAGTTTGTAAAAGATTTGTCCGGTAAAATCGGCGGTGGTTTTTCTTCATTGAATCAGAATGATCCGTCGAATATGGCTTATTTAAGGAACCTTGAGAGAGAGATGAAAAACGCAAATACTCTCGACCTTCCTTTTGATGATTTAAGTATTACGGTTTTCGATTTGGAAACGACCGGCTTTTATCCTTATAATGGTGACCAGATTTTGTCTATAGGTGCGGTGAAAGTAAAGGGAGATCAAATAATCGACAGCCAAACGTTTTACACCTTGGTCGGAACAGATGTTGCGCCATCTAAGGAGATTGAAGAGTTGACGGGGATTACAAGCAGCATGATTGAAGACGCCCCACCACTGCGTGACGCTTTGAAGAGTTTCTATCAGTATGTGAAAGCGGATTTGCTTGTCGCTCATCATGCGAATCATGAAAAGCAATTCATGAATCATGCGACATGGATCGCCTTGAGAAAAAGGTTTCAGCATAGAATTGTCGATACCGCCTTTTTAACAAAGGTTCTCCCTAACCAGCAAGGGCTGATGACGTTAGATGAATGTTGTGAGCATTTTGGAATTGATATTCAAAAACGGCACCATGCGCTTTATGATAGTTTGGCAACCGCTGAATTATGGGTGGCCTGTATCAAACAATTAAAGAAAGAAGGATATACCAACTTGAATGAGATCTACACACGAATTGCTACGATGGAATGATCTGATTTTTCCAAAAGGGTTGTACGGATTTCGGTAGTCGAGATCAGTTGTACATCTGGGTTGTCCGTAAATTAAAAATCCAGAGGAAGATTCCTCTGGATTTTTTTCATTCATTCGCTCCCGGTCCCTGCTTTGGTCGATTCCTGTTGGTGCGGTGCCCGACTTCTTCTTCAATCGGCAGGCTTTCTTTCGGAGTTTTATTGTTCGTTTTCGCTGCGTTCATCTGTGACGTTCTTTTTCCCATCAACATCTACCTCCTCTTATGTACATAGTTTGTATATAATGAATAGAGGTAAAACGAGGAAATTTTTTCATCTGTGAAACCTTCCATAAAAAGTAACCGTAAGATAGATAGGGAGGAACCGCAAATGAGACAATGGTTGAAAAGTAAGCAGGAAGTGTTGAAACAACGAAGACAAAACACGGAAAGATCAAGTGTTTTTGACGTTCTGTTTGAGCTGGTGCTCTGGTTACCTGAACTGATCATTTTCCCAATTCGAATGGTTATTTGGTTAATAAAAGGGATTGGAAGGCTGATTGGTCTTATTTCCGACCTCACTTAATAGAGGTCAGCCTTTATCATTAACGTTAATGATCCTATAAACAGAAAAATGAAAAAGGGGGAAGAGTATGCGTACAATTACATTAGCGAATGGAAATACGGTGGAAGTGGACTGTCTTAGTTGCGCTTTGACAAGCGGTAAAGTGGAACCGGAAGGTGGTGTCATTGCAGAAACAGTGCATTTCCATGCACACCAGGATGTCGCTTATCCGATTAGAGGGTTAGTTATTGTAGCTTCCAAAAGGCATATTAAGGGCCTTGATGAATTGACAGAAGAGGAACAACACGATTATATCACGTTCATCACGAAGATCAGAAAGGCGCAAAGAGAAGTGTTAGGAATTGAGCATGTCTATTACTTTTACAACGAAGACACGACCCACCATTTTCATTTATGGATGGTGCCCCGATACGACTGGATGTATGAATTTGGACGTTCGGTGGAATCGGTCCGTCCTGTTTTGCTTCATGCCAGAAATAACGGCGGAGATCATGCAAAAGTGCTGGAAGGCATTCGATTGTTAACGAAGGTGCTGAATGAGTAGGGTCATTTTCCTGTTTTCTGTGGTCTTCTTTTTTTAAACATACCGGATGATGAAATCTTAAAGGGCAATGGAGCTTATGCTATTCTTCCTTTCCTGAAAGTGCAGGATCTTTGTCTTCTTTTTTATACATAAAGGAAAGTCCCTCTGAAGAACAGAGGGACTTTTGTGCAAAATGAAAGCTTTCGCAATCATTCATTTATTATTTCAGAAATGATTTCATAGGAGCGCAGACGTGCGTCGTGGTCGTAGATTTGTGAAATGACCATCATCTCATCAGCTTCGGTGTCCGCCTGGAATTTCTTCAATTGTTCTTTCACTGTCTCTTTACTTCCGATAATGGAAGCGCCAGGTTGCTGTCTTAAGGCTGCTTTTTCCTGGGCTGTCCATACTTCGTCCATGTCATCAACCGGGGGCTGGAGCAAATGATTCGTGTTTCGTACGAGATTCAGGAATTGTTGCTGCAGGGAAGTTGCCAACCTTTCTGCTTCTTCATCTGTATCTGCAGCGATTACATTGACACCTACCATGACGTAGGGTTCATCAAGCGTTTCCGAAGGCTGGAAACTGGAACGGTACAAATTCAAAGCACCGCGTGTATTGTTCGGTGAAAAATGACTGGCAAAAGAGAAAGGCAGCCCAAGTTGTCCCGCAAGTTGTGCGCTGAATCCACTAGAACCGAGCAGCCAAACCGGAATGTCGAGTCCCTCTCCAGGAATCGCCCGGATGTGGTGATCTCCGGCGAAATAGCCTCTTAACTCATCGAGCATCGCAGGGAACTCATTAGGATCAGAATCCAAATTTCTCCTTAGAGCCCGAGCCGTCATTCCGTCTGTTCCTGGAGCTCGTCCGAGACCTAAATCTACACGTCCGGGAAACAGGGTTTCCAGTGTGCCGAATTGTTCTGCGACAACAAGCGGCGCGTGATTCGGAAGCATGACTCCGCCTGAGCCGACTCGGATGGAGTCCGTATTGTGCAGCACATGACTGATGGCAACAGAAGTGGCGGAACTTGCGATAAATGGCATGTTATGGTGTTCGGCCATCCAGTATCTTGTGAATCCCCATTTTTCAACATGCTGGGCAAGATCAACCGTGTTTCGGAAAGAATCCGCCGGCGTCCCGCCTTCAATCACAGGGGCAAGGTCGAGGACCGAGAATTTCGTATTTGCTAATCCTTTTACAGACATAGGATAACCTCTTTTCTGTTTCACTTATAATATACGGGCAAGAATGCCCCTTTTCTTCTTTAACAACATTTATCATATCAGCTGTATTTCGTGTCTCAAAATAATTTGTTTGCAACTTATTCCATGTTCAGACGACTATGTTGAAAAGGAGGGAGACGATGAGGCTATTGGTTATGCTCTGTTGTTTACTTTTCCCATTATTCTATTTATCAATAACGGCTTCAGCCACATCGTGGGCCTATCCTTTTGTCGTCTATGATGGTTACATTTATGTAGTTGAAGAAGAAGCCACAGAAGTGAAAGTGGAAGAGAAGATCGGCGAAGTGACCGCTTATTCGGATATGCAACAGTATGAAGGGAATTTCTCCAACGTTTTTGAAAAAGGGACGGACTATTATAAATTATCCGGCCATCCCACAACAGACATGATTGCTGTTGAGGAACGAAAGGGTGTTTATAGAAAAGCAGAGCGGGAAGCTGCTTACACCTACCGAAGTGAAAAGAATGAAGCATCAGATTCTTTCCTGGACAAAGGAGAACCGGTGGAACAGGAGGATCTCGCACTCGGTACATATCTATTCTTGTGCTTCATGATCGTCCTCGCTGGGACGATTTATCTGTTTCAACGTAAAGGGACGTGAGTCTGGTGTCTTCGTCTGTATGACCTATAATGAGCGGTTATCGTTGTAAAAAAGGTAAGTCGCGGATCTTTATCATGATTGCATGTTTTTAATGATATAATGAGTACAGAAAAACTTTTTAGAAACGGAACATCCATAGACAAGCTCCTCAACTTTTTCCTAGGAGGCTTTAGATGGACAATATTAAAGAGACGTTTCTTGAAGTCGTCCTCTCCATTCTCCCCATCACGATTGTCATCACCATCCTTCAATTCACTTTAGTCTGGCTTCCGTTGGACATGTTCTTACAATTCATCATCGGCGCGGGGATGGTCGGGGCCGGCCTGGTGTTGTTTTTGCTCGGGGTCAATATCGGGTTGTTACCAATTGGAGAAATGATCGGCTCCGCGTTGTCTAAAACGAAAAGAGTCTGGCTGATCATTTTTTTCGGATTTCTTCTAGGTCTTGTCGTGACCATAGCAGAACCTGATGTGCGTGTACTTTCCTCTCAGGTGGATCAGGTCTCTGGTGGACAGATTCCAATGGACATTCTTATCCTTTCCGTAGCGATCGGGGTAGGAGTGTTTGTCGCACTCGCCATGTTTCGGATCATCTTCAGTATCAACATGGTTTATTTACTTGCAGGAGGATATGGCCTCGTCTTTTTCCTGGCGGCCTTTACACCAAGTGTTTTTGTCCCGATATCTTTTGATGCAGGTGGAGTCACCACGGGTCCTTTGACCGTACCATTCATTCTTTCACTCGGGGTGGGTGTGGCTTCGGTTATGCGTGGCAAAACTTCATCAGGTGATGGATTTGGACTTGTCGCTTTGGCATCGATCGGCCCGATTTTATCGGTTCTCCTTTTAGGGGTGATTTATGGGTGAACATTAAAATTTTCGATGGTTTCTGGCACGTCCTGTTTGATGTCGCTACAGCACTCATTCCACTATTCTTCTTATTTCTTCTCTTTCAACTTGTCTTTCTAAAGCTTCCATGGAAAAAATTACAGGACATCCTTGTTGGTTTCTTTTTGACTTATGCAGGTCTGTCCTTGTTTCTGCAAGGGGTTCATATCGGCTTTCTACCCGTCGGAAGCATGATGGGAGAGAAACTTGGAACGATAGAGCACACGTGGCTGCTTGTACCCATCGGTTTTGTTCTCGGCTTTGTGGCCATTTATGCAGAGCCTGCGGTCAGCGTGTTGACCCATCAGGTTGAAAAAGTCTCTGGAGGTTATATCCCTCATAAATTATTGCTCTATACCCTTTCTTTTGGTGTCGGCATTTCCATCGCTCTCTCCATGGTGCGTATTTTAATCGGAATCCCTATTTGGTATTTTGTGGTCCCTGGTTACCTGTTCGCCTTGATCATCGTTCGGTTTTCCAATAAAACGTTCACATCGGTCGCTTTTGATTCTGGTGGAGTAGCCACAGGTCCGATGACCGCCACTTTTATTCTGAGTCTATTCGTAGGCATAGCTTCTGTTACCGAAGGTCGCGATCCGCTCTTAGATGGGTTTGGAATGGTGGCTCTCGTAGCTTTGGCACCCATTATTTCAGTTCTTACACTAGGTGTGATCTACAGGAGAAAGGAGCAGGAACAGTATGACAAAGAAAACATCCGGACAAAAGCTCATAGTAACGATCGTTAAAAAAGAAAAAGCTAAAAAAGTCGTACATGCCTCGACTCTTGCAGGCGCACAGGGAGGGACGACTCTTTTTGGGAAAGGTTTCAGAATGGATGAAAAGAAGCGTTTTCTTGGCATACCTGTAGAAAGGGAGCGGGAAGTCATTTTAACTCTTGTCTCTCATTCTATTTATGATTCGGTCATGGATGCCATCATCCATGCAGCAAAACTGAACCGTCCGAGACAGGGCATAGGATTTGTCATCGACACGAAAAATATCAGCGGCATCAATCATATGATCGGATTAGGGCTTGAATCAGAACAAAACGCAAGTGAGGATGTGATGCAGGTGGAGAAGCAGAAACTTTCCTATGATCTCATTGTGACAATCGTGAATAAAGGAGATGCAGAAAAAGTCGTGGATGCATCTAAAGAAGCAGGAGCAGAGGGAGGTACCATCATCACAGGACGTGGAACAGGTATACATGAAAAGGCGAAGCTCTTTAATATATTAATCGAACCTGAAAAAGAAGTGGTGTTGACATTAATCGTGAAGGAAAAGTGTGATGGCGTCCTGCATGCGATTGAACGAGGAGCAAGACTTGATGAGCCGGGCAGAGGGATTGCTTTTGTACTGGATGTGGAAAGGACGGTTGGGATCAATCATCTATTGAACCAACAGTGGAGTGAAGAAATGAAAGAGTGAAAGCAGAACGCCCGGATGTCAAACATCTAAGAATCCCCTTCCATATCTTTTTATTGTGGTCGTTAAAAAGGTTCCAGGAACCTTTTATGACTTTTCGGCATCCTCACACAAAAGCGTCATAAGGAAGGTAACCCTTTTTATTAATAGAAGGATCGGTAGAGTATGTGCCATAGAGGGGGAGAGAACTTGAGGACGTTTCTCGTTTTTATGTTTGGTATGTTTGTCCTTCTTGCCGGTTGCAGCTCAGAAAAAGAGGAGCTGATGGACGAAATAACGTCAGGGGTAGAAGGTCGTTATAGTGTGTTGGCATTTAATAGTGAAAAGGGTTCTTTGGAAGCCTTCCAAAGCGAAATCAACCAAATGTTCAGCGATCCGGAAGTCTGGGAGAACAGACTCTATTCTTTCAACGTTCTAAAGGAAGTGCCGGAGGAACCTTATGATTATAAAAAACTTTTGAATATCGATGAGCTGCCACAATTTATCGTTTTAGATACAAAAGAAATTGTTTTCAGAACTCCCCATATTGAGGATTTGGAAAAGTTTCTGCTGGGAGAAGGTTCCCATTCCTCTCATGAGCATTGAAAAACGGAAGCTGAAGAGCTTCCGTTTTTTGTGCTTTTTAAAATGGTTTTGTATGTTTAGGGTCTGCTGATTTTTTGGCAGCTCCCTGGTCATAATATATTTCTTCATAGGCTTTTTTGTCTTCATTGGCCATATTGACATGAGGCTGAGCTTTTCTTTTTCGGGCGAAGTAGAGGGAGATAGCGATCAATACGATTGGAATGAATAGTAAGAGCCATAACATATTTCTTTCCTCCTCGATGTTTTTGGCTTACAATACTCTATTCCCTTTTGCTCGGCTTTCATGCTGTTATGACAAGAAATGCGTCTAAGGAACTGTTCCATGTAATAAACGAAATAAATCCTTCATAAGAAATATAAGGAAACCGGTTTACTAAAAACTAGGTTTAATTGTGAAAAAATTTAAAAAAACCATTGAAAACGGATACATTTGTCGATATAATCAAGCTAACCTACTAAATCAATTGATTTTTTTTAAACATTAACGAAACCGGTTTCGTTAATGTAGGGGGAAGAGAAATTAGACAGGAATACGAAAGGAATGGTGAAAGTGAAAAAGAATTTATTCGTCGTTATGTTGTTAGTCTTATCGATGTTCCTTTATGCGTGTAGCAGTGGCGAGGAAGACTCGGCTTCAGGTGATGGTGAAGGCAAAGTCACCCTTGATTTCTGGGTTTTCGGTGCTACCAACTATGAAGATTTAGCGAAAGAATATGAAAAAGAGAATCCAAATGTCAAAATCAATATCAAAAACTCTGAGCTTGGCGATCACCACGATAGCTTGTTCACATCGATTTCAGCTGGAACAGGGGCTCCGGATTTGACGATGATCGAAGTCGATCAGTTGGACCGTTACCGCGAAGCGCAGGATCGCTTTGTTAACTTATACGACTTAGGTGCGGATGAAATTCAAGATCAATACTTAGATTGGAAATGGAAGATGGCTGAAAATGGAGAAGGAGATTTCTTGTTCGGCTTACCGACAGACATAGGTCCGAAAGCGATGTACTTCCACACAGAAGTATTTGAAGAAGCTGGACTACCGACAGATCCTGATAAAGTCAGTGAAATGATTTCCACTCCTGAACAATTTGCAGATGCAGCGACCACCGTTTTAGATAAAACAGGAAAACCAATGGTCGACAGTATGGAAATGGCATTCCGTGCAAACATGGATGCTCTTGAAGTCAGCTACTTCAACCGTGATGGTGAACTATTGATCGGTGAAGCAGATAACGGAGTAAAAGAAGCGTATGACTATGCGGTTGAACTTCATGATAAAGGTGTCGTAGGTTCATTCGAAATGTGGACACCGGAGTGGGCGAATGCCTTGAACCAAGGTGGATTTGCGGTTGAAATGGCACCGGCCTGGTTGAAAGGTTACATGACTGAAAACGCACCAGAAGGCGCAGGTAAATGGAGAGTTACGACACTTCCAACAGACTTCGCCGGAAACTGGGGAGGTTCATATGTAGCGATTCCTTCTGAAACGAAACATAGTGAAGAAGCTTACAAATTCGCTAAATGGATGCTTTCTCCAGAGAACCAATTAGAATCCTTCGTAGAAAGTGGTTTGTTCCCATCTGCTCCAGAAGTGTACGAAATGGAAGAATTCGTAAACAACTCCGATGAGTATTTCGGCGGACAGAACACAGCTGCTTACTTTGCCGAAGCGGCAAAAGAAATTCCAGAAGTGTACAAAGGACCGAAATATGTAACGGTAAACAATGAAGTACTGACAGCTTTAAGAAATGTTCAAGAAGGTGCAGACCCTGAAAAAGAATGGGAAGCAGCTGTCGAACGTATTGAAGGTTTAGTGAGTCGCTAAAGGTTTTATGGGCTGGATGGATTCCATCCGGCCCTCCTACATAAAGGAGGGAATAGAGTGGAGAACGTACAAAAACGTCAGCATGCCTCAAAAGTGAAATCCACTACCCAAATGTCTGAAAAGAAAAAAGATATGCTGTCTGGATATTTATATATTGCACCCTTTTTCATCATTTTTGGAATCATCGGTCTTTATCCAGCTGTTTTTAGTATCGTATTGGCCTTTCAGGATTGGAACGGTCTCGGGGAGATGGACTTTGTTGGATTGAAGAATTTCGTGGTCGTCCTTCAGGATCCGTTGTTTTGGAAGTCTCTTTATAATACTGTCATCATCGGTTTAATGGGAACAGCTCCACAATTGATCGTAGGAATTATTTTGGCCTACTTCCTGAATATGGCCGTCATTCGTTTCACAAACTTTTTCCGTGTGACGATCTTTATGCCTTACATCACGTCTATGGTAGCTGTGGCATTAGTGTTCGGAGTGTTTTTCAGTAGTAGTGAGACAGCTCTCGCTAACTATGTAATCGGTCTATTCGGGGTTGATCCTGTCAGCTGGAAAACTTCCGAGTGGGGAGCAAAAATCGCGATTTCCTTGATGGTTTTCTGGCGATGGGTCGGCTATAACACCATCATCTATCTAGCAGGCTTGCAAAGTATTCCGAAAGACTTGTATGAAGCAGCAACCATCGACGGTGCCGGCAAGGTTCAGCAGTTCTTTCATATTACCATTCCGATGCTGAAACCATTCATCATCCTGACGGTTTTCATGTCTACCGTAGGTGCCTTGCAATTGTTCGCGGAACCAGCGGTATTCCTTGGATCTTCTGCTTTCAACCGTGATGAAGCCATGACCGTCGTAATGTATCTATATCGTGATGCCTTCAACTTAGGTTCATTCGGTACAGCATCAGCAACAGCTGTATTGTTACTCATTATCATTGTCGGTGCAGCAGCTTTGAATACGTGGTTGACTTCTGGTGTCGGTCGTAAGCAGAAAAGGAGGGCGTTTAAGAAATGAGAAAATCTAAAGGATTGAAAAAAGGGACGCTTCCCGTTTACATCATCTTATGGATCGCTTCCATCTTATCCATTTTTCCATTCTATTGGATGTTTGTTATGGCGACCCAGCCGAGTGCTGCTTACAATTCCATTCCGCCGACACTTCTGCCGGGTGACCAACTAGTCCAAAACTTTATGAAAGTCCTGGATACGATTCCATTCTTTCAGGCCATGTGGAATACGATCCTATTATGTACCACAGTAACCCTCGCGGTATTATTGATCAGTTCTCTGGCTGGATTCGCCTTTGCGAAGTTCGAGTTCCCAGGTAAAAACTTTTTCTTCATCCTGATCCTTTTGACGATGGTGATCCCTCCTCAATTGGGATTGATTCCACAGTTCTATCTGGTTTCTCAATTAGGATGGTTGGATACGTTGCTTGGGGCAGGCGTGCTGTTCTTACTGAATCCATTGGGCATCTTCTTAATGCGCCAATACATCAGCGAGTCTGTACCTGATGAGTTGATGGAAGCGGCGAAACTTGATGGCTGCTCGAACTTCAGAATTTTCCGGAGTGTTGTGCTTCCGATCATCAAGCCGGCGTTTGCAACATTAGGAATCATCGTATTCACGCTTGTATGGGGAGAATTTTTATGGCAGTTTACGGTATTGCGTGATCCAGCATCCTACACATTGCAAGTAGCGCTTGCTTCATTGAACAATGCGTTCCGTGTTGACTTCGGTATGCTGCTTTCAGGTGTATTCTGGGCAACCGTTCCATTGATCATCATTTTCCTGATTTTCAATCGCTGGTTCATTTCAAGTATTACAGAAGGGTCGATCAAGTAAATCTTATGCCAACCTCTATGAATTGTTGATACAATAGATGGTAATCACAGAGCGGCTAGCTTTTTAAGGAGAGAACAAGATATGGATTTAACAATACGTGACATAGCAAAAATGGCAGGTGTTTCTCCAGCCACTGTTTCTAAAATCATCAACAATTATGGAGGCATCAGTGAATCGACGCGGAAGAAAGTCTATAAAATTATCGAAGATACAAAATATCAACCTACATTTTCAGCCAAGTCTCTGGCTACGAAAAAATCGAATCTGATCGGTTTGATTTATGCCGGTAAGATTAATGTCGATTTTACACACCCCTTTTTCAATGAAGTCGTCAATTCATTTAAGAGAGCCGTAGGGGCATTAGGGTATGACTTGCTGCTATTCTCAAATGAAAAATTTTATAAAGGGGAAAGCAAGTACCTGGAAAGGTGTAAGCATTTCCATGTCGATGGATGCCTGGTCATCGCTGGTGATGAAATTGAAGAGGCGGTTCATGACATTGCGAAAAGTGAGATTCCATGCATTGGGATTGACTTGAAGCTCGAGGGTCCGAGGTCCAGCTACATTATGACAGACAACGCAAAAATCGGTGCGAAAGTCGTGGAGTATCTTTATTTGAACAAAGTCCGCAAGATCGCGTACATCGGAGGGAAGCAGGATTCCCTCGTGTCAAGTATCCGGAACATCGGCTTTATTGATGCCATGAATCAATTCGGACTTCCCATCCATAAAGACTGGATCTATTACGGCGACTTTTTCGAAGAAAGTGGATATGAAGGAATGAAGGAGATTCTGAAAGGAGACCAGCTTCCAGACGCGGTTTTCGCAGCTTCCGATATGATGGCCCTAGGCGCATTGAAAGCCATCAAGGAAGAAGGATTGTCGGTTCCCGAAGATATCCAATTGGTCGGTTGCGATGATATCGAGGCCTGCCGTTACAGTGATCCACCACTGACGACTGTAAAGCAAGATAAACAAAAACTAGGAAAACTAGCGGCGTACATGCTGGAAGATTTGATCAAGGATGATCACGACATCCAGGATGTCAAAGTGGACCCGGAGCTGGTACCACGTGCATCTACGAAAGAACGCTAGACTCCTAAAGATTAACTGGAGGTAAAGGCAATGACAACGATTCAATTTCCTGACAAATTAAAATGGGGAGCAGCGACAGCTTCCTACCAGATTGAAGGAGCCGCAAAGGAAGGAGGACGCACACCATCCATTTGGGATGTGTTCTCCCACACCCCCGGCAATGTGAAGAACGGCGATCATGGCGATCACGCATGCAACAGCTACCATATGTATAAAGAAGATGTCCAGCACTTGAAGGATCTGGGTGTCGACATGTATCGCTTTTCAATTTCATGGTCCCGTGTCATTCCTGAAGGGACAGGAGAACTGAACCCGGAAGGTGTCGAGTATTATCGAAACCTGATTCAAGAACTGATTGATAACGGAATTGAGCCGATGATTACACTTTATCACTGGGATCTTCCTCAAGTCCTTCAGGAAGAAGGTGGCTGGGAAAACCGTGACACGACGGAGGCATTCCTGGCTTATGCAAACGCGATGTTCCAGGAATTCGGCGGTCAGGTGAAAAAGTGGCTGACGATCAACGAACCATGGTGCGCATCCTTCTTATCAAACTATGAAGGTGTCCACGCTCCAGGAAAAACGAGTTTACAAGCGGCTGTGGATGTTTCCCATCACTTGTTGCTCGCTCACGGGAAAGCGGTCCAATCGTTCCGCACGCTCGTTCCGGATGGAGAAATCGGATATGCCCCCAACATGGGATGGCTTGAGCCATACAGCCCGAAACAAGAAGATGTGGATGCGTGTAAACGCGGGATGATGTGGCAGAAAGAATGGTTTATGGATCCCGTGTTCAAAGGTACATATCCAGAAACTCTGGTGAATTTGTTTGCTAAGCACGATGCAACCTTGAACATGGAAGAGGGCGACCTTGAAATCATCTCCCAGCCAATCGATATGATGGGGATTAATTATTATTCAGGGAGTCTTGGCCGCTACAAGGAAGACGGCGGATTGTTCCAAGTCGAAGAAATCGCACTCGATGAACGCCGCACAGATATCGGCTGGCCGATTTATGGGGAAGGCTTTTACAAGACCCTTACAGACCTTCATCAGACATACGGGGATGTCCCTATTTACATCACGGAAAATGGCGCCTGCTATAACCATGAGGTAGCAGAAGATGGAAAAGTACACGACAAAGAACGCGTGGATTACCTTAAACAACACCTGACTGCTCTAAACCGCGCAATGGAAGCTGGCGTACCAATCGTCGGGTATATCGTGTGGTCCCTTCTTGATAATTTCGAATGGGCAGAAGGTTATGAGAAAAGGTTCGGAATCATTCATGTGAATTTCGATACGTTCGAACGCACAAGAAAAGATAGTTACTATTGGTACAAGAACACGGTGGAAAATCACAGCTTTGAAAGATAAAATTTTTTGATCGATATGGAAACCGGTTTCGTAATCAACAGTTTAATAAGGAGGGAGTATTCCCTCCTTCCATTACTGGATGAAATCAGCCGCTACACTCTCCAACCGACAGTCTCGAAATTGGAACCTATCGTTGAATGATTAAGGTGTTCAGCCAAGAAAATCATCATAGAGGATAATCACACCTAGTTTTTAAATATCAAAGGAGGAGACAGATTGAAGAAAACCTTTTATTGTTTTATGGTGCTGTTTATCGTTTTAGGAAGTTTCACGTCTGTGCAGGCTGAAAAGTCAGACAGCAAAAGGTCTACTGGACAAGGATGGTATGAAACGGGACTGTTCGATGGATTAAACAACAAGAAAAATGAAAACGCCTCCATGAGTTATGAAGAGTATTCTGTTGTATTAAGTCATTGGTTTGGCGTGGCTGAGGAAGAGGCTGTTCAAAAAACAAAAGAAGCAGCTGGCTCTGACATCAACCTTCGTTCTGCCATAAAGCAGGAGGAAGCGAAGAACGTTTTAATTGAATTTCTTCCTTATCAACTGGAAGGAAAACTGGATGCCTGGGACGGTTCCAGTAAGCCGGTGAAACGTAAAGACGTCCTTCAATTAGTGAGTGGATTCGTGGATGCTTACTATCATGAAGAAGGAGAATACACAGGTCAGGACATTAAAGTAAATGGTTGGATCAATGCCTCTGGTGTAACGATCTCAGATTCTACTTTCGGTGGTGATTTGATCATTGCCAACGGTAATAACATCCTTCTGGAAAATGTAACCGTTTCCGGGACGGTTTATATTAACGAAAAGATTCAAAACGAAGTGTCTACAGTGGATACTGACTTGAACAAAGTTATCGTATACGATGCTGCAGATCAGGCTTCGGATTGGTCGCTAGTGTGGAACGATGAATTTTTAGCAGAAGAAATCGATTCAGACAAGTGGACGTATGACATAGGTAACTGGATTGTCGATGAAAACGGAGATGGTGTCGCTGCTGGCTGGGGTAACAATGAGAAAGAATATTATACCGATTCCAGCGAAAACTCCTATACCGAAGATGGCCACTTAGTCATCAAAGCGAAGAAGGAAGAAGAACCGGTTACAGATGAGTTTGGAAGCTATGATTATACATCTGCCAAACTGAAAACCAAAGGTCTCTTCAGTAAGAAGTACGGTAAATTCGAAGCGAAAATGAAACTTCCTGAAGGTCAAGGTTTCTGGCCGGCATTCTGGATGATGCCGGAGGATGATGTGTATGGACCGTGGCCGACTTCCGGAGAAATCGACATTATGGAAGCCGCTGGGGGCGACACGAGTAACATCGGAGGAACGATTCACTATGGTGAAGAATGGCCGAATAATACGTACACAGGTAAAGAGTATCACTTCCCTGAAGGAGAAGACTTTACCGACTATCATACGTATTCCGTCGAATGGGAACCAGGAGAGATTCGCTGGTACGTAGATGGAGAACTTTACCAAACCTTGAATGATTGGTTCAGTAAAGGGACAAATCAAGGGGATCAGTATGCGTATCCTGCTCCGTTTGATCAGGAATTCTATATGATCCTGAACCTTGCTGTCGGCGGATGGTACGGTGGTGATCCAGATGAAACGACAGAATTCCCAGGCAAAATGGAAGTCGACTATGTGCGCGTGTATGAATTGACGGGAAGAGATTACAGAGAGCCGGTCGAACCTGTCGTGGAAGAGGAGACACTTCCGGAAGATGCCAAGCAGCCACTAGAAGATGGGAACTTCATCTATGATCAGAATTATGAAAAAGAGATAACTGTGGTAGATTCCCCAGAAAAAACGCTCGATCCAACCTATTGGAATTTCCTTAAGCTTCCAGATTTCCAAGGACAGGGAAATCTGACCATTGAAGATGTAGATGGAGAAAATTATGCAAAAACGGAAATTACAAATCCGGGGAATGCGCTGTGGTCTTTGCAGCAAATTCAAAAGCTTCCGGTTCTAAAAGGACACACGTACAAGGTGTCGTTTGATGCAAAATCCAATACGACCCGGAACATCATGTCAAAAGTATCCGGTGGATCCGAAAGAGGTTATGCGAATTACTCTGGTGAAAAAACGGTGGAGTTGACGGAGAACCTTCAGTCTTATGACTATACATTTACGTTTAAACAGGATACAGATTTAGCCGCGCGTCTGGAATTCAATCTGGGTGGCAATGGAACTGCACCTGTATGGATGGGCAATGTACGAGTGGAGGATATTACCGATCAAATCGGAGAGGACACTTCGAAGCCGGCTCTCGGTGATGGCAACCTCATTTATAACGGTACTTTCGACCAGGGGGATATGACGCGTCTCAACTATTGGGAACTGTCCTCGCAAAATGGTGCGGATGCCAGTGTCGTTGTACCGGAGTCAACGCGAAAAGCTGAAATTACCGTTCAAGATTCCGGTCAACAATCCGAAGACATCCTATTTACTCAAGGCGGCATTCCGCTTGCTGAGAATCAGGAATACAAATTGACCTTCGATGCGAAGGCATCAGAAGCAAGAAGCCTTCAAGTAGAAGTGGTCAGTGAAGATGGTTCTGTCCAATACTTCAGTGAAGAAGCGGTTTCCTTGACGAAAGAAATGTCGAGTCATACGTTGGAATTCCAACTGCCCCAGGAGTTGTCTGGTGAAGTCGGCCAGCTGAGGTTTCTTTTAGGGGGAGAAGACGGGGATGTGACGTTAGATAACGTTCGTATGATTCAAACGTCGGTCATCGTTGCTCCGATCAATTTCCAAAATGGTGATTTTTCACAAGGAATGGAATCGTGGTCCAAGTATATTCACTTTGATGCGAGTGCGAATATTGAAGTTGTGGATGAAGAACTCAAAGTAGCGATAGAAAATGCGGGCAATGAAGCATGGAGTGTTTTAGCCGAGCAGCCTGGTCTTGTTCTTAGCAAAGGGGGCACCTACACCTTATCTTTTGATGCTAGATCAACCATAGCGAGAGAGATCGAGGTGACGATCGAGAACGCGGCTTATACGCGCTTCCTCAGTCAAAAGGTCTCTTTAACTGAAGACATGGAGCGTTATGACTTTGAGTTTGAGATGGGTAAAGATGATGTCGCATCTTTGAAATTCTTAATGGGACAATTTGCAGATTCCCATGATATCTATATCGATAATGTAAATCTTGAAGCGAAATAATGGGGTAGACACGCTCTTTCTATAAGAGCGTGTCTATTTTTTTATGAAAAAATTGCCCAGACCAACAGATTCCGCTCCACATAGGCTAATGAGAGGGAAAGGAAGGGGCGATCGGTTTGGATCGAGTCTATCATCATGGTCACGGCACCTATATCCCTGGGGATGGGTACCATCATGGCCACGGCACGTACATTCCCGGTTACGGATATCACCATGGTCAAGGGACATATTCTCCAGGTTACGGCTATGAACACGGGCACAGCACCTACTCGCCCGGCTATGGATATCATCAAGGACATGGGAGTTACAACCCATGGTACGGAGGTTATCACCATAGTCATGGTGGGTTTCACTACTAAATGGATAGAAAAAAGGAACTTTCCATGCCGGGGAGTTCCTTTTTTCATGAGCGCATGCATAAGATGCTTGTACATAGACTTTTGTGGAGGTCGATTTTATGAAGAAGATGTATTCTTTCTTAATCCTTTTGGGAATTTTTGCTTTAATCGGTTATATGGAGTCTCCCCGGATGAAACCAGAAGAGCCTTCCCATTATCCAATCAGTACGGAAGAAAGTGAAACAGAAGCTGTGGCACAGGAGGAACATGATACCCCCATGAATCTGGAGTTGGAACTCGTCTATGAAGGGACGAAGGTGGTGGATGGAACGAAAGTGGAAGCATATCGGGAATACGAAGTTTACAAAGATCGAGATGGAAAGGTCCTCAATAGAATACCAACTACGCACTATAATTATTTAAAATACGAGAATCAATGAAAACACCTGTCCAGGGTGTTTTTTTGTAAAGCTGCAAAACATGGGCAGGAGAATTTTATAAAAAATGATCCAATCCCCTTTTCTTTTCGTATGCTTTGTGAAACGTGAAGAATCTCCTTTAAAAAGATATACTAAAGAGACCATGGCATAAAAAGGGGAATTTGAATGAGCAAACCGACGGACTATGAGCTTTACGAACAAATCCGTAATCAAGATAAAGCTGCTCTCGAAACCCTCTACAACCGATATGAGAAATTATTATATTCTTTTGCTTATCGAATGATGAAAGATCAGCAGGCCGCAGAAGAAGTGATGCAGGATGTTTTCATCAAGTTGTGGAGAGGCAAAGGGGCAGGTCATTATGTGAAGGAACGCGGCAAGTTCTCAAGCTGGCTGTTGACCATCACGAGAAATGCTTCCATCGACTTGATCAGAAAAAAGAAAGTTCAGGAAGTGGAATGGGATCAAAGAGATTCCGTGCATGAAGAAATGCCCGGTGTCGAGGAAGTCGTCACAGATAAAGAGGAACGCGACCAGTTGCGGAATGCCATCGACACATTACCGGACGAACAACAACGTATGATCTGCCTTTTTTATTTTCAGGGATTATCACAACGGGAAATCGCTGAGAAATGTGACATTCCCCTTGGTACAGTCAAAGGACGGGTCCGGCTCGCATTGAAAAAATTGCGCGAGCATTTGGATGAGAAAGGGGGGACCACCGATGAATGACAAACAATGCGAGAATGTCCTTGATTATTTGAATGACCAGTTAACAGATAGAGAGAAAAAAGAATTCGAACAGCATTTACGGGAGTGTCCCGACTGTCAGGAAGAAGTGCAGGAATTGGAGAACCTGATGGGAGACCTCCCTGCCTATATGAAAGAAGCGGCACCTCCCGCCGGTATGCGAGAACGTGTCCTGGATGGTGTTTTCAAAGATGAAGAAGAACAAACCTATGAAACAGAAGACAGACAGCCCACCATGATTTCGCCTGAAAAGCCGAACAAGTGGAAGGTTTGGGCTGGTGCATTGGCCGCAGGTCTCCTCCTGTCTGTAGGTGGAAATATTTTTGCAGGTCTGCAGCTTCAAGAGCTTTCTACACAAAATGAAGATCTTGAGTCGAATCTTTCTGATCTCCAAGTCGCTCTATCTGAACTCGAGGATCGTGAAAGTGAGAATGGAGATACGGTGACACCAACCGAGCGGACGCAGCTTGCCTCAACAGGTGAAGCAGGATCCGGAGTCGCGACCCTTGTTGATCGCAGCATCGGTTCTGAACTGCTTGTCCAAGTGGAAGAGTTGAGTGAACTTGAAGGGGACCAGGTCTATCAAGTGTGGCTGATTGAAGGGGAAAATCCTGAACCGGCCGGTGCTTTTACAACAGATGGGGAAGGTAACGGTGCGGTGACTTTCCGGATTGATGAAGAAAATCAGAAATCCTGGGATGCAATCGCCATCACCAAAGAACCACAACCGAATAACCAGCTTCCTGAAGGTGAAGTTGTTTTACAGGCGGAACTATAGGAAGGCATGGAAGGGGGCTCATGGAGCCGCCCTTCTTTAATTTCTAGAAAATTTCTTTATTTCGACAGCTCCGTTCGACAAGGATTGCCTCGCTCCCGGGAGTATAATGTTGCCATATTCATTAAGGGAGTAATGGAGGAAAGAAAATGGGGATTAGAAAACTTGTGTTCATACTTGCGATGTTGTTACTGGGATCATGTTTGATGGTAAAGCCTGCGGAGGCTGCTGAGAAGGAAGCCATTATTATTAACAAAAGTAATAATCAACTGGCTTTTTATGAAGGTGGAACCCTTCAGAAAGTGTTTCCTGTAGCAACAGGAAGAACGAGAGCTATGACGCCGGAAGGTAAGTTTTCTCTTGTCAATAAAGTGAAAAACAGGCCATGGTATAAAGAAGGCATCCCAGGCGGTGACCCCAGGAATCCTCTGGGTGCAAGATGGCTTGGCATAAAAGTGCCGGGTGACTGGGGGCATACCTCTGGAAATATGTACGGCATCCATGGAACGAATGCACCATCCTCCATCGGAACCTACGCCTCCAGTGGTTGTATTCGCATGTATAACGAAGATGTCATCTGGTTGTTTGAACGTGCGGATAAACATATCCCTGTTTATATCACAAGTTCCTCTTCCTCATTCACGTCTTTAGCACAAAAGTATGGTGTGGGGGCCAATAAAGCAGTTGCAGGCTACGAATTCTTTGATGAAACGTTAAGGTATGGAAGCAAAGGATCTTCCGTGGTCATTCTTCAGAAGAAGCTCGGGATCACAGCTGATGGAAGTTTTGGTCCGCAGACCTTAAAAGCTGTGAAGAAGTTTCAAACTTCTAAGGGGTTGGAAGCTGATGGAATCGTGGGGCCAAAGACAAGGAAAGCATTATTCAGTAAATAGGCGAAGAAGAACATTTTACAATGCATGAACAACGATTTTCAGGAGCTAAACATTCCTTGGAGTATTTAGCTTCTTTCTTTATGTTGGAAAAAAGTCCATGGAATTGTAACTTTTTACATAATAGAAGCGTCCTATAATCAAGAGAAGGATCATTTCATTACGCTATTATGAACAGAAGTAAAGGGGGAGATGGATGTGTTAACGACAGATCGAACAGTGATGAAAGAGATACAGCAGAAAGATTTTGAAGAAGTCAAAGAGCTTTACTTAAGTCCCGTAGTCAGGAAGTACCTCGGAGGGCCGCGTGATGAGGAAAGCCTTCCTGCGCTTTTTGAGGGCATCCGGAATTCAGAAGGTGAAGGAAACTCCTTGTATTTAGTAGTCCGGGAGAAAGGCACTCAACATTTCATCGGTTTCGTTTCCCTTGATCCTCATCAGTATGGGGAGAATATCGAGCTTTCCTATCAATTCCTGCCCCGTTGGTGGGGGAAAGGGTACGGCTCAGAAATTGTGAAAGAAGTCGCAGCTTATGCTTTTCATGAGCTCAACCTTCAAAAACTTACGGCTGAAACACAGATGGCCAATGTTTATTCCTGCAGGCTCTTAGAAAAAGCAGGGATGAAATTAGATAAGACGATTACTCGTTTTGGTGAAACGCAATGCATTTATACTTTAATTCCAAGCGAACAGCGTTGAAAGTCCAGGGGGATGATTATTCATATTAAGGGGGAGTCTAGTGAAAACGTATGTATACCGGGGCATCATTCGTATGTTCAATTCCAAAACGTTTGGCAGGTTTATACGTAAATTAAGCCGCTCTTCCTTAAGCAGGCGGTTGATTCCTCTTTACGTGAAACTGTTTGAAGTTCCTACGGGAGAATTGAATAAACCATTGAAGGATTTCACCTCATTGGAGGAGTTTTTTATCAGAGAATTGAAAGAAGGCGCACGGGCCGTGAAGGGTTTGGAAGAGGAAATTGTTAGTCCTGTGGACGCCCGAGTGGAGCAGTTCGGTGAAGTACAGGATAAGAGGATTCAAGTGAAAGGAATCTCTTATTCTATCCAAGACTTGCTGAGGGATGAGGAAATGATGACACGCTACCGGAATGGATTGTTTCTTGTTCTGTATCTCAGCCCGAGCGACTATCACCGGATTCATTCTCCAGCTCATGCCGTTGTTGAAAAACAGTTTGACCTTGGTGGGAAGTCCTCCCCTGTAAACAAATGGGGTTTAACTTTGGGGAAATCACCCCTATCAACCAATTATCGTATCATTACAGAAATGAAGCTGGAGGAAGGGATGTACATGGCGTTTATTAAAATAGGTGCCATGTGGGTCAATACCATTGAATGGATCCATCCCTACTCCAGGCTGAGAAAAGGAGAAGAAGTCGGCTTTTTCAGTTTCGGTTCAACCGTTGTGCTTTTGTTCGAAAATGGAAAAGTGAACTTTCAGCCGGGTTTGAAAATCCAACGTTATGTCAAGGCTGGAGAACCATTGGCTGTAAAATCAAAAGTATAGGAAAAGCTTGTTTATTCTTCCCCTTGACCTTGATTATTGAGTTCCAGCTTTTGTTTTTCCAACTCCACCTTTTTTTCTTCCAGTTCGAGTTTCTTCTTTTTCAAGTCGAAGTTGATGACAAATCCTAAAAATAAGAAGGTTAAGCCAACAATGATGATAATAAATAAAAACAGGTCCATAGATTATCCCCCTTGGATAAAAATTTCTGCAATGGCACTAATCTAAATTGTTCTTTAAAGTTGGATGAAACAGATCTCTCGATAACGATGATTCTTTATTTTACGTCAGGTGATTATTCTACAGAACTGTTGCGGTTGATGATGGAAGAGCATTTATTAAAGACTGATCACTGATAGTTAACTTTAACATCGTCTGCTTTTAGAACCAATAGAAAGGAAGAATGTTCCCATAATAGAATGAAGTGCTAGATTAGTATAAAAGAAAAGACGGAGAGGAAAAGGCTTATGAAGGAGATCCTCATCAATTATATGAAAAAATATAGTGATCGGAGTGAAGCGGAATTGGATAAGGTCGCTTCTGATGTCGTTATCACTCCATTCAATAAAGGGACGGTGTTGTTGCAACAGGGGGAGGTCACTGAGCAGTGTTTCTTTATTTTAAAAGGTTGTATCCGTAAGTTTGCTGTGAGCGAATCCGGAAAAGAAACGACCGTCGAATTTTATACGGAAGAACAGAGTGTAACCATCTTCCATCCACATGGATTATCTGATCAACCTTCCAAATATTCATTGGAATGCGTTGAAGATTGTGTCCTGGTCGTAGGTGATTTATCTGAAGAGCAGGTGGTGTACGACACCAATCCAGGTCTTGAAACGATGATCCTCAAAATGGTGGAGGGCGACATGGGTGAAATCCATGATCATTTTGCGGCATTCATTTCATCCACTCCAGAAGAGCGGTATCAATCCATTCTTGAAAACAGGCCAGAATTGTTAAAAAGGGTCCCACAGCATCAGCTGGCCAGCTACCTGGGGATAACGCCTGAATCCCTGAGTCGCATCAAGAAGCGGTTAGGAAGCTCCCAAATATGAAGGTCGGGAGTTGTGTAGAGTCTGGATTCCTTTGAAGAACAGCCAGATCCCGAGTCCTAATTCGCCAATCATCATAGGAAGGCTTAAAAAGATCTCCATGTCAGCTGTCATAGTCTCATATTGAGGAAGTCCATTGTACATGGAATGGATCAAAGTATAGCTTACTCCCGCTATGATTAACAAAATACTTATCCATTTGGGAATAAAAGGAGCTTTTAGAGCCAAAATGCCCACCATGATCAAGTGAAATCCGAATACGATCAGTCCTATCGACCAGAATTTCTCAAAAAGAAGAAGACTGTCCATCACTTGTTCAACTGTACCTGAATTGTCTAGAATGATCCGGCTTACAATCACTAGATGGAAGACAGCCATGGCAAGGATGATCGTGTAGAAGAGACGGAGAACTCCTACCAGTAATGCGTAAAGGGGATGGATAGGTTTCAAGACTTTATAAAGTGCCCAGGCTACGATGAGATCAGTAAGAATAATAACGCCCCAGCCGGCGATTTCCATATGAAATAAGGAAAGTGAAGGCCGCAGGAGGTCATACGTTTTTGCTGCGTCTTCGTAGATGACCAATGAGCTGTGCGCGTATCCATAGGAGAAGAAAGCAGCAATGGTCATCAGCATCAAACTTAAGCCGGCTATCATTGCTGGTTTTGGTTGGAAATCTTCCTTTCTTTTAACTGTTTTCATTATAAACCTCCTTGTCTGTTTGATCTAATTGTACGCCGGCCTGCGAAATCCCACATTGACTTAAGTCAATAGATTCAAAAGAGTAGCCAGATGTTGCCCATCAATATTGATCATCTCAATGGAAATGTTTGATACTCAGTCTTTAAAAAAATGATTGGTTCGTGATTATCGAATTGGTTTTGATGGAGGATTCTGGCATCTGATGTAGAATGAGTTCGAATGGTGCAAAAGCAAATGAAAGGGAGGTGAATGAATGGAACCGAAAATGATTGTACTGGAGGAAAAGAAAATGGTCGGTAAATCAATCCGGATGACCCTGGCTGAAGACGCTACCCAGGAGCTTTGGAAAAGTTTTATGCCTCACCGGCAATCCATTCCGGATCGTGTGGATGAAAGGCTTTACAACCTGAAAGTTTTTGATCAAGGATTCGACCCAAAACAATTTCATCCTTCCACCCCTTTTGTGAAGTGGGCAGCTGTGGAGGTTTTGCCACGAACTCATAATGAGGACCCTGGGATGGAAACCCTTGTTTTAAAGGGAGGGTTGTATGCCGTATTTTTGCATCGAGGTCCTGCTGATCGTTTCAATCAAACGTTGCAGTACATATTTGAAGAGTGGCTCCCAGCTTCTGCCTACGATTTGGATGACAGGGCGCATTTCGAACGCTTCACCATTGACTATTATCCAGCTGATCCTGAAGCTGTGGAGGAAGTATGGATTCCTGTTAAAGCGGTGCACGAATAAGTATGGAAGCATGGCTCTGCAAGGATGATTAAATGAAGGGTTCTTTTGTGAATTTCGTTCATTTCAGTTGAAGTCTTCCTCTCAGGAGGCAGGCATATGTAAGGATGAGGAGTCGTAGTATGGAATTTGTTACAGTGAAAGTCCTCTATATTGCTTTATTCATTTTAGTGATCCATACCATAGAAACCCTGGCTTATGCGGTGCGATTATCAGGAGCAAGAGTAGGATTGATCGCTTCTGCGCTATCTCTGTTCAACTTGATGGTCATTGTCTCAAGGATGGCCAATATGATGCAGCAGCCGTTTACGGGGAGTTTGATTGACACCGCTCCCGCGGCAGATCCTCTCTCCTTTGTAGAAAGTCAATACAGGGTCATTTTGGGAGCCTCCACGGTGGGGACGATTCTCGGGATGATTTTACTTCCGACCTTTGTGGCCTTGTTTTCACGGTCGATCATTCGTTTATCAGAAAAAGGGGGATCGATCCCTTCCTTGTTTCGGATGCTTTTTTCCATCGAATACATAAAAAGAGGGTTGCACCAAATCCACCTTCCCAACAGAAAGTACCTGAAGGGTTTTTCATTGGACCATATCCCGAAGCGGTTGTTTTTCAACAATATGATTGTGACATCGATTTATACCGTGGGTGTTTTGTCAGCATTGTACGCGGCCCTGCTGGTTCCAGAAAGAGCCTCTACAGCCATCATGGCTTCTGGTTTGATTAACGGAATCGCCACTATTCTATTAGTCATTTTCGTTGATCCTAAAATCTCCGTCATGGCCGATGATGTTATTAATAAAAAGGGAGATTATAGTAAACTGAAAAATTTATCGCTTATGATGATCACATCCAGACTGTTCGGAACGCTTTTGGCGCAGCTCGTTTTCATCCCGGGTGCAAAATACATTGCCTGGTTCACAAAGTTTATCGTGTAATGGGAAAAGGGGGAGTTTGGTGGGAGACATAAAGAAAATACATATCATCGGTTCGGTTGCGAGTGGGAAGACGACTTTGGCAAGAAAGCTATCTGGAGAGTTGAACCTTCCTTATCATGAGCTGGATAATGTCGTTTGGAAGAGGCACCAGTCGGGCGATATTCGAAGAACAGAAGAGGAGAGGGCCGAGTACTTGAAGGGTATTGTCGGGATGGAAGGATGGATCATGGAAGGTGTCCACAATGAGTGGTGGGTGGAAGAAAGTTTCCGTCATGCGGATGTCATCATTTTCCTCGATACGAACTACAATGTCCGGACTTACCGGATTATCAAGCGGTTCATTTTACAAAAGTTACGTTTGGAGAACGCTCATTATACACCTACCTTCCGAATCTTCCTTAAGATGTTCAAGTGGAATAAGTATTTTGAAGAAAACGGGAAACCACACTTTTTTCAAGCTTTTGAGGAAGTTCAAGATAAAGTGCTCAAGGTGAGTACAATTAAAGAGTTGGATCAGAGACTAACTTCTCTTCGATCGAATTCTTCAGTAGAAAATAAGTGATGCAGCTTTTGAAAGCGCCTATGGAAAGCCACAGGAAAATGGTGGTTTTCTTTTTTTATGAAGAAATATTTGTTGATATAACAAGGGTTGTAGCCTTTTTTAAAACTTTTTGTGTTTTTTTGTGATCCAAATTGCATCTCCTCTCGTTAGCTTAGTGAAATCAAAATTAAGAGGAGTGGTTGGAAATGAAAAAACAAATCAATTGGAAAAAGTCTTTAATCGCTTTGCCGATGTCTGCAGCACTTATGTTGCCGACAGCCACGGTTACATTCGCCGATGATCACGGAGATCACGAAAAAATGTCAGATGTAACGGTATCGACGCCGGCTGCTGATTTACGCGCAACCCTTGATCAATCCCTTTCCGAGCACGCCTACCTTGCCGTTGTAACGATGCAGAAGGGGATTGAGGGAGCCGAGGATTTTGATGCAGCGGCAGCAGCTCTTGAAGGAAATACACAGGATTTGACCGCAGCGATTGCTTCCGTTTATGGAGACGAAGCTGGCCAGAAGTTCGAATCGATGTGGTCTGAACATATCGGATATTTTGTAGACTACGTGAAAGCGACAGCTGAAGAAGATGAAGCTGGACGTGAAGAAGCGTTGAGTAACTTGGATGACTATCGTGAAGATTTCTCCATGTTCCTGGAAACAGCAACAGGTGAGCGCTTAGAAGCATCCTCTCTGGCTGAAGGTCTGCAAATGCACGTCAATCAGCTGATCGGTGCTTTTGACAATTATGAAGAAGGCGACTTTGATGAAGCCTATCAAAAACTACGCACGAGTATCGACCATATGTATGGAGTAGGAAAAGGTCTATCCACTGCGATTACGGACCAATTCCCTGATAAATTCGAAAACACGAATCCAGCGACACCGGCGGCTGATCTTCGTGCAGACTTGAACCATCTGCTATCTGAGCACGCAGCCCTTGCCGTCCTTGCGATGCAAAAAGGCGGAGATGGTGCGGAGGACTTTGAAAATGCTGCAGCTGCGCTCAGCAATAATACCGAGGACCTGACAGCGGCTATCACTTCTGTTTATGGCGATGAAGCCGGACAGCAGTTTGAAGATATGTGGTCTGAGCATATTGGATACTTCGTTGACTATGTAGAAGCGACAGGGGCCGGAGATGAAGAAGCCAAAGAACAAGCACTGACGGCTCTCGACGGTTACCGTGCAGATTTCTCCGAGTTCCTTGATACAGCGACAGAAGGTGGATTAGAAGCAGAAGCGACTGCTGAAGGCCTTCAAATGCACGTAAACCAATTGACAGGATCGTTTGACAGTTATGTAGATGGTGACTTTGATGCTGCTTATGATCAGCTTCGTGAAGCGTATGCTCACATGTATGGGGTAGGTGAAGGACTATCTGGTGCCATCGTCGCGCAAAACCCGGACATGTTCGCCTCAGACATGCCTTCTGAAATGCCGGACACAGGTCTTGGTGGAACGGCAGATGAGGGATTGAACGCTTGGATGATCGCTTTCGCAAGTATGGCAGCCGTCCTATTCGCCGCAATGATCGGCGTACGCAAAAGCAAAAACAATGCCTAAAAGTTAGTTATTTTATTTACTGAATTTACCACACCAGGTCATACAGATATTTCCATTATTTACAGAAGGCTTTGTCATGGTCAACAAGGTTTCTGGTCTCTCACATGGATGATTATTTAACCTATTCACTTGCACAGGGGGAGGGTTAACAGGTATCTATTTTCATATAGATGCCTGTTTTTTTTCGGCTGTCTTCAAGGGAAAGAAGGCCGTTTTCTGAAAAAACTGATCTATTCCTATGAATCATGTTATGATGGTCGATAATCATCTAACTTTCACTACAGATTAGAAAAGTGTCCATCCAATATTAATTACCCTCTCATAACCAGCGTCATTTGAAGGAGGTCCGCAGATGCAATACATAGGCTTGGACTTATCGGGACCCAGTAACACGAAAGACACCGTACTCGTTCATTTTCAGAAGCAGGGAGACAAGCTTTATTATGAACAACATGAAACACCTGTGAATGACCATGGTTTACTTACATACATAGAGTCTTTAGCGAATAGAGATTCCGTCACGATAGGGATAGACGCTCCATTATCCTATGAAGACGGGGGAGGAGACAGGGAAAGCGACAAAGCCTTGAGAAGCTTTGTAACTGAGCTGGGTATGAAAGGGGCCTCCATCATGCCGCCGACGATGATGCGCATGGTGTACTTATCCTTGAGAGGGATCCGGATCACGAGAGAAATTGAACGCCTTTCCACGCCATATGAGATTCATCTCGTGGAAGTCCATCCTGGAGCCGCCCTGGGAGCAAGAATGGAAAATATCGATGATGTGCTTTACTACAAACAGGACCACTCGATTCGTAAAAGAATAAGAACATGGTTCGATTCACAACAAATGCTGGGTGTACCGGAAAGAATGGCTGAAGAATCTCACACCATCGACGCTTGTGCAGCTGCTCTTGCGGCCTGGCACTGGCAGGATCCTGACCACGAACCCGCCTGGCTGTTCAGGGCATGCCCGCCTCTTCACCCTTATGAATTTTGTTGTTGATACCTTCAAATGGCGTAAATGAACACTCGCTCCCTGCAAGAGTGGGGGCCTTAAATGACTAGGAAGTTTTAAATAGGAAAGGAGACACAATCAACATGAAACCATTGAAAGAAAGAACATCCATTCGAAACGAAGAAAACACCGGTACAACATCCGGTTTATGTGAAGGATATATTCAAACCAATATGGTGACCCTCCCGAAAGCGTATGCCTTCGATTTTTTGTTGTTCTGCATGAGGAATCCGAAGCCTTGCCCCTTGGTCGAAGTAATGGAAGCGGGGCAGACCGAACCGAAAGTGGCGGAGGCGGATATCCGGACCGACCTGCCGCGTTACCGCATTTACCGTGATGGAAAGTTTTCAGAAGAAGTCCTGAACATCTCCGACGTATGGCAGGATGATTTCGTAACGTTTCTCATCGGCTGTAGTTTCACTTTTGAAAAAGCGCTCCTTGATGGAGGAATCCCTTTGTTCCACCAGCAGCAAAAAAAAGTCGTTCCTATGTTCGACACAACCATACCGCTCGAGCCTGCCGGAATTTTCAAAGGGAATATGGTCGTCAGTATGCGGGCGATCCCGAACGATTTAGTCGATCAGGCCCTTGCCATATCCGAACGATTTGAACAATCACACGGCAGTCCTGTCCATATCGGGGCCCCGGAAGAAATCGGAATCAAGGATCTTGAGAATCCGGATTATGGAGAAGCCGTCGAATTCGACGCTGCAGAAGCGACGCCTGTTTTTTGGGCGTGCGGGGTGACCCCACAAAATGCGGCGCTTCAAGCGAAGCCACCAATCATGATTACCCATGCTCCGGGTCATATGTTGATTACCGATCAATTGGATCCGAATTATGAAAATGGGTAACTCTTACCAAACAAGATTCCGAACTTGCAACAAAGCCCCTGTAGTGATAAGTTTTTCTTAACAAAACCTTTACAAAACAGGAGCGATACATATGGATACACAATCTCAGATGAAGCTTTTTACATTAAACTCCAATGAACCATTGGCTCAGGAAATAGCAGAGATCCTGGAAGTTCCTTTAGGGAAGAGTAAAGTCGTCCGTTTCAGTGATGGAGAAGTGCAGATCAATATCGAAGAAAGTGTGCGCGGTGACGATATCTACCTGATTCAGTCCACCTCCCAGCCGGTCAATGAGCATGTGATGGAAATGTTGATCATGGTCGACGCCTTGAAGCGCGCTTCCGCTAAGACGATCAATGTGGTCATTCCTTATTACGGGTATGCTCGCCAGGACCGCAAAGCACGTGCCCGTGAACCGATCACAGCGAAATTGATTGCCAACCTTCTGGAGAAGGCAGGAGCTGACAGAGTCATCTCTTTGGACTTGCATGCCCCGCAGATCCAAGGTTTCTTCAACATTCCGGTTGATCAGCTGCAGGGAATCCCGATCCTGGGAGAGTACTTCAAAACGAAAGACATCGAAGACCTTGTTGTTGTCGCTCCTAATACAAGCGGTTTAAACCGTGTAAGAAAGATGGCGAACATCCTTGATGCCCCTCTTGCGTTCATCGATAAACGAAAAGCAGAACCCGGGGAACCAGAAGTCCGTGACGTTGTCGGAGAAGTGGAAGGCAAAAATGTCATCATCGTCGATGATATGATGGATACAGCAGGTACCGTGACTGTAGCTGCCGATATTCTCCATGAAAATGGCGTCAATGATATCTATGCCTGCGGTACGCACGCGGTATTATCCGATCCGGCCGTCATTAAAATTGAGCAGTCTCCAATCAAAGAATTGGTCATCACGAATTCCATCTTCCAGCCGGAAGAAAAACAGATTGATAAAATGACCGTGCTTTCTGTTGCGCCTCTGCTCGCAGATGCGTTGCTCCGCGTCCAGCACGAGCATTCCGTGAGTGTCCTGTTTGATTAATTTTTAATGTTCAAATGCACCTCTTTCCGAAGAGGTGCTTTTTTTGTTTGAACAATTATTATAGATCTATGAAAATACAGTTGCACATACAATACTGTATGACATATACTAAGTGTAGATAGTGTTTGTCGTACAGTATATAGAGGAGTGAAGATTTTGAGTCAACTACTGAACTCATTGCTGACCGAACAGCGGAGGGGGAACCTGACGTTGGCGGTCCTAAGTCAGCTGCGGACGCCGCAATATGGGTACTCTCTCGTAAAACGATTAGAAGATTCAGGCATCACCATTGACCAAAGTACGCTTTACCCTTTGCTTCGCCGGTTGGAAAAAAAAGACCTGGTCACGAGCAGCTGGGATACTACAGAGTCCCGCCCCCGGAAGTATTATGTATTGAGTGTTTATGGGGAAAATGTTTTTCAAACGTTGAAGGAAGAATGGAAAAAAGCGACGAATGAATTGTTCCGCTTATTGGAGGAGGAGAACAATGAAATGGATTGATGTCTATTTACAGGAAGTTGAACGCCGGCTGCCAGAGAAGAACCGGGAAGACATTTTGCTTGAAATCCGATCGACGATCGAGGATATGCTTCCTGAGAACCCTTCAGAGGAAGATGTCAAAGGAGTGCTTCAGGGATTGGGCGATCCTGTAAAGCTTGCCCATGGATACAGTGAGAAGCCGATGCATCTGATCGGTCCTCGTTATTATGATACCTATATCTCCCTTATAAAAATGATCCTGCCGATCGCGATTACGATTTCATTAATCACTCTCGTCGCTGAGAATATTTTGGGGACGGTGGAGGAAGGCAACGTGATTACGATGATCCTCGCCATTGTCGGTGAGGGCGTCTGGCGAGTGATTTCCGTCGGCATGCAAGTATTTTTTTGGGTCACGATCATTTTCGCCCTGATCGAACGTGTGGACATCGGTATAGAAGATGAAGAACGAAGGTCTCCGCGCAAAAAATGGACACCCACAGATTTGAAAAAAGTTGCTCGTGCCCCGAGGAGACGTTCGATTTCCCAGTGGGAAGTTTATGGAGCATTTCTTTGGACAGCGATTTGGGGAACGGTCTACTTCCACGCGGATCAATTGTTAGGAATCTATGAAAACCAAGGAGAAGAACTGACCTTCATTACCCCGGCTCTGAACCAGGAAGTCCTGCTCAGCTATTGGCCCGGAGTCGTTCTCGTGATCGGGCTGGAAATTGCATTGGCTCTCTATAAGCTATTGAAGGGAGAATGGAGCAAGGGCATCATGTGGTTCAATACTATTCAAGAAGGCGTATCCATAGGGATATTCGTTTGGATCATTACAGATGAAAAGCTGTTCGCTTCGTCATTTATCAACTATATTTCGGATCTTTTCCAATGGAATTCAGCTCAAGTCGAGAATGGTCTGGCTTGGAGAATAGCCGCGATCTTCATCATTTTTTCTTTATGGAACATCATAGATGGATTCATCAAATACAAAAGAGGCGTGAAGAAGACGAAGTTAAATCATGAATTCGTAAAATAAGGTGGAGTAAAAAGGTGACCCGATTTGTTCAGGGTCATCTTTTTGGTGTATTACCCAAAATATTCCTATTGATGTTAAGATAAAGGGAAACAGTTGGTTAAGGAGCAACAAAAATATAGCACTCGTACCGGGCTAGGAATAGAGGGGGAAATGACCATGGAATATAGGACAAAATGGGTAGTATCCACACTATGTACAATAACGATCCTTATGGGTATTTTCTTAGTAGGCACGCAGTCCTACTTCAATAGCAAAGAAATCGACAACGCTAGTAATCAATGTTATGACATCGGAGGGACTCCAGAAGTGGAAAGTAGTTTTTTAGCGATCAGCTACTCCTTTGAATGCCATACAGAGTAAGGTTCAACATTCCATGTGATTGAATAGGATTGTACCTAAAAAAAGCAGCTCATGCACACCATGAGCTGCTTTTTTCTATGAAATGCAGGGGCCAGCCCCCATGACCTTATAGATTTATGGCTCACAGGAAATTAGGGTGCCTCAGCTGTCAAATGCTTTCACATCCTATCAATCCTTGCTTCACTTCCATTTGACGAGTTGTACGAACATCTCTATAATTAATCCCTATGTGTTAAAAAAAGTCTCAGAACAAGAGGAGTATTCGTTTTCTGAACGTCTAAAGAACAAAGCCATTGTAAATCCGTCATAGATTTAAAAATACATTAACTATCACAGGTTAAAAAAACCTAGGAGGAAAATAATGAACGAAAAAACGAATAGGAGAACGAGAATTGACTGGATCACATTCAGCATCAGCGGGGGCTTTCTCGTCTTATTTTTACTCTTGTCGCTCTTGAATAAAGACCTGATGGGAGAATGGATCTCAAGCTCGTTCGACTTTTCTGTTACATTCTTCGGTGCCTTTTGGCAGCTGCTGCTACTGGCTACTTTCGTAGTGGGCGTTTCGCTGGCCTTATCTAAATATGGAAAAGTGAAGTTAGGAAAATTGGACCGGCCGGAGAATAGCTGGTTCCGCTGGGTCTCTATGATCCTTTGCACATTGCTTGCGAGTGGAGGTGTTTTCTGGGCAGCCGGAGAACCGATCTACCATTTCTTAACGACGCCACCACTTTTCGCTGATGAGGGAATGACAAGTGCACAGGCCGTGGTCCCTGGTTTAGCCCAGAGCTTTTTCCACTGGGGCTTTACCGCGTGGGCGTGTTTAGGTACTGTAGCTACGATTGTCCTCATGTATGCACACTATCATAAAGGGTATCCATTGAAGCCAAGGGCGATTTTGTATCCGATGGTCGGAGAAAAGATCTTTAATAAAAAAAGTGTCATCGGTGCTACCGCGGATATTGTATCTGTCATTGCCGTAGCCGCTGGAACAATTGGACCGATCGGCTTCTTAGGATTGCAAGTCGGTTATGCGCTCAATTATTTATTCAACATTCCGGATACGCTGTTCACGCAGTCACTGGTGATTATTTTCCTTGTGACAATCGCTGCGATTTCTGCTGCTTCCGGCGTGGATAAAGGGATTCAACTGCTGAGCCGTCTGAACGTCGGTTTTGCCGTTGTCCTAATGATCGGTATGCTCATCTTAGGACCGACCATGTTCATCATCGATTCATTCATCGCAGCAGAAGCCTTTCAAATCCAGAATTTCCTGCGTATGAGTCTTTATCGCGGTGACAGCGGCTGGCTTGGTTATTGGACCGTGTTTTTCTGGGGCTGGTTCCTCGGTTTCGGACCGGCGATGGCGATGTTCATCAGCCGGATTTCGAGAGGTCGTACCATCCGTGAGCTGATTCTTGCTGTAGCCATCATCGCTCCGATTGTGAGTAATTTCTGGTTTGCCGTTGTCGGAGGATCTGGTTTGTTTTACGAATTGGAATCACCTGGAGCGGTCTCCACGGCTTTGAATGAAACAGGCATGCCTGCCGCCGTGATGGCGATTATGGAACAAGTACCATTCGGCATGGTCATGGCTGCTGGATTCTTAATGGTGACGATTATCTTCGTCGCGACAACGGCCGATTCAATGTCTTATTCCGTCGCAGTTACGATTACAGGTGATACTCACCCGCCACGTGTCCTTCGTGTGTTTTGGGCGCTGTTGTTCGGGGGAATCGCTGCAACCCTTCTCGGTATTGGGGAAAGCAGTATTCAAACGCTGCAAAACTTCATCGTCGTTACCGCTGTTCCGGTTTCCTTGCTATTGCTGCCACCTGTCTGGCTGGCACCGAAAGTTGCAAAACGGATGGCAGAGGAACAAGGGCTGATTACGGAAAGTAGTAAACCTGCATCTGTTGAGGGAAAAGAACGGAAGACATCATAAATGAAATAAAAAAAGCCGCTATTCTATCTCTGAAAATCGATAGAATAGCGGTTTTTCATCTATATACGAACCTGAATCTTGTCGTACCTCATAAGATGGATGTTAACCCGTTGAAAAAATCTCAACTGGATGTGAAGAGCTGTGTGTCTAGTTCATACACATAAAATAACAAGAGGATTTTTAAAAAAAGGAAGTGACAAACCATCTGGAAATCGAACAGAAGATTATTCTTAACGCTTGGTTCCCTTGTTATTTTAGTGCTTCCTATTCTAACCAACCAGCTTATGACATTCCGTTGGTTCCATGTTGTCGGGGATGAGGAAACTTGGATTGCTTTTTATGGAAGTTACCTCGGTGGGATCATTGGAGGATTGATGACTCTGGCAGGTGTTTTGCTTACGTTTAGTTTCCAAAATAGGAACAAACTACAGGAAGATGAAGTGAATGAACATAAAACGCTTCTTATGCTCTATCCAAAGTTTCTATTAATCAAATCAAATTTAAAGGATATTAGATACTCCTTGGAAAACAATCACCATATGTTGGAGCAGGGGAATGAATGGAATCCTATGGAACGAGAAATGTTCAAGTGGAGAATAAACAGGTTAGCAGAAAAACTTAACTTTTTAGAAGAGATAGATTCAAGTAAGCTTCTTCCGGAAACAATTGTAAAGCTTCTGGAGCTGCATAGGGAATTAGAGAATATCTATGTTGCGGTTTCTGTATTAGAGGCGAATTTTGAAAGTGGGTTTCCATCTGAATCCTGGGAGGAATATTCCCATGGTGTGGAGGAGGCTATGGACCATTTAGATAAAACGATGAGGGACTTGAGTATATAACCAAGATTGAGAACATCACCTGTACTCCGTATGAAGGTAGAGTAGGTTTCCGCCTTTTCTTATTAGGGAAAATGGTTGTTATAAAACTTACTCAGGAGGAATCACCATGCCTAACGAAACCAAACAAACCTTCCATATTACAGACGACAGCGACTTCAACCGCGTCTGCGTTGAAAACGACGGACTAGCTTTCCCGGAACTAAAAAAAATGATGGAAGACTACATACTAAGCCAGGCCACCATGGAGTTTAAAGAATGCTGGATTCAGGATCAGCAAGTGGAAGAAGGGGAAGTCAGAACAGTCCAGGTCAATTTCCTGGATACGAACTCCCATAACTTTATCCGCCTCTATGGTTCGAAAAACAATGAAACTGATGAAGTATTGAATATGAAAGTGGATGCGATTGACTTGAATACGGAGGAAGTCGTTTATGAGCGTCAATTAGCATAAAACATGAAGAAGGCTGGCTTTTAAGCTAAGCCTTCTTTTTTTTGAAGATGGTTAACACAGTCGCGCAGAATACTGATTGATATATAAAAATATTTATACATGAACCTATATTTACTAATTTGTATTATACATGCCTCCGTTCTACAATTAGAAACGTAAACCAATTCAAATCCTCAGGAGGAATGAAAAATGAGTAAACATATACTAATGGTCGTTACGACGGCAGACAAGATGAATGACGAGTTGGACACAGGTCTTTGGCTTTCTGAATTCGGGGAAGCTTATGTAGAATTTGCAAAGAAAGGGTATGATATGACTATCGCAAGCCCGAAAGGTGGAAAAGCACCTGTGGATGACCGCAGTCTGGAAGGTGGCGAAACGCCTCAGGAAATTCTTGATACGGCGAAGCATTTGGAAAACACGTTGAAAATCGATGACGTCACCGATGTTTCCAAGTTCGATGCGATTTTCCTGCCGGGTGGCCATGGAACAATGTTCGATCTACCGGACAACAAGAAACTGCATGAAATCCTCCGTGACCTTTATGAAGCGGACAAGGTGGTGGCAGCGGTTTGTCATGGTCCTGCAGGTCTTGTTGGTGTGACACTTTCCGATGGTTCGCCAATCGTGAAAGGACAAACGGTTACGGCGTTTACCGATGAAGAGGAGCGTGCAACGACATTAGATGCCCACATGCCTTTCCTATTGGAAACACGCTTGCGTGAGCTTGGCGCAGACTTCGTCGGGGCAGACAATTGGTCCGATCACGTGAAAGTTTCCGGTCACTTAATTACTGGCCAGAATCCTCAATCAACCATCAGCGTTGCCAAAGAAGTTATCAACAAGCTTGAAAAATAAAGGAATGCGGGAGGCCTGTGAGTTTAACTCGCAGGTTCTTTCGTGGTAAAGGAGAAAAGTGATGATTACAATTAATGCCATTATTAAAGCGAAACAGGGGCAGGAAGAAGCACTTCTTGCAGAAATGAAAAAAGCGGTTGAACCATCCCGATCAGAAGAAGGGTGTCTCGAATATACCCTTCACCGTTCGTTGGACGATGACGGGACCTTTGTCTTTTATGAAACATGGGAAAATGAAGCGGCGTTGAAAGCTCATATTGATTCAGAGCATTATCAAGCTTATCGCGAGGCGACAGCCGAACTCACCGAATCGCGCACGGTTCATAAACTGCAGAAGTTATAAAAGGAACAGGAATCGATGATTGATTTTGAATGGTACCGTAGTTTCATCGGGATCTATAAGCATGGATCGGTATCCGCGGCTGCCAAAGCGCGCTTCATGACCCAGCCGGCGATGAGTCAGCATTTGGCTGCCTTGGAGTCAGAAGTCGGAGAACCGCTGTTTACTCGGGCACCAAGAAAAATGGTGCCTACGGATAAAGGGAAGGAATTGTACACGAAGCTTGTGCCTCTTATTGAAAACCTGGAAAGCACAACACAGGAAATCAAACAGACGTCTAACCATCCTTCAGAGATGCCGCTGGTCAAGCTGGGTTCACCGGTCGAGTTTTTTACAGGGAGAGTCCTTGAGAAGGTCCGTTCCCTGGATATCCGCTATCTTGTCCATTTCGGTACGGCTCCCACGCTTCTGAACCAGATGATCAACGAAGAAGTCGATCTGATCATGACTCCGCAGAAACAGACGGTCACAGGCATTGAATACACCCACTTGGAAGTAGAGACATTCGTCATTGTTGCCCCGATGAATATGAGGGTGGAGAAAGAGCTGGAGGATATCGAAGGCTGGCTCAAAGAGCAGGCGTGGCTGAGTTACGGCCTTGACCTTCCAATCATTCGCCGGTATTGGCGGGAACATTTCAACAAACGCCCGGATGTGAAAGCGAAGCACATCATCCCTAACCTGCAGTCGATCCTGAAGGCAATCGTTAGAGGGATGGGCATCAGTGTGCTGCCGCTATACTTGATTGAAGAAGCTGTAGAAGAAGGAAAAGTACAGATTCTCTTTCCTGAAACCTCTGTAGAGAACGCTCTATACGCTGCTTACCGCATCGATCAGCGCGAGGATCCGAATATCAAGTCCATTGTTCAACAGTGGAAAAAATAAGACCGTGGCTTCCCTGGTGAGGAGAAGACACGGTCTTTGTTTTATGAGTTGACGGTTGTTCCTTTCACCTGCTTCACGAATTCCTTCATGATTAAAGGCAGGTCCGGCCATGCGTGTCCGGAAATGAGGTTGTCATCAACATAATTCATTTCATCCATGTATGTGGCGCCGATACTCTCTACTTCAGGTCGGCATGCATGATAGGCGGTCATCTTGCGACCTTCTACGACGTCAGCGATCGTTGTCAACACAAGGCTGCCATGGCACATGACGGCGATCGGTTTTTCAGCGATGAAGAAATGGCTGACGATTCTCGGCAGGTCTTCATGCATACGAATATGTTCAGGGGCGCGGCCTCCTGGAATGATCAGTGCATCATAATCGTTCGGATCGACTTGTTCGAAAGTCATGTCCGAATCAATCATGTACCCTTTCTTCTCGGTATATGTTTCCCAGTCTTCAAAGTCGTGGATGACCGTATTCAATTTTTTCTTGTGAGGTGCGGCGATATCGACATCAAATCCTTCTTCCAGGCAGCGGAAATAAGGGTAATACACTTCCAACGCTTCGACAGCATCTCCGGTGACAATTAACACTTTCTTTGCAGTCATCTTTCACCCTCCTAAAGTAGAATTACATTAAGGTTTAGTACCCTTATTCTCGTCACGGATAACCACATATTTCCGTCATAAAGGCTTTTCTTTTCTAAAAATATCCATGGACTTTTGAATATGAAGTTTCCCTTGATAATAGTCTTTTTTATTAAACCTGACAGCAGTAAGCACTTGCTGTCAGGTTTTCATGATAAAGTATGGATAGAATGAGACATAGGGAGGGAAAGCCATGAGTTGGATTCAATCGATGCAGAAAGCTATCGACTTCATGGAACAGCACTTATTGGAGAATTTCTCCATGGATGAAGTCGCAAAGGCAGCCTATACCTCCCCCTATCACTTCCAGCGCATCTTCAGCCTTCTGACCGATACGACAGTCGCGGAATATTTACGAAGACGGAGGCTGACACTCGCAGCACAGGAACTGAGAAAGGGGGATCGGAAAATCGTCGATGTCGCTTACAAGTATGGCTATGAAACTCCCGAGTCTTTTTCCCGGGCCTTCAGGAAGCAGCACAGCATATCACCTCGAGAAGCTAAGAGTTACAGGGGGAAGATGACCGCATACAACCGCCTGGTCATCCAGGTGAATTTAAAAGGAGCTGATCCGATGGAGTATGAAGTAATGGAAAAAGAAGCGTTTCATGTGGTTGGTATGAAGGAAGAGTTTTCCTGTGTGAACGGCGAGAATTTGAAAGGCATCCCTCAGATGTGGGGGAAAGTAAATGGAGATGGTACAGACCAGAAATTGTTGAAAGAAAACAATGGTCCTGTAAAAGGACTTCTGGGAATCTGTGTCGACAAAACGGCTGTAAAAGAGAACCACATCGACTACTGGATTGCCACTTCCCATGAAGGGGGAGAGGTCCTAGGTTTAGAATCTTTGCATGTTCCAAGAGCAAAATGGGCGGTTTTCGGTGTGCATGGCGCTATGCCCCACGCCATGCAGGGAACCTGGAAGAAAATCTATTCCGAATGGTTTCCATCCAGCGGCTATGAAAATGCCGGTGGCCCGGAGCTAGAAGTCTATCACGAGGGCAATCCGAACAGTGAAGATTATTACTCGGAAATATGGATTCCAGTCAAATAGATCGGAGTAGCACAATCCTTTGTCGGATTGTGCTTTTTCTTATGGAATAAAGGATTTTATTGTAAAAATGTAGAAGATATCATGTATCCATGCTATTAAGGGGAGGGGAGTCGTGAGGTCCTATTTTTTGTTTCTTGCTGTTTTCCTAACCTCCTCTTTCTGCAACGATTCCTGACAAGGTCATCATCCATGAGATGGAAAGTTTTGAAGAGAAGAAACAAGGCGAAGCAATCGTCATTGCTGATAAAGAGGACATCCGCAAATTCCAGGTAGGAGTGTGGGGGCAGACAGCGAATCCGATTCAGTTGATATCGGTGACCCCGATTTTTCTTTTGCATTAGGGGAAGCATCATATTTCTTGTGGTTGGATTCATGCATAATCATGAACAAAAAGTAAACCTATACCTTTTATAGGCTGAAGGAACGGGACCATAAAAACATCCAAAGGAACATAGATGAAAGGAAGGGAAGACCGTGAGCCTTTTTACAGGAGTCTACCAAATCAATGTGAGAGTGAAAGAAATCAAACAAGCTGTGAAGTGGTATGAAGAAATCCTAGGTTTACGGATTTTGAAGGATTACGGAAAAACGGTTGTTCTCGAGCATGAGGGAGGAGTCCCGGTTTGTTTGATCGAAAAGCCTCCGCACACCGAGTTTCCGGACAACCTGGAGGGAACCCACCCTGTTTTCAGCATCTCTCCAGCTAGCGTGGAAAAATGCAGGAGAACCTTAGAGGGTCGTGGTGTCGTTGTCTTAGAAGGTGGAAGTGAAGGGCATTTCAAGTTCAGAGATTTGGATGGCAATCTATTGGAAGCCTATTTACCAAGTCTCTATCAGGAAGACCGCTTTAAGTCCTATCGTTGAGGAGGGAGAAATATGGAAATCGGATATACCATCTGTTTCATCCAGCGGGGTGAAGAATTGCTCCTGTTGAACAGAAACGCACCTCCCGTCCAGGGGTTGTGGAACGGTGTCGGAGGAAAAATAGAAGAAGGAGAGACCACGCTTTCTAGTGTGCAGCGTGAAGTTGCAGAGGAAACGGAACTTTTTCTCGAAGCGCATCTATTCGAATATAAAGGGACCATTTCCTGGGCAATAGATGGCGGGAGAACAGGCGGGATGAAGGCGTTTGTCGTTCGCATCGATGATGATGTCTACTCAAAGCCAGTGGAGATGGATGAGGGCATTCTGGCCTGGAAAGACATTTCCTGGGTCCTTTCCGAGTGCAATTACGGGGTCAGCCCGATGATTCCGTATTATCTACATACTGTTTTGAATGAAAAACAACCATTCCATCATCATTTTACCGTCCATCAAGGACAGATCTTGGAATATGTGAAAAGGAAGGAGAGCATGCATGTTGTTGTTCCGTGAGCTCAAACAGGAAGATTGGAAGAAGATCCATACCTATGCTTCGAAAGAAGAGGTCTCTCAATACCAGCCATGGGGTCCGAATACGGAAAAGGATACCCAGGACTATGTCCAGCACTTAGTCCACGAAATCAGGCAGCCGGAACCTCGTAAACATGCGTGGTCCATCCTTCGCGAGGCGGATGAAGACCTCATTGGAGTTGCAGAACTGACGATTTTGGATGCTTACCATCAGACTGGAGAAATCGCGTATATCCTCCACCCGGATGAATGGGGGCGCGGATTGGGGACAGAAGTAGCACAAAGGTTGATCCGTGATGGGTTCCAGTCGTTTCTTCTAAAGCGTATCCAGGCGACTTGTCACCCCGATAACAAAGGTTCGATACGGGTGTTGGAAAAGTGCGGCATGGAGATGGAAGGACGTTTGCGGGGCCATTTAAAAATGAAAGAAGGGCGCCGTGATTCCCTGCTCTTCAGCGTGTTGAGTGATGGATAAGTGGCGGGGAGCAGCAGCTGTCTGTATCAACGAACAGTATGAACTTTTGATGGTTCTCCAGGGCAAGCCGGAAGAAACGAAAACATGGACCGTTCCATCAGGAGGTCTGGTTCATGGAGAGAGCTTTGAACAATGCTGCGAGAGAGAAACTTTAGAAGAAACGGGCTACATCATTCATGTGACGGAACGTTTGCAAACGAAAAGAGGAACTATTGGAAAGACGGATATCCATGTCGAATACTTTTCCTGCACCGTGACGGGTGGAAGAATGCAAATCCAGGATCCTGACCATCTGATTCATGAGGTTCGCTGGATTTCGCAAGATGATTTAGTCGAATTGTCACTCTCTTTTCCTGAAGACCAGCCCTTTTTATATCATTTGCTGACAAAAAAGAATCAAGGAGTGGATCATACATGAAGCTGCTTATCATCGGCGGGACGAAATTTCTGGGGAGACACATCGTTGAATCAGCCCTAAGCGATGGTCATGAGGTGACGATATTTCACAGAGGGAAGACCAACCCTGGTTTATTTGAAGAGGTGAATAATATTTACGGAGATCGGGAGAACCTTGAGGACCTGGAAAAACTGGCTGGTCAAAATTGGGATGTGGTTATCGATACGTGCGGGTACAAACCATCTACGGTATCCAGGAGTCTGGACGTTCTTGCCGGCTTTACAAAGAAGTATGTGTTCATATCGACCATTTCGGTGTATCCGGATTTTACAGGAGTGCCTGACCTGGAGGAAACAGCAGAACCGATGACATTAACGAAGGAGGAACTGCAACAGGCAGAACACAAAGAAACGTTTGATCCATCCTTATATGGACCTTTGAAATCTCATTGTGAGCAGGAAGTCCAAACCAGAATGAAAGATAAGAGCGTCATCATCCGGCCGGGATTAATTGTAGGGCCTCATGATCCGACCGATCGCTTTACATATTGGCCTTCAAGAATTGCTGAAGGAGGGAAAGTGCTCGCTCCTGGCCGGAAGGATCAACAGATTCAGTTCATTGATGCAAGAGATTTGGCAGAGTGGATTGTCCATCTGTCTGCAACAGAACACACAGGTATTTTCAATGCCAACGGTCCTGAAAACAAGCTCACTATACAGAAGTTTTTAGAGACGTGTGCATCCACACTGAATGAAGCGGTGTCCTTTACTTGGATACCTGCACCGTTTTTGATGGAGGAAGGTATTCAGCCATGGAAGGACCTTCCCGTGTGGATTCCGACAGATAAAGATTTCAGTCAGGATGCATCAAAGGCGATTCAGTGTGGATTGAAGTTCCGACCGTTAAAAGAAACCATTCTGGACACGTATCACTGGGACCAGCACCGATCGCATGGGGATAGAGGTGCTGGCATAACAAGGGATCAGGAAGCTGACGTTTTGAAAAAGTGGCAGAGACTGCAGAAGCACTGAAACGACTCAATGGTCAACCATTTTAAATGATGCGGAAAATGGTTTTAGAGGTTTTGGAGGTATATATGGAATGAATAATGAGAAACAAAGTCAGCCGTTAAAAGGAAAAGTCGCCATTGTCACTGGCGTAAGTCGTGAAAATGGGATTGGGACAAGTACGTGTTATAGACTCGCCCAAGCAGGGGCGGACCTCTTTTTCACTCATTACTGCCCTTATGATGAAACGGATGGAGAAGGAATAGAAGAACATTGGCCGGCACAGCTTGCGGCACAGCTGAATGAAATAGGGGTTCGAGCCGCTCATATGGAAGCGGATTTGAGGGATGAAGATCTGCCAAAGAAATTATTAGAAAAGGCAGTTGAAGAAATTGGAGTGCCTTCGATCCTCGTCCATAATGCTACATTCAGTGTGAATACGAACTGCAAGGATTTGACTTCAGAGCTTCTGGATCATCACTATGAAATCAATAATAAAGGCCCGGTTTTGTTAACACAGGCCTTCGCGAATTTATTTGAGAAAACGTTCCAAACGGAAAAAGAAGGAAGCATCGTCTTTTTAGTATCCGGAGGGCCGGATCCGAATAACCTGGCTTATATTGCGACTAAAGGGGCGTTGAAGGCGATCACTCCACCTTTAGCCACAGGACTTGCCCCCATCGGAATCAACGTGAATGCTGTCGACCCGGGCCCGACGGATACCGGCTGGATGGATCAGGAGACGAAGGAAGGCCTTCTGCCATTATTCCCTAAAGGGCGCTTGGGAAAGGCAGACGATGCTGCGAAGCTGATTCGTTTCCTTGTGAGCCCGGATGCTTCCTGGGTGACTGGACAGGTCATCCATTCGGACGGCGGTTTTTTAGGTCGATAATCATAAGAGGAGGACGATTCAAATGAAAAGCCCGATTCAAAACGAAGTAGGAGCCATTTTTGTCCCGGTCAAAGATATTGAGAAAGCCCGCGACTGGTACTGTGATCTGCTTGGTGTGCCGGCGGAAGATGATTTTCCAGGTGGTCACCTTTACGTTTTACCAATGAAACATGGAGGAGTCGTGCTGGATAGTAAGATTTATTCAGAAGAAGTGGTCTATGGAACGCCCGCCTTTCATTTTAATACAGAAGACATTGAGGAAGCTTATTCGTATATGAAGGAAAAAGGCATCGATGTGGTCTCTGATATTCAATTCGGGCACTTTTTCAATTTTAAGGATCCTGATGGGAATCTATTGATGATCTGCAAATGCTAGGAGGGGAACGATGATTTTACATACAGAGGTGGCAGGGGAAGGGGAGCCCCTCGTTTTTCTGCACACCGGCTTACAAACAGGAGAGACGGATTTTGAGAAGCAGCGGGAGTATTTTTCCTGCGAATACGAGGTGATTTCGCCTGATCTAAGAGGGCATGGGAAATCTTCTTCTGATGATTTGGATGACTATTATAACCAGGCGGCTGACGATCTGGCAGAAACGGTCCGTGCCGAGGAAATTAAAAGCGCTCATATCGTTGGTTGTTCATTCGGAGCCTTAGTAGCGCTGTTTCTAGCAAAGAAACATCCTGAATTTGTTCGGACTCTGACTATCTCAGGGGTGACTCCGCTTAAACCGGACAATTGGAAGACTATGAATGAAGAAGAATCCAAGTTCCGTATGAATCTTTTAAAAGATGAAGAAGCCTGCGCTTACTTTGACTCCCTCCACGGACAAGGCTGGCAGAGGTTTATTCATATGGGAGAGGACGAAGACTGGTATCCTTTTGATGAAGTCCACTCTATACAGGCGCTCACCATGCCTGTACTATATTTGATCGGGGAGGGGTTGGAACACGAGCTCAAAGGTGTGACTTTTTACAAAGAACAATCAGAATTCCTGCATGCAGCTGTTCTCCCATTTGCTTCCCACTTGGTTCATACAGAGCAGCCTGATTTATACAATAAGACGTTGGAAGTGTTCCTTTCTAAATATGAATTCTAAAGGCAAACCAGGCATAGAATGAAGGGAAAACGAACGGGTCAGGATGATCCATTCAACTTTCTAATATTAATGGTACTCATATTTGTCAGATGGGTGGACTGATCTTTATCATCGACCCGCAATAGGAAATTATTGTTGAGGTTGAGTGCAGCATTGTCGGAACTGAGTTGAGCGAAGACACTTATACCAATTGACTTACCGGCTGAGAACACTTCAATGCGGTCTCTTGTAACAAACATATCTATCACCTCGTTTCATTAAAGAGGGATCATTTATTCTATGAAAATGAGAAAAGGTAAGCCTGGACCCATGTTTGCACATAGCTGTGAATTTAGGAAGGAGGCTGGAGGATGAAACGGTTTGCTGTCATGACAGATGTTCACGGGAATATCCATGCCCTACAAGCTGCCCTTCGTGATCTCAAAAAGCAGCATGTAGATTTTACGGTTTGTACAGGTGATCTGATCGGGATCGGTCCATTTTCCAATCAAGTGTGCGAAAGGTTATATGCATTAAAGGATACGATTATTGTCAGAGGGAATCATGATGAAGCGGTGCTTGCCCTGATGAATGATGACCCTTATCCTGAAAGCAGGGCTGATGTGAAGGAGCATCATCAGTGGATCGCCGATCGTTTGTACAAGAGATATGCCAAGTGGATGGAAACGCTGCCAAGAAAGATCGTAAAAGAGGTAGAAGCACGTACGTTTCAGTTCACACACTATCCGATGGACACGAAAGCGAGTCTCCTGCCGATTAGTGAAGATCCCTTTGACCAGATCGGCCCACCGAATGGAGAAAACTTTTCACAGTTGGAGGAATTGGAAAGGGAAGCGATTGTATGCTTCGGTCATCACCATGACGGCCATCATTTTTCCATGAACGAGCAAGTATTCTTCAATCCCGGCGCTTTAGGGTGTAACAACGAACCATATGCCCGTTATGCCATCATTGAAGTAGACGGCAGAGATGTGCGATACATCAAGCGTCATGTGCCTTATCCAATGGCTACATACGTAGAACAATTGAATCGGATCGACTTCCCGCGTAAGGAAGTAATTCTGAAGATTTTTCAAAAAAACAGGAGGACGCATCATGACACCACCGAAACACATCGTATCAGCAGCGACTATTATAACGAATGAAGAAAATGAAGTACTTCTAATTAAAGGGCCGAAGCGTGGCTGGGAGATGCCTGGAGGTCAAGTGGAGGAAGGGGAATCCTTAAAAGAGGCGGCGATCAGAGAAACGAAAGAAGAGTGCGGATTGGAAGTGGAGCTTACAAAGTTCTGCGGGGTTTTCCAAAACGTCGATCGATCTATCTGTAACACCCTTTTCTTAGGAAAAGCGGTCGGAGGAACGTTGAGAACGACAGATGAGGCTCTGGAAGTCGGTTTCTTCCCCCTTGATATAGCACGTAAGATGGTGACTTGGGGAAACTTCTGGGAGAGGATTGAGCTTTGTTTAGATGAAAGCCGCCAGCCATTTTTAGTGGATTTCTGATTTTTTACTGATAAGAAAAGGAACTTCCCAAAAGGAAGTTCCTTTTTATCTTTCACACCCATTTCACGACATCTTCGAAAGAACGACGAGATTTTGCAGGCTGCTCCTGAGAGCGGTACCCGAACGCACACATCACGGAAATACCGAAGCTTCCATCCTCGAGTAGACCTTCGTTTTCCAGGAGTTCATTCATTTTCTCCATATTAAATCCTTCAATCGGGCAGGAGTCGATACCGATTTCAGCTGCCGCTGTCATCATGTTGGATAGAGCAATATACGTTTGCTTACCAGCCCAGTCATAAAGTGGGCGATCGCCTTCCAGCAGTTTGAAGTCTTCTTTTTGGAATTCTTCGATCCGGCTCAAATATTTTTTCAGGTTATCATCGGGGATCTGTTTGACGTTCTTGAAGTGGTCCTGCAAGTACTCGGAATCATACTGGGTATCTTTCCTCGTCCTTGCAAGGAAAATGACGAAGTGACTGGCATCTGGCAGTTTGCCATACGCTCCCCAGGCCGTATCTTTAATTTTTTGTCGGAGTTCAGGGTTCTGAACGACGACAAAGCGCCACGGCTCAAATCCGAACGAGCTCGGTGATAACCGGCCGACTTCAAGGATGAATTTGAAATCATCTTCTGGAATGGTTTTATCCGGGTTGAATTGCTTCGTTGCATGTCTGAACTTAGCGGCGCTTAAAATATCCTGCTTTTTCGTTTTGTCACTCATCTTTCTTTCCCTCCTCCTTTAAATTACAAAAGTAATATACCACAGAGGAGGAAATAGATTCATGGTTTTTGCTTTAGACTACTTCCTGATAGGCAGCTTCTCCGCCAGGGTGTAAGCGGTAATAGATCGGATATGCCCTCGTGTAGAAATATTGAATCACAGGCCCAAGAAAGAGCATCGGTGCAAGGGTGCCGAGTCCGACCGGGCCACCAATGGCTAAGGCAAGGCTTGTCATGATCACCGCTACCAACGTTTGACCTGTCTGAAGACTCAACTGAAACCTGGCACTTACCGCAAGGAACAACTGATCGACCGGAGCCCTCGGAAATTGAGGCAGGATATAGATTGCAACGCCTAATCCGATGATTCCTACTCCAGCAAGTAGTGTCAGTACTTGCAAAGCGAATGGGGCGGCGGACAAGTTGACCGGAGCAAACACGACTTCCAGCCAAAAGTCCAAAATCAAGCTTTCAAGGAACACAGGCACGACCGCCCTCGATTCAGGTAATGAGTTCATCAATTTGGCATTGATGAAGATGATAATCAGTTGAAAAGCTCCGTACCAAAATCCGACCGTATAACCGAAGTGATCGGAAACTCCGATGAAGAACGAGGTCCAAAAACCGGCCCCGAGCGTCGCGTTGATGAGAAGGGCGACGCCGAAGAAATTGATGAACATACCGACAAGATAAACCGTGGCACGATAAAGCATGACAAATGCCTCCTTTCCATAAAAAAAGTGGTCACGAGTAGAGAATTTCTCTAATTCGTGACCACATTTTATTAGCGATGATTTTACAGGTCAATCAAAAAATTTTGGAAAGAAAACCGAGTCCCGCCATAGAGGATTTTCGATTTTTAAAAGACTTTCGTCGTCCAATCTTCACAGTTCCATACATCTGTGACGATATCTTCATAAAATTCAGGTTCGTGGGAGATAAGCAGGACGCTTCCCTTGTATTCTTTCAACGCACGCTTCAGTTCAGCCTTAGCATCCACATCCAGGTGGTTGGTCGGCTCATCGAGTACGAGCAGGTTTGTTTCTTTGTTGATCAACTTGCAAAGGCGGACCTTCGCTTTTTCGCCACCGCTCAATACTTGGACTTTACTCTCGATATGTTTACGGGTCAGGCCACATTTCGCAAGGGCCGCACGCACTTCGTATTGGGTGAAGTGACGGAACTCCTCCCATACTTCTTCGATACAAGTGTTGTCTCCAATCTCTTTCAACTCTTGTTCAAAGTAACCGATGTGCAGATGCTCGCCAAGCTCAACGGAGCCTGAAACCGGCTGAATCTCACCGAGGATACTTTTCAGTAAGGTCGTTTTACCGATGCCGTTCGCCCCCGACAAGGCGATTTTCTGTCCCCGTTCCATCGAAAGGTTAAGAGGCCTGGACAGTGGCTCATCATAACCGATCACTAGATCTTTTGTTTCAAACAAATACTTCCCTGGAGTCCTGGCCTGCTTGAAGTTGAATTGCGGTTTCGGCTTTTCAGCATCGAGTTCGATGACGTCCATCTTATCCAGCTTCTTCTGACGGCTCATCGCCATTTTACTTGTCGCCGCATTCGCTTTGTTTCGGGCGACGAAATCCTTCAGGTTGGCAATTTCTTTCTGCTGCTTTTTATAAGCGGCTTCCAACTGTTGTTTCTTCATATCATAAACACGGAGGAATTCGTCATAGTCGCCAGGGTAGCGCGTCAGCTCCTGGTTTTCCATATGATAGATCAAATTGACGACACTGTTCAGGAACGGGATGTCGTGGGAAATGAGGATGAAGGCATTCTCATATTCCTGAAGGTACGTCCGCAGCCATTCGATATGCTCAACATCAAGATAGTTGGTCGGCTCATCAAGAAGCAGAATCTCCGGCTTCTCCAGCAACAGCTTCGCAAGCAGTACTTTCGTACGCTGACCGCCACTGAGATCATGCACATCACGGTCAAGCCCGATTTCGTTAAGGCCCAGTCCGTTTGCTACTTCCTCCACTTTGGCATCAATCGTGTAGAAATCATTATTCGTCAGCATATCCTGAAGCACGCCTGTCTCTTCCAGCAAGTCCTGAAGTTCATCCGGATCGACTTCGCCCATTTTGGCAAAAAGGTCGTTCATCTCCTGTTCCATGTCGAACAAGTATTGGAACGCCGTCCGCAGAACATCGCGGATCGTCATGCCTTGTTTCAAATCGGCATGCTGGTCGAGGTAACCGATACGGATCCGCTTCGCCCACGTGACCTTCCCGGCATCCGGCTCGAGTTTTCCTGTAATGATATTCATGAACGTCGACTTGCCTTCACCGTTTGCTCCGATCAAGCCGATGTGTTCTCCTTTTAACAAACGAAAAGACACGTCATCGAAGATCGCGCGATCACCGAAGCCGTGGCTCAAGTTTTTCACTGTGAGTAAGCTCATTTTCGTTAACACCTTTTCTATCGTTAGATTCGTCCTTCTATATTATAAAGGGGAATGAGGGGAAACGATAGGGGAAAAGTAGGAAGAGTTGAGAAAGGAGTGGGTAGGTTTGTCTTATGATTGCGTCATCATCGGTGGAGGGATTGCGGGTTTGCAGGCAGGAATCATGCTCGGAAGATATCAACACCGGGTTTTGCTCATCGACAGTGGTAAAGGACGCTCGAATCTTTGCCGGAAGTATAATAATATCATCGGGTTTCCTGATGGCGTGAGTGGTCCGGAGCTACGTCATGCGGGTGTTAAACAAGCGAGGTCCTTTGGAGTGGAAACGCTTGAGAGTAAAGTCGTCGATGTGCATTCGAACTTCATCATTGAAACGGCTGAAGGGAAATCCATCGATACACAGACCGTCTTGTTCGCTACAGGGATCGAAGAAAATTTCCCTCCCATACTTGGTATGAAAGAATGCTTAGGTTTATCTATTTATGTTTGTCCGGACTGTGATGGGTACGAAATCATCGGCCAGAAGACGGCTGTCATCGGAAGTGGAGAAACGGGAGCGGGGCTTGCGATTGCGTTAAAAGACTGGAGCGAGGAGATTATCTTTTTCAACCATGGCGGTGCCCCTGTATCGCTTGAAATGCAAGGGGAGTTGAGAGAACGGCGAATCCTTGTCCAGCAAACGGAAGTGGACAGGTTCGTTCACAACGGAGGATTACTGGAAGCCATTGAAACAGCCGGTGATCATCGGTGGGATATCGATAAAGCTTTCCTTGCTTTCGGAGGGAATCGGGTTCAATCGGATTTAGCGGTTAAACTCGGAGCGGAAGCCACCGATAAAGGCCACCTCCTTGTAAATCCTAGAACGAAAATGACGAATATTGATGGCATATGGGCTGCGGGGGATGTGGTGGATCACACACAATTTGTCACCACAGCCATGGGTGAAGGTGCTCAGGCATCTGTCTGGATACACAAATGGCTGAAAGGGACAAGGTGATATCTTTGATTTCATAACATGGATATAGGATAATGATGGATATACAATTAAAGCTTCCTATCCTACTTCTGTATATATTGATCCACGCTCCACCTACTTTTTTCATGACATAAATCCAAAACATTCAAAACCAAATTGAGTGCATAAGGAGAATCGAAACCTACATGTTTTTTGACGCTTTTGGGACGGATTCATTTTTATTATTAACGGCATTATTATTATTCAGCGGCGTGCTTGTAGCCAAATTTTCCAGCCGGTGGGGTATCCCGGCATTGATCCTTTTCATTATGGTCGGCATGGCTTTCGGCAGTGAGGGACTCGGAATTGTTTATTTCAGTGATGCCGGGACGGCTCAGGTTATCGGTGTATTTGCCCTCGTCATCATTCTGTTCGAAGGTGGTCTACATACGAAGTGGGGAACTGTGCGTTCTGTTGCTGTCCCTTCGCTGTCACTTGCTACCATTGGAGTGTTGATTACCTCTCTTATTGTCGGACTTGCCGCCTATTTCCTGTTCGAACTGAGTTGGCTGGAATCGTTCTTATTCGGTGCCATCGTTGGCTCCACCGACGCAGCGGCCGTTTTTGCAGCATTGAAAGAAAGAAACATCAAGGCGAAAATGGGGGCCACGTTAGAAGCGGAGTCCGGGACGAACGATCCGATGGCCGTCTTCTTGACATTATCTCTTATTGAATTGATCACTTCAGAGCAATCATCGTTCTGGATGCTGATCCCGACGTTCTTTTTGCAGATGGGGCTTGGCCTGATCATTGGTTTAGCGTTAGGAAAATTTGCATCTTTGTCCATTAACCGCATCAAACTGGACTCCAGTGCCCTCTATCCGATTTTTTCTGTAGCATTCGCTCTCGCGACTTACAGTATCACCGCTTTTAGTGGAGGTAGTGGCTTCCTGGGGGTTTATGTAGCCGCATTGGTCATCGGAAATAGTGAACTGACATACCGCTATTCGATCTTCCAGTTCAATGAAGGATTTGCCTGGATGGCGCAGATTCTGATGTTCGTCATCCTCGGTCTTTATGTATTCCCGAGTGAATTGTTCACACCTGGTATTATCGTCAACGGCATATTGCTATCGATCGTACTTATTTTGATCGCAAGGCCGATTGCTGTTTTCTTATCGCTGTTCAAGATGAACTATTCAACAAAAGAAAAACTGTTCATCTCCTGGGCAGGCCTGCGAGGGGCTGTACCGATCGTACTCGCCACCTTTCCGATCGTGGAGGGACTTCAGAACAGCCAGGCTTTGTTCAATCTCGTCTTCTTTGTTGTGCTGACCTCAGCACTCGTCCAAGGATCTACAATTTCGCTTGTTGCGAAAAAGATGAACCTGGTGGGGCCGAAAAAAGACATCCCTCACCACAGCATCGAATTGATATCCATGGGGAAAGCCAAGGCAGAAATGATTCAATACCAGACCAATGCCGAATCAGCGGTTGTCGGCAAGAAACTCCATGAAGTCAGCTTTCCGAACCGGGCCAACATCAGTGCCATCATCCGTAACAATGAAGTCATTACGCCATACGGGGAAACAGAAATCAAAGCGGGAGATTTCCTGTACATTCTCGTAGAAGAAAAGTACAAGGAACAGCTCAAGAAAACGTTGGAACAGCGTGTACAAAAAAGTGAACAGCTCATGAAAGAAAAAGACGCTTCCTCCTAAAGCGTCTTTTTCTATGGCTACATAACTTCCACTAAGCTCCCTTTTGTGAAGGGGTAGTTTCGAGACTTTTGCATGAGGATGAGGTGGTTGGGAAAACGACTCGCTTTCCGTGGGCGAGTGCTGAGCCTCCTCGAGCTGACGCTCTGCGGGGTCTCATCTACTTCGCATTTCCCACAGGAGTCTCCCCATATTCCCAACCACCATGGATAATGAGATGCTCGAAACACATTTGGGTTCAGCAAGCTGTAAGGGGATGGAGAATAAGATAAACACAGCATTGGAAGGTGTTTTTCCTAATATGTGAGGACTTGATATAGGTGTTTTTGTTGATTTGGATGGGCTACTGTGAGTACTCTTGCTGTCATAATGATATAGCCAAATAACAGAGAGAGGATGTCTGATATCGCTACAATCAAGCATGGAAAATGTGAGTACAGTTGAACAAGGTAGGCTCCTTTGAAGGGGGTTTCGAGAACCTCCAGTGGTGAAGGGCGGAGGGAAACGGTGAGACTCCTATGGGGTATGCGGGACAGCTGAGACCCCACAGGACGTAGTCCGAGGAGGCTCAGCGCCCGTCCCATGGAAAGCGAACCTTTTCCCGCAGCCCCCACCCACTCAACAAACATCTCGAAAATGAGTCATGCATTATCCTGCCACTTTGATGAATATGAAATAAATTTAAGTCTTTAGGACATATGTCCTTTCAGAAATTGCCGTCATCCTTTTAAATGGATTTCAGAACAGGAGGATGAACGATGAAAGGTGCTTTATTTTCACTACTCGGAGGCTTGTGCATCACGATGCAGGGCATCTTCAACGCGAGGATGAGTGACTCCATAGGCGGCTGGCATACCACTTCGATGGTCCATCTGGTCGCTTTCACGATATCCATTCTCGTTTATTTTTATGTCAGGGACGGAAAAGGGAAAAGCTTTAAACGAGTGCCCTTCCTTTATTTGATTGGAGGGACGTTCGGGGTTGTCGTCGTTTTTGCAGAATTGACGGCCATTAAAATGATCGGCCCGGCAAGTGCCATCGCCATTTTACTCGTGGCACAAATCGGTACAGCTTTTGTCATCGAATCGAAAGGCTGGTTCGGTGAGAACAAAATTCCTGTGACGAAAAGGCAGGGAATCGGAATCGCTATGATGCTCGTGGGTGTCATCCTTTTCCAACTGTAAAAAGGAGCTCGTTTCTTATGAAAGAAAACAAAAAATTCAATCCGCATCCTTATATCGAGAGGTACGAGCTGGAACGGATTTTTCCTGAAGAATTTGTTCCGAAAATGAGCGTGTACACTTTCGCCAAAGGGGACGTTCTTTTCGCACCTGGGGAAACGTTGCATGACATGTACCTGCTCGTGGAGGGTAAGATCAAAATTTTCACCCTTACTCCGGAAGGGAAGTCTTTGATCAACCGTTTCAAACGACCGCTCGGCGTAATCGGGGATGTCGAATATGTCAAAGGGAACTCTGTGATCAACTCTGTTGAAGCGGTTTCTGACGGTGTGATGCTTGCTGCATCCTTTGAGGATTTGAAGGATCTCGAAAGGAACCATCCGCCATTCATTCGTTTTTTACTGGAGACGGTGGCGCACAAGTTTTATTCCGAATCCCAGGCGTCGAGCCTGCATATGCTCTATCCGGTCGAAGTGCGGCTGGCCAGTTATTTCCTATCCATCTCTTCAGATGGGGAAGGGACACTTTTTCATCAGGAGATGCGGACGGCGAATCTCACAGAGCTCGCTGAATGGGTGGGGACGAGTTACCGCCATCTGAACCGGGTGCTGAAGAAAATGGGTTCTGATGGGATTATTGAACGAGCGAAGGGCTCAATTAAGATTAAAGATTTAGAAAAACTCCGGGAGCTTGCGAACGGAAACATTTATGAGTAAGGAGGGATCCAATGCTTGGTGTTGTATTTTCAGTCGTAGCCGGAATTTTGATCAGTATGCAGAACGTGTTCAATGCACGTGTCAGTGAGAAAACAGGAGCATGGGCGACGACATCGCTCGTGCTTGGTTTAGGGCTTGTTTGTTCTCTACCCGTCTTCTATGCCATGGAAGAGAGGAGCTTGTTTGATTTCGGTGATGTGAACAAAATCTTTCTGTTCAGTGGCGTTTTCGGAGTAGGAATCGTGTTCTGTCTCATGCGCGGCGTAACACTGATCGGTCCGGCTTATGCGATTTCCATCGCCCTCATATCACAAATCGTCATCGCATTTGTCATCAATACGGGAGGCTGGTTCGGCTTCGATGCTTCGCCTCTTTCTGTGACGAAGCTTGCAGGCATCGCTTTGTTGATCGGCGGGGTGCTGGTATATAAATTGGAAAAACCTCCTGTGGAAGAAGAACAAGAGGAAATAGAACAAATGAGAGCGTGACCTCCTATAGAGGATCACGCTCTTTTTTTACATATTCTCCATCAGTTTCTTGGCAATCCGTTCATAATCATCCCGGTCGATACCAGGGGCGAATTCTTCAGGAAGGTCATCGAGGTCAGGAATCGGTGCTCCTTTTGGCGTACCTTGGATGACCTGAAGGGGCTGTCCGTTCTCAGGGTTCGTCCCTTTCCATATCTTCCTGATCTCTCCGTAATCATAGTCGCTCCACGTGTAGAGAATATTATCCAGTCCCTGATCAAGGTAGGGGCGGGCATAATCGAACTTCGAGTTGTCGAGGTCAGGCACAGGGAGCATTTTTTTCACATCGACACCTGTGGCGATCTCCAAAGCTTTTGCATAAGCAAGGGCATGCGTACCCCCGCGGACAAGTAAGTAGCCGATCATTTCACGGGCGGTCGGGTGGTCGGTCATTTCATAGACACGCATCTTATGGGTCCGTGCACCGAGTTCGAGAAAGAAGTTGTGCAAAAGGTCGAGCACCAGGTTGCCACTGGAAAACACGTTGTCCCCCGTCCAGGCTCGTCCCATCGAATCGCCTGGGAGGGCCGTTTGTGCGGTAGCGATGAATTGATAGGTATTTCTTTTGTTCAACCCATTTTGCAGGGGAGCGATATCGGGATCCCCGGTAAAAGTCACTCCGCGAGTAAGAAGGTTGATCGAATTGTTCACGAGTTCCACATGTCCGAATTCTTCCGCTGTAATACTTGCAACGAGATCATAGAATGGACGGTGCTTTTTCTTTTGGCGAAAAGCGAAGGACTGGAACATGTAGTTATTCAATGTGGACATTTCGCCGAACTTTCCGCCTAAAAGTTCCTGCACAGCTGCAGCCGCATTGGCGTCGCCGTGTTCAGGAATGGTCAGAGCAATCTGCATCCGGTCGAGTCGCTTAAACATAACATCCTCCTTTTATTTGTAACGTTGATCAGGAAACACCCAGACAATCTGCTGGGTCCTAACGAAAAATGGGGTTCCGCTCACCTCAACGACGATATGATCCGGCATGACCGTCTTCAACCCGCCTCGTACAGATCCTTGCGTCGTCTGGACGACGACAGGTGATCCCTGGATAGACAAGAGTGTCTGGTACACGTATGGATCGATGGCGGAATTCATAGACACGTTTTGAGAATTCATTTTTTCAGCTCCCTTCACAGGTAGTCTCATTTAAAGATGTATATGTACAAACCTCTCATTTAGGCATCCATTCGCTGGGAAAAGAGGCGAAGGTTTGTGTATTCGCCCCTGTGTTTTATTGAATATGAGCTGGATTTCGGATTTTATTAGCAGGTTTCGAAGTTTTATTGGCGACTTCATCCATTATATTAGTACCTGGCGCTAACTTACTTATTTTCTACGTGCTGAGTGATAAGTATTTCTTTAGCACTAGGAGCGGCCAAATGTAGTTGTAGCTGTGATAGTAGATGTAAAAGTTTCCGGGGAGACCTGCCCCCGTCGGGTATTCATATGTCCAGTCCTTCTCCTCCAGTTTTCGAAGCACACAAGAGATTCCTTTTTCAATGACCGGTGTCCGTCTTTCGTGCACAGCCATCAAAGCATCCAGAGCCCAGGAAGTTTGCGGAAGAGTACTATCCCCTAAAGGAATGTAGGTCTTTTCTTGGTCACTTTTACACGATTCTCCCCAACCGCCGTCTTCATTTTGAACGGCCTCCAAAAACTGCACGCCTCTTCTGATGGAAGGATCATCCTTGCCTACTCCTACGGCCCGCATTCCAGTAATGGCGGCCCAGCTTCCATATAGGTAGGTGATACCCCAGCGGCCATACCAGGATCCATCCCCTTCTTGATGGGAGCGCAGCCAGTTCACCGCTTTTTGAATGCGGGGATCGGTGAGAGGGAAACGAGCGTTACTTCCAAGGAACTCGAGTGTCCGACCCGTCAAGTCCGCTGTGGAAGGGTCGATGCTTGCCGACTCGGCCCCGTCTATTGGAACGAACTTCATGAGAGGATTGGTCTTGCCTATCTCGAAAGCCGGCCAGCCACCGTCATCATTTTGCATCGCGAGAACCCACTTTAAGCCTCTCGTGTAATGGCTCTGGAAAGAGGGATCATCTTTACGAAGCGCCCGCAAAGCAGCTGTGGAGTCATCGACATCCGGATGGATGGTATTGCTTTTGGAAAAACCCCATCCCCCTGGTTCGGTATGGTTGACAGCTACCATCCAGTCTCCGAATTTGGTTTGTTGATGTTTTAAAAGAAACTGTTCGGATTTGTGTAAAGGGATACCTGATGCCGGATGCGCCTGAAGGGCATGACTGATCAGCGCCGTATCCCATATATCAGAAGGCGAATTTTGGATATGGACGCCGCGTTCTGTCAGGCAGGCATGCTGCATGAGGCCCTGGATGGCTTTTTTGATGAGGGGGTCATGTTTTTGATACCCGCAACTCACCAGAGCATAGATCATATAAAAAGTGGAAGAGAAATAACTATAGAGTGTTCCGTCTGACTCGATGCGCTGCAGCATGTAGGTAAGAAGGCGCTGCCTTGAGAGCAGATAGAGTCGATGAGGAAGTCCGGTTAACGTTTTAACCGCACTCTGCACACTCGTTAACAAGGACCGGCTTGCCTCTGGAAGCAAGTCTTCCTCCTCTCTGAAAAAGCAGTCACTCATATCGGGAATTTGTTTATTTTTCAAAACAAACGGTTGATCGGATAAGAGCAGAACAGGTGCCATGTGCACACGTGCGTAACTACTGAAATCATAAAAAGATACAGGAGAAGATGGCGGAAGCAAAATGATGTGAACCGGCAAGTGGAATAGACTCGGCCATGGGTACTGCCCATGAATAGCCAATGTGATTTTGGTCATAGAATGAGCGCGGTTCAACCCTCCATGCTTCCGGATAAAAGCCTTGGCTTTCCTAATCGCGAGGTCACCATTTGAATAGTATCCGGCATAGAGAAGAGCGAAAACCGCTTCGATGGTTGCAGACAGGTTGCCTTCATCGTCTTCATAAAGCTTCCAGTATCCCTCTTCGTTCTGAAGGGAAGAGAGCCGCTCACACAACTGTTTAGTGAGCTCCTTTTCTTTCGAGAACGTTTGAAGCAGAAGAATCATATTGGCATCGGTCATCAGACTGTTTTCAAAACAAAAATGAAAACATCCGTCATCCTTCTGGCGGCCTTGGATTTCAGCCTCCAGTTGTTTGATTGCATCCTTGATCCGATCGTTCATATTGTTCACCCTCTTTGATTCCATCCTTCTGATTTATATGAAAAAGATGCCGGATTCAGAAGGGACTGTTTTTTCCATAAAAAAACGAGCTTCCTGTTCAGAAGCTCGTTTGTCATTATTTCAAATTCTCGCGGATATATTTGATGATCTTTCTGATTTCATCTGGATGCGGACGGCCGAATGGACTTGTCTGTCTTTGTTGATAAAGGACACGTCCCTGCTCATCTGTCAGGAAATAAGCTGGTTCCCCATGGGTCCCATGGTCTTCATAAGGCGCATGCTCATCATGATAATGCACATGGTAGTTGGATAGAAATTCTAAATTCTCATCCATCAGAATAGGGAAGGTGAAGTCATGTTCACTTACCATTTTTTCCAGACTATCTTTGCTTTCGTGAGTAATCGCGGCGAATTTGATGTCATGTTCTTCGAAGTAACTCAACGTGTTCTGGAATTCGTCCAGCTCGCTCATGCAGACAGGGCACCATGAACCGCGGAAGTACACGAATAAGTACCAATGATGGTTTTCTTTTAGATCCTCGGAAAAATGGAACTCTTCTCCCTGGACAGAAGACAGTTTGAAGTCCGGGGCATGTTGATATAATTTAAAGCTCATGGAATGACACTCCCTTTTCATTTTTATCCTTCATACATCCCCATACCCTTATCCGGCGGAATGTAATTATTTTTTTCGACATTAAATGATAAGAGAGTGTCCATTTCTGCAAGTCGCTGTCTTTTTAAAGGAATTACACCGTTGGTATTGAAATCATTATAGTAGTGAGTCCAATAGAGTTATAGAAGCTGTGGCGAAATACTTTTTCTTCATTCTTGAAAAAGGAAATAATACCCATTTTTTGATATGATGGGGGAAGATGGAAAGGAGGTTGTTTGATGAAAAAGATCGTTTGGATCATTTTGTTCATCCTTTGTGCGGGATGTCAGCAAGCAGGAAATGAAGAGTCATCGGTTACCATAAAAACCGAGGAGTTTGAAGCCGGCTCCTACACGATGAGAGGAATCCCGGGTAAAGTCGCTTTCATTGATGCCCCATGGATCGAAGGTGAGGTGCAAAAGTACATGTGGCATTTTTGGGGAAGTGGAGAAGAACTGGACGGCCCCTTCAAAGTAACAGGCACACATATGGAAACTGGTGAAACAGTCACCGTTCTGGAAACTTCAGAAGTCGCGGGGCCGGTAAATGGCGCTGATGCGTCTCTTCCGTCGAACATGTCCTTGCCTGAAAGTGGTGATTGGAGACTGGAAACGAGTCTCGATGGTGAAGCGTTTGGGACGATCCTTGTGAATGTGAAGGAATAAAAGGAGGGGTCCATGTGGAAACGGTTGGAGTCATGATTATGATCGCAATCGCTGTTGCTCTTGATTACTTTTGGTTCGATCGCGATCGGAAGCGGTGGGGCTGGATGAAGAACTGGACGCGCTTGCAGAGAGGTTTATTTCTTACCAGTTTTTTTGTAGCGGCGATGGTGATCTACATCGGTATGAGTCTGTAAGTTTGATAGAAAGGTATTCATAATATGAGAGTCTTGTTAGAGTTATTGCGCATCGTTTTTCTATTTATTTTCGGAGGGGCGCTGGTTTGGGTTGTGCTCGCTCCTTTCTATAACGTCCATCCTTTATCCAGAGAGTATCAATGGCTTGGCGCCCTCGGAGTGTACGGAATTCTATTTGTGTTTTATAGAAATCGCTGGCAGTTTTCCGGGTGGTATAAGGGCAAAGGGAGAAAGAAGCTCCCCTTAAGTTTGACTAGAATTATTATTGTTGGGTCGATGGTTCTGATCGCATCTCCATGGGTAATGGCTATGTTCAATTATTGAGGAGGGAAAAGACATGAAACGTAAGGAAGTTATCGAGTTGAAGTCCACAGAAGAGATTAAAGCGGCTTATCCCGTCATGAAGGAATTGAGATCGCATGTAAGTGAAGAGCAGTATATCGAATTGGTGCAAGAGGCGATGGAGGTGGACCGCTATCACCTTTTCGCTTTATATGCAGATGAAGAAATCGTTGCTCTTACGGGGTTCAAAGAGATGACGACTCTGTATTACGGTCGCTTTGTATGGGTTTGTGATTTAGTCACATCTTCCACCCACCGTTCACAAGGATACGGCGAAGAGCTGCTGACTTTCGTGGAAAACTGGGCAAAGGAACATGGTAGGGAGAGTGTTGCCCTTTCTACTGGTGTCAGTAGGCTCAGGGCCCACCGATTTTATGAAGGGAAAGTGGACTACGAACGGGTCAGTTATGTTTACAAGAAGGCCGTTCCGGATGACCGTGGCAGGTGAGGGGGGAAGCGGTCGTTTCCTCTACCCCCAAACTGGAATAGGAATGGAGGTCAAGGTATGAATAGGAACACGAAGGTCGAAGAGAAAGAAGCAATTGCGATCATAGGATACAGGGTGGTCTGTGATGGCGAAGATTATATTATGGAAATTCCGAAAGCAGCAGAAAAACTTCACCACCGTTTCCCGGAAGCAGACGTTCAAATAGGAGCATTTATCCCCGGAGAGTGTAAGGAAGAGAATGACGGGTATTGGATCGGCGTCCCTCAGAGTCCTGAAACGGCCGTTCCGGATGATATGGAGTCATTGCTCATAGAAAAGCAAACGTATGCGATCACTACATATGAAGGTTCAAACGATCGAATCCGAGAAGCTTATGAATCCCTGCACCACTGGATGGAATGGAAGGGGTATCCCCGGGAATTGACGGCCTGGCACGTGGAAGTCTATCATTCATGGCAGGATAAGGAAAACCTTCACATGGAACTATGGGAAACGGTAAGGACTTGACTCTGTGGTGCACCCCACGGTTTACTATAGAAAGTGGGAGGAAGCACGGTGTATAAAATCAGCGAATTTTCACAACTGACCGGACTCAGTAAAGAAACGCTCCGTTACTATGCAGAGGTCGGTCTGCTTGAGCCTGCGTACATTCATCCGGATAACCATTACCGGTATTATGATGATGGCAGTTATTTTTTGGCGCTCATGCTCGGGAAGCTGCGGGCGCTTGGGTTCACTATTCAGGAAATGAAAAAAGTGATGGATGATGAATCCTTTTTGCAACTCGAACAACTGCTACTGGAAAAACGCAGCAAGATCCATAGGGAGATTCACGATCTTCAGAGTAGACTTGCTGACATTGATGCCTTTTTAGAATCTGGCAGGGAGGAAGACGAATGATTCAATGGGAAAACGATAGAGTGATTGCCGCACCCATCGATGAAGTGTGGGAGCTTTTCAGAGACGTCAACATCAAGCGGATCATGCCTAAAGTTGAAGAGCATGAACTGATAGAAAAAAACGAAACGGAAGTAGGAGCCAAACACAGACAGACGTACAGGGAAGGGAAGCGTCTGGAAACCTATACGGTTGAGACGCTTGCCTATGAAGAATCCCCTGAACGCAAGCACAAAAAAATCGCGTTCGTCATCGGGAAAGCGTTTGAAGTGACGGCGTCCTTCCTTTTAGAGAAAGTGGATGAGGAACATACACGATTGACTTACGCTGGACAAAACAGAGGAGTGAATTTCGTCGGAAAAGCGATGATGAAACTCGCGAACAAAAAAGGGAATGATCGTGTGGTCGAAGAATTTTTGGATCGTGTTGAAAAAGAAGCCACGCACTCGAATGTATAAGAGCCCGTCCATGGACGGGTTTTTTGTTTCGTAAACTCGACCATATGGAAAGGTGTACACGTATGATTTTCTCTTTCTCCGCATAGAAATGTTTATAGTTTGGAGAGGGGGGATGAGGTGTATGAGTCACACTCCATATGGATATGGATACCCGCATACGGGGTTGTTTAGAAGTGCTGAGCAAAACACCGAAGATATTTTAGAAGGAATCAGAAGGAAAGATTCTGCTATTCAGATCTTTCGTCAATTGGCCGATGTAGCTCCTGATGAGTCCTATAAAAACGAAATTCGTCAAGCGTTAGAGAATGAGAAAAGGCACCTGGATCATTTTAAGAATTTATACACATCCTTCACTGGCGAGCAACCGGAATATGAAAGGGAAGACGCGGATTTCCGCACCTTTGAAGAAGGTTTGAGAGTCGGCTATGACCATGGAGTGGAAGAATTTGAAAAGTACCAGCGAGCTTATCTGGAAAACCAGGGAAATCAGCTTGGTGATGTATTTTACAGAGCCTGTCATGATAAAGCTGTAACGACCAATAAGCTCGTTGCTTTTTCACGAGGGGAAGGCCGTATGGTCATTCGAGATTATGGAGGGCAGCCATTCGTCCTCAATATCGAAGAAGCGACAACACAAAACCGTACATTCCGAACGGCTCTTTGGACGGGAGATCATCTGCAGGTTACCTTGATGAGTATTGGTGTCGGGGAGGATATCGGGTTAGAACTCCATCCGGATGTGGATCAGTTTCTGCGAATAGAACAAGGGCAGGGGCTCGTGCAGATGGGGGATAGCAAAGATCAGTTGAACTTCCAACAGGAAGTTTCTGATGATTTTGCGATCATGGTACCTGCAGGGAAATGGCATAACCTGACCAATACAGGACAGCAGCCGTTAAAACTTTATTCGATTTATGCCCCGCCGGAACATCCTTTTGGTACGGTTCACAAAACGAAAGCAGACGCTTTGGCTGCCGAGGAATAATAAGCCACACTCATGCGCGTATAGGAGTAACAGGCCAAATCGAATAGATTTGGTCTTTTTAATGTTTTCCCAGGTCAAAATTATTTCTGCCGTAACCCTCTATAAATATCCTTTGTATATTGATGCACGAAAAGGGTTTTTGGTATGTCACGTGGAATTAGGTGGAGAGTTTAACGAAGGTCTGTTCCGAAGTCCTGGAAGGCGTCATCATTAATCAAAGGGGTGTGAGCCAGTGATCTCAGCATGGATGGGAAGTATTGCTTTTTTCTCCGTGTCCATTTTGTACGTGCTACTTGCTTTAGGTCTGCCTTATGGAGAGTTTGCCATGGGTGGAAAATATAAAAGGTTACCAAAACAGATGCGCATCGCCACCGCCCTATCCATTTTGATACAATGGACAGCCATTTTGTTCCTCTTACAGATGGGCAATATCATTTCCGTTGATTTCCTGGCCCCTATGGCAAAAGGCGTGTGCTACTTCTTCGCGGTTTATTTATTCTTCAATACGACCATGAATGCTTTTTCCAGAAGTAAGAAGGAAAAGATGATCATGACACCCTTATCGTTCATCACGGCCATTTGTTTTCTGCTCACGGCTTTGAATGGTTGATGAGGCTGTTTGTTATTCATGGAAAATGAGAGGGATGATAGCTTACAAGCTTTGCTTTTCAAAGGGGGATTCATAGGTGAATTCTCCAGGGATATAGATAGAAAAAAAGCAATGGTCCTGTCATACTAGGGGGAGCGGGCGATCTTATACGGAAGATGATTGCTTGCGTGTTCATTATAATCGCCTATGAACTCTTAGGGAGGGGTTGTGTTGGTCTCCATTGTCATATGGACTGTAATTCTACTATTCATCATTCAACTGTGTCTGTTGGGAGGCCTGGTCCTTTCCAAGATCCATAGTTTGAAGGATGAACGATTGATTTCAACGTACATAGAAACCTGTGAAAAGCCATTCTTTCAATATTTGGAGAGGGAAACAGAGGAGTGTCCTGAGCTTCCAAGCGACATCCGCTACCGCGTTCGACTCGTCGAGCGGCTGTTGAATCGCTTTGTGGATCAGGCGAAGGGGCGGACCGATTATACGAGAGTGCGCGAAACGGCGCTGACGTATCTTTCGCATGCTTATCGTCTTTATTTGAAAAAAGGAAGCTGGTCCCAACGGGTGAACACCCTTCATTATATAGAAGATTTCGGCATGATAGATATGAAAATCGAAGTTTGGGACTATTTTAAACGTCTCACGGTAGTGGACGAAGAATACAGGCAGGCGGTGAGGGTACTTGCTTCCTTCCAGGACGAGCGAATCATTCGATGGCTGCTGGAAAAGGAAACGATTCCTCAACGTCTCGTCAAGCAAGTCCTGCGTCGTTTCGAAGAGGACCTTTTTCAACAGATGGTGAAGGTGGTAGAGGATGAACCAGGAAGAGTGCCTGACCCTGTTCATCTGGCGATCGTTTCATTCTGTGGAGAAAAGCAATCTTTGGATTATCTTCCATTCGTTGAAGGGATGCTTCTATCCCCTTCAAAAGAAATACGTCTCAAAGCTCTCCGGAGTCTAATGGAAATGAAGGCCTGCACCGATCACCATCAGCTGGAGAAATTCTACGAGTCAGACGTTTGGGAGGAGCGGATGTATGCAGCTAAAATAGCGGGGAGTCTGAAATTGGCATCTGCTCAGGATGCCTTGCTCAAACTTGCGGGAGACCCTCACTGGTGGGTAAGGTATTCGGCGTGTGAAGCGATGAAAAACCTCCCCGATGGAACCCGTCTGCTGGATTATACACACAAGCATCATGAGGATAAATTCGCCCGGTCCATGGCTAGGCAGCATTTGACAGTGAAAGTAGGGGATACGATATGAATGTTGATCTGTTCTATACCACAATGGAAATGATGGGGTATCTTGTCATTGTTTATATGATCGTCGTAGCTGTCGTCTATCTCGCTTTATTTTTGATCGCAAGTCCTAATATCAGGAAAGAACGGGGGCTTCATAGAGAGGAACTCATTGAGGATACCGCCATCAATACAGATACATTTCCGGTCTCCGTCCTGGTGCCTGCTTATAATGAAGAGGTCGGTGTCGTCAGTACAGCCCGGTCGATGTTGGCCCTGAATTACCCTCAGTCCGAGGTGATCGTGATTGATGATGGTTCGAAGGATGAAACGGCCGAGCGTATGATTGATACGTTTGCCATGGAACGAATGGAACTCGCCGTCCGGCGTCATTTCAAAACCGAGGAAATCCTGGAAGGCTATCAATCGACGACCCATCCGAATCTCTACCTGTTGAGAAAAGAGAATGGGGGAAAAGCGGATGCCCTCAATGCAGGGATCAATTTTTCCAAATATCCTTATTTTGCAGCAATCGATGGGGATTCGATTCTCGACCGTGATGCGTTGTTGAAGACGATGAAACCGATCATCGATTCAAATGGCACCGTTGCAGCGACCGGCGGTACAGTGAGAATCGCCAATGGTTCCAAAATCATCAAAGGCGTTGTCCAACGGATCGGTTTACCGAAACAGCCGATGCTCCTGATGCAGATCGTGGAATATTTCCGCGCCTTTCTAATCGGGAGACTGGGACTTTCCAAACTGAACATCCTGTTGATTATCTCGGGGGCATTTGGTGTTTTTGAAAAAAATCGAGTCATCAAAGCGGGAGGGTATGATTCCAATACCGTCGGCGAGGATATGGAACTCATTGTCCGCATCCATCGGTCGTTGAAAGATGAAAAGTCACGGCAGAGGATCGAGTATATCCAGGATCCCGTCTGCTGGACAGAAGCGCCCTCTACATTTTATTCCTTGAGAGCACAGAGGAAGAGATGGCAGAAAGGGCTTGCGGAAACCCTTTGGAAACATAGAGAAATGATTTTCAATCCAAAATACAAAGGGATCGGCATGTTTTCTCTCCCTTATTATCTTTTCGTCGAACTATTGAGTGCGATTTTTGAAATGATCGGATACTTCATCATCATTTCCGGGATTTTCTTTTCATTTGTATCGATCGAAATAACCATCGTCGTCAGTTTGTTGACCGTCTTCTATGGTTCCATGATCTCCTCTCTCGCCGTTTTACTGGAAGAATGGACTTATCATAAAAACCCTGACCCGAAAAGTGTACTACTGTTATATGGGTGGGCTCTCTCCGAAAGCTTTTGGTATCGGCCTCTCCTGGTATGGTGGAGGTGCGAAGGTTTATTCCTATTTCTATCAAAGAGGAAAAGTTCCTGGGGAAATATGAACCGGAAGGGTTTATCACAGGACTATTAGGTAGCCTCCTTGGCTTTGAATCTTAAAATCCATCGTTTTTGAACAGGAAAAGACTTCAGACATGGAGAATCTATGGACTAGTAAAGGAGGTCATGTCGTGGAAGTCACGATTCTTGATTTACCCGCATTTAAGGTGCGAGGACGTAAATGGGAAGGAAGGTATGAAGAAGTTCCTGTATTAAAAGAAGTGATTAAAAAGGTAGAGAACGAAAAAGAAGAAATAAATCCTGTAGACCCTGATTTCCAGTGGGGGTTATCGGTTCATACAGTTGAAAATGGCTTTGTCCATTTCAGCGGTTTCGAGGTGGACCCTGGAAGCAGTCAGGAAGCGTATGAAGAAATGAGTGTACCTCCACATACGTATTTGAACGTCCATCATCCGAAAGGCAGAGACATCGGTGAAACCTATGCTGCCATTTACCAATGGTTTCGGGAAGGGAATGGGGAGCCCTACCTTGAACCTGATACGGAATATTTTGATGGACTGCCGTTGAAATTCGAAAAGTATCCGGTTGACCGGGATTTTGATGACCCCCATTTTGATATTTATATTCCAATCAAAGCATAGAATAGAAAAAGAGCCCGCGCAGGGCTCTTTTTTTAATAGACTTTATCTCCATTGAAAATGGAATTTTTGACGATGACATAATCGACGTGGCGGATGCTGTCAAGATCCGTGCCGCCGGCGTAACTGATGGCCGATTGCAGGTCCTGTTCCATTTCCGTCAACGTATCCTGAAGGGCGCCTTTATGTTCCACGAACATTTTCTTGCCTTCTACGTTTTTCTTTTCCCCTTTTTGGTACTCAGAAGCGGAACCGAAGTATTCTTTGTAAAGCTTACCGTCTCGTTCTACTGTGTCACCAGGGGACTCTTCGTGGCCTGCGAATAGAGAGCCGATCATGACCATCGTGGCTCCAAAACGGATCGATTTGGCGATGTCCCCGTGTGTACGGATGCCGCCATCAGCGATGACAGGCTTGCTTGCTGCTTTCGCGCACCACCTTAGGGCTGCCAACTGCCAGCCTCCTGTGCCGAAGCCGGTTTTAATCTTCGTGATACAAACTTTCCCTGGACCGATCCCGACTTTGGTGGCATCCGCACCAGCGTTTTCGAGTTCCCGGACGGCTTCCGGCGTTCCGACGTTACCGGCAATCACAAATGTTTCCGGCAGGTGCTGTTTAATGTGCTGAATCATATCAATGACCGCCGTGGAATGTCCGTGGGCGATATCAATCGTGATGTATTCCGGCACCAGTTCTTTCGTAGCCAACATCTGGACAAATTCGTATTCTTCAGGTTTCACACCGACACTGATGGAAGCGATCAATCCTTCGCTTTGCATTTTTTCTACAAAAGACAAACGAGTTTCAGGCTCAAAACGGTGCATCACATAGAAGTAACCTTCCTGTGCTAACTGAGCAGCAATGGTTTCATCAATGATCGTCTGCATGTTCGCGGGTACGACAGGCAGTTTGAATGTATGGTTGCCGAGTTTAACCGATGGGTCACAGGCCGAACGGCTGTTTACGACACATTTCGCGGGAATTAGTTGGATATCTTCGTAATCAAATACATTTTCCATGGATTTCACTCCTAAAACCGAATATTTAAAAGGTTAATTAAAATTATTGTTCGTACATTAGTAATTTACCTTATCTTTGTTCTGTTGTCAAAGGTTCATGGTAAAATGATGAAAAAAGGGGGAGAAAGTATGTTTGTACATAAGATCGATCATGAGCTGTCACTCAAACTTGCAGGCCCGGAAGATGCGGATGCGCTCTTTCATCTGACGGATGGATCCCGTGAGCATTTGCGTGAATGGCTACCATGGCTGGATTCAACGAAAACTGTGGAAGACACGAAATCATTCATTCAATCAGGAAGGCAAGGCTTTTCAGAAAACAAAAGCATGACAACTATGGTACTCTATAATGGTGCCATTGCGGGTACGGCAGGTTTCAATGAAATCGACCACACAAACAGAATCGTGAAAATCGGTTATTGGCTCGGTCGGGAATTCCAAGGGAAAGGAATCATGACACGTGTGGCCCAGGCGTTGACGGACTATGCACTCTTGGAACTGAACATGAACCGAGTGGAAATCCGTGTAGCGGAAGGCAATGAAAAAAGCGCGGCGATTCCGAAGCGCCTTGGATTCAAGAAGGAAGGGACCATCAGGGGTGCGGAATGGCTGTACGACCATTATGTCAATCACACCATCTATGGAATCCTGGCGGAAGAATAGAAGAAGTAAATGGTTGGATTATAAATAAAGAGAAGTAGAGGGATAAAGATGGAAACGCAATACAATAGAAAAATCATACTCGTGACATTCATGATTGGAGCATTTTTTGCCGTTCTGAATGAGACGCTGCTCAATATTGCACTTACGGAGCTGATGGAGGTGTTCGGCCTCGATGCGCCTACGGTCCAATGGATGGCCACCGGGTTCATGCTCGTCATGGGTGTGTTGATGCCGGTCTCTGCGTTGCTGATTCAATGGTTCACAACAAGACAGATGTTCATCGGTGTGATGACTGTGTTCTTAGCAGGAACAATCATTGCAGCGTCGGCCTTTAATTTTCCGATGCTATTGACAGGACGGATGATTCAGGCGGTCGGGACGGGGCTATTGATCCCTGTCATTATGAATGCCTTATTACTGCTTTATGAACCGGAAGTCCGTGGCCGGATCATGGGGACGTTCGGTCTTGTCATCATGTTTGCCCCAGCCATCGGGCCTACGCTCTCAGGCGTTATTGTAGACTTCCTGGGCTGGAGATGGTTGTTTATCACCGTCATTCCGTTTGCCTTATTTTCGATATTATTTGCCGTGAAGTATTTGGAGAATGTTGGGGAAGTGACGCGTCCGAAGGCGGATCTATTCTCGATTGTCCTGTCATCCATCGGGATCGGGGGCATCGTCTATGGGTTCAGCAGCGCAGGGGAAAGTGGAGAAGGATTCTCTTCTCTCAACATCCTCATCATTTTAGGCGTGGCTTTTCTCAGTTTGACTCTTTTTGTCCTCCGGCAATTGAAATTGGAAGAACCTTTGTTGGATGTTCGTGTCTTTACGTATAAAAGTTATGCAAGAGGGATTACGATCTTCGTGATCGTCATCATGGCGATGTTCGCTTCAGAAATCGTCATGCCGATGTATCTGCAGGGACCTTTAGGGTTTTCAGCGAAGACAGCTGGGTTGCTGCTGCTTCCCGGTGCATTATTGAACGGTTTGATGTCTCCGGTGATGGGGACGCTCTTTGATAAATTCGGTCCAAGGAAATTAATCATCCCGGGTACACTAGTGCTGGTAGGAGTCATGATCTTCTTCAGCAACATCGGGCCGTCCATTCCTGTATGGTCCTTTATTCTGGCGTATGTGTTATTGATGCTGGCCGTTTCAGCGGTGCTCATGCCTTCTCAGACGAATGCGTTGAATGAACTGCCGAAGCATTTATACCCGCACGGAACGGCGATCGCAAATACATTGCAGCCGATTGGTGGAGCCCTTGGTGTTTCCATTTTCGTAAGCATCATGACTCAGGGAGAGAGAAGCTATTTGAATGATGTATCAGGAGAAGTAACAGGCGAAGTCATGGGACAGGCGATGACAGCAGGGGTCCATCAGGCGTATTGGTTCGCTTTAGGCCTTGCCGCCCTCACCTTTGTGGTGGCTTTGTTCATCAGAAAAGCGGTTGCGCCGGATTATTCAGCAGAACAGCAATAAAAAAGAAGCAGGACCATTCCAAGAAGGAATGGTCCTGCTTCTTTTTATGCCTGCATCCTTTTGATGAAGGATTCAAGTGGTTGACGTGACTGGATGTTCTGATTGCATTTCTGGCTGTTATGGCAGATATAGTTCCCGCGGCTGATCGTTTCCTCCTTATTTTCCCCTTTGAAGGTAGCTGTGAACATGCCCACTTTTTCATGCTCATGGCAAAGCGAACAAATGCTTTTCTGTCTTAATGGTTTGTAATGACCGTACAACCCTGTAAGTTCACCGTCCACTGTAGTAATGATGTATTTTCTGTTTGCTGATACATCGTTCCATCCAATATAAGAAAGCTCGGTCCATTCTTCATTCGGAATTGCCGGCACCCTCAGCTTTTTCACTTTCGGGAACAATTTTTGAATATCAGCTTCTGACAGTTTTGGAAAAGGTACCACGTACTGCTTCAGGCGGGAAAAGTAAAGGATCGCATCGGTTTCGTCTTTGACGTCACTGGCTTGTGCAATCATTTGTTCCTGTTCTGATGAAAGCTCTGTAAACAAATCCAGCACCTTTTCCTGCGTGATCGATTGTAAGGCCTGAGTGACTGAGGCATCGTTCGTTGTCATATGACTGTTCAACAGGTTATGAGCCTGATTTTTTATAAAATGATACTGATCGGAGCGGATAAATCGTTCCATAAAGAAACCCCCGTTCATTGATTTTCTTCTTATTATTTCAGAGCGCGTCTTTTCTATCAAACGTTAAGCCTCCCAGGTTCATAAGGGAGCAGTAAACCTGACACCTGGATTCTTTGATTAGATACCAGTACCAAAAGCTGAAATGATGAAACATTTACCCGTGGGGAATCGTAGAAGTACCTGTAAGACATGGGAGGGGAAGGAAGATGACTTGGAAACGGACGATAGTAGAAACCAGCCGCGGTACTTTCGAAGTTTTTGAAAAAGGACAGGGGCGCCCGCTTGCGGTCACTCATTTGTATTCAGAGTTCAACGAAACGGGAGACTATTTTGCAGAAGCTTTTGTAGAGAGCCATCACGTCTACTTAATAAACTTGAAAGAGTGTGGAGGGTCTGACAGGGCGAAGGCCCCTCACGAACTGACAATGCTTGAAAGTGTCCTCGATCTTGAAGCCATCCGAAGTACATTAGGGTATGAATCCTGGGACTTTGCCGGTCACTCTACGGGAGGCATGCTTGCTTGTGTGTATGGGATCTATTTCTCGGGGAGCCTGGACACACTTATCATTGCTAATGCAGCAGCTCGGGAGTATATGACGTTTTCAAAGGATTGTATTTATAATGAATCCCACCCGGAATTCCATAACATGCAGTCAATGATCGAGGGGTTGAAAAAAGAAGACCTTTCCTCTGAAGCAAGAAAAGAATTAACCGTTGAACGAACAAAACTTTCTTTATGGAAGCCGCAAAATTATGAACGCTATTTTAATCAAGGGATTGAAAAGAAGATGTCAGCCCTCCGCATGAACTTCTTTTCCCGAGAGCTTCACACGTTTGATGTGACAAGGAAGCTGAAACTCATAGCTGCCAAGGTGATGGTTGTATCTGGTGCGCATGATGTCCAGTGTCCACCTTCTTATTCGGAAGAAATCGCCGAAGCTATTCCCGGTGCTGTCCATCATAGGTTTCTTGAGAGTAATCACTACCCTCATCTTGAAGAGCGACTGAAATTCAGGCAAATGATCACCGACTACTTTGACTAGCACAAACGGAGAGTGGTAAAGTTACTCATGATGACAGCGTTTTAACAAGGAAGGAGATTAGGGATGCAGCAGGATAAACAACAAAGAAGAAGTGACTTTGCGAAGTTCAAAGAGCTGTGGTTTCTATTGTTCATGCTTTTGTTTACACTCTTTCATAACACGATGGTCATCCTTATCGGTGAGGGGTGGAGCTTCATCGGCTACAGCCTCTTGTTTCTGGTGATGTATACCTTGTTCCGCTGGCTGCGGAAGGTCGTCGTGTTCATGAGAAAACCATTGTCCTGGGGATCGCTGATCGGCTTTTACATTGCTGGTGTCTTCGTGCTCGGCGCGTTATTGATCCCATAAAGGAAAAGGGAGAGGGGATCATGGGGATGAAAGTTTCGTTTCTTTCATTTTGATAGGGCACACATACATAAACGATGATTCGATTTGAATGAATGAAGGGATAGCACAGAGGTTTTAAAGGAACAAGACCCATTAAGGGGGGATTTTAAATGGAGTATGTCAAAGAGCTTAGAAAAGAAGTAGGAACAAGACCGTTAATTCTACCCGGGGCTGTTGTGATTATCGTCAATGATCAGCAGAAGATTCTACTCCAACATCGCAAAGATGGCGGGTGGGGACTTCCTGGGGGTTTAATGGAGCTCGGCGAGAGTTTGGAGGAAACGGCGCGACGTGAAGTGAAAGAAGAAACCGGCCTCCATGTAGGGGAACTTGAACTACTGGATATCTTTTCAGGAGAGGACTACTTTTTTAAGATTTCCAATGGGGATGAACTGTACTCGGTGACGGCGGTCTACAGGACGGACGAGTACAAAGGAAAGGTAGAGGTGGATGAGGAAGAATCCCATCAAATCACTTTCTTTTCTATCAATCACCTACCCGCAGATCTAACCAAGGAATACCGTGATTATTTGCAACCACATTGGAAAAAACAAAGATGACGGGGGATTCGATGCTTGAACTGTTGATGCTGATCATAACCGTTGTTTTAGTAGCGGGTTATATCTATTTGATTTATAAGAAGAGGAAAAATTTGAAGAAGGAATATGGCTGGAAGAGCTACGTGACGCCGGGGGCTTTTGTAATCGCACCATTAGTGGCCTTGTTTTCCTATCTATTTGAATTCGGAGGCATTGCCACTTGGTTCATCCTTGGTGTTTGCTTTATTACCGGAGCATTTTTCACAAAATATTTGCCGGAGCCGAAAGAAGGCTGATGGACACAGAACAGTAACCATTCAAGGTTGCTGTTTTTTTATTTTGGAAATGTATCCCTTATATTTTCCTGTTCAACATAATTGTGAAGGGAAATGAAATAATAAGAAAAGAGTAGGAGGACGCTTATGAATGAGTGGTTGGAATTCGTCGGAACAGGTATCATCGTATTTATTATATTGTACGTTTTAGCGAGAATTCTAAGCAAGAAGCTGATCTCACAAATGACGCTTTTTGACTTTATCGCAGGCATTACACTGGGATCTATGACTGCTACAACCTTCCTTGCTGATAATGTGACGCTCTCAAGAGGAGCGCTTGGATTACTGACCTTCGCAGCCCTTGTTCTTGTCATCGACTATCTCACACTTAAAAGTTTGACGATACGAAAGCTTGTGAACAGTCAACCTACGCTGCTGATGGACAATGGGAAAATTCTTATAAAGAATATGAAACAAGTGCGATTCAATGTCGACGAACTCATTGCTGAATTAAGAAAAGCGGGAGTGTTCCAGTTCAGTGATGTTCAGACAGCGATCTTGGAAACGGATGGTTCTGTAAGTGTTCTAAGAAAATCAGAGGCAACCCCTGTCACCTCTCGTGATATGAAGTTAGAAACAGCCCCTGCAAAATATTCACACGTGGTCATGGTCCAGGGGGAAATTCTCCGTCAACAATTGAATGCCAGTGGTTACAGTGAAGCCTGGCTGCAAGATCAACTGCAGGCGCATGGGATTTCCAATGTGAAGGAAGTACTGGTTGCACAGGTCAATCCTGATGGGACGATCTTTATAGAAACAGTAGAATAGGTCTATGTTTTTTTGAGAAGCTTTTTTCCTGCAAAGAGATCGTGCATGTCGCCGGCAGAAGCAGAAAGAAAGCTTAGCCATCTGTCCTTCAGGATGAAAGTCCAGCTGGAGAATAACAGGAAGTGAGCAGACAATACGACGATTGTCTGCTTTTTCATGGTCAACCTTCGTCAAAATGAGGAGGGCCATTCTTTTGCAGGAATTTGGAAAAATGTGTTTAATTTTGTGGGAGAAAGGATATAGGGAGTTAGGTGGAAAATAGTGGGATGTGGAAGTCAGCTTTTGTCATTACATAGACCAGCCTCTTTTTTTACCGAATAAAAAATTCGGGAGTGTTTGGATGTTAAAAAAGTGTAACCTGTTGTTGTTGAGTTTTCTGGTGCTGTTCCTGTTTCCTCTTCAGGTATTCGCTGCGGACATGTCAGCAGAAGACGTGTTGAAGAAATCGAATGAAGCGATGAAAAACCTGGACAGCTACTCTATGAAACAAGTCTCCAAGGCGAAAATGCCGATGATGAATGAAGGAGAAGGAATGGAAACCACAACGATGTCCGATGTAACTATGGATCCTTTCGCCATCTATTTGAAAACAGAATTGGCAGGAGAGACGACGGAGTCTTATTTTACAGAAGAAGGCTACTACAGTGAACTTCCAGGGCAAGGGTGGGTTCAGCTCTCTGATGATTCCAGTCAGGAAATGATGCAGTCGATGCTTGCGGAAGGACAGATGGCTCAGGCGCTTCCATTAGCTGAGGATATGAGTGTGGAAGAAAGTGACGGTTCCTATGTCCTCCATTATGAGGGTGACGGGGAGAAACTTTTGAAAATGTCGATGAAAATGCTGCAACAAGGTATGGGTTCCAGTGAAGGTGAGCAGGGGTTAAAAGAACTGGGTGAAGAAATCCTTGATAAAATGACCATCAAAGATGTGACCTATAAAATGACGATCGACAAAGAAAATCACTATTTAACTTCCAGCTACGTTCATTTGGAAATGGAAATCGAAACCGAAGAGGGCCAGCCGATGCCGATCACTCAGGAAACTGAAATGACACTGGAAAACTTTAATGGTGTCGGAGAAATTCAAATTCCACAAGAGGTGCTGGATGAGGCTCAACCGATTGAAGATGCCATCGGAGGCGAAATGCCTGATACCGCAAGTCCGGATTTGATGTATGCTTTACTTGGCGCAAGTGTAGTATTGCTTGCCGGAAGTGTTTTGTTCGTGAGAAAGAGATCCTTGCAGTAAAAAATAAGAGTCGGGCTCAGGCCTGGCTCTTTCAATCTTTCCATAGATGAGGAGGCCATCATGCTGAACAAAGTCCTTTACATGCTTGTCGTGATCGGTTTGTCGTGCACTGCATATTTCACCTTTCAATGGTGGGACTCTACGAAGGCTGTTGAAAAGGTGACCGAAGAGGAAATCAACGAATGGCACTCCCAGGGACAGGCAGAGAAACCTGAACCTGTGGTTGTTAAAAAACAAGAGAAAACGAAAACCACACGATATTCGAATGAACTACATATGTTTGACGATGGTGAAAAAGTGGGGCGACTGGTCATTCCTCATTTGAATAAAGGCTATGCCACCTATTGGGGCACGGATGAACAGTCGCTTCATCAAGGGGTAGGGATGTTCATAAGCAAGTGGACAACGACACCTGATGAGAAGCGTCATACCGTCCTGAGCGGACACCGCGAGACCGTTTTCACAGAGCTTGGGGAAATTGAAAAAGGCGCCCCGCTTTTTTATGAATATGAAGGGAAAAGGTACAAGTATGAGGTGGAGAAAACATGGGTGACGGATGAAGACGACCGCTCTGTCATCGTTGATCATGAGGATCCGACGCTTACATTAACGACCTGTTATCCTTTTGATTTCATAGGGAGTGCCCCGGAAAGGTTTATTGTACAGTCAAGATTAGTCGATGTGCAGGAAATCGAGTGATTTGGCAGTAACTGAAGCTCATCAGTACTTGGCATAATCGAACTTTTCCTGTGGGTCCAACGCGGGTCCTTTATAAACCTTAGTGATGATTAGTGAAGAAAGAGGGTTTGTAAATGTCTGCATTATTTCTATTCATAGGTATCCTGGGGTTGATTGTTTACATTTATATCACAAGAAAAAGCTTTTTCTCTGATGAGCGGAATGTGAAGTTATGGATCATGCTTTTTGTATTCCTGCCTTTGTTGGTCATGGGGTTATGCCTCTCCTTATCTTTTTAATGTTATGTCATATCCCCACCATCTTAATGGACGAGTAGGGGTTGTTTGGGAGAGGTGGACAAGCCAATTTCCTTTACCTACATAAGCGAAAGGCTTTTCGCACAAGCTAAGGAAAACGGGGAGTAGGTGAAATCATGACTTTGTACCGGCTCGGTTATGTAGCGATGAGTGTCCATTTGCAAAACGCTTCTCCATCTCAAACGATGACCTATAAACGATTTTCAGAGATTCGTGACGTGGAAGCGGCCAGACGGAAGCTGGAACGGATTGCGAAATCCAACCTTCACAACTGTCTGCGGTTACTGAAACATAATAAAGCTCATGATATCCACTTTTTTAGGTTGAGTTCACGGCTTGTGCCTCTTGCTACACATGAAGAGCTACAGGGTTGGGATTATTTGAATCCGATTAAGGAAGATTTGAGGGAATTGGGAGCGTATGCGGTGGAAAATGAGATGAGGCTGGATTTTCATCCCGATCACTTCGTTGTCATCAATTCTCCGGATCAGGGAATTTTCAAAGCTTCGATGGGCGTGCTGAAGTATCATTACCTGCTGCTTCATCATATGGGTCTAGATCCTACTCATCGTTGTGTTTTCCATCTCGGAGGCAGATACAAGGATAAGGAAAAATCGCTGGAGCGGTTCATTGAAAATTGGGCCCTGGTCCCTTCAGGCATTCAAAAGACCGTCATGATTGAAAATGATGATACCTCCTACACATTAGCGGATGGTCTTTATGTCTGTGAAAAGTTGAACATCCCTCTCGTCTTTGATCTCCATCATCATTATGCCAACCATGAAGGGGAGAAATGGGAGGATCATTGGGCCCGTGTCGTGGATACTTGGCGTCATTCACCCCTTCCTGTGAAAATGCATATTTCCAGTCCGAAGAGCGAAAAGGATTTCAAAAGTCATGCGGATTTTGTGGATGCAGAAATGTTCCTCGAGTTTGTAAAGAAAACGAATGGCTCCACAGACCAAATCGACTGCATGATTGAAGCTAAGCAGAAGGATGAAGCGTTATTCCGGCTTGTGGAAGAGTTGAAGCAGCATCCGGAAGTTGAGATGCAGGATGATAGTTCGTTTATTTGGAAAGGATAACTGAACCAGACTCACTTATGATAATCCTGGTGTTTCGCACGTTCAAGGCCCCGTTTAATCAATTTTTTCAGACGACGTTTGATTCTTAGAAAAGGGATGAGTCGGTCTTCTTTCATCAGTTCATAAGTCAGGTGAGCGAATTCCTGTCTTTCTTCCGGTGTCAGAACGATGACTTCTGCAGGTTCTCTCTTAGGAAAAGGAATTAAATCTCCCACACGCATCGCCTCCTTCTTAAAGATTTATGCAGAAGGATACATAACATGCTCTAAATTAATGGTCTGTCTTAATGTTGGAAGGGGAGAAATGAGGATCATCTGAAAAGTGCGGACGAAGGTGATGGAACGTTGAATAGAGAATTGCCCCCTTTCTACAAGCGTTAAGTAGGAGGCGGGGCATTTTTTTATGTAAGATTTTCTGATGAACATACATTATAAGAGAGCTCGTTTCCAACCGTAGTGTCGATGATGCAGCGTGATATAATAAGGATATAAATGGTTCATGACCCAATTTTATCAACTGGAATCTTAGGGAGGTTGCTATGTCTGATTATAAGTTAACCATAGAGATCCGAAAGCCTTCTTATGCGCAGAATAAAACGGTAAGGGATTCCATTCCTCGTTCCTTGTGGAAGGCTGTGAGGCACCATGTCTTGAAGAAAAGTGATTTTCAGTGCCAAATCTGCGGCTTTCATGATGAAGAGAAATTGCATGCGCATGAAGTCTGGCAATATGACGAGGAGAAGTACCTTTTAATCTTAAACGATATCCAGCCTTTGTGCCGGTCATGCCATGATTTGAAGCATATTCACCATGTCGGGCATCGAACGAAAGCCGGGAACACGAGTGATTTTGTCATGAGGAATTTAAAGCGCCATTTCATCAAGGTCAATGATTGTACGGAAAAAGACTTTATAAGACATTACCGAAATCAACTAGCCAGGAGTACGACCGAACCTGTTAGGAGGTCTATGGAGGATTTAATAGAATGGCGGGAGCGGATAGAGAAGGAAGCGTTTCTAATGGCACAGGATTGGAAGTTCGTGATCGGTGACAATGTTCCATTAGCGAGTGAGATTGAGTCGAATCTCGATGAAAAAGGGTTGCTTTATGAACGGAATCACAAAGGTTCGTCTTCTTTGCTCTAATTTCTTAGTGAAATCTAAAAGTGGAACAATTTCCCCATAATTTTTCACCCGTTGATTTTATGTTAAGGTTCTAAGGGATGTGCACAAGATGAGAGCCAAGGGGGAAGTCATATGAACAACCGTGCTTTAGGAGTTTTATTGGTAGGACTATCTTTATTAACCGGAGTCATCGCGTACTCCATAGGTGAGCTGATCACAGCCATTAAAATGTCAGCTGCCCATGTATCGGCATCGATATCCGGAGCGGATGGGCCAGGGATCGGTTGGGGTGGAAACCCGATTTTAACGACCGTTCCTATACTGGCTATAGCCATTTGTATACTATTAGGTTTTGTTGTTCTTCTTAAACGCAATTAAATGTGCCTTCAAAAGTCAGCGGAAAAAGCTGGCTTTTTAGTATGCATCTTAGAAGAGCTTCCCTGGTCAGCGGACTTTACATAAAGATAAAACGTGCGTGGATGATCCACGCACGTTTCAACTTAGCCCTCCCAAGCCGGAAGCATCTGACTGAGTGGTTTGTCCTTCCGATATCCAAGCACATATTCCGCCTGCATAATCGTATGGATTTCCCGCGTTCCTTCGTAAATGACGGGAGCTTTGGAATTCCTTAAATAACGTTCGACGGGATATTCGTTGGAATACCCGTATGCCCCGTGGATCTGCACGGCATCATCCGCCGCCTGGTTGGCGAAATCACACGCCTGCCATTTGGCAAGGGATGTTTCTCTCGTGTTTCTCACCCCTTTGTTCTTCAATGCACCTGCACGATAGACGAGCAGGCGGCTCATGTGTAAACCGGCCTCCATCTTCGCGATCATCTGCTGGACGAGCTGGTGCTTGCCGATTTCTTTTCCAAACGTTTTTCTCTCATGACAGTATTCTACACTAGCCTCAAGGCAAGCCATGATCTGTCCGCAGGCGCCAGCAGCAACCGTGAACCGGCCGCTGTCCAGGGCGGACATGGCGATTTTAAAGCCGTCCCCTTCGTCTCCGAGCAGGTTTTCTTTCGGTACTTTCATCTGATCAAAGAACAATTCGCCTGTATTGCCTGCCCGGATCCCGAGCTTTCCTTTCGTCGCTTTCGAAGAGAATCCTTCATAGGTCCTTTCCACAATAAAACAGGAAATCCCGTGGTGTTTCTTACTCTTATCCGTATAAGCAAACACTAAAAAGTGATCGGCCACATCACAGAGGGAAATCCATGTTTTCTGCCCGTTCAGTACATAATGATCACCGTCGAGGGTCGCAGTCGTCTGTAAGGCGGCAACGTCCGAACCTGCCGCCGGTTCCGTCAAACCGAAAGCCCCGATTTTTTCACCTCTCGCCTGTGGAACCAAGTATTTCTGTTTCTGGGATTCTGTCGCCCACTGCAGGAGTGTCATGCTGTTCAAGCCGGTATGAACGGAAACGGCTGTGCGGAAGGCCGTGTCTCCACGCTCGAGTTCTTCACAGACAATCGCGAGAGAATTGTAATCCATCCCGCTTCCGCCATAGGTCTCTGGAATGCACACACCCATCAGACCGAGCCCCGCCAGTTTTTTCAACGTCTGCTGATCGAAGTGTCCTTTCGCATCCCACTCGCCAATATTGGGCATGATTTCATGGTCGACGAAACTTCGGACCGCTTTTCTTAACATCACTTGCTCATCACTGAAATCGAAGTTCATTTCGTTCACTCCTTAAACCTTGTGATCCTTTTTCCACTTGCGGATCGTATTTTTGTCGTACCCAAGTCCTGTAAGAATTTCTTCTGTATGTTCACCAGCATCCGGCGGGTGCTGTTTGTAATCCACCGGCGTGCGGGAGAGTTTCAGTGGACTGCCGATCATCTCCACATTACCTGCTTTCGGATGCTCAAGGTTGAGGAACATGTCACGGGCTTTCAACTGCTCATCGTTACGGACGTCTTCAAGTGTTTGAATCGGGCCGAAAGGGATGTGCTTCTCCTGACACCGGTCCTGCCAGTAAGCCGTTTTTTCTTGTGAAAAAAGTTCCTGCAAAATATATGAGAGCGCTTCTCTGTTTTCCACCCTTTTTGCATTGGTAGAAAATAAAGGATCCGAAGCAAGCGAAGGTTGTCCGACGACGGCGCATAGGTGGGCGAATTGACGATCATTCCCGACAGCGATCACCATTTCACCATCACGGGAACGGAACGTCTGGTAGGGCACGATGTTGGCATGGTGGTTTCCGAGCCGTTGAGGGACTTTTCCGGTCATTAAAAAATTGCTCCCGATGTTGATGAGGGAACTGACGGCTGCATCATATAGAGACAGATCGATTTTTTGACCATATCCGGATCGTTCTCGTTCTAACAGAGCCGTTTGAATACCGATGCAGGCATACAAACCGGTAAGGATGTCCGTGATGGCCACACCTAATTTCTGGGGACCAGATTGGTCATCCCCTGTGATGCTCATCAGTCCGCTCATCGCCTGGATGATGAAGTCATAGCCGGGCAGCTGCTGATAGGGGCCTGTCTCTCCGAACCCCGTAATTGAGCAGAAGACGATGCGCGGGTTGATTTCTTTTATATGGTCATACTCGAACCCGAGCCGCTCCATCGTTCCCGTCTTGAAATTATTGAGGACAACGTCACTTTCTCTGACGAGCTTTTCCAACACTTCTTTTCCTTCACGAGACTTCAAATCCAGCGTCAAACTCTTCTTATTTCTGTTGGTACATAAATAATAAGCACTCACCCCTTCTTTGAAGGGAGGTCCCCATGTACGGGTTTCGTCACTGCCCCCGGGAGCTTCGACTTTAATGATTTCAGCGCCGAGATCTCCGAGGATCATCGAACAATAAGGTCCCGCGAGAACCCGGGTCAAATCGAGGACGCGGATGCCTTCCAATGCGGCGGTCACCACTCATCACACCCTTTCACGATAGAAAAAGCCAGAAGAACCCATACGACGTATGAATCCAACTGGCTTGGGAAACACGGATCAATTCAGATAGGGGAGTTGTCCTTGACGGGCTATATCACACTATATGCAGCGATTTGGAAAAGATGACCTGAAAACTTTGTTTCATAGAATCATGGATGGATTAATAGGATAGAGCGATGGGACAACCACATTGTTTGAAGGGGGTCTTTCCATGATCCAAAGCTCGAAGCAGGTGCAGAGCCTGCCACCCTATTTGTTTTCCATTTTTCATAAAAAGAAAGTCGCGTTGACCGCTCAAGGGGTTGATGTCATCGATCTCGGCATCGGGGCCCCGGATTTACCGACACCACCATTCATCATCGACCGTTTGACCGAAGAGGTACGCAAACCGAAGAACCATAAATATTCCCCGTACGGCGGCTGCCGGGAGTTCAGAGAGGCCGTCGCGGATTTCTATAGATCTCACTATGACGTGGATTTGGATCCAGAGACGGAAGTGCTGACACTGATCGGTTCGAAAGAAGGGATCGCCCATTTGATCAGTGCCGTCCTCGACCCGGGGGACGGGGTGCTTGCGCCGGATCCGGGCTATCCTGTCTATCAATCGGCGATCCATCTTGCTCATGGAGTGACCGTCCGCTTTCCATTGGATGAAGAAAACAGTTATGCACCGTTGTTCGATCAAATCTCTCCAAGGGATGTCTCCAGATCGAAAATGATGCTGCTCAACTATCCGAACAACCCGACAGGCGGAACGGTCGATCTTGAGACGTTTGAGGAAGCGGTGCGCTTTGCGAAAGAACACCACCTTTCACTCATCCAGGATGCCGCCTACGATCTCGTGACGTTCGGGGATTACAAGGCTCCCAGTCTATTACAGGTTCCTGGCGCGAAGGAAATCGCTGTCGAGTTCGGATCGCTTTCAAAAACGTTCAATATGTCCGGCTGGCGGCTTGGCTATGTCGTCGGCAATCAGGAGCTGATCCGTGCGCTCAGTGTGTACAAGAGCAACATGGATACGAGTCAGTTTTTACCGATCCAATTAGCTGGTGCTACAGCGCTGCGGAGTGATTTTTCATCGGTAAAAGCGAACAACCGGACCTACGAGCAGCGGCTCGATCTAATGATGAACGCCTTTAATGGGATGAATATACAGGCGGAAAAACCGAAGGGGACCTTCTTTCTATGGGCGCGTGTGCCAGAAGGATATACCTCGCAGGAATTCTCTGAAAAAATGCTCGACGAAGCAGGCATCATTCTTACGCCTGGAACAGCTTTCGGTCAGAAAGGAGAAGGTTATTTCCGAATGAGCCTCTCTGTTCCGATCGAGCGGCTGCATGAAGCTTCGATACGAATGAGAAAAGCGATGAAGGGAGGCTGAAGTCCATGGATGAACGTCAGATGACGAGCGCGGAAGCCATCGTCTCCTGTCTGAAGAGGCAAGGCATTTCCAAAGTGTTTTGTGTACCAGGGGAGAGCTATCTTCCTGTGATGGATGCCATTTTAAAAGAGCCGGACGTGGATCTCATCTCGGCCAGACACGAAGGCGGGGCCGCTTTCATGGCGGAAGGATACGCCAAAGCGAGTGGAAGTCCGGGCGTGGTGATGGCGACAAGAGGTGTCGGTGCAAGCAACCTTGCGATCGGTGTTCATACGGCCTGTCAGGACTCCACACCGATGGTCGTTCTCCTCGGACAGGTGCACACGAACTTCAGTGGACGTGAAGGCTTCCAGGAAGTCGATCTTGAAGCTTTTTTCAGACCGATCGCTAAATGGGTGGCTGAAATCCGCGAACCGCCCCGGACGGCGGAATTTGTCCAACGGGCGCTCAGGATCGCTATGACCGGGAGGCCGGGACCCGTCGTCCTTGCTTTGCCCGAAGATGTCTTGAAAAAAGAAGCGCTCATGTCATTCGGACCTGTTGTGAAAAGGCCGGCACCGAAGCCATCGGATCATGAAGTCATCGAGGTGGTCGACCGCCTCCGTTTAGCGGAACGTCCGCTGATTTTAGCGGGTGGGGGAGTGAAGCTTGCGGGTGCAGAAATGGTGTTGAAGCGACTGGCTTATAAATGGGGAGCTCCGATTGTGAGTGCGTTCCGACGTCATGATGTCTTTCCGAACGATGATATCCACTATTGCGGACATCTCGGGCTCGGCACCCATCCGAACATTTTAGAGACGATTTCTCAAGCGGATACAGTGCTCGCAATTGGGACAAGACTCTCGGAAGTAACGACACAGGACTATACGCTGTTAAAAAAGCAGACCTTGATCCACTGTGATATCGATGACGAGGTCTTAGGCAAAGTCTACCCTCCGGATGTGGGGATTGTTGCAGATGCCAACGAAATGCTCGAGGCTTTAGCTGCTGCCGCCTACGGAAGAGATTTGAGGGCTTGGACAAGCGCGAGACGGAAAGCCTACGAGGCGACGCTCGTGACAGAAGGTCGCAAAACATTGAACGGGGAAGTGATTTCCCTTTTGCAGGAGAACCTGCCGGAAGACAGTATCCTGACGAACGATGCGGGAAACTTCGCCGGTTGGCTGCATACGTATTTTCAATTTAAGAAACATCGATATATAGGACCAACATCAGGTGCGATGGGGTACGGCATGCCGGCAGCCCTGGGAGCGAAGCTTGCTGATCCTGACAAAACGGTCGTCTCACTTTCGGGGGACGGGGGATTCATGATGACGATGCAGGAGATGGAAACAGCCGTCAGATATGACATTCCGATTATCAGCATCGTTTTTAATAACCGGATGTACGGAACGATCCGTATGCATCAGGAAATCCATTACCCGGGCGAAGTCATCGGTACGGATTTAGGGGAGGTCGCCTTTTCAAAAGTAGCGGAGAATCTGGGGGCGGCAGGTTTTTATGTGAAAACACAGGAAGAGTTCAGACGCGCGCTTGATCAGGCGCTGGTTCTGGACAAGCCTGTCGTGATTGAAGTAGAAACAGATCCTGAGCAGATTTCATTATCGAAAACGATCAACCAATTAAGAAAAAAAGGGGGAGAATCAAAGTGACATTGATTCATGAGGAGCAGTTAAAGAATTTCATAGATGGTAAATGGTTGGACCCGTCTTCCGGCAAGGCGGCAGCCGTCGTCAATCCGGCGACATCCGAAACGTTGGTGCACGTCCCTCTCTCTGCCGCTTCTGATGTAGAAGAAGCGACAAGGGCAGCGAAAAAAGCGCAGAAAACATGGGCACTCGTGCCGGCACCACAGCGAGCCGAAGTGTTGTACCGCGTCGGTTTAATTATGAAAGAACGCAAAGAGCGTCTCTCCCAGCTGTTGACGATGGAAAACGGAAAGGTCATTGAAGAAGCACGGGGAGAAGTTCAGGAAGGCATCGACATGGCCTTCTATATGGCAGGGGAAGGCCGCCGACTGTTCGGGCAGACGACACCTTCAGAGTTGAAGGATAAATTTGCGATGAGCGTCCGCGCGCCCGTCGGCGTCGTCGGCATCATTACCCCGTGGAACTTTCCGATTGCGATTGCGACATGGAAGTCCTTCCCGGCGATCGTTGCCGGAAACGCGGTCGTATGGAAGCCGGCAACAGAAACTCCGATCATGGCCTATGAACTGGCGAAGATTTTCGAAGAAGCCGGTCTGCCGAAAGGGGTCATCAATGTCGTATTCGGCTCGGGTTCCACAGTAGGAGAAGCGATGATCGAGCAGGACGACATCCGCGTCATTTCTTTTACAGGATCGAATGAAGTCGGTCGCGGCATCGCAGGGAAATGCGGCCAGCGTCTCAAGAAAGTTTCCCTGGAAATGGGCGGGAAAAACGGTGTGATCGTCATGGATGATGCCGACTTATCCCTAGCGGTGGAAGGCATTCTGTGGAGTGCCTATGGGACAAGCGGCCAGCGCTGCACCGCCTGCAGCCGCGTCATGGTTCATGAAAAGGTGAAAGATGAACTGGAAGAGCGCCTGCAGAAGGAGATCGCCAAACTTTCGATCGGAAATGGACTGGATGAATCGATCAAAGTCGGACCGATCATCAACCGGGCAGGTCTTGAAAAAGTGAAAAGCTACATCAGCGTCGGGAAGGAAGAAGGAGCGAAACTTCTCACAGGCGGCTATATCATGGAGAACGGCGATCATAAGAAAGGAAACTACTTTGCTCCGACGTTATTCACGGACGTGAAACCGGATATGCGCATCGCCCAGGAAGAAATTTTCGGGCCGGTCGTATCCTTGATTCCTGTGAAAAGTTTTGAGGAAGCTGTTGAAATCAACAACAGTGTGGAATTCGGCTTATCGAGTTCGATCTTCACACAAAATGTGAACCAGGTATTCGCCGCTCAGCGGGATTTAGATACAGGCATCGTTTATGTGAATGCAGGGACGACAGGAGCTGAAATCCACCTGCCATTCGGGGGGACGAAGGGGACCGGAAATGGCCACAGGGATTCTGGAGTGGCTGCCCTCGATGTGTTCACCGAATGGAAAGCGGTGTACGTCGATTTCAGCGGGAAACTGCAGCGTGCCCAAATCGATGTCGAGTAATTTTACAGAGAAAAAGGAGTGCGGACTATGAAAGTAGCTGTTCTAGGGTCTGGATTGATGGGAAAAGAAGCGGCGCGCGATCTCGTCCATAGTTCGGGAGTAGAGAAAGTCGGACTCGCCGATATCGACCTCGACCGCGCGCAACGGGTCTCTGATTCATTGAACTCTTCCAAAATCCAAGGTTTCAAAGTGGATGCCGGAAACCAGACCGAACTGGCGGAGTTCATCAGCCATTATGATGTCGTCATCAATGCCCTTTTCTACTCCTTCAATGAAATCGTAGCCAAAACAGCGATCGAAGTCGGGGTCCATTCCGTCGACTTAGGGGGACACATCGGTCACATCACCGATAAAGTGCTCGAGCTCGATGAACAGGCGAAAGCAGCGGGAGTAACGGTCATTCCGGATCTTGGCGTCGCTCCAGGCATGATCAACATTTTGTCAGGGTACGGCGCAGGAAAGCTTGATAAGTTGGAAGCGATCCGCCTGTTCGTGGGCGGTATTCCGGTGAGACCGGATCCACCACTTGAGTACAACCATGTGTTTTCCATGGAAGGATTGCTGGACCATTATTCCGATCCTTCGACAATCATCAGGGATGGAAGACTGCGGGAAGTGGAGTCGTTGACGGAAGTTGAAAACATCTATTTTGAACGATTCGGTCCACTGGAAGCTTTCCATACCTCCGGCGGGACGTCGACGCTGTTGAAATCTTACCCGCACATCGACAGTCTCGAGTACAAGACGATCCGTTACCCCGGACATGCCGAGAAAATGAAGCTGCTCGTCGATCTCAACCTGACAGGAGCGGATCAGGTCGTTAATATCCGCGGGATGGAAATCAAGACGAGGGAAGTGCTGCTGAAGAGCATCGATCCACTGCTTGAGCTGAAGGATAAAGACGATGCCGTCCTGCTCCGTGTCATCGTAGGCGGAGAGAAAGACGGTGTACGGAAGTCGTGTGAATATGAAATGGTCACCTATAAAGACAGAGCGACGAATGTAACCGCGATGGCCCGCGCAACAGCGAACACCATCTCTGTCGTTGCTCAAATGATCGGGGGAGGAACGATCACGAAACGAGGCGTATGCCCTCCGGAAACGATTGTTCCAGGTGATGTTTATATCGATGAAATGATGCGGCGCGGAGTTGTGATCAGAGAACAAGCGTAGGGTTGGGATGGTTATCTTTTGATGTGGTGCCAGGCACTGTTATGCTTTTTTCGGTGCCTGACACTGCCGTTTGTTTTTTGGTGACAGGCACCAAACCGAATGCTCATGGTGCCAGACTTTCTGTGAAGAAAATTACATGTAAGGGCCGGGCGGTTGTCCGGTCCTTTTCATGTGTTTTGGTTGTTCCATTTTCGTGGTACCAGGTACAGAAAAAATTTTTACGTACCTGGTACCAACAGATAAGTGCCTTGTGTGAGGTTTTATGCTCAATATTTCACATACAAGTATGAAATTTTTACATGGAGTTTAGGAACTGAAGAATGAAAACGGTTATCCTAGGGGTAAGCTGGACGGTTTGTTAAAGCTTTGTGAATAAAGCAACAAACGACAGATAATGAGTTTAAAAGAACGTATGATTAGGTATGTATAATGAAAAACGGGGAGTGCGTATAGGTGCATATAAATGGAATTGAGAACCTCAAGTTTCACAGTCAGTTGAGTTTGAAGCAAGTAGAGGATCGTGTCATCATAACGGCAGACTTTCCGAGAGAGTTGCGTGTAGAATTAGGGATGAGAGAACCCTTTTTATACGTCACCCTTTATGTCAGGGGCGGGGAGCGCATTAAAATTATCGATGAAGATAATGCTACGTTACACATTCCATCGAAGAAGGATTTTGAACGGAACACCTACAATAAGATCATCAATTTCGCCAAGGAGCATGCGAAGCAATTCCGTTCTTGATATGTGGAGCAGTGTCCCTTGGAGTGCCTTAGGTAACATCTGCTTTTTAAAAAAATAATCGATATTTTCTTGTTCTTCAGAAAAAGTGGAACCAGTAATGTGCCTTTCAGCAAATAAAAGGCAAACATTACTGGTCTTTTATTTGCCTTGAAACTTGGTCTTCTATAAAAGAGAAGCTGTTTTGCTGGGATCTTTTTTTACCAGGGTAAACATTCGAATCAAAAGGGGAAAGCATTAAGATCCTCTTTTGCAACCTATCACACCTTATTACTCGTCCCCAGGTACCTGGCTCCTATTCTTTGAAAAAAATCAAGAACTTTTTGCTATATCATCTTTGAATAACTAGAACGAGATAATAGTTTTGACTCAGGTATTTAGGGGTAGTTCTATATAGAATTACCTAAATCATCCAATTAAGGAGGGTGGTGGGACTATGAAAATGGTGAATAGGATATGGGCTGTAGCCCTGTTCGTCCTTGTTATTCTTGCCGCATGCGGAAGTAATGAGGATACTTCAACATCAGGCAACAGCGATGAAAAAGCAGAAGAAGATACAACTTCAGAATCGGTAAGTACAGAGGAAGAGAACAGTGAAAAAGAAGACAAGGAAACGGAAGAAGAATCTGCAGATAGCGATTCAGATAATGGGGAGACCGCTGTTTCCTCCGGTGAAATCATGAACCCTAACATTGCAGAAGAGTCACAAGGGGACGTGAAAGAAATCTATACAAGTGAAAATAATTTAGAGTATGTTCACGATATGGAAGGGTTTACTGTATCCATAAACCAATACCAGATTGTGAAAGTTACGGATATGAGCGAAGATATGTCGATACAATTTGACGATCAGACCGATGGATATGTCGTGACCGCACAAGTAACTATTGAAAATACTCGGGATGAACCGGTGTATTATCCCAGTTTCATCCGAATACAGGGAGTGAATGAGTCAGACTTCTTAAGCTCTGAACGGACATTCGTGCGTGATCAATATCCAGTATCAAAAGACGAGGAGGAACCCTCGAAGTATGGTGCAGACGAAAAGGTCACGGGCCTAGTGACTTTTACCCTTACGAATGATCAATATGACGTGATGACAAGGGTGAAACCGAAATTCGTCATCGAAGGTGGAGCAGCTGATAATGAAGAATTCAAAGACTCCTTTAAGGGAACGGCCACCTACGATTTAATTTATGGAGAAGAACAAAAAGCTGAGGTTGAAAGTTCAGCAGATTTTTACCAGGATCGACTGACAACAGGGAATATGGCAAATAAGGAAATGATTTTTGAAAAGTCAGGGATTTATGAAACCAAGCAAATTGAAGATGTAGGAATCACACTAAATGGTGTACAATATGCAGAATTAGAGCCAACAGAAGGCAACGAATCCCTTTTTAGTAACTTCGGGGATGCGGGAATTGTGGCCCTTACGGTTAAGTTGACCATTGATAACCAGTCCGACAAAGAGCTGAATACCTTCCTACTATCATCATTTATCCGCGTTGACGATAATCGCGGTTCCGTGATTAGTCAGGGCATGGTGGAGCCGAATGATTCCCAGACGGTTGAAGCAGGTGCAACAGGCGAGAAATACCACGTCTTCCTGTTTAGAAAAGATGATTTTGAAACTATTGAAACGTTTGATTTAGAGTTCGGCCCGTTTACGGGAGATGATGGTAAAGAGTTATTTAAGGGGAAAACCGCTTTGTTTTCTCTGCCAAGTCAATAGTTAAAAAGCTGCCGAGTCACGGCAGCTTTTTTTATAATTTTTATGAAAATAAATAAACATGGATTATTAGCGAAAAAGGTTTATATTTTCAATCGTGTTGCTTGCGGTTTTAAGAAATATCTTGAAACTGAGTCTTCAAGTAAAGGGCAGGTTTGTTGAAGACTCAGTTTCGAGATAATTCAAGTTTTTTTGTAATAAGGTTGAGTAAATAGGGTGGTTTTGAAATAATTGGAACTAAAGAAAATACTAGGGGGAAAAAAATGTACAAAGCATTCATGGACACAGAAAATCATCTTTCTATCTTAGAACCAAGACATGCAAGTGAGTTATATGAAGTGATTAATGAAAGTAGAAGTAACATTAGTCAGTGGTTAACATTTCCCGAAAAAACACACGAGGTAAAGGATTCTGTTACATTTATTGAAAAGTCTCTGAAACGCTTTGCTTCTAATAATGGTTATTGGGCAGGCATTTGGCATAAAGGAAGACTTGCTGGTTCAATTGGTTTTTTGTACATAGATTGGGATGCAAAGAAAACAGAGATAGGATATTGGTTAGGAGATAACTACCTAGGAAAAGGGTTAGCAACTAAATCAGTTGAGAAATTACTAGAGCATTCATTTCATGATTTAGAATTAAGAAAGGTTGAAATCAATGTCGCTAGTAAGAATCTTAAAAGTAGGGCAATACCCGAAAAGTTAGGGTTTACTGAGGAAGGTACTATACGTAATTATGAGTATTTGAATGGTGAGTATCATGACAGAGTGGTTTATGGTTTGCTTCAAGAGGAGTGGAGAAATAAATAATTTATCTCGATATAGAGTCTTTATGTATAGGGGGCGATTGTTCAATATGAGCAATCGCTTTTTTGCTAACGGGCAGGATTGTGTTCAAGATATCGCTGTAAAATATTGTGTTAGAATTTAGATTAATACATGAATGGGAGGAACTAGTATTGGTTAATTGGGAAAGGAAATTATTACATACGGCCCGCGGTGTATTTGAGATATTCATAAAGGGGGAGGGGGCCCCACTCTGTGTAACCCACCATTACTCTGAATTTAATCAAACAGGAGACTATTTTGCTGAGTCCTTTACAAGCACGAACAAAGTATTCTTAGTTAACTTAAGAGAAGCAGGGCATTCAGATAAAGCAATGGAACCTTACCAATTAAGCATGTTGGAATCTATATTCGATTTAGAAGCTATCCGAGAAAAATTAGGATTTAGTAAGTGGGGGTTTGCTGGACATTCGACTGGAGGGATGCTGGGAATAATTTACGGAATACACTTTTCAGAACGTCTAGATTTTAATGTAATTGTAGGAGCAGCAGCAAGAGAATATATGACGTTTTCGAAAGAGTGTATTTACAATTCAGAACATCCTAAATTTCATATAATGCAAAAACTAATTGAAGCTTTAAAACATTCGGATCTACCACCAGAAAAAATAAATGATTTAAAGGTCGAAAGAACTAAACTATCTTTATTTATGCCTGAAAAATATGAGCAGTTATTTTCACTTAACATTCATAAAGGAATGTCTGTTACTCGAATGAATTTCTTCAACCGTGAATTACAGGTCTATGATGTAACTAGAAAGTTAGAGTTTATATCAACACCTACTTTAATTATATGTGGTAGGCATGATGTTCAGTGTCCATTGACTTACTCAATTGAAATGAATGAAGGTATTCTTAATTCGAAATTAGTCATCTTTGAGAAAAGTAACCATTACCCATTTTTAGAGGAATCAGAGCGATTTAATGAAATATTTGATTTATTCTTAAAGGAAAATCAACCCTCTTTTAATTAATGGGTGATGCTCGAAATGTCTCGAGTTTGAGTCTTATAGAAACGGGGGCAATTCTTTAATAGAAGAATTGCCCTCTTCTCAATGTTTGCTAGGATTTGAAACCTTTACATGGAGGAGTACGTACATGATATTGCATGTTGGATCCGAGGAGGTGTACTATGCAAAAGGCCATCACAGTTCATTATCAATCCGATAAAAAGAATAACTTAAGTGATTTAAATCAACTTCTTCAAGAGGGATGGAAGGTTGTTTCTCAGAGTCCAGTTGGATTGGTGCCCATGGTTTCTTCACTTGTGATCCTGGAGAAAAATTAGACAATATTTCTTCTGCATTCGTTGAATAAAAGGAAAAATTGTTAAGATTACCGCCTTTTCAAAGGGCGGTTTTTGCATTAAGAAGTTTTTTTATGTTCATTTAGTGAAAGTAAACTAGTTTTAATTCAAATCTTAATGTATTGAGGCTTTACTTCAATATTGAGAATACCTTTCTTATTAGATTAAGGATACTCTTAATAAAGATCAGGAGGGGTATTATATGGATATAAAGTTTTTTATAAAGGTTATTCAACATCACCCAATTCAGAAAATGCAAGGAGGCACATTATGTTAGTTTATGGTCTGGATTCAGATTTTTGGTTGGGGTTATTGCTTCTGTTAACCATAGTTAGTTTATTGTTAGTTTCTTTTAACACAATAATTAGAAGATGGTTAAAGGTGGAGAGAAAGAAGGTATTTTCCTACAACCATGTTAATGAAAAACATAAAAAGATTGATCGGATAATAAGAATCATTGCTGCAATCAGTCTAATTTTAGGATATAGCATCAACATTATGAGTTATCCAACAAATACATATTGGTTTATACAGCCGTGGTATATAATTATTGTATTTCTTGTGGTGTCGGAATTAGGAAGAGCTGTAATGGAACGAAAGTATGCACAAAACCCTAATGCTTATAAAGTAACCATTTTGGAGATGACACTTATCCTTCTGATATACATATCGATATTAACCACAGATTTTTGGGGACTGGTATAAGCCACGCCATAAAGTGTATCTGTTTAAGAGGAGTTCCACATTAGCTTTTTCTATTAAGTAAATGAATTTCTAAAATGAAGTTGATTGAGAGGGAGTTATTATTAGAACAAGTATAATTTATATTGTAGGAGTTATTCTTTTTACAGCCTGGTTAGTTATAGCGGATTATATTAGACATGACACTTTGAACTGGGGACCAAATATTGCACAGTCCTTGTTTGTCGTGACATTTATAGTTGCAGCACTTTTGTTAGGGAAAAAGTTACGAAAAAATTAGTGAATAAAGTGTGATGGAAAATACTTATTATGTTACAACACCTTGAGGAATCGGTGGGAATTGCCGCTTGGTCAGAGGGAAGAGAATGAATCACCAAAGGATTGTGCGATATAGATGAAATTGATGTTAAGGCTTTTAATTATAGGCGATAATATATCCCTCAATTATCTTGACATCGAGTATTAAACAAACGGGGGCGATTGCTTAATAAATCACTTTAAGCATATTAACGGAAGATCAGCTTATTAAATAGCAAACAGTTCATGTAGGAGTAAGGTGAGAATAAATGATTGAAAATAAAAAAAGCAAAGGAATA
>NZ_WMFA01000009.1 GCF_009856445.1 Halobacillus litoralis
AGAAACGTACATGTATTATTATAATTATTGTCGACCATTTAAAAAGCTAAACTGCCAAACTCCAATTGAATTCAGAGTAATGGCAGCCTAGGTGTTTTATTGAGTCTTATTTAACTGTGTCACTCCATAAAAGGATGAAGAGGGTTTACGTTTCACCTTATATTGTTACTCCACGCACGATCTTCATCGATCATTCGCTTCGCAGCGTAAATGAGGATGAATTGAATGATGATGACAGGCAGCCCCATCAAGCCTGAAATGACCTCGAGTGGTGCCAGTCCACCGATCCTCATCAGAACAAGGGCAAATCCGGTGATGATCGCAGCGATGATAATTCTCAGTAGTTTCGGTGGTTCAAACTTACTCATATCCCTTGTACTTGTGTAGGCGGCTACGGTGTAAGTGGTCGAATCGAGGGTCGTCGTCAGGAAAATGAGGGCAACGACCATAAAGATAATGATGGCCACTTCCCCGAAAGGAAGAGTAGATAGAATATCTGGAATTGCTGCCATCCGATCATTTTCTTTCACTAGATTCAGAACAGATAGATCGCCAGAGAGGTAGCGATGGACACCAAGTCCACCAAGCACACCTGTCGCTATCCAGGAAATCAGTGTAGGCGCAAGCAAGTAGGTCAAAATCATTTCCTTGATTGTGCGCCCCCGTGAAATCTTAGCAGCGAATACACTGTGCAACATCGCCCAGGTCGCACTATACGCGTACCAGAATACGGTATTACTCTGAATATGGGAAGCTTCTCCCTGGTGAACCGAATCTGTATTCAGCGACATGTTCAAATAATTAGATAATAAGAACGATACACTGTCTGAGAAATAATTGAGGATGAACACCCCAGGTCCACCAATTAAAATAAACACAGCAAAGAACCCTGCGATATACATGTTCCACGTACTCAACCTTTTGATTCCCCGCTCGATGCCGAGATAGGCACTTAATGAGAATAAAAGCACCCAAATGATCGTAACCGTAATCGTGAGTGTAAAGTTCACTTGAATTCCGAACAAGTGAGATAAATTCTGCGTGATGATTGGCGCTCCGAGACCTAACGTCACAGAAGCCCCTGCAAGAATGCTGATCAGGAACAGAACATCAAGGAACCGGCCTCCGATGCCATCTGTAAACTTATCCCCGAATAGCACCCGGCAGGCTTCTGATATTCTCATCAATGGACGCTTGCGGACATGGAGGATGTACCCCATGGCAGGTGCAATCATGACGAAAATGGCGAACACTTGAAATCCCCATAAGAACATACTGTAGGCATTTCCCCATAATAGCGCCTCTGCCGAACCAGCTTCCACGCCTGCCGGTGGATCGTTCGCGACAGAAGTCCACTGCAGCATTCCTGTCCGCATGATGGTCGATCCTACGCCCATCGCAATTAAAATAGACGCATATTCAAATAGTGTAAAACGTGGCTTTTCCTTGGGATCACCAAGGACCACCTGTCCATATTTAGAAAAAGATAAATACAACCCGGCTACAACTAAAATCACACCATACCAAAGGTAGCCCCAACTGAAATTGTTCACGATGGAATCAAAAATGGCATTCAGCAGTTCCAGTGATTCTGCCTCATACAAGGCAAATGGAATGCTGATGCCAATCATAATAATTAATGATGGAACAAAGATTTTATAATCGATCAACGACTTCTTTCTCATCCAATCCTCCTAAGTTATGTAAGATTCTCCTCACTTTCTACCCGCTGAAACCTTATCCATAACTTAAAAGAAACAATTTTTATATAATAATTTTGTATGGTGAGATTTTTCATTTCACTCGCTTCAGTTCTTGAGAGTTTTCCTCAACTTCTCCATCTCCTTGCTCCTCCTCTTCCGCCTTCTTTATTTGCTCATACCGTTGACGCTGACGATAGCCATAAGTGGAAGAGAGCACCACTTCTTCTTTTTCGAGTGCAGAACCGAGCGCTCCGATAATCGTAGAAACACTCGTTGCGGTCCAGGCGATATAAAAATAATTGATATACCCAACATCACCCGTTAACTGTGACTTCAACATCCCCATTGGAATGAAGGCAATTACCGCAAGAGAGAAGATAAAGAACAGAAGCACATAATACAAACTGACAGATACAAAAAGTGTCAACACAGTAGCCGCGTTATACAACTTCCGTAAATACGGTGCTCTTTTGTCGTTCGGTTTTTCCCATAGCTTATGTGCAAGGATGATCCACCCGACCATCGCTACGATGGATACGATCGAAAGCATGAACATGCGCCATATGCCATAATTGTTGCTCAGATTCCATAAAGTCGGAAATACCAGGGCATAAGCACCTGTCGTAAAAGCAAAAACGATGACTTTCAGGAAGGCCGGAAACAAGGCCCACGGGCGATTAGCACGAACCATTCCGGTTAAAAGGCGCAAAGCTCCGCTGATGCGGGACTTCACAGTGAACCGAACATCAATGTTGATATCCTCTTCATGAGGGGTTTCTCTCTGAATCGGCGAAAGCCATTCAAATCCCCTCTTTCCCATCAGTCTTGTAGAGCTTTTATTTCTCAATTCTTCATGTTGGTCATCATCCTTCGACTGAATCCTCTGTTCTGCATGCTCACGTTCCTCATCAGAACTGCCATAATAGATTTCATTCACAAGCTGCAAAATAGATTCTCTCACTCTCTTAATCATAGGAGTCGATCCAAGACCTGGAAGACTGATTAAAGCCACATGCCCCTCTTCATACGCTTCCGCTACAATTGGGAACTTCCCTTTAAATAACGGCAAATCAGTCAGGCAAATGCCAAAATCCCATTTCTCTTTTTCACTCCGATCCAAGGTCGCCTCCAAAACATCTTCCGAATTTTCTGTCACTCCTGTAAGCGCATCGACCGTATATTCCACTTTCCAGTTGTAATTGTCCTCTACATAATAACGGAGAAGGTTCGGAAGCTCGTTTACCAATGCCTCTCCTAATTCTTTGGGGTACCCTGGCGCTGTAATCAAACCCACTATTTTCTCTTCTCGTCCCATAGCCATGCCTCCAAATCCCTACAAAACTATTTTTTTAAAATATATAACCGTAATAGAAGATTTTAAACGAAAAAAAGACCCCCCTCCCTCAAAAACACTCCAAGTCACGGGTTAAAAAACGGAAAAAGACTACAGCCCTATTGGTTTCGGACTGTAGTCTTTTTGTTTGTGTTGCTATATGGCCGCAAGCGATTACGGTTATTCACCGAATTGTTGAATTTGTTCAAGGAGGCTTGTAAGCTCGTTGAGCGTCTGGAAGACTTCCGTATTTTCAAGCACCTTCGGATCAAGCTGACCATTTTCTATATTGGAGAGGTACACTTCAATCCCTTCAAGGGCTCGGTTATTCTGATCGACCACCTTTTGGTGCAAGTCAGAAGCGACTTCCGGGGCCTGAAGATCGTTGAATTCCTGGATATCTTCTTTCATTCCTTCAAGCTTTGTTTCCAGTTCCTGCGCCGCTTCCGGGTCTGTGATAGCGCGTTCAGCCAGTGCTGGGACTTCTTCTGAAAACGTATTAGCTTCATTCGCATATTCCGTTGCCTCATTGACGTAGGAGAGCGTGTTATTCACTCCATCAATCAGCCCACATCCCCCAAGAAGGGATGCACCTAATAAAATCATAAGCGCAGATTTTTTCATTCATCTTCACCTCTTCTGATCGATCATTCCTGTACCTCTTTTAGGATGCACGACACTATTTGTTAAACTCAATGATATTTCCATCCGGATCACTGATATACACCTGGTGCCATTCGGTTTTGTTCTCAGGCTTATTCAGCATTTCGACCCCATTTTCCTCCAAACGGAAAATGAAAGCCTCCATGTCCTTCACCCTTACTGCAAAATGACCATCTCTTGAATCGATTTCCGTTGTTCCACGGAAGGTTCGTCCTTCCTTATGTACAATAAGATGGATCTGTGTGGAACCAAGCTGATACCATGCCCCGGGAAAACCAAAATCCGGACGATTCGGGCTCTCATCAAATCCTAAAACATCTCCATAAAAGTGCTTCGCTTTTTCGATATCTGATACTAGCAGGGACACGTGGTGAATACCTTCGTACATTTCTTCCACTCCTTTTTCCTTTTCCATCAGTGTAATTGAAAAGAAGAGAAGTAGCTACCTGAACCACTCCACCACACCGATCATACTAAGCAGCCCGAGCAGGAAGGAAAAAGTAGCCAGCCTTTCGTATCCATGTCCATGTGTTTCCGGTATCAGTTCTTTATAAACGATGAATAACATTGCCCCAGCGGCAAAGGCAAGACCATAAGGAACAAGAAACAAGGCGATATGCACCATAAAATAACCAAAAACACTGGCTAAACATTCAATGACTCCTGTTAAAAAAGCCATGGCCACTCCTAAAGATTTACGGACGCCCTGATTCAGCAAGAACAAGGCGACAAGAAAGCCTTCCGGAGCATTCTGCAAGCCCATCGACAAGGCGACGACAAGTCCAAGATTTTCAACTTCACTTGCCAGGCTTGCTCCAACAGACAGACCTTCCGGGATATTATGCAAGGTCATAGCCGCCACAAACATCAGCCCCTGCTGTGGAAGTTTCACATCACTCCGCTCATGATCAAGGTCGATGTGAGGAATGATGTACTCCAATACGTTCAACAACAAAGCTCCTACCAGAACACCGCAGCACAATACATACAAATTCGTTAATTTAAGAGAAGCAGGAATCAAACCGTACGTCGAAGCAGCCACCATAATCCCTGCTGTATAAGCAAGAATGCTATCCATCCGCCTGTGGGAGATGGAACGTATGAATAATACAGGCAGAGCGCCTACACTTGTCGCAAAGGCGGACAATATCATCACCGATAAACTTCCCTCCATAGCATCCCCCTTCACTAAGCCAGTCATAACGGTTCTTTTTTACAATATGACCAAGCCTCCCAATTTAGACGCCCCACTCTTCTCGTCGCCCATAGATAGATTCAAATTACCTTCCGAAATTCTTTCGCGAGCATGCTGTTGATAGATTTTGAGGGAAAGCACCTATTTTTAAAGCCTATCGTCACTCGTCCATTCATCTAGCTTCATAGAGACATATAGTATTAATGAGTCAAAAGGAACTTGTCTGAGAGAGAACTGGTAGACTTTTGACAAAAAATAGAAGGAGTGAACAATATGAAGAAAAATACAGGATGTGGTAATGGGTATGGACACGGTAAGAAATGTCCACCTCTATCAAGTGACGTAGCAAAATCCAAGAGTCTCTTCACGGCAACAGAAGAGTTCTCCAGTGATAGTACTGAAGAAATCGTCATTCTTGGTGATGTGTTGATCCAGTCTCTTACAGAGGCGGATTTCGAATTGCCATCGTATGCCAGAGCCATTAAAAACATCGAGAAAAATGTTTCTTTAACTCAGTGTAAAGCGATTCCTGTGGTCGGAAACCCTGAGTACGTAAAATTGTTTGTGGAAGGGGTGGTACACAAGAACATTCAGTATGTGGAAGACGGGTATGGATATGTTAAAGACTACAGCATCGATATCCCATTCAAAGCCTACGATCAAGTTCAACTTGCCAATGAAGTCCAATATCCATTCGACTTCGAATACAGCGTAAAAGATAACGTTCTTCAACGCCGCCAGCTTGCGAAAGACGGCATGGGGGCCGACCGTTGCGAATTCGGTTCTTTCACGTTCGAAATCTACAACCAGCCCATCGAATGTAAGCTGATCGCTTCTGCGGTCAACCAATGGGATATGGTCCATCACTTTGATAACTGGGGCCGTTTTAATAAAGTAACGGAAAAAATGGACATCAACCTTGTCATCAAATTGACCCAGAAACAACAAGACCTTGAACTTCCACCACTTCCGCCAATGGATAATGGCGGAAACGGAGGAGAAGAGGCTCCGGCTTCAACAACTCAACAGCAAGAAACGGTCTACAGCCGCTTCCGAAAAATCATCGGTCAATAATAAATAAGAGATGCTCCTTGGCGGGCATCTCTTTTTTTGCTTATGAACCAAACGCTACACGCACATATTGCTTTTGCAAAAAGTTGTAAACCAGTTGCGCGGAGCCTTGGATATAGAGTTTGCCATCCGTACTAGAAGCATCGCTGTGACTTATAAACCGTACACTATCCACTTCTACTTCCACCGGATCGACGAAGGTTTGACTAAACTCATGATGGACGTCCCCTGTCTCATCACCGTCAAAAGTGTATGCCTTACGATCTGCATATGGGATCTGTGGACCCTTCTCCCAATTCACTTCAACTGCCTCTTGCCATGGCACCTGTCGTTTTATCTGCTGCATCGTTTCTCCATCGTCATAAATGACTTCCACCATGAGCACACCACTAAGAAAAACATAGGAAGATGGCAGAACAACGGTTTCCTTTTGAGAGTGAATGGATAATTGGATATCAATGATTTCGCATAGATCATCAGGAATATTCAAAGTTTCCATTACATTGATTTCTACCTTCTCCGTAGATAATAAAACAGGAACTTTCACCGTCATATTCCATGCTTGGGATGACGACTCTTCATCTTCTTCACAAAACGGCTCCGATGAAGAACTATCCATGCCCCCTTGTACTTGCTCACAAATCGATTCTTCGTGATCCACGATCGTACAGGCCGGGGGTTCAACAAGGGATGATTCCTCTTCGTAAGACCACTCGATTTTTTCTGACCATGAACTGGATTCATCCAGCATGGAGCATACCTCCGTGAACAGGTTATCGGAGATACTCTCGTTCTTTGCCTTTCCCCCTGACTTTTCTACCTCTTCAAAAATAGAACTTTCTTCGTCTGAGACGATGTTTTCCTGCTCTTGGTAGTGGCTCTTAAAACCATGCCGATTATCCGAAGACTCTCCCATCGAAGAAACGATATCCGTTAAAATCGAATAGGCTTCTAAATCGTGGTCTATTATTTCCTGAGGGTCCTGCATCGAATTCCAGTATGGACTCGGGTCCTGTTTTAACAAAGTTAGGATTTCCGGTATAAACGGATGATTTTTCTTCCTTTCCTTATTGGATTCGATTGGAGTACGATCCCTTGATTCCCCCATGAAATCATCCTCCTTTCCAGACCCTTCACTCATGGAAATTGATTCTTTGCGGGAGGAAGACATCCGCTTCCGGTACTCTGCTAACATACGTTCATCCGTATCTTTATCGATTATTTTAGAAGGTGGGGAAATGACGGGGCGGGGCATTTCTCCACCCGGATCGCAAGGAGAATAGATGTCATGTTGCTCTTCTGAAACAGACATATCTTCCTCACATTGAACATCATAAAAAGGAACATGATTCCTATTTTCTTTCTTCATTTTTGAGGATGGACATGATGACTGCTTCGTCCAGCGGGTTTGATTGAATTTAATTTCATCTCTCTTCATATCACTCAGAAAGATGCCTGCCCTCAAGCATCCTTCCTCCCTCCTTTACTATCCTTACTCATCACTCATCAGTCATCATTAGAAGCTGAGGATACACGGATTTGATGTTCCTGGAGAACTTTCAAGCACATATCCAATACCATTTTTTCCTCAATCTGAGTAAAGAAACCCTCATTAAATGGAGAAGAGCCTGGCAGTGGCTGGCGATCGATGGCTTCATCCCATTCAATGATTTTACTGGAAAGCAATTCACAATAAGGAAGCTCATTATAATATTGGCTACTTTCCTGATGGTATTGAGAAAGATCGCTGCTTAACAATTCATCTTTCTCAGGGAAGCCTGAAGGCAAGGGTTGGGAGACAGCAAAATCAAATTCCTCCCGTTTGTTATGTTTAGGCATGACCGGCATGGATAAGAATTCTTCAATTTCAATGACTGTATCAAAGGGAAGATCAACCGTAAACGAATGAAGATCTGAAGCGACTGTCGTGTCTGTGCTCATTTCGATTTCGTTCGCAGGACTTGCATACTGGATGTTTTTTCGGACGAACCCTTTAATGAATAGTTTTTTAGTCGGAAGGAGCAAACGACATTGAGTCAGAGCCACTCTTTTCTTAATATCTTTGATTTCAAGTACAGGTTCCGGGAAGGTGATCGTTTCAGTAATATTCAGCTGGACATTGAGTTCGGCAAGAACGACGGGTACCTTTGTGACGATCTTCCCGATGCTGACGTGAGGCTTGCATGGTTTACAATATCCTTTTTCACACTCATAGGAATCGTTATGTTGATCAGACATTCGATGGCCTCCTAAACGAAAGATATCCCCATCGTATGTCGGATGCCTAACAATGTCTGGGCGCATATCTCGGTTTTGAGATACGATCAAGCTGCCAAAGAAAAGAGAAGAACCCACCATTTCCAGAGAATAAAATAAAAAACACGACTCCCCTCATAAGGAATCGTGTTTTGTTTTTTACTTATCCAAGTTCTACTTGTTGTTTTTGCAAAACTTTAACGCGGAATCTCAGCATCATCTTTTCAACGATGTGGTGGAAGTAGCCTTCGTCAACCGGACCGTAGGAATGGCGGTCTGTAGCTTCATCCCACTCAATAATATCACTCGCGACAAGCTCACAGTATGGAAGCTCGTTATACGCTTGTGTGCTCTCCTGATGATATTGAGAAAGGTCGCTGGATAGAGCCTGATCTTTTTCTGGGAATCCTTCACCCAAGTCCTGAGCACGGAAGAAGTCGAATTCTCTTCTTGTGTTTGCTACAGGAAGCTGAACGAATCCATTAAGGTCTACTGTTGTCATGCATTCAAAGTGAACTTTAGTAGTCAATGATTTCATATCAGATGATACACATTCGCCTGAAGCACCATAAACCGGGCTCGCATATTGGATGTTTTTGCGAACGTATCCTTTAATGAACAACGGGAATTCTCCGTCGCTGAATAGATCGTCGCTGCCTGTTGAAGTACGAGTCATCAAACGACATTGAGTGATTACCACTCTTTTCTTAATATCCTTGATTTCTAGTACTGGGTACGGAAACTTGATGTTTGCTACAAGGTGAGTCGTAACATCATAAGCTCCAAGTTCTACAGGAACTTTAATCGTAAGTTCATCTGCAGGGTTTACAGGAGTATCTGCTCCTGTGTTTGTGCATCTATCAACTGAGGCTGACGCATTAAGGTTTACACATTGATCGTGACAATTATCTTTTTTCATCACTATTTTCCTCCTTTATATTAACCTCTCTGTATTCTATGCAATCTACTCTATTAAGCATGGTCAGATGAAGGAGTATAAACGTGGAACTTTGAACAAGTCCTTCTTTTAATAGAGGTCCCTCTACCTTTCTATCAATTAAACAAAAGCTCCCGTTTGTTGAAGACTCAGTTTCGAGATGTTCGTGTCATTCTAGGGGCTCCGGGAAAAGGTTCGCTTTCCATGGGGCGGGCGGTGAGCCTCCTCAGGCTCCGCCTTCCGGGGTCTCACCTGTCCCACACGTCCCATAGGAGTCTCACCGTTTCCCTCCGCCCCTTGACCTTATAAGTGTCTCGAAACCACTTCTAAAAGGGTCAGCTTGAATGGTTGAGGGAAGTGGATGATTCGAACACCTGTATTCATAAATAAGGTTCCAAATCTTCTCCCCTATGCGGGCATATAGTGCGTTCGATCAAGCATTTGCGTATGCTAAACGTCAACGAGGTAGAGTTTAAATCATTCACTTCTCATATCCATACAAGCTGATTTTTTAGTAGTGGTTTCGAGAACCATACTTGGTTAAAGGGGCGAAGGGGAATGGCGAGACTCCTGCGGGAAAAAAGTGCTTGGTGAGACCCCACAGGACGCAGTCCGAGGAGGCTCACCGCGCTCCCGCGGAAAGCGAGCTATTCCCCGCAGCCCCCATCCACTCAGCATAAGGCTCGAAACTGAGTCTTCAAGAAACCTGCCATTTACTTTAATAATGGGGGTGATGTGGAGGGGAAATGGGTATTCGCACAGGGACGGACTCGTCGACATAGGTTAAGTTGTAGATGAGGAGGTAGAAAATGAATAGAAATAATTTTCTTGCCGTAGATGTCGGAAACAGCTGGTACAAAGCGTTGGTATCCGATCAAGAGGAAATGTTTGATTATCAAATGCCAAACGCCATCGCCTTGTTTGATGAGGAATTTTACGAAAAACCTTATGACGAAGAGGATATGGATCTTGAGGAAAATTTGATTGTTGAAATCAAAAGCCCCTCTCTAAAGGATCGACGCGAGATCTTTTATATTGGAAAGTCAGCCATGCAGCAGAAAAACGTCAGCTTAACATCCTTCAACAATCAAAAAGTGGATGAAGAGCGTACCTACCTTCTGCTTTTTGCAACCGCTGCATACCACGCTTTACTGACGAATCCTGCTGAAGAGGATCTCCATTTTATCATCGATCAGCTGGCCGTATCGTTACCAACGACCCAATATAAGGAAAAGAAAGATCTGTTCAAACAGCGCTTGATTGGAAATCATACGGTCATTTTTCATAAAGTGCCTGGAGTCAGGGAGCCGAAAGAAGTCGCGATCAAAATACAAATTGAGGATGTTATTGTTGGTGCGGAAGGCGCCCTTGCCTACTTAGCTTTGACAAGGGACCAAGAGACGCTCATGATTTCGGACGATTCCCTTGTCAAAGATTCCTCCAAAGGCATTCTTATCGGAGACCTAGGTGGGGATTCGGTGGACTTTGTAGGGATCAAGAAAAATAAACCGGTTGCTTCTATTGAAGGGGAGCCGTTCGGCATCAATCAATACCTCGACCATATCATACAAAAAGTAAGTAAAAATGAAATGTACAGCTTCAATTCACGTTCAGAGCTTGAAGAAAAACTTGTAGCCGGACAGTCCGAATGGTACGTGGAGCCATTTGCAGGAGTCCGGAAAGATATTAGTAAATACATCACACCACAGCTTCGTCTGATGGCGATCAAGTACCTCGAACACTTTGACAGAGTGAGAAGCCGTTCCAATGAAATCAAGGGGGCCTCCCGATACATCGCTGTCGGGGGAGCCGCTGAAATCGCTGAAAAACAAATCAAAGAAGCCGCAGTGAAATGGAATGAGCGTGGTCGTCCGATTGATTTACTGTTCCCTGAAAACATGTCTAAATTGAATGTCCAGGGATTGATGATTCTGGCCAAGATGCAATGGATAAGTAAAAACAAAGAATATGCAGATGGTTACGCTTATACCAAAAGTTAGAGGGTGAAGGCATGTCAAACGTATATCACGATTACTTCAAACAAACCGTGCTGACAATCCCTGATACCTTCATTGATATAAAAACCGGGGATCAGCACACGGTCCTCCCTGAATTAAAAGAGGAAATCGCTTATCACTCAGAAAATAACACACTGAATCATTTACTGTTTTCGGCCCTGCATCACTACTTCCTTAAAGCTCAAACTTCTCAACAAGAGGGAACCAACATTGTGTTGACTGAATTGCAGGAAATAAAGAGAATGCTTGCGGCAGGGTCTTTTCAGGAGAGACGTGTCACAACATCCATCGAGAAACCACCTGTTTCAAAGGAGATGGACATTTTGGAAATCGAGGATTTGTTAGAAGCTTTCGGTGGGTAAACCGTATGTACCAGAAGGTAGACATTTTTCAGTCTGCCTTCTTTTCTTTTACATGTTCCCGTATAGAAGGGTTCAGATTGGAGGTTTTTTTATAAGTGAACGGCTGGCAGGCAGGTAATGGCACAAAAACAAGATAAATCCACCGTGATACAGATGCCAGTACCTACGAGGTCATCCAGACTCTTATGATCCAGCTGGTGACAGGCGGATCCGTGTTTGCTGGGACAATGCTTCGGATGACGATCTTTCAAGTCTGTCTTAAAGTCAAGAAGCTCAAGTACCGCGCAGCCTTTATTCAGCTCTTTAATTTTGAAAACGTGAGTATGGATACACTTAATCTTCTCTTTCTTCGAGTGACAGGCATAAGTGGTTACCCCTGTCCCTTTGAAAGGTTCGCATCCGCAATATAAAAGAAAGGGTATCGTGTTTTTCTTCACACGTTTCTTTCCCAGCAACTCATGAATGGATTGCTGACAGGATGTATGACATTCATCTTTATTCACTTTATTTTGCGCATACAAAATCGCCTCTAATACATCTTCTACACAATTTTTATAATGCTTCATTTTATCGTGTTTATCTTTTTTCCCACAACAACCATCCTTATGATGGCGATCGTAGTCATAATCATATGCTCGAAAACTCATTATTACACTCCTTAATATTTCAGTTACCGTATTATACGTGCGGAGATGATTTTCGATTGATTTGTGTGCCTACAGCAGAGGAATTTTCTCTCAACTATAGAAAATGAGAGAACCCCTCTATACTTCCGACCCCTACCATATTCCCAGTCCAGGACTTTTTCATTATGAGCGTATCGTACCTTGGTCCACCTCCTTCCTTCACTTATACTGAGAATAATAGAAAGGAAAGGTCAGTGATTCCCCAATGCTTTACATACGGCAGGTTGAAGAAATTATAAAGGATACGCTGCTTGAACATCAGCTGGAAATCAATTATGAAATCAACAATAAACTCCCAGCTCCTATGAGTTATAACGTATCCACAAATACAGTGAATTTTAACTATCTACAAATCAATGGATATATGAGTAAAATAAAAGTAAATGAGCCTGAAGAAAACGTCGTGAAAATCATCCTCTATCATGAAATCGGCTACTATCTCACTTTTAAGAAACATAAACACGATCTGCGGACACTCATGTATGGAGGAGATGAAGAAATTGAAGAACTGAAATCCGTCATAGAAGCCAATGCCTGGAATTATGGACGGGCATTAGTCCCCGAACATTTAGTTGAAACTTACGACCTCGTTAGGGAAAAAGACGAGAATCTTCTGCAAGGATTGAAATAAAAATCCCTACATTCTACAAATTATCCTTAAAATTGGAAGGTCATTGTATGGAACTTGTAGAAATAGTTATACACAGTCACTCCATGATTAGGCTTAATAAAAAAGGAAGGTGAATGGCATGTTCAAGAATCGTTTATTCAAGAATGTTCTATTCCGATGGATGCCACATAAAGAGCAAAGCATTTGTGAAAAAAGATTGATCAAAGTCGTCAAACGCCTGAAGGTTGAGAATTTCAATTTTAATTGGGACCGTAACAGTTGTTTTGTGGAATTTACATATCAAGGGGAGAGCTATCGCCTGGAGCATTCCGTTGATAAAGCCAAGGAAAAAGGCATTATTCTAAGGAATGGTTTGGATTGCTTGAATGAATTGACACAGTCACTTGAAGATTTGGGCTTGATTATCGATCGTGGCATGTATGACTTTGACACTTGGATTGCCGGCATGAGACAGTCACCTTCCGTTGAGGAAACGCCTGAAGTGCAGGACGAGTTACAATTCAAGTATAAAACTCTGGGAAAACAAGCGGGAGAAGAAACCATTGCGCTTAAACCAGAAACTTCGTTTAAGAAGTTCGACGAAAACCATACATCATCGAAACGGACGCAAATAAAATAAAAAAATGACCTGCCTCTTTCTTCAAAAGAGCAGGTCATTTTTTATGGGTTTTTTTCTTTCCGATGTAGACCCACATAACTACGTAAGTGGTAAAAAGCAATAGCAAAAACATAGGGGCAGATAGCACATCACGTATAATCACCGTCACATCACATCCTTTCTATTTTAAACTGTCCAAGGGAAATGGAAAGAATGCATAGAAAAGGACAATGATCGGAACAGATACGAGAAGAGCCCGGACTGGGTTTCTATAATGAAGATAAAGGACGCCGAATAGTACGGCATTTAAAGGAATATTGAGCCAGTTGTTCCACCCATGATCGTAGACATACATCCCTTTCAGTGAAAACAGCCATTCCAAAACCGTATAAAACGCAATCCAGACCGTAATATAAATAAACTGGCTGCTCCTCGTTTGGGGAAAACGCTGCAAATAGATAATTAAGCCGACAGGGCAGATGAAAAAAGTGAACGCCATATTGATGATGGAATGATTCAGCCACTCCATCGTTATCCCTCGGAATGCCCACAGCGTGTGGTTGTAATAAAGGAAATTATAGGTCATGTTGACAGCAATGAAGAATAGAATCGTCGGATATTGCTTCCCTACCTGCTTCCAGTCAACAAATCGATAAGCAAAAAGGACCCACACCACAATAACTAATAATAAATACATCTCCCACCACTCCAAAGAATCAATTATTCCCATTCTTCACCCGCCCCATCCCCTTTATACATGCGCTTTTAATTACCAAAAATACCCACACCAGGTCATCCAAATTTTGGATGACCTGGTGTGGGAAATAATGTAATAATCGCATTAAAAAAACGCCTGCTTCGTTTCGCTTGGGAGCGATGGAAGCAGGCGTTTCGTTTATTAAGGTGGTTTACCTTAGAGTATATGGTTTAATAGGCAAGTGCGAATAGTCCCTTGATATGGGAAAGGTAGCGCACGTTACTTGCTTCTTTCATGACAGAAGCCGGAAGACCTTTCAATGGTGTCTGGTTGGCACCGATGAAAGCAACCGCATCTTTACGGCCAAGGCTTGCAAGTGTACCTGAATTGACAGGTTCAAACTCTTCAAAGCTCTTGTCTTCAAGGAAGGCATATAGGTTATAACCGACGGTGTCACCCATCTGCCAAGCGATTTGTGCTGTCGGTGGCTGTGGACGTTCCTCACCTGGTTTGAAGTAAACCGCACTGTCACCAACAACAAATACGTCTTTGTGAGATACGGACTGAAGGTAATTGTTCACAGACGCACGCCCGCGATTCACTTCAATACCGGATTCACCGACAAGTGGGTTTCCTGCAACTCCGCCTGTCCAAACAAACGTGTTCGCTGTCAGCTTACGGCCGTCTTTCAACTCGATGACGTTTCCTTCTACATTCGTGACAGGAAGTTCTGTCAGGAATTCAACGCCGCGCTTTTCAAGACTCTTCGTTGCTCTTTCAATCAAGTGATCAGGAAGCATTGGCAAAATTTTCGGCATCGCTTCTACAAGGGTAAGCTTGATTTCATCAGGGTTAACGCCATATTTTTTAGCCATTGCTGGTGTTTCATCAGCCAACTCACCGACAAGCTCGACACCAGTCAAGCCACCGCCTCCAATGACGATGTGTGCATCAGCTTCGTTATTGGACGCTGCATAATCACGGATACGAGCTTCCACATGTTCACGGATTTTGTTTGCATCTTCCGCAGATTTAAGAACCATGCTGTGTTCCTGTAATCCTGGGATGCCGAAGTAGTTGGTTACACTACCCAGTGCCACGACCAAAGCATCATAGAACAATTCAGAACCATCTTCCAGTGAAATCTTTTTGTCGTTGACAGAAAAGGACTCGACCGTTGCAACCTTAAGGTTGATGTCTTTTCCTTTCAACAACTTTTCAAGAGGAAGTGCTGCCGCCTGCTCAGAAATGTTTCCTGCTGCTAAACGGTGCAATTCTGTAATGATTTGGTGTGTCGGAGTTTTGTTAATGATTGTGACGTTCGCTTCGGAAGCGTCCATGTATTGGCGCACAGACAACGCAGCAAGAAGCCCGCCGTAACCGCCGCCTAAAATGACGATTTCTTTTGACATGTTGATTCCTCCATTTCCTACTCTTTGTGATTGCGTTCAGCAGATACTTTTAAGTATGCGTTGACGAAACGGAACATTTTCTGAGCCTGAGGGTCTTTCAACATCTTCATCAAGCCGAATAGTCCGATGACTTCTGAGCTGCTTTCCGCATGATCTTTCGCTTCGATTGCGTTCTGCGCTACTTCTTTCACGGTATGTTTTAGAGGCTCAGCCACTTCTGACATGAACTCAACCGTGTCTTTTTTCAGAACTTCATCCGTCGCAATCGATTGAACGGTGTCGTAGGAGCTTGAAAGAATCTTCACCAATTCGGTAAGCTTCGGAAGCTCTTTCACAAGAACAGTCAAAGATTCCTGTACTTCAGGTTCCAGTAGTTGGTCGAGCAGTTCACGCTCGTCACGAGCAACGTTTGTCTGCCCGTCTTTTTCTGTTGTGAATGAATCTGCCATATCCACTTCTCCTTTTTTGAGCCCGGGGCTCATTTTTTTATAAGTAAATAACTAGTACAAGCAACGAAAGCTCTACCTGTTATAAAACAGTAAGAGTGCCATTTTATAGCTAACGTTACTAGAGTAAAATATAATCTTGTGAAGCACAACACATTCTGACAAAATAAACGGTTACATTTATAATTTTTTTCAAAATCGCTGTTTTTTTTACAGCATTTTCAATCAAAAAGACGGATTTATCACTCTTATTATCATTCGCTAAAGATATTTTCTCATACTGTCATATCCCTTTTTTAAATGAGGAAAGGTTCTCCATACAAGAAAGAGGCTAACCATGGACCCGATTAGCCTCCTCCAACAATGTTACGGTAGATCGTTACCGGCAGCGCGGTAAAGCTCGTACCATTCTTCTCTGGACAATACAATATGAGAAGCTTTGGCAATGTCCTGCATTCGCTGGGTGTTCATGGTCCCCACGACAGGTTGAATGTTAGCAGGGTGACGCAGAATCCAGGCAATGGCGATGGCAGAATCCGTCACGTCATACTTCCCAGCAAGTTCCTGCAGTTTGGCATTCACTTCCGGAAAAGCGTCATTCCCTACAAAAGGACCTTCAATCATTCCGTGCTGGAATGGCGACCAGGCTTGAACCGTTATATCATTCAGGCGGCAGTATTCCAAAACATTGCTGTCCCTGACGATGGCCGGGTCGTTCTGCATGTTCACATTGAATCCAGCATCAATCATCGGTGTATGGACGATGCTGAGTTGCAGCTGGTTGACGATCAAGCTGTCGCCCACATATTTCTTCAGCAGTTCCATCTGCATCGGGTTTTGGTTACTGACGCCAAAGTAACGTACCTTCCCACTTTCTTTCAGTGTGGCAAACGCTTCAGCTACTTCTTCCGGCTCCATCAATGCGTCCGGACGGTGGAGTAGAAAACTATCCAGGTAATCTGTATTCAACCGCTTCAAACTCCCGTCTACAGACTCCAGAATGTGTTCTTTAGAAAAATCGAAGAAACCATTGCGAATGCCACACTTCGATTGAAGCATGATGTCCTCACGTGACACATCCGTCGTTTTGAGGGCGTCAGCAAATACGGATTCCGATTCGCCTTTTCCATAGATGTCCGCGTGATCAAATAAGTCGACCCCATTTTCGACCGCATTTGTAATCACTTCCGACGCATCCTTCGTGCTCAGTTCACTCATTCTCATACAGCCGAGCGCAATCTCCCCGACCTGTAAATCACTTTTTCCTAATTGAATTTTCTTCACAATGCTTCCACCTTTCATTCCAAACCTATCTTTATCTTATCACTTTCCCTCAAAACCTTAAGAAATAACGCTTACCAGTAAAAGGAGTACCAGGTCATCCAGAATCTGGATGACCTGGTACTCCTTTTATTTCCAATAATCCTCATTCCCTTATATACTTTAAATAAGATCGATCATTTCAGAGGAGGAACTTTGTATGGGGAACATGGAAACACTGAATCAATCGAACTTCAAAAAAGGCGCCTATTCGTTTTACGAAGAGCTTCGAGAGGGTCAACCGATTTTTCCAATGAACAATGATGGCAGTAATCACTCCTGGATGATTACAAAGTACGATCACGTGAAAGAGCTGTTGAAATCACCTAGTTTCATTAAAGACCAAAGCAAGTTATTCTCATCTTCCACCCAAGACACGGGCGAAAATGACTTCAACATCTTCCAAAACATGATGCTCGACGTGGATCCGCCCGACCATACACGCCTTCGTAAACTTGTCCAACCTTACTTCAACCCTAAAACCATTAAACAATTGGAACCAAGGATCCGTGAAATTGCAGATGATCTGTTGAACCAGATGAAACAAAAAGATACCACGGTGGATTTAATTGATGATTATGCTTTTCCTCTGCCCATTATCGTCATCAGTGAGATGCTCGGTGTTCCCGCAGGGGACAGGGATAAATTCAGACAGTGGTCCAACACGATTGTCTCTGCCTCCAACGAAATGGACCCTGACTTCATGGTGGATGTAGAAGCGTTCACTACATACCTGACCGAGCTTTTTGAACAACGTAAAGCGGAGCCTCAGGATGATCTCGTTTCCCACCTCATCCAAACGGAAGAAGACGGGGAGCAGCTCACAAGAAATGAACTCTACTCGATGATTGTTCTGTTGATTATCGCCGGTCATGAAACAACCGTCAATTTGATCGGGAACACGATGTTTGCCCTATTTGAGCATTCTGACCAGCTTGAAAAAGTAAAAGCTGACCCATCTCTCATACCTGGGGCCATTGAAGAAGGGCTTCGTTATTACAGCCCTGTCGATTTCTCAACGGCCAGATGGGCAGATGAGGACATTGATTTCCACGGCCAACCCATCCGACGTGGGGATTTCGTTATCGCATCGATAAGTTCCGCTAACCGTGATGAAGAAAAATTTGAACATGCTTCTCATTTTGATGTGACGAGAGAAAGAAATGCGCATGTCGCATTCGGATTCGGCATCCACTTTTGTCTCGGCGCCCCTCTCGCCCGACTCGAAGGGAAAATTGCGCTGGAAAAATTATTAACCACTTTCCCTGATATTGATCTGAAACGCAATGGAACTCAGCCCGAATGGCGGTCTGTTTTCCTATTAAGAGGACTAGATTCCCTCCCCGTTTCTTTATAAAAAAAGGCCACTTGATGAACGCATCAAGTGGTTTTTCTTCTAAATGCATAGATAAGGGTGAGCACAAAGAGAAGGCCTGCAAGAATAAAAGCGGAGTTCACAACAAGAGGGACGTCATTCCCCTGATTTTTAACCCCGATGCCGATAAACGCCCAGACAAAAACGAGCGGGTACACCCAATCATCCTGGCTCTTCATAAAGAAAACCGCAAGCAGTGTGCCCACAATCATCAACAGGATCGTCCATACAGAGGCCGAAATGCCGAATCCATCCCACCCGATATAGGTTAAGTAATAGCTGATATTCGCGATAGTCGCGACACTGATCCAGCCAAGGTAAACAGAGAACGGAAGCCGGTCGAAAAAAGAAGCATCATTTTTCTGTAAGGTTTGATACAAACGGATCAATGTTAACAGCAACGCAATCATGACCACTACCGAGATGCCGAAAAACTCATAGTGCCACATAAAGATCCAGAGAGCATTCAGCAAGCTGCTTAAGACGAACAGGCCGCTTGTCTCTTGATAAATAGGCAGGTCGCGTCTACTCTTCGGAAACTGTCGAATCACCCAGATTCCTAATAAAATGTAAATAAGTCCCCATATACTGAAAACATAACCAGCAGGAGTGAATAACACGTTCAGACGGTTGGATATTTCACCTGTCGTCTGGCCGTTCAGAGGTAAAGCATTGGCAAGCACGTTCACAGTGACTACAAGAATGAATGCCAGTACGTTCATGATCCATTTCCCCATAAAAACTCCTCCTCTATACTCCGATTGATACATAGTATTCCTTTTCATGCCCTAATAAAACACGATCACCCACATCGATGAAAAAAACTCTTCTCCCATTTCGGGTTATGCATGTCCCAATTAAGGGAACAGTATAAAGGGAATTTTTTCACACTACGAAAAAGGAGTGGAAAACATGAATAACAAGCAATTTGAAAAAATGAAAAACGGTAATGGATTCATCGCGGCACTGGACCAGAGCGGTGGTAGTACACCAAAAGCACTGGCCGCTTATGGCGTCCCTGAAGATTCCTATTCCGGTGAAGATGAGATGTTCGACCTTGTCCACCAGATGCGGACAAGAATCATCACCTCTCCTTCTTTTAATGCCGACCATATTCTTGGTGCCATTCTCTTTGAGCAAACGATGGATCGTGAAATTGAAGGACAGTTCACGGCGGATTACTTGGCGAGCAAAGGCGTTGTTCCTTTTCTTAAAGTTGACAAAGGACTGGCAGAAAAAGAAAACGGTGTCCAACTCATGAAACCGATCGATGACCTGGACGAAACACTCCGTCGTGCCAATGAACGCAACATTTTCGGCACAAAGATGCGTTCTGTCATCCATGAGCCGAACCCTAGCGGAATCAAAGAAGTGGTTCAGCAGCAGTTCGACATCGGAAAAAGAATCATCGCTTCCGATCTTGTACCCATCATCGAACCAGAAGTCGATATTCACAGCAGTGACAAGGAAAAATGCGAAGAACTTCTCCGAGATGAGATCTTGAAACACTTGAATGAGTTATCTGAAGAGGAGAACGTAATGCTGAAGCTCACGATCCCTACGCAGCCGAACGCATATAAAAAACTCGTCGATCATCCTCGAGTCGTCCGTGTCGTTGCTCTTTCCGGTGGTTATTCCCGTGAAGAAGCGAACGAGAAGCTCAAGGAAAACGATGGCGTCATTGCAAGTTTCTCCCGCGCACTTGCCGCAGACTTGAATGCCAATCAGTCTGAGGACGAATTCGATGCAGAGCTTAAGAAAGCCGTAGATTCCATCTATGATGCTTCAGTCAATAAAAAATAACCAGCGCAAAAAGGTGCGATCCTAGGATCGCACCTTTTTTATTATTCATTTCTTAATAGTCTCATACTGTTGAGAATGACAAGTAAAGCTGCTCCCGTATCACTTAATACAGCCATCCATAAGGTAAGAACACCAGGGAAAATGAGTAGCAGCGCCGCAAGCTTCGTAACTAAGGAAAACCACACATTCTGTTTAATAATTTTCAAAGCTTTTCTGCTCAAACGAATGGTGTGAGGAAGCTTCTCGAGATTATCAGCCATCAAAACAATATCTGCGGTTTCCATAGCGGTATCCGTTCCCGCTCCCCCCATAGCAATCCCAAGATCAGAGGTAGCTAAAGCCGGGGCATCATTAATTCCATCTCCCACCATGGCTACACTCTTGCCTTCCGCTTGGAGCTTCTTCACAGCTGAAACCTTATCTTCTGGTAAAAGCTCAGCAAAATAACGAGTCACACCAGTTTCCCTGGCTATCTTATCAGCGGTTCCTTTATTATCCCCTGTGAGCATCACCATTTCCTGCATCCCTACCTGTTTCAGCTTTTGAATCGACTGAACGGTGATGTCACGGATGGTATCAGCCACAGCGATGACGCCTAGAACCTTGGCTGAAGTCCCTACAACCACGATGGTGTGCCCCTCTTTTTGGTACTCAGCAATTTGATCTTTCCTATCAGTAAGAGGTACATTCATATCTTCAAACAACTTTGGACTTCCAGCATAATATTCTGTACCATCCAACTCCGCCTTAGCCCCTTTTCCGGCGATGGTTTGATAGTTTTCCCCATCCATGGCCGCGATGTTTCGTTCGTTAGCATACGTCGTAATCGCCTGAGCTATCGGGTGGGTAGAATATTCCTCAATAGTACGCGTTATACAGATTAACTCATCTTCGCTTACGCCAATGGCCTGCACTTCAGAAACCTTTGGACGACCTTCTGTGAGCGTCCCTGTCTTATCGAAAGCGATGGCTTTGATCATTCCGGCCTTCTCCAGAAAAGTACCGCCCTTGATGAGGACCCCATTCTTAGCGGCATTCCCGATAGCTGAAACAATCGCAACTGGTGTGGAAATGACAAGCGCACAAGGACAGGCGACCACGAGTAAAGCGAGCCCTTTATACAGCCATTCTCCCCACGTACCAAAACCGAAGAGAGGCGGAAGGACCATGACCAACAGAGCGAGGGTGAAGACAAACGGCGTATAGACTCGCGCAAAACGGTCGACGAAAGCCTGGGTGGGCGCTCTTTTTTCTTGAGCCTCTTCCACGAGGTGGATGATTTTTGCGATCGTTGTATCTTCCACGAGCTTTGTGACTTCGATTTCCAACGATCCACTTTCATTCACTGTCCCTGCATAAACGATATCTCCCGTTTGTTTGTCTACAGGCAAGGATTCTCCCGTGATTGGAGCCTGATTGACACTGGATGTACCTGTCACCACTTCACCATCCAAAGGAATTTTCTCTCCTGGTTTAACGATGATCACTTCCCCAACCCCAACCTCTTCTACTGCTTTACGGATGAGTTCGCTGCCTGACTTGACTGTAGCCTCTTTAGGGGTGAGATTGATTAAACTTCTGATCGATTCTCGTGTCCGTTCAATCGACCGGTTTTGAAGTGTATTGCCTAATGCGAACAACCAGACGACCATGGCCCCCTCAAACCATTCCCCGATTAGAGAAGCACCGATCGCTGCCGATGCCATGAGGACGTTCATATCCAAAGAACCGCTCTTGATGGCATAAAAAGCACTTCTTGCAGGCTTGAACCCGCCAATCAAAATGGCCGCCGCATAAAAAGCCGTTATGAATTCTGCGGGGATGCTTGTAAACGAACTTATAAATCCAAGACCAAGGAACACTCCGGAGAAAGTCGTTGTTGAGAGGCTTTTAGATTTGTCAGCGTTCTGATTATAGCTGTCTCCTTTTCCTTCCAAGAAAGCTTGAAAACCGGCCCTGCCTACTTCTTTCATAATTTCTTTCGGAGAGGTCGTATGCTGAATCTGCATCTTCCCTGTTGAAAATTGGACTTGCACATCCTGGACCGCAGGATTTTTGCTCAAATGCTTTTCAATCGTCATGGCACAAGAACCACAATCCATCCCCTCAATTTTATAGGTTTGTTGATTCTGTTGGCGATTCACCCGTTCCGCTTCAAACCCTAATTTACGAATATGTTTCGGAATCTGATCATAAAGATCCTCATTCACGGCACCTACTGTCATCTTCCCCGTTCCGTATTGAACGCTCACCGATTGGACTCCGCTGAGTTTCTGCAGACCTTTTTCAATCGTGGCGGCACAAGAAGGACAGTCCATGCCTTTGACATTGAATTTCACTTCGTTTGAGATTTCAGACTTTCCAGCATCTGCGTCTGTGGTACAGCATGAAACCTCTGTCTGCTCATTTCCACAGCAAGAGTTCTGAAGCGCTTCTTCGCTCTTTGTATCACTAGAACAACATGCGGAATTCGCCTCTGGTTCCTCCGTAGCACTCGAACAACAAGTCGTTTGCGTCTCCACTTCTTCCTTTGCGGTGGACCTGGAACAACAAGACACCGCTTCATCTATTAAAACCTCTTCTGAACTTGAACAGCAGCTTGCTTTTTTCTCATTACTCATTCTCTCACCTCTGTTTCTCTCTAAAATTCTTTAGAGTGTTGAATCGCAATAGAAACCAACTGATGCACATGATCGTCAGCCAAAGAATAGAAAACGAGCTTCCCTTCTTTACGGTATTTAGCTAATTTCATATTTCGCAGTAATCGGAGGTGATGCGAAGCGGTCGCTGTCGTTGAACCAATAATATTCGCAACATCACACACGCAAAGCTCATTTTCAAGTGTCAGGGCATAGGCGATTTTCAAGCGTGTCGCATCAGATAAAGCTTTGAAAATCAGCTCTACCCCAAGGACTTCATCCACCTTAGGCTGGACTCTTTGAACAAGCTCTTCATCATAACAAAAAGTATCGCACGTATCTTTTGGAGTTTTCTTTACAACTTTTTCACTCAATCTATTCACCTACATTCAAATAATTGTTTTAATGTTTAATTACAGTGTATGCCCTTTCTTTCAACCTCGTCAATGATAATAATCAAATATTCATTTGATTATATAAATGATCTGAAGAACATGAAGCCTAATAGACATCAGGCCGTTTGACCAAAATCTCCCCTATAAGCAGAGGCACGATCGCTTGGCGATTCGCTACCCCTTTGGCGCGATCCGAACCCTCTTTGGCGCGATCCGCACCTCCTTTGGCGCGACCAACAAAAAAAGCCTTCCCTCAACAAAAATTGAGAGAAGACTCCTCCTTACCTGAACAAATCCAACAAGCGATCCCAGAAGCTCTTTTCCTCTTCTTTCTCTGGTGCCTCTTCTTGTTCTTCGTCCTTTTTAATGCTTTCCGTCTTAATGACAAACTGCACCGATCCAACCTTTTCATTCTTCGCGGAAACGAAGGAAGCTGGTTCGAAATCGGATTTATCGTATTCTTCGACCATTTGTTCAATCTCTGAATCCATCTGACCAGGTAAATCACTGGTGCTGGACGCTAATTCAGATGTACCTTCCTGAAGTTCTGCAGCTCCATTTTCAAGTTCAGAAGTTCCGTTCGTCAAGCTTCCAATGCCGCTGTGGATGTCTCCATAAGAACCTGCCAACTGGTCAACACCACCTGTGTACTCCTTTAGTCCAGCGTGAAATTCACCATACTTCGAGGAAAGTGACTGTAAACCTTCCTGCAGTTGTTTCACAGACTCTCCGATATTCATATTTTCCATGCTGGTACCGATTTGGTCGGCCATCGTGTTCAGGTTTGTACTCATTTCATTCAATGAACCGGCACTCTGTTCCAAGGCTGGAACTACGGCCTGATACGCTTCTTTTACATCACCGTACGTTCCTTTTGCGGTTTGAGCGGCCTGGTATGTTTCCACAAGCTTATTAACGACTTCCGGATCAGCCCCGCTTTCACGTAGAGCCTGGATTTCCTGTTCTGAAATCTGATACCCGGGAATGGCTTCGATCGACTGACTCAACGCCTGATGGGCTTGGCTGTACTGATCCCTCAAGTTCGTCAATCCTTTTTCAACCTCATTCAAACCTGAAGAAAGCTGACCCAAGCCCTCTTCCATTTTGGCAAAATCACTCACGTTCACTTCGCCAGATCCAGAAGCGACAGCATCGTTCATCTGCTGCAGTGCGTTTTTGATGGAAGCGGAACCTTCCACAAGCTCTGATGAACCATTGCTTACCCCTTGAATGCCGCTGTTAAATTGTTCTGACCCGTCATAAAGGCTTGCTGCGCCATCATTCAGTTCAGAGATTCCATTTTTGAGTTCACCGACACCTTTGTTGATTTCAGCGGTGGCATTCGATAATGAGCCCATGTCGTTCTTCATTCCGCCAATATCAGGTGCGTCAATGGACATGGAGGATGGAATCGCTGCAAATTCAATGCTTTCCATCTCCAAATCAGTGACGTCCGCCATCAGAGTGAAACTTCCTTCTTTTTCAGGCATGACAGTGAATGTCACTTGCCGGTCTTTCCCGGCGTTTGCGACCGTTCCTTCAGGAGCCTGAATGTTTTCATAAATCATCGAATCCAACTTCATCGTGATTTGCATCAAGTAGTTGTTGAAAAAGCTCTCATCCGCCTTTTCATTTTTCGTTGTATCAATACTCACTTTGAGCTTCCCGTCTTTTCCAACCAGCTCTTCAGGATTCATGGCTTCTCCATCTAATTGATAGGAAACATTGATATTCCATGGCAGAGGTTTGCCATCTAAATTGCCTTGATAGTAATACTCTTCTTCTTCAGCGTTCAATTCGACTTTTTCATTCTGCTGCTCAATTTCTGTAACATCCGTCAGATTTTGGACACTTGTGTAAGGGCCATAATCGACGATTTTTCCAGGCTCTTCAATTGTAAAATTGTTGACGACGTACATTTCTTCTTGATTACCGGTAGCATCGAGCGTGGTGTACACGACTTCATGCTTTTCCGAGTAGGAGCCTTTCGATTCAGGCTCTGTTTTTCCGTTGTCTTCTGCCGATACAGGAACAGTCGGCAGGACGAGAAGAAATGCTGTGAACAGCGCTGTCGCACGTTTGAATCTCATCCTCACTTCTCCTCCTTATAAAAATTAGCTTTCCAAGTCGTTCTTTTAATCACACGGTCAAAGATCACTAGCAGGGCCGGAAGCACGAACACAACCATAAGGAAGGCAAGCAGAGCTCCCCGTCCTAACAACAATCCGATGGAAGATACAATCGGATTAGTGGATGTGATCCATAAAATGAATCCGACACTCGACAGGATGGACGCTGATACGAAAATCGCAAAAATTTTATCATCGATCGTCTTCTTAATTGCCTCAAGAGCTGGCATTTCTTTTCTCAAATGATTATAGTTTTCCGTAAACAAGATCGCATAGTCCACCGTCGCCGCAAGCTGGATGGTACTGATTAAGAGATATCCGACATAAACAAGCGACGTATCCATAAAGTACGGGAACGATAAGTTGATCCATACGGAAGCCTGAATCGTCACAAGCAGAACGACAGGGATCGAAATTGACCGGAACGTGAGCAGAAGTACCAGCGCTACTGTCACGACCGTCAAAATATTGACGAGCCGGTTATCGTCCTGGACGATGTTTTTCATATCATACAAAGTGACACTCTCACCGAGCATATGCGTTTCATCATAATATTCCCCGGTCGTTTCCTTGATTTTCTCTATGAGAGAAAAGGCTTTTTCCCCTTCGGCATCCGTTTCGGTGTATAGCGTAATCCGTGCATAGTTCTCCGAATAAAACGACTCCGTGACCGACTCCTCCAAATAAGCGGGCGGGATGGCAGGGCTGACCATGTTGACGTAGGAGATGACGCTGGAAACAAGCGGAAGGTTCTCCAACTCCCGTACAAGCTCTTCCTCTTTGGCACGATCGCCTTCAGGGACCAGCAGGACCATCGGCATGTTCTTCCCGAACTCCTCTTGAATCGCTCTCGCATCCTGGCCTGCCCTTGTGTTTTCAGGATGTTCGCCTGTTCCATAAATGAATGAAGTTTCGCTTTGGGCCAAGAAGGCAGGAACGATGATCAGAATGACAAAGATCAAACTCGGAATACGGAATTTCATGACTCGTCTGCCGATTCCTTTGAAATCCGGAACGAACGGGCGGTGCTGGGTACGGTCAATCCAGTGATAGAACATCAACGTAAGCGCTGGAAGGAAAATCATGACGCTGAGGAAACTCAACAGGATACCTTTCAGCAAGTTAAGACCTAAGTCTGCCCCGATGCCGAAGTCCATGAATGTAAGAGCCGTAAATCCGAAGAAGGTCGTCGACGCACTGGCGATGATCGCCGGGAACGACCGTTTCATCGCCAGGTGCATCGCTTCTTTCGGATCGGACACTTCCTTTCGATAATCCGAAAAGCTATGCAGCAGGAAGATCGCATAGTCAAGCGACACCGCGAGCTGTAAAATCGGTGCGACAGACTGCGTAACAAACGACACTTCTCCAATGAAAATATTCGTCCCCAGGTTGATCAGGACAGAAACGCCAATCGCCGTTAAAAAGAAGACCGGTTCCATCCAAGATGTCGTAGACAAAATCAGAATGAGGATAATGATCGGAACAAGTAGTGCAGCCGCGTACATCGACTCACTGCCCGCCATCTTCTGGGAGACCGCCGTGTTGACCGCTTCCCCTGCCACAGCATTTTCTTCGCCAATCAAATCGTAAATGGCATCGGTCGCTTCCACTTCGAACCCTTCTTCAATGGTCACAGAAAAAAGGGCCGAATCACCTTGGTAATACGTTTCCACGGTATCCGGGTCTGCCATTTCGAGCGGTACTTTCATATCGATGACATCATCGAGCCACATCACATTGGTGACTCCTTCAATCGAGTCGAGTTCTTCTTTATAACTTAGTGCCTCGGTAACGGAGATGTCCCGGACCAGGACCCGGGTATTCTCTACCGGCTCATCAAACTCTTCCTCCATCAACTCCATAGCTTCCATAGATGGAGAATTCTTCGGCAGATAATCGACCATGTTGTAATTGACCGATACCCCGAACTGCGCCACTGTACTGAGGATGGTTAAAATCATAAAAATAATGACAATGCTTTTCTTATGTTTAATTATTCTTGATGCCCAGCCAATAAGGCCTCACCTCTCTTGCAAATGACATTCATACATTCTATCATTTTATTAACACCGTGTTGGATATTCAACAAACAGTTTTTTAACTATCGTCAGTTTCCCAACATAACCTTATTTTGTGTTGGATTGTCACAGAAATGTAACAAAAGGGGCCATAACCATGAGCGAAAAACTCGACCGCAGAAAAAAATATACACGAAGAGTACTAAAGGAAAGTTTGATCAGTCTGCTTGCGACAAAGCCGATTTCGGATATCACGGTAAAAGAATTATGCGCGCTTGCTGATATCAACCGATCGACCTTCTACACCCATTACTCGGACCATTACGATTTGCTCAGTAAAATCGAAGAGGAAATCACAGAAGATATGAACCGCTACCTGCACAGCTATAACTACGAACATGAAGAAGAATCTATTCAGATGACTGAAAAGATATTGGAATACATCATTGAAAACAAGCTGATGTTCCGTACCTTGCTCAATAAAGAAGCAGCTCCGACTTTTGAAAAACGGATGATGGACCTGACGCGGGGATTCATGAGGAACAATTGGATGGATGATCATGTGACAAAGAAGCACGAATCGGAATATTTAAGCTCCTTCGTCATCAGTGGAGCCATTCATGTCATCAAAGATTGGATTGAAAAAGATATGGATCAATCACCGCGCGAGATGGCAGTCATGATCAATCATTTTATAAATTATGGTTTTTCTTATCTTGAATAATTATCCTTATTCGAAATGAGCAGAGCATTCCGTAACATAACTCAAGCATTTCCATAAAGGGGTGGAAGATGATCCAATAGATTCCTTCCCCTCCCTCTCATCCCCCTCTCAACAATATAAATTCAAATTCGATTTTTAATAACGGTTGACTTTTATTGGCTAGACCTATATATTTTGCACTAAGGAAACTTTTTGAGCGATCTTCAATTTTTGTCAACTTTCTGTGCTGCCACCCATATAGTAAAAGGACTATTTTTTTACCCAAAAAGTTGCACTAAGGAAAATTAAATGAACGAAACAAATTTTTGTGATAATACGACAAAACTATGAGTATATCTAAATCTTATAAGACGAGGGATATTCATGATAAAGGAGGAAAAAAGATGGCGAATGCTGCGCTATCCATCAAAGATCTGCACGTTTCGTACTATGGAAATGAAGCGGTGAAAGAGGTCAGCTTAACTGTGAATCCAGGAAATCTCGTCGGCATTATTGGTCCAAACGGTGCTGGGAAATCCACTTTTTTAAAAGCCATGCTGAATTTAATTCCAAGAGATAAAGGGGAAATTAGAATTCTTGGAAAAACAGTGAAAGAAGTGAGGAAGAAAATCGCTTATGTGCCTCAGCGGAATGATATCGACTGGGATTTCCCGATCACCGTCCTTGATGCGGTCCTGATCGGCACTTATCCCAATCTGAAATTATTCAAGCGTCCAAAAAAGAAAGATAAAGAATGGGCGATGGAATGTCTCGGCAGGGTCGGTATGGAAGACTTCAGCAAAAGGCAGATCGGAGAATTATCCGGCGGTCAACAGCAACGTGTCTTTTTAGCCAGGGCACTCGCACAGAAAGCTGAGTTGTTCTTCCTTGATGAGCCGTTTGTCGGTGTGGATGCATCGAGTGAAGAGACAATTGTACGCATTTTGAAAGAATTGTGTTCGCAGGGAAAGACGGTCATCGTCGTGCATCACGACTTGAGCAAAGCCAACGACTATTTCAATCAACTCATTCTATTAAACAAAGAATTGATTGGATTCGGTTCCGTCCAGGAAGTCTTCCAGACAGAAATCATTGAAAAAGCCTACCAGGGACAGTTTGCTTTTATGAAAGAGATAGGAGTGTAAGTCATGGCTTTTATTGAAGCAATTATGCAATATGGATTTTTACAAAAGGCGTTATTAACGTCTGTTATGGTCGGAATCATTTGTGGAGTGGTCGGTTGTTTCATCATTCTCAGAGGAATGGCCCTGATGGGGGACGCCATCTCTCATGCCGTCCTGCCCGGGGTCGCGATTTCTTATATGTTTGGCATCAATTTCTTCTTTGGCGCTGTTTTCAGTGGGGTTATTACAGCGGTTGCCATCGGATTCGTCACTCAGAACAGCCGGATCAAACACGATACATCGATCGGCATCATGTTCACCGCGGCCTTCGCAGCAGGGATTATCATCATTACCATGCTTAAAAGCAGCACGGATCTCTATCATATACTGTTTGGAAATGTCCTCGCGGTCAGAGCCTCTGATATGTGGATTACACTCGGAATCGGCGTTGTTATCCTGGCCGCGGTGTACCTTTTTTACAAAGAACTCCTGGTCACCTCCTTCGATGAAACGATGGGAGCAGCTTACGGTTTACCCGTACGACTGATTCACTATTTCCTGATGACTTTGTTAACAATGGGAACCGTAGCCTCTTTACAAACGGTAGGAATCGTTCTCGTTGTTGCGATGCTGATCACACCTGCAGCGGCTGCCTATCTTTTGACGGACCGTTTATGGGTGATGATCTTCCTCGCTTCTGGCATTGGCATCCTTTCATCTGTCATCGGGCTTTACTTCAGTTTCACCTACAACCTGGCTTCAGGAGCGACCATCGTCATAGCAGCAACGGCCATCTTTGTGCTGGTCTTCCTGTTCTCACCTAAACACGGGTGGTTATGGAGAATGTTGAAAGTAAGAAAGAAGAAAGCATCTCTTGTTTAATATAGAAATGTTCATAGATAAAAAAGAGGAGGAATTTTCATGATGAAGAAAAAATTATTATTTTTAGGAGCCACTCTTTTCACCCTGCTTCTGCTGGCAGCATGCGGTGGAGAGGAAGCGAACGGAAACACAGAACAGGAGGACGGGAAAGTCCAAGTCGTAACTACGTACTCCATCGTCTATGACATTGTAAAAAATATCGGAGGAGAGCAAGTCGACATTCACAGTTTAGCGCCTATTGGTTCCAATCCCCATGAGTATGATCCGTTACCAGAAGACGTGAAGAAAGCCACAGATGCGGATGCTGTGTTCTACAACGGCCTCAATCTTGAAGCAGGGAATGCCTGGTTCAACAAGCTGATGGAAACCGCAGGTAAAGACGGTGAAGATGCACCCGTCTTCCTTATGAGTGATGGAGTGGAAGCCATGTATTTAACGTCAGAAGGAAACGAAGGTGAAGAGGACCCTCACGCTTGGCTGGATATCCGGAATGGAATCAAGTATGCGGAAAATGCAAGAGATGGACTCATCAAAATCGACCCTGAAAACAAAGAAATCTATGAAAAGAATGCCGAAGAATACATTGCTGAACTGAAAGCATTACATGACAAAGCTGTGGAGCAATTCAATGAAATTCCAAAAGAAGAGCGCGTACTGGTGACAAGTGAAGGAGCGTTCAAATACTTCAGTGATGCCTATGGGTTCCAGGCGGAATACATTTGGGAGATCAACCAGGAAAATCAGGGGACCCCGGATCAAATCACAAGAATCGTAGATATCATCAAGGATAAGGAAATCACCGGTTTATTTTTAGAAACAAGTATCGATCCGCGCAGTATGGAAGCTGTCTCGAATGAAACCGATGTTCCGATCATGGGCGATGTATTCACCGACTCTTTAGCTGAACCAGGTGAAGAAGGCGATACGTATATATCCATGATGGAGTCCAACATAAATACAATTAAAGACGGATTAAGCAAGTAACTCGAAAGCTGCCAACACCTCGTTACGTTGGCAGCTTTTTTCATGTTATCTACTGATTATTTTTTTAAAATATATGGAATATATTGTAATATAATGGTATAGTCTAACTATCTTGTATTGCAAGCTATTTTCAAACTCCACTATCTTGTTATGCAATATAGTTATGAAAGTGGTGAAACTATGTCTTCCAGTCAAATATTAAAAGGCATTTTAGAAGGTTGTCTCCTCTCCATCATCGCTAAAGGAGAAACTTACGGATACGAAATGATTGAAAAACTCGACCATTATGGATTTACCATGGTCAAAGAAGGCAGTATCTATCCCCTCCTCTTACGAATGAAAAAACAAGGGCTTGTCGAGACAAGTCAAAAACAGCTCCCTTCCGGTGGTCCTAAGCGGAAATATTACACGATTACAGAACACGGAAGGAGTGAACTGGAAACATTTAAAGGTAACTGGGAGGCTATTTCCACCAGTGTTACAAAATTGATGAGGGAGGAATTCCATAGTGAATGTATCAAAGAAGAGTGAAACGTTCTTAGAAAGTTTACACCTCTACCTGATTTCCAGTGGAAAAAAGGAAACAGAAACCCGTGAGATTGTCGAGGAACTACGTGACCATTTAACAGAGGCTGAAAAAGAAGGAAAGAATGTAGACGACATCATTGGTCTCTCACCAAAAGATTATATGGAACAAGTATCCAGAGAGATGCCTTTTGACTTCCGTATGCTGTTCAGTGCCTTTACCATCTTTGTTTTCGGCGCGCTCTCCTATCTTTTATTAGGGGATATCATCAGTGGAGGTGCACAACTATCGATGATCCAAATTATTGGCTACCCTATCCTGATGGTTGTGTACCTTCTCTCTCTTGCCACTCTCCTGCGTTATACCTCTTTACATCAATTTGATAAAAAGAAAGAGTATATGCTGATCAGTGTTTTTGGTTTTTTAAAAATTTCTCTTTTCATCGCCGTCATCTCTCTTGATCAAGCCATCGATTCTCCGGTTATTGTTTTTTCACCGCTCGGCAACATAATCGCTGCCTTATTAACAATCGGTTTCTTTATCGGAGCTTCCCTTTGGGCAAAGACATGGATTATGATTATTACTGTTCTTATCATGATCATCCCAGAGATTCTTGTCCAAAGTCTCTCGTTGAGCGAAGAAGCGAGCCTCATAACGAAGAGTGTTTTAATATTCGCGGGACTATTTCTTTACTTTTGGCTACTTAATCGTAAAGAAAAGTCAAAAGAAACGTACGCCACTCCCTTTTGACTTTATACTAATAAAAAACTATAGAAGCTCCACACCTATATAGGTGTGGAGCTTTTTAGATCATTACTTTTGTCCGACAATCTCTGAAGGAGAAGATTCCTGCCCATCTTGATTAACAGTCGTCACATAATACTGATGCTCAGAAGCTGCTGCATCCACAAAGGTTTTTCGTTCATGTTTGGATATGCTCGCAACCTTTTGAAAATCTTCTCCGCCTTTACTCTTATACACCCTGTATCCTGCTACGTAATCTTCCCGAACCGCATGCCAGGTTATGAATGTACCTTGGACCTGGACTTTAGCAGGAGGTGTAATATCCTTCTGATCCATTTCCGGTTCTTTCAATTTAGAATAGACGACCAGCCGATCCTGGTGCCCTCCGCGATCACGAACGAATTCCCCCGTACATGTAATGAGATTCAACCGTTTCTCATTCGTACTTCCAAAGATCTTTTCTATCGGTGAATCTTCCATTGGATAACTTTCCAGCTTTTCCACAATGTAGACTTTTTCGTCGCCTTCTTTGTCCTGGATTTTGATTTCATCACCTATTTGAAGTTTCTTCAAATCATAAAAAACAGCAGGTCCTGTGCGACTATCGACATGCCCTGCGATGACAGCGTTCCCCCTGTTTCCTGGCTGTGTACCCGGTTCAAACCAGCCGGATGCCTGAGGATCTTCAGGTACCCCCATTTGTCCATTATCAAGGATTCCTACATCCTCGACGGGTGCATCCACTCCAATGGAAGGAATATGAATATGAGAAGGTATAATTCCAGCGTCTGATTGTTCCTTATCTTTCACTACCTTTTCATCATTGAGGTCCTTATCTTTGTTCAATACCGTAAATTCGCCATCTAATATTTCTCTTTTATCATCTGAAGAAGCTTCTTGCACATTTAAACTTTGAGAAACATTCTCCACTCTTACGAGATCAGGGTTCGCCTCTGTTTCAGATCCGAATGTCCACACGTTCATCTCGTATGAGACCATTACCATTGCGACCAAACCTACAACTGTGAAATACAGCCTCCATCCGATTTTCATAATAAGCTCACCTCTATAATTAAAGGAAGGGAAGAGTCTCTCCCCTTCCCGACCAATTATTTTTGATTCACCCTTCTCATATAAATGAAGCTTGCTGAAGCAGCAGCCAAGAGACCGAATGCTACCCATACCCAAGTAGAAAGGCCTTGATCACTTGTACCACCAAATCCAGTATCAGGCATTTCTTCCGGCATCATTTCCTGGTTAAACTGATCCGGCATCTGTTTAACGATGGCATCCCCAAGCGTCTCACCAATTCCGAACATGAATCCATATCCTTCACGGAAAGAAGTGTAAGCTGCCTCATAATCTCCCTCTACGTAGGCGTCAAATGTTTTCAGGACTTGCTCTTCGTGCATCCATACCGCTTCCGTAGCCGCTTCTGCAGGTAGATTACCTTCTGTAGCGGAACCTAGGAAAGCACCAAAGTCTTCAGCGAACATTTGCAAACTTTCTTCTGCCATTTTTCTAGCTTCTTCGTCTTCTTCAAGTGCAGCGGTAACAAGATCAGATTGTGCATTGATGTGGTCTTGCTGCCATACTTGTTCAAACTGCTCGGCACCTTCTTGTCCGTAAATAGACTCAATCGCTGCTTTGAAATCTTGTGTATGCTGATTTTCTGCCCATGTCACAAAATCATAGTCCGCAGATTGATTATAACCCTTCTGCATTTCCAATACAGCTAAAGCAAAATGTTCTGAAGCAAGAGCATTCAAATTGGAACGGAGATCAGCTGCAGGAGCATCCGCTTTCGTATTTTCAAATTGATCAGGCATCTGTGTGACGATTGCAGAGGAAAGAGCCTTACTAATATCAAACATACGTTGGAACCCTTCACGATAAGTAGCATAGGCTTGCTCATACTCTTCATTCACATAGTGATCGAAGACTTTCACTACATCTTCTTCGTGAGCGGCAAGCACTTCTTTAGCTGCTTCTTCTGAAAGGTTACCTTCTGTTGCCGTTGCTAGAAAGCTGCCGAATTCATTCACGAATTCATCCACTTCTGCCTCTGCCATCTCACGGGCTTCTTCGTCATCGTTCTTAGCGGCTTCTACAAAGCCATCCGAATAATCGTTATGTCCACGGAAAATCTCTTCAAATTTTGCCGCTGCTTCTTCTCCATATACAGAAGCAATTGCAGGCGTCATGTCTTTCGCGTTCTGATCGAGCTTTTCCCAAACCTGGTCCGCGTCTTCTGCATCCTCATAAGATTTCATCATGTATGTCGTGGCTAATACAAAGTGCTCAGATAGTAATTGATCCAGACTTGCTCTTAATTCAGAGGCTGGCGTTTTTACCGTTGCGCTGTTGTTTGCCATACTAACGGAAGGAACAATAAGAACAAAAGCCATCATCAGTACCAGTACTTTTTTCAAGTGTTTCATTTTTTCCTCTCCTTTTTAACTTTTATTTGTTTTCAACAAGCTAACGAGAGGAAAATGAAATTGGATCACTATTTTCTACATTTTTTTATATTTTTTTGAATGAAGATTGGTAAAAGGGAAAAGAAGGCTCGCCCATAAGTGAGCGAGCCTTCTTTTCCCTTTTACTTTCTGGCTTCTCGTTCTTTCGAGACTTGAACCACCGGCTCATCCCATGGATGATAAGGGTAAATCCCTTCCTCAATCACCTTTCTTAGTAAGGCTTCATCCCTTGGAATAGAAAATTCAATCCGAAGCGAAGTGAGAGTGGTTTTTTCTCCGGCCTCCCCCTCTGTAGGAACAGCCTCTTCACCGGGTACAAACTGCTCCATCCCGTCCTTCGACTGCCACATCACGTTTTTGTAGTTTCCTACTCTCAACTCATCAATGGCGAGAATCCCCTTTACCACTGCGTCCACATATTCAGGAACTACAAAAGTTTTAACACGATATATATCCACTAATTTCATCCGATCCAACCTCCTTCATATATCTCTAAGAGTAGTATCTTCTACCAAGAAGAACTTACCCTCCCGCGTTAATGAATGGAACTTTTCCTTAGTCGTAACCGTATTGAAAAGTATAACTTATAAAGGGGAAAATTAAATGACGACTTTACGCAGAATGTCCGAAGAAGAATTTTTGAATTACAATGATTTTTCCATCGCTGCCTATGCAAAGGAAAAGGTGGCTGCGGGAAATTGGTCGGAGGATGAAGCGCTTGAAAAAGCCAGAACCAGTCATGCAGAACTGCTCCCTGATGGAAGGGATACGGAAAATCATTTTCTTTATACAATCCTTAATGAAAAGGAAGAAAATGCAGGTTCCCTGTGGATTTGTAAGCAGTCCTCTGATAAAGCATTCATTTATGATATTCGGGTTTCAGATGAGCATCAAGGGCAGGGACACGGAAAAAACGCCATGAGGCTGGCAGAGGAAGAAGCCCCAAAAATAGGGGTTCAGAAAATCGGCCTGCACGTATTCGGTCATAACACAGTAGCAAGGAAATTGTACGAGAGCCTCTCTTACAAAACGACTAACGTTAAGATGGAGAAAGACCTCCATCCTGGAAATGGTGAAGAATAAACCAAAAAGAACCCTTGATTAAAGGGTTCTTTTTGGTTTATTTTGCATTTTCATCGGGTTGATGGAGACCAAAGATATTGCCTTCCGTATCCAAGTAATATCCCTGCCACGCCATTCCAGGAAGGGCATATTTAGGCAGAGCGACCTTGCCTCCGTGTTCCATGATTTTAGCTTCACTCGCATCGTAGTCTTCCACTCCGATTGTACAGGCAAAGCCATTCACTGCCTGATTCAATTCTGGAGGTGCACTTTGGCGCTGCATTAAAGCTCCGTTGATCCCAAGCTGATCTTCCGCCCCCGTCACCACTCCGAAGTAAGGCATCCCCGCGTATTCACTCCAGTCTTCGAACTTCCATTCAAAGACCTCTCCATAAAATTTCTTCGCTCGTTCCATGTCATCGACATGAACTTCAAAATGCACAACTCTTCCCATCATCTCCACCCACTTTTCAAAGATTTTGATTAAGCGTAAAAGGCTTCTCGCTTACATATTCGCCTAACAATCATCTACTCCTGCTTATTTAAATGATTAAACGATATGGCAGGATTGTGGAAGACTCAATTTCGAGATGTTTCGGGGTTCGTTATCGTGTTGAGCGCCAGGGGTGGCTGGGAAGCTACTCGCTTTCGATGTAAGGGAGAAACGAACCCCTTTGACCAGTATCAGTGTCTTTCATAAATCCTGAATCTCTAGTGCTAAAGGGCTCTTTAACAGGATTTATTATTCAGGATAGCGGTTGGAGTATCCATGTTGCTTCACTTTCCATAGGAGTAAAAGCTTCCCTTTCCTAGAAGTGGTTTCGAGATACTTATATGGCAAAGGGGCGGAGGGGAATGGCAAGACTCCTATCTTAAGTGTGCAGGCGCCTTGGTCAGCGGCGTATGGACTGGACTGAGCTGGCGGAGATAAAGGAAACACGAAGAACGAAGTGATTCGATGTTGACTTATCGTACAGAAGCGAGGGAAGTCTCACTAGCCGCTAGGCGCCGGAACCGGATATCTAGGAGGAAAAAAGTGCATGGTGAGACCCCACAGGACGTAGTCCGAGGAGGCTCACCGCGCTCCCGCGGAAAGCGAGCTATTCCCCGCAGCTCCATTAACTCAACAAAAGTCTCGAAATTGATTCTTCCACAATCGGGCGCATATATGTAAGAAGAAAAAGTGATTGATAATAAAAAGCTTGCAGGGAAATGAGGGTTCCCTGCAAGCTCATGGTTTATTTCTTATCTTTTGAAGTATCTTTTTCTTCAATCATTTCAATTTCATCAAGGTAACGAAGTAAATCTCCGTAAACCACAGAATCAGATAAGGCCAGTTCTTCTTCTGCCTGCTTGAAGCCAGGCGCGCAAGCCTCCCCTTCTTCTACGGGTTCACCTGTTTCTCTGTCATAACAGTTTCCATTCACACCAACATATTTTTCATTGGCGAAGTTCCCATCCCGGGTGATCATCATCTCGCGGCGCTCTTCACTGAAAAGATCCTGCCCGAATTGAACAGGGTTTTCGTCTTTAACCCCGAGAAGGTTCATAAGTGTCGGACGCAGGTCAATCTGTCCACCAACGGTGTCATTTTCCTGCGGTTCAATGCCTTCTCCTAAAATAAGAAGCGGCACCCGCTGCAATTGGAACTGTTCGTAATCATTGATGTCTTTGTCAAGATACTCTCCCATTGCCTGCTTATGGTTTTCGGAAATACCGAAGTGGTCCCCATAAATGACAAGGACGGTATCATCATAAAGATCAGATTTCTTAAATTCCTCGACGAATTGTTTCAGCGCTTCGTCCTGATAACGGATCGTCTGGAAATAACGGTTTAAAGTTTCACTGGACGTATTACCTTCTTCTACAAACTTCTTCTCTTCAGGCAACGTGAACGGATGGTGGTTGGTCAGCGAAATCATTTTGTTGTAAAACGGCTGTTCCAACTGTTCCATCTTATCTAAAGAGTCACTGAAGAAATACTCATCCAGGTAACCCCATCCATAAGACTTCTCTTCGGTTACGTTGAAATCTTTTTTGGAGAAGTATTCGTCATATCCAAGAGAATCGTACATGACGTTACGGTTCCAGAATGTTTCATCATTGGCATGCATGGTTGAGGTGAAGTATCCTTTTTCACCCAATACTTCAGGAGTCGCTTGGTATTCGTTTCCTGAGTGAGTGAAGAAAGCTGCTCCCCGGTTCAGTCCATACAATGAATTATCAAGTAAGAATTCAGAGTCAGACGTACGGCCTTGTTTAACCTGGTGATAGAAGTTGCTGAAGTAAGCCCCTTCCTCCTTCAGATCGTTGAAATACGGCGTCAATTCTTTTCCGTTAACCGTATTGTCGACAACAAAGGTCTGCGTACTTTCAAGGGACAACGCAATGACGTTTTTCCCTTCCGCTACTCCTGTCATCTCACTGTTTGGTTTTGTTTTATGTTCATTGATATAGTTCAACACCGGCGATAGTTCGTTACTGTCGGCAAACGTCTTCTTCGCCTCCGTTTGTCCCTGTAGGACAATATCATAAGCGTGGAAGTTGAGAACACCGATATACTTCACGAGCATGTTGCGGTCAAAAGCACGTTCTAATAGTTGCGTACGTTCTGTCGTCGCCCAGCCTAAGTTCACAAGGAACAGAGGAATCGCGATAACCGCCAAAATCAGACCTTCTTTTCGTTTCGGCATGAAACTTTGGAAGCGTTCCGGTTTCAGATAAAAAAGAAGGAACGCGGCAATCAATACATCGACAAACAAGAATACGTCTGTCGCAGATAGAATTTTAGTGATACTTCCTCCCATGCCAGCAAGGTTCGCCGCTTGTCCTAACATCGGAATCGTCAGGAAGTCACTGTATTCTCTGTAGAACAGAACATTTACATATAATAGAAGGGATCCAAAGATATATGTGGCAAGCAGCCCTTTACGACCTGCAAGCATAATCCCTACCCCGAATAAAAGAAAAATACTGCTCAATGGATTAAAAGCCAGAATTGCCGCTTCATTGGCGTTTTCAATATCAAGCGTGAAAATTCCGCCTTGAATGAAGTACATCTTTGCCCAGAAGATCGCCATGACGGCAGCATAAATCATTATTTTCTTTTTAAACGCGGGCTCTTTCATTTTCATTTTAAATTTTGAAAGCATGATCAAACCTCCGTTGATTTAACCTTTATCAAATTTTTCATCCGTTTTTTCATCATTCATTAAGTCTCGTATACTATCATTTTTTCAAATTGTTGTAAATGATGACGAAATCCATCATAACACATGTCTGATAGAAATATACCATTATCATAAAACTGTTAAACTCATTTAAAGAGATGACATAACCGTTACATAGTAGTTAAAATACAGACAAAAAATCCCATCCATAGTTAAGAACTCAGATGGGATTTCCTAATAATTTTTTATAAATGGGTACTACCTCCCCACTAACTAAAAAACTCTCTAACTTTCCCCAGTGTTTTTACATGTTCTGAAAATGATTCGTGAAAAGCCACATGACCATCAGGACGAATGAGAAGGGTATGCCCTTTCTCCATACCAAGCTTATTACCTAAATGCCTGTGCACGTCATAAATAATCGGAAGCTCATCACCATCCGCCCTCACTGTTCCTCCTTTAGCAACAAGGAAAACCTTGATAAGTTCTCCATACGTTTCTTGTACCTTTTTGGAAAAGCTGTACGATTCATTGATGAAGGATTCATCTTGTGCGTCTATATAAATGAAGCAAATGTATCCATACCTCCGGATTAAAGGATACACACTTTTATCATGGGAACCATCAAAGAATAAAAGGTGATCCGGCACCCGTTCTCCCGCACGTATGGCTCCCTTAGACAGAGAAGAGTCTTGCAGAGACTTGTTTTTAGAGGTTTCTTCATATTCGTTGTAAATATTGGAAAGGTGATTGGCAATCTTCTTTTGCACCCAGTCCTGCGTCAATGCCGCTTTGCCCGCCCAATTCCGCATTTTCCCCTGAGCCCCTTGAAGGTCAATAATTTTAAGCATGCGCGAAGTCTCTTTCAGTACATCCAACCCAATGGGAGCGCGTTCGTGATGGTAGCTGTCGAGAAAAGCATCATCCGCATGGCCGTTAAGCACGGCATCCAGCTTCCAGACGATATTTGCTGCATCCTGCAGACCCAGATTCATCCCCTGGCCGCCAATCGGATTATGGATATGTGCCGCATCCCCTACGAAGAAAACGTTCCCCTCCCTGTAGTTCGGCACCTGACGATGGGCGGTCCCGAAGTATGAGAGCCATTTGGGGTTCTCTACTTGGTAAGGTTCTGTTAAAACTGTATCCAAATGCTCCTGCAAATCTTGCAAAGACAAATCATCCTGGTGAGGGAGTCCTTGTTCGGCTCGATTCATTCCAACTACCCGGTAGCTGCCATCTTTATATGGAAAGAAAGCAACCGCACCACGATCATTCAAATGCATGTTAATATAAATTTCATTCAGAGCAGGTACATCAACATCCCCAAGGAAAAAGGTGTATCCTTCATCTTCCCCTTCAAAAGGAACATTCAAATCCTGACGAACCTTACTATGTGCACCATCGCAAGCGAGAAGGTATTTGGCGACATACCTCTTCAACTCCCCGTTATGTTTCGCAGTGACATACACTCCTTCGTCCGATTCCATGACTTCCACGACTTCGTGTTCCCTGTCGGCACTCCCCCCTAATGAGGAAAGGTGGTCTTCTAATATACTCTCGGTCTCACTTTGAGGAATAATAAGCAGGTACGGATATTGACTATCGATATGATAGAGTTCCACCACAGATGGGTTTTCTCCTCCAAGATGAAGCTTGGAACCAGGTCCCGGGTAGCCCTTTTCCAAAAATTCCTGATGAACGCCCAGAAGTTCAAACATTTCAAGCGTCCTCGCCTGAATGCCAAGAGCTTTCGAGAGATCCGATGGACGGGATCGCTTCTCTAAGCAGATATAATCCATGTTCCGTTTTTGCAGCTCATTGGCAGCCATCAGCCCAGCCGGTCCTGCTCCAATAATCAGTACGTCTGTTTCAATCACAGATGTCACCTTTTACACCCCTTTCAATCTTGCTATATAAAAAAAGGTTTCAGTAGAAAAATAGATCCTCATTTACCTTACCCTTCTCCCTCTTACTCAACCATGTTAAGACACATTCCCAAGCTTATTTGTGCACGGAGCTATTGTTCTTCGGTGCACTTTTTTCAGAGCACGAAATTTTATATTTTCCCACCACCATAAAAAGGCAGCCTGATGGAGATCAGACTGCCTTTAAACACTCTTCTATTTATTTTAAAGGGAGCGTATGGCTTCTTTTACCGGTTTCGTCCCACCAACGACTTGAAACTCTTTGCCAATCGTTGACTTATTTTCCAAAGTAGACAAGATTACACGAGCCACATCTTCACGGGGGATTTCGCCTCGTTCTACGGTTTCAGCAGCCTCTACTTGGCCACTTCCCTCATCATTGGTAAGCATACCAGGATGGATGATCGTGTAATCCAAATTCGTTCTTCTCAGCCAATCATCCGCATAGTGTTTCGCAGCGACATAAGGAGCGAATGAGGAAGGAGCACCTTGTATGGCTTCACGGGTGGTATCAAACGAACTGATCATGACGTAGCGGTCCACGCCTTTTTGTTTCGCAGCTTCTATCGTTTTTACTGCAGCATCCAGATCAATCAGAACGGTCTTATCAGCTCCCGTATTCGGACCTGAACCAGCTGTGAACACGACGGCATCTACACCATTATAAGCTTCAGCTATTGTGTTTGTATCCTCTTCAAGATCCACTAAGACTGTTTCCGCCCCAAGCTCCTTGAAATAAGAAGCTTGTTCTTCTTTACGGATCATCGCTCTCGCTTCCATTCCATCCGTTTCTTGAATAAACTGAACGAGATGTTTCCCTACTTGACCATTTGCACCTACCACAAGTACTTTCATTTTCTTCATCCTTTCTATGCCTCTTGATGGAGTAATTCTTAGTCCTACCTTAAATGTTACCCAAATGGACAGAAAGAAAACCGACAACGCTTACACAATCATGCAAGAATGACGCCTCCCTCTATCTTTTCAGAACCACAACTAAGAGACTATTTTAGTTCAAGAAAGGTTACAGGCGGCTGGAACGGGTATGGACCTACTAACGGAAAATTAAAGGAGGATCATTATGGATCGAAGAATCATAGGCGGTGTTTTTTCAAAAGTAGGACAAGCAGAAAAAGCGATTACAGATTTACAGCATCATGGATATGGTTCGAACGACATCTCTGTTTTTGCAAGAGACAAAAGCAAAGTCAATGTGCTGGAAGAAGAAATGGATACATCGGTCACATCTAATCACAGCGGCCGGGGCAGGAAAGCCGGAAAAGGAGCAGGACTCGGTGCCCTCTCTGGAGGCGCCTTAGGTGGTATTGGTGGACTCATTGCAGGATTAGGTCTCCTTGCCATCCCCGGAATCGGACAAATTGCTGCCGCAGGACCCATTGCTGCCGCTCTTACAGGAGCAGGTGTAGGTGCTGGCGGTGGTGGGATCGTAGGTGCACTTGTCGGAGCAGGTATGTCTGAGAAAGATGCGCATCAGTACGAAAACCATTTGAAAGATGGAAAAATCATCGTCATCGTTGAAGCGACGGAAAAATTGCAGAATAAAGTTTACCGGACGTTCCTTTCCAACAAAACAGAAAACTCGTCCATGTACCCGAACGACTACCAGAACCATGACCACTCCACTCGGCATGATTCTGTTGGAGACTATGATCACTCTAAACGCCAGGATTCCATTTCGGGTGAGGATGAACACTCTACCACTCATGATTCGGTCTCAAGAGAACATGACCATCAAAGTAAAACAGATGTCGTGAAAGAAAAATCATATGCCAGTCATTCAGCTGACCATTCTACCCCTTCTTCAAACGAAACACGTTCTCGAACGGAGGAAAGACACCGCTCCACCAAACACAAATAATCCGCAATTGAGTTTTTTGGCATTAAAATTTTTGAACCTTTTCCTCCTATATGTCCGTATAATCAAGGGAAGGAGGAGATCCGCATGTTCAAAAAATTATTAGCAAGTGTTGGCGTAGGTGCTGCCAAAGTGGATACACAATTAGAAAAAGACCAATTCATTCCAGGGGAAACGGTCCATGGGAAAGTGGTCATCCAGGGAGGAGACGTCGAGCAATCCATCGACTCCATCCATATCTTCCTCATGACCGAGGCCATCCGTGAAGTGGATGATAAGAAAGTGAAAGAAAAAGTGGCTTTGCAGAAGTACCCGGTCGCCGGTCAGGAGACCATTAAAGAAGGGGAAACAAAAGAAATCCCATTCTCTCTTCAGCTGCCTTACCATGTCCCTGCTTCACACGGAAGACTTCCGATCTGGTTCGAAACAGGCCTCGACATCCCGATGGCACTTGATCCGGAGGACCGGGATCCTATTAAAATTGCCCCGCATCCATACATTAACCAAGTATTGCAGGCCTTAGAAAACCATTTAGGTTTTCATTTAAGAAAAGTGGAAATGGAATACTCCAAACGTTTTGGATACGTCCAGGAATTTGAATTCGCCCCTGGTGGAGAATACCGTTCTTATTTGGATGAACTGGAAGCTATCTTCTTCCTGCATGAGAACCGCATCGATGTCATGCTTGAAGTTGACCGACGTGCACGTGGTCTCGGTGGGTTGTTTGCAGAAGCTCTGGAAATGGACGAAAGCCGCGCGAAAGTAACGTTCACCGACCAGGAACTGAATGGTTCACTGGAAAGCGTTGCCCGTAAGCTGCAGCAGACCATTGATCAATATAAAAAATAAGAACAGCGGATCCTCACCAACCTTCGGCGAGGATCCGCTTTTTCTCGTTCAATCTATTATGGTGGAACACCAGATTATGATTGTTCACTTTCAGGATGGTATGTTTTTGTCCGGAGAATGAGGACAGTAAAGAAGAGTCCACCAAAGATAAAACCTGCTCTCAACAACGGATGAGAGGTGATATAGAAAGCTGAAAATAAGAAGGAAAACCAAATCATGATGAGCAGCGATACTTTTGCACGAACAGGAATCCCACGGCCGGCTTTATAGTTTTTGATATAAGCCCCGAACCATTTATTCGACATCAGCCAGTTGTACAGACGGTCTGAACTCCGCACATAACAAGCTCCCGTCAAAAGTAAAAAGGGGGTCGTTGGAACAAGGGGAAGCACAATCCCCAACACGCCCAGTACAAGGGATATACTTCCAATCACGATTAATAGAACTCTTACCATTTGTTTCATAGACGATCTCCTCAACGCATCATTACGCCTTTGCTCTTCGACAGATCCAGACAGCAAAAGCTTTCTCTCCTCCTCAGCTTACTCCAGATTCTCCTCATCGTTCAACCGATGACATTCCATTTATCCTAACTGGGATGTTTTATGAAAAATTCCCAAGGGTAAACACCTTCTGTTTGTCCCCATTTCACATAAATGAACCCTATCAAATGATCCTAACAGAAGGAGGACTTACAATGGTCGTATCTGGAAAAGTCCATTATAAACATCATCAGATTGATTTTGAAGTCAGGATGAACCATGAAGACATAAAAGAAGGCGAAATTGCCTCTGAGGAAGCAAAGCATGCATTGATCCATGCCATCAACCGGAAATTCCGAGTGAAATATCCTCTCTCCAGCACGATCGATCCCGTCCATGTCCGTCAACTTTAACATTCCCCTTCCTAAAAAAAGAGGCCGAACCACAGAATGGTTGGACCTCTTTTTTTAACCTCTATATTTGATTGTTAATCCTTTTAAGAAATTCCTGGCATACTGATCACCGAACTGTCGATAATTCTTATGCCCTTCTTTCCTTAATAAACCGCTGAGTTCCCCTTTGGTGATTCTCACATCCGCTTCGTCCAGGATCTCAATAACATCCTCGTTCGTCAGTTTCAGAGCGATTTTCACTTTTTTAAGCATGACATTATTCACACTGGAATAATTCTTAATTGAACGATCCGGTTTATTCGGCTGACCAGGCTTAGACGGCTGCGGCCCCCGCTCGAATGTAATGAATCCGTTTAAAAAGGACTCCAGCATGCTGTTGGTGCACTTGATGTGATCTTCATCTTCATAAACTTCATCATCTTCGGCATCATAACTATCTTCTGACTTGGTGAGAACCTTTTGAACTTCTTCTTTCGTAAGATCCACGCCACCAAGCCTGAATATTTCAATCATGTCTTGATCTTTGATATCAAGGGCGTATCGTAAGCGGATCAGTATATCATTATTATCCATTGAAAAGAGCCTCCTATCCTATTTCCTCTGTACACTGAATTCAGTTCAGTGATGCGATTAAGGTCTAATCATAACATGTTCAAGTACTTGATAGTTTAACCGAACAGGAAAAGTTTAAGCAAGGATAGAAAGGACCTGGCGGGTTCTTGCTTCATCAATTAACCTCACTTAGCCCATCCATAATTAAATATTATAGAAGGGAATGACTTTCTCATAAATAAAGACGGCTTCGCACGGTCCTCTTGTTTCCTAACAGAAAATCATAATAACTCTTGGATTTGACTAGCAAAATGCTCCCCATCTACTAATCTCTTTCCGCCCCCTTGAACGAAGTTCGGTTTGCCTCCGCCTTTTCCTTCAATGAGTGTCATCGCCTGTTTAGCGACCTCGTTCATGTTCCGATTGATGTCCGCTCCGCGCGCAAGAACAAACTGCAGCTGTTCTTCCTGCTCACTGATGAGAATCAAATAAGCGGAGGGCGCTTCTTCAACAATCATTTTACCCAGAGACTGAAGCATCTTGATCGGACGATTACTGAATACGCGCCTGATTACTGACTGTTCTTTGGACACTGATAGGATTTCCTGTGCTTCATAGTAAAGGAGTTGTTCCTCCAACTCAGCAATTTTCTTATCCTTTTCCTTGCTTGCCTTGATCAGCTCACCTACTTCATCGACAAGCTCTTGTTCCGGCTTCGGAACGATTCGCTTCATTTCCGACAGCACGTGATGCTTCTGACCAAGCTTTTGCAAAACCCGATGACCACACACGAATTCTAAGCGGACCTGGTTTTTATTTTTGGTCCAGCCTAAAAACTTGGCAGCCATGACCTCGCCGGTTGAATGAGGATGCGTACCGCCACAGCCGTTGTAATCAACCTCCGGGATGATGACAAGGCGCACATCTCCTTGAACGGAGAGCGTTTTGCGAAGCGGATATTTTACAGCTTCCTCAACAGACACCCATTTCGTTTCAACCGGATCGTTTGAACGGATGATTTGATTTACCTGACCCTCGGCATTTTCCAACATTTCATCAGTCAGTTTTTCCGTATCTAAATCAATCGTCACCGTATCTTTGCCTAAATGAAAGCTAGTGGTCGGGATATTGAACTGATCGTCGAAGACCGCTGAAATGATATGCTGCCCACTATGCTGCTGCATGTGGTCGAGTCGGCGCTCACGGTTGACCTCCCCATGTACCCCTTCTTTGTTAGCAATCTCTTCTTTTATGTAATGACGCACTTCGCCATCCACTTCTTCGACATTGAATACCGCCACACCATTCAATGTCCCTTCGTCGTTTGGCTGGCCGCCGCCTGTCGGATAAAACGCGGTTACTTCGAGAACAACGTACAAACCACGTTCATCTGCATCTGTTCTGGTCACCTTTGAGTCAAAATTCATCATATAGACATCTTCATAGTACAGCTTTCTCGTCATTAGGCGTTCCTCCTCTTCATACTTAAGGGTATCGTAACACGCATTGGAGATCGACTTCTCTATTCCATCCCCTCATATAGAAAAAGAAAAGGCCAGCGCCTGAAACGCTTGCCCACTTTCTCTTTTATATTGACAACCTTCCTGACAACTCATACATGCCTTCATCAATCTGAGCGGTTTTAGAAAAGATGTCATCAAATGCATAGCTCACAGGCGTATGGTTTTCCAGACCGACGACTCTGCCTGATTTCTCTGCAAGAAGCAATTCCACCGCATAAGCGCCTAATCGACTGGCCAACACCCGGTCTCTTGCGGTAGGAGCACCGCCCCGCTGGGTATGGCCTAAAACAGTGACACGTGATTCAATCCCTGCTTCTTCTTTCAACTTGGCATTGAGATCGATTCCACTCACACCACTCCCCTCTGCTACAATGATGATGCTGTACCTTTTATCTCGCGAAGGTCCCTCTTTAATTTGATTCACAATGGTCTCTAAGTCTTCTTTTTTTTCAGGTACTAAAATGTTCTCAGCACCTCCGGCAAGGCCTGACCATAAAGCGAGATTCCCTGTGTCTTTTCCCATCACTTCAATAATCGATGATTTTTCATGGGAAGACGCCGTATCGCGAATGCGATCAATATAATCAATGATTGTATTTAGTCCTGTATCAAAACCGACAGCCTCTGTTACGCCTGGGATGTCGTTATCAATAGTGGCAGGTACTCCCATACATGGAAAGTTCTTATTTTGCAAAGCAGCCGCAACCGCTAATGCTTCCTTACCACCAATGACAACTAAGGAATCGATTCCTTGTTTTTGTAAGTTCTCAATGGCTTTCTCCTGACCTGCATCCGTGTGAATTTCATCACATGTATAGGCTTGCAGGATCGTGCCTCCACGCTGAATAATAGAGCCCACAGAGGATGCATCCATTATCTCGAGGTTTTCATTCAACAGACCTTGAAAACCATACTTAATTCCAACCATTTCAACGCCGTCATAGATTCCTGATCTTACGACTGATCGTATGGCTGCATTCATTCCCGGAGCATCTGCTCCGCTCGTCAACACACCGATTCTATCCATCTTCATCACTCACTTTCCTACGAATCAACACTATATATTCTATACCCTTCCAATGTCTGCCACAAGTCGACCTCCTTCACCAGTCAGGGAATACCCATGGATTAAGAAGAGGACCAACACTTCCAGCCATAGAATAACCTTATCCCAAACCGTTCATAATGAAACTAATGACAGGTAAAGGAGGGATTAGGAATGAAATCGAAGGCCCAAGTTTCCAAAGAAAAAAGAAGTACCTTAACAAAAACACAAGAAGTTAGATTCCAGAAAGAATTCAAACGAGCAAATAAAATAGTAGAAAACACAAGAATGAAGTAATGGTGCTTCAGATCCCCTTTCTGTCATAAGAAAAACACCGGGTATGGTCAAATGTGCGCCATGCCCGGTGTTTCATTATGTTTAGAGAGTAACTCTCCATCTTTATCTATATTGTTTTCTCCTCACCCACATCGTTGCTGCCCATTTTTCTCCATTGGTGACTGGTGATCCGCCATGGAGCGTGCGCTCATTGATTTCAGGATCGGAATAAAAATATTCGAAGTAGACGCCCATGCCTTTTTGAGGAGAAACAGCTAAATTCATATGTGGGAAGTACGTTTCCCCACCCTCTTCGACATCGTTCAAATAAAGAACAAGGGTGCTGATCCTCGGATTGTTTTTTGCCTGGACCTTCGATTTGAAATAATCATAATGGGCTTTATATTCCTGACCTTGTTTATAATTCAAGATGTGAAGTCCTTCTCCATGTTCAACGGGTACATTCATGATGTGCGCCAACCGCTTTTCAATTCGGGTAGTGATATCATCCTCCGGCAGAAATGTGCTGCTGCTTGTACGGATGTCACTCACTTCATGACGCGAGCCGATTTTTGAGCGGTTCATCCGATTTTGAGAAAGACGGATAAGCTCATCACATTCAGCATCACTGATGACGTTTCCTAAAATAGCAATCTTAGGGTCTTCCATTTTGGCAATAATCGCAATCTCACGGTCTTCCGTCATAATCCTGTTTCCCTTGTGGTCAAAAATGGAAGCTTCTTTCACTGTTAATGTCAACTTTTCATCAACCTCTTCTTATTTTTATAAGACGTTTTCAAAGAAACGTATATCCAGGAAGAAGATTGGATATTAGAAATATATTACCACCTTTTTATGATTTATTCTTTAAGTTTTTATAAAAATTACAAAATTGTTCACAAATGATAAAAGTTTACTATTTTTGTTTGTCTGACCCCCATATGATGGCTGATTCTATAAAAAAACACTACCTCTTTCACATTGGAAAGAAGTAGTGTTTCCTGCTCCCCTATATGAATAAGGAGATGGGTTAGGCACTACTGCATCTTTTTACTTTGTTGAAGCAGTTTGGATTCTCCTGTCCTTTCCCATTCCTCTACTGTTTCATAGGCTTTTTCAGGAGTATATCCCTTCCCTACAAGCAATCCCATCAAAATGAATTCTTGGAGGATGTGGGTAGCATTAATTCCTCTTTTCACATCTTCCAACCCTTCATTGACCAAAAATTCCGTGTACCTCACCCATTCGTCCGGGGTCTTCCCATAGACAACGGTACTCCCATTCCCTTCACTGTTTTCTCCCTCCGCTGCCATGGCATCTGCCTTGGTCGCATGAACCGTCCCGAATGGATGATTGGGTGGAGCGTATATCGAATAAAGTTTCAGTGGCGTATTCCCTGTATTGGTTACATTATGCCATGTTCCAGCAGGGACGATGATGGCGTCATCATCATAGACGTTTCTTTCAAAACTTAGATTGTTTTTACGGTCGCCCATTTGTGCCATTCCCTGGCCCTGTTCAATACGCAGGAACTGATCGACATTTGGATGCACTTCCAACCCAATATCTCCGCCCGGGGGGATACTCATTAAAGTTACCTGTAAGTTTGATCCCGTCCATAAAGCCGTCCGATAGTTTTGGTTTTGCTTCGTCGCTTCATTGATATTGATGACGAATGGATTAGAGCCATAATCTTTTAGCATCACCCGGTCATAATAGCCATATGGTTGGTTAGGTGCAGACCAATATCCTGCAGAATTTCTGTAACCATAACCTGGCTGGTTTAAGTAATATGGATGCGTATAGGGTCCAACATACATTTTCTCAAATCCCTTCCCATTTGTTGTTTTATCCTATGTATGGAATACGTGGAGTGTCCTTGATGCACGTTTTTGGCATAAAACAACATTCTTCTGATCCACACGGACACCCCTCAAGAGAAATAAGACAATCTGATTATTTTTATAAAAAAAAAGCCTGCCTCTTTGTGTGATTGCGTACACGCCTGGAGAGGCAGGCAGGACTACATATGTCTACCTTTTTTCTGCGGCTTTCTTATTAAAGTCGAACTTAATCTTATAGTCTTCATCCAATGTCAAGGCGGTACTGAACGGTTTCTTTCCTTTAAATCCTTTTAAGACCTTCGTCCGTTTTTTCTCGCACAGGGTTTTGATCATATTGGCTGTCAGCGCTTTTCCGGCTAATCTTTTCGGAAAACTCACCTTGCAGCCTTTTTTATATTCAGAACATGCGTAGAATTTGTACCGATCCATAATCGAACCTGTCTCACATGCCGGGCATTTGGCGATTGGTGTATTCCATTTTTTCTTTTCACCCGTATTCCGGATCTGAACCTGTTGAATGGAATCAGGAGTCTCCTGGATCAGCTTTTCAATAAACTGACTCGTCTGTTTGATGAACGTTTGCTTCGATCCTTCTCCGCTGCCGATTTTCTTCAAATACGATTCCCACTTCGCAGTCATGGACGGGCTCGATAACAGCGTCCCTTCGATAGCTTCACAAAGCGTAACGCCTTTAGCGGTGACATAAACGTTGTTCTTCTTCACTTCAATGTATTTTTGCGCTTTAATCGTTTCAATGATGCTTGAGCGGGTAGCTTCGGTTCCGAGGCCTTCGACTTCTTTCAGGATTTCCACGTCTTCCTCGTCATCCATGAGCTTTCCACACGTTTTCATCATGTTGATCAGCTGACCTTCGGTGTACGGTTTCGGAGGCTGGGTCATGCTTTCTTTTATATGAAGGCGCGCCCCCACCTCTTCTCCTTTTTGCACATTCGGAAGCAGCGCATCTTTTTCCAGTTTCGCTTTGGATGGCTTAGGAAAAAGCTCTTTCCAACCCTGGTGCACTTCTCTCCGCCCTGTTGATTTAAAAGGAAGGTCATGAACGTGTGTGAAAATCGTCGTCTCTTCATAGACGTGATCATTATGGAACATCGCAAGTGTCGTCGCGAGCACCTCTGTATAGATGTTGCGTTCCTCACGACTCAACCCATTCAGTTTCTTTTCCGTCGGAATGGACTTTGTCGGGATGATGGCATAGTGCTCCTGAACCTTCTTGCTGTCCACATACCGCTTCCTCGGTTTTAAAGAGATCGGGGTGAAAGAAGCGTTCAACGTATCCTGATAGGCCTTCAGGTTGTTTACTAAATAGGAGAACTCGCTTTCGGTAATGTAATTACAGTCGGTCCTCGGATAGGAGACAAGCTTTTTCTCATAGAGCTTTTGCATCGTCTTCAACACTTGCGAGGGTGTGTACTTCCAGCGTCTGTTCGCAACACTCTGCAACGTGGATAGCGAATGCAGTTTCGGTGATTTTTGATGTTTTGTCTTTTTGTCTACACGCTGGATTAACCCCTGGTGGTCGGTCTTTTCCTTCAAGCCATGCTTGTCCATAAGCTCCTGGACCTTGGCTTTATCCTTTTCCTTGATCTCAGCGAGACCCTTATAGGAACCTGCGTCTGATTGAAAAAGTCCCTCGATTTGGTAGAAAGGCTCAGATACAAAGTTCTCTATCTCCTTGTGCCTCTGGTAAATCAAGTAGACGGTTGGCGATTGCACTCGACCGATCGTTAAGTAGCTTCCGAACCCTTTCTTCTGCAAATGCAGTGTGAATAGACGGCTCGCGTTGATCCCTACCATCCAATCACTGATTTGACGGGCTTTCGCTTCATCAAACATACGTAAGTCTTTTTCATTGTTTCGTAGATTACTAAATCCTTTACGCACTTCGTCCTTTTCAAGAGAATTGATCCACAAACGGCGTACCGGCTTCCCTTTCACCCCTGTTAAACGGAGGATACTATAGAAAATGTTCGACCCTTCCCTGTCGACATCGGCCGCATTTACAAGGACGTCGGCCTGCTGGAACAGACGCTTGACCTCTTTAAACTGCTCCCACTTCCCTTTGGATACTTTTTCAAGAAATCGGTCAGGAACAATCGGCAGCTGATCAAGCTTCCATCGCTTCCACTCCGGCTTATAGTCGTGCGGTTCTTTCAATTCCACCAGATGACCGACGCCCCACGTGATCGTCGCCCCGTTCGGGAAAATATCATCCGGTTTGAGTACAATATACGTTTTCGTTTTTTCCTGTATTGTAAAAGCCTCTGCATATGCTTTTGCCTGAGAGGGTTTTTCGGCTAAGATGACCACTCGTGTCATGGTCTCCCACTCCCTTCATTGAACCCCAAGAGTACTATGGGATGAACTGTAAATCAAGGATTGGTGTCGTTCTTTTATACTTGGTAGTAGGGTGCGGGACCTTTGGGGCGGGGTGCTCTCCGTTTGGCGCGACTCGCTACTCCTTTCGCGCGACTCGCTCTCCTTTGGCGCGACTCGCTCTACCTTTGGCGCGACTCGCTACTCCTTTGGCGCGACTCGCTCCCCTTTGGCGCGACTCGCTACTCCTTTCGCGCGACTCGCTATTCCTTTGGCGCGACTCGCTCTCCGTTTGGCGCGACTCGCTCTCCTTTGGCGCGACTCGCTCCCCTTTGGCGCGACTCGCTACTCCTTTCGCGCGACTCGCTCCCCTTTGGCGCGACTCGCTACTCCTTTCGCGCGACTCGCTACTCCTTTCGCGCGACTCGCTCCCCTTTGGCGCGACTCGCTCCCCTTTGGCGCGACTCGCTCCCCTTTGGCGCGACTCGCTACTCCTTTCGCGCGACTCGCTACTCCTTTCGCGCGACTCGCTACTCCTTTCGCGCGACTCGCTCTCCTTTGGCGCGACTCGCTCCCCTTTGGCGCGACTCGCTCTCCTTTGGCGCGACTCGCTCTACCTTTGGCGCGACTCGCTACTCCTTTCGCGCGACTCGCTCTCCTTTGGCGCGACTCGCTACTCCTTTCGCGCGACTCGCTACTCCTTTCGCGCGACTCGCTACTCCTTTCGCGCGATTCGCTCTCCTTTGGCGCGACTCGCTCTACCTTTGGCGCGACTCCCCCTCTTATTGGATCAGCACTCTAATAGGAACCTTGCTTTTTTAGTAGAACCACTTTTCCCCTTACAATAAGCGCTCAATAATCGATACACCACATGTCTTGAATCTACCTTTAAAAAGTCTCTAGCTTCTTTATTGCTAATTGTTTTGGCAACAAGCACAGCATATTCTTTCAAGGCTTGTTCATGAGCAAGAAAAGAGTGGTGAGAACAACCTGGACATACCCATTTCATTTTTGTTCTTTTCATTGAATACTTTCCACACGCGGGGCACCTGACTCCTTTGAGCAGATCCGAATAACTCAAGTTGAAACGTTTCATGTAATCCGGCACATGATCCTGGTGGGATTCAGCCAGCGCTTGGCCAATTCGTAACAGCTCTTCCTTCTTGAATCTCTTCCCCTGATGCATATCCTTTTTCTTTTCCAACGCATCCACGAGAGAGGAAGCGCGTATGACTTTTTCATAGATACGAGAGTCTGAGGAGTCAAATTCGAGTGTACATCGACGATTCGTGAATACCACCAGGAAGTCGATGGGGATACGAATCCTTAGCTGCCGCCATAACCATTCATCTAATAAACGCTTCTGCCGTTCCGCCTGCTCCACAGGATCATGGAATCCTTCCGTGTCGCGACGCATTTCCTTTTTTTCACGATGGATAGAGATCTGACCGATCATATTTTTTGCTTCAAGAATCAGAATGAAGGAAGGGAATAAGATAACCGTGTCGATTTGAAAAAAGTGGTGCCCGTCATGCAGCCGCAGGTTGTGAAGGATGTGATGAGGGCCTTTCAAATAATCGAGGTGAAAATCAAGGGACTGTTCGCCATTCCAGCCGGCTTTCATTGCCGAGAGGGTTTCTTCTACTTGGGGGACAGCGGGGTGATGAGGATTGAGGCGGTTCTTTAGTATTTCCAAATGGACAATATCAGGAGGGATGGTGCGGGGTTTTAGGATCATAAGTGAACTCCTTTCCCCTCTATTAAAGTCGAACGCCCCTTTTTTGTCCAGAAAAAAGAGACCAGCCCAGTAGTGGACTGATCTCTATAAATCTTCTATTTAAAAATCAACATCCTGCCCATAATAAGCGGCTACAAAGAGTTTCTTCATTTCTTCTACGGATGTTTCACGCGGGTTCGTTCCTGTACACGGATCTTCTACCGCGTTTTCAGCCATTGTATCGACATGTTCTTTGAATAATTCTTCGGAGACACCAAATTCCTGCAGTGTATTCGGTACATCCATTTCACGATTCAACTCCCGGACCCATTCAATAAGAGCATCGACGAGCTCCTGATCATTCTGCCCTTGCAGACCGATTCTTTTCGCTAAAGCCGCAAAACGATCTTCGACAACACTTCTGTTGAATTGAATGACGTAAGGGAGGTAGATCGCATTGGCACAGCCGTGTGGTACTCCGAAGGTCGGACCACTCTTATGCGCCAGGCTGTGTACGTTTCCTAACACCGCATTAGAAAAGGCCATACCAGCCATCGCCTGAGCATAATGGACTTTTTCACGACTTTCTTTATCTCCTTTATAGGAGGAAAGAAGGTGTTCTTTCAATATTTCAGCCGCTTCTTTTGCAAGCGCATCTGTAAATGTCGTGCGTGGTTTCGCTACATACGCTTCAATGCTGTGGGTGACCGCATCCATACCACTGTAAGCTGTCACACGTTTCGGCATGGATTCAACCATGACAGGGTCGATGATGGCGAAATCGGGTGTCAGTTCAAAGCTGGCTAACGGATATTTCACGCCTGTTTCTGAATCAGTGATGACAGACAGGTTGGAGATCTCGGATGCTGTCCCACTTGTCGTAGGAATACCGATGAATCTCGCCTTGGAACGAAGTTCAGGCAGCTCAAACGGTTTGGTCGCATCTTCAAAACTGAGGTTCGGATGTTCATAGAACAACCAGAAGGCTTTAGCTGCATCCATCGGGGAGCCGCCGCCGATTCCAATGATCCAATCAGGTTCAAAACTCATCACCGTATCCAGATGTTCTTGCACAAGCTTCGTGGAAGGCTCTTCTTTTATTCCTTCAATAAGCTTGGTTTCTATATTCGCTTCTGCTAGATTTTTTTCAATCGTTTCCAGGTTCCCGTTTTCTTTGACGGAACCTCCACCAATTACAAGTAAGGCTTTCTTTCCCTCTACAGATTTCAATATATCAAGAGCATTTTCACTAAAATAAATATCGCGTGGAATTGTAAAACGGTTCATGAAATCTCCTCCTACTTTTTGGTTACATTCGGGAATATTGCCGGTTTTCTTTTTCACCAAACCATTCAGTAGGTTTCATCCTTGAATTCAGTCCATTTGTAACCCCTTATTTAGTGAGAAAGCACTAGTGAACTATATGTTTATACTCCAGGGACCATATGCTGAATTCCCATCCGAACCAGGAATCCTCCTGGGCATGATTTAAGCTAATGAATATGGATTATGATAATATATGTAAGTTAACACTTTGATCTAAGAATGGAGCATCCTTATGGTACAAATCGCAAAACGAGGATACACCTTTTTTATAAGCTTATATGTCCTCATGCATTTTGTCGTTTATTTTATAGGTGGGGACATGCTTTCCACCACTCTTTCCTTATTCGGTTTGGCGGCCTTTGTACTGGGTTACTTCTTCCTGCCGGTGAAACAGGCAGCGATTTCCCTTTTGCTGCTCATCATTGCCTTAATTGTTCATATTTCTGCCGGGACCTCACTTATTGAAGGGACCGTATCCGGATTTACAGTGATGAGCGGACTGATCGCGCTCTTACTGATCGTTCCTACGATCAGCTGGGTACTGGAGGAAAAGCCTTATATCGAATCGGTCATCAATTTCGCCCAAAACCTCCTGAATACAAGTCGGAAGTTCTATTTCGGAATGATGGTGATCACTCAGATCATTTCCTACTTTTTATTATTCGGTTCCATCCCGATGGTCTACAGCATGATCAACGACTTTTTGAGCAATCAAAAAGGAGAGGTGTGGGAGAATTATAAAGGAACAGCCCTGTTACGTGCGTTTTCCTTAACGACGATGTGGGTTGTCAGCATTCCTAGCTTTATTTTTGCCGTCGATGCCCTTGGAGCATCCTTAGGCTTATCCATCTTACAGGGTTTCTTCATCTCATTTGCTGGAATCTTGTTGTCAGTCTTATTCTCTTATTATCAAGAACGCCATTATGGCGTGGATCTAACAGCAGGCATCCAGGAACAGCTTAAGAAGATTGCCGACCAAAAGAAACAGGATACGAAAGGAAACCGAGATGCTCTGGAATTCGGATTTCTTTTTGTGACGTTATTCGGGTCGATCTTTCTGCTGAATGCGCTTTGGGATGTACAGCTTCTGCTCATTATCCCTATCGTAATCGTGGCCTGGGTCATTCTCTACTTCCTCATTCGTAAGAGAAGCAGCGCGATTACCGAGAACGGAAAAACTTATGTAGCTAAAAGTATTCCCAACAAAGCTCAGCAGTTTTCGATTTTATTAGCCGCCGGGTTTCTAATCAACGCGGTGAATCAGTCGGGATATGGCGAGTACATTATCGATGGCCTCTTTTACGTGACGGACGCCGTACCGTTCCTGAACTTCTTATGGGTTCTTCCTTTTGTTGTGATTATCCTTGGATTCATCGGGCTTGGTCCGTTGACGGTCATCGTCCTCGTCTCAGGAATTCTGCAGGGCGTCGATCTTCCCTATCCACCGGAAATCGTGGTACTTGGAATTACATCAGGCAGCGTTATTTCCATTATGTTATCACCGTTGATTTTACCATCGATCATTTTGAGTTCTGTGAACAAATTGAGCATCATTAAGAACGGATTGATGTTCAACTATAAATACGCCCTGGCCTTTTATGTCATGGTGCAGATCTACCTTCAGCTTTTTGTGCTGTTTTTCTTATAAAAAAATAAACGGAAACTTATGACGGGCCTTTTCCACGGCCCGTCTTTTTTCATGATCTCTTTGTTTAGATGTGTTTCTTCTAGAAAGAGAAATGACAGACCGCATTGTTGAATAGGATTTAAGAGAATATGCTTAGCATTTTGTAGAAACAGGAGGGACACCATGAATACGAATGAAAGCTATATTGAAGTGGAACCGGGGATTGAACTATTCGTTCAGGAAGCCGGTACAGGAGACCCCCTAGTATTCATTCCGGGTTTTACGTTCACGACGGAAGTCTTCTCCGAGCAGGTGAAACATTTTTCAAAAACGCACCGAACCATTGTCATTGATCCCAGAAGCCATGGCCGATCCACGATGACCGTCCATGGGAATGATTACGTCACACACGGGGCGGATTTACAAAAAGTGCTGAAGGAATTGAAGGTCGAGAATCCAACGCTTGTCGGCTGGTCCTTCGGCTGTTTGACCGTATGGGAGTACTTTCGCCAGTTTGGAACCGATGGGATCAAGTCTGTCATGCTGATCGATATGCCGCCGAAATCTTTATCGTTGAAACAAGACGAGGACTGGGTGGAGGGTCCACTTGATGACCTGGCTGCAGCGTATACGAACTTCCTCCGACACCCCAGAGGACAGCGGGAATTCATTTCGGCTTATGCCACCGGTGTAATGGTCCAACGGGAACTGACCAAAGAAGAATTGAATTGGATGGTAGAGCAGTCTTTGAAAACCCCCTACTATATCGCGGCCAACTTATTCTCTTCCGGTCTCTTTTCGGATTATCGAAAAGAAGCGGAAGAAAGCAGTGCATCCATTCCGACGCTTTTCGTTGTCGCCGAACATTGGGGAGAGACAGCGACCGCTTACCTTAACAAGCTGACGCCTTCCGCTTCGGTGAAGACTCTGGGAGGACACCTCATGTTTTGGGAGCACCATGGGAAGTTCAACCAGATGGTCGAAGAATTTTTGAGTGAGTCTCATTAATTTTTTAAGGCTTTCTGCCTGGGGTTCCCAACACCATTCTTTATGAGGGAGGGCCCTTTTGAAAAGGCTTGATCCAGACAAACTTTTCGTTGAGTTTAGACCTGGGGTTACAAAAAACGCTCCCCTGTTAGGACGCAAGTATACACTGACCCACTCCGACATAACGGCAGAGCTATTTCTTACGCTGGGATTGACGTATGCCTATGACAAGATCACTCAGATGAGAGATGAAGTGCTTGAGGAATGGAGGATAGAAAATGGTCGTCCCTATCTCTATGTCTACGTTTATGTGGATGGACAATATGGATCTCACCAATCCGCTGTTCGAAATGCCATCTTCAGACGTGAACTACCCTTAGCCCTTGAAGCTATCAGGTATGGGGACCGGTATTTTTTTGAAGCCTATCCCGAATTGGATCATGCCCCCATTTTCATTCGTTTTGATTCCATAGATCCCCGATACAATCGCTATGAGTACTGGGGTTACCCGAAGGATTATAAGTAGACTCGACAGGATGTCACCTGCCCAAGTCACAGATATACAGAAAAAGGTTCATCCACTGCTTTGGATGAACCTTTTTCTCATGAAGATAGCCAGTATCGTGGATTCAGATCCTGGTTATTTTTTCAGCACTAACTTTGCCACAGATTCCACATGATACGTCTGTGGAAACATATCCACGGGCTGAATGCCTTCCACTTCATAGCCGTTCTTTACTAAATATTTCATATCCCGCGCCTGTGTTTCCGGGTTACAGGACACATAAACCACTCGCTTCGGCTTAAGCTTCACAACGCTTGATAAGAAGGCTTCGTCACTACCACTTCTCGGCGGGTCCATAATTACGACGTCTGCTTTCTCCCCGCGCGCAGCCATATCGACCATGAATTCACCAGCATCCCCTTGGTAGAAGCGTGCATTGGTCACGCCATTGCGCTTCGAATTTCGGATGGCATCCCGGACCGCATCCTTGTTCACCTCTACTCCAATGACTTTGCCAGCTTTGCGGCTGGCCACAAGACCGATCGTACCAATTCCGCAGTACGCATCAATCACGGTGTCGTTTCCAGTCAGCTCGGCCATTTCAATCGCTTTTCCATAAAGCTTCTCCGTCTGAACAGGATTGATTTGGTAAAAGGACTTTGCTGAAATTTCAAATTCCAGCCCGCACAACGTATCTGTAATCGTTCCCTTGCCGAACAGCACTTTCTCCTGTTCGCCCAAAACAACACTTGTATCCCGTTTGTTCACATTCAACAGCATGGTCGTTATATCAGGGTGAGCTTTTCTTAAAGCTTTAACGAAGTTGTTTTTCCCCTTGAACTCAGAGGAGGCAGCAACGAGTACCACCATAACCTCTCCGCTGACTTTACCTACTTTGATCAACACATGCCGTAAGAAGCCACGTCCAGTGTCTTCGTTATACGGCTGCATTTTCGAATTCCTCATATAATCTTTGATGGTGTCTATGATTTCGTCCGCTTTCGGATCATGAATGAGACATCGATCCATTGGAATGATTTCATGCGTGTGCTGCGCATACAGACCACCAATGACCTGACGCTTGTGATTCAAACCGAATGTATTATGATTCTTGTTGCGGTAATCATAGGGGTGGTCCATCGTGTAAATAGGATCCGGTTTTCCAAACGGTTTCATCAATTGATCAATGGTTTCCTGCTTGAAACGGGCCTGGGCATCGTTACTCATATGCTGAAGCTGGCATCCTCCGCATTCGTAATAATATGGACAAGGTGGGTCGACTCGTTCTTGTGCAGAAGTGATTACATTCTTCACCTCTGCGTCCAAAAACTTCCCTTTTTGAACGATGTTCACCTCAGCCTTTTCACCTGATAAAAGCAAAGGGACTTCCAACTGTTTCCCCTTCCACTCGGCAATCCCCTTCCCTTCATCGGTGAGACCTGTGCACGTGACCTGTGCGGTTATAGGTTTCTGCCCCCGTGCAGGTTTACCCTTAGAAGGTCTATTCGGAGAAAAGTTCTGTTTCCCGGTTGGCCTGCCCACCTTTTTCGGTTTCTTATTCAGCTTTTTATTTCCTTGATGCTTTCGTTTACTCATAGGCACTTCCTGTCTTTGCTTATTTGCCCCTCATTATAAACTACCGGGAGCCGGCGGTAAAACAGAGAGAAGAAAAACGAGCCTCCCCCTTAGATTGGGAAGGCTCCTAAATTAGCTCTTTTTAAGTTTTTGAACCATAAGGAATCCGGCTGTCATCGTAAAAAAGATCAGCAATAGACCCGCAAAACCGTTGGTGAAACCTGTGCGCTCAATGGCAAATCCGAACATTGGAAAGCTGACCATAATGATAAAGCTCTCCATTAAACCGATCAATGAAAAGAAGGTGGATCTGACATTGCTTTTTAATAAGTTTTGCACAAATGAACTGAAGATGGGTTCGAATAAACTCAACAGCTGTGCAAGGAATAGGAAGGATAAGAGAATAGCCCAGTCCACAGCGAAGATGAACAGGATGAAAAACAAAAAGAACAGGCCTAAACCGTAATGTAAAAGATTGAAGAACTCAAATCGTTTTTCGACCTTGTAGGCGATTTTCGCCATGACAACACCCAATAGTCCCTCGATTGTAAATACAGCACCTACAACTACAGAAGAGTAACCTAACTGGATAAAGTATTCCTGGCCATAAAAAACGAGTATAACCATAACCGCACTCGCCAGAATAAATAACACCACAGGCTGGTGGAGGACCGAATTCCGCTTCCATACATCGATACCTAATTTAAATTGATGGACCCACTGGTTATACCATCGTCCGCCGATGTCCTCTGTCTTTTCTCGTTCCGGTTCTTTCAGTAAAAACAGAGGAATCAAGGCAAGGATATGGGTGAAGATGGTGGAGCCATAGACCCACTCCCAGCTGATCTCTGCCATGAATCCTCCCAGGAACTTAGCAAGGCTCAAGGATAATAGAGCAAGAGCCGTCATGCTTCCGATCACCTTCGTATAATCTTTCTCCCTATTTTCATTTTTCAACGTATCATATGCAAAAGCCTGTTCCGCGCCTGAGTGGAAAGTAACCATGATTCCCATCGATAAAAAGGCGAGTGTGAACATCGAAAAGGTACCGCTGATCAACATGAACAGGCCATAAAAAAGACTGAACACATTCCCGATGACTAAGCTCACTTTTCTCCCGTACAAATCAGCAATCATTCCTGTGGGTACCTCAAACAGGACAATCGCCAAGTGAAGAAAAGCTTCCAACAAACCAATCTGACCGAACGTCATCCCTCTGTCTCCGAGGTAGATGACCCACAAGGCCCGGTCAAAAAACAACTGAGCAAAAAAGATATAGAAATACAGCATATAGATACTGCGTTTTGTTTTAAACATGGTCATTCGTCCTCTCTTCTACATAAAAAAGCCACACGTGATCATTCCCGTGTGGCAGCCTCCGCTAATTAAAGGAAATCATACATACGTTCACTTTATGGAATTCAGCTAAAAAAGGACACACCTGTCCCTCTGATCGCTGATTTTCCAATAATAGACATCATGAAAAGCAGGTGCTTATCCTCACTTTTGATGTCTAAGGTGAATGCATGCATGAATTTCCCTCCTTTATGTACAAGATTGATCCCCATTATATAACGGTTCAGAACTTAAGACAACTTCATCTGGTCCAATAGCAATCCTCTGATTCTCTATTTCATCCGAAAGCGAATCGATCTTTTCAAAAACAGTCCATACAATAAACGACCTTTTTGTTGTATCTCTATGAAAACAATGATACTATACTATTCAGTAATAGTATGACACATTAAAACGAATCAGAACAATTAGTGTGACATAATAAAAGGGCCATAAATGCAGGAAGCTGTACATAACATCATCGCTTTCCCGGCCCTCCTCATCACTAAAAGTAAGGGAGATGGATTGTGACTACTAAAGAAATGGTGTATATCGTGTCAGATTCAGTCGGTGAAACAGCTGAATTAATGGTAAAAGCTGTGGCGAGTCAGTTTTTTGGTCAGGATGTTGAAATCCAGCACTTCTCCTATGTAGAAGATGAGCAGGATATTAATAATGTCATCACAGTGGCGAAGTATCGTCCATCCATCATCGCTTACACCATCGTCCTTCCTGATTTGAAGGAATACCTTGACCACAGGGCTGAAGAAGAACAAATCATTGCGGTGGATTTAATGTATCCGTTGATGAATGCGTTCGCTGAAAAATTCAATATGCAGCCTAATCGTCAACCGGGACAGATGAGAAAGTTGGATGAGAACTACTTTAAACGAGTGGAAGCAATTGAGTTTGCTGTGAAGTATGATGACGGACAGGAAGTCAGAGGATTGAAACAAGCCGATATTGTTCTTGTCGGAGTGTCACGAACCTCAAAGACTCCTCTTTCTATGTATCTAGCGAATAAGCAATTCAAGGTGGCCAACGTCCCGCTCATCCCGGAGGTCCCGCCTCCAGAAGAACTTTTTAACATCCCTAGAAAAAAGTGCGTGGGATTGATCATCTCACCGGAAAAATTAAATGACATTCGCAGAGAGCGATTAAAACGACTCGGGTTAACGAACTCAGCCAGTTATGCCTCATTGAATCGAATTTTTGAAGAATTAACATGTGCGGAAGACATCATGAAAAAGATTGGGTGTCCAGTCATCGATGTCTCCAATAAAGCCATCGAAGAGACGGCCGATATCATTCTGGCCATGTTTAATAAAAGGGGGAGCTTTGCCTAATGGAAAACAATGTTGTATTCATGTTTGATCACACAGAAAGCGGCAAGAAGGAACTTCTAGGTGGAAAAGGCGCAAACTTAGCGGAAATGACCCGTATCGGTTTACCTGTCCCATATGGTTTTACGATTACGACCGCTGCCTGTAACGCGTACTATGATGCAGGTGAAGTCATTTCGCCGGAAGTCGAAGCCCAGGTATTACAATCCCTTCAAACGCTTGAATCCAAAACAGATAAACGCTTAGGCGATCCAACCAATCCGCTGCTTGTTTCGGTGCGCTCAGGTGCTGTACATTCCATGCCCGGGATGATGGATACTGTTTTGAACCTTGGCATGAATGATGAAACGGTCAAAGGAATGGCAGAACTTACGAATAACCCTCGCTTTGCCTATGACTCCTACCGCCGGTTCATTCAGATGTTCGGGAATGTTGTTCTGGATATAGAAAACTATCTTTTTGAACAACAGTTGGAAGAGATCCGTGAAGAAAAAGGGTACCACTCCGATACAGAATTGACAGCTGAAGATTGGAAGCTGGTCATCGAAGCATTCAAAACCACTGTGGTCAAATATACGAAACGAAGCTTCCCTCAAGATCCTAAAGAACAACTTTTCCTTACCATTCAGGCTGTGTTTGACTCATGGAATAATCAGCGGGCCGTCCTGTACCGCCGCCTTCATCAAATCCCTGGACACCTTGGGACAGCCGTCAATATTCAAAGCATGGTTTTCGGAAATATGGGGGAAGATTCCGGGACAGGCGTCGCCTTTACACGCAATCCTTCTACTGGTGAGTCCAAACTTTATGGGGAATACTTGATCAACGCACAGGGAGAAGACGTTGTGGCAGGAATTCGTACACCTCAGCCAATTGCGACGCTCAAAGATGAGATGCCGGATGTGTTTCAACAATTGGTGGAGACCTGTCAGCTGTTAGAAGACCATTACAAAGATATGCAGGACATTGAATTCACCGTAGAACGCGGGAAGCTGTTCATCCTTCAAACACGGACAGGTAAACGAACCGCCCAGGCTGCCATTCGTATCGCAGTTGAAATGGTGAAAGAAAAAATCATGGATCAGCGTGAAGCTCTTTTACGTGTGGACCCAGATCAGCTCAACCAGCTCCTCCACCACCGCATTGATCCTGACTACAAGAGAGAAAAATTAGCGGCTGGCTTACCCGCTTCCCCTGGAGCAGCCACCGGCCAGGTCGTCTTTGATGCAGATGAAGCCGATCAGCTGTCCAAGGATGGAAAAAAGGTGATTCTCGTTCGACCAGAAACGACGCCTGATGATATCCATGGCATCATCGCCTCTCAAGCTACCGTTACGAGCCGGGGCGGGATGACCAGTCATGCCGCCGTAGTCGCAAGAGGTATGGGGAAAGCCTGTATCTGCGGATGTGACGCGTTGAAAATTCATTTGGATTCCAAACAGTTCATTGTAGGGGATACCACTGTGAACCACGGAGATATCATTACGATCGATGGTTCAACCGGAGAAATATTCCTCGGTGAAATTCCAATGATCGAACCGGAACTTTCAGAGGAATTCCAGTTACTTCTACGCTGGGCAGATGAAGAAAGAAAAATGGGGGTACGGGCGAATGCCGACAATCCGACAGATGCAGCGAAAGCTCTGGAGTTTGGAGCCGGCGGCATTGGACTCTGCCGTACAGAGCATATGTTTATGGACAGCTCCCGCATCCCTACCGTTCAAAGCATGATATTATCTGAATCCATTACGGAACGGAAGGAGCATCTCGATCAGCTCCTGCCGATGCAGCAGCAGGATTTTGAACAGATTTTTGAAACGATGCAGGGCCACCCGATTACCGTACGCTTGCTGGATCCACCACTTCATGAATTTATGCCGGACAAAGAAGAACTGCTTGTTGATGTGACGAAACTGCAAATCACAAGTCCTGACTCCAACGAGCTGCAGGCAAAGCAAAACCTTTTACGCAAAGTACGATTATTAGAAGAGGCGAATCCAATGTTGGGCCTCCGTGGCTGCCGCTTAGGTATGATCCATCCTGAAATTTACGAAATGCAGATCCTGGCTATTTTCCAAGCGATGTCTACCGTCATGAAAAAAGGAATCGCCGTGAAACCGGAAATCATGATCCCTCTTGTCAGCCACGTAAATGAACTGAAAGAAATGCGTCAATTGGTCGTTCGGATCAGCCAGCACGTTCAGTCGGAAACAGGACAGGAATTCGAGTACCTGATTGGAACCATGATTGAAACGCCACGCGCAGCACTTACAGCCGATCAAATTGCTGGAGAAGCTGACTTTTTCTCCTTTGGAACCAATGATCTAACTCAAACAACGTTTGGATTCAGTCGAGACGATGCAGAAGGGAAATTCCTCCAATATTATGTAGATAGCGATGTGCTCCAGAGAAATCCGTTCGTTTCCTTAGACCAGGACGGCGTCGGGAAACTGGTGGAAACTGGTGTGAACCTCGGCAAAGAGACAAATCCTGCACTGAAAACAGGGATTTGTGGAGAGCACGGTGGAGAAAAAGAGTCCATTCAATTTTGCTATGATTTAGGGCTGGAGTATGTAAGCTGTTCTCCTTTCCGAGTTCCATCCGCAAGACTCGCAGCCGCTCAGTCCACCATCCGCAGTGAACGGAACAAGTCCCGGAAAGAACCGCAGTATAATTAATGGAAGAATGAATACCGAATTTCCTTCTATCTTGATAAAAATCACGCTCCATCCTCTTTGGATGGAGCGTGATTCTTTTCTGCCTATTCCCTTCTATTTCACGATCCTGGATCATCAATCCCCTACCATAAAAAAGAGAAGGCCCTCCATCATTCATGTACGCTTCTCAAGCCACACATTGTGATAGAGTCCTTCTCTATAGACTTTTATTTGGTTACAGCTTTTTTAGATTTAGGAACTGTCCCTGCTTCCGCTGGGTGAACGCCATGCTGGTAGTAATCAGCGTCGATTGGATTCAGTGGTTTACGGCCAAGGATCAGGTCTGCTGCTTTCTCTGCCAGCATCAATACAGGAGCATGGATGTTTCCGTTTGTCACGTAAGGCATAGCCGATGCATCGACCACGCGTACGTTATCAAGTCCGTGAACCTTCATGGATTCCGGGTCTACGACAGACATTGGATCCGATTCAGGTCCCATTTTCGCTGTACAGGATGGGTGAAGAGCTGTCTCCGCATCTTCTCTTACCCATTCAAGGATTTCTTCTTCTGTTTGAACCGTAGGACCAGGTGAAATTTCACCGGCATTGTATTGTTTCATAGATGGCTGGGACATAATTTCACGAGTGATATTAATAGCTTCAATCCACTCACGCTTGTCCTGTTCTGTAGAAAGATAGTTATACACCATGCTTGGATGCTCTTTCGGATCTTTGGATTTAATCTTCAATGATCCGCGGGCATCAGAGTACATTGGTCCGATGTGTACCTGGAATCCGTGATCTGTCGGTGCTTTTTGTCCATCGTAACGAACCGCTACCGGAAGGAAGTGGAACATCAAGTTCGGGTAATCGACCTCATCGTTGGAACGGACGAAACCTCCGCCTTCGAAGTGGTTCGTCGCAGCTGGGCCTGTGCGTCCAAGCATCCACTGTAGACCGATCCAAGGCATGCGGCGCTTCTGAAGATTCGGCTGTTCGGAAACAGGAACCGGGCAAGCGTGCTGGACATATACTTCAAGGTGATCCTGAAGGTTTTCTCCGACACCTGGAAGATCAACGACTGGATCAATGCCAAGGGAACGAAGGTGTTTCGCATCGCCTACACCAGATAGTTGAAGCAGCTGTGGCGTGTTGATCGCTCCACCAGCAAGGATGACTTCTCCCGCTTCTACTTGATGCATTTTTCCGTTTCGCTTATACGTTAACCCTTTAGCTTTTGTGCCATCAAAGTCAATGCTCGTAACGAAAGCACGAGTTTTGACTGTCAGGTTTTCACGGTCCATGACCGGGTGCAGGTAAGCACGGGATGCGGACAAGCGCTGCCCTTTGTATACATGCTTATCAAACGGTCCGAAACCTTCCTGGCGAAATCCGTTAACGTCAGGTGTACGGTTATAACCAGCTTCTACAGCTGAATCAAAGAAGGCTTGGAATAGAGGATTCTTCGCTGGACCGCGCTCCAATTTAATTGGACCATCGTGACCGCGCATATCATCATCCGGTGATGCCAGCGCATTTTCCAGACGTTTGAAGTATGGAAGGCAGTGAGCCCAATCCCAGTTCGTCATGCCTTCGTCGGCACCCCAGCGTTCATAGTCTTTCGGGTTTCCACGTTGGTAGATCATCCCGTTAATAGAACTGGAACCTCCAAGTACCTTTCCTCGCGCATGAGGAATACGGCGTCCGTTCATATAAGGTTCAGGATCGGATTCGTACTGCCAGTCATAAAGGTTTTTGCCTGAAGGGAACGGCAGAGCAGCAGGCATTTGGATCAATAGATCCCAAGAATAGTCACTGCGTCCTGCTTCCAATACAAGTACACTTTTTTTGCCATCTTCACTCAGGCGGTTTCCCATTACAGAACCTGCACTACCGCCTCCAACGATTACGTAATCATATGATTCAATCATAGCCATACACTGTTCCTCCTTGATGTTAAATTCGGTCAGAAGGAGGTCAAAGTCCCCCTTCTCCCTTTATCTGAGTTTGATTATGAATGTTAATAATAAATGGTCCGCTTAGAACCAGTTGATTTGTTCTGGTTTAAGGTTTTGGAAAATATGCTTCGTTTCTGTATATTCTTCAATTCCTAATTTACCTAGTTCGCGTCCAATTCCGGACTGCTTATATCCACCCCACGGCGCGTGTGGGAAATACAGGTTGAATTCATTGATCCAAACCGTACCCATGCGCATCTTCGCCGCACAGCGCTCTGCTTTTGCGATATCGTTTGTGAAGACACCGCCGGCAAGTCCATAGATGGAATCATTCGCAAGTTTCACAGCTTCTTCTTCTTTCGTGAACTTCTCAACTGTGATGACTGGACCGAAACCTTCTTCCTGGACGACCGTCATGTCGGTTGTGCAATCGGTGAAAATCGTCGGCAGGAAGAAAAAGCCGTTCTGTAATTCAGGGTCTTCCGGTCGTTTACCGCCAACGGCTACCGTAGCCCCTTCTTCAATTCCTGCTTCTACATACTTTTCAACTTTCGCAAGGTGGTCAGCAGAAATCAGTGGTCCCATTTGGGTATCTTCGTCAAATCCGCTTCCCAGTTTGAATTTCTTCACTCGCTCGACAAGCGCGTTGACGAACTCATCGTGAATGCTTTCTTCTACAATCAGTCTTGTCCCAGCAGAACAGATCTGCCCTGCATGGAAAAATACGCCGTTCAATGCCTGATCGACAGCAAGGTCAAAATCAGCATCTGCAAAAATGACATTCGGGTTTTTCCCGCCAAGCTCAAGAGCAAGCTTCTTCACATTCGAACTTGCTGCCTGCATGATTTTCTTCCCGGTCACAATACCGCCGGTGAAAGAAATGAGATCAACGTCTTCGTTGCTGGACAGTTCGGCACCTACTGTAGCGCCTGCACCAAGAACGAGGTTCGCAACACCCGCTGGTACACCCGCTTCTTCGATCAGTTCAAATACTTTGATATGCGTAAGCGGCGTGATTTCACTTGGCTTCATAACTAATGTATTACCAGTTGCAAGCGCTGGAGCAAGTTTCCAGGACGCTTGTAGTAGAGGATAATTCCAAGGGGTAATCTGCCCACAAACACCAACCGGTTCGTGAACGACTTTACTGATGGAGTTTGGCACTGGAGAATCGATGATTTCGCCGCCGTTCTTATCCGCAATCTCTGCATAATAACGGAAAACTCCAGCGATATCGTCCATGTCTCCACGGCTCTCTTCTACGGTTTTACCAGTATCCAAGGATTCTAGATTCGCTAGTTCTTCTTTATCTCTCTCAATCAATTCAGCGATTCTACGTACAATTGCCCCACGCTCCGTTGCCGGGGTCGTCGGCCATTCGCCGTGATCGAAAGCTTCTCTTGCGGCAGCGATGGCTGCTTGTGTATCGGTTTCATCACCTTCTGGAACGATGGCGATTGTTTCCTGGTTGAATGGATTGATAATCGTACGCGTTTCCTCGGAATTCGCGTCTACCCATTTCCCATTGATGTATTGTTTTAGTTTTATATTTACGTTCATTTGATCAACTCCAGTTCTGAAGTGAATTAAGTTTGTTAAGAATTTATTTAACGTTTTTAACACTAACATGTCTTTTTTAGGCTGTCAAAGTCATTTCAAAGAAAAAAAGCACCCGTCCCCCTACATTTGCTTTCGTGTAGGGGAAGCGAGGTGCTTCCTGTACTGAGATTCTTTTTTTCTACTTAGTGAAGGAAGATTGTATCTCTCCCTGAGAATGGTAAGTGTACTTTCCGGCGTCATACCTATGTATGGAAATTCCTCAGCAGTTAAATTGGACAGGTTCGCCATTTATGTAAGTCTTGAATTCCGATCATCTGATTCTGGGATAGGTCCATAAGTGCAAGCATCACTTTCACATGATTTTGCATAATCCTATATTGTTCTGTCGCGACCTGTTTGATCTCTGGTTCTTGAACCCCCTATTGAAATGTATACCAATGATTGGAGGAAATGACGAAAGTATAAAACAACCTCTTACTACTTCCTATTGTGGGAGCAGAAAGGTTCCGACGGTAAGGTATCTCTTCAATTAAAGTATTCTTTTGAATGTTCTTTGAATAAAAAAGGTCATCCACTAGGGATGACCTTTTCTGATTTATTCGTAACGATTCCACTGCACAACACTATCTAGAGGGAGACGTGTTTTCTGGAAACCTGCTTTAACCCCTTTTCCAAGGGAGATCAGCATAACAGAAGTGTATTCTTCAGGAACATTAAAGGCTTTTAGAAGCTGTTCTTCATCATATCCTCCCATTGGTACGGTGTCATATCCTTTCGCTTTGGCAGCGAGCATGAACTGCATTGCAACGATCCCACCGTCAATGTGAGCAATTTTAGCAAGACGCTCTTCTGGGAAGTTCCCATAGTTGTCGAAAATACTGTTTACGTACATGTCCTTTACATCTTCCGGCATATTGCCTTTTTCAGCGATTTGAGAATAAATTTGATCGGCATTTTTATACGCTTTTTTATCCCCAAGAACAGCAATTACAGCTGAAGCATCGACGATTTGCTGCTGATTGTTCGCAATGGGAAGCAGTCGCTCCTTCTCTTCCTGCTCGTCTATGACAAGGAAACGCCAGGATTGCAGGTTGGAGGATGAAGGTGCCAATGTCGTGGTTTCCAACAACTCTTCAATTTCCTTCCGTTCGATCTTATAGTCCGGATCGTACTGACGTACAGAGCGTCGTTCTTTAGCTATTGTAAGAAAATCCGTATCATCAAGGACTTTCGGTGCTTCCTTCGTCGAATCGATTTCTTTTACTTTATTAAGGTATTCTTCTTTGGTCATTGTTTTGTGAGACATGAGTTTCCACTCCTTTAACTGTATCTTTAACAAATACAGTATAGAGCGTTAACTGTTACTTTGTCAAATACAGTTACTTATTAAAAGAAAACGAAACGGTCATCGTTTCGTTTTACTGTTCGATAAAATCCGATAAGGACTTTGACTGTAAACCTTCTACTATCCAAGACTCCATTTCTCTTTGTAAGTCACAAAGAGATTGTTGAGAAGTGCCTGAGAAACAGTGTTTCCCTTCCGTTTCAAAATAATCTTTCACGACAGTCTCAGCACGAATCGCCTCATATACTTCAGAAAGCTTGATGTCTTCTGTTTTTTTACTCAGGGCGTATCCTCCATCGCGGCCTTCTTTAGCACTTATTATCCCCGCCTTAACCAGATGAGTCAGAATCTTACGCAGATAAACAGATTGAGACTCCAGTTTCTCCGCAAGTTTCCCACTCGGGCAGCGGCTTTCGTTCTCAGCTAAGACGATCAATGCTTTCAGCGCCATACTGAACCAACGCACATTATTCATTTTATCTGACATCGTTTCACCTCTTATCCAACCTATATTTTGGAACATGCAATACTAAAAGTCAAAGCTAAAAAGTCAAATGCCGCTGGATTTAAATAGACCTCCTCCATCTTCTTGTACATACTCATGTATTTATTTTTGCATTTGTAAGTATTCAAGAAAAACACATCACATCCATACTGGTACCCTTTAAACCACCTTCCATTAACTCCTCCTTTCACTCATCATCAGTCTACTTTCTTCACTTGAGTCGATTATTCCCCTTTATGTAGGCATTTGGTTAAAACGAATAGCCTTATCTTTCATAGGATATTGAAGGAATCTTTCATGCCGAACCAGCACTTTTTACCCACTACTTATCATCCTTATTCCATCTGCATGGGAGGAACGTAATAACCAGAAAGGAGCTTTTTCAGAATGAACCCAGATTTATGTGAGCTTTTAGCTAATGACGGGTTTCTCAGGTGCTATTTGACCAATATGGAAGGAATACCTGTGGACGCCCCCACTTGCGAAGAGCTCCAGCAGCAAGGTGGCCGTGAGAATATAGAGGTCCTCTTACCCGGAGGAGAACAGGCCATGCTTCAAATAGTGAGAATCAAAAGCGAAGGGTATGTCGTCGTAGAGGTAGGGGATGAGGATTCCCTCTGCATATCAGAACCGATTCCTTTTTGTTTTGTAGAAACATTGATTCTCTGTGCGCCGGATGGTACCACGGTCTCTTGTGAGGTGATGGAGTTCGAATGCCAGCCTTGTGTCAATTGCCGTGATGGAGAGTTCGAGTCCCTGGATATTCAATTCAATGTGTGCCTAAGCGTACAGACAGAGGCAGATGTAGTCATTGAGGTGGAAGCTGGATTCTGCCAGCCCCGAGCCCCAATCACTCCTCCTTCTTGCGATTTTTCTATCCCAAATCAGTGCCCTCCATTATTCCCACTCGAAAGGGAAGCTCAAGGCATAGAGACGGAGGGCGAGGAAAAATGCAGTTCTGACCTAGTAAAGCCTAAGACACTAGCGCGCACACGCCTCCAGGAATCGGCCTGCGTATCAGTTGCGAAGGTGTACGATTGGGTCATTCAGCAAAAAACACTGGAGAGAACGGTCAATGCAGCAGATATCAATTTCATGTGCAGCCCATGTGACGTCCATTTGTTCGTCCCCGCTGTAATCCTATGCGACCGTTTACTTACCGGTAAAGTCGTATGTGGAGATGTCGACGAAATTGAAGGAGCAGAAGTGACATTCAGTGCAGAACCACCAATTGTAGATTTTGAACCGGACTCCGTTTTCACTGATGAGTTTGGAAATTTTGAAGTGGAAACGATCGTAACACCAGTGCTCGAACCGACTCCTGTCGTAATTACGGCTACTACGGTGGTTGAGGGAGAAATCATACAAACATCGCTTCCAACCACTGTTCAGTGTTTGACGGACCCTTGTATCATCGAATTATTTGCTGAAGATGAAATTTTCTGTGAAGGTTTTGTCAGCGGGCGGATTCGCTGTGATGGCAGAGTTGTTGAAGGAGTCCCTGTTACTCTTGAAAGCAGCAACCCTGCGGTTGTGACATTTGATCCAAACCCTGTAGTTACTTGTTCGTTAGGAAACTATTTTGCCGGTGTAATCCTTGAGGATGAAACACCTCCTCAAACGATTACGATTACAGCTTCCGCCACTGTGGAAGGGCAGTTGGTTTCCAATTCTGTAGATGTATTTGTGGAGTGTGATCGACCATGTTAACTATTAATGTACCGGAATTGATTACTTGCGATGCAGTCATTACAGGAAATCTCAGTTGTCCCGTAGGTACTCCCGTTGAAGGAGCGGAAGTGTTTTTCAGTGATTTTCCTGAGGATGTCGTTTTTTATGATCCGAATCCTGCCATTTCAGATGCGAACGGGGATTTCTCAACCACTGTCACGGTTCTTCCAGGGACGCCACTCACAGCAATTGATGTTACTGCAACGGCAGAAGCATTAGGAATCTTCTTTGAAACTCATGCCGGAACTCAAGTCGAGTGTCCAGAAGAGGTATGTCCATGTAAGTTTAGAATAGGAATACAGAGAAATCGGGCTCCTGCCGTGGTAAAAATTACTGACAATGGGTCTTCTTCAAAACTTAAGGGAAACATTAACGTTTCAGCAGTTCAGTGTTTCACAGCAAGCCCTATGTGCAACCCTGAGGTGGACAATTTTAATGTAACGTTTCGGTCACGGGGCACTACCATCAATTTCATTCAGGGGAGAAGAATTGAAATTGATTGCATTACAGATAAATTTGCGATGGTTCGTGGAACAGCTTTAGCAACCGGGAACCTTTTTACCGGACTCTTTGAAGTAAAGATTGAAGTGACGATAGGTCCTGGGAATATAGGCACATGGACGATTATGGCTAACGATAATATGGGGCACACTTTTTCAACGACATTTACAGCCAGGATGAGTCCTATCACCTCCATCGGGGAGTGCGGTGTTCAATTCTAATCTGTTAAGGGAAGCGCTCAGTTCAAAATTATAAATGAAAAAGGGGGTGTCTATAGACATCCCTGTTTTTCATGGGCAAAATGGCCAAGATTTTAAGGTAGACTCAACTGGGTCATTCTGCCGCCATCCACTGTATAGACCTGCCCTATGATAAAACCTGCCTCATCTGCTGCAAGAAAAGCTACGAGCGCTGCCACTTCCTCCAGCGAACCTGTGCGTGCTACAGGATGAATGCGTCCAATACCACGCCGGAAAGCTTCTGCATCAGATTTACTTTCGATGAGATCAAGGTTCAGCTCGGTGTCGATCCAGCCAGGAGTGCAGGGGCAATAGTGGCAGAAGTTGACAGCCTGGCCACAGCGACCATGTATCGTTTTATCTGGAGGGAATTCCTTCCGCACTGTTTATCCATGCGCCTCTTGAGCCATGGTACCACTCTCCTGAAGATACGTTAGATAAAATCAATAAAGAGAAATTGAAAGAGACGACAGAAATCGTCGGAGCAGCCGTCTATCAAATTGCAAGACCAGATACACCTGCCCTTGAAAATGCACGCGTCGCCCCTGGTCCTGTTCATTAGGAGTTTGATGATCGTCCCCTATAATTTTTAATTTTTCCAGTAAGCAGCCAGTCTATGTCAGACTGGCTGCTTTAAATATTTCATAGACTTTGTGTAGAGTAAAAAAACCCATCTCCATAGAATGAAAGAGTGAAACAGGCGTAATCTTCATCCTCTGTAAATAAAATAAAAGAAGCCTAACAATCAAGAGGAGAGATAGATATGCTGAAGAAGTTCGTGGACCGCCTTCCCATCATGAAAACCATCCGCCCAACGGGTCATATTAAGAATGTCCCCTTCTATGAGCTGAACATGCAGGAAACCTTTCAGAAACTGCACTCAGACCTCCCCCCAACGAAGGTCTGGGGCTATAACGGACTGTACCCTGGTCCAACTTTTCATGTGCAGAGACATCAGCCGATCCACGTTTTATGGAAAAATGAACTTCCTGACCGTCATTTTCTTCCCGTTGATACAACCGTTCATGGGGCCGAGAAACATAACCCCGAGGTGCGGACCGTGGTGCACCTCCATGGAGGGGTAACGCCAGATACTAGTGATGGTTATCCAGAAGCATGGTTCACCCGCAATTTTCAAAAAGTAGGCCCCCATTTCACCAATAGACTGTACACGTATCCCAATCACCAGCCCTCGACCAACTTGTGGTACCACGACCACGCCATGGGCATCACACGACTCAATATTTACGCCGGACTTGCCGGCATGTATATCATCCATGACCAGGAAGAAAAACGATTAAATCTTCCATGCGGACCCTACGACATCCCGCTGATCATTCAGGACCGTTCTTTTCATAAAGATGGCCGGCTCTTCTACCCATCGGAACCAGACAAACCTGAAACAGCTCCCCATCCCTCTGTCGTACCAGATTTCTTTGGAGATACCATCCTGGTGAATGGCAGAGTATGGCCTTATATGAACGTAGAACCAAGGAGATACCGTTTCCGCATTCTGAACGGCTCAAACTCCCGCTTCTATCGTTTGACCCTTTCCAACGGAACACCTTTTATACAGATTGGCACTGATCAAGGGTTACTTGAAACCCCGATCCTCGTCCCTTCCCTTATATTAGCGCCAGCGGAAAGAGCGGATGTGATCATCGATTTTTCTACTTGTGTCGGAGAATCAATTGTCCTGCAAAACGATTTTGAAAGGAAAGGAGAAAAACCCGACCCGGAGACGACGGGGAGTGTGATGCAATTTCGTATAGTCCATTCTCTCAGCTGTCAGGATAAAAGTTCCATACCCGCTCACCTGGCATCTGTCCCCAAACTCACTCAATATCAGCAAAATAGGACCTTACGCCTCAATATGCGAAAAGATTCCTACGGGCGCAACATCCACTTGTTAGACGACCGGCTGTGGTCAGAACCCGTTTCAGAGACACCGAAGCTGGGTCAAACGGAAATATGGACGCTGATTAACGAAACCCAGGATATACACCCTATCCACCTTCATTTAGTCCGGTTCCAAATTCTCGATCGCCAACCCTTCGATCGTGATGTCTTTGAAAAGGAAGGGCGGCTCATTCCTGCAGGTCCACGTGTACTTCCAGATTTAAATGAACGAGGATGGAAGGATACCGTCCGGGCTAATCCTGGTGAAGTTACGCGGATCATCATTCCATTCGGTCCTTATCCTGGATTATTCGTATGGCACTGCCATATTTTAGAGCATGAGGACTATGAGATGATGCGTCCTTATTTAGTCATAAGGTAAAGAAAAAAAGGGGAGCAGTAAAAACAAAAAGTTCCGCTCGCGAGAATATCGAGAGCAGAACTTTTTTCATGGTGAGCAAAGAATTCGTTTATTTAAAATTCATTCCGCAACACCGGCAAAGCAAACAATTTTACCAAGCCAATGATTCCTAACAACAGAAAGATCAAGCTATACGTGGAATAAGCCAATATCCAACCAAACACCGCCGGGCCGAGAATCGCACCGATATTCAGCACAATGATACAGATGCTGAACCCTTGGGCTGGAAACTTCGGAAAAACTTTCGCACTCCAAATGGGCAGGTATGCGGCGTATAACATGAAGGAGATGCCAAACGTCAATCCTGAGAAACATACAATAAGCCATCCTTGAGATAAGAACAGGACCGACATGCTGAGGGAATAAAGGACAATCGTGAGTGTGAAACTCAACCTCATTCCCCACTTACTGATGAGTTCTCCGCCTAACAGTCCGGCAAGCCCTCCTACACCTGTGATCAGGAAGAAAATCGCATTTGAATTAGCGATAGAGAAATTATCCTGCACAAAGTCCGCAGAATACGTCCAATAGGTAGACTCCGTGAAACCGAATAAGAATGATGCTGCATAGAACGGCTTCGTATATTTCGTGAACAAAGGCCGAAGATCCGCGATTCTAATTCGCTTTACATTTGAATCCTCTTTCTGATAGGGTACCGTCTTATACGCCCACCAATAGATGAGGTAGCCCGCAACAGCTCCACCACCCCAAACTAGTCTCCAATTTCCGTCCAGGAGCAAGTAGATGAGAGAAATGAAAATCAGCCCCACCGTTGAACCCGTACTGATAATGGCAAGCGTCCGCTTCTGAATGTTTTCAGGCAGGTGCTCGTTCACACTTTGGGAGAAAGAAGACCATGTCAGACCGGGACTGAATCCTGCAAGTAAACAGGAGGCTGCAAAAACAAGCCAGCTTCCTGTAAGAGAGGCAACCAACAACCCTGTCGAAGCTGTCATGATTCCAGCCATAATGACATGTCGTGACCCAAACCTTGCTACAAAAAGGACAACGATCAATGCCCCTATTAAAAAGGTGACAAACGTAAGACTGGAAATCACCCCCAGCAGGGAAGTGGAAAGACCGAAAGCTTTCTTAAATTCACTGAACAACAACCCATAGCCGTACCGGAACCACCCAAAAATAATCATAAGCGCAAGCAAACCGATTATTGATATGGAGGGTATTTTCTCTGTTTTTATCATATGTCCACCCCATCATCTTTTAGTTGTTTTCCTGGAAAAGATTTTCCCCTTCATCTTTACCTTTAAAACTTAAAAGTAAGAAATTGCTTTTTACAGCTATGTATGACCTGACACTTACTGAAAATAATAGTGGGTGTAAGTAAACGCGGTGTAAAGTATCGTTGAAGATTTGATAGATGAGTAAATGAAATAAAAGAGTTGGCCTCTCTTCTTGAGAGACCAACTTTGATTCAATCATAAACTTCATTATAGGTTTGGTATACGCGAAAGTGTCTCCCCTCCTCCCCCATTGCCTGGAACCATATATTGAACAATCGTTACTTATGTTTATTACTAAATAACCGAGCCATCTCAACCGGATAATCAATAAACGGATTCCGATTTCCCTGAAGCTCAAAAATCGCCTGATTCCGGTGAAATTCATAGATTTCAGGTGGTTCATTCCTATGCCACTCAAGCATAAGATCCACATCAATTTTTTCTCTATGATTTGATTCCAATTCATCCGGGTATCTCAGCAAGAAATAAAGCATCGCACGCGCCACCGTGCCTTTGGCGTATTCCGGTTCAAATAATTCATCCTCTGCTTTCCCGCATTGATTCTCGATTCGAAGAATCCCCACCTCTTGTCCAGCCGGATAATTATGAAAATCATGATAAGGAAAATTACTTCTGATTGAATTACATAGAGGTTCACAGGTAAATAAATGATGCAAGTCGCCCCGCATGGGTTCCTGCGCATCATACCAGGATTGAGGAACGACATGTTCACAATTGTATTTAAAGGCGGTAACGGCCTCTGCCATCACGGTCATCAGATTCTCGTTCTCTTTGTTAGCTCTTATTTTTTGTTCACGTTTCTGCGAAGCTACATAATCTTCCTGTATGATATCCTCCGGCTCTCTTACTTCTCCTGAATAGATGCTCTGTAACTTTCCATCTGGTCGCAGATCTACCCAGGGATAAACGTATGAGCTCGGGTCGTAGCGGAAATAGTTTTTATGAGTGGACTGGATTAATTCCATAACCTTTTCTATTGCTGTGATGTTGGCAGGATCCGAAAAATCAACAGACGCATAATATTCTTGTTTCGTTTGTTCGTTTTTACTTTCATCAAAGTAGAGCTGTTGATTCTTATCAATCGCTTCCTTGTTTTTCTTCGCTTGTTTTACGATTTCGTCTATTCGTTCCGGGTCCGTAGATACGGAAATCGCCTGGCTGACCATTTTATCCATCCATTGATCCCTCCTAATAATCTATGTGAACTGTAAAGCTTTCTCTCCTCTATGCATTCCACTCATTCGCTTCATTCCCCTTTTATAGAAGTAATAAATTTGTATAAAGGTACAGAAAAGTTTACAAGCCTATTTGAATTTTAGATACACGATGAAGATAAGAGGTTATAATAATAAATTCAAAATGCTTGCTCCCAAATCGCTAAAATTATATAGTTGAGGAGTAAAGAATTACAAAAAAGATGGCGAGCAAATGCTCGCCATCTTTTTATAGCATAGGGAATGACATAATTACCTCAAGCCACCCACTTATTAATTAAAATAGCTTAAAACAGAAACTAAATTCCTTCATATAAAAACCATTTCAGCTAACTAGTATACTTTTAATTAATAACTCATTGATCAATATAAGTATGTTCCAGTCAAAAATCAACCTTGTCTAGATAACTCTGTCACGTATTCAAAGAACTCATCACGGTTCACTTCATACACAAGATTAACCTTACGGCCGTCCTCAGACAACTCCGTTCTTCCCTGGCTCACCCCAGAGTCGTGGACGATGCTCTTCACTGTTCTTTTCTTCACGAGCCCTTCATTGCCGACCGTCGCCGTCGTCAACACGTCCCACAAAAAGTAAGTCGAGTTCGTCTGATTATGGACAAGCGGCGGAACCATCGCATAGCACTGACCGAGAAAATCAATGCCCAGATCTTCGCGCTGTGATGCCCATTTTTGACGGACGTCGAGCGTCAACGGAACCATGTTCGTGCTCTCAAGAGCGACCAGGTCGATGACGATCGAGCTGTCCCAGACCCGCTTCGCCGCTTCAGGATCCCAGAAGGCATTCCATTCCGCTGTTCCGTCGTGCTCCGGTTCTTCAACGTTTCCAACCTCAAGGAAAGTCCCGCCCATCCAAATCAGCTTCTCGATCTTACCTTCGATATCCGGTGCTTCAGCCAGTGCGCGGGCAAGATCCGTAAGCGGTCCGATGAACACGAGCGTCGTCGGGTCCTCCGTTTTACGGAGTGTCTGAATCAAATGCTCGTGAGCTGGAATCGAGGCAAGCGGTGCATCGATGTTCCCTTTTTCATTTAACAGCGGCAGGGCGTCCACATAGAACGCATGCATGCGCCAGTCCTTCGGAAAAGCGTTCATCCCGCGCGAATTCGATGCCGCGACTTCGACCGACTTCCCATGTCCGAACCGGTCGATGATCTTACGGCTCGCATAAGCAGCAGGCTCCAAATAACAATCGGCAGGAATGACGCCCACCCCTGTCAGTTCCACATCATCCATCTGTAATAAAAGGAAAAGCGACACAAGATCGTCGACTCCACCATCATGGTTCAAATATACATTCTTCATCATCCATCTCCACCTCTCGTTGTATGCACGAAAAAAAAAAGACCTCTTTCCCGTAAATAAAAAAGGAAAGAGGTCTCGCCGCGCGATTCTCTCCTTATAGTCCAGCTTTTCTCGGCAGCTGGGTAGAAACGTGTGGGCCATCTTTCCACATATATATAAGGAATGCTGATTTAATTGGTTTCATTTTAGCACAGGGGGTAAATGGAGGCAATCCTTCATACCCAAACGATGAATAATAAGAAAATCTACTGTTCACAAAAAAGATGCTTCTCACTAGTGAGAAGCATCTACTATTAGCGCAATTGAGGTTCATCCATTACCTCAATTGCGCTTTTGTTTGTCTTACCTTTTTTATAATCTGGTTAAGCACTTCCGAGAACACGAGCCCAAAGGCAATAGCACCAGATATCATAAAAGCTTTCGCTGCAATAGAGATAGCGGAGCTGTAGTCATTTTGTACAAAGTTCCGCATCGCGTCATAAGCGAGACTTCCTGGTACGAGAGGAATAATCCCTGGTACGCTAAATATAATCATAGGCGTTTTGAATCTCCTTGCCAGCGTCTGGCTGACCAGGGCAATAACAAAGGAGGCGATGAGTGTAGCCGGGACACTGTCGACTTCTTTCCATACTAAAAATGCGTAAATCATCCAACCAACCATGCCGACGAGACCACTTTTGACGAGCGTATTTCTTGGCGCCTGATAGATGATTCCAAAGGCAGCTGATGCAAAAAAGCTTGCTATGGCATATTCAATCCACATAGTCATTCCTCACGATCTCTAAAATAGTGCAAACATAACAGCAATACCTGCCCCAATTGCAAAAGCCGTTAAAAAAGCCTCCGCCCCCTTGGCGAGTCCTGAGATAAGATGACCTGCCATCAAATCTCTTACAGCGTTGGTGATGAGCAGACCAGGGACCAACGGCATGATTGAACCGACAACGATCTTATCAACTTCCTTCCCAATACCGAATGAAAAAAGGGAGAAGGCTGTAAAACCGATCAACAACGAAGCAACGAATTCAGCAACGAATTTAATTTCAAATAATCGAATAAAGTTAATCAATGCAATAAACCCCAGTCCCCCTGCTAAGCAGGCTGGCAGGAAATCGTACCAGCTCCCCTGAAACATGATAGTAAAGAAACCACTCGCTAACGTGGCAGAGATGATTTGCATGAGCATGGAATAGTCTGTAGGACTGGTTTCAATCTTTCTGAGCTCTTTATACGCTACGTGAGTAGACATTTCCCCACTTGCGATCTTTCTGGAGACATTATTCGCAAGGTTCACTTTCTCGAGATTTGTCTCTCGTGCCGAAACTCTTACTAATTTTGCATGCGCACCAGGGCTAATCGTAAACATAATCCCAGTAGGTGTTACATAACTTTGGGATTCATCCCGTCCGAAAGATTGGGCAATCCGCGTCATCGTATCTTCCACACGATAGGTTTCCGCTCCATTTTGTTGCATGATCTTTCCCATTAATAAACATAACTCAATCAAGTCCTCTGTACGATCCACTCGGTCACCTCAATTCGTATTACAGTATGTTTAGTGTGTCTATTCCTATACTAAAAGCTTAAAACCCTTTTTAAAATTTCCACAATCTCGAAACTTCTCCACTTTCTTTTGCACGACTGGTCGGCTCTTAGCTCCACATTTGTTCTTAAAGGCTTCCCAATGTTGATGTTCATCAAAGAAAATTCGTCGTAAAATATTCGTCTCCATACAGGTACAATACCACATCATCAAGGGCTGTCGTATTGTCAAAAGTTATAGATTCTTTACTTTGAACAAAAACTAATAAAAGAACTATCAGAAAAAGAGGTGTGCATTAGTTCCACACCTAGTTTTCTTGAATGTATAAATCATTCGGCTATGGGGACTTTAGATCTAAATAATATTTGCTATTTTTTCTGTTGACTAGATTTTACGGTATTCTAAAAAAACTGAAATGCAAATTTTAAAAGCAAAAAAGGACTACCTCCTTTATTTAGGAAGTAGTCCTTTAATTACTAACTATTTATACATTACTTTGTAATGCGGAAAAAAACCTATTATATAAGTGGTTTGAGCGTTATTACATCATGCCGCCCATTCATTCGTACATTTAATAGGACAATAATAAGACCCACAGAACCTTGTTAAACCAAGGTTTCCATCTCAAAGTGAACTGATAAACCACAATAAGTTTTAATACTGTATGAACAGTATCCAGTCATAATCCAGTCACTAAAAACACCACTTAGAATTCAGAATAAAAGAAATAGATCTTTACCTCTTTGGGATTTCTATTATATAACTTTGTAAAGGTTACAACTTTTAAAATACCCCTCAATATCTCAAAACTGAATCTTCCACAATCCGGCCCTTGGAGGGAGCTATTACCTCCTCCCTCCAATCCTTCTTCAAAGCTAATTCTTATTTGGTCCCATCAAGGAAGCTACCATACCAATCAACCCGTAAAGTGTAAAAGAAGAAATATACCCCCATGTCCCAATAAACCAACCAGCAATTATAGATCCCAGGACTTGCCCCACTGCCAAAAGTAGAAATGGAACACCAATCCCTAAGGACGCATTCGTTATAAATACACGGATTCCCCAGACAAGAAGAACACCGGTTAAAAATATATAAGAGCAACCAAAAATCCCAGCTGCTAAGTACGACAATAACCAATTCTCAGATGTAACTGCTAGAATAGTAGAAGCTGACCCAATTGACAAACTTCCTAACGTATAAGAGAAACGCAAACCTCTTCTTTCAATTAAACATCCAGAAAACCCACCTAACACCCCAAACAGCCCTATAATGACCCAAAATCCAGAAAGTTGCCATTCACTATAATCCCCAGTTATCTCAATAAACGATCTGGAAAAAGTCCAGAAAGCCGCTGTAGAAACTCCCAGAGTAAGTGAGGCTAAACTCAGAGGGATGGATCCTTTCACCCCACGTATAGTGAGATTCCCTTTTTTAAACCTCAACTGCGGAGAACTCGTCTCCTCTTTTGGAATAACTTGAAAATTCCACAAAAATATCAAGCACGCCAAGGTAGCATAAATCAAATACGTCAGTCTCCAATGCGGCGTTAGTAAAATTGCTCCTAATCCAGATAGAGCTATACCGAAACTAGTGCCTGAATTAATCCAGGTATTCGCTCTACCTTGCTCCCCTTCTTTAATCCAAAGCGCTATCGCCGCGCCATAAGGCGGAGAGACCAGCCCCGTGCTTCCTCCAGCTAATAACACTCCTAAGGCAAACACCCAGACATTTGAAGATATGCACATGAACAGCAAACCAATAAAAGCAGAAAGTCCTGCTGAAAGTATCATCCTTCTAGGACCTTCTCTTGTAGTAATTACAGTGGATAGAATTATTGTGAAGCAATAGGCTAAATAAAACAGTGAAGAAATCAGACCAGAAACCAACTCTGACATATTAAGTGTTTGATTGATCTCAGGGAGAAGCAGTCCAAAACTAAACCTTGCCAGCCCATAGGTGACCGCAATCATGGTAGCACCGGGAAATACTAACTTCGAAAAATTCATAATCTCTCACCTCTCACATTTAGATAGAACGACCTTTCTAATTTTGACTAAAAAAAATTACGATGTATGTTGGACAAGTGTCCTAGCCATCGCAATAGAATGTTTCGTTGCTTTCTCCGCTCCGATCAAAGTAGTCATCGATGTAGTACCTTCAAGCAACAATGTAAATTGATTTGCCAAATCTCGTTCGTTGTCTTTCCCTTTCCTTTGAGCTAATAATTGAAAATACTTCAGCAATTTGGATTTATGCCCTCTTGCAATGCTTTCAATTTCATTATCAGTTCCCGCATAGTCTTCTATGGCTCTTAAAAACATATCTCCCCTGTAGGATTGTTCTTTTAACCAGCGGCCATGAGCTTCCACAGCAAGGATGAATGGTGAATCAGATTCCAATTCCACGTGAGAATCTAAATAAGACCAATAACGTTCTTCTCTCTGTTTTAATACTTCTTCCACTAAATTATCTTTGGACGAAAAATGATTGTATACCGTCATAGTGGCTACATTAGCTTCATTAATAATTTGCTTTAATCCTACTCCGCGAAATCCGTGCTCATAAAATAATCGTTCAGCTACTTGGAGTATCGTATCTTTCTTTGTTGATCGACCCATATCAGCTACTTCTCCTTTAGATAGAACATTCATTTTATTTAATCTTATCAATTTGGCCCTTATGTAGCAAATCCAAATGTCCAATGGATAACATGAGTGAGTATTTTCGGTTGATAAATTCAATGTGATTATGCAAGAATTAGAATGAACGTTCTATCTACTAATTAAAATACTTTAAAGGAGAATGATTTATGAAAAAAGTAACAAGCGTTTTTTGGATATCATTATCCATATCGATTGTTTTTGTCGTCTGGGGAGCGTGGGCACCTAAAAACCTAAACACGGTGTCTTCTGGAATTCAATCCTTTTTAACAGATAAGTTTGGCTGGTTATACATTTTTGCTGTATCGATATTCCTCATTTATTCGATCTATTTGATTTTCAGTCCTTACAGAAAAATTAAATTAGGTAAAAACGGAGACAAACCCGAATACAACCGAATCACATGGTTTGCTATGTTATTTAGTGCGGGGATGGGAATCGGTATCATTTTTTGGGGAGCAGCCGAGCCTCTTGTCCACTTTGCTTCTCCTCCACACGCTGATCCAGAATCCCAGGAGGCCGCCGTAAATGCTTTAAGATACTCTGTGTTTCACTGGGGACTCCAAACCTGGGGGATTTATACAATCATCGCACTAGCCATCGCTTATTTTAAATTCAAAAGGGAAATACCTGGTGTGATTAGTGCAACCTTCCAACCGATCCTTGGAAATAAAGCTAATGGCGCCATCGGGAAGCTCATTGATATCATAGCAGTTTTCGCTACTATCTTTGGTGTGGCGACTTCTCTTGGACTAGGTGCTTCTCAAATTGCCGGGGGCCTAGCGTTTATTAGTGATATTGAAAACACAATGACAACCAAATTCATAATTATCCTTATAGTGACTGTGTTATTTATGGTATCTGCGTGGAGTGGAATTAGTCGAGGAATTAAGTATTTGAGCAATACTAACATCATTCTAGCCGTTATTTTACTCTTATTGACAATAATAATTGGACCAACAGGGTTTATATTCGACCAATTTTTCTCGGCTACATTTTCTTATTTGAAGCATTTACCTGAAGATAGCTTTGAGGTTGCGCCTTATGATTCAGATTATAATCAGTGGATTCAGGATTGGACCGTGTTTTATTGGGCATGGTTTATTGCCTGGTCTCCATTTGTAGGAACATTTATTGCCAGAGTTTCAAAGGGACGGACCATTCGAGAGTTTGTAATGGGCGTGCTTTTTGTACCCACCATCTTCTGTATCGTTTGGTTTGCTGTATTTGGAGGGGCAAGCCTTCACCAGGAACTTGAAGGAATTAACACCGGTTTAACTGAACTGGCGAAAGAGGAAGCGATGTTTGGAATGTTCTCTTCACTTCCGTTCGGCACCGTCGCTACAGTACTAGCTGTATTGTTAATTAGTACTTTCTTCATCACATCTGCGGATTCTGCCACTTTCGTCCTGGGCATGCAAACGACAAATGGCAGTCTTAATCCTCCTAATACGGTAAAACTCACCTGGGGTGTGATTCAAGCAGCCACAGCTTCTGTCCTTCTAGCTTCAGGGGGGCTTGGAGCTCTGCAGACGGCGTCCATTGTTTCCGCATTTCCTTTCATGTTTATTTTATTAATTATGATTTTTTCACTAAACAAAGCATTAAAAGAGGATTTACAAGCACAGAAATATTGAAAGAAGGAGGAATGTTTTATCAACATTCCTCCTTATTTATTAAAAAAGTTGCTATTCTATCTAGTTAAGTTTCCTATTCCATGATTTCTACTACACATGCAAGTAAGCAATATGAGTGTTTAAGGAAGACTCAATTTGGTCATTCTGCCGCCATCCACTGTATAAACCTGTCCCGTGATAAACCCAGCCTCATCTGCTGCAAGAAAAGCCACAAGCGCCGCTACCTCCTCAGGGGAACCTGTGCGCCCTACAGGGTGAATACGACCAATGTCACGCCGAAAAGCCTCTGTATCAGGTGAACTTTCAATGAGGTCGAGGTTCAGGTCAGTGTCGATCCAGCCAGGGGCCACCGCATTGCAGCGGATGCCCTCATGCCCATGATCCACTGCCACAGAGCGGGTCAATCCATGAAGCCCTGCCTTAGAGACACAATAAGCTGCATGTTTAGGATTGGCTGCCAACCCTTCTGTTGAACCGGTGTTGACAATGTTACCTTTTGTCTTGCGGAGGTAAGGGAGAGCCGCGCGAATCAACAGGAAGGGTGCCGTGAGATTCACGGTGAGGTTACGCTGCCAATCCTCAAGGCTCATCTCTTCAATACCAGCTTCCATCATCATACCCGCATTGTTGACCAACACATCAAGTCGCCCTGTCCGGGAAATGACTTCTTCTACTATTCGTTCCGGTGTAGACGGATCGGAGAAATCAGCCGAAATCCAGTCGAATTCTTTATCCTCGCCGCGCTGGGCAGTGATCACTGTGGCTCCTTCTTCATGTAGCCGTCGAGCAATAGCCCGGCCAATGCCCGAACGTCCCCCTGTCACCAGCGCTGTTTTGTTTTCGAATCTTTTTATTTGATTTCTCATTTAATAGTACCTCCTATATTTCAGCAATGTAAAACCCCTTTTGGTTATCATATCCAAAAGGGGTTTTCTTCTCAAATTATTCACTACTAAGAAGCATTGGTTTTTAAAGGCTTTTTACAGAGTTGAAAAAAGAAGGATGGATACCTATGCAGGCTCCATCTTTCCTAAAATAACCTCCTAATTTTTTCGACCATCATATTATTTCAGCCTCTCATTAATGTGGACAGTGTTTTTCAAATCATTGCCTTCTTTCATGGAATTACTGCTAGCCATATTTCTTACAAATTCCTTGACGGTTTTCACACTAAGTCCCGATTCCCAAAACTCGGCAATATCGGGAGTCACTTTCTGGTCGAATACGGACAGCTTGTCCGCAGCGACCATGTGCCGTTTTATCAAAAGGGGATTGCCGCATTATTTATCCATGCTCCTCTTGAGCCGTAGTACCATTCCCCTAAAGACTACCGATTTTAAAGACCAGCCCCCCCTGCACTTGAAAATGCACCGGCTCCGCCAACGATTCCAGTACCGATGCCCACAATTAAAGCAAGGAAGGTCGCAAGCCATTTATTAAACTTTACTTGATCCCAATCATTCGTTTCTACAAATACAAATATATTACTTAATAACAATCGATAATTTATAACTTACATAATTACTTATATTAGTCAAAAATTCGTCCAATATTTCATTGGATGGAAATTTACATTCAAGAAGATAGCAACTTTCACCACTGACCTTATAATTGTTTATGACATATGGATCTTGTTTTTGCACGAACGACAAATAAGGTTGGTGATTAGTGTCTTTAAGAAAAATGTGCAGGAGAGCGTGAATGGAATACCCCATTTTTTCTTGATTCACTTTAATGGAATAACCTTCAATGACTCCACTATCTTCTAATTTTGCCACTCTTGCGGAAGTAGCTGGTCCAGTCAAATGGACTTTCTCACCTAATTCCTTCATTGTAATCCGACTGTTCTTGGATAGTTCGTCTAAAATATCAATATCCGTTTTATCTAACATTTCTGGAACTCCTTTCATAAATAAAGTCAAACGCCCAAAAGACTTTATTTAATCTATGTATTCGTCAGTGAGTCGTAGTTTAGAATATACATGGTACGAAACAATTTTTAAAGAAAAGGAGTTATTTCATATGAATATACAACTAATTCGAAATGCAACAATCACCGTTGAATATGCAGGGAAGAAGTTCTTGATTGATCCAATGCTAGCTGAAAAAGGGACTTTGCCTGCTTTTGGGCCTGAGGTAGGGCTACCTGAAGCACCAAGACAAGATCAGAACAATCCTTTGGTAGGCTTGCCGACATCCATTGAAGATGTCATCCAAGATATTGATGCGGTCATCGTCACTCACCTGCATCCTGACCACTGGGATATGGCAGCTATTGAAGCATTGCCAAAAGACATTAAACTATTTTCCCAAAACGAAGAAGATGCAACAGAAATACGCAGCGCTGGGTTCAAAAATGTAGAGGTATTACAAGAGAATACCGTGTTTGAAGATATCCAATTGATTAAAACAAAGGGCGAACACGGAAGAGGCGAAATCTTAAAAGCGGCTGGGCTCGTTTGTGGAGTTGTTTTTAAACACTCCTCGGAGAAAACATTATATATTGCTGGAGATACGGTTTGGTATGAGGCAGTTCAGGAAGTAATTGACGCACATAAGCCTGAAGTTATTGTCGTAAATGCTGGAGATAATCAATTTAATATAGGTGGTTCTCTCGTAATGGGTAAAGATGACGTATATGAAGTAAATAAAACTGCTCCTAACGCAAAAATTATTGCTGTCCATATGGAAGCTGTAAATCACTGGACGTTATCAAGGGAAGAATTAAAAAACTTTGCTAACGAAAAAGGGATCTCCTCTCTGGTTTCAGTGCCTAATGATGGACAATCATACTCATTTTAATACGCCCTAACCCGAAAAAATTCTTAAACGAACTGCATAAAAGTTTGAAGTAGGGAAAGCTGATTTTCAAAACCGAAAATCAGCTTTTTTTATTTTATGGTTTGCCACGTTTTAAGCGAAGTGAGCTAGAAACAACAACCTGACTTTTAATAATTTCATCTTATAACTGAGCACCTATTCTTGAAGACTCCGTTTCGGTATAACCGTCTTATCACTTAAGAACAATTTTTTAAAATCAACCTTTGTCACATGCATATTTCAACGTCCCTAAATTATTAATCTTGGTGTAACCAAATGTATCCCCCGGCCCATATTTAAGAATAAATGAAAAGCCTCTCAAAAGTTTGTAGACTCTTGAGAGGCTCGTAAGATTTATTGGACGATTTAAAAAACCAGTCAAAATCCAGTCAGATCGTTCTCAAACCCTATGTTGAAAGGGTTTTGGGGGCTATCACATCATGCCGCCCATTCCGCCCATGCCACCCATATCAGGCATGCCGCCGCCATTATCCTCTTCTGGATGATCAGCGACTACCGCTTCAGTTGTCAAGAACATAGCGGCTACGGATGCTGCGTTTTGAAGCGCAGAACGTGTAACTTTTGTAGGGTCAACAATACCTTGCTCAACCATGTTCACCCATTCGCCTGTCGCAGCGTTGAAGCCTACGCCGACTTCTTCGGCTTTCAGACGCTCAACGATAATGGATCCTTCAAGACCTGCGTTATGAACGATTTGGCGAACCGGCTCTTCAAGCGCACGAAGTACGATGCTTGCACCTGTTGCTTCGTCGTCTACAAGGCCAAGACCTTCTACAGAGTTGATGATGTTGACAAGCGCTGTACCACCACCGGCAACGATTCCTTCTTCTACTGCTGCTCGCGTAGAGTTCAGGGCGTCTTCGATACGTAGTTTACGCTCTTTCAATTCTGTTTCTGTTGCCGCACCGACTTTGATGACAGCTACGCCGCCAGAAAGCTTAGCAAGGCGCTCTTGTAGTTTCTCTTTGTCGAATTCAGAAGTTGTTTCTTCTGACTGGGCACGGATTTGAGCAACGCGGGAAGAGATCTGCTCAGGGTTACCTGCACCTTCGACGATTGTTGTATTTTCTTTAGTGATGACTGCTTTAGACGCGCGTCCAAGCTGGTCGATCGTTGTATTCTTCAATTCTAGCCCAAGATCTTCTGTAATCACCTGGCCGCCTGTAAGTGTCGCGATATCTTCAAGCATCGCTTTACGACGGTCACCGAATCCAGGAGCCTTAACAGCTACCGCGTTGAATGTACCACGAAGTTTGTTCACAACAAGTGTAGCAAGTGCTTCGCCTTCAACGTCTTCAGAGATCAATAGAAGTGGCTTGGATTGTTGAACCACTTGCTCAAGTACAGGAAGGACTTCCTGAATGTTGTTGATCTTCTTATCTGTAATTAGAATGTAAGGATCTTCAAGAACCGCTTCCATCTTATCCTGGTCTGTAACCATGTAAGGTGAAGCATAGCCGCGGTCAAACTGCATACCTTCAACCACTTCTAGTTCGGTGTTGAAACCTTTAGATTCTTCGATTGTGATAACACCATCGTTACCTACGCGCTCCATCGCTTCAGCAATCAGCTGACCGACTTCATTGTCAGCAGCAGAGATGCTGGCAACCTGTGCGATTGAATCGCGGCCTTCGATAGGTTTAGAGATTTTGCGAAGCTCTTCTGTTGCTACAGCAGTCGCTTTCTCAATACCTTTACGAATACCTACAGGGTTTGCGCCGGATGTAACGTTTTTAAGACCTTCACGGATCATTGCCTGTGCAAGAACCGTTGCTGTCGTTGTACCGTCACCAGCGACATCGTTTGTTTTAGAAGCTACTTCAGAGACGAGTTGTGCACCCATATTTTCGAAGTGGTCTTCCAATTCGATTTCTTTGGCGATTGTCACACCATCGTTTGTGATGAGTGGAGAACCGAATTTCTTATCTAATACGACGTTACGTCCTTTTGGTCCAAGTGTAACTTTAACAGCATTTGCTAATGTATCTACACCACGCAGCATAGAGCGGCGTGCGTCTTCACTAAATTTGATTTCTTTAGCCATTTAAAATGCCCTCCTCATTAAAATCGTATCTCTTAAGTATTTTTATAGGAATAGTGACTACTGAATAACAGCTAGTACATCTGATTCGCGCAGAATCAAGTATTCGCTGCCTTCATACTTCACTTCTGTACCTGCGAATTTAGAATAGATCACGCGGTCGCCTTGTGCGACTTCCAGTGCTACTTTTTCGCCGTTGTCTGTAATGCGGCCTGTGCCGACAGCAACAACTTTACCTTCTAGTGGCTTTTCTTTCGCAGAGTCCGGAAGTACGATTCCGCTCGCAGTAGTCTGCTCTTCTTCAACTAGTTCAATAACAATACGATCACCAAGTGGCTTTAACAATTAGGACACCCTCCTTGATATGGTTGTTTCAAATTTTTGTCGTTTATTAGCACTCGTCAATGATGAGTGCTAACACAATTATTATAATAAGCAATTCCCTATCGTTTTTCAAGTAGAAACTATAGAAATTTTGCACTTCTTTTTCGACAATATTCTTACACTGACCCTTATTCCTTACGTCTGGTTTTGAAACTGTGATAGAATACATAAAGTATGTATATTGAAGCTATTAAAAGGTATTTATAAAAGGAGTCGTGCCTTTATGCCGAAACATTATTGGTACATCATTGTGACCTATCTCATCACACAGATTTCTGCCATTGCGGCTGTCCCGGTTCTCGTCAAGGCTGCGGGGATGTCCCGCTTCGATGCGATTGCTGTCTGGTCTGTGTTCAGTTTTACGATTGCCACCATTATCATTCTTCTTCTGCTCCGCCGCAATCCAAAGGATGCATTAGCCCGGAGCGAGGATAAAGCAGGACCTGGGAAAGTCGTCCTCTGGTCGATTGCCGGTGTCTTTTTAGCCTTATTCGCCCAAGCCATTGCCGCAACCATCGAACGTGAATTGTTCGGTGTCTCACCTGGATCTGAGAATACAATGGGACTGATGGAGATCGCCCGCGAATCGCCGTTGTTCATCCTCCTTCCTGTCGTATTCGCACCAATTACGGAAGAAATCATTTTCCGTAAGATCATTTTCGGTTCGATCTATAAGCGGACGAATTTCTGGCTGGCCGTGCTCGTATCCGCTCTCGTCTTCGGAGCGTTCCATTTCGATTTCAGCCACATGTTAGTCTACTTCTCCATGGGAGTCGTTTTCGCCTTCCTTTATGTCAAAACAAAACGAATTATTACACCAATCGTGGCTCATATGGCGATGAACTCGTTTGTTGTCGTTTCGCAGTACTTCCTCACTGAAGAGGATATCCGCCGCATGCAGGAACAGCTGGAGACCATCTTTATTGGAGGCTTTTTATAATATGAGAACATCACCCTTATTCATGGCTTTTCTTTACATGATGATGGGTGTCGCATTCACCTACATCGCCGCCCAGTCGGCAGAAGAAACGGTATGGAATGCGATGACCATCATTCTGGCCATTGTCGCGACATTCAACATTGCCGTAGCGATTCGACTTTTCAATCTTCACAACAAGATTAAAAATGCCAAAAAGAAATAATGTCGCAAAAAAAGCAGGTCCACACGCGTGGGCCTGCTTTTTTCTATGCTTCCTGCTCTTCTTGATCATCCTGCACCCCTTTTAATATGAACGAAAACGGAATCGCGATGATCAGCACGATCGCAGATACGAGAAACGCTTCATTGAGCGTCTGCAGGGTAGCTGCCTGCATATCGATATCCGGATTCGCAGAAACTTGCGCACGTCTCACTTCATAATAAATGGAGAAAAACACGATACCCAGGGAAGAGGAAATCTGCCGGATGATGTTGTTCATCGCAGAGCCCTGAGCCACCAGGTGTTCCGGAATGCTGTTCATACCCGAAGTCGTTGCCGGCATGTTCCCCATTCCCATTCCAAGGCCTCTCACCGTATTTAACAAAAGGATCAGCCAATACGGGGTGGACAACTGTAAAAAGCTCAACCCAAGGGTCGCAAGCGCCATGATGGTAAGGCCAGGTGGGACAACGTATTTCGGTCCCTTTTTATCGAGAATTCGTCCACCGATGGACATGAACACTCCACTCGCGGCAGCAGCCGGAAGGAATAAGAGTCCAGTCATGACTTCATTTAGACCATACACATTTTGAATCAGTAATGGCAGCAGGAAAATCCCTGAGAACAATCCGATGGATGCGGCTGAAGTGACAACGATCGATACGGAATAGGTCGGCACTTTGAAGACGGATAAGTTCAGCAGTGGATCCTCCTGACGGTTTTCGTAAAAGACGAAAAGGACAATGGCGATCAGTCCGCCTACAATCAAGGCGATGTTCAAAGGATCGAACAACGTCTCAAGCGTCCTTCCCCTTCCTAAGGCAAACAGCACCGACCCAATGCCTGCCGCAATAATCAAGAAACCAACGAGGTCAAACCGCTTCGTCGGATCTGTTTCTGTACGTTCAAGAAATTTTGAAGATAAAATAAGTCCCGTCAGTCCGAACGGAATGTTGAAGGCGAATAACCACGGCCAGTCCAGATACTGGATGAGAAATCCACCGATGGTTGGTCCGATGGCTGGTGCGACCATGGCGGCAACGCCGTACACGCCGACCGCAAGTCCCCGCTCATAACGTGGAAACGAGTTAAAGATGAGCGCCATGGCGATCGGCATCATCAACCCGCCGGCCATTCCCTGGATCGCTCGGGATAAGATGACCATACCGAGCGTCGATGAAAAGAATCCGAGTGTGGAACCTGCAAGGAAAATACAGAGCCCGACAAGGTACACTTTCTTTTTTCCGAACCGGTCACCGAAATAGCCGGTAAGCGGCATTGTCATCCCCATCGATACCATGAAGATCGTTAAAATCCACCCGACTGCAACGGCATCGGATTCAAAAATCTCGATGAAGCGCGGCAGAATCGGGTTCAGCATACTATTGTTCAAAATGACCGTGAATGTCCCGAACAGGACCGACACGACCACGAGCCATTTATGAGGCAGTTTACTCAAATCGTCTCACCCGCTTTCTTTCGATACGCGAACTAGTATTTACTATACCACCTGAGCTTTTCATTAACCATGATTCCGCATGTTTCGACTGTAAGCGCCTTCTGTTCTAACGTAGGTTTACAACGATTCTTGAAGAGGGTATGTGCTATAGCAACGAACAAAAGGAGGTTCTTTTAATATGGAACGTTTAGATAATAAAATTGCCGTCGTGACCGGCTCGGCTACAGGAATCGGTGCGGCAACCGTTAAACGATTCGCCAGTGAAGGTGCAACGGTCGTTTGCGGGGATATTAATGTAGAAGAAGTACAAAAAACCGTGGATGAAGTGAAGAACGAAGGTGGAAAAGCAGAAGCTGTGGAGCTTGATGTTTCTGAGGTGGATAGTGTCCAGCAGTTCGCCAATTACGTAAAAGAACATTACGGGAAGGTCGACATCCTGTTCAACAATGCGGGCGTTGATCAGGAAGGCGGAAAGGTCCACGAATATCCTGTGGAACTCTTCGATAAAATCATTGCCGTCGATTTGAGAGGTACGTTCTTGACGAGCAAGTACATCCTCCCCCTCATGCTTGAAAATGGAGGCTCTGTCATCAATACATCATCCATGTCGGGCCAGGCCGCAGATCTCGACCGCTCCGGATACAATGCAGCTAAGGGTGGCATCACCAACTTTACAAGAGCGATGGCGATCGACTATGCGCGTGAAGGCATCCGTGTCAACTCGATTTCTCCGGGTACCATCGAAACGCCGCTCGTTCAGGAACTTGCAGGGTCCAAGCAGGAAGAAGAAGGCCGGGAGTTCCGTGAAGCGAATAAATGGGTCACTCCGATGGGACGTCTGGGACGTCCGGAAGAAATGGCAAACGTCGCCCTGTTCCTTGCTTCTGATGAGAGTTCGTATGTGACAGGTGAAGATATCACCGCTGACGGCGGCATCATGGCCTACACGTGGCCGGGCAAGATGCTCATGGACAAAAGCTGGAAAGAAAATACCGAATAACATAAAAAGAAGCTCAGCGTCAGGCTGAGCTTCTTTTTTATTCTGCATTTTTATAATAAATCAAGTTGTCCGTCCATTCCCCAAACTCATGGATGAACCCTTTCCGGGTGCATTCATACTCAAGGCCGATACTCTCTGCCATCTTGATGGAAGGCGCATTATCCAAATTGATATGGGCCTCGACCCTGTGGTAATTCAATTGATCAAAAGCAATCCTTAACGCTTCAGCAACCGCTTCCTTGCCATAACCCTTCTCCCAATGCTGGTTATGCAGCGCATACCCGATTCTTCCCCATTGGAAATCATATCTTACTAAGGTAGAAAAATCGATCATTCCCACATGGGTACGGTCTTCCTTCAGAAAAACACCGAAGACATAGGCGGTATCGTTCATCGCCAACTGCTGATGTTTCTCCACGAGCTCATCAAACCACTCTTTCGTACAAACACTCATATCAAGACGGCCTTCATCATGGCGGCGCCTGGACGGAAAACGTTCCTCATATCCTTGGAGCCAGCTTTCATAATCGCCTTTCTCAAGCGGTCTAATGACCAATCTTTCTGTTTCTGAACCAAACGATAATGTTTCCAAACCCTTTCCTCCTAAAAAAAGAGTGAGAAACCAAAATGATTTCACACTCGTATGTCCTTCTTATTGATCTTCCTCTACTTCCCCTTCGTTCAGTGGATAATGCTTCAGGAAATAAACGAGAGCCTGCAGCTCGATGGCAAGGTCGATATGATGGACCCTGACATTTGATGGCACGCTGATTCTCGCCGGTGTAAAGTTGAGGATTCCGGAAATCCCCGCATTCACCAATCTGTCGGCAATCCCTTGCGCAGCAGATGAGGGAACCGTAAGAATGGCAACAGATATGTCGCCGAGTTTTTCTTCTAAGTCGTTGATGTGCTCGACCCCGACTCCACCCACTTCAGAACCAACACGCTCGTCGTTCGCATCGAAGGCGATTTCGATTTTCGTATTGTTGTTTTTCGTGAAGTTGTAGTTCAAAAATGCCGTTCCCAGATTTCCGACACCAATTAACGCGACACGTGTCGTTTCATCCTGGTCGAGCGTTTTCCTGAAAAAGGAGAGCAAATACTCGACGTTGTAGCCGTATCCTTTTTTCCCGAGTGCTCCGAAATAGGAAAAATCGCGGCGGATCGTCGCTGAATCGACTTTCACCGCATCGCTCAGTTCCTTCGAAGACACACGCAGTTTGCCCTGGGTATGAAGGTTGTTCAAAAAGCGATAATAGAGCGGCAGCCGCTTCGCTGTCGCCTGTGGAATCTTCGTTTGTTCGATATCCATTAGCACCGGACTCCTTTACCTGTTTCTCGTGTAGTCGCCTTTATTCCCGCCTGTCTTTTCTTTCAAGTAGGTCGGGCCGATGACCATTCCTTTATCTAACGCTTTGCACATATCGTAAACCGTGAGAGCTGTGGCGGAGGCGGCCGTTAGCGCTTCCATTTCCACCCCTGTGCTTCCCTTCGTTTTGACGGAAACCTCGATGTGTAAGGTCGGCTGATCTTCAGTATCCCAATCAAAGGACACATCGATGCCTTTTAAAGATAACGGATGGCACATGGGAATCCAGTCGGACGTGTTTTTAGCTGCCATGATGCCCGCGACCTGGGCGACGGAGAGCACGTCCCCTTTTCCGATCTCATGGTTGGTGATTTTATGATAAATCTCTTCGTTCACTTGTACACTTGTTGCTGCGACGGCCGTCCGTACAGAATCTTTTTTGTCTGAAATATCTACCATACGGGCGCGGCCCTGGTCATTAAAATGACTGAACTCCGCCATTTTCTTCTACCCCTTTTTGTAAACAGTACTGATTGAAACACTACTCTTATTCTACCAAAAAATCAAACGGAAGTCGTTAAAGATTTCACATACTTCAGGAGCATTGTGTTGCTAGGGGATGCGCCTATGAGATACACTGATTTTATTGAGGTGAAACGACATGATTCTCATGCAATTGAACCAATTGACGAAGCGTTTCGGCGCCGAGTTGATTTTATCGAATATCAAATTGGAAGTACAGATGAACGACCGGATCGCCATCGTCGGTCGGAACGGAGCAGGAAAATCGACCTTGCTCAAAATGATGGCTGGTGAAATGAGCCACGATGAGGGCAATATTTTCAAACCGAAAGAAACCACGATGGGCTACCTGGCCCAAAATACAGGGCTGCAGTCAGAGGAAACCATATGGAACGAGATGGAGAAGGTGTTCGAACACCTGAAGGACCTGGAGCAAGAACTCCGCTCCATGGAAGTGCAGATGGCGGACCCCGACCTGCTCGACGATCAGAAACGCTACCAGCAGCTGCTGGCGGATTACGACCGGAAACAGGAATATTTCAAGACGGCTGGCGGCTATCAGTATGAAGCAGATATCCGCGGCGTGTTGAACGGGTTGAATTTCAAAAACTTCAACTGGGATACACCGATCAATTCCTTGAGCGGCGGGCAGAAAACGCGCCTCGCGCTCGGAAAGCTGCTGCTCACAAGTCCGGATGTCCTCATCCTCGATGAGCCGACGAACCACTTGGACATCGATACACTGAGCTGGCTTGAAGGTTACCTGCAGGGCTATCAAGGAGCCGTCGTCATCGTCTCCCACGACCGCTACTTCCTGGACAGGATCGTCAATACCGTCTACGAAATCGCGTTTCAATCATCCAAGCGGTACCACGGCAACTACAGCGATTATTTAAAAAAGAAAGAAGCGGACTATGAGCAGGAACTCAAACGCTTTGAAAAGCAGCAGGAAGAAATCAAGCGGATGGAAGATTTCATTCAGAAGAACATCGTCCGGGCGACGACAAGTAAGCGGGCCCAAAGCCGCCGGAAACAACTGGAGAAAATGGACAAGCTCGAAAAGCCGAAGGATGACAACCAGTCGGCGAAGTTCAGTTTCCAGACTGCGAAACGAAGCGGCAATGATGTGTTGAAGCTGCGCAACTATGCGTTCCGTTATGATGATAGCGATGACTACCTTTTCGACAACGTATCCCTTGATTTGAACCGTGGCGATTCTGTGGCGCTTGTCGGTCCTAATGGTGTCGGAAAGACGACGTTATTGAAGACACTCATCGGAGATTTGGAACAGTCGAAAGGTGAAAAGCTGATCGGAACGAACGTGCAAATCGGTTATTACGATCAGGAGCAGACAAAACTGAACTCAACGAAAGCGGTTTTGAACGAGCTCTGGGAAGAATATCCGATGAAAAACGAAAAGGATATCCGCACCATCCTCGGCAACTTCCTTTTCTCAGGTGAAGATGTGCTGAAGCCAGTCTCTGCGCTCAGTGGTGGAGAAAAAGCGAGGCTCTCCCTAGCCAAACTGATGATGCAGGAAGCGAACTTCTTAATTCTCGACGAGCCGACCAACCACCTGGATCTTGATAGTAAGGAAGTGTTGGAAGCAGCGCTTGTGGATTATCCTGGCACCCTTTTATTCGTTTCCCACGACCGTTACTTTATCAACAAGATTGCGACGCAGGTTGTGGAAATGAATCCTGAAGAGACCCGCCTTTTCCTTGGTGATTATGATTACTATGTTGATAAGAAGCGGGAAGAGTACGAGCTGCAGCAGATCGAAGAAGCTGAACGCCTGCAGAACGAACCGAAGCAGCAGGAAGTGCAGCAGAAGAACAGTTTTGAAGAAGACAAAGCTGCGAAACGGGAAGAACGGAAGAAAAACCGACGCATCGCTGAAATTGAAGAAGAAATTGAACAGTTGGAAGCGAGACTTGAAGAAAACGAAGAGCTCCTCTGTGACCCGGACATCTTTCAGGACCACGAACGATCCCTGGAAATCACAGAAGACAACACACAGCTCCAGTCTAAACTCGAAGCCCTCATGGAAGAATGGGAAACCCTCCATGACTGATCACTGACAGAAACAGGTGTACCAGGTCATCCAAAATATGGATGACCTGGTACACCATTTTTTTCCACAAATATCATTCTATTCTTTTTTATTGATGGATTCTGCTCACATGTATATTCGTGTATGAATGATGATTCAGTATCCACATAGTTTTCAACAGTTGAATAGCTTTATTAACAGTTTTCAACAGGGTTATGCACATTATCCACAGAAACACTTATATTTATCCACAAAATTGGTACCGTTTTCTTTCCTGTTTCTACTTATCCACTGATGGTTTATCCACTGTATGTTTATACACATGTGGATAAACGCCTCTCTGTATTTTTCTCAAACTTATACACACTCCCTATGAAAAAGGAAAAGCTCTCCTTATTTAAAAGGAGAGCTTTGATCGTTCCTGTTCACGACCTTACTTTTTACGTGCACCAAAAAGCTCGAGATCCAGTCCTGGATTGGCATTCAAATCCCATCCAGCCCGGTGACCCTGATTGTACGCAACAGCTCCAGCCGCAGCAATCATAGCGGCATTGTCTGTGCACAAATGAAGCGGTGGTATAAGCAACTCTGTTTCGCTGTCTTTGAATTTCTCCTGCAGGGCTGCTCTTAATCCCTTATTGGCAGCAACACCACCAGCGACGATCATTTGCTTTACACCATACTCCTCGGCCGCACGGAACGCTTTTGTGGATAACACGTCCACAACACTTGCTTGAAAGCTTGCGGCCACATCCTCAGGTTTTAAATATTCATCCCGCTGCTTCGCTTTGTGGAGACGGTTGATCACAGCTGATTTCAATCCGCTGAAACTGAAATCATAGGATCCATCTTCCAGCCAGGCACGAGGGAAATCAATCGTCTCTTCCCCTTCTTGAGCGAGGCGGTCGATTTGAGGTCCGCCTGGGTAGGGAAGCTTCAGCGTTCGCGCTACTTTGTCATACGCTTCCCCTGCGGCATCATCGCGCGTTTCACCGATGATTTCAAAGGATCCATGTTCACCCATCAACACAAGCTCCGTGTGCCCGCCGGATACAACAAGGGAAAGAAGCGGAAATTCAAATTCCTTTTCCAAACGGTTGGCATAGATATGACCCGCAATATGATGCACGCCCACAAGCGGCTTCTGTTTAGCAAAAGCGATTGATTTCGCTGCATTGACACCAACAAGAAGGGCACCGACCAGTCCAGGTCCTTCCGTTACCGCAATGGCATCCATATCATCAATGGTCATCCCCGCGTCTTCAAGGGCTTCTTCAAGTGTAATCGTCATCTGTTCGATATGGTGCCTGGAGGCAATTTCCGGTACCACACCTCCGAAACGCTTATGACTTTCTATTTGGGAAGCGACGATGTTCGTCATCAGTTCTGTTTCGTTTTTGACAATTGCTACGGCTGTTTCATCACAACTCGTCTCAATCGCTAAAATGTATTGATCTTCCTTCATTTTAACCCCACCCACATCACTAACGCATCTTCACCATTGTCCGAGTAGTACCTCTTTCGGATTCCTCCAGGTACCATCCCGAACTTCCGGTACATATGCTGCGCGGCTGTATTTGAAACTCTCACTTCAAGCGACAGCTGGATTGCTCCATGCTCAATCGCTTCGTTACAAGTATGGCGGAACAAACGCTCACCATACTTGTTTCCTCTATGGTCTGGATGAATGGCGATATTCGTGACATGAGCCTCATCAATGATCAACCACAAACCACAGTATCCAATGATCGCGTCCTGTTTTTCTACTACATAATAATACGCGTAAGGATTGTCTTCCATCTCTTTTTCAAAAGTTTCCTCCGACCACGGTACGGCAAAAGAAGCCTTTTCGACTTCCATAACAGCTTCTACATCATCCTTCGTCATTCTCCTGATTGTCGCCATCCTACTTCTTCCCCTGCTGCTCCAACCATTTAGCTTCCGCCTCAGGAATCCGCAAATAGTTCGGAACGAGGTCATGCAACGGGCCGGGTTCCTTTTCTTCTGCTATAGAACCGATGATGGCAGGTCGTGCATAGTGATAAGGAGCTTTCGGAAGAACCGCCTGATCGCCAAGAATCTCGACAATCTTTTCATCATGCACAGCTATATCCTGACTGAGGAAAAGAACAGGTTCGTCCAGTTCCTTCAGTTGATGGAGCCAATCCTCCATCAAGACGTTCGTCTCATCCTTTTCCAGTGTCATATCTGATCGATACAGCCCTGTATAGACAAGCCCACGGCGTGCATCAAAGAACGGACAGACATACCCTTGGAAAAAGACTCCCTGCCTTGCTACAGCTTCTAAGCTCGAAACACCTACAACTGGGATTCCGAGCGACCACGCCATCGTCTTTGCCGTCGTCAACCCGATTCGTACACCCGTATAGGACCCAGGCCCATGTGCAACCGCGATTCTGTCTAAGTCACTTGGCTGCATGTCCGTTTCCTTCATAACCTGATCGATCGCAGGCATCAGACGGATGGAATGATTCTTTTTGATATTCGTCACATACTCGCCAGCTACAGCCCCATCTCTGATGACCGCAACGCCCATGACATAATTCGAGGTATCTATTGCCAGTACATTCATCCTAAAATCTCCTTACATAACGATTCAAAATGATCGGATGCCGTTTCGAATGTGAACACCCGCGTCACTTCGTCCATATAACGGATCGTAATATCCAGCCGTTCATCAGGTAAGAATTCCTCAATGAACTGGGCCCACTCCACGACCGTTACTCCTTCTCCTTCAAAATACTCGTCGAAACCGAGATCTTCATCACTCTCTTCCAAACGATAGACATCCATATGATAAAAGGGGACACGCCCCTGATATTCTTTCATAATCGTAAAGGTCGGGCTGTTGATCGTCCGTTTGACGCCCAATCCTTTACCCAGGCCTTTTGTGAACGTTGTTTTTCCAGCCCCTAAATCGCCCTCTAATGTTAGTACATCGCCCGGTTGCAAACGTTCTCCGAGCTTTTCTGCCAACTGCTGTGTTTCTTCTGTAGAGGAGCTTCTCCATTCAAATGTTTTCATTCAATCACCCTTTTCCTTCAAATGAGTATAACCGGAAGAGGTCAAGGTCTCCCACTTCCCCTTTTGATGAAGCATCACAACGGGTGCAGCCCCCTCTTTCTCTTTCACGTATCCGATTTTACTTATCGTAACACCTGCGTGTTCGGCAGCTTTTATCACTTGTGGCCAGTCCTCCTCAGGCACGGCTCCAAGCAATTCAAAATCTTCTCCACCGGATAATCCCCATTCCTCATGATGTTCAGGGAAAACATTGCGGATCGCTTTAGAAAAAGGGATACCTTCTGACTCAATAAACAGATCAACATTAGATGCCTCCGCAATTTCCTTCGCTTCATTCGCAATTCCGTCACTAACATCATTCAAAGTTATCCGTTCAATCTGGGATAAATGTGAGGCAAAAGAAACCCTCGGCACAGGAGTTTGATGACGTTCAATAAGGTATGTAATCTCCGCAGACTTTTCCCATTGTGGATTCAACAAGCATTCCAAACCTGCCCTGGAGTCTCCGAGGGTTCCCGTGACAAACAATACATCCCCAGGTTTCGCTGTGGAACGGTATCTCGCTTTTCCTTTATGAACCATCCCTATAACCGTAACACTTAACGAGAGTTCTCTCCCGGACACCGTATCGCCGCCGATCAAATCCATTTGATAGGAATCTCCAAGCTTCTTCATTCCCTCATAAATACATTCAAGTTCCTGCTGACTCCAATTAGAAGGAATCGTAATCGAAACCATGTAAAAAGCAGGCGTACTGCCCATCGCAGCAAGATCACTGATATTTGCTGCCAACACACGGTGACCAATCTTCTCAGGTTCCATCGTCTGCCTTGTAAAATGGACTCCTTCCACCATCGTATCCACAGCTGTAACGATATCATGACCCGAAGGACGGAAGACCGCCGCATCGTCATCAATCCCTTTTATTAAGGAAGATTGTCGGTAGTAATCGGGCTTAATCGATCGTATAAATGAGAACTCATCCATATATATGTCCCTTTCTCTTATGACCGCTTTCTTATCTCAAACCGGCCGCTCGTATAATCGTAATATTCCTATTATACCAAGAGAGAGGCACATTTAAAAAATTCCATAATAAAAGCCTTAGGAAAGGTTCCTAAGGCTGAACGTTTAATTTTAAGTAGTGGCGGTCCGGACGGGACTCGAACCCGCGACCTCCTGCGTGACAGGCAGGCATTCTAACCAACTGAACTACCGGACCAAAATTTTTCATAAAAAAAGAAAGTCAAAAGACTTAATGAAAATTGGTTGCACTTATTAGTAATACGATGTTTATTTAACTTGGATGATTACTCGACGTAGTTAAATAAAATTTGGTTGCGGGGACAGGATTTGAACCTGTGACCTCCGGGTTATGAGCCCGACGAGCTACCAGACTGCTCTACCCCGCGATAATGTGGGATGACTTTAATAAGTTCCCATAAGATTTAATTGTGAACTATTTTCTATTGTACTACATTTTAGAAAATAAATCAATGTGGCGGCGTCCTACTCTCACGGGGGTAAACCCGACTACCATCGGCGCTGAAGAGCTTAACTGCTGTGTTCGGCATGGGAACAGGTGTGACCTCTTCGCCTTCACCACCACATCAATATAAAGTTTGAGGTGAACCCTCAAAACTGGATAAGGAAACATCTTGTTTGAAAAGCAACGTTCTTCACGAATGATTATAATCAGATAGATAAGTCATCGATCCATTAGTATCCGTCAGCTCCACGTGTCACCACGCTTCCACCTCGGACCTATCAACCTCATCGTCTCTGAGGGATCTTATTTGCTTAAAGCAAAGGGAAATCTC